>CAWGWN010000009.1:0-1896631 GCA_963826375.1 uncultured Actinomycetota bacterium | reverse complement strand
ATCAGGAAGACATGGCAAGCGAAGGGCGCTCCGAGATCCTCGGAGCGCCCTTCAGCATTTCCGCTGTCCCTGATGCTCCTCACAGCGGACGGGTCAGCGTGCTGAGTGATTTGGCCCCGGCCAGGGCTGACAATAGGGTGCGTGGCCTAGCCGAGCGACGGGCAAGGGGTTCGGCGTCCGAATCACTCGCGGCGGTATGACGCACCGGCGCAGAATGCCGATGTCAGTTCGCATTGGCAGTTCCGCACTCGTGAGTCCGCCCTCAAGGCCGGCTGCGCGCCAGCGCCATCGCGATGGGCCGAGCCCGTGACCCCCTAGCCTTGGATCGCTAGATCGCGACCGCTGGTCATGATGCAACCAGCTTGTTCGACTTGGTTCGGTTGCAGCGCCAGCACAGCGTCTGCAAATTCTCCTCTGCGGAGAGACCACCCCTAGAGACGGGGATGATGTGGTCCACCTCCAGGAGGAGGTGAGGCTCTGCGTGGATCGAAACCGAGCAGTGCTTGCAGGTGTGACTGTCGCGCGTCTTGATGTAGTCCCGCAGCCTGGCGGTCATCAGAGCACGCTGCCCAGCGGCGCTCTTCCTCCAGCGGATCTTCTCAGAGAGCGTCTCTACCAGAGCGTCGATCGTCTGGGTGTTCAGAGTGATCGCAGTGCGCTGCCCACTGTTGCCACCCGCGCTGACGTACTCGAAGGCGTACACGGGATAGGGCACAGTGATCGGGGAGAGCTCGACCCCGACACGTCCCATGAACTCGCGCTTGTAGTGCTTCAGGATGAACGCGGGCGGGTTGATGGACTTGGCAATGTCCTGCTCGCGCTCAGCAAGGTTGGACACTGCATTCTCAAGCCTGGCGATCTCGTCACCGAGGGTCTCCACCTCCGCGAGGTTGTCCTCCGTCGCCTTGATGTTGAAGTACTTCATCAGGTACTTCAGCGGATCTGCACCGGCGTTCCGGACGACCTGCAGCGAACAGTTGTGCACGTTCGGTGCCGCATAGTTCGCGACGTTCCGATCACGCTTGTAGTTCCAGTTGCTGGTGTTCTCGGACGAAGCCAGGTTCGCGTGAGCGCCGGTTGACGACGCTCCGAGACCGAACGACCCGCCGCTACGGATCTCCGATGTGTATTCGGTGATCTCGTTGTGCTCCGCAACCACGGCGGCGATCTCAGCCTTGTGGGCCAGGAACTCTTCGCTGGCGAAGTAGCGCTCCTTGCGGATGTGCCGCACCACTCGGTAAATCGGGTAGGCCGCCAGCAGGGCCAAGAACACCACCATCTCCATGGCCGCCAAGCGTAATGGGGACGACCGAGACTAAGGGCGCAAATCCCCAATTTCTGTCATGGCGACTCAGCCTCGACGTGCGACCACACATCGGCGCTGAGTGCACATCCCCCGCCCAGCTCGCGACGGCAAGACGATGGGAGGTTGGGCTCGGCAACGCCCTGCCACGGCCCAAGTCTCTGGACCTCCTGGGGTCAGATTGCTGGCGGGGGTCGGCGGACTATGTGGTCCAGGCCGTGGTGTCGGCCGACGCATCCCGGTCACTCCGTGTTGGCGTCGACGATGTCCGGCGGAGTCACCGGTTTGCGCTGGCGACGTGTCTTGTGCCTGTGTTTGAACGAGGATGTGATCGCGTTTCCGAGGCCCTTGGCGGCTGTTAGGGCCTGAGGCTCGTCCGGCACACCGTCGCCGTCGAGGTCGACACTGCGGAATGGACGGGTCACGGCGCCAGCACTCGTCGTGACGCCTGCGCCCACAGCTGCTGCTCCAGTGTTAACGCGGACGCCGACGGCCTTTGCGGCGTTCTCAAGGGCCTCCAGCCCCCGGCTGGATTCATCGTCGAGCTTTTCGGGTCTGACGGGGACATCGAGGTAGTCGGGAAATGACTCCGGCGCCTCCGCAAACGCCGTGAGGGAAGCCTCAACGACCTCGCGGCCGAAGACGAATCTGGTGGCCCCACTTACAAGCGCGCCAACACCGTAGTCAACTGCGGCTTGCTGCTTGTCACCAAGTCCGGCTCGCACATCGTCGAGAATCCCTGTTTGTACGCCCTTCACCAGGGTTTGTGCGGCGCCGCCAGGCAGCGAGTCCGCGAGCGTGTTCGCCCAGTGGGACCAGTCGTTCCGTCCGCCGGTGACTGACTGGCTAGCGTTGCCGACTTCCGTATTGGATGGCTCGGCCAGATCCGTCGCCATGGTGGCGATCTGCTTCTGGCTGACTCGTCCATTCGACAGTCCGTACACCAGCGCATGCGCCTGCTGCTGGTCGTACTCGAGCCCGTGGATGTCCGCGACCGCCAGCGCGAAGATTGCCGTGATCTCGAACTGCAGCTGGGCGTCACCGGCGGGTAGCAGGGCGGCGGCTCTCTGCGCTCCAGTCTTCGCCAATCCCAGAGTTGCTGTCTTTCTTGCGGCCTTCATCGTCTTCTTTGCCGCCACTGTTGTGACCTTCTTGCCAGCCTCCTTTGCCGCTGCCTTGCTGCCTGCGGCAGCGGCACCAACTCCGGGGATCATTGCGATTCCGACCTCGGCGGCGACGGTCCCTACGGTGATTGCCGCACCGGCAACACTGATCGCGGTGATGTAGTGACGCTGAAGCATCGTGATGATCTCGGCGGGCGTTGCCTCAGGGTTGCGGCGGCGCAGCCGGAGGACGTACTTGCGCGCAAGTCGACGGCGGCCAGTGACTGCGTTGTCGATCTCGCGCTGCGCACGCTCGCCTGTGAGCTCAACCTCGATCGTCACGTCTTGGAGGTCGTCGCCGATCGGCGTAGGAGCGGTCGCGTTGTCGTCTGTCATGCCCTGACCTCCCCGGTCAGGCCCTCGGCCCGATGGGCGGCTTCGGTCTGGCCACTGCCCGGGTATTTGGCCTCGTTGGTGAGCTCTGGCCCCGCAGCCTGCATGGACTCGACATGGCCTGCGGTGACCGTCGCCGACACTGGCGGTCGTGTGGAGTCGGCGGCATCGTTGGTCGGTCCATCCTGTGAGGAGTAGTCGGTCGACGCCAAGCTTGCCGGCCGGGTTGCCTCCACGTCCTCAACATCAGCTGGCGCCGGCTGACGCAGCTTCGGCGGCGCGGCAGACCAGGCTTTGAGATCCCCTAGGACGTCGGCGTAGAAGGAGTCGACCGCGGCAAGGACAGAATCGATGAAGGCACCGCGGCCGCGGCCGCGCTTTGTGCCGAGCGTGCTTGACGTGGCAACGCGAAACGAGCGGATGTCTTTGGCCGGGTCGGTTACGAGTACCGCCGGAGTTTCCCGCACGGTGCGCAGCAGCTCTGCGGCGCTCGACCCCCGCGAGTGCGCCACGAAGCACTCCACACGGGCACTGTCGGGAGCATTCTTCAGCTGCCGCACGAGCCAGTTCACTCGTGTGGTTGGGCGTCCGTCGCGGGGGGCGTCGAGGTCGACGTGACAGCTCACCCGGCCGGAGCGAAGATCTGCGGTGACGACCAGCTGTCCGACCGTGTCCGGGATGCGGATGGCGCCGGACAGCTGCCCGTTTGCGCACAGCTGCTGAGTCAGGGCCTGGGCCTGCAGGGTGGGGTCGGTCAGCTCCTTGCGGCTCAGGACGGGCACGACCTCGGTGCCCAGGCGCTTGCCGAGGTTCAGGCTCGCGAACCGCAGCAGCGCATCGAACCGTGCGACGACGCTAGCGATGCCCTTGTCGCTGGGCCGCAGCGTGCCGGCGGCGACGGCGTCGCGCACGCCGGTCCAGGACTCGCCCATGTCATCCATGTCCATTGCACCGGACCGGTCGTGCTCGAGGTAGCGAATGAGCTCCCCAAGAATCCACGCCTGATCGGGATCAGCGACGCCGCGGAACTCCTTCTGCATGACGGCCTCGGCCAGGACCTGAGACCACGACAGGTGGTGAAGCTCGACCTTGCGGAGCTTGCGCTTGTCGACCTTGGTGGGGTGCTGCCCGGCGATGGCGGGGATCTCGTTAGAGATGGTAATGACGGCATCGAATCCCTGCTCGCGGGCGATGTCCAGGTAGTTCTCCAGCTGCTCGACCGCAAGCTCGTTGCTGCCTGTCTTGACCTCCACCAGCGCCGTCCACGACTTCGTCCCGCGAGAGACGCGGATGAGGCCATCGGGGTACAGCTTCTTATCACCCAGCAGGAACGGGACCTCGATGTAGCACTCGATGGCGCCCGCGGACGCACCAAGCGGCTTCAACAGCGCCCTGCCGTACTCGCGAACAGCGCCGAGAACGGCAAGCAGTGCGGAGGTTGCCCGCCGCTCCTGCTCGTCGGCCCCGCTGATCCCGGACGTCGGGATGAGGCGTGCTTGCTGCCAGGACTGCTCGGCCATGTCGTTCCCCCTGCGCTGGTGCTGGTGTGACAGGGCTGACCGTACCGTCGGGCGTGGGCACTTGCGCCCGTTTTGGGGTCTCGACAACGACTCGGGCCCGTTGTTGGGCCGACGCGTGGGCAATGAGGAGCGACCGACCCAAGACCCCATGTCACCAGACGTCCGCCGGCATGCTCGTGCCGCGCCCGCGTGTCACGTGAGGAGCGCCCTCGCGGCGGAGTGGGGCACCTTGGAGACGCCGGCTAGCGGCGACACGACGGGCGGTGGACGACGACGTTGATGAACTGGTCGGCGCATGGGATCGCCGCCACCGGGCACCTCAACGGGGGAGCCGGTCCTCGTCCTTGCGCCATTCATGGAAGTACCGCATCCGTTCTCCGCCCGGTCTCACGACGCTGAGCTGAAGCTGTGCCATGACGTACTCGACGTAGCTCTGTGAAATGTCTTGCCAGTAAGGGTCGAACTCGCTAATAGGGTATTCCGCCATTTCGGCATCTATAGCCGCCAGGGACGGCCCGCCAAAGTAGTTCCCGACCGCGGCTCGAACGTTCCGGCGAACACTGGAGACGCTTGACGGAAGAGCCAGTTCATGCTGCATGCAGAGCTCCTCGAAGGCTGTGACAGCAGCCGCGATTTCCCCTGGCTCATGCCTCTTCACGGTTGACTCATGCAGTAAGGCTCGCAAATGCACGAGGGCAGGAAGAAGCGCGTTTACGGACGCCATATGCGCGTTCGAGGCAACCTGTGCCCTCATCGTTCGACGAGCGACGCCCCATGAGAGGCCCGCCGAGAGAACGGCGACGGAGACGCCCCATGCGATCTCAACCCAAGTCATGGACACATCCTGGCTGTTTGGACTGACACACGAGCCGGAACCGTAGCGCCGCCGCACCCCGCCAGCAGGCTGAGGAAGCGACTCGGGGTCCGGAGTCGCCTCTCTGTGGTCTCCTCGAAGGACGGTGGCCTCACAAGCGGCGGAGAGGCACCTACTCACCGTCCGACTCGTGCCAAATCCGGTGGACCGAGGAGACTGTTGGCCACGACAGCTGACGAGGTAGACCCCTACCTGACCGGGCTTGAGGAGCCGAGACGGAGCACACTCGAAGCGCTACGCCGATCGATCCTGGCTGTCATCCCGGGCGCCGAGGAAGGTATCTCTTACGGCATGCCCGCCTTCCGGGTCGACGGGAAGGTGGTCGCAGGCTTCGCGGCATTCAATAACCATCTCGCCTAGCTGCCACACAGTGGCGAAGTGCTCGCGGTGCTCGGCGACCGCCTCCAGGAATACGAGTGCACGAAGAGCTCGCTCCACTTTCCGATCGACGAACCGCTGCCAGACGACTTGATCAGCAGCCTTACGGACGAGAAGCTCAAAATTCTTCACCGCTGAGGTGGGGCAGGTACCCTTCGGGGTGAACTCCACGGCGGGTGCCGCATCGCGGCAGATGCGCGCGTTCTGATGGTAGAAGAGCCGCCCACGCCTAGCCATGAACGAGTCAGGGGTTGCGGGCACAGGCGGCGTTGTGACCCACATACAGGTGCTCCGTGCGGTAGGAGAGGTGACCGCGTGTCCGGCACTCATAGGCCAAACGCGACTGCTGCGCCGACGGCCATCAGGACAATCCCGCTGACGCAGCCGAGTGCCCTTTGGGCGCCGGGTCGGGTGATGAAGGTGCGGCCCCGCGATACGAGTAGGACGAAGAGCAGGTACCAGGAGGCGGTCACCGCGGACCAGATCAGGCCGAGGCTGATCGTGGGTAGGAAGCCGCCGACCCCGGCGAACGCGGGCAGCAGGGTGATCGCGAAAATGCCGGCCTTCGGGTTCGACATGTTGGTTGCGATGCCGGCGAGGTAGGCCGCGCGTCTGCTGCCACGCCGTTGCGGGGACGCCTGCTCGGCGTGGCCCCGGTCGCGTGCCGCTGCCCACAGTGTTCGCCCGCCGATCCCGGCGAGGACGACGCCACCGGCAACGAGGAGGGCCCGGTAAATGGCGGGGTCGGCCAAGACGGCTGCGGACAGACCCGTACCGGCCGCGAGGGACCAGATGACCAGCCCGGTTGAGGTCCCTAGGATGGTCGCCACAGCGATGCGCGGACCTTCGGTCATGGTCTGCCTGAGCATGAGGGCCTGGCCCACGCCGGGGAGCATCGCCAGTAGCCAAGTGGTGGCCACGAATCGAACGAGCACTTTGTCCTCCTTGGGGTCACTTCCACTGTGAAGGTCTGCGTGCGTTTCGAGAAGTAATGCCAGTGCCAGTGGTATGAAGGATTATGAAGACAGACCAGGCAGACCAGCTGCTGCTGCTGACGGCTATCGGTGAGCACGGAACACTCGCTGCGGCCGGTGACGTCCTGGGACTGACCCCGCCGGCCGTCTCCCAACGCCTGGCCCGCGCCGAGCTGTTCTGGGGTGCACGCCTGGTGCAGCGCGGTCCTCGAGGCGCGAGCCTCACCCAAGCGGGTGCGGCCCTGGCCGTGCACGGGGCCCGGGTCCAGCGCGAAGTAGAGGACGCGCTGGCATCCTTCCCCGCCTACCGCCAAGGCCTGGTGGCGCGCCTGCGCGTGGGTGCGTTCCAGGCCGCGGCACTGCACCTGCTGCCACCAGCGATGACCGCGCTGCGCCACCGGCACGCCGAGATAGACCTGTCGGTCACCGACATCCAGTCCAGCGACGCGCTCAACCTGGTGGCCCGGGGCGACCTCGACCTCGCCGTCTTGGCCTCCTGGGACGTCCCACCCGTCGCCCCCGCAGGGCTGACCCTGACCCGCATCCTGAAGGACCCGATGGTTGTCGCCTTCGCCGATGACCACCGGCTCGCCGGGAGCGCCCGCCCGCTCCCGCTGTCCTCCCTGGCCGAGGAGTCGTGGGTAGTCATCCGCGGTGGCTCGGCGGCACGAGTGCAGTTCGACCGGATCACCCGCGAGGCCGGCTTCGAGCCACGGATCCGCTTCGAGACCGAGTCCTACGACGTCGCCCAAGCACTCGTCGCCACCGGCTACGGCATCGCCCTGGTCTCACGCATGGCACGCCGCACAGGGCCCGGGATCGCCCACCGACCCGTCCAACACCGCGCCGCGCACCGCACCCTCCACACCCTGCGCCGAACCGATGGAGCCACCGACCTCACCCTCACCTTCGAGCGACTGCTACACGCAGCAGCAGCCGACCTCCCATAGGGACGCATGACTCCGGGCCTAGGCCTCCGACGACGAGGCCTTGGCGGCGGAGTGACGCAGGTCGTCAACGCGCTCATCGCGGCAGACCCGAGCTTTGACGCGGCCCATTGAACTCGGGCGGTCGGCCGGCACCATGAGCTGCATGACCAAACCGTCTCGCCGGCCTCCGCGTCGAGCTGCTCTGGGTGTGCTGCGAGGACACGGCGCCCTCTCAAACCGGTGGGAGCGCACTCGGGGCGCCGCTACGAACTACGCTCGGGCAGATGCAACCGCTGGCTGAGATAACGCTGACGCGACCATGGCATTGGGGAATCGCAGTACTGGGCGATCCGCTGGCGGAGGTGCCCACAGAGTTCAATGGGCACGCCGTGTCAACCGCCGGCGACGTGGTCACGCTGTGCGTGCGGCATGCCCAGGACATCGAGGGTGACGAGTTCGAGGGGGACTGGGACTGGGCAACAGCAACGATCCACCTACGTTCCCTGGTTGAAGCAGAAGCGACGGGGCGGGATGTGCTGTGCGACGTCGTCATCTCGACGCCGCAGGAGACGGTGTCGATTGGAGACGCGGACGGGATGCTGGTGGTTCCTGCCCCGAGCGTGCGGACCCGCCTGATCGTGTCTACCGACGCAGTCGTCCCTACCGGGTTGGAGACCATCTGGGTTGACCTCGTTGCGGTCGAGGACTGACTCCAGCCCGACTCCCGAAGGCCATTGTCTGCCTGGTCGGGGTACCGCCCGGTCATGGTGATCATCGGTGGAGGTTGGGGTTCTCGTCGCGAAGATCTCCAGCGGCAGGTCGTAGGTGTCGCGGGCCCATTGCTCGAGCTCGTGCAGCTTGGCTGCCGGGATCGGGACCACCGAGTAGAAGGCGACATACTCGACAGGCACGCCGCCGCCGCCGCAGATCTTGGCCAGGCGTCCTTGACCTTCGTGCGCAGCCCGTCCTTCTGCAGAGTGCAGGCAACGACCACAGGCTTTGCGCTAGCCCGTCCGATGAAGCCCTTCGCGTGGGGCTGCTGCTCGGGCAGCCACGTCACGAACGACTCGACGTCGCGGCCCTGGTCGCCGCCCGCGCTGACCGGTCCCGTCGCGAGCTTGATGTTGTTGCTGATGCGGCGCCGCGCGACCCTGAAGCAAATCTCCTCGAAGCGGTGGTGCTCGTTTCGAGACGACATTTGCTCGAGCTGGAAGTGGATGAACTTCTCGGCATCCGGCGGGTTGGTCACCCTTCCATTGTCGCGGTCGGTACAGACAGCTCAGGCACTCTGCGCTGCACTCGGTAGGACCGTGTCTGGCGAAACGAGCGTCGGTGCTACTCGTCGACGTCTTGGCCAGCGGCTCGGCGGCGCAGGGTGTCGATGTAGTCCGAGCGCAGGACCCGACTGCACTGCGGGCGCTTACCTGCGTTGATGTCATCCACGTACTTGGCCAGTCGCGCTGGGTTCTTGCCCGACCATCCGTTGGCGAGTGCCCAGCCCTGCATGGCCTCACTGCCCATGGGGATACGCGCGTCCTTCAGCGCGAGCAGGAGGCTGACCACCTGGTCCTTCTCGAAGCCGGCCGAGATGGTGTTGTTGTGGTTGATGGTCAGGGTCATGCTCTTCAACGCCTCGACCACGATCGCGGCGGGTTCCGGAACGAGGTCCTCCCATGCCGAGCCATCACCGAGGACCTGCGGGCGAACCGCCGTCACCCACGGGCGCAGCCGCTTCTCGTCCGAGGTGATGACGCACAGCGCGCCGATGTAGCTCCCGCCATTGCCAACCAGCTCGCCGATGTCGTCCATGTCGCCCCAGGCCATCAGCACCGGGCCCGGCCCGCTCAGGAACGCGCCACCTCGCCCGGTGACGTGCTCGACATCGCTGTGTTGGTTGACGAACTGCTCCAGGGTCTTGCTGTTGCGGAGGTTGGACTTCAGGCTGGTCCACACCGTCAGCGTGTCGCCCTTCTCCATGTGCCCGCTACACCAGGCGATGGCGTCACGCACTCCGGCGGTGTCGTAACTGGCGACGGCCGTCGGGTAGTCAACGTCTCGGTCGAACATCTCTCGTCCCCCTGCTGTTGGTTGGGCAAACCACCCTAGGTGACCACACCGACAGAACTGGGTCCCCCGCTGATGGATCTCAAGGCCCCGCCAAGACACTGCGTCTAACTGGGCGAAGTGACGCTCCGTTATCGGGGGCGGGACCGAGGTTGGCCTCGGGTTCCCAGCGGTGGTCACCTCGCGCTGGAACAGCTCGTCCACGCCCAGGTGGACCTCTTGGCCCCTCAGTGGGGTACTCGAGCGCCCTGGACAAGTCGACGAAGGAAGTGCTGGGTCTGTTCGTCAGTCGAGAGGATCTGGACACCTCGCATCCCGCGGGTGAGCAAGACCTTGTAGACGTTGCGAACGAGGAGGTCGAAGTCCGCGTCGCTGACTCGCGTCCGGTTGCGGAAGTCAGGGTCCCGATTCGCCGATCTCACGCTGACCCACCGATCATCACGCCAGACCAGGTCTGGTCCGATGATGACCCCGGCGTAGTCATACTCGAATCCCTGAGCCGTATAGACGCAGCCCACCTGGTCGAAACCTGCGGGGTCGGTCGCCCACAGCGCGGCCGCCGGGGCTCCACCGACGGAACGGTCGCCCTTCAAGTTCCAGGGTCTCGACCACCCATCGATCTGCACATCCCGAACCAGGGTGCCGTCCACGCGGGGGTCGCTCCACGGCCAGCAGTATCCAGCCGCGATGCGGGCGCCGTATCCGTCGCCCAGCTTGCTCGCCAGGTGGTGCTCCAGCTCATAGGCGTCGGTGGCGACCGTCACGTCGAAGTGTGGGTCACCAATCCACTCCGTCGGCCCTCCGGCTTCCAGGCCGAGTAGGCGTTTGGTCCACGTGACGAACGCCTCCGAGCCACCGCATCGGAACTGAGCATCAAGGTCGATCTTCTCGACCTCGATGCCGGCGGCTCCTGCGTACTTCTCGATCTCGTCCACCGTGCCTTGTTCGCCAGGGCGGACGACCTGGAACTCGTCGAGCAGGAACACAGGCACCCGTGCCGCCGCCAGGAGCTCGTCGACCTGCGGACGGCCCGTCCGATGCTCTGCTCGTGTCCACCGGGAGACAGACGTCTCACGGATCCGATGTGCCTCGTCAAGGATGAGGGCATCCAGCTCGTTGGGCTCCGAGGCCATGAACGAGTTGAAGTACTGAAAGAGCTTCTGCACCTTGGGGGCTCGCTTGCCCGCCACCTTGCGCAAGGTGTGAGTGAACGACCGCGAGCCGGTCGCGTGCAGGACAGTCCGTCCCTGACGCGACAGCTCACCTAGCAGTGACAGCGCGATGACACTCTTGCCGCTCCCGGGCCCACCCGAGACGATCACCGCGGTCTTCCTGTTTGAGCGCCGAGCTCGCTCGACGGCGTGCAGGACGAACTGGTAGGCATCTCGTTGCTCGTCCAGGAGTACGAACATCTCACGTTGCTGCACTTCCTCAGCGGCCACCGCAAGGAGCTGCCTCGATGGCGCGATGCGGCTGCTGAGCAACCGGTCGGCATACCCGGCCCCGCTCACTCCGGGCGCCAGACGGGACTTGAGGAACTCCTGAAACTCGGTCCGCCGCTGTCCCGTGAAGATGCTGCCGTGCAGGTCACCCGGAAGTCGGAACAGGTCGGCGACCCCGTGGTCAGTCGCATTGTGCAGATATGCCGCGCCCGCAACCGAGGCCGGGTCGTCGGCCAGGACGGTCGTGAAACCGAGCATGTAGTCGCAGTAGTCACGCACCTGTAGTGCCGGGTGAGTCACTGGTCGGTTGCCGTACTGCTCGATCCGGATCAACCCGTCGTTGTCCTCAAAGAGCGCCGCCGCGCTCCATTGCTTCAGCTCGATGACGACGTATGAGGGGCCGCCGGTCTTCGGATGCTGGCCGGCCAGGACGACGTCCGCCCGCTTGCTGGTCAGGGGGAGCTGGTACTCCATCAGCATCTCGACGTCACCCAGGCCGGCGGCGAGCAGGTCGGCTTGAAGAGCGGGGATGCTTCGGCTCCATGAGCGGTGCTCACTGCTGGAGGCGCGCCTCCCGGACCGAATCATCATCTGCTCCGCGATGAGGTCAGCGAAGTGATGCTCGACGGCTGACAAGCCGGCAGCGGACTGTCGATAGAGCGTCACAGGTCAGGTCCCCAGGCAGCACGAAACGAGTCGTGCGGGTGGGGGCATGTCCTGAAGCGGAAGCCCGTCGGGCCGCAATTACGCGTGTGACTCTAGCTCCACCGACCTCCGTGATGGGGGAGCACGCCATACTTCCGGGGTGACTGACCTAGCTGATATCCGGGACGCGTCCCGCGCCTTCATCGAGGAACGCGACTGGCAGAAGTTCCAGGACCCCAAGTCCGTCCTGCTGGCCATGGTCGGCGAGGTGGGGGAGCTAGCCGAGCTGTTGCAGTGGCTCCCAGCAGAGTCGGCCAAGGCCATGCTGCGGGAGGAGCCCCTTCACAGCCGGGTCGGCGAGGAGCTCGCGGACGTGCTCATCTATCTCGTAGGCCTCGCGGACCAGTGCGATGTGGACCTCGGCGCGGCAGCTGTTGCAAAGATCGCCAAATCCGCCGAGAAACATCCGGTCAATGTCAGCAAAGGTGTTGCCCCTCGATGACGTGCCGGGGTCGTGTTGCCACGGCAGCCTAGCCAGACCTCTTCCTCCGGTCAGCGCAGGTCCGATATGGTCGGATGAATGGTAAGCGACGGGCGCCCCGAGAGACTCGGAACGCCGTTCAGCGAGCTGCCTGCACGGATCCGCTCATGCCCCGGTGGTTCAACTGCAATGGATGAGTCACGTCGTCGGGCGTTCGAGTCACTCGAGGCGAGGTGTGGCTCACTTGCTGGGCGCGCGGATAATGAGGGCAGCTGACCGTGCACCATGTCTCGCCCGTGCGGGATGACGTGGCCCGCTCTGATGGGGAGGTACTGGTGGCGCGACCCACACTGTTCCTGACCGTGGGCCTGCCCGGGACGGGGAAGACCACGGAGGCACGGCGGATAGAGCTGGAACAGCACGCCCTTCGCCTCACGAAGGACGAGTGGATGAAGGCCCTGTTCGGGCTCGGGAACCCCTCGTCCGCCTCCGACGTCATCGAAGGGCGGCTCATCGACATCGCACTGCGCGCTCTGGAGCTCGGCGCCAACGTGGTCCTCGACTATGGCCTCTGGGGGAGGGACGAGCGCTCCGCCCTTCGGCAGGCGGCGGCCGATCGGGGTGCCGCAGTGCAGTTGCGCTATTTCGAGGTGACGCCTGCCGAGCAGCGGAAGCGACTTGACCAGCGCCACTGCGACGAGCCGCACACGACGTGGCCGATGTCTGATGCGGAGCTCCTCGAATGGGCCGCCGTCATGGACATCCCGACACCCGGGGAGCTCGACGGGAGTGAACCGATCGACGAGCCACCAGCGGGTTTCGCGGCCTGGGACGACTGGCGCAGGCATCGCTGGCCACTATCGATCTCCTGACGTCCCTCAGCGGCCATCGTCCACGTCCGCTCTCACCGGCGCCGGACTGGTGGCCCCGGGGAAGTGTCCCAACTTTGTGGTGCGCCGGACCGAGGCGGTACGCCGCATCTGCAGAGGTGAACGGCACGGATCGGCGTTGCGCACCCTGGCGGCGAGCACGCACGATGAGTCCCATGTTGAGGACGGACCGGCTGCTGCTGCGTTCGTGGCGTTCCTCTGACAGGCAGCCGTTCGCCCGGCTGAATGCGGACTCGGAGGTCATGGAGTTCTTCCCCAGCCCGTTGACCCGCGCGGAGAGTGACGGTTTCGTCGACCGGGTCGAGGCGGGCTTCGCTGAGCATGGCTTCGGGGTGTGGGCGGTAGAAGAGATGCGCTCCGGCGCCTTCATCGGCTTCGCCGGACTTCTCCACCAGACGTTCGAGGCGCCCTTCACGCCGGCATTCGAGATCGGCTACCGGTTCGCCAAGCATGCCTGGGGCCAGGGCTACGCGACCGAGGCTGCCCAGGAGGCCGTGAGGTTCGGCTTCGAAACTGCGGGCCTGGGCGAGATCGTCTCGATGACCGCGGTGGGGAACGTCCGCTCACGTGCCGTCATGCACAAGCTGGGAATGACTCACAGCTGTGACGACGACTTCAACCACCCGCGTATCCCGGACGGCCACCCGCTCAAGAGACACGTCCTGTACCGACTGACGAGTGAGCGGTGGCATGAACTACACCTGGGAAACAACGGCTAACGCGGCGGTATGGCGCGGGATTGCGGGATCTAGTTGTCGTCCTTGTCCACCTGGGCCGCTTGGTCGGACGTAAGGAGAACGACGTTGCCATCGGGGTCGTCGACCATGGCGGCGTAGGGACCCGCCGTCTGCGTGGGCGGCATACGGCTGCGATGGCCGGCGGCGACGAGGTCCGCCCACCGCTGGTCCACGGCGGCATCTTCCCCGACGTAGAATTCGATGAGCTGCTGATAGCCCCCAGCAGGACGAGTCCACGTTGGATCGTAGGTGGCAGCGAAGGATGTCGTCAGCAACAGAGTGACGCCGCTACCCATTCGGTGAACGACGACAGGCCGCCCGGGCACCGGATTCGGAACGTCGAGCCCCAGGTCGCGGTAGAACGCGATCGACGCCGCCAGATCGCGGACCTCGAGGATCAGCATGCTGAGCTGAATCTCCATCGTCGCACTCTGTCACCCGTAGGTGTGAACCAACAGGGAAGGCGTGAGCGCTGGGCGACGGAAACCTGGCCTGCGCCCGATGGCGGCGATAGGACACCCGGGAAGCGCGTTTCAGGGGTGATGGACGGAGTCGGTGGGGTGAGGGTCGGTCGGGCGCGCTTCGAACTTGGTCCACTGACCTTCCGAGATGACGTCGACGCGTCCGTCGACGACGGTGATGGCGGTGTGTTCGTCGATGGCATAGGCGGGCCCGTCGATGGTCGCTGCCCATCGTTCGGCGTGAGTCATGGTGTTGGTCGGGAAGGCCTCGAGGTGCGGGAAGATCGAGAAGTCGACGACTCCGAGGGTGCGGTCGTCCGGCGCGGCGGGCCATCCCACGAAGTCGCTCCCGATGCGGGGCGTCATCACCATGCTTCCGGCGCTGATGCCGACCCAGACCGTGTCGGTCAGCGCAGGCAGGAGATCGGCCAGGCCCGACTCGCGCATCCAGTGGCACAGGTATGTCGCGTCGCCTCCGTCGACGAGGAGGACGTCGGCCTCGTGGACCCATGGCACCCATCGCTCGTGGCCGATGGTCGGCAGCGCCGTCAGCTCGAGGACACCGAGCGAAGCCCAGCCCAGGCCCGAGGAGTGGCGCCACTTCGAACCTGCGGCGCTGAAGCCCTGCACCGACGTGGGGTCGCACATCGGGTGACCCCATTGTGCCGTCGGGACGCACAGAGCGCGGCTCTCGGTGACGGGCTTGCCGAGCAGCCGCACCAGCGCGGAGTGGATGCTGGCGTTCGTCACCCCGCCCGAGGTCAGTAGAAGCTTCATGAAACCCTCCGATCTACGCGTCTTGCAGGCCTGGTCGAGGGTGCGCCAGTTGGACACGCAACCCGGCCGCCTTGACTCCGTGTCTTCGACCTCACCGGGGCAGGACTGCGGGCAGGCCGAAGAAGGGGAACAGGTCGGCGTCGATGAAGGCCGTCACCTCGGCGATGCGCCCTCCCCGCAATGTCAACACGTCGATCACGTATGCGGTGTAGGCGCCGGTGTCCGGGCCCGCGAGGTAGCCGGCGACGGCGGGCTGACCGTTCGCCCAGGTCGGGACGCGTCGCCAGTCGGCGCGCAGCGCCATCCGGTTCAGGAAGTCGCGAATGGCGTCGTGCCCGCGGTACCAGTGGGGGAGCGGGGGCATCGACCAGGTGGCGTCTTCCGTCAGCAGGCCGATCAGGGCTTCGGTGTCCGCGCGCTCGACCGCGTCGATGAAGGCGGCGACGACTCGAGTGAGTCCGGGATCGGCCAGGGCGCGCAGGTTCTGCTGCTGGCTCAGCTCTGGACGGTCGGTGCTGATGATCGTCCGGGCTCGCTGCAGGGCGCTGTTCACCGAGGCGGTGCTCGTGCCCATGATGTCGGCGACCTCTCGAGCCGAGAAGCCCAGGACGTCGAAGAGCAGCAGCGCCGCACGTTGGTTCGCCGGAAGGCGTTGGAGGGCGGTGATGAACGCCAGCTCGACGCTCTCCTTGAGCTCGTACCGCGCGTGCGGCGACTCCCTGACGTCGCCCAGAGCGAGGTCCGGATAGGGCTGGAGCCAGGCGACGTCCGTCCGGGGCCGACCGTCGGGGACGGCGCGGGGTGAGGGCGCACTGAGGTCCATGGGGACGGCCCGCGCTCCGGAGCGGCCGGCCGAGTCGATGCAGACGTTCGTCGCGATCCGCATCAGCCAGGTGCGCGGAGAGCTTCGGCCCTCGAACGTGTCGATGCTGCGCCAGCCGCGGAGCAACGTCTCCTGGGTCGCGTCCTCGGCGTCGTGAAGCGAGCCGAGCATCCGGTAGCAGTGCGCCTGCACGTCGGCGCGCCACGGCGCGACAAGCTCGCTGAACGCAGCGTCGGAGCGAACGGCAGTCATGAGCAGCAGGTTAGTGGCCCGAACTGACAGGGCGGCGAGCGATGAGTCCGCGGCCCGGAGGCGGTCTAGGTAGGAGAAGCAGCCGCCGCAGCTCCTCGTGAAAGGCAAGACAGATGACCGCTCCACCACCGACCCACCTCACCCACTCGGCCGACGGGACCCCGATCGCCTGGTCCGTCGAGGGCGACGGGCCGACGCTCGTCGTCGTCAACTGTGTGATGGCCTGGCGCAGCAGCACCCCCCAGGCGCAGCTGCCGGCCGCGCTGGCGCAGCACTTCACGGTGGTCACCTACGACCGCCGCGGCAAGGGCGAGTCAGGGAGCACCGACCCGTATGCCGTAGACCGAGAGTGCGAGGACCTCGCCGCGGTCATCGGCGCGGCCGGCGGCGACGCCTCGGTGTACGGCTTCTCCTCGGGCGCCCTGCTGGCCCTGACCGCAGCAGCCCGAGGAGTGCCGATGACCGCAGTCGTCGCCCTGGAGCCGCCCGTCGGCGGTCCGGATCTGCCGGACCGGAGGGAGGAGTTCGCCACGATCCTCGCAGGTGACTCCCGAGCCGCGAACGAGTTCTTCATGGTCGAGGTCCAGGGGATCCCCGCGGACGTCCTGCGGACCTTTCCTCCCCTGACCTCGGACCAGGTTGCCGCCGTGCCCACGATCCTGCACGAGCTGACGATGCTCGCCGAGGTCGATCCCCAGGCCTTGTCGGCGAGCAGCTCGCCGACGCTGCTGCTGCACAGCGACCACACCTCTCCATTCCTGGTGGACTCCGCGCAACGGATCCACGGGGCGCTTCCAACCTCAGAGCTGACGGTCCTGCCCGGCCACTGGCACGGCGTGGCCGACGACCTGGTCGTCGAGCAATGTGTCCGCTTCATCGGCCCCAGCCGGTCACGGTGAAGTGGGGAACCACCCGGCGTCAGCGGCATGCGCATGAGCGCAGGGTGAGCCCGGTCGAGCCTGCCGACCGACTCGGGCGTCGAAGCCTGCTCGCCCTGAGCCTGCTGTGTCTGGCGTTCTTCGTGACGGTCCTCGGGTCCACGAGCGTCTTCACGGCCGGGCCGTCGATCCAGACCGACCTCGGCATGACTGCAGCTGACCTTCAGTGGGTCTTCACGGCCGCCACGCTGCCGGCCGGCGCACTCCTGCTCGTCGGCGGACGGCTCGCTGACCTCTATGGCCGGCGACGCATGTTCACCCTTGGGCTCGCTCTTCTGGTGGTCTCGTCCTTGGCGTGCGGCCTCGCGGAGTCGATGCCGGAGCTCGTGGCTGCACGGGTCGGGCAAGGGGTCGCTGGGGCGATGCTGATGCCGGCCGCGTTGTCCCTGGTGATGGGCACAGCAAGCGTCGGCCGGGCCCGCACCCGTGCTCTGGCGGCCTGGTCGGCGATCGGGGGCATCGGCGCCACCGCCGGTCTGCTGCTGGGCGGAGTCGTGACCCTGGGTCTGGGATGGCAGTGGGTGTTCTGGGTCAACGTCCCGATCGGTCTGGCCCTGATCGCCCTTGCGCCGCTCATCCTCCAGGAGCCGGAGCGGAAGGAGGGCTCACGACATATCGACCTTCCGGGCACGGTCACGATCACCCTCGGGCTGGCCCTGCTGGTCTACGCCATCACCAACGTCCCCGCACACGGCTGGCTCGACCCACTCACCAGCGGCTCCCTGGGCCTGAGCATCGTCCTGCTGGCCGGCTTCGCCTGGGTCGAGTCGCGCTCGCGTGAACCGGTCATCCCGCCCAGCCTGCTTCGCTCGAGCGGTCTGGTCGGCGGGAACCTCGTCCTCGTTGCCGCCGGGATGTGCGTCGACGGGCTGCTGTTCACCCTTACGCAGCTCACCCAACGGACGCTGGGCTACTCCGCTCTCCAGTTCGGCCTGGTGACGGCGATCATGACGACGACATCTGTGGGGGCGGCCTACGCAGCGCAACGGGCACTGGTACGAGTCGGTGTCCGGCCCGTCGCGACGACGGGGCTGACGCTGCTGGGCCTCAGCTGTCTGGCGTTCGCGGCCACGGTGCGCTGGGGGGGTGGTGTCCAGGTCCTGGCGGCCGGAATGCTGCTCTTCGGTCTGGGTATGGGATGTGCCTTCGTCGCCGGGTCCGTCGCGTCCCTCGCGGACGTCGCAGAGGCGGAATCCGGGGTCGCTGCGGGCGTGCAGAACATCTCGTTCAGTGTGGGCGCCACCTTGGGGGTCGCCATTCTCTCGAGTGTGGCGGCAGGTGGCTCGGCCGCGCTGACGTCGATCGGTCAGCCCGTGGCTCTGGCGCTCGCCGGCGGGCAGCAGGCCGCCTTCCTCGTGGGAGCCGGCCTGGCGCTCGTCGGGGGTCTGTCGACGAGGCTGATCCCGCGTGTATCCTGCAAGGCTGCGCACGTGTTCCCCGTCGTGAGTTGATGGGCGTAGCCACCAGGTCGAGCACTCCCGATTGGAGCCACGTCCGGTGCTCACCCCCACCCTCGCAGTGCTCGCCTCCGGCTGGGGCGTGGCCATGGCCTGCGCCCCCGCACTGCAGTTGCGCCGAATGCTGCGCGCCAGGACCTCACACGGAGTGTCCCTGGCCTACTTCGCCGTCCTGGTCCCGGGTTTCGGACTCTGGCTGGCCTACGGCATCGCCAGCTCGAACCTGGCCCTCGTCGTGCCCAACGCGCTCGCACTCGTCATGCACGTCGCGACAGCAGCAGTGACGGTGTCGCTGCGGTCGACCGGGCCCGACGCGACACCGGCAGGCGCAGCTGGGACAGATGAGAAGGGACGTGAGACATGACCAGTGAGTGGCCGCCGCTCCTGGCCGGCTGGGGCCTCGAGCAGATGGACGAGGTGGAGCGCCTCATCAGGCGCGTCAACGACACCGTCGTCCTGCCGCTGCATGGCCGCCTGTCGGTGCGGGACGTGTCGGAGAAGGGCCCGGGGGATCTGGTCACCGTCGCGGACTCGCGGGCCGAAGAGGCCCTCCGTCAGGAGCTCGTCGATCTGGTGCCCGGATCGGCCGTCGTGGGCGAGGAAGGTGTCAGCCGGGACCCGCACACCCTGGGCCGACTCGGCGGGGCTGGCCCTGTCTGGATCGTCGATCCCATCGACGGGACGGAGAACTTCGTCGCCGGTCGCCCGCACTTCTCGACCCTGGTGGCCCTGGCCTACGGCGGGGAGCTGCTCGCCTCATGGCTGCATGCTCCGCTGCTTCGCCTGAGCGCCAACGCCCTCGCGGGTGGTGGAACCACGGTGAACGGACGCCGGGTCCATCTTCGGGGAGCGACTCCGGGCCGGCCGGTGCCCGCGGTTGCGCTGTCGCGGCGGCGCTGGTGGGGGGCGCGGACCCAGGAGTGGGACCGGGCTCTGCGACGTGCCGACATGCGCGTGGAGTCGTTCGACACGGCAGGCCTGGGATATGCCGAGCTCCTGCGGGGCACCCGTCATGCGCTGGTCCTGGAGTGGGAGCACGTGTGGGACCACGCGGCAGGCGTGCTGTTGCTGCGCGAGGCCGGCGGCGCGGTCGTCGGTGTCGACGGCCGCGACTTCCAGCTGTCCGGAGGCAACGCCCTACCGATGGTCGCTGCCGTCAGCGAGGCAACAGCCCACGACATCCAGCGCGTCCTGCGCGGTGGGTCAGCCCCGTTGGGGTCGGTAGGTCAGCCACAGCCCACCTGACCCGGTGGAAGATGCCTCGACCAGCTCGAGGCGTTGAAGGTCAGGGAGCAGGTCGCCCAGTCGACGCCCGACCGGGTCCAGGACGGGTCCGACGGCGAGCTGGATCTCGTCGACCAGCCCTGCGGCGAGGAGGGACTGGGCCAGCGTGATGCTCCCGTGGACGCCGATGTCGCCGTCCGTCGTGCGCCTCTTGAGATCTGCGACCAGGTCGGGCAGAGGCCCGCTGACAGGTTCGGCGTTGGCCCACTGCGTCGTCAGGGGGGTCGAGGTCAGGACGTACTTCGGGACGGTGTTGATGAACTCGGCGAATGGCTGACCGGTGACCGTCGGCCAGTAGCGCGACCACTCGTCATACATGCCGCGGCCGAGCAGCACAGCGCTCTGTGCGGCGATCAGGCGCTCCTCATAGCGCTCCAGGTCGGAGTCGAACGCGGGGGGCGCCGGCGGGGGAGCGGGGTTGGGGAAGGCGCGGGTGGGGTCATCGACGGCGCCGTCGAGCGAGCAGATCGCATACAGGACGACCTTGGTCATGAGCGGTTCCTAACTCCTGGAGGTGAGCATGCACGTGCCGTCAACCCGAGACGTACTCCAGCATGTATCCGAACCAGGCGCCGGTGAACCTGCCTCTATACAGGGGTTCAAAGATAGTTGTGAGAGCTGATGTCGAAGAGCTCCTCTCTTGTTCGACGTATGTGCGACAGACCAACCACCCCAATCGGAAGGACTCAGCGAGATGACCCGTTTCATGGGATTCGTGCGAATGGAAGAAGGTTCCGGCCCGCCGCCGCAAGCACTGATGGATGCGATGGACCGCTACATCGGAGAGCAGGCTGCGAAGGGCGTGTTCCTTGATGGCGGTGGGTTGTTCGGCACGGAGGACTCCGTCAACTTCGTGGTCCGTCAGGGCGAGACCTCGCGCGTCGACGGACCGTACGCGGAGGCCAAGGAGGTCGTCGGCGGGTTCGCGATCCTGCAGTACGACACCCTTGAGGAGGCCGTCGCCGGCCAGCAGGAGTTCGCCGAGCTGCATGCGAAGTACTGGCCCGAGTGCTCCATGGTCGCCACCCTTCGTCAGATCTCCGACGCGCCTCCAGAGGCGGCCGACGCCTGACCCCGGCCCAGTCTGGGCATCGCGAGACCGGGCGCCGCCGGTTCGGGCGGCGGTCGGTCTCGTAGGCTCAGGGCGTGTCCGCCGTAACCGCAACCGCCGAGGCCATCACCACGGCGTGGCGGGCGGAGTCGGCTCGCCTCGTGGGCGCCCTGACTCGAATGACCCGTGATGTCGAGCTCGCAGAGGACCTCGCGCAGGACGCGCTGGTCGCGGCGCTCGAGCAGTGGCCGGCGACCGGCGTGCCCGCCAATCCCGCCGCCTGGCTGATGACCACGGCCAAGCGGCGCGGAGTAGACCACTTTCGCCGCGCCGACACCCTTCGGCGCAAGACCGCGGAGCTCGGACATGCCCACCTGGGAGAGGAGGAGCACGTGCCCGATCTGGATGCGCAGGTCGACTACATCGAGGACGACGTGCTGCGCCTCATCTTCCTGTCCTGCCACCCCTGCCTGACCCCGGAGTCCAGGGCAGCGCTCACGCTCCGCCTGGTGGGGGGCCTGACCACCAGCGAGATCGCCCGGGGCTTCCTGGCCGCGGAGTCCGCCATGGGCCAGCGGATCTCCCGAGCGAAGAAGACTCTTTCCGAGGCCGGTGCGGACTTTGACCTGCCCACCGGTCCGGACCGCACCAGACGCCTCGACGATGTGATGGCCGTGATCTACCTCATCTTCAACGAGGGATACTCGGCCGCTGCCGGCGAGCACTGGATGCGCCCAGACCTGGCCAACGAGGGGATGCGGCTGGCCCGGATGCTGGCCGCACTTGCGCCCCACGAGCCGGAAGTGCTCGGGCTGCAGGCACTGCTGGAGATCCAGGGCTCCCGCATCGGCGCCCGGCTGGACGAGCAGGGCGCGCCGGTGCTCCTGGAGGCCCAGGACAGGACCCGGTGGGACCAGATGCTGATCCGGCGCGGGCTGGCCGCCTTGCGGCAAGCCCAGGGGCTCGCAGCCCGCGGGAAGCCGGTCGGGAAGTACGTCATCCAGGCGTCGATCGCCGCGCAGCACGCCCGCGCCGAGCGAGCCGATGACACCGACTGGCGCCAGATCGCGATGCTGTACGACGTCCTCGCCCAGACGGCGCCGGGACCGATCGTCGAGGTCAACCGGGCGGTCGCCCACGGCCGGGCGTTCGACCCGGGCGCCGGGCTCGCCGTGCTCGAGGAACTGAAGGCCGACGAGCTCGGTGACTCGCCGCTCGTGCCGAGTGTGCGTGGCGACCTTCTGCAGCGCGCCGGCCGGCACGCCGCGGCCGCCGATGCCTTCGCCGAAGCAGCAGCGCGCACGCGGAACGAGGCCGAGCGTGCAGTGCTGCGGCGCCGAGCCGACGAGAACCGGCGCGCATGTCGAAACCCGGCTGACCTGTTCGACGAAGAGCTAGAGATCCCGACCGAGGAGAGATCATGACCACCCTGACCGTCCCGAGCAGCACCCGCTTCGTCGAGTCCGCCGACGGCACCGCGATCGCGTACGACGTGACCGGGACCGGGCCGGCTGTCGTCGTCGTCGAGGGCGCGCTGTGTCAGCGCTCGATGGGCACTGCCCAGGCCCTGATGCCGCTCCTCTCCCAGCACTACACCGTCTTCGCCTACGACCGGCGCGGTCGGGGCCAGAGCGGTCCAGGCTCCTCGCCCTACGTCGTGAACCGTGAGGTCGAGGACCTGGTTGCCGTGCTCGAGGCAGCTGGTCCGGACGCCTTCGTCATCGGCGCCTCGTCAGGGGCGGTGCTGGTGCTCGAGGCGCTGCGGGCGGGCGTCTCGATGCGGATGGTCGCGCTGTACGAAGCTCCGTTCATCGTCGACGACACTCATGCACCCAACGACACCGACCTCGGCGAGCGGACCCAGCAGCTGATCGCCGCAGGGCAGCGGGGCGATGCGGTGAAGCTGTTCATGCGGACGGTCGGCGTACCGGCGTTCGGGCTGATGATGATGCGCCTGATGCCGGTCTGGAAGAAGCTCTGCGGCGTCGCGCACACGCTGCCCAATGACTACGCGCTCGTTCTGGAGCACCAGCAGGGTGAGCCGCTGCCGGCCGGCCACCTGTCCGGGGTGACGGTCCCGGTAATGGTGATCGTGGGCGGCAAGAGCCCGCGGTACATGAAGAACGCGCAGGCTGCAATCTCGGCAGCACTGCCGAATGGCACCCTTCGGGAACTGCCCGGGGAGAGGCACATGGTGCGTGGGAAGGCGACGGTCCCTGTGCTGCGGGAGTTCTGGGGCAGCTGACGCACCCACGGATTGCATGCGTCGGACCTCCCGGAGGGTCCACCCCGCTCATCACGCTCGCGACTCAGAAGCGCGTGCGGTGCACGACCCATACGTTCGGCTCGACGTACGTCGCGATCCCGTGTTCGACGTCGCAGTGGACCGGAGCAAGTGCCTGAGGGACGAGGACCGGGCCTGTCTCGTCGAACGGCAGCCCGGTCCACTCACGCCACTCTTCGAGCGTGCCGGGGACGACCATCGAGCGCGGGGCCACCTTGGCGATGCGGCCACCGGCCCGCACGTGCACCCGCAGCCATGGGTCGACGGGCAGGCCGTCCTCACGCACCCGGTATGCATACGTCGACATGGGCTCGTGGACGTCGGTCTTCCCGTTGGGACGGACCGGCGCGACCAGCTCGGCGAAACCTCGGCGGGCAGCGTTGTCGCGCAGCGCGTTGAGCATCTGCCGGGAGATACCGGTGCCTTGGTGGTCGGGACGGACGGCGATCTCCACCGCGGAGATCGCGTCGGGCTCCTCGCCACGGAGGCTGGCCAGCAGTCCGTTGCGGATCACGAAGTCCCATCCGTTGTCGGGCAGGGGGTCCTCGCCGAGCACGAAGGGCACGGAGTAGGCGCCGGCAACGACCTCGCCCGCATCGTCCTGAGCGGCGAGGACGAACTCGGCGAAGCGTGTCTCGACGTTGCCATAGAACAGCCCGCCGATCGGGTCGTGGCGCATGAACTCCGGCCACGAGTTGGGCATGTCCCACATGGCCCCGGCGAGGTCGGGCCGGTCGGCAAGGACGGAGATCGTGAGCGGCACACCGATATGGTGCGCGGTGCTGGGTGCAGCGCGCAGCGAATATGGCCGTGCCGGGTCTCGCCGGCAGGGGATACTCGTCGGGTGGAAGTGCTGCTCGTCCGTCACGCGATGCCGGCGACCGTCGCTTCGGGGTCTCCCGCTGGCTGGCCGCTGTCTCCTGATGGTCGGGTGGCGGCCGCTGCGCTTGGCCACGCGTTGCCCGACGACTCGGTGTGGGTGTCCAGCCCGGAGCTCAAAGCCGTCGAGACGTTGCGGTGCGCTCGCCAGGCGGCAGACGTCGAGATCCGCGAGGACGACCGTCTCGGTGAGGTGTTCAGGCCGGACGAGCCGTTCGACGAGCGGTTTGCGGAGCGTCGACGCGCCTGGGTCGAGGGCCGCATCGACGAGCGGCACATCGGGTGGGAGCCGATGGAGGACGCGGCCACCCGCTTTGACGCGGCGGTCAGAGCCCGCGAGGGGAGTCCATCACTGGTCGTGGGGACGCACGGCCTGGTGCTGACGGCCTGGTTGGTGAGCATCGGGCAGGTCGAGCCGGGGTCGCCGGCGGGTGCCTTCTGGGCGAGGCTCGCGTTCCCGGACCTGATTCGAGTCTCCTACAGCTGACCAGTCATCGGTGATGGGCTGGCCACCACAGGACTGTCCAGAACGCCGTCGTGCCCAGCCTCTGGGCCTATTTCCGAAAGCCTGGGTCTGGTTAGGCTGCGGTGTGCCCGAGTTCACCTGGCGACCTGCCAACCACGCAGCGACCGAGGACGTCGAGACGGTGTTCGACACCGGTGGCGCGCGCACGTGCCGCTGCCAGGCGCTGAAGTGCCCAGGCTGGATCTGGCGCGACACCACCCAGGAGCAGCGGGACGCCGCCCTCCTGGAGCAGACCGGCTGCGGCACCGACGGACCCACGTCCGGCCTGATCGGGTACCTCGACGGCGAGCCGGCCGGCTGGGTCGCCGTCGAGCCGCGGGAGAACTATCCCAGAGTGTGGAGCCGGAAGAAGTCGTGGATGCGGATGGACCCTGAGCTCGAGGGCGTCTGGTCGGTCACCTGTTTCGTCGTTCGCAAGGGCTTTCGCAAGCAAGGGCTGATGTACGAGCTGGCCGCCGCCACCGTCGAGTACGGACGGCAGGTCGGCACCCGCGTCCTGGAGGGCTATCCCACCGAGCCGCCGCCCGGGAAGACTGTGATCTGGGACGAGGCGTCGGTCGGGCTGCTGCAGGTCTTCCTCGACGCCGGTTATGAGGTGGTGGCCTCGCCGACCCTTCGCCGGCGGGTGGTGCGTCATCGACTCGGCGGGCGGCCCTGACGGGCCGGCGCCGATCAGGCGCCGGACGTCATGGATCGCCCGCCGGGCAGCGGCTGATCAGCAGCAGCCGGTGGCAGCTCCGGAGCATCCTGCTATGGCTGTCCGGGTCGCCACCCTCAGGCGGGCTGGCGGCTCAGCATGCGTTGTTCGAGATCGTGCATGACGATTGCGGCCAGGTCCTCGAGGGTGGTGAGGTCGGGGTGGCTCAACGTTCGGGGGTGTCGGTCGATGATGCACAAGGTGCCCAGGTTGTAGCCGTCCCGGGTATGCAGCGGGATCCCCGCGTAGAACTGCAGCCCCAGCTCGCCGGCCACCAGGGGGTTGGACATCGCTCGGGGGTCCAGGCGGGCATCCTCGATGATCCACGGCTCGTTCTGGAGGATGGCTGACGCACACAGGCCCGGCTCCCTGTCGACCTCGTCGACGTCCAACCCGTGGTGGGACTTGAACCAGATGCGGTCCTGATCGACCACGCTGACGATCGCAATGGGCACCGAGAAGAGCCGCGCGGCCAGCGCAGTGATCCGGTCAAAGGCACCATCTTGCGGGGTGTCGAGAATCTGGTAGCGGTGAACAGCCTCCAACCTGGCCGCCTCATCGGGTGGAAGGGCAGAGGAGGTCCCGTTCAGCCGGGCCTTGTCGGCGATGGTGATCTCGCCCAGCGCGGTGGCGACCTCACCGGCGGTGGGCCGCTCGGCGGGGTCGGTCGCCGTCATCGCCGTGAGCAGCCCGAGCCACCGCGGGTCCAGGTGCGTGGGGATGTGCGGCCCGCGCACGAGCCGCGCCAGGGCGCTGGGCAGCGGGGCGCCGGGAAAGGACCTGGTCCCGGTCAGGCATTCGAGCAGCACCAGGCCGAGCGAGTAGATGTCGCTGGCCGGGGTCAGCGCCTCGCCCTTGGCCTGCTCTGGGCTCACGTATGCGGCGGTGCCGATGAAGGCTCCGCCGCCGCCGACCAGGGGTGCCTCCATCAGGACAGCGATACCGAAGTCCGTGAGCTTGGCCCGCGCCCTGGCGGCGTGGTGGCCGTAGTCGAACATCATGATGTTGGCGGGCTTGACGTCCCGGTGGATAACGCCGTGGTCATGGACGTAGGCGAGCGCCGTCGCCAGGTCATAGCCGATCTGACCGACGTCCACCGAAGGCAGGGGCCCCTCGGTCAGTCGGCCACGAAGGTCGGATCCCTCGATCAGCTCCATCACCAGGTAGATGCGTGGCAGCTGGGCATCCGAAAGATCGGAGCCGGCATCGAACAGCGTCACCAGGCCGTGATGGTTCAGCCGGGCGAGGACCTTGACCTCATCTTCGTCTCGGCGGATATCCTCGGCGTCCACCACCCGCGGCTCCATCAGCTTGACCGCGACGTCGCGGCCGAGGAACTCATCTCTGGCCCGGTGCACGGTGCCCATCGAGCCGCGGCCGATCTCGTCGAGGAGGCGATAACGGCCCCCGAGCAGCTGACCTCCGAAGCCGTTGTCTGGCGCCTTCGACACGTCCTTCTCCCTCTCACCTCATGACGGACATCGCAAAGCCCGGGCGCTGGCGTTCAGTCGTCGGTATGCCGTCGACCCCATACCCTATTGCCCCATTCCCATGCTCCCTTCATGCTGGCGCTACAGGTCGGCCACGGCGGGGATCACCCGGTCACCCATCAGCTCCAGCGTGCCGGGCTTGCTGACATTGGCCAGGGCACCGTGCGCCACCTCGATCCCCAGAGCGGCGAGCTCGTGCAGGTGCTCGATCGTCTGCTCGACCCGCTCGCCGTTCGGGCCGAGGTCGAACCGCAGCTGGGCCGTCTTCTCGATCTGGTCGTAGTCGCGACCGAGGCGCTCGCAGTGCTCGCGCAGCACCTGCAGCTTGTGGGGCAGCTCGGGGGTGTCGAAGATGTTGCACGCGTCGGCGTACTGCGCCACCAGGCGCAGCGTCTTGCGTTCGCCGGCGCCGCCGATCAGGATCGGTGGGTGCGGGCGGCTCAGGGACTGCGGTGAGTTCAGCGTCCGCGCCAGGTGGTAGTGCGTGCCCTCATACGGCCGCTCGTCGTCGCTCCACATCTGCTGGCAGATCTGCAGCGCCTCCTCGAGCCGCTCGAACCGTTCCGCCGTGGTGGGGAAGAACAGGCCCAGTCCGCGGGACTCCTCCTCGTTCCACGCAGCGCCGATGCCGAGCATGGCGCGACCGCCGGAGAGGATGTCCAGCGTGGTGACGGCCTTGGCCAGCAGCCCGGGGTCGCGGTACACCACGGCCGTGACCACGGTGAGCAGCTTGACCCGTTCCGTCCTCGCGGCGAGGAAACCGAGCGTGGTGTAGGCCTCGAGCATCTCGTGCTCTGGCGGCCCGAGGTGGGCGATCTGCCAGAGGTGGTCCATCACGCTGATGCGGTCGTAGCCCGCCTGCTCCGCGCGGGCAGCGACATCACCGAGCTTGTCCCGCAGGGCGACCGGCCCGCCGTCCCAGGTGAAGTCCGAGATGTGCAGTCCAAGCTTCATGCCACGTCCTTACGTCGCGTCCTCCACCGGAAACGGCGGGACGTCGTCTCCGCCGTCCGCTCTATTCAACGCCCCATGACCGCATCCCGTCGCGCTAGTGCTCGCCACCACGAACGGGGCTGGGCTCGAGCTCGCTCAACAGTCGAACACCGACCAGCAGATCTCGTTCCGCAGGGTCTGGTCGTCGAGGACGACCTCGCGAATCGCCCTGGGGAGCTGGTCGCGCTGCCACTGGCATTCGCCTCGACCTGCGGCCTCGCCCTCGCCCGCCGGCGCGGCGGCACGCACGGCCTTGATGGCGTACGCGGCCGCACCGAGGTCGTGCGCGGCGACATGGGCGACGGCGCCAGCCTGGCCGGCAGCGTAGGCGGCATACCGTGGCGCGCCACTGTGGGGTCGGGCCGCGCCCATCGCGTGCCCACCCGCCGCGCGAGCCTGCATCATGGTTACCTCGCCCCGCACCCAGGCGCGGGCTGCGCCGATCGCGTCACGCGGGCGTGGGTCACCAGGCTGGGCCGACTCGAACAGGGGTAGGACGTGCTCGGCACACGAGGCGGCCCACAGCGCGAGGAGGTGGTGGTCCGCGTCGGTCAAGGTCCCACCGCGGCGAATCGTCACGAACCGAGGGTCCGCGACCTTCGGGAGGATCATCGACGCGGCGCCTCTCTCGTTGGGTCCGTCGAAACGCACCGGGGCACGGAAACCATGTTGCCGTGCTGACGTCCCGCTGACCACGCCTGTTGAGACATTCTCGGCCGCCTGTCACAGAGCGACCCTGGCCGGTGTCGGGATGTGGACAGCACACTCGACGCCCGCTAGGTGGCGCACCGGGCCCGTGACCACGTGGCGGCGCGACGGCCACGCAGGCAGGTCGACCACACCGAGCAGCAGCAGGTGGTGGAGCGGTTCGTGGTGAACCTTCGCCATTCGCAACCCGCACAAGCTCACCCGGCTGGGGGGGAGGCCGAGCTCACCCGGTAGGCCAGGACCCAACGAAGCGGACATGTGTCTCCAGGTCGACCCGACGCCGGCGACCTGGTCGGCCGGGCGTCCACAGCGGCCCAGGCCGTCAGCCGTCCTTCTCGATCAGGGCCAGGTCACGCTCGGCATACAGCCGGTGCTCCCACTCCTCGTTGAGCACCACCCGCAACGCCTTGCCGACGGTGCAGGACGTGACGCTGGGCCAGCCCGGCTCGGTGCTGGTCAGCTCGTCTCCCAGCCGCTCGTCGGTCAGCGAGTCGAGCACGCCGTCGACCAGGGCCCTGCGCTCCTTGCGAACCTGGAGGACCTCGTTCAGCGACGGACGCACCTCCCGGTCCCAGGGCACCTCATCCCAGCCAGGTGCCTCGTCCCAGGGCAGGTCCAGCGGGTGCCAGGGACGGGGGTCACGCTGGATCAGCCCGGCGACCCACGCGGCGGTCGCGAACCCGAGGTGGCGAAGCGTCTCGATGAACGACCACTCGTCGTCGACGCTGCGATGCAGTGCCTCGGGGGGCAGGCTCCGGGCGCGGTCGACCGTGCCGTCCCACAACCGGCCCAGGATCGCCCACGCCTCACGGAACCCCGCCACGTCGTCGGGGCGCATCTTGGCGCGCTCGGGCATCCGCCGGTCCAGCTCGGCCTCGACCAGCGGCGCGATGTCGACGCCGTTGACGACGACGTTCTGCAGCTCGCCGCTGATCTGCACGTCGGCCATCTCGACGCCCCGCAGCCGGGCATGCCCGAAGTAGGTGGCCCGCATCTCGACCCGGCTGAGGTCCACCTGGCGCAGCCGCGCGCCGTTCAGGCGCACCTCGCTGAACTCGGCTCCGCTGAGGAGGACGCGCTCGAAGCGCGCACCGGACAGGTCCTGCTCGATGAATTCGGTCATGGCTCCCACGCTAGGACCAGTTCCGGACGATCCACTTCCGCATCTGGCGACTGCGTCCTAGCCTGCTGAGATGACCGACCCCAGCCCCACCGCCCGGGCCTTGCGTGCCCTGGAGATCCTCCGGACCCGGCCCGGCACGACCGCCGGCGAGCTGGGGGAGCGGCTCGGAGTCACCGAGCGTGCCGCCCGGCGCTACGTCGGCATCCTGCGAGAGGCCGGCGTCGACGTGGTCTCCGCGCGCGGGCCGTATGGCGGCTACCGGCTCGGGCCCGGGACGCGGCTTCCCGCGGTCGTCTTCACCAAGGACGAGGCCCTCGGCCTGGCGATGGCGGTGCTCGACGGCCAGCCGGCGGCCCTCACCGACGACGACCTCGTGGGGTCCGCGCTGACCAAGGTGATCCGCGCGCTGCCCGAGCGGATCGGGCGCGAGGCCGCGGCTCTGCGCGAGCACGCGTCCGCCGCGCCGGCGCGTCACTCTGCTCGTCCCGACCCGGCCATCACCAGCGCCCTGGTCGACGCCGTCGCCGGTCGGCGCCGGGTGCGGGTCACCTACCGCAACGAGCTCGGCAACGAGTGGAGCACGCAGGTCGACCCCTGGGCCGTCGTCGTCCGCTTCGGTCGGTGGTATCTCCTCTGCCACTCTGCCCGGGTGGACGGCATCCGCACCTACCGGGTGGACCGGGTGCAGGCGGTCGAGCAGACCCCCGAGACCTTCGAGCCGCCCGCCGACCTCGACCCCGTCGCGCTCCTCGAGGAGCACCTGGCGACCGGGTGGGAGCACCCCACCAGAGTGCTCTTCGACGCGCCGAGGGCCGAGGTCGCGCCCTGGATCCGCCCGCCTATGGGCCGGCTCGAAGCCGCTGGAGACGGGTGCGTGCTGGTCGGCAGCACCAGCAACCCGGCGATGTATGCGCAGGAGTGGCTGCCGAGCGTGCCGTTCCCCTTCCGCGTCGAGGGGGGTGACGAGCTGCGCGCCGCCGTCGCGGCGCTGGCCTCGCGCCTGGTCGCCGCTGTGGACGAATGCGCCTGACCCGCGCCGCCGCGACCCCGTCGGCGACGGTCACCGACCGCCCGGGTCCCACGGGTTCTCCCGCGAGCCGACCGCGCAGGCACCCTGACCGAGCCGGTAGAGACCACGCAGGTCGCCGTCTCCGAACTCGGTCTGGCCGGTGTTGCGGGCCGCCATCAGCTGGCGGGTGTCGTCGACGTGGGCCAGCCCGACGACGTGACCGAGCTCGTGCATGATGATGGCCCGTCCCTCCAGGCGCCCATCGACCCCCCGCGATGCCAGGTCGCGGTAGGTGTCCGCGTCGAGCGCCACCTGACCGACGCGCCAGACGAGCTGGCCCGTCCGCGTCGAGGGGGTGGCCATGCTGCCGCCCAGGCCAGCCACCTTCCCGTCCAGCTCCGTCATGGCGCCGGACGTGGACCAGCCCACCAGCACGAACGGAGGCGTCCGCTCGTCGAGCGTCATGGCGGACGTGGACCAGCTCGTGTTGAGCGGCTGGTCGCTCGGAGCGGCGTCGACGACGAGGTGCAGCCCGCTCGCCTGGCTGACCCGCTGGACCGCCTGCCCGACCATCTCGTCGGCGTGTGCCGGAGCCTGATCGTGGTTGACGCCGACGTGGATGACGACGCACGGGTCATAGGTCACCGGGTCGGCGGAGCCCGGCTGGGTCTGCAGGAAGGCATAGCCGCCCTCGCCAGGCGGGGGAGCCGGCGCCTGACCTACCTGCGCGGCGGATGATGCCCCGGGCATGATGCGAGTGAGCTCGTGCCACTCCGGGCTCTCCGGAAGGCGCCAGACCAGGATCGCTCCGAGGACCAGCAGCGTCAGCAAGAGCCTCGTGAGGGTGGACGCGCCTGCCCGCCGTCGCCGACGGTGGGCGTGCCGCCGGTAGACGGTGCGCGCCGGGGTGGCGAGGAAGTCGCTGTCGACGCCCTGGTCGTCGTACCACCGGTCGAGCGCCGCCATCCGTCGCTTGAGCCGTCTCGCCCGGCGCTGCGGCCCGAGCACGATCCGGTCCAACCCCCACCTCAACCTCACGGCCCCAGCGTGGTGGCCGCCCGCCGTGGCCACATCAGCCGAACGGGCAGGGGGCACCCGCCGTCCGACCCGAGTTCTGACCGGCCCGGCTCTCGGCCACGTGCGCCCGGGTCTGGTGACTGTCAGGCGCAGGGACGAGGTCGGTCAGGTGAGCGTAAAATGTGCAGACGCTGAGTAACTCCTGAGAGTTTCCGCTGTTAGGCAGGTATGTCGGGCCGCGCAACCCCCTGCGCCCGGCACCATCCCCCCTCCATCACCGGGAGTACCTGCATGCGACGACAGACATTCGCCCTCACCACAGCCGTGGCCCTGGCCTTCGTGGTGCCGACCAGCCTGGTCGCCACCTCAGCGGCCGCCACGGTGCCGCCGACGATGGCCGACACCGACAACGTCAACCACGGCGGGGACGGCCCGCTGGCCCTGGCCGACGACGCGGCCGCGGCATACCGCATCCCGGCCGACATGCGCCAGGTATGGAGCGCCACCTATCCCGACGGCACCGTCCAGACCCGCTACCAGCAGACGGTGGCCGGAGCCGACGTGTTCGGCGGCCAGGTGACCGTGCTCAAGGACGCGACCGGCCTGCAGCAGACGGTCATCGGGGCGCACTTCGCGACCCTGCGGCCGAGCAACGCGGTGAAGCTGTCCGGCGCCGATGCCATGGCGACCGCGGCCAAGGCCCTCGCCCCGAAGGTGGCTCCGAAGTCGACCCTGAAGATCGACCCCCGCGACGGGCGGCTGTTCTACCAGGTCGACATCCGGGGCACCGACAGCCGTCGGGTGCAGTGGGTCGACGCGACCAGCGGCAGCGTCGTCAAGAGCTATGACGCGCTGACCACCGGTGAGGGAGTCGGCGTCAAGGACGACACCAAGACGATCGACACGACGAAGAACGCGGCCGGACTCTGGCAGCTCGTCACCGCGGACGGCCGGCAGAAGACCTACGACGCTCAGAACGGCACCACCCGTCCCGGCGTGATGATGACCGACACGGACAACATCTGGAACCTCAAGGTGCCGCTCAACCCCAGCCCGAGCCAGCCGCCGGGCGTCGACGCTCACTACTACGCGAACGTCATCGACGACTTCTACGGTGACATCTTCCACCGCAACAGCATCGACAACGCCGGCATGCCGATCATCTCGACGGTGCACTACGACAAGGGCTACTGCAACGCCTTCTGGGACGGCGCCCAGATGACCTACGGCGACGGCGACGGGGTGGCCTGCAAGTCCCTCGCAGGCGGCCTCGACGTCATCGGTCACGAGCTGACCCACGGCGTCACCGAGCACACGTCGGGCCTCATCTACGAGGGGGAGTCCGGAGCCCTCAACGAGTCGTTCAGCGACATGATGGGCAACACCGCCGAGTTCTACGCCGACAGCAAGGGGCTCGACCCGTCGGTCAAGCCGGACTGGCTCATCGGTGAGGACGTCATCCCCGCCGGGGTCTACGGCGGCAAGACGGCTGGCTTCCGCAACATGGGCGACCCGCAGGACGACGGCGACCCGGACCACTACTCGGAGAAGTACGCCGGGACCGACGACAACGGTGGCGTGCACACCAACAGCGGCATCCCGAACCACGCCTACTACCTGGCGGTCAACGGTGGCAAGAACGCCGGCTGCGACCCGAACAACACCAGCGGTCATGCCCACACCGCCGACTGCACCGTGTCGGTCCCTGCCCTCGGCCTGGCCAAGGCGGAGCAGATCTTCTACCAGGGCTTCACCAGCCTGACCGAGTACGCCAACTTCTGTGACGCGCGCTCCGCCACGATGGCGGCAGCTCCCGGCGACAAGGCCGCCAAGGGCAAGAAGGCCAAGAAGGGAGCCGGGGCGGCGCGACCACGACCGACCGGGACGCCATCGCCGCCGCCTGGGATGCCGTGGGCGTCCACGCCGGCTGCGCACCGGGCACCCCGCCGCCGCCGCCGTGCACGAGCAACCCGAACGCCCAGATCCCGTTCGAGTCGCCCCACCCGTACGGCAACAACGGTGACTGCACCTGGACCTTCACCAACGGCACGGTCGGGTTCGCCTTCCACTTCGACCTGCTCGAGACGGAGGCGGGCTACGACTACGTGTACGTCTACGACGCCAACGGCAACGAGCTGGCCAAGTACGACGGCACGCACCCCCTGGGCCAGACCTCACCGTGCATCACGACCAGCGTCGGCTCCGTCCGGCTGGTCTCCGATCCCGGTGTGACCGACCAGGGCTTCCACGTGGACGCGGTGAGCGCCTGCTAGCCCGGTATGCCGTCACCGCACCACCGCGGTGACCCCACCTGACCGACCACCTCGGTCTCAGAGGCACCCCCCGGCATACCCCGGGGGGTGCCTTGGCGTTCGGTGACCGCCGCCTGCCTGGGGATTTGCCGGGAACTCGATGTCGCAGGGCCGCGCCGTGCGGGTCGAGACCTATCGTCTGGCCCATGGGTCATCACGTGTCGTCCACAGTGCGGCTGCTCGTCTCGGTGGCGGTCGGCGTCGCGGTGGGTGGCGCGCTGACCGTCCTGACCGCCTGGCAGATCGGCGTCCTCGCGGGCTGGATGGCTGCCGCGGCGGCGTTCATCCTCTGGCTCGGGGTCACCGTCTTCCCGATGGATGCGACGCAGACGAAGGCGCACGCGGCCCGGGAGGACCCGAACCGCGGGCTCACCGACCTCGTCCTCGTCGTCGCCGCCATCGCCAGCCTCGGCGCCGTGGTCCTCGTGCTCACCGGCGGCAAGCAGACCGGCGGCCAGGACGCGCAGGCCGCCCTCAGCGTGTCGAGCGTCGTCCTCTCGTGGACCACTGTCCACATGCTCTTCGTGACGAGGTATGCCCGGGCGTTCTATGGCGACGATCCCGGCTGCATCGACTTCAACACCACGAAGCCGCCGCGGTATGTCGACTTCGCCTATCTCGCCTTCACCATCGGGATGACCTTCCAGGTCTCCGACACCCCCCTCAAGACCACGACGCTGCGGGCGATGGCGCTGCGGCACGCGCTGGTGTCCTACCTGTTCGGCGTCGGCATCATCGCGACGATGATCAACCTGGTCGCCGGGCTCGGCAAGTAGGCGCGGGGGAGGCAGGCGGCACCACATTGGGGTGCGCTGGCCCTTGACTGAACCTACTAAACCGGTTTATGTGGATCTCGTGCCCACCATCAGCGATGTCGCCAAGGCGGCCGGCGTCTCCAAGACGGCGGTGTCGTTCGCGCTCAACGGCCGTGGGGGCGTCGGCGAGGACACCAAGGCGCGGATCCTCGAGGCGGCGGACCGGCTGGGGTGGGTGCCGAGCCGCCCGGCCCGGTCGCTGTCCGTGTCGAGAGCCTTCGCCGTCGGCCTGGTCCTTGCCAGACCGCCCGAGACGCTGCGCGCGGACGCGTTCTTCCCGACGTTCATCTCCGGCATCGAGTCCGAGCTCACCGAGCGGGGCCTGGCCCTCCTGCTCCAGATGGTGCCGGCGCACGAGCGCGAGCTCGACACCTACCGCCGCCTGGTGCGCGAGCGGCGCGTGGACGGCGTCTTCGTCACCGACCTGTTCGTCGACGACGACCGGCCCGCCCTGCTGCGCGAGCTCGGACTGCCCACGGTCGTCGTCGGGCCGGCCCTGACCGACACGGGGCTGCCGTGCGTCGGCGTCGACGACCGCCCCGGCATCGCCGCGGCCGTGGAGCACCTCATCGGCCTCGGGCACCAGCGGATCGCGCATGTCGGTGGCCCCCGCGGCATGGTCCACGCACAGTCCCGGTATGCCGCGTGGCGCGACACCCTCGAGGGCGCCGGACTCGCGGCGGACCTCTACGTCGAGTCCGACTTCTCGGCCCAGGGGGGCGCGCGCGCCACGACCGACCTCCTCGACCGCCCCACGGCGCCGACCGCCATCGTCTTCGCCAACGACCTCATGGCGCTCGCGGGTGTCTCGGCGGCCTCGGCGCGCGGAGTCCGGGTGCCGGCGGACCTGTCGGTGACCGGCTACGACGACACCGAGATCGCCGCCCACACCCAGCCCAGCCTGACCTCGGTGTCGTCCGACGTGACCGCCTGGGGAGCCGCGGCGGCCCGGCGGCTGCTCGAGGCGATCGACGGCCGGCCGTTCACCGAGATCGACCTCGCCGACCCGCAGCTCGTCGTGCGCGGGTCGACCGCCCGCGCTCCTCGACGGCGCCGGACCTAGCAGGCTTCCGGACGGCCGTCCACCCCGCACTCCGACCGACCCCCGCCGAACCCGTCCTGTCCAACCCGTCCAACCCGTCCCGCTACGGCAGCGCACCGCAGCACTGCCGCCCCGACAAGGAGATCACCGAAGATGCGACACAGTGTGGTGTTGAGTGCGTTGACCGTGCTGGCCATCGGCAGCACGGCTGCCTGCACCGAAGGAGCCGGCACGGCGACGGGCAACCCGTCGTCCGCAGCTGCGGCCCGAGGGCCGATCAAGATCTGGCTGAGCAACAACAAGGAGGAGCTCGCCTGGGGCAAGGCGATGGTCGAGTCCTGGAACGCCGCGCACGCCAACGAGCAGGTCAGCGCCGAAGAGATCCCTGCCGGCAAGAGCTCCGAAGAGGTCATCGGCGCCGCGATCACCGCCGGCAACGCCCCCTGCCTCGTCCTCAACACCGCACCGGCGGCCGTGCCGCAGTTCCAGAAGCAGGGCGGACTGGTGCCGCTGAGCGACTTCCCGGACGCCGCGAGCTACATCTCCAGCCGCACCGGCAAGACCGCGGAGCAGTACGCCTCACCTGACGGCAAGCTCTACCAGCTGCCGTGGAAGTCCAACCCGGTGATGATCTTCTACAACAAGGACATCCTGGCCAAGGCGGGCGTCGACCCGGCCAACCCGCCGCTGAAGACCTACGCGCAGTTCCTCGACACCAGCCGCAAGGTCGTCGCGAGCAAGTCGGCGCAGGCGGCGATCTGGCCGAGCCCGACGAACGAGTTCTTCCAGCCGTGGTTCGACTTCTACCCCCTCTACATCGCGCAGAGCGGCGGGAAGCAGCTCGTCGAGAACGGCAAGTCCACCTTCTCCTCCGAGGCCGGCACGAAGGTCGCCGACCTCTGGGCGACGGTCTACAAGGAGGGCCTGGCGCCGAAGGAGAAGGCAGCCGGCGACGCGTTCGGCACCGGGAAGGCCGCCATGGCCATCGTCGGGCCGTGGGCCATCGCGGCATACAAGGACATCAAGTGGGGCGCCGTGCCGGTGCCGACGGCGGACGGGATGAGCGCCGACCAGATCCATACCTTCTCCGACGCCAAGAACATCGCGATGTACTCCGCCTGCACCAACCGCGGGACGGCCTGGGACGTCATGAAGTTCGCGACGAGCAAGGAGCAGGACGGCAAGCTGCTCGAGACCACCGGCCAGATGCCGCTGCGCACCGACCTCGCAACGACCTACGCCGACTACTTCACGAAGCACCCTGAGTACACGCAGTTCGCCGACATGGCCTCGCGCACCGTCGAGGTGCCCAACGTCGCCAACTCGATCTCCGTGTGGCAGACCTTCCGCGACGCCTACACCTCCTCGGTGATCTTCGCGAAGCAGGACGCGCCCACCGCTCTCAAGGCGGCGGCCGACCAGATCGACCAGCTCGCGACCAAGCCCTGAGGTCGGGTGATGACGAGCTCCACCGCGGCACCACCGCGAGACGTCCGCGCCCCTGCGCCGGCCCGGCGCAGCCGGCGCCCCCTCGGCCAGCACCCGCTGGGCGCGCTGTTCTCCCTCCCGTATGCCGTATACCTCGGCGTCGTGTTCGCCTACCCGCTGGGGCTGGCGCTGTGGATCAGCGTGCACCGCTACTTCTTCACAGCTCCGGGGGTGCAGGCGGACAAGCCGTTCGTCGGGCCGGCCAACTACTCCAGCGTGCTGGGCGACGCTCAGGTGCGCCGGGCGTTCCTCAACGTCGGTGAGTTCCTGCTCATCAACGTCCCGCTGACCGTGGCCCTGTCGCTGCTCATCGCGACGGCGCTCAACCGGGCGATCCGGGGGCGGGCGTTTCTGCGGGTCGCCTACTACGTCCCCTACGTCACGGCCAGCGTGGCGCTCGTCGCGGTGTGGCTGTTCCTCTTCAACGAGAACGGGCTGGTCAACAAGGTCCTCGGCCCGCTGGCTCCGGACCCCTCCTGGCTGACCAGCAGCGCCCTCGCCATGCCCGTCATCGCCGTCTTCGTCACGTGGAAGCAGCTCGGGTTCTTCATCCTCATCTATCTCGCCGCCCTGCAGAACGTGCCTAAGGAGCTCTACGACTCGGCCGCCGTCGACGGCGCCGGCCCGAGGCAGGCCTTCCGCTACGTCACCGTGCCGGCCACCAAGGCGGCCACCGCGCTCGTCGTCATCCTGTCGATCATCACGGGCGCCAACCTCTTCACCGAGCCCTACCTGCTGACCAACGGCGGCGGTCCCAACGGCGCCTCCGCCTCGCCGGTGCTGATCATGTACCAGCGCGGCATCGAGCAGGGGCACCCGGACGTCGCCGCGGCGATCGGCGTCATCCTCGTGATCGGCGTGCTCCTGCTCGCGCTGGTCACCCGCAAGGTCACGGAGGCCGACTCATGACGACCAGCACCCGTGGCGGGACGCTCCTGCGGACCGTCCTGCTCGTCCTCGGCGCACTCGTCTTTCTTTTTCCCTTCTACTACATGGTGATCGGCGCGTTCCAGGCCGAGCCGGCAGCCGACCTCAGCAGCCTGGTGCCGACCAGCGGGCTGACCCTCGAGAACTTCAGCGCCATCAACGCGCGGGTCGACCTGCTCCGCACCCTCGCCAACTCGGGCATCGTCACGGGCGGGGTGCTGCTGTGCACCGTGGTCTTCGGCGTGCTCGCGGGGTATGCACTGGCCCGGCTGAGCTTCCGCGGCCGGGGCACGCTCTTCGCGGCGATGCTGCTCGTGCAGATCGTGCCGTTCCAGCTGCTCATCATCCCGATCTACGTCATGGTCGTCCGGGTCTACGGGCTGTCCGACTCCTACCTCGGGATGATCCTGCCCTTCGCGATCAACTCCACCGCGGTGTTCATCTTCCGGCAGTTCTTCCTCCAGCTGCCCGAGGACCTCTTCAGCGCGGCCCGGCTCGACGGCGCGGGAGAGCTGCGGATCCTGTGGTCCGTCGCCCTGCCGCTGGTGCGCCCGGTGCTGCTGACCGTCGTCCTGCTGACCTTCATCGGGCCGTGGAACGAGTTCCTCTGGCCGTTCCTCATCACCAAGCAGCACGACATGCAGCCGCTGGCCGTCGCGCTCGTCAACTACATGAGCAACATCGCCGGCCGGGCGTCCAACCCGATGGGGGCCGTGCTCGCGGGCTCCGTCATCCTCGCCGCCCCGGCCGTCGCGCTGTTCGTCGCGTTCCAGCGGCACTTCACCTCGACCGACATCGGATCAGGAGTCAAGGGATGACCCGCACCCGGACAGCACCTCCACTCACCGTCGCGCTCGCGGCCCTCCTCGCCGTGGTCGTGACGGCCGGGCTCGGCGGCACCGCAGCTGCGGCCGCGGACCCGGCCGCAGCAAGCCGGACCGGACCCAGCCGCGACCAGCGGCTGACCAACCTCGCGCACCTCGACTGGCTCGGTGACACGGTGACGCCGTCGGCGCAGGCCGGCCACACGACCTACCGGCTCGACGAGCAGCCGAGCGTCGGCGTGCTCTGGACCTATGCCGACCGCAACGCCGACGGCTCCTTCCGCCGGGTCGGTGGTGGCAGCTACGACGCTGGGACGAACACCTACGGCCAGGGCGCGTTCAACGCCGACGACATCTCCCGGGCCGCCGTGGTCTACCTGCGCGACGGGGCCCAGACCCGAGGCGACTCCTCCCGCCAGGCAAGCAGCCGCGAGCATGCCCGGCAGCTGCTGCGGGCACTGACCTACCTGCAGACGGCCACCGGCCCCAACGCCGGCAACGTCGTGCTCTGGATGCAGCCTGACGGCAGACTCCAGCCGAGCGCGAGCCCCAAGGAGCTGCCCGACCCGTCCGACAGCGGACCGTCGTTCTGGCTGTCCCGGACGATCTGGGCACTGGGGGAGGGCTACGCCGCGTTCCGCGAAAGCGACCCGGCCTTCGCCCGCTTCCTCGCCGACCGGCTCGACCTCGCCATCGGCGCGCTCGACCGGCAGGTGCTGACGAAGTACGGCCGGTACCTCGACATCGACGGGCGCCGCACTCCCGCCTGGCTGGTCGTCGACGGCGCGGACGCCAGCGCCGAGGCGGTGCTGGGCCTGACGGCATACGTCGAGGCGGGCGGCAGCTCGCAGGCTCGGCGGGCGCTGAGCCAGCTCGCCGAGGGCATCGCCGCGCTGCAGGGCGGCACCGCCCGCGCCTGGCCGTTCGGCGGCGTCGAGTCCTGGGCGCTGTCCCAGTCGACCTGGCACGCCTGGGCGTCACAGATGCCAGCGGCCCTCGCCGGTGCCTCGCGCGCACTGCACGACCCGAAGCTGGCCCAGGCCGCCGCGACCGACTCCGGCACGTTCGACCCGTGGCTGCTCACCTCAGGCGGCCCGGACAACGGCCGGATGCCGACGCCGTCGGACACGACCCAGATCGCCTACGGGATCGACTCGCGTGTGCAGTCCCTCGTCGCCACCGCCCGAGTGAGCGGCTCGGACGGCCCGAAGCGGCTGGCCGGCATCACCGCGGCCTGGTTCTTCGGCGCCAACCGGGCCGGGACCCCGGCATACGACCCGGCGACCGGCGTCACCATCGACGGCATCTCCGGCACCGGCGTGGTCAACCACAACTCCGGCGCCGAGTCGACCATCCACGGCCTGCTGACCATGCTCGCCCTGGACGCCGACCCCGACATGGCCCGGCTGGCCCGCGTCGCCACCATCACCTCTCGCACCGGTGCGGTGACCGTCCAGGCGGAGGGTATGCCGGTCAGCGGAGACGCGACGGCCGTCACCCCGGCGTCGACCTGGACCGGCGAGGCGCTCTACGGCGGAACCGGGTTCGTCCGGCTCGGCGACGGCGGCTCCGTCACCATCACCGTCCCGGACGGCGGCCGGTCGCTGGTGCTCCCGGTCGTCAACCTCGAGCCGGGCAACGCGACGACGGTCCGAGCGACCAGCGGACGGACCTCGTTGGGAGAGCTGCGGATCGGCGACATCGGTGCGCAGGGCGACTCACCGGCCCCCGGCGCCCTGCTGCCGGTGACCCTGCCGCGCGAGCTCAACGCGGGCAGCTCCCGGCAGGTCACGCTGACCGCGTCAACCCGCCCAGGTCAGAGCGCCTCGCTCGACGCGGTGATGGTGCAGCCACTGGTGAGCAGCTATGTCCTCGGCTCCGGCCACGACGGCGTCGCCCTCGTCTCCAGCGCGAGCACCTCACCGGAGCGGACCATCGTCACCGTACCGGGGCACGGCCGGCCCCGGATCGAGATGTATGACGGGCAGGGCCGGCTCGTCCGCACCGTCGCCGACTCGGCCGTCGCCGACTCGAAGGCCGCCGTCGGCGTCGAGGTCCTGCCGGGCGGCTACACCATCGTCACCCGCTGACGGAACCCCCACAGGTACCACCAGCCGGTACCACCAACCCGTACCACCACAAGCCGAGGAGCCATCCCCTGATGAGCACGTCTCCCGCCGAGTTCCCGCTCGGCCCGTTCACCCCCTACGCCGAGAACCCGATCCTGCGCCCCCGCGGCACGTCTTGGGAGTCCGGGCACGTCTACAACCCGGCGGCGGTCGTCAAGGACGGCCAGGTGGTGCTGCTCTACCGGGCCCATGCCGACGACCTCATCTCGCACGTCGGCCTCGCGACGAGCGACGACGGCATCCACTTCGAGCGTGAGCCGGAGCCGGTGATGTCCCCGACCGAGGACTACGAGCGCTTCGGCTGTGAGGACCCGAGGGTGACCGAGATCGACGGCACCTACTACCTCACCTACTCGGGGTGGGACCGCGAGCGGGCCCTGCTCTGCCTTGCCACGTCGACCGACCTGCGCACCTGGACCAAGCACGGCCCGATGTTCCCCGACTTCGACACGTTCCAGCCCCAGGGCAACGGCGGCCAGACCGGGGGCTGGAGCAAGGCAGGCGGCATCCTGCCGGTGCCGATCGACGGGCGCTACCTCATGTATTTCGGTGAGGGCTCGATCTGGCACGCGTGGTCGGACGACCTCATCCGCTGGACCCCGTGCGCCAACGACGAGCCGCCGATCATGCAGCCGGCCAAGGACACCTTCACCTCGTTCCTCGTCGAGGTCGGGCCGCCGCCGATCGTGCTGAGCAACGGGCTGATCCTCCTGGTGCACAACGCCGCCGTGAAGTACGACGACGGGACGGTTCGCTACACCTGCGGGCAGCTGCTGTTCTCGCCCGACCGGCCGACTGAGATCCTCGCGGAGCTGACCCGGCCGTGGCTCGAGCCCTCGACCTTCGAGGACACCAACGGCCTGGTCTCCAACGTGACCTTCGTCGAAGGCCTGGTCGAGCTCAACGGCACGTGGTTCGCCTACTACGGCCAGAGCGACTCGACCCTCGGCGTCGCGACCTACCGCGTGGGCGAGCGGTACCGCTGGCCCGGTCAGGACTGACCGCAGGGCGGGCCGGCGGCGCTCGCCGGCCATCCGGCATACGGGACGCTCGACCGGCACGAGAGGCCAGGACCGCCGTTGGGGCGACGGAGGCCAGACCGGGACGAGTCGGTTCCCGCTCCCGCATGGCCGAGTTGGGTCGGGGCGGGGTCCATCGTGGAAGATGGGGCCCATGACCCAGGGGACGCTGCTCGCCGGCCGCTATCGGCTCGGCGAGCCGATCGGCCGCGGCGGGATGGGTCAGGTATGGGCGGGGCACGACACCGTGCTGGGGCGCGACGTGGCGGTGAAGATGGTCGACCTCACCTCCGGGGACGACCCGGTGGCCGCCGACCGGTTCCGCCGCGAGGCCCAGGCCACCGCGGCCCTGTCACACCCCCACATCGTCACCATCTTCGACAGCGGTGTCGACCAGCCGATGGCCTTCCTCGTCATGGAGCAGCTCCCGGGGCCGAACCTCGGCGTCCTGGTCGCCGACCGCGGACCGCTCCCGGTCGACGAGGCCCTGCTGCTCGCCGAGCAGACCGCTGCCGGGCTGTCCGCAGCCCACGGGGCCGGGGTCGTCCACCGCGACGTCAAGCCAGCGAACCTCATGCTCGACCAGGATGGCCGGGTCAAGATCGTCGACTTCGGGATCGCCCGTCTGGCCCACACCACGTCCGGCCAGCTCACCGCCGCCGACACCGTGCTCGGCAGCGCGCCATACCTCTCGCCGGAACAGGTCGGTGGTGGCGTCGCCGACGAGCGGACCGACCTCTATGCGCTGGGCTGCGTCCTCATGACGCTCCTGACGGGGGAGCCGCCGTTCAGTGCCGAGCACCCGCTGGCCGTGCTGCACCAGCACCTCAGCGTGGAGGCCCCTGCGCTGAGCAGCCGACGCGCGGACGTGCCGCCGCAGCTGGACCTGCTCGTGGCACAGCTGCTCGCGAAGGCGCCAGATGACCGTCCGGCGTCGGCGGAGACGGTGCGGAGCCGGCTGGAGGCCATGCGGCTGGGAGCGCCACCGATCGACCCGGTCGCCGATATGCCGGCCACCTCGGTCCTGCCCTCGGCCCTCGCCATGACCTCGATGGCACCGACGGAGCGGATCGCCACGTCGCCCGTCGCGGCCGCGCCCCTGACGGCCCGCCTCCCGGCGGTGCTGCGCCACCGCAGAGGCCTCCTGTTCGCGCTGGCTGCCGTCGCTCTGGTCGTCCTCGTCGTCGCCCGGCTGGTCGGGGAAGCGGCGCCGACGACCGCGACCCCGCCAGCCGCAACCGGCACGCCGACCGCGTCCACGCAGCCGGTCGTCACCCAGGCCCCGAGCCCGGCGCCTGCGACGCCCACTCCGGCCGCGACGACCCCGATCCGCACCCTGGCCGAGGGGCTGGCCTCGCTGGGGTCGGCTGTCGACGCGGCAACGGCAGCCGGCGAGCTGAGCCCGTCGGGGGCGCAGGACCTGCGCAAGCGGATCGACGACCTACAGAAGAGCGTCGCCAAGGGTGACGGCAAGGACGTGGCCAAGAAGCTGCGCGACCTCGCGAAGGAGCTGCAGGACCTGCAGAAGAATAACGACCTGACCGCCGCCGGCGTGCAGCGGCTGTCCGGGCCGGTGCAGGCGATGCAGTCCTTGTCCGCGCCGGCGGACGACTGAGCCCGGTCGCGACTACGAGGCAGCGACCTCCGAAGAGCCTTCGCGCAGCTGGGTCAGCACCGCCCGGGCCGCTCGCCGGCCGGCGCGCGTCGCGCCGAGGGTCGACGCCGACGGTCCGTAGCCGACGAGCTGGACTCGAGGGTCGCGCACCACGACGGTCCCGTCCATGCGGATCCCACCGCCCGGCTCACGCAGGTGCAGAGGGGCGAGATGGTCGAGCGCCGGCCGGAAGCCGGTGGCCCACAGGATCGCGTCGGCTCTCACCTCATCCCCGTCCGCGAACCGCACGCCGTCCCGGGTGATCTCGGTGAACATCGGCCGGGCGACGAGGACGCCGGCGTCGATGCCGCGCTGGTATGCCGGGGTGAGCGGCAGGCCGGTCGCGGAGACGACGCTGCGTGGTGGCAGGCCTGCGGCCACCCGCGCGCCGACCTCGCGCTCGACGTCGCGACCCCACTCGAGGTCGAACGGCCGCCGGGTGAACTCGACCGGACGCCGGGTGACCCACGTCGTCGTCGCGCCGGCAGCGCCGAGCTGGAGCAGGAACTGCACGGCCGAGGTGCCCGCGCCGACGACGGCGACGTGCTGGCCGCGGAAGTCCTCGGCACTGCGGAAGTCATGAGTGTGCAGCTGCCTGCCGCGGAAGCGCTCGCGGCCCGGGTAGTGCGGCCAGTGCGGACGGTCCCAGGTGCCGGTGCCGCTGACCAGGGTGGGCGTCGACCAGACACCGGCGTCGGTCTCGACCCGGAGCGCTCCCCGGGGACCGTCCGGCGAGGACACCGCGCGGACCCGAACCGGCCGCCGGACGTGGAGGCCGAAGCGCTCCTCGAAGGCCTCGTAGTAGGCGGCGACCACCTCCGAGGCCGGCCGCCGCGGGTCGGGGGTGCCCAACGGCATACCGGGAAGGTCGGAGACGTGGTGGGTCGCGTCGAGGGTCAGCGACGGCCACCGATGCTGCCAGGCGCCGCCAGCGCGGGGGTTCGCATCGAGCACGACGAGGTCGCGCCCGGGGACGAGCCCGCCGCGGAGCAGGTGGTAGGCCGCGGAGAGCCCGGCCTGCCCGGCTCCCACGACCACAGCGCTCACCGCCACCGGAGACACCTCCTGTGCTCCCACGTGCCGCTCGACGTCAGTCACCTTCGGAGAACGAGATCGCGGCACGGAGCATTCCGTCGACGGGCTCCTGGCGACCGCGTCACGTCGAGGTGAGGTCCTGCTGGCCTTCGGTGCTCTCGACGCGCAACAGCTCGGTCAGCCGGTCCCAGTCCGGGCCGAGCCCGAGGTCGGCACCGATGTCCTCCATCGTGGCGCGGAACAACGCGCCCGAGGCGATGAACTCCGGGTGGATGTGGCCGAACACCTCCAGGGTGATCGTCCCGTAGAGCCGGGCCCACGCGCGTTCGAAGACCCAGACGACGCCGGCCGGGACCGTGCCGAGCTCGTCCGGCAGCCGTTTGCCGGCGTCGTGGTCCAGGTGCAGGGCAGCCACCACTCGAGGGTCGAGCTCGTCGTCAGGGGGGATGGGCACGTCGTACCGTCCGAGCAGCCGGGCGAAGATCTCGCTGAAGAAGGCGGAGAACTCCTCCGAGCCGTTGTCCGGCGGACAGCTCGACAGCGAGCTGACGGGCGCCGTGGTCGACGGTCTCGCGCCCTGTGGCCAGTCCGTCTGCGGCGTCGCGAAGAGCAGGCGGAACTCCTGGTGGTGCCCCATCGCCCAGCGGCGGAACGCCGCGGCGGAGGCGACGATCTGGGCCGCCGGGTCGTCGTCGGGGTGACGGTCCCGGGCCTGGGCCATCGACGCGATGACGTCGGTGAAGATCGAGCGGGCCAGCAGGACGAGCAGCTCCTGGTAGGAGTCGACGTAGCGGTAGAGGCCCGGCGCCGTGATCCCCATCTCGGCGGCGATCGCCCGCAGGGACAGCGCATCCGGGGTCTGCAGCAGCCGGCGGGCGACGTCGACGATCTCGTCGTAGGTCGCCTTGCGCTGGCGCTCGCGGCGGGTGGCGGTCGGGCCTGACGCCATCGGTCCTCCTCCTCTGTGCCTGCTGCGGCCTCGTCCGGGTGGGTTCAGCGCGTTATCGCTTGACAACTGAGTTAACAGCCTTCACTGTTAACGGCATTAGCACGTGTGAAGCACCATAGCGGAAGGCGCGACATCATGCTCAGCTGGGGACGCTTCGTCGCAGGACATGCCCGGGCGGTGCTGCTGCTCGGAGCGGCGGTCGTCGTCGCCGCCGGGGTCTTCGGTCTCGCCGTCTTCGGGTCGCTCGCCAACGGCGGATTCGACACTCCGGGGAGCGACTCCGCCACGGAGCTCGCGCTCGAGCAGGCCAGCTTCGGCGGGTACAGCGCCGACGTCATCGCCATCTACTCCAGCCCGACGATGCTCGCGACCGACCCGGCGTTCCAGAGCGCGGTCACCTCGACCCTGGCCGCCTTGCCCACCGACGCCATCCACCGCGTCACGACGATGTATGGCGCGCCGTCACCGGCCGGGCTGCTCAGCGGCGACCAGCACGCCACCCGGGTCATCATCACCCTGGCCGGAACGGGTCAGGACGCGAAGTCGAAGGCCTTCGACCAGGTCTCGGGCAGGCTGGCCGCCCCCGGCCTGACGACCGACATCGCCGGTCAGTGGGCGGTCTTCGCCAACGTCAACCACCAGGTGTCGGTGGACATCGCCAAGGCCGAGTCGATCGCCATGCCGATCGTCTTCCTGCTGAGCCTGCTCATCTTCGGCAGCGTGGTCTCGGCTCTCATGCCGACGCTGGTGGGCGGCATCGCCGTTCTCGGCGCCTTCGCGGTCGTCCACGGGATCACCTTCGCCACCGAGGTGTCGGTGTTCTCGCTCAACGTGATCACCCTGCTCGGGATGGGGCTGGCAATCGACTACGCGCTCTTCGTCGTCACGCGCTTCCGCGAGGAGCTCGACCGTCAGCCCGACACCACGCGCCCGAGCGTCAACGCGGCACTCGCGACGACGATGGCGACCGCCGGGCGCACCGTGCTGTTCTCCGGGCTCATCGTTGCGGCCTCGTTGGCGTCCTTGCTGCTCTTCCCGCAGAACTTCCTCCGCTCGATGGGCTACGGCGGCGTCGCGGCCGTCCTCGTCGCCATGGGCGCGGCCCTCACCCTGCTGCCCGCGGTGCTCGCGCTGCTCGGTCCCCGGCTCGAGCTCGGGCGGATGCCGTGGCGGCGCAGGGCAGCCCAACGCCAGGGAGGCCGTCACGCGGACTCGGCCCACGGGGCGTGGGCCCGGGTGGGACACAGCGTGATGCGCCGCCCGGTCGCCTACCTCGTCGTCATCGTCGTGGCGCTCGTTGCGCTGGCGTCACCGTTCCTCTCGGCCCGCTGGGGCAGCGTCGACGAGCGCATCCTGCCGACGTCCGCGTCGAGCCGGGTGGCCTCCGACCTCAACGCCTCGGCATTCGGTGGCCAGACGGCGACGGCCAACATCGTGGTCACCAGCACCGAGCAGCGCGACCTCACGGCATACGTGGGCCAGCTGTCGGCGGTGCCCGGCGTGGCATCCGTGCGCATCCTCGACCAGGCCCGTGTCGACATGCAGCAGCAGACCCTCGTGCAGGCGACCTGGCTGGGCAACACCCAGAGCACCGTGTCGCAGGACCTGGTCCGCGCCCTGCGAGGTGTCGACCCCGGTTCTGGCGCAACGGCTCTCGTCGGTGGGCCGACCGCCGGCGCGGTGGACCTCATCACCTCGATCGGCGGACGGCTGCCCTGGATGGCGCTCGTCGTCGTCCTGGTCATGCTCGTCCTGCTGTTCGTCGCGTTCGGCTCCCTCGTCCTTCCGGTCAAGGCGATCGTCATGAACGTCGTCTCGATCGGCGCGTCGTTCGGCGTCGTCACCTGGATCTTCCAGGAGGGGCACCTCTCGGGCCTGCTCGGGTTCACGTCACCCGGCTACCTCGACGTCACGCAGCCGATCCTTATGCTGGCCATCCTCTTCGGCCTGTCGATGGACTATGAGGTCTTCCTCCTCTCCCGGATCCGGGAGGAGTGGGACCGCTCCGGTGACAACACGCATGCCGTGGCGGCGGGGCTGCAGCGCAGCGGCCGGATCATCACCTCGGCGGCGTTGCTGCTGGCGGTCGTCATCGGCGGCTTCGCGACCTCCGGCATCGTCTTCCTCAAGATGATCGGCGTCGGCATGCTCATCGCCGTGCTGCTCGACGCGACGGTTGTCCGGGCGCTCCTCGTGCCCGCCACGATGCGGTTGCTCGGCACTGCCAACTGGTGGGCTCCCGCGCCGATGGCCCGCTGGTGGCGGCGGCACGGGCACCGAGAGCTGCCGGCCGGTTCGGACCACGTCACCCATCGGGAGTCGCAGCCGGTCCCTTCCTAGAGCCCTCCGTCTCGACCCGTCCCGCCCCGGTTGCGTCCGGGTCTGGACGGGTCAGGACCCTCCTCGACCCGGACGCACGGGGCCGCACCCGGTTGCGTCCGGGTCTGGACGGGTCAGGACCCTCCTCGACCCGGACGCAAGCGGCTCGGTCCGGAGCGGTTCCGCGTGGCCCTAGCTCAGCGTCACCGCCGTGTCGTCGATGACGAACGAGGTCTGCAGCGAGGAGTCCTCGGTGCCGGTGAAGCTGACCGAGACCGTCTGACCGGCGAGCGAGGAGATGTTGTATGACTTCAGCGCGTAGCCGGTGTTCTTGTTGAGGTTGGACAACGTGGCGACCGTGGTCGAGCCGGCCTTGACCGTCAATGTGTCGTAGGCCGAGGTCGTCGTGGTCTCAGCGGTGTCGATGTGCAGGTAGAACGACAGGGTGGCCGTGCATCCCGCTGGGATCGTCACCGACTGCGACAACGTGTCGGTGTGGGCCGAGCCGTAGCCGTCCATCCACGCCTTCCAGCTGCCGCTGTGTGCCGGCTCGCCGGTCGAGCTGTCGATGACGCCGGTGCTGGCCGACCACGGCGCCGCGGTGCCCGTCTCGAAGCCCGGGTTGCCGAGCAGCTGGCCCGAGCAGCCGGTGCCTCCGCCGCTGCCACCGGTCACCGTGGTGTGGGTGATGTCGCAGCGGTTGGTGTCGTTCGACCAGGTGCTCTGCATCGCGTAGCTGCCGTTGCCCGTGGTCACGTTGGCCGACGCGCCCTGGCCGCTGGAGATCCAGGCGCACTCGTCGGCGTTCTCCTGCCCGTTGTAGGTGCTCCCGACGACATGGTTGGTCCAGCCCCCGGCGGGGTTCTGGTCGGTGATCGTCTCGGCATACTCGTGGCCCTCGACCATCGTGTAGCCGTCCGTGGCGCCGGCGGTGCCGGAGTTGACGAAGTTGCTGCCGCAGCTGCTGCCCTGGTCCATGACGTAGGGCATGTTGGTGAAGGCGACGTCCCCGACGGTCGACGAGACGCTGACGTCACCGTTCCAGTCGTGCCAGGCGCAGAACCCACCGGTCTTGTAGTTGTCCGGGTTGAGGCCCTTCGCGGAGAGGATGACGTACTGGGCGTAGCGGTTCGACGCCGCGGTGGTGTTGCCGAAGTGGCTGGCGGCCTTGACCGCCTCGGTGCCGAGCTGGGCGCCGGTCGCGGCTGTGGGCTCCGTGGCCGAGTTGTCGTACCAGACCCCGGCGAGCGCGCCGCCGGTCGGGTAGCCGACGTGGGGAGCGCTGGACGGGCAGGTGGTGGCCCCCGAGGAGACCAGCGGGCCGTCGCAGTACTGCGTCATGACGCCCGACCAGCCTTCACCGCCGGTGCCCAGGCCCTTGAACATCTGCTGCAGCTTCGGCGCCCCACCGGCCGTGTCGCTCGAGAAGGTCTGGTTCCCGTTGGCATCCGTGCCCTGGGTGCCCCACTGGCTGCCCCAGAAGACGAGGTAGACCTTGGGCTTGCCGCTGGTGACGCCGATCCCGTCGACGCCGCCGCCATAGGAGAGCGTCTGCTGGCCGGTGGCTGCCGCGGCTGAGGCCGGCGAGTTGGCGGCCTGCCACTCCTTCATCTTGCCGTGCGTCTCGAGCGTGGGGACGACGCCGTGGCGGTAGGCGTGGCCGTTCTGCGGGGAGTAGGGGTTGGGGCTGCTCGACGTGGGTGCGGCCGAGGACGGCCCGGCGAGTGCGAGGGCCGCCGTGAGGCCGAGGGCGGTGACCCCGGCCAGGCGCAGGGCGCGGTAGCGCCGCTGGATGGACATCATGAAGTGGATCCTCTCGAAAGGGTTGTGACGAAGGACCCGGAGCCGGCCTCAGCCAGAACGCGGAGGTGGGACCAGGGCGATGCACCACCCAGCGACGGGTGGCGACTGAAACGTAGTGGCGGCGAATTCCCTTGCACCATCCCGGATTCACCAAGAGTTGACCTGGCTACGGCGCGGATCTCGTCGCCATATCCCCTGACTGGCAAGTAGCCGTGAGCGCGCTGCCAGTTGGCCGTGAAGAAGGGGGGAAACGGCCGTCGAGGTGAGAGGTACGGAGCGCGGGGGACTGCGGCGCCCTAAGGCATCCGGACTGAGCTGACGGTCCCCCGCAGGATGAGAGAGGCTGTCAGCGACTGCCGAGCGGATCGCTCGGTGCGGTCGAGCAGCAGCCCGATCGTCGCGCGAGCGGCCGCCTCGAGGTCGACCGCGATGGTCGAGAGGCGAGGGTGGGTCGCTGTTGCCAGCACGTCGTCGCAGCCGATGAGCGAGATCTCCGAGGGGATGTGGATGCCACGTTCGGCGCACCCTCCCATGAAGCCGTGCGCGATGGTGTCATCGAAGGCCAGGACTCCCGTGGCTCCGGATGCCTGGACCGGGGTCGTCAGGGCATGGGCGTCGTCGTAGCTGCCCGCACCCGTTGTGAAGGTCGTCAGTCTGAGCCCCAGCTCTTCGGTCGTCTGGCTCACGGCCCGCCGCCGTTGCGAGTTGGACCAGGAGCGGGGTTGCGGCCCGGCCAGGTAGGCGAGATGTCGGTGTCCGTAGCCGGCGAGCAGCTCGACCGCTTCGCGCACTGCGGGGGCTGTGTCGAGGAGCACCCTCATGGTGTCCGGCACGTCGCGGTTGACGAGGACGAGCCGGATGGTGGTGGCCAGCCGTCGCAGCAGGGGCGCGGGCAACCGCGAGGAGCAGAGCACGAGCCCCTCCACCTGGTGGGCGAGCGACCTGATGATCTGCTCCTCGCGTTCTGGTCGCTCGTCCGTGTCGGCGAGTACCACCGTCAGGCCCTGTGCCTGCGCGAGGTTCTGGATGTGCCGGATCAGCGGTGGGAAGAAGGGGTTGGCGATGTCGGGCACGACGATCCCGAGTGCCGCGCTGCGGCCCGTCGACAGGGCACGGGCGTGTCGGTTGGGCACGTAGCCGGCCTGTGCCGCCGCGGCGCGGACGCGCGTCACCGTCTGGGGACTGAGCAGCTCCGGTCGGGTGAACGCACGAGAGACGGTTGCGGCGGAGACCCCGAGCTGCTCAGCCAGCTGGGTGATGGTCGGCCGGTCTCCCGTGGGCGTCATGTCTCGAGCGCCAGCCTGACGGCGGACGTCGCGAGCGCCTCGGCGCTGCCCCTGGCGAACGGGGCCGGCATGCCGTAGTAGCGGTGCGCGTCGACAACCTCGTACCCCCCATGGTCGTAGGCGGAGGCGTCCGGCAGATACCCGGGACAGCCGTTCGTATACCCGGTGACGAGGACTGGCCCAGCGGGATGTCCACGCTCGGCACGTGCCACGCTCACCCGTTCGCGGACCTGCGCGGTGAAGGACAGGAAGGGCTCGCCGGGCACCCCGACGAGGGTGAGCGAACCCCATCGCACGCACGACACCCGGGCTGCCCAGGTCATCGGCTCATGGTCCGCGCGCCGGCTCGCCCAGGTGACCCACGAGCGCAGAACCTCCGCCTCGCTGGTGCCGACGGCCCGCTGTGCCTCGAGCCATCGGCGCGCCAGGCTGGCGGGTGGCTCATCGTCGAGGGTCGCCAGCCGCAGAGTGACGAGCTCTTCGGCCGCTCCCCAGGCTCGACCCGACCCCGGGATCGGCAGGCGGTCGGCGGGTGGCGGGGCTACCACGCCTCGAGGGGCGGTCCGGGCGACCTGCGCGAGGTGGGCTCCGATCCGTTCTGCCTCCTCGATGGTGCGGCCAGGGTGAGGTCCGGCCTTGAACGAGGCCTCAGCGGAATGGCCGTTGTTGACGTCGCCCGCGGTGCCAGGGAGGAAGAGGGCAATGGATCCGGGGGACGACCGCTCCAGCTCGCGACGCAGGAAGTGCGGGTAGTCACCCGACACCTCGAGGTTGTCCGCGGACAGCACGACCGGGTGGCAGGGGTAGGTCGCCAGCCAGCCGGCCACGGACCCATCCGCTCTCTCGAAGCTGACCAGGTCGATCGGCGTGTCGATGGGATCCGCCGGGCTTCGCCAGTTGACGGCTACCCCGGCACCGCGCGCCGCCCCATGACGCAGGAGCATCGGCTCCCGCGCGGCGCGTGCCGCACTGATGGCAGCGCCTGCCGCAGAGACGATGCCACGGCGCACATGGATGTCGTCGCCGGAAAGCCGCCCAGGGGTGCAGGCGGGACCGGCATGGGTGTGCGTCGCCACCACGGCGACAGGTCCGCGCGGCCCGCCCGACACCGCCGCGATCTCCGAGCAGGTGTCCTCGTGGAGGGCACAGACGTCCACGCTGACCCAGCACGTGTCTCCCACCGCGAGTGCTCGGACCGTGCAGGGGTCGTGGACCCCGGTGCTTCCGGTGGTCCGCGCGGCATACCCGGACAGGGTCGTGCCGACGGGTACGTCGACCTGTCGACAGGCGAGGCCGACGGGCAGCCAGGGACCCTCTTCGAGGGACGGGTCAGCCATCCGAGTCCTCCGGGTGCCCTGAGCGAACGACTCCGCTCACCCGGCCCCGACGTGCGCCAGCAGACTCGAGCAGGACGAGGTTCGCCCTGGCGCCGGGCCGAAGGAGCCCAGCGCCCCGGCGCCGTTCGCCGAGCAGTGCACCGGGAGTGCCCGCGGCGAGGGCCACGACCTCGGCCCAGGGGACTCCCAGGACTGACACCAGGTGAGCCACCCCGTCGGCCAGGTTACGCCCGGCCCCGGCGAGCAGGTCGGTCCCGACGAACGAGAGACGTCCGTCGTCGCTGACGTCCACCTGCCCCCCGACGGGAGTCGAGTAGCGGCCCGGTGGCCGGCCCGCCAGCGCGGTGCTGTCGGACACGAGAAACGCCCGGGAGGCGGTCTTGGTGCGGAGCATGACGGTGAGCACGTCTGCGCTGAGGTGGTGGCCGTCGGCGATGAGTCCGGCGGTGATGCGGTCGTCGGCCAGCAGCGTCCAGATCGCGTTGGGATGTCGTGGCAGGGTGGCGGGGATCCCGTTGCCCAGGTGGGTGGCGAGTGTGGCGCCCGCATCCACCGCTTGGCGCAGCTGTGCCGGCGTCGCGTGGGTGTGTCCGATCGAGACGGCGACCCCAAGGTCCCTAATCCGGCGGATCTGCGTGGGGGCGTCGGGGGAGTGGGGGGAGACGGTGACCATGCCGACAAGCGGATGCTGGGTCCACCGGCCGACCTCGTCGGCATCCAGCGGGCGGATGTGGGCCAGATCGTGCACTCCTCGAGCGCCGTCCTGGGGGGAGATGAAGGGGCCCTCGATGTGCACCATCGGCACGGCGGCGGCCACCGCCGCTTCCCGCTGAACGGCGGCAGACACCTGTTCCAGCGCGTGGAGGATGGAGGACTCGGAGGCGGTCACGATCGTCGGCACCCACGTCGTCACCCCTGCTGCGGCGAGCATCTCGGTGATCTCGGCAACCGTGTCCGGGGTGACATCCGGCGCGTTGATGTCGTGCCCGCGATAGCCGTTGACCTGAAGGTCGACCATCCCCGGCATCAGGACGGGCTCACCTTCCGGTGGCTCGGGGGTGGCCGGACCCATCGGCTCGACCTCCACGATGACGCCCCTGCGCCAGCGGACCTCGACAACCGCGTGATGCGGGGGGCTCCATCCGCGAACGGAGCCTGTCACAGGTGCCGCACCCGGCCTCTGAACCGGTCGACGAAACGACCGTTCGCCTCGTCCCCGCCGGGCGCGTTGCCCGACCGCCAGATCGGCGGGTCGATCCCCCGCTCGGCCAGCTTATCGATGGTGACCATCATGAGCCAGTTCATCGTGAAGGCGTTGGCGAAGGTCGAGATGGCCCCGGTGCGCTCGGAGACATTCCCCACCTCGACCACGGCGTCGCCGATCGGCACCTTCGTGTCGATGGCCACGTCGACCACCGTGTGCAGGTTGAGGCCGCTGGGGTGTCGTGCGGGGTGGTCTGGTGCCGTCCCCTCGGCGTGCTGACGCGAGGACACGCCGATCGTCGTCAGTCCGGCCGATCGAGCGGTATGCGCGGCGTCGATCAGGGCCGCGTTGATGCCGTAGGCGTTCACCATGACGAGGACGTCTCCGGCGCGGACGTCGGCGTCGCGAACCACGGTCGCGCCGTAACCCGGTAGCCGCTCCATCGCCATGGACCGTAGCGCCCCGCTGGAGAGCAAGGTCCCCTCGTCGAGGATCGCGTTGACGTGCATCAGGCCGCCTGCCCGGAAGAACACCTCTTGGGCAGCGAGGTTCGAGTGCCCGCCTGGTCCGTAGACGTGGATGAGCTGGTCGGCAGCGACCCGTTCTGCCAGCAGCTCGGCGGCGGAGTCGACCTGTCCGGCCTCCTCCGACTCGATCCGTCGAAGGAGCGCGGTGATGCTCTCCAGGTAGCTCCTCGCCAGGCTCGGTCCACCGGTCATGGAACCGACCCCGTGTCGACATGGATCTCGACGTCGGGGTGCGTCCACAGAGCCGTCCCCGGTCTCCAGGGGTCCACGGGGGTGGTGAGCGTGTCCCTGACCGCCTGCCTCTTCTCGGCCCCGGGCACGGAGGCGATGACATGGCGCGACCACAGGAGCCGGGGGATGGTGACCGTGACGGCTCGGGCCGGGACTGCGGTGATCGTGGGGAAGTGACCCTCGTCGACCTGCTGCTGGCGGGAGACGACGTCCAGCTCCACGACGCGGACTGCCTGATTGTCGTCAAACCGGGCAGGCGGGTCGTTGAAGGCGAGGTGGCCGTTGACGCCCAGACCGAGGAGGACAAGGTCGAAGGGACCGTCCGGCAGCCGGGCGGCATACCGCTCCGCCGCCTGCTGCGGGTCCTGGTCCACCTCGAGGCGATGGAACGTGAGCGCACCAGCGTGGGAGACGAACCGCTGTTCGAGCCAGGCGCCGAACCCCTGCGGTGCGTCGGAGGGTAGACCGACGTAGTCGTCCATGTGAAAGGCGACCACCCGCTCCCACTCGATGCCTTCCTGGTCGGCCAGCGCGGCCAGGGTCGCCTCCTGGCTGGGCGCCGCGGCGAGCATCAGCGTGGCGGCCCCACGCTCGGCAATGGCGGAACGCAGGTGACGCGCCGCCGCGCCTGCCGCTGCCCGGCCGAGCTCCTCGCGGCTGGAGTGGACACTCAGCCTGGGACGGTATGTCGTTGCGCTCGTCATCGTGCAGAGCCTGCACGTTCGAGCTCGAGGGCCAGGAGCAGGGCCCGGGCGATGTGGAACGGGTCCTTGACGGGCAGGGCAACCGTGCGGTCCAGAGGCTGACCTTCGCGGTCGCGCACCTGGATCCACTCCTGGCCCTCCGGGTCCGGGAAGGTGCCCAGGGTGTACTCGCTGACCTGCCGGTTCCATCGGCCGAACCCTGCCGATGGGTACCTGGCGTCGAGGGCGGCCGTGGCGAGCATGGTCTCGGCGTGCACCCACCACAGCTTGGTGTCCCAGGTCTCGCTGACAAGCGACTCGTAGCGGTCGTCACCGAAGCAGCGTCCCGCGGGCCTGCCGCCGTCGGCGTCGACGTAGCGCAACATCCCGCCGAGGTCCTCGTCCCAGCCGAGCGCGAGAGCCCGGGCGCAGAGATCTGGGAGCCAGTCCGGGACGAGAGCGGCGACGGCCTCGACGTGTCGGGCCGCATCCATGAGCATCCACGCGGTCTCGAGGAGATGTCCCGGTGTCCGATGCCGGGCGAGGAGCGTGTCGTGGTCGGCCTGCTCATCGGGCCGGAACTCCCACCAGTCACGTGGTCGCCACATCGCCGACGGACCGGTGAGCAGCTCCGCTGCCGCGACCTGGGCAGCTTCGGCACCTGACGGGGACGCGTCGACCCGATGAAGCTCGGTCGCCACGTGCAGCCGCAGCATGACGTTCGCGGAGTCCCGGAACCCGGGCCGGACGGGGTAGGGCTCGGAGAGTGCCGTCCGGTCCCTCAACCTCTGGGTCGAGCCGGCCAGCAGCTGGTGGGCCTGGTCCAGCCAGTGGGCCCGGCGGGAGTCGCCATCGGCGAGCAGCCCGCTGGCTCCCACGAGCCCCAGGGCGGCGAACAGGTCCGAGAAGACGCTGACCGAGACCTCGCCGTCCCGGCCGACGGCGCGAGGGACGCCTTCGCGGGTGAGGAGATGTGCTGTTCGCCCGAGGGGAAGCACGGCATACCTGGAGACGAAATCCGCTGTGTCCAGGGCATACCCACGCCACTCTCCTGGCTCGAGATCGACCAGACCACGCTCGGCGGCTTCTGCCAGCCGTGCGCAGAGCCACGCCCAGCGGCCCTGCGACCACGTGTACTTGTCGGTGCTCGTGCGGCTGCCCCCGTTGGTGAACACGGTGAAGACACCGCCACACTCCTGGTCCACGCCGTGCGACTGCCACCAGGGGAGGACGACCCGGTGGAGCTGACGGGCCAGCGGAGCCGCGGCAGTGGCGCCGGTCACGCGGGCTCCGCCTGGTAGGCGCGCTCGCGAGTGGCGCGCTCGGGCTGGTCAGCGGACAGCGAGTCGACCAGTTCCTCGGCTTCAGGGTCATGCCAGGGACGCAGCCAGCCGACGACGACGAACGTGGCGATCGAGGCCAGGATCGGCGAGATGACGGAGATCGTCTGAGCGGTCGCGGTGCCCAGACCCGCCAGCTGACCGGGAACGGCGTACTTCATGACGGCGAAGGTCACCAGCCCGACGGCCCAGGACAGCAGGGCCGCGTCGGGCCCGGACCGTTTGAAGACGGGAAGCATGCCGAAGAGCATCGGGATGGCTACCGGCCCCACCAGTGCGCCGAACCAGGTGATGATCAGGCCGAGGACGCCGCCGAACGAGTCCGCTGTGAGGGCGATGACCATCGACAGCCCGATGAAGAGAAACGTCGAGATGCGACCCGCGACCAGCTCCGTCTCGGAGGCGAGCCTGCCTCGAGCGCCACGCAACGCGGGAAGGATGTCGCGGACGACGACCGACGAGATGGCGTTGGCGTCCGACGAGGTCATGGCCATCGTGTGCGAGAACATCCCGGCCAGGACCAGCCCGACCAGACCCACCGGGAGCAAGGACGTCGCGAGGAGTGCGTAGGACTGGTCCGGCTTGGCCAGGTTCGGCAGGATGATCGGCGCCGCCCACATGGGGAAGAACAGGATGAGAGGCCACACGAGGTAGAGGGCGCCGGACAGCATGATCGACTTGCGGGCGGCCGATCCGGTCGGGGAGGCGATGAAGCGCTGAGCCAGGTTCCAGGTGCCGCCGTTGTAGGAGATGGTCGAGATGATCGCGTAGCCCAGGAAGAAGGGCAGCGTGAAGTTTCCCGCGAAGGGCTGGGCATGCGACGGCGGAAGCTGGTCCCAGATCCCGAACACCGTGCCGATCTTTCCGGCGGCGTAGGCGAACATGGCCACTCCGGCGACGAACTGGATGATGAACTGGCCGAAGTCGGTCAGGGCATCGGCCCATAGCCCGCCCACTGTGGAGTAGATCATCGTCACTCCGCCCACGATGAAGATGCCTGCCGCCAGCGGGACTCCGGCGAACACCTGGAGCAGGATGGCACTGGCCGCCCACTTCGCGGCGACGTCGAAGACCTTGAGCGTCGCGCCCGACCACGCGAGCACCTGCTGCGTGGGCACGTTGTAGCGGATGGCGAGGTACTCCAGCGGAGAGATGATCCCGAGCCGCTGGCGCAGGCGGGGCCACCGGGGGGCGAACAGGACGGCGCCGATAGCACAGGCGATGGTGATGCCCACAGCCCACCAGACGTAGAGCGCGAACCCCGTGGTGTAGGCGATCGCCGCGTACGCCACGAAGACCGCAGCGGAGTAGCCGGACATGTGGTGGGAGATGCCGCTCAGCCACCACGGCATCCGACCGCCGGCGGTGAAGAAGTCGGCAGCGTTGTGGACACGAGCCTTGGCCCACCAGCCGATGCCCAGCATCACCAGGAAGTACGCGCAGAGGACCAGCCAGTCGAGGACGTGCATGGAGTGCTCCTACCCCTGTGGGACGACAGTCCTGCCAGGCTGTAGTGCAAACGCTTGCAAAGCAAGGGTCTGCGCGGGTTCGCCGGCGCGGCTGCGGCCCATCACCGTGACGCCGGGAGGCACAGGCCCACGTCAGGAGGCCGTCAGTAGGTCAGCCCGTGGCCGAACGCGAAGAGCGGGTCGTCGTAGCCGGCCAGGTCCTCCGGGTGATGACGGACCTGCTCCATCGACCGGGGGAGGTCGAACGGAAGGCGTCCCCGGGGTCGGACCGCCCCGGTCAGCGCGTCGAGCAGGGCGTCGTCGCTCGTGCCATAGGTGGCGACGACCGCGGCTGCGAGCGGCAGCAGCGGCGTCAGCACCGCGGGCCGGTCCAGCCCGACGTCGATGACGAGGGGGCAGTGGTCGGCGACCCGGGCCAGCCGCGCGACCAGACCGGGCGGGAAGTCGAGAGAGCCCTGATGGAACATCGCCTCGAGGAAGAGGTCCGAGCGCGGCTCGAACGGCGCACCCAGACGGACGACCGCGACCTCCGCGTCCTCCGGACGGCCGACGGCGACGCCGACCCGGGCGACGGCGTCCGCCGAGACTCCCTCGGAGTAGATGCGTATCCCCGGTGGCAGCGGAAGGAGGGGTGACGTGCCCGATCCGGTCGGCGGGGCGCTCGACCGGTGTGGCGCGGAGCGGTTCTGCAGCACCGTGACGGAGCTCGCCTGCGCGGCATACCCCTTGTCGCGAAAGTCAGCCCGCCCGACGACCTCGGCCGCGACGTCCTCGTCGACGTAGGGGTTGTCGAAGAGCCCGAGCCGGAACTTCACGGCAAGCAGACGCCGCGCGGAATCGTCGACCCGGGACTCGGGGACACGACCGGACCGGACGAGGTCGAGGAGGATCTCGACACACTCCTCACCGCCGAACTGGTCCGCCCCCGCGTCGAGGATGAGCTCCATCCGGCCGGCGGGGTCGAGGTGCTCGACCCCCCAGGCCCGGGCGGGCAGCACCTGGTCGCCGACGTGGTTGTCGTTGACCAGCTCCCAGTCGGTGACGACCACACCGTCGTAGCCCAGCTCCTCGCGCAGCAGACCGGTCACGATGCGGCGGTTGTAGCCGAAGCCGACCTCGTCGACCGGCTCGCCGTCGAGCTCCAGCCCGACCGGCATCCCGTAGTAGGGCATGATCGCCGCCGTGCCGGCCTCGATCACCGGCGGGAACGGTCGCAGGTGCTCGCCGAGGCTCCCCTTGGAGTAGACCTGCTCGCGGCCGTACGGGAAGTGGGCATCCTCGCCGTCCTTCTGCGGCCCACCACCCGGGAAGTGCTTGCTCGTGCAGGCGACAGAGGCCGACCCGAGCGAGCGGCCCTGGAAACCCTGGAGGTACGCGACGCCGAGCTCGGTCACGAGGTCGGCGTCCTGGCCGAAGGTCCCGGCCTGGCGCGCCCAGCGCGGCTCGGTGGCGAGGTCGAGCGTCGGGTGCAGCGCGGCGCGGATGCCCACCGCGACATACTCCTGCCGGGCGATCTCGGCGAACTCACGAACCGCGTCGACGTCGCGCAACGCGGCCAGCCCGAGGGGCTCGGGCCACTGGCTGAACGGGCCGGCGGAGAAGGAGACCCCGGAGTTGTCGATGAAGGCGTGCCGGGGGTCGCTCGAGATGGTCACCGGTATGCCGTGCGGCGTCTGCTCGGCCAGCCGCTGAAGGGCGTTGTGCCAGCGAGCGGCCAGCCGGGCGTCGGCCAGGGTGTGCACGTTGAAGTGGGTCAGGTGCTTGCGCTGGACCACCTCGGTCGTAGGCGACTTGCTGATCGCTCCGGGACGCTCGAGCACCGTGCCGTCCGACCCGGCCTCGATGACAGTCTGGAACATCAGGCCGACCTTCTCCTCCAGGGACAGCCGTCCGAGCAGGTCGGCCACCCGGTCCTCGACAGCCAGACGCGGGTCCTCGAAGGGGTCGAGGAGGCCGTTGCCGTTGAGGTCGCGGAACCTCACGCCGTCCGGTCCGGTGATGCGTGTCGGCTCCATCAGACGCGGTCCGCCCCGAACTCCTCCACGCCGATGACCGGACGCAGGGCGCGCTCGGCGTCCTTGCCGCAGAAGGCATGTCGGACGACGTCGTCGGCGAGGGTGTTGCCGATCGAGCCCATGACCATGGCCTGGTCCAGGGAGAGGTAGCGCCGCGCGACGGTCCCCGAGCGGGTGGCGACGGCGTCGAAGAACCCTCCCCGGCCGTAGGCCTTGAGCTCGTCCTGGATCTTCACGAGGTTGGCGACGGCCTCCCGTGGCTCGTGCAGCATCGCGAGGAACGACGCGTGGGGGGTGACGACGCCGTCGCCGTAGGTCGGGTGCGGGTTGGCTCCTGTGCGGCACGTGCCGAACCCGGCGTCGACGTTGGTCTTCTCCCGGTCCGAGAAGTAGCCTTCGGGGTTGAGGCCGAGCTGGTCGACGCCATACTCCCGGTAGCCCGCGAACGGGTCGCTGGACGGTGAGAAGCCCCAGTAGCCGTAGCCCGCCTCCTCCAGCCCGTGCTCACGCTGGGCGCGGACGTGCAACGGGTGGTTGCGTCCCCAGCTGCGCGGTGCCCACTGCGCCTCCGGGACGAACATGTCCGGCATCAGCTCCTCGAACATGCTGCCGCCCCAGCCGGGCACGATGGTCATCCCGCGATAGGGGTAGGCGCCCTCGAAGACGTCGATGCCCAGGTAGGTGCGCGTCACGCCGACCGCCTGGCTCTCCTGCCAGGACCAGTCGCAGGTGTTGGGGAAGGTCCGCCACATGGCGAAGTACTGCTTCGCCGGGATCTGGCCCGCGATGATCCCGAGATAGCTGGTGATCCGGGTCTCCGACACCGTCGTGTCGTAGTGGTGGTTGGTGTACCAGACGTCCGGCCCGACGCCGATGTGGTTGCCGACGAACGTGCTGGAGCCATCCGGAGGGGGCGCGTCGTAGAACCCGCCGTGGATGAGGCCACCGGGCCGGGAGGCCGCGGCGTCGTAGAACATGTCCCACCGCATCCGGCCGAAGATCCGGGTGGCCATGGCGGAGCTGGCCTTGTCGGCGTTGACGACCACGCGCAGCGCGGCACCCAGCCAGCCGTTGTCGACGCTGGACAGGAAGGGGTAGACCCGGCTGCCATCGGTCGGCCAGGTCGTGAGCACCTCACCCGACGCCTCGTCATACCAGTTGTAGTACATGCCGCTCGGCTCGTGGTGCTTCATCCGGTCGAGCGTCTGCAGGGTCTGCAGGATCCGGCGGGAGCACTCCTGCTTGGAGATGATGTCCAGCTCGCGCGCGACGACGGCACTCCAGAGGTAGCCGCCGATGTTCGTCGGGGAGGTGTATCCCGAGCGTGCACCCGGCGCCAGGGACTCGTCGATGTTGTCGGCGGGCAGGCCGGTGTGCTCGTCGGTCATCGCCACCAGGCTGCGCCACGTGTCGGAGGCCCAGCCGCGGACCCGGCCCGTCGCGTCGTGCCGGCCTCGAGAGCCGAGCAGCACCGGTCCACCGAGGGACGTCGCCGAGGCGCCGGAGGTGCCGAGGGCGAGGGCTCCGACTCCGGCCGCGGCACCGAGCAGCAGCTGTCGCCGGGTGGGCACGAGGGAGTGGGAGGAGCTGTGTGTCATGGGCGGAACACCTTTCGACGGAACGGGACTCACTTGATGCCGGTGGTGGCGATGCCTTCGATGAAACGTCGCTGGAAGATCATGAAGATGACCAGGATCGGCAGGACCACCACCGTGGCCCCGGCGAGCAGCAGGCCGTACTGCGTGCTGTTCTGGCCGGTGGAGTAGAGGGCGAGGGCGACCGGAAGCGTGTAGTGCGACTCGGTCTGGGCGACGACGAGTGGCCACAGGAAGTTGTTCCAGCTGCCGAGGAAGGTGAGGATGCCGAGGGTCGCCAGGGCTGGGCCGGTCAGCGGCAGGAAGATGCGCGCGAAGATCCGCAGCTCGCCGGCGCCGTCCACCCGCCCGGCGTCGAGCAGGTCGCGGGGCAGCCCGAGGAAGAACTGCCGCATGAGGAAGACCCCGAACGGGCTGACGAGGAAGGGCAGGATCAGCCCCGGCAGCGAGTCGATCAGGCCGGCGTTCGCGACGAGCACGAAGAGCGGCACGAAGGTCACCACCCCTGGGATCATCAGGGTGGCCATCACGAGGGTGAAGACGGTGCGCTTGCCCCGGAAGTCCAGCATCGCCAGGGCGTAGCCGAGCATGGAGCAGAAGAGCAGGTTGCCAGCGGTGACCACGACGGCCACGACGGTCGAGTTGAAGAAGTAGGTGGAGAACCGCAGCCGGGCGAAGAGCTCGGTGTAGTTGTCCCACGACGCCGCCTGCGGCAGCCAGGTGGGCGGCGCCTGGCGCAGCTCGCCCTCACCCTTGAAGCTGCCGAGCACCATCCAGATGAAGGGGGCGATCACGGCGATCAGCGCGATGGTCAGCAGCAGGTATAGCCACCAACGGTTTCCGCGTCGTGTTCCGGTCATGACCTGGTCCTCACGTGTTGTTTCGCAGAAGCCGGAACTGCACCGCGGTGACGATCGCGATGACGACGAAGATGATGTAGCTCACCGACGAGGCATAGCCGTAGTTGCCGAAGCCGAACTGGCTGTAGGTGTACATCGACATCGAGATCGTGCTGTTGAGCGGCCCGCCGCTCGTCATGACGAAGGGCTCCTCGAAGAACTGGAGGTAGCCGATGGCGGTGGTCACCGAGACGAAGAGCATCGTCGGCCGGAGCATCGGGAGGGTGATGTGGCGGAACCGCTGCCAGGCGCCGGCGCCATCGATCGCCGCGGCCTCGTGCAGCACATACGGCACGGCCTGCAGCCCGGCGAGGAAGATGATCATCGCGGTGCCGAAGTTGCGCCAGGTCGCCATGAGGATCAGCGCGGGCATCGACCACGCCGGGTCGCCGAGCCAGTTCGGGCCGGGGATGCCCACCCAGCCGAGGACGACGTTGACCAGGCCGAACTCCTGCTGGAGCAGGAACCGCCACACCACGGCCACGGCGACGATGGAGGTGATCACCGGCGTGTAGAAGCCGAGCCGGAACATCCCACGGAATCTCGTGATGCCCTTGTCGAGCACCACGGCGGCCGCGAGCGCCACGCCCAGGGTCAGCGGGACCCCGACGACGACGAAGTAGGCCGTGTTGCGCGCGGACTGCAGGAAGATCGGGTCGCTCAGGGCCCGCGTGTAGTTGCCGAGCCCGATGATGTCGACCGAGAACGGGTTGCGCAGGTCCTTGGCCTTGGTGTCGGTGAAGCTCATGAAGAGCGACTGGACGACCGGCCAGGCCGTGAAGGCGAGGAAAAGCAGGCAGAACGGGATCGCCAGGAGCCAGGCGGCCCGGCCCTCGCCGCGGCCCAGCCGGCTGGTGCGCCGGCCCCGGGGCTCGGTCGACGGGCCCTCGCCCATCCGTCCCCGCGACACTGCGGTGACGGCCTCGGTGGGGGTGGTCACTTCGTGCCGGTCCCGATCGACTCAGCCTGCGACTGGGTCTGCTTGAGCGCGGCCGCGGGGTCCGCACCGGACTTGGTGACCTTCTCCATCTCCGTGTCGAAGCCGGAGATGACCTGCTCCCAGGTGGCGAACGACGGCGGGGACTGCGCCGTCTTGAGCTGGGCGCCGAAGACCGACAGCTTGTCGTCCGACGCGAGGGCCGGGTCGCTCCACGCGCTGGTCACCGACGGAAGGTCGGTCGAGGACTTGTACCAGGCTGTCTGCACCTTCGGGTCGGCTAGCCACTGGACGAACTTCCAGGCGCTGTCACGGTTCTGGCTGTTCTTGAACACGGCGAAGTTGGAGCCGCCGACGAACGAGGAGGAGGACTTGCCGGGCACCTGCATGACGCCGTACTTGTCCTTGAAGCCCGGGCCGCCGAGCTTCTCCACCGCGGACATCTCCCACGGGCCGGAGATGAACATCGGAACCTTGCCGCTGACGAAGTCCGGCTCGGTCGTCGGCGCCGCGGGCGCCGCCTTGTCGGAGATTCCGTCGGTGAAGTAGGACTGGTAGTACTTCACCGCGTCGAGCACCTCAGGGGTGTCCAGGTTGTAGGCCTTGCCGCCGTCCTTGGTCAGCGTCGCACCGTTGGACCAGGCGAACGGCATGATCGACTGCCAGGAGCCCTTGCCGCCGGCCTGGAAGCCCATGCCCCAGGTCGCGCCGGCCTTGTCCTGCATGGCCTTGGCCATCGTCTTGAGGCCGGCCTGGTCCGTGGGGGGCGTGGTAATGCCAGCCTTGGCGGCGAGGTCCTTGCGGTAGTAGACCAGCCGGGTCTCGACATACCAGGGGATGCCGTATGACGTGCCGCCAACCTCGGTGGTCTTCTGGGCACCGTCGAAGAAGACCGACTTGTCGATCGACGGGGGAGTGGGGTCGAGGGCGCCGAGGCCGGCGAACTCGCCCATCCAGGTGGTGCCGACCATCGCGGCATCCGGCGTCTTGCCCGCGGTGATCGCGGTCGTGAACTTGTCGTGGGCCGCATCCCAGGGGATCGCGGTGACCTCGACCTTGGTGCCGGGGTTGGCCGCCTCGAAGTCCTTGGCCAGCGCGGGCAGCTTCTCACCCTCGGCGCCCATCGCCCATACCGTGATCGTGCCGCTGGCCTTGCCGGAGCTGACCGCCTTGGCGGTCGCGCCTCCAGCTGCGCTGTCGGGTGTCCGGCCGCAGGCGGACAGCGCCAGGGCGGCCGTCGTGACGACGACGACGGCGATGGTGGAGGTGGTCCTCATGGGAGTGCTCTCTTTCGTGGGGGTCGGGCCGGGGATCGGAGGTTCTCAAGGGGTATGGACTAGGGGGCGGGACGCGCGGTGCGGGAGCTGCCGGTCAGCCGCTCTGGCTAGCGGGTGGCAGCGCGGGTCGCTCGGGGCATCCGCAGCTGGCCCGCAGGACGAGCTCGGTCGGGAGCAGGCGCTGGCCTTCGCGAGGGGGTGCGCCGGAGACGCGCTCGTGCAGCCGCTCGGCCGCGAGGGTGCCGAGCTCGTAGACCGGTTGGCGCACAGTGGTCAGGCCGGGGCGGATGTATCGGGCAGCCATGACGTCGTCCCAGCCGACGACCGCGAGGTCGCCCGGCACCGACCGGCCGCCTTCCTGGAGCCGGGCGATGATCGACAGGGCAAGCTCGTCGTTGGCGCAGACCAGCCCGTCCGCCTCCAGCGAGCCGCTGAGCAGGCGGTCGGCCACCGCGGCGCCCTCGGCCTCACGGAACGCGATGGCGACCGGCCTGGCCGCCCTGCGCCGAACCGACTTGTGGGCGTCGACGAAGCCTCGATAGCGCTCGCGCGCGTCGGGGGCGGCGTCGATGTCACCGACGAACAGCAGACGCCGGCGGCCGTGCTCGACGAGCAGATGCCTCGTCAGGGCCTGCGCACTGTCGTGGTTCTCCGCGCTGAGCACCTCCACCCCAGGCTGCGGGTCGCCGGCGATCAGCACGAGCGGCTTGGTTTCGTGCAGGATCCGTCGCAGGTCGTCCGAGATCGTGGCCGAGCCGAACATCGCGACGCCGTCGACCCGGGTCGCCAGCTGACGGACCGCCTGGCTGAGGTCGCGCTTGCCGGCGGCGAGCAGGACGACGACGCTCTGGCCGAGCTCGGCGGCGCGGGACTCGAACCCGAGGAGCAGCTCGGCGTAGTAGGGACCGGTCAGCTCCGGGAGGACCAGGCCGTGCGCCTCGTGGTGGCGCACCGCGAGGCTGCGTGCGGCGCTGTGCGGCATGTAGTCGAGCGAGGTGACGGCCTCGAGGACCTTCGTGCGGGTGGACTCGGAGACCCGGGCCGAGCCCTGCAGGACCCGGGAGACCGAGGCGATGGAGACGCCAGCGAGCTCCGCGACCGAGTAGATCGTCGAGCTGCTGTGGGGGGTGCCCATATGTCTCGCGCTCCTTTGCGCTGAAGGGAAGACCGGCGCGTAAGCGCTTACATCACTCGCCCGAGTGTGCCCTACGCCGGGGCAGACGGCAAGGGGTCGGTCCATCTTCGCGTTGCGTCCGGGTCGGAGCGGGTCAGGACCCTTCTCGACCCGGACGCAAGCGCTTGCCCTTCGCGTTGCGTCCGGGTCCGAGCGGGTCAGGACCCTTCTCGACCCGGACGCAACGGAGGAGGGGGTGTGGGCCAGAATCTCGTCATCGCCGTTCCCGAGCTCGAACCACCCGAGCTCGAAGGACCGAGCTCGAACCACTCGGAGCTCGAACCGCCCGAGCTCGAACCACCCGCCACCACGAAGGAGTGACCGTTGATCTTCATCACCGCCAAGTTCCAGGTGCAGCCCGAGCACGCCGACGCCTGGCCGGAGATCTCCCGGCCGTTCACCACGGCCTGCCGCGAGGAGGAGGGCTGCCTGTGGTTCGACTGGTCGCGCAGCGTCGACGACCCTGACGAGTACGTCCTCGTCGAGGCGTTCCGCGACGCGGACGCGGGTGCGGCGCACGTACGCTCCGAGCACTTCGCGACGGCGACGAGGGAGCTGCCGGCCTACCTGGTCAGCACCCCGAAGATCGTCAACGTCGACGTCGAGGGCACGCAGTGGTCGGAGCTCGGCGAGATGGCGGTCCCCTTCTCCTGAGCTATGGGCGCCCCACGCGCGCACGCCGGCCGTCCGCCCGGCTCACGTCCGGGCGGACGGCCGCACATACGGGTCAGCTGCTGGCGGCGTCCAGGTGACCGCGGATCTCGCCCCGCGCCAGCTCGATCTCGCCGAGCTGCCGCCGCACCAGCTCCTGGAACCGCTCCGACAGGCCCTCCTCGAGCGACTTCTCGTACTCGGTCACGGCGTGGTCCTCGCCCTGCAGGGCAGTCTTGAGGACGCTCTCGGGACCCGAGCCGGTCACGGCGTCCTTGACCGCCATCCACCCGCGGTGCAACGCGGCGGCAGCCGATCCGTCGGCGTCGACGGGGTCGCCGTACTCCTCTCCCAGGGCGCGGATCTCGTCGGCGAACTGCTTGCGCTGGGCGCTGAAGCGGCGGAACGTCTCGGCGAGCTCTGGACGGTCGCTGTCGGCGAGCTCGTCGGCTCCCTTGGCATATCCCTCGCGGCCGTCCTCCAGGGTCTGGAGCAGGTCCTTGGCGCACTTGGCATCGGTCGACATCGATGGTCCTCTCGTGGGGTATGGCTGAACCTCAGACCCCTGCCCGCTGAGGTGGTGCCCAAACGCGTCCGGACCCCAGTCGCCCGCAGATCCGCTGTGAGCGCAGCCGCGAGCACCCCCAACCGCTGCCACCAGCGACCACCGGGCACGCTGGGCCCGCTCTCGTCGCTAGCCTCACCGGATGGAGAGCGACAGGTCGTGGAGTGAGAGCACGCAGCACGCCGGCGGTGAGCTGCTGGTGCGCCGCGGGCCCGGGGCGGTCGAGGTGAGCTTCAACCGGCCGGCGAAACACAACGCGTTCACCGATGCGATGTATGACGGGCTGCTCGAGCTGTGCGCCCAGGTGCGGACCGAGCGGGCCGTGCGGGTCGTCGTCCTGCGTGGAGCCGGCGGTCGGGCGTTCGCCGCGGGCAACGACATCAGCTCGTTCCGCTCGTTCACCGGCGCCGCCGACGGGGTGGCCTACGAGGCGCGGATCCGTCGGGTCCTCGACGCGGTCGCGTCGCTGCCGCAGGTCACGCTCGCCGTCGTCGACGGGATCTGCGTGGGCGGCGGGCTGGCCGTCGCGAACGCCTGCGACCTGCGGATCTGCACACCCGAGGCGCGGTTCGGCTATCCCATCGCCCGCACTGTGGGCAACGCGCTCTCCGCCTCGATCGTGCTGCGCTGCGTCGACGTCTTCGGCGACCCGCTCACCCGCGAGATGCTGCTCACCTCGCGACTGGTCACCGCTGAGCGCGCGTATGCCGTGGGCGCCGTGCTCGCTGTCGTCCCGCCCGGGTCGATGGAGACGGAGGTGGGCTCGCTGGTGGACGGAATCCGCCAGGCGGCCCGGGTCACCATCGAGGTCAGCAAGGAACAGCTCCGGGCCGACGCCGGCCGCTACGACGCGGCGGCGGACGACGCGCGTCTCGCCGCGGCATACGGGGGAGCGGACTTCCGCGAGGGGGTGCGCGCCTTCCTCGCCAAGGAAGGCCCGCAGTTCCGCGACTGAAACCCCCGCTCCGTCGGCGGGGCCCCGGATGTGAGACTTCCCGGATGCACCAGTTCTCGGCGACCACCGACTCCACCGCCGTCGTGGCGGCGGACCGCTCGGACATCTGGGCGGCCCTCACCGACCCCGTCGTGCTGGCCGGGCTGACACCCCTGCTCCAGCGCATCGAGACCGACGGCGACCTCTGGCGGTGGGAGATGCAGAAGCTGCCGGTGCTCGGCCTGGCCGTCGACCCGACCTTCACCGAGCGGATGACGTTCACCGACCGGGCCCGGATCGAGTTCACCCATGCACCTCCCGCGGATGCGACCGAGAGGGCCGGCGCCGAGGGCTGGTACGAGCTGTCCGACGCCGACGGCGGCACGCATCTCGCGATCAGCCTCACCCTGCAGGTCGAGCTGCCCCTGTCGCGGCTTGCCGCCCCGGCGGTCGGCGCCGTGATGAAGCAGGCGATGAGCCTCACCGGTGACCGCTTCGCCGCCAACCTGGCACGGCACCTCGGGCTGCGCTGAGCTCGAGCGGCGCTGAGCTCGGGCCGCGCTGAGCTCAGGGCGCTGACCGCGCGCCGACGTCGGTCCGGCTCGGCTCGCTGTCAGGCGTCGATGCTCGACATGTCGCTGTAGCGCTCGCCGGCGACGGCGCCGCGGGGCACCGCCTGCTCGATGGCGGTGAGCTCGTCGTCGGTGAGCACCACGGAGGCGGCGGCGACGTTCTCCTCGAGGTAGTGGACCCGTTTGGTGCCGGGGATCGCGACGATGTCGTGGCCCTGAGCCAGGACCCAGGCGAGGGCCAGCTGGCCCGGCGTCACGCCCTTGCTCGCCGCGATCTCGCGCACCTGGGCGACGAGTGCCAGGTTGGCCTCCAGCGCCTCGCCCTGGAACCGCGGGAAGCGGTCGCTACGGCGGGAGTCGCCGTCCTCGAGGTCGTCGGGGGCGGAGATGGCACCCGTCAGCAGGCCACGCCCCAGGGGCGAGTAGGCGACCAGGCCGATACCGAGCACGCGCAGCGTCGGCAGGATCTCGTCCTCGACGTCGCGGGTGAAGAGGGAGAACTCGGTCTGCAGCGCGGTGATCGGGTGGACGGCGTGGGCCCGCCGGATGGTCGAGACCGAGGCCTCGGACAGCCCGAGGTGGAGCACCTTGCCCGCCGCGACGAGCTCGGACATGGCGCCGACCGTCTCCTCGATGGGGACCGTCTGGTCCACCCGGTGCTGGTAGTAGAGGTCGATGTGGTCGACCCCGAGGCGCTGGAGAGACGCATCCGCCGCCTGGCGCACGTAGTCGGGGCGGCCGTTGATGCCGAGGCGGGTGCCGTCCTCGGCCCGCTCGTTGCCGAACTTCGTCGCGAGGACGACCTCGTCGCGGCGGCCGGTGATCGCGCGGCCGACCAGCCGCTCGTTGGTGAACGGGCCGTACATGTCGGCCGTGTCGAGGAAGGTCACGCCGAGGTCGAGGGCCCGGCGGATGGTCGCCGTCGCCTCGCCCTCGTCTCCGGTGCCGTAGAACTCGGACATCCCCATGCAGCCCAACCCGAGCTCGGAGACGGTGAGGGCGGAGGTGACGCCCAGAGTGCGAGAGCCGGGCGTGGTCGTCGTGTCGTCGGAGGTCATGACCCCAGTCAACGCCGTGCGACCGGGCGGTGGTCAAGCGGGGGTCCGGGCATCTCGGCTGGGGAGACGGGCCGCCGTCCGTCCGCGCACCAAGCCACCCGGGACACCTTGAGACCCCACGGCTCGCCGGGTGGACCTGTCGGATGGCGCCGCTATGGTCGACGCGTGGGGATGCACGTGCACGTGGCCGAGCGCACGGACCACCTCAGCGACGGTCTGGCCGGGCTGATCCGCACGCCGCTGGCGGACGTCTTCGCGGAGGAGCTTGTCGTCGTCCCCGCCAAGGGTGTGGAGCGGTGGCTCGCCCAGCGCCTGTCGCACCACCTCGGCGTCGGGATGCGCGGGGGCGACGGCGTCTGTGCCGGCGTCCGGTTCGTCAACCCCCGCTCGCTCGTCGCCTTGCTCACGGGCACCGACCGCAGCGACCCGTGGGACCCTGACCGGCTCGTCTGGCCGCTGCTCGAGGCGCTGGACGCGTCGCTCGACGAGCCGTGGTGCCGGACCCTGGCCGCTCACCTCGGCCACGGTCTCGACGGGGAGGACGGCGACCTGCGGCGCGACCGCCGCTGGTCGGTCGCCCGGCGCCTGGCCGGCCTCTTCGCCGCGTATGCCGTGCAGCGACCACAGCTGGTCGCCGACTGGTCGGCCGGCGAGGACACCGACGGCGCGGGCCGCCGACTGGACTCCGACCTGGCGTGGCAGGCCGAGCTGTGGCGCCGGACGGTCGAGCGGGTGGGCGCCGAGACCCCGGAGCAGCGCCACCGCAGGACCCTCGGGGCGATCCGGTCCGGCAGCCCGCTCGCCCTGCCCGACCGGCTCTCGCTCTTCGGGCACACCCGGCTGCCGGTCACCGAGCTCGAGCTGCTCCGGGCGGTCGGCGAGGTCCGCGACGTCCATCTGTGGCTGCCCACCGGCTCCCCGGCCCTGTGGCGCGCCCTCGACGGACCGCTCGCGGAGGGTCCGGTCGGCCGCCACCGAGACCGGTCGGCCCTCGCGGTCCACCACCCGCTGCTGTCCGCGCTGGGTCGCGACGCCCGCGAGCTGCAGCGGTCACTCGTCGCCCTCGGCCCGGCCGCCGTCGAGGTGGCACCGCTGCGGCAGACTCCGCATACCCTCCTCGGCTGGCTGCAGTCGGACCTGCACTCCGACACCGAGCCCGACCGTGCCCTGCGCGAGAGCAGGGTCCTCGCGGCCGACGACCGGTCCGTGCAGGTGCACGCCACCCACGGAGCCGCGCGCCAGGTCGACGTCCTTCGCGAGGTGCTCGTCGGGCTGCTCGAGGACGACCCCACCCTCGAGCCGCGCGACATCCTCGTCATGTGTCCCGACATCGACGCCTACGCCCCCCTCGTGCAGGCGGGCTTCGGACTCGGGGGAGTGGTGGATGGCGGTCATCCGGCGCATGGCTTGAGGCTGCAGCTCGCGGACCGGGGGATCGCGACGACCAACCCGTTCCTCGCCCTGGCGGCCCAGCTCGTCGAGATCGCCGGTGGACGGGCCACCGTCACCGAGGTGCTGAGCCTCGTGGCGACCGCGCCGGTCCGGCACCGCTTCCGGTTCAGCGACGACGAGCGGGCCACGATGACCGCGTGGGTCGAGCAGTCCGGGGTGCGGTGGGGCCTCAACGAGGAGCTGCGGGCGGCATACCGGCTGGAGCGGTTCGGGCAGAACACCTGGCGCGCCGGTCTCGACCGGCTGCTGCTCGGCGTGGCCCTCTCGGAGCAGGACCAGCGCACGCTCGGGCCGGCCCTGCCCCTCGACGACGTCGCCAGCGCGGCGGTCGACCTCGCCGGCCGGCTGGCCGAGCTGGTCGAGCGGCTCGAGCACTGCGTGGAGTCGCTGCGCACCGCAACGGTGCTGAGCGACTGGCTCCGGACCCTCCACGAGGGCGTCACCGCACTCGGCTCGGCGCCGGCCCAGGACGCCTGGCAGGTGGCGCAGTTCGAGCGTGAGCTCGCCTCTGTCGGCGCTGCCGGCGCCGCGGGGGAGCTGGCCGCAGGCCCACCGCTGCGCCTGGCCGACCTGCGGGCTCTGCTGGCCCAGCGTGCGGCAGGCCGCCCGACCCGGGCGAGCTTCCGGACCGGCTCGCTGACCGTGTGCACGATGGTGGCGATGCGGTCGGTGCCGCACCGGGTGATCTGCCTGGTCGGGCTCGACGACGGTGTCTTCCCCCGCAGCGCCAGCCCGGACGGTGACGACGTGCTGGTCCAGGACCCGGTCACCGGGGAGCGCGACGTCCGCAGCGAGGACCGGCAGCTGTTCCTCGACGCCGTGCTCGCGGCCACCGAGCGGCTCGTCATCACCTACACCGGCGCCAACGAGCACAGCGGTATGGAGCGCCCGCCCTCGGTGCCGCTCGGTGAGCTGCTCGACGCCCTCGACGTCACCGCCGCCGAGCCCGTCCGCAGCCACGTCCTCGTCCGGCACCCGCTGCAGCCCTTCGACCCGCGCAACCTCACGACCGGCGGGCTGGGCGGCGCGACGCCGTTCAGCTTCGACCGCGCCGCCCTGCGCGGGGCGACCGCGGCGGCGGCCCCCCGCCACCCGCGACCCGCCTTCCTCGTGCAGCCGCTGCCAGCGCCCGAGCCGCTCGGGGACGTCGCCCTGGCCGACCTGCAGTCGTTCTTCGCCCACCCGGTGCGTCGGTTCCTGCGTGGGCGGCTCGACGTCTCCGTGTCGCAGGACGTCGAGGAGCCGGACGACGCGATGCCGGTCGAGATCGACGCCCTGACCAAGTGGGGGGTCGGCGACCGCATCCTGCGCCGGGTGATGGACGGCGCCGACCCCGACGAGGTCATCGGCGCGGAGCTGCGCCGGGGGCAGCTGCCCCCCGGGACGCTGGGCGACCACGTCATCGGTGACATCGTCGCCAAGGCCGGCGCGCTGCTGACAGCCAGCCGCCCGCTGCTGGCCGAACCGGCGACGAGTGTCGAGATCGGGGTCGACCTCGACGACGGACGGCGTCTCGTCGGGGTCGTGCCCGACGTGCGGGGCACCCAGGTCGTCAGGGTGCACTACTCCTCGCTCGGTCCGAAGCACCGGCTCGCCTCCTGGGTCGACCTGCTGGCGCTCGCGGCGAGCGACCCGGCCCGTGCGTGGAGCGCGATGACGGTCGGCTGGGACGGCCGGGCCCGCGGGCCCCGGCGCTCGTCGCTCGGGCCCGTGCAGGAGAACCCTCGCGACCTGCTGCTGGACCTTGTCGACGCCTACGACCGGGGCCGGTGCGAACCCCTGCCGATCCCGCTGCGCACGGCCTATGCGTGGGCGGAGTCGGCCCGCCGGGACGCCTGGCGGCTGGCCGCAGCCGCCGCGGAGTGGACCGGCCGCACCGGCGGGGTCGTCCCGGGGGAGCGCTCCGACCTGGAGCACGTGACGGTGTTCGGCCGGGACGCCGACTTCGCGGTGATGGCGGGCCATCCGCGAGCCGACGAGCGGTGGAACGACGAGACCACGCGGCTCGGCCGGTATGCCGTGCGGCTGTGGGACCCGCTCTTCGACCACGAGTCACGGGGCCGGCTGTGACGACACCGGGCACGTTCGTCATCACCGACCCGCTGCCGACGGGCACCACCCTGCTCGAGGCCAGCGCAGGCACCGGCAAGACCTGGACCATCGCGTCGCTCGTCACCCGCTACGTCGCCGAGGGGGAGGCGCGTCTCGAGGAGATGCTCGTGGTGACCTTCGGGAGGGCGGCCAGCCAGGAGCTGCGCGAGCGCGTCCGCGAGCAGCTCGTCGCGGCCGAGCGGGCCCTCGGCACTGACCCGTCCGGCGCTGATCTGTCCGGCGCGGACCCCGAGTCGGCCGGCTCGGTGTCCTCGTCGAGCCCTCGGATCCGGCCACTCCTGCCGCTGCTGCTGGCCGGAGACGACGAGGACCGTCGCGCTCGCCGGCGCCGGCTGCGGGAGGCGCTCGCGGACTTCGACGCGGCGACGATCGCGACGACGCACCAGTTCTGCCAGCTCGTGCTCGCCAGCCTCGGCGTGGCGGGGGACACCGACGCGTCGGCCCACCTCGTCGAGGACCTCGACGACCTGCTGCTCGAGGTCGTGGACGACCTCTACGTCCGCGGGTTCGCCCGCGACGACGAGCAGCCCGCCTTCTCCCGGTCCGACGCCCTCGTCGTGGCCCGTGCCGCGGTGGGCGACCCGCAGGCGCGGCTGCGTCCTGCCGATGCCGCGCCGGGAAGCCTGGCCGCGCGGCGCTGGCGGTTCGCCGGCGCGGTGCGAGCCGAGCTCGACCGGCGCAAACGCCGGCTCGGGGTGCTCAGCTACGACGACCTGCTCAGCCAGCTCGCCTCTGCTCTGGAGGCGCAGGACGCACCCGCACGCCGGCGGATGCGCCGACGCTGGAAGGTCGTGCTCGTCGACGAGTTCCAGGACACCGACCCGGTGCAGTGGCAGGTCCTCGACCGGGCGTTCTCGGGCCACAGCGACATGGTGCTCATCGGCGACCCGAAGCAGGCCATCTACGCCTTCCGCGGCGGAGACGTCGTGACCTATCTCGACGCAGCGCATACCGCTACCACCCGGGCCACCCTCGGCCTCAACCAGCGCAGCGACGCCGGGCTGCTGTCCGCGCTCCAGGTGCTGCTCGAGGGCGCGGCCCTCGGCCACCCCGAGATCGTCGTGCGCGACGTGCGGGCCCAGCACCAGCAGCCACGGCTCGTCGGCGCACCCCGGCCGGCGCCGTTGCGCCTCCGGCTGGTCGGCCGGACGCCGTTCGGCAAGAGTGGGACGGCTGGGGTGGGCATCTCCGACCTGCGCGAGCACGTCGGCACCGACCTGGCCCGCGACATCGGGGCGCTGCTGACCTCGGGTGCGACCTTCGACGGCCGGCCGCTGGAGGCGCGTGATGTGGCCGTCCTGTGCCGGACGGGCAACCAGTGCGCCGTTGCGCAGCGGAGCCTGCGGGCGCACGGCATCCCCGCCGTCGTGGCCGGGTCGGGCAGCGTGTTCGCGACGGAGGCCGCGCAGGACTGGCTGACGGTGCTCGAGGCGATGGAGCAGCCGCACCGGACCGCGCGGGTGCGCGCGGCCTCGCTGACCTCGTTCTTCGGGCGGACGGCCGCGGAGCTCGCCGAGGGGGGCGACGTCGTGACGGACGCCGACGCGGAGACGGTCCGCGACTGGGCCGACCTGCTCCGCCAGCGCGGCGTGGCAGCGGTGCTCGAGGCGGCCACCGCGTCGGGGTCCTTCGCCGAGCGGGTCCTGGGGCGCACCGACGGGGAGCGGCAGATGACCGACCTGCGGCATGCCGGCGAGGCACTGCACCAGGTCGCCGTGCGCGACGGCCTCGGCCTCGTGGCGCTCGTCGGGTGGCTGCGCCGGCAGATGACGCAGGACCAGCTGAGCATCTCCAGCGAGCGGGCCCGGCGGCTGGACAGCGACGTGGCAGCCGTCCAGATCCTCACCATCCACGCGAGCAAGGGACTGCAGTTCCCCGTCGTCTACCTGCCCAGCGCCAGCGACACGCACCTCTGGCCGCCCGACGTGCCGAGGTACCACGACGACGAGGGCGCGCGGTGCATCGACGTGGGTAGCCCTCAGGCGGGAGCGGGGTCGCTCGCCGCGGCGGCGGCGGAGGATGCCGGTGAGGAGCTGCGGCTGCTCTACGTCGCCCTGACCCGGGCCCAGTCGCAGGTGGTCACGTGGTGGCTGCCCAGTGGGCAGAACACGAAGGCGTCGCCGCTGCACCGGATGCTCTTCGGCCGCGCTCCCGGTGAGGCATCGGTGCCGGACACGGCTGCGCTGCCGACCGACGCCGATGCGCTGGCCCGGGCGATGACGTGGCAGCAGGCGGGTGGCCCGTCGGTCGAGGCCGCCGACCACGGCGCCGAGTCGGAGCCGCCGGCCAGCCCCGCAGTCGGTGTCCTGGGTGTGCGGTCGTTCACCAGGTGGGTCGACCGGGAGTGGCGGCGTGCGTCATACACCTCACTCAGCGCGGCCGCCGCGGCGGCAGCCGGGGGGGCGACGACGCCGGCCACGGGGTCCGCGGTGCCTCAGGTGCTGCCGCCGACCAGCGAGCCGGAGGACCCGCCGCGCGACGACGAGCCGGACCTGCCGCCGGCCCGGGCCGTGCCCACCGGCGCCGTCCCGCTGCCCCCGCCGGCCGAAGGCGTCCGGTCGCCGATGGCCGACCTCCCGGTGGGGTCGACCTTCGGCTCGCTGGTCCATGCCGTCCTCGAGCATGCGGACCCGGCCGCCCCCGAGCGCGGCGGCGACTGGCGCGCCGAGCTGCGCCACCACGTCACCGAGCAGCTGGTGAGGTGGCCGGTCGCCCTCGAGGTCGACGTGCTGGCGGACGCCCTGGTGGCGGTCTGCGACAGCCCCCTCGGACCGCTGGCGCCGACCACGCTGCGCGAGATCGGCCGTGCCGACCGGATGTGCGAGCTCGACTTCGAGCTTCCCCTGGCCGGGGGAGACCGGCGGCCGTCGGCCGACGCGCCGGCGCCGAGCGGACCGGCCACCGCGCGGGGCACGGTGCGCGACCTGGCGGCGCTGCTGCGGGCGCACCTGCCGGCCGACGACCCGCTGCGCCCCTACGCGGACGTCGTCGACCACCCGGCCTACGAGGCCGCGACGCTGCGCGGCTACCTCACCGGCTCGCTCGACGTGGTCCTTCGGGTGGGCGGCCGCTATGTCGTCGTCGACTACAAGACGAACTGGCTGGGCGACCCGGACGCGGACCTCACCTCTGACGCCTACCGTCCGGACCGGCTGGCCGAGGCCATGGGGCATTCGAGCTACCCTCTCCAGGCGCTGCTGTATGCCGTGGTGCTGCACCGCTTCCTGCGCTGGCGCCTGCCGGGGTACGCGCCCGACGAGCAGCTCGGTGGCGTCCTCTACCTCTACGTCCGGGGGATGTGCGGCCCGACGACGCCACTCGTCGACGGGCACCCCTGCGGCGTCTTCGCCTGGCGGCCGCCAGTCGCCCTCGTCGAGGCGGTGTCCGACCTGCTGGACGGCGCCGACGTCGCGAAAGCGGACTCATGACGAGCGACCTGACCCCACTGGAGGACGCCCATGACCGCCGGCGCGTGCGGTCGGCGCAGGGCCTGCTCCTGGACGCGAACCTGGCCGGGCTGCTGGCGCCCTCCGACGTGCACGTGGCCGTCCGGCTGGGGCGGCTGGGCGGCGAACCCGACGAGCGCGTCCTGCTCGCAGCCGCGCTGGCCGTCCGGGCCGTGCGGCTCGGGTCGGTCTGCGTCGACCTGAGCGTCGTGCCGGAGACGGCGCCGGGCCTGCCCTGGCCGAGCGCGCCCGCGTGGCGGGAGGCGGTGGCGAAGAGCCCGCTCGTCAGCGACGGCGTGCTCCACGAGCACGACGGGCTGCTCTACCTGCAGCGCTACTGGGCCGAGGAGTCGCAGGTCTGCGCGGACCTGCTCCGCCGCCGGAGCGCCGCGCCGCCCGAGGTGGACCTCACGCGGTTGCGGGAGGCGCTGACGGGTCACTTCCCCGGGGACGGCTACGCCGAGCAGCGGGCTGCCGCCGAGATGGCCGCCCGCCAGTGGACGTCGGTCATCACCGGCGGCCCCGGCACGGGAAAGACGACGACCATCGCGCGCTTCCTCGGCGCCCTCCAAGCCGCCTCCGACCGGCCTCTCATGGTCGCCCTCGCCGCACCGACCGGCAAGGCCGCCGCACGAATGGCTCAGGCGGTGGGCATCGCCACGCAGGAGGCCGACTTCCCTGCCGCACAACGAGACCGGGTGGCCTCCCTGCCGTCGACGACGATGCACCGCCTGCTGGGCAGCCGCCCGGACAGCCGGACCCGGTTCCGCCACCACCGGGGCAACCGACTGCCCCACGACGTCGTCGTCATCGACGAGACCTCCATGGTGTCCTTGTCGCTGATGGCCCGGCTGCTCGAGGCCCTGCGTGGCGACGCGCGGCTCATCCTCGTCGGGGACGCCGACCAGCTCGCGTCGGTCGACGCGGGCGCCGTGCTCAAGGACCTCGTCGACGGTCTGGGCCTCCTCCCCGAGCCTCCCATCGCCCGGCTGACGACGAGCCACCGTTTCGGCGGCGGCATCGGCGCCCTGGCCACGGCCATCCGCGCCGGTGACGCCGATGCGGCCGTCGCTGTCCTCGGCGCAGGCAGCGCCGACGTGTCGCTCGTCGACGGCGCCGGTGCACGCGACAGCGTGCTGCCCGCCACGCTGAGCCTGGTCGAGGCGGCCGAGGCCGGGCGTCGAGCCGAGGCGGTGGCGCGGCTCGACAGCCACCGGCTGCTCTGCGCCCACCGGGAGGGCCCCTACGGCATCCGGACCTGGAACCACCAGGTCGAGCGCTGGCTCCTCGAGGCGACCGGGCGCGACTGGCTGCCGCGCTGGTATGCCGGTCTGCCGGTGATCGTCACGGCCAACGACTACGGCCTCGGGCTCTTCAACGGGGACACCGGGGTCGTCTGCAGGGCGACGCCGGGCGGCCCCGACCTCGTCGGCCTCATCGCCGACGGGGAGCAGCCGCAGGGCCGGCCCTACCCGCTCACCCGGCTGGCCGAGACGGAGCCGGCCCATGCCATCACGGTGCACCGCAGCCAGGGCAGCCAGTTCGACACGGTCACGGTGCTGCTGCCCGAGCCGGAGTCGGCGCTGCTCACCCGCGAGCTCCTCTACACCGCCGTGACCCGAGCCCGGTCCGGCGTGCGCGTCATCGGCACCGAGGCCGCCGTCCGGGCGGCCGTCGGCCGGCGGGCGCAGCGCGCGACCGGCCTGGCGAAACGCCTCGCGCAGGGGTGACTACGCTGCTGAGGTGCTGTCCTGGCTCACCGTCGTCGTGCTCGCCGCCACCGCGGCGTTCGGGCTGACCGCGCTCGTCTACGCCCTGCTTCGTCGACCCCTCGACGACCGGCTGCTGCTGGCCCTGGGGGTCCTCGAGGTGGCCCTGCTCGCGCAGGTCGTCGTCGGGATCATCCAGGCCACCTCCACGACCCGTGACTACGAAGGTGCGGTCTTCTTCGCCTATCTGCTGACCGTGCCGGTCATCCCGCCGGTCGCGTCCTTCGTCGCCCTCAAGGAGAAGACGCAGCCCGCGATGCTCGTCGTCGCCGGATCGGCGCTGGTCGTCGGCATCCTCGTCGGCCGGCTGAGCCAGATCTGGGGCTCGCATGTCTGACGTGCCCCGCGCAGCGGCTCCAGCCGCCCCGGAGCCGGCCTCCCGGCATACCGGCAAGGGGATGGGGCTGGTGCTCGTCGCGCTCTACGGCCTCTTCGCCCTGGCGGCAACCGGGCGGGCGACGGTGCAGATCGCCGCCGACTTCGGCAAGGCGCCGGTCGCCTACCTGCTGTCGGCCCTCGCCGCGGTGATCTACCTCGTCGCGACGCTCGCGCTGGCGCGTGGTGACCGGACCTCCGTCCGGGTGGCCAGGGTGGCCATCACGACGGAGCTGGTCGGGGTGCTCGTCGTCGGGCTGGTGTCGTATCTCGTCCCGTCGGAGTTCCCCGACAAGACCGTCTGGTCGCACTTCGGCTCCGGCTACGGCTACGTGCCGCTGCTCCTGCCCGTCCTCGGGCTGCTCTGGCTGCGGCGCACCGGCCGCCGGGGTCCCTGACCCCGAACGGCCCCCCCGCGGGCATAAGGTGCTGAGCGACACAGCCGTTTCGCGCGGGCCGGTCCCGTGCCGCTCACCCAGGGGTTCCCATGTCAGCGTCCTCCGCTCCTCGGCTCGACCGACGCGGCTTCCTCAGCATCGCCGGCGGCGTCGCCGGTGCCGGCCTGCTGGCGGCGTGTGGCGACAACACCGGTCGGCAGAGCTCCACGGGTGCGACGGGTGCGGGGGGCAAGCCGAGCCTCTCGCAGTGGTACCACGCCTACGGAGAGGCGGGGACGCAGCAGGCCGTCGAGGGCTACGCCAAGGCCTACCCCGACGCGACGGTGACCGTCCAGTGGAACCCGGGTGGCTACGACCAGAAGATCGCGTCCGCCCTGCTCACCGACGGCGGCCCGGACGTCTTCGAGAACGGCGGCGGCCCGACCATCGACATGATCCAGGGCAACCAGGTCGCAGACCTGACCGGCATCCTCGGCAGCGCGGCGTCCGACTTCACTCCCTCACTCATCCAGCGGATGACCTATAAGGGCAAGCTGTATGCCGTGCCGCAGGTCACCGACATGCAGCTGCTCATCTACCGCAAGAGCCTTCTTGACAAGGCCGGTGTCAAGCCACCGACCACGGTCGACGAGCTCATCGCCGCCGCCAAGGCCCTGACCACCGACAAGGTGAAGGGCCTCTTCGCCGGCAACGACGGGGGAGTGGGCGTGCTTGGCGGCCCGATGATCTGGGCGTCCGGACAGGACTACCTCAACGCGGACCAGACGGCCTTCGGCTTCGACAGCCCGGCGACCGCTGCGGGGTTCGGCAAGCTGCGTGAGCTCTTCACGAGCGGCTCGCTCCTGCTCGGCGCGCCCGCCGACTGGTCGGACCCGTCCGCTCTCGTCCAGGGCCTCTGCGCGATGCAGTGGACGGGCCTGTGGACCTTCCCGGCGGTGAAGAAGGCGTTCGGCGACGACTTCGGGGTGCTGCCCTTCCCGCAGCTCGGCGCCTCGGGCCGGCCGGCGGTGCCGGTCGGAGCGTACGGGGCCTGCGTCAACGCCAAGAGCAAGAACGTCGAGGCGGCCAAGGCCTACGTCAGGTGGCTGTGGGTGGACCAGACCGACAAGCAGCTCGACTTCGCGCAGTCATACGGCTTCCACATCCCCTCGCGCAAGAGCGTGGCCGCCAAGGCGGAGACGCTGAAGTCCGGTCCGGCCGCCGACGCAGTGCGCTTCGTCAACGACTACGGGCATCAGACCCCGCTGCTCTGGACACCCAAGTCGGCGACGGCGTTCTCGGACGGCCTCAACCGGATCGTCCGCGACGGCGCCGAGCCGCAGGGTGAGATCACCAAGATCAAGGCCGTGGTCGAGGCCGAGCTCAAGCGCGTCAGCGGATAGCTCGGTGACGGCTGCCACCCCCGGGCTCGGGCGCAGGCTGCGAGGCCGTCAGGACCGCAACCTGTGGTTCTGGGTGTTCGTCGGGCCCTTCGTCGTGGGGTTGGTCGTCTTCGTCTATGTCCCCATCCTCTGGAGCATCTGGCTCAGCCTCTACGACGCCCGCAACACCGTCACCCCAACCCAGTTCGTCGGACTCGGCAACTACGCCGACATGCTGGGCGACCCGGCGTTCCGATCGAGCATGCTGACCTTCGTCGTGTTCGCGGCGTTCATCGTGCCGACGACCTTCGTCCTGTCGCTCGGCCTGGCCCTGCTGGTGCACCGGGCCCGCTTCGCCCGCACGTTCTTCCGGTCGGTGTTCTTCCTGCCGACGGCCTGCTCCTACGTCGTGGCCTCGCTCGTGTGGAAGATGTCGCTCTTCTCCGGGGTGCGGTTCGGGCTGATGAACACGCTGCTCGAGTCGGTGGGCCTCGCCCCGGTGCCGTGGCTGTCGGTCACCCAGCCCCCGTGGTACTGGCTCGTCATCGTCACCGCCCGGCTCTGGCTCCAGGCCGGCTTCTACATGATCCTGTTCCTCGCCGGGCTCCAGCGGATCTCCCCGACGCTCTACGAGGCCGCCGCGATCGACGGCGCCATCGGGTGGAAGGTCCTGCGGCACATCACCCTGCCGCAGCTCGTCGCGACGTCGAGCGCGGTGCTGCTGCTGCTGCTCATCAACGCCTTCCAGGCCTTCGACGAGTTCTTCAACCTGCTCTCGAGCTCGGGGCAGTACCCGCCATACGCCCGTCCGCCGCTGGTCTACCTCTACTACACGGCGCTCGGACAGGGCCAGGACTTCGGTCACGGCAGTGCGGGGGCCGTCATCCTCACCGCGGTGATCGCGGTGGTCGCTCTCGGACAGGGCCGGCTGGCGCGCTTCGGCCGCAGGAGGGGCTGAGATGGCGATCCAGCGCAGCCCGCTCGAACGGGCCGGCAGCGGCGCCCGGTATGCCGTGCTCGTCGTGACGGCGGTGGCGTTCCTCGTGCCGTTCTACCTGCTGGCCCGCAACGGCCTGTCGACCGAGGCCGACATCACCTCGCCGAACTGGCAGCTGGTGCCGCCGCAGGTGCAGTGGGGGAACATCACCGAGCTGTTCACCGACCCGGCTGTCCCGATGAGCCGGGCGCTGCTCAACTCCGCCGTGATCTCGGTGACCCACACCGTGCTCGTGCTCATCCTCTCCGGACTGGCCGGCTACGGCCTGGCCCGGATCCCCTACCGGTTCTCGCGGGGGGTGTTCCTCACCATCGTGGCGACCCTGCTCATCCCCGCCTCGGTCACCTTCGTGCCGAGCTTCGTCCTCGTCTCGACCCTGGGCTGGATCAGCACCCTGCGTGGGTTGATCATCCCCGGCTTGTTCCAGGCGTTCGCGACGTTCCTGTTCCGGCAGTACTTCCTCGGTTTCCCGGAGGAGATCGAGGAGGCGGCCCGGCTCGACGGGCTCGGCTACTGGGGGACCTTCTGGCGCGTCGTCGTGCCCAGCTCGACCGGGTTCGTGGCGGCGATCGCGACGATCACCTTCATCGGCAGCTGGAACGCCTTCCTCTGGCCGCTCGTCATCGCGCAGGACCAGAGCGCCTGGACGGTGCAGATCGCCCTGTCCACCTTCCTCACCCAGCAGACCAGCAACCTCCACGAGCTCTTCATCGCGGCGGTCATCTCGATCCTCCCGCTGATGGTGATGTTCCTGTTCCTGCAACGATGGATCGTCGAAGGTGTCGAACGGACGGGAATCAACGAATGACCCAGCGAGAACACCCCATTTCCAAGCGTGGCGATGCTCCCGGCGAGATGATGGGGGTCGGAGGGGAGCCCGGGAAGGACGGCGAGATGGTGGTCAAGCCCTACGACCCCCTGGCCGACCTGCGGACACCGGACGGCCCGTACTTCGACGTCGTGCTCGGTGGCACCGTCTTCCTCGACATCATCTTCACGGGTCTGGAGTCGATGCCGACGAAGGGCACCGAGGTGTGGGCCGAGGGGATGGGGTCGTGCCCCGGCGGCATCGCCAACCTGGCCATCGCCTCGAGCAGGCTGGGGATGAAGACGTCCCTGGCGGCTGCCTTCGGCGACGACGACTACGGCGACTTCTGCTGGCGCACCCTCGCTCAGCAGGAGCGGGTGGACCTGAGCATGTCGCGCCAGCTCGACGACTGGCATACCCCCGTCACGGTCTCGATGTCCGTCAACCAGGACCGCAGCATGGTGACCCACGGGCACCCGTCGCCGGTCGCGACCGCCGAGCTCGTGGGCGTGCCGCCGCGTACTCGCGCCGTCCTGGTCGACCTGGGCGAGTCACTTCAGGCCGAGGAGTCCTGGGTCGAGCTGGCCCGCAAGGACGGCGCCCTCGTGTTCGGTGACATCGGGTGGGACGCGACCGGGGCCTGGTCCAGCGACCTGTTCACGCGCCTCGCCTCCTGCCACGCGTTCCTTCCCAACGCGGACGAGGCGATGGCCTACACCCACACGGACACACCGCGCGACGCCCTGTATGCGCTCGCCGACCACGTGCCCCTCGCGGTCGTCACCAACGGGGTCGAGGGGGCGCTCGCGATCGACGGGACGACCGGCGAGGAGGCCAACGTGCCGGCACTGCGGGTGCCGGCGCTCGACCCCACCGGAGCCGGCGACGTCTTCGGCGCGGGGCTGGTCCTCGGCACCCTGATCGGCTGGCCGCTCGCCGAGCGGCTGTCCTTCGCCACGCTCTGCTCGTCGCTGGCGGTCCAGCAGTTCGGCGGGTCGCTGGCCGCCCCCGGCTGGGGCGACATCGCCGACTGGTGGCAGCACATCCGCGACGCCGAGGACCTCACGTCCTACCACGCGTCCCTCGTGCGCAGGTACGGCTTCCTCGAGGACGTCGTCCCCGGGGTGTCTTGTGCCGCGGTGCGCCGGGCGGCCGCGACGATCGCCCGCCGCGCCGACGTCTGAGTGCGCTCAGCCGGCTCGACGGCTCAGCGCGTGACGGCTCAGGGGTTGAGACGGCCCAGGGGATTCCGGCTCAGCGCGGCTCGAGGACGAACACGGGGATCTGCCGCTGGGTCTTGACCTGGTACTCGGCATACAGCGGGTAGGCCTCGACCGCCCGGACCCACCACTCGTAGCGTTCGTGGCCCTCGAGCTCTCGGGCCCGCATCGGCGTCCGCGTCGTGCCGTCCAGCAGCTCGACGTCGGGGTTGGCCACGAGGTTGGCGTACCACTGGGGGTTGTCGGGGCGGCCGCCCTGGCTGGCGACCGCGGCATACCGCCCCTCGTGCTCCACCCGCATGAGGGGGACCTTACGCAGCTTGCCGGACTTCGCGCCGCGCATCGTCACGAGCACGACGGGCAGCCCGCGCAGCTCGACGGCCCTGGTGTCGCCGGCCGCGTCGATGGCCTCTACCTGCTCGCGGACCCAGCCAGTCGGGCTGGGCGCATAGTCGTCCTCAGCGCTCATGGGCCCATCAAAGCACTGTCGCCGCTGGCGACCGTCAGGGCCTCAGTCCAGCAGGGCGAGCAGCGGCTCGCGCTCGGCCTTGCTGAGGTAGCCGGAGTAGTAGGCGTAGAGGCTGCGGCTGGAGTCGCGGGCGGCTCGCTCGCCGTCCCCCGCCCGGATGGCGTCGAGCACCTCCGCGTGGTGGCCCAGCGACTGCTGCATGAGCGCCCGGGCGTTGCGCGACCGTGAGAGCCGGGCCGAGATCGACCCGAGGACGACGTCGCGCACCACGGCGTTGAAGACCTGGACCAGGGCGTTGCGCGAGGCCCGGGCGACGGCGTCGTGGAAGGCCACATCGGCGACGGAGAAGGCCTCGTAGCCCGAGTCGATCGCCGCGGCCATCGCCTCGTGGCAGGCCTCCATCTCGCGCAGCTGATCGCTCGAGCGCAGCCGCGCAGCCAGCCGGTTGGCGGCGGCGTCGAGGATCATCCGCGACCCGACCAGCTCCGACAGCGACATCTGCGACACCCGCGCCAGCCGGGTGAGCTGCTTCTCCAGGCCCCCCGAGGACCATGGCTGGATCTCGGGCCCTCGCGGGTCGCCCGGCCGGGACCGGACGACGCCGGTGGACTCGAGGACGCGCAGGGCCTCGCGCACGGTCGAGCGGCTGGCGCCGAACTGGGTCACCAGCTCGCGCTCGCTGGGCAGCCGGTCGCCGGGGCGGAGCTCGCCGGAGTCGAGCCGCTCCTCGATCTGCTCGACGATGCGCTCGTAGAGGCGCACCGAGCGGACCTGCTGGAAGCTCGGCGTCTCAACCATTCCCGCCAGCGCCCCTCACGGCGGCGGATGCGGGGTCGACGCCGTCGCCCGCAGCGGCGATCGGCCAGTCGGGGACGGCAGCGGACGGCCGGGCGAGCTCATACCACCGCATCGCCCGAAGCACCCCCACGTCGTCGAACCGGCGACCCGCCAGCTGCACGCCTACGGGCTTGCCCTCCGCGGTGAACCCGCAGTTGACCGTCCCGGCGGGCTGCCCGGACATGTTGTAGGGGACCGTGAAGCCGATGTGCGCCATGCCCAGGTCCTCGTCGCCGAACGGCATCGGCCAGTGGGCGGGGAAGGCCACCCCGGGAGCGACCGGGGACAGGACGATGTCGAACGCCCCCGTCGCGGCCACAGTGGCTCGCTGCAGGTCGAGGATGTGCTGGTAGCACGCGAGGACCTGCGAGCCGGTCGCCTCCTTGCCGCCCTGCACCCATCGCTGGATGAACGGCAGGACCCGCGACTGACCCTCCACCGGGAGGGCGACGAAGTCGTTCCAGGACCGCACGCGCCAGAACAGGTCGAGGTCGGCGAGCATCTCCTCGGTCATGAAGGCCGGGACCTCCTCCACTGACGCGCCGGCGTCGGCGAAGAGATCGGCTACTGCTGCCACCGCCTGCGCGACCTCCGGCTCGACGGGGCTGCCACAGCCGGCGTCGGCGTGCAGCCCGACCCGCAGCCCGGCCACGTCGCCCGAGAGGTCGCTCAGGGGCAGCTCCTCAGGGGGCAGGGCGGTCCAGTCACGGGCGTCGGGACGGGCGAGGACGCTGAGGAACAAAGCCGCGTCATCCACCGACCGGGTCATCGGGCCGGCGGCACGACCGAGGTATGGCGCGTCGAGCGGCACCCGGCCGGCGCTGGGTTTGAGGGTCGCGAGGCCGAGCCACGTGCCAGGAAGCCGGATCGAGCCACCGATGTCGGTGCCGACGTTGAGCGGGGCATACCCGCCGGCGCAGGCTGCGCCCGCTCCGGAGGACGAGCCGCCGGTCGTCCACAACGGGTTCCACGGGCTGCGGGTGATGCCGTGACGGCTCGAGACCCCCGAGGACAACATCCCCCAGTCGGGCATCACGGTCGACCCCACCACGACACCGCCGGACTCGTCGACCCGGTCGGCGATGGGGGAGTTCCGCTCGGGCACCACGGGGTCCACGCCGTCGTGGCCTGACGGCATCGGCACTCCCTTGCGGGCCACGTTCTCCTTGAGGGTGACCGGCACCCCGTCAATCGGGCCGCGCGGCGACCCGCCGCGCCACCGCCGTTCGCTGGCCTGCGCCTGCTCCAGCGCCGACTCGGGAGTCCGGTGCCACAGGGCGTTGAGCACCGGCTCGCGCTCGTCGATGACGGCGTTCACGGCAGCGAGGACGTCGACGGGGGAGAGGCTTCCGTCGGCGTAGTGCCCCACCAGCTCGGTGGCCGTCATCCGTGCGATCGCGCTCATGGTGTGCGCCACGACAGCCTCCTTTGGTCCCGCCCTGACTGGTCCACGCCGTGCCACCAGCCCTTGACAACACCCGCGTCAGTCGACAGATTAGCGCCTAACGCGGCAAAGTCCACTGGTCAGACCAGTGTCGAACCTGTCGGCTGCGGACCACTCCCGACCGGACGGAGCACCACCGTGAGGACCTCCCGATCCTGGCCCCGCGCCCTGGCTGCCACGGCGGCTCTCTGCCTGGCCCTCGCCGCCTGCTCAGCGGGCTCGAGCACCTCGGGTGGCGCCAGCGGCAGCCCCGGCGCCGCTGGGTCGTCGAGCCTGTCCGTCGGGCTTGTCGCGGAGCCGGCGAGCCTCGACTTCACCAAGACCGACGGTGCGGCCATCCCGCAGGCCCTGTTGACCAACGTCTACGAGACGCTGGTCAAGCAGGACCAGGACGGCAAGATCGTGCCCAGCCTCGCGAAGTCGTGGAAGGTCTCTGACGACCGCAAGACCTACACCTTCGACCTGGTCGACAACGCGACCTTCACCAACGGCGACAAGTTCACCGCCGACTCGGCCGTCTTCTCGATCAACGCGGTGAAGACCGCGTGGACCGTCTCGCTCAAGAAGGCGATGGATGTCGTCGCCGACGCCAAGGCGCTCAGCCCGACCCAGCTCCAGGTCACGCTGAGCCAGCCCAGCAACGACTGGCTGTTCCGGATGACGACCCGGATCGGTGCGATGATGAGCCCGAAGGGCGTCGACGCGCTCGCGACCAAGCCGGTCGGCACCGGGCCGTTCCAGTTCCAGACCTGGAACCGCGGGGACTCGATCGTCCTGCAGGCCAACCCGTCGTACTGGGGGACCAAGCCGGCCTTCTCGACGGTCACCTTGAAGTACTTCAAGGATCCCACGGCGCTCAACAACGCTCTGCTGACCGGGACGATCAACGTCGTCGGCACGGTGCAGGCGCCTGAGTCGCTCAAGCAGTTCGAGGGCAACAGCAAGTTCGCCATCACCGAGGGCACGACCAACGGTGAGGTCGTGCTGTCGTTCAACAACTCGAAGGCGCCGCTGAACAACGTCAAGGTGCGCCAGGCGGTCCGCTCGGCGATCAACCACAAGGCCCTGCTCGAGACCTGCTGGGCCGGCAAGGGCACGCTCATCGGCAGCATGGTGCCGCCCACCGACCCGTGGTACGAGGACCGGACCGGCGACTTCCCCTACGACCAGGCCAAGGCCAAGGCGCTGCTGGCCGAGTCGGGCACGGCGACGCCGACCCTGCGGCTGCGGATCCCCAACCTCCCGTATGCCGTCTCGTGCGGCCAGGTGGTCAAGTCCCAGCTCGAGCAGGTGGGCTTCACGGTCAACCTCGACCAGCTCGAGTTCCCCGCCGCCTGGCTGCAGACCGTGTTCAAGGACGCCGACTACGACATGTCGATCATCGCCCACGTCGAGCCGCGTGACCTGGGAGCCGTCTTCGGCAACCCGAAGTACTACACCCGCTACGACAACCCGCAGCTGCAGCAGGCTCTCGCCGCGGCGGACAGCGGCACCGAGGCGGAGCAGGTCACCAACATGAAGAAGGCGGCTGCCGTGCTCTCCCAGGATGCCGGCGCCGACTTCCTGTTCCTGCTGCCCAACCTCATGGTCGCCGACGCGGGCATCAAGGGGCTGCCCAAGAACGCGATCACGGAGTCGTTCGACCTCACGGGGCTGTCGAGGTCGTGACGCTGCGGATCGTCCGGCGCCTCGGCATCCTCGCTGCGAGCCTGCTCGCGAGCTCGGTTCTCGTCTTCGCCTTCATGGCCGTGCTCCCGGGTGACCCGGCACGGGTCGCCTTGGGGGTCAACGCCTCCGAGGCCAGCGTGGCACAGCTGCGCACCGAGTTCGGCCTCGACCAGCCGCTCGTCACGCAGTACGTCGACTGGGTCGGTGGTTTCCTCACCGGCGACCTCGGGCGGTCCTACATCTCGCGCGCCGAGATCGCCCCCCAGCTCGTCGACCGGATCCAGGTCACCCTGTGGCTGGTCGTCACGGCGATGGTCCTCGCCGCCCTCGTCGCGATCCCCCTGGGGGCGGTGAGCGCCCTGAGACACCGCCGTCCGTCGGGGCTGGCCCTCTCGGCGCTCTCCCAGGTCGGGGTGGCCATCCCATCCTTCCTCGCCGGCATCCTGCTCATCACCGTCTTCGCTGTCGAGCTCGGCTGGCTGCCGGCCAACGGCTGGACGCCACCGGCAAGCAACCCGGGGCAGTTCCTCAGCCAGCTGGTGCTTCCGGCTCTCGCCCTGGGTCTGGTCCAGGGGGCAGTCCTCACACGGTATGTCCGCAGTGCGGTGCTCGACGTCCAGCGCGAGGACTACATCCGGACGGCCCGCTCGAAGGGACTGTCGCCCTCGGCCGCCCTGCGCCGACACGGCATGCGCAACGCGGCCGTGCCCGTGGTCACCGTGCTGGGGCTGCAGCTCGCCACGCTGCTCATCGGCGCCGTCGTCGTCGAGCGGGTCTTCGTCATCCCCGGTCTCGGCAGCCTCCTGCTCGACGCCGTGGCCCAACGCGACCTCGTGGTCGTCCAGGACGTCGTCATGGTCCTCGTCGTCGCGGTCCTCGTCGTCAACTTCGTCGTCGACCTGCTCTACGTCGCGATCGACCCCCGGATGAGAGCAGGTGCCCGATGACCGAGGCGTCGCCACCCCAAAACCCCAGCCCCGGCTCGGCGCTGACCGGTGCGCGGGACGTCGAACCCGTCGACGTCGAGCCCACGGCAGGGCGACGTCGCCCGCTCGGGGTCGGGCTCGTGATCGGCGCTGCGCTCGTCGGGCTGGTCATCGTCATGGCCCTGGTCTCCTTCGTCTGGACGCCCTACGACCCGACCTTCGTCAACGCCGCCGACCGGCTGCAGACGTTCAGCTCCCAGCACTGGCTCGGCACAGACAAGTTCGGCCGCGACATCTTCTCCCAGATCCTCATGGGCTCGCGGACGACGCTGTTCGTCGGGGTCGTGGCGGTCGGCGTCGCAGCCGTCCTCGGGGTGCCCCTGGGCATCGTGGCCGCGATGGCCCCGGGCTGGTTCGGCGAGCTGCTCATGCGCGGCAACGACCTGCTGCTCGCCTTCCCGGCCCTGCTGCTCGCGATCATGTTCAGTGCCGTCTACGGCGGCTCCACCGTCGTCGCGATGGTCGCGATCGGCATCGCCACCGTGCCGAGCTTCGCGCGGCTGGTCCGCAGCGGGGCGCTGCAGGTGATGTCGACGGAGTACGTCCTGGCGGCCCGCGCCGCAGGTCGCAGGCCCGCCGCGATCGGGCTGCGGCACGTGCTGCCGAACGTCAGCAGCCTGGTCATCGTGCAGGCCTCGGTGTCCTTCGCGATCGCCGTCCTCGCCGAGGCGGCCCTCTCCTTTCTCGGCCTGGGAACCCCGCCACCGACCCCGTCCTGGGGCCGGATGCTCCAGGAGGGTCAGGAGCTGCTCTTCAGCGCACCCCGGCTGGCGGTCGTGCCGGGGGTCGCCATCGCCCTCGCGGTGCTCGGCTTCAACCTGCTCGGCGACGGGTTGCGCGACTACCTCGACCCGAAGCTGGACGACCGCCGATGACCGCCCTCGTCTCGTCGCACACACGGCCGGGGACACCGCCGGAGAGCGTCCTCGACGTCACCTCGCTCGGCGTGGGGGTGCGCGGCCTGGGACTGGTCCACGACGTCAGCTTCAGCATCGGCCGGGGAGAGCGCGTGGGGCTGATCGGGGAGTCGGGCTCGGGCAAGTCGCTCACCGGGTTGTCTCTCATGGGCCTGCTCCCCGAGGACCTCGAGCCGAGTGGCTCCGTTCGGCTCGCGGGAGTGGACCACGACGTCGTCGGCGCCAGCGAACGCCGGCTCTCCGCCGTGCGCGGGCGCGACGTGGCCATGGTCTTCCAGGAGCCGATGACCGCGCTCAACCCCACGATGCGGGTCGGCGAGCAGGTCGCGGAGTCGATGCTCATCCACGGCACTCAGCCGGACCGTGCTGCGGCTCGCCGCCAGGCCGTCGACCTGCTCACCCAGGTGCGCCTGCCGGACCCGGCGGCAGCGGCCCGGGCATACCCTCACCAGCTGTCCGGGGGCCAGCGTCAGCGGGTCGTGCTCGCCCTGGCGCTGGCCAACGACCCGGCCCTGCTCATCTGCGACGAGCCCACGACGGCGCTGGACGTGACCGTGCAGGCGCTGGTCCTCGACCTCATCGTCAGTGGCGTCCAGGCGCGCAACGCCGCGATGCTCTTCATCACCCACGACCTGTCCGTCGTCGCCACGGTGTGCGAGCGGGTCCTTGTCATGTACGGCGGCCGGATCGTCGAGGCCGGCCCGGTCGAGGAGGTGTTCACCCGCCCGCGGCACCGCTACACCGAGGGGCTGCTCGCGGCCTCGAACCTCGGTGCGGTCGACCACCAGGGACGGCTCATGACGATCGCCGGCACCGTGCCGCCGGCCAGCCAGCTCCCCTCAGGCTGCGTGTTCGCCAACCGCTGTCCGCACGCGACGGACGTCTGCGCGACGACGCCTCCCTGGAGCGGGGAGACACCTGCGCACGGGTTCGCCTGCCACCATCCGGCCCCGGCGCAGCCGTCCGGGCGGTCGCAGGCGGCCGCTCCAGGACCGGCGCGCCCCAGGCGGGCACCGACGCCGACGCAGCTGCCGGCGGGTGACCCGGCTGCGCCCGACCGCGTCGACGGGCCGGCGATCTCGGTGCGCGACGTGACTCGCGACTACAGGCGACCGCGCACCTCGATGCTCCAGGCGGGACCAGTCGTCCCAGCCCTGCGCGGGGTCAGCTTCGACGTCGCTGCGGGCGAGCGGTTCGGCATCGTCGGCGAGTCCGGCTGCGGCAAGTCCACCCTGCTGCGCATCCTCGCCGGCCTGGACCGACCGACCGCCGGGGAGGTGCGAGTCGAGGGCACCGACATCACCCGGCTGCCGGAACGCAGGCTCGGATTCCTGCGCGAGCGCCTCCAGCTCGTCTTCCAGGACCCCATGGGCTCGCTCGACCCGAGGATGCGGGTGCGCGAGATCATCGCCGAACCCCTTGTTGCCCAAGGACATCGACGTCTTCAGCACCAGGTCGCCGACCTCCTCGTGTCGGTCGGGCTCACCGAGGTCGCCGGAACCCGCTACCCGCATCAGTTCTCTGGTGGCCAGCGGCAGAGGATCTCCATCGCGCGGGCGCTGGCTCCCCGGCCCGGCATCCTGCTGGCCGACGAGCCGGTCAGCGCGCTCGACGTCTCGGTGCGCGCGCAGGTGCTGAACCTCATCTCCGACCTCGTCGACGAGCTGAGCCTGACCTTGGTCTTCGTCTCGCACGACCTGTCGGTCGTGCGCCATCTCTGCGAGCGGGTGGCGGTGATGCACGACGGCGAGATCGTCGAGATCGGCGACGTCGAACAGATCTGGCGCGACCCTCAGCACCCCTACACCCAGCGGCTGCTCGCCGCTGTGCCCACGATGGACAAGGCTCTGCACGGAGCCACCACGACTGACCTCGCGGCGGCCGAGCTGGCGCGCATCGAGGCAGCCGACGCCGAGGAGCCGTCATGACCGAGCCGCCTGCCGAGCCGATGTTCACCCCCAGCTGGCCGTCGGGGCTGCCCGTCGGTGCGGGCTGGGTCGAGGACCTGCCCACCGCACAGGTGCGTTTCCCGTATGCCGGGTGGCTGGTCGCCGGCGCCCCCGTCGGCGACGCGGGGCTCGCGGCACGTGCCCTGGATGAGGCCCTCGCCGTCCGCGGCGCGGTCGGCCGGCTGGCCTCCCATGTGCGCCGGTCAGCGCTGCAGGCTGCGCACGCGCAGGTGCTGGCCCATCGCGAGGAGTTCGAACGGCTGCTCGTCCTCGAGACGGGGAAGCCGCTGGTCGACTGCCGGGTGGAGGTGGACCGGACGCTGCTGACCCTGGCCATCTCCGCGGAGGAGGTCGCGCGGCTGCACGGAGAGACGGTGCCGCTCGACCTGCTTCCCAGCGGCGAGGGCCTGCTCGGCTTCTGGGTGCGCAAGCCGATCGGCGTCGTCGTCGGCATCGCCGGCTTCAACTACCCGATGCTGCTCGCTGCGCACAAGATCGCCCCCGCGCTGGCGGCCGGCTGTCCCATCATCGTCAAGCCCGCGCCCCAGACCCCGCTCGCGACGCTGTGGCTCGTGCACCTGGTCCGGGAGGCGCTTGTCGCCGCCGGCGCCCCGGCTGCGGCGGTGCAGCTGGTGACCGGTGGCCCCGACGTCGGTGTCGCGCTGACGACAGACCGACGCATCGGTGCGGTCTCGTTCACCGGGTCGGCTGCCGTGGGCCACCGCATCGCCCGGGACGCCGCGCCGACCAAGGTGCTGCTCGAGCTCGGCTCCAACGCGGCGCTGGTCGTTGCCGCCGACGCCGACCTCGACGCCGCCGCTGACGCGGTCGTCCGCGGCGGCTACTACGCGTCCGGCCAGGCCTGCATCAGCGTCCAGCGCGTCCTCGTCGTCGAGGCGGTGCGCGAGGAGCTCCTGGCCCGGCTCGCGGCACGGATGGGCGACGTCGTCACCGGAGACCCGCGCGACGAGGCGACCAGGGTGTCCGCGCTCATCGACGAGGCCTCGTCGACGAGGGTCCGTGGCTGGGTCGAGCAGGCGCTGGGCTCGGGCGCCCGGGTGGTGCACGGCGGGGGCTTCGAGACCGGGGTGATCAGCCCCACGGTCCTGCTCGACGTGCCCGACGGCCAGGACGCCTGGGACGAGGAGATCTTCGGCCCCGTCGTCGCCGTCCGCTCGGTGGCCACCATCGAGGACGCGTTCGAGCAGGTCAACGCCTCGCGCTACGGCCTGCACGCGAGTGTCTTCACGTCCTCGCTCGAGACGGCCTTCGCGGCGATCGACCGGATCGAGACCGGGGGGGTGGTCGTCAACGAGGTGCCCGGCTTCCGCTCCGACGTGATGCCCTACGGCGGAGTCAAGGACTCGGGTGCCGGTCGCGAAGGCCCCCGCTTCGCGATCGAGGAGCTCACCGTGACCCGGATGGCCGTCATCCGGCCCACGACCCGCACTGCCGGCGGTCCCGCGACCGCCACGTCACCAGAGGAGACCACACCGCGATGACATCGCCAGCCGGGACCGACTCCGCAGCAGCCGACATGATGCCCGAGTTCCACCGCCCCGACTACAGCCGGCTCTTCCGGCTCGACGGCAGGGTCGCCCTCGTCGTCGGGGGCGGCAGCGGCATCGGCCGCGAGGGGTGCCTCGCCCTCGCGGCCCAGGGCGCGACGGTGGTCTGCGCCGACCGTGACCTCGCCGCCGCGCAGGAGACGGTGAGCTGCGCGACGGGGGCGGGCGGCGAAGGGCCCCTCACGGCATACCAGCTCGACGTGCTGGACGAGTCGGCGGTGCTCCGCGCCGCGGACGAGCTCGGAGTCGTCGACGTCCTCGTCTTCACCGCCGGCACCAACGTCCGCAAGCGGATCCTCGACTACTCCGGTGCGGAGTTCGACACGGTCGTCGGGCTCAACCTGCGGGCCGCCTTCGACCTCGTGCGAGCCTTCGGGCCGGGTATGGCCGCACGTGGGCGGGGCAGCATCATCGGGCTCAGCTCGATGCGGGCGATCGCCGTGGAGCCGGGGCAGGGCGTCTACGCCGCCACCAAGGCCGGGCTGCTCCAGCTGCTGCGGACGGTGGCCGCCGAGCTCGGCCCGCAGGGGGTGCGCGCCAACACCCTCGCGCCGGGGGTCGTCGCGACGCCGCTGACCGACCAGATCAAGGCGGACCCGGCCTGGGCACGGGCCTATGCCGAGAAGAACGCGCTCGGGCGGTGGGCGACCCCCGACGAGATGGCCGGCGCGATCGTCTACCTCGCATCCGACGCCTCGTCCTATGTCACCGGCGCGCAGCTGGTGGTCGACGCCGGCTGGACCGCGATCGACGGTCGGTTCACGCCTCCGGGCTGACGGAGGTGGCGAGGCGGTGCCGGAGTGGTCAGGCCGGGGACCGCCCGCAGCCGGGCGCCGGCCCCAGTGGGTACTGTCACCGGTATGGCGGCTCGAAACGTGCTCGGCGAGGCTCTCCAGGAGTGCGGGACCGACCCGCTGACGGGGTACTTCCGCGACGGGTCGTGCACAACCTCGCCGGAGGACCTCGGCAGCCACACCGTCTGTGCCGTGATGACCGAGGCGTTCCTCAGCCACCAGCGCTCCGTCGGCAACGACCTCAGCACGCCGTTGCCCCGCTACGGGTTCCCCGGGCTGACTGCCGGAGACCGGTGGTGCGTGGTCGCCGCACGCTGGCTGCAGGCCCACGAGGCCGGGGCCGGGGCGCCCGTGGTGCTCGCGAGCACGCACGAGAGCGCGCTGGCGATCGTGCCGCTCCAGACGCTCGAGCGGTATGCCGTGGACGTCCCCGACGACCCCGGCACCCTGACCTGACCTCACGGCCGCCCGGCGCGGCTCAGTGGCTCGAGGAGCTGCTCCACAGGTTGATGCCGGCGTCGACGGCGTACTTGTCGATCTTGGTCAGCTCGGCGTCGCTGAAGTCGAGGTTCTTCGTGGCGCCGAGGTTGGCCTCGAGCTGCTCCACGCTGGACGCGCCGACGAGCACCGAGGTCACCCGCGGGTCGCGCAGGGCCCAGGCGAGGGCCATCTGGGCCAGCGACTGGCCGCGCGCCTTCGCCAGGCGGTTGAGCGACCGGATGTGGGCCAGCGCCTGGTCGCTGAGCAGCTTCGGGTCCAGCGACTTGCCCTGTGCCGCACGCGAGCCCGCGGGGATGCCCTTGAGGTACTTGTCGGTCAGCATGCCCTGGGCGAGCGGCGAGAAGGCGATGCAGCCCACGCCGTTGACTCCGAGGACGTCGAGCAGGTCCTCCTCGACCCAGCGGTTGATCATCGAGTAGGACGGCTGGTGGATCAGCAGCGGTGTGCCGAGGTCCCGGAGGATGTCGACGGCCTCCTGGGTGCGCGGGCCGGAGTACGACGAGATGCCGACGTAGAGCGCCTTGCCCTGACGGACCGCGGTGTCGAGCGCGCCCATGGTCTCCTCCAGCGGCGTCGTCTCGTCGAAGCGGTGGCTGTAGAAGATGTCGACGTAGTCCAGGCCGAGCCGGGTGAGCGACTGGTCGAGGGATGACAGGACATACTTGCGCGACCCGCCGCCCTGACCGTAGGGCCCGGGCCACATGTCGTAGCCGGCCTTGCTGCTGATGACCAGCTCGTCGCGGTAGCGCCGGAAGTCCTGGGCGAAGATCGTCCCGAAGTTGCGCTCCGCCGAGCCGTAGGGCGGGCCGTAGTTGTTCGCCAGGTCGAAGTGCGTGACCCCGAGGTCGAAGGCGCGGCGCAGGATGGCTCGCTGGTTCTCGAGGGGCGCATCGTCACCGAAGTTGTGCCACAGGCCGAGGGACACCGCCGGCAGGTCGAGACCGCTCTTGCCGCATCGGCGGTAGGGCAGCTGCGCGTAGCGGGTCCGGGCGGCCTGGTAGTCATCGGCGTGTTGGGTCATGCCCCATTCTTACGCCTGACCGCGGGGGAGCGTGAACCGCCTCCATCGCGGGTGTCCGGGTGTCCGGCGGTCGGGGTGACGAGGCGGTGGTCAGACATCACACCTAGGGGCGCAGTGCGGGGCTGTTCGCCAGGATGAGGAGCAGGACGACGACGACCGGGACGGCGACCCACAGCCAGGCCCGGCTGGCGCGCGGGCGAGCAGTCGGACCGGTCGAGGTCGGACCGGTGGCCGCCCGCCGCGCCGCCCGGCTCTCCCGCACGGGACCGGCGTACTGGTACGGGTCCTCACGCGGCGTGGCCCGGCTCGGTTGGTCCCGACCTGGCTGGTTCTGGCTCGGCTGGTTCTGCCCCCGCTGACCCGCCTGGCCCTGGTGCGCCGACGGTCCCTGCTGGTTCTGTCCACGCTGGTGGGACTGGCCCTCCCATACACCGGGGGGTCCGGCCGGTGTCGCCACTCGCGGCGCGACCCGGACGGGCGCGGGCACCGCGGGCGCGGACCTTGCGCGAGGGGAGTAGTCGGACGGCGTGGTGGGGGAGTCGACCGGGGCCGTGGGGTCGGACGTGAGCACGTCCCGGTGGAACCCGCGCTCGGCCTCGGTCTCCAGGCCCTGCCGCTGGTCTGTGGGGGCCGTGGGGTCGCGGTAGAGCGCGCTGCGCGACCACTCGTCACTGCTGCCCTGCTCGGTATCACTCGACTGCCTGGTCATGTAGCCCACCCTTCCTCCCTGTGAACGCGCACCCTCGACCGGACGTGCCCGTCCACATCGAGAGACAGTGATTCCAGCATCCGGCGGTCCGCCACTACTCTGGACGCAGGTCATGAGTGTCAGCGCGAAGGCCCCGGCTTGCTGACCGGCAACCCTCCAACCGCGGTGGGGTGCCCCGGGTGAAGACCTGGCCTCGAGCCGACCGGCTCGCGGCAAGCGCGGAGCCTCGGCTCCCGCACCGTCATATCGGTGCGCCCACGAGCTCTCGTGGGACCGGTGCGACGGATACGGCATCCCGACGAGCAAGGAAGCACACCATGAGCGACACCCCCAGCTGGTCCTTCGAGACGCGCCAGATCCACGTCGGCCAGGAGCCGGACGCCGCGACCGGCGCCCGAGCGCTGCCGATCTACCAGACGACCTCGTACGTCTTCAAGAACACCGAGCACGCCGCGAACCTCTTCGCCCTCAAGGAGTTCGGCAACATCTACACGCGCATCATGAACCCGACCCAGGACGCGGTCGAGCAGCGGGTCGCCTCGCTCGAGGGCGGTGTGGCGGCCCTGCTGGTCGCCTCCGGGCAGTCCGCGACGACCCTGGCGATCCTCAACATCGCCGAGGCGGGCGACCATGTCGTGGCCAGCCCCTCGCTCTACGGCGGGACGGTCAACCTGCTGAAGTACACCCTGCCCAAGCTCGGCCTCGAGGTCACCTTCGTCGAGGACCCGACGGACATCGAGTCGTGGAAGGCTGCCGTCCGCCCCAACACGAAGGTCTTCTTCGGCGAGAGCATCGCCAACCCGAAGTCCGAGGTCCTCGACATCGAGGCCGTGGCCGCCGCCGCGCACGAGGCCGGGGTCCCGTTGGTCGTGGACAACACCATCGCGACGCCGTACCTGCTCCGTCCGCTGGAGTGGGGCGCCGACATCGTCGTGCACTCGGCGACGAAGTACCTCGGCGGCCACGGCACCTCGATCGCGGGCGTCATCGTCGACGGCGGGACCTTCGACTTCGCGGCGGACCCCGAGAAGTTCCCCAGCTACAACACCCCGGACGAGAGCTACCACGGGCTCGTCTTCGCCCGTGACCTCGGCGTCGGCAGCCCGCTCGGCGCCAACCTGGCGTTCATCCTCAAGGCGAGGGTCCAGCTGCTGCGCGACCTCGGGCCGGCTGCCTCGCCGTTCAACGCGTTCCTCATCGCCCAGGGCATCGAGACCCTCAGCCTGCGGATCGAGCGGCACCTCGAGAACACCCACAAGGTCGCCGCGTTCCTCCAGGGCCACGCCCAGGTGGAACGGGTGGTCTGGGCCTCGCTCGAGGGCGACCCCAACTACGAGCGGGCGCAGAAGTACGTCCCGCGGGGCGCCGGAGCAGTCCTCGCCTTCGAGATCACCGGCGGGATCGAGGCCGGCCAGCGCTTCGTCGAGGGGCTGACGCTGCACAGCCATGTGGCCAACATCGGCGACGTCCGCTCGCTGGCGATCCACCCGGCGTCGACCACCCACTCGCAGGGCCCGGACGCGGACCGGCTGGCCGCCGGCGTCACGCCCGGCCTGGTCCGGCTCGCGGTCGGGATCGAGCACATCGACGACATCATCGCCGACCTCGAGCAGGGCTTCACCGCGGCCAAGCTCGACTGAGCCCACCGGCCTGCCCGGGCACCCGGCATACCTCCTCCTCGGTGTGCCGGGTGCTTCCGGGCCCGGCGTGGGGCGCGAGTCCGGCATGATCAGGTGGATGGGCGGGACATCCGGGCAGGCAGCCACCGGCTCCGCCCACCCGTTGCGTCGGATGGCTGGACGCGACCCTGATGAGCCCGGGCGGGCTGCGACCCCGCTCGAGCTGCTCTTCGACCTGACCTTCGTCGTCGCCGTCGGCCTCGCTGCCAACCTCTTCGCGCACCGTGTCGCCGAAGGCCATGTCGGAGCCGGGCTCCTGGCGTTCGGGTTCGCGACCTTCGCGGTGTGCTGGGCGTGGGTGAACTTCGCGTGGTTCGCCTCCGCGTTCGACACCGACGACTGGGTCTACCGGGTCGTCACGATGGTGCAGATGGTCGGCGTGTGCATCCTCGCGCTCGGCCTCCCCGCACTGTTCGCGTCGCTCGACCAGGGCGCGCACGTCGACAACCGGGTCATGGTCCTCGGCTATGTCGTCATGCGCCTGGCGATGGTCTTCCAGTGGCTTCGGGCGGCGCGCCAGTCACCCGATCGCCGGCGGGCCTGCCACACGTACGCCACGGCGATCACCGTCGCCCAGGTCGGCTGGGTCGCGCTGGCCGTGCTCGACCTGCCGCTCCTGCCGACGTTCCTCGTCGTCATCCTGCTCGACGTCGTGGAGTTCGCCGGGCCGTGGGTCGCGGAGCGCACGAACGGCGGGACGCCGTGGCACGCCCACCACATCGCCGAGCGCTACTCGCTCTTCGCCATCATCGCGCTCGGCGAGGGGGTGGTCGGCACGGTGGCGGTGCTGGCGTCGGCTCAGGAGACGACTCACGCGATCACCGCGGACGTCGTCCTCGTCGGGACCGCCGGGATCGGGCTGACCTTCGGTATGTGGTGGACCTACTTCCTCGCGCCGGCGGGGCGCGTCCTGCACGTGCATCGAGATCGGTCGTTCGGGTGGGGCTATGGCCACATCGCGCTCTTCGGGGCGATCATCGCGACCGGCGCCGGTCTGCACGTCGCGGCGCTGACCATCGAGGGGGAGTCGCACCTCGACGCGCCCGCCACCGTCCTGGCCGTGGGCATACCGGTTGCCCTCTACCTGACGTCCAGGCTCGCGCTCGCCGCGCGGCTGGCGCGGTCAGTCCGACGGTCTGAGCTGGCCGTGTTGCTGGGGTCGCTGCTCGTCCTCGGGGCCGCGGTGCTGCTCGCGCGCGCCGGGGTCTCGATGGCCGGCTGCCTCATCGTGGTCATGCTGGCCCCAGCGGTCACCGTCGTCGGCCACGAGCGGATCGCCGCCGGCCGCTGACCCCGGATGCCGGTCGAGCGTCCCCGGGTTGCTGCGTGCAGCCGCTCGCGGACGGCGACCTATCCTGAGCGCCATGCCCGAGGACGCCGAACGACCCGAGCGTGCCGCCGGGCGCCGGCGTCGCCGACCGGGCAGGAAGCGTGGCTCAGGGGCACCTCCGGCCGGCCGCAAGCCCAGACCTCCGCTCGACCCTGCCGTCGAGGCGGCCCGGGTCGAGCGTCGCCGCAGCATGGTCCCGGCGATCACCTACCCCGAGAACCTGCCGGTCGTCGACCGCAGGGACGACATCGCGGCAGCCATCCGGGACCACCAGGTCGTCGTCATCGCGGGGGAGACCGGCTCCGGCAAGACCACCCAGATCCCGAAGATCTGCCTCGAGCTCGGCCGGGGGGTCGAGGGCCTGATCGGGCATACCCAGCCGCGCCGGATCGCGGCCCGCTCGGTGGCCGAGCGGATCAGCGAGGAGCTGCAGGTCGAGCTCGGCACGGCGATCGGCTACCAGGTCCGCTTCACCGACCACTCGAGCCGGGACACCCTCGTCAAGGTGATGACCGACGGCATCCTGCTCGCCGAGATGCAGCGCGACCGCGAGCTGCGCCGCTACGACACGATCATCATCGACGAGGCCCACGAGCGCAGCCTCAACATCGACTTCATCCTCGGCTACCTGCGCCAGCTGCTGCCGCGGCGGCCGGACCTCAAGGTGGTCATCACCTCGGCCACGATCGACCCGCAGCGGTTCGCCGAGCACTTCGCCAGCAACGGGGTCCCCGCGCCGGTCATCGAGGTGTCCGGGCGGACCTACCCGGTCGAGGTGCGCTACCGCCCGCTTGTCGGGGAGGCCGCTGACGACGAGCGCGACCAGGTGACCGGCATCCTCGAGGCCGTCGAGGAGCTGTGGACCGAGCACCGCGAGGGCGACATCCTCGTCTTCCTGTCGGGCGAGCGGGAGATCCGCGACGCCGCCGAGGCGCTCGAGGCGCTGAACCTCCCGCAGACCGAGGTCCTGCCGCTCTTCGGCCGGCTCTCGGCCGCCGAGCAGCACCGGGTGTTCAGCCGGGCCCGGGGCCGGCGGGTCGTCCTGTCCACCAACGTCGCCGAGACCTCGCTGACCGTCCCGGGGATCCGCTACGTCATCGACACCGGCACCGCCCGGATCAGCCGCTACAGCCAGCGGACCAAGGTGCAGCGCCTGCCGATCGAGCCGATCAGCCAGGCCAGCGCCAACCAGCGCGCCGGACGGTGCGGCCGGGTCGCCGACGGGATCTGCATCCGGCTGTATGCCGAGGAGGACTTCGCCTCTCGGCCCGAGTTCACCGACCCGGAGATCCTGCGGACCAACCTCGCCTCGGTCATCCTGCAGATGACCACCCTCGGGCTCGGCGACGTGGCGCGGTTCCCGTTCGTCGACCCCCCCGACTCGCGTCAGATCAGCGACGGGGTCCGCCTGCTCGAGGAGCTCCAGGCGTTCGAGCAGGAGCCCGAGACCCCAGCCGGTGGAAGCGCCGGCGGCCGAGCGGGCCGCCGCCGCCTCACGGCATACGGCCGGCAGATCGCGCTGCTGCCGCTCGACCCGCGCCTGGCCCGGATGGTGATCGAGGCGGACCGGCTCGGCTGCCTGCGCGAGGTGCTCGTCATCGTCGCCGCGATGAGCATCCAGGACCCGCGCGAGCGACCCCTGGAGAAGCAGGAGCTGGCGAACGCCTCGCACAAGCGGTTCGCGGCCGAGCACTCCGACTTCGTGGCGTTCCTCAACCTCTGGCGGTACCTCAAGGAGCAGCAGAACCTGCTGTCCGGCAGCGCCTTTCGCCGGATGTGCAAGGCCGAGTTCCTGCACTACCTGCGCATCCGGGAGTGGCAGGACCTGCACCAGCAGCTGAAGCAGGCGTGCAAGCAGGCCGGGTTCGACACCGGCCGCTCCCCGGACCGGCTCGACGTCGAGGCCGCGACGACAGACGTGGACGCGATCCACCGGGCCCTGCTCTCCGGCCTGCTGTCCCAGATCGGGGTCCGCGACGAGGTGAAGCGCGAGTACCTCGGCGCGCGGGGAGCCCGGTTCGGCATCTCACCCGGCTCCAGCCTGTTCCGCAGGCAGCCTGCCGTAGTCATGGCCGGCGAGCTGGTCGAGACGAGCCGGCTGTGGGCGCGCACCACCGCGCGGATCGACCCGCTGTGGGCCGAGCAGCTCGGCGCGCACCTGGTCAAGCGGTCCTACTCCGAGCCGCGCTGGTCCGCGAAGCAGGGCAGTGCCGTGGCCACCGAGCGGGTGACCCTGTATGGCGTGCCGCTCGTCGCCGCCCGTACGGTCGGGTATGCCGCGGTGAGCCCCGAGGAGGCGCGTGACCTCTTCATCCGGATGGCCCTCGTCGAGGGGGACTGGACCACCCGGCACCGGTTCTTCCACGAGAACGCCGCCCTCGTCACCCGGCTGTCCGAGCTGGAGGCGCGCACCCGCAGGCGGGACCTGCTCGTCGACGACGAGACGCTCGTGGCGTTCTACGACTCACGGATCCCGGCCGAGGTCGTCTCGGGCCGCCACTTCGACACCTGGTGGAAGAGGGCGTCCCGGCGCGAGCCGCAGCTGCTCACCTTCACCGAGGAGCTCCTGCTGAGCGGCGGCGCCCAAGCGGTCAACCGCGACGACTACCCCTCGACCTGGCGTCAGGGCGACCTGGAGCTGGCCGTCACCTACCAGTTCGAGCCGGGCACGGCGCAGGACGGCGTCACGGTGCACGTGCCGGTCGAGGTGCTCAACCGGGTGTCCTCCGACGGGTTCGACTGGCAGGTGCCGGGGCTGCGCGAGGACCTCGTGACAGCTCTGATCCGGTCGCTGCCCAAGGTGACCCGCCGGCTGCTGGTCCCCGCACCGGAGCACGCGGCGGCCGTCACCCGCGAGCTGGCCACGCGCGAGCTCGGGCCCGACGCCGGCCCGCTGACCACCGTGCTCTCGCAGGTCCTGCGGGAGACGCATGGCGTTGTCGTGGCGGCGGGGGACTGGGACCTCGACCGGGTGCCACCACACCTGCGGGTGACCTTCTCTGTGGAGGACCCGCGAGGCCGGCCGATCGTCACGGGCTTCGACCTCGAGGCGCTGCGCGAGACTGCCGCCCCCGAGCTGCGCCAGCAGGTGGCCCGCGCCGGCGCCGCGCTCGAGCGTGAGGGCCTGCGCGACTGGAGCGTCGGCGCAGTCCCGGTGGAGTTCACCTCGACCTCCGCCAGCGGCCGCACCGTCCAGGGGTTCCCTGCGCTGGTCGACGACGGCGGCTCGGTCTCGCTGCGGATCCTGGCCTCGCGCGCCGAGGCGAGCGCCGAGCACCGGGTCGGCGTGCGCCGGCTGCTCATCCTCGGCACCAGCCCGCCGTGGAGGCAGGTGCTCGGGCGGTTGAGCAACGCCCAGAAGCTGGCCCTGGCCCACAACCCGCACGGGTCGGTGCCGAAGCTGCTCGACGACTGCCTCGCCGCAGCCGTCGACGCGATCGCCGCCGAGCGGATCCAGCACGAGGTGCGGACCCCCGAGGACTTCGCCGCGGCGCTCGCCGCCGTGCGAAGCCACCTCGCCGCCCGGGTCGTCCGGGTGGTCGAGCTGACCCTGCCGGTCCTGGCCAGGCACCTCGAGGCGGTCCGCCGGCTCGAGGCGATGACCGCCCCCGCGCAGGCCAACCCCGCGCTGGCCGACCTGGTCGCCGACGTGCGGGCCCAGCTCGGCGAGCTGGTCCGCCCGGGGTTCGTCGCCGACACCGGAATGGATCGGATGCGCGACCTCGACCGCTACCTGCGCGCCGTCCTGCACCGCCTCGAGCGCGCGCCGACGGACCTGGCGCGCGACGCCCGCGCCGCCGACGAGGTCCTGGCCGTCGAAGGGGCGTATGCCGGGCTGCTGGCCTCGCTGCGTCCCGCCCAGCGGGCGAGCGACGAGGTGGTCGCGATCGGCTGGATGCTCGAGGAGCTGCGGGTGTCCCTCTTCGCGCAGACGCTCGGCACGGCATACCCCGTCTCGGCGAAGCGGATCCAGCGGGCCATCGCCGCCGTCCAGCCTGCCTGAGCCGCAGAAGTCGGCCCACAGGCGGAATCCTGGGCGCCCCGCCCGCGTTGTGATGGGTAAGGGACGGCAGGACGACTGCCGCCGGACCAGGAAGGCCACACCGTGCAGGACCCATCGGCGCTCTACCGCTTCGAGACCGACACCGTCCCCGCCTCCGCGCGGGCCTCGGTGATGCTCGTGTCTCTGGGGGGTTTCATCGACGCCGGCCGCACGCAGCAGGTGCTGACCGACCACCTCCTCCAGGCACATGACCACAGCGTGGTGGCCTCCTTCGACGTCGACCAGCTGCTCGACTACCGCGGTCGCCGCCCGCTGATGACCTTCGACCGCGACCGGTGGACGACCTACGACGACCCCTCGCTGCTGCTCTACCGCGTCATGGACAAGGACGAGCACCCGTTCCTGCTCCTCGCCGGGGCTGAGCCGGACTACCAGTGGGAGCGGGTCGTCGAGGCGGTCACCGGCCTGATCCGGATCCTGGGCGTCGAGCTGACCGTGAGCGTGCACGGTATCCCGATGGCGGTGCCGCACACCCGCCCGCTCGGGCTCACCGCGCACGCCACCGACCCACGCCTGATCTCCGACCACCAGAGCGTCTTCGGCGCGGTCCAGGTCCCGGGGAGCCTCTCGTCACTGCTCGAGCTGCGGCTCGGCGAGAGCGGGCGGGACGCGGTCGGGTTCGCCGTCCACGTGCCGCACTACCTGGCGCAGGCCGAGTTCGCGGACGCCGCGCTCGCCGGCCTCAACGCCGTCGTCGCCGCCACCGGGCTCAACCTCGGCTCCACCGACCTCGCGGCCGCGGCCGGTCTCAACCGCGCCGAGATCAACCGCGAGATCGAGGGCTCCGACGAGGTCGCCCACGTCGTCGAGGCCCTGGAGCGGCAGTATGACTCGTTCATGCAGGGGCGGGAGCGCCCCAGCCTGCTCGCCACGGAGATCTCCGAGCTGCCGTCCGCCGAGGAGATCGGCGCGGAGTTCGAGGCGTTCCTCAAGGACGTCAACGACAACCCGGGCGGCGACGGCGACGGGCGGAGCTGACTCAGAGGACCAGCTTCATCCGCGGAGCCTGCGTGAGGGTGAAGCCGGCCTTGTCGTAGATGCGCCGCCCGTCCGGCGTGGCGCTGAGATCCACGCGGTCAGCCTCGATCGACCGGGCCCACGCGACCACCTCCTGCACCAGCAGGGTTGCGTACCCCCTGCCGCGGTGCTCTGGCGCGGTGACGACGTTCGCCAGCCGCACCGCCCGGCCGCGGGGACAGTGGGGGTTGGGGACGCCGAGCTCCAGCGTGCCGATCGCGGTGGCGACCACCGCACCACCGACCTCGACGACCGGCAGGCACGTCGTGGACCGGTCGGCGACACAGCGGATGAACCACTGCTGCGCATGTCGCTGCCACGACCGGGGGTCGGCCTCGTCCCGGTCGAACACCGATGTCCACAAGAGGAGCAGCGCCCTGGCGTCAGCCGCTCCAGCGGCGCGGACGAGTGAGCTGGCCGGTGTGGTCATGGCGTCATGGTGCCCCAGGCCCACCCGGGTCGCGAGTGAGGCGCTCGGCGGACTGAGCCCGGCGAGCTGACCTCCTGCCCGTCAGCCCTTGGCCTCGGACCACCGGGCGATGATGCTCGTGTCCGCCACGAACCGGACCTCGTCCGTCCCCGCCCACCAGCCGGCGGCGTCGGTCAGGGACCGCACCACGAGGCGTTCGACCTCCTGAGCCGTGTCCTGGGGGCAGTGCACCAGCAGCTCGTCGTGCAGGCAGAGGACGATCTGGGCCCCCAGCGGGGCCACGGCGTGCCGCACGGTGGCCGCCCACGCCTTGAACAGCTCCGCCGCTGCGCCCTGGATGATCGCGTTGCGGGCGAACCGGCCCCGGGCCGCGTCGAGCGCCTCGCCGTTCGCCTCCTCAGCCGGTCCGACCGGCGCGGATGCGGCCACGACCACGTCCAGCGGGATCCGGCGCCCACCGAAGGTCCGTACCGGCCGGCGCTGCTGGCCGGCGGCATACGCGTCGTCGAGCAGCCGCATGGCGACCGGGTAGGCCCGCTCGAGGTCGCGCAGCGCCTCACCGGCGGCACCCGAGCGCTGGCCGTACATCGCGGCCAGCACCGCCACCTTCGCGACCGGGCGGGCGACACCCAGCTTGGCCGCGACCGGGGCGTAGAGGTCGTCTGCCCTGGTGGCCTGCGCGAACGCCCGGTCTCCGGAGACGACGGCCAGCACCCGGGGCTCGACCTGGCCGAGGTCCGCGCGGACGAACACGTGGCGAGGCTGGGCGGCGACGGCCGGGCGCAGGGGAGCCGGCAGGTTGTGCAGCCCGTTCTGCGCGGTCATCCGGCCGGCCGCTCCGTCACAGGCCGTCCAGCCGCCGCGGAGCCGGTCGTCCGGGCCGACGTGCTCGTCGAGCCATCGGTAGCCGTATGTCGTGGCGATCCGCTCGTCCTTGCGCCAGGCCAGCAGCGCCTCGACGAGAGGATGCACCCCCCGGAACGGCTCCAGCACCCAGGCCCGGGTGTTGGGGACGTGCACTCCGACGGCCGCGAGCAGCTCCCGGACCTGGAGGGGGTTGCGCAGGTCTGTCGACTCGCGGCCCGGGGCGTGGGCCAGCACGACCCGGTCGCGCTGGCGCCGGATCTCGGCAGCATGCGCCTCGCCGTCGGGCCGCGGGCCCGCTGACGCGGCGATCAGCTGCTCAGCGACCGGCCGGTCGACTGGCAGGCCGTCGCGCTCCAGCTCGAGGCAGAGCACGGCCGCCGCTGACTCCGAGTGGGCGGTGCGGACCGCCCGGTGCCCCAGGTCCGTCAGTGCCGCCTCCTGCGAGCGGCCCAGGTCGAGCAGCAGCTCACCGAGGGCGCGCAGCCGGGCCGGGGTCGTGGCCCAGCCCTCGTCGAAGGCCTCCGCGCGCAGGTGGCCGTCGGAGCGCAGGGGGGACTCGGGGTCGTCGAGCGCAGCGCGCCCGGCGTCGACGAAGTCGAAGAGGTCGCCTGTCGGACGGGTCGGCATGGCGGCGAGGTCGAGCCCCTTCGCCATGGCCCACACCCGGCCCGGGTCGGCGGCCCACCCGCCGTGCTGCAGCCGGTGCACCTCGGCCAGGTCCCAGCACCGGTCCACGCGCACCCCGGCGGCGACGACCGCACCGAGACCCGCTCGCGAGCTGGTCACGAGCCACCGCGGGCGCTCTCGCCCCTCGAGCTCGCGGACGCGGGTGAGCACCAGCTCGCGCGACCCGGTGAAGGCCTCCTCCCCGGCGCCGACCACCCCGTGGTCGCCGACGATCACCAGGGGGAGCATGGCCCCATCCAAGCGGACCGAAGGGGCCTTCCAGACCGATGGTGCGGATCGGCGGCGCAGACCGGTGCATGGAACCCCGGTCGGTGGGCAGGCGTTGGTCGGGTGCACAGCCGGCCCGCTGCCGGTATCGGTGTCCCGACCGGCGCGCCACCCCCGCTGCGACGAGGTGGCGGACGACGATGTGGCGGACAGCTCAGCACAGGGTTGGCGACGAAAGGGAGCTCGTGGCGATCTTCGGGTTCGGAGACGATGACGACCAGCAGGATGCGGGGACAGGGCCAGTCCAGAGCACTGCGCTGGAGCGCGCCGGCGTCCAGGACGAGCCGAGCGGGCTGACCGGGATGGCCACGGGCCTGGTCGAGCGGCTGCTCGACATCGGCATCGACGGCAAGGGCCCGGTGCCGTCGGCGCAGGAGGTCGCCGACTCCGCCCTCAGCGGTGCGCCCGACGCCGAGGCTGCCATCGACAGGGTCGTCCGGATGCACCTGGCCTACGGTGGTGCCGGCGGTTTCATCACCGGCCTCGGCGGTTTCGTCACGATGCCCGTCGCCCTGCCGGCGAACGTCGTGGAGTTCTACGTCGTCGCCACCCGGATGACCGCGGCCATCGCCTCGCTCCGCGGCTACGAGCTGCGGCAGGGCCAGATCCGGACGGCCGTCCTGCTCACCCTCGTCGGTGCGGACGCCGACGACCTGCTGAAGAAGGCCGGTGTCGCCGCAGGTGGTGGCCGGCTGACCAACCTCGCGGCCCAGCGCCTCCCCGGGCCGGCCCTGATGGTGGTCAACAAGGCCATCGGGTTCCGGCTGCTCTCCCAGGTCGGCAAGTCGACGTTCGCCCGGCTCGGCAAGGCCGTCCCGGTCGTCGGCGGCGCGGTCGGCGCGGGGCTCGACGTCTACATGCTCAAGCGGATCGCCGACAACGCCCGCAAGGAGTTCCCCCGTAAGGCCCGGTCGGTCGAGGTCACGTCGCCGTAACACCTGCGCCAGGACCACCCCTGGGTGGAATCCACGCGCCACCCCCGTCGTTGCCCTCGCTGACCGGCATCGTCTCCACCCGGCATACCGAAGGAGATCCCCATGGCCCGCACCGCCTCCCGCTGGGCTCTGCTGACCAGCATCGCCACCGCCGTCCGCTCGGGCCTGCGCCCCGGCGGTCCCGGCCTGCTCGAGCGCTCCCGGGCCGTGCCACGCCTGGTGCGGGCCACCCTGCGCGGCGAGTATGGCGGGGCGAGCGCGAGCCACCTCGCGCTGCTCGGTGGCGCGGTCCTCTACATCCTGTCGCCGCTGGACCTCGTGCCCGAGGCCTTCTTCAGCGCATTCGGCCTCGGCGACGACGCCCTCGTCGCGGCGTGGCTCGCCGCGGCGCTCGTGAACGACACCGGTGCGTTCATCGCCTGGGAGCGCGGGCGCCGCGAGGCTGGTCCGGACCTCGGCGGCGGCCGCCAAGGGGAACGTCCCGAGACGGTGGTCTCGCACCTGGTGCCCTGAGCATCCACAGCCCGGGTCGCCGTCGCCCCACCGTGCACAGCCCTCGGGCAACGGCTCGTGCCGGCCGGACCACCGCGCCACGCTGGGGAGATGACACCGACCCTGCGGCTACGCGGCCCGGCAGACATGATCGCGGTGCTGCCCTACCACCTCGGCTACCGGCCGACCGACTCTCTCGTCCTCGTCTGTCTTGACGGCCCTCGGGTCGCCCTCGTCGGACGCGTCGACCTGCCCCCTCCGGACGTGCCGCCCTCCCGGGTGCTGGACGAGCTGTTGCCGCACGTCCTGGCCGAACGACCCGACCGCGTCCTGCTGATCGGCTATGCGGACGAGGCGGTGGCCCCTGTCGCTGACCGGGTCAGCGCCGCGGTGCGCGATGCGCTCGCCCGGGAGCAGGTGGCCGTCCTCGACCGGCTGCTCGTCCGGTCGGGACGATGGTGGTCGCTCGACTGCGCCGGCTCCTGCTGCCCGGCCGAGGGGACGCCGGTGCCCGCCGACGAGGACGTGCCTGCTGTCGCCGACTACGTGCTGCTCGGCCGTCGACCCGCGACGAGCCGCGCCGCTCTGGACGGGCGGCTCGCACCGCTGGACCGGGGCCCGGACGCCTCCTCGCGGGCCGAACGGCTCCGCACGGACGTGACGGGCGCCATCGACCGGGGCGGCCCCACGCTGGACGCCGCTCGCGCCGAGGCGCTACGGCTCTGGGGACGGGCCCTCGACATCACGCAGGAGCCCCCGGACGGCGAGTGGGCGCGGCTGGCGGCCTCCCTGCTGGATGTCCACCTGCGGGATCTCGTCATCGCCTGGATCTGTCCCGGCACGCTGGAGCTCGACGCGGTCGACCCCGTCCTGGCCGGCCTGGCCCGGTCGGCGCTGCCGGCGCTCGCGGCCGACCCGGACGCCGCTGTGTCGGACCAGGACGCCCTCGTCGACCGGCTGGCCGCGCTGTGTCGGCGCACCCCGGTGGAGCTCTCTCCGGGGCCGCTCTGCGTGCTGGCCAGCTTCACCTGGTGGCGAGGTGACGGGGCCTTGACCCGAGTCGCGCTGGAGCGGGCGCTCGAGGTCGACCCGGCCTACCGGCTCGCGGGGCTGCTGCTGCGGATGGTCGAGCTTGCCATCCGACCTCGCCGCGCGGCCTGACCGATGGGCCGGGCTCGCGACCGCGCCGAGGTCCACCTGGTGGACACCCGTATACCAGGTCCTGGACCGTGCTCGGTATAGTGGCTGCAGGTCATGAGCTCCAGCGCACAGCCCCGGCTTGCTGGACGGCAACCCTCTCTCGCAGTGGGGTGCCCCGGGTGATGACCGGGTCCGGCCGTGCGGTCCGGGCAAGTGCGAGCCCGAGGAGCGATCCGATGACCGTCACCGAGAACCGCGAGCAGGTGGCCGGGGCCTGGCGGCCCGGCGACCCGGTCGGCGACCGGGTGTTCGTCCGCGTCGGTGACCTCGACCTCGAGCGCGGTGGCGTCCTTCCGAACGTCCAGGTCGCCTACGAGACGTGGGGCTCGCTCAACGCCGCCGCCGACAACGCGATCCTCGTCGAGCACGCCCTGACGGGGGACAGCCACGTCGTCGGGCCCGCTGGGCCGGGGCACCCCTCGCCGGGGTGGTGGGACGGCCTCATCGGGCCGGGCCGTCCACTCGACACCGACCGGTGGTTCGTCGTCGCGAGCAACGTCCTCGGCGGATGCCAGGGGACCACCGGGCCCTCCACCCCGACCAGCGACGGCCGGCCATGGGGCCGACGCTTTCCCTTCGTCACGATCCGTGACCAGGTCGAGGTCGAGGCTCGGCTCGCCGACGTGCTCGGCATCGGGAGCTGGGCGGCCGTCATCGGTGGGTCGATGGGCGGCATGCGGGCGCTGGAGTGGGCGGTCAGCCATCCCGACCGGGTGCGGCGCGCCATCCTGCTGGCGAGCACCCCCTACGCGACTGCCGACCAGATCGCCTGGTGCCAGCCGCAGATCCTGGCCATCCGTGAGGACGCCAACTTCCACGGCGGTGACTACTACGACCGGGCGGCTGGCCCCGAGGCCGGCCTGGGCATTGCCAGGCGGATCGCCCACATCACCTACCGGAGCAGCGGCGAGCTCGACGAGCGGTTCGGGCGTCGGGTGCAGGGACACGAGCAGCCCCTCGGAGCCGGCGGCCGGTATGCCGTCGAGAGCTACCTCGACCACCATGCCAGCAAGCTGGCGCGCCGGTTCGACGCCAACTCGTACGTCGTGCTGTCCGAGGCGATGAACTCGCACGACGTCGGCCGGGCCCGCGGCGGCGTGCCGACGGCCCTGCGCCGGGTCACCGCGGCGACGACCGTGGTCAGCGTCGACACCGACCGGCTCTACCCCGTGCGGCTGAGCGTCGAGATCGCGGACGGCGTCGCCGGAGCGGCCCATCACCCGATCAGCTCAGCCTTCGGGCACGACGGCTTCCTCATCGAGATCGACGCTGTCGGGGCGATCATCCGGGCTGCCCTGACCTGAGTGGCGCACTCGTCGCTCCCGGCTGCCGCCACATGCCGGCGCCCATCGGGTAGCGTCACAGCAGCGTGTCAGGCACCCGAGCGCGGGTGCGGCCCTCGACGAGGAGGTTCGGCCGGTGGCGATCGTGGTGGGATATGTGCCGACGAGAGAGGGGCGAGCCGCGTTGCAGCGGGCCGCCCAGGAGTGCGAGCTGCGCACGACCCGGCTGATCGTGGTGAGCTCGAACCGCGGGGGGAAGCAGTACGACGCCGAGCAGGCAGAGCGGTTCGAGCGCGAGCTGGGCGCCGTCGCGGACCGGCTGGCCGGCCTGGGGATCGAGCACGACGTCCGCCACATCGTCCGAGGGAACGACCCGACGGAGGACCTGCTGCAGGTCGCCGACGAGGTCCAGGCCGAGTTCATCGTCATCGGGCTGCGACGCCGGACTCCGGTCGGGAAGCTCATCCTGGGCTCGAACGCGCAACGGATCCTGCTGGATGCGACCTGCCCGGTGCTCGCCGTGAAGGCCGACGAGGACGACTGAGGAGCGCTCGGACCGGCGCGGACGCGCCTCGCGGGGCCGGACGTTTCGACTATGAGGGGCCCGGCGTTTTATAATGGGTGACAGCAGGGACAAGCAAGGGCCGGAGCACGACGCGAGACCTTCTTCACCATCGGTCCACCGGTCCCCATCAGTCCGGAAATGATCTCCCTCCCCACACCATCGTCACCCGTCGCCTGCGCGATCGGTGATGCTGTGGCACGCGTGGGCGACGAAAGGTAGTCGGTCAGTGTCGAAGGTCTCCCCGGCCAAGCAGGATCCCCCCACCACCTTGCCCAAAGAGTTCAGCAACCCGGGTCTGCAGCGGCTGCTGGCGGCCGGCTCGACCCGCGGCAGCGTCGACGGCCGCGAGCTGCGATCGGTGGCCGAGGACGCGAAGATCACCCCGGCGCGGATGAAGGTCGTCCTGCGGACCCTGGATGACATGGGGATCTCGGTGAGCCTCCAGGACGAGACGCCGCGCCGGGCAGTCGCCGCCACGGCGACGAAGCACACCACGACGGCCACGGCGAAGAAGGCGGCAGCCAAGAAGACCACGGCCAGGACCGCAGCCAGCGCAACGGATGCCGCACCGGCGAAGAAGGCCGCAGCGAAGACGACGGCGAAAGCGACCACCAAGAAGGCAGCCGCGGCGAAGAGCCCGTCGGACGACAGCGCGCCGGCCACGGCCACGGCGACGAAGGCGGCGGCCACCAAGACCGCTGCGCCGGCGGGAATGAGCAAGGCGGCCGCGAAGAAGGCGGCCAAGGCCAAGGCCGCTGACGAGGACGAGGTCGACCCAGCGGAGCTCGAGAAGATCGCGCACGCCGACGAGGACGACGACGACACCCCCGAGGAGGAGGACGTCACCACCGGGCGTCGCGAGGTGAAGAAGCCTGACGCGGACTCCGAGGAGGCCGGCTTCGTCATCCGCGACGACGACGAGGAGGACGCCCCGGCGCAGACGGTCGTCACCGCCGGCGCCACGGCGGACCCGGTCAAGGACTATCTCAAGCAGATCGGCAAGGTCGCCCTGCTCAACGCCGAGCAGGAGGTCGAGCTCGCCAAGCGGATCGAGGCCGGCCTGTTCAGCGAGGAACGCCTGAACTCCGGCGAGAAGATCGACATGAAGCTCAAGCGTGAGCTGTGGTGGATCGCCCAGGACGGCAAGAAGGCCAAGAACCACCTCCTCGAGGCAAACCTGCGTCTGGTGGTGTCGCTCGCCAAGCGCTACACGGGCCGCGGCATGCTTTTCCTGGACCTGATCCAGGAGGGCAACCTCGGTCTGATCCGGGCGGTCGAGAAGTTCGACTACACCAAGGGCTACAAGTTCTCGACCTACGCCACGTGGTGGATCCGCCAGGCGATCACCCGGGCGATGGCCGACCAGGCCCGGACGATCCGGATCCCCGTGCACATGGTCGAGGTCATCAACAAGCTGGCCCGCGTCCAGCGCCAGATGCTCCAGGACCTCGGGCGAGAGCCCACCCCGGAGGAGCTGGCCAAGGAGCTCGACATGACGCCTGAGAAGGTCGTCGAGGTTCAGAAGTACGGCCGCGAGCCGATCTCCCTGCACACCCCGCTCGGCGAGGACGGCGACAGCGAGTTCGGAGACCTCATCGAGGACTCCGAGGCGGTCGTCCCGGCCGACGCGGTGAGCTTCACCTTGCTTCAGGAGCAGCTGCACTCCGTGCTCGACACGCTCTCCGAGCGGGAGGCCGGCGTGGTCTCCATGCGGTTCGGTCTCACCGACGGCCAGCCCAAGACGCTCGACGAGATCGGCAAGGTCTACGGGGTGACCCGTGAGCGGATCCGGCAGATCGAGTCCAAGACGATGAGCAAGCTGCGCCACCCGTCGCGCTCCCAGGTGCTGCGCGACTACCTCGACTAGGGGTGCTGGCTGGCCGGGGGTAGCGCCCTGAGGGATGCGCGTCGCGCCCGGCTCCCTCCCAGGGGCGGTTGGCGCTGGATCAGGCTCGCGGCAGGACGGCGAGCCCCACAGCGAGCACAGCCATACCACGACTCAAGCTGGCTGCGTCGGAGGGTACCCGACCGGCGGGTCAGATGTAGCCGTTCGGCTGAGGCCCCGGCCATGACCGTGTCCCTATAGTTCGGGGGGCAATCAGGTCAAAGCACGCAATCCGAACAGACCCGGCGCCTTCCGGACAGAACGGATTGGCGACGGCCATGACCGACGGCGCGGTCGGGCGTCTCGCCGCGGTCTTCACAGTGCAGAAGGTGAGTTCGGTGGCGCGACGCAAATCCTGGATGGTGGGCTCGGCGCTGGTGGCAATGGTGGTTTCGCTGGCCACCAGCCCGGCCGCGTTCCCGTCGCCCGCTTCCGTAAGTAGCGCAGTGGGGACCCCCGGTCCGACGCGCGTGCTGGACACCCGAACTGGCACCGGCGCCCCGGCCGCCCAGGTTGGCCCTGGAGGGATGCTCCTGGTGACCATGCCGAATGTTCCCGCTGGCGCGACGGCCGTGGTGTTCAACCTGACCGCGACGAACATGAGCAGCCCGCACGTTCGTGTCCGCGTGTCCCGCAGCCCAGGCGGTGAGCGAGTGCGCGCGGACCTCGATGGTCAATGCGAGTCCGGGCGTGAACATCGCCAACCAGGTCACCGTGCCGATCGCGGCCGACGGGAAGGTGCGTCTGTATAACTACAGCGGCGAGTCGTCGACCTCGTCGCCGACCTGGCCGGCTATCTCAGACCGCTGGTTTCTGCGCCGCTGGGCCGACCCGGGTGCTGGACACCCGGTATGGCACGGGCGCGCCGGCTGCTCGGGTGGGAGCGCGGGGGTGGGTCACCGTGTCGATGCCGAACGTGCCGCGCCGGGGCGACGGGGGTGGTGTTCAACCTGACCGCGACGAACATGAGCAGCACCCGACGTTCGTGTCCGCGTGTCCGGCAGCCCAGGCGGTGAGCGAGTGCGCGCGGACCTCGATGGTCAACCCAAGTCCGGGCGTGAACATCGCCAACCAGGTCACCGTGCCGATCGCCGCCGATGGGAAGGTGCGCCTGTATAACGACAGCGGCGGCGTCGACCTGGTGGCCGACCTGGCCGGCTATCTCACCGGTGGGTTGGTTGCTGCTGGGCCGACCCGGGTGCTGGACACCCGGTACGGCACGGGTGCGCCGGCTGCTCGAGTGGGACAGCGGGCGTGGCTCACGCTGACGATGCCGAACGTGCCGCGCGGGGTGACGGGGGTGGTGTTCAACCTGACCGCGACGAACACGAGCAGCCACCGACGTCTTCGTGTCCGCGTGTCCGGCGGCACAGCCGGTGAGCGAGTGTGCGAGGACCTCGACGATCAACCCATCGCCGGAGTGAACATCGCCAACCAGGTCACCGTGCCGATCGCGGCCGATGGCAAGGTGCGCCTGTATAACGACACCGGCGACGTCGACCTGGTCGCCGACCTCGCAGGCTACGTCACCTCGTTCGTGCCGTCGATCTCGACGGTCAGCCCAGCTCCTCCGCAGAACTACCGCGTGCGCGGTCAAGCCGTCGGACTCGAACACCGGGGCGTCTGGGAGCCGGACCAACAGCTCGCAGACGGTGCTCGGTGACGGTGCGGTGCTGCAGAACGCGAACGTCTCCAGCCTGGAGATCCGCGGCTCCAACGTCACGGTCAAGAACGTCGCCGTCGCCGGCGGCATCCTCGTTGCGGGCAACAACGCGATGATCGACCACGTGACGACGCAGAACATCGGCATCTCGAGTGCTTCCGGGGTGACGGTGCAGTACACCAACATCGGGTTCGGTCAGGAGGACGCGATCCATGTGACCTCCGACAGCGGCTCGTACATCCAGAACGTCACGCTGAAGTACAACTATCTGCACGACCCGCGGGTGGCGCCGTCGTCGCACTACGACGGCATCCAGGTCCGGGGCGCCTCGAACTCGACGATCGCGTGCAACACGATCGACCCGGGTCCCTTCCAGTGGACCTTCAACGCGGCGGTCTACCTCGAGGACGCCAACGGCGGCGACAACAACATCGTCGTGCAGAACAACTGGCTGAACGGGTTCGCCTTCTCGGTGATGATGGACGCCCGCAACATCACGCTGCTCGGCAACCAGCTCGGCGGCGACATCCACTGGGGCGAGTGCTACGTCGGCACCGGGGTCGGCAACCCCGGCCTGACCAGCACGGGAAACACCCGTGACGGTCAGCCGGTCAGCCTCTGCAGCTGAGGCCGAGGGTGCCAGCGGGACGATGGCACGCTGGCGCGGTTGGCGTCGAGAAGGCTAGCCGGGGCTCCGGTCCCACACCACGGGCGGTGGTGTGACCGGGACCCTGGGCATCCTGGATCTGATGTCCGGGGGCCCGAAGAGCGCTGGCGGCTGGACCTCGCACGCTGGCCGCTGCGTCCCCAGCGGGCAACCGGGTACCGCCACCGGAGGAATCGCGGGGATCGGCGACGCGCCCTGGGAGGAGGGCGCCGGCGCCCCCGGATGAGAGACCGTCGCCGACGGCTCGGGGAGCCGCTTCGTGGCGGTCTCCGGCGCGCGCTTCGACGGCCCAGGCGTCTGAGCGGGCCGCGGGGTGGACTTCGTGGGGGCAGGCGGCACGACAGGATCCGCCGTCTGATGAGGTGTGGGAGCTGACACCACGGCCACCGGTTCCACGAGCTTCGACTGAGCTGGAGGGGCCAGCGGGGACGAGATGAGGGCGAAGCCGGTCACGACGAGTCCCGATGCGAGCATGAGCGATGCTGAGGCGATGGTCACGGATTGTGACCGATTCATCATCTGTTTCCTCTCGTTTGCGCCTCACTATGGCCGACGTCCTGCCTGGTTCGGGCCGGAATGCAGTTATTTGCGCAAAAGGCGGCCCGAGGCTGGGGGAGCCGCAGGACATACCGCGTCCACGCCGTCCTGACCGGAGATCTTCCGGCCGAAGCCGACCACGGCGGCTGGGTGATGGCCAGGCCAACCTGCGGTGTGAGCGGGTCAGGGAGCGGTGAGCACCCGGCCCACCTTGTCGGCCTTGAGCTCGGTGAACCAGATGTTCCCGTCCGGGCCCTGGATGATCCGGTGGAGGACCGAAGCGCGCGTCGGCACCCGGTAGGACGTGACGTCCGAGGGCTGCATCTGTGCCGGTGGCCTGGTCAGCGCGGACCCGGCGATCTTGACGATGTGGTCGTCTCCGGGCGGACCCTGGGGTCCCAGCTGGGGATCCTGGTTGACGTACTGCTGTACCCACAGGTCGCCCGCGCGGTCGAAGGTCAGCGCACCCAGGATCACGTTGGCCTGCGACCTGGGCACGGGGTACTCCGTGATGACGCCCTGGAGATCGACGTGGGCGACGTTGTTGCCAGCCTCCTGCGAGAACCACAGCCCGCCGCCTCGTGGGTCGGCGACGATGGCGATGGGTCGGCTGTCTGGGGTCGGGGTGGCGAACTCCGCGATGTCGCCGCTCGGGCCGATCCGGCCGACCTTGCTCGTCCCAAGCTCGGTGAACCACATGTGGTCGTCTCCGGCCGGCCCGGGGTTGATGTAGATCGGGAGCGCTCCCGCGCTGGGCAGCGGCCATCGGGAGACGCTTCCGTCCGGGGCCAGCCGACCGACGACATTGCTGAGCTTGCCGGTGAACCAGACCGTGCGGCCGTCCCCGCCGATGCTCAGTCCGTGCGGGTCGGCCCCGACGTCGTGGGTCTCCAGCACCGCGCCCGTCCGCGGGTCGACCCGGGCGATCTGACCGCGCGTGTCGTCCGGACCGTTCGCGTACTGGAAGCTCACGAACAGCTGTCCTGCCGCGTCGACGTCGACGCCGTGCGGCGTGCTGTCGACGGGCATGGCATGGAACGTCGCTGTCCCGTCCAGCGCGACCTCTGCCAGGCTGTCGTGCATCATGCCTGTCACCCAGAACGTCGTCCCGCCGTTGTGGTCGAAGGTGATCTCGTGGGTTGACGGCATCGCCGGGTGCTGCGGATAGGCGAGGGGGAAGTCGACGACGGGCGGCGTTGAGCCCGCGACCGGCTCGGACGTGCCGCACGACGTGGCCGACACGGCCAGGGCGATCGACGCCGCCACACCCAGTCCGCGCTTCGTCGTGCGGTGTCCTTCGCCAGCAGGTACCCACGTCATACCCAGCCCCCTCGCAGGGCGCCCAGCCGATCGCGGGTGACCGCCGACGCGCACCGCGATCGTTCCACATCGCCGGGAGATCTCGTCCGAGCCGGGCCGTGAGGTTGCCACGGCGGGGGCTGTTGGGCCGTCCCGCTGGGCGCCAGGGCGCCTAGGCCGACGGGGGCAGCAGCTGGTCTGCGGAGCCGGCCACCCATTCATCGACCCGCGCCCACCTCTGGTCCAGCCAGGCCAGGACGAGGTCGGGGTCCCGTGGGACCTCGGCGGCCGGCTCGGTCCACCAGTGCACGCGCATCGGCTGCCGGTCGACGGGGACCGCCGCCCACATCTGGGCGGGGTTGACAAGGGTGTCGAGGCCCGTGTGAGCCACGACCGCGACGTCGGTGTCCGTGCGGGCGGTGAGGCAGGCGAGCGCTCCACCGGGTTTCGGCGGCAGCACGTGCGGGTGGGCAGCCGCCTGCTGGGCCCGGCGGACGTGGCCGCGCTGGAACAGCCGGCGCACCGCCCGGCGGTACCGTCGCGGCGTCCAGTTGCCCCCCTCGGGGAAGATCAAGAGGGCCTCCTCCGGCGTGAGGGACAGGGTCAGCTCCCGGACGGCAGCGGTACGGTCGTCGCCGGCTCCGGACGTCGACGGGAGGAAGTAGCAGTCCAGCCGGTTGAGCAGGATGTCGAGCCCGGGATCCAGCTGAAGTGCCGCCTTGAGGACCACCTTGGGGCGTCGTGCATAGCGCCGGAGGAGCAGGTGGACGATGGTGAACGAGTCTCCGGGGCCGGCGTGCCGGGCGAGCACGACCATCGGCCGCCCGGTCGGTCCGGGGGGCATCGCGTCGTCGATCTCCACGTGGAAGCCGAGCAGCACCCGGGCCGCGTCCATGAGGACCGTGAGGGCGTGCTGCAACACCGCGCCGTGCTGCCGGTGCCACCGCGTCACGTCCCGGCGAGGTGACGGGTCGCGCAGCCAGAGCCACCAGCAGGTCACCACGAGGCAGACGTCGACCCAGAGGTAGACGAGAGCCATGGCACTGAGCCGGAGCAGCCGGTGCGGTCCCGGGCGCAGGGCGAAGAGGGCGCCCACCCCGACGAAGGGCAGCAGCAGGAGGGTGAGGACGACGGCGGCGGGCAGCCAGAGCGGGTTGGCGACGCGGCGCAGCGGTAGTGGTGGCACGACCACTCTCACGGGAGCTCCTCGGTGACCGGCGACGGTACGCCGCCCTCCTCCATGCCCAGCGGACGGCTGAGGTATGCGGAGGACGCCTCGAAAGCCTGCTCGATGCGGACCGCGACCTGCCGGGCGCCGCGGCTGCTCAGGGACACCGACGGCGAGCGGTCGGCGCCGCTCGGCAGCACATGCAGGGAGATGTGTTCTGGGACGCCCGCCAGCTCCTCGACGAAACGGTGTCGACGGGCGATCTCGAAGGCCACCATCCCCACCTCCCATGGACGTCGCGGTGGCGCGAGGGCATGCTCGATCCGGCCGACCTGGAGGACGTAGACCTCCTCGGCGCCGAGCGCGACGGCCCGCGCGACCGGGATGGAGTGCACCAGCCCGCCGTCGAGGTAGTGCTCCCCGTCGATGGCGACCGCCGGGAGCAGCCCGGGCACGGCGCAGGAGGCCATGACTGCCTCGGCGACGCCGCCGGACTCGAACCACCGCGCCGACGCGGTCTCGATGCGGGCCGCGACACACTGGAACTGCACGACGAGGTCCGCGAAGGTCACCTCCCCGAGATGTTCGGTGACGAGGCTGCGAAGGCTGTCACTGGAATGCAGGTGGGTGCCGAGCTTCGCGACCCGTCGGGCCTGTCGCCACCACGAGTCGGTGAAGACCCCGGTCTGGCTGGCCTGCGACCACAGCGAGGTCAGCCGCTCGACCGCGGCCACGGTCGGATCCGCAGCGATGAAGGCTCCGTTGATCGCGCCGACGCTGGTCCCGACCACGAGGTCCGGGACGATCCCCTGCACGAGCAAGGCCCGGAGCATGCCGACCTCGCTCGCGCCGAGGATGCCGCCGCCCCCCAGCACGAACGCCACCCGCCGCGCCGAACGCTCCACGGCGAGAGCCTATCTTCGGCCCACGGCCGACCGGTCGACCAGAGAGACGGGTACGGGCAGCCCGGTGCCGAGGGACTCCATCCCGGCGGCGCAGACGGCTGTCGCGGCATACCCGTCCCAGCTGGTCGGCCCGACGACGAGCCCGTGACGGGTCGCGTCGACCCACGCCTGGATCTCGAGGTCGTAGGCGCGGGCGAACCTGGCGCGGAAGTCCGGCGCCACGGTGCCACCCCAGATGCCGTCCGGCTCGGCCGCAGACGTCGTGACGAGACCGGAGCCGTTCTGGCCGAGCGTGATGCTTCCCCGCTCGGCGACGGCCTCGCAGCGCACCTCGTAGCCCACCTGGCTGTTGACGAAGACCTCGCTCGTGACGATGCCGCCACCCGCCATCTGGAAGAGGGCGACCTGCGGGTCGACGACCCCCTCGGGAGCGCCGCTCGAGGCGGCCGGCGACAGCACCGTGATCGAGGCGATCTCCTCACCGAACAGGAACCGCGCCACGTCGACCTCGTGGACGAGGGAGTCCCGCACGATGAGGTCGCTGGCCCCGGCCTGTGTCGTCGCGGACTTGTTCCGGTGGACGTTGTGCAGAAGGAGGGTCCGACCGAGCCGGCCGCTGTCGAGCAGCTGCTTCATCTGGGCGTAGTCGGGGTCGAACCGTCGCATGAAGCCCACCTGCACGAGCGGCCGGCCAGCCTTCGCCTCGGCGGCCAGGACGCGGAGCGACGACTCGGCGTCCATCGTCATCGGCTTCTCGCACATGACGAGCTTCTCGCGGGCGATGCAGGCGAGCAGCTGCTCCTCGTGAACGAACCCGGGGGATGCCAGGATGACGGCGTCGACCTCCTGATCGTCGATCAGGTCCAGCGGGTCGGCGATGCTGCGGACGCCGTCGTAGCCGGCCGCCAGCTCTCGCGCCCGGTCGCCGTCCGGGTCGGAGACCGCCACCAGCTGCGCGCCGGCCACCCGGCGCACGATGCGCTCGGCATGGTCCGCGCCCATCACGCCCACCCCGACGATGCCGACCTTCAGGTCCGCGGGCATTGTCCTCAGCTCCTGTTCGCGTTGTTCGTCCCGGCGAGGTCAGCGGCGGACGGACAGCCGCTCGACCAGCTGGTCGACCCACCGTCCCGGTGCACTGCTGACCCCGGTCAGGGCGTCGCCCCACCACCGGATGCCGTCGCTGGGCAGGAAGAACGCGCGCACCCGTCGGGTGGTCGGGCGGCTGCTGGCGGCAGCCTTGGTGACCATGCGGATGTCGTCGTGGATCCGGACCGGCTCCGAGCCAGGGCGAGCGTAGCGGGTGCGCTCGAGCGTGGCGACGACGTGGCCCATGGACCGCTCGGCCGGCTCGTCGAGGTAGGCCTCACGGCCATAGTGCCTCCGCCAGTCCCGCAGGGTTCCCCCGGTGGGGGGCGAGAGGCCGAGGTCGCCCAGCCGCGCGACCAGCTCGGCCCACTGCGCCTCGGCGAGCTCGGCCGGGCTCGCGGCTCGGGTGCGGCGACGCTGGTGGACGAGCCGGGCGGTCAAGGGGAGCACCAGCGTGCCGAGCAGCCCGAGGACCACGGCGAGCAGGACGAGGTGCCCGCCGTCCTGGAGCCAGATCGCGACCCGGTCCTGGAGGGGGATGTCCGCTCCACCGCCCGTCGAGGTGTCCTCCACGCCGCCGTTGTCACGGGGCCCGGCATCCGGAGCCGCCGTGGCGTTCGGGTCGGTCTCCGCGTCCCGGCCGGCGGTGGTGCTGCCTGCGGCCACCGTGGACGGCGTGGTGTAGGCGGGGGCGAGGCCAGTCCGGACGGACGGGGTGGGCTCGAACCGCAGCCAGCCGGCGCCCGGGAAGTACAGCTCGGGCCAGGAGTGCGCATCGGCGGCGTGGACGGTGTAGAGACCGTTCTCCGCCGTGCCCGGGAGGAAGCCGATGGCCATCCGCGCCGGGATGCCGCGGGCCCTGGCCATCATCACCATGGCGGAGGCGAACTGCACGCAGTAGCCCTGCTTGCTCACGAGGAAGGCGGCGAGCGGGTTGGTCACCTGGCGCCCGTCCTGGCCGACGACCGGCGAGACCAGCTGGAGGGAGTAGCTGAAGCCGCCCTCGCTGCGCAGCCAGCTCTGGATCGCCACGGCCGTCTCGTACGGCGTGCGCGCCTGCGCCCTGCTGGTCACGTCGGCGGCCAGCTGACGCACGAGGGGCTCCGAGCCGGGGTCGAGGGCGAGGGGGTCGGCGCCACGGACGTCGTCCGGCACCGGCGCGCCACCGGGGATCCCGGCCTCCAGCTGGCCCGGAGCGACGTTCACCTCCTCATAGGTCACCGTGTATGCGTCGGGCCGAGACCGGACGTAGAGGTCGCTCGTGCGGGGGTCGGCTGTCCAGGAGGTGCTGCCGAAGTCCGCCGCGACAGCGGGTTGCGGGGAGGCGGCGTGGGGCGGGTCGAGCAGGTTGGACTCGACCGAGATGGTGCGCTCCGACACCGCGACCTGCGAGGAGACGAGGTAGCCCGAACGCAGGTCCTGGCCGCCGGCCTGCGACCCTGGCCGGGTGCGCCACTCACCGTTGACGTAGTCGGAGGTCACCACCACCCGCAGGGGAGGGGGCGTGCCCGGAGCGGTCGTGCGGTAGGTCAGGACGGGGTTGCTGGACCCGTCCTGCAGGCTCCGGGTCAGGTCCAGGGTGGAGTTGAACCCGACCCTCCCGCCGCGACCCACCGCGGAGTCGGCCCGGCCGAGACCGTCGAGGACGTAGCGGGTCGGGAGGTGCGGCACGATCGCGGGGAGCAGGACCGCGGCCACGAGGGCGACGACCCCGAGCTGGCGGGCCGAGCTGCCGACGGCCGAGAGGGCGTCGCTCTCGACGTCGACCTGCCGGGTGGGGCTGCGCGGACTGGCGACCGTCGTCGACCATCGTCGCACCGACCACCGGCCCTGCCGGGAGACCAGGACGAGCCAGAGCAGGGCCGACAGGACGAAGTAGACCGGCGGCAGGGACGAGCCGCTGTTCGCGGCCGCCGTGAGGAACGCGACCAGCAGCGGCATCCCTGCTGCGGCGGGTGCCCCGCGGGTCACGGCGAGATAGTCCACGAGCAGGGCGAGCCCGGTCACGGCCAGGACGAGCACGAGGGAGACGCCCGGCGTGGTCGGCACCGGAGCGGCATACTTCTGCACCACCTCGCCGAAGTCGGCGAACAGCTCGCCGGTCCGCACCAGGGCGGCCGGCCCGGGAAGGCCCCACCAGAACCGGTCGCCGACGAAGATGGCCAACGTCATCCAGCCGACGAGCAGGACCTGGCCGACGAGCACAAGGGTCGTCCGTCCGGTGAGGCGGCGCAGGGCGATGCCCGTCACGGCGACCCCCAGGCAGGTCCACCAGGCCGTCCCGAGCCAGCTCGCCGTGACCGTGAGCGTGCCGAGGCCGAGGGCTGCGGCGAGGCTCGCCGCCAGTGCCACGAACCCGTCGCCGGGGCGGGACCTCATCGCAGCGCCGCCTTGCGAGCCGTGAGGTCGGACCAGACCTCGGCGACCGGGGTGCCCGCCTGCACGACGGTGGCAGACCACCCCGCCGTATGGAGCAGCTCGGCGAAGGTCTCGGCCCGGCTGGAGGACCTCGGCCCCGGAGCGCTTCCGAAGGAGGACGTGTCGAGGACCAGCGCCAGGCCCCGGCTGCCGGGCTGGCGCAGCGAGGCGACGTGGCGCAGTGCCTCCTCGTCGCGGTCCGCAACCACCGCGACGACGAGCCCACCGGAACCGGTGACCTGATGGGCCGCATGCACGAGCTCCTCGAGCTGGTGCGACGCCCCGAGGCTCGCCACCGCGAGCGTGTCGAGAGCCGCCTCGGGCTCGGTGGTCGACGCGGCCTGCCCGTCGTGGACGGTCTCCGAGCTGACCAGGTGGATCGCGTAGCCGAAGGCGGACAGGTGCGAGACGACCGACGCGACGGCGGTGACCGCCCACTCGAACGAGCTGGCGGCTCCCTCCCCGTGGTGCGCGTCGGCTCGCGGGTCCAGCAGCAGCACGGCCCGGCGGCGCGCCGGCCGGTCCTCCTGCCGCACCATGAGCTCCCCCGTGCGGGCCGTGGCAGGCCAGTGGATCCGCCGCAGGTCGTCGCCGTCGCGGTACTCCCGGATGGACTGGTCGTCCTCGCCGTGCAGGGCGACCATGTGCGGGATCTCGCCCTCCGCGCCGACCCCGTTCCCCGGCGGCCAGCCGCTCGGCAGCGGCTCGATGCGGGGGAGCACGACCATCTCGCTGCTGGTACCGACCTGCGCGAACCGCGTGGTGAGCCCGAACGGGTCGCGCAGCTGGACGACGAGCGGGCCGAGCAGCCGGCGGCCGCGCAGGTGGGCGCGGACGTCATACTCGACCTGTCGCCGGTCTCCCGGTGCCAGCCGTCCGAGCAGGAACCGGGGGCGGTCGCCGAGCACGTAGTCCAGCCGTTCCTCGACCAGCAGCAACGGCGTCCGGCGGGTGCCGGAGTTCTCCATGAGGACGGTGACCGTCGCGGTCTGGTCGACGCTGACCCGCGTCGGCGCGAGATGCCGCTCGACCTCGATCGAGGCGCGCTGGCGACGCGCCAGGCCCCCCGCGACCAGGGGCAGGCAGAGCAGCAGGACCCCCACGCGGCTGATGTCCGGGAAGCCGAGTCCCCAGCCGCACAGGGTGAGGGTGGCTCCCGCGGCCACGAAGGCGCGACCGCGGGTGGTGAGGACGTCCTTGAGGCGGTCCATGGAGCGTCGGTCTCCGGTCAGCCGGCCGACACCGCGACCGGGACCTTGCGCAGGATCTCGCGCAGCACGTCCTCGGCGGTGCGGCGGGCGAGCTGCGCCTCGCCGGAGAGGATGAGGCGGTGGGCGAGGACCGGCAGGGCGATGGCCTGGACGTCGTCCGGCAGCACGTGGTCGCGACCCTCCAGCGCGGCCACTGCCCGAGCCGCGCGGAGCAGGTGGAGCGTCGCGCGGGGGGAGGCGCCGAGCCGCACGGCCGAGCTGGTGCGCGTGGCGGTGCTGATGTCGACGACGTAGCGGCGGATCGCCGGGCTGGCCCAGATCTGCCGGATCGCGACGATCAGCCGGGCGACGGTGGCCCCGTCGGTCGTCGGCGTCATCGAGGTGAGCGGGGAGAGCCCCCCATGGGTGTCGAGCATGTCGACCTCCGCCGACGGCGCGGGGTAGCCCATCGAGATGCGGGCCATGAAGCGGTCCCGCTGCGCCTCGGGCAGCGGGTACGTCCCTTCCATCTCGATGGGGTTCTGGGTCGCCATGACGATGAACGGCTTGTGCAGCTCGTAGGTCTGCCCGTCGACCGTGACCTGGCCCTCCTCCATGCTCTCGAGGAGAGCGGACTGGGTCTTCGGTGAGGCCCGGTTGATCTCGTCGCCGACGACGACGTTCGCGAAGATCGCCCCGGGGCGGAACTCGAAGTCGCGCACGTCCTGGTTGAAGACGCTGACGCCGGTGATGTCGCTCGGCAGCAGGTCCGGCGTGAACTGGATCCGCCGCACCGTGCAGTCGATGGTGCGGGCGAGGGTCTTGGCGAGCATCGTCTTGCCGACCCCCGGCACGTCCTCGATCAACAGGTGACCTTCGGCGAGCAGGACGGTGATGGCCGTCCTCACCACCTCAGGTTTGCCCTCGATGACGGAGGTCATCGCGTCGGAGATGCGGCGCACGACGTCGCGCACCTCGTCGAGCGTCCCAGCCGGGGCACTCGCGCCGTCCTCGCTCGCTTGGTCCGTAACCTTGGTCACGCTTCCTCCGGCTCTCGATGCGATGTCCGACGATCTTCCCCCACTTCGCCCCACCGGGATAGGTCCTCGCTGGAAAGTGGGCACGGCCCGCCGCCGTTCCCGCATACCCGCCGCCGCTCCGGCCGGCCAGCACGGCGCGGAGGGGGCCGATTCCGTCTCGGCAGGGTTGGAGACCGCGCTGGGGCGTGACCGGCCTCCACTTCGCTCCACCGACCGTGACCTGCACTGACGTGGCTGCCGCGGTCAAAAAGTTGGCCGTGTTTGGTGCTTGGTGGTGGAAAGTGGAGTACTGTGGGGCAACACGGAGCGCGGTGGTCGCTATCCGGGGGTCGAGCAGAGGGAGGTGGCGACTGATGTTCCTGGGCACCCACACCCCGCGACTGGACGACAAGGGCCGCCTCTTCCTCCCCGCCAAGTTCCGGGACCGCCTGGCGAACGGGCTGGTCATCACCAAGGGGCAGGAGCGTTCGCTCTACGTCTTCCCGATCGACGAGTTCCAGACGATCGCCACCGAGATGCAGCGTGGCCCGACGTCCTCGCGGGCCGTGCGCGACTACGTCCGGGTGTTCCTCTCGGGCGCGTTCGACGAGATCCCCGACAAGCAGGGCCGGGTGACCATCCCGGCGCCGCTGCGGGAGTACGCCGGCCTCACTCGGGACTGCACGGTCATCGGCACCGGCAACCGCGTCGAGGTCTGGGACACCCCCGCGTGGGAGACCTACCTCGCCGCGAGTGAGCAGACCTTCGCCGCCCAGTCCGAGGAGGTCATCCCCGGACTCTTCTGAGCGCCCCGGACCGTCGGCTGACGATCCTGACCCCTGGCCTCCACCCGCTTGCCGTCCCGGGACGACTTCCCCCGTCCCGGGCCACGAGGAGAGACAACCTCCGTTGAGCGGATGGGGACCAGGTCGCAGGATCCGGCCCGACGAGACGCACCACCAGATCACCGCAACCACCGCATCACCGCATCACCGCACCACCGCCACCACGCTCGACGCACCGCCAGAAAGGCGCTCCAGATGACCAGCCGCGGCCACGCCTCCGACCGGCACATCCCGGTCATGCGCGACCGCGTGGTCGAGCTGCTCGGCCCGGCCCTCGACCGGCCCGGCGCGACCTACGTCGACGCCACCGTGGGGATGGGTGGCCATGCCCTCGCCGTCCTCGAAGCCTTCCCGCACGCCCGGCTCGTCGGGATCGACCGCGACACCGAGGCGCTGGAGCTCGCGGGGGAGCGGCTTGCCGCGCACGCCGCCCGGGTCAGCCTGGTCCACGCCGTCTACGACGAGTTCGCCACGGTCGTCGACTCGCTCGGCCTGCGCACCATCGACGCCGCGCTCTTCGACCTCGGCGTCTCCTCGCTCCAGCTCGACGAGGAGGAGCGCGGCTTCGCCTACCGCGTCGACGCCCCCCTCGACATGCGGATGGACCAGACCGGCGGGATCACGGCGGCCGAGGTGCTCAACACCTACCAGCCGGCCGACCTCCAGCGGATCCTCAAGGAGTACGGCGAGGAGCGGTTCGCCAAGCGGATCGTCGGGGCGATCGTGCGCGAGCGAGAGGTGGAGCCCTTCACGACGTCGGCCCGGCTCGTCGACCTGCTGAAGTCGGCGGTCCCCACCGCGTCCCAGAAGAGTGGCGGACACCCCGGCAAGCGCACCTTCCAAGCGCTGCGTATCGAGGTCAACGCCGAGCTGTCGGCCTGGCACCGTGCCCTTCCGCAGGCTGTCGACGTGCTGCGGGTGGGTGGCCGAGTGGCCGTCCTCAGCTACCACTCGCTCGAGGACCGGATCACCAAGCGCATCCTCGCGGCCGGTGCGACGTCCAGCGCTCCGGCCGGCCTCCCGGTGGAGCTGCCGGAGCACGAGGCCTACCTGCGGCTGCTGACCCGTGGCGCCGAGGAGCCGGACGACGGCGAGATCGCCGCCAACCCCCGCGCCGCCTCCGCACGTCTGCGGGCGGCCGAGCGGACCCGACGTGAGGCGAGGGCGACCCGATGAGCCAGAGCACTGCCCACGCGCGGCCGGCGCCGCGCCCCCTCGCCCGGCGCGCGCAGCTCACCCAGCTACGGGTCGTCCCCTCGGCCATCCAGCACAGTGGCAACGGCGTCTTCGCCGGGATCTGCGTGGCGCTGCTCGTCGCGGGTCTCGTCGCGCTGCTCATGCTGAACACCGCACTGGCGCAGGGCTCGTTCCAGCTCAAGAAGCTCCAGGCCCAGTCCAGCGCCCTCACCGACGCACAGGAGCAGCTCACGGTGGCGATCGACGACCTGCGCTCTGCGCGGGCGCTGGCCGCGAGAGCACAGCAGATGGGGATGGTGCCTGCGCAGAGCATGGCGTTCATCAAGCTCAGCGACGGGTCGATCGTCGGGGTGGCCGCGCCGGCGAAGGCCGAGCAGCGGGTCAACGTCGTGACCAGCCCGGCTCCGCCTCCGCCAGCGCCTCCACCGGCGCCGCCCGTCGACTCGGCGGCGGCGCCCGCCCCAGCGCCTGCACCAGCACCGGCCGCACCCGCGGCTGCGAACGGAGGGTGACGGCGTGACCCCACCGAGGCGCCCCGCGCCGAACGTCACGACGCGACGGTCGACAGGCACCCGCGCGACCGCGGACGGCGCAGAGAGGTCGACGGCGAAGAAGACAGTGGGACCGACGGCGAAGAAGCGCGCCACCCCGCGGCGCGCAGCCACCTCGAAGACGCCTGCGGGTGCCCGCACAGGACCAGCGGACCGTCGCACCCGTCCAGCACCGCCGCGCCCGCCTCGCCGGCGCCGGACCTCCCTCGCGGTGGCGAACCCGAACCGGCGGGTCCGGGCGATGCTCGTCGCCGCCATCTTCATCTTCAGTGTCTTCGGTGCGCAGCTGCTCCGGGTGCAGGCGTTCGACGCCGCGAAGGTCCAGGCTGCGGCGCTCGACAAGCGACTGACCACCGTGACGACGCCGGCACTGCGGGGACGGGTCCTCGACAGCAGCGGCGTCGTCCTCGCCTCGAGCATCGAGCGCAAGACCATCACCGTCGACCAGACGGCCGTCCCGTCGTACCAGAAGACGATCGACAAGAAGCTCACCAAGGTCGGCGTCGTCGGGGCCGCGACAGACCTCGCCCCGCTGCTCGGGACGACTCCGGAGGCGCTGGTCACCCAGCTCACGGGGACCTCTCGGTACCGGATCATCGCCAAGGACGTCACGCCCCTGGTCTGGCGCGACATCCAGGCTCTCGGCATACCCGGTGTGCTCAGCGAGACGACGACAAGCCGGGTCTACCCGGCCAACCTGTCGGCCGCCCCGCTCGTCGGCTTCGTCCAGGCCGACGGCACGGCCGGTGGCGGCCTCGAGGTGATGGAGGACTCGGTGCTCAAGGGGTCCCCCGGAAAGCGGGTCTTCCAGCAGGCCCAGGACGGGACGATGATCCCCTGGGCGGAGCAGGAGAGCACCCCAGCCGTCAACGGCAAGGACGTCACGCTGACCATCGACGCCGACCTGCAGTGGTACGCGCAGAACGCCATCGCCAACACCGTCATCAGCAGCAAGGCGCTGTCCGGCTACGTCGTGGTCCAGGAGGTCAAGACGGGCAAGCTCCGCGCCGTCGCGTCCTATCCCACGTTCGACGCGAGCGACCCCGGCAAGGCGTCGGCGAGCGCCCGGGAGAACCACGCCTTCCAGGACGTCTACGAGCCGGGGTCGACCGGCAAGGTGATGTCGATGTCGGCGGCGATCGAGGAGAACGTCGTCCAGCCGACGACCTCGGTGATCGTGCCCAACCGCCTGGTGCGCGGCGGCACGAGCTTCAAGGACGATGTCGACCACCCGACCCTCAACCTCACCGTGGCCGGTGCCCTCGCGATGTCGAGCAACATCGGGACGATGCTGGCCACCGAGAAGGTGCCGCCGGCGACGATGGAGAGCTACTTCCGCAAGTTCGGGATCGGCCAGCCCTCCGGGGTGGGCTTCCCGGGCGAGTCTCCTGGCATCTTCGCCAAGGCGAGCGACTGGAGCGCCTCGCAGCGCTACACGACCCTCTTCGGCCAGGGCTACTCGCTCAACGCGATCCAGGCCACCGGCGTCTACCAGACCATCGCGAACGGCGGGGTGCGCATCCCTCCCAGCCTCGTCGAGAGCACGACCGACCAGAACGGCGTCGTGACCCAGGCGCCCCAGCCCCAAGGACAGCGGGTCATCTCCCAGGACACGGCCGGCAAGGTCTCGAGCATGCTGGAGGAGGTCGTCGGACCGCACGGGACCGCCCCCAAGGCCAAGATCGACGGCTACCGCGTCGCGGGGAAGACCGGGACGGCGAACCGGTACGACCCCACCGTCGGGGGCTACAGCGGCTACACCGCATCGTTCATCGGGTACGCGCCGGCCGACAACCCGCAGTTCGTCATCTCGGTGACCCTCCAGCGCCCGGTCGAAGGTCACTTCGGCGGCCAGCTCGGCGCGCCCATCTTCAAGAACGTCATGACCTACGCGCTCCAGAAGTACAAGATCCCCCCGGGTGGCACCGAGGCCAAGGTCGTACCGCTCAACGCCGACGGTGCAGCGTGGGACCCCAACGACCCCGCGGTCATCAACGGCGAGAAGCGCAACGGGTAGCCTCGCTGCCGTGCCGCCCCCCCGTCCTTCACGCGTCGTACCCGTGCCCCTGGCCGAGCTGGCGGCACTCGTCCACGCGCAGGCATTGCCGCAGCACGCTGCCGTGTTCGTGTCAGGCGTCAGCCTCGACTCCCGGACGGTTCTCCCCGGAGACCTGTATGCCGCCCTGCCCGGCTTCCACCGGCACGGCGCGGACTTCACGGCGGACGCCGTCGCCGCCGGCGCGGTCGCCGTCCTCACCGACACGACGGGAGTCCCGGCGGCGGAGCGTGCCGCCGCCGTCCCGCTCCTGGTGACTCCGTCCCCACGGGCCATCCTGGGTTCGCTCGCGGCGGCCGTCTACGGCAGGCCCGCCGACGCGCTCACGCTCTTCGGCATCACGGGGACCAACGGCAAGACGACGACGGCATACCTGCTCGAGTCGGCGCTGCGCGGCCTGGGCACCCGCACCGGGCTCATCGGTACCGTCGAGACCCGGATCGGCACGACCCGCCTGCCGTCGGTGCGCACGACCCCGGAGGCTCCCGAGCTCCACGCCCTGCTCGCCATGATGGCCGAGGCAGGCACCGAGTCGGTGGTGATGGAGGTCTCGAGCCACGCTCTCAGCCAGCACCGCGTCGACGGAGCGGTGTTCGACGTCGCGCTCTTCACCAACCTCTCCCAGGACCACCTCGACTTCCACACGACGATGGACGAGTACTTCGCAGCGAAGGCTCTGCTGTTCACTCCTGAGCACTCGCGGCAGGCCGTGGTCTGCGTCGACGACAGCTGGGGCCAGCGCCTGTCACAGTCGGCGGGCGTGCCGGTCACCACCGTCGCGTCGCGGCGGCGGCGGGACGCCGACTGGACGGTCGAGACGTCGTCCTGGCCCGAGTTCACCGTCAGCGGCAGGCACGGAACGCTCGAGCTGCGATGCCACCTTCCCGGTGACTTCAACGTCCTCAACACGGCGATGGCCGCCGTGGCACTGGTCGTGGCCGGGACCCCGCTGGCCGACGTGCGCCGCGCGCTTGCCGAGGAACCACAGGTGCCTGGCCGGATGGAGCTCGTGACCCGGGCGGAGCCGGCGGAGGGCGAGTCGGACGCCGGCCCGACGCCTGCTCCAGCCGACGACCCACAGTGCATCGTCGACTACGCCCACACTCCCGACGCGGTCGAGGCTGCGTTGAAGGCGTTGCGGCCCAGCACTTCTGGGCGCCTCATCGTCGTCCTCGGCGCGGGCGGTGACCGCGACCGCGGCAAGCGGCGGGCCATGGGGGCTGCTGCGGCCCGTAACGCCGACGTCGTCATCGTCACCGACGACAACCCGCGGTCGGAGGACCCCGCGTCGATCCGGGCCGCCGTCCTCGACGGCGCCCGGCAGGTGGTCGGCACCGGCGGGGTCGGGCCGACCGTCCAGTCGGTCGCCGACGGCCGCGCCGCGGCGATCCGCGAGGCCATCCGCATCGCCCGTGCGTCGGCCGCCCCCGCCGAGGACACCGTGCTCGTGCTCGGCAAGGGACACGAGACCGGGCAAGAGGTGGCGGGGACCGTCCACCCTTTTGACGACCGGGAAGCCGTGCAGGCAGGCTTGGCCAGCGCCCCCTACCGACCGGAAGCTGCCGAATGATCCCGATGTCACTGCGCGACGTCGCCGTGCACACCGGCGGATCGCTCCATCCCGACGTGCCCGCCACCGGCGCTCTCCTCGTGGACGGCCCGGTCGTCACCGACTCTCGGCAGGCCGGGCCGGGGAGCCTGTACGTCGCGCGCGTGGGCGAGCACGCAGACGGCCATGCCTTCGTCGGCGCCGCCCGGTCGGCGGGAGCGGTCGCGGCGCTGACCAGCCGCCCGGTGGACGGGCTGCCCGCGGTCGTCGTGGACGACGTCGAGCAGGCCTTCGGCCGGCTGGCCCGTGCCGTCGTCGCCGGGCGACCGGGGCTGCCGGTCGTGGCGGTGACCGGCTCGTCGGGCAAGACGAGCACCAAGGACCTGCTGGCGCAGGTCCTTGCGACCGCCGGGGAGACGGTGGCTCCGGTCGACTCGCTCAACGGCGAGGTCGGCGTGCCCCTCACCGTGTGCCGCCTCACCGAGTCGACAGCCTTCCTGGTCCTCGAGATGGGGGCTCGCGGTCTCGGGCACCTGCGCTACCTGACCTCCATCGCGCGCCCCACCGTCTCCATCGTCCTCAACGTGGGCAGCGCCCACATGGGGGAGTTCGGCTCCCGCGAGAACATCGGCCTGGCCAAGGGCGAGCTCGTCGAGGCGCTGGACGCCGACGGGGCCGCCATCCTCAACGCCGACGACCCGGTCGTCGCGGCCATGCGTGCACGGACGACGGCGAGGGTGGTGACCGTTGGTCTGGGGGAGGGCGCCCAGGTGCGCGCAGTGGACGTCGCCCTCGATGGCCTCGGCCGAGCGTCGTTCAGCGTCAACGGGTTCGGCTCTCGCCTGCCCGTGCAGCTCCAGGTGTCCGGCGCTCACCAGGTCGGCAACGCCCTGGCCGTGCTCGCCGCGGCAGTCGAGTGCGGGCTGAGCCCCGACGCTGCCGCCACGGCGCTGTCGGCAGCGCGGCCGGTGAGCCGCTGGCGGATGGAGATCACTGAGCGACCCGACGGGGTGACCGTCGTCAACGACGCCTACAACGCCAACCCGGACTCCATGCGGGCGGCGCTCAGCGCGCTGACCTCCATCGCCGGGGGGACCGAGCCCGGACGACGGACCTGGGCCGTCCTCGGCGAGATGCTCGAGCTGGGCCCGGACTCCACCGCGGAGCACGAGAGCCTGGGCCGTGCGGTGGTCGACCTCGGGGTGAGCCGGCTGCTCGTCGTCGGCGAGGGAGCCCGGCCGGTGCTCGACGGCGCCGCTCGGGCGGCTGACGCGCGGTGGGTGGCCGACGCCGACACCGCATACGAGCTGCTGGACGAAGAGCTCGCGCCCGGCGACGTCGTGTTGCTCAAGTCGAGCAGGGACGCGGGACTACGGTGGCTCGGAGACCGTCTCGCCGGGAGGGAGGTGCCGTCGTGAAGGGCGTCCTCATCGCGGCTGCGCTGTCGCTCATCTTCGCCCTCCTCGGCACCCCGCTCTACATCACCTTCCTCGTGCGCCGCGGCTACGGCCAGTTCATCCGCGACGACGGCCCGACCTCGCACCACACCAAGCGCGGCACCCCCACCATGGGCGGGGCGGTCATCCTCGGCTCGGTCCTGCTGGCGTATGCCTGCGCCCACCTGGCCACGCTGACCCTGCCGAGCGCGAGTGGGCTGCTCGTCCTCTTCCTCATGAGCGGTCTCGGCCTCATCGGCTTCCTCGACGACTTCATCAAGATCTCCCGACAACGCAGCCTGGGCCTGCGCTCGAAGCAGAAGCTGGCCGGCCAGGGGCTGGTCGGCGTGCTCTTCGCGATCCTCGCCCTGCAGTTCCCCAACGACCAGCAGCGCACGCCCGCAGTGCCGTTCGTGTCGTTCGTCCGGGACACCCACATCAACCTCGCGTTCGCCGGCACGATCGGCGGCATCATCCTGTTCATCCTGTGGGCCAACCTGATGATCACCGCCACCTCCAACGGGGTGAACCTGACGGACGGCCTCGACGGCCTGGCGACGGGCGCCTCGACGATGGTCTTCGGCGCCTACGTGCTCATCTCGATCTGGACCTACAACCAGAACTGCCAGACCAACCCCGGGATCAAGTGCTACGAGGTCCGGGACAGCCACGACCTCGCCGTCGTCGCCGCCGCGGGGATGGGCGCGTGCTTCGGGTTCCTCTGGTGGAACGCCTCGCCGGCCAAGATCTTCATGGGCGACACCGGGTCGCTGGCCCTCGGAGGTGCCATCGCAGGGCTGGCCATCATGACCCGCACCGAGCTGCTCGTCATCGTCCTGGCCGGTCTCTTCGTCCTGGAGACCCTCTCCGTCATCGCCCAGGTGGCGTCGTTCAGACTGACCCGAAAACGGGTCCTGCGGATGGCGCCACTGCACCACCACTTCGAGCTCGTCGGGTGGAACGAGATCACGGTGACGATCAGGTTCTGGATCATCGCCGGGCTCTTCGTCGCCCTCGGGCTCGGCATCTTCTACGCCGAGTGGGTCGTGGGGTCGTGAGCACGTTCGACCCCACCTACGAGCCGCGGCCGGGGCTCACGCACGGGGGAGCCGAATGGGCGGGGCTGCGGGTCATCGTCGCCGGCATCGGGATCAGCGGCTTCGCCGCGGCCGACGCGCTGGCCGAGCGCGGTGCCCGCGTCATCGTCGTCGACGCGCTGGCCCCCGGCGCCTCGCAGATCAACGACGAGCGGGCCAAGATCCTCGACATCCTCGACGTGGAGGTCCGGCGGGGCGAGTCACACACAGCCGGGCTCCCCTCCGACCCGGTCGACCTCGTGGTCACCTCCCCGGGCTGGCGCCCCGACCAGCCTCTCCTGCTCGAGGCGGCCGCACGCGGCATACCCGTATGGGGTGAGGTGGAGCTCGCGTGGCGGATGCGCGCGAAGTCCGGCGCGGCGCCGTGGCTCACCGTCACCGGCACCAACGGCAAGACGACGACGGTCAACATGCTCGCCTCCATCCTGCGGGCCGCCGGTCTGCGCGCGGCGAGCGCCGGCAACGTCGGGACGACCCTGCTGGAGGCCGTGCTCCACCCCGACCCCTACGACGTCATCGCCGTCGAGCTCTCGAGCTTCCAGCTGCACTGGCAGCGCTCGGTGGCGCCGGTCGCCTCCGCCTGTCTCAATGTCGCGCCGGACCATCTCGACTGGCACGGCTCCTTCGAGGAGTACCTGCGGGCCAAGGGGCGGGTCTACACGAACACGCATCTCGCCTGTATCTACAACGTCGCCGACCCGCTGACCGAGCAGCTGGTCATGGATGCCGAGGTCATCGAGGGATGTCGCGCTGTGGGCTTCACCCTCGGGGTGCCGGCCCCGTCGATGCTCGGGCTGGTCGACGAGGTGCTGGCCGACCGCGCGTTCGTCGAGCAGCGTCAGCACTCCGCGGCCGAGCTGGCGACGCTGGCCGACCTGCAGGGTGACGCCCCGAGCGTGGCTCCCCACTACGTCGCCAACGCCCTCGCGGCTGCCGCGCTGGCCCGGGCATACGGCGTGGGGCCGTTGTCGGTCCGGGACGGGCTGCGTGCCTTCCGGCCCGACCCGCACCGTATCGCCGAGGTCATGACGGTCGCCGGGGTGCGCTACGTCAACGACTCCAAGGCGACCAACCCCCACGCGGCCGCGGCGTCGCTGCGGTCCTTCGAGTCGGTGGTGTGGGTCGCCGGCGGCCTGCTCAAGGGTGCCGAGGTCGACGACCTCGTCCAGCAGGTCCGGGGGAGGCTCCGGGCGGTGGTCCTCATCGGGCGCGACCGGGGCCGGATCGCGGAGGCGTTGGCCCGACACGCACCGGATGTCCCCGTCGTCGACCTGGATCCGTCGGACACTGGACACATGGCCGGTGTGGAGGTGATGGACGTCGTCGTGCGGGCGGCTGCCGGTATGGCGCGCCCCGGCGACGTGGTCCTGCTCGCCCCTGCCGCGGCGTCGATGGACATGTTCGCGAGCTACGGCGCCCGAGGGGATGCGTTCGAGTCAGCCGTCCGCCGGTTCGCGGACGACCAGGGCGGCCGATGAGCAGCACCGCGACGCGCCCGGGCGCCGCACGCGGGACGTCCGCCGGCAAGGCTCCGGACGGGCTGCTCACCCGGGCCCTGCCCTTCCTCAGCCGGATCGAGTCCCCGGTGACGACCTACTACGTCCTGCTCAGCGCCACGGCGGTCCTCGTCGTCACCGGCCTGATCATGGTGCTCTCCGCCTCGATGGTCACCTCGATCAAGGACGACGGCTCGTCGTTCGCGGTCTTCCTCAACCAGCTCATGTTCGCGGGCGTCGGTGTCGTCGGTGCAGTCGTGGCCTCGCGCATCCCGGTCCGCTGGTACCGACGCCTCGCGTTCCCGGCGCTCATCGTTGCGGTCGTCCTTCAGCTGCTTGTCTTCACCAACCTCGGCGTGACGGTGAACGGCAACCGCAACTGGGTGCGGCTGGCTCCGAAAGTCCAGATCCAGCCCTCAGAGCTGACCAAGATCGGCCTGATCCTCGTCGGCGCCCTGGTGCTGACCAACAAGCGCAAGGTGCTCGACTCCTTCCGGCATGTCGTCGTGCCGTTCCTCTTCCCCGTCGTCGCCGTCACCGTCGGCCTCGTCCTGCTCGGCAAGGACCTCGGCACGGCGCTGGTGCTGCTGGCCATCGTCGGTGCGCTGCTGTTCGTCTCCGGCGTGCCGACCCGCTTCTTCCTCGTCGCCGGAGCTGCCGCCGCAGTCCTCGCCGGGGCACTGGTCGCGAGCAGCCCGAACCGAATGGAGCGGATCACCAACTGGCTCAGCCCCTGCACGGACCCCAACGGGCCATGCGGCCAGTCCGTCCACGGCCTCTACGCCCTCGCGGACGGCGGCTGGTGGGGCGTCGGTCTCGGCGCGAGCAAGGAGAAGTGGGAGTGGCTGCCCGAGGCCCACAACGACTTCATCTTCGCGATCATCGGCGAGGAGCTCGGCCTCCCCGGGACCCTGGTCATCCTGCTGATCTTCACCCTCCTCGGATGGGCCTGCTACCGGCTCGTCCTGCGCTCGCGGGACCAGTTCGTCCGGGTCGCCACCGCGGGAGTGATGGCGTGGGTCCTCCTGCAGGCGATGATCAACATCGGGGCCGTCATCGGGCTGCTCCCCGTCATCGGCGTCCCGTTGCCTCTCGTCTCAGCTGGCGGATCCGCCCTGGTGACAACGATGCTGGCTCTGGGGATGCTGTTGTCGTTCGCCCGAAACGAGCCCGGAGCGAGGGAGATCCTGTCGGCCCGACCGAGCGTCGTCAGGCGCTCCTTGGCGGTCCTCCCGAGCCGCAGGAACCGCGGATGAGCTCGGCTCATCCCCTCTCGTCGGTGCTCCTGGCCGGCGGCGGGTCGGCTGGCCACGTCTCGCCGCTGCTGGCCCTCGCCGACGCGCTGCGGCGCCGCCATCCCGACATCCGGGTCACCGCCCTCGGCACCGAGCACGGCCTCGAGGCCCGGCTGGTGCCCGCTCGCGGCTACGACCTCGCGCTGGTCCCCCGCGTGCCCATGCCGCGCCGTCCCGACGCGAGCCTGCTGGGGCTGCCGGCGGCCCTGCGCGGTGCCGTGGTCGCTGCCGGACTCGCCATCGATGCAGCCGGGGCCGAGGTCGTCGTGGGCTTCGGCGGCTACGTGTCCACTCCGGCATATCTCGCCGCGCGGCAGCGACACCTGCCCATCGTCGTGCACGAGCAGAACGCCCGCCCCGGCCTGGCCAACCGCCTCGGGGCCCGCCTGACGCGGTATGTCGCCACGACCTTCCCCAGCACCAGGCTGCCGCACGCCGAGGTCCTCGGGATGCCGCTGCGCCGGGAGATCTCCCAGCTCGACCGGACCGCCCGTCGCCTCGAGGCGATGGCCGCCTTCGGGCTCGACCCGCAGTGGCCGACCATCCTCGTGACGGGGGGCTCGCTGGGCGCGGCGCGCCTCAACACCGCTTTCGCCGAGTGCGCCGCCGAGCTGAGTGCCGCCGGGCTGCAGGTGCTCCACGTGACGGGAGCCGGAAAGTCGTTCGAACCCGACGTCCCCGACATCGGTGCCCCGTATGTCGCCGTTCCCTACGCCGACCGGATGGAGCTCGCCTACGCCGTCGCCGACCTCGTCGTCTGTCGGGCGGGGGCCAACACCGTGTGCGAGCTCACCGCGGTCGGGCTGCCGGCTGTCTACGTCCCGCTGCCCATCGGCAACGGCGAGCAGCGGCTCAACGCCTCCGCCGTCGTGGCAGCAGGCGGAGGTCGCCTCGTCGAGGACGCCGACCTCACGGCCGGCTGGATCCGCGACGAGCTGATCCCCCTGGCGTCGGGCGGGGCCGACCTGGTGGCGATGGGGGAGGCGGCCGCCACCGCTGGACAGCGTGATGCGGACGAGCTCCTCGCCTCGCTGGTCGAGCGGGCAGCTCGTGGAGGGGACCGGTCGTGACGCTGCCGACGTCACGCTTCGACTTCGGCGCCCCGGTTCCGACTCCCGAGGACCTGGGCCATGTCCACCTCATCGCGATCGGGGGAGCGGGGATGTCCGGTGTGGCGCGGATCATGCTCGCCCGCGGGCTGACCGTCAGCGGATCGGATGCGAAGGAGTCGCCCGTCCTCAGGGCCCTCGCTGCCGAGGGAGCCACCGTCCATGTCGGTCACGATGCGCGATACGTCGCGGACGCCGACACGGTCGTCGTCTCCTCGGCGATCCGGGAGGGCAACCCGGAGCTCGCCGCCGCCCGTGCGGCCGGGACGCGGGTGCTGCACCGCGCGCAGGCCCTCGCCGCCACGATGACCGGGCGGACCCGCGTCGCTGTCGCGGGGGCGAACGGCAAGACGACGACCACCTCGCTGCTCACCGTCGCCCTGCAGTCCTGCGGCGCCGACCCCTCGTTCGCCGTCGGGGGAGAGCTGGCCAAGCACGACACCAACGCCCACCTCGGCACCGGCGAGATCTTCGTCGTCGAGGCCGACGAGAGTGACAGCTCCTTCCTCGTCTTCCGTCCACACGTGGCGATCGTCACGAGCGTCCAGCCCGACCACCTGGACTTCTACGGTGACTTCGCGACCGTCAAGGAGGCCTATCGTCAGTTCGTCTCCACGATGGTCCCCGGAGGGCTGCTCGTCGTCTGTGTCGACGACCCCGGAGCCCGCGAGCTGGCCGGGTGGGCTGCCACTCGCCCGGTCCGGGTGCTCACCTACGGCGAGTCCGCCGACGCCGAGCTGCGCGTCGAGCAGGTGAGCCATCACGGGCTCACGGCGGCAGCCCTCGTGCGGCATGGCGCGGACCGGTACCCGCTCGCGCTGCGGGTGCCCGGCCGGCACAACGTGCTCAACGCGACGGCGGCCTTCGGCGCCGCGGTCGTGGGCCTCGGCCAGTCGCCCGGTGACGTGCTCGCCGGGCTCGGCTCGTTCACCGGCACCCGACGCCGCTTCGAGCCCAAGGGCCAGGCTCGCGGCGTCCAGGTGGTCGACGACTATGCGCACAACCCGGGCAAGCTGGAGGCAGTCGTCCAGACCGGAGGGCAGATCGTCGATGACGCGGGCGCCGGCCGGCTGGTGGTGGTGTTCCAGCCCCACCTGTACTCACGCACCCGCGACTTCGCCGTCGAGCTGGGCCGCAGCCTCGCGCCAGCGGACGTCGTGGTCGTCATGGACGTGTATGCCGCCCGCGAGGACCCGGTGCCGGGAGTCACCGGTCAGCTGGTCGTCGACGCGGTGCTCGCGGCCCACCCGGACGCCGAGGTCCACTACCTGCCGTCATGGACCGCCGTCGCCCCGGCGGTGGCCTCGCTCGTCCGTCCCGGAGACCTGCTCCTCACGGTGGGTGCCGGGGACGTGACGATGATCGGGCCGGAGGTGCTCCGGGCGCTCGACGTGGGCCGCGAGCCCACCGAGGTCACTGAGCCCACCGAGGTCCCTGAGCCCACCGAGCCCGGAGGTGCGTCATGAGCCGGCTGCCCACCGGCCCTCGCACCCGCCCGCAGACCCGCCCGCAACCGGTGGCCCGCTCGTCCGTGCGCAGCAGCGTGCTGGCCTCGCGCGCGAGGTTCGAGCGCCGGGCGATGGCTGCGCGCCGCCGTCCAGTCCGTCTTGCCGCCGCGGTCGCGGCGGCCGTGGGGCTGGTGGCCCTGCTGGTCTGGGTGGTCGGCTTCAGCCCGCTGCTCGTCGCCCGGACGGTGACGGTCACCGGGCTGTCCGACGAGGGGGAGCGGACGGCGGTCCAGACGGCAGCCCAGGTCCCTCTCGGCCAGCCACTGGCTCGCGTCGACACGTCCGGGGTGGCCGCCCGCGTCCGGGCCATCAGCACGGTCCGGTCGGTCTCGGTGAGCCGCTCCTGGCCCTCCTCGATCACCATCGCGGTCGAGCGCAAGGTGCCCGTCCTCGCCGTGAAGAACCCTCAAGGTCAACTACAGGTTGTGGATGCGTCCGGGCAGGCGTTCCAGACCGTCGCCGCCCTCCCGGCCGGGGTGGCGCTGGTCAACGCCACGACCGCCGCACCGGACCCGGAGGGGGTCCGCGCCGCCATCAGCGTGCTCGGACTGCTGCCGCCCGCCCAGCGGGCCCAGGTCACCAACGTCACCGTGAGCAGCGCGGACCTGGTCACCTTCCAGCTCGGCCCGGTCAGTGTCGTATGGGGTGGGGTCGCGGACGGGGCGAAGAAGCTCACGGTGCTCCTGGCCCTGCTCCCGACGTCGCCGGCGGTCGTCGACGTCAGCGCCCCCGACACCCCGGTGACCCGCTGACATCTGGTCACTCCAGCCCCTCCAGTCACGCTGGTACCACGCTCGTGCGAAACTTGTCGTGAGGTTCGGGACACGCCGACAGGTGGGTTGATTGGGGGTGCCTTACGGAATACCGTCGGGCCACCGGTCAGGGCGATAACGCTAACTCTCCAGTAAACATCCAGACTTTTGCCCACCGCACGTGAATTCAGGAAGGCCCACTGACGTGGCAGCAGACCCGCACAACTACCTGGCCGTAATCAAGGTCGTCGGCATCGGCGGTGGCGGCGTCAACGCCATCAACCGGATGATCGACGTGGGCCTGAAGGGCGTCGAGTTCATCGCGATCAACACCGATGCCCAGGCGCTGTTGATGAGCGACGCGGACGTCAAGCTCGACGTCGGCCGCGAGCTCACCCGCGGGCTCGGCGCCGGCGCCGACCCGGAGGTGGGCCGGAAGGCCGCCGAGGACCACGCCGAGGAGATCGAGGAGGTCCTCAAGGGCGCGGACATGGTCTTCGTCACGGCCGGCGAGGGCGGCGGGACCGGCACCGGCGGGGCGCCTGTGGTCGCGGGGATCGCCCGCAGCCTCGGCGCGCTGACCATCGGGGTCGTCACCCGCCCGTTCACCTTCGAGGGTCGCCGGCGGGCGAACCAGGCGGAGACCGGGATCGCCAGCCTCCGGGAGGAGGTCGACACCCTCATCGTCATCCCCAACGACCGGCTGCTGTCGATCAGCGACCGCACCGTCTCGATGATGGACGCCTTCCGCAGCGCCGACCAGGTGCTGCTCTCGGGCGTCCAGGGGATCACCGACCTGATCACCACCCCGGGCCTGATCAACCTCGACTTCGCCGACGTCAAGTCGGTCATGCAGGGGGCCGGCTCGGCGCTCATGGGCATCGGGTCTGCCCGCGGCGACGACCGGGCCGTGCAGGCCGCCGAGCTGGCGATCTCGTCGCCCCTTCTCGAGGCGAGCATCGACGGCGCGCACGGGGTGCTCCTGTCCATCTCGGGTGGCTCCGACCTCGGCCTCTTCGAGATCAACGAGGCGGCCCGGCTCGTCCAGGAGGCCGCTCACCCCGAGGCCAACATCATCTTCGGCGCGGTCATCGACGACGCCCTCGGCGACGAGGTTCGGGTCACGGTCATCGCAGCCGGCTTCGACGGCGGCGGCCCCGTCAAGCGCAACGAGGGCGCCCTCGGCACGATCCAGAGCGGCGGTCGCCCCCAGCAGCCGGTGGCCGTCCCGGTCACCGCCCAGGTGGGAGCCGGTGCTCCCTCCTCCGCTGGGCTGGGCGAGGGGTCGACGCCGGCTCCGGAGCGCGCTCCGGTCACCCACCCCGGGCCGCAGTTCGAGCCCTCCCAGAACCACGACCAGCAGAGGGGCAACGGCGTCCCCGTCCAGTCCCCCCCGCGCGCGGTGACCTTCGATGATGGTGAGGACCTCGACGTCCCCGACTTCCTCAAGTAGGTCACCGGCTACAGCAAGGGAGCCTGGCCCATCTCGGGCCAGGCTCCCTTGTCGTGCTGCAGCCGTGTCGTGCCCGGCCGGTCCGCCGGTGACGTACGGTTCCGTCGTGTACTTCTGGTCGGACGATCTCGCGGAGGCGCCGGGATCGCGCGCGGTCCGGTGGGGCTTCACCTCACGTCGCGGTGGGGTGAGCGGGCCGCCGTACGACGAGCTCAACCTCGGGGGAGCGGTCGGCGACGACCCCGAGGCGGTCCGCACAAACCGTGCTCTGGTCGCGAAATCCGTTGGTGTGTCACCGGATCGGCTCGTATTCATGAACCAATGCCATGGGTCCGACGTCATCGTCGTCGGGGACCAGCGAGATGATGGGGAGGCGCTTTCCGCGGACGGCATGGTCACCCGAAGCGACCAGCTGGCGCTAGCCGTCCTCGTCGCGGACTGCGTCCCCGTGCTGCTCGCGGACGCGGCCGCGGGGGTCGTCGGGGCGGTGCACGCCGGCCGGCCGGGCATGACGTCCCGGGTGGTCGAGCGGGCGGTCGAGGCGATGCGTGAGCTGGGCGCGACGCGGGTCAGCGCAGTCGTCGGGCCGTCCGTCTGCGGCCGCTGCTACGAGGTCCCCGAACCCCTGCGCGCCGCGGCCAGCGAGGTCAGTGCGGTCAGCGCCACCGTGTCGTGGACCGGGACTCCCGCGGTCGACGTCGCAGCGGGCGTCGTCGAGCAGCTGCGCCGTCAGGACGTCGAGGTGCGCTGGGTGCCCGGCTGCAGCCGCGAGGACCCTCGGCTCTTCTCCTATCGGGAGGCTCACCGAACGGGGCGGTCCGCGGGTGTCGTCCGGCTCATGCCTCAGGAAGATCGATGAGCGAGCCGGGCGGACGACAGCGGCGCGAGGAGCTCGCCGCCGGTCTCCACGGGGTGCGGCACCGGGTGCGGCTCGCCTGCGAGAGCGTCGGACGCGACCCGGCGAACGTCACGGTGGTGGCGGTGACGAAGTACTTCCCGGCCTCGGACATCCGGCTGCTGGCGGACCTCGGGGTCACGGACGTCGCCGAGAACCGCGACCAGGAGGCCGGTCCGAAGCTCGGGGACCCGGTGCTGACGGGGCTTCGGCTGACCGCTCACTTCATCGGGCAGCTGCAGTCGAACAAGGCCGGGTCGGTGGTCCGCTACGCCGACGTCATCCATGCCGTCGACCGGCTCAAGCTCGTCGCCGCACTCGACCGAGCCGCGGCAGCAGCGCACCGTCGTCCCCGCATCCTCATCCAGGTCAGCCTCGACGGCGAGCGGGGCCGCGGCGGAGCGCCCCCCGCGTCGGTCCTCGAGCTGGCCCAGGCGGTGAGCGAGGCCCCCGCTCTGCTCCTCGGCGGGGTGATGGCGGTCGCCCCCCTCGGGGTGGACCCCGACGCGGCCTTCACCATGCTGGCGGAGGTCTCCCGGACCGTCCGCGAGCGGCACCCCGAGGCGTCCTGGGTGTCCGCGGGGATGAGCGCGGACCTCGAGGCGGCGGTCCGTCACGGGGCGACACACCTGCGTGTCGGGAGCGCAATCCTCGGTTCCCGCCCCGCGCTTCGCTAACGTCACAGAAGACAACAGCGTTCACACGGCAGCAGAACAAAGATCAAGGGAGTTCCACCATGGCTGGGGCGCTTCGCAAGACGATGGTGTACCTCGGACTGGCTGAGGAAGACGACCGTTACGACGGTTACGACGACGAGTACGGCTACGACGAGGACCACACCGAGAAGAAGAGCCGCCACGAGGAGCGCGGTGCCGCCGTGACACCCCTCCCGCAGCGGCACACCCCGGTCGCCCGGGTCGTGCGCGACACCGAGGTCGGTGCGCTGAACCGGATCACGACGATCCATCCGCGCACCTACAACGAGGCGAAGACCATCGGGGAGTCCTTCCGGGACGCCACGCCCGTCATCATGAACCTCACCGACATGGACGACAGCGACGCGAAGCGGCTGGTCGACTTCGCCGCCGGACTGGTCTTCGGGCTGCACGGCTCGATCGAGCGCGTGACGTCGAAGGTGTTCCTCCTCTCGCCCGCCCATGTCGAGGTCTCCGCGGAGGAGTCCGAGGCGCCCAAGCAGGCCACCCGAGGCTTCTTCAACCAGAGCTGACGGGCCGCATTCGGTTTCCACAGCGGCGTCAGCCAGACTGGTCGGCATGCAGGTCATCGGTTCGGTCTTCTCGCTCGTGGTGTTCCTCTTCTTCGTGGCGCTCATCGGTCGGCTCATCCTCGACTGGGTGCAGGTGCTGTCACGTGAGTGGCGTCCGCGCGGCGCAGTTCTCGTGGCCGCCGAGGTCGTCTACTCGGTCACCGACCCGCCGCTGCGCGTGATGCGCAAGGTCATCCCCTCCGTCTCCATCGGGGGGATGCGGATCGACTTCGCGTTCCTGGCGCTGATGATCCTCACCTCGTTGCTCATGAACGTCCGGATTGCCTGACGTCCTGCTCGCCGCGAGGGGCTCCATCACCGGCACACCGCCGCTCACCTCTGTGTTGGAGGTAGGCATCCCGTTCGCTAACGTTGCTCACAAACCGGTCCGACTACCGAGGTGGAACTCATGGCGCTGACGCCCGAACAGATCCTCAACAAGCATTTCCAGACCACGCAGTTCCGCAAGGGGTACGACGAGCGCGACGTCGACGACTTCCTGGACGAGATCGTGGCCGAGATGCGCACCCTCAGCCAGCAGCGCGACGACTACAAGCAGCAGCTCAACGACTGCCGCGCTGGTCGGGGGCTGGCACCGGTGTCGGAGAGCCAGCAGGACGGCGCGGCTAGCGGTGTCCAGGCCCAGGAGGCTCAGGCCCGGCTGCTGGCGCTGCAGAGCCAGATCGCCGAGGCGGAGACCGAGGAGAAGTCGCTGCGTCAGCGGGTCACCGCCGCCCAGTCCGAGGTTGAGTCCGCCGAGGCAGCCGTGAAGGACCGGCAGGGCGCCCTGGACAAGTCCGTGCAGCAGCGCCTCGACGCTGCCGAGGCCAAGGCCCGCGAGGCCCTGGCGGCGAAGCAGGCTGCCGAGCAGCGGACCGCAGAGCTCGAGCACGAGCTCACGGACCTTCAGGAGCAGGTCGCCCAGGCCCAGCAGCGGGCAGCGCAGACGGAGCAGCAGCTCGGCGAGGCCCAGCAGCGCACCGAGGCTGCCGAGCAGCAGGCTCAGGCGGCGCAGCAGCAGGCTCAGGCCGCGCAGGAGCAGGCTCAGGCGGCGGCGCAGGCCGAGGACCCGGCGAGCGACACCGGCGCCATGCGGGCGGTCGCCGCCGGAGGAGCCGGAGCGATGGGCGGCGCCAGCGCGGCGGCGCTCATCGAGCTGGCCCAGCGTCTGCACGACGAGCACGTGGGCAAGGGCGAGGCGACCCGCGACGAGCTGATCTCCGACGGGCAGCGACAGCGGGACGAGCTGATCAGCACGGCACACCGCACACATGACGAGCTGATCGGCACGGCTCAGGCTCGGCACGACGAGCTGATCGGCACGGCGCAGGCTCGACACGACGAGCTGATCGCCGAGGCGACCAGCCGGCACGAGCAGCTGATCACCGAGGGCCGCGAGCGCTCGACGGGGATGATCGCCGAGGCGCAGCAGCGCAAGGCCGCGATCATCGCCGAGCTCGAGCAGGAGAAGGGGATGCTCGAGAAGCAGATCGAGCAGCTGAGGGGCTTCGAGCGCAGCTACCGGTCCGAGATGAAGTCCTATCTCCAGCACTACCTGGAGGATCTCGACCACACCGGCGTGGAGCCGAGCGTCGACGAGGAGAGCGAGCAGGGGGGCAGCTGAGCCCGTCGCGCTGAGTGACGGCGCTGAGGTATGCAGGGTGGGGCCGTGGACCGAATGTGGTCCACGGCCCCACCCCGTTCATGCTGGGTTGCCTGCGCCCATTCTCGGACGCAGCCTCCGCGAGGTGAGTCGCGTTTGGTCGAGGCAGCGTGCGGGCCTTATCCTCAGGCCCACTTGTCCACGATCAGACCACCCGAGAGGGGCTGGCGCGCATGGCAGCGAAGAAGCTGACGGCCACCACCAAGGCGGCTTCCCGCAAGGCTGCCCCAGCGAAGAAGGCCGCTCCGGTGAAGAAGGCCGCTCCAGCGAAGAAGGCGGCCCCGGCGGTGAAGAGAGCCGCTGCGGCGAAGAAGGCTGTGGCAGTGAAGAAGGCCGCGGCGGTGAAGAAGGCCGCGGCGGTGAAGAGAGCCGCTCCGGCGAAGAAGGCGGCCCCGGCGGTGAAGAAGGCCGCTCCGGCGAAGAAGGCCGTGGCGGTGAAGAAGGCGGCGCCCGCGAAGAAGGCGGCGCCCGCGAAGAAGGCGGCCCCGGTGAAGAAGGCGGCCCCAGCCAAGAAGACCGCGCCGGCGAAGAAGGCGGCCCCGGTGAAGAAGGCGGCCCCGGTGAAGAAGGCGGCCCCAGCCAAGAAGACCTCCGCGGCGCCCGTGCGCCGCCCGACGACGAAGTCCCGCTCCGCGGCCGGCCCGACCTCCTTGCGGGTGGCGAACTCCGACAAGCCGTGGACGGCCAAGGAGGTCCGCGAGATCAGGGCTGAGCTCGAGTCCGAGAAGGCCCGGGCCCTGGCCGACCTCGAGATCGCCGAGTCCGACCTGCAGGGCCTGCTCCGCGATGCCGGCGAAGGTGCGGGCGACGACCAGGCGGACGCGGGCGCGAGCATCTTCGGACGCGAGTACGAGATGGTGCTCGCCAACAACTCTCGCGAGAAGCTGGACCAGATCGAGCACGCGCTGGAGCGGCTCGCCGACGGCACCTATGGCGTCTGCGAGTCCTGCGGAAACCCCATCGGCAAGATCCGGCTCCAGGCTGCGCCGCGGGCCACGCTCTGCCTGGCGTGCAAGACCAGGCAGGAGAGTCGCTGATCTCGCAGTCATCCGCCCACCATGAGCCACCGCCAGCCCCCGCACGTCGTCGCAAGGGCCGCCTGGTCGGGCTGCTGACGGCAGCCGCACTGGTCACCTATGCCATCGACCAGTCGTCCAAGCTCTGGGCCGTCGCCGCGCTGACCGACGCCACACCGCGCAGCCTCGTCGGCTCGGTCCTCCAGCTGGAGCTGATCCGGAACCCGGGCGCTGCCTTCTCGCTCGGGACCGGCAGCACCTGGCTGCTGACCGTCATCGCGGCGATCGTCCTCGTCGTCGTCATCCGGACCAGCCGGCGGATCGGGAGCGTGGGCTGGGCCTGGGCTCTCGGGCTGCTGCTCGGCGGCGCGCTCGGCAACCTCACCGACCGGATGGTCCGCGAGCCCGGAGTCGGCCGGGGCCACGTCGTCGACTTCATCGACTACAACGGCTGGTTCATCGGCAACGTCGCGGACATCGCCATCGTCGGGGCAGCCATCCTCATCGGCCTGCTCGCCCTCCTCGGGGTCGGCGTCGACGGCACGCGCGAGCGGCCCACCCCACGCCATGCCACCGACGCGGGCGCCTCCGCGGAGAACGATGTCTGACGCTCGCACCGTGCTCGTCCCCGAGGGCCTCGAGGGCGAGCGGGTCGACGCCGCGATCGCCCGGCTCTTCGGGCTCTCGCGCACCAAGGCCGCCGACCTCGCGGTGGGCGGCGGCGTCAGCGTGAACCAGCGGGTGGTGGGCAAGTCCGACCGGGTGAGTGCCGGCGACGTCCTGGAGCTCACCCTTCCGGACGCTCCTGAGCGTCCGGTCCTCGCAGTCCGCGCCGAGCCGGTCCCGGGCATGGGCATCGTTCACGACGACGACGACATCGTCGTGGTGGACAAGCCGGTCGGCGTCGCGGCCCACCCCAGCGTCGGGTGGACGGGCCCGGACGTCGTGTCCGGCCTGGCAGCCGCCGGCTACCGCATCTCCACCTCGGGGGCGAGCGAACGCCAGGGAGTCGTGAGCCGGCTCGACGTGGGCACGTCCGGCCTGATGGTCGTGGCGAAGAGCGAGTCCGCCTACACCCGGCTCAAGGCGGCCTTCCGGTCCCGAACCGTGGACAAGACGTACCACGCCCTGGTCCAGGGCCTGCCCGACCCGGTGATCGGGACCATCGACGCGCCCATCGGCCGGCATCCGGGTCACGACTACAAGTTCGCCGTCATGGACAGCGGCAAGGCCGCCGTCAGCCACTACGAGGTGATCGAGGCCTTCCGGTCCGCCTCGCTGGTCGAGGTCCATCTCGAGACCGGCCGCACCCACCAGATCCGGGTGCACTTCTCCGCCCTGCACCACCCGTGCTGCGGAGACCTGACCTACGGCGCTGACCCGCGCCTCGCGGCCCGTCTCGGTCTCGACCGGCAGTGGCTGCACGCTGTGGGCCTGGGGTTCGAGCACCCCGGGACGGGGAAGTATGTCCGCTTCACGAGCGCCTACCCGGACGACCTGCAGTCGGCTCTGGACCGGATCGCGGGCTGAGGACGGTGGTCGTGCGCCCCACTGGCCCCACGGCATACCGGCCGCCGCGCGGGATCCGGCGACCCACCGCGACACCCCCCCGCGACACGCCCGAGGGTGTCCGCGCGGGCACCTAGACTCATCGTGATGTCAGCCCAGCCCGCCCCGGACCAGAGCTTCGTGCACCTGCACGTGCACACCGAGTACTCCATGCTCGACGGGGCCGCCCGGGTCGACGAGCTGCTCGAGTCGGCGGCCGAGATGGGCATGCCGGCCATCGCGACGACCGACCACGGGTATGTCTTCGGGGCCTTCGAGTTCTGGTCCAAGGCCCGCAAGTACGGCATCAAGCCGATCATCGGCGTCGAGGCCTACCTCACCCCGGGCACGCACCGCAGCGACCGGACCAGGGTGCGCTTCGGGGATGACAGCACCTCACGGGACGACGTGGGCGGCTCTGGCGCCTACACCCACATGACCCTGCTCGCCCGGACCACCGGGGGCATGCACAACCTCTTCCGGATGAGCTCCCTCGCCTCGCTGGAGGGCCACTACTTCAAGCCCCGGATCGACCGGGAGCTGCTGTCGCAGTATGGCGACGGCCTGATCGCTACCACCGGCTGCGTCGGCGGTGAGGTCCAGACCCGGCTGCGGCTCGGGCAGTATGCCGAGGCGCGCCAGGCGGCCGGGGAGCTCCAGGACATCTTCGGCAAGGAGAACTTCTACGCCGAGGTGATGGACCACGGCATCCCGATCGAGCGGCAGACCCAGAAGGAGCTGCTGCGGCTCGCCGCGGACCTCCAGCTGCCGCTGCTCGCGACCAACGACCTGCACTACACCCGGGCCGAGCATGCCAAGGCGCACGCGGCGCTGCTGTGCGTCCAGTCCGGCTCGACCCTGATGGACCCCAACCGCTTCAAGTTCGACGCCGAGGAGTTCTACCTCAAGAGCCCGGAGCAGATGCGCCACCTGTGGCGCGAGCTGCCCGAGGCGTGCGACAACACCCTGCTCGTCGCCGAGCGCTGCGACGTGACCTTCGTCGAGGGGGAGGGGCGCTACATGCCCCGCTTCCCGTGCCCCGACGGGGAGACGGAGACCTCGCTGTTCGTCAAGGAGGTCGAGCGCGGGCTGCACGAGCGCTACCCCGCGGGCATCCCCGACGACGTGCGCCAGCGGGCGGCCTACGAGACCGACATCATCGTGTCCAAGGGCTACGCCGGCTACTTCCTCGTCGTCGCCGACTTCATCGGCTGGGCCAAGGAGCACGGCATCCGGGTGGGCCCGGGCCGCGGGTCGGGCGCCGGCTCGATGTGCGCCTACGTCATGCGGATCACCGACCTCGACCCGCTGCAGCACGGGCTGATCTTCGAGCGCTTCCTCAACCCCGAGCGGATGTCGATGCCGGACTTCGACGTCGACTTCGACGAGCGCCGGCGCGGCGAGGTGATCCGCTACGTCACGCAGAAGTATGGCGAGGAGCGGGTCGCGCAGATCGTCACCTACGGCACGATCAAGGCCAAGCAGGCCGTCAAGGACGCCGCCCGGGTCATGGGTCACCCGTTCGCGATGGGCGAGAAGCTCACCAAGGCGATGCCCCCGGCGATCATGGGCAAGGACGTCCCGCTGGCGGGGATCTTCGACCGGAGCCACCCCCGCTACGGAGAGGGCGCCGACTTCCGCGCGGTCCACGACGAGGACCCGCAGGCCCAGGAGGTCGTCGCGACCGCGCTGGGCCTCGAGGGGCTGAAGCGGCAGTGGGGCGTGCACGCCGCGGGCGTCATCATGTCGAGCGAGCCGCTGGCCGACCTCATCCCGATCATGCGCCGGGAGCAGGACGGCCAGATCATCACCCAGTTCGACTACCCCAGCTGCGAGACGCTCGGGCTGGTCAAGATGGACTTCCTCGGGCTGCGCAACCTCACCATCCTCGACGACGCCCTGGTCAACGTGCAGATGAACCGGTCGGAGGAGGTCGACCTCGACGAGCTCAGCAAGACGCTGGACGACCGGCTGACCTTCGAGCTGCTGGGTCGGGGGGACACGCTCGGCGTCTTCCAGTTCGACGGCGGACCGATGCGGGCGCTGCTGCGGCTGATGAAGCCGGACTGCTTCGAGGACATCTCGGCCGTGGGCGCGCTGTACCGCCCGGGGCCGATGGGTGCGAACAGCCACACGAACTACGCCCTGCGCAAGAACGGCCAGCAGGAGGTCAGCTACCTGCACCCCGAGCTCGAGGAGGCGCTGGAGCCGATCCTCGGGACGACGCACGGGCTGATCGTCTACCAGGAGCAGGTCATCCTCATCGCCCAGCAGCTGGCGGGCTACTCCCTCGGGAAGGCCGACCTGCTGCGCAAGGCGATGGGCAAGAAGAAGCGCGAGGTCCTCGACGCCGAGTTCGTCGGCTTCGAGGCCGGGATGAAGGAGCACGGGTTCACCCCGGGGGCGGTCAAGGCCCTCTGGGACGTCCTCGTGCCCTTCTCCGACTACGCGTTCAACAAGGCGCACAGCGCGGCATACGGGCTGGTCTCCTACTGGACCGCCTACCTCAAGGCGCACTACCCGGCGGAGTACATGGCCGCCGTGCTCACCAGCGTGCGGGACGACAAGGACAAGTCGGCTCTCTATCTCAACGAGTGCCGCCGGATGGGCATCAAGGTCCTCCCGCCGGACGTCAACGAGTCGGTGGCGAACTTCGCCGCCGTCGGCACCGACATCCGCTTCGGCCTCGCGGCGATCCGCAACGTCGGCGTCAACGTCGTCGAGGCCATCGTCCGCACCCGCGAGGAGAAGGGCGCCTTCTCGTCGTTCAAGGACTTCCTCGGCAAGGTGCCGGCCGTCGTCTGCAACAAGCGCACCATCGAGTCACTGATCAAGGGGGGCGCGTTCGACTCACTGGGCGAGAGCCGTCGCGGGCAGGTCGAGGTGCACGACCGGTATGTCGACGCCCTGGTCGAGGTCAAGCGCCAGGAGGCGATCGGCCAGGACAGCCTGTTCGGGGCCATGGGCGGCGACGAGAGCCCGGTGGGCGGGGCCGACGCCTTCGACGGGCTGCCGCCGGTGCCGCGCGCCGAGTGGGACAAGCAGACGCTGCTCGCTTTCGAGCGGGAGATGCTCGGGTTGTATGTCTCCGACCACCCGCTCTTCGGCATCGAGCACGTGCTCCAGAAGTACGCCGACACGTCGATCGCCGCGCTGATGGGAGACGAGCCCCAGCCGGACGGCACTCCGGTGACCATCGCCGGACTGATCACCGGCCTGCAGATCAAGCGGACCAAGAAGGGCGACCTCTGGGCCATCGCGACCGTCGAGGACCTCGACGGCGCGATCGAGTGCCTCTTCTTCCCCAGCGCCTACACGAGCTTCTCCACCATGCTCGGCAACGACGTGGTGTGTGTCGTCAAGGGACGGGTGAGCAGCCGCGACGACGCCGTGTCCATCTTCGCGCAGGAGCTGACGCTGCCGGAGATCAAGGAGGGTCCGCGCGGCCCGGTCGTGGTCACCCTGCCGCTGACCCGAGCAACCGACGTCGTCGCCGAGCGGCTCAAGGACGTCCTGGCGGAGCACCCAGGAGTGACCGAGGTCCACGTCAAGCTGACCCAGCCCGGGCGCTCCATGCTCATGCGGCTGGACGACTCGCTGCGCGTCACCGCCTCCCCGTCGCTGTTCGGGGACCTCAAGGCGCTGCTCGGGCCGGCGTGCCTGACCTGACCCCCTCGCTCCTGACGGCGGGCCTGGTCGTGACGCCGGCGCGGTCGTGAAGGCCGCCGACCGTCGACGGGTCGTCCGGCAACGGCTGGCCGCGACCCTGCTCGCCCCGTCGCCCGGCGGGCAGCCGCGTTCGGTCGTCGACACCGTCCGCCATCATCTCGCCATGCAGGCCCAGGACCTGTCCAGTGGGTTGTGGTCGGTCGGTGTCCGCACCGGCGCCCCGCTCGCGCAGGTCAGTGCCGCCATGGCGCAGCGCCTGGTGACCCGCACCTGGCCGATGCGCGGCACCCTGCACCTGATGGCCACCGAGGACGTGCGGTGGATGTGCCGCCTGCTCAACGCCCGGGCGGCCGGGTCGACCCGCGCGCGGTTCTCCCAGCTCGAGATCACCGACGCGGTGCTCGGCGCGGGGAGGGACCTGCTGGTCGCCGCGCTCGCCGGTGGCGTCGTCCTCAGCCGGCCCGCGGTGATGGACCTCCTACGCGCCCACGGCATCCGACCGGACGGGCAGCGGGGCCTGCACCTCGTGGTGCGCTACTGCCAGGAAGGGCTGCTCTGCCAGGGTCCGCCGCAGGGTGGCCAGCCGACGTTCGCCCTCGTCGACGACTGGGTCCTCCGATCGTGGGACCCGGGACGCGAGGAGGCGATGGCGTCCCTGGCCGAGCGCTACGTCCGCAGCCACGGGCCGGTCACCGAGCGCGACCTCGCCGGCTGGTGCGGCCAGGGGCTCGGCTTCGTCCGGGAGGCCGTCGCGCTCGCGGGGGACCACCTGCGGACGGAGGTCATCGGCGGGGTGGACCATCTCGTCCACGCGGAGGCTCCGGAGCCCGCCACGCGCCCGCGGATGATGCTGCTGCCGGGCTTCGACGAGTACCTCCTCGGCTACAAGGACCGCTCTGCCGTCCTCACCACCGAGCAGGAGCGGCTCGTCGTGCCCGGTGGCAACGGCATGTTCCTGTCGACCGTCGTCGTCGGGGGCCAGGTGGTGGGGACCTGGCGTCGCCGGGTGGGGACCCGTCGCGTCGACCTCACCGTCACCCCGTTCGCGGGTGGGGGCGCCCTGCCGCAGGCCGCGCTCCAGCGGGCTGCCACGGCGTACGGCGACTTCCTCGGGCTCCCCGCGACCGTGTCGTCGGCAGGCTGACCCGTGACCGTCCAGGCGGTGGCCCTCACCTAGAGTGCTCGGGTGCCAGCACCTTCGCCCGTCCCGCCCCACGCTCCCCGCCGACCGAGCTCGAGGACGGTGCACGGTGACGAGACCAGCGACGACTACGCCTGGATGGCGGACCGTGACGACCCACAGCTGCTGGCGTACCTCGAGGCCGAGAACGCCTACGCCTTGGCGGCCACGGCCCACCTCGGCTCGCTCGAGCGAGACATCTACGAGGAGATCCGCGCTCGCACCCAGGAGACCGACCTCAGCGTGCCCGTCCGGCACGGGGGCTGGTGGTACTACTCGCGGACCATCGAGGGGGAGCAGTATGCCGTCGAGGCCCGGGTCCCCGTGGCCGGCCGTCCCACTCGTCCGACGCTGACCGGAAGCGCGGCGCCGGACGGGGAGCAGGTCATCCTGGACGAGAACGCCGAGGCCCGCGGGCACGACTTCTTTGCGCTCGGCGCGAGCGACGTGTCCCCGGACGGACGCCTGCTCGCGTATGCCGTGGACGTCGTCGGCGACGAGCGCTTCGACCTGCGCATCCGCGACATCGACACCGGTGAGGTCGTCGACGAGGAGGTCCGGGGGGTCGGCTACGGCGTCGCATGGTCGCTGGACGCCAGCCACGTCTTCTACACCCGGGTCGACGAGACCTGGCGCCCGCACGAGGTCTGGCGGCATGCGGTCGGCCGCCCGGCCGAGGAGGACGTGTGCGTCGTGCACGAGCAGGACCAGCGGTTCGCCGTGGGCGTCGGGACCTCTCTCGACGACCGCTGGGTGGTCTTCGGGATCGGATCGAGGTCCACGAGCGAGTGCCTGCTGCTGTCCGCGGCGGACCCGACCGGGACCCCGTGGAGCGTGGCGCCTCGTCGCGAGGGTGTCGAGTACGACGTCACCCCGCTCGGCGACGAGCTGCTGGTCGTCCACAACCGCGACCGGACGAACTTCGAGGTGGCTCGGGCGACGGTCGGTCCGGATGGCGCGTCACCATGGCGCCCGCTCGGCGTCACGACCCCCGAGGAGTACGTCACCGGCATCGAGGCGTTCGCCGACTTCGCGGTCGTCTCCCTCCGCGTGGAGGGGCAGAGCGCCGTACGCATCCTGCCGCGAGACTGCCTCTCGGACACCGGGTTCGGGCCAGCCCACGACGTCGAGTTCTCCGAGCCGGTCCGGTCGGTCTCCACCGGCGACAACCCGGCGGCTGACACCCCGTCGGTGCAGCTCACCTTCACCTCGCTCGTCACGCCCGCCACCGTCTACGACTACGACGTCGCGACCCGGAGGCTCACCCTGCTCAAGCGCAAGGAGGTGCTCGGCGGCTACGACCCCACCGACTACGTCCAGCGGCTCGAGTGGGTCCGGGCAGCCGACGGCGTCCTCGTGCCCCTCTCCCTCGTCCATCACGTCGACACCGCCCTGGACGGGAGCGCGCCCGGGCTGCTCTACGGCTACGGCGCCTATGGCCTGAGCATGGACCCGTGGTTCTCGGTCGCCCGTCTGTCGCTGCTCGACCGGGGCTTCGTCTTCGCCGTCGCCCACGTGCGCGGCGGCTCGGAGATGGGCCGGCGGTGGTACGAGCAGGGGCGTCTGGAGCATAAGGAGCACACCTTCAGCGACTTCGTCGCCTGCGCCGACCATCTCCTCGACGGCGGCCTGGTCGCCCCCGACCGGCTTGCGGCAGAAGGCGGCTCGGCCGGTGGTCTGCTCATTGGCGCCGTCCTCAACCGCGCGCCGGAGCGGTTCCGGGTGCTGCATGCACAGGTGCCGTTCGTCGACACGCTCACGACGATGCTCGACCCCAGCCTGCCGCTGACGGTGGGGGAGTGGGAGGAGTGGGGCGACCCCGTCGCCGACCCCGAGGCATACGCCCGCATCAAGGCGTACTCGCCCTACGACAACGTGGTGGCGGGCCCGCGTCCCGCGCTGCTCGTCACGACGAGCATCAACGACACCAGGGTCTACGTCACCGAGCCGGCCAAGTGGGTGGCCCGGCTGCGCGAGGTCGGCGAGGACGTCCCCGCGGCAGGGCCGGTCATCTTCCGGACCGAGCTGACCGCGGGGCATGGTGGACAGTCCGGGCGGTATGACGCCTGGCGTCAGATCGCCTGGGAGTGGGCGGTGCTCATCGACCTGACCGCGCCAGCATCCGTCGCGCGATGAGCTCGACCGTGACCGTCACCGAGATCGACTGGACCAGCAGCAGGGCGACGAGGACGAGGAGCTGGACCGCGGCAGCCTGAAGCGGGGTGGCGCCGCCGAGCAGCATGCCGACGAACGCTCCCGGCAGGGTGACGAGGCCGACCGTTCGGGTCTGGTCGAGGCCGGGCAGCAGGGCCAGGCTGGCGTCCGGTCGGGCCACGAGCATCGCGGCGTCGCGCTCGAGCAGACCGAGCGAGAGCGCCGCCTCATACTCCCCGTGCCGCCCGTGCAGCGCGTCGAGGGACCGCCGGCCGGCCAGGACCGTCGCCGTCATGGCCCCGCCGATGAGGATGCCGAGCACTGGCACGACGGCTACCGGGCGCAGCGGGATGAGGCCGCTGCCGAGGAGCAGTCCGGACACCGGTACGGCGCCCGCCCAGACCGCCGCGGCCGCCCACCACAGGGACCGGTCGCGCGTCATCCGCCGGCCCGCGGTCAGGGACGCGACGGTGAGCATGAGCAGCACGAACCCGGCGGTGAGCCACCATGACGCGAGGACGGCGGCGATGACGACACCGACCGCGGCGAGCTGGAGCGTGGCCCGTCCCGCGGCCCGCAGTGCCGCGCCCGCGTGGTCCAGCTGTCCCACCCGGTTGACCAGGGCCGCGAGCAGGGCCAGCCCGACGACGAGCGCCGCCAGCCGCAGGTAGCCGGCCGTCCCGTCAATGCTCACGAGGGACTCGAGGGGCGGACGCATGCGCCCATTATGTGGGCGGCTCGGCGCGGCTGAGACGGCGCGCGGGGCCACGAGCAGGCCCAACTAGAATCGTCCGCATGATGTCCCGACTCGACCTGCGCGGACGGCCCCTCGAGGTGCGCGCGCTGCGCGCCGCGCTGCCGCGCGCGGAGTTCGACGTGGAGGCGGCCCTCGAGCAGGTGCGCCCCATCGTCGCCGACGTCGAGCGTCGCGGTGCCGAGGCCCTGCGCGACCTGGGTGAGCGGTTCGACGGCGTCCGGCCCAGCCGCCTCCGGGTGCCGGAGGAGGTCCTCCAGGCCGCCCTCGACCAGCTCGAGCCGTCGCTGCGCGCCGCCCTGGCGGAGGCGGTCCGTCGGGCCCGCCTGGTGCACGCCGACCAGCGCCGTACCGACACGACCACGCACGTCGTCGAGGGCGGCACGGTGACCGAGCGCTGGGTGCCGGTGGACCGGGTGGGCCTCTACGTCCCCGGCGGAATCGCCGTCTACCCGTCCAGCGTCATCATGAACGTCGTGCCCGCGCAGGCTGCCGAGGTGGGCTCCCTCGCCGTCGCCAGCCCGCCGCAGCGCGAGAACACGGGCCTGTTCGCGGGCTATCCCAACCCCACGATCCTGGCCACCTGCGCCCTGCTCGGGGTCGAAGAGGTGTATGCCGTGGGCGGCGCCCAGGCGGTCGCCATGTTCGCCTACGGGTTCGAGGACGGCGACACGGTCTGCGAGCCGGTCTCCCTCGTCACCGGGCCCGGCAACATCTGGGTGGTCGCCGCAAAGCGTCTGCTCAAGGGGCGCATCGGGATCGACGCCGAGGCCGGACCCACCGAGATCGCCGTCCTGGCCGACGAGAGCGCCGACCCGGAGCACGTCGCCGCCGACCTGGTCAGCCAGGCCGAGCACGACCCGCTCGCGGCTGCCCTGCTCGTCACCGACAGCGAGCAGCTCGCCGCGGCCGTCGAGGCGGCGCTCATCCGGCGGGTCGCCGCGACGAAGCACAGCGAGCGGGTGGCCACGGCGCTGGCCGGCAGGCAGTCACGCATCGTCCTCGTCGACGACGTCGACGCGGGCCTCGTCGTGTGCAACGTCTACGCCGCGGAGCACCTCGAGATCCAGACCCGCGACGCGCACACGGTCGCTGCCGGCGTCCGCAACGCGGGCGCGGTCTTCGTCGGTGCCTACGCACCCGTCAGCCTCGGCGACTACGCGGCGGGCTCCAACCACGTCCTCCCGACGGCTGGGTGCGCCAGCCACAGCAGCGGTCTGTCGGTGCAGTCGTTCCTGCGCGGCATCCACGTGGTCAGCTACGACGAGGCGGCCCTGCGCGACGTCGCGCGGCAGGTCGTGACCCTCGCCGAGTCGGAGGACCTTCCTGCCCACGGGGAGGCGGTCACCGCACGGTTCGGCGACTCCGTGCCGGAGCTCGGGTCGCCATGAACCCGCTCATCGGCAACCTGCTGCGCGAGGACCTGCGCGGCAGGACGGCATACGGCGCGCCCCAGCTCGACGTGCCCGTCCGGCTCAACACCAACGAGAACTCGTATGCCGTGCCCTCCGACGTCGCAGCCGCGGTGACCGCGGCGGTCGCGGACGTCGCAGGTCAGCTCAACCGCTACCCCGACCGCGACTTCACGGCACTGAGAGTGGCGTTGTCGACGTACCTCAGCGGTCAGACCGGGGTGCCGGTGACCACCGAGCAGGTGTGGGCGGGCAACGGCTCCAACGAGGTGCTCCTGCATCTCGTCCAGGCCTTCGGCGGACCGGGGCGCACGGCGCTCGGCTTCACCCCCGCCTACTCGATGCACCCGGTCATCACCCGGACCAGTGGCACGACCTGGGTGGACGGGATGCGGGGCACACCCACCGGCCTCTTCGACCTTGACGCCGAGTCCGCGGCCGAGCAGGTCACACGCGCCCAGCCGCACGTGGTGTTCCTCTGCTCCCCGAACAACCCCACCGGGACGGCGCTGCCGCTCGACGTGGTGGCCGCCGTGCTGGAGGCGGCGCCGACCTCCCTCGTCGTCGTCGACGAGGCGTACGCCGAGTTCGCCCGGCCCGGCACTCCCAGCGCGCTGACTCTGCTCGCCGACCACCCCCTGCTCGTCGTGACGCGGACGATGAGCAAGGCCTTCGCGCTCGCCGGGGCACGGCTCGGCTACCTGGCGGCCGACCCGGACCTCGTCGAGGCGCTGCGCCTGGTCCGGATGCCCTACCACCTCTCCGCGCCGACGCAGGCGGTCGCGCGGGCGGCCCTCGACCACCATCGCAGCCTCCTCGCGACGGTGGAGGCGATCATGCAGCAACGCGACCGCATGGTCGCCGAGCTCGCCGGCCTCGGCTTCCCGCCGGTGCCCAGCGACGCCAACTTCGTCCTCTTCGGCGGGCTGAGCGACGAGGCGGCCACCTGGCAGTCGCTGCTCGAGCGTGGGGTGCTCGTCCGAGACGTGGGCCTCGCCGGGCACCTGAGGGTCACAGCCGGGACGCGCGAGGAGACCGACGCCTTCCTCGCCGCGATGGCCGATCTGCCAGACTCACACCGACAGCCCCCCACCGGCGAGGAGCCCTGACCGATGGCCGACACCCGCGACAGCGCGCCCCCTCGCCGCGCCCACATCTCCCGCTCGACCAGCGAGTCGTCGGTCGAGCTCACCCTCGACCTCGACGGGACGGGCGAGTCCGACATCGCCACCGGCGTGCGCTTCTACGACCACATGCTCGCCTCGCTGGCCAAGCACGCACTCATCGACCTGACCGTCAAGGCGAGCGGTGACACGGACGTCGACGCCCACCACACCGTCGAGGACGTCGCGATCGTCCTCGGCGACGCCCTGCGCGAGGCGCTCGGGGACAAGAGCGGGATCTCCCGCTTCGGGGACGCCACGGTGCCGCTCGACGAGACCCTCGTCCAGGCGGTCGTCGACGTCGCGGGGCGCCCCTACGTCGTCCACACCGGCGAGCCCGACGGCCAGGCCTACGTCGTCATCGGCGGCACCTACGTCGGTTCCCTCACGCGGCACGTCTTCGAGAGCTTCGCCTCCCACGCGGGCATCGCGCTGCACGTGCGCGTACTGGCCGGACGCGACCCCCACCACATCGTCGAGGCCCAGTTCAAGGCCGTCGCCCGCGCGCTGCGGGCCGCTGTCGCGCGCGACCCCCGCGTGACCGGCATACCGAGCGCCAAGGGCAGCCTCTAGACGTGGATCGCCGGTGAGTGGCGCGCCGCGACCTCCGTCAGGGCTGCTGCTGCTGCGCGGTGCGGCCGACTCCGCCGCCCGGTGGGCCGCCGGCGGGCTGACGCCAGTCCGTGTGGCCCCGGTCGGGGACGGCTGGTCCGTGCTCGTGCCCACCTCGGCGGCCAGCGCCGTGCGCAAGCCCTACGACGACGCGATGACGGTGCTGCTGAACCGCCCGCTGCCGCGACGGCTGCGGCCGGCCGTCGGCGTGGCGGTGATCCGGGAGCAGGCTGTGGTCGTCGTCGTCCCGCGTCGGTGGCGGGCCGTCGGACGCTGGCTGGTCTGGCAGCCCGGCACGGGTCTGATCCAGCCGGGCAGCCTGCCTGTCGCCCGCCTCGCCGACCTGGCGCGGGCCGCGGGAGCCACCGACCCGTCGGCGGTGGCCGTCCTCGCGGATGTCGTGCATGACCCGCGCGGCGACGCGTCAGCGCTCCTCGGCGACGTGCTGGAGGCGCTCGGCCTGCCGGGGCGGGAGCTGCTCGCGGGGTCGGCGCGGGCGGCCGACCTGCCGGGCGGCCGCGAGGTCGAGCCGTCGCCCGGCAGGGCGTCGCTCTTCGAGCGGATGGTCCACGAGGACGAGTCGTGGCGCGACGAGATGGAGGGACACCGGTGACCAGACGCGTCGTCGTCTTCGACTACGGGAGTGGCAACGTCCACTCGGCCGTGCGAGCCCTGGCGCGCGTCGGAGCCGACGTGGAGCTGACCGCCGACCCGGCCGCCGCCCTGGCTGCAGACGGGCTGTTCGTGCCCGGCGTCGGCAACTTCCACGCCTGTCTGCGCGGCCTGCGCGAGGCCGGAGGCCCGCGCATCATCGACGTGCGCCTGGCCGGCAGCCGTCCCGTCATGGGTGTCTGCGTCGGGATGCAGGTGCTCTTCGACGGCTCCGCCGAGCCGGACGGCGGGCGACCCGAAGAGGGTCTGGGTCAGTGGCCGGGCGTCGTCGAGCGGCTGCCCGCGCAGATCGTCCCCCACATGGGCTGGTCCTGCGTGCAGCCTGGGGAGGGGTCCCGGCTCTTCGCCGGCGTCGAGCAGGAACGCTTCTACTTCGTCCACTCGTATGCCGCGCTGTCCTGGTCGCTTCGCCCGCACGGCGCCTTCGACGCCGTCGCCCCGACGGTCACCTGGGCCGAGCATGGAGCCCACTTCGTCGCCGCGGTGGAGAACGGGCCGCTCTGCGCCACCCAGTTCCACCCCGAGAAGTCGGGCGACGCCGGCGCCCACCTGCTGGAGAGCTGGGTGAGCTCGCTGTGACGGAGAAACGGCGTCCGGCAGCGCGGCGCCGGACGACCCGGAGGCCGACGACGCGGCGACGGACCACCCGCCCGGTGACGACTCGCCGGCGCCGCCCGGCCCTGTCGACGACAGTGGGCTCAGCGATCGGCCTGCTCGTCGTCAGCACCGTGCTCGATGCGTCCTGGTGGGTGCGGGTGGCCCTCGTGCTGGGCGCTCTCATCGCGGGCCTCGGCTACCTGGCCTGGCGGCGCCGCGCCGAGAGTGGCGACGCAGGCCCCCAGGCCGACCCCACCTCATCCGAGCCACCGGACCAGCCCGTACCCACCGACGACCCCATACCCACCGACGACCCAATACCCACCGACGACCCAATACCCACCGACGACCCCATACCGACCGACGACTCGCCACGCGGGAACGGCGCGCCGGACGACTCCCCGACTCCAGGAGAAAACCACCCGTGAGCGACACCCAGGTCACCACCCCCCGTCTCCAGCTGCTCCCGGCGGTGGACATCGCAGGAGGCCAGGCCGTCCAGCTCGTCCAAGGCGTGTCCGGCACCGGCGGCGAGTTCGGCGACCCGTGGGAGGCCGCCAAGGCCTGGCAGGACCAGGGTGCCGAGTGGCTGCATCTGGTCGACCTCGACGCGGCGTTCGGCAGAGGCGCGAACCGCGACCTCGTGGCGTCCATCGTGGGCCGTCTCGACCTACAGGTCGAGCTCTCCGGCGGGATCCGCGACGCGGAGAGCCTCGAGGTGGCCCTCCGGACCGGCTGTCGACGGGTCAACCTCGGCACCGCCGCCCTCGAGGACCCGGAGTGGACCGCATCCGTGATCGCCGCGCATGGAGACCGGGTGGCGGTCGGTCTTGACGTGCGCGGGACGACGTTGGCCGCTCGGGGGTGGACGCAGGAGGGAGGCGACCTCTGGGAGACGCTGGCCCGGCTCGATGCGGAGGGATGTTCCCGGTACGTCGTCACCGACGTCGCCAAGGACGGAATGCTCGCCGGGCCCAACCTCGCCCTGCTGCGCGAGGTCTGCGCCCGGACGGACCGCCCCGTGGTGGCCTCCGGTGGCGTCTCGACGCTCGACGACGTGCGCCGGCTGCGTGAGCTCGTCGGCGAGGGAGTCGAGGGAGCGATCATCGGCTCCGCGCTCTACCGGGGGGCGTTCACCCTCCCCGACGCCCTCGATGTCGCGGGGCGGCCATGACCGACACAAGACGGGTGGGCTCGGGAGGGACGTGGGAGCAGGCGTTCGGCTACTGCCGCGCGCTCCGCACCGGCGAGCGCATCCTCGTCTCCGGTTGCACTGCCGCGCTCGACGGCGGCGTCCGCCATCCGGACGACCCCGCGGCGCAGATGCGGGTCGCGGTCGACACGGCGCTGACCGCCATCGCGGCGCTGGGCGGCGCTGCGGCGGACGTGGTCCGGACCCGGATCTACGTCACCCACCGGCGTGACTGCGAGGCGGTAGGACGGGTGCACGGTGAGGTGTTCGGCGCCCACCCGCCGGCCGCCACGATGGTCATCGTCGCTGGGCTGCTGCACCAGGACATGAGAGTCGAGGTCGAGGTCGAGGCCGTCGTCGGCGCCGCGTCGCCGGACCACGGCCAGGCGGGCACCGACACCGGCGCGGAGGTCGGCCAGTGACGCATGCCTTCGGCCCGGCCGGATCGAGCCCACCATGGGCCGGGAGGACCCTGAGCAGTGGGGGGTTCGACGGAGACACCGGCCTGGCCGACCCCGAGCTGTCGGCGGTGCTCGCCGCGCGGGCCGCAGCGCAGGGCGTGAGCCAGGACGTGGCGCTGATGCGCCAGCTGGCCGAGTCGCGCCTCGTCGTGGCCATCGTGGCCGCACCCGGCGACGTCGAGACGGTCGATGGGCTGGCGGAGAAGTCGGCGGACATGGCCGTGGTCACCCTCACCGGCCCGGACGGGCGTCGTGCCCTGCCCGTCTTCACGAGCACCGCGTCGCTGGCCGCCTGGGACCCCGTCGCCCGGCCCGTGCCGGTCACCGCTGCCCGCGCCGCGCAGGCGGCCGTGTCGGAGCGATGCGACGTCATCGTGGTGGACGTCGGTTCGCCTGACGGCGCCGAGCTGCGCCCGAGCATGGTCTGGGCCCTGGCCCAGGCGAGGGAGTGGCTGCCTGCCCACGAGGACCCGTTCGTGGCGGCGGCCGTCGGCCGCGCCGTCGTGCCCGAGCGGGCGGTCACCGGCCACCGGGTCGAGGAGGGCGACCCGTCGGGATCCGGCGTGCTGCGGGTCGTGCTGCTGCTCGTGCCGGGTCTGGGTGCCGTCGAGGTCGAGGAGCTGGTGACCCGCATCGGCGAACGGCTGGCCACCGACGGCGAGCTCCGGGCTCGCGTGGACGGGCTCAGCTTCGCCCTGGCGGCTGACGCCCGCACCTGACCCCGCGTCAGGCGAGGAAGCCGAGCGGGCTCTGCGGCTTGTCGATGACGCGGGACGGGTCGGTCCGCAGCACCGTGCTGAGCAGCTCGGAGTAGACCGCGCGGAAGTCGGTGGTCGTCTTGAGGTCGCCGTTGTCGAGGTCGGTCAGCGACGGCTGGTCGCCGTAGAAGCCGGACCTGACGCCGTCGCCGATGACGAAGACCGGGCCGGCAGTGCCATGGTCGGTGCCCTGCGAGGCATTGGCCTTGACCCGGCGTCCGAACTCCGAGTACGCCATCACGACGACGTCCTTGGCTCGGGCGTCGCCCGCCATCGCCGACCGGAAGCCGGTCAGGGCGCGGTCGACCGAACCGAGCTGGGCAGTCTGGGAGACCTTCTCGTCGGCGTGGGTGTCGAACCCGCTCACCGACACGGAGTAGACCCGGGTGGGCACCCCTGCGCGGATGCACCTGGCCACCAGGGCGAGCTGGTCGGTCAGTCCAGACGCGGCACGCCCCGTGGGTGCGGCGGTGTCGGTGGGCTTGGCAGCACCAGTGATGACCGGCGCGAAGGTCGACTCGACTCGCTGCACGGCGGCGTACGACGAGGCCACCTGTGCGGCGGCCGGGGAGTCCGTCGGGTCGGCCGCAGCGAGCTTGCCGATGACCGCGTCCCGCGAGCTGCTTTTCTTCGCCGGCGTCAGGGACAGCGCCGCGGCGGTCGCGGAGGTCCCGACGGCGAGCGGCGGGAGCACGTCCCCGATGTTCAGCGCGAGCAGCGGGTCGTCGCCGGTGACGTCCAGCCACCGGCCGACCCATCCGCTCGAGACGGGCGTGTCCGGCGAGGCCGTCTGCCAGATGTCCATCGAGCGGAAGTGGCTGTGGTCGGGCTTCGGATACCCGACACCGCGGATGATCGCGAGCTTGTGGTCCTGCCACAGCGACTGCAGGCCCTTGAGGCCCGGGTTGAGTCCGAGCTGGTCATCGAGATGCAGGACGTCCGCAGGTGCGTAGGCGAGCTCCGGACGGGCGTCGTGGTATGCCGGGTCGGCATACGGGACAACGGTGTTGAGGCCGTCATTACCGCCGTACATCGTCACGAGCACGAGGATGGGCGTGCCGGAGGCAAGCGGCGACGAGGCGGCGCGGTCCATGAGGTCTGCCCAGCCGACGCGAGCGGCGCCGGCGAGCAGGGCGGTCGCTCCGACCACCCCCGACGCCTTGAGCAGGCTTCGCCGGGTCAGGCCGTCCATCGGCAGCTGCGGGCGCAGGGGAGGGATGGCCATCAGTTCACCAGGTATTCCGGGCTGACCAGGGCCGTGGCGACGAGCTGCTTCGGGTCCTGGAGGACGGTCCGCAGCGTCGCGACGGTGCGGTCTGACAGGTGAGGGATGCCCAGGCGGTGGGCGACGACATCGATCCGCGAGGCTGGCGGCGCCGCCTCGACGTCGTGCAGGTCGCCCATCGCGGCGAGCCGGCTGGCGGCGTCCATCCGGGTGCTCGCCGATGCAGTCGAGAGCCAGGCGTGGCCCGACGGCCACCCGGCGACGCTGGGCGGATAGAAGGGGGTCTGCCCCAGTGCGCGCAGGACGGGCTGGAGCTTGGTGACTGTGGCCTCGTCGGTCGGCGTCCGCAGCGCCCGAACGGCGCCGACGAGCCACTCGACGGGGGAGACGACGACGGTTCCGGCCTCGGTCACCACGTGGTCGTCGCTGAGGATCGCAGTGAACATGGCGCCGAGGTCCCGCCCTGGCCCGTATGCCGTGACCGCCCGCGACAGCGCGTCGGCCGGCGGGGGGGTGGGGCTGACGAGCTGCTGCCACCAGCGGGTCGCGAGGAACGTCGGGGAGGCGGGCTGACTGAGCACCGCCTCGACGAAGCCCGTGGCGTCCAAGGGGCCGGTGTGGCCGAGGACGGTCTTCGGGCCGGCGTCGTGGCGCTTGGGCACCATCCGGGTGGTGCCGTCGGCGGCGATGGTCCAGCCGGTGAGGGCCCGGGCGCCCTCGCGGACGTCCTGCTCCGTGTAGCCGTTGCCGTGCCCGAGGGCGAACAGCTCCATGAACTCACGGGAGAGGTTCTCGTTCGGCGAGGCCGCGGTGCTGGAGTCGCCGTCGAGCCAGCGCACCATCGCGGCGTCGGTGATCATCGCCGTCGAGAGGTCGGTGAACGAGCCTCGTCCGAGGCGGCGCAGGGTCTCGTTCTGACCCAGCATCGCCTGAGCGACCTTGACCTTCGCCGACGACGTCGCGAAGTGGTTGTGCCAGCCGAAGGTCAGCTTCTCGATGACGGGGTTCTGCACCACCATCATCCGGCGCAGCCACCAGGTCGTGAGCAGGCGGCTCTGCTCGCTCAGCTTGGCGTTGCGGGCCTTGCGCTCCTCCTGGGTGGCGCCCTTCGCGAGCGGGGGCGGCATCGGCAGGGCCGGAGCGGGTGTAGCGGCGGTGCCGGGGTCGGCGGCAGGGTCCCCCAGCAGACCCTGCCGCAGCCAGGTCGCACGGCCGACGGACACGGCCTCGTCCACCGCCTCGCCGGTCGCCCCGAACCCGGCGCGGCGCACGAGCCGCGCGGTGGCCGCCCAGTCGGTGGAGGTGCTCATGGCTCGATCGTGACAGCCCGATGTTCGAGGACTGTCAGGGCGCGGTCAGGTTTTGCTGAGACTGCTCGGCACGGGGGACTCGGATGGTGAACCGGGCGCCCCCCTCAGGGGCATGGCCGGCCTCGACGCTGCCGCCGAGCCGCTCGACGAGCCGCTCGACGATGGCGAGCCCGAGGCCCGTGCCGACCTGACGCAGGCCGCGGTAGCGCTCGTAGAGGACCGAACGCTCGAACGCGACACCCAGGTCGTCGTCGGTCAGCCCGGGACCACCGTCGCGCACCTCGACGACGGCGGATGCCCCTTCCACCCGCACCGCCAGCACCACAGGGGACCCCTGGGGTGTGACCCTGAGCGCGTTCTCGAGCAACCCGTCCACTGCCTGGCGTAGGCGCTGGGGGTCCACGACCACCCGCACGGGCGAGGGCGGGGACTCCACGCTGAAGGCCACCTGCTCGGCCGCGCACCGGCGCTCCCAGACCCGCGCCGCCGCGTCGGCGAGCTCAACGAGGTCGACGAGGACGGGGTCGACGGTCAGCTCCTCGGCATCCAGCCGGGCCAGGTCGAGCAGGTCGGCCACCATCCGCTCGAGGCGGTGCGCCTCAGCTCCGATGACGGCGCCGACGCCCGGCAGCCGCTCAGGCGGGATCACCCCGTCCGCGAGCGACTCGGCATAGCCCGTGATGGCGGTGAGCGGTGTGCGCAGGTCGTGCGACACGGACAGCAGGAACTCGCGCTGCCGCGCCTCCGAGTGGGACAGGGCCGCCGCGAGCCGGTTGACCGACCGGGCGACCTCAGCCACCTCGCGCGGACCCCCCTCGGGGATGGCCACCTCGCGCACGCCGCGGGCGAGCGCCCCGGCCGCATCGGCGGTCCGGCGCAACGGCAAGGAGAGCCGCCAGGCGACGAGCAGACCGAGACCCACGGCGATGAGCCCCGCGACGACGAGCGACCAGGTCAGCTGGCGCAGCGCCTGCGAGCCGAGCGCGATGGCGTCACCGCGCCGCTGGGCGAGGATGAGCCCGCCGGCCTGCGTGGGGCGCGCCTCGACGAGCAGGGCTCCGTCGTCCCGGGGCAGGCGTAGGGACAGAGACGCTCCCCCCGCGACGTCGCGCAGCTGGCTGTCGGTGAGGGCCCGCTTCGCCAGGGCGTCTCCCACGACCACCGGGTTGCCTCCGGCGCTGGCCCGGATCTCGGCGATCTGGATGCTGAGTGTCTGCAACGCCTTCCGCGCCCGTGCCTGGCCGCCTTCAGCCGACGCGCCGATGGCGGCAGTGGCCTGTGCCTCGTCGGCGATGGCGGCGAGCGCGCCACGGGCGGTCTGCTCACTCGCCCGCTGCAGGAGGTTGATGCTGATGACGCCGCCGACCAGCGAGGTCATCACGGCGATCGCGACAGCCAGCAGGGAGATCCGCATCGCGAGCGAGGTCCGTCGCTCGCGCATCAGGCCTCCTGGCGGGTGCGAGGGGAGTGGGCCGAGTAGCCGACGCCGCGCACCGTGCGGATGACGTCGTGGGCGCCGAGCTTGGCGCGGACCTGGGCGACGTGGACGTCGACGGTGCGCTGGCCGGCTGAGGAGTCGTAGCCCCAGACGTCACGCAGCAGCTGGTCCCTCGTGAAGACTCGACCGGGCGACTCCATGAGGTGAGCCAACAGGTCGAACTCGGTTGCGGTCAGAGCGATCTCGCTCTCCCCAGCGAACACCTGTCGACGTTCCGGCAGGCATCGGACCGGTCCGCACACGAGCGCCGCCACGCTTCCCCCCGTCAGGCCGGCCGAGCGCCGCAGCACGCCGGCGATCCGGGCGATCACCTCGCGGGGTGAGAACGGCTTCGTCACGTAGTCGTCGGCCCCGAGCTCGAGGCCGGTCACCCGGGAGACCTCGTCGTCGCGGGCGGTGAGGAAGATGACCGGTGTCCAGTTCTCCTCGGAGCGCAGCACCCGGCATACCTGGACGCCGTCCATTCCGGGGATACCGATGTCGAGCAGGACCACGGCCGGCCGGCGGCTGCGGACTGCGGCCAGCGCTGCGAGCCCGTCCCGCTCCACGTGGGCGCGGTAGCCCGAGATCTCGAGCTGCAGGCTGATCATCGACGCGATGGCGGGGTCATCCTCGACGACCAGGACGAGCGGTCCCGCATCCGGTGGTGGCACTCCCGAACTCTACTGTCGGGATGCGGAATGCAGGCGCTGTCGATTGTTCGGGTCGTGTCAGGAGGCAGGTATGCCGTGTGGTGGCGCAAGGGCGTGCGTGGCCACGACTGCCGTGACCGGAAGCGGCCCGTAGAGATGGGGGAAGACCTCGCCCGAGCTCGGGTCTCCGACCTCGCGCACTAGGGGGGTGTCCAGCAGAGCCGGGTCGATCTCGAGCAGGACGAGGTCGCCGGTCACCTCGGCGTAGAACCGCTCGCGTACCCGGGGCCACTGCTCCTCGTCGGAGCAGTGGATGAAGCCCTGCTGCTCGAGGGTGAGACCACGGGTGGACTGCTCGTAGCGACCTATCGCCACGGCCTCGGCCCAGTGCTGCGGCTCGGCGAGGTGGAAGATGCGGGTCATGCCCGGACGATAGCTGCCCCGGCGACCTGGAGCCGTGCGGGGAGGTCGCTCAGGTAGGTTTCCGGCAGGTGTCCGTCCGCCCGGGCGACGGACGGGAGAGGGCAGGTGTCGCGCGTGTCCGCAGGACTGGTCATCCCCACTGACCCCGCGGCTGACCTCGAGCGCCGACGTGGGCTGCGCCGGATGCGCCTGGTGGCGCTGTCCCTGCTGCTGCTGGCGGCGGTGGTCTTCCTCGCGACGCTGAGCCGGGCGAACGACGGGGTGTGGGGGTTCATCCACGCGGGCGCCGAGGCGTCGATGGTGGGGGCGATGGCCGACTGGTTCGCCGTCACCGCGATCTTCCGCCACCCGCTCGGGGTCCCCATCCCGCATACGGCACTCATCCCGCGCCGCAAGGACATGCTCGCGCGCAGCCTCCAGGACTTCATGGGCGAGAACTTCCTGCGTGAGGAGATCATCCGGGAGCGGGTGCTCTCCGCCCGGGTGAGTGGCCGCCTTGCCGAGTGGCTCGCCCAGCCGGCCAACGCCCGCCGGGTGGTCGACGAGGCCGCCAACGTCCTCACTCTCGGCCTGCAGCGGCTGCGTGACGAGGTGGTCGCGGAGCTCGTCGAGGAGGCGATCCTGCCCCGGCTGCGCGAGGAGCCGATCAGCCCGGTCGCGGGGAGCCTGCTCGGCGAGGTGGTCCGCGACCAAGCACATCATGGTCTCGTGGACCTCGCTCTCGCCGAGGCTGACCGCTGGCTCGTCGCGAACCCGGACACCTTCGGCTCGATCCTCGGCGAGCGGGCGCCGTGGTGGACGCCGGCGCGGCTCAACGAGGTCGTCATCCGCCGGATGCACGCCGAGGCGATCCGCTGGGTGCAGGACATCCGCGACGACCCGCACCACCACGCCCGGGTGGCGCTCGACGACCTGCTGATCCAGCTGTCGGACGACCTGCTTCACGACCCGGCCACGATGGAGCGGGCCGAGCGGCTCAAGCGGCGGGTGCTCGACCACCCCCAGCTGCTCGCCACCGGACTGTCCCTCTGGAAGGCCTTCCGGACGGTGCTCATCTCGGCGCTCGCCGACGAGCAGGGCCCGTTGCGGCTGCGTGCGCAGGCCGAGGTCGTGCACATCGCCACCCAGGTCAGCGCGGACGCGGCCTGGCAGGAGCGGCTCGACGGCTATGTGGCGGACCTCGCGTCGTTCCTCGTCGAGCGGTATGGCGCGGAGCTGACCGAGGTGATCAGCCAGACGATCAACCGGTGGGACGGCAAGGAGACGGCCGAGCGGGTCGAGCTTTTCGTCGGTCGGGACCTGCAGTTCATCCGGATCAACGGGACGATCGTCGGCGGGCTGGTCGGTTTGGTCATCCACACGGTCGTCGTCATCGCCGGCTAGCAACCAGGTGGCGGGCTCACCAGCGCCGTCGCGTCAGGACGACGAAGTGCAGCCCCAAGACCCGCCGCCAGGCGGACAGCCGGTCGGCGGCCGTCCGGAGGTGGTGTGCTCTGGGTCCCGGCGCCCCGGCGGTCCGGGCGTCAGGGAGCCTTCACCACACCGGGGAGGCTCCCCGTCAACAATCGGGAGGCATCCCGTCGGTGTGCAGTGCCATCCTGAGCGGATGCGACTGTCTGCCTACCGACCGGTCCTCGCGGTGCCCGCGACCCGGCTGGGGCTGCTCCTGGGGCTGCTCATCCGGATCCCCATGTTCGCCGTCGGCGTGATCCTCACCCTGCATGTGGTCGCCTCGCTCGGGCGCAGCTATGCCGCGGCGGGCCTGGCGACGGCGGCCTCCACCGTCGCGGTGGCCATCTCGGGTCCCTGGCGGGGACGTCTGCTCGACCGGCGGGGGCTTCGCCAGGTGGTGCTGCCGTCCCTCGTGGTCCAGGCCGTCTGCTGGTCGGTCGCCCCCTGGGTGTCGTACTGGCCCTTGCTGGCGCTCGCCGCCGTGGCCGGGCTCTTCGCCGTGCCCACCTTCTCCATCGTCCGGCAGATCATCATCAACGCCGTGCCCGACGAGCAGCGGCGGACGGCACTGTCCCTCGACTCGATCGCCACCGAGATCGCCTTCATGGCCGGCCCCGCGCTCGGGGTGTGGGTGGTCACGGTGGGGGACACCCGGTGGGCGATGCTCACGTTCGCCTGGCTGTCCATCCTCGGCGGCGTCGCGCTGTGGGTGCTCGACCCGGCGCTCAAGGGCGCCTCGGCGTCGGAATGGGCTGCGGGTCCGCCTCCCCTGCGCAGGGACTGGGTGGGTCTGCCGGCGCTCGCGGTGCTCGCCGCGGCCGCCGCGACCACCGTGGTTCTGACGGGCTCGGACGTCTCGATCATCGCCGTGCTGCGCGACATGCGGGCGCCGCAGCACATCGGCTGGGTGCTGGCTCTCTGGGCGCTCGGCTCCATCGTCGGTGCCGTGGTCTACGGAGCCTGGCACCGCTCCGTCTCCGTCTTCTGGCTGCTCGGTGGGCTGGCGGCGCTCACCCTGCCGGTCGCCCTCGCCATGAACCTCCCGATGCTCGCGGTGCTGCTCGTCCTCTCGGGGCTGTTCTGTGCCCCGACGATCACCGCGACCGTCGACAACCTCAGCCACGTGGTGCCGGAGCGCTCGCGAGGCGAGGCCATGGGGTGGCACGCGTCGTCGATGACGGCGGGGTCGGCCCTGGGGGCGCCCCTGGCCGGGCTCGCCATCGACCGGGCGGGGTGGGAGGGCGGTTTCGTGTCGGTGAGCCTGCTCGGCCTCGCCGTGGCCGTCGTCGGCGGCGGCGTCATGCTCTGGCGCAGGTCCCGGCTCGCGACCGGTGCCGCGTCCGCCCCCGGGGCGTCCGCTCATCTCGGGGATCCGGTGGCCGAGCCCACGCGGAGGGTGGACGAGCCCGTCCCGACGACCGTTCCTGGTCGCAGCGCGGGGACGATTGGAAGCTGACCGGCCCGCGCTGGTATCGTGGGGTCCGACCAGACGGGTGTCTCGAGGTCTGAGCCCCGCCGTGCAAGTGAAGCTCCTGCTTCCACCCGCGCCGATCGCCAGCTGTAAAGGTCGCCGGGTCCGGTCCGGCACGGTATGTCGCGCTCTCGCCTCGGTGGGGGAAGGCAGGCCGGGCATCGTGTTCGGTGGGCAACCATCTCGCACACCGGATCGTGAACGGACAGGAGAGGCTTCTCGCGCACCGATGGTGGCGAGGAGCCTTTTTCGTTGCCGGGTGGTCGCCCCCATTGCCGATCTCGAAGGAGCACCACATCAGCGAGCCTCGCATCAACGAGCGCATCCGGGTCCCGGAAGTGCGATTGGTCGGCCCCAACGGGGAACAGGTGGGCATCGTGCGCGTCGAGGACGCGCTGCGGCTCGCCGCGGAGGCAGACCTCGACCTCGTCGAGGTGGCTCCCATGGCCCGTCCGCCGGTCGCCAAGCTCATGGACTTCGGCAAGTTCAAGTACGAAGCCGCCATGAAGGCCCGGGAAGCCCGCAAGAACCAGGTCAACACCGTCATCAAGGAGATCAAGCTCCGCCCGAAGATCGACCCGCACGACTACGGCACGAAGAAGGGCCATGTCGAGCGGTTCCTCAAGGCGGGCGACAAGGTCAAGGTCACCATCATGTTCCGTGGGCGCGAGCAGTCCCGGCCCGAGCTCGGGTTCCGGCTGCTCCAGCGGCTGGCGGAGGACGTCGCGGAGCTCGGTTTCGTGGAGTCCAGCCCCAAGCAGGACGGCCGCAACATGATCATGGTGCTCGGCCCGACGAAGAAGAAGTCCGAGGCCAAGGCCGAGCAGCGCCGCCGCCGTGAGGACGACAAGAGCGAGCGCGACGAGGCTCACCAGCAGGACGACGGCGCGACGCCCGAGGACACCACCACTGCCGACAGCGGCGCGGCGGAGAACAGCCCAGCACAGACCAGCCCAGCACAGACCACCGCAGCACAGACCACGGACGTCGCCACCGAGGCGGCCCCGGACGAGCAGGACACGCGCAGCCAGGTTGACGCGTCAGCCTGAGCCCGACCTGTGGTCGCAGAACCACCTGACCGGCCCGCCGGCTCAGGACACTCGAATGAACGGAGACCGGCAGCCATGCCGAAGATGAAGACGCACAGCGGCGCGAAGAAGCGCTTCCGCCTCACCGGCACAGGCAAGGTCATGCGTGAGCAGGCCGGTGGCCGCCACCTGCTGGAGCACAAGTCCAGCAAGAAGATGCGGTCCATCGCCAACGACGTCGAGCTGTCCAAGCCCGACGCCAAGAAGATCAAGAAGCTCCTCGGTAAGTAACCGGCGCTCCACCAGACATCTCAGCACCAGCAGAAGGAGACTCACGTGGCACGCGTGAAGCGGGCGGTCAACGCCCATAAGAAGCGCCGAGTGACCCTCGAGCGCGCCAGCGGTTACCGCGGGCAGCGCTCCAGGCTCTACCGCAAGGCCAAGGAGCAGGTCACCCACTCGCTCGGCTACGCCTACCGCGACCGTCGCGCCCGCAAGGGTGACTTCCGGCGCCTGTGGATCCAGCGGATCAACGCCGGCGCGCGCGCGAACGGCATGACCTACAACCGCTTCATCCAAGGCCTCAAGGCCTCGGGCGTCGAGGTCGACCGCAAGATCCTGGCCGACATGGCCGTCAACGACGAGGCAGCCTTCGCCGCGCTCGTCGAGATCGCGCGCGCCAACGTCCCCGCGACCGAGGACACGGCTGACGCGAGCGACGCAGCCTGAGCAGCAAGCCCATCGTCACGCCGGGACCCGTTCCACCTGGCTCCGCACCGACCAGCCCCGGCTCCGACCGGGTCAGGTCGGTGCGGGCGCTGTCCCGGCGCGCGATGCGCTCCCGACGAGGCCTCTTCCTGGTGGAGGGGCCTCAGTCGGTGCGTGAGGCGGTGGCCCACCGGGCGGACCTCGTCCGCGACCTGTACGTCACCGCGTCGGCGAGCATCCGGCATGCCGAGATCGTCGCGGCAGCGACAGCCGCCGGTCTCGCCGTCCACGAGGTCAGCGACGAGGTGCTCGCCCGGATGGGCGACACGGAGGCGCCGCAGGGCCTGCTCGCCGTGTGCACGATCCCCGCGGCCTCGCTCGACGACGTCCTGCGGGCCCGGCCGCGCCTGATCTGCGTCCTGGTGAACGTCCGCGACCCCGGCAACGCCGGCACCGTGCTGCGGGGGGCCGACGCAGCCGGGGCCGACGCCGTCGTCGTGACGGACAGCAGCGTCGACCTCTTCGCGCCGAAGGTGGTGCGGTCGAGCGCCGGGTCGCTGTTCCATCTCCCGGTGGTGACCGGGGTGCCGGTGACCGACCTCGTGGCTCAGCTGCGCAGCGCCGGACTGACCGTGTTCGCCGCGGACGGGGCGGCGGACCTGCAGATCGGGGACGTCGACCTGTCCGGCCCCCACGCCTGGGTGATGGGGAACGAGGCCCACGGCCTGGATGACGAGGTGCGCGCCGCCTGCGACCACGCCGTGCGGGTGCCCATCTATGGAGCGGCCGAGTCGCTCAACCTCGCGATGGCCGCGACCCTCTGCCTCTACGCGTCCGCCACCGCCCACCGTCGCGGCTGACCGCCCGCAGGACCGGGCCCGTCAGCAGCGCGGCGGCCCGGCCGTCAGAGCCTGCTGCAGCAGGGCCCGGCCCGTCCACCGCATCACCTCGACGGCATCCGGCCTCGGCATCCCGGCGACGTCGGTCAGCCAGACGAGGGTCTCGATGCCGACCGCCGCCCGGATCGCCACCGCCAGCCGTCGCACCCCCTCGCTCGTCATCGACGGCTCGAGCGGGGCGAGCGCCTCGATGAACCAGGTGATCGCCCGGCCCTGACGCAGCGGAAGCTCGCCCGGCGAGGTCTCCTGCTCGAGCGACAGACGCAGCATCGTGCGCTGCTGTGCCTCCGTCTCGACGATGAGCGTGGTGAACGCCTCGAGCGCGGCGTCGAGGCGCGCCTGCGGGTCCGAGCCGATATCTGACGGCAGCAGGCTCGTCGTCTGCACCTCCGGATGCGCGGCCACCAGGAGAGCGGCCTGGTTCGGGAAGTAGCGGTATGCGGTGGTGCGCGAGATCGAGGCGGCGGTGGCCGCCTGCTCCACCGTGGGCGGGGCGCCTCCCTCGGCGACGAGCGCCCGCGCCGCGGCGAGGAGCTCGTTCCGGGTGCGCATCTTCTGCCGGGTGCGCCCCGAGTCTCCGTATCCCGACTCTCGAGGACCTGTTGACATGCCGCTCACGATACCCTAGTTTCATTATGGGACCTGAGTCCCATATACGGAAGAAGGCAGACTGATGGACACACTGACAGCGACGGTCCGGGGCGCGGACGAGGGCGAGCAGCGATGGTTCTGCGGTGGCGGGCTGCACACCTGGAAGGTCACCTCGGCCGAGAGCGGCGGGGCGTTCCTCATCTTCGAGGACACACTCGACGCAGGGAAGGTCACGCCGCTGCACCGCCACGCCGATGCCGACGAGACCTTCATCATGACCGAGGGGGAGATCCTGCTCCACATCGACGGCGCCGTTCAGACCCTCGCGACAGGCGGTATCGCAGTCATCCCGCGTGGTGTGCCACATGCCTTCGCCGTCACCTCGCCCACGGCACGGATGCTCTGCCTCCAGACGCCGGGCGGCGGCGAGGACTTCTACCGGGGAGCGAGCGACCTCGTCGTCGAGGGACAGCCGCCGACCCCGGTCGACTTCGGCCGGGTCCAGCAGTCCGCGGCCGCCACGGGCGCCATCGAGATCCTCGGTCCGCCTCCGTTCTGAGACAGCTGCGGTGGGCGGCGCGGGAGTACATTGCCGGGGTGAGGAGAACAGCCGGTGGATGAGACCCCGGTCCGCCGGGTGGCCGCCGATGCGCTGGCTCCCGGGCAGCCGACGCCCGGGATGCAGCGGCGCGAGGCGCTCGTCCTCGACGACCTGTGGTCGGGGTTGGTCAGCACCGAGCCGGGTGCGACGAGCGGGTGGCACCACCACGGCGAGCACGACACCGTGGCCTATGTCGTGAGCGGGGTGTTCCGTGTCGAGACCGCCGCCGGCGTGGTGCAGGCCGAGCGGGGTGACTTCGTCCACGTCCCGGCGCACACCGTGCACCGGGAGAGCAACCCCTCGACCGAGACCGCGCAGGTCGTGCTCGTCCGCCGGGGGACCGGTCCGGTCGTCGTCAACGTCGACGGCCCGGGGGGCGGGTAGCGTGTGGATGGCTCTGACCCACGTGACCACGGTTCGGCCCGGTGCGGCGCCCCACACGCGACACAGGTCGCTAGGCTCCGACGCATGCGGCAGCTAGGCGACCGGACCGACGCGCCGTTCTCGGCGCCTGCGGGACAGGTCTCGGCGCTGTCCGAGCTGCTGCCCGACGGCCTCCTCGTCGTCGACGAGCAGGGGGTGCTCCGGTTCGCCACCTCCCGTGCCGGGCAGATCCTCGGCGTCGACGAGCACGCCATACTCGACACCCCCGTGCGCGACGGTCTGCCGATCCGGGACAGCGAGGGCCGGTCCTGGTGGGACGTGGCCGACCCCTGGAGGTCGCTGCACACCGTCACCGGCCACCGCGAGAAGCTGCTCTGGACCGAGGCCGGCGTCGAGGTGCTCATCACCGCCAAGTATCTCCGTCTGGAGCGTCGCGGGCCGGTCCAGCGCGTCGTGATGTCGGTCCGCGACGCCAAGGCCCGGCAGCGTGCCGAGAAGGACCACGCGGCTCTCATCTCGACGATCGCGCACGAGCTGCGCTCGCCGCTCACCTCGGTCAAGGGCTTCTCGACCACGCTCCTGCGCCGTTGGGAGAAGTTCACCGACGAGCAGAAGCGCTTCATGATCGAGACCATCGAGGCCGATGCCGACCGGGTCACCCGGCTGATCACCGAGCTGCTCGACGTCTCCCGGATCGACGCCGGACGTCTGACCGTGCGGCCGCAGCCGGTCGACCTCGAGGCGCTGGCCCTGGTGCACGTCGAGCGGATCCGCGCCGCCGGCACGACGAGCGAGGACCTGCTGGTGCAGAGCGAGCCAGGCCTGCCCGAGGTGTGGGCCGACCCGGACCGGATCAACCAGATCCTCAGCAACCTGCTGGAGAACGCCGTGCGTCATGGCGGCGGCACCGTGACACTGGCGATCATGGCCGGGACCGAGTACGGCACCGGCGGTCGTCCGGAGGTCGTCGTGCAGGTGACCGACGAGGGTGAGGGCGTGCCCGACGAGCACCTCCCGCTGATCTTCAACCGGTTCTGGCACGGCACTCGCCGTGGAAGCACCGGGCTGGGGCTCTACATCGTGCGTGGGCTCGTGGAGGCGCACGGTGGGCGGATCACCGTCGGCCGGGCACCGTCCGGCGGTGCGGCGTTCCGGTTCACCTTGCCTTCGGGCGCGCCGGAGCACATGTCCTAGGACGGCGACCTGGCCTCGACGGTCAGGCCTGTGCGCCCGTCTCGCCCGAAGGCACCCGGCCCGCCCCTGTGACGGCGAGCACCTAGACTCGGGGCCGCCGCCGACGACCGAGGGCTCTGCCCAAGGATGTCGCCGCGCCCGCCGCGCCGACAAGAAGTGAAAGCGATGTCTGGACCCAACAAGCAGTACGACCCCGTCGAGGTCGCCGACCTCGACCCCGCCCACCTCGACGACGCCGTCGACGCGGCCCGGGCGGCGTTCACGGGAGCAGGCACGCTCGAGGAGCTGAAGGCCGCTCGCCTCGCCCACATCGACAAGGGTGCGGTGGCCCTGGCCAAGCGCGAGATCGGGGCGCTGCCTCCCAGCGCCCGGGCCGAGGCCGGCAAGCGCGTCGGAGCGGCCCAGGCGGCCCTGGGCCGCGCTCACGACGACCGTCGGGCCGAGCTGGAGGAGGAACAGGCGCGGCGGATCCTGGTCGAGGAGACGGTCGACGTCACCATGCCACCGGGGCGGCGCCCGCCCGGCGCCCGGCACCCTCTCGAGCTGACCGCCGAGCGGCTGATGGACGCCTTCACGGGGATGGGCTGGGAGGTCGTGGAGGGACCCGAGGTCGAGTCCGAGTGGATGAACTTCGACGCTCTCAACCTCGGCCGTGACCACCCCGCGCGCCAGATGCAGGACACCTTCTTCGTCGACCCGCCCGACGGTGGTCTCGTCCTGCGCACCCACACCTCACCCGCGCAGATCCGGACCATGCTGGACCGCGAGCCCCCGATCTACGTCGTCGCCCCCGGCAAGGTGTTCCGGACCGACGAGCTCGACGCCACGCATACCCCGGTCTTCCACCAGATCGAGGCGCTGGCCGTCGACAAGGGCCTGACCATGGCGCACCTGCGGGGCACGCTCGACCACTTCGTCCGGGTGATGTTCGGCGAGGGCACCCGCACCCGCGTGCGAGCCTCCTACTTCCCCTTCACCGAGCCGTCGATGGAGACCGACTTCGAGTGCTTCGCCTGCCACGGCGCCGGTCGCACGGCCGACGGCGGCTCGGCCTGCCGCACCTGTGGCGGTTCCGGATGGATCGAGCTCGGTGGCTCCGGCATGGTCAACCGCAAGGTGCTCGTCGCGTGCGGGATCGACCCCGACGTCTACACCGGCTTCGCCTTCGGGCTCGGCATCGAGCGCGCGCTGCAGCTGCGGCACGGCGTGACCGACATGCGCGACATCGTCGAAGGCGACGTCCGCTTCTCGCAGCAGTTCGGGATGGAGGTCTGACATGCGCGCTCCCTTGCGCTGGCTGGGCGAGTACGTCGACCTCGCGCCCGGTGCCGACGGCCGGGCGGTCGCGGCGTCGTTCGTCTCGGTGGGCCTCGAGGAGGAGGACCTGCACGGCGGAGACATCACCGGACCGCTGGTCGTCGGCCGGGTCCTCGACTTCACCGACGAGCAGCAGAAGAACGGCAAGACCATCCGCTGGTGCACGCTCGACGTCGGCCAGCACGGACAGATGGTCAGTGAGGGCCGCCACCAGGAGATCGTCTGCGGAGCCGACAACTTCGAGGTGGGCGACCTCGTGGTCGTCGTCCTGCCGGGGGCGGTGCTTCCCGGCGGCTTTGAGATCTCGGCGCGCAAGACCTATGGTCACGTCTCCAACGGGATGATCTGCGCCGAGGACGAGCTCGGGCTGGGGGAGGACCACTCCGGCATCATCGTGCTGGAGCGCTACCTCGGGGCGGCCGCCGCGGCGGGGGTCGCACCCGGCGACGACGCCATCGCCCTGCTCGGCCTCGCCGACGAGGTCGTCGAGGTCAACGTCACTCCCGACCGCGGCTACTGCTTCGGGCTGCGCGGTCTCGCCCGAGAGTACTGGCACGCCCAGGGTTCGCCGCCGGGCGCGTTCCGCGACCCGGCGCTCGTCGAGACCCCCGCGCCCAACGACGGTGGGTATGCCGTGCGGCTGGCCGACCAGGCACCGCTGGACGGCATACCGGGGTGCGACCGCTATGTCGCCCGCGTGGTCCGCGGCGTCGACCCGGCGGCGACCTCCCCGGCGTGGATGCAGAAGCGGCTCACGCAGATGGGGATGCGGCCCATCTCGCTCGCCGTCGACGTGACGAACTACGTCATGCTCGCCGTCGGACAGCCGTTGCACGCCTTCGACGTCGGCACGCTCAGCGGGTCGATCGAGGTCAGGCGGGCCCGCCGGGCCGAGCGGCTCACCACGCTGGACGGTGTCGAGCGCGCCCTCCACCCCGAGGACCTGCTGATCACCGACGGAGGGGAGGTGGCGCTGGCCCTCGCCGGCGTGATGGGTGGAGCGACCTCGGAGGTCACCGCAGCCACGACCGACATCCTCATCGAGGCGGCGCACTTCGACCCGACGACGGTGGCGCGCACCTCGCGCCGGCACCGGCTCGTCAGTGAGGCGTCCAAGCGTTTCGAGCGGGGGGTCGACCCCCAGCTCGCCGCCGCGGCGGCCCAGCTGGCCGTCGATCTGCTGGTCGAGCACGGCTCCGGCACAGCTGATGCGGGAGTCACCGACGTCGACGAGACCCATCCGCGTCAGTCGGGCCGGCTCGACCTCGGCTTCCCGAGCAGGCTGGTGGGTGTCGACTACCCGCCAGAGCGGGTCGTCGAGATCCTCCGCCAGCTCGGCTGCGAGGTCGGTCCGTCGGACGGCGACCTGGTCGAGGTGACGCCCCCGTCGTGGCGGCCCGACCTCGTCGACGGACCGGACTATGCCGAGGAGGTCGCGCGGATCGACGGCTACAGCAGGATCCCGTCGGTCAACCCCACCCCGACGAACGGCCGCGGCCTCACCCATGGGCAGCGAGTCCGGCGGATCGTGGCCAACGCCTTGGTCGGCCGCGGCTTCGTCGAGGTACTCACCTACCCGTTCGTCTCCGAGCAGCTCGCCGACACCATGCGGCTTCCCGCTGACGACGACCGGCGCCACGCCGTCCGGGTGGCCAACCCCCTCTCCGACGAGCTGCCCCTTCTGCGCACCTCGCTGCTGGCCACACTGGTCGACGCCGGCCGCCGCAACCTCTCCCGAGGGGCGAAGGACCTCGCGCTCTTCGAGGTGGGGCTGGTGACTCGTCCCGGCGCTCGGTCGAGCCACACCGCACCGGTCCCGGGCGTCGCGGCACGTCCGGACCCGGCCACCATCGCGGCGATCGACGCCGCCGTGCCGGCCCAGCCGCGCCGCGTCGCCTTCCTCGCCAGCGGCGAGCACGAGCGCTCCGGGTGGTGGGGCCCCGGGCGACCGGTGGAGTGGGTGGATGTCGTCGAGGCGGCCCGCGCCGTGGCTACCTCGCTCGATGTCGACGTCCAGGTGCAGGCCGATCCCGACCACGCACCCTGGCACCCTGGCCGCTGCGCGAGGATCACGCTGACGGACGGCACGGTGGTCGGCCACGCCGGCGAGCTGCATCCCCAGGTGCTCTCGGCGCTGGGGCTGCCACCGCGCACGTGTGCGGCGGAGCTCGACGTCGACGTCCTCACCACGGCCAGCGAGCCGACGACGCAGTTCACCGCGTTCTCGACCTATCCGGCCGCGCTCACGGACATCGCCCTCGTCGTCGACGCGGACGTGACGGCGGCCCGCACGGAGCAGGCCATCCGCAGCGGTGCGGGGGAGTCGCTCGAGGCGGTCACCCTCTTCGACGTCTACGTCGGCGCGCAGGCCGGCGAGGGCAAGAGGTCGCTGGCCTACCGGCTCACCTTCCGTGCCGCGGACCGGACGCTGACCACCGAGGAGGTCAACGGCTTTCGGGACGCCGCCGTTGCCGCTGCGGCCGCCGAGGTCGGCGCCATCCAGCGCTAAAGGGCCTGCCTCCTCGTCCCGGTGGGGGCGTCCTCTTTATCGGGTGACCCGATAACGAGGACCTTCCCTCGAGGACATTTGCTCACGCGAAGGGCCCGTTTATCGGGTCACCCGATAAGCAGGCAGGGCGCGGGCTGCATAAGCCAGTGGCGGCATGTATAGTCATGCAGGTGATCACAGCAGCGGTAGCAGGCGCGAGCGGGTATGCCGGCGGCGAGCTCCTGCGGTTGCTGCTCGGTCACCCGGAGATCACCATCGGGACGCTCACCGCAGACTCCTCGGCCGGTCGGCTGATCGGGGAGGTCCACCCGCACCTCCAGCCCCTGGCCGGCCGGGCGCTGCTGCCGACCACACCCGAGACGCTGGGCGGCCACGACGTCGTGTTCCTCGCCCTGCCGCACGGTGCGTCAGCGGCGCTGGCCGAGGAGCTGCCGGACGACACCATCGTCATCGACTGCGGCGCCGACTTCCGGCTGACCGACCCCGGTGCGTGGCACGAGTTCTACGGCACCGACCACGCAGGTGCGTGGCCCTACGGCCTGCCCGAGCTCGCGCGGGCCGATGGCAGCAAGGGTCGGAGCGCCCTGGCCGGGGCGCGTCGCATCGCCGTCCCGGGCTGCTACCCGACGGCCTGCTCCCTCGCGCTGGCCCCGGGGCTCGCCACCGGAGTCCTCGAACCGCACGACGTCGTCATCGTCGCCGCCAGCGGCACGTCCGGAGCCGGCAAGGGCCTCAAGTCGCACCTGCTCGGCGCTGAGGTCATGGGGTCGATGTCCTCCTACGGTGTGGGCGGTAGCCACCGTCACACGCCGGAGATCGTCCAGAACCTCACGGCGGCCGCGGGAATGCCGGTCAGTGTGTCGTTCACGCCCACGCTCGCGCCCATGCCGCGCGGCATCCTCGCGACGTGCACGGCCCGGCTGCGCCCCGGCAACCCACCTGAGGCCGTGCGCGAGGCCTGGGTCACGGCATACGCGGACGAGCCGTTCGTCCACCTGCTCCCCGAGGGGCAGTGGCCCCGCACCGCCGACGTCTACGGCAGCAACAGCGCCCAGCTCCAGGTCGCCGTGGACGAGCAGGCGGGCCGGGTCGTCGTCGTCGCGGCCATCGACAACCTCACCAAGGGCACCGCGGGGGGCGCGATCCAGTGCGCCAACCTCGCGCTGGGTCTCGGCGAGACGCTCGGGCTGCCCGTCGCGGGGGTGGCTCCATGACCGAGGTCGAGCTCCCCCAGGGATTCCGCGCGTCAGGCGTGACCGCCGGGCTCAAGCCGAGCGGCCGTCCTGATGTGGCCCTCGTCGTCAACGACGGACCGGACCGGCATGCGGCTGCCGTCTTCACGACCAACAGGGTCGTCGCGGCTCCGGTCACGTGGACGCGACAGGTCGTGGCCGACCGCAGGGTCGACGCAGTGGTGCTCAACTCCGGCGGAGCAAACGCGTGCACCGGCCCGCAGGGGTTCCTCGACACTCACCGCACCGCGGAGCGGGTCGCCGCCGCTCTCGGCGTCTCGGCTGCCGACGTCGCCGTGTGCTCGACCGGCCTGATCGGCGAGCCGCTGCCCATGGACCGCCTCCTCGCCGGCGTCGACCACGCGGCCGCGACGTTGACAGCGGCCGGTCACGGCGACGCCGCCCGAGCCGTGATGACCACCGACACCCACCCCAAGCAGGCGAGGTATGCCGCGCAGGGGTGGTCGGTCTCCGGCTTCGCCAAGGGCGCGGGCATGCTCGCCCCAGCCCTGGCCACGATGCTCGTCGTCCTCACGACCGACGCGGTCGCCGACCCGGCCGACCTCGACGAGGCGCTGCGTGCCGCGACGTCGCTCACCTTCGACCGGATCGACTCGGACGGCTGCCAGTCGACGAACGACACCGTGCTGCTCCTCGCCTCCGGAGCCTCGGGCGTCACGGCCCGCGCCGACGCCCTCACCGAGGCGGTGACCGCGGTCTGCCAGGACCTCGCACTCCAGCTCATCGGCGACGCCGAGGGGGCCAACCACGACATCGAGATCGAGGTCCGGACGGCGGCGTCGGTCACGGACGCGCTCGAGGTCGGCCGGGCCATCGCTCGCAACAACCTCGTCAAGTGCGCCATCTTCGGCGGCGACCCCAACTGGGGCCGGGTCCTCGCAGCGATCGGGACCACGGCCGCCCTCTTCGAGCCGGACCAGCTCGACGTCTCGATGAACGGCGTCGAGGTCTGCCGGGCCGGAGGAGTGGGCGAGGACCGCGGTGCGGTCGACCTCGCGGGCCGTCACGTCCACCTCCTCGTCGACCTGCACGCCGGCACCGAGGTCGCGACGATCTGGACCAACGACCTGACCCACGACTACGTCCACGAGAACTCCGCCTACAGCACCTGAGAGGTACCCCGTCATGAGCAGCATCCGGGGCGTCATCGACGCCGCCGCCTTGAGGGTCGCCGCGGGCAAGGCCCAGACCCTGGTCGAGGCGCTGCCCTGGCTCGAGCGCTTCCGCGGGGCGCTCGTCGTCGTCAAGTACGGCGGCAACGCCATGCTCGACGACGACCTCAAGCGGGCCTTCGCCCAGGACATCGCCTTCCTCAGGTACGCCGGGCTGCGGCCGGTCGTCGTCCACGGCGGAGGGCCGCAGATCGCCGCCATGCTCGACCGGCTCGGCCTCGAGAGCGAGTTCCGGGCAGGCCTGCGGGTGACCACACCCGAGGTCATGGAGGTGGTCCGGATGGTCCTCAGCGGGCAGGTGGGTCGTGAGCTCGTGGGCCTGCTCAACCAGCACGGCCCCCTCGCGGTCGGGCTGTCGGGGGAGGACGCAGGACTGCTCGGCGCGCGCCGCCGCCACGCCGTCGACGCCGACGGCAACGCGGTCGACCTCGGCCTGGTCGGCGACGTCGAGAGCGTGAACCCGTCGGCCATCACCGACATCCTCGACGCCGGCCGGATCCCGGTCGTCTCGACGATCGCACCCGACCTCGACGCGTCAGGCCAGGTCCTCAACGTCAACGCCGACACGGCTGCATCCGCCATCGCCGTGGCCCTCGGGGCGCACAAGCTGGTCGTCCTCACCGACGTGGAGGGCATCTACGCCCGCTGGCCCGACCGCGACTCGCTGCTCTCCCAGCTGGTCCTGTCCGATGCCGTCGACCTGCTGGAGAGGGTCGACTCCGGCATGGTCCCCAAGCTCGAGGCCTGCATCCGGGCTGTGCGCGGCGGCGTGCCGCAGGCCCACGTCGTCGACGGGCGGCAGCCGCACTCGCTGCTGCTCGAGGTGTTCACCGACGAGGGGATCGGCACGATGGTCGTGCCCGACCCGCCGGGGGTGGTCCGGGTATGACGCACGCCGACGAGCTGATGGAGCGCTACCGGGCCGCCCTGCTCCCCGTGTTCGGGGTCCCCCAGATCGTGCTCTCCCACGGACAGGGCTGCTACGTCGTCGACGTCGACGGCAAGCGCTACCTCGACCTCCTCGGGGGGATCGCGGTGAACACCCTCGGCCACGGCCACCCGGCCCTCGTCGAGGCGGTCACCAAGCAGGCCTCGCAGATGATGCACATCTCGAACTTCTTCACCTCCCCGCCACAGGTCGAGCTGGCCGAGAAGCTGCTGGAGATCTGCGGCGCTCCCGCGGGGTCGGGCGTGTTCTTCGCCAACTCCGGTGCTGAGGCCGTTGAGGCCGCGGTCAAGCTCAGCCGTCGCACGGGGCGCGGCCGGATCATCGCCGCGAAGGACGCGTTCCACGGCCGGACGACGGGCGCGCTCGCGCTGACCTGGAAGGAGGCCTACCGGGCCCCCTTCGAGCCGCTCATGCCCGGCGTCACGCACGTGCCGTTCAACGACCAGGCCGCCCTCGCGGCCGCGGTCGCCGAGGCGGGGGACGACCTCGCGGCCGTGGTGCTCGAGCCCATCCAGGGCGAGGCCGGTGTCATCCCGGCCGACCCGGCATACCTGCGGCTGGCCCGTGAGCTCACCACCGCCGCCGGGGCGCTGCTCGTCCTCGACGAGATCCAGTCGGGGATGGGGCGCACGGGCCACTGGCTGGCCCACCACGCCGCCGACGTCGTGCCCGACGCGGTCACGCTCGCGAAGGGCCTGGCGGGCGGGGTGCCGGTCGGCGCGCTCGTCACGTATGGCGCAGCCGTCACCGGGCTGCTCGTCGCCGGCCAGCACGGCTCGACCTTCGGCGGCAACCCCCTGGCCTGCGCCGCCGGGCTCGCCACGATCCACACGATCGAGAGCGACGGTCTGCTCGCGCATGCGGCCGAGACCGGCGCGGCACTGACCGACGGGCTGTTGGCCATGGGCCACGACCGGATCACCGGCGTGCGCGGCCGGGGCCTGCTCCTCGCGGTCACCCTCTCCGAGCCGGTGGCCGCGTCGGCGATGACCCGGGCACGCGAGGCAGGATTCCTCGTCAACGCCGTCGCGCCGGACGCCATCCGGCTCGCGCCACCCCTGATCCTCGGGCCGGCCGAGGTCGACTCCTTCCTCACGGCGCTGCCCGGCATCCTCGACGGCGCCGAGGTGGCCTGATGGTCACCACCGCGCGCACCGCTCGCCAGTCCCGAGTCGTCGAGCTGCTCGGCCGGCACGACGTCCGCTCGCAGGGGGAGCTGCTCACCCTCCTCGCCGGCGAGGGGATCGAGGTCACCCAGGCCACGCTGTCGCGAGACCTCGTCGAGGTGGGTGCGGTCAAGGTCCGCCGGGGCCGGACGCTGGTGTATGCCGTGCCCGGCGAGAGCGGCGGCATCCCCGCCGCGACCGCCGCCAGCGAGCTGCCGGCCCGGCTGCGGCGGGCCTGCGAGGAGCTGCTCGTGAGCGCCCGGTCCTCCGGAAACCAGGTGGTCCTTCGGACCCCGCCGGGCGCCGCCGGCTATCTCGCCTCGTGCATCGACCAGTCCCACCTCGGGGAGGTAGTCGGCACCATCGCCGGGGATGACACCATCCTCATCATCACGACGACGGCTGGCTCCGGCCGGGCCGTCGCCGGGCGGCTGGCCGACCTGTCCGGCGCCCATGACTGAGCTCATGACGACCGAGCCCATGACCACTGCCGTAGGAGTGCGATGACCCCCGAAGACCAGCCGACGCCGGGCATGTCGCCCTCAGAGGGGGACGGCGCAGCGATCAGCCTGTGGGGCGGGCGCTTCGCTGGTGCACCGGCCGACGCCCTGGCCGCCCTGTCGAAGAGCACCCACTTCGACTGGCGGCTGGCCCGCCACGATATCGCGGGGTCGCGGGCCCACGCTCGCGTGCTGCACGCGGCGGGCCTGCTGGTCGACGCCGACCTCACCGCGATGATCGAGGCGCTCGACCGGCTCGATCGTGCGGTCGTCGACGGCAGCTTCACGCCCGCGCCGGACGACGAGGACGTGCATACGGCGCTGGAGCGGGGCCTGATCGAGCAGGCCGGTGCCGGGCTCGGTGGCCGGTTGCGGGCCGGGCGCTCGCGCAACGACCAGGTCGCGACCCTGCTGCGGATGTACCTGCGCGAGGAGGCCCGGGTCATCGCCGCGGTGGTGCTCGACGTCGTCGACGCCCTCATCGGCCAGGCCAGGACCCATCTGGGCGTCGCCATGCCGGGCCGGACCCACCTGCAGCACGCGCAGCCCATCCTGCTGTCCCACCACCTGCTGGCCCATGTGTGGCCGCTGCTGCGCGACGTCGACCGACTGGTGGACTGGGACCGGCGCGTCGACGTCTCGCCCTATGGCTCGGGCGCCCTGGCCGGCAGCTCGTTGGGCCTCGACCCTCAGGCGGTCGCCGAGGAGCTCGGCTTCTCACGCTCGGTCGACAACTCCGTCGACGGCACCGCCAGCCGCGACTTCGCCGCGGAGTTCTCGTTCGTGGCGGCGATGATCGCGGTCGACGTGTCCCGGATCGCGGAGGAGGTCGTCCTCTGGGCGACCAAGGAGTTCTCCTACGTCACCCTCGACGACGCCTACTCGACCGGGTCGAGCATCATGCCGCAGAAGAAGAACCCCGACGTGGCCGAGCTGGCACGAGGCAAGGCCGGCCGGCTGGTCGGGGATCTCGCCGGGCTCATGACGACACTGAAGGGCCTTCCGCTGGCCTACAACCGCGACCTGCAGGAGGACAAGGAGCCGGTCTTCGACGCCGTCGACACGCTCGAGGTGCTCCTGCCGGCCTTCGCGGGGATGGTGGCGACGCTGCGGTTCGACACGGACCGGCTCGAGAGCCTTGCTCCGCAGGGGTTCGCCCTGGCCACCGACATCGCCGAGTGGCTGGTTCGGCAGGGGGTGCCGTTCCGGGTCGCGCACGAGGTGGCGGGCGCCTGCGTGCGCGAGTGCGAGAGCCGGGGGATCGAGCTGTGGGACCTCGACGACGCGGACCTGCAGGCGCTCAGCCCCCACCTGACCTCCGCGGTGCGCGACGTCCTCTCTGTCGCCGGGTCGCTCGCCTCGCGCGACGCCACAGGGGGCACGGCGCCAGACCGGGTCCGCGAGCAGCTGGAGAGCGCCGCGGAGACGGCCCTCGCGGCCCGGGCGTTCTGCTCCGCCTCCCGCTGAGCGATGGGCCGTCGACTCTCGCGCGCGTTCTTCGCGCAGGACGTCCTCACCGTCGCGCCCGCGCTGCTCGGCTGCACCATGACGCACGCGGGGGTGACCGTCCGGATCACCGAGACGGAGGCGTATGCCGGCTACCTCCTGGACCCGGGCTCGCACGCCTTCCGAGGCGAGACGCCGCGCACCGCGCCGATGTTCGGCCGGGCTGGGGTCACCTATGTGTACTTCACCTACGGCATGCACTGGATGCTCTGCCTCGTCACCGGGCCGCCCGGCCTCGCGCAGGCGGTCCTGGTCCGTGCCGGCGAGGTGGTGGCCGGTCACGAGGTGGCCGCTGCGCGGCGATCGGGGATCGCGCCACGGGACTGGTGCCGTGGCCCGGCCCGGCTGGCCAGCACCCTGGGCCTCACGGGGCGCGACACCGGGCTCGACTTCTGTGCCCCGTCGGCGTCCCGGGGAAGGCCAGGCACCATCGACCTCGACATCCGGGCTGCCGCCACGCCGGTCGACGCCGCCGTGATCCGCACGGGGCCCCGCGTGGGAGTCGCCGGCCCCGGCGGCGACGGCGCGACATACCCCTGGCGCTTCTTCCTGGACGGCGAGCCGACGGTGTCGCTCTACCGCCCCGGGAAACCACGTGTCCCCAGGCGACCGGCATAGGGCAGGCTTGCCCCTGGGCGCCGCACGGGTCCCGCGACGACGAAGGAGAACGACGACGTGACTGACATCCTCGACGAGCTGACGTGGCGGGGGTTGGTGGCACAGACCACCGACGAGACCGCGCTGCGCAAAGCCCTCGCCGACGGGCCGGTCACCCTCTACTGCGGCTTCGACCCGACGGCTCCGTCGCTGCACATGGGCAACCTCGTCCAGCTCATTCTTCTGCGGCATCTCCAGCGCGCGGGGCATCGGGTGATCTGCCTGGTCGGCGGCTCGACCGGACTGATCGGCGACCCGAAGCCCACCTCCGAGCGGGTGCTCAAGACCAAGGAGCAGACCGCCGAGTGGGTGGCCGGCATCGAAGGTCAGGCCCGACCGTTCCTCGACTTCGCGGGGGAGAACCCCGCGGTCATGGTCAACAACCTCGACTGGACTGCGCCGTTGTCGGCCCTGGACTTCCTGCGTGACATCGGCAAGCACTTCCGGGTCAACCAGATGATCCGTAAGGACGCCGTCGCGGCGCGGCTGGAGAGCCAGGAGGGGATCTCGTACACGGAGTTCAGCTACCAGCTGCTCCAGGGGCTGGACTACCTGCACCTTTTCCGCGAGTACGGGTGCACCCTGCAGACCGGGGGACAGGACCAGTGGGGCAACCTCACCGCGGGCACCGACCTCATCCACAAGGTCGAGGGTGCCTCGGTGCACCTGCTGACGACGCCGATCGTCACCGACGCGGCCGGGCAGAAGTTCGGCAAGAGCGAGGGCAACGCCCTCTGGCTCAGCCCGCAGATGATGAGCCCGTACGCCTTCTACCAGTGGTGGGTCAACGTCGAGGACGCCTCCGTCGTGAAGATGCTGAAGATCTTCACCGACCGTGACCGCTCAGAGCTGGCGCGGCTCGAGCAGTCCGTCCGGGAGGCTCCCCACCTGCGCGAGGCCCAACGGGCTCTGGCCACCGATGTGACGACCCTCGTCCATGGCACCGCCGCCACCGAGGCGGTCCAGGCCGCGTCCGCGGCGCTGTTCGGCAAGGGGGATGTCACGGCCCTCGACGCTCGCACCCTCGAGGACGCCACGGGGGAGCTGCCCGGAGCGGACGTCGCGGTGGGCACCTCGGTGGTCGACGCCCTGGTGGCCGTAGGGCTGGTCGACTCCCGGAACGCCGCGCGACGGGCGATCGCCGACGGGGGTGCGTCGGTCAACAACGTCAAGGTGGCCGACCCGGAGCAGGTGCTGGGGGCCGCGGACTTCATCCACGGGCAGGTCGCCCTGCTTCGTCGCGGCCGCAAGAGCCTTGCCGCCGCACGCCGGAGCTGACCAGTTCCCTTGCGGTCTAAGCGAATCGGGAGTGGTTGACCTTCGAGCGCCACGCAGGTCGAGCGCCGATTTGTGTTTCCCCGCGAGGTGCATCTAGAGTTCACGACGTCAGCCCGAGAGGGAGGAACGGACACCACCGAGCAGGTGCGCAAGCACGGCTCGACGCAGGCCGGTCCCGCGAGCTGACCCACTGAGATCGAGCCGCTTCCTGGCTGCGAGGTCGCCCCCCGGGGCGGTCGAGAGCCAGGCGGAAAGCCTGATACAGTGAGGAACCCGCCGAGAGCCAAGTGCGCTCGAGTCCGGCCGCTCCAAGAGCGGATCACGGATTTGACGCCCAAGAAGCAGACGGGTAAATTTGTAGGGTTGCCCCAACGCGAAGTCCACTGGATGACGCCGAGGTGCGCGTCCGAACCTTGAGAACTCAACAGCGTGCCAAAAATCGATGCCAATAAACCTCGTCTCGAGGTGGCGGCGAGACCGGTCATCACGACCGGAGGAGCAGTCATTCTCGATTCGAAAATCCTTTGGTTGACAATGAACAAACACAGGACGGTTTTCCCGTCCTGGCTAGTTGTTCTTGCTCAGCCAGGAACTACAACCCTCTTGAGGGAATAGATTTTCACGGTCCTCGGACTGTGGAGCTAAACATCAACGGAGAGTTTGATCCTGGCTCAGGACGAACGCTGGCGGCGTGCTTAACACATGCAAGTCGAACGGTGACACTCGGAGCTTGCTCCGGGTTGATCAGTGGCGAACGGGTGAGTAACACGTGAGTAACCTGCCCCAGACTCTGGGATAACCCCGGGAAACCGGAGCTAATACCGGATATGACACGGAGAGGCATCTCTACCGTGTGGAAAGTTTTTCGGTCTGGGATGGACTCGCGGCCTATCAGCTAGTTGGTGAGGTAATGGCTCACCAAGGCGACGACGGGTAGCCGGCCTGAGAGGGCGATCGGCCACACTGGGACTGAGACACGGCCCAGACTCCTACGGGAGGCAGCAGTGGGGAATATTGCACAATGGGCGCAAGCCTGATGCAGCGACGCCGCGTGAGGGATGAAGGCCTTCGGGTTGTAAACCTCTTTCAGCAGGGAAGAAGCGAAAGTGACGGTACCTGCAGAAGAAGCACCGGCTAACTACGTGCCAGCAGCCGCGGTAATACGTAGGGTGCGAGCGTTGTCCGGAATTATTGGGCGTAAAGAGCTTGTAGGCGGTTTGTCGCGTCTGCTGTGAAATTTCGGGGCTCAACCCCGAACTTGCAGTGGGTACGGGCAGACTAGAGTGTGGTAGGGGAGACTGGAATTCCTGGTGTAGCGGTGAAATGCGCAGATATCAGGAGGAACACCGATGGCGAAGGCAGGTCTCTGGGCCACTACTGACGCTGAGAAGCGAAAGCATGGGGAGCGAACAGGATTAGATACCCTGGTAGTCCATGCCGTAAACGTTGGGAACTAGGTGTGGGTCTCATTCCACGAGATCCGTGCCGCAGCTAACGCATTAAGTTCCCCGCCTGGGGAGTACGGCCGCAAGGCTAAAACTCAAAGGAATTGACGGGGGCCCGCACAAGCGGCGGAGCATGCGGATTAATTCGATGCAACGCGAAGAACCTTACCAAGGCTTGACATATACCGGAAACATCCAGAGATGGGTGCCCCGCAAGGTCGGTATACAGGTGGTGCATGGTTGTCGTCAGCTCGTGTCGTGAGATGTTGGGTTAAGTCCCGCAACGAGCGCAACCCTCGTTCTATGTTGCCAGCGCGTAATGGCGGGGACTCATAGGAGACTGCCGGGGTCAACTCGGAGGAAGGTGGGGATGACGTCAAATCATCATGCCCCTTATGTCTTGGGCTTCACGCATGCTACAATGGCCGGTACAAAGGGCTGCGATACCGCAAGGTGGAGCGAATCCCAAAAAACCGGTCTCAGTTCGGATTGGGGTCTGCAACTCGACCCCATGAAGTCGGAGTCGCTAGTAATCGCAGATCAGCAACGCTGCGGTGAATACGTTCCCGGGCCTTGTACACACCGCCCGTCAAGTCACGAAAGTCGGTAACACCCGAAGCCGGTGGCCCAACCTTAGGGAGGGAGCCGTCGAAGGTGGGACTGGCGATTGGGACTAAGTCGTAACAAGGTAGCCGTACCGGAAGGTGCGGCTGGATCACCTCCTTTCTAAGGAGCACTGGCCGCGCAAGCGGTCCAGAGCCTGGTCATGGACGTACGCTTCATGACAGGTGCTCAAGGGTGGAACATCGATTATTTGGCGCTGACATCGGGTCAGCTGCAAGTACAGGTCTCTTCGGAGGTCATGGAACGCAGCCGGCAGGATGGCAGCGCCTGGCACGTTGTTGGGTCCTGAAGGCTCGGGCATTGCGCCCCCTTCTGGATCGGGTAACCGGTCAGGACCTCACCATTGGACGAACCACCGCGACTGCGGCAGGCGCCATTGTCGGTGAGGTACCGCCCGTACTTTGAGAACTACACAGTGGACGCGAGCATCTTTGTATGTAGCCAAGTTTTTAAGGGCACACGGTGGATGCCTTGGCACCAGGAACCGAAGAAGGACGTAGGAATCTGCGATAAGCCTCGGGGAGTCGATAACCAGACTGTGATCCGAGGATTTCCGAATGGGGAAACCCGGCTGGAGGCAAGTCCAGTCACCCTCGCCTGAACACATAGGGCGAGTGGAGGGAACGTGGGGAAGTGAAACATCTCAGTACCCACAGGAAGAGAAAGCAACCGCGATTCCGTTAGTAGTGGCGAGCGAAAGCGGATCAGGCTAAACCGATCATGTGTGATAGCTGTCAGGCGTTGCATGGTCGGGGTCGTGGGACTTTTCAGTCAGTGCTGACAAGCTGGCATGGAGTCAAAAATTCGCGTCATAGTCGAAGGGCATTGAAAGGCCCGGCACAGAGGGTGCGACCCCCGTAGACGAAATGACGCGAACTCCAGAGAAGTATCCCAAGTAGCACGGGGCCCGAGAAATCCCGTGTGAATCTGGCGGGACCACCCGCTAAGCCTAAATATTCCCTGGTGACCGATAGCGGACAAGTACCGTGAGGGAAAGGTGAAAAGTACCCCGGGAGGGGAGTGAAATAGATCCTGAAACCGTGTGCCTACAATCCGTTGGAGCCTCCTTGTGGGGTGACAGCGTGCCTTTTGAAGAATGAGCCTGCGAGTTAGTGCTCAGTGGCGAGGTTAACCCGTGAGGGGAAGCCGTAGCGAAAGCGAGTCCGAATAGGGCGAATGAGTCGCTGGGTCTAGACCCGAAGCGGAGTGATCTACCCATGGCCAGGTTGAAGCGCAGGTAAGACTGCGTGGAGGACCGAACCCACTTAGGTTGAAAACTGAGGGGATGAGCTGTGGGTAGGGGTGAAAGGCCAATCAAACTCCGTGATAGCTGGTTCTCCCCGAAATGCATTTAGGTGCAGCGTCACGTGTTTCTTACCGGAGGTAGAGCTACTGGATAGCTGATGGGCCTCACCAGGTTACTGACGTTAGCCAAACTCCGAATGCCGGTAAGTGAGAGCGTGGCAGTGAGACTGCGGGGGATAAGCTCCGTAGTCGAGAGGGAAACAGCCCAGACCACCATCTAAGGTCCCTAAGCGTGTGCTAAGTGGGAAAGGATGTGGAGTTGCATTGACAACCAGGAGGTTGGCTTAGAAGCAGCCACCCTTTAAAGAGTGCGTAATAGCTCACTGGTCAAGTGATTCCGCGCCGACAATGTAGCGGGGCTCAAGCACACCACCGAAGCTGTGGCATTGACACTTTGCCCGGCCGTATTTCCTGCGGGTTTACGGTCCAAGCGTGTTGATGGGTAGGGGAGCGTCGTGTGGCCAGGGAAGCGGCGGAGTGATCCAGCCGTGGAGGCCACACGAGTGAGAATGCAGGCATGAGTAGCGAATGACGGGCGAGAAACCCGTCCGCCGAATAACCAAGGGTTCCAGGGTCAAGCTAATCTGCCCTGGGTAAGTCGGGACCTAAGGCGAGGCCGACAGGCGTAGTCGATGGACATCCGGTTGATATTCCGGAACCGGCGAAGAACCGCCCATATCGAACCCAGTAATGCTAAGTGCCTGAAACTCGGTGACGTCTTCGGACAGATCCGAGCGGAGCGCACGACCCTAGCTGGTAGTAGATAAGCAATGGAGAGACGCAGGAAGGTAGCCTCCGCGTGGCGATGGTAGTCCACGTCCAAGGGTGTAGGGCGAGATATAGGCAAATCCGTATCTCACATAGCCTGAGACCTGACAGTGACCGCGTAAGCGGGAAGCAGGGTGATCCTATGCTGCCAAGAAAATCTTCTAGCGAGGTTCGAGCCGCCCGTACCCCAAACCGACTCAGGTGGTTAGGTAGAGAATACCAAGGCGATCGAGTGAATCATGGTTAAGGAATTCGGCAAAATACCCCCGTAACTTCGGGAGAAGGGGGGCCCAGAGGGTGAAGGAATTTACTTCCTAGCCTGAACGGCCGCAGAGACCAGGGAGAAGCGACTGTTTACTAAAAACACAGGTCCGTGCGAAGTCGCAAGACGATGTATACGGACTGACGCCTGCCCGGTGCTGGAACGTTAAGGGGACCGGTTAGCCTCACGGCGAAGCTGAGAACTTAAGCGCCAGTAAACGGCGGTGGTAACTATAACCATCCTAAGGTAGCGAAATTCCTTGTCGGGTAAGTTCCGACCTGCACGAATGGCGTAACGACTTCTCCACTGTCTCAACCATGAACTCGGCGAAATTGCACTACGAGTAAAGATGCTCGTTACGCGCAGCAGGACGGAAAGACCCCGGGACCTTTACTACAGCTTGGTATTGGTGTTCGGTACGGCTTGTGTAGGATAGGTGGGAGACTGTGAAGCATGCACGCCAGTGTGTGTGGAGTCAACGTTGAAATACCACTCTGGTCGTTCTGGATATCTAACCTCGGTCCGTGATCCGGATCAGGGACAGTGCCTGGTGGGTAGTTTAACTGGGGCGGTTGCCTCCTAAAAGGTAACGGAGGCGCCCAAAGGTTCCCTCAGCCTGGTTGGTAATCAGGTTTCGAGTGTAAGTGCACAAGGGAGCTTGACTGTGAGACAGACATGTCGAGCAGGGACGAAAGTCGGGACTAGTGATCCGGCGGTGGCTTGTGGAAGCGCCGTCGCTCAACGGATAAAAGGTACCCCGGGGATAACAGGCTGATCTTGCCCAAGAGTCCATATCGACGGCATGGTTTGGCACCTCGATGTCGGCTCGTCGCATCCTGGGGCTGGAGTAGGTCCCAAGGGTTGGGCTGTTCGCCCATTAAAGCGGTACGCGAGCTGGGTTTAGAACGTCGTGAGACAGTTCGGTCCCTATCCGCTGTGCGCGTAGGAAACTTGAGAAAGGCTGTCCCTAGTACGAGAGGACCGGGATGGACGAACCTCTGGTGTGTCAGTTGTTCTGCCAAGAGCACCGCTGATTAGCTACGTTCGGAAGTGATAACCGCTGAAAGCATCTAAGCGGGAAGCACGTTTCAAGATGAGGTTTCCATGGGGTTTACCCCGAGAGGCTCCCAGCTAGACTACTGGGTTGATAGGCCGGATGTGGAAGTGCAGTAATGCATGAAGCTGACCGGTACTAATAAGCCGATAACTTGATTACATCATTCTTTATAGAGAAGATGCGTCGCGTCCACTGTGCAGTTCCCGAGATACGGTCGGGAAACTGATTGACATCTCCATAGAGTTTCGGCTGTCATAGCGAAGGGGAAACGCCCGGCTCCATTCCGAACCCGGAAGCTAAGCCCTTCAGCGCCGATGGTACTGCACTGGTTACGGTGTGGGAGAGTAGGACGCAGCCGGACATACTTTCGAAGCGCCTCGCCTGGAGCAATCCGGGCGAGGCGCTTTCGCATGTCCGCAGCACTTCGCGATGCCCCTAGCATGGTCCGTACCAACTGGAAGTGGAGTGACCGAGATATGACGCCCCGAGAAGACTCGTCAGGACAAGGCCGCCCGGGACGCGGGGGCTCCCAGGGCTCGGGTGGACGCGGCGGCCAGCCCGGACGCCCAGCCGGACGAGGCTCGTCGTCCACGCCAGTCGGCGGAGGGCAGAGCCGTGGAGGGCAGAGCCGCGGCGGACAGGACCGGGAGGAGCGCGGGGGCACCCGGCTGACGCCCAAGAGCCCGCGGCTGCCCGAGCCGGCGATCGCCGACGGCATCACCGGCAAGGAGCTGGACCGCTCGGTCTGGACCCAGCTGCGCACCCTCAGCAAGGAGAACGCCCAGGGCGTCGCCCAGCACCTGGTCATGGTGGCAGCCCTGCTGGACGACGACCTCGATGCCGCGGAGGCGCACGCGGAGACCGCAGTGCGCCGTGCAGGTCGCGTGCCGGCTGCCCGCGAGGCACTCGGGCTGGTGGCCTACCGCAAGGGGGAGTGGTCGCGGGCTCTGGGTGAGTTCCGGACTGTTCGCCGTCTGTCCGGCTCCTCCCACCTGCTGCCGCTGATGGTCGACTGCGAGCGCGGTCTCGGGCGCCTCGACCGGGCGCTCGACCTTGCGTCGTCGCCGGAGGCCCGCACGCTGGCCCGTGACGAGCGGGTGGAGCTGGCCATCGTCGTGTCGGGTATCCGGCGCGACCTCGGTCAGAAGGACGCCGCGGCGGCCGGGCTGGACATTCCCGAGCTGAAGTCGACCGGGCGCAAACCCTGGAGCGCCCGTCTCTTCTACGCCTACGCCGAGGCCCTCCTCGCCCTCGGTGAGACGGAGGGTGCCCGGGAGTGGTTCGCGCACGCGGTGGATGCCGATGACGCCCTGGACACGGACGCCGCGGAGCGGCTCGACGAGCTCGACGGCGTCGCCCAGCTCGACCTGCTCGAGACAGAGGACGACGAGCTCGGTGACCGGGGGCTCGGTGACCACAAGCTCGGTGACCACAAGCTCGGTGACCACAAGCGCGGTGACCACAAGCTCGGTGACCACGAGCTCGGTGGCGACGAGCGGGGCCCAGCCGGGAGCTCGCGCTGAACGAGCCGGCGACGCGCCTCATCGAGCGCTACCACGCACTGGTCTGCGACCTCGATGGCGTGGTCTACCGCGGAGCCGTGGCGGTGCCGCATGCCGTGGAGGTGATCACGGCACGACCCGACCGCATCGGCCTGCTGTTCGCGACGAACAACGCGTCGCGGTCGCCGGCGCAGGTGAGCGAGCAGCTGGTCGGGCTGGGGCTGGCGGCGGTCCCGAACCAGGTCGTCACCAGCGCCGAGGCCGGGGCCGCGCTGCTGGCGGCCCAGCTCGACCCGGGGGCGGTGGTCCTGGCGGTCGGGGGACCCGGTGTGAGGCAGGCACTGGTGCAAGCGGGCCTTTCCCCCACTGCTGACGCCGCGGATGCGACAGCCGTGCTGCAGGGCTACGGCGCGGACGTGACTGTCCGCGACCTCGCCGAGGCGGCGTATGCGGTTGCCGGAGGCGCCACCTGGGTGGCGACCAACCGCGATGCCACGCTGCCGACCGACCGGGGGACGGCGCCAGGCAACGGGACACTCGTGGCAGCCGTTGCTGTGGCCAGCGGTCGTCAGCCGGTCGTCGCCGGCAAGCCGGAGCCGCCGTTGTACGAGCTCTGCCTGACCAGGCTGGACCTCGGCGCCAAGGATGTTCTCGCGGTGGGGGATCGGCTCGACACGGACATCGCCGGCGCCACGGCCGCCGGGCTCGACTCGCTGTGGGTCCTGACGGGGGTGGACAGCCTCGAGTCCCTCGTGAGGTCGGCACGGGACGTCAGACCCACCTGGGTCGGCGAGGATCTGCGAGTGCTCGACCAGCCGGTGCCTGAGGTCCGGCGCGCGGGGTGCTGGTGGATCTGCGGCGACGCACAGGTTCGTCTCGACCCGTCGTCGCCAGCTGATCTGGCGCTAGGCCGAGGTGACCAGCTGGGGGAGATGGGCGACCCGGTGCAGCGAAACGCGTTGCTGGCGGCCGGAGTTGAGGCCTTGCTGTGCGCCCGGCAGCACCGTGACGCCGATCCGACGAGCCTGACGGCTGCGGCAGCCAACCTGAACCGCGCGGTGTTTCGATAACGCACTGGCTCGTTGGGGCAGTAGCGTTGGCCCGGACAGGACGACGAGGAGGTCATCATGGCGTTCGACGCAGTGCGCGGCTACCTGCAGCTGGCGTCCGGGCTGACAGAGCTGTCCCGGGACAAGGCCACCGAGGTCGCCGGCTCGATCCTCGCCCTTCCGAGCTCTCTGTCCTCCGGTGCGTTGGCCAGCCAGGCAGCCGCTCTCGCCGACGAGATGCTCGCCGCTGCTGCAGCGAACCGTGCGAGCATCGTTGCCTTGGTGCGCTCCGAGGTCGAGAGCGCCGTAGCCCGCTCGGGGTTCGTCTCAGTCGAGGAGCTCGACCGCGCGCGAGCGGGCGTTGCCAAGATCGCCGCCGACATCGAAGAGCTGCGCGGTCAGGTGCTGGGATCTCCCGCGGTGCGTTCGATGACCGGGAGCGGGATCGCCGCGATCGCCGCCCTCAGCGGGCGCACGCCCCGCGAAGATGCTCATGGCCTCGGAACCGACGGTTTCGGGGTCGTCCAGGCCGACTTCCACGAGGAGGACCCGGCGTCTTCACCGATCACCAGGAATGAGGATTTGATGGCGACGAAAACAGCTGCGACCAAGGCCGCACCCACCAAGACTGCTGCCACGAAGTCGGCGGCGAAGAAGTCGGTCACCAAGAAGGCCACCCCGGCGAAGAAGGCGACGGCGAAGAAGTCGGTCACCAAGAAGGCCACTACCAAGAAGGCCACTCCGGCGAAGAAGGCGACGGCGACGAAGTCGGTCACCAAGAAGGCCACTCCGGCGAAGAAGGCGACGGCGACGAAGTCGGTCACCAAGAAGGCCACTCCGGCGAAGAAGGCGACGGCGAAGAAGTCGGTAGCCAAGAAGGCCACTCCGGCGAAGAAGGCCACTCCCGCGAAGAAGGCGACGGCGAAGAAGGCGACGGCGAAGAAGGCGACGGCGAAGAAGGCGGTCACCAAGAGGGCCACTCCGGCGAAGAAGTCGGTCGCCAAGAAGTCCGTCGCGAAGAAGACCAGCCGCGCCTCCAGATAGATCGGTCTCGAACAGATAGACCGGTCTCGAAGCGAGACAGACCCCGCGCCGCGAGGCCGAGACACCAGGTAGAGGCCCATGACTGACGAGCTCCATCGCCATGATGACCATCACCGTGATGACCATGGCACGGATGACCATGGCACGATGACCCGGGCACTGACGACATGAGCGCCGACGACCTGGGCACTGACGTCGGCGCCGAGGCGGACGCGGACCAGGGAGCCAGGACCACCCTCCCGGCGCACGTCGACGGGGTCGGCCTCGACCCCGTCGACCCGCCCGGGACGGTCGACGCATCACTCGACGTGGATGACGAGGACGGGCTCTTCCCTGCCCCGGTCGTCGCGGCGCCGCAGACCGGTGACCCGCTGATCGACTCCGCCCTGGACAACCTCGAGGGCAGCGCGTCAGCGGGCGACCTCGACGAGCAGATCGAGGCAGGGGAGCGGGTGCACCGCACCCTGCGGGACCGGCTCGCCGACCTGGGCGGCGAGTGACCCAGCGTGTCTGACCCGGCGCTGCCGCCAGGTGGCGCGACGCCGGTACGGCTCGACGCGGAGCTGGTCCGGCGCGGGATGGCGCGCTCGAGAGCGCAGGCTCGCGACCTCATCGTCGATGGTTCGGTGCTCGTGGCCGGGCTGCCCCAGACCAAGCCGAGCGCGGTGGTGGACCCCGCCACCGAGGTCGTGCTCACCGAGGAACCCGCCCACTGGGTCGGGCGCGCGGCATACAAGCTCCTGGGGGCGATCGAGGCGTTCGGGCCGCAGGGCCTGCGCGTCACCGGACGCCGTTGCCTCGACGTGGGAGCGAGCACTGGCGGCTTCACGCAGGTCCTGCTCGAGGCCGGAGCGACGCACGTCACGGCCCTCGACGTGGGTCACGGACAGCTCGTCGCCGCCATCGCGACCGACCCCCGCGTGGTGGAGCGGTCCGACCTCAACATCCGGGCCGTCGCCGCGGGAGACCTCGGCGAGCCCTTCGACCTCGTCGTCGCCGACCTCAGCTTCATCTCGTTGCGGCTGACCCTCGCGGCCATGGCCGCCCAGCTGCGACCGGATGGCGACCTCGTGGTCCTGGTCAAGCCGCAGTTCGAGGTGGGGCGCGACCGGGTGGGTCGGACCGGGGTGGTCACCTCGTGGGTCGAGCATGCCCGGATCCTGCGTGAGGTCATCGCCGAGGCGGCAGCCACCGGGCTGCGGGTGCTCGGCCTGGCTGCCAGCCCCCTCCGGGGCGGCGACGGAAACCGGGAGTACCTACTCTGGATGACACTGCGCCCCGGGGATGGCCCGGAGCAGGAAGCCCTCGAGGCGCTGATCGAGCAGGCGAAAGGACGACCGTGACCCGCCGCATCCTTCTCGTGGCCCATCCGAAGCGGCCCGAGGTCGTCGAGATCGCGCGTGCGGTCGTCGCCCGCCTTGCTGAGGCCGGGGTGGAGGTCGCGCTGGCTCAGGACGAGAGGACCGCCTTCGCCGACCACGACATCGGGCCGACCGTCGCGGCCGACCCGGCCGAGCCGGCTCGCGGGTGTGAGCTCGTGTGCGTGCTCGGCGGGGACGGCACGATCCTGCGCGGGGCGGAGCACTCGAGAGGGACGAACGCCCCGCTGCTGGGGGTCAACCTGGGGCACGTGGGTTTCCTCGCTGAGGCCGAGCGCGAGAACGTGGAGGCCACCGTCGACCACATCGTCGAGCGTAGCTACCACGTCGAGGAGCGGATGACCCTCGACGTCCGCGTCCGCCACGACGGCCGCGAGATCGCGTCGTCCTGGGCCTTGAACGAGGTGAGCGCCGAGAAGGGCGCGCGGGAGCGGATGATCCGTCTCACCCTCGAGATCGACGGTCGCCCCCTGTCGACCTGGGGATGCGACGGCATCGTCGTCGCCACCCCCACCGGGTCCACGGCATACGCGTTCTCTGCGGGCGGGCCGGTGATCTGGCCCGACGTCGAGGCGATCCTCGTCGTGCCCAACTCGGCGCACGCGCTCTTCGCCCGCCCCGTCGTGGTCGGGCCGTCCTGCCGCCTGGCCATCGAGGTGACCCCGACGACCGAAGGTCACGGGGTCATGTGGTGTGACGGGCGCCGGCAGGTGGACCTGCCGCCGGGCGCGCGCATCGACATCTGCCGCAGCGACACCCCGGTGCGGCTGGCGCGGCTGAGTGCATCGCCCTTCACGGACCGCCTCGTGGCGAAGTTCGACCTCTCCGTCGCGGGATGGCGGGGGAACAACCGGAGCCGGTGACGCCAGCGGCCCGTAGGGTGTGACCGTGTTCCAGGAGATCCGGATCAAGGGCCTCGGCGTGATCGACGACGCCGTGCTCGAGCTGAGCCCCGGACTCAACGTCGTGACAGGAGAGACCGGGGCCGGCAAGACCATGGTCGTATCGGGGCTCGGCATGCTGCTCGGAGCTCGCGCGGACTCGGCGCTCGTCCGGCAGGGTGCCCCTGCCGCGCTCGTCGAGGGGGTCGTCGCGCTCCCGCCGGACCATCCCGCCCGCGCCCGAGCGGCCGAGGCTGGTGCCGACGTCGACGACGAGCTCGTGCTCGCCCGGACCGTGAGCAGGGAGGGCCGCTCCAGAGCACACGTCGGCGGCCGGAGCGCGCCCGTCGGACTGCTCTCCGAGCTCGGGGAGCTGCTCGTCGCCGTCCACGGACAGGCCGACCAGTGGCGGCTGCGGCAGGGAGACCAGCACCGGGAGGTCCTCGACTCCTTCGCCGCAGACCTTGTCGGCCCCCCGCTGGCCGCCTACCGCGAGACGTATGAGGCGCTCGTCTCCGCGACCAGGGAGCGCGACCGGCTCCGCGTGCTGAGCCGGGACCGGGCGCGCGAGGTCGACATCCTGCGCGCCGGTCTGGAGCTGGTCGAGCGGGTCGACCCGGCGGCGGGCGAGGACGTGACCCTGCGAGCCGAGGACGAACGGCTGGCCCACTCCGACGGGCTACGACAGGCCGGCCAGCAGGCGCATGCCGCACTGATCGGGGACGACTCGCTCGCCGTGGACGCGGCGCCGAGCGCCCTCGACCAGCTGGCGGTCGTCCGCGCCGCGCTGGCGCCGATGGTGGAGCACGACGCCGCACTGCGCGAGCTGGACCAGCGCGCGGCCGAGCTGGGGTACCTCGCCGCCGACCTGGCGAGCGACCTGGCCTCCTATGTCTCCGACGTGGACGTCGACCCGGCACGCCTCGCGGCTGTCCAGCAGCGCCGTGCCGACCTCGCCGACCTCACCCGCAAGTACGGCGACACCGTCGACGAGGTGCTGGTGTGGGCCAAGGAGGCGGCCCAGACGCTGACGGACCTGGTGGGAGCGGACGACCGGGTGGCCGAGCTGGAGCAGGAGACCGTCCGGCTGCGGGGACTGCTGGCGACCCAGGCGCAAGCCCTGCGCGACGCACGCCAGACGGCAGCCGTCGACTTCGGGAGCCGGGTGACCGGCGAGCTCACCCATCTCGCCATGGGCAAGGCCGAGGTCAGCGTGGCCGTCGGCTCGCGGCCGGACCCCGACGGCCTCGTCGTGGCGGGCGAACCGGTGAGGTTCGGGCGATACGGCGTCGACGAGGTCGAGATCCTGCTGGCCGCCAACCCGGGGACCCCCGCGCGGAGCGTGGCACGCGCGGCGTCGGGAGGCGAGCTCTCGCGCGTGATGCTGGCGCTCGAGGTGGTCAGCGGGGCGGCCGGCGCCGGGATCGTGCCGACCTTCGTCTTCGACGAGGTCGACGCCGGAGTAGGAGGCCGCGCTGCGGTGGACGTCGGGGCCCGGCTGGCCGTCCTGGCGCGCTCCTCACAGGTCATCGTCGTGACCCACCTGGCGCAGGTCGCCGCCTTCGCGGACCGACACCTCGTGGTCCACAAGGACGACGACGGGCGGGTCACCTCGAGCAGTGTGACGCAGGTATGCGACGACGAGAGACTCCGGGAGCTGTCCCGGATGATGGGCGGGGATGCCGGCTCCGCGGCCGGCCTCGAGCACGCCCGCGAGCTGCTACGTCAGGCCGGAGAGCTGCGGAACGGCACAGGGGAGCCGGCCAGCACCACGCGGTCGCCGCGACGCAGGGCCGAGCGCACCACCTCGGGCTGACAGCGGGCACACAGCGACCCGCCCACCTGTGGGGGACAGAACCTGCACCCTCCCCGCGTGGCACGATGGTCGGTGATGTCCCTGTCACTGCGCCGTCGCCACTCTCCGCCCGATCCCCACAGCATGGGCGGGACGGTTCGGGTCGACGCACGCACCAAGGCGCTCACCAAGCGCCTTCGGGCGGGCGAGATCGCCGTGATCAACCATCTCGACATCGACAAGGTGAGTGCCGACGCGCTGGTGGCCATCCGGCCGGTCGCCGTCGTCAACGCGGCCCGCTCCACGTCGGGGCGCTACCCCAACCTCGGGCCCGAGATCCTGCTCCTGGCCGGCGTGCCGGTGCTCGACGACGTCGGGGAAGCGGTGATGACCGCGGTCAGGGACGGTGAGCGCGCCTACATCCACGACGGAGCGCTCCATGTCGCCGGCCGCGCAGTCGCGACCGGCGTCATGCTCACCCCCGAGCTGGTCCGTGAGTCGATGGACGCGGCCCGGGCCGGCCTGGCGGTCCAGCTCGAGGCCTTCGCCGGCAACACCATGGAGTACCTACGGCGCGAGCGCGAGCTGCTCTTCGACCGGGTCGGGGTCCCGGACATCGCCACGAAGATCGAGGGGCGGCACGCGCTGATCGTCGTACGCGGCTACCACTACCTGGAGGACCTGCGGACCCTGCGCTCCTACATCCGGGAGTACCGCCCGGTGCTCATCGGTGTGGACGGCGGCGCCGATGCGCTGGTCGAGGCCGGCCACCGCCCGGACCTCATCGTCGGAGACATGGACTCCGTCACGGACGCCACGCTCACCTGCGGAGCCGAGATCGTCGTGCATGCGTACCGTGACGGCAACGCCCCGGGGCTGGAGCGCGTCACCAACCTCGGCATCACCCCCGTGGTCTTCCCGGCGACGGGCACCAGCGAAGACGTCGCGATGCTGTTGGCCGACGACTGCGGCGCTGAGCTGATCGTGGCGGTCGGTACCCACGCCACCCTGATCGAGTTCCTCGACAAGGGCCGGTCGGGGATGGCCAGCACCTTCCTCACCCGCCTGCGGGTGGGCGGCAAGCTCGTCGACGCCAAGGGGGTGAGCCGGCTCTACCGGGCCCGGATCTCGACCCGGTCCCTCGTCGGGATGCTCATCGTGGGACTCTTTGCTCTGTTTGTCGCGCTGGCCTCGACGCCGGCGGGCACCACCCTCCTCCAGGTGCTCGGTGCTCGCTGGGACGACGTCTGGTCCTGGACCGTTGGGCTCTTCACGTGATTGATTTCCGCTTCCACCTCGTCTCCATCGTCTCGATCTTCCTGGCGCTCGCCGTCGGCATCGTGCTCGGCGCCGGCCCGCTCCAGGGCAGCATCGGCACCCAGCTGACGGACCAGGTGAGCGTGCTGCGTCAGGAGAAGGACGACCTGCGGCGCCAGCTCGACGATGCCAACAACACGATCAAGGCGCAGGACCAGTACGCCGCCCTGGTGGCCCCCGTCGCACTCGACGGCAGGCTCAAGGCTCGCTCGGTCACCCTGCTCGTCACTCCCGACGTCGCCGGCAAGTTCGCCCAGAACGTCCAGCAGGCCCTCGGAGAGGCCGGCGCGTCGGTCACGACGGTCGTCACCCTGCGCGACGACTACAAGGACCCTGCCAAGGCCACCGACCGGGCGACCACAGCCGCGAAGGCCGCCGACCTGGTAGGCGTGCCCCAGGTCCCCGACGGCAACGCCCTCCTCGCCTCGGTGCTCGCCAAGGTCCTCGTGCACCCCGCCGGCGCCGCCACCACGCCGGTGCCCGGTGGGGCGGCTGCGCTCGGCGTGCTCAAGGACGCGAAGCTGGTCGACTTCACCCAGAGCCAGCTGGACCGGGCCGATCTCGCGGTCCTGCTCACCGGTCCCATCGCGGGGACCACGGCCTCGGTGACCGCTCAGGGGGCGAGCCTCCTCGCCCTGGCGAACACGCTGAGCGCTCAGTCCGCTGGGCTCGTCGCCGCCACCGGCCAGCCGACCACGGCCGTCGGCCAGGAGGAGACGACGAGCCTCGTCACGATCATCCGCAAGGACGGGGCGGCCGCCAAGTCGATGTCGACGGTCGACCACGCCGACACCGTCATGGGCGCGGGCGTCATCGTCCTCACGCTCGCTCGGCAGTGGCTCGGGACCGCCGGCCACTTCGGCGTCTCCTCCGACGCCCAGGCCGCCGTGCCCCAGCCGGTGCAATGACCGGCACCCGCCGGCTGCGCCAGCTGGTCGCGGCCGGCACAGCTGCGGTGGCCACCGCCGTCGCCGCCCGGGAGCTGGCCCGCCACCCGCCGGGGGGCCGGGAGCGGTGGCTGCGGACGAACCACGCGGGGCGGCAGGTCAGCCTGCTCGAGGGGCCGGCCTACGTGGTCGGTGCCCTCGCGGGTGCCGTGACCGCCGGCTCTCCGGCCGGGGTCGTGGCGGTCGCAGGAGCCGCGGCGTTCGGAGCCCTCGACGACCTCGTCCCGGGGGCGCCCCGCAAGGGGCTGCGCGGGCACCTCGGCGCACTGGCACGTGGGGAGGTGACGACCGGTGCCGTCAAGGTCGTCGGGCTGGTCGGCACCGGCCTGGCGGCAGCAGCAGCCCTCGAGGCGAGGCCGGGGACGCACCCGGGCCCGGGCCGCGGTGCTCGGCTGGTCCGCATCGTCGTCGCCGGGGCCGTCGTGGCGGGGTCGGCGAACCTCGCCAACCTCCTCGACCTGCGTCCCGGACGGGCCCTCAAGGTGGCCGTCATCGCCGGCTTGCCGCTCGCGATGGTCGGGTCGGGATCAGCCGCCTCGGCCGTCGGCGCCGCGGCCGCGGCGCTGCCCGGCGACCTCGCCGGGACGGACATGCTCGGTGACACCGGGGCGAACGCTGCCGGCGCGCTCGTGGGTGTCGCCCTGCTGGAGCACCTCGGCCCGCGCGGACGGGTGGCGGCCCTGGTGCTGCTGACCGGCCTGACCTTGGCCTCCGAGCGGGTCAGCTTCACCCAGGTGATCGAGCGCACTCCAGGGCTGCGCACCCTGGACGCCTGGGGGCGTGCCACGCTCGCCTCGGGTGAGGACGACAGGTGAGGGGACAGAGCCGGACGGGGCCGGGTATCGCGGCGGCCGCCGGGCTGATCGCGCTCGTCACCCTCGGCGCCCGGGTCTTCGGGTTCGCGCGGTGGCTGGAGTTCTCGCGGTCGGTCGGTGCGACCTGCGTCGGCACGGTCTACCAGGCGGCGAACAGCCTGCCGAACGTCCTGTTCGAGGTGGCGGCCGGTGGGGCGCTCGCCGCCGCAGCCGTCCCGCTCATCGCCGGCGCGCTCGGTCGCGGCAACACCGCCGAGGCGGACCGGGTCGGCTCTGCCCTCCTGTCCTGGACGGTGCTGCTGCTCACCCCGGCCAGCATCGTCCTGGCGCTGCTCGCCGGCCCGCTCGGCGGGTGGCTCGTGGACGACCGGGCCTGTCCCGGCGGCGGGGAGCTCGCGGCATACATGATCCGGCTGTTCGCCCCCCAGGTGGTGCTCTACGGCATCGGCATCGTCCTGGCCGGGGTGCTCCAGGCGCACCGGCGCTTTCTCGCGGCCGCGCTGGCCCCGCTGCTGTCCAGCGTCGTCGTGATCCTCAGCTACGCCGTCTACGGCCACCTCGCTCAGGGCGCCATGTCGATCGACCGGGTGCCACCAGAGGCGTTCCTCGCCCTCGCGGGCGGCACGACACTGGGGGTCGTCGTCCTCAGCGTGCCGCTGGTCGTCCCGATCTGGCGCACGGGGGTGCGGTTGCGCCCGACCCTGCACTTCCCGCCCGACGGCGCCTCCCGGGTGCGCGCTCTGGCCGGGGCCGGCGTCCTCGCTCTGCTCGCCCAGCAGTTCGCCGTCGTCGCGACGATCGTCGTCACGACGCGGGCCGGCATCGGAGTGCTCAACGTCGTGACCTACGTGCAGACCGCCTACCTGCTGCCGTATGCCGTGCTGGCCGTGCCGCTCGCGACGGCCACCTTCCCGGCGCTCGCCACGATGGAGGGGGCCGCCACCCGGGTCTACCGGGGACAGAAGGCCCGCGAGCGGGACACCGATGCGGCCAGGCCGGTCCTGGCCAGAAGCCTGCGCACCATGACCCTGCTGGGCGCCCTCGGCGCGGGCATGCTCGCCGCGGTGAGCCATCCCCTCGGGGAGTTCTTCGCGAGCCTCGACGCGGGGCGCATCACGAGCACCGGGCGCGAGGTCCTCGACGCCATGCCGGCCGCCGTCCTCGCCTTCGCGCCCGGGCTGCCGAGCCTGGGTGTCGCGGCGTTGCTCACCCGTGCGCTCTACGTCCGAGGCCGGCCGTTGCTCGCCGGATCGGCCGTGGCGGCCGGCTGGCTGATCGCTGGATCCGCACCGCTGGCGCTCGTCCCGCCCGACAGCTCCCCGGTGAGGGCCCTCGTCGTCCTCGGGGTGTCGAGCTCGGTGGGGATGACCCTCGCGGCACTCGACCTCGTCGCGGCGACGGCGCGCTCGTGGGGGACGCCGGCCCTGGAGGGGCTGCGACGCACCGCGCTCGTGTCCGTGGCGGCCGGTGTCCTCGGCGCCGGTGCCGGGCTCGCGCTCACGACGGTGTGGACAGTCGACGGTCTGCTGCCTGCCGTCGCCCAGGGCGTCGTCGTGGCGGCGCTGGTCCTCGTCCTCGAGCTCGTCGTCGTCACGCGGGGCGACCGGGCGACCACCGACCTGCTCATCGCCCGGATCCGGCGCCGTCCATGAGGGTGGTCCTCGTCCTCGGGCGCAGCACCGGCGGCATCGGCACCCATGTGCGCCAGCTCGCCGCCGACCTCCGGCGTCTCGGGCACGAGGTCGAGGTGGTCACCGACACGGGGACGGCAGCGCGCTTCGGCTGGACCCGTGCCCGGTCCTGGTGGCCGAGCAGCCCGGTCGGCGCGCTTCAGTGGCTGCCGCGGATGCGAGGACTGGCATCCGGTGCCGACGTCGTCCACGCCCACGGCCTCCAGGCGGCCGGCCTCGTCGCGCTCGCGCTCGCCGGCCTGCGCCGTCGGCCGCGCTCCGTCGTGTCACTGCACAACCCGCTGCCCGCCGTCCGTGGCACCGGTCTCGCCCGGGCGCTCGTGCGCCGGGTCATCCGCTCTGCCGACCTCGTCACCGGCGCGAGTGCCGACCTCGTGGCCCTCGCCGTCTCCCTCGGGGCCGTCCGCGTCGAGCTCGCCCCCGTGCCGTCCCCGCAGGTGCCGCTCCTGCTGTCCCAGCCGGTCCCCAGCGACGAGGACCGCTCGCGGGAGGCCGGACGCCTCCTCGGGCAGGAGGCCACGCGGGCGATGGTGCTGACCGTCTCGCGGATCGCACCCCAGAAGGCCCTCGCGGACCTCGTGGAGGCAGCTCGCCGGATGCGGACGCCGGTCACCTGGGTGGTCCTCGGTGACGGCGACGCGGACCTGCTGCGGGAGCTCGAGCATCGGGCCGACGGCACGGGAGTGCGCTTCCTCGGTGCTCGCGAGGAGGTGGCCCCCTGGCTGCGGGCCAGCGCGGTGTTCGTCCTCCCGAGCAGCTGGGAGGCCCGGGCGCTTGTGGTCCAGGAGGCGATGGCCGCCGGGACCCCGGTCGTCGCGACCGACGTGGGCGGGCTGTCGGACCTCGTCGGCGATGACGGGCTGCTGGTGCCACCAGGCGATCCCGAGCGGCTGGCGCATGCCGTGGACGAGCTGCTCGGGCAGCCGGCTCTGCGCGCGGACCTCGCCCGGCGTGCGCGTGACCGCGCCAAGGGCTGGGACGACGGGGAGTCCACGGCGCGCCGCTGGGCTGCGTGGTACGCCGCGTCCGGGACATGACATAGACTGCAACCCCGTGGCGGAACAGACGAAACACATCTTTGTCACCGGCGGCGTGGCATCCTCTCTCGGCAAGGGCCTCACCGCCTCGAGTCTCGGGCACCTGCTCCGGGCGCGTGGCCTTCGGGTGACGATGCAGAAGCTGGATCCCTATCTCAATGTGGATCCGGGCACGATGAACCCGTTCCAGCACGGCGAGGTCTTCGTCACGGACGACGGGGCGGAGACGGACCTCGACGTGGGCCACTACGAGCGGTTCCTCGACGTCAACCTCGTGGGTTCGGCCAACGTCACCACCGGCCAGATCTACAACGAGGTCATCGCCAAGGAGCGCCGGGGCGAGTATCTCGGGGACACCGTGCAGGTGATCCCGCACATCACCAACGAGATCAAGGCCCGGATGCGCCGGATGGCCACCGGCCGCCCGGACGCTCCCGACGTCATCATCACCGAGGTCGGTGGCACGGTCGGCGACATCGAGTCGCTGCCGTTCCTCGAGGCCGCCCGGCAGGTGCGGCACGAGATCGGCCGCGACAGCGTCTTCTTCCTCCACGTCTCCCTGGTGCCCTATCTCGCCCCGAGCGGCGAGCTGAAGACCAAGCCGACGCAGCACTCCGTGGCAGCGCTGCGCCAGGTCGGCATCCAGCCGGACGGCCTGGTGCTGCGAGCCGACCGCGAGATCCCCGACGGGATCAAGCGGAAGATCTCGCTGATGTGCGACGTCGACGTGGCCGCCGTTGCGGCGGCTGTTGACGCGCCGAGCATCTACGACATCCCCAAGGTCATCCACCGTGAGGGGCTGGACGCCTACGTCATCCGCCGGCTCGGCCTGAACTTCCGCGACGTCGACTGGCATGACTGGGACCTGATGCTCCAGCGGGTGCACGACCCGGACCACGAGGTGGAGATCGCCCTGGTCGGCAAGTACATCGACCTGCCGGACGCCTACCTCTCCGTCACCGAGGCGATGCGGGCCGCGGGCTTCCACCACAACGCCAAGGTCCGCATCCGGTGGGTGGCCAGCGACGAGTGCCAGACCGAGGCAGGCGCTCAGCGCGCGCTCGGCGGTGTCGACGCCGTCCTCGTGCCCGGTGGCTTCGGGGTGCGGGGGATCGAGGGCAAGCTCGGGGCGCTGCACTGGGCCCGGGTCCGGCAGATCCCCACTCTCGGCATCTGTCTCGGGCTGCAGTGCATGGTCATCGAGTACGCCCGCAACGTCGCGGGGATCGCCGGGGCCTCGTCCTCGGAGTTCGACCCCGAGACCGAGCACCCCGTCATCGCGACGATGGAGGAGCAGAAGGCGTTCGTCGACGGCGCCGGCGACCTCGGCGGCACCATGCGGCTCGGGCTCTACCCCGCGCGGCTCGCCGAGGGCAGCGTCGTCGCCGCGGCATACGGCACGCCGGACGTCGAGGAGCGGCACCGCCACCGCTACGAGGTCAACAACGGCTACCGCCAGCAGCTCGAGGACGCCGGACTGGTCTTCTCCGGGCTCTCCCCGGACGGCGAGCTCGTCGAGTTCGTCGAGCTCCCGAGGGAGGTGCACCCCTACTACGTGTCGACGCAGGCTCACCCGGAGTTCCGCTCGCGCCCGCACCGGGCGCACCCGCTGTTCGCCGGGCTCGTCGAGGCGGCGCTCGACCGGCAGCGCGGTGAGCGCCTCGTCGAGGTCGAGCGCACCCGGACGATGGTCGAGCAGGAGGCCGCCGCCGGGTTGCCCGGCGACGTCACGGTCCCCGCAGCATCGCACTGACGTGGAGCTGCCCGTCGGCGGCCGGCTCGACCTGCGGGACGAGGTCGTCGAGCGGGGCCGCGTCGCGTCCGAGGTCGCGTACCGCGGCATGGTCTGGGACGTCCGCCGCGACACCGTGGACCTCGGCGACGCCGGTGAGGTGACGCGGGAGTACGTCGAGCACCCCGGTGCCGTCGTCGTGGTCGCCCTGCGGGTCATCCACGGTGTCGAGCACGTCGTCCTCATCCGGCAGTACCGCCACCCGGTCCGCACGGTGGAGTGGGAGCTGCCCGCCGGGCTGCTCGACGTGTCGGGCGAGCCTCCCTGGGAGGCGGCCGCTCGCGAGCTGCTCGAGGAGGCGGACCTCGTCGCCGCCCGCTGGGACGTCCTCATCGACTTCTACTCCTCGCCCGGCGGGATCTCCGAGGCGCTGCGTGTCTTCCTCGCCCGGGACGTCGAGCCCGCCGACGGCCAGGACTACGGTCGCGAGGGCGAGGAGGCGGAGATCCGCGGGCTCTGGCTCCCCCTCGACGACGCGTATAACGCCGTGCTCGCGGGACAGCTGCACAACCCCGGGGCGGTGGTCGGGATCATGGCCGCCTGGGGCTCACGCGAACGCGACTGGACCACGCTGCGGGAGAGGGACGCGCCCTGGCCCTTCCACCCGGCATACCGGGAAGCGGGCGTAGGCGATGCCTGACCCCTCCGTCCGGGTCAGTGTCTGCCTTGCCGCCCACAACGGCGCCGCGCACATCGCCACCCAGCTCGAGTCGGTGCTGAGCCAGCTGTCCCCGGACGACGAGGTGGTGGTCGTCGACGACGCCAGCACCGACGACACCGTTCAGGTCGTGCTGGCCCTCGCCGACCCGCGGGTGACGGTGCGCCGCAACGAGACGAACCGCGGCTACGTGCGGACGTTCGAGCGCGCCATCGAGCTCAGCCGCGGTGACGTGGTGCTGCTCTGCGACCAGGACGACGTGTGGGTGCCCGGACGGGTGGCCGCGATGGTGTCGGCGCTGCGCGAGCACGGTGTGGTCGCGACGAGCGTCGCCGTCCTCGGCGGGCCCCTGGAGCCGCCGCGCTGGCCGCTGCACACCCGTGACTCCGGACGCCGGCTGCTCAACCTCGCGCTCGTCCTCGTCGGCGTGCGGTGGTACTTCGGGTGCGCCATGGGGCTGCGCCGTGACGTGCTGGACGTCGCGCTGCCCATCCCGGACTTCGTCCATGAGTCGCACGACCTGTGGTTCGCGGTGGTCGGCAACGTCCTTGGCGAGATGGGCCACCTCGAGCGGCCGTCGGTGCGGCGCCGTCTGCACGCCGCGAACCAGACGCCGGAGCACTGGCGCAGCCTTCGGTTGATCCTGCGCTCGCGATGGATGCTCGCGCGGGCCGTCGGGGTCGCGGTCTGGCGTCGGTCGTCGACGCGGCCCCTAGGGCCTCCCGGGCGGCTCGGTCCTGACGGATGATGGGGCGTGCCCCCCTCGCTCTCGCGCCTGTCGCCTCCGCGACGGCGCCTCGTGGTGGTCCTCCTCGCGATGGCTCTGATCGTCGTAGCGGGGGCTGCCGCGGCGGTGCTGGTCGCTCGGCTCGGCGCCCCGGCGGGGACCGTGGACCAGTCGCGCCCCGGCCCAGTCCTGCTCGTCCCGGGCTACGGCGGGTCCGAGCGCTCGCTCACGCCGTTGGCGGACGCCCTGCGCGCACGGGGACGCGACGTCACCGTCGTGGTGCTGCCCGACTCGGCGCTGGGCGACCTCGGAGTCCAGGCGGACGCGCTCGGGCAGGCCGCGGCCGCGGCGCGGAGACGGACCGGCTCACTGTCGGTCGACCTCGTCGGCTACTCGGCAGGCGGGGTCGTCGCCCGGATCTGGGTGACCGAGCAGGGCGGTGCCGCCACAACCCGGCGGCTCGTGACGGTCGGCTCGCCCCACCACGGCACTGAGCTCGCCCAGCTGGGGACGCTCGTCGCCGGCACCTGCCCGACGGCCTGCCAGCAGCTGGCCCCCGACAGTGCCGTGCTCACCCGGCTGTCCGGAGAGCCGTTCCCGGCGGGGGTGGTGGCGGTGTCACTCTGGAGCACCGCCGACGACGTCGTCCTGCCGCCCGACTCCGCGGTGCTGGCCGGCGTGCCCAGTCCGGCTCTGCAGGACATCTGTCCGGCCTCTGCGGTGGCGCACGGGGCGCTGCCCGCGGACCGGCTCGTGCAGGCGCTGGTGGCGGAGGCGCTGGGGGTCCCTCGACCGCCGGACTGGGGCCCCGCGGACTGCGCCCGGCTCAGCTCGTGACGCCTCAGCTGCGCCGGGTGTCCGCGCAAGGCCCGCTCATGGCTCGACGTGGACTGTTCGTCATTCCTGCGAGTCGTGCGGTCGTCGGTGGCGGTACCTATCGTCAGCACCATGGCCGACGACCTTGAGATCATCGCCTTCTCCACGGTGGAGCAGCTGTGGTCCTGGCTGGAACACCACCACGCGGCTCACCCTGGGGCCTGGGTACAGCTCCAGTCATCGAGGAGCGCAGTGGCGTCGATCGGCTTCCACGACCTGCTGGAGGCCGGAATCGCATACGGGTGGAGCGAGAGCACTCGCCGCGCCCACGACTCGACGTCGTACCTCCAGAAGTTCACGCCCCGGCGCACCCGAGGGACGACCTCCGAGCGCAACCTCGCCATCGCCGACCGCCTCGAGGCCGAAGGTCGGATGACGCCCGCGGGCCGCCAGGCACTCGGCCGCCGGTAACGGAGCTGAAGCGCGGTGGACTTCCACAGGCGGCGTGCTGCAGCGCCCCGAGGATGTCCTACGTTCCAGGGTCGAGATGTGCGTCGATTTCGCCGCTGCCGAGGCGAGTGAGACGGGCTCAGCCCGGCCGTGTCCTCCCGCCTGCCGAAGGTCCACCCGACTCGCGACGCGGGGCCTCGGGCAGCTGTCCCAGCAGAGTCCAACCCTCCGAGTGCCCCCTGGGCCCCGAGTGCCCCCTGGGTCTTGGGTGCCCCTGGGTCTTGGGTGCCCCTGGGTCCAGTGCGGTGAGGCTCGTCGGAGGGGTCGTGGGGGACCACTCGTGCTGCCGGATCGCGACGACCTCAGCCGGTCACCGCCTTGCCGACTGTCAGGAGGACGGCGGAGTCCTCGATGGCTTCGAGTGAGTGACGGGAGCTGGGGATGGTGATCAGGTCGCCAGGCGACCCGTTCCACTGACTCTCACCCGCGGCGAGGGTCACCCGGCCGTGCAGCACCTGAAGGGTGGCCTCGCCCGGGTTCTCGTGCTCCTCGAGCTTGCTGCCTGCCTGGAGGGCGATCAGGGTCTGGCGCAGCACGCGTTCGTGCCCGCCGTAGACCGTGTGTGCGCTTCGACCGCTGGACGCCGCCTTGGCCGCTTCCAGGTGGTGGCGGACGAGTGCCGTCAATGATTCCTTCTGCATCTGCTCTCCTCTTCGCGGGTTGGCCGCGGTGTCCATCCCCACTGAGCGAAAACTCGGAGTTCGGGGTATGTCTGGTCGACCATCGTCTCGCCGCAGGTCAGCCGACGCGGTCCCAGCCGCGGCGGGGCCTGTGGCTGCCGAGCTGGTCGTCTCGGCTGCGGTAGACGATGTACGGGCGGGTGAGGTACCCGAGTGGTGCGCTGAACACGTGCACGAGCCGGGTGAAGGGCCAGATGGCGAAGAGCCCGAAGGCCACGAGGGCGTGCACCTGGAAGCCCAGGGGCGCATCGGCCATCAGGTCGGCGTCGGGGTGGAAGGCGAGGAAGGAGCGAAACCAGACGGAGACGCCCTCACGGTAGTTGTACTCGCCTCCGATGGTCAGGATCGAGCCGGCGACGGTGTTCCACATCCCCACGGTGATCGCTGCGGCGAGGAAGGCGTACATGACCTTGTCCATCACGGTGGTCGCCGAGAAGACGGGCCCGGTCGTGCGACGGCGGTAGATCAGGATCACCATCCCGACCACCGCCGCAGCACCGGACAGCAGACCGCCCACGACGGCCACGACGTGGTAGGTGGTCTCGCTGATACTGAGCGCGTCGGTCCACGACTGCGGCACCAGGAGGCCGATGATGTGGCCGCCGACGACGCCCAGCATCCCGAAGTGGAACAGCGGGCTCCCGATCCGCAGCAGCCGGTTCTCGTAGAGCTGTGACGAGCGGGTGGTCCAGCCGAACTTGTCGTAGCGGTATCGCCACAGGTGCCCGACGACGAACGTCGTCAGGCAGACGTACGGCACGACGACGAAGAGGAACTCGCTCATCCGCGGGCTCCTGGGAAGGACGGCATGGGGAGCAGGGTGGAGCCCGGGGTGGTCGCGCCGGGGCTGAGCTGGGGACTGGCGAAGGGTGCCAGCCCGACCTCCTCCTCGGGTGGACCCTCGGCGGCCAGGCGGCGCACAGCATCGTGCTCGTCGCCGCGCAGGGCGGGCAGGGTGGCGGTGACCGCGTCGAGCAGGCCGGCCCACGGTGAGCTCATGTCACGCAGCGAGAGCCGGAGCAGCTCGAGTCCGGCGCGGTGGTCGAGCATGAGGTCTCGGCCCAGGACCTGGTCGCCCGTGGCGGCGAACTCGAGGACGACGCAGAGGTGGTCGGGCAGCTCGGCGTCGTCCAGCTCGAACCCCGCGCTCAGGTAGGTCTGCTTGAACCGCAGGAGGGCCATTCCCCGCTTGCGGGTGTCGCCGTGCGCGAAGTAGGTCAGGAAGAGGTTGCAGCGCCGTCGGGTGTCGAAGGTCTCGACGTAGGCGGCCTGCAGCTCCGGGAGCGGGGTGGTCTCGAGGTGGTCGAGGAAGCCGCGGAGCGAGTCTCCGATCGCGGGTGGCACGCTGGCAGCGACCGACCTGAGCAGCGTGCCCCGGGAGAGCAGGGCCTCGTCGGGGTAGTCCAGGAGCAGCGAGACCGACTGCCACACGAGGGTGAGCTGGTCCTGCGGAAGGGTCGGCTTCGGTCGGCGGCGGCTCACGAGTCCGGCCCCTTCGGCGGGAAGACCCCCGGTGGTGAGCCCTTGCCGTCCCAGTTGAGCAGGTTGACCCGGCGCCCTTTGTTCTCCGGCCCGGCGAGCCGGTCGGAGGTCTGCCGGTCCTGCAGCATCTGGAAGTTCTCGACCGCGATCGGTGTCGGGGTGCCGGAGCCCTCCCCGAAGAGGTCCTGCTGCCCCCCTCCGTAGTCCGAGACCGAGCATTCGGTGGACAGCTCCTCGAGCGAGTGCGCCTGCTCGGCGTGAGCCGGCGGTATCACGTACCGCTCGTCGTACTTAGCGATCGCCAAGAGGCGGTACATGTCATACATGTCCTCCTCGGTCATGCCCACGGCGGCCGGGATCGCCCCGTTGGGATCGCGGCCCATGTTGATGTCACGCATGTAGCAGCGCATGGCGGCGAGCTTCTTCAGGACGCCGTCGACCGGTGCGACATCGCCGGCGGTGAAGAGCTCGGCGAGATACTCGACCGGGATCCGGAGCGCGTCGATCGCGGCGAAGAGGTTGCCCGTGTCCTCGGCGTCCTCCCCGGTCTCGGCGACGACGTCGACCACCGGCGACAGCGGCGGGATGTACCAGACCATCGGCATGGTGCGGTACTCCGGGTGCAGCGGCAGCGCGACCCGGTATGTGTTGATCAGCGCATAGATGGGGGAGCGCTGGGCGGCGACGACCCAGTCGCGGGCGATGCCGGCCCGTTCCGCCTCGCGGACCACCTCGGGGTCGAACGGGTCGAGGAAGACATCTCGCTGGGCTTCGTAGAGACCCTGCTCGTCTTCCTGGGACGCCGCTTCGAGCACCTTGTCAGCGTCGTACAGCATGAGGCCGATGTAGCGCAGTCGGCCGACGCACGTCTCGGCGCAGACCGTCGGGAGGCCCACCTCGATGCGGGGGAAACAGAAGGTGCACTTCTCCGCCTTGCCGGTGCGGTGGTTGAAGTAGACCTTCTTGTACGGGCAGCCCGACACGCACTTGCGCCAGCCCCGGCACCGGTCCTGGTCGACCAGGACGATGCCGTCCTCTTCTCGCTTGTAGATCGCCCCGCTGGGGCACGACGCGGCGCACGACGGGTTGAGGCAGTGCTCGCAGATCCGCGGCAGGTAGAACATGAAGGTCTGTTCGAACTCGAACTTCACCTTGTCGGCGATCTTCTTCAGCATCGGGTCACGGTGCGCGGTGGCCGTGGAGCCACCGAGGTCGTCGTCCCAGTTGGCCGACCACTCGATCTTCAGGTTCTTGCCGCTGATCAGCGACTTCGGTCGCGCGACCGGGGTGTGCTCCTGGGCGGGCGCGTCGGTGAGCGTGGCGTAGTCGTAGGTCCATGGCTCGTAGTACTCGTTGATCGAGGGCAGCTTGGGGTTGGAGAAGATCGTCATGAGGTTCTTGAAGCGGCCGCCGGCCTTGAGCTTCATCCGGCCGCGAGCGTTCAGCTCCCAGCCGCCCTGCCACTTCTCCTGGTCCTCGTAGGTGCGCGGGTAGCCGAGCCCGGGCCTCGTCTCGACGTTGTTGAACCAGATGTACTCGGTGCCGGAGCGGTTGGTCCACGCCTGCTTGCACGTGACCGAGCAGGTGTGGCACCCGATGCACTTGTCGAGGTTCATGACCATCGCCATCTGTGCCATGACCTTCATCAGTACGTCACGTCCTGGCTGCGCTTGCGGATGATGGTGACCTCGTCGCGCTGGTTGCCCGTCGGCCCGAGGTAGTTGAAGGCGAAGGTCAGCTGGGCGTAGCCGCCGATCAGGTGGGACGGCTTCACCAGCAGACGGGTGAGCGAGTTGTGGATGCCGCCACGCCTGCCCGACGTCTCCGCGAGGGGGACGTCGATCAGCCGGTCCTGGGCGTGGTACATGTACACGGTCCCTTCAGGCATGCGGTGCGTGACGATCGCCCGGGCCACCACGACCCCGTTGCGGTTGACCGCTTCGACCCAGTCGTTGTCCTGGATGCCGACCTTGGCGGCGTCACGGTCGCTCATCCAGATGTTCTGGCCACCGCGCGACAGCGACAGCATGAACAGGTTGTCCTGGTACTCCGAGTGGATCGACCACTTGTTGTGCGGGGTCAGGTAGCGCACTGTCAGGCCCTCGACCTCGCCGGACGCGCCGTCAGAGATGGTTCCCAGGACGGGTTCGCTGAAGAGCGCCGCCATGTTGAGCGGTGGCCGGTAGACCGGCAGGCCCTCGCCCAGCTCGATCATCCAGTCGTGGTCGAGGTAGAAGTGCATCCGCCCCGTCAACGTGTGCCACGGCTTCTTCCGCTCCACGTTGATCGTGAACGGTGAGTATCGCCGTCCGCCGGTCTCGGAGCCCGACCACTCCGGCGAGGTGATCACCGGGACCGGCGGGCCCTGGGTGTCGGCGAAGGTGATCTGCTTGCCTTCGTGCTCCTCGGCCAGGTCGGCGAGCCGCACGCCGGTGCGCTTCTCCAGCGTCTTGAAGCCCTGCGTCGCGAGGTGACCGTTGGTCGTGCCTGACATCGCGAGGATCGCCTCGCAGACGTTCACGTCGCGCCTCAGCGACGGGCGTCCGTCGGCCACGCCACCGCGGACGGCGCCGTTCTTGGCGCGGAGGTAGTCGACCTGCTTTCCCAGCTCGAAGGTCACGCCTTTGGTGCTCGCCCCGAGGGTGTCCACCAGCGGTCCCAGGGCGTTCATCTTCTCGGCGACGGCGCCGTAGTCGCGTTCGACCTCGATGAGCTTGGGCATGGTGATCCCCGGGATCGGCTCGCACTCACCCTTCTTCCAGTCGCGCACGACGCCATGGGGGTTGGCCATGGCGTCGGGGGTGTCGTGCGTCAGCGCGACAGCGACCACGTCCTTGCGGACGCCGAGGTGGGTGGCGGCCAGCTCGCTGAACTTCTCAGCGATCGTCTGCCAGGCGTCCCAGTCGGTGCGGGTCTGCCACGGCGGGGCGATGGCCGGGTTGAACGAGTGCACGAACGGGTGCATGTCGGTGGTGTTGAGGTCGTGCTTCTCGTACCACGTGGCGGCAGGCAGGACGACGTCGGAGAAGATCGTCGTGCTCGTCTGGCGGAAGTCGATCGTCATGAGCAGGTCGAGCTTGCCCTCGGGCGCCTGGTCGCGCCACCGCACGTCGACCGGTCGCTGGCCCTGCGGCGTCTCGGTCGCACGAACCGACGAGTCCGTGCCCAGCAGGTGTTTGAGGAAGTACTCGTTGCCCTTACCGGAGGAGCCCAGGAGGTTGGCCCGCCAGATCGACAGGATCCGTGGGTAGTTCCCAGGAGCATCCGGGTCCTCCCCAGCGAAGTCGAGGTCCCCTGACTTGAGCTGCTCGACGACATACTCGCCCACCGGTCTGCCGGCCGCGGCCGCGTCGTCGCTGAGGTCGAGCGGGTTGCGGTCGAAGGTGGGATACGACGGCATCCACCCCATCCGGGCGCTCTGGGCGATGATGTCGGCAGTCGACCTGCCCGCCAGCTGGCCCTTCCCCGTCGTGGCCGACAGCGTGTCAGCGCCGAACTGGTCGTAGCGGAACTGGTCGGTGTGCAGGTACCAGAACGCGGTCTGGATCATGTTGCGCGGCGGCCGGCTCCAGTCGAGCGCGTTGGCGATCTGGGTGTACCCCGTGATCGGGCGGACCTTCTCCTGCCCGACGTAGTGCGCCCACCCGCCGCCGTTCACGCCCTGGCAGCCCGTGAGGTTGGTGAGGGTGAGGAAGGCGCGGTAGATCGTGTCGGAGTGGAACCAGTGGTTGGTGCCTGCGCCCATCACGATCATGGAGCGACCCTTCGACTCCTCGGCGTTGGCGGCGAACTCGCGCCCGATCCGGGCCGCGGTCGCGGCCGGTACACCGGTGATGGCCTCCTGCCAGGCCGGGGTGTACGGCGACTGCGCGTCGTCATACCCCGTCGGCCAGGCGCCCGGCAGCCCGGGACGGCCCACACCGTACTGCGCCATCAGGAGGTCGAAGACGGTCGTGACCAGGTGGGCCCCCACGCGGCGAACGGGCACACCGCGCGGGAGGTCGGCCGCCGCTCCGTCAGGGTTGTCGAAACGCGGCATCCGCACGACCACCGACTCGGTGGCGGTCTCGAGCAGCGAGAGTACGGGGTCGACGTCGCCGAGCTCGAGGTTCCACTTCCCCACGCCCGCCTCGCCGTAGCGGTGCCCGAGCGAGCCGTCGGGGACCACGGGTTCCCCCGTCACCGAGTCGATGACCACGGTCTTGAAGGCCGCGTTCTCGTCGTTCGCGTGGTCCGCAAGATCGGCGGCCGTGAGGAACTTGCCCGCCGTGAGCCCGCCGTCGATGCCCTCGTCGAGCCGGACCAGGTGGGGCAGGTCGGTGTAGGTCTTCACGTATCCGGTGAAGTAGGGAGTCGACCGGTCGACGAAGAACTCCTTCAGCACGACGTGGCCCATGGCCATCGCGAGAGCCGCGTCCGTGCCCGGCTTCGCCGGCAGCCACTCATCGGCGAACTTCACGTTGTCCGCGTAGTCGGGAGCCACCGCGACCACCTTCTGGCCGCGATATCGCGCTTCGGTCATCCAGTGCGCGTCGGGGGTACGGGTCACGGGCAGGTTGGAGCCCCACATGATCAGGTAGCCGGCGTTCCACCAGTCTCCCGACTCGGGGACGTCGGTCTGGTCGCCGAAGACCTGGGGGGAGGCGACGGGCAGGTCGGCGTACCAGTCGTAGAAGCTCAGCATCGAGCCGCCGATGAGGTTGACGAACCTGGCGCCCGAGGCGTGCGAGACCATCGACATCGCCGGGATGGGAGAGAACCCGGCCACGCGGTCGGGTCCGTACTTCTTGATCGTGTGGACGTGCGCCGCCGCGATGATCTCGCTCGCTTCGTCCCAGGTGGCCCGCACGAGTCCGCCCTTGCCGCGGGCGGACTTGTAGGCCTTGGCGCGCAAGGGGTTCTCGACGATGTGCTCCCACGCACGCACCGGGTCACCGTCGTTCTGGGCCTTGGCCTCGCGGAACATCTGGAGCAGGACGCCGCGCACATAGGGGTAACGCACCCGGGTCGGCGAGTAGGTGTACCAGGAGAAGGCCGCCCCCCGCGGACAGCCGCGCGGCTCGTACTCCGGGCTGTCCGGGCCGACCGACGGGTAGTCGGTCTGCTGGGTCTCCCACGTGATGATCCCGTCCTTGACGTAGACCTTCCACGAGCACGACCCGGTGCAGTTCACCCCGTGGGTGGAGCGCACCACCTTGTCGTGGCTCCACCGGTCCCGGTAGAAGTCGTCCGCCTCCCGGCCGCCTGCGTGGGAGAGGGTCCGCAGGTCGGCAGAAACGGTACCCCTGGTGAAGAACCGCCGGCTTCGGACGAGCGCGTCGGACAACGGGCCGTCCATCCCGACGTCGCGATCGTCATCGCGGCTCCCGGATGCGCCTTCGGGGCGGTGGTCTGAGCTCACGCGAAGTCCTCGCTGGCAACTGGTGTGGCCGGAAGGTGAGCAGCCCGGTTGGCGGTGTTCCTGACGACCGTCACGGTGAGCACCAGGGTCAGTCCGGCCGTCGCAGCGAGCAGCACGAGGCCGATCGCATACGAGTCGGTCTGGCCGTAGACATAACCCATGATCAGCGGAGGGACGAAGCCGCCCAGCCCCCCCGCCGCACCCACCATGCCGGTCACGCCTCCGACCCTCGTCGGGTCAGTCACCTTGGCGATCAGGGCGAACGTGGCTCCGGTGCCGGAGCCGAGTGCCATCGCCATGGCAAGGAACGCGACGGCTCCGACCGGCTCGAGGACAGGGGTGGTGGACGCGACCGCGGCACCCACCACGACCACGACATATCCGCCGGCGAGGACGGGGATCGGATCGAGCCGGTCGGCAAGCCACCCCCCGACCGGCCGCATGACCACCGCCAGGACGACGAAGCCGGCCATCCGGTTGGCCGCGTCGGCGGGGGCCAGGTCGTAGGCGGTCTTGAGGTAGGCGGGAAGGTACACCGAGAACGCGACATACCCACCGAAGGCGACGGCGTACAGGATGGAGGCCTGCCAGGTGATCGGCAGCTTTGCGTTCGCCTTCAGCCGCGTGACCAAGGACAACGTCGGGGCCCGCGTGCCGGGCGCGTCCTCGAGGAGAAGCCACGCCAGCACCGCGAAGATCGCCAGCGCGGCGGCCGCGAACAGGAACGGTGCCTTGTCGCCGACGGAGGTGTAGAGCTTGACCGTCGTGAGCGCGCTGATCGCGGTGCCGCCCATGCCCGCGCCGAAGATCCCGACGGCCAAGCCTCGCCGTTTCGGCGGGAACCAGGCGTTGACGAACGGGACGCCGACGGCGAAGGAGGTTCCCGAGATGCCGAGGAAGAAACCGCCGACCAGCAGTGCGACGTAGTTCGTCTGCCCAAAGAAGCCGATGAAGAGGACGGGCACGATGGTGGTGAGCGAGACGATCACGAACATCTCGCGGCCGCCGTACTTGTCGGTCAGCGCCCCAACGGGGATCCGACCGAGGGAGCCCACGAAGACCGGCACGGCCACGATCAGGGAGACCTGCCACTCGCTGAGGGCGCCCAGGGTGCCGTTGTCGCGGAAGACCGGACCGAGCGGGCTCAAGAGTGCCCAGGCCCAGAAGTTGACCGCGAAACCGATGGTGGCCATCGCCAGCATCAGCCCAGGGCCTCTGGTCGACCCGCTGGAGCCGGAATGGTGTGCTCTAGACACCCAGAGCCGCCTTGGAATTCCCTCCTGGCGCTGCCGAGGGCTGGGGCAGCTTGAACCTCCACTGTGTCACAGCCAGAGTGTCATGAGCAGATTTGAGTGAGAGCGGACGTCGACCCGGTCACGTTCGCGCGAGAGCCGACGGTCGCGAGCCTGGCGGCCCGGTCGCTCGGTCGGACTGGGTTGCCGATCGCCGACCTCGGCGACGAGGGTGGCCCACGCGTCGCGAATGCGGTGGTGGAGGCGGCTTGCGTCAGACCGCCGCGTCACGCTTATCCGCATCTAGCCCAAGTGGCGGAGGAAGAAGCGATCTGCGTCCTCTGCGGCGTGCGGCGGGATGCCGGTGTGCCCGCCCATGTTCGCCTGAAGGGTCTTCTCCCTCGAGCCGAAGGCGTCGAACAGCTCGAGAGCCAGCTGCCGGTCGTTGCCCTGGTCGTCCCACTGAAGCAGGACATGCAGCGGGATGGTGACCCGGCGGGCCTCCTCGATGATCGCGCGAGGGACGAAGCTGCCAGCGAAGAGTCCAGCAGCCGCGATGCGTGGCTCGACCAGGGCCAACCGGACTCCGATCGCCGTGACCCCTCCGGAGATGCCCACCGGACCCCTGATCTCTGGCAGCGCGAGAACCTCGTCGAGGACCGCGCGCCACTCCGGGACGGCCTGCTCGACCAGCGGAAGGACCAGCCGGTCGATGACCTCCTCGCTCGGACGCTCACCACTCGTGATCATCAGTCGAAGGTCGGCACGGGCCTGGTCGACGACGGCTAGCGCAGGCCGCGGGCCGCTCCCGGGCAGCTCGATGGTCACGGTGGCGAATCCCAGCTCCGCCGAGTGCCGTGCTCGAGCTTCCAGCCGTGGATACAACGCAGCTACCCCACCCGGGTGACCGAGAAGGACCAGCGGAACGGGTTGGGATGGCGAAGCGGTGGCGGGCGTCCACAAGATGCCTGGGATCGCGTCGAGGATGAGCTCGCGTTCGACGACGCCACCGTCAAGGACTCGCTCGGACGTCACGTACATAGTCGTTTCCCTTCGGGAATGCTCTGGAACGGCGCTCTCACCCACGGGATCTCCCACAGTGCTGGCGCAACTCAGCTGGTGATGTCGCGGGTCGTGAAGCTGGCCCACCCCGCGGCGAGGAAGACCACGGCATACACGACCTGCAGCCCCACCCCTCGCTCGAGGTTGCTCCAGAGGACCGGGTCGCGGTAGAGGTCGACGAAGGAGAGCCAGTAGCGGGTCGGCAGGTAGGGCTGCAGTGGTCGTGCGGCGTCGACGGTGAGCAGCAGCGAGGAGCCGATGAGGAAGGCCATCGCCCCGAGGCTCGCCGTCTGGGGGGAGTCGGTGAGGGTGGAGAGGAAGAGCCCGAGCGCGGCCACGCCCAGCATCGAGACCGTGACGTAGAGGACGGCCACCCCGGTCCGCCAGGTGATGTCGGCGGGCGAGAGGAGCGAGCCGGAGAGGCTGAGCATCCCGCCGTCGAGGCTGCCCTGCCCGAGGAGCAGGCGGCCGACGACGAATCCGACGCCCGCCACCGAGACGACGGCGACGACGACGAACGCGGCGACCGCTCCGAGCTTGCGCAGCAGCAGGCGGGTGCGGCCGACCGGCCTGATGAGCAGGTAGCGCAGCGTGCCCGCCTGGGCCTCACCCGCGACGGCGTCGCCGGCGACGACGGCCACCGAGATGGGCAGGAAGAGCGGCAGCACGATGGCCAGCGCCGCGATGGCGAAGAGGGAGCCGTCGGCGACGACCGCGGAGAGGAACGCGGGGCCCGAGCCGGGCCGGGGCGCCAGCCGGGTCCAGGCGAGCAGGCCGGCGACGACGGTGGGCAGCAGGTTGAGCAGCAGCAGGGCGACCCACGTGCGGCGCCGGCCGAAGAGCTTGACCAGCTCGACCCCTCTCATGTCGGCACCTCGTCGTCGGCGCGGGAACGGGTCCGGCTCCCGATGACGTCCTCCAGGGTGTGTCGCTCAGGCCCCAGCTCCAGCACCCGGACACCGCCGGCGACGAGGCGGGCGTTCAGCGCTCCCGGGTCTCGTGTCCGGACGAGCAGACGCATCCCGTCACGCCCCTCCACCCGGACGTCCGAGGAGAGGCCGGGCACCGAGCCGTCGAGCAACGCCTCGGCGGCCTTGGGGTCCGGCGTGACGACGAGGGTCCGGCCGGTGGGCGCCCGCAGGTCGTCGAGGGACTCCTGCAGCACCAGCCGGCCCCGGTCGAGCAGCCCGATCCGGGTGCACGTCTGCTCGACCTCCGCGAGGAGGTGGCTGGACAGCAGGATCGTGGTGCCCTCCCCGTGCAGGCGCAGCAGGAGCTCGCGCACCTCCCGGATGCCCTGAGGGTCCAGCCCGTTCGTCGGCTCGTCGAGGACGAGCAGCTCGGGCTGGCGCAGCAGGGCGGCGGCGAGGCCGAGCCGCTGGCGCATACCCATGGAGTAGGCACGGACCGGACGCCGGCCGACGGCTCCGAGACCGACGAGTCGGAGCACCTCGTCAGCCCGCTGAGCGCGGTCGCGCCGGCCTCCTCCGAACGGCCCCTGCGGGGCTCGGCCGCTGGCGTCGTGGAGCACGAGGTTGGCGCGGCCGGACAGGTGCCCGTATGCCGCCGGCCCTTCGACGAGCGCGCCGACCCGCGGGAGCACCGCCGCCGCGCTGACCGGCATGGCGCAGCCGAGCATCTCGATCGAGCCCGACGTCGCCAGGACGAGGCCGAGCAGGCACCGCAGGGTCGTGGTCTTGCCGGAGCCGTTGGCGCCGAGGAAGCCGTAGACGTCGCCGGTCCGGACCTCGAGGTCGACCCGGTCGACGGCGGTGACGGAGCCGAAGTGCTTGGTGAGCGACCGGGTGCGGATGACGACCTCGGCAGCGTCGACGATCTCCCGGGCGTTCCCTGCCTGGGTGCTCACGAGGCGGCACCCGTGCGCAGGGTGGCTGCCGCGCGTGCCAGCCCGTCCGGGGTGAGGGTCCCGGTCAGCAGGAACGTCCGCCCCGTCACCGCGGGGTCGGTGACGAGCAGGCCGACCGGGCCGATGCTGACGGCGAGGCCCTCCGGCAGCGCGGTGGCGCCTACGACGGTGCTCAGCTGCTCGCGCAGGGAGCCCGCGACCCGGTCGGGCAGCAGGCCCACGACGAGCTGCCTCACGCCCTGGCCGTACTGGCCGATCCCGGCCAGCCCCGTGGGGGAGGGCGCCCGCGGGAAGCCGAGCAGGGTTGCCGGCAGGGACGGGTCGGGGGTACGGCCCACCGACTGGGCGAGGTCCAGGCGCTGCCGGGCGACGACCCGGGTCCCTGGAGGTGCCGTGAAGGCCAGGACCTGCTCCGAGGGAAGGGAGTCGGTGAAGTCGAGGAAGGTGCTGGAGACCGCCGCGGTGACGCTCGTTCGGCCGAACGCCTCGACGAGCAACGGGATGCCCGAGACCCGGTCCGCCCAGACGTCGACCCGCTCGATGCTGCTCAGGGTGTCGCCGGGCGTCAGCCGCAGGCCGTCCGCCGCCCGTCCCGCCACCCGTCGTGGCGGCAGGGACGAGACCTGCGCCGCGCTCGCCCCGCTGAGCAGTCGCCCGGCGAGCAGCGGGGGAAGGGTGTCGACCGCTCGGGGCAGACGCACCGCACCGTCGACGTCCGGTGGGGTCCGCGCCACGACGCCGCCCTCGAAGTCGAAGACCTGCATGCCGGTGGGGGTGGTCCGGGCGCTCAGCTCGCCGGACGCGCTCAGCGTGTCGGACCTCCAGTCGTCGCCGCCGCGCCACCACACCCGCTGCAGGGTACGGCCGCCCAGCAGCGAGGCCACGTCGGTGAGCGTGTCCGTGACCGGGAGGGCGAGGCTGCCCGTGGTCTCGGCGTATCCCGCATACGGGTGGCCGCCTGACGCGCGGATCAGGCCGAGCAGCTCGGCTGCCTGCGTCCCCGCACCGGGGACGGGAAGGGACCGCACGCCGATCGGGAGCAGCACGAGCAGGGCCGCCAGGGCGGCGACCACGGCCCAGCGGCCGCGCGCGGTGAGCGCCCGGTGCCTGCTCGGGGTGGGCATCCTCATCATCGCAACCTACGTCAGCCCGCGGGGCCGCACGTCGGACTCGTGGCGATCGCCCGGTAGCAGCAGGAGAAACGGGTTCGTGAGGCCGGTTCGGCAGTCCCTAGGATGGGTGGGCCGCCCAGCCGACCGGCTGGGCGAGCCCCTGCAGCAAAGGACAGCTTCGTGCTCCGCTCCATCGAGGCCGGCACCCTGCGTGCCGCCCACTCCGGCCAGACCGTCACGCTCGCGGGCTGGGTGGCCCGCCGCCGCGACCACGGCGGAGTGGCGTTCCTCGACCTGCGCGACGCGTCCGGCGTCGCCCAGGTGGTGGTCCGGGACGAGGTCCTCGCTGAGGGCGGGGCCCACGACCTGCGCAACGAGTTCTGCGTTCGGGTCACGGGGGACGTGCGTCCCCGTCCCGAGGGCAACGCGAACGCCGAGCTGCCGACGGGGGAGGTCGAGGTCGTGGCCAGCCAGGTCGAGGTGCTCAACCCGAGCGCCCCGCTGCCGTTCCAGATCGACGAGCGGGTCACCGTGGGTGAGGAGGCCCGGCTCAAGCACCGCTACCTCGACCTGCGACGCCCGGCTCAGGGGGCGGCCATCCGGCTGCGCTCGAAGGTCAACGCCGCAGCCCGCACGGTCCTGGCGAGCCACGACTTCGTCGAGATCGAGACCCCGACGATGACCCGGTCCACCCCGGAGGGCGCTCGCGACTTCATCGTGCCGGCCAGGCTGCAGCCCGGGTCCTGGTACGCCCTGCCCCAGAGCCCGCAGCTGTTCAAGCAGCTCCTCATGGTGGCGGGTATGGAGCGCTACTACCAGATCGCCCGCTGCTACCGCGACGAGGACTTCCGGGCCGACCGGCAGCCGGAGTTCACCCAGCTCGACATCGAGATGAGCTTCGTCGAGCAGGACGACGTCCTCCGGCTCGGGGAGGAGATCGCCGTCGCGCTGTGGCGGCTCGTGGACGTCGAGCTGCCCACGCCCTTCCCCCGGCTGACCTATGCCGACGCCATGGCCCGCTACGGCAGCGACAAGCCCGACATCCGCTTCGACCAGGAGCTGGTGGAGTGCGCCGCCTTCTTCGCGGACACGACGTTCCGCGTCTTCCAGCAGGACTACGTCGGTGCCGTCGTCATGCCCGGAGGTGCCTCGCAGCCGCGCAAGCAGCTCGACGCCTGGCAGGAGTGGGCCAAGCAGCGGGGGGCCAAGGGGCTGGCCTACGTGCTCGTCGGCGAGGACGGTGAGCTGGGGGGACCGGTCGCCAAGAACCTCACCGAGACGGAGCGGTCCGGCCTCGCCGGACACGTCGGGGCGAGCCCGGGTGACTGCATCTTCTTCGGCGCCGGCGCCCCGAAGTCGACCAGGGCTCTGCTCGGTGCCGCCCGGCTCGAGATCGGCAGGCGGTGCGGGCTCATCGACGAGAGCCGGTGGGGCTTCCTCTGGGTGCTCGACGCGCCCCTGTTCGAGCCGGCCAGCGAGGCGGTGGCTGCCGGTGACGTCGCCGTCGGCACCGGGGCGTGGACGGCCGTGCACCACGCCTTCACCTCCCCGAAGAAGGAGTTCGAGGACACCTTCGACACCGACCCCGGCAGCGCCCTCGCCTACGCCTACGACATGGTCTGCAACGGCAACGAGATCGGCGGGGGATCGATCCGTATCCACCGCCGCGAGATCCAGGAGCGGGTCTTCGCCGTGATGGGGCTCGGCCAGGACGAGGCCCAGGAGAAGTTCGGCTTCCTCCTCGACGCCTTCGCCTTCGGCGCCCCGCCGCACGGCGGCATCGCCTTCGGGTGGGACCGCATCTGCGCGCTGCTGTCCGGGATGGACTCCATCCGGGACGTCATCGCCTTCCCCAAGTCCGGCGGCGGGTTCGACCCGCTCACCGGTGCGCCCGCGCCGATCACCCCCGCGCAGCGCCGGGAGGCCGGCGTCGACGCGGTGGCGGAGCGCCCGGCGGACGAGGCTCCGGGGTCCTCACCCTCCGCCTGACCCCCGGGTTGAGGTTGTCGCCGACGCGCCACGGCCGGCGGATACGCTGACGCCGATGAGCGACTCCGGTTCCGACCTCTTCGCGGCTGCCCGGGCCGACGGCGCGCCCGACCCGTCCGGCGCGGGGCTGGTGCCGCTCGCGGTCCGGATGCGTCCGCGAAGCCTCGACGAGGTCAGGGGACAGCGCGACGTCCTGCGCGCCGGGAGCCCGCTGCGACGGCTCATCGACGGCAGCTCCGGCAACGCGGGCCCCCTCTCCGCGATCATCTGGGGACCTCCGGGGACCGGCAAGACGACCCTCGCCCACCTCGTCGCGACCGCCGCCGACCGGCGGTTCGTCGAGCTCTCGGCGGTGACCGCCGGGGTCAAGGACGTCCGCGGCGTCATCGACGCGGCGACCCGAGAGCGTGACCTCTACAGCCGGCATACCGTGCTGTTCCTCGACGAGATCCACCGCTTCACCAAGGCCCAGCAGGACGCCCTGCTCCCGGCGGTCGAGAACCGGCTGGTCATCCTCGTGGCCGCGACGACGGAGAACCCGTCGTTCAGCATCATCTCGCCGCTGCTGTCCCGGTCCGTCCTGGTCACCCTCTCGCCGCTCACCGACGAGGAGATCGGCGACGTCGTCGACGCCGCGCTTCGTGACCCGCGCGGGCTCGGCGGCGAGCACACGCTGACCGACGACGGCCGGGACCACATCATCCGGATGGCCGGTGGGGACGCCCGACGCGCGCTCACCTCGCTTGAGGCCGGCGCCGGGGTGGCGCTGGACGCGGAGCCGCTCGGCCGTCCGGACGATGACCCGGACGGGCCGGTGGAGATCACCCTGGCGCACGTCGAGCAGGCCGTCGCCCAGGCGGCCGTCCGCTACGACCGGGCGGGCGACCAGCACTACGACGTGGCCAGCGCGCTGATCAAGTCGATGCGCGGCAGCGACGTGGACGCAGCGCTGCACTACCTGGCCCGGATGCTCGAGGCGGGGGAGGACCCGCGTTTCGTCGCGCGCCGGATCGTCATCGCCGCCAGCGAGGACGTCGGCATGGCCGACCCCACGGCGCTCCAGACGGCGGTCGCGGCGATGCACGCCGTCGCCCAGATCGGGATGCCGGAGGCGCGGATCATCCTGGCCCAGGCCGTCGTCCACAACGCTGTCGCCCCGAAGTCGAACGCCGCCTACCTCGGGATCAACGAGGCGATCGCCGACGTCCGCGCCGGCAAGGGCGGCCAGGTGCCGGTCCACCTCCGCGGCAGCGGGTATGCCGGGGCGGCACGTCTCGGGCACGGCGAGGGCTACCAGTACGCGCACGACGGCGAGGAGGGCGTGGTGGCGCAGCAGTACCTGCCCGACGACCTCGCCGACGCGACCGTCTACTACCGGCCCACGGGACGCGGGTTCGAGGAGCGCCTCGCGCTGCGGCTCACCTGGTTGCGGGAGCGCCTCCGGGGTCGCTGACCGGGATTTCCACCGCAAGGTCTCCCGTGCTTCGTCGATGAAAATTCAACCCTTTGCCGTGAAATGCCCACATGGGTAACGATTTGCCATCGCTGGCCTTTCGGGTCCTTCACCCTCGGCTGCATGTGTGGCAGGGTGACGGCGACTCGTGAGGGCCGTCGCACCGCGACGTAGCCGGAGCAGTACCCCGATCTCCACGCGACGTCACAGGGGATTTCCGTCAGGATGGAGTGTCGACTTGTCGCTGCCGCCTTCCGTCGCTGCGACCGACAGCATCGAGCTCGTCGACCCGGATGCTCTCCTCGACGACGCCGCGGCCAGCCAGCACGGGCGGTCCCCCTCGCAGATCGCCTGGCAGCGCCTTCGGCACGACACGGTCGCGGTGGCCTGCTTCGGCGTCCTCGTCTTCTTCGTCCTCGTCGCGGTCTGCGCCCCACTGCTCGTCTCGCTCGAGGGTGCTGTCCTCAATGCCTACCACGCCGACCTCATCTCGGCTCAGAACACGCTGCCGATCATCGGCGCCACCTCGCAGCACTGGTTCGGCGTCGAGCCGCGCACCGGCCGTGACCTGTTCGCGCTCTGGGCCTATGGCGCGCGCCCGTCCCTGATCATCGGCTTCTTCGCGGCGCTCTGCTCCACCGTCATCGGGATCACCCTCGGGCTGCTCGCCGGCTACCTCGGCGGCGTCGTCGACAAGGTGATCTCCTGGTTCGTCGACCTGCTGCTGAGCCTGCCCTACCTGCTGCTCGTCATCGCGCTGGTGCCGATCGTCCAGAACCGCGTCGGCGGCGGCCGCATCCTCTCCTCGGAGGAGACCTCGGGGGTGCGGTTCGGGGTGCTCATCGGGGTGCTGATCCTCTTCGGCTGGATCGGCCTCGCCCGGCTGATCCGTGGCGAGGTCTTCTCGCTGCGCGAGCGGGAGTTCGTCCAGGCGGCCAAGGTGATCGGTGTGCCGACCCGGCAGATCCTTTTCCGCGAGATCCTGCCCAACCTCGTCGGCCCGATCATCGTCTCGGCGTCCATCGCCGTGCCGGCATACATCACCGCAGAGGCCACCTTGTCCTTCCTCGGTGCCGGGCTGGTCGAGCCCACTCCGTCCTGGGGGCGGACCGTCGCCCTCGCGCAGAACACCTACGCGGCATACCCGCTGTTCCTGTGGCCCCCTGTCGCGTCGATCGCCATCCTCGTCCTGGCACTGAGCCTGCTCGGCGAGGCGATCCGCGACGCCTTCGACCCCAACACCCGTCGGTAGCGGATCCCCGTCACCGGTCACGAAGTCCCCGACAACGCCGTCGGGGACGGCAGATGAAAGAGGAGCACAACATGCGCTGGACTCACGTCCTTGCCGTGGGCGCTGCCGCGTCGCTCGGTCTGGTGGCAGCTTGTTCTGCCCCGGCCAGCAACACCGGTGGTTCTTCGGGCAACAGCACGCAGGGCAAGATCGACACCGCAGCCGCGGCGCTCGACCCGAACGCCAAGGGTCCGGCCCCAGAGGTCGCTGGCGCCAAGAAGGGCGGGACGCTGACCATCCCGTACAGCTTCGCCCCGAGCAGCATGGACCCGAGCGCGCAGTTCTACCAGGACTCCGGCATCATCATGACCCGCCTGACGATGCGCTCGCTGACCGCCTTCGTCCAGCGTGACGGCAAGCAGGTTCTCGTGCCGGACCTCGCGACCGACCTCGGCCAGAAGTCCGAGGACGGCCTCACCTGGACCTTCAAGATCAAGCCCGGGATCAAGTACAGCGACGGCTCCGTGGTGTCCGCCAAGGACATCGCGTATGCCGTGAAGCGGTCCTTCGCCTTCACCGAGACCGGGCCGACCTACCAGGTCGACTTCCTCAAGGGCGGCAAGGACTACCAGGGTCCCTTCAAGTCCGGCGACACCTTCGCCGGCATCGAGGCGCCGGACGACTCGACGGTGATCTTCCACCTCGAGAAGCGCTGGGAGACGCTGCCCTACTTCACCACCTTCACCCAGGTCTCGCCGATCCCGCAGGCCAAGGACACCAAGGACGAGTCCTACGGCGACAAGGCGCTGGCGACCGGGCCGTACATGATCTCCTCGTTCACCCAGGGCTCTGAGCTCAAGCTCGTCAAGAACCCCAACTGGGACCCGAAGACCGACCCGGCCCGCACGCAGTACGTCGACGCCTACGACTTCAAGTTCGGTGTCGACGACGTGAAGACCCAGACGGCGATCCTCGCGAGCAACGGCCCCGACGCGACCTCGCTCAACTGGGACGGCATCGACTCGACCCTGAGCGACCAGGTGCGCGGCGCCAAGTCGAGCCAGTTCGTCAGCGGCCCGTCCTCGTGCACCGTCACGGTGAACCTCGACACCCGCAAGATGCCGCTGCCGGTGCGCAAGGCGCTGGCCGTGGCCTACCCGTGGGACGACATCAACAAGGCCAACGGCGGCACCGACCTGGCGCAGACGCCCGCTCACACGCTCATCCCGCCGCAGATCCCGGGCTGGCTCGACTACACCCTCCCGGGGCTCGACGGCAAGGGAGGCGGCGACCCGGCCAAGGCCAAGGAGATGCTGGCCGCGGCTGGCTACGGCCCGGGCAAGGAGTTCGAGCTGTCGTACTACTACACGAACGACGACGCGAGCAACAAGGCCCAGACGATCAACCAGATCAAGAAGACCAAGCTCGAGGCTGCCGGCTTCAAGGTCAAGGACCTCGGGGTGCCGAACAAGGAGCGTCGCAAGCTCATCGCGAAGCCGGACGCCCCGACCAACATGGGGCAGTCGCCTGCTGGCTGGTGCTTCGACTGGCCGTCCGCCGACTCGATCTTCCCGCCCACGATGTCCTCCACGCAGCTGACCTCGGGCGGCACGAACTGGGGCAACCTGGCCGACCCGAAGATCGACGCCGAGATGGACCGGATCCAGAAGCTGTCCATCAAGGACCAGGGCCCGGAGTGGGGCAAGTTCGACAAGATGGTCATGGAGCAGTACCTGCCGGCGCTGCCCTGGTACTGGGACAAGGGCAACTACACGTTCGGCACGAAGGTGCACAACGTGCTCAACGACCCGAACCACGGGATGCCGGTCCTCGACGCCATCTGGGTCGACCAGTAGGCCCGACCAGCTCGCCGAGGTTGGTTCCCCGTTGAGGGGATGAACCGTCCGGTGCCGGTGGGGTGCGGCCTGTCCGCGCCCCACCGGCACCCACGCCCCGTGAGGACCCCATGCTCATCTTCATCGTCCGTCGCCTGATGCTCGCTGTCAGCGTCGTGCTGGTCACGCTCGTCGCGACGTTCCTGCTCTTCGCTGCGGGCCCAGCCGACCCGGCGCAGTCGCTCTGCGGCGAGCTGCGCTGCGACCAGGCGAAGCTCGTCGAGATCCGCAAGTCGATGGGGCTCGACCGCCCGCTCGCGGTGCAGTTCTCCGAGTACTTCCACGGGCTCTTCACCGGCCGTGAGGTGATCGACGGCGGCAACGTCAAGACCTGCTCCGCGCCCTGCCTCGGCTACTCCTTCCGCAACCACCAGGAGGTGAAGGGAGCGGTCCTCAGCAGGTTCCCCACCACCGCCGCCCTGGCGGTCATGGCGATGGTGGTGTTCCTCTCGGTCGGGATCACGACCGGTGTCTACGCGGCGCGTCGCCGCGGCACCCGAATAGACCGGTTCGTCGTCGGCTTCTCGCAGACCTTCGGCGCCATCCCCTACTACATCGTCGCGCTGCTCTTCTCGCTCTACCTCACGGTGCTCTACCCCGTGCTGCCCCGGGCGGCGTCCTTCTCCGAGGGGGTGGGTCCGTGGGTGATCGGGATGATCGCCCCGGCGCTCATCCTCGGCCTGGTCACGTCGACGTCGTACGTCCGCTACACCCGTGCGCAGATGGTGGACACCCTCGCGCAGGACTACGTCCGCACGGCGAGGTCCAAGGGGATCTCGGCCCGGGCCGTGACCTACCACCACGCCCTGCGGGCCGCGATCAGCCCGGTCGCCACGATCCTCGGCCTCGACATGGCGGCGCTGCTGTCGGGCACCCTCATCACCGAGCAGATCTTCGGGCTCGACGGGATGGGGCGGCTCGCCATCACCTCGCTCGGCAACGACGACCTGCCGATCATCCTCGGCACGGTGCTGATGTCCGCGGTCATCGTCGTGCTGATGAACCTCATCGTCGACCTGATGTACTCCGTCATCGACCCGAGAGTGAGGCTGTCGTGAGCATCCAGCCGCTGTCCCGTGAGCCCGGACGGACCCCGTCCTCTCACGAGGAGGAGCTCGAGCGGCTGCGTCAGGCCGCCGGCGACGTCATCCTCAAGGTCGACGACCTGTCGGTGCGCTTCCCCAGTGACGAGGGCCCGGTCAACGCCGTGCTCAACCTCAGCTACGAAGCCCGCCTCGGTCGGACGCTCGCCATCGTCGGCGAGTCCGGGTCGGGCAAGTCGGTCTCCTCGATGACCCTGCTCGGGCTGCACAACCCCAAGCGCAGCGAGATCACCGGCAGCGTGCGCCTCGACGGGACCGAGATCGTCGGGGCGTCCGAGGACACCATGCGCCGGCTGCGCAGCCGGACCGTGGCGATGGTCTTCCAGGACCCGCAGTCCTCACTGCACCCGTTCCACAAGGTCGGCCACCAGATCGCGGAGGCCTACCGCGCGCACCACAGCGTCTCGCGGTCGATCGCCAACCGGCGGGCCGTCGAGATGCTCGACCGGGTCGGCATCCCCAACCCCGACCGCCGCGCCAAGCAGTACCCCCACGAGTTCTCCGGCGGCATGCGCCAGCGGGCGATGATCGCCCTCGGCCTGGTCAACGACCCGAAGCTGCTGGTGGCCGACGAGCCGACGACGGCCCTCGACGTGACCGTCCAGGCCCAGATCCTCGACCTCATCAACGACCTGCAGCGGGAGTTCGGCTCGGCGGTCATCCTCATCACGCACGACCTCGCGGTCGTCGCGGAGGTCGCCGACGACATCCTGGTCATGTATGCCGGGCGGGCCGTCGAGCGCGGTGACGCCAAGAGCGTGCTGTCCCGGCCCAACCACCCGTACACCGTCGGGCTGCTCAACAGCATCCCGTCGGCAACCGACGAGGTCGAGGAGCTGACCGCGATCCGGGGCACCCCGCCGAGCCTGGTCCGGCTGCCGAGCGGCTGCTCCTTCCACCCGCGCTGCGACTTCCGCGACGAGGTGCCGGGCGACCTCTGCGTCTCGACGCTGCCCGACCTCCGGGTGCTGGGGGACGGGCGTCAGGTGCGCTGCCACCTCGCCGACGTCGAGGGCTCTATGCGCAAGCGGTCGGCGACCCCCGAGGAGCAGCTCTCATGACGACCACCTCGAACGACCCGGTCGCCGAGGCCGCCGCGGCGACGCCCCGGGACCGGACCGGGGGAGCCCCGCTGCTCGAGGTCGAGCACCTCGTGAAGCACTTCGCCGTCCGGGAGGTGCGCGGGCTGTCGATGCTCCGGGCGACGGTGAAGGCCGTCGACGACATCACCCTCACGGTCCGCGAGGGCGAGACGCTCGGCCTGGTGGGCGAGTCGGGCTGTGGCAAGTCGACGACGTCGCGTCTCATCACCCGGCTCGAGACACCGACGTCGGGGGCGATCCGGTTCCGCGGCCAGGACATCGCGACGATGAAGGAGAAGGACCTGCGGCCGCTGCGCCGCCAGATCCAGATGATCTTCCAGGACCCGTACTCCTCGCTGAACCCCCGCCAGACCGTCGGCGCGATCCTCCGGACCCCGCTGCAGGTCCACGGCCTCGCCACGGGGCGCGAGAAGGAGCGGACCAAGGAGCTGCTCGAGCTGGTCGGCCTCAACCCGGAGCACATCAACCGCTACCCGTCCGAGTTCTCCGGTGGCCAGCGCCAGCGGATCGGCATCGCCCGAGCCCTCGCCGTGGAGCCGAAGCTGATCATCGCTGACGAGCCGGTCTCCGCTCTGGACGTGTCGATCCAGGCGCAGGTGATGAACCTCCTGGGGACGCTGCGCGACGAGCTCAACCTCTCGTTCGTCTTCATCGCCCACGACCTCGGGGTGATCCGTCACTTCTGCGACTCCATCGCCGTGATGTACCTCGGCAAGATCGTCGAACAGGGGGACAAGGCCAGCATCTACAACCGCCCCCAGCACCCCTACACGCAGGCACTGCTCTCGGCGGCTCCCGACATCAACGTCGCGCGGGGGGCGGCCCCCCGGGAGCGGATCCGGCTCCAGGGCGACCCCCCCAGCCCGATCGACCCGCCGAGCGGCTGCCGCTTCCGGACCCGGTGCTGGAAGGCCCAGGACATCTGTGCCACCGAGGAGCCGGTGCTGGAGGCCAAGCCCGAGGCCGCTCCGGGGCAGGTCATCGCCTGTCACTTTCCCGAGGTGAAGCCGAACCTCGCCGGGGCTACCGGCTGAGCATCGCCCGTGCGGGAATGCGGTCGGGCGACGCGAGCGTCGTCGGCTAGGGTTGAGCGCGTCCAGACCTGCCGCGCACACGGCATACCGAGCCCCTGAGGTGCACCTATGAGTCTCGCCGTAGTCACCGTCGGTGACCTCGCCGGCGTCATCGCCGCGCTCGCGTTCGCCTACCTGGTCTTCCGGCTCGGCAGAGTGGTCGGCAAGGCCGGCGAGATCCTGGACGAGGCCAAGCTCGGCGTCAAGGGTGTCTCGGACCAGACGGTGCCGCTCCTCGGCGAGGTGACGAGCACGGTCGCCGCCACGAACGAGCAGCTGGTGCGGGTCGACACCATCACGACGAACGTCGCGACGATGTCGGCGAACGTCAGCGCGCTCACCTCGCTCTTCGCAGCGACGCTGGGCTCGCCGGTCGTCAAGGTGGCCGCCTTCAGCTACGGCGTCCGGACCGCCCTGCAGGGTCGAGGCCGGCACGCCGGCGCTCGTGGACGACGGGGCTGAGTGATGCGCAGACTCTTCTGGATCGGAGTGGGCGCCACGGTGGGGGTCATCGCCGTCCGCCAGCTGAGCAAGAAGGCCCATCAGTACACCCCCCAGGGGCTGTCCGAGAGCCTCGCGACGTGGGGTGACGGCCTGCGCGAGCTCGCCTCCGCGGTCCGCGAGGGGATGGACCAGCGCGAGGACGAGCTGCGGTTCGCGCTCGGCATCGACACCCAGGGGCTCGCGGAGGACCAGCGGCCGGACGCCGACGGGGTGCGCGCGCTGCTGGACGACCCGACCGGGCCTCGAGCTCGCTAGGGGCCTGGGGCCGGCCGGATGCGCCGCCCCCGTCCCCGCCGCCGCCCGCCGACCGACCCGCTGCCGTAGAGGACTGGACCGCATGGAAACCGCCGAGATCAGGCGCCGCTGGCTGACCTTCTTCGAACAGCGCGGCCACACCGTGGTGCCCAGCGCGCCGCTGCCGTTCGACGACCCCAACCTGCTGTTCGTCGCGGCCGGCATGGTGCCGTTCGTGCCGTACTTCATCGGCCAGGAGACGCCGAGGTGGAGCCGTGCCACCTCGGTGCAGAAGTGTGTGCGGACCCCGGACCTGGAGGAGGTCGGCAAGACGAGCCGGCACGGCACGTTCTTCCAGATGAACGGCAACTTCTCGTTCGGCGACTACTTCAAGGACGGCGCGATCTCCTACGCCTGGGAGCTGCTGACCACACCCCAGCCGCAGGGGGGCTACGGCCTGGACCCGGAGAAGCTCTGGGCCACCGTCTACGAGGACGACGACGAAGCCCGACAGCTCTGGCTTGAGCTGACCGACATCCCGGCCGAGCGGATCGTCCGGCGCGGTCGCCGGGACAACTACTGGCACATGGGGATTCCCGGCCCGGGTGGGCCCTGCAGCGAGATCTTCGTCGACCGCGGTCCCGAGTACGGCCAGGACGGCGGCCCGGCGGTGGACGAGGACCGCTTCATGGAGGTCTGGAACCTTGTCTTCATGCAGGAGGAGCTCGCCGCCGTCCGCAGCAAGGAGGACTTCGACATCCGCGGGCCTCTCCCGGCGCGCAACATCGACACCGGGATGGGCCTGGAGCGACTGGCGAGCGTCCTGCAGGGGGTGGACAACCTCTATGAGATCGACGAGGTCTTCCCCGTCCTCGACCTCGCTGCCGAGATGACCGGCAAGGCCTACGGCGAGAACCCGAGCCATGTCGCCGCGCAGAGCCACCCCGACGACGTCCGTCTGCGGGTGGTGGCGGACCACGTGCGGACCTCGCTGATGCTCATCGGTGACGGCGTCACCCCCGGCAACGAGGGCCGTGGCTACGTGCTGCGCCGGATGCTGCGCCGCGCCGTCCGCTCGATGCGCCTGCTCGGCTTCGACGAGCCCGCCCTGCCGCACCTGCTCCCGGTGAGCATGGAGCGGATGAGCCAGTCCTACCCGGAGCTGCGCACGGACTTCGGCCGGATCAGCCAGATCGCGTATGCCGAGGAGGAAGCCTTCCGGCGGACCCTCGTGTCGGGCACGACGATCCTCGACACCGCGGTGACCCGGATCAAGGCCCAGGCTGGCGCCGCCCAGCAGCCCGCGGTCCTCTCCGGGGCCGAGGCGTTCGGTCTGCACGACACCTACGGGTTCCCGATCGACCTCACCCTCGAGATGGCCGCAGAGCAGGGCGTCGCCGTCGACGAGGCGGGCTTCCGCCGGCTGATGGCCGAGCAGCGGGACCGGGCCAAGGCCGACGCCCGGGCGAAGAAGGGCGGGCACAGCGACACCGGTGCCTACCGCCGGGTCGCGGACACGCTCGGTCGTGACGTCGAGTTCACGGGCTACGACGAGGTGACGTCGGAAGGCCGCGTCGCCGGGATCATCCGCGCCGGCGAGAGCATCGAGGCCGCGGGCGCGGGAGAGGACGTCGAGCTCGTCCTCGACCGCACCCCGTTCTACGCCGAGGGGGGTGGGCAGCTGGCCGACGCCGGCCGGCTCGAGCTCGCCGACGGGACCGTCCTCGAGGTGCTCGACGTGCAGAAGCCGATCTCCGGGCTCGTCGTCCACCGGGCCACGGTGGTCTCGGGTGAGGTGACGACCGGAGCGCTCGTCCACGCGGCCGTCGACATCGAGCGACGTCGGTCGATCTCGCGCGCGCACACGGCCACCCACATGGTGCACAAGGCGATCCGCGAAGCGCTCGGGGACACCGCGACGCAGGCGGGCTCGGAGAACGCCCCGGGCCGGTTCCGCTTCGACTTCAAGGCGCAGCAGGCGATCCCGGCGAGCCTGCTGCGTGACGTGGAGGCCAAGGTCAACGCCCTTCTGCTCGACGACCTCCCGGTGCACGCCGAGGTGATGACCCAGCAGCAGGCCCGCGACGTCGGCGCCCTCGCCCTCTTCGGGGAGAAGTACGGCGACGCCGTGCGGGTCATCTCGGTCGGTGACTGGGCACGCGAGCTGTGCGGAGGCACGCACGCCCAGCGGTCGGGGCAGCTGGGCTTGGTCAAGCTGCTCCATGAGGCCTCGATCGGGTCGGGGGTGCGTCGGGTCGAGGCACTCGTCGGGGCCGACGCCTACTCCTTCCTCGCCCGTGAGCACGCCATCGTCGGCCAGCTCAGCGAGGCGCTCAAGGCGCGCTCCGAGGAGCTGCCCGAGCGGGTGTCGGCCATCCTCAGCCGCCTCCGCGAGGCGGAGCGGGAGATCGCCGCGGCCCGCCAGGAGAAGGCCCTCGCCACCGCGGGACCTCTGGTCGAGACCGCCCGCGACATCAACGGCGTGCTCTTCGTCAGCCACGACGCGGGCGTCCTCGCCGCCGACGACCTGCGCGCCCTCGTCCTCGACGTGCGCAGCCGCCTGGGGGTGGCGCGCGGCAGCGTGGTGGCGATGGCCGGGGTGTCCGACGGGCGTCCGGCGGTGATCGTCGCCACGAACCCCGGCGCCCGAGAGGCGGGGATCAGGGCGGGCGACCTCGTCCGTGGGGCGGCCCAGGTCCTCGGCGGCGGCGGCGGTGGCAAGGACGACCTCGCGCAGGGCGGCGGCACCGACCCGTCGAAGGTCCCGGACGCCCTCGGCGCCATCGAGAACGCGCTGCGCCAGCGTGACGCCTAGGGACATCGCGGCCGTTCTGTGGTCAACTGAGCGGATGATGCGACCGGGCGTGCGTCTGGGGCTCGATGTCGGCAGCGTCCGGGTCGGGCTCGCGGTGAGCGACCCCGCGGGGGTGCTCGCCTCGCCGGTCGAGACGCTCGCCCGCGACACGACAGCCGGGAGGTCCGACCAGGATGCCGTCCTGCGTCTCGCGCAAGAGCGGTCTGCGGTCGAGGTCGTGGTCGGCCTACCCCGGTCCCTCTCCGGGGCGGAGGGGGAGGCGGCACGCCTGGCCAGGGTCTACGCCAGCGAGCTGAGCGCCCTGCTGAGCCCCATCCCCGTGCGCCTCGTGGATGAGCGGCTGACCACGGTGCAGTCGCACCGCCAGCTCAGGGAGAGCGGTGTGCCGGGCCGGGCCCAGCGCACGGTCGTCGACCAGGCGGCCGCGGTGCTGATCCTCCAGTCGGCACTCGACACCGAGCGGGCGAGCGGACTGCCGCCGGGCGAGCTGGTGGGCGGCTCGCGCCGCCGCCCCCGCACCACGGGACCCACTCGATGAGCGGCGGGCGCGACCAGGGACGGCTGTCCTCCGGGCACGAGAACGCCGAGGGTCTCCACGACGATGGTGAGCACGCGTACGTCGAGCACGGGTATGACGAGCACGCGCTCGACGAGCACGGGTATGACGAGCACGCGCTCGACGAGCACGGGTATGACGAGCACGCGCTCGACGAGCACGGGTATGACGAGCACGGGTATGACGAGCAGCCTGTCGACGGGCCTGACGCGTTCGACGCGGAGGGCTATGACCTGACCGAGCTGGCCGCGGCCGGTCAGCCCGACCCGCTGGCGACGCAGAGCCGAGGCAGCCGCCATCGCCAGCATCGGCGGCCTGGCGCAGGCCGGGCCGCTCGCCGGCTGCTCGTCCTCGTCGTGGCGCTCGCCCTGGTCGCGGTGGCCGGGTTCGCGGCGCTCAGCGTCATCCGGCCGATGGTGAGCGGCCTCGGGGGGAGCAACGACTTCCCGGGGCCGGGCTCGGGCGCGGTCGAGGTCGTGGTCAACCCGGGCGACACCGGGCGGATCATCGGCGCGACGCTCGAGGGTGCCGGGGTGGTCAAGTCCGCCAAGGCCTTCTCCGACGCGGCCGCGAACAACCCCGCCGCTGCGGGGATCCAGCCGGGCGCCTACACGATGCGCAAGGAGATGTCTGCGGCGGACGCCGTCGCCTACCTCGTGGACAGCAAGAACCGGTCCGTCCCCAGGGTGACCATCCGCGAGGGGCTGTGGAAGAGCGAGGTGTTCGCCGAGCTGTCCAAGGCTTCCGGCCTTGCCGTGGCGGACTACGAGAAGGCGGCGAGCGACTCAGCGGCCCTCGGCCTTCCGGCAGCGGCGAACAACAACGTCGAGGGATACCTCTTCCCGGCGACGTACGAGTTCGCTCCCAAGGCCACCGCCGCCGAGCAGCTGCGGCTGATGGTCCAGAAGGCCGTTGCCGAGCTGACCAGGCTGGGGATCGCGCCCGAGCAGATGGAGCGCACGATGATCCTCGCGAGCATCGTCGAGGCGGAGGGCCGGCGCGACGAGGACCGCCCCAAGATCGCCCGGGTCATCGAGAACCGGCTCGCCAAGCAGATGCTGCTGCAGCTGGACTCCACCGTGAGCTACGGCGTCCAGAAGCGAGCCATCACGACGACCAACGACGAGCGCGCCGCGGCCAACGACTACAACACGTATGTGCGACCAGGCCTGCCCGCCGGGCCGATCGGCAACCCTGGCGCCTCCGCCATCCAGGCGGCGGTGTCCCCGGTCGCCGGGCCATGGGTCTACTTCGTCACGGTCAACCCGTCCACGGGCGAGACGAAGTTCGCAACGACGGATGCCGAGCACCAGGCGAACGTCAAGGAGTTCCAGGCCTGGTGCTCCGCGAACAAGGGGCAGTGCTGACCGTTCGGGCGGCGAGCCACCGAGCCGCCGTGCTCGGCTTCCCGGTCTCGCACTCGCTCTCGCCCACGCTTCACCAGGCGGCCTATGCGGCGTTGGGGCTGTGCGACTGGTCGTACGACGCGGTCGAGGTGCGGGCCCCCGACCTGGCCCGTCACGTCGCGGGGCTGGACACCACCTGGCGGGGTCTGTCACTGACCATGCCGCTCAAGGAGGTCGCGTTCGACGTTGCCGACGAGGTGGACGTCCTGGCTGCGGAGACGGGAGCGATCAACACCCTGGTGCGTGGCGGGGGGTGGACCGGGTCGAACACCGACGTCCATGGCATCCTCGCGGCCTGTGCCGACGCGGGGGTCGGGTCGGTGACGTCGGCGCTTGTCATCGGCTCCGGCGCGACCGCCCGCTCGGCCACGGCGGCGCTGCGCCGGCTGTCTGCCCGCCAGGTCACCTTCATGGTTCGTGGTGCAGCGCGCACCGCGACGCTCGCCCAGGCGGTCGACGCCGGCCTGGAGGTGGCTCAGACGCCCCTGGGTGTGTGGCCGGACTCGGTCGACCTCGTCATCAGCACGGTCCCTCCCGCTGCCACGGGGTCCTTCGCCGCCGACCTGCCGTCGGGTGGGCGTGCCCTACTTGAGGTCACCTACAGCGAGGGGCTCACGCCGCTGATGTCGGCCGCCCGGGCGTCGGGGTATGCCGTGGTGCCGGGCACGGAGATGCTGCTGCACCAGGCGGCGGAGCAGGTCCGGCTGATGACCGGGCACCCGGCTCCGCTGGCGGCGATGCGGACCGCTCTGGCTGCGGCCACCGAGAAGGCCGCCCACCCGACATGACCCTGGCGCCGGCCCACCCCGCACCGCTGTGGCTCATCGCTGCCGTCATCCTGGCCGGAGCCGCCGTCGGGCTGCTCCTCGACCGGCGCCTGGCGGGCGCGGCCTACCGGCTCGACGACGAACGACACGCCCCGCTGCGAGGCGGCTGGCTCGTCCGTGCCGTCGTCCCGCTGCTGTGGGGGCTGCTCGCGTGGCAGCTGGGCGGGCTGTCGGCCGGCGCCCTGCTGCCGGCATACCTGCTCCTCGCGGTGGTCGGCGCCGCGCTCTTCCGGATCGACCTCGACGTCCACCGGCTACCGGAGGGGCTCACTCTGCCGAGCGTCCCGGCGGTCGCCCTCCTGCTCGCCCTCGCCTCCGCCACCAGCGGGGACTGGGGCGCCCTCGGCCGCGCCGTCGCAGCAGGGCTCGGGGTGTGGCTGCTCTACGTCGTGCTCGCCCTGATCGTGCCTGGGGGGCTGGGGCTCGGCGACGCGACCCTCGGCGGGCTCGTGTCGCTCCCGCTCGGCTACCTCGGCTGGGGGCTGCCGGTGGTCGGCATCCTCGCCGCCTACCTCGTCTCCGCAGCGGTCGCCCTCATCGGGCTCGCGACGCGTCGGCTGCACCTGCGCAGCGACCTGGCATTCGGGCCGTACATCCTGCTCGGCGCCCTCGTCGCGCTCTTCGTCCAGTTCCAGATCGTGGGTGTGTGAAGGGGGTCCGCGCGGTGCGTGGGAAGATCGCCCCATGTTGCGCTGGCTGACCGCAGGCGAGTCCCATGGTCCTGCTCTCGTCGGGGTCCTCGAGGGGCTGCCCGCCGGGGTGCAGGTGACGACCCATGACGTGGCCGCCGCGCTGGCCCGTCGCCGGCTGGGGTTCGGCCGCGGGGCCCGGATGTCCTTCGAGCAGGACGACGTCGAGTTCCTCGGCGGTCTGCGCCACGGGAGCACCCTCGGCTCCCCGGTCGCCATCCGGATCGGGAACACGGAGTGGCCCAAGTGGCAGACGGTGATGAGCCCTGACCCTGTGCCGGAGGGAGCGCTCGCGGCGGCGGACGACATCAACGCCGAGAAGGAGATCGCCCGCAACAAGCCGCTCACCCGGCCCCGCCCCGGTCACGCCGACCTCGTGGGGATGCAGAAGTACGGCTTCGACGACGCCCGCCCCGTGCTCGAACGCTCCTCTGCCCGCGAGACGGCGGCGCGGGTGGCGCTCGGAGAGGTCGCAGCGCAGCTGCTCCGGCAGGCCTACGGCATCCGGCTCGTCTCCCATACGGTCGCCATCGGCAGCGCCGCCGTGTCAGCCGACGCCCCGCTCCCGCTGCCGGACGACGTCGAGCGGCTCGACGCGGACCCCGTCCGGAGCCTCGACGCAGCCGGTTCGGCAGCCATGGTCGCCGAGGTGGAGGCGGCCCGCAAGGACGGCGACACCCTCGGCGGGGTGGTGGAGGTCCTCGCGTACGGCGTGCCGCCCGGTCTGGGGTCGCATGTGCACTGGGACCGCCGCCTGGACGCCCAGCTGGCGGCGGCCCTCATGGGCATCCAGGCGATCAAGGGCGTCGAGGTGGGTGACGGGTTTGAGACTGCCCGCCGCCGTGGCTCCCAGGCCCACGACGAGATGGACCGCGACGCGGCGGGGACCATCCAGCGGCGCACCGGCCGTGCTGGGGGGACCGAGGGAGGCATGTCGACGGGGCAGGTGCTGCGGGTCCGCGCCGCGATGAAGCCGATCTCGACGGTGCCCCGCTCCCTCGACACCGTCGACGTGGCGAGCGACGACCCGGCCAAGGCGATCCACCAGCGGTCCGACGTCTGTGCCGTGCCGGCTGCGGGCGTCGTCGCGGAGGCGATGGTGGCCCTGGTCCTCGCCCAGGCGTGCCTGGAGAAGTTCGGCGGCGACAGCGTCGCGGAGACCCGGCGCAACCACCAGGGATACCTCAGCGCGGTCCCGGAGCGGCTGCGGACGTGGTGACCCCCCGCGCGGACGGCCCCGTGGCGGTCGTCATCGGGCCTCCCGGGTCGGGGAAGACGGTCACCGGACGGGCGCTCGCGGACCTGCTCGGGGTGCCGTTCCACGACACCGACGAGGGCATCGTGGCCGCCCAGGATCGCTCGATCTCGGACATCTTCGTCGACGACGGGGAGGCCGCGTTCCGCGACCTGGAGCGGGCCGAGGTCGCCCGAGCGCTCGCGACGCAGACCGGGGTGGTGTCCGTCGGCGGCGGCGCGCCGCTGGACCCGGCGACGCAGGACCTGCTGGCGAGCCACGTCGTCGTCTTTCTCGACGTCGGCATCGCGGACGCCTCGCGGCGCATCGGCTTCGACCGCTCGCGGCCGTTGCTGTCGGTGAACCCCCGCGCATCGTGGATCGCGATGATGTCGACCCGGCGACCGGTCTACGAGCGGCTGGCCACCCTCCGCGTGGACACCGCCGGGCGAACCCCGCAGGAGGTGGCCGCCGAGGTCGCGGCGGTGCTGCCCTCCCGTCCCGGCGGGTCCGGACCCGGCGGGTGCACGACGGTCTCCGTCGGCGACGACTACGACGTGCTCATCGGCCGCGGCCTCACCGACCGCATCGCCGGCCTGCTCGGGCCGGGGGTGGACCAGGTGATGGTCGTCCACCCGGCCCCGATGGGCGTGCTCGCCCAGCAGGTCGCCGAGCAGCTGCGCAACGGGGGGCTCACGCCCCTGCTGGCCCTCGTGCCTGACGCCGAGGAGGCCAAGACCGCGGCGGTGGCCAGCGAGCTCTGGGGGGCTCTGGGGCGGGCCGGCTTCACCCGGTCGGACGCCGTCGTGGGCCTCGGCGGCGGCACGGTCACCGACCTCGCGGGCTTCGTGGCCGCCACCTGGCTGCGTGGCATCCGCGTCGTCCAGGTGCCGACCACCCTGCTGGGCATGGTCGACGCCGCGGTCGGTGGCAAGACGGGGATCAACACGCCGGAGGGCAAGAACCTCGTCGGGTCCTTCCATCCGCCCGCAGGCGTCCTCTGCGACCTGTCGCTGCTGGCCACGTTGCCCGAACGCGATCTCGCCGCCGGGCTGGCCGAGGTGGTCAAGTGCGGATTCATCGCCGACCCGCGCATCCTCGAGCTCGTCGAGTCCGACCCGGCAGGCGCGCGCCGCCCCGACGGACCCCACCTGCGTGAGCTCGTCGAGCGGGCCGTCCGGGTCAAGGCCGACGTGGTGGCGGCCGACCTGCGGGAAGCCTCGCTGCGCGAGGTCCTCAACTATGGGCACACCTTCGGGCACGCCATCGAGCAGGTCGAGTCGTTCCGCTGGCGGCACGGTGAGGCGGTCAGCGTGGGCATGGTCTACGTCGCCGAGCTCGCCCGCCTCGCCGGGCGGCTCGCTCCGGAGACCGTCGCACGACACCGCGCCGTGCTCCAGGGCCTCGGCCTGCCCGTCTCCTACCGTGGCGACCGCTGGCCCGAGCTCCTGGAGGCGATGCGCCGGGACAAGAAGTCCCGGGGGGCGGTGCTGCGGTTCGTCATCCTCGACGACCTCGGCCGCCCGGGTCGCCTGGAGGGCCCGGAGGAGTCCCTGCTCGAGGCCGCGTACGCCGCGGTCACGGCCTGAGCGGGCAGCCCGCACTGGTGTCGCAGTGGTCGCGGCGTGGTCGCAACGTGATCGCAGCGTGGGACCACGGCGGGCGGCGAGGGCCGGACGCGGTCTCCGACCCGGTCGACCGCGTCCGACGGCTGCCTGCGACAGTGACGGGGGCGCGATGCGCTGCCTCCGCACGACGATGCGCTCGATGCGCACCGGTCGGGGCGGTGGGGATCATCGGGTTCTGCATGGGCGGGCGCTTCGCGCTGGTCGCCGCCGCCGGCCACGGGTTCGACGCGAGCTCCGTCAACTACGGGATGCTGCCCTCCACGCCGGACGTCCTGGCTGGCGCCTGCCCCATCGTGGCGAGCTACGGCGGCCGGGACGTCGCGCTCGCCGGAGCGGCAGACAAGGTCGATCTCCACCTCACCCGGCTCGGGGTCGCGCACGACGTCAAGGAGTACCCCCGGGCCGGCCACTCCTTCCTCAACGACGAGCAGTCCGTGCCGTGGTACCTCGCCCCGGTCATGCGGATGGCGGGCTTCGGCCCCGAGCCGGAGGCGGCCGCCGACGCCTGGGGACGGATCGCGCGGTTCTTCTCCCAGCACCTCGCCCGGTAGACTGGCGCACCACCCCAGACGAGATTTCCCGGGCGCCGTCGTGCCCGGCATATGAAAGCGGTTGTCAGTGGCTTCGACCAACGACCTGAAGAACGGCATGGTGCTCAACATCGACGGGCAGCTCTGGTCCGTCGTGGAGTTCCAGCACGTCAAGCCCGGCAAGGGGCCGGCGTTCGTGCGCACCAAGCTCAAGGCGGTCCTGTCGGGCAAGGTCGTCGACAAGACGTTCAACGCCGGCACCAAGGTCGAGTCCGCGAACGTCGACAAGCGGACGATGCAGTACCTCTACAAGGACGGCTCGGAGTTCGTCTTCATGGACACCGACACGTTCGACCAGCTGCACGTCAGCACCGAGGTCGTCGGCACGGCGGCGGACTACCTGCTGGAGAACCAGAACGCCATCGTCGCGACGCACGACGGCGCGCCCTTGTATGTGGAGCTGCCGGCGTCGGTGGTCCTCGAGATCACCTACACCGAGCCCGGTCTGCAGGGTGACCGCAGCACCGGAGGAACGAAGCCCGCCACGCTGGAGACCGGCGCCCAGATCGCCGTCCCGCTCTTCCTCGAGCAGGGGACCCGGATCAAGGTCGACACCCGGGACGGGTCCTACCTCGGCCGCGTCAACTAGAGCGGCTGACGGTGTCTGCGAGGTCCAAGGCCCGCAAGCGCGCGCTGGACATCCTCTTCGAGGCCGACCAGCGCGGGCTCAACGCCCAGAACCTGCTGGCCGACCGGCTCGCCGGCAAGGTCGAGGGCCCCACTCCGAACGAGTACACGACTGCGCTGGTCGAGGGCGTGACCGGACGGTGGCAGGAGATCAACGACCTGCTGGCGACCTACAGCCAGGGCTGGAGCGTGGACCGGATGCCGGGGGTGGACCGGGCCATCCTGCGGATCGGTGCGTGGGAGATCGTGTGGAACGACGAGATCCCGGACGCCGTCGCCGTCTCCGAGGCGGTCGAGCTGGCCCGGTCGCTGAGCACCGACGAGTCGCCGTCCTTCGTCAACGGCCTGCTCGCGCGCCTCGTCGAGGTCAAGCCGACCCTCGTCTGAGCGAGCGAGCGGACGGCGCGCCCAGCGGATGGACCCCGGCTCGGAGGACCGTCCCGGACCCGCTAGCATGGCAGCGACTCGACATCCTTTAACCACCGTCCTGTGAGGCGGGGAAGGAGGTCCAGGTGTTGGCTGTCTCGCAGCCGGTCCCGGCCGCCCGCGTGGTGATGAGCTCCGGCGACGTGTCCCGGGCCCTGCGCCGGGTGGCCCACGAGATCCTGGAGCGCAACAAGGGCGCCGACGACCTGGTCGTCGTCGGCATCCCGTCGCGCGGGGTGCCGCTCGCGCGTCGCCTCGTCGCCATCATGGCCGAGGTCGAGGGCGTCGACGTGCCGGTGGGCACCCTCGACGTCACGATGCACCGCGACGACCTGCGCCACCAGCCGGTCCGCACCCCGGCCCGCACGGACATCCCCGGTCCCGGGGTCGACGACCGGGTCGTCGTCCTCGTCGACGACGTCCTCTTCTCCGGGCGCACCATCAGGGCGGCTCTCGAGGCGCTCGCCGAGCTGGGCCGGCCGCGCGCCGTGCGGCTGGCGGTCCTCGTGGACCGCGGTCACCGCGAGCTGCCGATCCGGGCGGACTTCGTCGGCAAGAACCTGCCCACCTCCGCGGCCGAGCGCGTGCACGTCCGCCTCAGCGAGGTCGACGACCAGGACGACTCGGTGCAGATCAGCGGGGGCGAGCGATGAGGCGGCACCTGCTGTCCTCGGCCGACCTCAGCCGGCAGGACGTCGACGACATCCTCGAGACCGCCGCGTCCATGCACGACGTCCAGCGGCGAGACGTCAAGAAGATCCCCGCCCTGCGGGGGCGGACGATCATCAACCTCTTCTTCGAGGACTCCACCCGCACCCGGTCCTCCTTCGAGATCGCCGGCAAGTGGATGTCCGCCGACACCATCAACATCACGGGCAAGGGCTCCTCGGTCTCCAAGGGTGAGTCGCTGCGCGACACGGTGCAGACCATCGCGGCGATGGGGGTGGACGCGCTCGTCATCCGGCACCACGCCTCCGGCGCCTGTCAGCAGGTCGCGGGCTGGGTGGACGCCAGCGTCATCAACGCCGGCGACGGCACGCACGAGCACCCGACCCAGGCCCTGCTCGATGCCTACACCCTGCGCCAGCGGGTCGGCGACCTCGACGGGCGTCATGTGGCGATCGTCGGCGACCTGACCCACTCGCGGGTGTTCCGCTCCAACGTCATCACGCTGGGCCGTCTCGGCGCTCGGGTCACCGTGGTAGCGCCGCCGACGCTCATGCCGAGCGGGATCGACGCCTGGTCCAAGCACGACGGCTTCGCCACGAGCTACGACCTCGACGACGTCCTCGACGACGGGGTGGACGCGGTGATGATGCTCCGGGTCCAGCGCGAGCGGATGTCCGGGGGCTTCTTCCCCACGGCGCGGGAGTACACCGTGGGCTATGGCCTCACCCGCGCCCGGCTGGACCGGCTCGTCTCGGCGAACCCGGACGTCGCGGTCCTCCACCCTGGACCGATGAACCGCGGGCTCGAGATCGCCGCGGACGCGGCCGACTCGGCGCAGTCGGTGGTGCTCGAGCAGGTCTCGGCTGGGGTGGCCGTGCGGATGGCCGTGCTCTACCACGTGCTCTCCGGAGAGGGGGCCGGGGAATGACCACGACCGAGACCCCGCGCACCGACCGTGGCACGGTCATCAGGGGAGCCCGGCTCGCCGGAGGCGAGGTCGCCGACCTCCTCCTGCTCGGCGGCCGGATCGAGGAGGTCGGCTCGGGGGCCGACACGAGCTCGTGCGACGTCGTCGACGCCGAGGGCCTCGTCGCCCTGCCCGGTCTGGTCGACATGCACGTCCATCTGCGTGAGCCCGGTCGCGAGGACGCGGAGACGGTCGCGACGGGATCGGCCGCGGCGGCGGCCGGCGGCTTCACCGCGATCCTTGCGATGGCGAACACGCTCCCGGTCACCGACACCGCGGAGGCTGCCGAGCGGGTGCTCGACCTGGGGCTCGAGGCCGGGCTCGTCGACGTGCAGCCGGTCGGCGCCGTGACCAAGGGGCTGGCCGGTGAGGAGCTCGCCGAGCTCGGCCTGATGGCCCGCTCGCGCGCCCAGGTGCGGGTCTTCTCCGACGACGGGCACTGCGTCCACGACTCCCGGGTGATGCGCCGCGGCCTGGAGTACGTCAAGGCGTTCGGCGGCGTCATCTCGCAGCACGCCCAGGACCCGAAGCTGGCCGCGGCCACCGCCTGCTGCCACGAGGGCGAGCTGTCCGGCCGGCTCGGCCTGCCTGGCTGGCCCGGGATCGCCGAGGAGTCGGTCGTCGCGCGCGACGTCATGCTGGCGCGCCATACGGGCAGCCGGGTGCACATCGCCCACGTCTCCTGCGCCGGGACCGTCGAGGTCATCCGGTGGGCGAAGGCACTCGGCGTCGACGTCACCGCCGAGGTCACCCCCCACCACCTGCTGCTCACGGCCGACCTGCTCGCCGGCTACGACCCGGTCTACAAGGTCAACCCGCCGCTGCGACCCGAGGAGGACGTCCGCGCCCTGCGCGAGGCTCTCGCCGACGGGACGATCGACGCGGTCGCCACCGACCACGCACCGCACGCCCGGCACGACAAGGAGCACGCGTTCGTCGACGCGGCCTTCGGGATGCTGGGGCTCGAGACGGCGCTGGCGGTGGTCTCCGAGGTCATGGTCGGCGGCGGCCTGCTCGACTGGGCCGGGGTGGCCCGGGTGATGTCGGTCAACCCCGCCAGGATCGCCCGGCTGGGCGGCCACGGGCAGGCGCTCGCGGCCGGTGCGCCCGCGAACCTCACCCTGGTCGACCCCGACGCCCTGACCGCGGTCGACGCCGCCACCTCGCTGTCGCTGTCCCGGAACAACCCCTGGCACGGGCGGACGCTGCGCGGCGCTGTGGTGGCGACCTACCTGCGGGGACGGCTCACCGCACGGAACGGCCGGCTGGCATGAACGGGATGGCGGGATGACGCGGACCCAGACGATCGGCGTGCTCCTCATCACGCTCGGCCTGATCTACGCCTTCGTGTATGCCGGGCTGCTGCTCCGGGCCCGACGCACCGCCCAGGCTGCAGCCCTCGGGCCGGCGGAGACACCCGAGCCACCCGAGCCACCCGAGACAGCCGAGACGCCCGAGACACCCGAGCCACCCGAGACAGCCGAGGCGCCCGAGACAGCCGAGACTGCCGACCTGCCAGCCGCGTCGGCCGCGCCCGAGGCCGCCTCGGAGCCTGCCGCTGCGACGCCGCCAGCGCCGGAGCCGGCCACGCCGCCCGAACCGCAGCCCGCCCCCGAGTCCGAGCCGGAGCCGCAGCCTCTCCCGGACCTCGCCGCGGGCCTGGCCGGCCGCTACGAGGGCACCCGCGTCGGCCGGGACCGCACGGCGACGAAGCGCCTCGGCAAGGCGGGGCCGGGAACGGTCACCGTCGGCCCGGAGGGCGTGACCTGGCGTCCCGAGAACGGCGCTGCGCTGCGCGCCGACCCGTCCGTCATCACCAGCGTCCGCGTCGAGGACGGGACGGTCGTGGTGCTCTGGCACCCCGACCCGACGACCAACCACCAGACGGGGTTCACCGCGGCATCGGTCACGGAGACGGCGGCGCTGGTCGACGCCCTCGACCAGCTCCCGGGGATCTGCGTCGACCGCGGGCCGGGCGACCCCCTGGCCGTCCCGGCGCCGACGACGGTGACGAGCACGACGCCGGTGACCAGCACGCCCACCGTGACCAGCACGACGCCCGGGACCAGCACGACCGAGATGGAGACATTGTGAGCGCACACCCCCTGCTCGTCGACCGGGAGCCGGCGGTGCTCGTCCTCGAGGACGGGCGGGCCTTCCGCGGTGACGCCTACGGCGCGATCGGCCGGACGGTCGGGGAGGCGGTCTTCTCTACCGGCATGACCGGATACCAGGAGACCCTGACCGACCCGAGCTACCACCGTCAGGTGGTCGTCATGACGGCGCCGCACATCGGCAACACCGGGGTCAACACGCAGGACCAGGAGTCGAGCCGGATCTGGGTTGCCGGATACGTCGTGCGCGACCCGGCCCTGCGACCGTCGAGCTGGCGCTCGACGAGGCACCTCGAGGACGAGCTGCGCGAACAGGGGGTCGTCGGCATCAGCGGTATCGACACCCGGGCGCTGACCCGACACCTGCGCGAGCGCGGGGCGATGCGGGTCGGCATCTTCAGCGGTGACGGAGCGGGACGGCGCAGCACCGACGAGCTCGCCGAGCAGGTGCGCCAGTCGCCCCAGATGAGCGGAGCGGCGCTGGCCGCGGAGGTCAGCACCGACGAGGCGTATGTCGTGCCCGCCGTCGGCGAGAAGCGATTCACCGTCGCTGCGGTCGACCTCGGGATCAAGGCGATGACCCCTCAGATGCTGGCCGGGCTCGGGATCGAGGTCCATGTCCTGCCGTCGACGACGAGCTTCGCCGACATCGAGGCCTTGAGCCCAGACGGGGTCTTCTTCTCCAACGGACCCGGCGACCCCGCGACAGCGGATGCCGAGGTCGCGCTGCTTCGCCAGGTGCTCGACGCCCGCATCCCCTTCTTCGGCATCTGCTTCGGCAACCAGCTCCTCGGTCGCGCGCTCGGCCTCGGCACGATGAAGCTGAAGTACGGCCATCGCGGCATCAACCTGCCGGTCATGGACCGTACGACGGGCAAGGTGGAGGTCACCGCCCACAACCACGGGTTCGCGGTGGAGTGGCCAGGCGCGCCGGACTTCCCGGAGCGCAACACGGCCTACGGGCGCGCCCGGGTGTCCCATGTCTGCCTCAACGACGACGTCGTCGAGGGTCTCGACTGCCTCGACGTGCCGGCCTACTCCGTCCAGTACCACCCGGAGGCCGCGGCGGGACCACACGACGCGGCATACCTCTTCGGGCGCTTCGTCGACCTGATGGAACGTCCCAGCGCCCCATCCGCACACGACAGCCTGGAGGGCCCGGCCTGATGCCTCGCCGCGACGACATCAAGAGTGTCCTGGTCATCGGCTCCGGGCCGATCGTCATCGGCCAGGCCTGCGAGTTCGACTACTCGGGCACCCAGGCCTGCCGGGTGCTGCGGGACGAGGGCATCCGCGTCATCCTCGTCAACTCCAACCCGGCGACGATCATGACCGACCCGGAGTTCGCGGACGCGACCTATGTCGAGCCGATCACCCCCGAGATCGTCGAGGCGATCATCGCCAAGGAGCGGCCGGATGCCGTGCTGGCGACGCTCGGGGGACAGACGGCGCTCAACACGGCGATCTCGCTGCACGAGAACGGCGTCCTCGAGAAGTACGACTGCCCGCTCATCGGCGCCAACGTCGCGGCGATCCAGCTCGGTGAGGACCGCCAGCTCTTCAAGGGCGTCGTGGAACGCTGCGGCGCCGAGGTGGCGAAGTCGTTCATCGCGCACACCATGGCAGAGTGCCTCGCCGGCGCCGAGCAGCTCGGCTACCCCGTCGTCGTGCGGCCGTCGTTCACGATGGGCGGTCTCGGGTCCGGGTTCGCCCACGACGAGAGCGAGCTGCGCCGGATGGCCGGGGCCGGACTCCAGGCGAGCCCGACCACCGAGGTGCTGCTCGAGGAGTCGATCACCGGGTGGAAGGAGTATGAGCTCGAGGTGATGCGCGACCGGGCCGACAACGTCGTCGTCGTCTGCTCGATCGAGAACCTCGACCCGATGGGGGTGCACACCGGGGACTCGATCACCGTCGCCCCGGCCCTGACCCTGACCGACCGGGAGTACCAGCGCCTGCGCGACATGGCCATCGACATCATCCGCGAGGTGGGCGTCGACACCGGTGGGTGCAACATCCAGTTCGCCGTCAACCCCGTCGACGGCCGGATCATCGTCATCGAGATGAACCCACGGGTGTCCCGCTCGTCGGCGCTGGCGTCCAAGGCGACCGGGTTCCCGATCGCCAAGATCGCCGCCAAGATGGCCATCGGCTACACCCTCGACGAGGTCCCCAACGACATCACCCGCCAGACCCCGGCCTCGTTCGAGCCGACCCTCGACTACGTCGTCGTCAAGGTGCCGCGCTTCGCGTTCGAGAAGTTCCCCGCCGCGGATGCGACCCTGACGACGACGATGAAGTCGGTGGGCGAGGCGATGTCCATCGGGCGCAACTTCACCGAGGCGCTGCAGAAGGCGCTGCGCTCGATGGAGCGCAAGGACTCGTCGTTCCACTGGGACGGCCCGAGCCCCACCGACCCGGGCCGCGTGCAGGAGCTGCTCGAGCTCGCAGCGGTACCGACCGACGCCCGGATCGTCACCGTGCAGCAGGCCCTGCGCGGCGGAGCCACCGTGGAGCAGGTGCACGTGTCCACCGGCATCGACCCGTGGTTCCTCGACCAGATCGCCCTCCTCAACGCCGTGGCCGAGCGGGTCGCGACCGCCGACCAGCTGACCCCCGACCTGCTGCGGCTGGCCAAGCGGCACGGCTTCTCCGACCAGCAGCTCGCCGGCCTCACGGGTATGCCGGAGGCGGTCGTCCGCGGGGTCCGGCACGCCCTCGGGGTGCGCCCGGTCTACAAGACGGTCGACACCTGCGCGGCGGAGTTCGCCGCGACCACGCCCTACCACTACTCGACCTACGACGAGGAGAACGAGGTCCTGCCGCGGGAGCGTCCGGCCGTCATCATCCTCGGCTCGGGGCCGAACCGCATCGGGCAGGGCGTGGAGTTCGACTACTCCTGCGTCCACGCGTCGTTCGCGTTGCGGGACAAGGGTTTCGACACGATCATGATCAACTGCAACCCCGAGACCGTGTCCACCGACTACGACACCAGCTCGCGGCTGTACTTCGAGCCGCTCACCCTGGAGGACGTGCTCGAGGTCGTCCACGTCGAGCGCCTGGCCGGCCCCATCGCCGGCGTCATCGTCCAGCTGGGCGGCCAGACGCCGCTCGGCCTGGCGCAGGCCCTGAAGAACGAGGGGGTGCCGATCGTCGGCACGTCCCCTGAGGCGATCCACCTCGCCGAGGACCGCGGCGCCTTCGGTCGGGTCCTCGCGGAGGCGGGCCTGCCCGCGCCGCGTCACGGCACGGCATACAGCGCGGAGGAGGCGGTGCTCGTCGCGCAGGAGATCGGCTACCCCGTGCTGGTGCGCCCGTCCTACGTCCTCGGCGGCCGCGGGATGGAGATCGTCTACGACGACGAGACGCTCGCGACCTATGTCACCCGCGCGACGGTGGCCTCGCCCGAGCACCCGGTCCTCGTCGACCGGTTCCTCGACGACGCGATCGAGATCGACGTGGACGCCCTGTACGACGGGGAGGAGATGTACCTCGGCGGCATCATGGAACACATCGAGGAGGCCGGGATCCACTCCGGCGACAGCTCCTGCACGCTGCCACCGGTCACCCTCGGGGTCGCCGAGCTCGAGCGGGTCCGCGAGTCGACGCTCAAGCTGGCCCAGGGCATCGGCGTGCGCGGCCTGATGAACGTCCAGTTCGCGCTCGCCCAGGACGTCCTCTACGTGCTGGAGGCCAACCCCCGCGCCTCGCGGACGGTGCCGTTCGTGGCCAAGGCCACGGGCGTCGCGATCAGCAAGGCCGCGGCGCGCGTCATGCTCGGGGCGACGATCACCGAGCTGCGCGCCGAGGGGATGCTGCCTCCGACCGGGGACGGCGGAGCCCTGCCGGCCCACGCGCCGATGTCGGTCAAGGAGGCGATCCTGCCGTTCAAGCGGTTCCGCACCAAGGAGGGCAAGGTCGTCGACTCTCTCCTCGGGCCGGAGATGCGCTCGACCGGCGAGGTCATGGGCATCGACAAGGACTTCGGGACCGCGTTCGCGAAGAGCCAGATGAGCTCGGGTGGCCTGCCTGACTCCGGGGCGGTCTTCGTCTCGGTGGCCAACCGCGACAAGCGGGCGATGATCTTCCCGGTCAAACGGCTCGCCGACCTCGGGTTCACCATCCTCGCGACGAGCGGCACGGCAGATGTGCTGCGCCGCAACGGTATCCACGCCACCCTGGTCCGCAAGATCAGCGAGCGCGACCCGGCGGCGGTCGACGCGGGGGAGCGGACCATCGTCGACCTCATCAACGACGGTGAGGTGCAGATGGTGGTCAACACCCCGACGGGTCAGTCGGCGCGCGCCGACGGCTACGAGATCCGCGCCGCCACGACCAGCGCCGACAAGCCGATCATCACCACGGTCCAGGAGCTCGCCGCCGCGGTGCAGGGCATCGAGGCGCTGCGAAAAGGGGTGCTGAGCGTGAAGTCGCTGCAGGACCACGCACGCGACCTCGACCTCTTCGGGCTGGGGACGTCGCAGACGCGGAGCGTGACCGACGGAGGTGCCGCGTGACGGGTATGCCGTCCGCCGGAGCCGGGTTGTCCGCGGCACCGGCGAGCGGGGTCACCCAGGTGACCGGTGAGCTCATCGCCACCCGGCGCGTAGGTGCCTACCAGCATCTGACCTTCGTCGCGTCCGGCCTCGCGGAGCTGGCCCGGCCCGGGCAGTTCGTCGCGCTGGCGGTCGGGGGGCCCACGTCGGCGAACCTGCTGCGCCGGTGCTTCTCGATCTTCCAGGTGAGCCCGAGCGGCACCTACGGCGGCACCGTCGACATCGTCGTCGCGGCGCATGGCCCCGGCACCACGTGGATCGTCGACCTGCCCCTGCACGCCGAGGTCGACATCGTCGGCCCGCTCGGCCGGGCCTTCCCGCTGCCCACCGAGCCGGTGCCGTGCGTGCTGGTCGGCGGCGGCTACGGCAGCGCTCCGCTCTTCTGGCTCGCCGAGCAGCTGCGCGCGCGTGGGTGCCACGTCGAGATGGTGCTCGGAGCCGCCCGCGAGGACAGGCTGTTCGGGGTGGTGGAGGCCCGGCGGGCCGCGGACGGGCTCACCGTCACCACGGACGACGGTTCCGCGGGCACGACGGGGTGGGTCAGCGACGTGCTTCCCGAGGTCATCCGGCTCAGCGGTGCCGCCGTGGTCTACGCCTGCGGACCGATGGCGATGCTCAGGTCGGTCACCGAGATCGCGACCCGGCAGGGCGTCGTGGCCCAGGTCGCGGTCGAGGAGGCGATGGCCTGCGGAGTCGGTGTCTGCATGACCTGTGTCATGCCGGTCGTCGGCAGCGACGGCCGCACGAGGATGGTGCGCTCCTGCGTGGAGGGGCCCGTCTTCCGTGGTGACCGGGTCCGGTGGGACGCGTTCAGCGACGGTTTCTGCAACGTGCCGCCCGGAACCGTCGGGGCGCCGGGGGAGGGGGGGCACTGATGGTCGACATGTCCGTCACGCTCGCCGACGTGCAGCTGCCCAACCCGCTCATGACGGCGTCGGGCTGCGCCGCCAACGGCAAGGAGCTGCATCGCTTCTTCGACGTCTCGTCGCTCGGGGCGTTCGTCACGAAAACGGTGATGGCACAGCCGCGTTCGGGCCGCGGCACGCCGCGGATGGCGGAGACACCCTCGGGGATGCTCAACTCGATCGGCCTGCAGGGACCTGGCATCGCCGCCTTCGTCGAGCACGACCTTGCCTGGCTCAGGTCCGTGGGCGCGCGGACGCTCGTCTCCATCGCCGGCTCCTCCAGCGGGGAGTTCGCCGACGTCGCGGCCGCTCTGCGCGTCGGGGACGCCTTCGACAGCGTCGTCGGGGTCGAGGTGAACATCTCCTGCCCCAACGTCGCCAACCGCGGCCTCGTCTTCGCCTGCGACCCGCTCGCGTCAGCCAAGGTCGTCGCGCTCGTGCGCGAGCAGCTGCCCCGGCACGTCCCGGTCTTCGCCAAGCTGAGCCCGGATGTCACTGACATCGTCTCGATCGCGTCGGCGTGTGTGAAGGCCGGGGCCTCCGGGCTGACGATGGTCAACACCCTGCTCGGGATGGCCATCGACACCGACCGGATGCGTCCGCAGCTCGGCGGCGTCACCGGTGGGCTCTCCGGCCCCGGGATCCGGCCGGTCGCGGTCCGCGCGGTATGGCAGGTGCGGACCGCGATGTTCGAGGGCCGGTTCCCGACGGTGCCGATCATCGGCGTGGGCGGCGTGCGCACCGGCCGGGACGCCCTCGAGCTGGTCGCTGCCGGCGCCAGCGCGATCCAGGTCGGGACCGCCACCTTCAACGACCCCACCGCCCCGATCCGGGTGCTGCGCGAGCTCGAGGACCTGCTCGAGGCCAAGGGGTATGCCGCGTTCACCCAGGCCGTCGCCGCGGCTCACCCCCAGTGAGGAGCACCAGATGACCCTGCGACCCTTCGGGACCCGCCTGCGCGAGGCGATGGACCAGCACGGCCCGCTCTGCACCGGGCTCGACCCGCATCGGGCCCTCGTGCAGGCCTGGGGCCTGGACTACACCCTGGGCGGGCTGGAGCGGTTCGCGATGACCTGCGTCGACGCCTTCGCCGGGTCGGTCGCCGTGGTGAAGCCCCAGTCGGCGTTCTTCGAGGTGTTCGGCTCCGGCGGGATCGCCGTGCTGGAACGCGTCCTCGCCGACCTGCGCGCCGCGGGGACCCTGACCGTCCTCGACGTCAAGCGCGGCGACATCGGCTCGACGATGCAGGCCTATGCCGACGCCTACCTCGGCGACGACAGCCCGCTGCGCGCCGACGCGGTGACGCTGAGCCCCTTCCTGGGCTACGAGTCGCTGCGTCCGGCCCTGTCGCTGGCCGCGCAGACCGGCCGGGGAGCGTTCGTGCTCGCCCTCACCTCCAACCCCGAGGGGTATGCCGTGCAGCACGCCGAGCACCAGGGCAGCACGGTGGCGCGCGGCATCGTCGAGGGGGCTGGCGCGGACAACGCGGAGGCCGCCTCGCGGGGCGAGCTCGGCTCGGTGGGCCTGGTCATCGGCGCGACCGTCGGCGCGGCCGTGTCCCGGCTCGGTCTCGACCTCGCGGCCGCCGACGTCCCGATCCTCGCCCCCGGGGTGGGCGCTCAGGGCGGCACCGCCGAGGACCTGCGCCAGGTGTTCGGCGCGGCTCTCCCCAACGTCCTGGCGAGCTCGAGCCGCGAGGTGCTGTCCGCCGGGCCGGACGCGGCGGCGCTGCGCAGCGCCGCACAGGACACGGCATACCGGCTGCGCGATGGGGGCGCGAGCGCGCTCTAGGGCGCCAGCGAGCCGCGCAGATCGCGGACCAACCGGGGGGCGCGTCGCTCGCGGAGCCGCGTGAACCACTCGCCGACCGGATAGCTGAGCCGGACGACGACGTAGTGGAGGAACTCGACGACCGCGAAGGTCCACGAACCCAGCGCCAGGATGCCCATGTCCGGTGGGCTCGACAGTTGAAGCAGGACGTACCCGCCCGTCGCGACGATGACGAGCACGTCGATGACGACGAGGGCCCGGTATGCGCTGGCCGCCGTCCGCGGCATCGGTCGGACCGCGGCCCACGACCGCGCCATCAGCCAGTACGCCCCGCCCTCAGCCAGGAAGGAGCACGACACGACGCGAGCGAGCCTCAGTCATTCGGCCGAGACCACGACGAGAGAGGAAGGGCAACCCGTCGGGACCGGGAACGCGGTCACCGTCGAGCTGGCAGGCTGCCCACCAGACGCGTCAGGACCGCAGCCGAAGGCGAGAGTCAGTCCTGGTCCGGGCGGGCGCGGATGCCCCGGCTGCGCCGCTCGAGGTAGGTGGTGTCGGGGGGAGCGAAGCCGAAGCCGGCGTAGAGGCCGTGCGCGTCGGCGGTGTGCAGCATCCACCGGAAGTCCCGCCCCGGACCGCCCTCGACCATCTCGGCGACGACCGCGCGGCCCAGGCCGTGCCCGCGGTGGCCGGGCAGCACGAAGACGGTCCGGGGCGGGACTTCCTGGGCCCGGACGTCGTCGAGCGTGCGCCAGCGGGCCCAGTACGCCTCGCTCGAGAGGAAGCTCCAGACCGCCTCGAGGTCGAGCCGCCGGGGGTCGTCGCTCAGCAGGTACCCCCCGGCCAGGGTGGTCACTCCGAGTGGTCACCGCGCCAGTCTGCCGGACCGTCGCCGCCGTGCGGACCCTGCCGCCTGGAGGTGACGAGGATCGCGTCGCCGACCGGCCGCTCGCCGGTGGCGTCGGAGGGGTGGCTGACCAGGGACCCGTCGACGGCCATCGCCGTCGACCCCCCGCCGTCGAGGTTCATCGCCTCCACCATCCCGAGGGAACGGGCCACCGCGGCCGCTTCGGGGATCGAGAGCCCGAGGTCGCTCGTGCTGCGACCGTCGACCGTCACGAGGAGGGTGCGGCCGCGCGCGTCGACCCCGGCGAGGGTGCGCGGGTTGCGCTTGACGACCCAGCCGTAGGCGAAGCTCGGGTCGCCCGGGTGCACCATCCCGTCCCGAGCCTGGGTGACCTCGACCCGGCCGTCCCGGACCAGCTGCGGACCACCGTTCACGACGGTGTCATGCCGGTCGGTGGAGACCAGACGCCCGTGGTCGTCGCGCAGGGACGCGGTCACCTCGATGTGGTCCCCGACCCGCACCCCGTCGAGCTCGTGCACCCGCTCACCGGTCGCCTGAAGCGAGGTCTGCCCGGCGTCGAGCCGGGTGCCCCGCGAGGCGAGCACGCCCGCGACCCGGTGGTCGGGCCCGATGACCACCTCACGGCCCGGGCCGGACGGCGTCGCCGTCCCGAAGGCGGGTGTCAGCTCGACGAGCTCGTCGGGGTCCGTGCAGGTGACGTCGTGCAGCGGGCGGTCGGTGGGGCTGTCGGTGCGGTCGCCGCCACAGTTGCGGATCAGGCCCGGGACCCGGTCGATCCCGTCGAGAGTGAGCGAGCCGTGCTGGAGCCGTGCGGCCCCGGCCCACCAGAGGCGCTGCACGCTCGTGCCGCGAGCGTCGTCGTGAAGCACCAGCGCAGGGCGCCCGGCCACCGGCTCGGAGACGAGGTGCCCGTCATAGACACCGACCCCGGCCGGGTCGCCAGGTGCGCCGGAGGCCGGGTCGAGCACGAAGAAGCCGCCGTTCACGCCCACGACGGCGTCGGCGGCCCGGCTCAGGGCCGAGGTGGTCTCCCGGTTCAGCAGGTCGGGCCCGTAGCCGGCGCCGAGATGGCCCCGGAAGTCATGGGGGTCGATGGTCACCACCTGCACGTGCCAGGGCCCGCGCGCGGCGGCGTCACCATCCCATCCGGTATAGAGCGAGCTGGCCTTCTCGCCGGCCGCGACGAGGCGGTCCCGGGCGGAGTCCGCCTCGGCCTTGGTCGGCCATCCACCCACGCGCACCCGGTAGCCGAGCGTTCCCGCGGGGACGTCAGCGGTCGCGGGCTGGCGGACCTGCTCGACGCGGGCGGCGAAGCCCTTCGCGCCCAAGCGGTCCGCGGTGAGGTGGGCGGTCTGCTCGTCGGCGAGGACTGCCGCGGGCGCGTCGGGGTCGGGGCTGCCGGGACTCGGGGTGATGAGCACCTCCAGCGTCCAGACGAGGCCCGGGTCCTGGCCACCACGGGTGATCGTGGTGAGAGTCACACCCGGAGCCAGCGCGGTCGAGGAGCGCGTCTCCGCGAGTCCCGCCGGGCCCAGGTCGAGCGGCCGCGCCGCGGGCGACGGGCGCTCGCGGCCGTCCGGCCTCGCGTGCGCCTGCGCGGGGGCGGTCGAGCCGAGCAGGCCACCGGCCGCCAGGAGCACGCAGGCCCCCGCGGCGACCCACGCCCTGGCTCGGGGGACCGGCGGGTGGGGTGCGCGGATCGGGCTGCGGCTCATGCTGATCGACCGGCTCATGCTGATCGACCCTAGGGCCGCCATCCGCGGTCGGCGACCCGACCCCGGCGCCGCCACGACGGGCGGCTCGGGCGCGGCGGGGACACGCCGCCTCGTTGCATGCCGGGTGGGCACTGAGTAGGTTCGGGCCTACGATCGCCGCATCGTTCGTCGGGTTCAGCGTTCGTCGTGTTCATCGTTCGTCTCGTCCGTCGTTCGTCTCGTTCGTTGTCTTCGCCCCGTGCTGTTGAGGAGTCTCGTCGTGGCCCTACCCCCGCTGACCCCGGAGCAACGTGCTGCCGCTCTGGAGAAGGCCGCCGTGGCCCGACGCGAACGCGCCGCTGTCAAGAACCGCCTGAAGTACTCCCAGGGCTCGCTGCCCGAGGTCATCGCCACCGGCCGGGACAACGACGTCATCGGGAAGATGAAGGTCTCCGCGCTGCTCGAGTCGATGCCCGGGATCGGCCGGGTCCGGGCCCGCCAGATCATGGACGAGGTGGGGATCTCCGAGTCCCGCCGGGTCCGTGGCCTCGGCACCAACCAGGCGGCTGCGCTCATCGCCCGCTTCGACCAGGCGTGACGGCGCCGCCGCCCGAGCCGACGCCACCCGCGACGCCCGAGCCTGGGCTGCACTCCGGTGATGCGGTGGGCCGTCTCGTGGTGCTCGCGGGGCCGACGGCGGTCGGCAAGGGGACTCTCGCCGCCTACGTCCGGTCGCACTTCCCCCAGGTCTGGCTGTCGGTGTCGATGACCACCCGCCCGCCTCGGGAGGGCGAGGTCGACGGCGTCCACTACCACTTCGTCGACGACCAGGAGTTCGACCGGCTCGTCCTCGCGGGGGAGTTCCTCGAGCACGCGGTCGTGCACGGGCAGGCCAAGTACGGCACGCCACGGGGTCCGGTGGAGCGGGCCCTGCACGACGGGCGGCTCGCCCTGCTCGAGATCGACCTCCAGGGGGCTCGGCAGGTCCGCGCGACGATGCCCGACGCGCTGTTCGTCTTCCTCGCGCCACCGTCCTGGGAGGAGCTGGTCCGGCGGCTGGTCGGCCGGGACACCGAGTCCCAGGCCGAGCAGGAGGTCCGGCTGGCCACCGCGCGGCGCGAGCTGGCCGCCGCGACGGAGTTCGACGTGAGCATCGTCAACGACGACGTTCGACGGGCGAGCGAAGAACTCGTATCATTGATGAGATCGCGCCTGCGCGACGCTTGACGCTGCCCCCGCACGGGCACGTCGGACACCGCACCGTGACACCACCCGTGAGACCTGGCGGCCTCACCACCGAGGCTGAGCACCGAGCACGCAACGAAACGAGAGCGCATACATGTCTGGAACAGTGGCGAACCCCATCGGCATCACCCGGCCCCCGATCGACGACCTGCTCAAGATCGCGGACTCGAAGTACGCCCTGGTGATCTACTCCGCCCAGCGTGCGCGCCAGATCAACGCCTACTACTCGCAGCTGCAGGAGGGCCTGCTCGACTACGTCGGCCCGCTCGTCGAGACCGAGGTCCACGAGAAGCCGCTGTCCATCGCGCTGCGCGAGATCAACGAGGGCATGCTCACCTCCGAAGCCACCGAGGGCTGACCGAGCCATGACGGCGGGGCCCGCGCCGAGGCACCGCGTCGTGCACCGCGTCGTCCTTGGCGTGTCCGGGGGCATCGCGGCCTACAAGGCGGCCAGCCTGCTGCGGCTGTTCACCGAGGCTGGGCACGACGTGACCGTCGTCCCGACCGCCTCGGCCCTGCGGTTCGTCGGCGCCCCCACCTGGGCGGCCCTGTCCGGCAAGCCCGTCGCGACCGACGTCTGGTCGGACGTGGCGCACGTCCCGCACGTGCGGATCGGCCAGGAGGCCGACCTCGTCATCGTCGCCCCGGCCACCGCCGACCTCATCGCGAAGGCCGCCGCCGGGCTCGCCGACGACCTGCTCACCACCACCTTGCTCACGGCGAGCTGTCCGGTCGTCTTCGCCCCGGCGATGCACACCGAGATGTGGGAGCACCCTGCCACCCAGGCCAACATCTCGACCCTCCTCGAGCGGGGCGTGCACATCCTCCCGCCCGCATCGGGGCGGCTCACCGGCGCCGACTCCGGTCCCGGACGCCTCCCCGAGCCGGAGGAGCTGTATGCCGCGTGCCTCGCCGTGCTGGACGCGCGCCCGCGCGTCGCCGAGCTGGCCGGCCACCACGTCGTCGTCACCGCCGGAGGCACCCGCGAGCCGCTCGACCCGGTGCGCTACCTGGGGAACCGCTCCTCCGGAAAGCAGGGGTATGCCCTCGCCGCTGTCGCCGCATCCCGCGGCGCCCGCGTCACCCTGGTCAGCGCCAACCCCACCTTGTCCCCGCCGCCCGGCGTCGAGGTCGTCGCGGTCGGCACCGCGCGCGAGCTCCACGAGGCCGTGCGGCGCGCCGCCGAGGACGCCGACGTCGTCGTGATGGCCGCCGCGGTCGCCGACTTCCGTCCGCGTGAGGTGCTGACTGCCAAGATCAAAAAGACGGCCCTCCGGCCGGACCCCGACCGGCCGGACGGCGCGGACGCGCCGGGGCCGACGATCGAGCTGGTCCGCAACCCGGACATCCTGGCCGGGCTGGTCGCCGCCCGGGCGGACGCCAAGCGGCCAGTGCTTGTCGGCTTCGCGGCCGAGACGGGCGACGCCGGGGCCTCGGTCCTCGACCACGCCCGGGACAAGCTCACCCGCAAGGGGTGCGACCTCCTCGTCGCCAACGAGGTCGGCGACGGCATCGCCTTCGGCCAGGACACCAACTCGGTGCACCTGCTGTTCCGCCCTGGCCTGCCCGGCGCCCCGCAGGACCGCGCCGTCGGACCCGCCTCGAAGCTGGACGTGGCCGCCGCGGTGTGGGACGGCATACAGGAGATCCTCTGAGCGCCGCTAGACTCACGCGGTCGCGACCGTGGCGACCCGTCGGCAGGCCAGCGCTGCCGGCTTCCCCAGAACCAGGAGAAGACGTTGTCCGCACGCCTGTTCACCTCTGAGTCCGTCACCGAGGGTCACCCAGACAAGATCTGCGACCAGATCAGCGACGCGATCCTCGACGCCATGCTCGCGCAGGACCCCGGCAGCCGGGTGGCGGTCGAGACGATGGTCACCACCGGCCTGGTGCACGTCGCAGGCGAGGTGACCACCGAGGCGTACGTCGAGATCCCGAAGATCGTCCGGGACACCGTCCTCGGCATCGGCTACGACTCCTCCACCAAGGGCTTCGACGGTGCCTCCTGCGGCGTCGAGGTCTCCATCGGCCAGCAGTCCCCGGACATCGCCCAAGGCGTCGACACCGCGTTCGAGAACCGCACTGGTGGCGTGGACCCGCTCGACAAGCAGGGCGCCGGCGACCAGGGCCTGATGTTCGGGTACGCCTGTGGTGACACCGAGGAGCTCATGCCGCTCCCGATCTACCTGGCCCACCGGCTCGCAGAGCGGCTCACGGCCGTGCGCAAGAGCAACGACGTGGCCTACCTGCGCCCCGACGGCAAGACCCAGGTCACCATCGCCTACGACGGCGACAAGGCGGTCAAGCTCGACACGGTCGTGCTGTCCACCCAGCACGCCGCCGACGTCTCGCTGGAGGGGCTGCTCCAGCCGGACATTCTCGAGCACGTCATCCGCCCGGTCCTCGAGGAGCTCAAGAACGGCGGCTCCGACCTCGACATCTCGGACTACCGGACGCTGATCAACCCGACCGGACGCTTCGAGATCGGTGGCCCGATGGGCGACGCCGGCCTGACCGGCCGCAAGATCATCGTCGACACCTACGGCGGCATGGCCCGCCACGGCGGCGGCGCCTTCTCGGGAAAGGACCCGAGCAAGGTCGACCGGTCCGCCGCCTACGCGATGCGCTGGGTGGCCAAGAACGTCGTCGCCGCCGGGCTGGCCACGCGGTGCGAGATCCAGGTCGCCTACGCGATCGGCGCGTCCCAGCCGGTCGGCCTCTACGTCGAGACCTTCGGCACCGAGACCGCGCCGGTCGACAAGATCCAGGCGGCCATCGGCGCGGTCTTCGACCTGCGACCCGGTGCGATCGTCGACCAGCTCGACCTGCTGCGCCCGATCTACAAGCCGACCGCGGCGTACGGCCACTTCGGCCGCACCGCCGCGGACGGCTACCAGAACCCGTTCACCTGGGAGCAGACCACCAAGGTCGAGGCACTCCAGGCCGCCGTCCGCTCCTGACTGGCGTGGCGGCCACCGGCCGTCCTGTCCTGGCGATGCGGTAGACCTGCTGCCGTGAGCACCGACCCCGGCCCCGACGATCCCGCCACCGGCAGCCCTACGCTGCCGGTGGCGGCCGTCGTCGTGGACACCGGCCTGCCTCACCTTGACCGGGTCTTCGAGTACCTCGTGCCACCCGAGATGGACGAGGACGCCAGGCCCGGAGCGCGGGTCCGGGTGCGCTTCGCCGGCCGCGACCTCGACGGCTTCGTCATCGAGCGCCGGGCCGCTGCCGAGCACGGGGGGCGGCTGGCCCCGGTGCGCCGGGTGGTCAGCCCCGAGCCGGTGCTCACCCCCGAGATCCTCGCCGTCGCCCGGGCCGTCGCCGACCGGTATGCCGGTGTGCTCGGGGATGTGCTGCGGCTGGCCGTCCCCAAGCGGCACGCCACGGCGGAGCGTGCGCTCACCCCGGGGCCGCCGGCCGACTCGGCCGGCGGTGAACCTCAGCCTGCGCCCGAGCCCGGTCCCTGGACGGCATACCCGGCCGGTCCCTCGTTCCTGCGCCGCCTGGCCGCCGGCGAGGCGCCGGCCGCCTCCTGGCTGGCGCTGCCCGGGCAGCGTCCGGAGCGGGACTGGCCGCGCGCGCTCGCGGTCGCCGCAGCCACCGCGCTCGCCGCTGGACGTGGAGCCGTCCTCGTCGTGCCCGACCACCGCGACGTCGCCCGGGTCGACGACGAGCTGACGGCGCTGCTCGGTCCCGGACGCCACGTGCGGCTCACCGCCGACCAGGGCCCGCAGGCGCGGTACACCGCGTGGCTCAAGGTCCTGCGTGGGCACGTGCGCTGCGTCGTGGGCACGAGGGCCGCAGTGTTCGCCCCGGTGCACGATCTCGGGCTGGTCGCCTGGTGGGACGACGGCGACGACCTGCTCTCGGAGCCGCGCGCGCCATACCCGCATGTGCGCGAGGTGCTGACCATCCGGGCGCGACGCGTCGGCGCGGCCCGGCTGTCCGGTGGGTTCGCCCGCAGCGTCGAGGCCGCGCTCGCGGTGGCCGGCGGCGACCTCGTGTCGGTCCACGCCCGGACCGAGGAGCTGCGTCCCGCGGCGCCGCGGGTCGTCGTGGCCGTGGACGACCTCCAGGTGGAGCGAGACGGGCCGGCGGCGCTGGCCCACCTGCCTTCCGTCGCCTGGCGCACAGCGAAGGCTGCCCTCGTCTCCGGGCCGGTGCTGGTCCAGGTGCCCCGGCGCGGCTACCTGCCGTCCCTGTCGTGCCAGGAGTGTCGCGAGCCCGCCCGCTGCCCGCGGTGTCACGGACCGATGGCACTGCCTGCAGAGGGAGCACAGCCGACCTGCCGGTGGTGTGGTGCGACCTACGACGCCGCACGGTTCCGCTGCCCGGCCTGCGACGGCCGGGCGCTGCGCTCGGGGGTCGTCGGAGCACGGCGGACCGCAGAGGAGCTGGGCCGGGCCTTTCCCGGGGTGCCCGTGCGCACGTCCGGCTCCGGGGAGGTTCTCGCTGCCGTCGGGCCGGAGCCGGCCCTCGTCATCGCCACGCCCGGAGCCGAGCCCGTGGCCGAGGGAGGGTATGCCGCGACGCTGCTGCTGGACGCCTGGGCTTTGCTTGACCGGCCGTCGCTCGACGCCTCGGTCGAGGCGGCGCGCCGGTGGCTCGCAGCGGCCGCGCTGACCCGCGGCGCAGCCGACGGCGGGGTCGTCGTCCTCGCCGGGAGCCCCGCCCACGTCGCCCTGCCCGCCGTCGAGGCTCTCGTGCGATGGGACCCGGCCTGGCTCGCCGACCGGGAGCTGGCCGAGCGGGCCGAGCTCTCCTTGCCTCCCGCCGTGACCATGGCGCAGGTCGTCGGGCCCCGGCCGGCGGTGACCGCCGCCCTCGGGCACGGAGAGGTCGAGCCGGGAGTCGAGCGGCTCGGCCCGCTGCCGTTCCGTCCCCTGCGGGCGGGGGCGCCGGCGGGGGAGCCGCTCATCCAGGTCCTGCTGCGCGCTCCGGTGTCGGAGGGGCCGGTCCTGGCGGCCTCGCTCGCGGCGATGCGGGCCGGCCGCAGCGCTCGCAAGGAGCAGGACAGCGTCTCGGTGCGCATCGACCCCGTCGACGGGATCGGCTGAGCCGTCCCCGTCTCGCCGCGGCCCGTTCTCGCCGGGTCAGTCCTCGGGAGAGGCTCGGCGGCCCTCCTGACGCCGCGCCTTGGTCTGGCCGCGCTGGTGCTTGGCCTCCAGCCGGCGCCCCTGGGCGCCCCGGGTCGGCTTCGTCGGCCGCCGAGGAGCCGGTGGTGGCGCGGCGGCCTCGCGGAGCAGGTCCGTCAGCCGTTCTCGGGCGACGACCCGGTTCTGGCGCTGGGAGCGGTGCTCGGAGGCGACGAGAACGACCTGTCCGGAGACCAGACGAGGGGCCAGCGCGGTGAGGATCCGCTGGCGTGCCGCTGCCGGGAGTGCCTCGATGGCGGCGGACGCGGCCGGGCGGAAGACCAGCTCGACCCGGCTGTCCGTCGTGTTGACCCCCTGACCGCCTGGCCCCGAGGCGCGCGAGAACCGCTCCTGCAGCTCGGCTGCCGAGATGACGAGACCCTGCGGCAGTCCCGGACCGCTCGCGACGACCAGGTCTGCGCCGGGTCGGACGCGGGCATCCGGGTTGAGGGGCCTCATCGGCTAGACGGTACTGGGCAGCATGCCGTCGTCGGTGGACCTGCGGCTGCACCTTAGACTGGCCCGTCACCGCCGTCGTCGTGCCGAAGGACAAGCCCCCCGTGTCAGTCAAGGAGATCCGACTCTTCGGAGACCCGATCCTGCGCACTCCCGCCCTCGAGGTGGTCCACTTCGACCGGGAGCTGCGCCAGCTCGTCACCGACCTCACCGAGACGATGGTCGCCGCCCCGGGTGCGGGGTTGTCCGCTCCCCAGCTCGGTGTGGGGCTCCGCGTCTTCACCTACCTCGTCGACGGGGTGCTGGGGCACCTCGTGAACCCCCGCCTGGCCCTCTCCGACGAGGAGCAGGACGGCCCCGAGGGGTGTCTCTCGTTCCCCGGGCTGGTCTACGACTGTCCCCGAGCGCTGCGGGTGGTGGCCACGGGTCAGGACATGTATGGCGAGCCGGTCCGGGTTGAGGGCTCCGAAACCCTCGCTCGCTGCCTCCAGCACGAGTACGACCACCTCGACGGGATCCTCTTCATCGACCGGATGAGCACCGAGCAGCGCAAGCAGGCGATGCGGGAGGTCCGTGAGGCGACCTGGGCAGGCCTGAGCGTGCCCCGGGTCCGGCTCAGCCCGCACCCGACCTTCGGCAGGGCGACCTAGTGCGGCTGGTCTTCGCCGGCACACCGCAGGTGTCCCTTCCGAGCCTCGACGCGCTGGTCGAGTCGGCGCACGAGGTGGTCGCCGTCCTGACCCGGCCGGACGCCCCTGCGGGGCGTGGCCGCAGCCTGGCCCCCTCCCCGGTGCGCGCCCGCGCCGAGGAGCTCGGTCTGCCCGTGCTCACCCCCCCGTCCCCCCGGGACCCCGCCTTCCAGGACGAGCTGCGCCACCTCGCACCCGACGCCTGCCCGGTCGTCGCCTACGGCGCCCTGCTGCCGAAGGTGGTCCTCGACATCCCCCGGCACGGCTGGGTCAACCTGCACTTCTCCCTGCTGCCCGCCTGGCGGGGGGCGGCGCCCGTGCAGCGCGCCATCATGGCAGGGGACGAGGTCACCGGCGCGAGCACCTTTCGCATCGAGCCGGGGCTCGACACCGGGCCGGTCTTCGGGGTGCTGACGGAGACGATCCGCGCCACCGACACGAGCGGCGAGCTGCTGGACCGCCTCGCTGCCGCCGGCGCCGGGCTGCTCGTCGCGACGATGGACGCGGTCGAGTCAGGCGAGCTCGTGGCCCGCCCGCAACCTGACGAGGGGGTCTCGAACGCGCCGAAGCTCTCCGTCGACGACGCCCGCATCGAGTGGTCCCATCCGGCTCTGGCGGTCGACCGGCAGGTGCGCGGGTGCACGCCCGACCCCGGCGCCTGGACGACGTTCCGGGGGCAGCGGGTCAAGCTCCACCCGGTCGTCCCGCTGGTCGCGGGCGAGGAGCAGGCATCACTGGCTCCCGGTGAGCTGCAGGTCGGCCGGCGGGCCGTGCTCGTCGGGACGGGTTCGATGCCGGTCCGCCTGGGCCTCGTGCAACCTCCGGGTCGGACCGTGATGCCGGCCCCGGACTGGGTCAGAGGCCTGCGGGTCGAGGCCGGAGAGAGGTTCACCGGATGAGCCCGGACCAGGGACGGCGCCGGCGCCCGACCCAGCGATCCGTCCAGCGGCCCTCCGAGCGGGCGAGACGCACCGACCCTGCCCGGCTCGCGGCATACACAGTCATGCGTGCGGTCGCCGAGGGGGCCTATGCCAACCTCGAGCTGCCGAAGGTGCTTCGGGAGAAGGGGATCTCGGGCCGGGATGCGGGGTTCGCCACCGAGCTGGTGTACGGCGCCACGCGGATGCACGGGCTCTACGACCAGGTGATCGCGTCGGCGGCAGGCCGGGACCTCTCCGCGATCGACGCCAACGTGCTCGACACGCTGCGTCTGGGGACCCATCAGCTGCTGGGGATGCGGGTGCCCACCCACGCGGCGGTGGACGAGACCGTGGCCCTCGCGCGGCAGGTCAACGGGGCCGGGGCCGCCGGCTTCGTCAACGCGGTGATGCGGCGCGTCTCCGAGCGCGAGCGCGAGCTGTGGCTCGACCTCGTCGCTCCTGGGTCGATGGACGAGCTCGCCGCCACCTCGGTCAGGACGAGCCACCCCGAGTGGGTGGTGCGGGCCTTGCGGGCGGCGCTCATCGGGCATGGCTTGACCACAGCAGCGGGCGTCGGTCCCGAGCTGGAGGCCCTCCTGCACAGCGACAACGACGCCGCCAAGGTCACCCTCGTGGCCCGTCCGGGGCTGGCGAGCGTCGAGGAGCTCCTCGGCGACGGAGTCGTCCCTGCCTCCCTCGCCCGCACCGCGGCGGTCCTGGACCAGGGCGACCCCGGAGCCTTCCGAGCGGTCCGCGAGGGACGCGCGGCGGTCCAGGACGAGGGGTCGCAGCTCGTCGCGCTGGCTCTGGCGGCTGCCGACGTGCTGCCGGGGGCTCACGGCGCGAGCGAGCGATGGCTCGACCTCTGTGCCGGGCCGGGCGGCAAGGCCGGGCTGCTCGCCGGCCTCGCCCTCGGCAGCGGGGCGTCCTTGACGGCCAACGAGCTCTCCGCCCACCGGAGCGAGCTGGTCCGCAAGACGCTGGCGCCCGCCATGGCTGCGGCGGCCGGTCGGGTCACCGTGCGGACGGCAGACGGCCGGACGGCCGGCGCGGACGAGCCGGGCGTCTACGACCGGGTCCTCGTGGACGCGCCGTGCACGGGACTCGGTGCTCTGCGCCGCCGCCCGGAGGCCCGCTGGCGCAGGTCGCCGGACGACGTCCCGGCGCTGGCAGCCCTGCAGCGCGAGCTGCTCTCCAGTGCCATCGAGGCGACCCGGCCCGGCGGGGTCGTGGGCTATGCGACATGCAGCCCGCACCTGAACGAGACCCGGTTCGTGGTGCTCGACGTGGCAAAGAAACGTGGCGACGTCGAGCTGGTGGATGCTCGAGGACTGTTCCTCGACGTCGCGGCCCGGCAGATCCCCGACCTCGGCGACGGGCCGTTCGTCCAGCTCTGGCCCCACCGGCACGGCACCGACGGGATGTTCTTCGCCCTGCTGCGCCGGCGCTGACGGTGCTCGACGCTGCGGAGGTCACGCTGAGCTGTGCACGCTGGGCTGTGCACGCTCGGCTGGGCGGCCGGCCCCGGCCACCCGCATCACGGGCTGAGGCGCCCGGGTGACCCCGGGCGCCTCAGTCGGTCGTGCGGTGGAGCGTCGCTCAGCGCAGGCGTCTGCGCAGCAGGAACAGCGAGCCGCCAAGGAGAAGGAACACGGCTCCCATCGTCCCCACGGGTAGGGCGCCGGAGGCTCCGGTCGCGGCCAGCGCAGGCGCCTGCGGCTGCGCTGCGGCAGCCTGGGCGACTGCGGGTGCCTCGAGGAAGGCCGCGGACACGCCCACACTGGGAAGAAGTCCGGTCGGGGTGGTGACCACCGGCGGGACCGTCGGGGTCTGCGGCACGACGTCCGGGACCACGACAGGGCAGACCGCCGCGGGGCTGACTGTGACCGGGAAGCTGCCCAGACCCGTGAGGACGTAACCGGCGTCGGCGACGGCGGTGAGGGTGCCGGTGAACGACCCGGTGTGAGTGCCCGCGTTGAGCGGCTGGCCGTCCAAGAGGTAGGTGACGCCGGTGATGGCGGGCACGGTGTAGCTGCCCGGGACGTCGCAGGCGCTGGACGCAGTCACCGTCGGCGCGACCGCCGTGACGACGGTCGGGCAGGTTGCCGCTGGGGTCACGATGACTGGGAAGGTGCTGGTCCCCTGAAGGACGTAGCCGTCGACCGCTGAAGCGGTGACGGTGCCGGAGAGGGCGCCGGTGTAGGTGCCGGGCTTGAGCGGCTGGCCGTCGAGCAGGTAGGTGACGCCGGAGACGGCGGGCACGGTGTAGCTGCCCGGGACGTCGCACGCGCTGGACGCAGTCACCGTCGGGGCGACCGCGGTGACGACGATCGGGCAGGTGGCTGCCTGGTCCACGGCGATGGGGAAGCTGCTGGCGCCCGCGAGGACGTAGCCGTCGAGGGCCACCGCGGTGAGGGTGCCGGTGACCGCGCCGGTGTAGGTGCCGGGCTTGACCGCGTTGCCGTCGAGCAGGTAGGTGACGCCGGTGACGGCGGGCACGGTGTAGCTGCCCGGGACGTCGCACGCGCTGGACTGGGTCACCATCGGCTTGGCGGCGGTGATGACCTTGGGGCAGGTGGCCGCCTGGTCGACGGCGATGGGGAAGCGGCTGACGCCGGTCAGGACGTAGCCGGTGTCGGCGACCGCGGTGAGGGTGCCGGTGATGGCGCCGGTGTAGGTGCCGGGCTTGACCGACTTCCCGTCGAGCAGGTAGGTGACGCCGGTGACGGCGGGCACGGTGTAGCTGCCCGGGACGTCGCACGCGCTGGACTGGGTCACCGTCGGGGGTGCGGCCTTGACCGCGGTGAGCGTGGGCTTGCAGCCGGGAAGGGGCAGGACCTTGGACAGCGTCTTCTTGTACTTGTCGGTCCACAGACCCTGGATGCCGAGGCTGGCGCTCGTCGCCGTACCCGGGATGCCGCTCTGCTCGACGACGATCGTCGTGAGCGCCGAGCCGGTGCGCGCCGCGATGGTGGCCGGGAGGCCGGTGAGGGTGCCCCCGCCGGTGCCGGACGTCTGGGTGACGACGACCGGTGTCTTGTAGTCGTTGGCGATCGTCCAGGTCACCGTCTGGGTGCCATTCGGAAGGCACGCGGCGGTGCCGGTGATGCTGTTGGAGTGCGCTGAGGCGGCTGGCGCCATCAGCACGCCCAGGAGCGTCGCGATCGCGGTAGCGAGCATGGCGCTGATGAGTTTCTTCATGATCCCCCGTCGTGGGTCCGGGACGCTGGGTGGCCCGGGTGGGTAGGTGCGGTCCGAGCGGTATGCCGCTGGATGCCTGGCATGTCCGCTTTCCACATGCCAGGAACATAACGGAAAGTTCCAAGAAAGGTTATGGGTTTAGTAAAGAAATCGTAAAGTGATCTGCGCCACACCCGCGGACCATGCATCCGCCGATCCCCCTCCCGCAGACCCTCTCGAGACCGCTCTCGGCCGGCAGATCCGGGCCAAGTGGTTGAAAACCTAACGGAGTTGGTCAACGAATACCCTCATCTAGGTCAAGGAGTCGCAAAGTATTTTTGCCCCACTAGGCTCCAGACGTGCAGATCTCCCCGAGCATCCTCGCCGCCGACTTTGCCAACCTCGAGGCGGAGCTCGGCGCCATCCGCACGGCGGACTGGGCCCACGTCGACGTCATGGACAACCACTTCGTCCCCAACCTGACCCTCGGGCTCCCCGTCGTCGAGGCCCTCGTCCGGGTCAGCCCCGTGCCGGTGGACTGCCACCTGATGATCGACGACCCGGACCGCTGGGCACCCGGCTATGCCGAGGCCGGCGCCCAGTCGGTCACCTTCCACGTCGAGGCGGCCGCCGACCCCCGAGCCCTCGCTCGGACCCTTCGGTCCGCCGGTGCGAGGTCCGGGATGGCGCTCAAGCCGGGCACTCCCTGGGGGCCGTATGAGGGTCTGCTGCCCGACCTCGACATGGTCCTCGTGATGACCGTCGAACCCGGCTTCGGCGGCCAGTCCTTCATGGCGGACCAGATGCCCAAGGTGGCCGCGGTGCGCGAGTCCGTCCGGCGCCACGGAGGGGAGATCTGGGTCCAGGTCGACGGGGGCGTCAGCGCCGCGACCATCGAGCAGTGTGCGCAGGCCGGCGCGGACGTGTTCGTCGCCGGCTCGGCCGTCTACGGTCGCGAGGACGCCGCTGCGGCCATCGACGAGCTGCGCGAGCTGGCCGGCCGTCACCGGCACGCCTAGGGCGGACCACCTCAGGTCAGTGGCGACCGTCACGTGGGCCCGGCGTGCCGAGTGCGCCCCGTTCGGTGCCATAATCGACGGACGTGCTCCGGGGTCGGTGTAACTCCGAACCGGCGGTGACAGTCCGCGACCCGGCCGCAGCCAGCGGCCGGTTGACCTGGTGGAACTCCAGGACCGACGGTGAAAGTCCGGATGGTAGGCAGCACGTCGCGAGGCCCTGACCGGTCTCGTGGGTGGTTTGCGGACGGTGACGTGCTCGGCCGGTGCTCCCTTGACAGAGCTCTCCGGTGCGCGGCCGCCGTCGCGGTCGCCCGACACGACGTCCCCGGAGCTCGCCGAGCAGGCTCGAGCCGGACGAGGACGACATGCAGCAGCACACCCACGACGCCGTCGCGTGGATGCGTGCTGCCCTCGAGCTCGCCGCCCGCGGCCCGCTCGTCGATGTGAACCCCCTCGTCGGTGCCGTCCTCGTCGACGAGGGCGGCCGCACGGTCGGCACCGGGTGGCACGCGGGAGCGGGCAGCGCCCACGCGGAGGTCATGGCGCTCGCCGAGGCGGGCAGCGCCGCTCGCGGCGCCACGGCATACGTGACCCTGGAGCCCTGCTCCCACACGGGCCGCACGCAGCCCTGCTCCCGGGCGCTGCTGGACGCGGGCGTGTCCCGCGTGGTCTTCGCCCAGACGGACCCGAACCCCACGGCGGCGGGTGGGGCGGACGTGCTGCGCGCCGCCGGGGTCGAGGTGGAGGGCGGCCTGCTCGCCGCTGAGGCGCAGGCGCTGAACGAGGCCTGGACCTTCGCGCAGGCGCACGCCAGGCCGATGGTGACGTGGAAGCTGGCCACCACCCTCGACGGGCGCGCAGCGGCCGCCGACGGGACCAGCCGGTGGATCACCGGGCCGCAGGCCCGGGCCGACGTCCACGAGCTGCGCGCACGATGTGGCGCCGTCGTCGTCGGCACCGGCACCGCCCTCGCGGACGACCCGTCCCTGACCGCCCGGCGTCCGGACGGCACGCTGCACGCGGTGCAGCCGCTGCGGGTCGTCGTGGGCGAGCGCCCGCTGCCCCCCGACGCCCGGTTGCTCGACGACAGCGCCCCGACGCTCCGGCTGCCGGGCTGCGACCCCACGCAGGTGCTCCAGCAGCTGACCGACCGGGAGATCCACCACGTCCTCCTCGAGGGCGGACCCACCCTGGCGGCGTCCTTCGTCCAGGCCGGGCTGGTCGACGAGGTGGTGGCGTACGTCGCGCCCGTGCTTCTCGGCGCCGGTGCCAGCAGCGTCGCCGACCTCGGCATCCGGACGATCTCCGACGCGGTGCGGCTGGACCTGCGTGAGATCGCCCAGCTCGGACCGGACCTGCGCCTGCGGGCCGTCCTGCGCAGCACCGGTCCCGAGCACACCTCCGATCTGAAGGAGACCAGCTGATGTTCACCGGCATCATCGAGGAGCTCGGCTCCGTCGTCCGCCTCGAGCATGGCTCCGACTCGGCGATCCTGCACGTGCGCGGGCCCCGGGTGGTCTCCGACGCCCGGCACGGCGCATCCATCAGCGTCAGCGGAGTGTGCCTCACCGTCGTCGAGCATGACCGCGAGACGTTCAGCGTCGACGTCATGGCCGAGACCCTGCGGCGCACCAGCCTCGGCGCGCTCAGCGCGGGAGACTCCGTCAACCTCGAGCGGGCGATGGCGGCATCGGACCGCTTCGGCGGCCACATCGTCCAGGGTCACGTCGACGGGACCGGGACCATCCTCAGCCGGACCCCGGGGGAGCGCTGGGAGGTGGTCGAGATCTCACTGCCCGCGGACCTCAGCCGATATGTCGTCGAGAAGGGCTCGATCACCGTCGACGGGGTCTCGCTCACCGTCTCGGCCGTCGGGGCCGACCACTTCGCGGTGTCGCTCATCCCGACCACCCTCGCGCTGACCACCCTCGGACACCGGGAGGTGGGCTCGGTCGTCAACCTTGAGGTCGATGTGCTGGCCAAGTACGTCGAGCGCCTGCTGGCGCCCGGCTCGACCGGCACCGGACCGCCGACCGACAGCAGCAACCCCGACAGCAGCAACCCCGACAGCAGCACGCCCGACCACACCACCTTCTCCAAGGAGTCCTGATGACCTGGCTCGAGTCACTCTTCGAGGCACAGCTGACCATCGCCGGTCATGAGATCTACTGGCGGGAGATCGTCGGCAACCTCTTCGGCTTCGCGTCCGCCATCGGGGGCCTGCGACGGCGCGTCTGGGCCTGGCCGGTCGGGATCGTCGGCAACGCTCTCCTCTTCACCGTCTTCTTCGGCGTGGCCTTCGCGAGCTCGCAGCCGCCGCTGTTCGGCCAGGCGGCCCGGCAGGTGTTCTTCATCCTCACGAGCATCTACGGCTGGTACCGCTGGAACCAGATCCGGTCGCTGAACCACCACGAGGCGGGCCGGCCGGCGATCACGCCGCGGTGGGCCACCGTGCGGGAGCGGACGGGCTACCTCGGGTTCTGGGTGGCCGGCGTGGTGGTGGCCCAGTGGGTGTTCGCCTCCGTGGGTGCCGGCTTCCCGGCGCCGCGCTGGTACTTCTGGTGCGACGCCTGGATCTTCATCGGCTCCATCGTCGCGACCTACGCGATGGCGCGCGGCTGGAACGACTTCTGGCTCGCGTGGATCGCCGTCGACCTCGTCGGCGTACCCCTGCTGTGGCACTCGGGCTACTACCCGTCGGCCATCCTCTACGTCGTCTACGGCGCCCTCGTCATCTACGGCTTCACGGTGTGGCTCAAGGCGTCGCGCACCGAGCAGCCCGACCGTGAGCCGGAGGCGGTGGCAGCCGGATGAGCCCCTTCTCTGGCGCGCCGGACCCCGGCGCCACCCCAGCCGGCGCAGCCGTCCTCGCGGGTATGCCGTGGAGCACTATCCCCGAGGCGCTCGCCGCCCTGCGTGCGGGTCGTCCGGTGCTGGTCCTCGACGCGAGCGACCGCGAGAACGAGGGCGATGTCGTCCTGGCAGCCGAGACGATCACTGACGACTGGACCGCCTGGGCGGTCCGGCACACGTCCGGCTACCTGTGCGCGCCGATGCCCGGCGAGCTGGCCGACCGGCTGGCGCTGCCGCTGATGGTCACGGAGAACCACGACCCCTTGCGGACGGCATACACCGTGTCCGTGGACGCCGCCGACGGCGTGACCACCGGCATCAGCGCGGCCGACCGGGCACACACCATCCGGCGCCTCGGTGACCCGCGCTCCGGCCCGGGGGACCTCATCCGGCCGGGACACGTCCTGCCGCTGCGGGCCCGCCCTGGAGGGGTCCTGGAGCGGCCCGGCCACACCGAGGCGACCGTCGACCTGTGCCGGCTTGCCGGCCTGCGGCCGGTCGGCGCGATCGGCGAGCTGGTCCACGACGACGGCACGATGATGCGCCGCGACGCGGTGCTGGCGCTGGGCCGCGACCACGCCCTGCCGGTCATCACCATCGCGTCGCTGGTCGCCTGGCGGCAGCGGCACGACCGGGTCGAACGGCAGACCGAGACCCGGATTCCCACCCGGCACGGCACGTTCGCGGCGTTCGGCTACCGCGACGTCCTCACCGGCATCGAGCACGTGGCGCTGGTCAGCCCGCGCGGGCTCGCGCCGGCCAACGGCGCCGACGCGCTGGTGCGCCTGCACTCGGAGTGCCTCACCGGCGACGCGTTCGGCTCGCTGCGCTGCGACTGCGGCTCCCAGCTCGAGCGGGCCATGGCCCGCGTCGCCGGCGAGGGTGGCGCGCTGGTCTACCTGCGCGGCCACGAGGGACGTGGCGTCGGGCTGGTCAACAAGCTGCGCGCCTACAGCCTCCAGGACGCCGGGCTGGACACGGTGGACGCCCAGGTCGAGCTGGGGCTCCCCGTGGACGCGCGGGACTACGCGGTCGGTGCGGCCATCCTCGTCGACCTCGGTCTGGAGAGCGTCCGGCTGCTGACGAACAACCCCCGCAAGGTCGAGGCGATGCGCGGCCACGGCATCGGGGTCTCCGCCGTCGAGCGGCTGAGCGTGGCCCCGCAGCGCGACAGTGCCGGGTATCTGCGGACCAAGCGTGACCGCCTCGGGCACGACCTCGTCCTCGAGGTCCCGGGCTCGCAGGCCTCGGCATGAGCGGCACGGGTGCCCCGTCGCTCACCCCGGACGGGCGAGGGCTGCGCGTGGCCGTCGTCGCGGCCTCCTGGCACGAGGTGGTCATGGACGGACTGCTGGACGGCGCGCGCCGGGCGCTGGTCGAGTCCGGGGTCGGCGCCGTCGACGTGATCCGGGTCCCCGGCACCTTCGAGCTGAGCGTCGCCTGCGCCCGGCTGGCCCCCGCCTACGACGCCCTCGTCGCGCTCGGGGTGGTGGTGCGCGGTGGCACGCCGCACTTCGACTACGTCTGCCAGGCGGCGACACTCGGCCTCACCGAGGTCGGTGTCCGCACCGGCGTCCCCGTCGGCTTCGGTGTGCTCACCTGCGACGACGACGCGCAGGCGCTCGACCGGGCGGGGCTGCCGGGCTCGAGCGAGGACAAGGGCCACGAGGCGGCGACGGCTGCAGTGGCGACCGCGGTCACGCTGCGCGACCACGTGCCCGTGCAGCGGGCGCCGGACGAGGCATCGGCCTCGGCCCCGTAGGCTTGCCCCTCGTGAAGAGCTTCGAGCAGCTGTACGCCGAGCTGGCTGACAGGGCCGCGACCCGGCCAGAAGGTTCTGGGACGGTCGCCGCGCTCGACGCCGGCGTGCACGCCATCGGCAAGAAGATCGTCGAGGAGGCGGCCGAGGTGTGGATGGCCGCGGAGTACGAGGACAACGACCGGACCGCCGAGGAGATCAGCCAGCTGATCTACCACCTCCAGGTGCTCATGCATGCCAAGGGCCTGACCCTCGACGACGTCTACGCCCACCTGTAACCCACCACCCTGGTCGCATCACCCTGATCGCACACCAAAAGGCCTGCCCATGCTGCGAGTTGCCGTTCCCAACAAGGGATCGTTGTCAGAGTCCGCCGTCGAGATGCTCCGCGAGGCGGGCTACCAGGTGCGCCGGGACTCCAAGGAGCTGGTGCTCACCGACGTCGACAACGACGTGGAGTTCTTCTACCTGCGGCCACGCGACATCGCGATCTATGTCGGGTCGGGCACGGTCGACGCCGGGGTCACCGGACGTGACCTCCTCCTCGACTCGGGAAGCAGCGCCGCCGAGGTGATGCCACTCGGCTTCGGCGTCTCGACCTTCCGGTATGCCGCGCGCCCCGGCGAGGTGGCGAGCATCGAGGCCGTGGAGGGCAAGCGGGTCGCCACGAGCTACCCCGGCCTGGTCGAGAAGAACCTCGCCGACCTGGGCGTCTCCGCCTCCGTGGTCCGGCTCGACGGTGCCGTCGAGACCGCGATCACCCTCGGGGTGGCCGACGTCATCGCCGACGTCGTCGAGACCGGCGCCACGCTGCGCAGCCAGGGGCTGGCGATCTTCGGTGAGCCGATCCTGCGCAGCGAGGCGGTCCTCATCCGGCGGGGCGAGCACGAGAACGACGCCGCCTTCGAGGTGCTACGCCGCCGGCTGCTCGGCGTCGTGACCGCCCGCAGCTACGTGATGATGGACTACGACGTGCCGGCCGACCTCGTCGAGCGAGCCTGCCGGATCACGCCGGGTCTCGAGTCGCCGACCGTCTCGCCGCTGCAGGACCCGACCTGGTGCGCCGTCCGGTCGATGGTGCCTCGCCGCACGACCAACCGGGTCATGGACGAGCTCTACGACCTCGGGGCGCGGGCCATCCTCGTCACCGACATCGCCGCCTGCCGGCTCTGACCTGACCGCCCCGCATGGCACCGCGACAGCCCAGGTCATCCCGACAGCCCGGGACACCCCGACCTGGCAGCGACGACCCGTTCCGGCCGTTCCGGTCCCGCCGTGGACGGGTCGTGGCACTCGTGCTGGGGGCCCTGTCGGTGGTCGTGTTCGTCGGCCTCGGACTGCTCCTGCCGGCTCAGGGGGGGATGACCGAGTGGCATGCCCCCGACCGGGTCCTCGTCGCGGCGATGGGTCTCGGCATCGCAGCGCTGTGCTGGCGGTACGCGACGATCCGGGCCGTCCCGACCCGGGACGGGCTGCTCGTGCGTAACCTCTTCACCACCCGCCGGCTCGACTGGCCCCAGGTGCTGCGCGTCCTCTACGGCTCGGGTGCGCCATGGGTCACCCTCGAGCTGGACGACACCGACACCGTGGCGGTGATGGCGATCCAGCGCGCGGACGGTGACTCCTCCGCCGCCGAGGCCTCCCGGCTGGCCGCCCTCGTCCAGGCCCTCGGCGAGGCGCCCGAAAGCCGGTAGCCAGACCAGCCGTCCGGCCCGGCCCGCTAGCCAGCCCGCTCGGGTGGGTCGAGTGCGTCGACCTCGATCGTCGTCACGACGGCGGTGACCGACGGCCGGCGCGGCGTCGAGGAGAAGCCGAAACGGCACGCGGGCTCGACGGCCGCCAGCTCTCCGAGGGGCTCACCGTCGAGGTGTCCGGAGATGGCCGTGACCGCCCGCAGGTCGGTCGCGCCATACCACTCACGTCGCCCGACGCGGGCCACTCCCACGGTATGCACGCCGCTCATCACGCGGCTCGCGACCGGGTCGATGACCTCTGCCCAGGTCGTGCTCGTCGCGACGGCGCGGGGGACCAGCCTCAGCAGGACTCCCAGGGCCGTCCGCCGGCCGAGCCGCAGCTCGAGGTCGAGCGAGGCGGCGCTGACCAGCCAGGACCCGTCCTGCTCCGTGACAGCGACCGGCTCGATCCGGATCTCGTCGAAGACATAGGTCGCCTCGATCACCGCACGCACCGCCTCGGAGGGAGCCAGGAGGATGCGATGGCCGTCGGCCCGCTCCACCATGACGTCGCCGAACGAGCCGATCGGGCTCTGCGACCAGCTCCCGACGACGAGCCGCACGCCCGACGTGCTGCCGACGCCGGCGATGCGGCCCTGAAAACGCTGCCGGACGGCGGCACGGCTGCTCGTCCCTCGGCCGGTCATCTGCGCGCCGCCGGAGGGGCCGACGCCGGGGTGGTCGGAGCGGGCAGACCGGCGCGCTGCAGCGCCTGAGCGAAGACCTGCGCCATCCCGGCGTAGCCGAGGTCGTTGGGGTGGAAGCGGTCGGAGGCGAGCCGTCCGCGCCAGGACGTCGGTCCGTCGGTGCGCATATCCGCGAGCACCACCTCTCCCCGGGCAGCGCGGGCGGTGAGCAGCCGGCCGATCGCCCGCGCCTCGCGGTGGGGGTTGGGCAGGTTGGCGACGACCGACCGTGGCGGCAGCCGGTCGAGCATCGCGTCGAACCGCTCGACCACGCCGGCGCGGTGGCGGCGCAGCACGATGTCGTTCGACCCGATGAGGACCGTGACCAGGGCGACCTGACGGCCCTGCGCGAGGAGCTCGTCCAGCGCAGGGAGCTGGCGCTCCAGCAGGTCGGCGACCCGGGCGCCGTTGACGCCGAGGTTGACGACGGCGTGCCGCCAGCCGTCGGCGGTCATCCGGCGGCTGAGCTGTCCCACCCATCCCGCGTCGAACGCCGACGCGCCGATGCCCTGCGTCATCGAGTCGCCGAGGGCCACCCACGGCGGTGCGCCGCCGCGCAGGGCGACGCCGTTCGCCTGCTCCCACTGCACGGCATACGGCTCGACCTGGGCGAGCACGGAGCGCACCCCCGGCACCACCCGGGACAGCAGGGAGACGACCGCACCGGGCGGGCGGTCGCTGAGGTTGGAGTACTCGAGGCCGGTCATGGCACCCGCGCCAGGGTCGGCCGCAGGAGAGCCACGGTCACCAGCTGGACGAGCATGATGACGACGAGGACCAGCCAGACCCCGCGGAACCCGCTGGTGGCGTCGCGGATCGCGCCCATCGTCACCGGCCCGAACGAGGCCACCCCGTAGCCGACGAGGAACCCCATCGCGCTGAGCCGGCCGCTGGCGGCGGGGGAGGCGGCAAACCGGACGAGCAGGACCAGGGCGAGGGCGAACGCGCCGCCCTGACCGAGACCGATGAGGGACACCCAGAGCCACGGGGCCGCCGTGGGCGCCATCAGCAGCCCGGTGAGGCCCCCGGTCGAGAGCAGCGTCGCCGGGAGCAGCAGCAGCCGCAGGTCATGCACCCGGTCGGTGAGGACCGGGGCGAGCAGGCCCGAGATGATCTGGGTCGCACTGAAGACGGACAGCAGGTAGCCCGCGTGGTCTCGGTCCCAGCCGAGCTGCAGGAACGACGGGGAGATCCAGGCCAGGCAGGAGTAGAAGGCCCACGACTGGGTCACGAGGTAGGCCGCCACGAGCCATGCGGTGGGATGGCGCAGCGGCAGGTGCGCGCCGGTGCCCCCCGCCGTCACCTCGGCGCGGTGCGTCCACACCCGCCCGGCGAGGGGAGCCCAGGCGAGCAGCCCGAGCAGCCCGAGCAGCGCCCACGAGGCGAGGGAGGCCTGCCACGAGCCGAGCAGGCGGGCGAGCGGGACCGCGACAGCCGACGACGCGGTGGCGCCAGCCATCATCGAGACCATGTAGACGCCGGTGACGAGACCGACCCGTTCCGGCGGGAAGAGCGTCTTGACCAGCCGGGGCAGCAGCGTGCCGGCCACGGCGATCCCGAGCCCGGCGAGCAGGGTTCCGGCGTAGAGGGCGACGAGGTGGGCCCCGGCCAGGCGGGTCAGCGAGCCCACGGTCAGGCAGACCACGGCAGCGAACACCGTGGGGGCGGAGCCGAAGCGGGTGCTGAGCCAGTGTGCCGCGGGGGCGAACAGGCCCATGCAGAGCACCGGGAGGGTGGTCAGGGCTCCCGCGGCGGCGTTCGACAGCGCGAGCTCGGCGGTGACCAGCTCGACGAGCGGCGGCAGTCCGGCCAGCGCCACGCGCAGGTTGGCGGCGACGGCGACCAGCGCGACGGCGAGCACCCACACCGGAGGAAGCCACTCGGGCGTCTGGTGGGACGGTGCCGAGCGGCCGGCGGCGGGGGAGGTGGTCGACGACATCGCAGCCAAGTCTCGCACCCGGGTCGGGCCTGGGGACCGGGGGCGCTGGCCGGCTCAGGAGGTGCTCACCAGGTGGTCGTGTCGATGACGAGGTCGGCCCGCTCGCGGGTGCGGTCGGCGGCGAAGAGGACCTCCTCCTGACGGGCCCAGCGCTCCCAGTGCGGCCGGTAGCCGTCGCCGTCACGGGCGATCCCGCGCCCGAACCGGACGCCGCGGTCCGCCTCCACCCAGACCCGCACTGCCGCCCGGTCGCCCGCCGGCCGGACGCTCGAGCCGCAGCCGTCGAGCACGAGCAGGGGCGTCGGTGGCACGGACACGGTCTCGGCCCACCGGTCCTCGACCCAGTCCCACCGGCGGTATGTCGCGGGCTCACCGCTCGCCAGCGGCGCGAGCACCTGCTCGGTCACCAGCGACGGCGTGACCGCGAGGCCGTCCCATCCGGGGTAGAGGTCGTCGAGGTGCAGCACCGGCGCATCCAGCCGCGAGCCCAGGGCGAGAGCGAGCCTCGTCTTGCCCGAACCGCTCGGGCCGTCGACGGCGACGACGGTGACTGGTCCGCAGGCCGGTTGTGCCGCGTGGACCAGCCGCAGGACCGCGTCGAGGGCCGCCTGCTCGGGGAGCGAGCTGCCGGGGTGCACACGGCGCAGGCTACGGGAGTCGGTAGCGTTGAGGCGTGAGTGTTGCCACCCGGGTGATCGCGTGCCTCGACGTCGACTCCGGCCGCGTCGTCAAGGGCGTGAACTTCGCCGACCTGCGCGATGCCGGCGACCCGGTGGAGCTGGCCACGCTCTACGACAGCCAGGGCGTCGACGAGCTGACCTTCCTCGACGTGACGGCGAGCAGCGGCAGCCGGGTGACGACCTACGACGTCGTCACCCGCACGGCCGAGCAGGTCTTCATCCCCCTCACAGTCGGCGGAGGGGTGCGTTCGGTCGACGACGTCGACCGCCTGCTGCGCGCCGGGGCGGACAAGGTCGGTGTCAACACGGCTGCCATCGCGCGTCCGGAGCTGATCGCGGAGATCTCCGACCGGTTCGGCTCCCAGGTGCTCGTCCTGTCTGCCGACGTCCGCCGCCGGGTCGACGACTCGGGCCGGCGCACCGGCGACTTCGTCATGACGACACACGGCGGCCGGACCGCGGTCGACCTCGACGCGGTCGAGTGGTGCGCCCGGGCAGCCGAGCTCGGCGCCGGGGAGATCCTGCTCAACTCGATGGACGCCGACGGCACCAAGGACGGCTTCGACCTCGAGCTGATCCGCCAGGTCCGTCGGGCCGTCCAGGTGCCGCTCGTCGCAAGCGGTGGGGCGGGCCGCGTCGAGCACTTCGCTCCGGCCGTCGCCGCGGGTGCCGACGCCGTCCTCGCCGCCAGCGTCTTCCACTTCGGCGAGCTCACCATCGGCCAGGTCAAGGACGCGCTGCGCGCCGAGGGTGTGACCGTTCGCTGATGAATCTCGTTGGTGCGCCGCCCCCTCCGCCTCGTAGGGTGACGCCATGATGCAGCTCGAGAGCCCGGACGTCCGCTGGCATCAGGCCTGGCTGGCGATGGCCGACGAGTTCGAGGTGGGGCACATCCCGGGGTCGGCCCTCGGGGGCCGGACGGCGCGGGACCTCGTCGACCCGGCGGCGTTCGCCGCGTGGGTCACGGAGCGCCAGGCGAACGAGCGTGGCGAGGACGTGCCAGACCACTGGGTGCCCGACTCGCTGCGCTGGGTGGTCGAGGAGGGCGAGATCGTCGGGACCATCCACCTGCGCCACCGGCTCAACGACTGGCTGCTTCAGGAGGGCGGCCACATCGGGTATGCCGTCCGGCCCAGCGCGCGCGGCAGGGGCGTCGCCCGCCAGGCGCTGGCCCTCATGCTCGACGAGTGCCGGGTCCGCGGTCTCGACCGGGTGCTGCTGACCTGCGATGACGACAACGTCGCGTCGGCCCGGACCATCGAGGGGGGCGGTGGGGTGCTGGAGGACGTCCGCGGAGGCAAGCGGCGCTACTGGGTCACCGTTTCGCCCGGCTAGCCCGGCGGCTCCGGTCACGGTCTCCAGACGCTGTGGTCGTGGGCGAAGTAGACCATCTTGGGGTCCAGCTCCTGAAGCCGGGCGACCCACTCCGGATGGGCCGGGAGCGGGTCGGGGTGGGCTGCCTGGCGCGCCCGCCAGGCGAGCACGTCCGAGCCGTAGGCCGACGACGTGTCGTGGCTCTGGCCGGCCACGACGACGATGCCGTCGGAGCGCCGGACGACGAGCGACTGGTGTCCGTCGGTGTGGCCGGGGGTCGGGAGCAGGAGCACGCCCGGCAGCACCTCCGCCTCGCCGTCGAGCACGACATGCCGTGAGCCGGCGACCAGCTCCGGCAGGGTGTAGTCGGTGGTGGCCTGAGCGGTGGCCAGCTCGGTGCGCTGGACGAAGGTGGGCCGGTCGCCGACCAGCGGGTTGCCACCGCAGTGGTCGAAGTGCAGGTGGCAGTTGGCGACCTCGGTGACCGCGTCCAGGTGGATGCCCTGGGCCGAGAGGGCGTCGCGCAGCCCGACGGCACGTGGCCGGTAGTGCGCATCGACATCGGGGCGCGAGCCCATCCCCGTGTCGAAGAGCAGCAGTCCGCCCGCGTGCGTCACGAGGTAGCCGAGGACCGGCTCGACGCGCGGCTGACCGGTCTCGGTCTCGGCTCCGGGGCGCACGAACCAGCCGAAGTCCAGGCGCCGCACGTCGAGGTCGACCACCCGCCCAGTATGCGACGGGCAGCGAGACGGCGGGGCTCAGGCGCTCTCGGGGCGGTAGGTGCGTCGGTAGGCCAGCGGCGACAGACCGACGGCGGCAGAGAGGTGCTGCCGGAGCGAGGCGGTGGTGCCGAAGCCGGCCGCGGTGGCCACCCGGTCGACGGGCATCTCCGTGGACTCGAGCAGGTGGCGTGCCGTCTCGACCCGGGCCCGGGTCAGCCAGCTCCCAGCCGTCTCGCCCGTCTCCTCGCGGAACCGTCGGGTGAACGTCCGCACGCTCATCGACGCGTGGGAAGCCATGTCGGACAACGAGATCGACTCGGCAATCCGCTCCAGCACCCACGCACGCGTAGGGCCGGTTCCGTCGCTGCCGGGAGCAGGCACGGGTTGCTGGATGAACTGGGCCTGTCCGCCGGAGCGCCAGGGCGCGACGACGGCCCCGCGGGCCACCCGGTTGGCGACCGCCGTCCCGTGGTCCCGGCGCAGGACGTGGAGCAGCAGGTCGATGCCGGCAGCGTTGCCCGCCGAGGTCAGCACGTCCCCGTTGTCGACGTAGAGCACGTCGCGGTTGAGCCGGACCGTGGGGAAGTGGCGGGCGAACTCGTCGGCATGGACCCAGTGGGTGGTGGCCTCCTGTCCGTCGAGCAGGCCGAGGGCGGCGAGGACGAAGGCGCCGGTGCAGATGGAGAGCCACCGCACCCCGGGCCGCGCCGTCCCGAGGAGGGCCGCGGCGCCATCAGGAAGGACGCCGCCGTTGAGCAGTGCCGGGTCGATCAGCCCGGGGATCACCACGGTGTCGGCGTGAGCGAGCTCGGTGTTCGGGTGGGTGGGTAGCACTCGGAACCCGGCGGAGGTGGTCACCGGGCCGTCGTCCACCGTGCAGAGGACGACCTCGTACGGCGCGCCGACCTGCTCCCTCCCGTCCGGCCCGCCGGGGGTGAGCGCGCTCGCGGCGAAGAAGCGGTGCGGGAGGCCGACCTCGAAGGCGACGACTCCGGGGAGCGCGAGGACGACGACGCGGTGCGGGACGGTCGGGACGGCCATGGCCAGATTCTTGCACATCCTGTCCATCCGGCCACTGGCACCGCAGCGCCCCGGTCCGCCACGGTGGACCCGTGGCCCTGACCCGTCCCGCTCTCTCGACCCGAGCTTCCCGCGTCCATCCCGCCTGGTGGGTCGCTCTCGTGGCGTTCCTCACGGCGATCGGGGCGGCCGGGTTCCGCTCGGCACCCGGCGTCCTCATCACCCCGCTGCACGACGAGTTCGGCTGGCCGATGGGTCTCATCGGCAGCGCCGTCTCGGTCAACCTCGTCCTGTTCGGGCTCACCGCGCCCTTCTCCGCCGCCCTGATGGAGCTGCTCGGGATCAGGCGGGTGGTCAGCGCGGCGCTTGTCATGGTCAGTCTCGGTGCCCTGCTGCCGGTCTGGATGACCGCCTCGTGGCAGCTCATCCTCTGCTGGGGGGTCCTCGTCGGGATCGGGACCGGCGCGATGTCGATGTCGCTCGTCGCCACGGTCACGAGCCGCTGGTTCGTCGCCCGGCGTGGCCTGGTCAGCGGCGTCCTCACCGCCGCCGGAGCCACGGGACAGCTCGTCTTCCTGCCACTGCTCGCATGGCTCGCCACGAACCACGGCTGGCGCTCGGCCGCCATGGCCACCGCCGCCGCGGCCCTGCTCGTCGTGCCGCTGGTGCTGTGGCGGTTCCACAACCAGCCGAGCGACCTCGGGCTCACGGCATACGGAGCGCCGGCGGGGACACCCGTCCTCGCGCCCCCACGCCCCCTGCGCAACCCGGCGATGCTCGCCCTCTCCGCGCTGCGCGAGGCGTCCCGGCGAGGTGTCTTCTGGCTGCTCGCGGGCAGCTTCGCGGTCTGTGGGATGTCGACGAGCGGACTGATCGCCACGCACTTCATCCCGGCGGCCCACGACCACGGCATGCCGCAGACCACCGCCGCGTCGCTCCTGGCGGTCGTCGGGGTCTTCGACATCGTCGGGACGATCTTCTCCGGCTGGCTGACCGACCGCTTCGACCCGAGGTTCCTCCTCGCGATGTACTACACGCTGCGGGCGGCCTCGTTGTTCCTCCTGCCGTCGCTGTTCAGCGACGAGATGCACGTCAACATGCTGGCCTTCATCCTCTTCTACGGCCTGGACTGGGTGGCCACCGTGCCCCCCACGATGGCGCTCTGCCGGATCTGCTTCGGCGAGCGGGCTCCCATCGTGTTCGGCTGGGTCTTCGCCTCGCACCAGCTCGGGGCGGCCGTGGCCGCCGGTGGCGCCGGGCTGATCCGGGACCAGCTCGGCACCTACGACCTGGCCTGGTATGCCGCGGGCTCGCTCTGCGTCGTGGCCGCGGCACTCTGTGTGGCCGTCCGCGAGCGGCCCGTAGCCAGCCTGACCCGCTGAACCACTGACCGTCCGGGGCGCGCGGTGGGGACCACGCCCACGGTCCCCGGTGTCCCCGGGCCGTGAGAAGGTGGATTCCACCACCACCATGCCTGCGCCCCGGGGAAATATCACTGTGTCCACCCTTGTCCCAGACCCCTCCACGGCGACCCTTCGGCGGGGCTTCGGCGTTCTCGCCACCGGCATCCGGCACGAGCCCCGCTGGTTCGCCGTGGCGGTCGTCGGCAGCTGCATCTACGGGGTGATGACCGGCGGCACGGCGTGGGTGATCGGCAAGGTCGTCGAGGACACCGTCTCGCCGGCCATCGCCGCCCACTCGGTCAGCGCCGGCCAGCTGTCGCACGCGGGGCTGCTCCTCGCCGGAGTCGTCCTGCTCAACGTCATCGGCATCGTCGTGCGCCGGCTCGCGGCCGGGGTGGCCGTCTACAACCTCGGAGCGACGTTCCGCCGCAGGGTCACGCGCCAGTACCTCCGTCTCCCGCTGAGCTGGCATCACCGCCACCCGTCGGGGCAGCTGCTGTCCAATGCCAACGCCGACGTGGAGTCGACCTGGAACGTGTTCAACCCGCTGCCCATGGCGATCGGCGTGGTCGTCATGCTCGCCTTCGGCGTGGTGCAGATGTTCGTCGTCGACCCGTTCCTCGCGGCGATCGGCATGACCGTGTTCCCCGGCCTCTTCCTCGCCAACCTCGCCTTCCAGCGGGTGATGTCACCCAAGGTCACCCGCGCGCAACAGCTGCGCGCCGAGGTCTCCGAGGTCGCCCACGAGAGCTTCGAGGCGGCGCTCGTCGTCAAGAGCCTGGGTCGTGAGGACCAGGAGGCCGAGCGCTTCACCACGGTGACGCACTCCCTGCGCGACGCCAACATCGAGGTGGGCCGCACCCGGGGCGTGTTCGACCCGATCATCGAGGCCATCCCCACGCTGGGGACGCTGGCCGTCCTCGCCGTCGGCACCGGCCGGGTGACCACCGGTGACCTCGGCGCGGCGCAGGTCGTGCAGATCGCCTACCTCTTCTCCATCCTCGCCTTCCCGGTGCGCGCGCTCGGCTGGGTCCTCGCGGAGCTGCCCCGCTCGGTCGTCGGCTGGGACCGGGTGGACGCGGTGATCCGGGCGACCGGCTCGATGGAGCACGGGAGCGATCAGCTGCCGGCGAGCGGGGCGAGCCACCTGCGGCTCGACAACGTGTCCTACGCCTACGACGTGACGCTCGAGGACGGGACGGTGGAGCAGAACACCGCGGTCGACTCGGTGACGCTGGAGGTGCCGGCCGGTGCGACGACCGCCCTCGTCGGGCCGACCGGCTCGGGCAAGTCGACGCTGACCAACCTCATCATGCGGCTCGTCGACCCGGACTCCGGCGCGGTGCTCGTCGACGGGGTCGACCTGCGCACCGTGCGCCGGGGCGGCATCCCCGAGGCTGCCTCCCTCGTCTCGCAGCAGACCTTCATGTTCGACGACACGGTCCGCGGCAACGTCACCCTCGGTGACGACCACACCGACGACGAGGTCTGGGCCGCACTGCGCGTCGCCCAGGGTGACGGCTTCGTCAACCATCTCGACGACGGCCTCAGCACCCGGGTGGGGGAGCGCGGCGCCAGCCTCTCCGGTGGCCAGCGTCAGCGCATCGCCCTCGCCCGCGCGGTGATCCGCGCTCCCCAGCTGCTCGTGCTGGACGACGCCACCTCCGCCGTCGACCCGAGCGTCGAGCAGGCCATCCTCGCGGGCCTGCGGGAGACCGCGGCCGGCACGACGGTGCTCGTGGTGGCCTACCGACTGGCGACCATCGCGCTCGCCGACCACGTCGTCTACCTCGAGGAGGGCCGGGTCGTCGACAACGGCACCCACGAGGAGCTGCTCGAGCGGTGTGCCGGCTACCAACGCCTGGTCACGGCCTACGCCAGGGAGGCAGCCGAACGCGCCGCCATCTCGGCGGACGAGGAGCTCCCTGGCGGCGTCGACGGCGCGGTCGAGGGCGACGCGCTGGCGGTGGACCGATGAGCGCCCACAGCGCACCCCTGACGGACCACACCGGAATCGAGTCCGGGGTGGAGCTGAGCACCTGGCAGACCCTGCGCCGCGGCGTGGAGCTCTCGCCCGAGCTGCGCCGGGGGATCGGCGTGACCGTCCTGCTGGCGATCCTGTCGACCCTCGGCCGGGTGCTCATCCCCTTCATCGTCCAGCGCACGACGGACGAGGGGATCCTCGCCTCCGGTGGTCCGGACGGGGACGCGGTGCTGCGGTATGTCCTCGTCGCCATCGGCGGGGTGGCCGTCACGATGGTCAGCGCCTACTTCGTCAACATCCGGCTCTTCACCGCCTCGGAGAACGGGCTGTCGACCCTGCGTATCAAGGCGTTCCGACACATCCATGACCTCTCCATGCTCACCCAGAACACCGAGCGGCGCGGGTCTCTCGTCTCGCGGGTCACCTCCGACGTGGACACGATCTCGATGTTCGTCCAGTTCGGCGGGCTGATGCTCATCATCAACGTCGCCCAGCTGACGCTGGCGTCGGTGCTCATGGTGATCTACAGCCCGCCGCTCGCGGCCGTCGTCTGGGTCTGCTACCTGCCGTTGTTCTTCATCATCCGCAAGTTCCAGGGGATCGTCGGCCGCGCCTACACCCAGGTGCGCCAGCGGGTCGGCGACATGCTCGGCGCCATCTCCGAGGCGGTGGTCGGCGCCGCGACGATCCGCGCCTACGGCGTCGAGGACCGGACGGCCGCCCGGATCGACCAGGCCGTCGACGACCACCGGCGAGCCGCCATCGGCGCGCAGGCGCGGGCCGTCATCGCGTTCACGTCCGGGCAGCTCGTCTCCGGCCTGACCACGGCCGTCGTCATCATCGTCGGCACGGTGCTCGCGGTCCACGGAGACCTGTCGCTCGGCGAGCTGCTCGCCTTCCTCTTCCTGGTCAACCTCTTCACGATGCCCGTCCAGCAGGCGACCGAGATCCTCAACGAGATGCAGAACGCCGTGGCCGGGTGGCGCCGGGTGATCGGCATCATCGACACGCGCGCGGATGTCGCCGACCCGGGTGAGCAGGGCGTGGCGCTGCCGCGCGGACCGATCACCGTCGACTTCGACGGCGTCTCCTTCGCCTACCCGGGCGGCGAGCAGGTGCTGCACGACGTCTCGCTGCGGATCGAGCCGCGCAGCCGGATCGCCATCGTCGGGGAGACCGGGTCCGGCAAGTCGACCCTGGCCAAGCTGCTGACCCGGCTGATGGACCCGTCGAGCGGGCAGATCCGCCTCGACGGCGTGGACCTGCGTGACGTCCGGTTCGACTCGCTGCGCAGCCGGGTGGTCCTCGTCCCTCAGGAGGGCTTCCTCTTCGACGCCTCGCTCTTCGAGAACATCACCTTCGGCACGCCCGGCGCGAGCGAGGAGGAGGTCCGGCTGACGCTGACCGAGCTCGGGCTCGACGGCTGGCTTTCGACGCTCCCGCAGGGCCTCGCGACGGACGTCGGCCAGCGGGGCGAGTCGATGTCGGCGGGGGAGCGTCAGCTCGTCGCCCTGGCCCGCGCCTACCTCGCCGACCCCGACCTGCTCGTCCTCGACGAGGCGACCTCCGCGGTCGACCCGAGTACCGAGGTGCGCCTGCAGCGTGCCCTGGACAGCCTGACCCGGGGCCGGACCTCGATCGCCATCGCCCACCGCCTGTCCACGGCGCAGGCGGCCGACGAGGTCATCGTCGTCGACGGCGGGCGGGTCGTCGAGCGGGGGCCGCACACCGTGCTCGTCGCCGCCGGCGGGGTCTACGCCGGGTTGCACGCCTCCTGGGTCGCGCAGCAGCGCGGCTGAGCCGGTCCCGCCGTCCGGCTCACCGACGGGTCAGTAGCGCGAGTCCTCGGCTCGGGGCAGCCGAGGCGCCGGGGCCGCAGGGGTGGGCGCCAGCCGCAGGTCGGCAGGAAGCTCAGGCAGGGTCCATCCGGGGTCCGGGCGCCAGGACTGCCAGTGCCGGTCGGCAGGCCCGAACGGAGGCTCGCCTGCCCGCACCGCCGCGACCGCGTCGGCCGCCTCGGCGCGGATCTCGTCGGCCTCCGCCCCGGTGTAGCGACCCTGCTCGACCGCAGCACGCAGCTCGTGCTCGTCCTTGAGCCGGCAGGTGCCGTCCGGCTCGACGAGCACGTCGAGGATGTGGTCGGCGCTGAGCGTGTCGTGGCCGTCGCGCCGATGCGGGGTCTCGAGGTTGACGTACCAGCCGTCGAACGTGCCGTCGGATCGCCAGAACAACCAGGCCGACCAGGGCGACCCCGGTCGGAGCACGCGCAGAGTGCCCGCGCCCTTCCAGAGCATCCGGCCCTGGACGCGCGCGGTGGTGAACATCTGGTCGAGCGGTCGGTCGCGCACGTGCCCGCCGTCCGGCAGGGTCGGCGCGAGGATCTGGGTGCCGCCCGGAAGCCACGCCACCAGCGCCCGCTCGTCGTCGGCGACCACCCGCATCGGGTGCACGGTCTCCGGGTCACCTGGCTGCCAGGTGCGCCGGCGGTACCTCCACCAGATCGTCTCGCCCGGCTGCCAGAACGGCTGCGCCGCGCCGGCCGGGGGAGGCTGGGGCTCGGTCACGCCCGCAGGCTACGACACGGCCCGCCATCGCACCGCCGACCCCGCCGCCCGCCGCACCGCCCACCCAGGTCGGCCGTCGCGGATGAGCCGGCGACACGGCATACCGCGCGGTTCGGCACAATGACGAGGTGCCCGAGTCCAGCATCACCCTCGACCCCTCCGTGGCCGCGCTGCTCAAACGCGACGCCGCGGGCCTCGTCGCCGCGCTCGTCCAGCAGCACGGGACGGGGGAGGTCCTCATGCTGGGGTGGATGAACGACGAGGCGCTGGCCCGCACGCTGACGACCGGACGGGCGACCTACTGGTCGCGCAGCCGGGGCGAGCTGTGGCGCAAGGGGGACACGTCCGGCCACGTCCAGTGGGTCCGGTCCGTCTCGCTCGACTGCGACGGAGACGCGTTGCTGGTGACTGTGGACCAGGTCGGTGCCGCCTGCCACACCGGCGACCGCACCTGCTTCGACGCCCGCCACCTGCCCGCGGTCGTCGGGACGCCGGATGACTGACGTCGGCGCCACGCTGGGCTGGGGCGAGACCTGGCCGACGCTCGACACGTTCGCCGTGCTGGCCCGCACGAGACGGGTCATCCCCGTCGTCCGCCGGCTGCTGGCCGACGGGGAGACGCCGATCGGCGTCTACCGCAAGCTGGCCGCAGACCGCACCGGCACCTTCCTGCTCGAGTCGGCCGAGCACGGGGGAGTGTGGTCGAGGTACTCCATCGTCGGCGCGCGCAGCGCCGCCACCCTCACGGAGCGCGACGGCGAGGCGCACTGGATCGGCGAGCCGCCGGTCGGCGTACCGAACAGCGGCGACCCCACCATTGCGCTTCGCGACACCCTGGCGGTGCTGGCGACCGAGCGGATCCCCGGGCTGCCGCCGCTGACCGGGGGGATGGTCGGGGCGATCACCTACGACGCCGTGCGCCGCTGGGAGACCGTGCCGGACACGGGCGTCGACGACCTCGGCATCCCCGAGCTGGGCATGCTCCTCGCCACGGATCTCGCCGTGCTCGACCATGCGGACGGCTCCCTGCTCCTCGTCGCGAACGCCGTGAACTACGACGCGACGGATGCTCGCGTCGAGTGGGCGTGGAGCGACGCCGTCGAGCGCCTCGACCGGATGACCGCCGAGCTCTCCGCCCCGGCCGCGAGCACCGTGGCGGTCATCGAGCCGGTCGCGTCCGAGGTCGACAGCACCCACACCCAGGAGCAGTTCCACGACATCGTGGAGCGGTGCAAGGAGGAGATCCGGGCCGGCGAGGCCTTCCAGATCGTTGTCTCGCAGCGGTTCTCGCTGCCCTGCCCGGCGGACTCGCTCGACGTCTACCGCGCACTGCGCGCATCCAACCCCAGCCCGTACATGTACCTCCTGCGCCTGCCGCATCCGGATGGCACGGCATACGACATCGTCGGCTCGAGCCCCGAGGCGCTGGTCAAGGTCACCGGCAGGCGGGCAATCACCCACCCGATCGCCGGGTCGCGGCCACGGGGCAAGACCCCGGAGGAGGACGTCCGGCTGGGCGAGGAGCTGGCGGCGGACGCCAAGGAGCGGGCCGAGCACCTCATGCTCGTGGACCTGTCCCGCAACGACCTGCAGCGGGTATGCCGCGCCGGCACCGTCGACACGGTGGAGTTCATGTCGCTGCGGCAGTACAGCCACATCATGCATCTGGAGTCGACGGTGCTGGGCGACATCAGGGACGAGTGCAGTGCCTACGACGTCCTCGTGGCGACGTTTCCGGCGGGCACCCTGTCGGGTGCGCCCAAGCCCCGCGCGATGGCGCTCATCGACGAGATGGAGGGGACCCGGCGCGGGATCTACGGCGGGGTGGTCGGCTACCTCGACTTCTCGGGCGACCTGGACATGGCGATCGCGATCCGGACGGCACTGGTCAAGGGGGGGATCGCGTTCGTCCAGGCCGGCGCCGGGATCGTGGCCGACTCCGTGCCGCAGCTGGAGTTCGAGGAGACCCAGCACAAGGCGGCGGCGGTGATCCGGGCGGTCCGTGCCGCGGCGGGCATGCGCGCACCCCTACCCGGGCCTGCTCGGTGACCACGGCCGACGACGCAGCGGCGTCCGGTCAGGACGACTCTGCGGCTGCCTCCCGGGCCAGGTGGCTGACCAAGCGCAACACCTTCGTCCTGCTCGTCGTGCCCACGTTGCTGCTGCTGCTGCTGGCGACGCGCACCTGGGTGACCGGGCGCACCGGTGACCCGGTGCTCGGCCCGGCGCCGGTGTCCGTCACGGGCTCGGAGGCGGCGCCGGGGGTGGTCGCGCTCGGCGCGGTCGCCCTGGCCGCCCTGGTCGCGATCTTCACCGGCGGTCGGCGGATCCGGCGCGTCTCGGCGGTGCTGCTCACCCTGGCTGGGGCCGGGACGGTGGCCCTCAGCCTCCAGGTCGTCGCGGACCCGGCGGCGGCGGTCGGCCGCAAGGCGGCCACCCAGCTCGGCCGCACCGGGTCCGTCGCCGCGGAGGCCGCGCTCACCCCGGCCGCCTGGCTCGGCGCTGCGGCGTGCGTCGCCCTCACGGTGGCCGGCATCCTCGGGGTCGCTGCGGTCGGCTACTGGGAGGGTCTCTCGGTCCGGTTCGACCGGCCGGGGTCTGGCGAGCCGGGTGACCCCTCGACCTCGGCCGACGGACGCGGTGCCCGCCGGTCCGCCTGGGACGAGCTCAGTGACGGCGTCGACCCGACCCTCGGCCCGGACGCGGACCGGACCTGACAGAATGAGCCGAGCCGGCAGCACCGGCATCCGGACGGACTCGCGACGGCGTCGCACGAGGGAGCGGTAGCAACCATGGACCAGCAGCACGACCACCACGGTCACAGCACCGCCGCCTGGACGGCGGTCACCATCCTGATCGTCGGCAGCCTGGTCATGTCGCTCGCCGTCGTCTTCCCCTCCGTGCTGTGGTTCGTCGTCGGGGTGGTCATCCTGGTGCTCGGCGTCGTCGCGGGCAAGGTGCTCTCCATGGCCGGCTACGGCGCTCCGGTGGCCGGGGGGCAGGAGCCGGCGGTCACGGGAGACGCGGCAGTGGGTCGCCGCCCCGGGGGCGACGAGCACGACAGCGGCACCAGCTGACCGCACGCAGCCGGGACACGCCAGCCGTCTATGTGCTGAAACGTGGTCATTTGTCACGTCTGGACCACTAGGGTTCCGCATGACCGCCCACGTCCAGGCGGCACACAGTCAGCACTCAGAGAGGCCCCACCCATGTCGTACGACTCCGCACCCCCGCCCCCGCCTGAGGGAGCGCCTGTGGCTGGCGCTGTCGCCTACACGGGCGAGCTCGCCGCCTGGCCGAAGCGCGCCATCGGCTGGCTGATCGACTTCATCGTCCTGCAGATCCCCGGCTACATCCTCTATGCGATCGGCGCCCCCCGGGTCGACGCGGAGACGGGCCTGACCAACGGGCCGTCGGTCATCTACTACCTCGGCGCCGTCTACATCCTCGGCATCTCGATCTACAACCGCTGGATCAAGGGTGGCTCGACCGGTGTCACCTTCGGTCGCGGCGTCGCCGGGATCAAGCTCGTCGGTGAGGCCACCGGCCAGCCGATCGGCGCCGGCAAGGCGTTCCTGCGCGACCTGGCCCACGTCGTCGACAGCATCATCTGCTACGTCGGCTGGCTCTTCCCGCTGTGGGACGCCAAGAAGCAGACACTCGCCGACAAGATCATGAGCACTGTCGTCGTCGTCGCCCCCAAGTGACCCGATAGCACCTCGCCTTCTTGGGGCTCGGATGACCATCCTCATGAGCGCGCCCGGCTCCGCGACGACGTCGCGGAGCCGGGCACTGCTCTGTCCCGGTCTCTCCGCGGTGGGTGTGGCCGCCGTCGTCGTGCGGCTGAACCAGACCAACGGCATCGACGTGGCGCCGTACTCCGGCTGTCTGTTCCATCTGGCGACCGGCCTCTGGTGCCCGCTCTGCGGTGGGCTGCGCGGGGTGGCGGCGCTCAGCCACGGGGACCTGCCCGCGGCCCTCTCCTCGAACCTCCCGGCGATGCTCCTGCTGCCGTTCGTCGCTGCCACCTGGCTCGCCTGGGTGTATGCCGGGTGGCAGGGCCGACCGGCTCCTCGCCTGGTCCTGACGAACCGGCACTGGACTGCCCTCGCCGTCGTCTTCCTCGTCTTCTCGGTGTGGCGGAACCTGCCGATGCTGCCGTTCGGAGCCTGGCTCGCCCCCTGAGCCCAGCCCAGCCCAGCCCAGCCCAGCCCAGCTACAGCCCAGTCCCAGGCCAGCCGTGGCCGGCCGCCCCCTGCGTCCGGTCGCCGGGACCCGTCCGGCAGCCATGGTGTCCACCACGTAGCCTTGCGGGATGCCCAGCGTTCTCGACGACATCCTCGCCGGCGTCCGTGCCGACCTCGCCGACCGCGAGGCCCGAACTCCCCTCGCGGCCCTCGAGCGGGGGCTCATGGCCGCGGCCCCGCCGGTCGACGCCGAGCGGGCGCTGCGTACCGCTCCGGGACTCGCCGTCATCGCCGAGGTCAAGCGGGCCAGCCCGAGCAGAGGTGACCTGGCGTCCATCGCCGACCCTGGTGCACTCGCCGCCGAGTATGCCGCGGGGGGCGCGACTGCCGTCAGCGTGCTCACGGAGAGCCGCCGGTTCGGTGGCAGCCTCGAGGACCTCGCCGCCGTCCGCCGGGCGGTGCGGGTTCCCTTGTTGCGCAAGGACTTCATCGTCGAGCCGTACCAGGTCACCGAGGCGCGAGCCTGGGGAGCCGACCTGATCCTGCTCATCGTCGCCGCCTTGTCGCAAGGTCAGCTCGTCGCGTTGCGGGAGCAGGCGCAGTCGCTCGGGATGACCGCCCTGGTCGAGGTGCACGACGAGGCGGAGACGCAGCGGGCCCTCGACAGCGGCGCGAGGGTCCTGGGGGTCAACGCGCGCAACCTCAAGACGCTCGAGGTCGACCGCTCGACGTTCGCGCGGTTGCGCCCGCTCGTGCCGGACGAGGTGGTGACGATCGCCGAGTCCGGCGTGCGGGGACTGCAGGACGTGCGAGAGTACGCCGCCGCCGGGGCACGCGGTGTCCTGGTCGGGGAGGCGCTGGTGACCGGAGGGCAACCGCGTGAGAGCGTGAGCCAGTTCGCGGCGGTCGGCGTGGCGGCCAAGGGAGAGGTGTCGTCATGACGACTGCGGGACGGTTCGGGGACTTCGGCGGGCGCTTCGTCCCCGAGGCCCTCATCCCCGCCCTCGAGCAGCTGGACGAGGTCCGCCGCAAGGCGATGATCGACCCGGAGTTCCTCGGCGAGCTCGAGCGGCTGCACCGCACCTATACGGGCCGGCCGAGCATCATCACCGAGGTGCCCCGGTTCGCTGCGCACGCGGGAGGCGCCCGGGTGATCCTCAAGCGCGAGGACCTCAACCACACCGGCTCGCACAAGATCAACAACGTCCTCGGCCAGGCCCTGCTCGCGCAGCGGATGGGCAAGCGCCGGGTGATCGCGGAGACCGGAGCGGGCCAGCACGGCGTCGCGACAGCGACGGCGGCGGCGCTGCTCGGGCTCGACTGCGTCGTCTACATGGGCAAGGTGGACACGGACCGGCAGGCCCTCAACGTCGCCCGGATGAGGCTGCTCGGCGCCGAGGTGGTCCCCGTGACGAACGGCAGCCAGACCCTGAAGGACGCGGTGAACGAGGCCCTGCGCGACTGGGTCGCCAACGTCGAGGACACCCACTACGTCCTCGGCACGGTGACCGGACCGCACCCCTTCCCCGAGATGGTGCGTGACTTCCACCGCGTCATCGGCATCGAGGCCCGGGCCCAGGTCCTCGACCTGGTCGGGCGGCTTCCGGACGTCGTTCTCGCGTGCGTCGGTGGCGGGTCCAACGCCATGGGCATCTTCCACCGCTTCCTCGACGACACCGGTGTGCGGCTGATCGGGCTCGAGGCAGGCGGGAGCGGTGTCGCGACCGGGCGGCACGCAGCCCGGTTCTCCGCCGGCGCCCCCGGGGTGCTGCACGGCGCCTACACCTACGTTATGCAGGACGACGACGGCCAGACTGTCGAGTCCCACTCGATCTCGGCGGGGCTGGACTACCCTAGCGTGGGTCCGGAGCACGCCTTCCTGCTCGACAGCGGCCGGGCGGAGTACCGGCCGGTCACCGACGAGCAGGCCATGGACGCGTTCCAGCTGCTGTGCCGCACCGAGGGGATCATCCCGGCCATCGAATCGGCGCACGCGCTGGCCGGCGCGATCGAGGTCGGCCGCGAGCTCGGGCCGGACGCGGTGCTCCTGGTCAACCTCTCGGGCCGAGGCGACAAGGACGTGCACACGGCGGCGACCTGGTTCGGCCTGCTCGACGAGGCCGCGGCCCCGGTGCCCGGCGTCGGTGCGGGCACGGCGGCCGCGACCGCTCCGGTCGACCTGTCAGAAGGGGTGCAGGCATGACCGCTGTCGGAGAGGTCCTGGCCCGGTGCCGGGCCGAGGGGCGGGCGGCGCTCATCGGCTACCTGCCCGTGGGCTACCCCGACGTCCCCCGCTCGGTCGAGGCGATGACGGTCATGGTGGAGGCGGGAGTCGACATCGTGGAGGTGGGCGTCCCCTACAGCGACCCGTTGATGGACGGGCCGGTGATCCAGCACGCGGCCGAGGTCGCGCTGCGCGGTGGCAGCCGGGTCGCCGACGTGTTCACCGCGACGGCCGCGGTCCGCGATGCGGGGGCACCCGCGCTCGTCATGACCTACTGGAACCTCGTGCTGCGCCGAGGTGTCGAGGCCTTCGCCGCTGACCTCAGCGCCGGGGGCGGCTGCGGTCTGATCACCCCAGACCTCATCCCGGACGAGGCGGCGGCCTGGGTCGCGGCTTCCGACGCCCTGGAGCTCGACCGGGTCTTCCTCGTGGCCCCCAGCTCGACCCCGGAGCGACTGGTCACCGCGACGCGAGCCAGCCGCGGGTTCGTCTACGCCGCCTCGACGATGGGCGTGACCGGCACCCGAGACTCGGTCGGCAGCGCTGCTGAGGACCTCGTCGAGCGGACCCGCGCGGTCACCGACCTGCCCGTGTGCGTCGGGCTCGGCGTCTCGAACGGGCGACAGGCCGCCGACGTGGCCCGCTTCGCCGACGGCGTCATCGTCGGGTCCGCCCTGGTCCGGACCCTGACCGACGCACCGTCGCACGCGGACGGCCTCACGGCGCTGCGCGACCTCGTGGACGATCTCGCCGGCGGGGTCCGGGCGGGGCGGCGGACGGTGGGTGCGCTGTGATCTCCGCCCTCACCTCCGAGATCCCGAGCCCCACCACCGCGGTCTGGTACCTCGGCCCGGTGCCCATCCGCGCCTACGCGATGTGCATCCTCGCCGGCATCGTCGTGGCGGTCTGGATCACCCAGCGTCGGTTGCGCGACCGGGGGGGCCGGGACGGCCTCACCCTGGATATCGCTGCATGGGCCGTGCCCTTCGGCATCGTCGGCGGACGGATCTACCACCTCATCACCTCACCCCAGGCCTACTTCGGTGAGGGCGGCCACCCGCTCAACGCGTTCAAGATCTGGGAGGGCGGGCTCGGCATCTGGGGTGCGGTCGCCCTCGGCCTCGTCGGAGCCTGGATCGGGTGCCGACGCCACCAGGTCAGCCTGCTCGACTTCGTCGATGCGGCCGCGCCCGGCGTGCTGGTCGCGCAGGCGCTCGGCCGGTGGGGCAACTACTTCAACAACGAGATCCACGGCTCGCCCACCACCCTCCCGTGGGGCCTGAAGGTGTACGAGTGGGACCAGCAGGCCGGTCACGCCGTCCTCGACCCGTCCGGCAACCCCGTCGTCGCCGGGGTCTTCCAGCCGACGTTCCTCTACGAGTCGATCTTCTGCCTGCTGCTCGCGCTGCTGCTCGTCGTGCTCGACCGCCGCCGGGTCATGCGGCAGGGGCAGATCTTCGCGCTCTACGTGGCCGGCTACCCGCTGGGGCGGGTGGTCATCGAGCTCATGCGCACCGACGACGCCAACCGGATCCTCGGGCTGCGGGTCAACGTCTGGGTCTCCGTGCTCGTGTTCCTGCTCGGTGCGGCGCTCTACGTGCACTTCGGCCGCCGCCGCGTGACCCCGGACACGCCGCAGCCTGCCGAAAGCCCCGTCGCGTCCCAGAATACGGAATGACCCGTATCAGAGAGTGGGACTAGGAGTCCCACGGGCTATTCTGCGAGAGCACTGGCCGACGCCGTCCAGCTGCGCTTCCATGTCTGTATGCGGTCAGCGACGGCCACATGGACTAACGACCAAGGACGGTGAGACTGTGGTGTCTGCTCGGCGCCCCCTCTTCTCGGCGCAGCCGGCGAACGTCGGCCTCTACCGCCGTGAGCACGAGCACGACGCGTGCGGCGTCGCGCTCGTCGCGACCATGCGGGGACGCGCGGGACACGACATCGTCGAGCACGCCATGACCGCGCTGCGCAACCTCGACCACCGCGGCGCGACCGGCGCCGACCCGCTCGTCGGAGACGGAGCCGGGATCCTCACCCAGGTGCCGGACGCCTTCCTGCGCGAGGTCGTCGACTTCCCCCTGCCGCTCGCGGGGGCGTATGCCGTGGGCCTGGCCTTCCTCCCCGTCGACGAGCAGGCTCGGGCCGAGGTGGTGGCGACGATCGAGCAGATCGCGGCCCAGGAGTCGCTCAAGGTCCTCGGCTGGCGCGACGTGCCCGTCTCGGCCGACCTGGTGGGAGACGTCGCCCGGGACTGCATGCCGCACTTCGCGCAGCTGTTCGTCTCCTCCGCCGTCGGACGCAACGTCGGGCTCGGTCTCGACCGGTTCGCCTACTGCCTGCGCAAGCGGGCCGAGCTCGAGACCGACGTCTACTTCGCCTCGCTGTCGTCCCGCACGATCGTCTACAAGGGGATGCTCACGACCGGGCAGCTCGAGCCGTTCTTCCCCGACCTGTCGCACCGCAGCTTCGAGACGGAGCTCGCCCTGGTGCACTCGCGCTTCTCGACGAACACCTTCCCCTCGTGGCCGCTGGCGCACCCCTACCGGTTCATCGCGCACAACGGCGAGATCAACACCGTCAAGGGCAACCGCAACTGGATGAGCGCCCGCGAGAGCCTGCTGACGTCCGACATCATTCCCGGCGACCTGTCCCGGATCTTCCCCATCTGCACCCCGGAAGCCTCGGACTCCGCCACCTTCGACGAGGTCCTCGAGCTGCTGCACCTGGGCGGTCGGTCGCTGCCGCATGCCGTGCTGATGATGATCCCCGAGGCCTGGGAGAACCACGCCGAGATGGACCCGGCGCGGCGCGCCTTCTACGAGTTCCACTCGACCTTCATGGAGCCGTGGGACGGACCGGCCGCAGTCACCTTCAGCGACGGCACGCTCGTCGGTGCGGTGCTGGACCGAAACGGCCTGCGGCCTGGACGGTATGCCGTGACGGACGACGGTCTCGTCGTCCTCGCGTCGGAGTCCGGGGTGCTCGAGCTCGACCCGTCGACGGTCGTCAAGCGTGGCCGCCTGCAGCCGGGGAAGATGTTTCTCGTCGACACCGAGCACGGCCGGATCATCGGTGACGAGGAGATCAAGACCTCGCTGGCCTCCCAGCACCCCTACGACGAGTGGCTGCACGCCGGGCTGATCAACCTCGAGGACCTCCCCGAGCGCGAGCACATCGTCCACACCGCCTCCTCGGTCGCCCGCCGTCAGCAGACCTTCGGCTACACCCAGGAGGAGCTGCGCATCCTCCTCACCCCGATGGCGAAGACCGGTGGCGAGGCCCTCGGCTCGATGGGCACCGACAGCCCCATCGCGGTGCTGTCCAGCCGGCCGCGGCTGGTCTTCGACTACTTCACCCAGCTGTTCGCCCAGGTGACCAACCCTCCGCTCGACGCGATCCGGGAGGAGCTCGTCACCTCACTCGGGACGACGATCGGCCCCGAGGGCAACGCGCTGTCCGTCTCGCCCGCGCACGCACGCCAGCTCGTCCTGCCCTTCCCGGTCATCGACAACGACGAGCTCGCCAAGATCGTCCACGTCAACGCCGACGGCGACCTGCCGGGCTACGCCACCCACGTCGTCCACGGGCTCTACGACGTCACCGGGGGTGCCGAGGCGATGCGCGCCCGGCTCGAGACGATCTTCGAGGAGGTCTCGACGGCGATCCGTCGCGGCGCGCGCTTCGTCGTCCTCTCCGACCGCGACTCCGGGCGCGACCTCGCGCCGATCCCGTCGCTGCTGCTGACCTCGGCCGTCCACCACCACCTCATCCGGTGCAAGACCCGCACCCAGGTCGGCCTGCTCGTCGAGGCCGGTGACGTCCGCGAGGTCCACCACGTCGCCCTGCTCATCGGCTACGGCGCCGCCGCGGTCAACCCCTACCTCGCCATGGAGTCGGTCGAGGACCTCGTCCGTTCCGGCACGTTGCCGGGTGTCGCCCCCGAGCAGGCGGTCCGCAACCTCATCAAGGGCCTCGGCAAAGGTGTCCTCAAGGTCATGTCGAAGATGGGCATCTCGACCGTCGCGTCCTACCGCGGGGCGCAGGTCTTCGAGGCGGTCGGCCTGTCCGAGGATCTCGTCGGTCGGTACTTCACCGGCACGGTGAGCCAGCTCGGCGGGGTCGGGCTCGACGTCATCGCCGCGGAGGTCGCCGCCCGGCACGCCGTCGCCTACCCGCCGGAGGGCGTGCACCAGGCGCACCGCAAGCTGTGGGTCGGCGGCGAGTACCAGTGGCGCCGCGAGGGCGAGCCGCATCTGTTCGACCCCGACACCGTGTTCCGGCTCCAGCACTCCACCCGGCAGCGGCGCTACGACATCTTCAAGCAGTACACGGCCCGCGTCGACGAGCAGGCCGAGCGGCTGATGACGCTGCGCGGTCTCTTCGGGTTCGCCGACGCCGCAGGCTCGGGCCGGCAGCCGGTCCCGATCGACGAGGTCGAGCCGGTGACCGAGATCGTCAAGCGGTTCAGCACCGGAGCGATGAGCTACGGCTCGATCAGCCAGGAGGCGCACGAGACGCTGGCCATCGCGATGAACCGCCTCGGCGGCAAGTCGAACACCGGTGAGGGCGGCGAGGACGAGGACCGGCTCCTCGACCCGACGCGGCGCTCCGCGATCAAGCAGGTGGCCTCGGGCCGGTTCGGGGTGACCAGCCTCTACCTCACCGAGTCCGACGACATCCAGATCAAGATGGCGCAGGGCGCCAAGCCGGGCGAGGGTGGACAGCTGCCCGGCAGCAAGGTCTACCCGTGGATCGCGGGCACCCGCCACAGCACGCCCGGCGTCGGGCTCATCTCGCCGCCACCGCACCACGACATCTACTCCATCGAGGACCTGGCCCAGCTCATCCACGACCTGAAGAACGCGAACCCGTCGGCCCGGGTCCACGTCAAGCTCGTCTCCGAGATCGGTGTCGGCACCGTTGCCGCGGGCGTGTCCAAGGCCCACGCCGACGTCGTGCTCATCTCGGGTCACGACGGGGGCACCGGCGCGTCGCCCCTGACCTCGCTCAAGCACGCCGGGGCGCCGTGGGAGCTCGGGCTCGCCGAGACCCAGCAGACGCTGCGGCTCAACGGGCTGCGCGACCGGATCGTCGTCCAGGCCGACGGCCAGCTCAAGACCGGCCGCGACGTCGTCATCGCGGCCCTGCTCGGCGCCGAGGAGTTCGGCTTCGCCACCGCCCCGCTCGTCGTGTCGGGCTGCATCATGATGCGCGTCTGTCACCTCGACACGTGCCCGGTCGGCGTCGCCACGCAGAACCCCGAGCTGCGCCAGCGGTTCTCGGGGAAGCCGGAGTTCGTCGAGACCTTCTTCGAGTACATCGCCGAGGAGGTCCGGGAGCACCTCGCGGCGCTCGGGTTCCGCTCGGTGCAGGAGGCGGTCGGCCACGTCGAGGCCCTCAGCACCGAGAAGGCCGTCGAGCACTGGAAGGCGTCGGGGCTCGACCTCAGCCCGATCCTCACGAGGGTCGAGGACCCCACCGGTGGGACTGCATACAACTCCGCGGGACAGGACCACGGGCTGGAGAAGGCGCTGGACCACCAGCTCATCGCCCTCTCGCAGCCGGCCCTGCGCGACGGCGAGCGCGTCCGCGCCGAGGTGGCCGTGCGCAACGTCAACCGCACGGTCGGGACGATGCTCGGCCACGAGGTGACCAAGGCGCACCCCCACGGGCTGCCAGACAACACCATCGAGCTGACCCTGACCGGCTCCGGCGGTCAGTCCTTCGGTGCCTTCCTCCCAGCCGGAGTGACGCTCGTCCTGCAGGGCGACTCGAACGACTATGTCGGCAAAGGGCTGTCCGGTGGCCGGATCGTCGTCCGTCCCGAGCGCGGCGCTCCGCTCACCGCGGAGTCCAACGTCATCGCCGGCAACGTCATCGCGTATGGCGCGACCACGGGAGAGCTCTTCCTCCGCGGCCAGGTGGGCGAGCGGTTCTGCGTCCGCAACTCCGGCGCGTCGGCGGTCGTCGAGGGCGTCGGTGACCATGGGTGCGAGTACATGACCGGCGGCGCCGTGGTCATCCTCGGTCCCACCGGCCGCAACCTCGCCGCCGGGATGTCCGGTGGGGTCGCCTACGTGCTCGACCTGCGGCCCGAGCTGGTCAACCAGGAGCTCGTCGACCTCCTGCCGCTGAGGGACCAGGACGAGGAGCCGCTGCGCGAGCTGCTGACCCGTCACCACACGTGGACCGAGTCGGCCGTCGCCCGCCGGCTGCTCGACGACTGGGAGGACGCGCGAAGCCGCTTCACGCTCGTGCTCCCACGCGACTACCAGCGCGTCCTCGACGTCCGCGCCCAGGCCGAGACCGAAGGTCTCGACCCGAACGGCGCGGAGGTCTGGGACCGGATCATGGAGGCATCCCGTGGCTGACCCCCAAGGCTTTCTCAAGGTGCGGGAGCGCGAGCTGCCCGCTCGGCGTCCCGTCCCCGTGCGCATCCGTGACTGGAAGGAGGTCTACCAGGAGCAGGAGCTCGGACAGCTCCAGCGCCAGGCAGGACGGTGCATGGACTGCGGGATCCCCTTCTGCCACAACGGCTGCCCCCTCGGCAACCTCATCCCCGAGTGGAACGACCTCGCCTGGCGTGGCGACTGGCGCGAGGCGATCGAGCGGCTTCACGCGACGAACAACTTCCCCGAGTTCACCGGGCGGCTATGCCCGGCGCCCTGCGAGACGGCGTGCGTACTCGGCATCAACCAGCCCGCAGTGACGATCAAGCAGGTCGAGGTCGCGACCATCGAGCAGGCCTTCGGCGCCGGCACGGTCACGCCCCAGCCGCCGGAGCGGCTGTCCGGCAAGACCGTCGCGGTGGTCGGCTCCGGCCCTGCGGGGTTGGCCGCTGCCCAGCAGCTGACCCGCGCCGGCCACACGGTGGCCGTCTACGAGCGGGCCGACAAGCCCGGCGGTCTGCTGCGCTACGGGATCCCCGAGTTCAAGATGGAGAAGTCGGTCCTCGACCGGCGCCTCGCCCAGATGGAGGCCGAGGGCACGCGGTTCCGCAGCGGCGTGGACGTCGGCGTGGAGATCACCGGCCGGCAGCTGCGCGACCGCTACGACGCGGTGGTCCTCGCCGTCGGTGCGACCGTGCCACGCGACCTGCCCGTCCCGGGACGGGAGCTGACCGGGACCTACCAGGCCATGGACTACCTCCCGCAGGGCAACCGGGTCGCCCTGGGGGAGAGGGTCGAGGACCAGATCCTCGCCACCGGCAAGGACGTCATCATCATCGGCGGCGGGGATACTGGCGCCGACTGCCTCGGCACGGCCCACCGCCAGGGGGCCAGGTCGGTGACCCAGCTGGAGATCATGCCGCGACCGGGGGAGGAGCGTCCTAGCAGCCAGCCGTGGCCGACCTACCCCATGACCTACCGCGTGGCGAGCGCTCACGAGGAGGGCGGCGAGCGGGTGTATGCCGTCAACACCACCGAGATCCTCGGCGACGACGACGGCTGCGTCCGGGCGCTGCGAATGGTCGAGGTGGAGATGAAGGACGGCCAATTCGAGGAGGTGCCTGGGAGCGAGCACGAGGTCGCGGCCCAGCTCGTCCTCCTGGCCATGGGGTTCCTCGGCCCGGAGCGCGGCGGTGTGGTCGAGCAGCTCGAGGTGGAGCTCGACGAGAGGTCCAACGTCGTGCGCGACCGGAGCTTCATGACGAGCGAGCCCGGCGTCTTCGTCGCCGGCGACGCCGGACGGGGCCAGTCGCTCATCGTCTGGGCGATCGCCGAGGGCAGGGCCGCGGCCAACGGTGTCGACTCCTGGCTCACCGGAGCGAGCCAGCTGCCCCGGCCGATCAACCCGACCGACCGGCCACTGACCGTCTGACCCGCTGCCCCTGGGGACGGGACAGCGAACGGACACACTCCGGCCTGCGGGCCAGGAAGACGTAGGGTTTCAGGTATGCGACGAGCCAAGATTGTGTGCACGCTGGGTCCGGCGACGTCGACCCCCGAACAGATCCGAGCGCTGGTCGCTGCGGGCATGGACATCGCCCGGCTGAACCTCTCCCACGGTGAGTACGCCGTGCACGAGGAGATCTACCGCTCGGTCCGCAAGGCGAGCGACGAGCTGGGCCGCGCGGTGGGCATCCTCGTCGACCTGCAGGGCCCGAAGATCCGCACCGGGCGGTTCGCGAAGGGTCCCGTGACGCTGGCCCGAGGTGACCGGTTCACCATCACCACCGACGACATCCTCGGGGACCAGGAGCGCGTGGGCACGACCTACAAGGGCATGCCTGGCGACGTCAAGCCGGGCGACCTGCTGCTCATCGACGACGGCAAGGTGTCACTGCGCGCCGTCGAGGTCACCGCCACTGACATCGTCACCGAGACCGTCGAGGGCGGCACGATCTCGAACAACAAGGGCATCAACCTCCCCGGGGTGGCGGTCAGCGTGCCTGCCCTCTCCGACAAGGACAAGGACGACCTGCGCTGGGCGCTCGAGCTGCGGGCCGACCTGATCGCCCTCTCGTTCGTACGCTCCGCCAAGGACCTCGACGACGTGCACGCGATCATGGACGAGCACGGAGTCCGGCTTCCCGTCATCGCGAAGATCGAGAAGCCGCAGGCGGTGGACAACCTCCAGGAGATCATCGACGCCTTCGACGGGGTGATGGTGGCCCGTGGCGACCTCGGTGTCGAGCTGCCCCTCGAGGACGTCCCCCTCGTGCAGAAGCGGGCCGTGGAGATCGCCCGGCAGAAGGCCAAGCCGGTCATCGTGGCGACGCAGGTGCTGGAGTCGATGATCGAGAACTCGCGTCCCACCCGCGCCGAGGCCAGCGACTGCGCCAACGCCGTGCTCGACGGCGCGGACGCGATCATGCTCTCGGGCGAGACCAGCGTCGGGGCGCACGCCATCGAGGCCGTCGAGACGATGGCCCGGATCATCGTGGCGACCGAGGACCACGGGCTGGAGCGGATCCATCCGCTCGGCACCAAGCCACATACGACCGGCGGCGCCGTGACGTGGGCAGCGGTCGAGATCGGCGAGCTGCTCAACGTCAAGTTCCTCGTGACCTTCACCCAGTCGGGCGACTCCGCCAAGCGGCTGTCCCGCATCCGGTCGAAGCTCCCGATGCTGGCATTCACGCCGCTGCAGGAGACGCGCTCCCAGCTGGCTCTGGTGTGGGGGATCGAGACGTTCCTCGTGCCGATGGCCCGGCATACCGACCAGATGGCGCTCGAGGTCGACAACTCCCTGCTCGCCTCCGGACGCTGCGAGGAGGGTGACATCGTCATCATCGTCGCCGGCTCACCTCCCGGCATCCCCGGCTCGACGAACGCGTTGCGGGTGCACAAGATCGGGGACGCGAAGAACAAGGTCGCACCGGCCTACGAGGACCTGGCCCTCTGACCGGACGGCCGGGTCGAGCTCCCCGCCCGGTATGCTGGCCCGGCCCTCCTGCCGGGATGGTGGAATGGCAGACACGGAGCACTCAAAATGCTCTGACCGAAAGGTCGTGCGGGTTCAAGTCCCGCTCCCGGCACGCCCACGACGCGCTCGGCGCGGGTGTCCACGTGGCTCCGGCCAGGGACCGGCAGCCGCGCGCGGCCCGGTAGGCTCTGGGCATGAGCAGGCAGCCGGGGCCCGGCGAGCAGACCGCCATCGATGACGTCGCGCCGGTGGGCGAGGACGTGCCGCATGGCGTGGATCTGGTGCAGACGCGGTTGCGGGTCGTCGTCGCCGAGGACGAGGCCATCATCCGGCTCGACCTCGTCGAGATGCTCGCGGAGTCGGGCTTCGACGTCGTCGGGCAGGCAGCCAACGGCGAGCAGGCGGTGGACCTGACCCGCAAGCACCGTCCGGACGTCGTGCTCATGGATGTGAAGATGCCGGTCCTCGACGGCATCAGCGCTGCCGAGGAGATCGGCAAGGAGCGGATCGCCCCGGTGATCATGCTGACGGCCTTCAGCCAGAAGGAGCTCGTCGAGCGCGCCCGCGACGCCGGCGTCATGGCCTACATCGTCAAGCCGTTCACCCAGGACGACCTCGCCCCGGCCATCGACATCGCCCGGTCGCGCTGGACGGAGCTGACGGCCCTCGAGAGCGAGATCCAGGACCTCGGGGAACGCCTGGAGACGCGCAAGGCGGTGGACCGCGCCAAGGGGATCCTCATGAAGCAGCTCAAGCTCACCGAGGCGGACGCCTTCCGGTGGATCCAGAAGACGGCGATGGACCGCAGGCTCGGCATGAAAGAGGTGGCGCAGGCCGTCATCTCGGGTCTGCCCACGACCTGACCACGGAGCCGTCAGGTCAGCGCAGGGCGACGACCAGCTGGGTCAGCAGCGGAGCGACGACCAGAGCCGGGAGCATGTTGCCGACCGGGACATCCCGGATCCGCAGCAGCCGCAACGCGATCCCGACGAGCAGGAGACCTCCTGTCGCCGTGAGCGCAGCGATGTGCGCGTCCGGGAGCACCGAGCCGAGGAGCACCCCGACCAGCGTCAGGGCCCCTTGGATGACCGCTACGGAGACCGCCGACAGCAGGACGCCCACGCCGAAGGACGAGGCGAACGCCATGGCGGCGAACCCGTCGAGCACGGCCTTGAGCGTCAGCTGCTCGATGCCCCGCCCGAGTCCGTCGGACAGGCTGCCGAGGATCGTCAGAGGCCCGACGCAGAACAGCAGCGAGGCCGTGAGCCAGCCTTCGATGAAGCGGTCCCTGGCCGAGGCTGAGGTTCCCTCGGCCGAACCTCGACGTCGGGCCACCCACGACTGGATCGTCCCGGCGAGGCCCTCGAGCCGCTCCTCCACCCGGAGCAGCGAGCCGGTGATGCCCCCGACCAGCAGGGAGCCGAGCACGATCAGCACGGGGATGCCCGGGCCGACGGCGGAGCGCAGCGCAGCGTCCGTGACGCTCACGCACGACAGCCCGGCGATAAGGAGCACGACCAGCCCGAGCCCGTCGGTCACCACGGAGCGCGTCCGCTGCGGCAGGCGGTGACCCACGCTCATGCCGAGCAGGGCCCCGACGATCACGGTGGCGACGTTGATCACCGTGCCGAGACCGGGGAAGGCGAGAGTCACGGGGCCACCTTAGGCTGCGGTGGGTTTCTCGCGCGTCGAGAGCCCAGCGGGTCACCTTTTCTCCCCGCCCCCCTTCCCGACTCCCAGGAAGGGGTCCTAGAGTGCACGGAGTTGCGGCGCTAGCCGGGACGGTTGTGGTTGGGGGGACCAGCCATTCGACGGTCAAGTCTCAGGAGGCGGTTGTGACGCGTCCCCAGGTGTTCGTTCGCCGGGTCGACGAGGGCCGGCAGCAGCAGCTGATCGACCTGTGGATGGCCAACCGGATCGAGGCGGGCACCAGCCGCGAGGCCACGCAGCGCCTGGCGGCCGAGGGGACGGTCCGGGCGGCGCTCGCGCGCGACGAGGTGACCGCCTTCGTCGCCCTCGTCGATGACGCCCCCGTCGGCTACCTCGTCCTGTCGGACTGCAGCGCGAACGTCTTCGTCGACACCCACTGCGTGGCCATCGACCAGCTCTATGTGCAGACCGAGCACCGTCGGCACGGTGTCGCCCGGCAGCTGCTCGCCGCTGCCGCCACCCATGCGGACCGGGTCGGCGCCGACCAGATCGCGAGCAACGTGCCGTCCCAGGTCCGGGACGCCAACCGCTTCTTCGCGCGGCTGGGCTTCTCGCCGACCATCGTGCGGCGGGTGACCACGCCGATGGCACTGCACCGCCGGCTGTCGGGGAGCTCCGAGCCCCGCTACTCCCTCGAGCAGGTCCTGCAGCGACGTCGGACCGCCCGAGGGAGGGCCGTCCGGCAGGAGAGCACGTCGCTGCGCAGCGGCTGACGCGGGTCGGCGGTGTCATGACCGTGGCCTAGGCTGCACGACGTGAGCCGCCTCCTTCTCCTTGACGGACATTCGCTGGCGTACCGCGCGTTCTTCGCGCTGCCGGCTGAGAACTTCTCCACCAAGACCGGCCAGCACACCAACGCGGTCTACGGCTTCACGTCGATGCTCATCAACGTCCTGCGTGACGAGGAGCCGACCCACGTCGGGGTGGCGTTCGACATCTCGCGGAAGACCTTCCGGATGGCCGAGTACCCCGAGTACAAGGCGGGGCGGTCGGCTACCCCCGACGAGTTCCAGGGCCAGGTGTCGCTGCTGCACGAGGTGCTCAGCGCGCTGAAGATCCGCTACGTCGAGTCGGAGGGCTACGAGGCCGACGACATCATCGCGACCCTGACCACGCAGGCGACCGCCCAGGACATCCAGGTCCTCATCTGCTCCGGCGACCGCGACGCGATCCAGCTCGTCTCCGACGATGTCACGCTGCTCTACCCCGTCAAGGGGGTCTCCGAGCTGACCCGGCTCACGCCGGCTGCCGTCCAGGCCAAGTACGGCGTCCCGCCGGAGCGGTACAGCGACCTGGCTGCGCTCGTCGGCGAGTCGAGCGACAACCTGCCCGGGGTCCCCGGGGTCGGGCCGAAGACGGCAGCCAAGTGGATCGGGATGTATGGCGACCTGCCGGGGATCGTCGCGAACGTCGACCAGATCGGTGGCAAGGCCGGCGACGCGCTGCGCGAGCACCTCGACGGCGTCCTGCGGAACCGCCGGCTCAACGCCCTGGTGCGCGATATGGACCTGCCGGTCGAGGTCGGCGACCTCGAGCGTCAGACGTGGGACCGCGAGGAGGTGCACACCGTATTCGACGGTCTGGAGTTCCGGGTCCTGCGTGAGCGGCTCTTCGCCACTCTGGAGGCGGTCACCGTCGAGGCGGAGTCCGGCTTCGACGTCGACGGCGCGGTCCTGACGAGTGCTGAGGTCGCCCCGTGGCTGGCCGAGCACGCCGCCCCGGGGCGCCGTGTCGGCGTCGGCGTGGTCGGGCAGTGGGCCCGCGGGACGGGGGACGTGCGAGCCCTGGCCATCGCCGCGGCCGGCGGGCAGGCGGCATACCTCGACGTGACCGAGCTCGACGAGCCCGCCGAGCAGGCCGTGGCGGCCTGGCTCGCCGACCCGGAGCGAGCCAAGGCGATGCACGACAGCAAGGGGCCCTCACACGCGCTCGCGGCCCGGGGCTGGGCCCTGGCGGGGCTGACGAGCGACACCGCCCTCGCGGCCTACCTCGTCAAGCCTGACCAGCGGTCCTACGACCTCGGCGACCTCGTGCTGCGGATGCTGCGCCGCGAGCTGAAGAACGACACCGACCAGCATGGCCAGGGGATGCTCGACTTCGAGGGGGAGGGCGACCGGGCGGCCGCGGAGGCGATGGTGGCCGCGCGGGCGGTCCTCGAGCTCGCGGAGGCCCTCGACGGCGAGCTCGAGCGCATCGGCGGCACCGAGCTGCTGCGTGACGTCGAGCTGCCCCTGGTCGACGTCCTCGCCCGGATGGAGCGCGTCGGGATCGCCGTGGACACGCCTTCGCTGGAGTCGCTCGAAGCGGACTTCGCCGCAGCGGTGAGCGAGGCACAGGAGCAGGCGTGGGACTCCATCGGCCGCCGGGACGTCAACCTCGGTTCGCCGAAGCAGCTGCAGGAGGTCCTCTTCGAGCAGCTGGGGCTCCCGAAGACCAAGCGCACCAAGACCGGCTACACGACCGACGCCGACGCGCTCAACGAGCTCGGGCAGAAGGTCGACGAGCCGTTCCTCAAGGCGCTGCTGCGGCACCGGGACGCCGCCCGGCTGCGGGTCACCGTCGAGGGGCTGCTCAAGTCGGTGGCCGAGGACGAGCGGATCCACACCACCTACATCCAGACCATCGCGGCGACCGGCCGGCTGAGCTCGACCGACCCCAACCTCCAGAACGTCCCGATCCGGACCGAGGAGGGCCGCCGGATCCGGGAGATGTTCGTCGTCGGCAGCGGGTTCGAGTCCCTCATGTCCGTCGACTACAGCCAGATCGAGATGCGGGTGATGGCGCACCTGTCCGGTGACGAGGGCCTGATCACCGCCTTCCGCTCGGGCGAGGACCTGCACAGCTTCGTCGGGTCCCGCGTCTTCTCCGTCGGCATCGACGAGGTGACCTCAGCGATGCGCTCGAAGATCAAGGCGATGTCCTACGGCCTGGCGTACGGGCTGTCCGCCTTCGGGTTGTCTAAGCAGCTGTCGATCGGCACGGGGGAGGCGAAGGACCTCATGGACGAGTACTTCGAGCGGTTCGGCGGGGTGCGCGACTACCTGCGCGAGCTCGTGGCGCAGGCTCGCAGCACCGGCTACACCGCGACCATGCTCGGCCGGCGCCGCTACCTCCCGGACCTCACGTCGGACAACCGTCAGCGCCGCGAGATGGCTGAGCGGATGGCGCTGAACGCCCCGATCCAGGGGTCGGCCGCCGACATCATGAAGGTGGCCATGCTCCGCGTCGACCGGGGACTCGCTGAGGCGGGGTCAGCCTCGCGGATGCTCCTGCAGGTCCACGACGAGCTCGTCCTCGAGATCGCGCCGGGCGAGCGCGCCGACGTCGAGGAGCTGGTGCGCCGCGAGATGGGGCATGCCGTCGAGCTCGAGGTGCCCTTGGACGTCAGCGTCGGTGTCGGCCGGTCCTGGCACGACGCCGCCCACTGACGCTCGAAGCGGTCGACGAGCACGACGATGGCACCACCCCGTCAGCGCCGCCAGTGGTAGGGCGTTGTCGTGGACACGGCGACCAGACCGGCGCGTTCAAGGATCGGGCGTGAGTATTCGGTGGAGTCACTGTTGATGAGCGTCTTGCCAAGGCGCAGTGCCGATCGGGCACGTGCAGCTGTCAACGCCCGGTAGATCCCGCGGCGGCGCCACTGCGGGCGCGTCGCGCCGCCCCAGATGCCGGCGAACGCGGTACCTCTCACCGGTTCCAGTCGCCCGGTGCTGACCATCTGGGAGTCGGCCTCGGCGACCCATAGCTCCATTCCGTCGTCGAAGGACAGTCGCCGCAGGAGGGCGTCTGCCCTCTGCTCGGACACCGGATCGCCGAACACCTCGTCGGCCATCGCGCTCAGCGCGCGGACATCCGCTTCCTGGTCGACCTGCCGGAGCGTCACCCCTTCAGGTATCGCGACGTCCCCGGCCAGCTGCCGCGCTCCGCCGATCATGATGGATTCAGGCTCTTCCGGGAGAAAACCGTTGTCCAGCAACGACTCGTGCAGACCCGGCGCGTGGTCGTGGGCGCGGGTCTTCCACTCAACCCGGTTGATGTCTGGGTTGCCCCGGTAGTGAATGAGCACCTCACCGACGAGCCGGCGGATCGAGTCGGCGTCTGCGCCGCCCAGGTCGCGGTAGGTCACGAAGCCGCGGCCGCCGAGGAAGGTCACCAAGCGCAGCGGACCGAGCCGCGTCACCGAGAGGGCGCTCGGTGTCTCCGCGTCGGTGCGCAGCTGCTCGTCATAGGCTGCGAGCAAGCGAGCGGATGAGGGCACAGGATGACCGTCGCAGGTCGGACCCCGCGCAGCCACTGATTATGCTGACCTGCGAGTCAGCTCCGCTCGGCGACGAAGATCGCCGTGCCGGGGATGAGCCGTCCACGCATCGGTGACCAGCCTCCCCAGGTCGAGGTGTTGCTCTCCGGCCACTCCGGCTCGACGACGTCGCTCACGTGCAGCCCGGCGGCGGCCAGCTCTCGGACGCGGTCACCGATGGTCCGATGGTGCTCCACGTAGGTGGCCGTCCCGGCGGCGTCCTGCTCGACGTAGGGCGTGCGGTCGAAGTAGGACTGGATGACCCGCAGACCGGCCTCACCGGGGTCGTCGGACAGGGACCAGCGCATCGGGTGGGTGGTGGAGAAGACGAACCGGCCCCCGGGTCGGAGCACCCGGGCTGCCTCCCGCATCACGGTGGCGGAGTCGGCGACGAACGGCACCACCCCGTATGCAGTGAAGACGACGTCGAAGCTCGCATCTGCGAAGGGCAGCGCCAGGCCGTCGCACTGGACCAGGGGAACCGCCGGCTCGCCAGCGTCGCGGTTGAGCAGGACGCCCTGGTGCAGCATCCCCGTCGACAGGTCCGAGGCGACGACGACGGCGCCTCGGCCGGCCAGCCAGCGCGAGCACTGCGCCGCTCCGGCGCCGATCTCGAGGACGTGGGAGCCCGCGACGTCGCCGAGCAGCCCGGCGTCGGCCTCACGCAGGCCCTCCGGGCCCCAGACGAAGTCGGCGTCGCCGAGGAACCCGCCGTGCTCGAGGTAGTAGTCACCGGCCTCCCCGTCCCACCAGGACCGGTTGGCCTGGACCGTCTCGCTCTGGTCCGCCTCGCGCCGGGCGACCGACGGGAGCAGGCGCGGGTCCGGCCCGGAGGCGGGAGGTGGTGGCGGCGAGGTGGCCTCAGGCGTGCTCATCCGCCCAGTCTCGCGCTCGCCAGCGATTTTGACCGGGTCATCGCCGCACCGGTAGGGTGGGCGGGCGCATGCGTCTGTGCGCCATGTGCTTGTGCCCATCCATTCTGTGTCCACCCATCGGAGTTCCTACTACATGACTGCCAGCACGGTCGAGAAGACCGCCCCTCAGGTTGCCATCAACGACATCGGCACTGAGGAAGAACTGCTCGCCGCAATCGACGCGACGATCAAGGATTTCAATGACGGAGACATCGTCGAGGGTGTCATCGTCAAGGTCGACCGGGACGAGGTCCTGCTCGACATCGGCTACAAGACCGAGGGCGTCATCCCCTCCCGTGAGCTCTCCATCAAGCACGACGTCGACCCCTCAGAGGTCGTCAAGGTCGGCGACGAGGTCGAGGCTCTGGTTCTCCAGAAGGAGGACAAGGAGGGTCGTCTGATCCTGTCCAAGAAGCGCGCCCAGTACGAGCGCGCCTGGGGCACGATCGAGAAGATCAAGGAGGAGGACGGCGTCGTCACCGGCACCGTCATCGAGGTCGTCAAGGGTGGGCTCATCCTCGACATCGGCCTGCGCGGGTTCCTGCCCGCCTCCCTCGTCGAGATGCGCCGGGTCCGCGACCTGCAGCCGTATGTCGGCAAGGAGATCGAGGCCAAGATCATCGAGCTCGACAAGAACCGCAACAACGTGGTCCTGTCGCGCCGCGCGTGGCTCGAGCAGACGCAGTCCGAGGTGCGCACGACCTTCCTCAAGGAGCTCCAGAAGGGGCAGGTCCGTCAGGGCGTCGTCAGCAGCATCGTCAACTTCGGCGCCTTCGTCGACCTTGGTGGGGTCGACGGTCTCGTGCACGTCTCCGAGCTGTCCTGGAAGCACATCGACCATCCGTCCGAGGTCGTCGAGGTCGGCACCGAGGTCACCGTCGAGGTGCTCGACGTCGACATGGACCGCGAGCGGGTCTCGCTCTCGCTCAAGGCGACGCAGGAGGACCCGTGGCAGCACTTCGCGCGGACCCACGCGATCGGCCAGGTCGTCCCGGGCAAGGTCACCAAGCTCGTCCCGTTCGGCGCGTTCGTGCGGGTTGACGACGGCATCGAGGGCCTGGTCCACATCTCCGAGCTGGCCGAGCGCCACGTGGAGCTGCCGGAGCAGGTCGTCAACGTCGGTGACGAGATCTTCGTCAAGGTCATCGACATCGACCTCGAGCGCCGCCGGATCTCGCTGTCTCTCAAGCAGGCCAACGACGAGAGCGCTCCCGTCGCCGAGTTCGACCCCACGCTCTACGGCATGGCGGCCGAGTACGACGAGGAGGGGAACTACAAGTACCCCGAGGGCTTCGACTCCGAGACCAACGAGTGGCTGCCGGGCTTCGACACCCAGCGCGAGAAGTGGGAGAAGCAGTACGCCGAGGCACACACCCGCTGGGAGGCCCACAAGGCGCAGGTCGAGGCGGCGTCGAAGGCCGACGCCGAGGCCGCCGCTGGCGGTGGCGACAACGCCACGTCGTACTCCTCCGCCACCGGGGACGAGGCGGTCGACGAGGGCACCGAGCGTCCGGCCGCACGCCCGGTCGTCGCTGCCGAGGGCACTCTCGCCTCGGATGAGGCATTGGCCGCCCTGCGTGAGAAGCTCACCGGCAACTGAGGCAACGCATATGAGGTGAGCACCCTGGGTGGTCACCGCAGGAGGGGCCCGGACCAATCTGGTCCGGGCCCCTCCGCGTGGTGGCGCTACGCTGACGCCGTGCTCACCGTCGGCCTGACTGGGGGAATCGGCTCCGGCAAGTCCACCGTCGCCGACCTCCTCGGCCGGCTGGGCGCCGTCGTCATCGACGGTGACCGGGTCGCGCGGGAGGTCGTCGAGCCCGGCACCCCGGCGCTGGCGGCCATCGCCGAGCGTTTCGGGGCCCGGCTGCTCGACGCGAGAGGCCGGCTGGACCGGGCCGCGCTGGCTGCCGTCGTCTTCGCGGATGCGTCCGACCTGGCCGACCTCGAGTCGATCACCGGGCCGGCGATCGCTGCCCGGGTGGCTCAGCTGCGCAGTGAGGTCGCACCTGGCGAGGTGACGGTCTTCGACATGCCTCTGCTGGTCGAGCGGCGCCTGTGGGTGCACGAGCACCTCTGCGTCGTGGTGGGCGCGAGCCCGTCGGTGCGGCTCGACCGCCTCGCGCGAGACCGGGGGATGAGCCGGTCCGACGCGCAGAGCCGGATGGCCGCCCAGGCCAGTGACGAGGAGCGCCGGGCCGCCGCGGACGTCTGGCTCGACAACGACGGTCCGCGGTCCGTGCTGGAGGGCCAGGTCCACGAGCTGTGGTCGAGACGGCTGGTGCCCTTCAACGACAACCTCGTCACGCACCGGCGCAGCCGGCGGCCGGAGATCGGTGCGGTCGTCGACCCGGACCCGACCTGGTTGGCCCAGGCCGCTCGGCTGGTGGCGAGGATCGAGGACGCGCTGGGGGCCGCCGCGGTGTCGGTGGACCACATCGGCTCGACGAGCGTCCCCGGGCTGGTCGCGAAGGACGTCATCGACCTGCAGGTCACCGTGCGTCGGTTGGCGGACGCAGATAACCCGCAGTTCGTCGAGCGACTGGAGGCACGCGGCTTCCTGCGGATTGCCGACCTCGGCCAGGACACCCCACACCCCGCCGGAGACGAGCCGGTTCGGTGGCAGAAGCGCTACCACGCGTCCGCCGACCCCGGACGGGTGGCACACGTGCACGTGCGCGAGCTCGGCTCGCCCGGATGGGAGTTCGCCCTGGTCTTCCGGGACTGGCTGCGTGCCGACGAGCCGGCCCGCCAGGCATATGCCGCCCACAAGGGGCGCCTCCTGGCCGCCACCCGCTCGACGACGGAGTACGTCACGGCCAAGGAGCCGTGGTTCGACCAGGCCTTCGAGGACGCGTATGCGTGGGCGCGCCGGACGGGGTGGCAGCCGAGCTGACCTCGACCTGACGGACGGGAGCCACCGGCTCCCGCCCGTCCGCGGCGCAGCCGGGCCCAGCGGCCGCGCGCCTGGGGTCAGAGGTGGCCGCTGACGGAGGGCGACGCCAGAGACACGGAGAGCGATGCCGCAGATACCGGGGGCGGCGTCCCCGGGAGTGCTGCCTGGGGGCTCGGCCCCGGGGGGAGCGCCCCAGGTGGAGAGACGGCCGGCGGGAGCGATGTGGGCGCCGGGGCAGGCGGCGGTGCCGCCGGGAGCGGTGTGGGGGCCGGGGCAGGCGGCGGTGCCGCCGGGAGCGGCGCCGGAGCTGGCGCGGGAACCGGCTGGGGAGCCGCTGCGGGAGCCGGCCGAGGTGCCGGGCCAGCGGGTGGAGCCGCCGCGGCTGCCGGAGCCGCAGCGGCCGCCTCCGGCTGGCTGGGGGCGCCCGACCAGGTGCGCCCCGGGCAGGGCCGCTCGTCGTCGCCGGCGAGCGGGACGGTGTGGCTGACGGCGACCAGGAAGCCGCTACCGCCCTCCGGTCCGGCGCCACCGCCTCCCGAGCTGCCCGAGGTGGCACCTCCGGGAGGGTTCCCCACCATCGGACCGGCGATGGCGCCGGGGTCGGGGATGCGCGGCGCGTCCGGGAGCCCACGGGAGAACTGACGCGGGTCGGGCGTGCGGTCCGGCGACATGGCCGTGAGGGTGAGGCGGATCAGGCCGAGGAGAGCGGCGAGGGCGACGGCGGCGGCCACAATCCTGACCGACCGCTGACCTGGTGTAGACGTCATCGTGACCATGTCTGCAAACCTCAATGTCCCAAATGAGTTCTGTTGTCCGAGAACGGAATGAGGCTTCTCGGCGATGAAGCAGGGGTCACCATAGACCTCTCGTGGCCGCATGTCACGAAGTTTCTTCCGCGGTCACTGGACTGTGAAGAAGCACCACAAACGGGAGATCTCGGCCCGATCCCGGCGAGGGTGGCCGCGCTGTCCCGGGGTGCCAGGGCGAAGACGTGGGGTGTCGGTGCAGGGGCTTACCGTGGACCTATGCGTCCCACCACCGACATCAAGCGGACCGTGGCCCCGTTCGAGGTCATCTCGGAGTTCACCCCGAGCGGCGACCAGCCGACGGCGATCGCGGAGATCGCGCGCCGGATCATGGCCGGCGAGCAGGACACCGTCCTGCTCGGGGCCACGGGCACCGGCAAGTCGGCGACCACCGCGTGGGTGATCGAGCAGGTGCAGAAGCCCACGCTGGTGATGGCGCCCAACAAGACCCTCGCCGCGCAGCTCGCCAACGAGTTCCGCGAGCTGCTGCCCAACAACGCGGTGGAGTACTTCGTCTCGTACTACGACTACTACCAGCCCGAGGCCTACATCCCGCAGACGGACACCTACATCGAGAAGGACTCCTCGATCAACGAGGAGGTCGAGCGGCTGCGACACAGCGCCACCCAGTCCCTGCTCACGAGGCGCGACGTCATCGTCGTGGCGTCCGTGTCGTGCATCTACGGCCTCGGGACCCCGCAGGAGTACGTCGACCGGATGGTGCAGCTGCGAGTGGGGGAGCAGATCCTGCGCGACGACCTGCTCCGACGGTTCGTGCAGATGCAGTACACCCGCAACGACCTCGCCTTCACCCGCGGGACGTTCCGGGTCCGCGGCGACACGGTCGAGATCATCCCCGTCTACGAGGAGCACGCGATCCGGATCGAGTTCTTCGGTGACGAGATCGAGCGGATCTACACGCTCCACCCGCTGACCGGCGAGGTGATCCGCGAGGAGGAGGAGATGTACGTCTTCCCGGCGACCCACTACGTCGCCGGGCCCGAGCGGATGGAGCGCGCGATCACCGGCATCGAGCTCGAGCTGGCCGACCGGCTGGCCGAGCTCGAGACGCAGGGCAAGCTCCTCGAGGCACAGCGGCTGCGGATGCGGACGACGTACGACATCGAGATGATGCGCCAGGTCGGCTCCTGCAGCGGGATCGAGAACTACTCACGGCACATCGACGGCCGAGCGCCAGGCTCGGCGCCGAGCTGTCTCATCGACTACTTCCCGGAGGACTTCCTGCTCGTCATCGACGAGTCGCACCAGACCGTGCCCCAGATCGGCGCGATGTACGAGGGCGACATGTCGCGCAAACGGATGCTCGTCGACCACGGCTTCCGGCTGCCGAGCGCGACCGACAACCGGCCGCTGATGTGGGAGGAGTTCCTCGAGCGGATCGGCCAGACCCTTTACCTCTCCGCGACCCCGGGCAGCTACGAGACGGCCAAGTCCGGTGCCGCCGTCGAGCAGATCATCCGGCCGACCGGGCTGGTCGACCCCGAGATCGTCCTCAAGCCGACCAAGGGGCAGATCGACGACCTGCTCCATGAGATCGGCCTGCGGGCGGCGAGGAACGAGCGGGTCCTCGTCACCACCTTGACCAAGAAGATGGCCGAGGACCTGACCGACTACCTGCTCGACAAGGGCGTCCGGGTGCGCTACCTGCACTCCGACATCGACACGCTCCGCCGGGTCGAGCTGCTCCGGGAGCTGCGGATGGGGGAGTACGACGTCCTCGTGGGGATCAACCTGCTCCGTGAGGGTCTCGACCTGCCGGAGGTGTCGCTCGTCAGCATCCTCGACGCGGACAAGGAGGGCTTCCTCCGCTCGGCCCGCAGCCTGATCCAGACCATCGGCCGGGCCGCCCGCAACGTCAGCGGCCAGGTGCACATGTATGCCGACAAGGTCACCCCGTCGATGCAGCAGGCGCTGGACGAGACCTCCCGCCGGCGCGAGAAGCAGGTGGCCTACAACCTCGAGCGTGGGGTGGACCCCCAGCCACTGCGTCGACGGATCGCGGACATCACCGACCTGCTGGCACGCGAGGACGCCGACACCGAGGCGCTGCTCGGCAGCGGCCGCAGCCAGTCGCGCGGGAAGACCGCGAAGGGCGGGGGCGGCCGCGGAGCGCTGGCGGCGGATCTCGGCGTTGCCGGAGGCACCCGGCTGGAGGGGATGGCCGCGACCGACCTGGCCAACCTCATCCAGGAGCTCACCACGCAGATGCACCAGGCGGCTGCCGAGCTGCACTTCGAGCTCGCCGCCCGGCTGCGCGACGAGCTCGGCGACCTCAAGAAGGAGCTGCGGCAGATGACCCGCGCGACCTCGTGAGCTCAGGGGGGGCCCTCGAGCAGCAGGAGCGGGGACCGGGGGGGCCCACGGGTGGGGCAGCGCGGGTGCCGGCGCCGGTGCTCGTGCTGCTCGCCGTGCTCTCCGTCCAGTTCGGGGGCGCGCTCGCGGCGACGCTGATCCCCACCATCGGGGCGGCTGGCTCAGTCACCCTCCGGCTGCTCATCGGCACCGTCATCCTGCTCGCCGTCGCCCGCCCGAGGCTGCGCGGCCACGACCGCCGGGCCTGGACCACGGTGGTCCTCTTCGGCCTCGCCCTGGGGCTGATGAACTGGTCGTTCTACGCCTCCCTGGGACGGCTCCCCATCGGCGTCGCCGTGACCATCGAGTTCATCGGACCGCTCACCCTCACCGCGGCGCTCTCGCGTCGGTGGAAGGACGGGGTGGCGGTGCTCGCGGCTGCAGGTGGGGTCGTCCTCATCTCCCAGGCGCTGACCACGCCGTGGGCCGAGCTCGACGGCATCGGTCTGGGGCTTGCCGCCGTGGCGGGAGCCTGCTGGGCGGCATACATCGTGCTGTCCGGCAGGACCGGCCGCGCCTTCTCCCAGCTCGACGGCCTGGCGCTGGCCATGGTCGTGGCGTCGGTGGTCGTCAGCCCCTTCGGCCTGCTCTCCGCGCACCAGTGGAGCGCGGACGTGCTGCTGCGTGGACTGGGCATCGCCGTCCTGTCCTCCGTGCTGCCCTACTCCTTCGAGCTGCTGGCGCTGCGCCGGCTCAGCGCTGGCGTCTTCGGCATCATGCTCAGCCTCGAGCCGGCGGTCGCGGCGCTGGCAGGGCTCATCGTGCTGCACCAGCGGCTCACCGGACTCCAGCTCGCCGGGATGGCGCTCGTCGTCGGGGCGAGCTCCCTCGTCATGGGCGCCCACGGGAGGGGCGACCCGGCGGAGGCGGCCAGCACGTGACGTCGACCTCAGTGCCGTCCGGGATCTTGACCTCACGCGCGCGTCACCCGCGACGGTGGTCCCCATGACCACCCCGGCGCCCACGACCCGGTTGCGAGACGACCGCGACTTCCGGCGCTACACGGCCGCGCGAGTGGTCTCCCTCTCCGGCTCGATCGTCACCGCGGTCGCCATGCCCGTGCTGGTCTACCGCCTGACCGGCTCGCCCGCGCTGACGGCGCTCACCACGACCCTCGAGGCGTTGCCCTACATCGTCGTCGGGCTGCTGGCCGGCGCCCTGGCGGACCGGCTGGACCGCAAGAGAGTGATGGTGCTGGCCGACCTGCTCAACGTGGCAGTCGTCGGGTCCGTGCCCCTCGCCTGGTGGCTCGGCGTGCTCACCGTGCCGCACGTGCTCGTCGCGGCGTTCGCGGCCCAGCTGTTGTTCACCTTCTTCGACGGGGCCAACTTCGGCGCCCTGCCGGTGCTGGTCGGCCGGTCCCGGGTCGGCGAGGCGAACGCGGTCATCTGGGGGTTCGGGGGGGTCCTGGACCTCCTCATGCCGGCCACCGCGGGAGCGCTCCTGGCCGTGCTGCACCCTGCAGACCTGCTCGTGCTGGACGCCCTGAGCTACGTGGTCTCGGCGCTGCTCGTCCGGTCGATCGGCCGGGCGCTGTCCCGGACCCGGAGCCGGGCCGAACCGCTGCGACCGCGCGGGCTCTGGCAGGACGTTGGGGAGGGCGTCCGGTTCCTGTGGGGACACCAAGGGGTCCGCTTCACCACCCTGGTGAGCACCCTGCAGTCCGTGGCCGGCGGAGGCTTCGTGGCGCTCATCGTCCCGTGGGCCGACCGGGTGCTCGGCATCGGGACCGCTGGCTGGCGCTTCGGGGTGCTGTTCAGTGTGTGGGGCGTCGGCGGGATCATCGCGTCCGTGCTGACGCCGCGACTGCTCCGACGGTTCGGCTCGGCGCGGCTGACCCTGCTGGCCGTGCCGGTGTCAGCCGTCGCCGGGGTCACCGTCGCGGCGGGGACGCACTGGGTGGTGGCCGCCGTCGTCCTCGTCCTGTGGGGGATCGGCTACCAGCTGGTCATCATCAACGCCATCAACTACCGGCAGGTGGTCACCCCGGAGCACCTGCTCAGCCGCGTCAACACCGCCGCCCGCATGGTGTCGTGGGGGTTCGGCTGGGTCGCGGGGGCCACCGTTGCCGGGGCGCTCACCCAGGTCCTCGACATCCGGACCTCGATGATGCTGCTCACCTGCTCGGGCGTCGCCGCTGCCGTCGTAGGCTGGTGCTCGCCGCTGCGTCGTACCGCCCCCGACGTGCTCGGTGACGGTGCGTCCGGAGGCGTCACCTGAGCGGCTGGTCGTCCGGAGCCACAGGCGGCTCGGGCGCCGGATGCCTCCGGTCGTGGGCCGAACGCAGCAGGCTGGCCACGGTGGTCACCAGCAGGATGCCGACGATCACCCCCAGCGAGACCGAGATTGGGATCTCCCACACCGGCAGAGGCTGGCCCCCGTTGACGAACGGCAGCTCGTTCTCGTGGAGGGCGTGCAGGACGAGCTTCACCCCGATGAACGCCAGGAGCACCGACAGCCCCATGCTGAGGTAGACCAGCCGCTTGAGCAGGCCGCCGATGAGGAAGTAAAGCTGGCGCAGCCCCATCAGGGCGAAGATGTTTGCCGTGAGGACGAGGTACGGCTCCTTGGTGAGCCCGTAGATGGCCGGGATCGAGTCCAGAGCGAAGAGCAGGTCGGTGGTGCCGAGGGCGAGGATGACGACGAACATGGGTGTCATCAACCGGCGGCCCGCCTGCGTCACCGTGAGGCGGGTGCCGTGGTAGTCCGGTGTGGCGGGCAGCCGCCGCTCCACCCAGCGCAGGAACCGGTTCTCCTCGAACTCCTCGTCGGTGTCACCGCTCTCTCGGAACAGCTTGACCGCGGTGTAGACGAGGAAGGCGCCGAAGAGGTAGAACACCCAGGAGTAGCGGTCGATCGCCGCCGCGCCGAGGGCGATGAACACGCCCCGCAGGACGATGGCGATGACGATCCCCACGAGCAGGGCCGACTGCTGCAGCCGCTCGGGGACCCGGAACTTCGCCATGATCAGCAGGAAGACGAAGAGGTTGTCGATCGACAGCGAGTACTCCGTCAGCCATCCGGCGAAGTACTCACCGGCGTACCTGCTGCCGGCGGTCAGCCAGACGCCCAGCCCGAAGAGGACCGCGGCGCCGATGTAGAAGGCGAGGTTGGTCGCACACTCCCGCAGGGTGGGGACATGCGGCCGCCGCGCGATGACGACGATGTCGACGACGAGGAAGATGGTCAACAGCCCGATAGTGGTCCACCAGACCACGGGGGAGACGTCCATGCGTTCACAGCCTTCCGGTCATCTGCGTCGCGAGCAGTGGCCGGAGGTCTCTCCCGCCCTGGGCGGACCGGCTCCCCGGGTGCCGCGGCCGAGGCCGAAGTGCCGTGATGACGAGGATGCCGCGTGTCGGGGATACTCCCCTCCGTGACGCGGACAGCATCTCACACACCCGCGCCAGGTGGCTCGGCGGGCTTGGCCGCCTGGGCGCTGAGAGCCGTCCTCCCTCTGGGGTGCGCGCTCCCCGGCGCTCAGGGCCGCCGTGAGCGCGGCAGCCTCGACACCACCAGATCTAACTGGGTGTGTCCCATTTCCGGGTGATTGAGGCCCGCGCGACACGCACTCTCATGTCGCTGAGCGGCCGGTCACGGAGTTGGATAAGCGGCGCTCAGGGTGAGATCCTGGAGTAGTCGCGGCATGAGTCCCTATGTCGCCCCGGACGAGGTACGTCGTACCCGGATCGCCAAGACGACGTAGCCCGTGGAGGGGTCATGTTCGACAACGTGAGCACCATCGTTCAGATCGCCGGTTCCCTGCTGATCCTCGTGCCGTTTGTGCTCGTACAGATGCGAAAACTGCGGCCGGAGTCGCTCACCTACATCTGGCTCAACCTTGTGGGGTCGACGGTTCTCGCCGTCGACGCTTGGCATGGGCACCAGTGGGGATTTCTCCTGCTGGAGGGAACCTGGGCCGTTGTGTCTCTGGTGTCGCTTCTCAAGCGCGGTTCCTTGGTGAATCACTGACTTCGCTGCGCTGTCTCACAACGCACCTGGCGCGTCTGGACTGACTCGACCAGTCCATCCGTCCGCTACTGCCGCGTTCCGCGCGCACTCACGCTGCGGACGGGAGTGCGCGCCGGCCAGCTTGACCACGCGATAGGTGGCGCAGAGTAGTGGCGATACAGGCGACCCGGAGCCAGCCGGTCGCGGAGGTGGTGGTGTTCTCGAACGATGTCGCGAGTCGCCGGGACCGGCCGAGGCGGCCGTGGGCGACCTCGACGCGCCAGGCGTGCCGGATAGGGCGGAACACCGGCCGCTTGTCGTCCCACCCGACCCGGCGCACTTCGAGGTCGTGGTCCCGGCCGAGCGCGCGGGTAGCAGCCGCGGTGACCCCACGGTCCACCAAGACCAGGTCAAGTCGCCCAGCGACGCCCTGCTCGGTCAGGTGCTCCACCATCAGCTCGGTCGTCCGGTTCTCGTGGGTAGAGGCCGGCACGACGAGCGCACCCACCGGGAGTCCGGTCGCGTCGACCGCCACGATGCGCTTGGCGCCCTTGGTGCGGCCGTAGGGATCTCTGCGGTCGTGGAAGGTGAACCCACCGTTGGACGCCCCGCGGGCCAAGTGAGTGTCGATGACCACCATCACCGCCACTGGCAGCCGGTGTGGGAGACGTAGAGCATCGCGTCCACCACCCGCCGCAGGTCCGGAGCGTGCCTGGGCCCGCGCTTGCCGGGCGTGTTGAAGACCGGTTCGAGCAGCGCCCACTGCTCGTCTGTCAGGTCACTTGTGTACGACATGCCCCCTACGGTGCCGTCAAAGCCGGCCAGCGCAGTGCCAACCAAATGGGACACACCCAGTAAGGACTCGTCCGGCCAGGCACCCGGCTTGGCGAGGCAGGAGGAGTTCGGCTCGTCCCGGGTCACGCCCGGGATGCGAGCGCGCGCCCGGCGCCGCTGAGGGTGCTCAACCGCCCTTCGTCGAGGGGCTCCTCCACGATGCCCCTACCGGTCTCCGGCGCGTGGATCATCGAGCCGGGCTCGGTGACGATCCCGACGTGGTGCGCGGGCCTGCCGTCCCGAGAGAAGAAGTAGAGGTCGCCCGGCTCGACGTCACCGAGGTCGACCGGTTGACACGCCGCCTGCTGGTCGTGAGCGTCCCGAGGCACCACGATGCCGAGCTCGCGGTGCACCAGATGGACCAGGCCAGAGCAGTCGAGGCCCAGGGGCGAGCACCCGCCCCAGAGGTAGGGCAGGCCGAGGTGCCGACGGGCGAGTGCCAGCACCGGCTGCTCGAGCTCCTCTGGTGCCAGTGCCCAGGACTCGTCCTCGGGGGGCTCGCCGTGGTGAGAGGTGTCGTCGCCGATGAGGTGCGCCAGCCGGACCCACCCGGGGTAGCCGCGCGGGTCAGCCTCGCTCGGCTGCCACGGGCAGACCACCTGCGCCCAGCCGTCGCCTCCCGAGGCGAGCACGAGAACGGGCTCTCCCGCGACGGCCTGGGTGCCGACGCGGCCATGGAGGCCGAGCCGACCCCGGCCGCTCTCGTCGTCGGCCGGGTGCTCGTCGAGTGCCGCGAGCCAGCCTGTCGGGTCCGGCCAGTCGGCGACCGCGCGGGCGTCCACGGGACGCGGCTGGTCGGGGGAGGTCCACACGGTCGTGACGACGACGTTGACTCGCATCCGCTGCACGCAGCACATCCTCACACGGACTCGGGCGAAATGCGGCCGTGGGCCATACTGCGGCCATGACGATCGACGCGAGGGCCGCGGTCGCGGCGCGGCTGCACGAGGTGGTCGTGGGGGCCCCGGGGCATCTCAGTGTGGCCGTGACGGGCTCGGACGGCTACTCGTGGGGTCATGATGCCGAGCGGGTCGTCCCCTCGGCCAGCACGATCAAGCTGCCCATCCTCGTCGCGGCGCTCGCCGCGGTCGAGTCGGGCGACCTCGCGCTCGGCACGATGGTGCCGGTACCGGACACGCGGGTCGGCGGGTCGGGACCGCTGTCCCTGCTCCCGTCCGTGACCTCCCTGCCGCTGGGCGAGCTGCTGGCCCTCATGGTGGCGCTCAGCGACAACGACGCGACGAACGCGGTGGTCGACCTCGTCGGGCTTCCGGCGGTCGCCGCCCTGATCGCGTCGGTGCCCACCCGGCATACCCGGCTGCGCAGGCGGATGATGGACTTCGAGGCCGCCGGACGGGGCCTGGAGAACGAGACGTGCGCGGTGGACCTCGTCGCGACGATGTCCGCGCTGCGCCAGGGGCGGCTGGTCGGCCCCGTGGGCACCCGCTCGGCGCTGGAGATCCTGCGCGGCCAGCAGTTCCGGGAGGGGCTTCCAGCCTACCTGCCCGCCGACGTCGAGGTGGCGTCCAAGACGGGGGAGCTGCCCGGTCTGCGGGCCGATGTGGCGCTGCTCGAACGGGGCGGGCGATGGGTTGCGGTGTCCGTCATCGCGACCGGTCTGCTGGACCGTGACGCCGACCGGGGAACCGCGGTGCTGCCGTCGTTCGCTGCGCTCGGGGAGGTCGCAGCGGGCCTGCTCTGAGTGGCCGGCTCCGTGGTCAGGGAAGCCGTCACCAGCAGAGGCAGAAGGGATGCCCGGCCGGGTCGGCGTAGACGACGAACCCGCGCTCCTTCGACAGGTCGGGACCGTCCGCCGGCGCGAGCACCGTCGCGCCGATCGAGATGGCGTGCGCATGGGCGGCGGCCATGTCCGTCACCGTGAGGTCCAGGTGCATCTGCTGCGGCGCGCCGTCCGGCCACTGCGGCGGGACATGGTCGGGCGCGAGCTGGACGCCGACCTTGCGGCCGTCCGCGGCCGTGACCGTGAGCCAGTCCTCCTCGCGGTCGGTGATCTCACCGTCGAGAAGGGCCGCCCAGAACCGGGCCTCGACCTCGAGGTCGGGGGCGTCGAAGACGATCTCGGAGATGCGGATCTGCGGGGTGGCCATGCGCGTGCTCCCTGCGGCGAGTGGTGGCTGTTCGAGTCGTGACGGGTGGCGGCTACCAGCCCCGCGCCCGCCACTCGGAAAGGTGCGGCCGCTCGGCGCCGAGGGTGGTGTCCGCACCGTGACCGGGATATACCCAGGTGTCGTCGGCGTAGACGTCGAAGACCCGGTCGGAGACGTCGGCGATGAGGGCTGCGAAGTCCTGGCCGGGTCGTGAGGTGGCCCCGACGCCTCCCGGGAAGAGGGCGTCGCCGGTCCACAGATGGGTGCTCCCGTCGAGGTCGCGGTAGGCCAGCGCCACGGAGCCGGGCGTGTGACCACGCAGGAGGATGACGTCCAGCGTGATGTCGCCGAAGCGGACCTGGTCACCCTGAGCAAGCCGGTCGTCCACCGTCACGGGGAGCGCGTCGGCGTCCTCCGCGCCGGCAGCCGTGCGAGCTCCGGTCGCCGCCACCACGTCAGCGAGTGCGCCGACGTGGTCCCCGTGCTGGTGGGTGGTGACGACGAGGTCGAGGGAGCCGGACCCCTCAGCGACCAGGGACAGCAGCCGCGGGGCGTCGTCCGCGGCGTCGACGAGCAGCTGGGCGCCGGTGGACCGGCAGGTCAGCAGGTAGGCGTTGTTATCCATGGCGGACACGTTCGCCTTGCGGATGGTCAGGTGCTCGAGCTCCCGCACCGCGCTCGGCCCGCCCCGGGTGACGTCTCCCGCATACATGTCAGCCACCGTTCGGCAGCGTCGGCAGGTCGCCCACCACCCCGTCGGTCAGCCCGCGCGCGACCCATCCGAGGACCCCTGCGCGGCTGCCCGAGACTGTGGGCCGTCCGTCGCCGACCGAGTAGGCGTCCCCCTCGTCGGTCCGGACGGTCAGCGACGGGGTCGCGGGGTCCTTGCTGAGCCGGTGCATCTGGTCGTCGAGGAACCGCTTGAGCAGGGCGTCGTCCACCTGCTCGAAGCCGAAACCGTCGTCGAGGTCGACGTGGTGGTAGACCACCTCGCGCAACCGCATGAACGGCAGGTAGCCCGCACGGAGCATCGCGCCCCCCCGGGCCTCCACGCGGGTGTCGACGTGCTCCTCGGTGAGCGTTGCCGCCGCGGCGCTCCATCGAGCTGCGCTGCTCTCGAGGTCGGCCAGCTGCTCGGCGAGCGGACGCGGCGCGCCGGCCTCGATGTCGGCGTCTCGGGACTGCGGGCTCGCATACATCGGGACCCGCTCGCCGGTGGTCGCCGCCGTCACGAGGTTGACGAGCGCGTCCGCGTTGCGGGCGATGTGGCTGAGGATGTGCCCGCGCGACCACCCGGGGCACAGGCTCGGGCCGGCCACCGACGTGGGGTCGAGCCGGCGCACGTGGTCGAGCAGAGTGGTCGTCGCCCGCTCGACGGCGGCCCGGTCCTCGGCGAGCGTGTGGCTCTCGGTGGTCATCGGGTCACCGTACCGACCCTCGCCAGGGCGTGCGCGGCCCCGATCAGCGTCAGATGGGAGAACGCCTGGGGGAAGTTGCCGACCATCCGCTGGTTCTCGGGGTCGTACTCCTCCGACAGCAGGCCGACGTCGTTGGCCAGCGCCACGAGGCGATCCATCAGGGCGTGGGCCTTGTCGTGCATACCGGCCAGGGCATACGCCTGAACCAGCCAGAAGGAGCACGCCAGGAACGGATGCTCCCCTCCGCTGAGACCGTCGACCCCGCTCTCGGTGCGGTAGCGCAGCAGCAGGCCGCCCCGCATCAGGTCGGTCTCCACCGCGGCGATCGTCCCGAGGACGCGGGGGTCGTCAGCCGGCAGGAACCCACAGATGGGGATGAGCAGCAACGACGCGTCGACCTCGTCCGTGGCGTAGTGCTGGGTGAACGTGTTGCGCTCGGTGTTGAAGCCCTTGTCGAGGATCTCGCCTCGCACCTTCTCCCGCAGCCTGCGCCAGGTCTCGACCGACCCGGGCAGGCCGTGCTCCTCGACCGCGGTGACCGCCCGGTCGAACGCGGCCCAGACCATCACCCGCGAATGGGTGAAGTGCTGCAGCTCCCCACGGATCTCCCAGAGGCCGTTGTCCGGCTCGTCCCAGCGCTCGGCCAGCTCGTCGACGAGCGAGCACTGGATCCGCCACGACTGGGTCGACTCCTCCAGCCCCATCGAGCGGGCCAGTGCGAGGGCGATCATCACCTCCCCGAGGACGTCGGTCTGGCGCTGGGTCACGGCGCCGTTCCCCACCCGGACCGGCGTCGACCCGGCATAGCCCGGCAGATGGTCGAGGGTCCGCTCCGGCAGCTCGCGGCCGCCGTCCACGGCATACATGATCTGCAGGTCCTCCGGGTCGCCGGCGACCGCCCGGATGAGCCACTGACGCCACAGCTCGGTCTCGCGGAGGAACCCCGAGCCGAGCAGCGCCTCGAGGGTGAGCGAGGCGTCCCGCAGCCAGCAGAAGCGGTAGTCCCAGTTCCGCTCGCCGCCCAGCTGCTCGGGCAGGCTCGTCGTCGGCGCGGCGACGATGCCGCCCGTCGCGCTGTGCGTGAGCAGCCGCAGCACGAGCAGGGACCGGATCACCTCGTCCCGGTAGGGGCCGTCGTACGGGCACCGGTCGGTCCACGCCTGCCACTCCTCCAGGGAGGCCTCGACCGTGTCGTCGGGGTCCAGCGCAGAGCGAGGCATCAGGTGCGAGGGCCGCCAGGTGGTGGAGAACTTCAGCCGGTCACCCTCGGTCACGTCGAACTCGTCGCGGTGACGCCCGCCTGACGCCGTCGGCAGCCGGGTCCCGCGCAGGACGAGCATGTCCGGTCCGGCGACGGCGGTGATCAGCTCCTCGCCCTCGCTCCCCTGGCTCCGGCTCACCCACGGCCGGATCTTGCCGTACCCGAAGCGGACCACCCACTCGTGCTCCATCCGCACCGTGCCGCTGACGCCCTCGACGATCCGGACGATGTCCGCCCGGTGGTCGTCGGTCGGCATGGCGTCGATGACCCGGACCACACCGGTGTCCGTCTCGTGCAGCGTCTCGAGAATGAAGGTGTCCCCGAGATAGCGGCGCGTCGTGCGTGAGGCCTCCCTCGGGCCGATCAGCCAGCGCCCGTGGTCCGGGGTGCCGAGGAGGGACGTGAAGCACGAGGGGGAGTCGAAGCGGGGGAGGCAGAGCCAGTCGACCGACCCGGCCCGGCTCACGAGGGCACACGAGCCCATGTCACCGATGACGGCGTAGTCCTGGATCGGCGTGGAGGTGTGCTCGCTCATGGGTCGAGCGTATGGGGTGGCCCGCCGCCTCAGGGAGCCCATCCGCCACTTCCCGCCCAGCGTGGCGGTGGGTGCATGAGACGCGATTGAGACGTTGTCGGAGGTCGGACTTATGGTTGCGAACGTGACTTCTGCGTCTCCCCGGACCCCTGCGTCTCCCCGGACCTCTGCGTCTCCCCGGACCTCTGCGTCTCCCCGGACCTCTGCCTCTCGCCATGGCCACGACTCCCTCGTCGTTCGCGGTGCGCGCGAACACAACCTCAAGGACATCTCGGTCGAGCTCCCTCGGGACAGCATGATCTGCTTCACCGGGCTCTCCGGCTCGGGCAAGTCGTCCTTGGCGTTCGACACGATCTTCGCGGAGGGCCAGCGCCGCTATGTCGAGTCCCTCTCCGCCTACGCCCGGCAGTTCCTCGGTCAGATGGACAAGCCGGACGTGGACTTCATCGAGGGGCTCTCACCGGCGGTCTCCATCGACCAGAAGTCGACCAACCGCAACCCGCGCTCGACCGTGGGCACCATCACCGAGGTGTACGACTACCTCCGCCTGCTGTTCGCCCGCGCCGGTCGACCGCACTGCCCCGTGTGCGGCGAGGCGATCACCCGGCAGTCGCCGCAGCAGATCGTCGACCGCCTGCTCGAGCTCCCCGAGCGCACCCGCTTCCAGGTCCTCGCCCCGGTCGTTCGAGGACGCAAGGGGGAGTTCGTCGACCTGTTCGCCGAGCTCCAGACGAAGGGTTTCTCCCGAGCTCGGGTCGACGGAGAGGTCATCTCCCTGTCCGAGCCCCCCAAGCTGGAGAAGCAGGTCAAGCACACCATCGACGTCGTCGTGGACCGACTCGTCGCCAAGGGTGACGACACCGGCGCCAAGCGCCGGCTGACCGACTCCGTCGAGACGGCGCTCGGCCTCGCCGGCGGGGTCGTGCTCATCGACTTCGTCGACGCGGACCCGCAGGACCCCGAGGCGGTCACCGAGCGGCGCTTCTCGGAGAAGATGGCCTGCCCCAACGACCACCCGATCTCCATCGACGAGATCGAACCGCGGTCGTTCTCCTTCAACTCACCCTTCGGTGCGTGCCCGAAGTGCACCGGCATCGGCACCGAGCTCGAGGTCGACCCCGACCTGCTGGTCCCCGACGACGACCTGTCCCTTGCCGAGGGGGCGATCGCCCCGTGGTCCCAGGGCTCCGGCTCGGCCGAGTACTTCCAGCGGGTGGTCAGTGCGCTGGCCGCCGACCTGAAGTTCTCGATCGACGCGCCGTGGAAGTCGCTCCCCGAGCGGGCCAAGGAGGCGCTGCTCTACGGAGAGAACTACAAGGTCCACGTCAAGTACCGGAACCGGTACGGCCGGGACCGGTCCTACACCACGGGGTTCGAGGGCGTCGTGCCCTTCGTCCGACGGCGGCACGCCGAGACGGACTCCGACTGGAGCCGGGAACGCTACGAGGGCTACATGCGCGAGGTGCCGTGCCCTCAGTGCGGGGGTGCCCGGCTCAAGCCGGAGATCCTCGCGGTGCACGTCGGCGGCCGGAACATCTCCGAGATCTGCGCCCTGGCCATCAACGACTGCGCCACCTTCCTCAGCGAGGTCGACTTCTCGGTGCGCGAGCGCCAGATCGCCGAGCGGGTGATCAAGGAGATCGAGGCCCGCCTCGGCTTCCTCCTCGATGTGGGGCTCGACTATCTCTCGCTCGACCGGCCGGCGGGCACCCTCTCCGGTGGTGAGGCCCAGCGGATCCGGCTGGCGACCCAGATCGGCTCCGGACTCGTCGGCGTCCTCTACGTCCTCGACGAGCCTTCCATCGGGCTGCACCAGCGGGACAACCACCGGCTGATCGAGACGCTCACCCGGCTCCGAGACCTCGGCAACACGCTCATCGTCGTGGAGCACGACGAGGACACCATCGCCGCGTCGGACTGGGTCGTGGATATCGGCCCCGGGGCCGGCGAGCACGGTGGCGAGGTGGTCCACAGCGGAACGGTCGAGGGACTGCTCAGCCACCCCGACTCGATCACCGGGCAGTACCTCTCCGGCCGGAGGCAGATCGCCGTCCCGGCCGTGCGCCGGCCGCAGGACGGCCGGACGGTTGGTGTCGTCGGTGCCCGGGAGAACAACCTGCACGACGTCGACGTCGAGTTCCCACTGGGCAACCTCGTGGCCGTCACCGGGGTGTCCGGCTCGGGCAAGTCCACCCTCGTCAACGACATCCTCTACAACGTCCTGGCGAACAAGCTCAACGGGGCCCGTCATGTGCCGGGCCGCCACAAGACCGTGACCGGCCTCGACCACCTCGACAAGGTCGTGCACGTCGACCAGGGTCCGATCGGCCGGACCCCGCGGTCCAACCCCGCGACCTACACCGGGGTGTTCGACAACATGCGCAAGCTCTTCGCCGAGACGACGGAGGCCAAGGTCCGTGGCTACCTCCCTGGCCGGTTCTCGTTCAACGTCAAGGGTGGCCGGTGCGACAACTGCTCGGGTGACGGCACCATCAAGATCGAGATGAACTTCCTGCCTGACGTCTACGTCCCGTGCGAGGTCTGCCATGGCGCCCGCTACAACAGGGAGACCCTGGAGGTCCACTTCAAGGGCAAGACGATCTCGGACGTCCTCAACATGCCGATCGAGGAGGCAGCCGACTTCTTCGCGGCGGTGCCTGCCATCTCCCGGCACCTGAAGACGCTCAACGACGTGGGGCTGGGCTACGTCCGGCTCGGGCAGCCGGCACCGACCTTGTCCGGAGGTGAGGCGCAGCGCGTCAAGCTGTCGACCGAGCTGCAGAAGCGTTCGACCGGCCGGACGATCTACGTCCTCGACGAGCCCACCACCGGCCTGCACTTCGAGGACATCCGCAAGCTGCTCGAGGTGCTGCAGGGTCTGGTCGACAAGGGCAACACGGTCATCGTCATCGAGCACAACCTCGATGTCATCAAGAGCGCGGACTGGATCGTCGACCTCGGGCCCGAGGGGGGCAAGCGCGGGGGAGAGGTGCTGGCCGAGGGGACCCCGGAGCAGGTGGCCGCGGTGGCGCACTCCTACACCGGTCAGTTCCTGGCCCCGGTCCTGGCCAAGGCCGGCGTGGTGGCTCCCCGCCCGAGCATGAGCGCGGGCCACCCCGGCCCGGCCAGGAAGGCCGTCACCAGGAAGGCCGTCACCAGGAAGGCCGTCACCAGGAAGGCTGCCACCGAGAAGGCTGCCACCGAGAAGGCTGTCACCAAGAAGGCCGTCACCAAGAAGGCGCTCACCGCCACGAGGGCCGGTACGGCTTCGACCTCCGGAACCGCCAAGAAGACGGCGGCCGCCAGGGCTCCCCAGGCAGGCACTACCACCGCGGCGGCGCGGCGGTCCCGGTCGAGCACGAAGAAGTCGGCCTGAGCGAGGTCGCTCGGCGTCAGTCCTCGCCGAGGTAGGCCTTGCGGACGTCGTCGCTGGACAGCAGCTCCTTGCCGGTCCCCTCGAGCACGATGTTGCCCACCTCCAGGACGTAGCCCTTGTCGGCGAGCTTGAGCGCGGCCTGGGCGTTCTGCTCGACGAGCAGGATCGTCGTCCCCTGTGACCGCAGCGTCCTGACCGTCGACATGATCCGCTTCATCATGATGGGGGACAGCCCCATCGACGGCTCGTCGAGCATGAGGAGCTTGGGGCGGCTCATCATCGCGCGACCCATCGCCAGCATCTGCTGCTCTCCGCCGGAGAAGGTGCCAGCGGGCTGCTTCGAGCGCTCGCCGAGGATGGGGAAGAGGTCGTAGGCGGCCTGCAGGTCTGCCCTGATCCCGCTGTCTTTGCGGGAGAACGCCCCGAGCAGCAGGTTCTCCTCCACGCTGAGCCGAGGGAAGATCCGCCGGCCTTCCGGACAGTGCGCGACGCCGAGAGTGACGATGTCGTGGGCCGGCGTCGCCGAGATGGGCTTGCCCTGGAAGTGGATCGAGCCTCCCGTCGGACGCAGCAGTCCGGAGATGGTCCGCAACGTCGTCGTCTTGCCGGCGCCGTTGGTGCCGATGAGCGTGACGATCTGGCCTTCCTCGACACTGAACGTGATCTTCTTGACCGCCTCGATCTTGCCGTAGGCGACCTGCAGGTCCCGGACCTCGAGCATCGCCGTCATGGGCTCGTCTCCTTGCTGGGCGGAGCGTCGTCGTCGTCATCGTCGTCGCCGGTGCCGATATAGGCCTCGATGACGCGGTGGTCGGACTGGACCTCGCTGGGGCTGCCTTCGACGAGGGCCTCCCCCCGCACGAGGCACAGCACCCGGTCGCAGAGGTTGAAGATGAACCTCATGTCGTGCTCGATGACGACCACCGCGATGCCGCTGTCTCGGATCTTGAAGATCAGGTCCATGGTCTGGCGAGTCTCCTGCGGGTTCATGCCCGCGGTCGGTTCGTCCAGCAGGAGCAGCTTGGGGTCGGTGGCCAGCGCCCGGGCGATCTCCAGCCGGCGCTGGTCGCCGTAGGGCATGTTCCGGGCCAGGTGCTCATGGGCGCCCTTGAGACCGACGAAGGTCAGCAGCTCGTGCGCCCTGGCTCGGGTCTCCGCCTCCTCCCGCCGGAACTTCGGGCCCCGCAGGATGGACGTCAGGGCCGCGGACGTGGTGCGGCAGAACCGCCCCACCATGACGTTCTCGAGGGCGGTCATGTTGTTGAACAGGCGGATGTTCTGGAACGTGCGGGCCATGCCGGCGAGGACCACGGCACGCGGCTTGGGAGGCAGGATCGACCCGTTGAAGGTGACTTCGCCCTCGGTCGGCTTGTACAGGCCGGTCAGGCAGTTGAAGAACGTCGTCTTGCCCGCGCCGTTCGGCCCGATCAGCCCGACGATCTCGCCCTCGCGGACACTGAGGTCGACGTTGTTCACCGCCGTCAGACCACCGAACCGCATCACGACCCCGCGTGCCTCGAGCAGCGGCTTCCCCAGCTGCGCCGGCGTGGGCTGCGTCGCGTCAGTCGTCACCGTCATGTCTTCACCGCTTTCTCGGAGTGATCCGGGTCCAGTCGGTCGGCCAGCCCCTCGTCCTCCTCATGGAACTCCAGCTTGCGGCGCCGGCTGGGCACGATGCCCTCGGGGCGGAACTGCATCATGACCACCAGGAGTGCCCCGAAGATGAGCAGCCGGTAGTCGCTGACGAACCGGAGCTTCTCGGGAAGCAGCTTGAGGATGGTCGCGCCGATGAGCACGCCCGCGACGGTTCCCATGCCGCCGAGCACGATCGCGGCGAGCAGGAACGCGGACTCGAGGAAGACATACTGGTCAGGGGTGACCGACACGTCCTGGTGAGCCTTCACGGTGCCGGCCATGCCCGCGAGGAACGCGCCGCTGGCGAAGGCGAAGATCTTCAGCCCGAAGACGTTGACCCCCATCGCTTCGGCGGCCTTCTCGTCCTCCCGGATCGCGACCCACCCACGCCCGATCCGGCTGTTGTTCAGCCGGACGAACACGGTGATGACGAAGGCGGCCAGCACGAGCAGGAGGAAGTAGTAGTTCGCGAAGCGGCCCAGCACGATGCCGAAGACCTCGTGACTGTCCCCGAAGCTGAACGACCCCATGGACAGGTCTGGGATGGCTGGTATGCCGTTGGGTCCGTTGGTCAGGTCCGGACCGGTGTTGCCGTCGAGATTGTTGACGGACAGCCGGAAGATCTCTCCGAAGGCGAGCGTGACGATGGCGAGGTAGTCGCCAGAGACCCGCAGGGTCGGGGTGCCGATGATCAGGCCCAAGGTGGCGGAGACCAGAGCTCCGACGAGGACGACGACGATGAACGGCGGCTTCCACCCGACGGTGGCGAACGCCGAGGTGGAGAGCATCGCGCCGACGTAGGCGCCAGCGCCGAGGAAGGCGATGTAGCCGAGGTCGAGCAGCCCGGCGAGGCCGACGACGATGTTCAGGCCGAGTGCGGTCGTCGCGAAGATGAGGACCTGCGTGGCGATCGACATGTTCGCGTCGGAGCCGTTCTGGGTGAACGGGAAGAGGAAGGCCACGGTGAACGCGCCGAGCGTGAGGACGTGCCGGTGTCGCTGCGCGATGAGGGCCACCCAGGTGAACGCATGTGCCCGGGCCAGGGCGAAGGCCAGCGTCCCGGCGACGACGAGCAGGAGGGTGAAGATCGACCCGTCCTCCAGGTCCAGCGCGAAGGCCGCGCCGAAGAGCGCGACGGCCATGATCACCACGATGGCGAGGATCTCGAGCCAGCCCGGGATCGACGCCGACAGGATGTTTCTCGTCTCCTGCTGCGGGAGCTGCCATGCGCCGGCGGCCAGCAGAAGCGCGCCGACGAGGGCGACCCAGCCGCCGGGGTCCACGTTGATGAGACCACCGCTCGAGACGGTGATGATGACGATGGTCAGGACGACGACGATCGCCGTCCCGATGGCCAGGGGGCGCAGTGCCGCAGCCACGTCGAGCCACCGGCCGACGCCCTTGAGGACCCCGCGGTGGCCGAGCAGGCCGACTAGCGCGAGCACACCGAGCACGAGGACGAGCAGCTGCAGGGTGCCGGGGTAGAAGCTGATCGACAGGTTGCCGAGCACGCCGGGGTCATAGCTCCACGAGAGGAAGCACGACGCGAGCACGAGGACCGCGCCGGCGAAGGCCAGGGGCCAGCCCCACGATGCTCCGCGTCCAGGAGCGGGAGGGGGGCCAGCGGAGGCGGCCAGAGCCGTGGGTTCGTTGCTCATGCCCGGTCCACCACCCTCGCGCCGAGGAGGCCTTGCGGCCGGAAGACCAGGACGATGATGAGCAGCGCGAACGCCCAGACGTCCTTCCAGGACGAGCCGCCGAACTGACCCGGGATGAACTGGGTGGCCATGGACTCGACGACTCCGAGCAGGAGACCGCCGACGACCGCGCCCTGGATGTTGCCGATGCCGCCGAGGACGGCAGCGGTGAAGGCCTTCAGCCCGGCGAGGAAGCCGATCCGGAAGTCGATGTTGTTGTTCTGCAGGCCCTGGGCCACACCGGCGACCCCCGCGAGCACCGCGCCGAGGACGAACGCGACGACGATGATCCGGTCGACGTTGATGCCCATCAGCCTGGCGGTGTCGGGATCCTGGGAGACCGCCTTCATCCCCCGGCCGAGCTTGGTCCGGTTGATGAACAGCCACAGCAGTGCGGCGCAGATGATGAGCGCAGCGACGGTAAAGATGGCCGGTCGCTGGATGGTCAGGCCGCCGACGGTGAGGGCGGAACCGGTGACGACGTCGATGGCGGGGAACGGGATCTTGCTCTTGGCTCCGGGGTAGAAGAGCCGGATCGCCTCCTGAAGGAAGACGGACACCCCGATGGCGGTGATCAGGGGAGCCAGACGTGGCGCGTTCCGCAGAGGGCGGTAGGCGAAGCGTTCCATCAGGACGGCGATGCCGACCGAGGACAGGATCGCGCCGACGAGCATCACGGGGAGGACCCACACCGTGGTGGTGCCTTTGAACAGCACGGTCCAGGTCGCCAAGGCGCCGAACGCGCCGATCATGAAGACCTCACCGTGGGCGAAGTTGATCAGCTGGACGATCCCGTAGACCACGGTGTAGCCGACGGCGATGAGGGCGTACAGCGAGCCGAGTGTCAGTCCGTTGATGAGCTGCTGCAGGAAGTCGTTCATCCGACCACCACGTCGTTCTCCTCGATTGTCGCCATCTCGGGCCCGGCGCCGAGATGTCCCTACCGGACACAATGCAGGGGTGGGCGCCAGCCCACCCCTGCATTGGCTACATCCTGTGCTACTTCATGGTCTCCGTCTTGACCGAGACCCACTTCCCGGCGTCGACCTTGTAGCCGGTGATCACCTTGGCGAGGGTGTCGCCGAACTCGTCGAACTTGACCTGGCCGGTGACACCGTCGAAGGAGACCTTGCCGACCGCAGCGATCGTCGCCTCCCGTGCAGACTTGGCGTCCTTGGCGCTGGCCAGCGAGACCTTGAGGCCGTTGATGATCGCGTTGGCCGCGTCGTAGGAATACCCACCGTAGGCCGCTGCCGGCTCAGCGAAGGCAGCAGCGGTGTAGTCAGCGAGGAACTTCTTGCCGGCAGCCGTGCTGTCCGTGGGGCCACCGACCGAGGTGGCCAGGTCGCCGTTGCTGCCTGCGCCGGCCAGCTGGATGTACTTCGGGTCGTAGATCCCGTCGCCACCCATGAGCGGCACGTTGAGGCCGGCTGCCTTCATCTGCTGGGACAGCGGCCCGGCCTGCGGGTACTCCCCGCCGTAGTAGACCGCCTGCGGCGCCGAGGGAGCGACCTTGGACACGACGGCGTTGTAGTTGGACTCGTCGGGGTTGATCGTCTCGGCCGCGACGATGGTGCCGCCGCCCGCCTTGAAGTTCTCCGTGAACGCGTTGACCAGACCCTGGCCGTAGGTCTTCTTGTCGTGGATCGTCGCGACTTTGGTGATGCCCTGGTCCTTGAGGAACTTGGCAGCGAACGCGCCCTGGACGAGGTCCGTCGTGCAGGTCCGGAAGTACGTCGGGTACTGGCGCTTGTCGAGCGAGGCGCCGCGGGTCAGGGTCGGGCCGGTGTTCGCAGGTGAGATCTGGGTGATGTTCGCGGCCGCGAAGACTGGCTGCGTCTGCTGGCTGACGCTCGAGTTGAGGTTCCCGACCACGGCGACGACTCCGTCGTCAGAGGCGAGCTTCGTGGCACCGTTCTTGCCGACGTCGGCCTTGGCCTCGTCGTCGACGGGCACGACCTCGAGCTTCCACCCGGGGATGGCGTTGCTGTCGTTCGCCTGCTTGACGGCGAGCTCCACCGAGTGCTGGATGCCCTTGCCGAGCGCCGACAGGTCTCCGGTCAGGGGAGCGATGACGCCGATCTTCGCCGTCTTCGTGGCGCCACCGGCGCTGCCACCGCCGGTCGAGGTGTCGCTGCGGGACCCGCAGGCAGAAAGAGCAAGGGCAGCCACCGCGAGGGGCACGCCAATCCGGACAATGGAACGCTGCTGCACAGTTCCTCCTGAGGTGGTCAGTCCGGCAGAGAAGCAGGACCCTCGCGACAACCGCGAGCGTTCCGCACCATAGCCCGCAGGGGCACCCAGGATGGCCGTCCTGGAGGCACTTGTGTCTCTCTCGTGATGTGTCAATTTGTCATGCTCAGACGGTTTGGAGGGCAGGAATTTACCTTCCTGGGTTCCCGCCAGGGGACTGACAGGTCCTTCCAATTGACGTCTGGCAGGCTCGGGTGCGAGACAGAGATCCCGCGTCGACCCTCGAGGAGCAGCACCCATGAGCAGCGAGCAGCCCCGTGCATTCGACCGTCGCACGGTCATCCGTTCCGCGGGGGCGGTGACCGCCGGCGTCGTCGGCGTCGGTGCGCTCGCTGCCTGTGGCTCGTCGGTCTCGGCAGCGCCGGGGGGTGGGCAGCAGGGCGGCGGCGCGCCGGGCGCCGGCCCGCTCTCGGTCAAGACGAGCCAGATCCCCGTGGGCGGCGGCGTGATCTTCCCGGAGCAGCTCGTGGTGGTCACCCAGCCGACGGCCGGGCAGTTCAAGGCGTTCTCGGCGACCTGCACCCATCAGCAGTGTGCCGTGACGCGGGTCGAGAAGGGCAAGATCATCTGTCCCTGCCACGAGAGCCTCTTCGACATCACCACCGGTGCGCCCACGGCCAACAGCCCCGCCAAGCGCCCGCTGCCGGCGCGGACGGCCACCGTGAGCGGCGACACCGTCACCGTGGCCACCAGCTGAGCCGTCGAGCGCTAAAGCCCGACAACCTAGAGTGGAGACGTGGCCGACCCGTCCGTCTATCGACCCCGACCGGGCGAGATCCCCCTCGACCCGGGTGTGTACCGGTTCCGGGACAAGGACGGCCGGGTCATCTACGTCGGCAAGGCGAAGTCGCTGCGACCCCGGCTCTCCTCCTACTTCCAGGACATCGGGGGCCTGCACCCCCGCACGGCGACCATGGTCCGCACCGGCGCCAGCGTGGAGTGGACCGTCGTCGCCACCGAGGTCGAGGCGCTGCAGCTCGAGTACTCGTGGATCAAGGAGTTCGACCCCCGGTTCAACGTCAAGTACCGGGACGACAAGTCATACCCCTTCCTCGCGGTGACCCTGAGCGAGGACTTCCCCCGGGCGCAGGTGATGCGCGGTGCGAAGCGCAAGGGCACCCGCTACTTCGGCCCGTTCTCGCACGCCTGGGCGATCCGCGAGACGCTCGACCTGCTGCTTCGGGTCTTCCCCATGCGAACGTGCAGCTCGGGGGTGTTCCGGCGGGCCACGGCGAGCGGACGCCCATGCCTGCTCGGCTACATCGACAAGTGCGCCGCCCCGTGCGTCGGCCGGGTCTCGCCGCAGGAGCACCGGGCCATCGCCGAGGACTTCTGCGACTTCATGGCCGGGAACACGACGAAGTTCGTCCGCCGGATCGAGACTCGGATGAAGCAGGCGTCGTCCGCCCTGGAGTTCGAGCTCGCCGCCCGGCTGCGCGACGACCTCGGTGCGCTCAACAAGGCTCTCGAGAGGTCGGCCGTCGTCCTGGGAGACGCGACGGACGCGGACGTCTTCGCCCTCGCCGACGACGAGCTGGAGGCGGCGGTCCAGGTGTTCCACGTGCGTGGCGGACGCGTGCGGGGCCAGCGTGGCTGGGTCGTCGAGAAGGAGAGCGAGGACCTGCCCGAGCTCGTGGGACACCTCCTGCAGCAGGTGTATGGCGACGAGGGCTCCGACGCGGTCCCGACCGAGGTCCTGGTCCCGGTGCTCCCGACCGAGCGGGATGCGACCCAGGTCTGGCTCTCGGGTCTGCGCGGCGCGCAGGTCAGCCTCCGGGTCCCGCAACGCGGCGACAAGCGGGCGCTCATGGAGACCGTGCGCCGCAACGCCGAGCAGTCCCTCGCCCGCCACAAGGTCGCCCGTGCCGGGGACCTCACCGCACGAAGCCAGGCTCTGCAGGAGATCCAGGATGCGCTGGAGCTGGACGAGGCGCCGCTGCGGATCGAGTGCTACGACGTGAGCCACGTCCAGGGGACGAACGTCGTGGCGTCCATGGTCGTCTTCGAGGACGGTCTGGCGCGCAAGTCGGAGTACCGGCGGTTCATCGTGCGCGGAGGGGTGGGCGAGTCGCCCGACGGCCCGTCCACCATCGACGACACCGCCGCCATGCGCGAGGTCCTCACCCGTCGGTTCCAGCGCTACCTCGATGATCGGGCAGGCGACGGGGAGCTGCACCAGGACTCGCCCGGTGTCGTCGTGGAGCCGGGCGACAGCGGACCGGTGGCCTCCGGCCCGATCGACGAGGCGACCGGTCGCCCGCGCAGGTTCGCCTACCCACCCAACCTCGTCGTGGTCGACGGCGGCCTGCCCCAGGTCAACGCGGCGCGCACCGTGCTCGCGGACCTCGCCATCCACGACGTCGCCCTGGTCGGGCTGGCGAAGCGGCTCGAGGAGGTCTGGGTGCCCGAGCAGGAGTTCCCGGTGATCCTGCCGCGCACGAGCGAGGGGCTCTACCTGCTGCAACGGGTGCGCGACGAGGCCCACCGGTTCGCGATCACCTTCCACCGGCAGCGCCGGTCCAAGTCGATGACCGCGTCGGCCCTCGACGGCATACCGGGCCTGGGCGCGGCGCGGCGCACTGCTCTGCTCCGGCACTTCGGGTCGGTGAAGAAGCTGCGCGCAGCAGGCACCGAAGAGATCCTGCGGGTGCCGGGGATCGGCCCTGCGCTCGCGTCGAGCATCGCGGCGCGGTTGGGCGAACGCTCGTCTGCCGACCTCCCTGCCGTTAACGTGACGACTGGCGAGGTACTCGACTGACGACCGAAGGGCGGGGCGGGCATTGACTCCCGAACCACGACAGGACGGTGAGCCCATGCTCATCCTCACGGGGATGAGCGGGGCCGGGCGGACGACCGCAGGCAACGTGCTCGAGGACCTCGGCTTCTATGTGGTCGACAACCTGCCGCTGCAGATGCTGCCGCAGCTGCTGGAGCTGCACCAGAACCGGGTCGAGCGGGGGCCCGGCCGCACCGCGAACCGGGTCGCGGCCGTCGTCGACGTGCGCAGCCACGGCAATATCGCGGACTTCGGCGCCGTCGTGCGCCGGCTGGGCGCTGCCGGTGGGCGACCGACCGTGGTGTTCCTGGACGCGACGGACGAGGCCCTCGTCAGGAGGTTCGAGAGCGTGCGTCGCCCCCATCCGCTGCAGGACGACGGTCGGCTCCTCGACGGGATCGCCAACGAGCGCACCCTGCTCGGCGAGCTGCGGTCGGAGGCCGACATCATCGTCGACACGAGTGGCCTCAACGTGCACCAGCTGTCGGCCAAGATCACCTCGCTCTTCCAGGGAGCGGACATGGCGCAGCTGCGGATGGCGGTGATGTCCTTCGGCTTCAAGTACGGCGTCCCCCTGGACGCGGACTTCGTCTACGACATGCGCTTCCTCCCCAACCCTTTCTGGGTTCCTGAGCTGCGCCCGTTGACCGGGCAGGACGAGACTGTCTCCGAGTTCGTGCTGAGCCAGGCCGGCGCGGGGGAGTTCGTCGACGGTGTGGTCGCCCTGATGCTGCCGGTCGTCGACGGCTATGTCCGCGAGGGCCGGCGCTATGTCACCCTCTCCGTCGGCTGCACCGGTGGAAAGCACCGCTCCGTGGCCGTCGCGGAACGGCTCGCCGCAGAGCTGGCCAGCGACCGGGTCGACACGTTCGTCGTGCACCGTGACCTCGGTCGCGAGTGACCCGATGACCGAGCACCGGGCGGCGAACCCGACGGTCGTGGCGATGGGTGGTGGTCATGGCCTCGCCGCGTCCCTCGAGGCGCTGAAGCTCATCACCGACCGGGTGACGGCAGTGGTCACCGTCGCCGACGACGGCGGCTCGTCGGGACGGCTGCGGGACGAGTTCGCTGTCCTGCCCCCGGGCGACCTGAGGATGGCGCTCGCCGCGCTGTGTGACGACAGCGACTGGGGGCTGACCTGGCGGGACGTGCTCCAGCACCGTTTCGCCGGAGCGGGGCCCCTCGGAGGACATGCCCTCGGGAACCTGCTCATCGTCTCCTTGTGGGAGCTGCTCGACGACACCGTCGGAGGGCTCGATCTCGTCGGCCGCCTGCTCAACTCCCGCGGCAGGGTGCTCCCGATGGCGAGCGTCCCCCTGGAGATCGAGGCCGAGATCGTGGGGCACGCCCCGGGCCACCCCCACGAGAGCCTCCTTGTCCGCGGGCAGCACCGGGTCGCGTCCTCCCCAGGTCGCGTCCAGCGGGTCCGTCTCGTCCCGGCGGACCCCGGGTGCCCCGACGAGGTGCTGGCCGCGGTGCACGAGGCGGACTGGGTCCTGCTCGGGCCCGGGTCGTGGTTCACCTCGGTGCTGCCGCACGTCCTCGTGCCGAGCCTTCGGGAGGCCCTGGTGAGCACGTCGGCGCGCACCCTGCTGAACCTCAACCTCGAGATCCACAGCGGCGAGACGCGGGGGCTCCTGGCGCCGGACCACCTGGCGTCACTGGCGAGCCACGCGCCGGACCTGCGGATCGACGTGGTCCTGGCTGACCCGAGCTGCGTCGACGACGAGGAGGTGTTGCGGCGGGCCGCAGCCTCTCTGGGCGCCGAGCTGGTGGTCTCGACGGTCGCGGCGTCCAATCTGGCGGGACAGCACGACCGGCTCCGGCTCGCCGCCGCATACCGGGACATCATCGGTTAGGGTGACGGCTCCCGGGGGTGCACGACAGCCGTTTCGGGGCCCGTCGTCCGGGGTCCACACGGACGGGACTCAATGGCAGGATGGCCCGCATGGCGATGACGGCGAAGGTCAAGGACGAGCTGAGCCGGCTCGAGGTGACCAAGCCCTGTTGCCGGAAGGCCGAGGTGGCTGCCACGTTGCGCTTCGCCGGTGGCCTGCACATCGTCGGAGGCCAGATCGTCGTCGAGGCCGAGCTCGACACCGCCAACGCCGCCCGGCGGCTGCGCCGGTTCATCGCCGAGGTCTACGGCCACCGCACAGAGGTCCTCGTCATGTCTGCCGGCGGGCTGCGCAAGGGCAGCCGGTACGTCGTCCGGGTGGTCGAGGAGGGCGCCACGCTGGCCCGCCAGACCGGCCTGATCGACTCCAGGGGGCGCCCGGTCCGCGGTCTGCCACCGAAGGTGGTCAGCGCTGCGGCGTGTGACGCCGAAGCGGCCTGGCGTGGAGCCTTCCTCGCTCACGGCTCGCTCACGGAGCCGGGACGGTCCTCCGCGATGGAGGTCACCTGCCCAGGGCCCGAGGCTGCCCTCGCCCTGGTCGGCGCCGCGCGCCGGCTCGGCATCCCCACCAAGGCCAGGGAGGTACGAGGGGTCGACCGGGTCGTCATCCGCGACGGCGACGCCATCGCTGCGATGCTGACCCGGCTGGGCGCCCACGACGCCGTCCTGGCATGGGAGGAGCGCCGGATGCGCCGCGAGGTGCGGGCCACCGCCAACCGGCTCGCGAACTTCGACGACGCCAACCTGCGCCGGTCGGCACGTGCCGCGGTCGCCGCCGGCTCGCGGGTCGAGCGGGCGCTGGAGATCCTCGGCCAGGAGGTGCCCGAGCACCTTCGGGAGGCAGGGGCGCTGCGGCTGGAGCACAAGCAGGCCTCGCTCGAGGAGCTGGGACAGCTCGCCAGCCCCCCGATGACCAAGGACGCGGTCGCCGGCCGGATCCGTCGGCTGCTCGCGATGGCCGACAAACGGGCCCAGGACGACGGCATTCCCGGGACCGACGCCAACCTCACGGCCGACATGCTGGAGTAGCCGGTTACTCATCCGTAGCGCGGACACTCAGCAGGGCTCCAGCGCCGTGGCGTTAGGGTTTGGCCAGGCCCTGCCTGCTGCCCCAGGCGGCATCATCACGCGGGGCCAGACGACCATCCGGAAGGTTTGAGAACTGTGACTGTCCGCGTAGGGATCAATGGATTTGGCCGCATCGGCCGCAACTTCTTCCGAGCGGCGCTGGCTTCCGGCGCCGACATCGAGATCGTGGCCGTCAACGACCTCACCGACAACGCCACGCTCGCGCACCTGCTCAAGTACGACTCGATCCTCGGCCGCCTCGAGGGCGAGGTGACCTCGACCGACACCGAGATCGCCGTCGACGGCCGCTCGTTCAAGGTCTTCGCTGAGCGCGACCCCGCCAAGCTCGCCTGGGGGGAGGTCGGCGCCGACATCGTCATCGAGTCGACCGGCTTCTTCACCGATGCCCTGCAGGCCAAGGTGCACGTCGACAACGGGGCCAAGAAGGTCATCATCTCCGCGCCGGCGAAGAACGAGGACGTCACCATCGTCATGGGCGTCAACCACGAGGCGTACGACGGCTCGCAGCACACCGTGATCTCCAACGCGTCGTGCACGACGAACTGCCTCGGCCCGATGGCCAAGGTCCTCAACGACGAGTTCACCATCGTCAAGGGCCTGATGACGACGATCCACGCCTACACGGGTGACCAGAACCTCCAGGACGGACCGCACAAGGACCTGCGCCGGGCCCGGGCCGCGGCCATCAACATCGTGCCCACCTCGACCGGGGCCGCCAAGGCGATCGGGCTGGTGCTGCCCGAGCTCAAGGGCAAGCTCGACGGCTACGCCCTGCGGGTGCCGGTCCCGACCGGTTCGGCAACCGACCTGACCTTCGAGGCTGGCCGGGAGACCACGGTTGCCGAGGTCAACGCGGCGATGAAGAAGGCAGCCGAGGGGCCGCTCAAGGGCTACCTGAAGTACACCGAGGACGAGATCGTGTCCAGCGACATCGTGACCGACCCGCACTCCTGCATCTTCGACGCCGGCCTGACCAAGGTCATCGGCAACCAGGTCAAGGTCGTCGGCTGGTACGACAACGAGTGGGGTTACTCCAACCGGCTGGTCGACCTCGTCGACCTCGTCGGCAAGAGCCTCTGAGCCTGAGGCACCACGTGAAGACGATCGCCGACCTCGGCGACCTGCGCGGCCGACGGGTGCTCGTGCGGTCCGACCTCAACGTCCCGCTGGACGGGGCTCGGATCACCGACGACGGCCGGATCCGGGCCTCGGTGCCCACCATCGCCGCGCTCGCCGACAGCGGCGCGCGGGTAGTGGTCTGCGCTCACCTCGGTCGGCCCCAGGGCACGCCGGAGGCGAAGTACTCCCTGGCGCCCGTGGCCGAGCGTCTCGGCACGCTGCTGGGCCGGCCGGTGACCTTCGCCACGGACACCGTCGGCCCGTCCGCCCAGGCGGCGGTCTCGGCGGCGGGCGACGGCGACGTCGTGCTGCTCGAGAACCTGCGGTTCAACGCCGGGGAGACGGCCAAGGACGCGGCCGAGCGGGGCGCGTTCGCGGCCGAGCTCGCCTCGCTCGCCGACGTGTTCGTCTCGGACGGCTTCGGCGTGGTGCACCGCAAGCAGGCATCGGTCTACGACATCGCACGCCTCCTGCCGCATGCGACCGGCGACCTCGTCGCCGCGGAGGTCTCGGTGCTTCGCCGGCTCACCGAGGACCCGGACCGTCCGTATGCCGTCGTGCTCGGCGGCGCGAAGGTCTCGGACAAGCTCGGGGTCATCGGCAACCTCCTCCAGACGGCTGACCGCCTGCTCATCGGCGGGGGCATGGTGTTCACCTTCCTCAAGGCGAAGGGGCTCGAGGTCGGCAGCAGCCTTCTCGAGCGGGACCAGGTGGAGACGGTCAAGGGCTATCTCGCCGAGGCAGGCCGTCGAGGCGTCGAGATCGTCCTGCCGGTCGATGTCGTTGCTGCCAGCGCGTTCTCGGCCGATGCGGACCACGAGGTGGTCAGCGTGGACGCCATACCGGCTGATCGGATGGGTCTCGACATCGGCCCCGACTCGGCCCGGCTCTTCGCTCAGAAGCTCGCGGACTGCCGCACGATCTTCTGGAACGGGCCGATGGGCGCCTTCGAGATGGCGCCGTATGCCGCCGGGACGAAGGCGCTGGCCGAGGCGCTGGTCCAGGTCACCGCAGGCGGTGGGCTGACCGTGGTCGGTGGGGGAGACTCCGCAGCAGCGGTGCGCCAGCTCGGCTTCACGGACGACCAGTTCGGCCACATCTCCACCGGGGGCGGGGCGAGCCTGGAGTACCTCGAGGGCGCCCGGCTGCCCGGACTCACCGTTCTCGACGAGGAAGACCACCGATGACCGCAACACCCAGGACCCCCAGGGGCACGACGACGTCGGGCCGAGTCCCCCTGATGGTCGGCAACTGGAAGATGAACCTCGACCACCTCCAGGCGACCCATCTGGTCCAGAAGCTCGACTGGACCCTGCGCGACGCGAAGCACGACTACGCCGCGGTCGAGGTGGTGGTGCTGCCGCCGTTCACCGACATCCGTTCCGTGCAGACCCTGGTCGAGGGGGACAAGCTCTCGCTGCGCTTCGGCGCTCAGGACCTCTCGCCACATACCTCGGGTGCGTACACCGGTGACGTGTCCGGTGCCTTCTTGGCCAAGCTGCACTGCTCGTATGTCGCGGTGGGACACAGCGAACGCCGCGAACAGCACGGGGAGGACGACCGGGTCGTCAACGCGAAGGTGCGTGCCGCCCTGCAGCACGAGCTGACGCCCATCCTCTGCTGCGGTGAGGGGCTGTCCGTCCGCAAGGAGGGCCGCCAGGTCGAGCACGTCCTCGACCAGCTTCGCGCGGACCTCGCCGACGTGGGCAAGGAGCAGGCCCGCACGATCGTCATTGCGTACGAGCCGATCTGGGCGATCGGGACCGGCGAGGTGGCCACTCCCGCGGACGCCCAGGAGGTCTGCGCGGCGATCCGCACCCTGCTGGCCGAGCTCTACTCCGGCGACGTCGCAGACGCCGTGCGGATCCTCTACGGCGGGTCGGTCAAGGCCAACAACATCGCGGCGATCATGTCGCAGGAGGACGTCGACGGCGCCCTCGTCGGAGGCGCGTCGATCGACCCGGCCGAGTTCGCGTCCATCTGCCGCTTCCGCGACCACGTCACCGGCTGACCGCTGTGCCACCCGCGCCACGACCGGATTACCGGGCCGTTGGGAGATCAGCCGCCGCGCAGGTTATCCTGACCCCTGCGACCCGCTCCGCGGGTGGCGCCACCCGCTGTCGAGCCGAGATGGGACACCACCAAGCGTGAACGCGGTGAAACTGGGCCTCCAGATCGTCCTGGTCCTCTCCAACCTGTTCCTGATCCTGCTGATCCTCATGCACAAGGGCAAGGGCGGTGGGCTCTCCGACATGTTCGGCGGCGGCGTCTCGAGCTCCCTCGGTGGGTCGTCGATCGCCGAGCGCAACCTCGACCGCTTCACCATCGCGGTGGCCGTGGTCTGGTTCGTCACTGTCGTGGGCCTCGGGCTGCTCGCCCGGTTCGCGTCCTGAAAGGTAGCTTGAATGGCCAGCGGTAACGCAATTCGTGGCAGTCGCGTCGGAGCAGGTCCCATGGGGGAGGCCGAGCGCGGTGACTCCGCTCCGCGGGTCTTCATCTCGTACTGGTGCTCCAACGGCCACGAGACCCGGCCGAGCTTCGCCCACGAGCAGGGCCTGGTGCTCCCGGAGACCTGGGACTGCCCGCGCTGCGGGTTCCCCGCAGGGCAGGACAAGGACGCCCCCCCGGCTCCGCCGAAGGTCGAGCCCTACAAGACCCACCTGGCCTATGTGAAGGAACGCCGCAGCGATGCGGACGGCAAGGCGATCCTCGACGAGGCCTTGGCGACGCTGCGCGAGCGCGGCCTGATCCAGTAGCACGGGCGCCTCGGCGGGCGCCGAGTCAGCGGGCGCCGAGCTCGCTCGCGGCGGCGGCGTCGACCAGCCACCGGGTGGCCACAGTGCCGCGCGGGCCTGCCGCGGGGACGTCCCACGGGTCCGCCCCGTGCGCCAAGGCCGCCGCGACCGCCTGCGCCTTGTCAGACCCCGCCACGATGAACCACACCTCGCGAGAGCGCGAGAGGCACTCGAAGCTCAGGGAGACCCGGTCCGGAGGTGGCTTGGGAGAGTGGTGCACAGCAACGGCGATGACGTCGGTGGCCCGCTGGGCAAGGTGGTGGGGGAACAGCGACGCGACGTGGCCGTCCGGGCCTACCCCCAGCAGGACCACGTCGAAGGAGCCGGCGCCGTTCTCCCGCATGGCCAGCGCGTATGCCGCGGCGCTGGCCTCCGCCGTCGCGCTGCGGTCGGGGCCGTCGACCCGATGCACCCGCGCAGGGTCGAGCCCGAGCCGGTCCAGCCCGGCCGCGTCGTTCTGGGTGTCGTTGCGGTCCGCGTCTCCGCTGGGCAGGTAGCGCTCGTCGCCCCACCACACGTCGACGCGCGACCAGTCCACCGCGTGGCGGACCGGGCTGTTGCTGAGCGCCTCGACGACGGCCGAGCCCATCGAGCCCCCGGTCAGCGCGACGTGTGCGGACCCGCGGGCCGCCTGCGCGTCCGCGACGGCGTTGGCGAACCGAGCGGCCGCTGCCTGGGCGAGAACGGCCTTGTCGGGGTGGACCACGACCAGCGGGAGGTCGGTCATCAGCTGCCTGCCTTCTTCGTCCTCCGTGCCGCCGTCGCGGCCTTCGTGGTGGCCGGTCGCCGGGACGAGCGTCCTGCGGCGGAGCCGGAGGCGGCGACGTGCTCCTCGCGAGGTGTCGGACGGCTGGCGAGCTTGCGGGCGGTGGCCTTCTTCACCGCCTCGGTGTCGCCGGTCTGGGGAGCCGGCTCCGCCGTGACCATCGCGGACGACTCGCGGGCGCGCGAGCCACGCGCCAGGCGGGCGGCCGTGCGGCGTGCCGTCGCCAACGACGGCGACTCGCCCTGCGCCGCAGCCTCGCTCGCGGTGCGGCCGGGCGTCACCTTGGCCAGTCCGTGCGTGAGGGCGGCCTCGTAGACCTCGTCCACGTCGAGCCGGCGCAGCTCGTCGGCGAGGCACTCGGCCAGGCCTCGCCGCTTGAGGCTGATCCGCCGGTCGGGCTGCCCCACCTGGCAGAGCGTGGCCACCGCGCCGTCCGGGCGGACCAGGTCGATCGGCCCGCTCCTGCGCTGGAGCCGGACGCTGCTGACGCCGGTGCCTGCGGGGGTCCGCAGGCGGGTGACGGGGACCCTCAGTGCCTGGGCGAGCCACCCGGCGAGCAGGTCGGTAGAGGGAGAGTCGGTGGCACCCGCGACGACCGCCTCGGTGACCTGCTCGTATGGCGGGCCGTCGAGTGCCGCGGCGAGCAGCCCACGCCAGAGGGTGATCCGGGTCCACGCCAGGTCCGTGTCGCCCGGACGGTAGATCTTCGCCAGCTTCTTCAGGCTCGCCTTGGGGTTGGCCGACGCGGCCGAGTCGGTGATGCGGCGGCCGGCCATCTGGGCGATCGGGTCGTGGCGCAGGTCGGAAGGGAAGTCGTGCGGCCACCAGGCGACGACGGGGGAGTCCGGCAGCAGCAGCGGAACGATGACCGACTGGCCGTGGTTGGCCAGCGCCCCGAACAGCCGCAGGACGACGACCTCGCTCGCACCCGCGTCGCCCCCCACCCGGATCTGGGCGTCCATCCGGTTGCCGCCGCGGCGGTTGCCGGCGACGACGACGATGATCCGCGACGGGTGCTGGCGGCTGGCGTCGTTGGCGGCCGCGATGATCTCGTCGGCCTCCGTGTCGTCGACGACGATGACGAGGGTGAGCACCCTCCCCAAGGTCATCGCCCCGACGTCGTTGCGCAGCCGCACGAGCTTCTTGCTCACGGCGGTGCTCGTCGTCTTGGGCAGGTCGACGATCACGGCATCCTCCAGGTGCGTCCGTCGCGGGCCATCAGCTCGTCGCTGGCCTTGGGACCCCAACCCCCGGCGGGGTAGGCCTGCGGCCTGCCGTGCTTGGCCCACCATGCCTCGATGGGGTCGAGGATGCGCCAGGACAGCTCGACCTCCTCGTGCCGGGGGAACAGGGGCGGGTCGCCGAGCAGCATGTCGAGGATCAGTCGCTCGTAGGCCTCCGGCGAGGACTCGGTGAAGGAGCTGCCGTAGCCGAAGTCCATCGTCACGTCGCGCACCTCCATCTGGCTGCCCGGCACCTTCGACCCGAACCGCATGGTGATGCCCTCGTCGGGCTGCACCCGGATGACGATCGCGTTCTGCCCGAGCTCCTCCGTCGCCGTGTCGTCGAAGGGCAGGTGCGGCGCCTTCTTGAAGACGACCGCGATCTCGGTCACCCGCTTGCCGAGGCGCTTGCCCGTCCGCAGGTAGAAGGGGACGCCCGCCCACCGGCGGGTATCCACCTCCAGGCGCACTGCGGCATACGTCTCCGTGTGGGAGGTCTTCGCGACCCCGTCCTCGTCGAGGTAGCCGACGACCTCCTCGCCGCCCTGCCAGCCGGCGGCGTACTGCCCACGGGCGGTATGCCGCGCCATGTCGGTGGGGATGCGGACGGCGGAGAGCACCTTCTCCTTCTCCGCGCGCAGGTCGTCGGCTCCGAAGGAGACCGGCTCCTCCATCGCGGTCAGGGCGAGCAGCTGTAGGAGGTGGTTCTGGATGACGTCGCGGGCCGCGCCGATGCCGTCGTAGTAGCCGGCCCGGCCGCCGATGCCGATGTCCTCGGCCATGGTGATCTGCACGTGGTCGACGTAGTTGGCGTTCCAGATCGGCTCGAACATCTGGTTGGCGAACCGCAGCGCCAGCATGTTCTGCACCGTCTCCTTGCCGAGGTAGTGGTCGATCCGGAAGACGCAGTCCGGGGGGAAGACCGACGCGACGATGTCGTTCAGGGCCCGGGCGCTCTTGAGGTCGTGGCCGAACGGCTTCTCGATGACCACCCGCCGCCAGCTCGAGTCCTGCGTGGTCGCCAGGCCGGAGCGCTGGAGCTGCTCGCAGACCTCGGCGAAGAACCCGGGTGGGATGGAGAGATAGAACGCGAGGTTGCCGCCAGTGCCCCGCTCACGCTCGAGCGTGTGCACCGTCTCGGCCAGCAGGTCGAAGGCCGCGGGGTCGTCGAACGTGCCTGGCACGAAGCGGAACCCCTCGGCGAGGTTGCGCCACACGTCCTCCCGGAAGGGGGTGCGCGCGTGCTCCTTGACCGACTCGTAGACGACCTGGCCGAAGTCCTGGTGGGCCCAGTCGCGGCGGGCGAAGCCGACGAGCGAGAAGCCCGGTGGCAGCAGCCCGCGGTTGGCGAGGTCGTAGATCGCCGGCATGAGCTTCTTGCGGGCGAGGTCACCGGTGACTCCGAAGAGCACCATCCCGCAGGGTCCGGCGATCCGGGGGAGCCTGCGGTCCTGCGGGTTGCGAAGGGGGTTGGTCCCCGGGGCGATCCGGCTCGGGCTCATGCAGGTCCGTCCGTATGGGGTGCGGCCGCCTCGGTGCCACCGTCGACGCCGAGCACCTTCTCGAGCTGGGCGAGCCCGGCGTCGTGGTCGGTGAGGTGGAGCCGGAGCACGGGCCGGCCGTGGTCCGCGAGGACGGTGGCGTCACCACCTGCCTGGGCGGCGATGAAGTCACCGAAGGTGAACTCCCGCCCCGGGATCGGCAGGTCGTCCCTCGGGGTGCTGGTCACCTGGACGTAGACCCCCTCAGCCGGGCCGCCCTTGTGGAACTGGCCGGTCGAGTGGAGGAAGCGCGGTCCCCAGCCGAAGGTCGTCGGCCGCTCCGTGCGCAGCGCGATCGCGCGGCGGCAGCCGGCGAGGGCGGCGTCCTCGGCGCGGTCGAGGTAGGCCATCACGGCGACATAGCCGCGGTTGGGGTCGAGCTCGGTGAAGAGCGCGGTCAGCGCGTCGGCGACGGTGCTTGCGTCACCCAGCCATTCGCCGCCGAGCGAGCGGATCTCGATGGCCCCGTCGGTCGCTGCCGGAGCGACGGCATCCCCCGTGCCCTCGTCGAGCAGTGACCTGGCGGCCTTCTTGGCGCTCTCGACGTCGGGCTGGTCGAAGGGGTTGATGCCGAGCAGCCGTCCGGCGACCGCGGTCGCCACCTCCCAGAGCATCAGCTGCGCGCCGAGCGTCCCGCCCACGTGCACCTCGCTGCGGTGGGCGTCGACCTCGGTGTCGCCCGGGCCGGCGGCGTCCGGGCCGGCGTCGTCCGGGCCGGCGTCGAGGTCCGCGTCGAGGTCGACCAGGCGGGCTACGGTGACGTCGCCGCCGGGCGCGCGCACCTCGGGGTCGTCGTCGTCGGTGACGACGACGGGGAGGATGCCGTGGCCGCCCTTGCCGGTGGACTCGGCGATGAGCTGCTCGGCCCAGTCCGCGAAACCGACGATCCCGGAGCCGTCGTCGACGAGGACGAGCTTGTCCCGCAGCGGCTCGGTGCCGGCCATCGCCGCGCCAAGCCGCAGGCCGGGGTTGGCGTCGTCGTCCGCCGCGAGCAGGTCGGCCACCGACTCCGCGTCGTCGAGCAGCGCCTCGATGTCGACGCCGGCGAGCCCGCTCGGGACGAGGCCGAAGGCCGTGAGTGCGGAGTAGCGTCCGCCCACGTCGGGGTCGGCGTTGACCACACGGAAGCCGCCGGAGCGGGCCTCCTGGTCGAGCGGGCTGCCCGGGTCGGTGACGATGACGATCCGCTCCGTCGGGTCGATCCCCGCCTCGGTGAAGGCTGCCTCGAAGGCCCGGCGCTGCGAGTCGGTCTCCACGGTCGATCCCGACTTGCTCGAGACGACGACGACCGCCCGGTCGAGCCGGTCGGCGAGGGCGGCGCGCACGTAGTCGGGGTGCGACGAGTCGAGCACGGTCAGCTCGACGCCGGCTGTCGCGCAGATGACCTCCGGCGCGAGCGAGGAGCCGCCCATACCGCAGAGCACGACGTGGTCGAGCCCCTGCGAGGAGAGGTGGTCGCGGAGCGCGGCGATCTCGCCGACCAGGGGACGGGAGCTGCGCGGCAGGCCCACCCAGGAGAGGCGCACCCGTGACTCGGCCTCGGCGTCGGGCCCCCACAGGGTGGGGTCACGCTGGAAGAGCCTGGAGGCGAAGCCGGCCTCGACGAGCTCGGGGACGCGGGCGGCCACCGCATCCGCCGCCGGACCAGAGGCGGTGACGGACAGGGTGCTCATGCGCTGGCCTTCTCCAGGTCTGTGGCGACCTGCTCGAGCAGGTCGGCCCAGGACTTCTCGAACTTCTCGACGCCCTCCTTCTCGAGCAGCTCCACGACGTCGGTGTAGGAGATGCCGAGGGCGTCGAGCTCGTCCAGCACCCGCTGGGCGTCCGCGTAGTGGCCGGTGACCGTGTCGCCGGTGACCTCGGCATGGTCGGCCGCCGCGTCGAGGGTCTTCTCCGGCATGGTGTTGACGACGCCGGGCGCCACGAGCTCGGTGACGTACATCGTGTCGGGGTATGCCGGGTCCTTGACACCCGTCGATGCCCACAGCGGCCGCTGGGGGTGTGCGCCCTTGGACTTGAGGTTCTCCCAGCGCGGGGTGGAGAAGACCTCCTCGTAGGCCTGGTAGGCCAGCCGCGCGTTGGCGATGCCGGCCCGGCCCTTGAGCGCGGCGGCCTCGTGCGTGCCGATCGCGTCGAGCCGCTTGTCGACCTCGCTGTCCACCCGGGAGACGAAGAACGAGGCGACCGACCGGATCTGGGACAGGTCGCGGCCGGCCCGGTCGGCCTGCTCGAGCCCGTCGAGGTAGGCGTTCATCACGGCGCGGTAGCGGTCGAGCGCGAAGATCAGTGTGACGTTGACGCTGATGCCCCGGGCCAGGGTCGCGGTGATCGACGACAGCCCCTCGCGGGTGGCCGGGATCTTGATGAAGACCTGCGGGCGGTCCACGGCGTCGCTGAGCCGGGCGGCCTCCTCTGACGTCTTCTGTGTGTCGCGGGCCAGCCGGGGGTCGACCTCGATCGAGACCCGGCCGTCCTGGCCGTCGGTCTGCTCGAAGACGGGGCGGAACAGGTCGCACGCCTGGGCCACGTCGGCCGTCGTCAGCGCGAACACGGCCTCGTCCACGGTCTTGCCCTCGCCGGCGAGCTGGGCGATCTGCTCGTCGTAGGCCGTGCCCTGGGACAGGGCAGCCTGGAAGATCGACGGGTTCGTCGTCACGCCGACGACGTTCTTCGTGGTGATGAGCTCGGCCAGGTTGCCGGTGTTGAGCCGGTCCCGGGAGAGGTCGTCGAGCCAGATCGAGACGCCGGCGTCGGACAGGGCCTGCAGGTTGCTGTTCGTCATGATGCTCAGATCCCTTGCTGTGGGCGGGTTATCGGCTGGAGGAGGCGGAGGCGGCGCTCTTCGTGGCGCTGCTCTTCTTCGCCGTGGTGTCGGTGCGCGCGCCGTCGGTGCGCTTGCGCGGGCTGGTCCCGTTCACCGACGGGACGCGGTCGCCCGCGGTGGCGGCCGCCTTGAGCGAGTCGCGGGCCGCCTTGACCGTCGCCTCAGGGGTGATGCCGAACTCCCGGAAGAGGGTCTGGTAGTCGGCCGAGGCGCCGAAGTGCTCGAGGCTGATGCTGCGGCCGGCGTCGCCGACGATGTCGTGCCAGCCGAACGCGACGGCCGCCTCGATGCTCACCCGGGCGCGCACCGACGGTGGCAGGACCTTGTCCTGGTAGGCCCGGGTCTGCTCCTCGAACCACTCCCGGCAGGGCATCGAGACCACCCGCGTGCGGATGCCGCCCTTCTCGAGCTGCTCGCGGGCCTCGACGGCGATCCCGACCTCGCTCCCGGTGGCGATGAGGATGACCTCGGGCGCCTCCTTGCCCGACTCCCCTCCGTCGACGAGGACGTAGGCACCCTTGGCGACACCGCTCGCGTTCGCGAACCGCTTGCGGTCGAGGACCGGGACGTTCTGCCGCGTCAGCGCCAGGCCGGCGGGCCGGCCGTTGCGCAGGATGGCGGCCCAGGCCGCAGCGGTCTCGTTCGCGTCACCCGGACGGACCACGTCGAGGCCGGGTATGGCGCGCAGCGCGGCGAGGTGCTCGACCGGCTGGTGGGTCGGACCGTCCTCGCCGAGGCCGATGGAGTCGTGCGTCCAGACGAAGGTGACCGGCAGCTTCTGGATGGCGGCGAGCCGCACCGCTCCGCGCATGTAGTCGGAGAAGACCAGGAAGGTGCCGCCGTACGGCTTGGTCAGACCCTCGAGGGCGATGCCGTTGAGGATGCAGCCCATGCCGAACTCACGGATGCCGAAGTGCAGCGTGCGCCCGTACGGTCCGCCCTTCCAGGCGTTCGTCTGCTTGCCCTTGGGGATGAACGAGGGCTCGCCCTCCATCGTCGTGTTGTTGGACTCGGCCAGGTCGGCCGAGCCGCCCCACAGCTCCGGCATGACCTCGGCGAGGGAGCCGAGCACCTTCCCGGAGGCGGCGCGGGTGGACATGCCCTTGTCGAGGTCGGTGGCGAAGGTGGGCAGGGCTGCGTCGAGCCCGGCGGGCAGGTCGCCGGCCACGAGCCGGTCGAGGAGGGCGGCGCGCTCAGGGTTGGCCTTGCGCCACGCCGCATACCGCTTGTCCCACGCCTTGTGGGCGGCCTTGCCGCGCTTGACCACCTGGCGGGCGTGGGTGAGCACCGGGCGCTCGACCGTGAAGGTCCTGTTCGCCGGGAAGCCCAGCAGCTCCTTGGTCGCCTTGACCTCGTCGTCGCCGAGGGCCGAGCCGTGGGACTTGCCGGTGTCCTGCTTCGTCGGCGCGGGCCAGGCGATGATCGTCCGCAGCACGACGAGGGTGGGCTTGGTGGTGACCTTCTTGCCGGACTCGATCGCGGCGAGCAGCGCGTCGACGTCCTCGACGTAGCGGTGGCCACCGTCGTGGTCGGCGGCCTGCCTGCGCCAGTCGACCGTGACGACGTGCCAGCCGTAGGCCTCGTAGCGCTTGCCCACGTCCTCCGAGAACGAGATGTCGGTGTCGTCCTCGATCGAGATGTGGTTCTGGTCGTAGATGAGGGTGAGGTTGCCCAGCTCCTGGTGGGCGGCCAGCGCGGAGGCCTCGTGGCTGACCCCCTCCATGATGTCGCCGTCGGAGGCCATCACGTAGATGTGGTGGTCGAACGGGCTCTGGCCGGGCAAGGCGTCGGGGTCGAGCAGGCCGCGCTGGCGGCGCTGGCCGAACGCCATACCGACGGCCGAGGCGAGGCCGCTGCCCAGCGGGCCGGTCGTGATCTCCACGCCCGTGGTGTGGTGGACCTCGGGGTGGCCGGGGGTGAGGCTGCCCCAGGTGCGCAGGGCCTGGAGGTCGCTGAGCTCGAGGCCGTAGCCCGAGAGGTAGAGCTGGATGTACTGCGTGAGGCTCGAGTGGCCGCAGGAGAGGACGAACCGGTCGCGGCCGAGCCAGGCCGGGTCGGACGGGTCGTGGGTCATGACGTTCTGGTAGAGCAGGTATGCCGCGGGCGCGAGGGACATCGCCGTGCCGGGGTGTCCGTTGCCGACCTTCTGCACCGCGTCGGCCGCGAGCAGCCGCACCGTGTCGACCGCACGGACGTCGAGGTCGGACCACCCCGCCTTCTTCGCCAGCGGACGAGGCAGGTCCGGGCTTCGCCGCGAGAGAATGGATGAGCGGAGGGCCTTGGCGGTGGTCACGAACTCGCTCCTTCACTTCTTCGACGTCGGTCGGTTCCGAGACTAGTGCCCGTGCCTCGCGCCATACATGCGGGACGGCCTACCGCTCGGGCCGCGGAGAGCGGGTCGAGCGAGCCGGGCCGGGCAGGCCGGTCATGCGCGTCATCGGGGTCATCGGGGTCAGCTGGTCCAACGCCGCCGACCCGCGCCGGATTCCAGGCCCGACCACCCGGCTAGACTGGCCGCGCACTCGAACCCCCATGCCCGCAAAGGACGCCGTGACCGCTCTGGACCCCCGCGCCGGCCTGTCGGCGACTCCCGGTCCCGTCGGTCGCGGACCGCGGTTCGTCGCCGGCCAGTACCTCGCGCTGACCAAGCCGCGGATCATCGAGCTGCTCCTCATCACCACGGTGCCGGTGATGTTCCTCGCCGCGCGCGGGGTCCCGTCGCTGTGGCTGGTGGCCGCGACCCTCGTCGGCGGCTCGCTCTCGGCCGGGGCGGCCAACACCCTCAACTGCTACCTCGACCGCGACATCGACGCGATAATGCACCGCACGAGCCAGCGCCCGCTCGTCACCGGGACGATCTCCCCGCGCGCCGCACTCGTCTTCGGCGGGGTGCTGGCGGTGGCGTCGACCGTCTGGCTGGCGCTCTTCGTCAACCCGCTCAGCGCCGTCCTCGCCCTGGCCGCGCTGCTCTTCTACGTCGGCGTCTACACCCTGCTGCTCAAGCGGCGCACCGCCCAGAACATCGTCTGGGGCGGCGCGGCGGGATGTATGCCGGTGCTCATCGGCTGGTCCGCGGTGACCGGGGCGGTGTCCTGGTCGGCGCTCGTGCTGTTCATGGTGATCTTCTTCTGGACGCCGCCGCACTACTGGCCGCTGTCGATGAAGTTCAAGGACGACTACGCCGCCGCCCACGTCCCGATGCTGCCCGTCGTCGAGCAGTTCGTCGTCGTCGCCCGCCAGGTTGTCGCCTACTCGTGGGCCATGGTCGCCACCTCGCTCGTCCTCGTTCCGGTCGGCTCGATGGGCTGGGTCTACCTCGTGGCCGCGGTGGTCGCCGGAGCGCTCTTCGTCGGTGAGGCGCACCGGCTGCTGCGGCACGCCCGGCTCGGGTCGGGCCCCGCGGTGCTGAAGCCGATGCGGCTGTTCCACTTCTCGATCACCTACCTGACCATCCTCTTCGTCGGGGTGGCGATCGACCCGTTGCTCTACCTGCCCGTCCTGCGCTGACGACCTGCACTGACCCGACCAGGGGCGTGCGGCGGGGGTGGCTGTCTATCGGGTGACCCGAGAATCTGGTCCTTCCCTCGAGGAACGTCCTCGCGCGAAGGGACCGTTCATCGGGTCACCCGATAAACGGCCAGGCAACCGAAGCATCCCCGTTGTCAGGGTCACCACGAGGAGGGTGGCTCCGAGCATGTGGACGCCGACGAGGATCTCGGGCAGCCCGGTGAAGTACTGCACGTAGCCGACCAGCCCCTGGGCCAGCGTCACGACGAGCACGACGCGCCAGGCCGAGCGCGCTGCGGGGGACCGGGTGGTCAGGTGCACGGCGACGAGCATCGCGACGACGAGGCCGACGAAGAGCATCACCGCGTCGGCGTGCACCCAGGAGACGAAACGCGGGTCGAACCCGGTCCGGGCCGGTTGCAGCGCGTCGCCCGAGTGGGGCCCGGACCCGGTCACCACGGTTCCGAGGACGAGCACGACTCCCGCGAGCGCCGAGGTCACCCACCCGAGCCGCCTCACGAGCGCCGCCACCCGGCCCTCCGCCCGCGTTCCGTCACCCGACCCCACCAGCCCGTCAGCCGGCTCGTCAGCCGCGGCGGCAACGGGGTCCGCTCCCCGAAGCAGCACCGTGGCGAGCATCACCATGACCATCGAGAGCAGGAAGTGGAACGCGACGAGGAAGGGGTTGAGCCCGGTCCGCACGGTGATCCCGCCGACGACCGCCTGGAGCAGCACGCCGAGCACGAGCCCCACCGCCACCGGCAGCAGGGGCCGGCGCGAGCGCAGCCGGGTCCAGACGACCCAGAGCGCGGCGAGCGCCAGCAGGCCGACCACCCCGGTGAGGGTGCGGTTGCCGAACTCGATGAGCTTGTGGAAGCCCTGCTCCTGGTGCGGGACGGGGGTGAAGGACCCCGGCACGCACTCCGGCCAGGTGGTGCACCCCAGGCCGCTCCCGGTGAGCCGGACCACTCCTCCGGTCACGACGATGGCGACCTCGCCGACCAGGTTGGCCCACAGGATCGGACGCACCAGGGACGGTCGGGCGGCGGGGATCTGCACGAGGCTCAGCGTATGCGGGCGGCCGCGGCCGCCCCATCGGGCCCCGGTCCATGCCACCGACGCCGCCGGCCAGCAGACCCGGATCAGGGGCGGCCCGACCGGCACGACACGCCAGAAGTGCGCCGAAACCCCGTCTCCCGGGTCTCGTGCCGGTCGAGCGACCCCGACCCCCACCGCGTCACCGCGGCGGCGCTCTCCCGGCCACTTCGAGCTCCGTGCCCTTCAGATCTCCCGGCGTTTCAGAGCTCCCGGCGTTTCAGAGCTCCTTGACCATCAGGGCCACGACGTGGCCGGGGTCTCCGAGCCGGCCGACCTCGACGTAGCCGCGCCCGGCGTGGAACGCCAGCGACCCCTCGTTCGGCGGGTCGACGTTGACCTCCAGAGTCATCCGCCCGTGCGGCCTCGCCGCAGACTCCAGCTCGTCGTAGACGAGCCGGCCCAGGCCGCGCCGGCGGAAGCGCGTGGCGATGACGATCCGGTCCAGGTAGGCGAACCGGACGCCGAACCGCTCGGCGTGCCACCGGTAGTTCTCCGAGTCGTAGTCGCTGCCCGGTCCGAAGGTCAGCACGAACCCCGCGACCTGGCCCTCCACGTCGATGACGTCGGCCCGCTCCGCCCAGCCGCGCAGCTGGTCGAGCCGGGCGGCGTCCATCGGGGCGAGCAGGTGGACGTCCCGCTCGTTGAGGTCGAGGACGGTGGAGACGTCGTCGGGGGTGATCGGCCGCAGCCGGGCGCCGGTGCTCATGGCCGCAGTATCTCCAGGAGGGCTGCTGATCTCCAGGAGCCTGCTGCCCGCACCGCTCAGTCCGACCAGCGGAAGGTCCGCCGGGCGAGCACTGTCGCGACCGTTGCCCAGCCGACCAGCAGCACGAGCGGTATGCCGTCCAGCCGGCTCTCGACGAAGGCCGCGCGCAGGCCGTCGGCCAGGGCCGAGGAGGGCAGCGCCGCGGCGAGGTGGGTCAGGCCCACGGGCAGCTCGGTCCGGGGGACGAGGACGCCACCGAGGGCGACGAGCGCGACCCAGACGAGGTTGGCGACCGCGAGCACGCCCTCGGCTCGCAGCGTCCCGGCGAGCAGCAGCGCGAGCGCGACGAACGTCCAGGTGCCGGCGAGCAGCAGGGGCACGGCGTAGAGCAGGCCGACGAGCGGGAGGTGCCACCCGAGGAGCAGGCCGACACCGGCGATGACCACCCACTGGACCAGCTCGACGGCCATGGTGGCGACGGCCTTGGCCCAGAGCAGGCCCTCACGGCCCAGGGGAGTGGTGCCGAGGAGCCGCAACACGGCATAGCGGCGGTCGAAGGCGGTGGAGATCGCCTGGGCGGTGAACGCCGCCGAGATGACGCACAGGGCGAGGACGCCGGGCACGACGAGGTCGATCCGGCGTCCCGCACCGAGCGAAGGGGTGTCGGTCAGGGCGAGCCCGACGAGCACTCCGAGGGGGAGCACCAGCGAGACGAGCAGCTGCTCGCCGTTGCGGAAGAGGGTCCCGAGCTCGAAGCGTGCCTGGGCCAGCACCCGGGCGCCGGATGCTGCCGGGGCCGGTGGCCGCGCGGGCGGGCCAGCCGCGGCCGCCGCCGAGCCCGCCGGGGACGAGCCGCTCATCGGGTCGCCTTCCGGGTGAGGTCGAAGTAGACCTGCTCGAGCGAGCCGCCGGCCACGACGTCCGAGACCGAGCCCTCGGCGACGGTCCGCCCCTCGCTGACGATCACGAGGTGGTCGGCCAGCCGCTGTGCCTCCTCGAACGAGTGGCTGGTGACGACCACGGTGGTGCCCTCGTCCCGGATCTGCTCGATGAGCTCGTAGACGTCGAGCCGCCCGTGCGGGTCCAGCCCAGCGGTCGGCTCGTCGAGGAAGGCCACCTCGGGCCGGCCGACGAGGGCGGCAGCCAGCGCCAGCCGCTGCTTCTGCCCTCCGGAGAGCCGCCGGACCGTCGTGCCGAGGAACCGGTCGATGCCGAGCCGCTCGACCAGGGCCGAGAGGTCCGCGGGCACGGCATACAGGGCCGCGAGGTGCTGGAGCAGCCGCAGCGGCTTGGTGCCGTTGGGCAGGCCGCCCGACTGCAGCATCACGCCGACCCGAGCGCGGTGCGCCGCGGGGGCGCGCCAGGGGTCGGCGCCGAGCACGCTGACCCGGCCTCCGTCGGGCCGCTGCAGCCCCACAGCGCACTCGACCGCCGTCGTCTTGCCGGCGCCGTTCGGCCCGAGGACCGCCGTGACCTGGCCCGTGCGGGCGACCCAGGACAGCCCGCCGAGGGCGGTGGTCGCCCCGTGCCGGCGGACGACCTCCTCCAGCTCGACCGCAAAGGGGGGCGTGGGGCGCACGCCGGGAGTCTAGGCTCGGGACCCGTCGTCGCCCAGGCTTAGGTGCACCTAACTACAGGTTCGGGCCGAATTACGTCACAATGGTGTGGTGTTTATCGACAGCCAGACCTCCGTGGACTGTGAGACCACCTCACAGCACCTGGAGCACCGCACCCGCGAGCGGGTGCTGGCCGTCGTCTCCGAGCACGGACCGGTCACCGCGGCGGCCATCGGCTCCCGTCTCGGGCTCACCCCCGCGGCCGTCCGCCGGCACCTCGACGCGCTCGCTGAGCAGGGTGCGGTCGTCGAGCACGACCCGCTGACCGGCCAGGCCGGCCAGACCCGCGGTCGGGGCCGGCCCGCCCGCTCCTTCGTCATTTCCGAGGCCGGCCACGAGGCGCTCCCGTCCGACTACGACGGGCTCGCCACCGAGGCGCTGCACTTCCTCGAGGATGCCGCCGGCCCCGAGGCCGTCGCCGCGTTCGCCCGGCAGCGCGTCGCGGGGGTCGAGGCCCGGTATGCGGCCCAGCTCGCCACCGCCGGCCACGACCCCGCCCGCAGAGCCGACGCCCTGGTCACCGCGCTGACGGAGGACGGCTTCGCCGCCTCCGCCCGCCCGGTCGGCACCGGCTCGCTCGCCGGCGTCCAGCTGTGCCAGGGCCACTGCCCCGTCAAGCACGTCGCCGAGCAGTTCCCCGCCTTCTGCGACGCCGAGACCGACGCCTTCTCCCGGCTGCTCGGCGTGCACGTCCAGCGGCTCGCGACCCTTGCCGCCGGGCACCGGGTCTGCACCACGTTCATCCCGACCGCCGCTGCGGCGTCGGCGACGGCCGACGCGGAGGCTGGCCAGCCGGCGCCGGGAACACTGCGGCGCCGTCGGGACTTGGACCAGAAGGCGCCCCCGTCCACCCGGACCCGCACCGCCGCCCGCGCCCCCCGAACCAGCACCACCACCGGCACTGCCCCGCATACCGCTCCCACCCAGGAAAGGTCCTCACGATGAGCACGAACATCGAAGAGCTCAACCCCGGTCTGAAGGACCTCGGCCGTTACGAGTACGGCTGGGCCGACTCCGACACCGCCGGGGCGACCGCCAAGCGTGGGCTGAGCGAGGACGTCGTGCGCGACATCTCCAGCCGCAAGAGCGAGCCGCAGTGGATGCTCGACCTGCGGCTGAAGTCGCTGCGGCTCTTCGGCAAGAAGCCGATGCCGACGTGGGGCTCCGACCTGACCGGCATCGACTTCCAGAACATCAAGTACTTCGTGAAGTCCACCGAGAAGCAGGCCACCACGTGGGACGACCTGCCCGCGGACATCAAGAACACCTATGACCGGCTCGGCATCCCCGAGGCGGAGAAGCAGCGCCTCATCGGCGGCGTCGCGGCGCAGTACGAGTCCGAGGTCGTCTACCACCAGATCCGCGAGGACCTGGAGGAGAAGGGCGTCATCTTCGTCGACACCGACACCGGCCTGCGCGAGCACGAGGACCTCTTCCGCGAGTACTTCACCTCCGTGATCCCCGCGGGCGACAACAAGTTCGCGTCGCTCAACACCGCGGTGTGGTCCGGTGGCTCGTTCATCTACGTCCCCCCGGGCGTGCACATCGACATCCCGCTGCAGGCCTACTTCCGGATCAACACCGAGAACATGGGCCAGTTCGAGCGCACCCTGATCATCGCCGACGAGGGCTCGTCGGTGCACTACGTCGAGGGCTGCACGGCGCCGATCTACAAGTCGGACTCGCTGCACTCCGCGGTCGTCGAGATCATCGTCAAGAAGAACGCCCGAGTCCGGTACACGACGATCCAGAACTGGTCGAACAACGTCTACAACCTCGTCACCAAGCGCGCGACCTGCGCCGAGGGCGCGACGATGGAGTGGATCGACGGCAACATCGGCTCCAAGGTGACGATGAAGTACCCCGCCGTCTACCTGCTCGGCGAGCACTCCAAGGGCGAGACCCTGTCGATCGCCTTCGCCGGCGAGGGGCAGCACCAGGACGCCGGCGCGAAGATGGTCCACGCGGCGCCGAACACGTCGAGCACGATCGTCTCGAAGTCGGTCGCCCGCGGCGGTGGCCGCACGTCATACCGCGGCCTGGTCCAGGTCATGGAGGGCGCCACGAACAGCAGGTCCACTGTGCGCTGCGACGCGCTGCTCGTCGACACGATCAGCCGCTCGGACACCTACCCGTACGTCGACGTCCGCGAGGACGACGTGCAGATGGGCCATGAGGCCACCGTCTCGAAGGTCTCGGCCGACCAGCTCTTCTACCTGATGTCCCGCGGGATGACGGAGGAGGAGGCCATGGCGATGATCGTGCGCGGCTTCGTCGAGCCGATCGCCCGCGAGCTGCCGATGGAGTACGCCCTCGAGCTCAACCGGCTCATCGAGCTGCAGATGGAAGGAGCAGTCGGCTGATGCCGCTGTTGGAGAAGTCAGACACCACCACCGCGGCGCTCACCCCGGGCTCCGCCGCGCACACCGACTCGGGCGCGGCCTTCGTCCCGGACCAGTCGCGTGCCGAGCGGCGCACCTCGTTCGACGTCGGCGCCTTCCCCATGCCGAGTGGTCGCGAGGAGGAGTGGCGCTTCACGCCGGTCGACCGGCTGCACGCGCTGCTCGGCGACACGGCCACCGCCGAGGGCGCAGTGACGTATGACGTCGGTGCCCCGGGCGAGGTCGTCGTCGGCACGCTGGCGCCGGGCCAGGCGCCGCGCGGCACCGTGCTCGTCCCGGCTGACCGGGCCGCCGTCGTCGCCAGCGCGAACACCCCCGAGGCGCTGCACCTCGTCATCCCTGCCGAGGCGGAGCTGACCGAGCCGGTCACCGTCGTCGTCAAGGGCACCGGCGGGCTGCGCAGCAACGCCCACCACGTCATCGAGGCCCGCCACCACAGCAGGGCCGTCGTCGTCCTCGACCACCAGGGCGGCGGCGAGCACGCCGGCAACCTCGAGGTCGTCGTCGGTGACGGCGCGTCCCTCACCGTCGTCAGCGTCCAGCACTGGGACGACGGCGCGCTGCACCTGGCGCAGCACGACGCCCAGGTCGGCCGGGACGCCGCCTACAAGCACATCTCGGTGACCATCGGCGGCGAGATCGTCCGCGTCAACGCCAACGTGCGGTATGCCGGGCCCGGCGGCGAGGCAACCCTGCTCGGGGTCTACTTCGCCGACTCCGGTCAGCACCTCGAGCACCGCAGCTTCATCGACCACAACGCCCCGAGGTGCACCAGCCGCGTCACCTACAAGGGCGCCCTGCAGGGCGAGGACGCGCACACGGTCTGGGTCGGCGACGTGCTCATCCGGGCCGAGGCCGAAGGCACCGACACCTATGAGCTGAACCGCAACCTCGTGCTGACCGACGGCGCGCGCGCCGACTCGGTGCCCAACCTCGAGATCGAGACCGGCGAGATCGTCGGCGCCGGGCACGCCTCGGCCACCGGGCGGTTCGACGACGAGCAGCTGTTCTACCTGCAGGCCCGCGGGATCCCGGAGGACGAGGCCCGACGCCTCGTCGTGCGCGGCTTCTTCGCCGACGTGATCCACCAGATCCCCGTGGCCGAGCTGCGCGAGCGGCTCATCGCCGACATCGAGACCGAGCTGACCCAGGCCGCGGCCGCGGGAGCGGACGTATGAGCGCTCAGCCGACGTCGCAGCCGACCCCGCAGGACGAGGGCGAGTTCACCCTCGTCTGCCGCCTCGACGACCTGGCACCCGGCAGCGTCGCCCAGGCGGACGTCGACGGCGTCATCGTCGCCCTCGTGCGCGACAGCGATGGCGGCGTCCACGCGCTGAACGACCGCTGCTCGCACGCGGACGTCTCGCTCTCGGAGGGCGAGGTGGACGGCTGCACCCTCGAGTGCTGGCTGCACGGCTCGCGCTTCGACGTGCGCACCGGGGAGCCGTCCGGTCCGCCGGCGACCCTGCCGGTCGCCATCTACCCCGTGAAGATCGAGGACGGCGACGTGTTCGTCTCCGTCACCCAGACCACCCCCTGACCCGCACCACCTGACCAGCACCTGGAGATGTGACCACACATGACCACTCTTGAGATCCGCGACCTACACGTCAGCGTCGACATCGAGGACGGCACCAAGGAGATCCTCCGCGGCGTCGACCTCACCGTGAAGTCCGGCGAGACGCACGCGATCATGGGCCCGAACGGGTCGGGCAAGTCGACTTTGGCCTACTCCATCGCCGGCCACCCGAAGTACACGATCACCAGCGGCACGGTGACCCTCGACGGCGAGGACGTCCTCGCGATGTCCGTCGACGAGCGGGCCCGCGCCGGCCTCTTCCTCGCGATGCAGTACCCCGTCGAGGTCCCGGGCGTCACCGTCTCGAACTTCCTGCGCACCGCCAAGACCGCGATCGACGGCGAGGCTCCCAAGCTGCGCACCTGGGTCAAGGACATGAAGGGCGCGATGGAGGCCCTGCGGATGGACCCGGCCTTCGCCGAGCGCAACGTCAACGAGGGCTTCTCCGGTGGCGAGAAGAAGCGCCACGAGATCCTCCAGATGGAGCTGCTGCACCCGCGGGTCGCCATCCTCGACGAGACCGACTCCGGCCTCGACGTCGACGCGCTCAAGGTCGTCTCCGAGGGTGTCAACCGGGTCAAGGAGGGTAGCGACATCGGCGTCCTGCTCATCACCCACTACACGCGGATCCTGCGTTACATCCAGCCCGACTTCGTGCACGTCTTCATCGACGGCAAGATCGTCGAGGAGGGTGGCCGCGAGCTCGCCGACCGGCTCGAGGACGAGGGCTACGACCGCTACCTCACGCCGGCCCAGGCCTGACATGTCGAGCACCGCACAGCCGTTCAGCGACGAGGAGATGGCCCGGATCCGGGCCGACTTCCCGATCCTGACGCGCACCGTGCGGGACGGCAAGCCGTTGGTCTACCTCGACTCCGGCGCCACCTCGCACAAGCCGACCCAGGTGCTCGACGCGGAGCGCGGCTTCTACGAGCAGCACAACTCGGCCGTCCACCGGGGGGCGCACCAGCTCTCCGAGGAGGGCACCGACGCCTACGAGTCGGCGCGTGCGACGATCGCCGGCTTCGTCGGCGCGCGGCCCGAGGAGGTCGTCTTCACCAAGAACGCCACCGAGGCGCTGAACCTTGTCGCCTACGCCTTCTCCAACGCCACCCACGGCGGCGGGGGCGGTATGCCCTCCGGTGCGGGGGCTGGCACCCGATCGCGGTTCACGCTGGGCCCCGGCGACGAGATCCTCGTGACGGAGATGGAGCACCACGCCAACCTCGTCCCCTGGCAGGAGCTGGCCCGGCGGACGGGTGCCACGCTGCGCTGGATCCCGGTGACGGCTGACGGCCGGCTCGACCTCACCGATCTCGACTCCCTCCTGTCGACCCGCACGAAGGTCCTCGCCTTCACCCACGTCTCGAACGTCCTCGGCACGGTCAACCCCGTCGCCGAGCTGACCGCCCGGGCCCACGAGCGCGGCGCGCTCGTCGTGCTCGACGCCTGCCAGTCGGTGCCGCACCTGCCGACCGACGTCCGCGAGCTCGGCGTCGACTTCATCGCCTTCAGCGGCCACAAGCTGCTCGGACCGCTCGGCATCGGCGTGCTCTGGGGTCGCCCCGAGCTGCTCGACGAGATGCCGGTCTTCCTCACCGGCGGCTCGATGATCGAGACGGTGACCATGGAGTCGTCGACCTACGCCCCCGTCCCGCAGAAGTTCGAGGCGGGGGTGCCGATGGCCGCCCAGGCGATCGGCCTCGCGGCCGCGGTGACCTACCTCGAGCGGCTCGGGATGGACCGGGTCCTCGCCCACGAGCAGCGGCTCGCCGCTCACCTGCTCGCCGGTCTGGCCGAGCGCCCCTGGGTGCAGGTGGTCGGACCGGACGCGGCGACGGAGCGCGGCAGCGCGGTGGCGTTCGTCGTCGACGGCGTGCACGCCCACGACGTCGGCCAGGTCCTCGACGACCAGGGCGTCGCCGTCCGGGTCGGGCACCACTGCGCCTGGCCGCTGCACCGTGCCCTGTCGGTGCCCGCGACCACCCGGGCGACCTTCGCGGCATACAACACCATCGGGGAGGTCGACGTCCTGCTCGCCGCCCTCGACCTCGTCCCGAGGATCTTCGGGCTCGAGCCGGTCGGCGCTGCCGTGGAGGCGGGTCGCTGATGGACCTCTACCAGGAGCTCATCCTCGAGCACTCCAGACGGCCGAAGCACGCCGGGCTGCGCGAGCCGTTCGACACCGAGGTCCACCACGTCAACCCCACCTGCGGCGACGAGGTGACGCTGCGCGTCCAGCTGGACGGACACGACCTCGACGCCACGGTCGCGGACCTGTCCTACGACGCCACCGGCTGCTCCATCTCGGTCGCGTCGTCCTCCGTGCTCGCCGAGGAGGTCACCGGGCGGAGCGTCCGCGAGGCGCTGGAGACCTTCGTCGCGATGCGCGCCATGCTCACCTCCAAGGGGCAGGACGGCGGCGACGAGGACGTCCTCGGCGACGGCATCGCCTTCGCCGGGGTCTCGAGGTACCCCGCCCGGGTCAAGTGCGCCCTGCTCGGCTGGACGGCCTTCACGGACGCGCTCGCCAGGGCCGGCGTCGACATCACCACCGCCGCTTCGACCACCACCACGACCGAGAAGGGCTGACGATGCCTGAGACGACCACCCCGGACACCAGTACCGAGAACCCGACCGCCGAGAACCCGACGGCCGAGAATCCGACAGCCGACACGTCCGCGACGGGTACTCCGCCGAACGTCGCCGACGTCGAGGAGGCCATGCGCGACGTCGTCGACCCCGAGCTCGGCATCAACGTCGTCGACCTCGGCCTCGTCTACGGCATCACCGTCGACTCGCAGTCACAGGCCGTCATCGACATGACGCTGACCTCGGCCGCGTGCCCGCTCACCGACGTCATCGAGGACCAGACCCGCCAGTGCCTCGAGGGACTCGTCACGAGCTTCCGGATCAACTGGGTCTGGATGCCGCCGTGGGGCCCGGACAAGATCACCGACGACGGACGCGAGCAGCTGCGCGCCCTCGGCTTCAACCTCTGACGCGCGCAACCGGGTGACCAGCCGCCTCATCGAGGTCGCTCCGGAGCGGCTCGACCGCTGGCTGTCCGGCTTCGGGGAGCGCCACGACGGCGTCCGGCTCGCGTCGGACGGCGACGTCGTCGTGTCCGCGAGTGGCGGGGACGGCGCGGTCGCGCGGTTCGCGTACTTCCCGCACGACCCCCTCGGGGTGGTCCTCGTGCGGCGAGGCGGGTATGCCGTCGCCCTCGCCGCCGGCGGAGCGGTCTCGGCCTCCAAGGTGGGCACCCGGCATGTCCAGTCCCGCACCGCCGCCGGTGGGTGGTCGCAGCACCGGTTCGCCCGGCGGCGCGACAACCAGGCCGACGCCCTGGTCGAGGCGGTCGTCGGGCATGCCGTGCGGGTCCTGCTCGGCGGCGACGAGTCCCCGAAGACCGGCGCGCCCGGCATACCCCAGGGGCTGGTGGTCGGGGGAGACAAGGCCCTGGTCGCCCAGGTGCTCGAGGCTCCGGGCCTGCGGGCGTGCCGCGGGCTGCCGCGGCGGGAGCTCTACGACCTGCCGGACCCGCGGCGTGCCGTCCTCGAGAACGCCCTGCACCGCGGCCGCGCCGTGCGGGTCGAGCTGACCGAGCCCGAGCCGACCGGCCCCGACTGAGCTGCGGTCACCGACCGGACTCCGTCCAGCCCTGCGCGTCGAGCGCCTCCGGGTGCTTCTCGCCGTCGAGGACGGTGCCACCCTTGCCGGCGACCCGGATGCCGTCCACATAGACGCCTCGCCCCAGGTACGTCGAGTCCGTGGTGTAGCGCCAGCGCAGGACCTGTGGACCTGCCGGGAGGTCGGCTCGCGCCTCGAGCCAGCGTCGGGTCCCGCTCGTCGCGATCGACCCGTCGGTCAGGGTCGTCCTCCCGTGGTCGCGGACCGTGAACGGGACGGGGTGGAAGCTCGCGCCGCCGTCCGTGGAGGACTCGAGGGTCAGCGGGTCCGAGCTTTCGGTGTCGACGAACAGGTCAAACGACACGGCTGCCTTCTCGGGCACGTCGAGCACGCCGGTGCTCAGCGTCGCCGTGGTGGCGTCCTGCGTGCCGCTGAACCAGGCGGTCTTCCCCTGCCGGGGCTCGACGGCCAGCGCCAGCGCCAGGGCCTGGGCGGCGACCCGGCGCGCCGGGTTGTTGCTGCCCCAGCTGCGGCTCGGATGGACGCGGTTGGCGAGCAGGACGACGAAGGAGCGCGACATGAAGTCGATCACCAGCGACGTGCCGGTGTAGCCCGTGTGCCCAGCGGTGGTGGGGCTGGAGAGGCCGCTCATGTACCAGCGCTGGTCCAGCTCGAACCCGAGGCCGTGCGCGTGCCCGGGAAAGGCCGCGTTGGTGTCCGTGGTCATCGCCTGCACGCTGTCGCGCGACAGGATCCGGTGGCCGGCGTAGGTGCCACCGTTGAGCATCGTCTGGGCGAGGACGGCCATGTCCTGGGCCGTGGAGAAGATGCCGGCGTGTCCCGCCACGCCTCCGAGCGACCAGGCGTTCTCGTCGTGGACCTCCCCCCAGACCATGCCCCTGGCCGGGTTGGACTGGTACTCGGTCGCCGCGATCCTCGGGCGCAGCGAGCGGTCCGGGTTGTAGCCCGTGTCCTTCATCCCCAGCGGCGCGGTGATCCCGTCCCGGACCAGGTCGTCGAGGGGTCGCCCGGTCAGCCGCTCGACGAGGACGCCCAGGGTGATCAGGTTGAGGTCGCTGTAGACGTAGGTCGTGCCCGGCGGTGAGGTCGGCTCCACGTCCAGCACCGCGGCGATGCGGGAGTCCCGGTCGGGCCAGCCGCTCCACAGGGGCATCCACGGCTTGAGGCCGGAGGTGTGGGTGAGCAGCTGGCGCACCGTGATCGACCCCTTGCCGTGCGCGGCGAAGGCGGGCAGGTAGGTGGCCACCGGCTCGTCGAGGCGGATGGTCCCCCGCTCGACCTGTTGCACGACGACGATCGAGGTGAACAGCTTCGAGACCGAGGCCATGTCGAAGATCGTGGTGTCCCGGATCGGGATCCACTGCTCCCGGGGCAGCTCGGTGCCGGACCCGTCCGCGTAGCGCAGTGCATACCCGGTCGAGGTTCGCGTGACCACGTCGCCGTCATGCCCCATCAGGGTGACCGCCCCGGCATACAGCGGGTGCTGGCCGGCCGAGCCCTCGGTCCAGCCGGCGATCTGTCCCAGTGCGTCGGCGATCGGAGCGGGGTCGAGGCCGGCGCGCTGCGGCGAACGGTCGCGCAGGGTCGTGCCCGGGCTCGAGAAGCCCTGGACCGGCGTGTCGAAGCGCGCCGCCCCGTCGTCGGCGGCGGCGGGCGCAGCCGTGAGCGACCCGGTGACGACCACCGTGGCGAGCACAGCCGCGCCGACACTGGCCCAGACGTGCATCAGGACGTCCGGTAGAGCTGGTAGGCCTTCGTCCGCTTCTCCCAGTCGGCGAGCTCGCCGCGCCAAGCGCCGACGATGCCGGGCGCGGACGCACCGGCGGTCAGCATGTCCCTGAACCGGGTGGAGCCGGTCAGCAGGTCGATCCAGCGGCCTGCGTCGCCGCGCCAGTCGAAGCCCGGATAGAGCCGTTTGGCCTCGACCATCATGTGCGTGGCCGTGGTGATCGCCTCGACCTTCGCCGGGTCGGTGACGTGCACCTGGACCCCGCCGCAGACCACCCCGGCGTTCTTGCTGAACGTCGGCGTGAAGTAGGCCTCCCGGAACTGCACCCCCGGCAGCTTCCGGTCGGTCAGCGCACTGGCCCACCGGTGGTCGATGTATGGCGCGCCGACCAGCTCGAACGGGCGGGTCGTCCCGCGGCCCTCCGAGAGGTTGGTCGCCTCGAAGAGGCAGGTCCCGGGGTAGAGCAGCGCGGTGGACTCCGTCGGCATGTTCGGGCTGGGCATCACCCAGGTGACCCCGGTGTCGACGAACGTCTGCTCGCGCTGCCAGCCGGTCATCTCGATCACGGTGAGGTCGGCCAGCCGTGCCCCCACCTCCGGCTCGAGGAGCTCGGCGTCGAAGAAACGAGCCAGCTCGCCCACCGTCAGCCCGTGCTGCTGGACGATCTCCTTCCTCCCGACTCCGGAGGTGAACCCGGGCTGCAGCATCGGCCCGCGTGCCTCGCCCCCGACGGGGTTCGGCCGGTCGAGCACGACGAACCGGGCCCGCGTCTCGGCGGCGGCCTTCATCGCCTCGTACATCGTCCAGATGTAGGTGTAGAACCGGGCGCCGACGTCCTGGATGTCGAAGACGACGGTGTCCACCCTCGCCTCGCGGTAGATTCCGGCGAGCTTGGTGGCGGTCGCGCCGTAGGCGTCGTAGACCATGACGCCGGTGCGCGGGTCGACGTGGTTGCCCTCGGAGTCGCCTGCCTGGGCCGTCCCCCGGAAGCCGTGCTCGGGCCCGAACACGGCGACGACGTCGACCTGACCGCTGGCGACCATCGCGTCGACGACATGGGTCAGGTCGGGCAGGACGCCCGTCGGGTTGGTGACGACGCCGACCCGCTGGCCGTGCAGCGCTTGCCAGTGGTCGTCCCGCAGCCGCTCGGCGCCGGTGGTGACGGGCCGGTCCGGGTGGTCGCCGCGATGCTGGCCCTCCGAGTCGGCGCGGGCGGCTGAGGCGGCCAGCGGCACGGCGGCGGCGCCGGCTGCCGCGGCGGCGAGGAGCTGACGTCGGTTCAGTCCGGTCATCGGTCTTCCTTCCTTCGGTCGGGCAGTCGCAGCGTCGCGACGACGGGCCGGTGGTCGCTCGCGGCTCGTGCGAGGGGGTCGTCCGGGACCGAGACGCGCAGCGGGCGGATCCCTGCTGAGACGGCGACGACGTCGATCCGCTTGGTCGGCGCGGCGGCCGGGTAGGTGGGGCCGTCACCGCTCCGCTCCGCGGCGGCTGCCCACGCGTCGGTGAGGTCCTGCCAGAGCGGTTGCAGCTCGGGAGCCGTCGGCTCGGCGTTGAGGTCGCCGAGCAGGACCTGTGCCGTCCCGCGGGGATCCTGCGCGAGGATCCGATGGGTGTCGGCCACCTGCATCTCGCGGACGCGGGGGTCGGCGCGGTAGTCCAGGTGCGTGACGTAGACGTGCACGAGGCTCTCCTTCACCCGCACCACCGCCTCGAGGAACCCCGGAGCGGGTGCCGGCTGGGCGTCGGGCACCTGGGTGGACAGCCGGGTGATCTCGTGGTTCTCGGTCGCGACGATGGGGCGCCGGGACAGCAGGCCGACGCCGTACTGGCGTCTTGGCTCGCCCGGCGCGACAGGGTCGAGGTCGTAGATCGGCGCGAACGCCACGTGCAGGTGGAGGCGGTGCCCGAGCTCCTGCAGCGTGTCCAGCCACTGCGACCGGGCGCCCCAGTGGACGTCGACCTCCTCCAGCCCGACGACGTCGGCATCCAGCGCCGCGATCTCGTCGGCCGTGCGCCCGAGGTCGAAGACCCCGTCCTCACCGGCACCGGCACGGATGTTGTAGCTCGCGACGCGAAGCTCGGTCCGCTGGTGGTCCTCCGCAGCCGACGCGACGGAGCCGGTCGAGGGCAGCAGCGCGAGACCGAGCGAGGCGACCGCGAGGCGGGCGAGCACGCGGCCGAACGACCGCCGCCCCGAGGCGCCGGTCATGCCGACCACCCGAGCCCGAACCCGAAGGGGTAGAGGATGCGCGACGGGTCGCCGGCAGCCGGGATGTCCACCGGCAGCCGTCCCGACGGCGCGACCTCTCCGGTCAGCACCCGGACGGCGGCGTCGATGGCCACCGGGTTGTAGGAGTACGTCGCGACATACGACGTCACGCCCGGCAGGTAGGCGATGTCGTACGGGTCCCGCACCGCCACCACGACGACCCGCTTCCCGGTGGCCAGCAGCTGTCTGACGAGCTTCTGCTGCCCTGCACGGCGGTCGGTGACGGTGGTGTCCCAGGCCTTCATCGTGGTGACCACGACGAGGTCCTGGCCGGCGGACCGGGCGACGGCGTCGGCGACCGCGGCGTCCGTGGGGGAGCTGCCGGTGTCCCGGCGGGTGACCGTGGCGCCCCGAGCGTTCAGCGCGTTCGCCAGGGTCGTCGTGGTCGTGACGCCGTACCCCGTGACGAGGACCTTGGTGCCGTCGGCGTGGATCGGCAGCGTGCGGTCGTCGTTGCGGACCACGGTGGTGGTCCGGTTGCTGATCGCGTCGGCCGCGGCCAGATGCTCGGGTGTCCCGACCACCGAGCCGATCGCTGCCGGGTCGGTGAAGGGATGCTTGAGGATGGCGCGGTCCTTCTTCAGGTGCACGATCCGTTTCACGCTGTCGTCGAGGCGCTGCGGGCTGATCCGGCCGCTGCGGGCCGCCTCGAGGACGGCGGTGTACGCCGCGTCCATGTCCGGAGCCATGAGGAGCAGGTCGGCGCCGGCCAGGACGGCGCGGACCGCGACCTCCCCGTCGCCATACTTCTCCCGCACCCCCTGCATGGCCAGGGAGTCGGTGACGATGACGCCCTGGTAGCCCAGCTCCCCGCGCAGGACCCCCGTGAGGATCGGCTTGCTGAGGGTGGCCGGGTCCCCGGAGGGGTCGAGTGCCGGCACGACGAGGTGCCCGGTCATGATCATCGAGGCGCCGGCCTTGATCGCGGCCGCGAACGGCGGGGCGTCGACCTGGGCCCACTCCTGCTTGGAATGGGTGATCACCGGGAGCCCGGTATGACTGTCGGTGGCGGTGTCGCCGTGCCCGGGGAAGTGCTTCGGGGTGGCCACGACCCCCGCGTCCTTCTCGAGCCCGCGCACCTGGGCCGACACCATCGAGGCGACCAGGGCTGGGTCCGAGCCGAACGACCGGGTCCCGATCACCGGGTTGAGCGGGTTGACGTTGACGTCCGCGTCCGGCGCGAAGTTCGTGTTGATGCCCACCGCCTTCAGCTCCAGGCCGGTGATCGCGGCCGCGCTGCGGGCGTCGTTTACGCTGCGTCCCGCGCCGAGGGCCATCGACCCGGGGAACTGCGTTGCCGGTGGCCCGAACCGGGTGACCACGCCCTGCTCCTGGTCGGTGGCGACCAGCAACGGCACGTGGGCGCCGCTGTCGACCGCCGCGCGCTGCAGGCCGTTGGAGAGGCCGACGATCTGGTCGGGATCACGGACGCTGTCGGTCCAGGCGAAGTAGATGACCCCGCCGAGGTGGTACTTCGCCACGACCTCGGCGGGGGAGGCGACGCCGTAGAGCGGGACGTTGCGCGGGTCGGCGGTGGTGGCGTCGGCGCCGTAGACATACTGCATGAACAGCTGACCGACCTTCTCCTCGAGCGACATCGACCTCACGTCGTCCGGCTTGACCTCCTTTCCGCCCTGCGTGGACCCAGCCCAGGCGGTCGCCGGTACCGAGCCTCCCACCGCGAGACCGAGGGACGTGGCGGCGGTCAGCCCGGCGACCAGGGCTCGGCGGGTGATCCGGTGCGCTGACATGGTGGCCTCCGTGCGTGGTGAACGATTGACGGAACACGACTCCTCATGGTCAGTGAGTCACGCTCTGCGACCCTTGGCAACCGGAGGACACATCGTGGGAAGCAGTCCCGGGGTGGGTCGGTGCAGGAGGGCGTCGGCGTGGGACGCTGGACCCATGGTCGAACGCCCTGCTGAAGCTGGCCGCGCCGAGGCACTGCTGCGCCTGGTCCGGGAGTCGGTCGTCGGCGAGGACCACGTGATGCAGACCCCGTACGGCCCGCGCCGCGTCACCTACGCCGACTACACCGCCTCCGGGCGCGCGCTGACCTTCATCGAGGACTTCATCCGCGACGAGGTCCTCCCGGCCTACGCCAACACGCACACCGAGTCCAGCGGCACCGGCCTACAGACCACCCGGCTGCGCGAGGACGCCCGCGGGATCATCCACGAGGCCGTCCACGGCGACGACGAGACGGTGGTCGTCTTTGCCGGATCGGGGTGCACCGGCGCGATCGACAAGCTGGTCGGGGTCCTCGGCCTGCGCATCCCCTCGGCCCTCGAGGACCGCTGGCAGCTCTCCCAGCACATCCCCGCGGACCAGCGCCCCGTCGTCTTCATCGGCCCCTACGAGCACCACAGCAACGAGATCCCATGGCGCGAGACCATCGCCGACGTCGTGACGATCCTCGAGGACGCCGACGGCCTCATCGACCAGGCCGACCTGGTCGCCCGCCTGGAGGAGCACGCCGGGCGGCCGCTGCTCATCGGCTCGTTCAGCGCCGCGTCGAACGTCACCGGCATCGTCTCGGACACCCGCGGCATCTCGGCGCTGTTGCACCAGCACGGGGCGCTCGCGTTCTGGGACTACGCGGCCGCCGCACCGTACGTCGAGATCGAGATGACAGCGCCCGACGGCGGGGACCCGCTGTCGTACAAGGACGCGATCTTCCTCTCCCCCCACAAGTTCATCGGCGGACCGTCGACACCCGGGGTCCTCGTCGCCCGTCGCGAGCTCTTCGCCAACCGCGTCCCCGTCACCCCGGGCGGGGGAACGGTCGCCTACGTCAACACCGAGGACCATGCCTACCTCGCCGACCCCGCCCACCGCGAGGAGGGAGGGACGCCCGCGATCATCGAGTCGGTGCGGGCCGGGCTGGTCTTCCAGCTCAAGGGGGCCGTCGGCATCCCGACGATCCGCGCGGCCGAGGAGCGCCTCCTCCATCGGGCGGTCACGGCCTGGAGCGAGGAGCCGGCCCTGGAGATCCTCGGCAACCTCGACGCTCCCCGGCTGTCCATCGTCTCGTTCGTCGTCAGGTCTCCCTCGGGGAGCCACCTGCACCACAACTACGTCGTCGCCCTGCTCAACGACCTCTTCGGCATCCAGTCGCGCGGCGGATGCTCCTGCGCAGGGCCGTACGGCCACCGGCTGCTCGGCATCGACCTCGAGCGCAGCCACGCGTTCGAGCGGGAGATCACCGGCGGCTGCGAGGGGATCAAGCCGGGCTGGGTCCGGGTGAACTTCAACTACTTCCTCTCCGACGCCGTGGCCGACTACGTCATCGAGGCTGTGCGGATGGTCGCGCGCGACGGGTGGCGACTGCTCGGCGACTACACCTTCGAGACGGCGACCGGCCTGTGGCGGCATCGTCGCGGGGTGGTCGAGCCGCCGGTGCGCCTCGGCGACATCCGGTACGGCGACGACGGCAGCGTCACGGTGCCTGCTGCGGACGCCCGGGGTGGCGAGGAGATGCTCGCCGAGCACCTGCGTGAGGCCGCGGAGGTCCTCGCTGCCGCGACGCCGCCCGACCTCGGGGAGCACGACGCCCACGTCTCTGCGGACTTCGAGCACCTCCGCTGGTTCGACCTGCCGTCCGGTGGCGTGCTCAGGGGCTGACCGGCCGTCAGCCCGGGAAGCGGCCGCGTCCTCGCTGGCGGCGACCTGGAGGCGTGGACAACCGCCCGACGGCCCGGGACGATGGGAGCATGGAGCTCGTCCAGGTGGCCCAGCACGCCGACGACCTCGACCGCGCCGCCGAGTTCTACACGCTGCTGACCGGGTCGGGGCCGGTGGGCTGGTTCGACCCGCCGGGTCTGCTCTTCTTCGACCTCGCCGGGGTGCGGCTGCTCCTCGAGCGGGCGGCCACCCCGGCGACGCTCTACCTCGGCGTGACGTCGGTGCGCCAGCGCGTGGAGGAGCTGCGGGCCCTCGGCGTGCCCGTCGCCGGCGAGCCGCAGGCGATCTTCACCCACCCCGACGACCGACTCGGCCCGGCCGGGACGGTGGAGTGGCAGGCGTTCATCCGCGACTCCGAGGGCAACCTCGTCGGCCTGGTCAGCCGGGAGGAACCCCGCCCGGGGTGAGTCCGGTGTGAGTCCGGTGGGTCCAGGTCACTCCACGGTCGCGACCGCGAAGGTGTCGCACTGGTTGATGTCCCCCGTGGTGTAGCCGCCGGTGAACCACCGCTGCCGGGCGGCGCTCGACCCGTGCGTCCATGACTCCGGGGTGACCCGACCCTGGGTGGCCTTCTGGATCCGGTCGTCCCCCACGGCGGACGCGGCCGACAGGGCGGAGGTGATGTCGGCCGCCGTGATCGGCTGCAGGTATGGCGTGCCGTTGGCGTCCTTGGTCTGCGTGGCGTGCTTGACCCACGTGCCTGCGAAGCAGTCCGCCATGAGCTCGAGCCGGACCGAGCCCGACTCCGGTCCCTGGGGGTCGCTCTGCCCCTTGCCGAGCACCCCGAGGAGGTCCTGGACGTGGTGGCCGTACTCGTGGGCGACGACGTACTCCTTGGCCAGCTGGCCGCCGTTCGCCCCGAACCTGGTCTGCAGCTCCTGGAAGAAGCTGGCGTCGATGTAGACCATCGCGTCGAGCGGGCAGTAGAACGGGCCGACCTGGTTCGACGCCGTGCCGCACGCGGAGGCCGTCTGACCGGCATACAGGACCGTCGTGCTCGGCACGTAGCGCTTGCCGTAGCGAGGCAGCGCCGACGTCCAGTAGGCCTGGACGCTGTTGACCGTGGCGATGACCAGGCAGCTGTCGTTCCGGTTCGCGTCGGCTCCGGTCTTGCACTGCGCGAAGTCCGACGCCGGCTGCGCGCCCCCAGGGGTCACCTGGGACGGCACGAGCGGGCCACCCTGCCCGCCGGGCTGGGTCCCGGTCCCCTGGCCGCCTCCGTCGAGGACGCCCCCGCCGAAGAGGACGACGAGGACGAGCAGGATCAGGCCACCGATGCCGCCACCGACGCGGATCCCGCCCCCGCCGCCGCGGCCGAAACCGCCCCCGCCGCCGCCGGAGACCTGCGAGGTGTCGAGCTGGGCGTTGTCGTTGAAGGTCATCCGCTGCCTCCTGGTTCGGAGCTCACGAGATCACGACCGCGTCGGCATGCAGCGTCGTGTGCCGGACCCGGACCTCGACCTCGTCACCGATCCGTGGCGGCACGGCGTCCTCACCGAGGCTGACCAGGCTGACCTGCATGTGCGGCGGCTCGACGAACCACGTCCGGCGCCCGGCGACCGTGAAGGGCGAGCGCACCCGGCCCGCCGCCTCGAGGACTCCCTCGGCGACGGCGACGGCCCGCTGCCGGGCGGTCGCCGCGGCGGTCGGAGCCTCCATCGCGACCCCCTGGGCGGTGCCTCCGCTCACGACGAGGAGATAGCCCCCGCGCAGCCGGCGCTGCCGGTAGCCGGCGCGGTCCCCCGAGCGCACGGCCCGGACGTCGAGCACCTGGGCGCGCACGCTGAGCGCGTCGGGGTCGCCCAGCCACAGGCGGGTGCCCACCCGCGAGCGGATCGTGCGACCGGGGTACGCCACCCGCGCGGAGGTCAGCTCGGTCGAGGAGAGGTGCGAGACGAACCACGTGTCGAGTCCCGCGACGTCCAGCCACGAGGTGAGCTCCGGGAGGTGCCCCCGGTCCGCGTCCAGCGGGAAGTGGAGCGTCCCCCCGACGACCTCGGCTCCCGCGGGGTCCTCGGCGCAGGCCTGCACCTGCTCCTTGGCCATCCCGTGCCGGTTCATCGAGGTCAGCCCCTCGAGGACGACGCGGGGGCGGGTCAGGCGCGAGGTGAGGTCGAGCAGGTCCTCCCGGGAGACGATCGTGTGCACGATCGAGGTCGAACCGAGGTGCTCCAGGTCCGCGTGCAGCACTGCCCGGTAGGGCTCCATGACGAGCACGCTGCCGGGGACTGCCGACACGGCAGCGCGCGCTTCGCCGTAGGTCCCCACCGCGACGAGGTCCACCCCACCCGCGGTATGCCGGCGGGCACACTCGGCCAGCAGCACGTCCAGGCCGAAGCCGTACCCGTTGCCCTTGACCACGGGCACGAGGCCCGGGTCGTCCGCGAGCGTCTGGTCGAGGTGGGCTCGCCAGCGCGGGCCGTCGACATGGAAGACGAGTGCCATCGCTCAGCCTCTCCGCTTCAGGTAGAGGTCGAAGGCCTTCGCCAGCAGCGGTCGCAGCGGCAGGTCCCACTCGCCGACATACTCGACCGCCTCCCCGCCGGTCGCGACCTTGAAGCGGATCAGACCGACGTGCGGGTCCTCGGCGTCCATCGTGTCGGTGATGCCGCGCAGGTCGTAGGTCGACGCTCCGGCGGCGAGCGCGTCACGCAGCATCTGCCACTGGATCGCCGTCGAGCCCTGGACCTCGCGCTTGTGCGCGGTCGAGGCGCCGTAGGAGTACCACGTGTGCCCCCCCACCCGCACCCACGTCGTCGCGGCGACGACGTCCCCCTCGTGGCGGGCGAGGTAGAGCCGGATCCGGTCGGGGTCCTCGGCGAGCATCTGCTCGAACATGCGCTGGAAGTAGCCGAGCGGACGCGGGATGAAGTGGTCGCGCTCGGCCGTCTCACGGTAGACCGCGTGGAAGGCCGGAAGGTCGTCGACGCCGCCCTGGGTGACCTCGACACCGGCCTTGGCGGCCTTCTTGATGTTGCGTCGCCACAGCTGGTTCATCCCCGCGAGCAGGGCGTCCTCGTCCTTGCCCTCCAGCGGGACCTGGAAGACGAACTGTGGCTGGCCGGCCGAGAAGCCGTCCTCGGGCGCCAGGTGGCGGAAGCCGAGCCGCTCGAGCAGGCTGCGCAGCCGCATGCCGGTGTCCTCGTTGACGTCCGGGTCGACGTCGGTGAGCGAGGAGACCGCGTCGTCGGCCATCGCCGCCTTGATCGTCGGTGCCGCCCACCGGCGCACGGGGACGGGCGGCCCGATCCGGAGCGTGAAGGCACCTTCGGCGTGGACGTGGTCGCGTAGTGCCCGCAGCACGTCGAGCACGTGCGGTCCGTCCCAGTCCAGGACGGGCCCCTCGGGCAGGTAGGCGAGGTAGCGCTTGACCCTGGGCAGCTGGCGGTAGAGCACGAGGGCCGTGGCGACGAGCTCCTCCCCGGCGAACCAGCCGAGCGACTCGCTCCGCCAGTCGCTCTTGAGACGGCCCCAGGCGGGGGTCTGCAGGAAGCTCCCTGAGCGCGCCGCGACGAACGACAGGTGCTCCTCGGCGGAGATCGGACGCACGGTCACGGGGTGGCTGCTCACGCTGAGCGAGGCTACCGGAGTCCCTCATGTCCTGAGCATGCCGCCGGGCCTGGCAAAATGGGGTTGACCAGACGCCGTGACGATGTGCGGCAGACGACGAAAAAGGGTACTGCCGTGATCACCGCCACCGGGATCGAGCTTCGTGCTGGGTCTCGACTCCTGCTCGACGGAGCCACCTTCCGCATCGCCGAGGGCGACCGGGTCGGGCTGGTGGGCCGCAACGGTGCCGGCAAGACCACGCTGACCAAGGTGCTGGCGGGGGAGGGGCAGCCGGCAGCCGGTCAGGTCACCTCGTCCGGGGAGGTCGGCTACCTCCCCCAGGACCCGCGCACCGGCGACCTCGAGGTCCTGGCCCGCGACCGCATCCTGTCCGCCCGCGGGCTGGACACGATCATCCGCAACCTGCGCGAGACCGAGAAGCTGATGGCCTCCGAGGACGAGGTGGTGCACGAGAAGGCGATGCGGCGGTATGCGCGCCTCGACGACGAGTTCACCACCCAGGGTGGGTATGCCGCGGAGTCCGAGGCCGCGGCCATCGCGTCGGCCCTCTCGCTCGAGGAGCGGATCCTCGGGCAGCCGCTGCGGACCCTCTCCGGTGGCCAGCGACGCCGGGTGGAGCTGTCCCGCATCCTCTTCTCCGGGGCGCAGACCCTGCTGCTCGACGAGCCGACCAACCACCTCGACGCCGACTCCATCCTCTGGCTGCGGGACTACCTCCGGTCCTACAAGGGCGGCCTGGTCATCATCAGCCACGACGTCGAGATGCTCGAGACCGTCGTCAACCGGGTCTTCCACCTCGACGCCAACCGGGCCGAGATGGACATCTACAACATCGGCTGGAAGCCCTACCTCCAGCAGCGCGAGACCGACGAGCGGCGGCGCAGGCGCGAGCGGCAGAACGCCGAGAAGAAGGCCGGCGTGCTCATGGCGCAGGCCGACAAGATGCGGGCCAAGGCCACGAAGGCGGTCGCAGCGCAGAACATGGCGCGGCGGGCCGAGCGGCTGCTGGCCGGCATCGAGGGCGAGCGGGTCCAGGACAAGGTGGCCAAGCTGCGCTTCCCCACCCCCGCCTCGTGCGGCAAGACGCCGCTGCGAGCGAGCGGGCTGTCGCGCTCCTACGGCTCGCTCGAGGTCTTCACGGACGTGGACCTGGCCATCGACCGGGGCTCGCGGGTGGTCATCCTCGGCCTCAACGGCGCCGGCAAGACGACCCTGCTGCGGATCCTCGCCGGAGCGGACGCCCCGGACACCGGAGAGGTCGAGCCCGGGCACGGACTCAAGCTGGGGTACTACGCCCAGGAGCACGAGAACCTCGACATCGAGCGCACGGTGCTCCAGAACATGAAGACCGCGGCGCCCGAGCTCGGGGAGACCGACGTGCGCAAGACCCTCGGCTCGTTCCTCTTCTCGGGAGACGACGTCGACAAGCCCGCCCGGGTCCTGTCGGGCGGGGAGAAGACCCGGCTGTCGCTGGCCATGCTCGTCGTCTCGGCCGCCAACGTCCTGCTGCTCGACGAGCCGACCAACAACCTCGACCCCGCCTCCCGTGCCGAGATCCTCGGGGCGCTGAAGACCTACCAGGGCGCCGTCGTGCTCGTCACCCACGACGAGGGCGCCGTCGCCGCCCTCGAACCGGAGCGGATCCTGCTGCTGCCGGACGGCGTGGAGGACCTGTGGGGTCCGGACTACCTGGACCTCATCGCGCTGGCCTGAAGGCCCGGTCTCGAGGGCCCGACAACTCGACGCCCGACGGCTCGACGGCCGACGTCTGCCGCGCGGGATCGGGCGGGCTCATGATTCTCGCCGGTGCTCGGCCTGCCGGCCCTGCTCCTGGAGCCGGTCCCGGCTGCGGACCAGCCGCGTCGCGGTGACGAGCAGGATGCCGCCGGCCATGTTGCCGAGGACGACCCACCAGATGAAGCCCAGCCAGTCGAGATAGCCGACGGCCGGGGCCCCGGAGAGGATCGCGCCGAACATCACCAGCGAGTCCAGGACGCTGTGCAGGACACCGGTGCCGGCGATGACGAAGGCGATGGCGACCGTGGCGATGGACTTGGCCACGTCGTCGTCGGTGCCGTTGTGCATCCGGGTCAGCAGGGTCATCGCGGCCCCGGCGAGCACGGCCAGCGCGAGCGAGCGCCAGCCGAGCCCGACCTCCGCATAGACCTTGCCCTTGTCGAGCATGAGCTCGTGCAGCTCGGGGAAGCCGACGACGATCAGTCCCACGGAGACCCAGCCGCCGACCATGTTGCCGATGAAGGTCCCGGCCCACAGCTTCGCGAGCTGGGTCACCGTGCCCTCCTTGGCCGCGACGGTGGTCACCGGGACGAGGAACCCCTCGGTGAACAGCTCGCTGTGGCCGAGCAGCAGGGCCAGCAGCCCGACCGAGAAGGCCAGGGCGCCGAGCAGCATGCTGCCCGTCTGGTGCTCGACGACGAACATGGCGAGGATGCCCAGCCCAAGCTCCCCGCCGCCGACGGCGCCGGTGAGCACCTGCATCGCGAACGACCGGTGCAGCCGGGGCTTGCCGAGCTCGACGATGCGGTCGACCGCCTCGTCGAGCTCGTCCTCGTTGAGGTCGTGTTCGGTCATGCCGCGATCCTGCCCGACTCGGGCCCGCCTGTCGCGCATGGCATGGTGGCTGCACGGTTTGCCGACCTGCGCGGCCGCAGAACCAGTGCCCTGGAGGAGCCAGTGAGAGCGGTGAGCTACCCGGCCTACGGGGTCGTGCCGGCTGTCGTCGACGTGCCCGAGCCGGTCTGCCCGCCGGGCGGGGTGGTCGTCACGGTCGCGGCGACGGGGGTATGCCGCTCGGACTGGCACGCGTGGCAGGGCCACGACCCGGTGTCCCTGCCGCACATCCCCGGGCACGAGCTGGCGGGGACCGTCGCCGAGATCGGACCCGGCGTGCTGCGGTCGCAGGTCGGGGACCGCGTCACGGTGCCGTTCGTCTGCGGATGCGGTGTGTGCACGTGGTGCCGCTCCGGCGACTCCCAGGTCTGCCCCGACCAGACCCAGCCGGGCTTCACCGGACCCGGGTCGTTCGCGGAACGGGTGGCGATTCACGCGGCCGACACCAACCTGGTCCGGCTTCCGGACTCGGTGGACTTCGTCACCGCCGCGTCGCTGGGATGCCGCTTCGCCACGGCATACCGGGCAGTCACCGCGCACGGTCGGCTGCGGCCCGGTGAGTGGCTCGCGGTGCACGGCTGCGGCGGGGTCGGCCTGTCCGCAGTGATGGTCGGCGTGGCTCTCGGCGCCCGGGTGGTGGCCATCGACCTGTCGCCCGTCGCGCTCGCCCGGGCCTCCGAGCTCGGCGCGGAGGCGGTCGTCGACGCCGGGTCGGGCGACCCGGCGCTCGCGGTGCAGGAGACCACCGGGGGAGGCGCGTCCGTCTCGCTCGACGCCCTCGGGTCTGCGGGCACCGCCGCCTTCTCGGTGCGGTCGCTGCGCCGACGCGGCCGGCATGTCCAGGTCGGGCTGCTCCTCGGCGACGACGCCGAGCCGACGCTGCCGATGGGCATCGTCATCGCGCACGAGCTGGAGATCCACGGCTCGCACGGGATGGCTGCCCGCGACTACCCCCCGATGCTCGAGCTCATCGCGGGCGGCATGCTGCAGCCGGACCGGCTCGTCGGGCGGGTCGTCGGACTCGACGAGGCGGCGGCGGCCCTGGTCGCGCTCGGCAGCCCGCCGACCTCGGCAGGGATGACCGTCGTCGTCCCCTGAGGAGGCCCGTGGCAGGCTGGGTGGATGACTGAGCGCACTCCCGTCGTCGTCGTGACCGGCGCCAACGGCTTCGTCGGGTCCCGGACCTGCGTGGCCCTGGTCGAGCGAGGAGCCAGGGTGCGCGCCCTGGTGCGACGCCCGGGCACCGCCCCCGCGCTGGACGGTGTCGAGGAGCAGGTCGGCGACTTCACCGACCCGGCGGTCGCGCGGTCCGTGGTCCGGGGGGCGGACGCCGTCGTGTCGACGGTGCACCCGATGGGTGACGGCGGTGACCGCGAGGCCCAGCACCGGGTCTCGGTCGAGGGCACGCCGGTGCTCGCCCGGGCGGCGCGGGACGCCGGGGTCGGACGCCTGGTCCACATCTCGACGGCGGGCGTCTACGACCGCTCGCCCGGGGTCGGTGACGTGGACGAGTCAGCCCGACTGGTCGCCGACGACGCCAACGCGTATGCCGTGACGAAGCGCGATGCCGACGCCGCCCTCGCTGCGGTCGAGGGGATCACCCGGGTCCTGGTGCGCCCTCCCGCGATCCTCGGCCCGGGGGAGACCTCAGTCTGGAACTCCGTGACCCCGGCGGAGCTGCGCGACGACGAGTCGCCCCGCCATGTCCGCCCCGAGCAGACCTTCGCGTGGGTCCACGTCGACGACCTCGCCGCTCTGGTGGCCGATGTCGCGTCCGGCCGCGTCCCGAGCTCGACCGACCCGCAGCGGGGACCGGTGGAGGGCGGATGCACGGTCGTCAACGTGGCCGCCGGCGCGGCCACCGCCCGCGACTACTACGGCACGGTGACCGCCGCCCTCGGCATCGAGCCGGTCTGGGAGGAAGGTCCCGCCTGGACCGGCCGGATCCTGGCCGACCGGGCCCGCGGCTGGGGCTGGGCCCCGACGGTGGACCTCAGCCGAGCGCTCGCGGAGGTCGACGCCGGTCTGCGCACCGGGTGAGGCGGTCGCGCTCGCGCGGGACACCGCATACCGGGGGATGATCGAGACCATGCAGCCAGAGACCCACACCCTCGAGACACCTGATGTCGACCTCGTCTACGAGGTGCGCGGGCCCACGGTCGAGGGACCGGCTCCCGCGGGACACCCGCCGCTGCTCATGGTGGGCCACCCCATGGACGCGCGAGGCTTCGACACCCTGGCGTCCTTCTTCGGCGACCGGCTGGTGGTCTCCTACGACCCCCGCGGCGTCGGCCGCAGCAGGCGCAAGGACGGCCGACAGGAGCGCACCCCGCAGATGCACTCCACGGACCTGCACGCCCTGATCGGCGCCGTGGGCGCCGGACCCGTGGACGTCTTCGCGAGCAGTGGCGGCGCGGTCAACGCTCTCGCCCTCGTGGCCGAGCATCCGGGCGATGTCCGCACCCTGGTCGCCCACGAACCGCCGCTGGTGACGCTGCTGCCCGACGCGGAGCACGCGGTGGCGGCGGAAAGCGCCGTCCAGGCGGCCTACCGCGACCACGGCTTCGGCGCGGGCATGGCTCGCTTCATCGGACTGGTCTCCTGGCAGGGAGAGCTCACCGACGCGTATGCCGCGCTGCCCGTTCCCGACCCCGCCCAGTTCGGGCTGCCCACCGAGGACGACGGCTCCCGGGACGACCCGCTGCTCTCGGGGACCGGCAACGCGATCACCCGGTACCGCCCCCGCGCCGAGGCCATCGCGGCCGCACCGACGCGGGTGGTCGTCGCGGCCGGGGTCGAGTCACGCGACAGCCTTCCCGGGCGCGCCGCGGCACAGACGGCGAGGGCCCTCGACCTGCCGCTGACCGAGTTCCCCAGCCACCACGGGGGCTTCCAGGGGGGTGAGAGCGGCTACGGCGGTCAACCCGAGGCCTTCGCCGCGCGGCTCCGGGACGTCCTCGACGGTGCCGGCTGAGGGCGCCACCACCGCATCAGTCGGGGCCGAGGACCTGCCGTCCTCCCCGGTGTCGAGCAGTGGGCGCCGTCCCGTGCATCGTCGCCGACGGCGACGCCCAGCCGAGTAGCCTCCGGGTGTGGACAACGACAGCCTGACGCACCCGTGGCTCCAGGTGTCGGTCGAGGGCCCGGTGCAGACCGTCACCCTGGCCAACCCCGAGCAGCGCAACGCCCAGACCCCGTCGTTGTGGGCTGCGCTCGCCGAGGCCGCCGACCGGACCCCGCCGGAGATCCGGGTCATCGTCCTCCGCGCGGAGGGCCAGTCGTTCTCGGCCGGCCTCCACCGGAGCATCCTCGCGCCCGGCGGCATCCCGGGGGAGCCGGACCTCATGGGGCTCGCCGCGGGCGCCGCCGTCGGTCTGGAGGAGGCGATCGCGGGCTTCCAGCGGGGTTTCACCGCCTGGAGCGAGTCACCCGCCGTGGTCGTCGCCGCGGTGCAGGGCCACGCTATCGGGGCGGGGTTCCAGCTCGCGCTGGCGGCCGACCTGCGCCTGCTCGCCGATGACGCCCAGCTCGCCATGCGTGAGTCGAGCCTGGGACTGGTCCCGGACCTCGCCGGGACCTCGCCTCTGGTGCAGCTGGTGGGCTACTCACGGGCCCTCGAGATCTGCGCCACGGGACGGTTCGTCAGCGCCCAGGAGGCGGTCGCGATGGGGCTCGCGTCGGCGGCCGTCCCCGCTGCCGAGCTGAAGGCGGCCACCGACGACCTCGTCGCCGCCCTGCTGGCCGTCCCCGAGGCCGCCTTGCGTGAGCTGAAGCCGCTGCTGCGCAGCGCCATCAGCGCGACCCCCGCGGAGCAGCTCCACGTCGAACGGCAGGCCCAGACCCGGCTGCTCATCGGCGTGGCCGCCACGCTCTCATCGGGCGGGCCACGCGCCGGAGGCCTTCCCTGAGCCGGATGGGACCTGCGCCGAAAGGCTGTCCCTGCTCGGTGATGGAATAGCGCACACCGGACGGCGCGTTGACGCGCGCATGAGGAGGACATCGTGAGCAACCACCAGTGGATGATGGTCCGCTCCCTCACCAAGGACTCCTCGGTCAAGGACATGAAGCTCAAGCCCGAGACCCGCAACAGGGTCGTGGGCTACGCCCGCCCGTACACCGGCGCGATCCTGTTCTTCCTCGTGGTGGTCGTCGTCGACGCCTTCGTCATGGTCGCGGTGCCGTTGCTCTTGAAGAACATCGTCGACGAAGGCGTCACCCCGCAGGACTCCGGTGTCGTGATCCGTCTGTCGCTGGTCGTGGCGGCGCTCTCCGTCGCCGACGCCGTCCTGACCATGGTCCAACGGTGGTTCTCCGCTCGGATCGGTGAGGGCCTGATCTACGACCTGCGCGCGCAGGTGTTCTCCCACGTCCTGCGCCAGCCGATCGCCTTCTTCACCCGGGCCCAGACGGGCTCTCTCGTCAGCCGGCTCAACTCCGACGTCATCGGCGCCCAGCAGGCCTTCACCTCGGTCCTGTCCAGCGTCGTCAGCAACGCCGTGTCGCTCGTCCTCATCGTCGGCGCGATGGCAACCTTGTCCTGGCAGCTGACGCTGGGGGCGCTCGCGCTCGTCCCGTTCTTCATCATCCCGGCCCGCCTGATGGGCCGCCGCCTGGCGGGGCTGTCAGCGCTGCAGATGAACCTCAACGCCGACATGGGCAGCCGGATGACAGAGCGGTTCAACGTGGCCGGCGCGCTGCTGGTCAAGCTCTTCGGCAGCCCCCAGCGCGAGGACGCGGAGTATGCCGAGCGGGCTGCCAAGGTGCGCGACAGCGGCGTCCGGATCGCGATGAACCGCACCGTCTTCATGGTCGCGCTCGGTCTCGTCGCCGCGCTGGCGACCGCGATGGTCTACGGCTTCGGCGGAGTCATGGCGGTCAACGGCGTGCTGACCATCGGGACGCTGCTCGCTCTCGCGGCGCTGCTCGCCCGGCTCTACGCGCCGCTGACCGCCCTGTCCAACGTCCGGGTCGACATCATGACCGCGCTGGTCTCCTTCGAGCGGGTGTTCGAGGTGCTCGACCTCAAACCGCTGGTCCAGGAGAGGCAGGACGCCGAGGCGCTCCCGGACGGCCCGCTCGGCGTCGAGCTCGACGCGGTCTCGTTCCGCTACCCCTCGGCCGACGACGTGTCCCTCGCCTCCCTCGAGTCGACCGCATCGGGTGACCGGGGCGCGGGTGAGCCGGTGCTCCATGACGTCTCGCTCGTCGTCCAGCCCGGCCAGCTGGTGGCCCTCGTCGGTCCCAGCGGGGCAGGCAAGACGACGATCACCTCGCTCGTCTCGCGGCTCTACGACCCGACGTCCGGTGCGGTCCGGGTCGGGGGCACGGACCTGCGGGAGGCGTCGCTCGCCGCGGTCCACGACGCCATCGGGGTGGTCACCCAGGAGGCGCACCTCTTCCACGACACGATCCGTGCGAACCTCGCGTATGCCCGCCCGGAGGCGACCGAGGCCGAGATGCTCGAGGCGCTGCGGGCAGCCCAGATCATCCGGCTGGTCGAGGCGCTCCCCGAGGGCCTCGACACGGTCGTGGGCGACCGGGGCCACCGGCTCTCCGGCGGCGAGAAGCAGCGCCTGGCGATCGCCCGGCTGCTGCTGAAGGGCCCCCGTGTCATCGTGCTCGACGAGGCCACGGCGCACCTCGACTCCGAGTCGGAGGCCGCCGTCCAGCGCGCGCTCGACGCGGCCCTCGCCGGCCGCACCTCGATCGTCATCGCGCACCGGCTCTCCACGGTCCGCGGAGCGGACCAGATCCTCGTCGTCGAGGACGGACGGATCCTCGAGCGTGGCCGCCATGAGGACCTCCTCGCCCAGGGCGGCCTCTACGCCGACCTCTACCGGACCCAGTTCGCGAGTGGCGCCGAGCAGGCGAGCGGGACGCGGCGGGATGCGTCCGGCGGGGCGGACGACCTGCCGGACGTGCCGACGCTGGCCGGGCTGGCCGACCGGGCCCGCTGACTCACCCGTCCTCCTCGTCCCAGATCCGCACCTTCCTCGGGCGCGGTGGAGATGGCGTGGCCGACCCTTGCTGCCCGGCCGCCTCGTCAGCGGCGAGCTGGCGTGCCACCCGCACCCGGTGACCGAGCAGGACGAACCCGAAGACCGAGGTGAGCCACCACTGGAAGGCGTAGGCCTGGTGGGGACCGAGGTCGGTGTCAGGGGTCCCCAAAGGGGCCGGGCGCTGCGGCACGACCCCGGACGGCGTCTGCTCGGACTCGAGGACGAGGTAGGTGTCGAGGAGGTCGCCGCCGACCTGCTTGCGGGCGTCGTCGATGCTGATGCTGGCCAGCTGACCGGGCGGCAGGCTCTTGCCGAGGTCGGGCTCGCCGCGGCGCAGCCAGCCCTGGACGGTCACCTGCCCGCCGGGCACGGGCGGCACGACGGGGTCGCCGCTCGCCGAGTCAGGGTTGCGCACCCAGCCGCGGTCCACGAGCAGCCGGGCCCCGCCGACGTCGAGCGGGACGACGACCTCGAGACCCGGCGTGGAGTCGAGCGCACGGTTGCGGACGAGCAGCTGCTGCTGCCCGGCATACGTGCCGGTGGCGGTGACCCGGGTCCACTCCTGGTCCTCGGCGATCGGCAACCGGCCGGTCATCGTGGCGAGCGGGACGGGCGCCGCAGTGTAGTGCGAGGTGACCGCCTCAGCACGCACGCGCTTGTCCTCGTACCGTCCCCACTGCCACCGACCGAGCAGCACGCACGCCACCGCGAAGGCGACCGCCAGCAGCAGGGCGAGCAGCCACCGGACGGTGAACAGGGATCGCAGCACGGACCGACGCTATCTGTCGGACCCCGACGCCTACAGTGGAGGTATGACGACGCTGCCGACTCCGCGCCTGCGACCTGCCGTCGGGTCCCTGCTGCCCGACCAGTTCGGCCGGGTGGCGCGTGACCTGCGGGTATCGGTGACCGACCGGTGCAACCTGCGCTGCACCTACTGCATGCCGGCCGAGGGCCTGCCGTGGATGCCCAAGGACGAGATGCTCAGCGACGCCGAGATGCTCCGGGTGATCGGGGTCTTCGTGGGCCTGGGGGTGCGTCAGGTGCGGCTGACCGGCGGGGAGCCGCTGCTGCGCCGGTCTCTCGTCGAGCTCGTCACGGGGATCGCGAACCTCGAGCCTCGCCCTCAGATCGCCATGACCACCAACGGCGTCGGCCTCGAGCGGGTCGCCGCCGGGCTCGCCGCGGCAGGCCTGGACCGGGTCAACATCAGCCTCGACACCGTCGACTCCGAGACCTTCACCCAGCTGACCCGCCGTGACCGGCTCGCCGATGTCGAGAAGGGGCTCGCCGCGGCGGCTGCAGCCGGACTGACCCCGGTGAAGGTCAACGCCGTCGCGATGCGGGGGGTCAACGACGACAGTGTCGCGGATGTGCTCGCGTGGTGTCTCGAGCGCGGCTACGAGCTGCGCTTCATCGAGCAGATGCCCCTGGACGCCCAGCACGCCTGGGACCGCGCCCAGATGATCAGTGCCGACGAGATCCGTGAGCGGCTGTCGGAGCGGTTCACCCTCACCGCCCTGCCCGACCGGGAGCGCGGCAGCGCGCCCGCCGAGCGGTTCCTCGTCGACGGGGGACCGCAGACGGTCGGCATCATCGCGAGCGTCTCCGAGCCGTTCTGCGCTGCGTGCGACCGGACCCGGCTCACCGCCGACGGCCAGGTGCGCAACTGCCTGTTCTCCAACCGGGAGACCGACCTGCGCGGGCCGATCCGGGCCGGTGCGACCGACGAGGAGCTGGCCGGGCTGATCCAGGGCGAGATGTGGCGCAAGCTGCGCGGTCACGGCATCGGCGACCCCGACTTCCACCAGCCGGACCGTCCGATGTCCTCGATCGGCGGCTGACACCTGGCTCAGCCGTGCGCCTCGGTGAGTGCCTCGACGTCGATGGCGTCCTGGAGGAAGCCGCGCTTGCGGAGGAAGTCCCCGAGGCTGCCCTCATGCTCGGCGCAGGCGAGCCATACCTTGCGCCGCTGTGCGGTATGCAGCTTCGGGTTGTTCCAGAGCAGCGCCCGGGTGGCCTCGCGCCGACAGCCCTTGGCGCTGCAGACCAGCCCGTCGTCCGACGACCCGAGGCCGAGGAGGCTCATCCGGCGCGGGGGTGCTGCTCGTCGTCCGGACGCTGGCCGGCGTCCGCGTCCTGGGTTCCCCTGGCCTGGTCAGCGGTGGTGCTCGGGAAGGGATGATGCTCCGGGGCGGTGTCGCGACCGCTGCGCGAGTCGTCGACGACCCCGGAGAGCGCCGTCCGGGTCCGGGCGACCGGGCGCACCGGGGCGACGGACTGGCCGAATCGCGGTCCGACGGCGTTGGCGAGGACGACGGCGATGTAGGGCAGCACGACGGCGGCCACCACGAGCGTCCACCGGACCCAGCCCGAGGCGACGATGGCCAGGACGAAGCACACGGTCCGGGTCCCCATCGCCACGAGGTAGCGGCGGACCCGCACGCCCTGGTCGTCCGCGTTCGAGACGGGCGCGCTGGTGACCGACTGCACCGGCTCGGTCGGGTGGCCGTCGGCGAAGATCCGGGTGCCCTTGTGCCTCACTCCCTCAGGCTACGCCGGGTCCGGGTTCCCCATACCGACGGGTAGTCGGTAGCGTCGCTCCCGCGGGACGTCCGCCTGGCGGGGCATCCGTCGAGCCCCTGAGGCGACCCGATCGAAGGAGTGGGACCGTGACCGACCCGGCAGCACCGCCCCGAAACGTCCTCGTCACCGGAGGCAACCGCGGGATCGGCCTGGCGATCGCGACCGCCTTCCAGGAGGGCGGCGACAACGTCGTCGTCACGAACCGGTCCGGCGAGCCGCCGCAGGGGCTGCGGGCCGTCCGGTGCGAGGTCACCGACAGCGAGTCGGTCAACTCGGCGTTCGACGAGGCGGAGCAGGTCCTCGGCGGTCCGGTGGAGGTTCTCGTGGCGAATGCCGGGATCACCCGCGACACCCTCCTCATGCGGATGAGCGACGCCGACTTCGACGACGTGATCAACACCAACCTCGCCGGCGCCTTTCGATGTGCCCGGCGTGCCAGCAAGGGGATGATCCGGCTGCGGCGCGGGCGGATCGTGCTCATCTCCAGCGTCGTCGGCCTCTACGGCTCGCCGGGCCAGACGAACTACGCCGCGAGCAAGTCCGGGCTCGTCGGGATGGCACGCTCGATCTCGCGCGAGCTCGGTGGCCGGGGGATCACCGCCAACGTCGTCGCTCCGGGGTTCATCGACACCGACATGACCGATGAGCTGTCCGACGACCTCAAGAAGGCCTATCTGGCGACCATCCCCGCTGCCCGGTTCGGCACCCCGCAGGAGGTGGCCCGGGTGGTGCGGTTCGTCGCCGGGCCTGACGCCGCCTACATCACCGGCGCCGTCATCCCGGTCGACGGCGGCCTCGGCATGGGCCACTGACGCTCTCGCCACTCCCGACCGAAGACCGCACGAGCCAGACCAGCAGCACGAAGAGAGGCACCACCGTGGGAATCCTGGACGGCAAGCGACTGCTCATCACCGGCGTGCTGATGGACTCCTCCATCGCCTTCCACGTCGCCAAGCTGGCCCAGGAGGAGGGCGCCCAGGTCGTGCTGACGTCGTTCGGCCGCACGATGAAGATCACCCAGACGATCGCCAGGCGGCTGCCCACGACGCCGCCGGTCATCGAGCTGGATGTGACCGACCAGGAGCACCTGGACACCCTCGCCGAGCGCACTCGGGAGCATCTGGACGGGCTTGACGGGGTGCTCCACTCGATCGGCTTCGCGCCGCAGGGCGCTTTCAACTTCCTCGAGGGCACCTGGGAGGACGTGGCCACGGCCATGCACGCCTCGGCCTACTCCCTCAAGGCGCTGGCTGTGGCCACCCTCCCGCTGATGTCTGACGGTGGCAGCGTGGTCGGGCTCACCTTCGACGCCAGGTATGCGTGGCCGGTCTACGACTGGATGGGCGTCGCCAAGGCGGCCTTCGAGTCGACCAGCCGCTACTGCGCCCGCGACCTCGGCCCCCAGGGTGTGCGGGTCAACCTCGTCTCCGCGGGGCCGATCGGCACGACTGCCGCGAAGTCGATCCCCGGCTTCGAGACCCTCGCCGGGTCGTGGGACGAGCGCGCCCCGCTCGGCTGGGACCGCACCGACCCGGTGCCGTCGGCCCGGGCCTGCGTCGCTCTGCTGTCCGACTGGTTCCCTGCCACGACCGGCGAGATCGTCCACGTCGACGGTGGCGTGCACGCGATGGGTCAGTGACCTCGATGGGTCAGTGACCTCGATGGTCCGGTGATCGTCTGGCGGTGGTCCGCTCGCACCGGGCTGGACGGGGGACGAAGGGCCCTGTTGCCTCCACGCGCTCACTCCTACGGTCGAGATGGCAGAACCGACCCTGAGGAGTGAGACGCATGAGGCAGCTGCTGGTGCTTGGTGGCGGTACGGCCGGGACGATGATCGTGAACCAGCTGCGGCGCAAGCTGGCCGCGTCGGAGTGGACCATCACCGTCGTCGACCGCGACGACGACCACTACTACCAGCCCGGGTACCTGTTCCTGCCCTTCGGCACGTACACCCCTGACCAGGTGGTCCGAAGGCGGCACACGTTCATACCCGACGGCGTCGAGCTCGTGTTCGGTGAGATCGACCGTGTGGACGCCGAGGCGAACACGGTCATCCTCGACGGCGGCCGGACTCTGACCTACGACTACCTCGTCATCGCGACCGGCGCGACGCCTCGGCCCGACCAGACCCCCGGCATGCTCGGCGAGCAGTGGCGCAAGAGCGTGTTCGACTTCTACTCGTTCGAGGGCTCCAAGGCGCTCGCCACCGCGATGCGGTCCTTCGACCACGGTCGCCTGGTCATCCACATCACCGAGATGCCGATCAAGTGCCCGGTGGCGCCCCTGGAGTTCGCGTTTCTCGCCGACGCCTGGCTGCGCGAACGCGGCATCCGCGACCAGGTGGAGCTCGTCTATGTCACACCGCTGTCCGGTGCGTTCACCCAGCCCATCGCGGCGCGGCACCTCGGGGCGATGCTTGAGGAGCGCAAGATCCTCGTCGAGCCCGACTTCGCGATCGAACGGGTCGACAACGAGCGGAAGGCCATCATCTCCTACGACGAGCGGGAGGTGCCCTTCGACCTGCTCGTGACGATCCCGGTGAACATGGGTGCCGACTTCGTCGCCCAGTCAGGTCTCGGCGATGAGCTCAGCTACGTGCCGGTGGACAAGCACACGCTGCTGTCGACCACGCACGCCAACATCTTCGCCGTGGGTGACGCGTCCGACATCCCCGCATCCAAAGCCGGCTCGGTCGCGCACTTCTCTGTGGAGATCTTCACCGACAACTTCCTCGAGCTCATCCAGGGCCTGCCGATGACCGGCTCGTTCGACGGGCATGCCAACTGCTTCGTCGAGTCCGGTGACGGCAAGGGAATGCTCATCGACTTCAACTACGACACCCAACCGCTGCCAGGGCGGTATCCGCTGCCGGTCGTCGGCCCCATGAGCCTGCTCAAGGAGACCAGGGCCAACCATCTCGGAAAGCTGGCGTTCCGCTGGATCTACTGGAACGTCCTCCTACCGGGCCGCCCGATACCCCTGCCCGCCCTGATGTCCATGGCCGGCAAGGTCACCCCGGCTGAGGACCTCGACGACCCCGCACGAACAAAGGAGTGAGCACCATGCCCGTCACGACCATCGACAGCCGCCCAGTGCATGTCAACGACGAAGGGTTCCTCACCGATCCCGCCGAATGGGACGAGGCGCTCGGGACAGCGCTGGCCACGCAGATCGGGATAGACCTGGGGGAAGAGCACTGGAAGGCGATCCGCTTCCTGCGTGAGGACTTCGCCGTCAAGGGTGAGACCCCGACCCTGCGCCGGGTGAGCGTCGCGGGCGGCATACCGACGAAGCAGCTGTTCCAGCTCTTCCCGCAGAAGCCGGCCAAGAAGATGGCCTACATCGCCGGGCTGCCCAAGCCGCACGGCTGCGTCTGAGCCGCCTGGCCGACCGCGGCTGCGCGCTCCACGACCACGCACCGACTGAGAGAAGAAGGTACGACCATGACCACCACCTCCACCGCACCAGGGATCATCCCCAGCTTCGACACTCCGTCCAGCCAGGGCCGCAAGCTAGCCATCATCTGCTCCAAGGGAAGCCTCGACATGGCCTACCCGGGTTTGATCCTCGCCAACGCAGCGTTGGGTGAAGGCGTCGAGACCCACATGTTCTTCACGTTCTGGGGCTTCGACATGATCAACAAGAAGACGATGAGCGACCTGAAGTTCACCCCGTTGGGCAACCCGGCGACACACATGCCCCAGGGTCTGGGTGGCATCCCTGGTGTGACTCACATGGCCACCTCGAAGCTGAAGAAGTCGATCGCCGACCTCGACGTGCCCGAGGTGCCGGACTTCCTGGAGCAGATCGTCGCCTCCGGGGGACATCTCTGGGCATGCCGGATGTCTGCCGACATGAACCACCTGACCGAGGACGACCTCTACGACGACGTGGAGGCCATCATCAGCGCCAGCGAGTTCATCGAGAAGACCGAAGGCGCACAGCTGCTCTTCATCTAGCCCATCGCTCGCGCGAAGCCCCTGGCGGACCACGTGCTCCGTCCTTGAGGCTCCTGACTACCGACTCTGGGACCACGTCCTCGTAGCAAGGAGAGATCATGACCACCCACTCCGACACCCACCGACCGATCGTGGTCGGTGTCGACGGCTCGCCCCACGCAGCACTGGCCCTCGACTGGGCTGCAACGGAGGCGTCCCTGTGCGGAGCTCCGCTGGTGGTGATCCGGGCTTACGCGACCGACTACCTCATGGTGCGGTCCACCGGACCCGGCGAGGCGGAGCCGTCCTCGCCGTCGAGTGCCATCGAGGCGGTGGCGACGGAGAGCTGCGCCGAAGCGGTCGAGCGCGCCCGTGCCCAGCACCCCACCCTGGTGGTCACGGGCAGGACTGTGCCCGACGACGCCGCAGCCGCCATCACCGGTGCGTCGAGCGACGCGGCCCTGGTGGTCGTGGGCGCCAGGGGACTGGGCCCGGTCCGCGAGCTGCTGATGGGCTCGGTCTCGTCCTACGTCACGCACCACGCACAGTGCCCCGTCGTCGTGGTGCGTGAGGCGCCCAGCCGGACCGTGGCCGACCTGCGGGTGGTGGTCGGCGTGGACGGTTCGGCCACCTCGACTGCGGCGCTCCGTTTCGCGTTCGAGGCGGCCGCTCGTCGCGGGGCAGGACTCACGGTCGTGCATACCTGGGACCTGGACGTCGAGTCCTCGGTTGCGACAGAGGCGTGGTCCGTGGACTGGCCCGAGCCGGACGAGCAGGAGCGTGTCGTCGTGGCCGAGGCGGTAGCCGGGTATGCCGCGGAGTACCCGACAGTGGACGTCCGTCGACACGTCGTGCGTGGCCCTGCCGTGGCGGAGCTGGTGCGGCAGAGCGAGAACGCCGCGCTGCTCGTCGTCGGCACCCGCGGGCGCGGGAGCGTCAAGGCACTGGTGCTCGGTTCGGTGTCGCGGGGGGTCCTGCACGACGCACACTGCCCCGTCGCCGTCGTCTCCACGTCAGAGGGGCTTCACGCCGAAGCCGTCGGGACGGCGCGACCACCCGACCTCCACCTCCCCGTACCGCCGTCCCGCTGACGTCTCACGGGACGGGCGCCGGCCTCGAGGGCAGCGCCAGGATCCTGTCCTCCGCGCACTAGGCTCCCGGGCATGACATCGAGCGCCGCGACCAGCGCGACCGAGCCGTCCCGCACCGAACCGGTGACGGTCGCGGAGGTGCGCGTCCTCGACGGTCCGAACCTCTACTTCACCCGCCCAGCGGTCAAGGTGAGCCTCACGCTGCCGGGGTTTCTCGATCTCGAGAAGCGCGCGGCCGGTGAGCTCGCCCGCAGGCTGGGCCTGGGCTCCTCCCGCCCGGGCGCACCAGGCTCGGCGCAGCGCCAGCGCTTCGTCATGCGGCTCGCGTCGCACGTCATGCGCCGCATCGCGAGCGGCGTCGGAGTCAACCGGCTCGGCGTGCGAGCCCGCACCGGCCGCACGGTCGAGGACATCGTCGTGGCGATCCCGTGGCGACACCGGGGCTGGGGCCGCGCCACCGGCGAGCAGCTGGGGCCCGTCCTCGCGGCGCTGCTGACTGCCGAGGGGGCGCAGGTCGAGCAGGTCATCGAGGCGGCCGCCGCACAGGTCCGCGCGAGTGACCCGGGCCCGGGTTCGGCCGTCATCGTGCCGAAGGTCCCCGTCGCCTCGATCACGGGCACCAACGGCAAGACGACGACGACCCGGATCGTGGCCCACATCGCGATGACTGCGGGGCGCAGAACCGCATGGAGCTCCACCTCCGGGGTCGTCGTCATGGGTGAGACCGTCGAGTCCGGGGACTACTCCGGCCCGGCGGGTGCCCGCGAGGTCCTCGCGACCCCCGGCCTCGAGGTCGCCGTCCTCGAGACTGCCCGTGGAGGCCTGCTGCTCAAGGGGATGGGCGTCGCCGTCAACGACGTCAGCGTGGTCACCAACGTCACCGCCGACCACCTCGGCCTGCAGGGCATCGACACCCTGGACCAGCTCGCCGAGGTCAAGGCCATCGTCACGACGATCACCCGCCCCGGCGGCTGGGTCGTCCTCAACGGCGACGACCCCCGCGTCTGGGCGATGCGGCACCGGATCAAGGCCAAGCCGTGGGCCTTCAGCCTCGACCCCGACTCGCCGGCGCTGCGCGAGTCGCTCTCGGTCGGCGGCCGCGGCATCACCGTCCTCGACGGCGACATCGTCGTGCTGACCTCCGGTGCGGACCCTGACCGGCTGGTGAAGATCGTCGACGTGCCGGTGACCCTGTCGGGGCTGTCCCGACACAACATCGCCAACGCGCTGGCCGCCGCTGCGGCCGCCCTGGCCCTCGGTATGCCGCGCAGCAGCGTCGTCGACGGGCTGCGCACCTTCCAGCCCGACCCGGTACTCAACGAGGGCCGCCTCAACGCCTACTCCCTGCCGTTGGACGCAGGCGGGAGCGTCACGGTCATCCTCGACATGGCCCACAACGAGGCCGGGCTGGAGGCGCTGCTCGAGGTGGCGCGCGGGCTCACCGCGCCCGGAGCCCGGGTGCATCTCGGCCTCGGTGCCACCGGCGACCGGCCGGACGAGGCGATCGAGGGGCTCGGTGAGATCGCCGGGAAGGGAGCCGACCGCGTGGTCCTGGCACACAAGCCGCGGTACCTGCGCGGGCGCACGATCGAGGAGCTGGACGAGTTCCTGCGCGCCGGGCTCGCCCGGGTGGGGGTCGGCGACGTCGAGTCGTTCGGCTCCGAGATCGAGGGCATCGAGGCGGCTCTGCAGACCGTGGCGGACGGCGACGTGGTGGCCTTCATGAGCCATGACCAGCAGGCAGCCGTGCGCGCCCGGCTGGCCGAGCTCGGAGCCACCGTCGACGACGCGCGGACCATCCGGCGCAAGGTCGTGACATCCCGTGGCGAGCACGAGTCCGAGGCGGAGATCGCGCAGCTGTGGGCGACGCCCGACGACGCGGACCGGGTCGTCATGGCCGAGCGGATGAGCCAGGAGCACCCGCGCGACCCCCGGCTCCTCTTCGAGTGGGCGAGCGCCCTGGAGAGTGCGGGGCAGCAGCAGGCAGCCGTACTCCTCTTCGAGCGGGCCCTGGGGGCCCGGCTGCGTGAGCCGCACCGACACCGGGCGCAGCTGCGGGCGGCATCCAGCTACCGCACCCTCGGCGACCTCGAGCGCGCCCGCGAGCTCCTCGACCAGGTGCAGTCCCAGCAGCCGGGGAACGTCGCAGCCACCGCGCTGCGCGCGCTGACACTGCTGGACTCGGGGCAGGCCGCGCTGGCCGTGGCCGACCTCCTGGATGCGCTGCTGGATCATGCCTCGGACGACGACTCCACGGCATACCGGCAGGGGCTGCGGGCCCAGGCGGAGCGGCTGCGGAGCCGCGCACCCGGCTGAGCGACGGGCTACTCGACGCGGGCGCTGCGGTGCTGCAGGTCGTCGTGCTGGTCGTGCCGCGGGTCGTGGTGCTGGGTGAGGTGCTGGTCCGGGTCGGCGTCGTGATGCTGGTCCAAGGCCGGCGGGTCCTCCTCGGCGGCCGCGGCCGGGGCGCTGATCGCCTCGTCCTGCGCCTCCTCGCCCTCGACCTGGGCGGTCTGCGAGAGCTCGGCCGGGTCCAGGTCGGGGTCGGCGGCGATCTCGCTGGCGTGCGAACCGGCCTGGGCGTGCTTGGTCCGGTTCTCCAGCTCGGCGAGGACCTGGGCGTGCTGGTCGACACACATCACCACGAGGTCCCCGGGGTTGGTGCGGGTCATCACATGGTTGACGGCGGCGATCTCCTCGAGGACGACCTCCACCTGGCGACAGCGGGCACCCTCAGCCATGGCCTGACGGACGCCTTCGGCCACCAGTGCAGCAGTCTCGCCCGGCCTGCGTCCGCGCAGCCGGTCGTCCTCCCGGACGACGATGACGTCGAAGTGCGCCGCGGCCACCGCGCCGAGCTCGCGGATGTCGTCGTCGCGGCGGTCCCCAGCTGCCCCGATCATGCCGATCCGCGACATCTTGAGATCGGTGCGCCCCTCGGTCTGCAGCACGTACCTGTCCACGAAGTCACCGATCGCACGCATCCCGGCCGGGTTGTGGCAGTAGTCGATGAAGACCTCCACGTTGTCGACGTTGACGAGGTTCATCCGGCCGGGGGAGAGGTAGTAGCTCGTGGTGAACGTCCGCAGACCCTGCCGGATGTCGTGCAGCGGCGCGCCCGCGGCGAAGGCGGCACCGGCTGCGGCAAGCGCGTTCGCCACGTTGAACCGGGCCGCGCCGCCGAAGGTCGCCGGCAGCAGGTGGGTCCACGCGAGCTGCATGCTGCGCCGGCCGTGCTTGATGACGATCATGTCGCCACGCTCGGTCTGCTCCAGGACGACGGCGCGCCCGCCGCGGCGGCAGGCCTTCTCGATGAACTCGCGGCTGTCGCTGCCGGGGTAGTCGAGCGAGAACCACACGACCTCGCCTGAGCACTTGCGACGCATCTGCCGCACGAGCGGGTCGTCCGCGTTGAGCACGGCGAAGCCGTCACGTGGGACAGCCTCGACGACGACGGCCTTGACCGCCGCGAGCTGCTCGAGGGTGTTGACGCCCCGCATCCCGAGATGGTCTGGTGCCACGTTGGTCACGACGGCGACGTCGTTGCGGTCGTAGCCGAGCCCCTCGCGGATGATCCCGCCCCGCGCGACCTCCATGACCGCGAAGTCGACCCGGGGGTTCTGCAGCACCATCCGCGCGGACTTCGGGCCGGAGGCGTCGGCCTTGATGACGAGCCGCTCGTCGATGACGATGCCGTCCGTCGACGTCATGCCGACCTTGCGGCCGAGGCCCTTGAAGATGTGCGCGATCATCCTCGACGTCGTCGTCTTGCCGTTGGTGCCCGTCACCGCGACGATCGGCACGCGTGACGGGGCGCCCGGCGGGAAGAGCAGGTCCACCACGGGCTTGGCGATGAACTGGGGCACGCCGACCGTCGGGTGGGTGTGCATCCGGAAGCCCGGCGCGGCGTTGACCTCGCAGATGGCTCCGCCGGTCTCCCGCACCGGCGAGGCGATGTCCGGGCAGATGAAGTCGATGCCGGCGACGTCCAGCCCGATCATCCGGGCCGCCTCCTCGGCGATCTCGACGTTGTCCGGGTGGGCCTCGAAGGTCCGGTCGATGGAGATGCCGCCGGTGGACATGTTCCCGGTCAGCGCGAGCTTGACCATCTCGCCGGTCTGCGGGACGTCGTCCATCCCGAGTCCCTGCCCGGCGACGACGGCCTCAGCGGCGGCATCCACCTTGATCTTGGTGAGCACCTTCTCGTGACCCACGCCTCGGCGGGGGTCGGCGTTCGTGACCTCGACCAGCTCGCGGACGGTGTGCTCCCCGTCGCCGACGACGTGGGCCGGGACGCGCTCGGCGATCGCCTGCATCCGCCCACCGACGATGAGACAGCGGTAGTCGCGGCCGGTGACGAAGGACTCGACGATGATGGTCCCGCGCTTGGACTCCGCCCGCGCGACGTCGAACGAGGCCGCCACCTCCTCAGCGGTATGCAGGTTGAGGCACACGCCGCGCCCATGGTTGCCGTCCAGGGGCTTGACGACGACGGGGTAGCCGATCCGTTCGGCGGCCTCGACCAGGGCCGTGGCGGAACGGACCGCCTCCTGCTTGGGCACGGGGAGCCCCGCCGAGGCGAGCAGCTTGGTGGTCAGGTCCTTGTCGCTCGCGATGTCGACGGCGAGCGCCCCGGTCTTGGACGTCATGGTCGCCCGGATGCGCTGGGCGTGCACGCCCTGGCCGAGCTGGACGAGGGAGGCGCTGTTCAGCCGGATCCAGGGGATGTCACGGCTGACCGCCTCCTCGATGATCGCGGCCGTGGACGGGCCGAAGGCGGTCCGCTGCGCCATCCGCAGGAAGGCGTCGAGCTCCGCCTCGAACTCGAAGCCGACCTCGGGCGCCACGAGGTGGTTGACCAGCCGCACCGCGAGGCGTCCGGCGGCCAGCCCCACCGTCTCGTCGGTGTAGCCGTAGACGACGTTGTAGCGTCCCACCTCGCCCCGCACGCCACGGGTCTTGCCGCGGCGCTGGTCGTGGCCGGCCTCGGTCTGCAGCTGGAGCGCGACGTGCTCGGCGACGTGCCCCAGCCAGGTGCCCTCGTGCAGCCGCTCGACGAACCCGCCGGCATGGCCGCGCGAGCAGGCGTGGCGGGCCAGGCCCGGGAGCGCCTCGAGCAGCCCGGTGGTGAACCCGGGGATGGTGTCCGTGGGGTACCCCTCGAGCACGCCGAGGTCGACGACGAGGTGGACGGACTTCTCGTACGACCACAGGTTCGGGCCGCGGTAGATCCGCGACTCGACGATGCTGAGGTCGGGCGACAGCGGGCCGGCGGGGGTGGGGCGCTCAGCCGCCATGAGGTTCTCCTTGACAGGGGGTGGTCGGCGCCGTGGGGCTCCGTGGTGGGTTCTGTGACGCGAGGTCTGGGCGCGGGTCTGGGCGCGGGGTCTGGGCGCGGGGTCTGGTGGGCGCGGGATGTTTGGTGAGCCCGGGTCGCTCAGGTCGAGGCCTCTCGGGCCGGGACCCGCGCCGGTGGCGCGCCGTCCCGGGCCGAGCCGGCCACGACCTCGATGTCGGGGTGGCGCTCCACGAAGTCGGTCAGCGTGACGTCATGCAGGTCGAACGTAGCGCCCGTCGGCAGCGAGTGCACCACCGCGCCGGAAACCAGCAACGGCGCTCCGCGTCGGGCCTCGGGCGCGTCGGTGACCGCCCGGCGGGCGTCGATAAGGAAGACGCTGCCGGCGCCGAGGATGGTCAGCACCCGCTCGTCGCGGATCTCCGTCGCGGTGTCCTCGTCCACGCCCATCCCGATGAGGTTGGGTGAGTTTGCCACGAGTGACATCAGGCGGCCGTAGCGGCCCCGCTGGTCGAAGTGCTGGTCGACGATGACGTTCTCGAGCAGCCCGAGACCGGCGCTGAGCTGGCTGGCGCGCTGCCGCGGTGTCAGCCCCTCCTCGCCGAGGGAGATCATGAAGCGGCTCATGATCGAGGCCCCGGCGGAGGTCCCGGCGACGACCGCGCCACGCTGGTATGCCGTGTGGATGGCGTCGCCGACCGGCGTCCCCACGAGGTGCTGGCTCAGCTTGAGCTGGCTGCCTCCCGAGATGAAGATCCCGGTGGCGTTGTCGAGCCGGGCGACCAGCTCGGGGTCATGGGCGGCCGCCCGCGAGTCCGCGTGCACGGTCTGGACGTCGCTGCCCGCACGCAGCCGGGCGAAGGCCGCCTCGTAGGTCTGCACGGCCTCCGCGACGAACGAGGACGCCGTCGGGATGATGACGATGCGCGAGCGCTTCCCTCCGGCGAGCCGCACGAACCGGCGCAGCACCACCGAGCGCCCGACCTTGTCCTCCGCCCCGCCGATGATCAGCAGGGTGCGACGGGGTGACGCCTGGGGACCGCCGGTGCGTGCCATGTGTCCATCCTAGGAATCAACGGGGCGGAAGGGCGGGTGCCGGAGTCGGCGTGCCGTCCTCGGCATCTGCCTCCTCGATCTCCTCCCGGGTGATCCCGAGGAGGTAGAGCACGGCGTCCAGGTAGGGCACGTTGACGGCGGTGTGGGCCTGCTCGCGGACGACGGGCTTGGCGTTGAAGGCCACGCCCAGTCCGGCGGTGGCCAGCATGTCGAGGTCGTTCGCGCCGTCGCCGATGGCCACGGTCTGGGACAGCGGCAGTCCCGCCTCCTCGGCGAACCGGCGCAGCGCCCGGGCCTTGCCGGCGCGGTCGACGATCTCGCCGAGGACGTTTCCGGTCAGCCGTCCGTCGACGACCTCGAGCCGGTTGGCCTCGGCCCGGTCGATGCCCAGCTCCTCGGCGATGCCGCCCACGATCTCGATGAACCCGCCCGAGACGAGGGCCACCATGAAGCCGAGCCGCTTGAGGGTGCGCACGAGGGTGCGGGCCCCCGGCGTGAGCAGGACGGCGCCACGCACCTCGTCGAGGACGGCGGCATCGAGGCCGGCCAGGGCCTTGACCCGCTCGCGCAGCGACTCGGCGAAGTCCAGCTCGCCGCGCATCGCCCGCTCGGTGACGGCGCGGACCTCGGTCTCCCGCCCGGCGTGGGCGGCCAGCAGCTCGATGACCTCCTGCTGGATGAGGGTCGAGTCGACGTCCATGACCACCAGCCGCCGTCCCCGTCGGGCGAGGCCCGCAGCCGACACGGCGATGTCGACTCCCTGGATGGTCGCCTCGAGGGACAGCTCACGGCGCAGCCGGTCGACCTCGGCGCCGGAGATGTCGAACTCCACGGTCGTGACCGGGTAGCGCGAGAGGCGCCGGATCCGGTCGATGTTGGCGCCGTGCCCGGCGATCCGGGCGGTGATCGCCGCCACCGCACTCGCGCGCAGCGGGTTGCCCAGCATGACCACCGCCGCGCGCCCGGTGCGCCGCTGTCCGGAGTCTCCGGTGCCCCGGCGGATCTTGACCTTCATGTCGAGTGACCGGGAGACGAGCCGGATGACCTCGTCGAGCCGGTCCGACTGGGGCCCGGCCGCCAGCAGCATGGCGAGGGTGAGGTGGTCACGGACCACGACCTGCTCGAGGTCGAGCACCTCCGCGCCCACGTCGGCGATGGCATCGAACAGCGCGCTCGTCACCCCGGGCCGGTCGTCACCCGAGATCGTCACGAGCAGGGTCTGCTCGTCGCTCGCGGGGATGCCGGCGTCCTCGGCGGGGGGCTGGCTCACCGCCCCAGGCTACCGATGGTCCGTATGCGGGTCGGTCCGGTCCGCGATCCGGTCATCGTCGGAGGCCGACCGTGCCGCGAGCCCGTCAGCGCGAGTTGACGTCGTCGCGCCAGGCGAGCAGCTCTCGGACCTTGTCGAGGTGCTCGTGCGTGCCGCCGGAGATGCCGACCGTGAAGAGGCGCGTGCCCACGGCATACAGGGCCTCGGCGTTCGAGGCATAGCTGTCCACCTGCTCCGGCAGCCGGCCGGGTGTCGGCGCCACACCGCAGGACCGGACGATGTCGGTCGGGTCGCGGCCGACCGTGCGGCACCACTCGTCGAGGACGGCGTGCTTGTGGGCGATCGTCGCCGGCGTCCCGAAGCCGTGCCAGATGTCGGCGTGCTCGGCGACGATGCGCAGCGTCTTCCGCTCGCCGCCTCCACCGATGAGCACGGGGATGTCCCGCGTCGGCGGCGGGTTGAGCCGCCGCCAGCGGTTCTTGATCGTCGGCAGGTCCCGGTCGAGCGCGTCGAGGCGGCCGCCGGCGGTGCCGAACTCGAAGCCGTACTCCGTGTAGTCGCGCTCGAACCACCCCGAGCCGATGCCGAGAACCAGCCGCCCGTCACTGATGTGGTCGACCGTCCGCGCCATGTCGGCGAGGAGGTTGGGGTTGCGATAGCTGTTGCAGGTCACCAGAGCGCCGATCTCCACCCGCTCCGTCGCCTCGGCCCAGGCCCCGAGCATGGTCCAGCACTCGAAGTGCCTCCCGTCGGCGTCACCGTTGAGGGGGAAGAAGTGGTCCCAGTTGAGGAGCAGGTCGACCCCGAGGTCCTCGAGTGTCGCGCAGAGCCGCCGGATGTCGGCGTAGTCGCAGTGCTGGGGCTGGAGCTGGACCGCGACCCGGACACCGCCGGCAGGCTGAGCTGGGGCGAGCGGGCTCAGCGCGGCACCTCCTGGCCCTTGCCGACGACGACGATGCCGCTCTCGGTGATGTGGAAGCCGCGGGCGCGGTCGTGCTCGTGGTCGACCCCGACGGAGGCGCCCTCGGGGATCGAGACGTTCTTGTCGATGATCGCCCGCTGGACGGTTGCCCGGCGGCCGAGCTCCACGCCGTCGAGGATCACGCTGTCGGTGATGGTGGCGTAGCTGTGCACGTGCACCCTCGGGGCGAGGACCGAACCGCTCACGTGAGCACCGCTGATGACGACTCCGGGGGAGACCGCCGAGTCGATCGCCTCGCCGACCCGGTCGCCGTGTCCGTGCACGAACTTCGCCGGCGGCAGCGAGCCGGTGGACGTGTAGATCGGCCACTCGTAGTTGTAGAGGTTGAAGACCGGGTGGATGGAGATGAGGTCCATGTTGGCCTCGAAGTAGGAGTCGATCGTGCCGACATCGCGCCAGTAGCCCTGGTCGCGCTCCGTCGCGCCGGGGACGGGGTTGTCCTTGAAGTCGTAGACGTATCCGCGGCCCTCGTCGACGAAGGCGGGCACGATGTCGCCGCCCATGTCGTGCTTGCTGCCCTCGCGCTCGTGGTCGGCGGTGACCGCCTCGACGAGGACGTCGGTGTCGAAGACGTAGTTGCCCATCGAGGCAAGGACCTCGTGCGGCGCGTCCGGCAGCCCCTTGGCGTTCGTGGGCTTCTCGAGGAAGGCGCCGATCTTGCGGGTGTCCTGCCCGTCGACCTCGATGACCCCGAACTGGTCGGCGAGTGCGATCGGCTGCCGGATGGCGGCTACCGTGACCCCGGCTCCGGTCTCGACATGCTGGTCGACCATATGCGAGAAGTCCATCCGGTACACGTGGTCGGCCCCGACGACGACGATGATGTCGGGCCGCTCGTCCTGCACGAGGTTGAGGCTCTGGAAGATCGCGTCAGCGCTGCCGAGGTACCAGGTCTTGCCGACCCGCTGCTGCGCGGGCACCGGGGCGACGTAGTTGCCGAGCAGGGTGGACATCCGCCAGGTCGAGGTGACGTGCTTGTCGAGGCTGTGCGACTTGTACTGCGTGAGCACGACGACCTTGAGGTAGCCGGAGTTGACGACGTTCGACAGGGCGAAGTCGATCAGCCGGTAGATCCCTCCGAACGGCACCGCCGGTTTGGCGCGGTCCGCGGTGAGCGGCATCAGCCGCTTGCCCTCCCCGCCGGCGAGCACGATGGCCAGTACTTTGGGGTTCTGCGTCCGACGCGCCATGACCCCACCCTAGGGTGGCTGGTCCGCCACCGGGAGGACTTGGGCGGGGCTAGTCTCGAGCCGTGCGCATCGACATCCTCAGTAAGGAGTACCCGCCGGCGATCTACGGCGGGGCCGGCGTCCACGTGGCGGAGCTGGTGCGTGCGCTGCGCGCCCGTGGCGACCTCGACGTCCAGGTGCGGTGCTTCGGCGAGCCGCGCGACGAGGAGGGCACCACGGCATACCCCGACCTGCCCGGACTGGCAGGGGCCAACCCGGCGATCACCACGCTCGGCGTCGACCTCGCCATGGCGCAGGACTGCCTCGGGGCCGACCTCGTCCACTCGCACACGTGGTACGCCAACTTCGCCGGGCATCTCGGGTCGCTCCTCGGAGGGATGCCGCACGTCGTGACCGCCCACAGCCTCGAGCCGATGCGCCCCTGGAAGGCCGAGCAGCTCGGCGGCGGCTATCGGGTCTCCTCGTTCGCCGAGCGTCAGGCGTATGAGGCGGCCGCGGCTGTCGTCGCAGTCAGCGCCGGCATGCGAGCCGACATCCTGCGCAGCTACCCCCTGCTCGACCCCGACCGGGTGCACGTCGTGCACAACGGGATCGACGCGCAGCTCTGGCAGCGCCGGGACGACGAGGGCGTGGTGCGGGGCCATGGTGTGGACCCCGAGCGCCCGTCGGTGATCTTCGTCGGCCGGATCACCCGTCAGAAGGGCCTGCCCTACCTGCTCCGCGCCGCGGCGTCGCTGCCGCCGGAGGTCCAGCTGGTCCTGTGCGCCGGAGCTCCAGACACCCCGGAGATCCTCGCCGAGGTCGAGCAGCTCATGGCGGAGCTCACCGCGACGCGGGACGGCGTGGTCTGGATCCCGACCATGCTGCCGCGCCGGGACGTGGTCGCCCTGCTCTCGGCCGCCACCGTGTTCGCCTGCCCCTCCGTCTACGAGCCGCTCGGCATCGTCAACCTCGAGGCCATGGCCTGCGAGCTCGCCGTGGTCGCGACGGCCACCGGGGGCATCCCCGAGGTCGTCGTCGACGGTGAGACCGGCTGGCTGGTCCCCATCGAACAGGTCGCCGACGGCAGCGGGACACCGGTCGACCCGGACGCCTTCGTGGCGACCCTGGCCGCGCACCTCACTGAGGCGGTGAGCGACCCGGCTCGCGCCGCCCTGATGGGCCGGGCCGGGCGCGCCCGGGCGATCGAGCACTTCTCCTGGGACACGATCGGCGAGCGCACCCTCGAGGTCTACCGGCAGGTCACCGGCGGCTGACGACCCAGGTGCCGTCCGCCCCGGTCGAAGGTCAGGCCGGTCGCCAGCCGGCCAGCGTCATCACCGCGACGTTGGTGGCCCCGGCCAGCGCCGCGTCCGCGGCCGACTGGAGGGCGCGCAGTCCCGACTCGCGCTGCGTCGAGGAGTGCAGGTCGAGCGCCGGGCCGGCCGCGGCCAGCTGCAGCCCCTCGTGGGCGATGACCCCGACCCGGGCGGCCGTGGCCATCAGCCGGACCGCTCGCGGCGGCAGGTCGTCGGGCAGGCCCCATCGTCCCTCGCCCAGACGCCGGTCGGCGTCCGAGCGCGGCTGCGGCGACCACGGGCGTCCGTCGGCGGCCTCGAGGGTGGCGGCTCCGTCGTGGACCGCCTCGTTCAGCTGGCGCTCGAGCTCCGCGAGGCTGACCGACTCGAGGACGTGGCGCGCGACCGGTTCCGCGTCAAATGCCGTCCACCTGGCGGCGGTGCCCTCGTCACCGTCCGGCCCGAACGTCGACAGCGTCGGCACGAGCAGGCCACCCATCCCGGCGACGTAGACGCACTCGCCCACCTCCGCCGCCGCGGCCGAGACCTCGACCGCGGCCCGCGGCATACCCGTGAGGTCGCCGGGGCGGGGGAGAGCGACGAGGACCGCACTCTCACCGAGGTCCCGCCAGAGCTGCACGGTGCCGAGGTCGCCGGTGTAGTCGTCGAGATCCGGGTGCGCGCGGGCCATCGCCTCGTCGAGGTCGAGCCGGCCGTGGAGGGCGGCGGTGGACCACAGGGCGAGCCGCACCGAGACGGGCAGAGCGGGCATCCCGCCAGTCTAGGTCGGGTCCGTGGTGGCCCGGCGAGGTGCGCGCGAAAGGGGGTGTGCGGTGAACTAGGGTGGCCCGCATGAGCGACGTCCTCGCCTTTGCCGGTGTGAGCGTGGTTCGTGGCGGAAACCACCTCCTGCGAGACATCACCTGGGAGGTGGAGGAGGGCGAGCGCTGGGTCGTCCTCGGTCCCAACGGGGCGGGCAAGACCACCCTGCTGCAGCTCGCGGCGGCACGCATCCACCCGACGACCGGTGTGGCCGGGGTGCTCGGCGAGGTCCTCGGAGCCGTCGACGTCTTCGAGCTCCGTCCGCGGATCGGGTTGGCCAGCGCCTCGATCGCCGACCGCATCCCGGCCTCCGAGCTCGTCGGCAACGTCGTCGTGACCGCGTCCTACGCCATCGTGGGCCGGTGGCGGGAGGAGTACGACACGCAGGACTATGTCCGCGCCATGGTGCTGCTCGAGGCGCTCGGCGCCTCCCATCTGGCCGACCGCCGGTTCGGCACGCTCAGCGAGGGCGAGCGCAAGCGGGTCCAGATCGCCCGGGCACTGATGACCGACCCGGAGGTCATGCTCCTCGACGAGCCCGCCGCCGGGCTGGACCTCTCCGGCCGTGAGGACCTGGTCGCCAGGCTGGGCGCGCTCGCCGCCGACACGGAGGCGCCCGCCCTGGTCCTCGTGACCCACCACGTCGAGGAGATCCCCCCGTCGTTCACCGACGTCCTGCTGCTGCGCGACGGCGCGGTCGTCGCGGCAGGCCCGTTGGAGAGCACGCTGACGGCCGAGAACCTCTCGGCGACCTTCGGCCTGCCCCTGGTCCTGGAGCGGCATGGCGCGCGCTGGTCGGCCCGTGCCGATGACCCGGCGAACCGCGTCGGGGCGGCGCCCTCCGGAACTCCCGCGGGCGGGCGAGCGTCATATAGGTAGCGGGCCGATCCTCGGTGCGTCCGGGAAGTGGGTGGCGATGTGGGAGACAACTACTGGTGGCTCGTCTGGGTCGGGGTCGCTCTCGCGCTCGGCGCGATTGAAGCCGCTACGGTCGACTTCGTCTTCCTCATGCTGGCTGGCGGGGCGCTCGGCGGGGCGGGTGCGGCCGCCTTCGGCGCGCCCTTCCCACTCCAGGCAGTCGTCGCCGTGGTCGTGGCGGGCGGACTGCTCGGACTGGTCCGACCGTGGGCCAAGCGCCGGTTCACCATCCGGTCCGGCGACGCGAAGATGGGCACCGCGGGATACATCGGCCGTTCGGGGTTCGTCCTCGAGACGATCACCAGCAGCTCCGGCAGGGTGAAGCTCGGCGGCGAGACCTGGTCCGCGCGCACCGCTGACGGGGAGGAGACGCAGCCCGGTGACGAGGTGCGTGTCCTCGCGATCGACGGTGCCACCGCGGTGGTGACCCGCGTACCGCCTCCGGCCGTCGACAGCTGACCGTCCGGACCAGCGCGAGCATGAACGATTGACCTGCGTGGTCGTCTCGACCCGCAGCAACCGAGGGGCCAGCCCCACAGGGCCGGCGGAATGGAGTCCCCGTGGACAGCGGTCTGCTGACACTCATCGTCGTGGGTCTGCTCATCATCTTCCTGGCTGTGGTCGCGGCCCGGACCGTGCGGATCGTGCCGCAGCAGACCGCCCAGATCGTCGAGCGGCTCGGCAGCTACAGCCGGACCCTGGACGACGGTCTGCACGTCCTCGTCCCGTTCGTGGACAAGGTGCGGGCCAACATCGACCTGCGCGAGCAGGTCGTCACCTTCCCACCTCAGCCGGTGATCACGTCCGACAACCTGGTCGTGAGCATCGACACGGTCATCTACTACACCGTGACCGACGCGAAGTCCGCGGTCTACGAGATCGCCAACTTCATCCAGGGCATCGAGCAGCTCACCGTGACGACGCTCCGGAACGTCATCGGCTCGCTCGACCTCGAGCAGACGCTGACGTCACGGGACCAGATCAACGCCCAGCTGCGTGGCGTGCTCGACCAGGAGACCGGGCGCTGGGGCATCCGCGTCAACCGCGTCGAGCTCAAGGCCATCGACCCGCCGCACTCGGTGCAGGACTCGATGGAGAAGCAGATGCGGGCGGAGCGGGACCGGCGAGCCGCCATCCTCAACGCCGAGGGTGTCAAGCAGTCCGCCATCCTCACCGCCGAGGGTGAGAAGCAGTCGCAGATCCTGCGCGCCGAGGGCTCGGCACAGTCGCGGATCCTTGAGGCTCAGGGCCAGTCCCGGGCGATCCAGCAGGTCTTCGCTGCGATCCACCGGGGCAAGCCGACCCAGCGTCTGCTCGCCTACCAGTACCTCCAGGTCCTGCCCCAGCTCGCCCGTGGCGACGCGAACAAGATGTGGATCATCCCGTCCGAGGTCACCGACGCCCTGCGCGGCATCAGTGGTGCCCTCGGAGGAGACCGCCCGATGGCCGAGGGCGACGACGAGGAGTGGGTGGACCCGGGCCCGGAGGACGACGCCTTCGCCGACACCATCCTGGAGGACCCGGCCAAGGCTCTCGCCGAGGCGCGCGGGCAGGCCGGACAGGCCAGTGCCGAGGCCACGGAGCACGCGGCTCCACCGCTGCGCCGTCAGCCCCCGGTTGCACCCGCCGCTGACCAGGTGTCGCGACCGGCACCTGGCCCGGCGGAGCAGCCGGGCCAGCCCGGGCAGCGGGGACAGCAGCCCTGACCGATGCGCTGACACCCCTCAGACCGGACGTCGGACCGGCTGTCGGACACCCGGTCACCCGTAGGTAGGGTGACCGGGTGTCCGCGTTCGAGGTCGTTGCCATCCTCGCCGCGGGCATGGGAGCCGGGATGATCAACACCATCGTCGGCTCGGGGACGCTGATCACCTTCCCGGTGCTGCTCTTCCTCGGCTTCCCACCGCTGGTGGCCAACGTCAGCAACAACATCGGTCTGGTCGCCGGCGGCGTGAGTGGCAGCTACGGCTACCGTCATGAGCTCACCGGTCAGACGAGGATGCTGCGCCGGCTGCTGCCGCTGTCCTTCCTCGGCTCGGTGGTCGGCGCCACCCTGCTGCTGCTGCTGCCCCCCGCGGCGTTCCGGGCGATCGTCCCTCTGCTGATCCTCGTCGCCCTGGTGCTGGTCGTCGCCGGCCCGCGCCTGCAGGCCGCCGCGACCCGCAGGCACCAGGGTGGGGTCGAGCCGAGCTGGCACACCTGGGCGATGGGGGTGGGAGTGCTCGTCGCCGGGATGTACGGCGGCTACTTCGGGGCCGCTCAGGGCGTCCTGCTCATGGGCATCTTCTCGGCGCTGAGCGCTGAGCCGCTGCAGCGGCTCAACGGCTACAAGAACGTGCTGAGCCTCGTCGTCAACCTCGTCGCGGCGCTCACCTTCATCCTCTTCGCGCGAGACCACATCAACTGGTGGGTCGCCCTGCTCATCGGGGTGGGCGCCTTCCTCGGAGGAGTCGTCGGGGCAAAGGTCGGCCGGCGGATCCCGCCCACGGCCCTGCGCGCCCTGATCATCGTCATCGGCGTCGTGGCCATCGTCAAGCTTGTCTGGTTCCCCTGATGCCGATCGCGATCGGCTCGCTCGACCTCGAGGAGGACGACCGGCTCGCGGACTACGTCGCCCTCACCGACGTCGCCCTTCGACGACGCACCGAGCCCGAGCGGGGCCTCTACATCGCCGAGTCCGAGAAGGTGATCCGGCGTGCCGTGGCCGCCGGTCACCGACCCCGCTCCTATCTCATGGCGGAGCGTTGGCTGACCGACCTTGCCGACCTCGTCGAGGTCGCGGAGGCCGACGGCATACCGGTCTTTGTCGGTGAGCACGCCGTCATCGAGCAGCTGACCGGCTTCCACCTGCACCGTGGTGCGCTGGCTTCGATGCAGCGCCCGCAGCTGCGGTCCGTGCCTGAGCTGCTGTCTGGCGCCCATCGAGTGGCGGTGCTGGAGGACATCGTCGACCACACCAACGTCGGGGCCATCTTCCGCAGCGCCGCCGCGCTCGGGGTGGATGCCGTCCTGGTCACCCCACGCTGTGCCGACCCGCTCTACCGACGCTCGGTCCGGGTGTCCATGGGCACGGTCTTCCAGGTGCCGTGGACCCGTATCGACCCCTGGCCCGGCGGCATGGCGTTGCTTCGGGATGCCGGGTTCACCATCGCTGCCCTCGCGCTCGGTGACGCGGCACGGTCACTCGACGAGCTCGCCGCCGACCCTCCCGAGCGGCTCGCCCTCGTCCTGGGCACGGAGGGCGACGGCCTCGCGGCCAGGACCGTCTCGGACGCCGACCTGGCGGTCCGGATCCCCATGGCTGGGGGCGTTGACTCGCTCAACGTCGCGGCCGCCAGCGCGGTCAGCTTCTACGCGCTCCAGGTGCGCTGAGGGACAGCGGGGCTCACGCCGTCGGCAGACGTAGCACGGTGGCCAGCGCGGGCCAGGCACGGTCACCGAGCTCGGCATCCGCCGCAGGCGTGCCACCGCGGGCCATGGCCATGCCCGCGGTGACGACCGGCTCGCCCGGCAGCACGGTCCGGTGGCCAGCCTCGGCGTGGGTGACCACCTCGGCCCCGAGACCATGGGTGGCGCGCCGCTGCGCCACGGCCTGGGCGAAGTCGACGCTGGGCCAGACCTGGTCGTCCCCGCCGGCGACGAGGACCACCTCGCCGGCGATCCGCTCAACCGGGATGGCGGCTGCCCTGCTCACGACCGGGTCCGCCTGCAGGCTCAGCTCGTAGAGCTCACGGTAGGCGGGCGGGTCTCCGGCCGGGCTCCAGGAGTCGAGGAAGGGGACGAACGGCAGGGGAGTGCCCGCCAGCGTCCAGTGCGACGTCTGGCGTGGCGTGCCCGCCGCGTCGGTGACCACGCCTGCCCAGACGACGGATGACGGAGCCAGGGCGACGACTGCAGCCACCCGGGCGTCGTGTCCGCCCGTCAGCAGCGCCGCCTCGGCGCCCAAGGAGGTGCCGACGACAGCCAGCCGCTCGCAGTCCCGGGCGAGCAGGTCGAGGGCCTCGGTGAACGTCTCGAGGGGCACCTCGGCCGGAGCCGACGGCTGCCCCTCCCCACCGAACCAGCGGATCGACAGGGCGTGCGCGCCGTGTCGGGCCAGCAGCCGCGCGCGCTCGGCGTCGATCCGTCCGCTGGAGCCTGCGAGGACGAGGACCCCTGTGCCGCAGGGGTTCTCCGGCGCGACGTGGATCCCTTCCGGACCGCTGAGCCACGCCTCCCGCAGCTGTCCCCGTCGCCCCGGTGGCGGTCCCGTGCGCGGCATACCGCCAGCGTATGCCGCGAGCACCCCGAGCTGGAGCCGGGCACGGCGAAGGGGGCCCGCCTCTCGGCGAGCCCCCTTCGACTGCTGGGTCTACTTGACGGAGCTGTTGTACTGCTGGATGGCGCCCTGCAGGCCGGTGGCCGCGTCGGTCATCGACTTCTGCGGGTCACCGCCGTTCAGCACCTTCTCGAGCCCGTCCTCCGACGCCTTGCGCGCCTGAGGCATGACGCCGAGCGCGCAGCCCTGTGTGGCGGTGTTCAGCGGGGTGTCCTGGAGCTGCTTGACGGCCACGTTGAAGAGCGGGTTCTTGTCGCGGTAGGCCTTGTCGACCGGCTCGTCGAGTGCCCCCTTGGAGATGGGGAAGTAGCCCGTGCCGGTGTGCCACGTGGCCTGGCTCTTCTTGTCGGCGAGGAACTTCACGAACTCCCAGGAGGCCTCCTTCTGGGCGTCCGCGTGGCCGACTCCGTTGATCCACAGCGATGCGCCGCCGATGATGGGACCGCCGTCGCCGGCCTTGAGCTTCGGGTAGTTCGCCACGCCGAGCTCGAACCCACCCGCGGCCGCGGCCTTGGTGTAGCTGCCGAGGGAGCCGGTGGACTCGATGTGGATCGCGACCTGCTGAGACGTGAACGCCGTCTGGGCGGCCTTGGTGTCGCGGCCGGTGTTCACGGCCAGCCCGTCCTTGATCATGCCCTGCCACCAGGTGACGAGCTTGACGGCGTCGGGCTGGTCGAACAGGACCTTCGTCGCCAGGCCGCTGCGCCCGTTGTCCTGGTCGCAGTACTGGTCACCGGCTGTGGCGAGGAACTGCTCGATGAACCAGCCGTAGATCGCCGCACCGAACGCGTGGTCGACGGGCCCGCCGTTGGCCTTGACCAGCTTCTGGGACGCCGCCTTGATCTCGTCGATCGTGGTCGGCGGCTTGTTCGGGTCGAGGCCGGCCTTCTGGAACATCGTCTTGTTGTAGTAGAGCACCGGCATCGACGTGTTGAACGGCATCGAGTTGAGCTTCTTGTCGGTCGTGTAGTAGCCGGCGATGTTCGGCTGGAGGTCCGAGACGTCCATCTTGTCGCGGTCGATGAAGGCCTGCATCGGCACGGTCTGCTTGGCGTCGATCATGAAACGGGTGCCGATGTCGTAGATCTGGACGACGTCAGGGGTGGCCTTGGACTGGATCGAGGCCTTGTACTTCGTGATCGTGTCGTCGTAGTTGCCGGCGTAGGTCGCATCGACCTGGATCTTGCCCGTGTGCGCCGCGTTGAACTCGTCGACGAGCTTGGTCAGCACCTCGGCATTCGTGCCGCTCATCCCGTGCCAGAAGGCCACCTTGGTGACCCCGCTCGCCTTGTCCAGAGCGCCCGCGGCCGGGGCGGCCTGCTCGCTGCTGGCCGAGCCCCCGTCGGTGCCCCCACCGCTGGAGCCGCAGGCCGCGAGGGCCAGCCCGAGAGCGGTGAGCCCCCCCAGCATCCTGACGTGTCGTGTCGACATCCTGTTCTCCTTCTCTCACCCGGGTCTTCCCCAGGAGCTGGGTGGTGCCTGACGTGCGTGTGCTGGTGGTGGTCGGGTGTCCGCTACTTGACGGCCCCGGCGGTGAGGCCGCGGACGATGAAGCGCTGGCCGAAGATGACGAGCAGCAACGTGGGGATGAGCGCGAGCATCACGCCGGCGAGGACCAGTCCCGGGTCCTGGCCGTCGGACGTCTGCAGCTGCCCGATGCCGATCTGGATGGTCTGGTACTCCGGCTTCTCGGTGATGAGCAGTGGCCAGAAGTACATGTTCCAGGCCGACAGCGCCGAGTAGATGCCGAGCGCGGCCAGGGTCGGGCGGCTGAGCGGAAGCAGGATCGCGAGGAGGAACCTCAGGTGGCCGGCTCCGTCGACCCGAGCCGCGTCGCGCAGCTCCATCGGGAAGCTGAGGAAGGACTGCCGCAGCAGGAAGGTGCCGAACCCGGTTGCCAGGAACGGCAGAGACAGACCGAGGATGGTGTTCTTCAGGCCCCAGTCCGAGACCGTGAGGTAGTTGGGGATGATGATCGCCTCGTAGGGGATCATCATCGTCGACAGGAACACGGCGAACCAGAAGGTCCGCCAGCGCAGGTTGAGGAACACGAAGGCGTATGCCGCGAGGGCGCTCGTCACGAGCTGGCCGACGGTGATGGCCGACGTCTGCAGGATCGAGTTCGTGTACTGCCGCCCCAACGGGATGATGTTGAGCACGTTGCTGAAGTTCTCCGGGTGCAGCCCGCTGACCGGGACCAGGGCCGGGGGGAAGGTGTTGGTGTCCTTGGTGCCCATGAACGAGCCCACGATCCCGTAGTAGACCGGGAAGAGGACGAGCACGAAGAGGACGCCGAGGAAGATGTAGGTGAACAGGCCGGGTCGACGCCTCATCGGTAGAACACCTTCCGTTCCAGGATGCCGAACTGGACCGCGGTGATGAGCAGCACGATGACCAGGAGCACGATCGCCTGAGCCGACGCATACCCGAAGTTCGAGTTGTTGTAGGCGAACGCCTGGTTGTAGATCGAGTACACCAGCGTCGTGGTCCGGCGTTCCGGACCGCCGAGGGTGAGGATCTTGATCTGGCCGAAGCTCTGCAGCGCGTGGATGGTCCCGGTCACGACGAGGAAGAACAGCTGCGGCGTGACCAGCGGCAGCACGATCGACCGGTTCAGCCGCAGACCCGAGGCACCGTCCAGGCGGGCCGCCTCGAGGACGTCCTCGTCGAGGGCACCGAGCCCGGCCGACAGGATCAGCAGGTTGTAGCCGAGCTGCATCCAGACCGTGGCCGCGGAGACGGACCAGAGCGCGATGTTGGGGTCGGTCAGCCAGTTCACCGAGCCCACGCCGACGTAGGAGAGCAGCCCGTTGAGCACGCCCGCGGCCGGGTTGTAGAGGACCTGGAAGATCACCGAGCCGGTCGCGACGGAGAACGCGAACGGCAACGCGAAGGCGGTGCGGAAGAAGCGGATGCCCCGGATCCGCTCCTGCAGTGCCAACGCGATCGCCAGGGCGATGAGGATGCTCGGGATCACGGTGGCCAGGACGAAGGCGAAGGTCACGCCGAGGGTCTGGAGGAAGTCCGGGTCGGAGAAGAGCCGGGAGTAGTTCTTCCCCCCGACGAACCCACTGGGGCGGCCGATGATGTCGGTGCCCTGGACGGACAGCAGCACCGAGCGAACCAGCGGCCAGAACATGAAGAGGCCGAAGACGGCCAGGGCCGGCACGAGGTAGAGGAAGGCGATGCCGCCGCCACGCTTCGAGTACGGCTTGGCGGAGGCGGCACGGACCCGTTTCGGCTTCGTCGCCGTGAGGGGGGCGGACATGAGTCGGACCATAGCGGGTCTACCGGCTGCGGCGCCGCACCGGCCGGTCCGATATTCGAGATGTCACCGATCCGAGGCCTGGGACTGAGTCTCCCGACGTCGTTCGAGCCAGCCGAGGACGGGCGTGGCCGCCATGCCGTGCAGCAGCACCGACAGGACGATCGTGAAGGCGACCGTGGACCACAGCCACCGCTCGTCGGCGAACGAGGCCCGGCCCGCGGCATACGCGAGGTAGTAGACCGACCCGATCCCGCGCACGCCGAAGCTCGCGGTGACCCAGCGCTCTCCCGGGGTGAGGAGCGCGGTCTGCGCGTGCCTCGAGGGCAGGCTGAGTGCTGCCAGCCCCGCGAGCGGGCGGATGACGAGGACGAGCGCAGCCGCGAGGAGGATGCCGCGCCAGTCGAGGTAGGTGAGCAGACCATGGGTCAGCGCGAGCCCCAGCAGGAGGAGGATGGAGAGGGTGAGGAGCTGCTCCAGGCGCTCGACGACGCCGTGCATGGCCTCGTGGTACCGGTGGCTGGGGTCGGCCGCGCGAAGCGTCATGGCGCAGACGAAGACCGCGAGGAAGCCGTAGCCGCGGGCCACCTCGCTCACGCCGTATGCCGTGAGGAGCGCGGCGACCACGAGCAGCGGCTCGCCGCGCTCGGCCAGACGCAGGGACCGACGGGGCGCGCGGAAGGCGACCGCGGCCAGCGCCCTGCCGACGAGGTAGCCGGCCAGGACGCCGAGGACGACCTTGCCGACGAGGTCCCACCCGAGCCACCTCGGCCCCCAGGAGCCGACCGAACCGGCCGTCGCCAGCAGCAGGGCGGCGTGGACGAAGGGGAAGGCCAGCCCGTCGTTGAGCCCGGCCTCCGAGGTCAGGGCGAAGCGCACCTCGTCCCGCTCGTCGATGTCGTCGTCGTTGCCCACCTGCGGACCCTCGACCTGCACGTCGGAGGCGAGCACCGGGTCGGTGGGCGCCAGGGCGGCACCCAGCAGCAGGGCTGCGGCGGGAGCGAGCCCGAGTCCCCACCAGCCGAGCAGGGCCACCGCCGCGATGGTCAGGGGCATCGCGACGGCGAGCAGCCGCCAGGTCGGGGTCCACCGCCGCCAGGACCCGGGGTCGCGCAGCCGCAGGGGGCGGTCCAGGGCGAGACCGACGCCCATGAGTGCCACGAGAATGGTGACCTCGCTCAGGTGCTCGACGGCGAACCGGTTGGCCACCGGGTCGAGGCTGAATCCGGCCGGTAGAGGGAGCAGGCCGATCAGCATGCCGAGCCCCACGAGGACCATGGGCGCCGAGAGGGCGAACCGGGTGAGGATGCCGGGCAGGATGACCGCCACGAGCAGGGCCAGGCCGGCGACGAGATAGACGGCGGAGGAGGACATCGGGGGCTCAGCTGTCGGCGGAGCCCGGTGGCTGCCCCGGCACCTGGACCGGGTCAGCGGCGACGACCGGGAGGTTCACCGGCCACCGGCGCAGGACGGCGAGGGCGATGAGGACGTACCACGCGGACGCCGCGGCCAGCACGGCATACGACCTGCCGTCGGACGGCAGCACGACGGCGGCGAGGGCGGTGGCCGCGACGAAGACAGCGTTGAACAGCACGTCGTAGAGCGCGAACACCCGGCCCCGGTAGACGTCTCCCACGACGCGCTGGATCGTCGTGTCCACGCAGATCTTGACCCCTTGGGTGGCCAGCCCGAGCCCCAGAGCCGATACCGCGACGGCCCAGCGGGTGAAGAGCAGCGCGGGGAAGATCTGCAGCACCGCGGCGAAGAGGCTCAGACCGCTGACGTAGACCCGCATGCCGAACCGTTTGGACATGGTCGGGGTGAGCAACGCGGCGAGGGCGAAGCCGACACCCGAGGCGCCGACGGCGACACCCAGCCCGGCCAGGCCGGCGGCGGCGTCGGTCGCCTCCAGGTGGTTGCGGTAGAGCAGGACGGTGGCGACGATCATCACGCCGTAGGGCAGCCGGCTCCCACCGACCACGGCCAGGGCGAGCCGGCCGAGCGGCGGCAGGTGCCGCACGGCGTCGACCAGGCCCTTGGCGACGTTGGTGAGGGCCTCGCGGACCGCGGAGTCGACGTCGTCCAGGTCGGGGCCGAGGTTGGGCAGCCTCAGGGCGACGGCCGCCGAGAGCAGGTAGCAGCCGGCTCCCACGACGAGCACGACGGCGTCGTCGTGGCTGAGGGCGTGGACCCAGCCGCCGGCCGCCAGCCCGAGCAGGTAGGCGAGGGTGCCGCAGGTGGGGGAGACGGAGTTGGCGGTGACGAGCACCTCGCGGGTCACCACGCGGGGGAGTCCGGCCGATAGACCCGCCAGCAGGAAGCGGTTGACGCTGAACGCGGAGAGGACGAGCAGGTAGAACGCCGGTCCGAGGTCGTCACGGCTGACGAGCAGGGCGATCGCGAGGAGCAGCAGGGCCCGGACCGCGTTGCTCAGCATGAGGATGCGGCGGCGGGACCACCGGTCGAGGAACACCCCGACGAACGGTCCGAGGATCGTGAACGGCAGCAGGATCGTCGCGAAGGCGACGGCGATGGCGCCTGCCGTGGGGGCCCGGGTGGGCGAGAACAGCACCGTGGAGGCGAGGGCGACCTGGAAGACGCCGTCCGAGCCCTGGGACAGCAGGCGCACGGCGAACAGCCGACGGAAGCCGGCGAACCGCAGCAGGACAGCCAGGTCCCGGAAGAAGGTCACTCGCGCAGGATAGGCGGTGGGGTCGCGTCGGGTGAACGCGGCAATCCGGAACGGCGGCGGCGACGAACACCAGGTAACGGACCTCGAGGAGACCCCATGAAGACGCTGCCCGCCGGTGAGCTCGCCCCCGACTTCACGCTTCCTGACCACCGGGGGTTCGACCACCGGCTGAGCGTGCTGCTCGCCCAGGGTCCGGTGGTGCTGTTCTTCTACCCCGCCGCCGCCTCATCCGGCTGCACCAAGCAGGCCTGCCACTTCCGCGACCTGGCCGGGGAGTTCGCGGCCCACGCCGGCCAGCGGATCGGGGTCAGCATGGACGCCGTCTCCACCCAGGCCGACTTCGCGTCACAGCAGTCCCTCGACTATCCGTTGCTCTCCGACGCCGACGGCACGGTCGCCACGGCCTTCGGCGTGCGGCGTCGGTTCATCACCCCCGTGAAGCGGGCCACCTTCGTCATCGACCGCGACGGTCGCATCGCCGAGGCGATCACCTCCGAGACCAGCATGACGGCCCACGCCGACCGCGCCCTGGCGGCCCTGGCTCGGCTCGCATGAGTCTGGACAGCTACGGCGCAGCCAGCATGGGAGCCCTCGTCCAGGAGGCGCCACGAGCAGGCGGGTCCCCGGACGGCGTCCACATCGCCGCGGACGACGGGTATGAGCTGGTGGACTATCTGAGTGTCGGTGAGGTGGCGGATCTGCTCGGTGTCGCGCCCGCGACCCTGCGCAGCTGGGGTCGACGCTACGGACTGGTCCCGGCGGCCCGGACCGAAGGAGGGCACCGTCGCTACACCCCGGACGAGGTGGATCGCCTGCGGCGGATGCAGGAGCTGGTCGGGTGCGGGGTCATGCCAGCCGCAGCGGCATGCCAGGTTCTGAGCGAGGCGGCGACCCATTCGGGCGGCACGGACGGCAGAGCTGCGGTGGTTCCGGTCCGGCTTCGCGCCCTTCCGGGCAGCCGGCCCCTCGCCGTGGCCGGCGCGTCAGCCGACGCCCGGGCGCTCGCCCGCGCGGTCTCCCGACTCGACGCCGAGGCGGCCGGCGGCCAGGTGCGCGACATGCTCGTCCGTCGCGGTGCCGAGGTGACCTGGGCGGGAGTGGTCGGCCCGGTGCTGCGAGCCATCGCGGTGGCACGTCGTCGAGACGGCAGCGAGGGGGTGGAGGAGGCGCTCGCCGAGGCCGTGACCCAGGCGGTGCGCGGCTACTGCGGCTTCCTGCCGGCCCCAGGGCGGGACCGTCCGATCCTGCTCGCGGGGGCGCCAGACGAGACCCGGACGCTGCCCCTGCACATCATGCGTGCGGCACTCGCCGAGCGACGGGTCGGCTCCGTCCTCCTGGGTGCCGTCCCGGCCGAGGTCGTGTCGTTCGAGGCACGACGGGTCGGTGCGCGGCAGGTCCTGGTCTGGCGGGAGGCCGCTGCCGGGCGGGGGGCCTGGGCATCGGGCGTGGTCGCACCGAGCGTGGACGGCCTCGACCCGTCCGAGGCGAGGCTGCTGCCTCAGGACCTGCCCCGTCCGCTCGTCGTCGGGGGAGACGGGTGGGCAGGGGTCCGACTGCCGGCGGGCCTGCGCTGGGTGCCGGACCTGCGCTCGGCGGTCCGGGCCCTGTCGGAGCCGAAGGACCGTGTCGGGCACCGCGCCCGCCGCACGCCCGCCCCGCTCGGGCGGCTTGCCTGAGGCCCGTGTTCTGAGGAGAGGTACGGTCGGAGGCATCAGCCCACCCGCACCTGCGGGCCGGCGGGTCCGCCGCCTTCCCGTCGCAGAGAGGAGCCCCCATGGCCCACGACCCGTATGCCGCCCTACCACAGGTGCCGTCCTTCGACGTGACGTCCGCGGACGTCGCCGACGGCGAGCGCCTTCCCAGCGCCCAGGTCAGCGGCCTGCTCGGTGCCGGTGGAGACGACATCTCTCCGTCCCTGAGCTGGTCGGGCTTCCCGGACGGGACCAAGAGCTTCGCGGTCACGATGTACGACCCGGACGCGCCCACCGCGTCCGGGTACTGGCACTGGGCGGTCCTCAACCTGCCCGTGACGACCACCGAGCTGCCCTCGGGCGCCGGGGACGAGGACGGGAGCGGGCTGCCTGAGGGGGCGAGGCAGCTGCGGAACGACGCCGGCGAGCGCCGGTTCATCGGCGCGGCTCCCCCCGAAGGGCACATCGCCCATCGGTACTTCATCGTCGTGCACGCGGTCGACGTCGAGAGCCTCGACGTCCCGCCTGACGCCACGCCGGCGGTCCTCGGGTTCAACCTGTTCTTCCACACCCTCGGCCGCGCCCAGATCGTCCCCTGGTACCAGCGCTGATCCGTTCCACTGGCCCTGAGCGGTTCCATTGGCGCTGAGCGGTTCCCTTGGCGCTGAGCGGTTCCCTTGGCGCTGAGCGGTTCTGGCTGGTGTGCCCCTATGGCACGCACGGTCGCGTGGTCACCGTGCGGGCATCCCGGGGCCGTCAGCGTCGTTGGCTTGTAGCCTTTCTCAGATGACCGGACTGGAGATCGCGGGAGTCGACGCTTCGTCTCCACGGATGCCCGGCATGGTGGCCCTGTTCGAGAGCTACCGACGACACTACGGGCAGGCTGGAGACGTGGTTGACGTCCGGGACTGGCTGACATCTCAGCTTGCCAGTGGTGCTCTTCGTGGATTCCTCGCCCGCCGCGGCGGCGAGCCCGGGGGGATGGCGCTCGTCGCATCCACCCCCGCCTCCCTGCGGCTCGGGCACTTTTGGCAGCTCCGCGACCTGTACGTGGCGGATCGCCACCGTCGCCACGGCGTCGGCCGTGCGCTCCTAGCCCACGTTCGGGATGCGGCAGCGGCCGATGGGGCGCTGCGGGTCTCCTTGACCACGGAGGCTGACAACATCGGAGCGGTGACCTTGTACCGGCAATTCGGGTTCGAGCCCGTTGACGGCTTCGCGTCGATGTCCTTGAGGACAGAAGTCTCCCGTTGACCTGCGCGCTGAACATCGGGACGTGTGACATCCGTATCTCCGGCCGCTCACGTGGTGTCGGCGGGCTGAACACCCATTGACAGCGCTGAGCCGCCGTCCTACCGGCTGGTCGGACCGGGGTTGCGGATCAGCAGCCAGGACACCAGCCCTCCGAGGACCAGCAACGCCGTGCAGATCAGCATCGCCGCGGCATACGCGCTGGAGAAGACCGGCGCCCTCTGGTAGTCCGCGCCGCTCAGTCCCACTGCTGCGGGCAGCGCCGCGACGGCCAGCAGGCTGCCCGCCCGGGCCAGCGCGTTGTTGATCCCGCTCGCGATGCCCACGTAGCGGTCCGGGGCGGCGCCGAGAACCGTCGCGGTGAGCGGGGCGACGAGCAGTGCCAGTCCCGCGCCGAAGAAGAGGACGCCGGGCAGCACACCCAGCCAGTACGACGATCCCGCCTCCACCCGGCTGAGCAGGGCCACCCCCACGGCGCACACGACGGGACCCAGGCTCATCGGCACCCGGGGACCGATCCGGGCGCTGAGCTCGCCTCCCTTCGCGGCGAAGAAGAGCAGCAGCAGGGTGACCGGCAGGCTGGCCAGCCCCGCCCGAAGAGGGCCATAACCGAGGACGGTCTGCAGCTGGAGGGTGAGGAAGAAGGAGACGGCCCCCAGCGACGCATACACGAGCAGGGTCATGGCGTTCGCGGCGCTGAACTGACGGGAGGCGAAGAGCGAGGGCTGGACCATGGGGTGGGTGATGGTGCGCTCCCGGGCGACGAAGGCGACACCGACGAGCAGGCCGAGCACGAGGACGACGCCTGTCCAGCTCGACCCGAGGGCCTCGTGCTGGATGAGCGCGTACGTGGTCAGGGCGAGGGTCAGGGACGCGAGCGCCGCCCCGCCGATGTCGAACCGGCCGGAGCTCTGCTCGTCGCGCGTCTCCGGGACCGTCGTCTGGGTGATCCACACGGTCACCGCGGCCAGCGGGAGGTTGATGAAGAAGGCCCAGCGCCAGCTGGCGTACTCCACGAGCCAGCCCCCGACGAACGGCCCGATGGCCGCCGCGATCCCGCCCAGGCCGGACCACGCGCCGATCGCCCTGGCGCGGTCTCCCGGGGCGATGGTGGCCTGGATGATCGCGAGGCTGCCCGGCGTGAGCAGCGCTCCGCCGACGCCCTGCAGCACCCTGGCGACGATCAGCTGGGTCGGGGACTGGGCGGCGCCGCATACGGCCGAGGCGAGCGCGAAGAGCACCACCCCGAGGACGAAGATGCGCCGGCGTCCGAAGCGGTCCCCGAGCGAGCCGCCGAGGAGGATGAGGGAGGCCAGCGAGAGCAGGTAGCCGTTGCTGATCCACTGCAGGTCGGACAGGCTCGCGTCGAGGTCGAGACCGATCCGCACCAGCGCCACGTTGACCACGGTGCCGTCGAGCGTCGCCATGCCGGAGCCGAGGACGGCCGCGATGAGGATGGAGCGACCGGCGCGGGTGCCCAGGGCGATGGCTGCCACCTGCGCAGTCTGCCATCCGGGCACCCCGTCGGGTGCGGACGGTAGCGTGACCCGCACGAACCGTTCGACCCGGTGAGGGTCCCGCGCGAGGAAGGTATGCCGTGGCATCGACGCCGCCGAAGGCGCCTCCGGCCCGAGCGGGCGACGCCGTGGCGGTGAGCGCAGGCCGGCAGCGGCAGAGCGCCATCTTCCGGGCGGGTGCCCTGGGACGCCGTCCGTCCGTCCCGACCGACTCGTCCGAGCTGGAGCGACGCGCCCGGGCGGCGATGAGCGCGCAGGCCTGGGCGTATGTCGCCGGAGGAGCGGGCGACGGAGGGACCATCCGCGCCAACCGAGCGGCGTTCGACCAGTGGGCGATCGTGCCGCGGGTGCTCCGGGACGTCTCGCGCCGAGACCTGTCGGTCGAGCTGTTCGGCAGACGGATCCCGGCGCCGGTCCTTGTGGCGCCGGTCGGCGCGGCAGGTCTGGTCCGGCGCGGGGCGGACGTCCTCATCGGCGCGGCAGCGGCGCAGGTCGGCGCGCCATACATCCTGTCCAGCCAGGGCAGCTCGCCGATGGAGGCGACGGCCGCCGCGATGGGTGACGCGCCCAGGTGGTTTCAGCTCTACTGGAGCACGGACGAGGAGCTGGTCGACAGCCTCATCGGCCGGGCAGAAAGGATGGGGGCAGACGCGCTCGTCGTCACCCTCGACACGACGATGCTGGGCTGGCGCCCGCAGGACCTCGACCTCGGCTCGCTGCCGTTCGCCCGCGGCGTGGGCATCGCGCAGTACACCTCGGACCCGCGGTTCCGTCACCTCGTCCGGGAGCGGGTCGCCGCAGAAGCCGGGCACGTCGATGCCGGCGCCGAGGTGACGTTGGGCGCGATCAGGACGCTCGTCTCGATCTCCCGGGAGCTGCCCGGCCGGCTCGTCGACAACCTGCGCTCGCCCTCCCCGCGGGCGGCGGTGCAGACCTTCCTCGACATCTACTCGAAGCCTTCGCTGACCTGGGCCGACATCGCCACCCTGCCGAGCCGGACCCACCTGCCGGTGGTGCTCAAGGGCGTGCTCCATCCCGACGACGCCGTGCGTGCGGTCGACCTCGGTATGGATGGCGTCATGGTCTCCAACCATGGGGGCCGCCAGGTGGACGGAGCCGTCGCGTCGCTGGATGCCCTCGTCGACGTCGTCGCTGCGGTGGGCGGCCGCGTCCCGGTCCTGCTCGACAGCGGCGTCCGCGGGGGTGCGGACGTCGTCAAGGCCCTGTCCCTGGGTGCGAGCGCGGTCGCGCTCGGGCGTGCGCCGACCTACGGTCTTGCCCTGGACGGCCAGGCCGGCGTCAGGGCGGTGCTGGAGAACGTCATCGCCGAGCTCGACCTCACCATGGGGCTCAGCGGGGTCGCGTCCGTCGCCGAGCTCGGGCCGCACCTGCTGAGACGGACGTGACTCCTGGGGTCAGGCGTTTAGAGGTTGAGACCCGTTGCGTGCTAACGTTTCGGGTCGCGGCAGGGCCTCCCTGAGGGCCTGCCACGCACCCTGTCCGGGTGGCGGAATGGCAGACGCGCTAGCTTGAGGTGCTAGTGCCCTTAACGGGCGTGGGGGTTCAAGTCCCCCTCCGGACACCGAGCTCGAGCAGCCGTCCGCGCCGAACTTTATCGGGTCACCCGACAGTGCGGAACCCGCCGTTCCCCATCGAGGAGTCGGGCGTGTTCGAGGACCGTGCCGCGTTGCGGTAACGGTTGCAGTAGGAGTCGTGGCACAGGTAGGAGCCGCCCCGCAGCACCCGGGTGGTGCCCTGGGAAGGCCCGGCGGGAGCGGTGTCGGGAGAGACCCGGTAGTACTCGGGGTCGTACCAGTCCGAGCACCACTCCCAGACGTTGCCGACGGTCTGCCAGAGACCGAGGTCGTTGGGCGAGAAGGTGCGCACCGGTGCGGTGGTGAGGAAGCCGTCCGCCAGCGTGTTCTCGGTGGGGAATGTGCCCTGCCAGATGTTGCACTGCCACGTGTCGCGGTCCAGCTCGTCGCCCCAGGGGTAGCGTTGGCCGTCACGGCCCCCACGGCTCGCATACTCCCACTCCGCCTCCGTCGGGAGTCGCCGTCCCGCCCAGACGCAGTAGGCGAGCGCGTCGTTCCAGCTGAGGTGCACGACGGGGTGGTCCTCCAGCCCCTCGAGGTCCGACCGGCTGCCACCCGGATGCCGCCAGTCGGCCCCGAGGACGCCGACCCACCAGGGTGTGCCGGGCACCGGGTTCATCACCTCACCGGGCTCGGCGCGGACGGCCAGATGGAAGACGGCGGAGAAGCCGAACTCCTCCGCCTCGGTCCGGTAGCCCGACTCGGCGACGAACCGCGCGAAGTCAGCATTGGTCACGCTGGTGGCGTCGATGGAGAAGGCGCCCAGCAGGACGGTATGCACGGGCGTCTCCCCGTCGCCGGGGTTGCCGTCGCCCGTGGCGTCGCCCATCCGGAACGGGCCTCCCGGGACGGCGCACTGCGCCACGCGGTGGGCGGAGGGATCTGCCGACCTGGCAACCAGTGCCGTCCCTGGCTCGGTGCCGACCGGGGGTCCGTCCGACCCGGCGACGTGGCCTTCGGTCAGGGTCGGCACGCAGCAGGCTGGCGCGGCAGCCTGGCGAGGGGTGTCGGCGGAGGCGTGGCTCATCCGGTCAGCCTAGGACGACTGCTCCACGCCCGGGTCTGCTGGCGGCGTGGCCTCGTGATGTCGCCGGCCGTGGGTGCGCCGGTCCTCCTTCATCTCCGCTTCGTAGAGATGCCGGCGGCCGGCGACGAGGGACTCACGCACCCGCTTCTCCATCGCGGTGAAGGCCGCGTAGTACCCGTCGTCGTACTCCTCCACGACCTGGAAGGTCCACCGTCCGGGCAGGACGTTACGGCCGACGAGCTCGACCCGGATGCGGTCCGCCTCCTCGTGGTGGCCCGCGTCGTCCAGGAGGTCGGCGGCCTCACCGAGCGCCAGGTCTGCGGTGCCGGTGAGCCGGTGGAAGCCGTAGAGGTGGCCCCGGGCCTGCTCGACCACCTCGAAGGCCTCGGAGAGCTTGCCGACGGCCTCAACCGTGGCGTCGTCGACGCCCGGTGGACGGCGATGCTGTGGTGCGGGCTGGTCCATGTGCGCCACTCTAGGTGCGTAGGGTGGCCACGCGCCCGCGTCGGGCGCCCGAGCGAACGGACGTCAGCAGGTGGACCTGGAGAGCTGGTTTCTCACGGCGGGGGAGCGGGGCAACACCGCGACCCGACTGGACTCGAGGCATCCGGACGGCCGGGCGTGGACGGACGGAAACCTCGTCGTCCCCCTGGTGCACGGCTCCGAGTACTTCGCCGAGCTGCACCAGCGTGTGTGCGCGATGGAGCGGGGGGATCTGCTGCTTTTCGTGGACTGGCGTGGTGACCCGGACGAGCGGCTGCTCGGAAGCAGCTCGACCGAGGCCGGCGCGCTGTTCGCCGAGGCGGCGCGCCGTGGCGTCGACGTCCGGGGGCTGGTATGGCGCTCGCACTGGGACAAGCTGGCGTTCTCCAGCGCGGAGAACCGTCACTTCGGCGAGCAGATCAACGCGGCTGGCGGGCAGTGCATCCTCGACATGCGGGTGAGGGTCGGCGGCTCGCACCACCAGAAGTTCGTCGTCCTACGCCATCCCGGCCGCCCGGACCGTGACGTCGCCTTCGTCGGAGGCATCGACCTGTGCCACAGCCGGCGCGACGACGCATCGCATCAGGGCGACCCTCAACGACAGCAGATGGCTGCGGTCTACGGCCCGCGGCCACCGTGGCACGACGTGCAGCTGCGCCTCACCGGACCGGTCGTCGGAGATGTCGAGACGGTCTTCCGCGAGCGGTGGGACGACCCCCAACCCCCCGGCAGGTCACCGTTGCGCTGGGCCGCGGACCGGCTCCGTGGTGACCGGGTGCGCGCTAGGCCGCTTCCTGCGCAGCAGCCGGACCCCCCTCCAGTGGGTCCGCATCCGGTCCAGCTGCTGCGCACCTACCCTCGCCGGCTGGGCGGCTACCCGTTCGCGCCACAGGGGGAGCGCAGCGTGGCGCGAGGCTATGAGAAGGCCATCGCGCAGGCTCGACGGCTCATCTATGTGGAGGACCAGTACCTCTGGTCCCCACAGGTGACGGAGACGTTCGTCAGGGCCCTTCGACGCAACCCCGAGCTGCACCTCGTGGCAGTCCTGCCCCACTTCCCGGACCAGGATGGCCGCGTCTCGATGCCGCCGAACCTCGTGAGCCGACAGCGGCTGATGGCGCAGCTGCGCCGCGCGGCGCCCGGTCGGGTCGCGTTCTACGGGATCGAGAACGCCGACGGCACGCCGGTCTACGTCCACGCGAAGGTCTGCGTCGTCGACGACGTGTGGGCCAGTGTGGGCTCCGACAACTTCAACCGCCGCTCGTGGACGCACGACTCCGAGCTCTCGGCCGCGGTGTGCCACCCGGACTATCCCCGGGACCTGCGCAGACGGATGACCGACGAGCACCTGGAACGCCCCGCCGAGCTCGACCTGGCCGAGACCTTCCCGGCTCTCGCCGCCTCCGCCGACGCGCTGCAGGCCTGGCGAGAGGGCGGATGCGCCGGTCCACGACCCCCGGGACGGCTCCGGCCGATCGGCTCGCGGCCGCTCCGTCCGGCCACCCGTCTCTGGGCACAGCTGCTCTACCGGACGATCTACGACCCCGATGGGCGCCCGGTACGGATGAGGCTTCGCGGGACCATCTGAGCAGCATCCGGCTGTGCGTCCGGGCTCAGCAGGTGGAGGGGGGTGCCACACCTGGGGTGGACGTCGACGCAGCGGGGGGGTCGGCTGGCGCCTGAGCGACGGTCGCCGGGGCTGTGGTCGCCGTGCTGCCCGGAGTCGAGGTCCCCGGGGCTGACGACGTGGTGGCGCCAGGCGTCGTGGGGCAGGTGCCGGCAGGGGGAGACGTCGGCGCCGGAGTGGGGGTGGGCGTGGGCGTGGGGGTGGGCGTCGGCGTAGGCGTCGGTGTCGGCGGGGGGGTGGGCGTGGCTGCCGGGGTGGGGTCTGGCGGGGGGGTGGGCGTGGTAGTCGGGGTGGGGTCTGGTGTGGGCGTCGGCGTCGGCGTCGGAGTAGGCGTGGGCGTCGGTGTCGGTGTGGGCGTCGGTGTGGGCGTCGGTGTGGGCGTCGGGTCGGGAGCGGTCGTGGGCGTCACCGTCGGAGTGGTGTCTGTGACCGTGGGGGTGACCGGGAGGCTGAGGGGAGGCGAGGTCCCCGGCTCAGCGAGCAGGGTGCTGAGGGACAGAGCCGCCGCGGTCGAGGAGAGCCCGGCTGCTGCGAGGGTGGGCTGTTGCGAGATGCCCGCAAGAGTCGTCACGGAGGCTGGGCCCTGCACCGCGGCGTCGGCGACGATCGGGTGGTTGACGGCTTCGGCTGCTGAGGAGGACCGCGCAGGCACCGCAGCGGTCAACGTCGCCGCCAGGGTGGCCCCCCCTCCGGCCAAGACCAGCGGGACACCGGGGTCGAGGAGGCTGACGTGGACGTGGTCCATGTGGTTGGCAGTGGGGCTGCCGCGGTCCGCCATCGCCCTCCAGCCCTCAGCCGCCAGGTCGACGTTCCAGATGTGCTGCTGCCAGATCACATAGTGGACGCCGAGCTCGGCGGCATGCTGCTGGAGATAGGTCGCGAGGGCCTGCCCCGCGCTCGCGTCCCCGTAGACCATGAAGTCCACAGCGAGGCCCAGTGCGTGGTCCTGCGCGTCCGGACCTGACCGGTACCCGCCGACGTCACGGATGCCGAACATCGGGCCGACCAGCTCCGCCAGGGCCGCGGTCGACGGAAGGACCGGACCGAGGTGGTACCTGGATCCCGCAGTCATCAGCGAGAGCACCAGCTGCAGGTAGGCCTGGGAGTGGTTGTAGGCGAGGACCGCCGTGCGCAGCCCGCTGTCCGACGTGAGATCCCCACCGGCGGCGCAGAGGTAGCGCCCGGCGGACGTCGCCGCGTCATACACGTCCTGCGGGTCCGCCACACCGTCACCGTCGGCGTCGGTTCCCCACGCACGCCAGGTGCTGGGGATGAACTGCATCGGGCCGACCGCCCGGTCCCAGACGGCGTTCCCGTCGAGCAGCCCGCCGTCGGTGTCGCGGATGGCGGCGAACGACGTGCCATCGAGCACCGGTCCCAGCACTGCCGGCGTGACCCGGTGCGACGTGGTGACCGCTCGGCCGGCGAGCGAGCCCGACTCCACCTGGCCGATGGCGGCCAGCAGCGACAGCGGGAGGTGGCACGTGCCAGGGGCGTTGGCCACCGCCACCCGGTATGCGTCCAGCAGGACCCCTGCCACCGAGCCCCCGCCGGTGAGCGGCCACTCCGCTTCGCTGCCGACAGGCGCGAGCACCTGGGCCGCACTGGTCGGAGCCATACCGCTCATCGGGGCCATGGCCCGCATGACGGTGCTTCTCGTACTGACGACCTGCCTGGGCGCTCCCACCACGAGGGCCAGGTCGGCCGGCGAGACGACGCCCTCGTCGAAGGATCCGGCGAGCGACGACGTCCCTGCTGACGGTGCCAGCGCGATGCACGCGCAGCAGACGACGGCAGCCAGGCCCCCGATGAGCGGTGATGCGCGGAGTCGGGCAGGGCGGTGCCGGGTCTCGTCGACGGGACCCGGCGCGTGCGTCGGGGCAGCCCGGTCGGCGCGAAGCCGCACCACCCTCACCCGCCACTGCATGGGTCAGCCCTCCCGGAGCCCGGCGGGCACCTGGTCCGTGTCGACGGCACCGCGCGTGCCGGGGGCTGGCGTCGGCCGTGCCCTCGTGGGGGCCGAGGCCGAGGCTGCCCGGCGGAGCGCGATGAGCAGCCCCACCACCATGAGGGCGAGGACGACCCACGCCGCCCCCTGCAGCCAGGGCTGCAGCGGAGCTCGGGAGACCAGCGCCGGGGGAGTGCCGCCCGGCCATCCGGTCGTCCAGGCGATCTCGCCTGCGGTGACGGGAAGGCCCTGCCGCTCGACGACAGTGCGGACCGTGCCGGGACCGGAGTCCGTCAGCACCACGGGCACGGACCACTGGTTGTCGCCGAGCGGTGTCGCCACCTGGGTTCTGGTCGACCCGGACGCATCGACCACCACCAGCTTGACACTCGTGACCCGGCCGGGTGCCGGCCGACGGGTGTCCGTCACCAGCAGCACCGCGACGTTCTGCCCGGGCAGGTTCGGGCGGATCGACAGAGACTCGTGCAGGTCGGACATCTGTTGGTAGACCGACGTGCTGGCGGGTGTGCTGGGGTCGACGAGGAGCTGACGCTCCAGGGCCGGCTGGCCGCTGGAGAGCGCTCCGGTGAGGAGCAGGACCAGGACCCCGCCCGCCGCCTCGACGAGGACGAGGCGACCCACCGGGCGGGCCGTGCGGCGAAGCCGGATGTGGGTGACCAGGCCGAGGGCCATCAGGACGCCGACGACCGCGACCTTGAGGATGAGGAGACGTCCGTAGTCGGTCAGCAGCAGAGCATCCACCGACCCCACGACCCCGCTGGCGAGCATCAGGCCGCTAGCCACCATCACGGTGACGGACAGGGCCGCGACGCCCGCGAAGTGGACGAGGACCACGCGAGCCTGCTCGCGCGGCAGCCGCAGCCGAGCCAGGACGAGCACCACGAGTCCGAGCGTGCCCATCCAGCATCCCGTCGCCAGGATATGGAGCGTGGCGAACAGCGCGGCGCTGACCGACCCCGTGGCGCCGCTCCCGGCGTGACCCAGGACGGCCGTGCCGGTGGCGGCGAGGACCGCGGCAGGCACCGACACGAAGCGTGCTCGGTGGCCAGCAATGCCGCGGCCGCTGCCGAGCGGGCGAAGCTCGGCCGCCGCTCCAGCCAGGAGCAGCAGGAGTCCGAGACTCCGCACCGCCCAACGCTCGGCATACCCGACTTCGGTGAGGGCGCTCAGCACCCCGCCGGAGGCGACGACCTGGTCGGCGAGCAGGGCGACGGATGCGGTCAGCCCGAGGACGGCACCCGCGGCGACCGACCGGGCAACGAGGCGGTTGGCTGCCCGGTCGGCGCCGCCGCGGCGGAACAGCCACCGCGCCACGGGTGCCCCGATCCCGGCGGCCACGGCGATGAGGATGACCCAGCGCAACCCGGCCTCGGTCGGACCGGGCGCGCTCTCGACCCATCCGGCGGCTGTCACGGTCGTCTGGATGCCGAAGACGAGCACGCCAGCCGTCCGGTGCAGGTCGTCGCTGGACACCGTGGCCCAGCTGACGCGGTATGAGCCGCGGTCCAGGTGGGGCAGGTCCACAGCGACGCTCACGGGGGCCTCCGTGTCACTGCTGGCTGCTCCGGTGGCGGGGTCCGCGCCGGCGCCGGACTTGCCGGTGTCGGGCTTGCTGGCGTCGGTGCTGACGCGGTCGTTCGCGGCCCCGACGAGTCGCGGCTGGCCGAGGGACACCTCCTGCCCGCTGGCATCGGCGATCGAGACCCTCATCCCGGTCAGGACGACGGACTCGCTGAAGTCGAGCACGAGCTGAGCCGGCGCGGCGTCGAGGACGGCGCCGTCGGCCGGGTTGCTTCCCGTCAGGAAGGCGTGGGCCGACGCGGTCGGGGCGCCGACGCTCATGCCGAGGGCCAGCGCCGCGGCGGCCCCGAGGGCCAGCCGGCGCAACCCTCCGGCGCGACGAGCCGTCATTGGACCGGGAACCCGGCCAGCGTCGTGCCACCAGCCTCGATCGACGCGCGACCTGCGGCGTGGACCGTTCCAGAGTTGCTGTAGACGAAGTAGTAGGTCTGGCCGACCACGAGGATGTGGCCCTGCTTCATCAGCGCGACCCGCTTGGTCGACTTGCCGGTCTCCTCGTCGGTGAGCACCGGTGGATGAGCCTGGTCCGACTGGAAGCGGGATGCCTTGTCGGCATCCAGGACGAGGTAGCTCACCTCCACGAGCCCACCGTCTCCCACCACGGCAACCCGGTTGAAGCGCACACCCGTCGCCTGCTCCATCGCGATGCTCGTCGGCACGACCGGCTCGCCCGACGCCGGCTTCGCGTTGAGGTTGTGGACGATGAAAGTCAGGAGCACGGCGACCAGGACCAAGGCGATGGCCTGGGTGCGCCGCCGGGTGTCGCCGATCAACGCGACCCGTTGCTTCGTCACGATGGTCTCCTCCCTGTCGCGGACCCGGCGACCTGTCGAGCTGGCCGCCGGGCCCCATCGATGTTCTGCATCAGACGTGCTCCCCGAGCCCTGTCCGGGACCTCACGGCGAGACCACGAGGTTGTCCAGGGCAAGGGACCCGCGGACCGCCGGGGTCTGTCCGGCGACCACCCCGAGCTGCACGCCGTCCACCGACAATGCACTGCTGTTGGCAGTGTCTGGTGCTCACCGTCGGCCCGTGGTTGAACGCCATCAGCAGCGTCCCGGGGCTGGCCCCGTTCCTGCGCCCGGCCTGCCAGGTGAGGTCGATGGTGACCGCTCCCGAGGGCAGGTTGACCCAGTTGCCCTTGCGGACCCCGCCACCGGAGTTGCCCATGTCAGCACGGACCTGCTTCGCACCGTTGGCGGTGCGCAGCTCCAGGGCGAACACGGTGGCTCCTGTGGAGGTCGTGGCCACGAAGACGGTCGGGGTGGCTGCCCCGGTCGTCAGGTTGGCCGCGTTGAGGTCGATGTCGACGTGTGCGCTCGTCAGGGTCGTGCCCAGGCTCCGCGAGATGTACGCCGGCTGCCGTGCCCCGTTGGTCGTCGGGTAGGTCACCTGCAGGCCGTTCGAGCCGCCAGCGGGTGCCGGGAGGTTGGCCCCAGCGACCACGGTGACGGTTCCGACCGGACCCGCCGTCTTCGCCCACGCCGGGTTGAGCGTCGTGGAGTCGAAGCTCTCCGTCATGACGGGCGGCGGGTTGACGGTGACCGCGGCAGTGGCGACGCCACTCCAGTTGCCGGCCTTGTCCGAGATCCGGATGTGGAGCTGCTGGGCTCCCGCCGGGACGCCGGCCATCGGCACCATGATGGTTGCGTAGCCATCGGTCCCCAGCGAGACCGTCACCGCGGAGGCGTTGCCGACTCCCGGGTCGGTGGCACCGAACCAGAACTCCGCTGCCCCGATCGTCCCGCTGGCGTCGGTGTACTTCGTCCGCGCCGTCACGAGCGCGGCGCCTGCGGTCGGGTTCGGGGACACCGTCAGCGTGTCGAGGGTGGGCGCCGTCTTGTCGACGAGCAGGTTGGTGACGAAGTCAGCACCCCAGTTGCCCGCGGCGTCCTTCCCGTGCACGAGGACGTGATGCGTGCCTTCGCTCAGGGTCCGGATCTGGGTCAGGGGGATCAGCCCGTAGACCGACTCCGTGGGTGAGTCCAGCTTGCCGTCGGTGGGGATGAGCTGAACTCCTGACCCGTCGGCCCCTCGCGTGTCGAGGAATGCCTCAGCATCGGCCAGGTTCGACCCCCAGCCCGCTCCGGCGTCGGTGATCGAGGCGGAGACCACGGCATACCCGGGGTTGGCGGGCGCCGAGACCACGCCGTTCGAGGGGTTCGGCCCCACTTCGGCGCCGCTGACGACCGGCCCGGTGCGGTCCACCGTGAACGGGATGTCCAGCAGCGGACCCCAGAGCCCGAGGCTGTCGTAGCTGCGGACCCAGGCATGGTGCTTGCCCTCAGCCAGCAGTGGCGCGGTCGGGAGGTTCGCCGTCTCGGCGACGATGGTCGTCTGGCGGTTGAGCGTCATGGCCGCGCCACTGCCGGGAGCGTCCGTCGGCACCACGAGCGGGGTCGCGTCGGTGGTGACGAAGTACTCGCCCTGGGTGATGGCGCCTCCGGCAGCGCTGTCGTCTCCGGTGGCGCTGATCGCGATCGGTCCGGACTGGTTCCAGATCGACGGCGTGGCGGCGCCACCGGTCGTGGCCGGCCCCGTCTTGGGAAGGTTGAGCACGACCGACCCGACGACTCCCCAGTTGCCGGTGCTACCGGCGGAGTCGTGCCCGCGGACGTAGACGATGTGGCGCCCGGCGGCGAGGTTCGCCATGGTGGCGACGGTCAGCGTTCCGGTGGCGGAGCGCGTGACGCCGCTGCCGCTGAGGGTCATCCGCGTGCCGTTGCCGACCGCGGTGTCAGACGCGTCGTCGACGACGAACTCGGCGTTGTCGACGGCCGTCCCGCCGGTCGTGGCGTCGCTGACCGTGGCCGTGACGGCGACGTCCACCAGACCGCTCGCGGGGTTCGGCCCCGCCGTGACGGCGGAGGAGGTCGGGCCGACGGTGTCGGTCGACGGGGGTGGGGCGTTGGTGTCCAGCACCGTCATCATCCCGCCGAAGGCCGTCTGGAGGGGCTCGCTGGTGTGCTGCCCGTTGTTGTCGAGGTGGATGCCACTCTCGAAGAGGGTCAGCTTGGACGGCCCCCCTGATGTCATCGTCACGATGGTGTCCTCGGTGGCCCCGGGCTCGAGGACAGCCGTGACCTCCTTCTGAACGAAGGCCGACTGGTGGCCGTCGCTCGCCACCCGGGTCTGGGTGGCGCCGAGGATGGTCATGGGGTGCTGCTGGGCGCCGGCGTTGAGGTAGCGCAGCAGGACTCGGTGGGTCTGCTCGGTCGCCACCGCCGGGATCTCGGGGAAGGCGTTGCCGTTGATCAGCCGGTAGGCCGGCCGGTAGCTGCGCATGTCGAACCCACCGGGGTTCGCGTTGAGGGCAGGGTCCAGCTCGCTGAGCACCATGACGGCCTCGTCGTCGTAGGCGCTGTCCGCGGTGCCGTATGCCGTGCCACCCTGCGGGAGCACGACCAGGGCCCCGACGAGACCCATGGCGACCTGTCGAGCCCCGTTCGGCGTGTGGCCCGCCTCGTAGAGGAACGTCCCCGGCCGGGATGCGGTGAACGTGTACTTCTGGGTCCCGCCGTTGCCGGCCCCGGTCGTCATCGCCGCCTGGTCCAGCGCGGGGGAGAACGAGGAAGCCGGGATCCCGGGGAAGGCCAGCGACATCGACTGTCCGGCCACACCGTTGTGCAGCGTCACGATGACCTTGTCCCCCTGAGCCACGACGAGGTTCGGCCCAGGTGTCGTCGCTGGACCGGTCGGGGACGTGGACAGGCCCCAGATGGGCAGGGGGGCGCTGCCGACGATGCTGAGGTTGCCGGGCGCGGCATACAGGTCGCACGTGTCGGTAGCGGTGGCGGCGTCGCGGGCGCAGCCACTCGGCGTCAGCCGGCCGACTGCTGCCGGCGCCGGCGCGGTGGGGTTGGGCGAGGCTGCCGGGGTGACTGCCGCCCCCGCCCTCGTCGCGTGGGAGGCGACGAGTGGGGGGGTGGCGGGGGCGGCAAGCCCCTGCGCCGGAGCTGACTGCAGCAGCAGCGCCGTGCACAGCACGGTCCCACTGAGAACCAGCCGGCGAAGGATCGGGGGGCATGGCATCGTGCGCCCCGAGGTGTGTGGGCGCTGGCCCGTTGACATCGACATGACGTGGCCTCAGTTCCCTGGGCAGCCGGCCGGCGGGTCGATGCGGTAGACCGTCATCATCCCTCCGAACGTGGCTCCGAAGTTGGTGGCTTGCTGGAGGGCGTGGCTGTGGGCGATGTGGTAGTACTCGCCGCACTGGTTGTTGTCGGTGATCGTCGTCGGCAGGGCGTTCTTCGTGCCCAGGTAGGGACTTTCGCTGAACCACGTATCGGTGCCGACGAGCAGCTGGTCGGTGATGGCGGGGATCAGGGTGGGGATCTGGTTGGTCGTGGCGTTCCAGTGCTCAACGTCGCGCCAGTCCATCAGGACGTCGAGGGTCTGCCCGGGAGCGACGTCCAGGTCGTACTTGTTGTAGGACAGGTCCTGACCGGTCCCTCCCTGGAGCGCCTGGCCGTCCACGTTCACGACGCGCTCGTCGCTGCCGTGCGGGTGGAAGGGGTAGTTGACCGTGCCCGCGTTGAGGTAGCGGATGGTGGCGGGCAGCGCGTTGGTCGACGCGTCATAGGGCTTGATGTGCACGAAGGCGCCATACGGCTGGTTCGGCAGCCAGCTGGCGTTGTTCGGTGCCAGCGTGTCGGGCATGCTGCGGCCGTTCATCATGAAGTACCGCGCGTTGTAGGCCTTCCAGTCGACGGGGTTGCCGCGCTCGACCGCGAGGTGCACGTTGGGGTCGACCTCGGACAGCATGAAGAGGTACTCGTGGTCGGTGCTGAAGGCAGAGTCCGCCCGGTCGTTGACCTGCCCGGCGTGACCCGCGGGGCGCACGACCAAGGCGCCGAACAGGCCCATCTGGACCTGCTTGTCGACGTCGGTCCCGCTCTTGTAGAGGTAGCTCCCGGGGCTGCCGGCGGTGAAGGTGTAGGTGACCGACCCGGTCCTCGCGGGCGCCGACGGGACCATGGACACGAGGGTCGGCGTCGGGTCCGAGGAGTACTCCGGCTGGGCCGGGTTGCCGTTCGCGGTGACGTTGGTCTGGCCGGGGAAGACGATGGAGCTCGCCTCGGCCAGGTGGTTGTGCAGGATCACGGTGACCTTGGTGCCGGAGGTGACGCACAGCGTCGGCCCCGGCAGCTGGAAGCCTCCGCGGGCCTCGTTGGCGTAGCTCCACATGTAGATGGAGTTGCCGTCCGGCGTCCCGATGTAGCCGGAGTCGGCGGTGAGGGTGAAGGCGTTGTTGGGGTCCGTGTCGCAGGCCAGGCCCTCGGAGGGCGCCGCGGAGGCGGCTCCGGGTGCCGTCGCCGCGACGGTCGCCGCCATGGCCGTCACCACGACCGCCAGGCCGAGGCGCGAGGTCAGGGGGCGGGTCCACCGCGTGAGGGACCCACTCAGGGGTCGCAGGAGTGATCTCATCGTCGTCCCTCTCAGGCGTTCGCTGCGGTCTGCGGAGGCAGGGTGCCGGGTTCGACGATGATCTTCGTCATCATCCCGCCGTAGCCGGCGCCCCCGCCGTTGGCCAGGTAGCTGTAGGCGCGGTCGTAGAGGAGGTACTCCCCTGGCGCCGGGGCCTGGAAGATCACGTCGCGGCTCTCGCCACCGCCGAGCGTGACCGTGTTGGTGGTGAGGTAGTTCGTCGTCCCGTCGCGTCCCCGCAGCAGGCTGGCATCCTTGGCGACCACGGTCAGGTCGATGTTGTCGGCCGTGAGCGAGTGGTCCTTGTAGCCCAGGTTGGAGAGGCGGAGCAGGACGCGCTCACCGGCGTTGCAGTGCACGAGCGACGAGATCGGCTGGAACTGCAGCCGACCGGCGTCCGTCAGCACCGGGTCGCCGTTCTGCACGAATGTGTCCGGCCAGGCGCGGCCGTTCATCAACGAGAACGACGGGTCGTAGTCGGTCCAGTCGCTGACCTGGATGTGGGCGTCCCGGTAGTGCGCGGCCGACCACAGCTCGGTGAGCATGAAGGCGAACTCCCGGTCGTAGCGCGTCGACCCGTCACCGTCGTTGTAGGCGTACTTCGTGCCCGCCGGGTCGGTGCCGACGGGGGCCCTGTTCTGCTTGGGCCGCACGTAGACCATCCCGGTCATGCCCATCTGCACGTGCTCGACGTCCTCGAAGTGGCAGTGGTACATGTAGGTGCCGGCGTCGTGGGGGCGGTAGAAGTAGTCCAGGTCCCGTCCCACCGGCACGGCGAGGGACAGCTCGGGCACCCCGTCGAAGAGCGGGATCGCGTTGACGAAGCCGTGCCAGTGCAGGGTGTGACCGTCGAAGAGGTCGGGGCGCTGGACCAGTCCGAGGTTGGTCAGGGTGATGGTGATGTCGTCCTCCTCGTCGAAGGCCAGCATCGGAGCGCTGATCTGGGCGTGCCCGCGCATCGCTGCCACACCGGCGGCGTCGAGCCCGCTGGCGTCCCGGAAGCCGAAGACGTAGGTGTTGAAGCCTCCGGACGGCGCCAGCGAGTCCGGGAAGAACGGCGGGTCGGCCGGCGCCGTGGTCGGCATCGAGACCCATCCGTCCGTCCCGACGAGGTGCACCGTCTTCTGCGGGTGGGTCGTCGCGGCGGGCGCCACCACGGGCGTCTGCGCGGCCGCCGGCATCACCATCCGGCTGCCCAGGATCACGGCCCCCGTCGCCCCGGCGGTGGCCAGGAACGAACGTCTGCTGAGGGGGCTGGTCCGGAAGCTGTCCATTGTCATGGCTGTCTCCGCTTCGAGGTCGGGTGGTGCGGGGTGTGTTGGCTCTGCGAGGCGGCCCAGGAGGCGACCTGTCTGGCGGTGCTGCTGGCGGCCGTCATGGCGAGACCTGGTCGGAGCCGGCGTCGAAGCGGCTGCCCGTCGGGCGTGCCTGACCGTCGATGTCGAACGGCGGAGCGGTGGCGGTTGTCTTGAAGGAGTTGGCCGTCGCGGGGCTGCCCCAGACGGTCACCGTCTTGGCGGTGCCCTTCCCGGCGGCCACGGCGGTGGTCCCGGTGAGGTGGTAGTCGCCCAGGAGGGAGAACGGCAGCACGGTCGTGACGATCGCTGCCTGCCGGAAGGCGGGGTTGGCTCGCAGGGCCAGCACGCTCACCGTGACGTCGTAGGGGGTCGTGAAGCCGGGGTTGGCGTCGCTGACCGTCGTCGCGGTGTCGCCGCCGATGTTCCGTCGGTTCTGGACGACGGAGTTGACCGGAGACAGCACGGGCGCGGAGGTGGCACCGGCGGCCTGGTCGACCACCTGCATGTCCCAGTTGTTCAGCGGGTCGGCGCCCGTCATGCCAGGTAGCGGCGCGGCGCCGATGCCGTAGACGAAGCCTCCGTAGTAGGTGCCTGCGCGGTTGTCCCAGAAGACGTCGTTGAGCAACGTCGGCTTGGAGTAGCCGAGCCACGCCGCCCCGCCGGCCTTGACGAGGAGAGAGTTGTCGATCTGCCGGTTGCGAGGCGGACCGGTGGTCCCCGCGAAGGCGGTGTCCAGCCAGCTCTGCAACGGTGTGCTGATCGCCGCCGTGGTCAGTCCCGCAGCGGCCGGCTGGCCGTTGCTCGTCACCGCGGTGGCGGTGGTGATGTTCTTCGTCACCGTGGTGTTGACGATGTCGACGAACACCGCGTCGTCGAGGGCGAGGCCGCCGCCTTCGTGCGCCGAGACGTTGTTGGCGATCGTGTCGTTGGTGATGCTGATGGTTCCCGGGTTGGCCTTCGTCGTGTTGGAGCCGGAGACCTGCAGGAGCCGGATGCCGCCGCCGTCGTCGTTGGCGAGGTTGGCCTGGATCACGTTGGCGTCGATGGACACCGGGCCGGAGCCCTGGGTCAGTCCAGCCGGAGTGCTCGGGAGCTCACCGGCGATCATCACGCCGCCGCCCTCGTCATAGGACTGGTTGAACCAGATCCGGTTGTTGCTGATCCGTCCGCCGCCGGAGTTGCTGAACTGGGCGTTGCCGGGCACGGCGTAGGGAGGCGCCCATGAAGCCGAACGCGGAGACCCCACCGCCATACTCCGACGAGTGGTTGCCGCAGATGGCGTTGCTGTCGACGGTGTACCCGTTGGATCCTGCGAAGAGCCCGATGCCGCCGGCGAGGTTCGTGCCGCCGTTGTCGCGGATCTGGTTGTGGGAGATCGAGATCCCGTAGTTGTTGTTGTTGGCGACGTAGGGGGTGCCGACGCGGATACCGCCACCGTAGGAGCCACCGTTGCCGGTGATGAGGTTGTCGGTCAGCTGCAGGCCCTTGACGCCGTTGTGGACGTAGACGCCGCCGCCCTGGGTGATGAGCGCACCTGTGGCGCCGTAGGGGGTCTGGACACCGCCGGTGAGGATGTTGACGTTGCCGGCGAAGTCGCTCTGGGCGCCTCCGGTGATCTGGAAGCCGTCCATCGAGGCGCGCCAGGTGTTCGCCGCGGAGCCGGTGGCGTTCGGGTTGAGGAAGGTGACGACGGCCGCGTCCGGCACGGCAGCGGCACCGGTGTAGCTGAGGGCCGACAGGGTGGCGAGCCAGCTCGCGCCGATCGGGTTGTCCGGGTTGAAGGCGGACCCGTCGACGATGGTGCCGGGGACCCAGGTGGTGCCCTGGAACCCGCCCGGGCCGACGCCTTGGAGGTGGATCCGTCCGGAGACGATGACGTTCTCGGTGTACTCACCACGGGGGTTGGCCACCGAGGTCGCGCCGGGGTAGACGACGACGACCGCGTAGGGCCGGGAGCCTGTCGAGGAGGCTCGAGCGACGTTGACCGCGCTCTGGACCGTCGAGTAGGCCTTTCCGGGTCCGACCTCGAGGATCGTCGGGTTGGCGGCGCTGCCGCCGACGTTGTTGCTGGCGCCGGTGACCACCTGGAGGGTGAGCGTGTTGTATGCCGACCGCCCGTTGCTGCGGGTGATGGAGAGCGTCTGGGCTCCCGTGGCGCTCGTCGGGGCGACGAAGACGATCTTGGTGTCGCTCCACGAGACCAGGGCGGTCCCGGTGATCGTCGTGGCGCCGACCTTGAGGGTGCCCGCGCTGGCCCCGAAGCCGGTCCCCTGGACGGTCACCGTCCGGGAGGGGATGGTGGCGTTGTTGGTCTTGATCACCGGCTTGTCGACGGAGAACAGCTGCGGCACGTCGCCGGGCAGGTCGCAGACCGTGTTGTTGGCGACGGTGGTGTCGGGAGTGAGGACGGTCGCGGCCACCTGGGTCGGCGCCTCGTCGGTCACCGTATAGAGGCCGGGCCAGCCCTGGAAGGTCGCGGCGATCGTCCGGAACCGCGGGTTGTAGTCGGCATTGGGTGCCCCTGGACCGCCGGGGTCGTTGCCCACGAAGCGGTACATGTTGGGGCAGGGCCCGGCGGGGACCGGACAGTTGTACGTGTCCGTCGACGGCTCGAGCGCCTCGTAGAGGCCGTTGAAGTCGGTGTGCACCGTGTCGACCAGGCGACCGCTCCAGTCGTAGAGCCCGACCGGCACGTACGGCATACCCTGCGCCTCGCCGTAGTTGGCGCTGCGCTTGTCCAGGGTGATGCCGAGGTCGTTGAGCGTCAGGCCCCAGAAGTGGGTGGGGATCGCAACATCGGTGAAGAGGTTGAAGTTCGGGGCCGTGGTCTGGCCCGATCGGACGGTCACGAGCTTGTCCTGGCAGGAGGGGCGGTCCTGGCCCTCGAACGGGCTGCCACCGCCGGCCAGGAACGCCGGGTTGGTGACCTTCACCGTGTGCAGCGTGCCCGCGCAGGGCGAGATGATCCCGGCCTGCTGCGACGGGGGCTGCGACGGCGGCACGGCAGCGTTCCCTTGGCCGGGTGGCGTGTTCGTGGCCTCGGCGGCGGTGGGCGGGTAGTTCTCCTGCGGCAGGTAGGCGTCGCCGTCGAAGACGTTGACGTCCTCCTCCGAGGTGACCTTGTACATCGGGCTCGGGTGCCCGCCGGCCTGCACGGGGTTGTCGGGAATCTCGACGCTGACGATGTAGTCGGCCGCAGGCAGGTCCTGCTCCTCGTAGTTGTTGGCCGCCAGGTCCGCCCCGAGGGCGAGGTCCTTGTTCGGGGCCGGGTTGCGCGTGTCTCCCGGCGGATACAGGTTGACCGTCGAAGTGGTGAACCCGTAGTTGCCGTTGACGGTCTGGGAGGCACCCTCGGGCTCGACCTTGCTCGGGCCCATGGCGACGCCCTGCATCGGCGCCTCGACACACAGCGTGTTGGCGGCCTCACCGAACGCCGGGAGCGCCTGCTGGTCGGTCAGCGGCTGGCCGTTGTACATCCGTGCCGTGCAGCCGCGCGGAGCCGCCCAGCTCTCGGTGGTGTAGGTGTTGAGCTTCATCCCCTTGACCATCTGGCCGCGGTCGGGGGCCGGGTTGGCGATCTGCTGCCCGGGGTGGCTCGGGTCGTCGACCTTGAGGGGCACGATCCGGTAGCCCTGGCGGCAGGTGTTGGCGACGACGCCCGGGTCGGTCGCCGTGCAGGAGACCGGCTGGTAGAGGTCGACCGGCACGTTCGGGATGCCCGGCTGGTAGGACTCGGTCGCGGCGTCAGCCGGGTCGAGCTCGTTGCGGGTGGTGTCGTAGGTGACGGTGCCAGCGATACCACCGTTGGTGCCGGAGGCGAAGGGCTGCACGCCCCAGTCCACTGTCCCACCGAGGCCGATGATGGGGAGGAAGTCGAAGTCGACCAGTCCGCCGAGCCTGGTGGTCGGTGTCGGCTCGTTGTCACCGCGGTAGGTCACCCCGGTGGTCTGGTAGCGCGTGTTGAACGCCTCGAGGACGAGGAACTTGCCCAGCGGGTAGACCTCGCGGATGTCGTAGTGGCCGGACCCGTCGGTCGTGACCGTGTTGGTGCCCTGGTCCATCGTCGAGTTGTCGCGTTCGCGGACGGTCAGGGTGAAGTTGGGGACACCCTGCTCGCCGGGGTCGCGCTTCCCGTTGCCGTTGGCGTCGACGAAGATCGTGCCCTGCAGGTGCGTGAACCAGCCCACCAGCGGGACCATGCCGACGTTCGTCGCCTTGCCGCCGGTGACCGAGACGTTGAAGCTGTAGATGATGTAGTCCTGGTCGTCGTCCCACGCGGTCAGCTGGTAGCTGCCGTCGGGGACGTTCTTGATGTCGAAGGAGCCGTCGGCCGCGCCGCGCCCCACATACACCTGGGCGTCGCCCCGGTTGAGGTCCGAGAGAGCCAGCCAGGGCAGCGGGATCGGGGGTCCGACCTTGGAGCCCGCAAGCCCCTCCGGACCAACCTGGCCGTTCTGGCCGCCGATGTACGACAGCTGCGCGTTCACCCGGCCGATGACCTCACCGGTGATGGACGGGGTCGCCGGCAGGGCCTGCGTCTTGACGAAGCCGAACTGCACCATCGGCACGAGCTCTGCGCCCTTGGTCACCTCGTTGTCGAAGCCGGTCTCGCCCTCCTGGCTCCAGATGTCGTGGTCGTGGCCGCCTTCGAGGCTGGTCGTCTGGACCCAGCGCCAGGTCTGCCCCGCGTCGGGGACCGGGGGAGTGACGGTCGCGGCATACCGGTTGGGCCCCATGTTGGGAATGGTGATGACACCGCCGGCGTCGCTGACACAGCGGCCCGTCGACGCCGGGTCCACGACCGGCCGGTTGTTCTCGTCGAAGACGATCCCGCCGGCGTCGTGCTGGTAGAGAGTGCACAGCGGGTTGCCGTAGTAGTCGACGCTGACCGCGCCGAAGACGTCCGACAGGTGGGCCGTGAATCCTGCGAGACCCGGCTCGGCGTCGACCTCAAAGGTCGCGTCGACCGGTGCGCTGTCGCCGAAGACCTGGATCTTCAAGGTGGTCAAGGGCAGCGGGGTCGGCTGCATGGCGACCTTCACGAGCTGGCTCCCGCCGTCGACGGCGAAGTGGGCGCCGTCGATCTTGAAGCCGTCGGCCGTCACGGAGATGAGGTACTTGCCTCCGGGCAGCGACAGCGCCTGCGTGCCGTTGAGCGTCGTCTCGTCGCCCTGGGCGATGATCGGCGCCTGCGAGGAGGTCGGACGCACGCTCGGCCACTGGCAGGTGTCGGCGTAGTCCGGGCTGGTCGAGCCACCGGTGGCGGTGGAAGGCAGGCAGGAGGAGATGCCCGGGTTCGCCGCTGTGCCCGGGTTGCCGGTGTCGTCGAGGTTGACCATCCACTTGTAGTGCGAGACGGGGTCACCCTTCTTGACGAGGGTGGGCACGCTCTCGTTGACCGAGCGGGCGCTGCTCACCGCCAAGGTGATCGCGCCGCTGGCCGGTGCGGCGGTGGGCGCAGCCGCCACGGCGCGCTGCGCCGAGGTGGGCATGGACGTGGCCGTCGACGTCCCGACCGCCGTGACGGTCACGAGCACGAGACCGAGAAGCGTGGCGATCCTGCGTGTCGAGCTCCGGAGGTGTGTCATCTCTGCCGACCCCATTCCCAAGTGCATGGCTGCTTGCCTGCTGGGAAGCGTGGGCCCCGGTCCCCGGTCGCGTCGGCAGATTGGCGGATCCCTCATTTCGCTGTCACCCCGGCGTCATTGAGGCGTCATGACAGTGCCATCAAAAGGTCCTGAACCGGACACAATTTGGCGAATCCGTCTCTGGCGCAGATGAACTGCGATACGTTGACGCCGGTCTCCTGGCGGGCAGACGGGGCACCAGATTTGTTGGGGATGGTGTTCCAGGGATGGTGTCCTGGGGATGTGGGATGTGGGGATGAAGTTCGAGCACACAGTCTTGGTCGTCGACGACGAGGAGCGCATCCGCTCCCTCCTGGCTCGGGGCTTGCACCAGGCGGGGTACGCCGTCCTGTCCGCAGGGGACTCGGCGCAGGCCGTGGCCCAGCTGCGCGCCGAGCATGTCGACCTGGTCCTGCTCGACCTCGTCCTCGGTCACGAGAACGGGGTAGCCCTGCTGGCCCAGATCCGGAAGGAATGGCCGGCTCTGCCCGTCATCGTCGTCTCTGGAGTGACGAACATCGGCGTCCGCGTGGCGACGCTTGAGCACGGCGCCATCGACGTGGTGAGCAAGCCGTTCAACCTGGTCGAGCTGAGCGCTCGCATCCGACGGCATATCGAGCCGCCGAGGTCACCGGTGGAGGAGCGCTACCTCGAGGCCGGCGGGCTGCGCCTCGACGTCTCTCGCCGCGTCGTGCACGGGCCTGGTGGCACCCAGAACCTGGCCGAGCGGGAGGTCGCCCTCCTGGCTCACCTCATGCGTCGTCATGGAGACGTGTGCACCCGCGAGGCGCTCCTCAAGGAGGTGTGGGGGATGGACTTCGACCAGAGCTCCAACCTCGTCGATGTCAGCATTCGCCGGCTGCGCCTCAAGGTGCCCGGTCTGCCCGTCGAGACGGTCCGCGGCGCCGGCTACTGCTTCGTCGCGTCGTGATGGAGGTGCTCACCTCATGGACTCCCGCCCCACGGCCCCACTGCGGGGCGCTGCCGACTCCTCGGGTCGAGCGGCGTCCCCGATGATCATCAGCGACGGTCGGGTCGACGGGCGCGGGAGCGTCGCCGGACCCGGCCCTGCCTGGTGGTCTCGGGTGAGCCGGCTCGCGGCCCCCGGCGACCTGTACGTCGTCTGGCTGGCGGTCGCCGGCGTGTGCATCTGGGGGATGTGGGCGCTGCCCGGCGACGAGACGATTCCCTACCACATCGCGTGGGCGGGCTTCGCTCTCGCCTTCGGGGCCCGGGTGTGGTCACGCACCCAGACCTGGGTCGCCCTGTCCGGCTTCACCCTCGTCACCGGGGGCGTTCTCATCATCCGCGCTGCCGAGGGGGTGCTCTCCTGGCAGGAGACCGCAGAGATCCCGCTCATGTCCCTGTTGATGGCGATCCTGGTGTGGAACATCCGCAGCCGCCAGGACGCCCTCGCCAGGGTCACCGAGCTGGCCGAGCGCGAGGCGCAACGGGCTAAGGACCACGAGCAGTTCACGCGGTTGACCTCGCACGAGATGCGCTCGCCGCTGACCATCGCCAGCGGCTATGTGCAGCTGATGAGTGCCGAGGCGCTCGCCGACTCGGACGAGGCGCGTGGACGTCAGCTCGACATCGTGCAGGACGAGCTCAACCGGCTCGCCCGCACCACGGAACGGCTGATCAGGGTGTTCCAGCTGCAGGTCACGCCAGCTCGCGAGATGGTCGACCTCGACGAGATGATCGGCGAGCTCGTCAGCCGGTGGTCCGGTGTCGCGACTCGACGCTGGGTCGCCGACTCCACGGCCGGCTGGGCCTACCTGAGCGCTGAGCGGTTCCGCGCCTGCCTCGACACGCTGGTCGAGAACGCTGTCCGCTACACCGGCCAGGGCGACGTGATCCGGGTCGAGTCCAGTCGCCTCGCTGGGGGGCTGACCGTCGGGGTCGCCGACTCCGGGCCGGGGCTCTCGTCGTCGCTTCTTCGCGTCCTCAACGAGCGGAGCGGGGTGAACGGGTTCGGTGACTCGTTTCAGGCGGATGCCCTCTCCCAGACAGGGCTCGGCCTCGGTCTGGTGCGCAGCGTAGCCGTCGCCCGGGGCGGCAGGTTGCTCGCAAGGGTCGCGCCAGAAGGCGGCGCATACGTGGGGATGAGCATCCCTGATCCTGGTGCTACCCAAGCCAGCTCGGCCGAAGTGGCCTCGTCGGTGACGCCATAGGCGACGTCGCCACCGCCTCGGCGGGTCAGTGCGCCGAGGGCCGCAGCCTGGCGTCGAGCCACGCGACCCAGTCGTCGACCCCGTCCCCGGTCCGGGCGCTGACCTTGATGACGGTGGCCCGGGGGTTCACCGCCGCGAGGTTGCGCTCGAACAGCGCCATGTCGAAGTCCAGGTGGGGGAGCAGGTCCATCTTGTTGACGAGGACGAGGTCGACCGACCGGAACATGACGGGGTACTTGAGCGGCTTCTCCTCGCCCTCGGTGATCGAGTAGATCATCATCTTGTGGTGCGCCCCGACGTCGAACTCCGCGGGGCAGACGAGGTTTCCGACGTTCTCGACGAAGAGCACGTCGACGCTCGGGAGGTCGACCCGCTCGAGGGCCGAGCGCACCATGGGCGCGTCGAGGTGGCACTCACCCCCGAAACCGTTGGCGGTGTTGAGCAGGACAACCTGGGCGCCGTAGCCGGCCAGCCGGTCGGCGTCGATGCTCGTCTCGATGTCACCCTCGACGACCGCCGTCCGGGCCCGGCCCGAGAGCCGGGCCAGGGTGTGCTCGAGGAGGGTGGTCTTGCCCGCGCCCGGCGACGACATCATGTTGACGGCCGTCACGCCGTGGCTGTCCAGCAGCTCGCGGTTGGCCAGGGCCGAGCGGTCGTTCTCGTCGAAGATGCGCTCGAGCACCTGGACCCGCTCCGGACCGGTCCGATAGCCGGACAGGTCTCCGTGCTCCTGCGACAGTCCGACGGGTCCGTCGCCCTGCTCGTGCGCGTGGTCGTGCTCGTGGCGCTGGCCATGCTCGTGGTCATGCTCATGGCCGTGCTGGGTTCCGTCGTCATGGCGGTGAAACCGTCCCATGCGCCTATGCCTCCGCGAGCTCGAGCGAGGTGACGAGGAGCTCCTCGCCGGTGGTGACCGTGACCTGGTCGGTGCCGCACGAACGGCAGAGCAGCAGCAGCTCGCCCGCTACCGAGCTGTCCTGACCGCACTGCTCACACCGCAGGGTGACGGGACAGAGCTCGAGCTCCAAGCGCGACCCGGCGAGCGGGGTATCGTCGCAGACGACCGTCCAGCAGTAGGTGAGGGTGTCGGGCACCACCTGGCGCAGAGCCCCGATTTGGAGGTGGATGACGTCGACCTCCCGCCCGTCGGCCGCCCGGGCGGCGATGTCGTAGATCGCGCCGCACAGCGACAGCTCATGCATCGGTCGGCGCCTTGTGCGGCTCCGGCCGAGTCGCTGTCGCTGTGCTGTCCTCGCCGACCACCCACGCCTGGGTGATGGTGAGGCCGACCCGGTCTCCCGGCCTGCTGGATGGCGGACCGGGGCTGCTCACGAGGACCGGGCCTGCGGCCGTCGTCACCGTGAGGTCGGTGTGTGGACCGCGGTAGCGCACGCTCTCGACCAGCCCCGGAAACGATCCGTCCAGTCGCACCCAGTCCGGTCTCACGAGTACCTGACCTCCTCCGTGCGTGCCCCGGTCACTCACGATACCTCCGGGAAGCGCGGCGATCTCGAGGAAGGAGGCAGGTCCGGTCAGCCGCGCCGTGTCCAGGTCCGCAGGCTGCTCGTAGACCCGGCGAGGGCTGTCCAGCTGGACGAGCCGCCCGGCGCGAAGGACCGCGACCCGGTCGGCGATCGCCAGCGCCTCCGCCGCGTTGTGGGTGGCGTAGACGGCCGAGGCTCCGAGCGCCTCCCGGCGCCGGCTGATCTCGTCGAGCACCACCGCGCGAAGAGGGGTGTCGAGGTGGGCGGTCGGCTCGTCGAAAAGAAACAGCACAGGGTCCCGCGCCAGGGCTCTGGCCAGGCCGACGCGCTGCTGCTCCCCGCCGGACAGCTGCGCGGGCAGCCTGTCGTGGAGGGCGGCGAGACCGACCCGCTCGAGGAGGGAGGCGGCTTCGGCCCGCGCGTTCTGCTTGGTCGTGCCGCGCCGGCGGATGGGGTAGGCCACCGTGTCGAGGACGGTCAGGTGCGGCCACAGCGCGGCCCCCTGGAAGACCAGGCCGACCCGCCGGTCCTCCGGAGAAACCCACCGACCTGGGCCCGCGACCACCGTGCCGTCCATCGTGACCACGCCGGCCGCCGGTTCGATGAACCCGGCCACCGTATGCAGCAACGTGGTCTTCCCAGACCCGGAGGAGCCGAGCAGCGCCATCACCTCACCCTCGGCGATCTCGAGATCGAGCCCGGCGAGGACCTGGACCGGGCCGTAGGAGACGGACACGCCGTCGAGCTGCAGGGCGAGGCACATCATGGCGCCCCAGCCGAGAGGGGCATCGGCGCCGCCGAGCCGCGTCGGGAGCTCGGTCCGCTCGGCCTGCGTCGCGCGGCGAGTGCCGTCCCGGCACCCAGCACGAGCAGCGGGGGGAGCGTCAGGACCACGGCGAGGGCGGCACTGCTGCCGACGTCGCCGAGCTGCTGCTGGTTGAGGACGACGACGGCGAAGGTCTCCGTCCCCGGGCCGTAGAGGATGCTGCTCATGGTCAGCTCGTGGATGGCGAAGAGGACGACGAGTGCCACAGCAGCGAGGTAGCCGCTGGACATCACCGGAGCGGTGATGGTGCGCAGGACGGTCAGCGGCCGCGCTCCGCTCGCCCGGGCGGCCTGCGCCAGCTCGGGCGCCAGCCGGTCGGCGCCGGAGGCCAGGGCGCGGTAGCCGAGGGCCCAGCACTTGCCCAGGTAGGCGACGAGGATGATTGCCGCAGAGCCGCCGAGCCAGCGTCCGTAGGCGACGAGCACGCCGATGGCCAGGGCGGTTCCCGGCACGGCATACCCGAGGGTGAGAGCGGTGCCGAGCCGGCGGCGCGCCTCGCTTCCGGCGGCGAGGACGAGAGCGGCCAGAGCGGTCACGATCACCGCGGCGGCCACGGCGAGCACGAGGGTCCGGGTGAGGGCGGCCAGCGCCGGTCCAGCCAGGCCGGAGGTGTAGTTGGTCAGGGCCCAGTTCGCCGGAACCGGGCTCAGCCCGGCGGCCCGGGTCACCGAGGTCACCGCGAGGGAGACGAGAGGCACGGCCATCGTCAGCACGACGTATGCCGTGAGGACGGTGGTCACCACCCGGCTGACGACCGTGCGGCGATGGACGAGATGCGCTCCGCCCGTGCCGCTGCGCACCAAGGCTGCTCCGATCCGGCCCAGCCCGCGGTCTGCCGCCCCGACGGTCATCAGGACGAGCACGACCATCACCAGGGCGACGACGCAGAGCCGGCTGAACGCCGCCGGTGCCGCCGAGAGAGAGAGCTGCTGGTAGGCCAGCGTGGCCAGGGTGCGGTAGCCCTTGGCCGAGCCGAGCACCTGCGGCACGGCGAAGCTGTTGACGACGCCAACGAGGACGACGGCACCGGCAGCCAGCAGCGGCGCGCGCAGCAGCGGGAGGTCGATGGTCCGGAAGGTGACCCAGACTCCGGCGCCGCTGGCTCGGGCGGCTCGGACGAGGTCGGGCTCGCGGCGGACAGCGAGACCGGCGGTGACGATGAGCCAGACGACGGGCACCGCGTCGACGGTCATCACGAGGGCGATCCCGGTCACCCCGAAGAGATCCGGCAGAGTGACGCCGGCGAGGTGCTCCAGCAGCCCGCTCGGTCCGTAGGCCTGGCTCCAGCTGAGCGTGAGGGAGAACTGGGGCACCAGCAACGGCAGGAGCAGGGCGATCCGCCACCAGCTGGGGTGTCGTAGCTGGGCGCGGTCGAAGGCGAGGGCCACCGCGGTGCCGGCGACCAGCGAGACGGCGGTCACCACGACACCGAGGACGACCGTGTGCCCGAGGGCGGACCGGAACTCGGGGGTCCGCACAGCTGCGAGGCCCGCGGCAGGACCCTGCTCGAGCGCGCCGCGCAGGAGGAAGACCAAAGGGGCCACCACCAGGGCGACGACGAGCAGGCCGAGGAGGAGCACGAGCGCCGGTCTCAGCGTCCGCGCGCGCGGCAGCCTGCTCACTGCACGAAGACGGTTCGATAGCTGGCGAGCAGCTCGTCCTGATGCCCGAACAGCGCTTCCCAGTCCGGCGACACCGAGGTGGCTCCCGGAGGCTGGGTGGGTCCAGCCACGCCGGGCACGATCGGCTGCCACCCGGTGGCCGCGATGCGCTGCTGGCCGTCGGGGCTGAGGACATACCCGAGGAAGCTCGTTGCGGCAGCGGGGTTCGCTGCCGCGCTGGTCTGGGCGATCGGGCTGTAGAGCGCGATCGCTCCCGACTCGGGCCAGACGAGGTCGACCGGCGAGCCCTTGGAGATCGCGTCCCGGATCTGGGAGTCGAGCGTGATGCCGACGGAGAACGTCCCCTGGGCCACCTGGGTCACGACGTCGGGGATGCTCGCCACCTGGGCGGCGCCGTTCGCTCGCAGGTCCCGGTAGTACGCCATCCCCTGAGTCTGGGAGAAGTACCCCAGGGCGGCGAACGCGGACCCGGCGAAGGCCGGGTCGGGGATGGCCACCTTGCCCGCGTACGCCGGATCGGTCAGGTCGCGCCAGGTGCGCGGCGCCGGCGTCAGGCCGTGATGGGTCACGAGGACGAGATAGAGCAGGCGGGTGCCCCAGAACTGGGGGGTGCGGTACTGCGTCGGCACGCTGGTCAGCTCGGGCAGCGGCCAGGGGGCCAGCAGGGCCTGGTCGGTGTACGACTGCATCGACAGCGGGTCCGTGCCCCAGATGACGTCGGCCTTGAGACCCCCCGAGCGCTGGTCCGCGGCGATGCGCGCGTTCAGCTGCCCTGTCGCCGCCCGGAAGACCGTGACGGTGGCGCCCGGATGCGCCGCCTGGTAGCCGGCGGTCACCGCGTCGACGGTCTCCTGGGTCACCGAGGTGTAGAGGGTCAAGGACCCGCCGCCCACTGCCCCGGTGGCGCCAGTGCCACCCGACGACCCGGCTGGGGAGGAGGGAGGGCCTGCGCTGCAGGCAGCGAGGAGGAGCGCGGTGAGAACGGCGACGGACAAGGCGGCACGCCGGCGTCGAGGTGAGGTCTGGCTCATCCGATGGCCAGGGCAGTTCCCCGGTGCTCCACGCCCGAGTTCGCGATGGCGAGATGCCGAGCGGTGTACTTCTGCAGCTGGGTGAGCTCGCCGGCGGTGAGCCGGTCGCACACCCAGTGCCAGTGCAGCGAGACGACGTCGCCAGGAGTGAGGTCGTCGATGAACCCCGTTCCCCCGCGGGCGAACTCGGCGGTCTCGGTCACCGCATCGCCGAGGGAGAGGACCCGCCCGTCCCACACGATGGGTCGGGACCGGACGACGACGCGGTCGCCGACCACCGTCTCGACCGTCCCCCAGCGGATCCGGCACCGGTCGAGCACAGAGACGGCCGTCGGTGCCTTCCGGTCGTCTCGCAGCAGACCGACCCAGGGGTAGACCTCGAAGACATGAAAGCTGTGGTGGGGCACCCCGCCGGCGACGACTCCCTCGGCGAGGTGGGAGAACTGGTGACCGGTGCGGGAGCGGAACCGGTCCTCCATCGAGTTGCCGATGTCCACCGCGCTGACGCGGTCGAGGAGCGGGCTGCCGACCCAGTAGGCCTCGACGACGCGGCGGTCGAGGGGGTCGCGGATGCCGGTGCCCTGGGCGATGAGCTCGAGGTAGGGCCACGCGCCGTGGAAGCCCCTCGCGAGGTCGACCAGACCGGCGTCGGTCACCCCTGCGGAGCCGTACTCGAAGAGCGCCGAGTGGTCTGCCGGCCCGCAGTAGCCGAGCGCGTTGGGAGGGTAGGCATATCGGGCGAACAGCTGAGGTCCGCTCACCGGGGCGCGACCGGCGGGGCCTGCGCCGGACGGGGGGAGGCTCACGTGTCCTCCGCTCCGCGGCCGAGCAGCTCCAGCCCGGACAGCGCCTCGGCGGCCTGCTGCCTGTCGACCTTCTCGAGCGCCATACCCATGTGGATGATCACCCAGTCGCCCGGTGACAGGCTGTCGTCGTCGAGCATCCCGATGTTGATCTTGCGGGCAACGCCTTCGACGTCGACCAGGGCCAGCTGGCCGTTGTTGCCCTCGAGGACCTCGACGACCTGTCCGGGGATACCGAGACACATGTCAGCTGACTCCCTGTGTGTGACGTTCGGCGACACGAAGGTGATCATGGACCAGCCGGCGTACGGCATCGACAGCTGGTGCCACGGCTGCGGCGACGCTGTCCGACATCCCGATCCTCTCACCGATGTCCTGGACCTGGACCCCAACCAGACATGTTCGAGGCAGCGAACCACCGAGCGCGCCCACGCCGACCAGAACGGCCATCGGGTCCATCCCATGGGCGTCGAGCTGACCGGCGTCGAGGTCGGCCGGCTCGACCTCGAGGACCTCCAGCGTGCCGGGTGCGCCTCGGTCGGGCAGCGCGTCGACGAGGACGAGCAGGTCCCAGCCGGGGAGCAGGTCGTAGGTCAGGTGCATCCCCCGGATGCCGTAGTCGGCGACCGTCACCTCGGGGAGCTCGGCGAGCGCCCCGAGGTGACGGACCACCTCGCAGCCGAAGCCGTCGTCGGCGAGGAAGATGTTGCCGATGCCGGCAACGAGCACCCGTGACGTCACCGAGCCTCGTCCTCCGCGCGGCCGGTGTCCGCGCTGCGGGTTCCGTCCGCGTCACCTGCCGGGCGGTCCGCGGGGCCGCCCCCGGGCTCGTCCGACCCGGTGTCGCGCGATCCCTCGGGACCACGCTCCGCCTGGGGCTCCTCGGTGCGGTTCTCGCCTGGCTGGTCGCTCATGATGTGCTCCTCCCTGCACTCACATGGAGCGCATCCTCAGGTACCGGCGGATGTCCGGGATGGATGCCACCCCGACGACGACGCCGCCCACGACGACGACGGCGACCACCGCAGTGGTGATGATTCCTATGGTCTGCATGTCGACTCTCCTCTCAGTGTGCTGGTTCGGCTTCGGCGGGCAACGGTTCGAGCTCGTCGGGGGAGAAGTAGAGGTAGCGGCCGTACCACTCGTGCATGTCGGCGGCCGGGTCGTCGACGAGGACGACGGCCACATGCACCTCGCCGTCCACGTCGGACAGCACGGCGGTCACGCGTGCCTCCTGGCCGGCGAAGAACAGGTCCTGTGCGTCTGCTCGACGCGAGGGGTGGACCCGTACCGCGCTGCCCCTGGCGACCGTCACCCCCTCGATGACGACGGCGTCGACCTCCGGCTGGACACTCGCATCCGCGGCCGGGTCCCACCAGGGGACGTCCCCGGTGTCGAATCCAGGGAGGCCGGCATCGCGGGCGTCCATGACGCGGCCCGCCGGGGTGGAGATGGTGGGGAACATCGCGTCGGTGAAGGGGTCAGGGCAGGGCGGCCCGGCCGGGGAGCCAGGCGACCGCAGGGCTGGCGCGTAAGGGTCGCGCAGGATGCCGTGGAGCTGTTGCAGGTCGGTCGCGGTCATGTCGTCGCAGCGGTCGATGATGGCCGCCGCCCGCGGGTCGGTCGCGCGCGCCTGGGCCTTCTCCTCGTCGGTCATCGTCATGACCCGGAGGGTAAGGATCTCGTCGATCTCCGTCGCGTCGTACAGCGCACCCTGGCTCTGCTCGGCGACCTCGGGGTAGTCGTACAGGATGATCGGCGCGCCGAGGACGATGTCGCGCGACCCGGGGCTCCCGGCTAGCACCGGCCAGCATCGGCGCTGGCGGCACCGTTGCGCCGCCGCAGCGGCCTCGGGGGGAGGGTCCAGGAGGGAGACGAAGCTCGCGTCGTGAGCCTCGAGGAGCACATGGGCCCCGATGAAGGACGAGCGGATGGCACTGTCCTTGTCGGTGACCTGCCCGTCGTGAGTGTTGTCGACAGCGACGGTCACCCGCAGAAGGCCGTCGTCGCGCGTCGTCGCCATCTGCACGCGGGCCGACAGGGGCCACCGACGACGGACGATCCTGCCCACGACGTCTCCGTCCGGCCCATCCACCAGCTCGACGTCCTCGCCGCCGGCGACGTGGACCAGGCTGTCGAGCGGGTCGTCGAGCCTCTGCGGGGGAAGGGCGATCTCCTGTTCGACCGCCTCGTCCCAGCTGAGCACGCTCTGGCCGCCGACGTCGAGCGACGGCACGGGCCGGAAGCCGCCGTCCGAATCGAGGCGCTGGGCCTCACGGACCTGCAGCTGGAGGAAGCGCAGGTGGAGGGTCAGCGAGCTCGACTCGTTGTCCGGGGGCGCAACGAGGCACTGCATCTGCATCCCGGGGTCCTCGCCGAAGCTGTCGGCTGAGGCGCCGGGGGGTCCGAGGACGCCGAACTGCCATCGGGACTGGTTCTTGCTGGAGCTGGCCCGGTAGGGGTAGAGCAGATAGCCCTCGTAGAGAACAGCATCCGCGATCGAGCGCACGTGCTCCAGGCTCATGGGACCGGCTCCTCGTCGGCAGCGAGCAGCCTCATCACCGTCTCGTCCCACGTCATCAGGCCGTGCCGGGCCCGGTAGTCGGCAAACCGGGTCAGCACCTCATGGTCGAGCCGGAGCCAGCCGGTCCCGGGGAAGTAGGACTGGATCATCTCGCGCCAGACGGAGACGGGCAGCTCGAAGGGGGCCTCGCAGTCCCACGGCACCTGCTGCACACCGAACCCGCTCGTGCCCTTGGTGAAGACGGTGCCGGAGAAGAGGAGGTTGATCGGCATAGCCCCGGAGTCGAGAGCGTGCAGGTAGCGCGCGCCGATCACGTCGAAGTCATACGTGCAGGGAAGCACCAGGTCCACCTCCGTGGCGCCGGTGAAGCCCTGCACGGTGGTGTTGCACTGCATCCACAGGAACGGCTTGAGGGTGTCGACCCATCGCTCGCGGTCGCCGAACAGCCCACGCAGCGCTTCCTGCTCGGCCGCCTCGTAGTGGCGTCGCTGCGGCTCGATCCGGACCTGGCAGCGCAGCGCGATCGCGTGCACGACCTGTCCGGTGCTCTCCTCGATCCGCAGCCGCGCGGTCAGCTGCGGTGCCACGGCATACGGCTCGGCGACGATGTCGAGGACGGTGAAGGTGTAGTCGCTCACGAGGCCTCCGTCTGCGGCGCAGGGCGGCTGCGCTCCTGGACGGACGTGAAGAACGCGTCCATCGCCTCGTGGGCCTCGGTCCCTCCGTCAAAGCCGCGCCACAGCATCCGCAGCCTCCCGACGAGCTCGTAGCAGGCGTCGATCGGCACGAGGTAGCAGGATCCGGCCGGCCCGTCCGAACGCCGGATGAGCAGCGCCTCGACGTCCGGGCGAAGCACCGACAGCTGCGGGCTGTGGGCCACGATCCGGTCCCACGCGTCGAGCGGCAGCTCGGACTCCGTCGCTCCCGCGGGGCTGGGGTAGAACGCGACGATGCGCTCCTGGACCGAGTTGCGGAACAGGAACGCCAGACCGACCGGGATCTGCAGCTCGTCCCAGGCCCGCGCGTCGAGCGGCAGGTCGGGGAACGACAGGTAGCGGTCCGGGACCGCGCGGTAGCGCAGGTGCGCGTCCTGGTCGGTGAAGAGCAGGTAGCACGGTCGGCACGTGCACATCAGCGACCGGGACTCCAGGCTCACGACGTGCGAGTGGGGCTCGTCGATGGGTGCGGCGCACATCTCGCACCGCTCTCCGGCTCGGGGCGCCGGCCGGCTCTCCGTGATCCGGCGGAGCGACGCGAGCGGGGTCCGCGGGCCCACCGCGCCGGTCATGCCGATACCGGGGAGGGCACGGCCACCGAGACGGTGGCGCCGTCGGACAGCAGCGGCAGCGGGTCGAGGTGCAGCTCGTCGGCGTCGAGGCAGGCACCCGCCCTGCGCACGTCGTAGTGCGCCCGGCACGCCGGGCACTGCAGAATCGCATCGCCCACCGCCCCGCCCAGCCGCCGGGCGATGCGGGCACCGTCCATCGGCCGGCCACACCGGGCGCACTGGTCGCGGAAGGCATACAGGTCGGTGCCGACCCGGCAGGCCACGATCGGGGTGTCGCCGACGACGGTCTGGGTGACCGCGCCGGACACGAGCTCGACCAGGGCGGGTACCTGCTCCCAGGTCGAGCCGGCCTCCGGGTGGATGGGAGAGGGCTCTCCCACGCGCGAGAAGAGCGACTCGACCGAGATGGTCGGGCCGCTCTTCTGCTTCTCCGCGGCCGCCTCGACCTCGATCGCGGTGACCTCCGGAGCCGCTGCCTCGATGGCACTCTCGACGGCGAGCTTGAGCGTGACCGAGGAGGAGGGGCAGCCGTCACAGCTGCCCAGCATCCGCAGGCGGACCACCCCGTCGGCGACGCCGAGCAGCTCCACGTCTCCGCCGTGCGATCCCAGGTAGGGACGAACCCCTTCGAGGGCGTTCTCGACCCGCGTGCCCACGTCATGGGGGTGCAGGCCGTGGACGAGGAGCAGGCTGGCGACCAGGTCGTCCTGGGCGAGGGCGTCGAGCGTCGAGTCGCCCAGACCGCCCTGGTCGTACACGATCTCGAGCACCCGCTCCAGTCCGGCGCCGTAGAGGTCGACGACGAGCCGGACCAGCTCCTCGGCACGCTCCCGTGCCATGGGTCCGGCCGTCGCGCTGGCGTTGATCAACGTGTCGATGCGCTCACCCGTTGCCCTCAAGTCGGCGGACATCGGAGCGGGCTGCGTCGACACGTCTACTCCGAGCCGGCGCTCTGCGTCGGAGAGTGAAGACGTTCGAGCTTGACTCCGTCGCCGAGGTACATATGCACGCCACAGGGCAGGCAGGGGTCGAAGCTGCGCACGGTGCGCATGATGTCGATCCCCTTGAAGTGCTCGCGGTCGTTCTCCTCGAAGATCGGCTGGCCCTGAACCGCGTCCTCGTAGGGACCCGGTGTGCCGTATGAGTCACGCGGGTTCGCGTTCCAGGGGGTGGGCGGATAGGGGTGGTAGTTCGCGATCTTGCCGTCCCGGATCACCATGTGGTGGGAGAGGACTCCTCGGACCGCCTCCGTGAACCCGCACCCGATGCCCTCGTCGGGGACGGTGAACTTCTCCCAGGTCTTGGTCCGGCCGGCCCGGATCTCCACCAGTGCCTTCTCGGCGAAGTGCAGCGCACAGGCGGCGGCATACGCCTGGAAGTACGTGCGGGCGCGGTTGCGCTCGATCGTGTTGCTCCACTGGGGGATCTTCCACTCGAACTCCACCGGCCCCTTGAGGGCGGTCTTGGGAAGGTTGATCTTGACGCTGTTACCCGTCGACTGGATGTAGCCGATGTCGACCAGCCCGGCGAGAGCCGTCGCCCACAGGCGCGCCAACGGGCCACCGCCCGTGTCAAGAGCGAGATAGTCCTTGCCGTCGAACCACCGCGGGGACATGACCCAGGAGTACTTGTTGTCCAGGTCGCGCTTCTGCGGCTTCGGGTTGGTGTGCTGGTTCCAGGGGTGTCGACGGTCGACCGGGTTGCCCAGGGGGTCGTTCTTGACGAACATCTCCTGGTCCTCCCAGTCGTCGTAGTACGACGACCCGAGCAGGATGCGGATCCCGAGGTTGATCTCGACGAGGTCGGTGGTCACCAGCTTGCCGTCGACGACGATGCCGGGGGTCACGTACATCTTGCGACCCCAGTTGGTCATGTCCTTGTACTCGAAGTTGCAGTGCTCCGGGTCCTGGAACGAGCCCCAGCAGGCGAGGAGGATGCGCCGGTTGCCGACCATCTCGTAGCCGGGGAGGGCCTCGTAGAAGAAGTTGAACAGGTCGTCGTGCATGGGCACGACCTTCTTCATGAACTCGACGTACCGCATCAGCCGGCTGATGTAGTCCGTCATGAGCTGGATGGTCGCGACCGTGCCGACCCCACCGGGGTAGAGGGTCGACGGGTGGACATGGCGTCCCTCCATGAGGCAGAACATCTCGCGCGTCATCCGGCTGACCTGCAGGGCCTCGCGGTAGAACTCCCCGGTGAAGGGGTTCAGCGACCGCATGATGTCGCCGATCGTCTTGTACCCGTGGGCCTCCGCGCTCGGCGCCTCGGTCCGGTTGGCCTGCTCGAGGACGGCCGGGTTGGTCTCGGAGACCATCTTCTCGCAGTAGTCGACCCCGACGAGGTTCTCCTGGAAGATGTTGTGGTCGAACATGTACTCGGCCGCCTCACCGAGGTTGACGATCCACTCCCCGAGATGCGGGGGCTTCACGCCATACGCCATGTTCTGCGTGTAGCAGGAGCACGTCGCGTGGTTGTCACCGCAGATGCCGCAGATCCTGCTCGTGATGAAGTGCGCGTCGCGAGGGTCCTTGCCCTTCATGAAGATCGAGTAGCCGCGGAAGATCGACGAGGTGCTGTGGCACTCCGCGACGATGCGCTGGGTGAAGTCGATCTTGGTGTAGATCCCCAGGCTGCCGACGATGCGGGTGATGGGATCCCAGGCCATCTCCACGAGCTCGTTGCCACCGGTTCCACTCGCCGTGCTGGTCCGTTCGGTCGTCGACGTCATCGCGTCGCCTCTCTGTCAGTGTCGAAGTTCGACTTACCAGGTGCGCGTGGCGCCGGTGGTGAGCTCACGGCCGCGCTTGCGCCACTTGGGCTCGGCATCGACCGTGTGGGTGGTCTTCTCGCGCAGCTTGCGGATCGTGCTGCCGTACAGGCCGATCGCGTTGGTCGACAGCTTGCCGCCGGGAGGCTCGTCCATGAACGGCATGAACTTGTCGGGGAAGCCGGGCATGGTGCACCCGATGCAGATGCCGCCGACGTTCGGGCAGCCGCCCATCCCGTTCATCCAGCCGCGCTTCGGCACGTTGCACTTGACCACGGGTCCCCAGCACCCCAGCTTGACGATGCACTTGGGCGAGCCGTACTCGGTGGCGAAGTCGCCCTGCTCGTAGTAGCCGGCCCGGTCGCAGCCCTCGTGCACCGTGCTTCCGAAGAGCCACGTCGGGCGAAGTGCCTCGTCCAGGGGGATCATCGGCGCCTGACCGGTCGCCATGTAGAGCAGGTAGGTAAGGGTCTCTGAGAGGTTGTCGGGCTGGATGGGGCACCCGGGGACGCAGACGATCGGGATGTCAGCCTTGGACTTCCAGTCCCATCCGAGGTAGTCAGGGACGCCCATCGCGCCGGTCGGGTTGCCGGCCATCGCGTGGATGCCGCCGTAGGTCGCGCAGGTCCCCACGGCGACGACCGCAGTCGCCTTGGGTGCCAGGCGGTCGAGCCACTCGCTCGTGGTCATCGGCTGGCCGGTGGCCGGGTCGTTGCCGAAGCCACACCAGTAGCCCTCGTCATGGAGCTGCTCGTTGGGGATCGACCCCTCCACAACCAGGACGAACGGCTCCAGCTCGCCCCTGTCGGCCTTGAAGAACCACTCCAGGAAGTCGTCCGCGCCGCCGTTCGGCCCGCACTCGAAGTCGATCAGTGGCCAGTGGACCGCAATCTGAGGGAGCCCCGGCAGGGCTCCCAGCGCGATCTCCTCGATGCTGGGCTGCGTCGCTGCCGTGAGGGAGACGGAGTCCCCGTCACAGCTGAGTCCGGCGTTGATCCACAGCACGTGGATGAGGGTTTCCTCAGCTTTGACAGCTTCTGGAGTGAGCACGGCTCCCTCGCTCTCCGGGACCGCGCGGTGGGGACAGCCCCTAGGTCACCGGAGCCGGCCCTCGGCCCACCTGCATGACCACCTCTTGGTCTACACCTCTGTCCAGAAAGGTGTCAACCATCCACAAGACGTCTCCGCGCGTCGTCAGTGGGAGACGTCTCGATCAGTCGCTGCCGGGGGCCGCAGGAGCCAGATGGCCGCGAGGGACGTCACTGCCGCGACGGCCTCAGCGAACGCGCTCACGGACTTCTCGACGTACCAGACTGGTTCGTACATGCCCGGAATCGGCCCCAGGGCAGGGATATCCACGTATCGATAGGCAACGACGGCGAGCAGCGCCGGGAGAGAAACGAGAAGCGCGAGGAGGTAGGCACGTCTCGACCCACGGAGCAGCATGTAGGCCGCAGCGATGACGGCCGCCACCGCCTCGAGGATGAACACGGCCCCCGCACCAAGTCCCTGCGGGGCCGCCTCCTGATAGCCCGGGGCGAGGTGGAGATGGACGGCTGCATCGACGAGCAGGCCGGACGCCGTCATGATGCGGACCGCCATCTGCGTTGCGACGGTCCCCCTGGAACGGTGACGCGCGGCTGCGTTGGTCACTCCACCAGTGCTCACTCCACCAAAGCTCACTGCACCACCAGGCTCATCGGACCACCAAGCGGGCCTTCATGTTGGCGTGGTAGTCGCAGGTGAGCTCGTAGGAGCCGACACCGGGCGCGGTGAGCATCGCTGTGCCGCCACCGCCCTCGACCTTCACGTCGAAGCCACCCGATGTGGAGGTGACCGTGTGGTTGGCGGTGTCGTCGTTGCGCAGCATGATGACCGAGCCCGCCTTGACTGAGGCGGGGACCACGAACATGAAGTCCTTGATGCTGATGACGACTGGGGTCGCGCTCGACGCCGCAGTGGGTGTCGACCCCTCGGCGCCGCTGCTGGGCACGGGTCTGCTGCTGGGAGCAGGCGCGTCTGACGTCGAGCTCATGGGGGGCGCGGCCGGAACGCTGGTGCTGGGCCCGCCGCCGCAGGCAGCCAGTGACAGGGCCACGGCGACTGCGCTGAGGGGGAGGGCAATGCTGGGGGGTAGGCGGCGGCTCATGTGATGTCCTCGTTGCGCGGGCTGGGGTCGATGGGCTGGAACGGCGGACGCCGCGGCACAGGCTGTGCCGCGGCGTCCGCACAGGTCGGATCGAGCTCAGGCGCGGACGCGGTTCCGGCGCGCAGCGAAGGCGCCAGTTCCCGCGGCGGCGAGCAGCGCGCCGCCGCCGAGCGCGATCAGCGCCTGGTTCTGGCCGCCGGCAGCGCCACCCTCACCGGTGGCCATCCCTCCAGCCGGCGCGGCGCGCAGGGCGCCACAGAGGGCCGGGTCGGTGGCCTCGGTCGGAAGCGTCGGGTCCAGGTCGCTCTTCGTGTCGCCGGAGTACTTGCCGTCGTGGTTGTAGTCCACTCCGTGGATGACGACGACGGACTTCCCGCTGCTGATCCCCGCTGCCACCTCGGGGGAGACCTCGATGCTCCCGCGCTCATAGCTCAGCTTGCCCCCGGGTGCCGTGTCGTACCGGTCCACGGCCAGCACGCTGGACGGGCTCGTGTCACCGGTCTTCGTGAGCGAGACGACGACGGGGCCGTAGGCCGGGCCGCCCTCGGTCGTGTTGAGGTGACCGTCCTTGTTGGTGTCGTCACCCAGGGTGGGGCACTCGTGCCGCGCGTCGGCGCCGAAGTGGATGTGGGCGGCGTGCGGCTGGTCCGGGAGCAGCCCGCTCGCGGCCATCGTGACGGTGATCGTCGTGCCCTTGACGCTGACCATGGCGGTGCCGCTGCCTGTCACCCCGTTGCCGGCCACCGGCTTGAGGTTGGCGTTGACCGAGCCGTCGGCGGCGAGAGCCGGGGCAGATGCGAGTGCCAGCATGGCGGCTGCGCCGAGCGTGGCGCTGGCGATCTTCCTGGTTGTGCGCATACGTCTTCCTCCTTGACGACTGGGCAGCCGCTCCGAAGGACCGTGGATCTTCCGCGGTGCCGGGCGACCATCTCCGGGGGTGCTTCGTTGTCGCCCCCCCGACCGGATTGGACACGGTTGCGACCCATCCGCCGAAGGCAGCGCGACGAACCCCTAGTGACAGGCCGTCCACCCACATCAGATGAACACCATCGGCGCAGGCCGAGGCGAGAGGAGCAGCGGATGCTGGGACGACGAAGCCACCTGGTTGCGGTGACCCTGCTGCTTCTCGCGCTTGGGGGCGTGGCTCTGATACTCGGTCTGCGCGGGCAGGCCGGACCACCGCAGCCGGTCGCGGCAGCCACGACGCCAGGGCCGGTGGTCGCCCCGCCCACCCCCGCCGACGTTCCACCCTCGCCGGGTCTGCCGGCGCAGTCCTCCCCAGCTCCCCCCGAGCCTCCCGCGCCGCAGTTCGGGACGTTCGTCGGCGCGGCAGCGCCGACCGGCCTCGACATCCCGTCCATCGGGTTGCACTCCGACGCGATCGTCGGCCTCGACATCGGCGCGGACGGCACCTTGACGCCGCCGGAGACCGCACAGCAGGTGGGCTGGTGGACCGGTGGACCGACACCCGGCCAGCTCGGTCCGTCAGTCATCGGGGCTCATGTGGACAGCAAAGCGGGCCCTGGCGTCTTCTACCGACTTGGTGCCATGAGGGCGGGCGACCGGTTCTCCGTCAGCCGCGCAGATGGAACGACCGTGACCTTCCTGGTCGACAAGGTCGCGGTGTACTCCAAGGACGCCTTCCCCACCGAAGAGGTCTACCGCGGTGGGTTCGACCGCTCGGAGATCCGGCTGATCACCTGTGGTGGCACCTTCGACAAGGTGAAGCACTACCTCGACAACGTGGTCGTCTTCGGCCACCTGGACAGCGTGACCTGAGAGCTCACGGTCCGTGCGCTGTCGGTCGTGGGCGTCGTGAGCTCGGGATGGCTGGTGGGGTCGGCCAGCACGGCATGCGCGACGTCCACCAGCCGGTGGTGGCCGCGGCGGCTGTATCCACGGAGCATGTCGAACGCCACGTCGACGTCGACGGCATGCAGCTGGGCCAGTGCCCCCTTGGCCTGCTCGATGCTGATCCGGCTGTTGAGGGCCAGCTGCAGCTGCTCGGTGAGGATCTCACCGTGGTGGATGGCGCGTTCCTGGAGCAGGCCGATGGTGGCGAGGTCGGCCAGGGCCTGGATGACCCGCTCGTCGACCGCGGGGACGTGTCCCACCGCGCTGCTGAACAGGTTGAGCGCCCCGATGACCCGGCCTCGATGGCGCAGGGGGAAGGCATGGACCGAGTGGAAGCCGGCCGCGACCGCCCGCGGCGCGAACAACGGCCACCTCGTCGTGGCGGCGCTCAAGTCCGTGTCCATTACCGGGGAACCCTCACGGAAGCAGTCCTGGCACGGTCCTTCCGCGTTCTGGACCTGGAACAGCTCCAGCAACTTGGCCGACTCGAGCGAGGCAGCCATGAACTGCAGGCGACCCTCGGCGTCGACCAGGAGCAGTCCCGCGGCGTCGGCCTGGCTGATGTCGGCCGTGTGGGTGGTGACCATGGCGAGGTACTCGATGACGTCGAACTCGTCGACGAGCGTGTCCGCCACCTCCACGAACAGCTCCGCGAGACGCTCGGTCGACAGGTTGTTCATGTGCGTGCTCCCTGGACGGTGGACTGCGCGGCTGACTGACTCCGGCAGGGGTTCCGGCTCACCGGTCGTCGCGCTCCAGCTCAAGCCTACCCGCCACCACTTCGCGTGCGACCTCGCTGAGCGGCCGATCCTGGGTGTACGCGTGAGCCCGCAACCGGACCATCGCCTCCTCGAGGGTGACGCCGAGCATGATCATGGTCATGCCCTGGGCCTGGTAGATCTGGGTCCGCGCCGCGAGGGCGTCATCCAGCCCCTCGGCGCTGCGCCCGGATGGAGCCTGGTCCTGACCGTCGAGGAGGGTCGCCACGGCCACCTCGGCGAAGGTCGTCGCATCGTGCATCGACTCCTCCGACAGCGAGCCAGGGGTGTCCCGCAGGATGTCGAGGACACCCAGTCGGGCGGAGCCGAGCTGGAGGGGGAAGGCGAACACCGCCTCGACTCCGTGCCGGCGCGCAGCAGGGGTGAACTGCGGCCAGCGCCGTAGACCCCGTCCGGCCAGGTCCGGCTCGAGAACCGGACGCCGGGACGCGAAGGCCTCCAGGCACGGACCTTCACCGAGGACGAACTGGACCTCGGAGAGGACCACGCTGGTGCCGCGGGCACCTGCGTCGGCGGCCATCGTCCCCGGATGGCCGTCGTCCATCAGGCTGATGCCCGCAGCGTCGGCGGGCAGGGCGCGCACCAGGGCGCCACACAGGCGGTGCAGTCGCGTGACCAGCGAGGATGCCCTCTCCTCCGGCTGTGGCTCGGCCGCGATCAGCCGCTCGATACGGGTGACACGAGACTCCGGGTCGTCCACGGCCACACCTTCGTCGCAGGGATCGGGCAGGGCGTCGGGTCGGACCGTCCCGACCCGGGTCAACACCCAGCCCGGGTCGCGGGCCCGAGACCCAGGCTACGCGCTAGCCACGGGCCAGGCGGTGCTGGTCACCGTCCGCACCCGGCGGCATGATCACCACCGGACATGGCGCGGTGTAGACGAGCCGGTGGGCGAAGATCGCCCCACCGGACAGGTCGAGCTGACGGGGGGCATCGAGGACGAGCAGGTCCGCCCCACGGGCCTGCTCGACGAGGACCTTGCGGCGGCCGCCCTCGACCACGCGGCACTCCACGTCATCGCGCTGACCCAGCACCGCGGCGACGTCCTCCCGCAGCCGAGCCTGCTGCGCGGCATACGCGAGCTGGGGGTCGTAGGTCCGCAGCGGGAGGTGGGTCCCGGAGGTCATGGGCACCGCCGGCTTCCAGGCCCGGACGGCGACGACCGATCCACCGTGCGCGGCCGCCTCCGCGGCGGCGAACCTCAACGCCCGAGGGGAGCTGCTCGTGCCGCTGACCCCGACGACCACGACGAAGCCCGAGGAGGTCATGCCGCAGCCTCCTCGGCGACCTTGGACAGCGGGTCGGCGACGTCCTCGAGGCTCTGCCCCTCCGCGTTGACGCCGAAGAACCACGCCACGACCCCGCCGAAGATCATGATCGCCGCGCCGATGAGATAGCCGTAGAACAACGGCGTCCGGTCCTTCGCGTCGCCGATGAGGGCTCCGTAGATGGCCGGCGCGGTCGCGCCCGCCGCCTGGGCCACGGCGAAGAAGTAGGAGATCGCCTGGCCGCGGACCTCCAGGGGGAAGATCTCGCTGACGGTGAGGTATGCCGAGGAGGCGCCCGCAGACGCGAAGAAGAACGAGACGCACCAGAAGATCGTGTGCGTGGTCGCGGTGAGCGTGCCGGCGTGGAAGAGGAACGCCGAGACGAGGAGCACGGTCCCCGCCAGGGTGTAGGTGCCGAAGATCATCCGGCGCCGGCCCCAGGTGTCGAAGAGGTGACCGAGGAGCAGGGGACCGAGCAGGTTGCCGATGGCGAAGGGGAAGAAGTAGAGGCTGGTGCCCGACTTGCTGATGCCGTAGAAGTTCTCCAGCACGAGGGCGTACGTGAAGAAGATGGCGTTGTAGAGGAAGGACTGGGTCACCATCATGGTGATCCCGAGGAAGGTGCGCCTGGGGTACTTCTGGAAGAAGACGTGCAGAACCTGCCGGAAGGGCACCGACTCCGTGGCCTTGACGAGCATCGAGCGTGACTCCGGCACCGGCTCGAGCCGGATACCCTCGGCCTCCACCCGCGCCTCGATATCGTCGACGGTTGCGGTGGCCTCCTCGGCGTGCCCGTGGGTCAGCAGCCAGCGGGGGCTCTCGGGGATGTGGCGTCGCAGGTAGATGATCGCCAGCCCGAGGACCGGGCCGATGAAGAAGCCGACCCGCCAGCCCCACTCGATGCGGTCCGGCGTGAGGAGGTAGAGGTTCGCCGTGGCGCCGAGGAGTGCACCCGCCCAGTAGGTGCCGTTGATCGCGATGTCGACGCGGCCCCGGTACTTCGAGGGGATCAGCTCGTCGATCGCCGAGTTGATCGCGGTGTACTCGCCGCCGATGCCCAGGCCGGCGACGAACCGGAAGATCCAGAGGAACCACATGGCGGGCGCGAGCCCCGCGATCCCGGACCCGACGAGGTAGATGGCGAGGGTGAGGATGAACAGCCTCTTGCGGCCCAGCCGGTCGGTCAACCGCCCGAAGTAGAGCGCGCCGACCACCTGGCCGATGAGGTAGATCGTGCCGGTGAGGCCGACCTGGGCGGCATCCATGTGGAGGGCGTCGGCGTAGCCGTTGGCGGCCACGAGCTGGATCTCGAGCCCGTCGAGGATCCACGACACCCCGAGGCCGACGATGACGGTCCAGTGGAACCGCGTGAACGGTAGCCGGTCCATCCGGGCCGGAACGGTGCTGCGGACCGGCTGCTGACCGGCCGCTGTCTGAGTCGCCATGAACGCCCTCCTCGTGGTCCGCGCCAGACCATGCCCACCGGGAATCTCTCCCAAACACGGTGCCGGCCACGTGGCGCGGCGCGGTTCAGCCAGGCGGCGAAGGGGGGACGGGCGGCGCGGAGAACATCCGGAAGTCGAACGCTCGCGGGAGGGTGCTCGACGCCCGGACCCGGGCCCGGAGCTCCGCGCTGACCGGAACGCCGTCCGCCCTGGCCCGGCGCAGGGTCTCGTAGTCGTACCAGAGCTCGTCGAGCGCGAGCTCGCCCTCACGCAGGTCGGGGACGACCAGCCCCGACTCGATGATCTGCGCAGCCCGGTCGAGGTCCTCGGCGAGCAAGGCTGCCCGTGCTGCGGCATACCGGAAGCGCCCGAGCGAGCGGGTGTGCTCGTCAGCCGCGTCGAGGACGTCCTGTGCCTCGTCGCCGCGGCCGTCGGCGAGCAGGAGCTCGACCAGCTCGAGCCGCAGCGCCGGCAGGTCGGGGTGCAGCCGCAGGGCGGTGTGGTACTCGCGACGGGCAAGGTCCCGGTCGCCGCGGCGCTCGGCCAGCACGCCCAGGTTTCGCCGGGCCCAGGCCGTCTCATGGACCGCGACCGAACGGTCCCACGCCGCGCGGGCTCCAGAGTGGTCCCCCGCATGGGCACGGACCACCCCGAGGTGGAGCCACTCCAGCCACCCGGTGGCCGTGTTGTCGAGCAGCGCGCCCCAGGCGGCCCCGACCTGGTAGGACGAGGGCGCGTCGGCGGCCGGCGGGTCCGTCATCCGCCCCTCACGGAGGAGCTCCAGCCAGGGCTGCTGCTCGGCACCGAGAGTGGCATCGGAGAAGGGGGTGCCTGACAGGACGAGCGAGTCGTCGCCGCCGTCGCTGCGACGCTGCCGCTCGAGAGCCCCCCACCCGGAGCCGGTATGGAGCACGTCGAGCGGGGGGGCTGCTGCGACCTGGGTGGCGAGGGCATGAGCGTGCTCGAGAGCCTCCTCGGAGACCAGCTCGTCCAGGGCGACCCGGCCGGCGGCCACCGCGTCGTCCCAGCGCGGAGAGTGGGCGCGCGCCGGGTCGAGCCGCAGCGCGCCATACGCCTCCACCCATGACCAGTGGGTGCGCCCCGGCATGGGCAGGTGCTCAAGCTGGGTGCGGGCCAGCCCGGCCTGGATCTCGAGGTACTCGGCATCCGGGCCGCTCAGCCACTCCTGCCACCGTCGACCGCCGGGACCGGTGCCCCAGACGAAGAGCTTGCGTCCCCTCAGCTGTCGGGTCGAGGTCTGCACGAGTCCCCTCCCGGTGCCGTCGACGGCGGCGACCCAGGGACGTCCACCGTCCAGCTCGAAGAAGTAGTCGGCCGCCTCCGGCGCCCGGGCGGGGTAGCTGCGGTCGAGGCCGCCGAGGACCGGCACGGGCACGCGCCGAAGACGTCGGTCGCGACCGAGCTGCCAGGCCGTCGTCGCGGGCGCCAGTACGCGCACGTCGGCAGCCTGAGGGACGGCGCAGTTGGACCACCAGTACATCGGCACGGCGGCGTCGCCCGGGTTGCTGATGCGGACATGGACGAGGAGCACCGGGCAGCCGCCGGGCAGCCAGACATCCACCTGGAAGACGACCTCACGCAGGCGCTCGTACTCGTACATCCTGAGCATCGGCGTGCCGTCCGGGAGCTCGAGACGGACGGCATGAACGGGCTCGGTGGTCGTGGGGGAGTGCCCGATGGTCCCGACGTTCCACTCGACGCCTCCGGCGAACCAGGCATTGCGCAGGGCGAGGTTGGCCGGCTGGAAGACCGGGTTGCGGTGCAGCAGCTCCGCACCCGAGCCCAGGTCCACGAGGGACCAGAGCCGGCCACCGGAGCCCAGGAGGAAGGTGGCGCGCAGGTGCTCGTTCTCCAGCACCGCCACGTGGTGCTCCGCTGGAGCGCGCCGACGGTCGTACGTGTCCCGGGCGAGGTAGGGCAGCACCGACGTCACCCGCCCGAAGCCGATGTTGCGGTGCATCTCCTCGTCCGCCTCGCTGGTGTCGGCGGACTGATGGAGGTCCCCCGCGGAGAAGAGGGAGGGGAGGGGGTTGACGCCTCCCACGGCAGCAGTCGCGATGGTCAGCCGCTCGAGTCGCAGCTCGCTCACGGACGGGCCTCGTCAGGTCGGGGGCGGGTGTCTGGAACCGAGGCACGTCCGGGTGGTCGGACCCGTGCCGCCGATTAGTTCGGTCAGTGTCCTAACGAAGATTGCGAAAGTCAACCTCATGCGGTGGAATCAGGGGCGCCCGGACGGAGGTCCGGAGCCCCGCCACGAGGAGGACGACCAGGTGACCACAGGGCAGCGTCCACCGGGTGCTCGTCCGGGCGCTCGTCCGGGCGGTCCGGGAGGCAGGTCCGACCAGGCCTCCATGCGCCGGAGCAACATGGGCCTGATCCTGCGGCACCTGCGGGACCACGAGGGGCAGTCGCGCGCTCGGGTCGCCGCCGAGACCGGACTGTCGAAGGCCACCACCTCCAGCCTCATCGGCGACCTCGTCGACCGGCGGCTCGTGACCGAGGGGGAGCTGCACCGCGCCGGATCCGTCGGACGGCCAGGGCTGGCCCTGCATCTGGACGGACGCCACCTGTGCGGGGTCGGCGTGGAGATCAACGTCGACTACCTCAGCGTCACGGCGCTGGACCTGACCCGTGAGGTGGTGCTCGAGTCCACCCGGCCGATCGACGCCGCCGGGCTGTCCGTCGACGAGGTGCTCAGCGAGGTGACGGGGTTCGTCCAGTCCTCGCTGCGCTCCCTGCGCGCGCGGGGCGTGCGGCCGGTGGCCCTGGTCGTCGCCGCTCCCGGTTCCATCGACATCGAGACCGGCACCGTGCTCTTCGCCCCCAACATCGGCTGGCGGGACGTCGAGCTCGTCAAGGGCCTGCGCCGCGGCCTCGGGCGCGGCGCACCCCCCGTGCTGCTGGAGAACGACGCGAAGCTGGGCGCACTCGCCGAGTTCGCCGAGGTCTCCCACACCGGCGTGCGCGACCTGCTCTACATCACCGGTGACGTCGGCGTCGGAGGCGGCATCATCGCCGACGGACAGCTCGTGCGGGGCTTCTCCGGCTTCGCGGGCGAGATCGGCCACATCCCGCTCGACCCCCAGGGCCGCGCGTGCGCCTGCGGTCGGCGGGGGTGCTGGGAGCTGCTGGTGGGTCTCGCCTCCTTCCTCGACCTCGTGGCGGAGCCGGCCGACCCGGTGCGAGACACCGCCCGGCCGCTCGAGGAACGGCTGGCCGAGATCATCGTCCGCGCGGACGACGGCGACGCCCGGGTCATAGCCGCCGTCGAGGCGGTCGCCACCGGGCTCGGCGTCGGGGTGTCGCTCCTCGCCGATGTCCTCAACCCGCGCCAGGTGATCCTCGGGGGCTACTTCGGCTATCTGGCGGACTACCTCGTCGGCCCGGTCACGGCATACCTGACCGACCGGCTCGTCTCACCCGATGCCGCCTGCGCCGTCTCGGGCTCGACGCTGGGGCTGGCCTCGGCGGCTCGCGGGGGAGCACACCTGGCCCTCGAGACGGTCTTCGACGACCCCGTGAGCATGGCTTGACCGTCCGGCGGACGAGTGGGCTTCGTCGGCCCCGGCTTGACGACGCCGGAGACGCCCTAAATAATTCGGGCACCGAACGAAGTGGTCTGAAACCAGCTCAGGAGCCCGATGACCGGCAACGACGACAGCCACCTCGCCCGCGAGGTGACAGGCCAACCTGACGACTGGGAGCGCGTCGCCGAGCGCGCGGACGCGCTGGCCGGGGTCCTTCCCGAGCGAGGTGCCCGCCTGGCGGTCCTCGGGTGCGGCACCTCCTACTACATGGCCAAGGCATATGCCGTGCTGCGCGAGCAGGCGGGCCACGGCCTGACCGACGCGTTCCCCGCAAGCGAGCACCGGCTCGGACGCGGCTACGACGAGGTCCTCGTCATCACCCGGTCCGGCACGACGACCGAGGTCGTCGACGTGCTGCGGTCCTTGCAGGCAGGCCCCGTCCGGACCTGCGCGGTCGTGGCCACCGCCGGGACGCCGGCCACGAGCCTCGCCGACCGGCTGGTTCTGCTCAGCGACGTCGATGAGCAGTCCGTGGTCCAGACCAGGTTCGCCACGTCGACCCTGGCACTGCTGCGTGCCTCGCTGGGTGAGGACCTCGGCCAGGCCGTCGCGGACGCCCGCTCGGTCCTGGCGGAGGACGAGCCGACCAGCCTCGGGGGGCTGACGGGTGCGGAGCAGGTCACCTTCCTGGGCCGTGGGTGGACGGTCGGTGTGGCCGAGGAGGCGGCCCTGAAGCTGCGGGAGTCGGCGCAGCTCTGGACGGAGGCCTACCCAGCGATGGAGTACCGCCATGGCCCGGTGAGCATCGCGACGACGGGTCGGGTGACGTGGGCTCTCGGCGAGGTGCCCGCTGGCCTCGACGACGAGGTCAGGGCCACGGGCGCCCACTTCGAGCACCGCGACCTCGACCCGTTGGCCGAGCTCGTCCGCGTGCACCTGCTGTGCCTGGCGATGGCGCGTCGTCTCGGTCTCGATCCTGACCGACCCCGACACCTGACCCGGTCGATCATCCTCGCGCCCGGTGACTCCTGAGGTGGCCGCGTCCGATGTGGTGGTGGCCCTCGACGTCGGGGGCACGCGGGTCAAGGCCGCGCTGGTCGACAGCTGCCTGACGGTCCTCGCGAGCTCTGCAGAGCCCACCCCGGCCGACATCGCCACCGTCTTCGGGGACACGGTCGAGTCCACTACGCGCCGGCTCGTGACGCAGCTGCGGGCGCAGGGCGGTGAGGTCCGGCTCGTGGGATGCGGGGTGGTGGTGCCCGGCCTGGTCGACGCCGTGATGGGAGTCGGGGTGCTCTCGGTCAACCTGGGGTGGCGGGACCTGCAGATCCGAGAGGCCGTCGAGTCACGGCTCGGCGTGCCGACGTCGGTCGGCCACGACGTCAGGTCGGGGCTCGTCGCCGAGGCCAGGGTCGGCGCGGCCCGCGGCGCGGCCGACGCGCTCTTCGTCCCGGTCGGCACCGGGATCGCCGGAGCGCTGATGCTCGACGGCTCGGTCGTCGCTGCTGGGGGGTGGGCCGGCGAGCTGGGGCATGTGGTCGTCGACCCGCAGGGACCGATGTGCCCCTGCGGGGGTCGGGGCTGCCTGGAGACCATCGCCTCGGCTTCGGCCATCGCCCGCGAGTATGCCGCGCGCACCGGTCGCGGGGTCGGCGCGCAGGAGGTCGCCCGGCTCGCCGCCGAGGGTGACCCGGTCGCGACCGCCGTGTGGCACCGGGCTGTCGTCGCCTTGGCCGACGCCATCGTCACCACCGCCACCATCACCGGGGTCGAGCTCGTGCTCATGGGCGGTGGCCTGGCCCAGAGCGGCGAGGTCCTGCTGGCCCCGCTGCGAGCCGAGATCGCCGCGCGCCTGACCTTCCAGCGGCCGGTACGACTGGTGCCCGCCGCGCTGGGTGACCGAGCCGGATGCCTCGGGGCGGCCTGCCTGGCCTGGGATGCCCGGTGATCCTCACCGTCACCCTCAATGCCGCCCTGGACGTGACCTACGAGGTCGCCGCCCTGGTCGCTCACGGCACCCACCGCGTCCAGGCCGTGCACGAGCGGGCGGGAGGCAAGGGCGTCAACGCGGCCTCGGTCCTCACCCTCCTCGGTGTGGCGGCGACAGCCACGGGCCTCGCGGGTGGCCGGGTGGGCGACGACATCGTCGCGGACCTCGACCGGCGCGGTATCGCGAACGACTTCTTCCGGTGCGCGGACGGGTCACGCCGGACGGTGAACGTCGTGTCCGCCAACGACGGTGACGCGACCATCTTCAACGAACCGGGGCCCGTGGTGTCGGGGTCGGAGTGGGCCGCGGTGCTGGCCGGCCTGCCTGCCCTCGCGCGGTCGAGCGGCTCAGCGGCCGTGCTCCTCGCCGGCAGCCTCCCTCCCGGGGTGCCCCCCGATGGGTACGGTCACCTGGTGACGGCGCTGCGCGAGACGGGAGTGCGCGTCCTGCTCGACGCCGACGGCCCGGCCCTGCGGGACGGCGTGGGCGCAGGACCGGACGTCGTGACGCCGAACCTCGCCGAGCTCCGGGCGGCCACCGGGGAGCGGGACCTGGTGGCCGGTGCACGGGCTCTTCAGGCGGCCGGGGCGACGGACGTCTGTGTCTCGTGCGGCGCGGAGGGCCTGGCCGTGCTGACCCGCGACGGCCGGATGCTGCGCGCCCGGCTGGAGGCACCCCTCGCCGGGAACCCGACGGGGGCCGGGGACGCCGTCGCGGCTGCCCTCGCGGCGGGTCTGGGCGAGAGCCCGGACTGGCCGCAGCTGCTGACGGCGGCCGTGTCCTGGTCGGCGGCGGCTGTCCTCCAGCCATGGGCCGGTGCCGTCGCGGCGGCCGATGTCGCCCGGCTGCGCGGCGACGTCGAGGTCTGGGAGGAGCCGAGGTGACGCTGGCCCGGCTCGACGAGGTGCTCGGCGCCGCCCGGGCAGCGGGACACGGGGTCGGCGCCTTCAACGTCATCCAGGTCGAGCACGCGGAGGCCCTGGTCGCCGCCGCCGAGCGGGTGGGGTTGCCGGTGGTCCTGCAGATCAGTGAGAATGCTGCCCGCTACCACGGCTCCCTGGCCCCGATCGCCCTTGCCACCAAGGCGCTCGCCACAGTCGCCTCCGTCCCGTGCGTCCTCCACCTCGACCATGCCCAGAGCGAGGACCTTGTCGGTGAGGCGCTCGAGCTCGGCTTCACCTCGGTGATGTTCGACGCCTCCCCGCTGGCGGACGAGGCGAACCGGGAGCGAACCCGTGCGGTCGTGCAGCGGTGCCGGGCGGCAGGCGTGTCCGTCGAGGCAGAGCTTGGCGAGATCGGCGGCAAGGACGGCGTGCATGCGCGCGGTGCACGGACCGATCCCGACGCGGCCGCGAGCTTCGTGGCCGAGACCGGGGTGAACGCCCTCGCGGTCGCCGTCGGCTCATCCCATGCGATGACCAGCCGTTCCGCCCGGCTGGACCTCGACCTCGTCGCCGCCATCCGGGCGCGCGTGCCCGTGCCCCTTGTGCTGCACGGCTCGTCGGGAGTGGCCGACGAGGACCTCGTCGCCGCGGTGTCGGCCGGGATGACGAAGGTCAACATCGCCACCCATCTGAACGTCGTCCTCACCCGCGCGGTCCGCGCGGTGCTCGACGCGGACTCGCAGGTCGTCGACCCGCGGACCTACCTGGCGGCAGGCAGGTCCGCCGTCACGGACGAGGCGACGCGGCTCCTGCTGCTGCTCGCCGGGCGCCGCGCGGAGGGCTAACCGGCCGCCAGCCACGCGCCCCGGCGCAGCACCGACACCGGCATGAGCTCGTCGTCGACGACGAGCAGGTCGGCGAGATGGCCCGCCTCGAGGGCGCCGACGTCCGGCAGGTCGAGGGAGCGTGCGGGGGTGCGGGTCGCCGACGTGACGGCGTCGACCAGCGGGACACCGGCCTGCATGACGCACCACCGGACGACGTCCAGGAGGGTGGCCACCCCCCCGGCGATCGACCCACCCTCGGCGAGACGCGCGGTTCGGTCCGACACCCGGACCTGCTGGCCACCGAGCAGGTAGGTCCCGTCGGGCATCCCACTGGCCGACATGGCGTCGGTGATGAGGCAGAGCGCCTCCGGGCCGACGAGGTCGAACAGCATCCGGACCGTCTCGGCGGCCAGATGGACCCCGTCGCCGACCACCTCGAGCACCGCGTCTCCGCGAGCGGCCTGAGCCAGGCACGCGGCCACCGGACCGGGTGAGCGATGGTGCAGGGACGGCATACCGTTGAACACGTGGGTGACCAGCGGCCGGCCGCCGCGCACGGCGAGCTCCCGCCCGCGTCGTAGTGCAGCCCACGCCGTCACGGCGTCGGCGTCGGTGTGGCCCACCGCAGCCACGATGTCATGGGACGCGAGCAGCCCGGGCAGAGCGTCAGCACCCGCGCGCTCGGGTGCGTAGGTCATCTGGACGAGCGACCCGGGGGCGCCGCCCTCGGCCGCCTCGCCCACAAGGGACTCGACGAGCGCCCCGTCGACGTCGCTGAGGACGGCCGGGTTCTGGGCGCCGCGGCGCTCCATGGAGAGGAACGGTCCTTCGAGATGCACCCCCGCAAGCTCGCCGCGGACCACGAGTGCCGCGCAGGTCCTGACTCCGGCACGGAGCTCGTGAGGCGTGTTGGACACCAGGCTGCCGACCACCGACGTGGTGCCACTGACGTGGTGGTGACGGCTCGCGGTCAGCGCCGACTCGCGGTCTGCTCCGAACTCGCCGCCGGCGCCTCCGTGGCAGTGCACGTCGACCAGCCCCGGGAGCAGGGTCCGTCCCTCTCGCCATCCCGTCGGGGGCTGCGCCTGCGCGCAGTCGGCAGGAAGGTCTCGCGCCGGCCCGACGAACCGGATCCGGTCGCCCTGTGTCACGACGGCCCCGGCTGCGAGGACGCCGCCGGCGGTGACGACTCGGCCCGTCAACAGGGTCTGCTCAGTAGTCTCCACGTGGACCATCATGGTGGATGCTCTCCGGACTCGCGGGAGGCGGCGGGGGGTGCGGGACGGTCGGGCCCGAGCGCGAAGGGGGAGTCGATGGACAACAGCGGGTCGTCACGGGCCGGGGTGGCCTCCTCGCGGCTCGCCGTGACGCAGGTCGGTGACGGTCGACCCGTCGTACTTCTGCACGGGTGGCTCCTCAGCGGCCGGGTCGAGCAGGCGGATCTGGAGCCGGCGTTCGCGGCGGCGCCCGGCTGGCGTCGGTTGTATGTGGACCTGCCAGGCATGGGAGGCAGCCCCGCGCTGAGCGATCCGGCCTCGATGGACCACATCCTCGAGATCACCGAGTCCACCCTCCACGACCACCTCGGGGACGAGCCGTATGCCGTGGCGGGGATGTCCGCCGGCGCGAACCTCGCTCGCGCCCTCGCCCACCGCCACCCGCAGACCGTCCGCGGACTGCTGATGCGCGTGCCCATGCTCGTCGCGGGGGATGCGCAGCGGCGGCTCCCTTCAGCACCGGACACCGGCGAGCTGAGCACGGCGACGGCCGTGCTGGCCGACGAGAAGGAGCGCGTGCTCTGGGAGGCCGAACGATCCCGTGCCACGCGCCCGGTCCTCTTGGAGCTCCGAGACGACCCGCGCCGCTACGGCCTGAGTGACCCCACCGCCGGTGGGACTCGGTTCGACGGGCCGACGCTGGTCGTGGCCGGCCGCCAGGACGCCACCGTGGGGTATGCCGACGCGGTCGACGTCTTCGGTTGCTACCCGCACGCCACCCTCGCCGTCCTCGACCAGGCCGACCATCGCCTGCCCGTCCCTGGTCAGGCCCCGCTCTTCGAGGCTCTGGTAGGGGACTGGCTGAGCCGGGTGGCTGAGGCCTGGTAGCCGCTCGGACCGGTGCCGGGGGCGCGACCGGCGTGGTGGGAGGCTGCTCAGTCGAGGAAGGCGGCGCCGGCATCGAGGTCGAGCGACAGCCGCCGGGCCGCGTCGACGAGCAGTGGGGCGGCCCGGCTCACCAGGTCGGCGGTCATCCGTGCAGTGGGACCGGAGACCGACATCGCGATCGGGGTGGGCGCGCTCGGGACGGCGATGGCTACGCAGCGGACGCCGATCTCCTGCTCGCCGTCGTCCACGGCGTAGCCCTGCGCCCTGACCCGGGACAGCTCGGCGAGGAACACCTCGGGGTCAGTGATGGTGTGCACCGTGTGGGCCGGCATCCCCGTCCGGCGCAGCAGGCCGCGGACCTCGTCCTGGGGCTCGAGCGCGAGGATCGCCTTGCCGACGGCCGTGCAGTGCGGGGCGACCCGCCGGCCGACCTCGGTGAACATCCGCATCGAGTGCCGCGACGGGGCCTGCCCGATGTAGACGATCTGGTCGTGGTCGAGCATCGCGAGGTTGGCCGACTCGCCGAGCTGGTCGACGAGCTCGGCGAGGTAGGGCTGGGCCCACGACCGCAGCATCCGCGAGCTGGTCTCACCCAGCCGGATCAGCTTGGGACCCAGCGTGTACTGACGGGTGCGCTCCTGGCGGACGTAGCCGAGGTCGACCAGGGTCCGGATCAGCCGGTGGATGGTGGGGAGAGGCAGCCCGACGTCCGATGCGAGCTGTGACAGCCCGATGGTGCCGCCGGCGTCGGCCATCTTCTCGAGGATCTCGAACGCCCGGGCGAGCGACTGGACACCGCCGGTGCGGCCCCCAGGCACCGTCGCCGGAGCCGTGCCCTCTGAGGCGTCATCGGTCGAGGAGCTGGAGGGCGACTCGAGGGTCACGCGATCCTGCCTTCGCTCGTGGGAGGTGCCCGTCGTGCAACAGTTTTCCGTATGCCTTTTCCGTATGCCGGAGTATATCTCGCCGAGGTGGCCTTGACTATCGCTGGGTGGAAAGTAATATCCGTTTGACCAGAGGAGGCCGGGATGACCCCGTTGGACCAGCTCGCGGCACGGCTCGACGGCCTGTTGGCGGAGACGGACGCAGACCTTCGCCGCCGCTACCCGGGTGACGACGGGTCCCGCCAGCCGGTGCATACGGTCTATGTCCCGGCGGACCGCTACCACACCGACCTCGTCCCGCAGTGGAGCGCGCTCGCGCGGGCAGCCCTCGCCGACGTCGCTCCTGACTCCACCGCTCTGGCCGGCCTCCTCGGCGTCGACGAGTCTCTGGCGGCAGAGGTGCTTCCCCTCGTGGAGGCCAAGCTGGAGGCGGAGCCGGTCGAAGACCTGAGGGTGGACTTCGAGGACGGTCTGGGCGATCTCGGGGACGGGGAGGACGCCGTGGTCGTCGCCGCCGCCGACGCGCTGGCCCGGGCCACGGAGCAGGGTCACGGGACGCCCTTCAGCGGCATCCGGTTCAAGTGCTTCGAGGCGCCGACCCGCCGCCGTGGTCTGGACACCCTCGCCCGCTTCGTCACCCTCATGGCCGCCGACGGCCGGCTGCCGGACGGCTTCGTCGTCACCCTCCCGAAGGTCAGCGCTGTCGCCCAGGTCGAGGCGATGGTCATCGTCTGCGAGCGACTCGAGCTCGACCTTGGACTGAGCCCGGCCGCTCTGCGCTTCGAGATCCAGGTCGAGACCCCGCAGTCCATCCTCCTCGCGGACGGGGCAGCGGGAGTCGCCCGGATGATCGCCGCCGCGCAGGGCCGCTGCACGGGTCTGCACTACGGCACCTACGACTACTCGGCGTCCCTCGGCATCGGCGCGCAGTACCAGAGCATGGAGCACCCCGTCGCCGACCACGCGAAGGCCGTCATGCAGGTGGCCGCCGCCGGCACCGGCGTCCGCCTGTCCGACGGGTCGACCAACATCCTCCCCGTAGGGCCGCCCGAAGCCCGGGCAGCCGCCTCCCGGCTGCATGCCCGGCTGGTGCGCCGCTCTCTCGAGCGCGGCTACTACCAGGGCTGGGACCTGCACCCGGCCCAGCTTCCCACCCGGTATGCCGCGACCTTCGCCTTCTACCGCAGCGGCTTCGCCGAGGCCGCGGGGCGCCTTCGGGCGTATGTGTCCCAGGACGCCTCGGGGTTCCTCGACGAGCCGGCGACGGCGAGGGCGCTGGCCTGGTTCGTCGCCCGCGGGCTGGACTGCGGAGCGCTGCAGGAGGCCGAGGTGACCGAGCAGGTCGGCCTGGACGGGGCGGCGGTCCGACGGCTCGCGCACCCTGCCGCGCGCTGAGCAGTCATCACCGCCGTAATTCAACAAACTGTTGACGTATCACGGCCCGGCTCGCTATCGTCTTATACGGAAAGCAATATCCGTATTGTGGAAGACCGGTACAGGAGGAGCGCCCATGCCGCGACACACCCTGAGGTATCTCGCCAACTGCTCCCTGCTGTTCACCGAGCACCCGCTCCTGGATCGTCCGGCGGCGGCCCGCGCGGCCGGCTTCGACGCGGTCGAGCTCTGGTGGCCGTGGCCGGAGAGTCCCGTGCCGGCGGACCGTGACGTCGACCGGTTCGTCTCGGCCGTCGAGGACGCGGGCGTCGCCCTGGTCGGCCTCAACTTCTTCGCGGGGGACCTCGCCGGACCGGACTGCGGAGTGCTGTCCATCCCGGACCGCTCCGCGCAGTTCCGCGACAACGTCGACGTGGCGGTCGGGATCGGGCAGCGGCTCGGGGTCCAGGCGTTCAACGCCCTCTACGGCAACCGGGTCGGCGGGGTCAGCCCCGAAGAGCAGGACGAGCTGGCCACCGAGAACCTCTCCCGGGCCGCGGTCGCCGCCGCAGCCATCGGCGCCACCGTGCTCGTCGAGGCGGTCAGCGGTCCGAAGCCCTACCCGCTGCGCACCGCGGATGACGCCGTGGCCGTGGTCCGGCGGGTCCGCGAGAGCGGCCACGAGAACGTCGGGTTCCTCTGCGACCTGTTCCACCTCGCAAACAACGGCGACGACGTCGAGCGGGCCATCGCGCGGCATACGGCCCTCGTGGCCCATGTGCAGGTCGCCGACCTGCCAGGCCGTGGCGAGCCCGGGTCCGGCTCGCTCGACCTCGACGGACAGCTCGGCGCCCTCCAGCAGACGGGGTATGCCGGGTGGGTCGGGCTGGAGTACATACCGACCACCACCACGCAGGACAGCCTCAGCTGGCTGCCTCGCGACCGACGCGCCACCACGAGCAGGGAGAGCACCTCATGAGCACCATCGCCTTCATCGGACTCGGCATCATGGGCAGCCCGATGTCCGTGCACCTGGCCGCGGCCGGCTACGACGTGGTGGGCTACAACCTGCACCCCGAGCGGACGAGGGCTCTGGTCGAGGCCGGAGGGCGGGCCGCCGCCTCCATCGCCGAGGCGGTGACAGGCGCCGACGTGGTCGCGGTCATGGTGCCGGACTCACCCGACGTCGAGCTCGTGCTGACCGGCGAGGGCGGCGTGTTCGACAGCGCTGCGCCGGGCACGCTCGTCATCGACTTCTCGAGCATCCGCCCCGACGTGACGCAGGCGCTCGCGACGACGGCGGCCGAGCGTGGCTTCCGGCTGCTCGACGCCCCGGTGTCCGGAGGTGAGGCGGGAGCCAAGAACGCGGCCCTGTCAATCATGGTGGGTGGGTCCGCGGCCGACTTCGCGCAGGCCAGGCCGATCTTCGACGCCGTGGGGAGGACCATCGTCCACGTCGGCGCGAACGGCGCGGGCCAGACGGTCAAGGCGGCCAACCAGCTCATCGTCGCGGCGAACATCCAGGTCCTCGCGGAGGCACTCGTCTTCCTGGAGGCCTACGGCGTCGACACCGAGGCTGCGCTCGAGGTGCTCGGCGGCGGCCTGGCCGGCTCGACGGTCCTCGAGCAGAAGAAGCACAACATGCTCGCGCGCAGCTTCGAGCCCGGCTTCCGCATCGACCTGCATCACAAGGACCTGGGCATCGTCACCTCCGCTGCTCGCGAAGCCGGCGTGGTGGTGCCTCTCGGCGCGGTGGTCGCCCAGCTGATGGCCTCGGCCCGAGCCCTCGGTGACGGCGGCCTCGACCACTCCGCTCTCCTACGGGGTGTCGAGCGTCTCTCCGGGCGCAGCGGCCTCACGCCGTCGCCCAGCACCGACCCCTCATCCGACTGACGACGCAGGAGACGACACGATGGCCCGAATGACGGCAGCCCAGGCGGCGGTGGAGATCCTCAAGAAGGAGGGCGTCAGCCACCTCTTCGGGCTTCCCGGAGCCGCGATCAACCCCTTCTACAAGGCGATGGAGACCAACGGGGGACTGACCCACATCCTCGCTCGTCACGTCGAGGGCGCCTCCCACATGGCCGAGGGCTACACCCGCGCGGCAGCCGGCAACATCGGCGTCTGCATCGGGACGAGCGGCCCGGCCGGGACGGACATGATCACCGGGCTCTACTCCGCGAGCGCGGACTCGATCCCCATCCTCTGCATCACCGGCCAGGCGCCGGTCGCCAAGCTGCACAAGGAGGACTTCCAGGCCGTCGACATCGCGTCGATCGCCAGGCCCCTGACGAAGATGGCCGTGACCGTCCTCGAGCCCGGGCAGGTGCCGGGCACCTTCCAGCAGGCCTTCCATCTGATGCGCTCGGGGCGGCCCGGACCGGTCCTCATCGACCTGCCCATCGACGTCCAGATGGCCGAGATCGAGTTCGACGTGGAGACCTACCAGCCGTTGCCGGTGTACCGGCCCGTCGCGACGACGGCCCAGGTGGACAAGGCGCTCGACCTGCTGGAGCGCGCCGAGCGGCCGCTGATCGTCGCGGGCGGCGGAGTGGTCAACGCCGACGCCTGCGACCTGCTCGTCGAGCTGGCGGAGCTCACCGGCATTCCCGTCGTGCCCACGCTGATGGCCTGGGGCGCCATCCCGGACGACCACGAGCTCAATGCCGGCATGGTGGGTCTGCAGACCTCGCACCGGTACGGCAACGCCACGCTGCTCGAGTCGGACTTCGTCCTCGGGATCGGCAACCGCTGGGCGAACCGGCACACCGGTGGTCTCGACATCTATACGCGTGGGCGGACCTTCGTCCACGTCGACATCGAGCCCACCCAGATCGGCCGGGTCTTCGCGCCGGACTACAGCATCGTGTCCGACGCCGGCGCCGCCCTCCAGCTCCTCGTCGACGCGGCGAGAGCGCGGCGTGCCGCCGGGGGGCTGCCCGACCGGTCCGCCTGGGCGGGCTCCTGCGCCGACCGCAAGCGGACCATGTGGCGCAAGACGAACTTCGAGAACACCCCGATCAAGCCGCAGCGGGTCTACCAGGAGATGAACCGGGCGCTCGGGCGGGATACGAGGTATGTGAGCACCATCGGCCTCTCGCAGATCCAGGCCGCGCAGCTGCTGCACGTCTACCGGCCCCGGCACTGGATCAACGCCGGCCAGGCGGGACCGCTCGGCTGGACCGTGCCCGCGGCCCTCGGGGTGGCGACCGCGGACCCTGAGGCGACCGTCGTGGCCCTGTCCGGCGACTACGACTTCCAGTTCATGATCGAGGAGCTGGCCGTCGGCGCGCAGTTCAACATCCCCTACATCCACGTCCTCGTGAACAACGCCTACCTCGGCCTGATCCGGCAGTCCCAGCGCGCGTTCGAGATGGACTCCCACGTGCAGCTGTCGTTCGAGAACGTCAACTCGCCGGAGGTCGGCGGCTATGGCGTCGACCACGTCAAGGTGGCAGAAGGGCTGGGGTGCAAGGCGCTCCGGGTCAGTGACCCGGAGCAGATCCGGCCTGCGCTGGAGCAGGCGAAGAAGCTCATGGCCGAGTTCCGCGTCCCCGTCGTCGTCGAGGTCATCCTCGAGCGGGTCACGAACGTCTCGATGGGTGCGCAGATCGACGCGGTCACGGAGTTCGAGGAGCTGGCGGAACGCAGCACCGACGCCCCGACGGCCCTCTATGCGAACCTCGACTAGGCATGATCGACTGACCGTCTCGCCTGCACCCGCCCCGTGAGAAAGCAGCCCCATGACCCGCGTGCTCCTGGCCCCTGACAAGTTCAAGGGCACCCTGACGGCCGCTGCGGTCGCAGGACACCTCGCCGCGGGCATCGTCGCCGCCCGTCCCGACGTCGTGGTGGTCTGTGTGCCCGTGGCCGACGGGGGCGACGGGACGCTGGCCGCGGCTCTGGCAGCAGGCTTCACCCACGATCCCGTGGTGGCAGCCGGCCCGACCGGTGACCCGGTGCGGACCGGCTTCGCGCGGCGCGGTGACGTGGCCGTCGTGGAGCTCGCAGCGGTCTCCGGGTTGTCCCTGCTCCCCGGTGACGTGCCCGCGCCGCTCACCGCCTCGAGCGCCGGCACCGGCGAGGTGATCCGTGCCGCTCTTGACGCCGGGTGCACCGAGGTGATCCTCGGGATCGGCGGCAGTGCATGCACCGACGGCGGCGCCGGGATGGCGACCGCTCTGGGGGCCCGGGTGGTCGATGCCCATGGCATCGCCGTCGCGCCAGGTGGTGCGGCCCTGCTCGGCGCCGCGACCCTTGACCTCTCCGCGCTGCATCCGGCACTGGCCGCGGCCGAGGTCCGGGTGGCGTCCGACGTGGACAACCCGCTGCTCGGCGAGCGGGGTGCGGCTGCGGTCTACGGGCCGCAGAAGGGCGCGACCCGTGAGCAGGTCGTCCAGCTCGACGCGGCCCTGACCCACTGGGCCGATCTCGTCGCCGCGGCCACCGGCGCCGATCACCGGGACACCCCGGGAGCCGGCGCCGCGGGGGGAGTGGGGTTCGGGGCGATGGCGCTGCTCGGAGCCCGCTTGGAGCCGGGAGTCGAGCTCGTCTTCGGCCTGACCGGCTTCTACGACGCGCTGCGCGGAGCGGACCTCGTGGTGACGGGTGAGGGCTCGGTGGATGGGCAGACCCTCAACGGCAAGGCGCCGGCCGGCGTCGCCGCCGCGGCCCGGGCGGCGGGCGTCGACGCGGTCGTCGTCGCGGGCCGGTGCGAGCTCGACGAGCCGGCGCTGCGGGCCGCCGGCATCCGCGCGGCATACACGCTGAGCCAGCTGACCACCGACCTTGACGAGCAGTTCCACAGACCCGGTCCGCTGCTGGAGCAGATCGGCGAGCGGATCGCGACCGAGCAGCTGGGAGGCGTCTCATGAGGTATGCCCGGGTGGGTGTTGAGGGTCAGGAGCGGCCCGCCGTGCTGACTGACGACGGGCGCACCCTCGACCTGTCGCCGCTGACGGCGGACGTCGACGGCGCGTTCCTCGGACGTGGTGTCGAGCAGGTGCGCCGGGCACTCGACGCCGGCGCCCTGCCCGAGCTTCCGGTCGACGGGCTACGCCTCGGTGCGCCGCTGGCCCGGCCCGGGAAGATCGTCGCCATCGGCCTCAACTACCGCAAGCACGCCCAGGAGTCCGGCGCCCCCGAGCCGGCCGAGCCGATCGTCTTCCTCAAGGCGACCACCTCGATGTGCGGCCCGACCGACCCGATCCGCCTGCTGCCCGGTTCGACCACCACCGACTGGGAGGTGGAGCTCGGGGTCGTGCTGGGCTCGAGACTGACCCACGAGCCTGACCCGGGGCTGGCGCTGGCTGCCGTTGCGGGGTACGTCACCGTCAACGACGTCAGCGACCGCGACCTGCAGCTCAACCGCGGGGGCACGTGGACCAAGGGCAAGTCCGCCGACAGCTTCTGCCCGGTAGGCCCCTGGCTCGTCACCGCCGACGAGATCCCCGACCCGCAGGACCTCGGCCTGTCGCTCTGGGTCAACGGCACGCGGCGCCAGCACGGGTCGACCTCCGACATGATCTTCGACGTGGGCACCATCCTCAGCTATCTCAGCCAGATCATGACGCTCGAGCCGGGTGACCTCGTCATCACCGGGACCCCGTCCGGAGTGGCCATGGGGCAGCCCGAGCCGCGTCCCTACCTCGCACACGGGGATCTCGTCGAGCTCGAGGTGGCTGGGCTCGGTCGGCAGCGCTCGACCGTCGTGGCGCACGGGTCGCCCGCCGGGGAGCCGGGCAGCCAGGCATGACCGACGCGCTCGTGCTCCGCGGCAGACGGGTGCTCACGCCCGAGGGTGAGCTGGCGCTCGACGTCGTCGTCCGCGACGGCACCATCGTCGCGCTCGAGCCTTTCGAGGCGGCGTCGGGTGGAGGCCGTGTGGTCGAGCTCGGCCATGACGAGGCTCTGCTGCCGGGCCTGGTCGACTCGCACGTCCACGTCAACGAGCCGGGACGCACCGAGTGGGAGGGCTTCGCCTCGGCCACCAAGGCGGCGGCCCGCGGGGGCGTGACGACGATCGTCGACATGCCGCTGAACAGCATCCCGCCGACGACGACCGTCGAGGCCCTCGCGGTCAAGCAGGCGGCTGCCTCCGGGCAGACCTGGGTCGACGTCGGCTTCTGGGGGGGCGCCGTGCCTGACAACCTCGGTGAGCTCGAGCCGCTGCACCGCACCGGGGTCTTCGGCTTCAAGTGCTTCCTGCTGCCGAGCGGGGTCGACGAGTTCCCGTTCCTCGGCTCGGCGGACCTCGAACGGGCCATGCGCGAGGTGGCCGGGTTCGACGGCCTGCTCATCGTGCACGCAGAGGACGGCCACAGCATCGAGCAGGCCGAGCCGCCGAGCGGCACCCGGTATGCCGGGTTCCTCGCCTCACGCCCGCGCCAGGCCGAGAACCTCGCCGTGACGGAGCTGGTCGACCTCGCCCGGCAGACCGGGGCGAGGGTCCACCTGCTGCACCTCTCCAGCTCCGACGTCCTGCCGTTGCTCCGCTCGGCCCGTCTCGACGGAGTGCGGCTGTCGGTCGAGACCTGCCCGCACTACCTCAGCTTCGCCGCCGAGCAGATCCCGGACGGGGCCACCGCGTTCAAATGCTGCCCGCCGATCCGCGAGGCGGAGAACCGGGAGGCGCTGTGGGCGGGGCTCGCGGCCGGCGACATCGACCTCGTCGTCTCGGACCACTCGCCGTGCACCCCCGAGCTGAAGCAGCTCGACACGGGCGACTTCGGGACCGCCTGGGGCGGGATCGCGTCGCTACAGGTCGGGCTGCCAGCGGTCTGGACCCAGGCCCACGAGCGCGGCCACGACCTCACCGATGTGGTCCGCTGGATGGCCGAAGGCCCGGCTCGCCAGACCGGCCTGCAGCGCAAGGGCAGGATCGCGGTCGGGGCCGACGCGGACTTCTGCGTCTTCGCTCCGGACGAGACCTTCCGCGTCGACGCCACGGCCCTGGAGCACAAGAACCCCGTGTCCGCCTACGACGGCGTGACGCTGCGTGGCGTCGTGCGCACCACCTGGCTGCACGGCATACCCATCGACATCGACGACCAGCCGCGAGGGCGGCTGCTGACCAGAGGACACGCATGACGAGCCGACCCGCCCCCCGCTACTACGCCCCACGGGGTGGCCTGCCCGGCCAGACCGAGCTGACCACGGACCGGGCCCGCTTCACGACGGCGTATGCCGTGCTGCCGCGCCGGACGATGACGGACATCGTCACGAGCTTCCTGCCGTTCTGGGAGGACACCCGGCTGTGGGTCATCGCCCGGCCGTTGTCCGGCTTCGCGGAGACGTTCTCGCAGTACATCGTCGAGGTCTCTCCCGGCGGGGGCAGCGACCGTCCCGAGCTCGACCCGGGAGCTGAGGGGGTGCTCTTCGTCATGGAGGGACAGCTGACCCTGACTATCGACGGCGCCTCGCACGACCTCGGGCCGGGAGGCTACGCCTTCATCCCGCCGGCGACGAGCTGGTCGGCGCGGGCCCAGGACGAGACGGTCCGGTTCCACTGGATCCGCAAGGCCTACGAGGCGGTCGAGGGCCTCGACGCGCCACCGCCGTTCGTGACCAACGAGCAGGACGTCGAGCCGTTGCCGATGCCCGGCACCGACGGGGCTTGGACGACCACCCGCTTCGTCGACCTGGCCGACCTGCGCCACGACATGCACGTCAACATCGTGACGTTCGAGCCCGGTGGGGCGATCCCCTTCCCCGAGACCCACGTGATGGAGCACGGCCTCTACGTCCTCGAGGGCAAGGCGGTGTACCTGCTCAACGAGGACTGGGTCGAGGTGCAGGAGGGCGACTTCATGTGGCTGCGGGCCTTCTGCCCCCAGGCCTGCTACGCCGGCGGACCCGGACGGTTCCGCTACCTGCTCTACAAGGACGTCAACCGCCACGCGAGGCTGCGCCGGGACGTCCTCTGACGGGGTACGCCGACGCTTTTCAGCAGTGGTTGACAGGACAGCTGCAGGAGTCCTGACAGGGACCGACGAAATCCTCGGGCCATGGACTCGAGACGAGGCACCGCTCAGGCCCCCTCTGCGGCAGCGCCAGCGCCGTCGGCAGCTCGGCGCACGCTCCCGACCCGGCCGCGCGCGACCACGCCTCGCTTCAAGCGGGCCGCTGCCGGGCTCGTGCTCGTGCCGTCGGCCCTCTTCGCGGGGCCCGCTTCCCCAGCCACCGCGGGGACATTGCCGCCTTCGGCGCAGCAGGTGGTCGAGGCACCTGGTGCCACCGAGCTGCGCGATGCGGAGCGGGCGCTCGGTGCTCGCCTCGCCTTGGGGTACGCCGGTGCCGTGCCAGCCGCTGACGTCGAGTCGCTGGTGCGGGAGGTGAGCCGCCAGCTGCGCCAGGACCCGTCGCCGAGCGGTCCCCTCCCGCCGGCGACGGAGGCCGTCTCTCGGCGTGCGCTCACGGACTTCCTGACCCGGGGCAACCCCCTTCCCACCGGGTGAGGCTCGACTCCGCGGCGCCGGGCCACACGCCCCACTGGCACTCAGGGCTCAGGCCGCCGTGAGCCGGCTGACTCGACGGGTCTCCAGGATCCAGAAGAGGCAGAACGCGAGGATCTCCCACCACTCCAGGAAGATCACGTAATGGCCCACCACGGCGTTGATGGCGATCACGACGACGGGTCCGGCCAGCATCAGGTAGAAGATCCCCCTGTACCGGCCGCTCAGCTGCCGGTCGGTCGCGACCGGTCCGGCCACCCGCTCCCGCTCGGCAACCGTCTCCGGGAAGGCGTGGCTCCACACCGCGACCATGAGGGACGCGATGAGGAGGATGGCGGCCAGGTCATGGATGCGGAGCTGCCTGTCGAGCAACGGCAGCGCCAGCCCGTCCATGGTCACGTCCTCGGGCGCAGGACCCCACAGCTGCGCCATGGCGAGCCCGAGAAAGGCAGCAAGTGCCACCCCCGACACCAGGACGAACAACCTGTTGAGGCCGTGGCTCTGCCAGAGCCTGGTCGTGCGACGGGTCCGCAGCTCGATGACGAGCAGGACGGCGCACAGGACGAGGACGACGCTCAGGGCGAAACGCAGGGACCAGACGTAGTCGGTCGCGGTGAAGCCGTCCGGCGTGCGAGTGGTTCTCAGCGTGGCGAGGATCTCACCCAGCGAGGAGGGGACGAGGGCCACGAAGACGGCATAGAACCCTGCGCCGTTCAGCGTGTAGTCCTCGAGCAAGGACGCGCCCTGGTAGGCGACCAGGCAGGCAGCCGTCGCGATCATCACGCCGACGAACACGTCACGGACCGGTCCGCCGTAGTAGGCACTGATCGACGACTCGAGCCTGCCCTGCTGGACGGCGGTGAGCACCGTCACGGCGAAGAGCACCAGCGGCAGGACGATCATCAGCCAGCGCAGGTACCGGTAGGTGATCCGGGCCAGCTCTGCCTGGTCCTCCGGGACCGTGGGCGACGGGTTCTGCTCGACGGAGAACGCGGTCATCCCTCCATGGTGCTCGCCCTGACATCGGCCCGCACCCCGCTTCGGAGAAGCGGCCGACACGCTCTGGGGGGCCTCGAGGCACCCGACCCGCGCCGGTCCGGCGACCCCGAAGCGCTTACAGTGAAAGGCATGTCCGAGACCCAGGCAGCCATCCCGTCCATCGCGCCCGAGGACGAGGTGGCGCGCATCTGCTCCGAGCTGATCCAGATCGACTCCACCAACCACGGGGACGGCTCCGGACCGGGGGAGCGCAAGGCCGCCGAGTACGTCATGGGCCAGCTGACCGAGGTCGGTCTCGACCCCGTGCTCGTCGAGAGCGACGCCGGACGCGCGAGCGTCATGGTACGCATCGAGGGCGCCGACCCGTCCCGTCCCGGCCTGGCCGTGCACGGCCACCTCGATGTGGTGCCGGCCGACGCCGCCGACTGGCAGGTCGACCCCTTCGCCGCCGAGGAGCGTGATGGCTGCATCTGGGGTCGCGGCGCGGTCGACATGAAGGACATGGACGCGATGATCCTCGCGAACATCCGTCATCTCGCCCGCAGCGGCAGCAGGCCCGCGCGCACGACGACGTTCGCCTTCTTCGCCGATGAGGAGGCCGGCGGGACCAAAGGGGCGCACTGGGTCGTCGACAACCACCCCGACTGGTTCGAGGGTGTCACCGAGGCGGTCAGCGAGGTCGGTGGCTACAGCGTGACCGTGCCGTCGGCGGCGACAGGTGAGCCGACCCGCGCCTACCTGCTCCAGACCGCGGAGAAGGGCATCGCCTGGCTGCGGCTGCATGCGCACGGTCGGGCGGGACACGGCTCGGTGCCTAACGACGAGAACGCGGTCGTCCGCCTGGCGGAGGCGATCACCCGGATCAGCACGCCACCGCTGGCCGCGCGAGTACATCGCGTCGGTCCGCCAGCTCCTCGACGGGCTGGGGCAGCTGACCGGCACGGCATACCTCTCCGGCGACGACGTCGACGTCGCGGCGCTGCGCGCGCACCTGGGCGGCGCTGCGGGCTTCGTCCTGGGGACTCTCCAGGACACGGCGAACGTCACGATGCTCGACGCGGGATACAAGATGAACGTCATCCCGCAGACCGCGTCCGCGTCGCTCGACTGCCGGTTCCTTCCCGGCCACGAGGACGACCTCATGGCGACGGTGCGTGAGCTGGCCGGCGAGTTCGTGGACGTCGAGGTCGAGCATCGGGACATCGCGCTGGACGCGCCGTTCGACGCCGACCTCGTCACGGCCATGACCCGGTCGCTGCTCACCGAGGACCCGGGCGCGACGGTGCTGCCGTACTGCCTCTCGGGTGGGACGGACAACAAGGCGCTGCGTCGCCTCGGTATCACCGGCTACGGCTTCGCGCCGCTGCGCCTGCCGGCCGACCTCGACTTCGCCCCGATGTTCCACGGCATCGACGAGAGGGTGCCCGTCGAGTCGCTGCGGTTCGGCGCGCGGGTTCTGGGCACGTTCCTCGAGCTCGCCTGACCGCGCCGTCCGCCTGGCACCACGATGAGCCGGACTACGCCGTGCGCCGGACCCGGATGATCTTGCGGCGTAGCCAGGCCCGCCGGTGCCCGCCCATGTAGAGCACGCTGCGGCTGAGCTCCCACTGGCCGTACTCCGCGTGCTCCATGAGTGCACGGCGGATGTCTGCCAGGGAAACATGCCGTCCGAAGGTCAGCACGCGGTACTCGTACTCGATCATGGTCTGCCTATTCTGACCCACGAACCGATACCGTCGGGGTATGACCGCCGATCCGCGCGCCTCGCTGGCCAAGCTCGTCACCGCGCTGGAGCGCCACCTCGAGGTGGCCACCTCCCGCCAGGACCCGGACGACCCCGGGGTTGCCGCCGCGGCGCACGACCTCGCCCAGGCCTTCGACGACTACGACGACGCGCTCTTCCGCGCCACCGAGGTGGCCACCCCGCTGGCGATCTACGACGGCCCGTTCGACGATGACGATGACGATGACGAGGATGAGGATGACGAGGATGACGAGGACTGGGCGCCCGACCGGGACGAGACCAGCCCGCCCAGCCCCGTCTACGCCGGCCTGCGCGAGGACGACCTCGACGACATCGACTTGGACGACGACGACGACGATGACGGCGACGACGACGACGACGATGATGACGACGATGACGACGACGACGATGATGATGACGACGACGACGATGACGACGACGACGTCACCACTGCGTCGGGCTCCACGACCCGCTAGGCGGAGATCTCGTCCAGGGCCTCGCTGAGCTGGCTGGGCAGCTCGAGGTCCTCGCTGGCCAGGGCGGTGCGCAGCTGCGCGGTCGTGCGGGCCCCGATGATGGGGGCAGCCACCCCGGGCCGGTCGCGGACCCAGGCCAGCGCCACCTCGGTCGCGGACACCTCGAGCCCACGGGCAGCCGTGGCGACGGCCTCGACGATCGAGGTGCTCCGGTCGTCGAGGAACCGCTCCACGAAGTTCGGGAAGTCCCGTGACGCTGCCCGGGAGTCGCTCGGCACGCCGTTGCGGTACTTGCCGGTGAGCACGCCGCGCGCGAGCGGCGACCACGCCAGCAGCCCGAACCCGAGGGCCAGCCCGGCCGGCACCACCTCCCGCTCGGCGGTGCGGTTCACGAGCGAGTACTCGACCTCGTTGGCCACCAGCGGGACCCGGGCGCTCTCCAGGAGCGAGAACGCTCGTGCCGACTGCCAACCCGAGTAGTTCGAGACGCCGACGTAGCGGGCCCGACCGGAGGTCACGGCATACTCCAGCGCGCTGAGAGTCTCGGTGAGGGGCGCCTCGTCGCTCCACGTGTGGACCAGCCAGAGGTCGACGTGGTCGACGCCCAACCGCGCGAGCGAGGCGTCGAGCTGGCGGATGAGGGTCCCCCGGGACACGTCGACGACGCGCTCGGTGCCGCGCCGCTCGATGCCGGCCTTGGTGCAGATCACCAGGTCGTCCCGGGGCACGAGCTCCCCGAGGAACGAGCCGAGCAGGTGCTCGGCCGCCCCCGCGCCGTACCCGTATGCCGTGTCGACCAGGGTGCCGCCGGCCTCGAGATAGGTGCGCAGCAGGTCGCGACAGGCCTCCGCGTCGAGCACCGTGCCCCACGTCATCGTGCCGAGGCCCAGCCGCGAGAGCGACAGGCCTGAGGAACCGAGACGTCTGTGGCGCATGTCTCCGTACGCTATCCGCCTTAGCCGGCGACCCCTGGGTTGCCTCGCCGGTAGCCTGCGACCCATGAAACTGGGACTCAACCTCGGCTACTGGGGCACCGGCAACGACCAGGACAACCTCGCCCTCGCCGTCGAGGCGGACCGGTTGGGGTATGCCGTGGTCTGGGTGGCCGAGGCATACGGCTCCGACGCGCCGAGCGTGCTCTCCTGGGTGGGTGCCCTGACCGAGCAGATCGATCTCGGCTCCGCAGTGATGCAGATCCCCGCCCGGACCCCCGCGATGACGGCGATGACGGCGGCGACGATCGACGCCCTCTCCGGCGGCCGGTTCCGGCTCGGCCTCGGCGTCTCCGGCCCACAGGTCAGCGAGGGCTGGCACGGCGTGCCGTTCGCCTCGCCCCTCGGGAGGACCCGGGAGTACGTCGACATCGTGCGGATGGCGTTGCGTCGCGAGAAGGTGGCCTACCAGGGCAAGCACTGGACCCTGCCCCTGCCGGACGGGGCCGGCAAGGCCCTCAGCCTCACGGTGCGCCCGGTGCGCGAGAACGTGCCGGTCTACCTCGCCGCCGTCGGCCCGAAGAACCTCGAGCTCACCGGCGAGATCGCGGACGGCTGGCTGGCGATCTTCTACAGCCCCGAGCACAGCACGGGCCTGCACGAGTCCCTCGAGGCCGGCGCGCGCAAGGCAGGGCGCGGCACCGAGGCCGAGCCGCTGGCGGGGTTCGACATCGTGCCGACCGTCCCCGTCGTGCTGACAGACGACGTGACCCGAGGCGCCGCCGCGGTCAGCCCCTACGCCGCCCTGTACATCGGCGGGATGGGCTCGCGCGAGCAGAACTTCTACAACCAGCTCGCCGTCCGGATGGGGTTCGAGGAGGCGGCCGCGACGATCCAGGACCTCTACCTCGCGCACCAGCCCCGCGACGCCGCGGCCGCCGTGCCGGCCGAGTTCATCGACGCGACCTCCCTCATCGGCCCGCGCGAGCGGATCAAGGAGCGGATGACTCGGTATGCCGACGCCGGCGTGACCACGCTGACCATCACGCCGTTCGCGGCCACCCTCGACGAACGCCTCGAGGTGGTCCGCACGATGGCCGAGCTGATGGGGGAGAGTGGGCTCGGCTGACACGCCGTGCCACCGCCACAGCGAACGCCCAGTCCGGCACCGGTACAACCGTCCGTGCCACCGCCACCCCACCGAAGGCAGAGCGCCCGTGTCCGACCTGACGTACGTCTCCGCAGTGATCCTCGGCGTGGTCGAGGGGCTCACCGAGTTCCTCCCCGTGTCCTCCACCGGGCACCTGACGATCACCGAGAAGCTGCTGGGCCTCACGGTCGACGCCCCCGAGGTCACGGCATACACCGCGATCATCCAGCTGGGCGCGATCGCGGCCACGATCGTCTACTTCTTCCACGACATCGTCCGCCTCGCGGCCGCCTGGGGCCGGGGGCTGGCCAGCGCTCCCGCACGCCGCGAGCACGACTACTCCCTCGCCTGGGCGGTGGTCGTCGGGTCGATCCCGGTGGCCCTGGTCGGGTTCGCCCTCAAGAGCGTCATCGAGGGTGCGCTGCGCAGCCTGTGGGTTGTCGCCGCCGCCCTCATCGTCTGGAGCGCGGTGATGTGGGTCGCAGAGTCCCGGCACGCCAAGCTGCTCACGGAGCGGGGCGAGCGGGGCGAGGGGACGGTGACCGTGCGGGACGGCCTCGTCATCGGCCTGGTCCAGTGCTTCTCGCTGGTCCCCGGCGTCTCGCGGTCCGGTGCCACGATCTCGGCGGGGCTGTTCCGTGGCCTCGACCGGGTCACCGCCACCCGGCTGTCGTTCTTCCTCGCGATCCCGGCGCTGACCGCGGCCGGCTTCTACGAGGCAGCCAAGACCGACCTGTCCGGTCTCGGCAAGGGCGAGATGGCCGTGGGGATCCTCGTGGCCTTCGTCGTGGCGTATGCGTCGATCGCGTGGCTGCTCCGCTTCGTGGCCTCGAACACCTTGCGGCCCTTCGTCTACTACCGCGTCGCGCTCGGCCTCGTGCTCTTCGGCGCCCTGGCCACTGGCGTCCTGTCGCCGACCTAGCGGGTCCGGCCCACGCAGCGGCTAGAGCCAGCGTGAGGCCTTGAAGGCCCGGTAGAGCGTGGCACAGGTGACGGCCATGCCGGCCAGCACGAGGTAGTACGCGTAGTAGATCTCCCGCCCGCCGAGGGTCACGCTCGCCTCGAGCTCGGGCATGTTGTGGAAGTTCATCCCGTAGATGCCGGCGACCATCGTCGGGACCGCGGCGATCGCCACCCAGGCCGAGATCCGGCGCATGTCGTCGTTCTGCTGGACCGAGATCTGGGCGAGGTGCGCGTTGAGGATGTCGGTGAGCAGCCGGTCGTAGGACTCGATGTGGTCGTTGAACTTCAGCAGGTGGTCCTCGACGTCGCGGAAGAACGCGAGGGAGTCCGGGCTGTCGCGCTGAAGGAGCCGCTTCTGCGGGTCGGAGTGCAGCCGCATCATCGAGTCGGCCAGCGGCACCGACGCGCGGCGGATCTCGAGCACCTCGCGCTTCAGCCGGTAGATGGCTGTCGCATCCACGTTGCGGGCACCGCTGAAGACGAGCTGCTCGATGTGGTCGAGGTCCTCGAAGATCTCCCGGTCGACCAGCATGTAGTTGTCGACCACCGAGTCCATCACCGCGTGCAGGGCGGCTGCCGGTCCGAGGCTGAGGTGCTCGGCGTTCTCCTCCAAGCGGTGCCGCACCCCCGCGAGCGGGTTGCCCTCCCCGCGCCGCACGGTCACGACGAACCGGTCACCGAGGAAGACCATGACCTCGCCGGTCTCGATGTCGGAGGTCTCGTCGACGTAGCGCAGCGTCTTCAGCACCACGAGCAGGCTGCCCTCGTAGTACTCGATCTTCGCTCGCTGGTTGCCGCGGACGGCATCCTCCACCGCCAGCGGATGCAGCCGCAGCTCGTCGTTGACCAGGTCGAACTCGGCGTCGGTCGGGTCCTTCAGGCCGATCCACAGGAAGCCGCCGTCGTCGTCGACTCGCAGCCGCGACAGCTCGTCGCTGAGGTCACCGCACTGCTGGCGGATGCCGTGGCGGTAGATGGCCTGGTCGACGATCACAGGGGCTACTCCACCACGAAGCCGGCGGCCTCGCACCAACCTCGCCGGGAGGACCTGGCAAGCCGCCGCGAGTGCTGGGACTGACCACGGCCGGGGAGGGGTCCCGAGGCCACCTAGAGTGGCTCCGTGCCCACCGTCCTGCTCGTCCGCCATGGCCGCACCACGGCCAACGCCTCCGGCGTCCTGGCCGGCTGGTCTCCCGGCGTGGGCCTGGACGAGCACGGGCGCAGCCAGGTGCAGGGCCTGGCGGCGCGGATGGTCGCGGCCGGGCTCACCATCTCCCGTGTCGTCTCGTCCCCCCTGCAACGCTGCCAGGAGACCGCCGAGATCCTCGTCGAGGCACTGACGCCCTCCCTGTCCGTGGACTCCGACGACCGGCTGGGGGAGTGCCGTTACGGCGCGTGGACCGGGCGGAAGCTCAGCGAGCTCGCCAAGGAGGACCTCTGGCGGGTCGTCCAGGACCAGCCCTCAGCGGCGCGCTTCCCCGACGGCGAGGACTTCCCCGGCGAGTCGATGTCGGCCATGCAGTCGAGGGCTCTCGAGGTCGTCCGGGAGGTCGACGCCCACCTGGCCAACGGCTCAGGCGCGGACGCCATCTGGCTGGCCGTCTCGCACGGGGACGTCATCAAGGCGATCCTCGCCGACGCGGCCGGTGCCCATCTCGACCAGTTCCAGCGGATCCAGGTGGACCCCGCCTCGGTCTCCGCGGTGCGCTACACCGCCCGACGCCCGTTCCTGCTGCGCAGCAACGACACCGGCGGCGAGCTCGGCTCGCTCGTCCCTCCAGCGCCGCCCGACGCCGCCTCGGACGCCCAGCCGGACGTTGGCGACGCTGCCGTCGGAGGCGGTGCAGGCGCCGAACCTGCCTCGTCGCCGGTCGGTTAGGGTCCTCGTATGCCGGTGCACGACTTCGACCCGCCCGACCGGTTCGTCGTCGGGACGGTAGGGCCTCCCGGGCAGCGGACCTTCTTCCTGCAGGCCAGCGGAGGTCGCCGCCTGGTCAGCGTGTCGTGTGAGAAGGAGCAGGTCTCGGTGCTCGCCGAGCGGGTCAACGACCTGCTGGAGGAGTTCGCCGCTGCCGAGCCCGAGGCTGCCGCGATCGAGGACACGGCGCCGCTCAGCACCCCGATCGAGGACGAGTTCCGCGTCGCCACCCTCTCGCTCGCCTGGGACCCTGACCGGTCAGTCGTCATCATCGAGGCCTTCGATGCCGACCTGCTGGAGTCAGACGAGGCCGACGCGGCCGACGCGACCGACGAGGGCGAGCAGACCGCCGCGCCCACTGACGCGCTGCTGGACCCCCTCGCTCTGCGGGCCAGCGTCCGGGTCGTCCTCGACCCGGGGTCGGCCCGGGCCTTCGCCCGGCGCGCCCTGGCGCTCATCTCCGCCGGGCGCCCCCCGTGCCCGTTCTGCGGCGGCCCGCTCGACCCCACCGGGCACGTGTGCCCGAGGGCCAACGGCTACAAGCGCTGAGCTGTGGACGGCCCCCGCTCGGCCGAGGAGGTCGGCATCGTCGTCGAATCCCTCACGCGCGGTGAGCTGAGCGTCGTCGGCCAGATCACCGATGCCTCGAACGTCGCCCTGCTGTGCGAGGTCGAGGGCGCAGACGAGGTCGCCGGCGTGACCGGCGGCCCGGTCCGCGTGATCTACAAGCCGGTGCGCGGCGAGCGCCCGCTCTGGGACTTCCCCCGCGGAACCCTCGCGGGGCGGGAGGTCGCCACGTTCGAGGTGTCGCGGGCCGGTGGGTGGGCCGTTGTGCCCCCGACCGTGCTGCGCGACGGCGCCTACGGGCCGGGATCGGTCCAGCTGTGGATCGGTGACCCGTTCAGCGACCAGGACGAAGCCCGGCCGGTCGACGTGGTCCCGCCGCGGCGGGTGCCGCCGGGCTGGCTAGCGGTCGTCGACGGCGAGCTGAACGACGGAGCGGCGGTGACCGTCGTCCACGAGGACCGCGACGACGTGCGCGACGTCGCCACCCTCGACGCCGTGGTCAACAACGCCGACCGCAAGGGCTCCCATCTCGTCCGCGACCGCAACGGCGCCCTCTGGGGGTTCGACCACGGGGTCACCTTCAGCCCGGACCCGAAGCTGCGCACGGTGCTGTGGGGCTGGGCGGCCGAACCGCTGCGGCCGGTTGACCTCGCTCGGCTCGAGACGCTGCGGGAGTGCCTCGCGGACCCCGGCTCCGAGCTCATGAGCCGGCTGACGACCTTGCTTCCCCGCGACGACCGGCGCGCGCTGGAGGTGCGGGTCGCCGCCCTGCTCCGCACGGGGACTCACCCCCGGCCGTCACCCGGATGGCCGCACATCCCGTGGCCGGCGCTCTGACGCGGCATACCGGAGGCGGAGCGGTGGCCGGCGGCGGTTAGGCTTCCTGGCGTGATCTCGTGGCCCTCGCCGTCCCTGCCCTCCGTGCCCGGGACGGGTGCACCGCTGCGGATCTTCGACACCCAGTCCAGTGAGGTCCGCCAGATCGTGCCCGGACCGGTGGCCAGCATGTACGTCTGCGGGATCACGCCGTACGACGCCACCCACATCGGGCACGCAGCCACCTACGTGACCTTCGACCTGGTGGGCCGGGTGCTGCGCGACTGCGGTCACCGGGTGACCTACGTCCAGAACGTCACCGACGTCGACGAGCCGCTGTTCGAGCGCGCGGAGCGGGACGGCATCGACTGGGCGGACCTGGCCCTGGCCGAGACCGCGCTCTTCCGGGAGGACATGACGGCCCTGCAGGTCATCGCGCCCGACCACTACATCGGTGCCGTCGAGAGCATCCCGCAGACCGTCGCGGCGGTGGAGACGATGCTGGCCAACGGCACGGCATACCTCGTGGCGGTCCCGGACGGCGACGGCAGGGATGTCTACTTCGACACGGCGCAGCCCGGCTTCGGGCAGCTGTCGTCCCTGCCCCGCGAGGAGATGCTGGCGCTCTTCGCCGAGCGTGGCGGCGACCCCGACCGGGAGGGCAAGCGAGACGCGCTCGACCCGCTGCTCTGGCGGGCGGCTCGCGACGGTGAGCCGTCGTGGCCAGGGGGCTCGCTCGGTCCGGGGCGACCCGGCTGGCACATCGAGTGCACGTCGATCGCACTGGAGTACCTCGGGATGCCGTTCGACATCCAGGGAGGTGGCACCGACCTGATCTTCCCGCACCACGAGATGAGCGCCGCCCACGGGGAGGCCGTCACCGGCACCCAGCCGTTCGCGCGCACCTACGTCCACCAGGCGATGGTCGGGCTGCACGGGGCGAAGATGAGCAAGTCGCAGGGCAACCTCGTGCTCGTCTCCCAGCTGCGGGCCGACGGCGTCCACCCGATGGCTCTGCGCCTGGCCCTGCTCGCCCACCACTACCGGAGCGAGTGGGACTGGAGCGACGCGGTGCTCGCCGACGCGGAACGGCGCCTCGCCGCCTGGCATGCCGGCTTCGCCGGCAACGGCGGACCGCCCGCGGAAGCCACCGTGGCCCGGATCCGGGCCTGCCTCAGCGACGACCTCGACTCTGCCGGCGCCCTCGCCGCCGTGGACCGCTGGGCGCAGGAGGCCGTCACCCGCGGGGGAGACGACATCGGGGCTCCGGGCCTGGTCTCTCGGGCCGTCGACGCCCTGCTCGGCGTCCGGTTCTAGCTTGGCCTGTCAGACCACCGAGTCCGACGAGCCTGACGAGCCCCATCCACGACTCCTCATCGGTGAGGACGAGCTCAGGTGCTCGGCGGTTTCTCGTCGCCGCGGCGACGCAGATACCGCTCGAACTCGCGCGCGATGGCGTCACCGCTGGCCTCCGGGAGGTCGGCCGTGTCGGTCGCCTCCTCGAGGTCGTGCACGTACTCGGCCACCTCGTCGTCCGACTCGGCCAGCTCGTTGACGCCGCGCTCCCACGCCCGGGCCGTCTCGGGGAGGTCGGCGAGCGGGATGGTGATGTTGAACAGCTGCTCGAGCTTACCGAGCAGGCCCAGGGTGGCCTTGGGGGACGGGGTCCCCCCGGCATAGTGCGGCACCGCCGCCCAGCAGGTCAGCGCGGTCAGACCGGTCCGCGTCGCGGCATCCGCCAGGACGCCGACGATGCCGGTCGGCCCCTCATACTTGCTCGACTCGGTGTCGAAGCGATGCACGACGTCGTCGTCATCCGAGGTGGCCGTGATCGGGATGGGCCGGGTATGGGGGACGTCGGCGAGCAGCGCGCCCAGGGTCACGAAGGTGGTCACGCCGAGCTGCTCGGCCAGCTCGAGCAGCTCGATGGTGAACGAGCGCCAGCGGGTCGACGGCTCGATGCCCTCGACGAGCACGACGTCGCGGTCGAGCGAGGTGTTCCGGGCCAGCAGGATCCGGGTGGTGGGCCAGACGATCCGGCGGCTCGAGCCCTCGCTGACGACGCGGGGACGGTTGACCTGGAAGTCGTAGTAGTCCTCGGGGTCGAGCGCCGCGATCGGCTCGGCGCCCCAGACGTCGACGAGGTGGGCGATGGCCGACGTCGCGGCCTCCCCGGCGTCGTTCCAGCCCTCGAAGGCGGCGATGAGCAGGGGGTCGCGCAGCGGGGGCACGTCCTCGAGCTCGATCACGAAACCGCCTCCGATCTGTCGGTCGCCGGCAGCGAGTCGTGCCGACCCACCCACCCTATGGCGTGCTGCCGTGATTGCTCGGCGATGCCCCACCTAGACTTGCCCGTCGTGACCTCGGAAGCCCTCGCACTGCCCGCTGCCGTCCTCTGGGACATGGACGGCACGCTCATCGACAGTGAGCCCTACTGGATGGCCGAGGAGCACGATCTCGTCGAGTCCCACGGCGGCGTCTGGACCGAGGAGCATGGCAAGGCGCTGGTGGGCAACGCCCTCGAGGTGTCGGCGCAGTACATCCTCGACCACACGCCGGTCGACCTCACCGTGGAGGGGGTCATCGACCGCCTGATGCACGGGGTGATGCGCCGGGTCCGTGCGGACGTGCCCTGGCGTCCGGGCGCGCGGGAGCTGCTCGGCGAGCTGCGGGCCGCCGGGGTCCGGAACGCCCTCGTCACCATGTCGTGGCGCCCCTTCACCGACCTGCTGGTCGAGCTGCTCCCCGCGGGCTCCTTCGACATCGTCGTCCCGGGCGACACCGTCCAGCACGGCAAGCCGCACCCCGAGCCCTACCTTACGGCGGCCGGCCTGCTGGGGGTCGACGTCGCTGACTGCGTGGCCATCGAGGACTCGCCGTCCGGGGTGCGGTCCGCGGTCGCGGCGGGGGTGCCGACCATCGCCGTGCCGCACGTCGTGGCCGTCCCGACGATGGCCGGCGCCGTTCAGGTCCCCACGCTGCTCGGCGTCCGTCCTGAGGACCTGCTGCTGCTGGTCAACGCCGCCGTGGCCCGCTGACCGGTGGGACCGGTCGCCGGGTGACGTGGCCTCAGGGGGCGAGGTAGCCGCGCTGCACCTCGCGGTGCTGCTCGTATGCCGTGCGCGCGGCCCGCGTCGACGCCAGGGCGGACACCTCGCCCACCGGGACGTCCCACCACGAGTCGCCGTCCGGAGCAGAGACCCGGGGGTCGGTCTCGACGTGGATGACGACGGGACCCCCGTCGGCGGGAGCGGCCTTGGCCTGCCCGATCGCGTCGGCCAGCTCGCTCGCACTGGTGACCTCGATGACGTGCGCTCCGAGGCTGCGGGCGTTGGCGGCGAGGTCGACCGGCAGCCGCTCCCCGTCGAGCCGGCCTGATCCGGAGCGGTAGCGGTAGCGCGTGCCGAACCGCTGGGACCCGAGGGACTCGGACAGGTTGCCGATCGAGTGGAACCCGTGGTTCTGGACGAGGACGACGATGATCTTGACGCCCTCCTGCACCGCGGTGACGAGCTCGCCGGGCGACATGAGGTAGGAGCCGTCGCCGACCAGGACGAACACGTCGCGGTCAGGGGAGGCCATCTTGACGCCGATGCCCCCGGGGATCTCGTAACCCATGCAGGAGAAGCCGTACTCCACGTGGTAGCCGTGCGCGTCCCGGACCCGCCACAGCTTGTGCAGGTCGCCGGGCATCGAGCCGGCCGCGCAGACGACGACGTCCCGCGGGTCGGACAGCTCGTTCACCGCCCCGAGCACCTGCCCCTGGGTGAGCACCCCGGCTGCCAGCCGGTCGGTCACCTCCACCCCCGGACGGTATGCCGTGTCCACTGCCGCGTCCCAGGCCCGCCACAGCTCCTGGTGCCGCTCGCGCGCCACGGGAGTCACGGCATACCCCTCCAGGGCGGTGGTCACCGCAGTCAGCGCCTCCCGCGCGTCGGCGACGACCTGCAGCCCCGCGTGCTTGCTCGCGTCGAGCCGCGCGACGTTGATGTTGACGAACCGCACGGCGGCATCCTGGAAGGCCGTCCGGGAGGCGGTGGTGAAGTCGCTCCACCGGGTGCCGACGCCGATGACGAGGTCTGCCTCGCGCGCCACGGCGTTGGCCGCGGTCGTGCCCGTCGAGCCGACGGCGCCGAGCAGGGCCGGGTGACCGTGGACGAGGGAGCCCTTGCCCGCCTGAGTCTCGCCGACGGGGATACCGGTCGCGTCGCAGAGAGCCTGGAGGGCCTTCTCGGCGCCGGAGTAGTGGACGCCGCCACCGGCGACGATGAGGGGACGCTCGGCAGCGCGGATCAGCCGGACCGCCTCGGCGACCGCCCACGCCTCTGCCGGTGGCCGGGCGACGTGCCAGGTCCGGTCGGCGAACAGCTCGTCCGGCCAGTCGTAGGCCTCGGCCTGGACGTCCTGGGGGAGGGCGAGGGTGACCGCCCCGGTCTCCACCGGATCGGTCAGCACCCGCATCGCCGCGAGCAGCGCGGCCGGGAGCGCCTCGGGGCGGGTGACCCGGTCGAAGTAGCGTGAGAGCGGACGGAAGGCGTCGTTGACGGTGACGTCTCCGGCCATGGGGTGCTCGAGCTCCTGCAGGACGGGGGCGGTGGCCCGCGTCGCGAAGGTGCCGGAAGGCAGGAGCAGCACCGGGATCCGGTTGACCGTCGCGAGGGCGGCACCCGTGAGCATGTTGGTCGACCCGGGGCCGACGCTGGCGGTGCAGGCCCAGGTCTGCAGGCGGTCCCTGGCTCGGGCGTAGCCGACCGCCGTATGCACCATGGCCTGCTCGTTGCGGGCCAGCACATAGGGCAGCGACGGCACGCCAGCCTCCCCGAGCTCGGCCTCGAGCAGCGCCTGGCCCACCCCGGCGACGTTGCCATGGCCGAAGATCCCCAGACAGCCGGCGAAGAGGCGCTGCCGGACGCCGTCCCGCTCGGTGTGCTGGACGGCGAGGAAGCGCACCAGGGCCTGCGCGACGGTCAGTCGGGTGGTGGAGGTCATGAGCTGTCTCTCGTCGAGGCCGGTGTCGTGGGCAGTCGGGGGTCGACCTCCTGGCCGGCCCAGGTGTCGCGCACCCAGCCGTGCGCGGGGTCGTCGCAGATGAGCCAGGCGCGCTCGGGACCCGGCCCGGCCATCACGTTGAGGTAGTACAGGTCGTAGCCCGGAGGAGCCATCGACGGCCCGTGCCAGCCATGCGGCACGAGGACGACGTCACCGGTGCGCACCTCGGTCAGCACGTCGATCGGGCGCTCGGGCGTGCCGTAGACCCGGTGGTAGGCAACGGGATCGGCTGGCCCGCCTCCTCGGGTGGCGTTGGCGGCGGCCGACTCGGTGGCCACCTCGAAGTAGTAGATCTCCTCGAGCTGCGTCTCGACCCCTGGCCGCTCCTCGTCGTGCTTGTGCGGCGGGTACGACGACCAGTTGCCAGCCGGGGTGACCACCTCGCAGGCGATGATCGAGTCCGCGTCGAGGACGCCCGGCACGCCGAAGTTGCGGACCTCGCGTGAGGCCTGTCCGGCACCCCTCAGCTCGACCGGCACGTCTGCGTGAGAGATGTGCTGGACCTCGGCCGGCCGCTCCCGCGTTGCGGCCACCGCGAACGGCAGCGCGACCCGGGCCGGAGCGGGGCTGGACAACCGCACGGTGCACCCCGGTGGCACGTAGGCGACGTCCGTCGGCCCGTCGAAGACCGTGGGTCGGCCCTTCAGCCGAAGGACCCGGGCGCCGGCCGAGCCCTGAGTGATCTCGACGTCGACCGAGCCCTCCAGCGGCACGACGAGGTACTCCCGGTCGCCGGTGGCCAGCTCCTGCGTGACGACGCCCGGGGTGAGGGTCAGCGTGAGCAGACCGGTATGCCGCCAGTCGTCCGCAGCGGGCTGGATGACGACCGGCCACGTCGCGTTGCCGGTGGATCCGGCAGGGACCACCCAGGTCCCCGGTGTCCGGCGGTCCTGCGGCAACGAGTCGGCGTCCGGCGGCGCTGTCACGGCGCGCTCCCGTGGACGATCTGGGCTGCCACGTCGACCGCCGCGGCGACGTCGCCGTCCGGCGGGTAGAGCAGGGCACGCCCGACGACGAGGCCGCGCACCGGTGGCAGGTCGACGGCGCGTGCCCACTCGGCATACGTCTCCTGCGGCTCGCCGGCTGGGTCGCCTCCGAGCAGCAGGGTCGGGAGCGTGGTCGCGTCCATGACCCGGGCGAGGTCGTCGACGACCGGCACCTTGAGCCAGGTGCGGGCGCTGGTAGCACCCAGCCCGGCGGCCACGTGCATCGAGAGGATGACGGAGTCCGGGTCGAGGTGGTTGCTGACGCGGCTGCCGTTCTGCTCGGAGAGGAACGGCTCGATCATCGCCATCAGCCCGTGGGCGGCGAGCTCCGTCACGGCGCGGCCGCTGGCCTCGAGGGTGGCCGCCGTCCCGGCGTCGCCCAGGCCGATCCGGGTGAGCATCTTCCCGCCGTCCAGCCCGCGGGCGGCCAGATCGGCAGCGGTGTATGCCGTGAACCGGTCGTCGAGCTCGAAGACCGCGCGCTGCAGGCCGCCGCGGTTCATCGACCCGATGACCACCTTGTCCTCCAGCGCGCCGAGGAGAAGCAGGTCCTCGAGGACGTCCGGGGTCGCGAGCACCCCGTCCACTCCGGGGCGCCCGAGGGCTTCGACGAGCCGGGCCAGCAGCTCCGGCCGGCTGGCCATCGCGGCGGGGTCGCGGCCCACCCCGAGGGCCCCCCTGGCCGGGTGGTCGGCCGCGACGAGCAGCAGCCGGCCGTCGGCGCGCAGGAGCGGGCGGCGTCGCCGAGCCGACCACAGGTCGTCGATGCGGCCGGGGTCGGTCGCGCGCTGGTCGGTGATCCGGGCGCGGGACGCCTCGTCGAGGCGCAACCCCCCGCTGCGTGTCCGGTCGGGGCTCACGGCGACACCTGCGACCGGGAGGCGAGCAGGTCCTCGACCTCCCGCTCCGTCGGCATCGCCGTCGAGCACTCGAGCCGCGAGGCGACGATGGCGCCGGCGACGTTGGCGAAGGTGATGACCCGCTCGAGTGGCCAGCCGGCGAGCAGGCCGTGGCAGAGGGCTCCGCCGAAGGCGTCTCCGGCGCCGAGGCCGTTGACGACCTCGACCGGAAAGGGGGCCACCTCCACCCGCTCGTGCGGTGTCGCCGCGAGGACGCCGTTGGGTCCCCGCTTGACGACGGCGAGCTGCAGGCCGCGCTCGAGCAGGGCGTCGGCCGCACGGTGGGGGTCGAGCTCGCCCACGGCGACCTCGCACTCCTGCGCGTTGCCGACGGCGATGCTCACGTGCTCGAGGGCCCGGTCGACCTGCGCGTGCGCGGCCTGCGCGTCGGCCCAGAACATCGGCCGGTAGTCGAGGTCGAGCACCGTGTGGTCGCGCCGGTCACGGGCCTCCCAGGCCGCGAAGTGGGCTGACCGGCTCGGCTCCTGGCTCAGCCCGGTCACGGTGGCCCAGAAGATGTCGGCCTCCCGGATCGCGTCGAACGGCAGGGTGTCGGGCTCGATGAGCAGGTCGGGGGCGGTCGGGTAGCGGTAGAACCAGATGGGGAAGTCGTCCGGCGGGAAGATCTCGCAGAAGGTCACCGGTGTCGGCGGCCCGTCGACCTCGCTGACGAAGACGTCGTCCACCCCGAGCTCGCGCAGGGCCCGGTGGATGTAGCGGCCGAAGGGGTCCCGGCCTGTCCGGGTGACGAGCGCGACCCGCCGCCCGTGCCGGGCAGCCGCCACCGCCACGTTGGTCGCACTGCCGCCGAGGAACTTCTCGAACGTCGTGACGTCCTCGAGCCCCACTCCGTGCTGGAGGGGGTAGATGTCGACGCCCGAGCGCCCCATGCTCACGACCTCGTAGGCTGGTTGCTCACCCATCGCGCTCACGCATCCGACCCTAGCGAGTCGGCCACCTGACGCAGGTGGTCCAGGCTCGTGCGGACGTCGCCGAGCGGGACGTCCGTGTCGCCGCGCTCCGACGGGTCGCCGTCGAGGAAGGCGTCCTGCTCGAGGACGTACCACCCGGCATACCCGGCGCCCTCGAGGGAGGTCACGATGGCGGCGATGTCGACGTCGCCGCGACCGAGCGGCTGGTAGAGCCCGACCTTGACCGCCTCGGTGTAGGTCAGCTCACCGCGCCGGACGCGCTGGGCGACGGCGTCGTCGACGTCCTTGAGGTGGACGTGCGCGATGCGCTCGGGGTGCCGGCGGGCGACGGCCACCGGGTCGCCGCCGCCGATGAGCAGGTGACCGGTGTCGAGGCAGAGGGAGATGGTGCTGCCCGCGAGGACCTTGTCGGTCTCCACCCCGGTCTCGATCATCGTGCCGACGTGCGGGTGCAGCGTCGCCGTGAGGCCCCGCGCGGCCGCCGCCTCGCGCAGCAGGTCGAGGTTGGCCAGGAGGGTGCCCCAGCCGTCGCCGTCGAGGACCGGGCGCACGTCGTACCCGTCATCGCCGGTCGCCGCCGCCAGGACGACCATGGAGGCGCCCGCGGCGACGAGGCCGTCCATGGCGAGCTCGACCTCGGGCCGCGGGTCGTGGTCGGGGTCGTGGAGCACGACCGGCACGAACTGCCCGACGGCAGCTAGGTCATGGGCCGCGAGCAGGGCGGCCCGCTCGGCGGGGTCGGCGGGCAGGAAGTCGTCGGGGCCGAACTCGGTCGCGTGCAGCCCGACCTCGCGCATCTGGGTCAGCACGGTGTCGCTGTCGTACTGCCACCCCCAGTCGGGCGCCTCGCAGACACCCCACGAGATGGGGGCGCCGGCGACCCGGGCGAGCAGGGGCGGGATGGATGGGGTGGATGTGCTCACAGGATGCCAATCTCCTCGAGGCGCACGAGGCGCCGTTGGTCTCGGGACAGCTCGCAGGCTTCCGCCACGCGGAAGGCCGCGAGCGCGTCGGACAGGGTGCAGGGGGAGGTCAGCTCGCCGCGCGCGACGCGGACGAAGGCGGCCAGCTGGGCCCGGTACGCCGGGAGGAACCGCTCCATGAACGAGGTCACCGGCGGCCCCGCGGGGAAGCCGACGCCGTCCTCGGCCGAGGTCATCGCGAGGGTGTCGTCGAGTCCGACGCCGAGGGAGCCCCGCTCGCCGAGCACCTCCATCCGGACGTCGTGACCCGAGCCGTTGTACCGCCCGGCCGACGCGAGGACGATGGTGCCGTCGTCGAGGGTGAGCAGAGCCGCGCCGGTGTCCACGTCGCCCGCCGCGCCGAAGAAGGCCTCGCCCTGGTTGCCGCCGGTGGCGTAGACGTCGACCACCTCCCGCCCGGTCACGAAGCGGACGATGTCGAAGTCGTGGATGCTGCAGTCGCGGAAGATGCCGCCCGAGGTCGGGATGTAGGCAGCCGCCGGAGGGGCCATGTCGAAGGTGTTCGCCCGGATGGTGTGCACGAACCCCAGCTCGCCGTCCTGGACCGCCTGGCGCGCCCGCTGGTAGCCCGTGTCGAACCGGCGCTGGAAGCCGACGTGCACCGGAACGCCGGCATCCGCGACGAGACGGGTCAGCTCCACCGTCTCGGCGAGTGTCGCTGCCACCGGCTTCTCGCAGAACGTCGGCACGCCGGCGTGTACGGCGGCTCGCAGCAGGGGCGCGTGCCCCGGGGTCGCGGTGGCGATCGCGAAGGCATCCGGACGGGACCTCAGCAGCGCCTGCGCGTCGGGCGCCCAGTCGCACCCGAGCCGGTCTGCCACCGCGCGCGCGGCCTGCGGGGCGGCGTCCGTGACGACGAGGTCGACGCCGTCGAGGCTGGCGAGCGTCTGCGCATGGAAGGCGCCGATCCGTCCGACGCCGGCGAGGCCGATGCGCATTCGAGTCTCTCTCGGTCCAGGGGCAGAGCGCCTCCCGCGAGGTCGCCGGCACCAGCCTGCCGTCGACAGGAGACAGGTGTCAACAATTGTCCTAACATTAAGACGCCTGCGCAGATGCGACGGTTCTGGGCGACATGGGGAGGTCGACGCGGTGGGTCTGGCGAAGCATCTGGTCCTGCAGATCGACCGCGCCTCCCCGGTGCCGCTCTACCACCAGCTGGCCGAGCAGCTCACCGCGGCGATCACCTCGGGGGAGCTCGTCCCCGGCGACCTCTTCGAGAACGAGCTCGACCTGGCCAAGCGGCTGTCGCTGTCCCGGCCGACCGTGCGGCGAGCGATCCAGGAGCTGGTGGCCAAGGGGCTGCTGCTGCGTCGCCAGGGACTCGGCACCCGGGTCGCGAACCGCAAGGTGCACCGACGGGCAGAGCTGACCAGCCTCTACGACGACCTCCAGCGGGCCGGCAGCACCCCACGCACCAGGGTCCTGGAGCTCGGTCTCTGCGAGGACCCCGTGGCCGCGCGGGCCCTCGACATCCCCGAGAGCACCACGCTGCTCTCGATCGTCCGGCTGCGGCTGGCCGGCACGGCACCGTTCGCCGTCCTGCGCAACTGGCTGCCCCCGGCCTACAGCGACATCACGCGGGAGGACCTCGAGGAGCATGGCCTCTATGAGCTGCTGCGCGAGCGGGGCGTGCGTCCCGTGGTCGCCCATCAGAGCATCGGCGCCCGGATGCCCACGCCGGCCGAGCGGCGCCACCTCGAGCTCAAGGGCACCCAGCCGCTCCTGACGATGACACGCAGCGCGTTCGACGCCGCGGGCGCCGCGGTCGAGTACGGCGCGCACTGCTACCGCGCCGAGGACTACACCATCGAGGTCATGGTCGACGAGCGCTGACCCGGAGGTCCGGCTCTGTCGGCCTCAGTTCAGCCGGACTCAGTTCAGTCGGACTCAGTTCAGTCGGACTCAGTCGTCGGCGGGCTCGACCTGCCCGGTGACGACCGGGTCCACCGCGAGCAGCTCGGCATCGGCCGGCAGCGGGGGAGGGGTGCCTCCCCAGGCCGGGCAGAGCGCCCGGTGGTCGCACCAGTCGCACAGCTTCGACGTCCGCGGACGCCAGTCGCCGGTCTCAGCCGCCCGCTCGATGGCGGTCCACAGGGCCTTGACCTTGCGCTCGGTCGCGAGCAGGTCCGCCTCGTCGGGGGAGTAGCGCATCAGCTCGCTGTTTCCGAGGTAGACCAGCTGGAGCATCTGCGGGACCACCCCCCTGACCCGCCACAGGACGAGGGCGTAGAAGCGCATCTGGAACAGCGCCTTGGCCTCGAAGTGCTCAGAAGGGGACCGCCCGGTCTTGTAGTCCACGACCCGCAGGGCGCCGTTCGGGGCGACGTCGAGCCGGTCCACGTAGCCGCGCAGGGTCAGGCCGTCGACGTCCGCCTCGACGTACAGCTCCCGCTCGGCCGGCTCAAGCCGGGTGGGGTCCTCGAGCACGAACCAGGTGTCGATGAGGCGGGTCGCCTCGGCATACCAGCTGTCCTGCGTGCGCTCAGGATCCGCCGCGAGCATCTCGGCGAGCTCGGGGTCGGCCCCGACGAGCTGGTCCCACTGCCCGGGCACCAGCGCCGCGGCGGCGGCGGGGGTGCGTTCTGCGGCGGGCAGGTCGAAGAGCCGCTCCAGCACGGCATGCACGAGGGTGCCGCGGGCGGCTGCGGGCGACGGGGGCGACGGGAGCCGGTCGATCACCCGGAAGCGGTAGAGCAGCGGGCACTGCATGAAGTCGGCGGCGCGGCTCGGTGAGAGCGCCGCCGAGCGACCGGGGAGGGGGCCCGGTGGGGCCTGGCTCACCGTCGTGGTGCTCTCCGTCGCGCTCATGCCCAGCACTGTATGCCGGGTGGCCGACACCCGACGCCCGGCGCTAGTCCTCGGGCTGGTAGGCGAGGTTGGGGCTGAGCCAGCGCTCCGCCTCACGCAGCGTCCAGCCCTTGCGCTCCGCGTAGTCCTCCACCTGGTCGCGGTTGATCCGCCCGACGACGAAGTACTGCGACTGCGGGTGGGAGAAGTAGAAGCCGCTCACTGCGGCGCCAGGCCACATCGCCATGCTCTCGGTGAGCTCGATGCCGGTGTTGGCGGTGACGTCGAGCAGCGACCACAGCGTCTGCTTCTCGGTGTGGTCAGGGCAGGCGGGGTAGCCGGGCGCGGGCCGGATCCCCTTGTACTTCTCCTCGATGAGGGAGACGTTGTCCAGACTCTCGTCCGGGGCGTAGGCCCAGAACTCCTTGCGCACCCGCTCGTGCATCCGCTCCGCGAACGCCTCGGCGAGCCGGTCGGCCAGCGACTCGAGCAGGATCGCGCTGTAGTCGTCGAGCTCGGCCTTGAACTCCAGGATCTTGTCCTGGCTGCCCAGGCCGGCCGTCACGGCGAAGCCGCCGACGTAGTCCGGCAGGCCGGTCTCCTTCGGGGCGACGAAGTCGCCCATGCTGCGGTTGGGGATGCCCTCGCGGTGCGCCCCCTGCTGGCGCAGGTTACGCAGGCGTGCGATGACCTCGGCCCGCGACTCGTCGGCATACACCTCGATGTCGTCGTCGACGGCGTTCGCCGGGAAGAGGCCGATGACCCCGTTGGCCCGCATCCAGCGCCCCTCGATGGCCCGGTCGAGCATGCTCTGGGCGTCGTCGTAGAGCTTGCGCGCCGTCTCGCCGGAGGCCGGGTTGTTGAGGATGTCCGGGAAGCGGCCCTTCATCTCCCAGGCGGCGAAGAACGGCGTCCAGTCGATGTAGCGGCGCAGCTCCTCGAGCGGGTAGTCCGTGAAGGTCTTGACGAACTGGGTCGCCATGCCGTGCCGGTGGTCGCACACCGGGCCCTGGCAGACGTCCTTCGCCTGCTGGGCCAGCAGCCGCGGACGAGGTGGCCGGTAGCCGCTCCAGTCGACCGGCGTCCGGTTCTGCCGAGCCTGGTCGACGGTCAGCAGCGGCCGGTCGTTGAGCTTGGCCGCGTGGCGCGCCCGCACCGAGTCGTAGTCGGCCTTGGTGTCGGCCACCAGCTTGGGCCGCAGCTCGTCCGAGAGCAGTGCCGCGGCGACGGGCACCGAGCGGGAGGCGTCCTTCACCCAGACGATCGGCCCGTGGTACTTGGGCGTGACCTTGACCGCGGTGTGGGCCTTGGACGTCGTCGCCCCGCCGATGATCAGCGGGATCTCGAAGCCCTGCCGCTCCATCTCGGCGGCGAAGTTGACCATCTCGTCCAGCGACGGCGTGATCAGCCCTGAGAGTCCGATGATGTCGGCCTTCTCCGCGATGGCCGCGTCGAGGATCTTCTGGGCCGGGACCATGACGCCGAGGTCCACCACGTCGTAGTTGTTGCACTGCAGCACGACGCCGACGATGTTCTTGCCGATGTCGTGCACGTCGCCCTTGACGGTGGCCATGACGATCTTGCCCTTGGCCCGCTCCACGTCACCCGGCTTCTTCTCGGCCTCGATGAAGGGGATGAGGTAGGCGACGGCCTTCTTCATCACCCGGGCGCTCTTGACGACCTGGGGCAGGAACATCTTCCCGGCGCCGAACAGGTCGCCCACGACATTCATGCCGTCCATCAGGGGCCCCTCGATGACCTCGATCGGGCGGCCACCCCGGGCGGCGATCTCCGCCCGCAGCTCCTCGGTGTCGAGCTCGGCGTGCTCGTCGATGCCCTTGACCAGGGCATAGGTGATCCGCTCGCCGACGGGCAGCGACCGCCACTCCTCGGCGATCGCCTCCTGCTTGGTGTCGCCCATGTTGAACCGGTCCGCGATCTCGAGGAGGCGGTCGGCGGAGTCCGGGCGGCGGTTGAGGATGACGTCCTCGATCCGCTCCCGCAGCTCGGAGTCGACCTGGTCGTAGACGACCAGGGCTCCGGCGTTGACGATGCCCATGTCCATCCCGGCCTGGATGGCGTGGTAGAGGAACACCGCGTGGATCGCCTCTCGCACCGCGTTGTTGCCGCGGAACGAGAACGAGACGTTGGAGACGCCACCGGAGACCAGGGCGCCCGGGAGGTTCTCCTTGATCCACCGGGTGGCCTCGATGTAGTCCACGCCGTAGTTCGCGTGCTCCTCGATGCCGGTCGCCACGGCGAAGATGTTGGGGTCGAAGATGATGTCCTCGGCGGGGAAGCCCACCTCGTCGACCAGGATGTCGTAGGCGCGGCGGCAGATCTCCTTGCGGCGCTCGAGGTTGTCCGCCTGGCCGTCCTCGTCGAAGGCCATCACGACGATGGCGGCGCCGTACTTGCGGCACAGCCGGGCGTGCTCGACGAACGGCTCGACGCCCTCCTTCATGGAGATGGAGTTGACGATCGGCTTGCCCTGGACGCATTTGAGACCGGCCTCGATGACCTCCCACTTGGACGAGTCGATCATCAGCGGCACCCGGGAGATGTCCGGCTCGCTCGCGATGAGCTTGACGAAGCGGTCCATCGCGGCGACGCCGTCGATCATCCCCTCGTCCATGTTGATGTCGATGACCTGGGCCCCCGCCTCGACCTGCTGGCGCGCGACGTTGAGCGCGGTGGGGTAGTCCTCCTCCTTGATGAGCTTGCGGAAGCGGGCGGACCCGGTGATGTTGGTCCGCTCGCCGACGTTGACGAACAACGAGTCCTCGGTCACGGTCAGGGGCTCGAGCCCGGACAGCCGCAGGGCGGGCGGGAGGTCGGCCGGCGTGCGCGGAGTGCGTCCCTCGGCTGACTTCGCGATGGCCGAGATGTGGTCGGGCGTGGTGCCGCAGCAGCCGCCGAGGAGGTTGACCATCCCGCTCGCCGCGAACTCCTCGATGACGACGGCCATCTGCTCGGGGCTCTCGTCGTACTCGCCGAACGCGTTGGGGAGGCCGGCGTTCGGGTAGCACGAGACGAAGCAGCCGGCGATCCGGGACAGCTCGGCGAGGTAGGGCCGGATCTCCGCCGCCCCCAGGGCACAGTTGAGGCCGACCGCCAGGGGACGGGCGTGCCGGACGGAGTTGAAGAACGCCTCGGTCACCTGGCCGGACAGCGTGCGGCCGGAGGCGTCGGTGATCGTCCCGGAGATGATGACCGGCCACCGGCGCCCGTACTCCTCGAACAACGTCTCGCAGGCGAAGATGGCCGCCTTGGCGTTGAGCGTGTCGAAGATCGTCTCGATGATGAGCAGGTCGGCCCCGCCGTCGACCAGGCCGCGTCCCTGTTCGAGGTAGGCCTCGACGAGCTCGTCGTAGGTGACGTTGCGCTTGCCCGGGTCGTTGACGTCGGGGGAGATCGACGCGGTGCGGTTCGTCGGGCCGAGCGCGCCGGCCACGAACCGGGGTCGCGTCGGGGTGTGCTCGGTCACGGCGTCGCAGGCGGCGCGGGCCAGCCGCGCGGCGACGAGGTTGAGCTCGTAGGCCAGGTCCTGCATCCCGTAGTCGGCCAGCGAGATCCGCTGCGCGTTGAAGGTGTTCGTCTCGACGATGTCCGCGCCTGCGTCGAGGTAGTCGCGGTGGATCCCGCTGATGACCTCCGGCTGGGTGAGCGTCAGCAGGTCGTTGTTGCCCTTGAGGTCGCTGTCCCAGTCGGCGAACCGCTCGCCGCGGTAGTCCGCCTCGCCCAGCTCGTGTCGCTGGATCATCGTGCCCATCGCCCCGTCCATGACCAGGATCCGCTCGCGCAGCAGCGCGGACAGCACCGGGGTCGCGTCGGGTCGCAGGGCGGTGTCCTGGCTGGTCGGGTCGAGCGTGGCGGGTATGGTCACAGGTCCTCGGCGATCGGGTCGGGGCATCAGGCTCCAGTATGACGCTCAGCCGCCGCGGCCCGGGCGGCGCCCGTCGTGCTCGGGTCCGAGGTTGATGCCATAGGGTCACGGCATGTCCGCCGGCCGCGCAGCACCGTCGTCGGCACACGGGTGGCGGATCGCGACCGTTCGCGGTGTCCCCGTGTTCATCGGACGCAGCTGGCCGGTCATCGCCGCGGTCATCGTCATCAGCTTCGGGCCCCAGGTCTCCCACCCCCGCACCGGGGCGCAGGGCGGTCTGTTCGGGTACGCCGTGGCCGTCGCCTACGCGCTCCTGCTGCTCGCCTCCGTGCTCACCCACGAGGCTGCCCACGCCGTGGTAGCCCGCCGGTTCCGATACCGCGTCGACCGGATCGTGGCCGACCTCTGGGGCGGTCACACCGTCTATGACAGCTCGACCGCGCGACCGGGGGCCAGCGCGGCGATCGCGGTCGCCGGCCCCCTCGGCAACCTCGCGCTGGCCGGGGTCAGCTACCTCGTGGGCACCGCGGTCGGAGCGGGGGTGCTCGGGCTCCTGCTGGGGGCGCTCACCCTCACCAACGCCTTCGTCGGGTTCTTCAACCTCCTGCCGGGGCTTCCCCTCGACGGCGGCTACCTCGTGGACTCCCTGGTCTGGAAGATCACCGGCGACCGCAACCGCGGCCTCATCGTCGCCGGCTGGCTCGGCCGGGTCCTCACGGTCGTCCTGCTGGTACTGATCATCGGGCGCCCACTGCTGCAGGGCCAGCCGCCGTCCTTGTTCACGGTCGTCTGGGGCGGGCTCATCGGAGCCTTCCTGTGGTCCGGGGCGACGAACGCCATCCGAGCCGGGAACAGCCGCCGGGTCATCGAGCGGGTGATGCTGTCCGAGGTGCTGCGCCCGGTGCTCGTGGTCCGGTCCACCGACTCGGCCGCGCAGGTCCTCGCGACGCTCGGGCCGGATGTGGAGCTCGCCCAGCCCGGCCTGGAGCAGACAGTGGTGGTGATCGGCCCGTCGGGTCAGCCTGCTGGGGTCGTCGACCTTCCGACGTTGCGCGGCGTCGAGGCCGCCCGGCGGGCTGAGGTGCCGGTGACGGCGGCGGTCGCCCGCCAACCGGACGGCTGGGTTGTCGTGGCCGAGCGTGCGGACGACGTCTCCGGAGTCATCTCGGCGATCGTGGGACGGGCCCAGCTCGAGCAGGGCGCGCCGTCTCCGCGGATGGTGCTGGTCGTCAGCGCCGCCGGCGAGGTGCTCGGCACGGTCTCGGTGGACGACCTCAACACCGCCTTCGGCTGACCTCGAGCGGGTTGTCCACACCCACCCGCCAGCGACACCGCCCTCCACCGCTGGGCCGCCCCGTCTCGTCGTCGCCGTCGGTCCACGGTGCACTGGGGAGCATGCCGCAGCCCGAACCGAGGACACGTCCGCAGCCGACGACCCACGACCTGACCGTCAACGAGGTCCATCTCGTGGGTCGCGTGAGCGCCGAGCCAGAGACGCGAACGCTGCCGAGCGGGGACGAGGTGGTGCTGCTGCGTATTGTGGTCGGCCGCCGGCCGACGCGCAGTAGGGCTCCCGTGAAGCGCCTCGCCGACGGAGGGGCCGGAGCCGGCCCCAGCACGCGGTCCGGTGTCGACACGATCGACGTGGCCTGCTGGGGCGCGGGTGTCCGACGGACGGCGCTGCGCCTGCACGCCGGTCAGCCCATCGAGGTGCTCGGTGCCCTGCGCCGCCGGTTCTACCGCGCAGGCAGCACCACGCAGAGCAGGTATGAGGTGGAGGCGACTCGGGTGCGCCGAAAGCCCGTGCTGCTGGGGTGATCCATGCCGTCGGAGTGACGGCGGGAATGGCGCTCGCGACGGCACCCTAGACTGCCTCCTCGTGACCGAACCGCAGCCGCACCCGCCGACCGACGCCCGCCGCGGGCCGTTCGCCGTCGGAGAGCGGGTCCAGCTGACGGACAGCAAGGGCCGGCTGCACACCATCACCCTCGAGCGCGGCCGGGAGTTCCACACCCACCACGGCAGGCTGGCTCACGATGACGTCATCGACCAGCCGGACGGCTCAGTGGTCACGAACAGCGCGGGCATCGAGTACCTCGTGCTGCGACCCCTGCTGGCCGACTACGTCATGTCGATGCCTCGCGGGGCGGCGGTGGTCTATCCCAAGGACGCCGGCCAGATCGTCACGATGGCCGACATCTTCCCCGGTGCCCGCGTCGTGGAGGCCGGTGTCGGATCCGGCGCCCTGAGCATGTCGCTGCTGCGGGCCATCGGAGACTCCGGCGAGCTGGTGTCCTTCGAGCGGCGCGCGGACTTCGCCGACATCGCGCGCGGCAACGCCGCCGCCTTCTTCGGTCGGGAGCATCCTGCGTGGCGGATCGAGGTCGGTGACCTCGTCGAGACCTTGCCGGGTGCGGTGGCCTCCGGCACGGTCGACCGGGTCGTCCTCGACATGCTCGCTCCCTGGGAGTGCCTCGAGGCGGTCGCTGACGCGATGGTGCCAGGCGGGGTGCTCATCTGCTACGTCGCGACGGCCACCCAGCTCTCCCGGGTCGCCGAGGCGATCCGGGACCACGGGGGCTACACGGAGCCCTCGGCCTGGGAGTCGCTCGTGCGCGGCTGGCACCTCGAGGGACTGGCCGTCCGCCCCCAGCACCGGATGCACGGGCATACCGGGTTCCTCATCACCACCCGCCGGCTGGCGCCCGGGGTCACGCCGCCGCGACGGACGCGCCGACCGGCGAAGGGTGCGCAGGGCGAGCCCGACGAGACCGCAGCGGCGGAGGACCTCCAGGCTGAGGACTGGAGCGCAGCAGACCTGGGGGAGCGGCCGATCTCCGAGAAGAAGATCCGACGCGCGCGAAGGACTGTGACCGAAACCTCCGACGGCTGACCGGGAAACCGGGTTAGGGTCGAATTGACAGGAGTCGAGCCAGGAGAGCCGAGTCAGGAGGTGCCGGATGTCCGAGCACACGAGCCCCCGGAACGAACCCCCGAACGAGCCGCCGGACGAGCTTCTGGACGGCGCGGTTGAGCCTGCCGACGACCCTGCCGAGCTGACCCGGCAGCGTGACCTGTTGAGCGAGGAGGTCCGCGACCTTCGCGAGAGCATGCGGCACAGCCCGAGCCGCTCCCGTGACCTGGAGAACCGCGTCCTGCAGCTGCAGACCTCACTGGGCACCCTGTCCACCCAGAACGAGCGCCTGGTGCGCACGCTGAAGGAGGCCCGCGAGCAGATCGTCACCCTCAAGTCCGAGGTCGACCGGCTCGCCCAGCCCCCCAGCGCCTACGGCCTGATCATCGAGTCCTACGACGACGCGACGGTCGACATCCTCACGTCGGGCCGCAAGATGCGCGTGGCGGTGAGCCCGAACGTCGACCCGGCCACCCTCAGCGCCGGCCGCGAGGTGATGCTCAACGAGGCGCTGAACGTCGTCGCCACCTGCGGGTACGAGCGGGTCGGCGAGGTGGTCATGGTCAAGGAGCTGCTCGACGACGACCGGATCCTCGTCGTGGCGCACGCGGACGAGGAGCGGGTATGCCGCCGAGCGGACTCGCTCGAGGGGCAGCGGATCCGGGTCGGCGACGCCCTGATGCTCGACCCGCGCTCAGGGTTCGTCTACGAGCGCATCCCCAAGGCCGAGGTCCAGGACCTCGTGCTCGAGGAGGTGCCCGACATCGCCTACGAGGACATCGGCGGCCTGGCCGGGCAGATCGAGCAGATCCGCGACGCGGTGGAGCTTCCCTACCTGCACCCCGACCTGTTCAAGGAGCACCAGCTGCGCCCGCCCAAGGGGGTCCTGCTCTACGGCCCTCCCGGCTGCGGGAAGACCCTGATCGCCAAGGCCGTCGCGGCGTCGCTGGCCAAGAAGGTCGCCGAGCGCACCGGCAAGTCGACGGAGAAGAGCTACTTCCTCAACATCAAGGGCCCCGAGCTGCTCAACAAGTACGTCGGGGAGACCGAGCGGCACATCCGGCTGATCTTCCAGCGGGCGAGGGAGAAGGCGTCCGACGGCACACCGGTCGTCGTGTTCTTCGACGAGATGGACTCGCTCTTCCGCACCCGCGGTTCGGGGGTGTCGAGCGACGTCGAGACGACCATCGTGCCGCAGCTGCTCAGTGAGATCGACGGGGTCGAGCGCCTCGAGAACGTCATCGTCATCGGGGCGTCCAACCGTGAGGACATGATCGACCCAGCCATCCTGCGCCCCGGCCGGCTCGACGTGAAGATCAAGATCGAGCGGCCCGATGCCGAGAGCGCGCGGGACATCTTCTCGAAGTACCTCGTGTCCAGCCTGCCGCTGCACGAGCACGACCTGGCCGAGAACGGCGGCAACCGCGAGGCGACCCTCGAGGGGATGATCCAGGCGACGGTCGAGCGGATGTACTCCGAGATCGACGAGAACCGCTTCCTCGAGGTCACGTATGCCGGCGGGGACAAGGAGATTCTCTACTTCAAGGACTTCAACTCCGGCGCCATGATCCAGAACATCGTCGACCGGGCGAAGAAGATGGCGATCAAGGACTACCTCACCCTGCGCCAGAAGGGCATCCGGGTCGAGCACCTGCTCGCGTCGTGCGTCGACGAGTTCAAGGAGAACGAGGACCTGCCGAACACGACGAACCCCGACGACTGGGCGCGCATCTCAGGCAAGAAGGGGGAGCGGATCGTCTACATCCGGACCCTCATCAACGGCAAGGACGGCACCGAGCCCGGCCGCTCGATCCACAACGTCGCGAACACCGGCCAGTACCTGTAGGAGGGGGCTCCGGCAGGAGCGGCGCCGGCCGATGGGCACTACTCGCGGGTGAGGAAGCGGGCGGCCAACGCCCGCCAGCCCAGGAGGAACCCGCCGAGGACGGCCGTGGCGACCATGACGAAGGCGAGCGCGGTGCCCTGACCGGTCGCTGCCCGCAGCAGCATGCCGACGAGCACGGCGCCGGCCCAGACGGGCACGCCGGCGCCGACGTCCTGCGGCCACCGGCCCGACCGCCAGCGCACGAGAGCCCACCCGGCAGACGCGCCGACGAGGAAGGGCCAGGCGGTCAGCAGTGCACCGACCACCGGCTGGGACTCCTGGTGGCTGCTGCGCCCGGCGGCGGCGAAGCCGAGGACGAGCACCGCGTCGGCGGTCGCCGCCTGCCACGGCCGCAGAACCTCCGCGCGGGTCACCTGCATCCGCCGGGCTGGCTCAGCACGGGCGCGGGACGGTCGCCGGGCCGGCGAGGCATCTCAGAACGGCAGCTTGGGCTGGGGCGGCGCATGGGTGGGGTCGACGCCCTCGAAGAGGGACGAGACCGACTTGCCCTGGTGCACCCGGGAGATGGCCTCGGCGAACAGCTCCGCGACGGAGCGGACCCGCAGCCCCGACCACCCCTTCGGTCCCGGCACGGTGTCGGTCGTGACGACCTCGCTGATCATCGCGTGGTCGCGCAGCCGGCCCACCGCGTCGCCGGCGAAGAGCCCGTGGGTGCAGACCACCGAGGCCTCGGTGCAGCCGTAGTCCTTCAGCCGCTCGAGCAGCTTGAGGATCGAGCCCCCCGTAGCGATCTCGTCGTCGAGGATGATCGCCTTGCGGCCGCTGACGTCTCCGACGATCGAGTCGATGACCACCCGGTCGTCGGCGAGCCGCTGCTTGGAGCCGGCGGCGACCGGCAGGCCCAGCAGTCGGGCGAACTGGGTGGCCGTCTTGGCGTTGCCAAGGTCCGGGGAGACGACGATGGTGTCGGTGAGGTCCTGGCCGCGGTAGTGGTCGGCGAGGACCCCGATGGCGGTGAGATGGTCTACCGGCACCGAGAAGAAGCCGTGGACCTGGGGGGCGTGCAAGGCCATCGTCAGGACCCGGTTGACCCCGGCCGCCACGAGCATGTCGGCGACCAGGCGGCCTCCGAGGGAGATCCGGGAGGCGTCCTTCTTGTCCGACCGGGCGTAGGCGTAGTGCGGCATCACGGCGGTGATCTGCGCAGCGGACGCCCCGCGGGCGGCGTCGATCATCAGCAGCAGCTCCATCAGGTGCTCCTGGGTGGGAGGCACCAACGGCTGGATGAGGTAGACATCGCGCTGACGGCAGTTCTCCAGCAGCTGCGCCTGCAGGCAGTCGTTGCTGAACCTCTTGATGTCCACGGGTGAGCGGGTCACCCCGAGGTGCTCGCAGATCCGGTCGGCGAGCACCGGGTGAGCGCTTCCGGAGAAGACGACGACGTCGTTCACGGGCACCCTTCGAGGGGACGGCGGAGTTCGGGGTCAGCCTAACGGGGTGGAGCGACCCGGCGGAACCATCGGGCGCACCCCACAATGCCGCGCGACCTCGGTGACGAGCTCGTGCTGAGCCTGAGCCCCGCACCGCGTCACGCCGGGGATGCTCATGAACCCGTGCGGCGCCCCGACGTAGTTCGTCGCCCGGACCGGCACACCGCTGGCCTCGAGCCGCTGGGCGTAGGCGATGCCCTCGTCGCGCAGGGGGTCGAGGTCGGCAGTCTGGACGAGGGCCGGCGGTAGGCCGCTCAGGTCCGGCGCGAACAGCGGGGACACCAGGGGGTCGTCCCGGGCGACGCCGCTGCGGTCGACATACAGGTCGAGGTAGGCGTCGATCTGCTCGAGGGTGAGCATCGGCGCCCGGGCCTGATCCCGGATCGAGGGGAAGCTCTGGGTCGCGTCCGTGCCCGGGTAGAGCAGCGCCTGATGGGAGATCGCCGGACCGCCCTCGTCCCTCACCACCTGACAGGCCACCGCAGCGAGGTTGCCCCCGGCGCTGTCCCCGCAGACCGCCAGCCGGGAGGGGTCGGCGCCATCGCGTTCCTGGGTGCCCGCCCAGCGCACGGCGTCGACGCAGTCGAGGGCCGCCTGAGGTGCCACATGCTCGGGCGCCATCCGGTAGTCGATGCTGAGGACGACGGCCGGGACCTCGGCAGCGAGCAGCCCGCACAGCGGGTCGTAGCCGCGAGGGTCGCCGAGCACCCACCCGCCACCATGCAGGAACACGACCACGGGGTGCGGGCCGGGCGAGGGCGGCAGGTACCTGCGGACCCGTACGCGGTGCCCGTCCCGCGCGGCGAAGCCCGTCGCGTCGATCCTCACCCCCTCGGGGACCCGGCCGGTGACCAGGGTGAAAGGCCAGCGGGTCGGCGCCACGGTCGAGCGAAGCCGTCGGATCCGGTCAGGTCCGAGCTGGTTCACCGGCAGGTGGCCGAAGTGGTCGTACACGGCGGTGAACGCACGGGTCCGCCACGGCAGGTGAGACATGGGCCCCAGTGTGCCCCCGACCGGGGAGGGTGGAGACATAGGGTGAGGAGCATGACGGTGCGCCGCGTGATGGGGATCGAGACGGAGTACGGCATCTCCGTGCCCGGAGACCCGTCCGCCAACCCGATGGTCCTGTCGGGTCACGTCGTCAACGCCTACGCGAGCGCCCACGGGGTCCGGTCCGGACGGGCCTCCTGGGACTACGCCGACGAGGCCCCGCTCCGTGACGCGCGCGGGTTCGAGGTCAACCGGGCCATGGCGGACGCGAGCCAGCTCACCGACGTCGAGGACCCGACGCTGGCCAACGTCGTGCTGACCAACGGCGCCCGCCTCTACGTCGACCATGCCCACCCGGAGTACAGCTCCCCGGAGGTGATGACGCCGCGCGACCTCGTCGCCTGGGACCGCGCGGGCGAGATGATCATGCTCGAGGCGGTCCGTCGCCTCAGTGGCATCCCCGGAACGGCCGGGGTCAACCTCTACAAGAACAACACCGACGGCAAGGGCGCCTCCTACGGCACGCACGAGAACTACCTCATGCGCCGAGAGACGCCGTTCGCCGACATCGTGCGCCACCTGGTCCCGTTCTTCGTCGCCCGTCAGGTGGTGGTCGGCTCCGGCCGCGTCGGGATCGGCCAGGACTCACGGACCGCCGGCTTCCAGCTCAGCCAACGAGCTGACTTCTTCGAGGTCGAGGTCGGCCTGGAGACGACGCTCAAGCGGCCGATCATCAACACCCGGGACGAGCCCCATGCGGTCGCCGACCTCTACCGCCGGCTGCACGTGATCATCGGCGACGCCAACCACTGCGACGTGGCCAACCTGCTCAAGGTCGGCATGACCTCGATCGTGCTCGCGATGATCGAGGACCGAGCCATCCCCCAGGACCTCACCGTCGCGAAACCGGTGGCCACCCTGCACGCCGTCTCCCACGACCCGACGCTGAGGACGCAGGTCACCCTGCGCGACGGCCGGCGGCTCACCGCCGTCCAGCTGCTGTGGGAGTACCACGACGCAGCCGCTGCATACCTCGAGGCGCGCGGCGTGGGGGAGCACGACGACCCCGACACCGCCGAGGTGATGCGGCTGTGGTCGGACATCCTCACCCGTCTCGGCACGGATCCGTCCTCGTGTGCGGCGGAGCTGGACTGGGTGGCGAAGCTGGAGGTGCTTCAGGGCTACCGGGACCGCGACGGCCTCGGCTGGAGTGACCCCCGGCTGCGCGCCGTCGACATCCAATGGAGCGACGTGCGCCCCGAGAAGGGCCTCTTCCACCGGATGCTCGAACGCGGGCGGTTCACGTCCCTGGTCGACCCGGTCGACGTCAAGGGGGCGATGACCGAGCCGCCTGAGGACACCCGGGCGTGGTTCCGGGGCAAGTGCCTCGAGAAGTACTCCGCCCACATCGCCGCCGCCTCGTGGGACTCGGTGATCTTCGACGTCCCCGGTCGGCAGGCCCTGCAGCGGGTGCCGATGCTGGAACCCCAGCGCGGCACGAAGGCCCACGTCGGCGCGATCATCGAGCGCAGCCCCGACGTGGCCACCCTGCTGCGCGAACTCGACGCCGCTGCGGGTTAGGGTCATGCACATCGGCAGCACACCGACGCGCAAGCGTCGGTGAGAGCGAAGGAGAGCCATGCCAAGCCAGGAGCAGAGCCGCCCGCAGCGACGCGAGGACAAGCCCGACGAGGCGCCCGAGCCGACTCCGGTCGCGCCCGAGTCCAGCGCCCGCAAGGAAGCCCTTGACGACGACATCGACAACGTCCTCGACGAGATCGACGGGGTCCTCGAGTCGAACGCCGAGGAGTTCGTCCGGGGGTTCGTGCAGAAGGGTGGCCAGTGAGACCAGACCTGACGTCCGGTCGGCTGCCCGACGCCTTTCGGGTCCCTGGCTCCTCGTCGTTCACCGAGTTCATCGGACGGGTTGCGCCTGACCTGCTCCCGGCGGGCCGGCCGCTCCCGGTCGGTGCGACGCTCGACGCGCCGCACGGGACCACGATCGTCGCGGTCGAGTACGCCGGGGGCGTCCTCATGGCGGGGGACCGCCGCGCGACGATGGGCAACCTCATCGCCAACCGCGACATGGAGAAGGTCTTCGCCGCCGACGAGTATGCCGTGGTCGGCATCGCCGGCACGGCCGGCCTCGCGGTCGAGCTGGTCAAGCTCTACCAGGTGGAGCTGGAGCACTACGAGAAGATCGAGGCGACGCTGATGTCCGTTGAGGGCAAGGCGAACCGCCTCGCCACGATGATCCGCGGCAACCTCGGCAACGCGATGCAGGGCCTGACCGTCGTCCCGCTCTTCGCCGGCTTCGACCTCGACGACCGGCTCGGTCGGATCTACTCCTACGACGTGACGGGCGGCTGCTACCGCGAGCATGACCACCACAGCATCGGCTCCGGCTCGCTCTTCGCCCGCGGCTCGCTGAAGAAGCTCTGGCGGCCCGGCCTCGACGAGCCGTCCGCCGTGCGGGTCGCGGTCGAGGCGCTCTACGACGCAGCCGACGACGACTCCGCGACCGGGGGACCCGACCTCGGGCGACGGATCTGGCCCACCCTCGCCGTCGTCGACGTCGAGGGCGTCCGCTTCCTCGACGACGAGACGCTGGGCGCGGTGGTCGCACAGATGGTCGAGGACCGGCGCGGCAACCCGGGAGGTGCCCCATGAGCATGCCGTTCTACGTCTCGCCCGAGCAGCTGATGAAGGACAAGGCGGACTATGCCCGCAAGGGCATCGCTCGCGGGCGGTCCGTCGTGGTCCTGGGGTACGACCGGGGCATCGCGTTCGTCGCGGAGAACCCGCAGAGCCTGAGGAAGATCTCGGAGATCTACGACCGGATCGCCTTCGCGGCCGTGGGGATGTACTACGAGTTCGAGAACCTCCGGGTCGCCGGCATCCGCTACGCCGACCTGCGCGGCTACTCGTACGACCGCACGGACGTCACCGCCCGCGGGCTGGCCAACGCGTACGCGCAGACCCTGGGCACGGTGTTCACCCAGGAGCCGAAGCCCTACGAGATCGAGATCGTCGTCGCCGAGATCGGGGAGGACACCGACCACGACCAGATCTACCGGCTGACCTACGACGGCTCGGTGGCCGACCAGCACGGGTTCGTCGTCATGGGCGGCGCGATCGCGCAGGCGGAGGAGATGCTCCAGGAGCGGTGGCGCCCGGGGCTGTCCCTCGGTGAGGCGCTGACCCTTGCGGTCGACACGCTGGCAGCCGACCCCAACGGCGGCGAAGCCCGGGCCCTCAGCGCGGACCAGCTCGAGGTCGCGGTACTGGACCGGCAGCGGCCGAGGCGGAAGTTCCGGCGGATCGCCGGGCAGCTGCTTGAGGACCTGCTCAACTCCGAGAACGAGATCTCGGACGCGCCGGCCACCGACGACGACCGACCCGGACACCATGACGTGCTGACGGGGGAGCGGGAGACCCCCGGCACCGACCGTCCACCGAACCCGGAGGCCCGGGACATCGGCGACGGGGGCGCACCCGGCCCGGACGAGGAAGCTGGCAGCTGACCGTCTACGACCACGACGTGCGCGCTCTCGGCACCGCTGAGGAGATCGCGCCGCCGGCTCCGGTTCAGCGACTGCGAGCCGGCGCGCTCGTCCCCTTCGGTGCGGGTTCGGCCGAGGCGTGGGCGTGGTCGGCATCCTCGTCTGCGTCATCGGCGTCCGGCTCGTCCATCGCGACCTGCTCGGCGTCGTCGTCGTCCTCGAGCCCGTCGACCGGCTCCGGTGAGGGCGCTGCGTCCGTTACCCGCTCGTCCTCGACGGCGTCATCCTGCCCGGGCGCGAGAGCCTCCCCGTCCGCCGTTCCCTCGTCGGCCGGGACCGCAGCGAGCGGCGCCTCCTCGATGGTGGCCGCAACCTGCTGGGCCAGCGCCGGGCCGCCGAGCGTGGCCAGCATCTGGCGCACGTTGGTCAGCTGGGCGTTGATGCTGTCTCGGCGGGCGGTGGCGGCCGCGAGCTCGCGCTCGGAGTCGCGCCGGATCCGGTCAGCCTGCTCCCGCGCCTGCTGGACCATCAACGCGGCCTCTTCGTTCGCGGTCTCCAGCGTGGCGTTCGCCGCCGTGCGAGCCTCCTGGTGCGCGGTCTGCGACTCACGGGCCAGCTGCTCTGCCTGGGTCTGGACCGAGGACAGCGTCTGCTCGTGGCCGGCCAGCAGGGCCGCGAACTCGGCGGCGGCCCGGTCGCGCCGTTCGGCCAGGGTGGTCTCGAAGTCGGCGGCTGCGGAGGCCGCCTTGGCCCGCTGGCTCTCGAAGAGGGCCTCCGCCTCCTCACGACGAGCGGCGGACTCCCGGTCGGCGTGGTCCAGCATCGCGTCGGCCGACTTCTTCGCGTCCTCGACGACCCGTGCTGCCTCGGCCTCGGCCTTGGTCCGGACCTCCTCGGCGTACCGGTCGCTCTCGGCCCGCACGGCTGCCGCCGCGGTGGCCGACTCGTCTCGGTGCTTCTGGGCGTCCAGGGTGGCGACCCCACGGACCTCCGCAGCCTCCTCGTCCGCCAGAGTCAGGATCGAGGCGATGCGCTCTCCGAGATCCCGGTAGGTCGGGGACGAGGCGGTGCGCTGGGCCTCCTCGAGCTCGTGGATGCGGGCCCGCATGGAGTCGAGACGCTCGCTCACCTGGCGCTGGACCGCCTGTGCCTTGGCCAGCTCGACCGTCCGGTCGGCCGCCTCGCGCCGGGCCGTCTCGAGTGCAGTGCTCATCTCACCGAGGGCGGCCTCGACCTGAGCCGGGTCGAAACCACGAAGGATGGTGCGGAACGTCGGGGGGTTGGTGCTCATCGTCTGGCCATCTTTTCTGCCGAAGGGGCGGTCGGTGCCTGGTCGGCGTCGGGGGTGTGATGCAGGTCGGGCTCAGGGGTAGCGGGGTCGTGGGGTGCCGGTTCGCGATGGTCGAGCCCATCCGGCTCGCGTGGTTGCGCGAGGTCGTCCGCACCCCGAAGGGAGGGCGGCTCCTGGGCCGGCTCCCGCTCCTGGACGGCGAGCGCCTCGATGACTCCGGAGAGATGACCGAGCTGCGACGTGATGTCGTCGCGCCGGGCGGCGAGCACCTCGACCTCGGACCGCGCCTCGGCCAGCAGTGCCCTGGCCTGCCCGCGCAGGGCATCTGCCTCCGCCCGGGCGTCGGCGATGGTCTGCACGAGCTCGGCTCGGGCCTGGCGGCGGTTCGCATGAGCCTCGCGCTGGAGTCGCTCGACCTCCGCGCCCGTGCGCTCCCGGATCAGCCGGGCGCCGTGCTCGGCGTCGGCCAGCCGTCGTTCGGACCGCTCGACGTGGGCCGCCGCGGTCGTCTCCGCGTCCTGGACGATCCGGGCCGCCTCCTCGGCGGCGCGGGCCAGAGTCCGACGCGCATCCTGCTCAGCGGCGGCGAGGACCGCCTCGGACTGTCCCCTCAACCGGGATGACTCGGCCTGCGCCTCGGCGACAATGTGGTGAGAGGAGTGGCTGGTCTGGGCGACGACCTCCTGGATCCGCTCACGGCGGCTGCGGGTGTGCTCGGCGAGCTCGCGATGCGTCGTCGCGCGCAACCGGGCCACCTCGTCCTTGGCGCCGTCCAGCATCTCGCGCATGGTCTCCTGCGCCCAGTGCATGTGCTGCTCGGCCTGGGCGAGGACCTCGTCGGCGGATGCGCGGGCTGAGGCCGCCAGCTCGTCCGCGGCGGAGCGGGCCTCGGCAAGGACCTGCTCGGCCTCCTCACGGTGGGCCGCGAGGACGGATGCCGCCTCCTCCCGCCAGGCCGCCCCCTCGGTCTCGGCCTCCGTCCGCAGCCGCTCCGCCTCGGCAGTGGCGACCTCGACCAGCGAGGCCACCCGCGCCTCGCCCTCGAGACGCCGGCGGCTCTCCTGCTCCTCGACGAGGCGGAGGCGCTCGTCGTGATGCGCGGTGCGCTCGCGCTCGTGCTCGGCGACGCGGTCCATCACTGCCTGGTAGTCGAGCTCGGCCCGGCCGCGAAGGCGCTCCGCCTCGGCCTGGGCCGACTCAAGCAGCTCGCGGGCCTGCTCGGCGGCCGTCGTGAGGGCTTCCTCGCTGGTGCGGACGGCGGCTCCGGTGACGAGCGCTGCCTGCTCCGCCGAGTCCTCTGCCAGCTGCTGGGCATCCTGCTCCGCCTCGGCGAGCCGGGCCCGGGCCTGGTTCAGGGCACGGACGGCCTCGGCGTGCATCGACCCCGCTTCGTGCCGCAGCTGATCCGACTCGGCCCGGAGGGTCTCTGCCTCCGCGCGGGCCCTCGCCGCCTCCGCGTCGACCTCCGCCCGCAGCGCGTCCGCATGGGACTGCGCCCGGGTGAGGATCGACAGGGCATGCACAGTCACGTCTGCGGTGCTCGGATGCTCGTTCTCGGACTCCGGGGGAGCCGTCGAAGAGTCGGACATGGCTCCCATGATTACAGACTCATGAGTCTCATGCGCCCGGGGTCCGGGAAGCAGACCTGCGACGCCGCGAAAGCGCAAGCCGCAAGTTGGGCAGTCCGTGGCCGGCCACAGCGCAGCCGTAGGGCTACTGCTGGACGAAGTCCTGGACGGCCCACCAGACACCGGACGCATCCTGCACGGCGCCGATGCCGACAGCGGTGAATCCCGCCCGCAGGATGTTGGCCCGGTGACCGGACGAGTTCATCCACATCTGGAACATCGCGTCGGCCGAGACGTTGCCGTAGGCGACGTTCTCCCCCACCGAGCGCCAGCCGGAGCAGGCGTTCCCGATGTTGTTCATGTCCTGGTGGTACATCCGCTGCTCCGCCGACATCTGGCTGGCCCACCGGTTGGCCACGGGCTGAGCGCAGCCGGACGCCTTCAACGGACCCAGGCCGGCCTGGGCGCGGGCCTGGTTCGTCAGGGTGAGGAGGCGGGAGGCGTACGCGTTCATCCCCGAGGACGCGGGAGCGGGCGCGGGGGCCGGCTTGGCTGCGGCGGGGGCCGGCGCCGCCTTGGCCGGTGCCTTGGCGGGTGCCGGCTTGGCAGCCGGCGCGGGCGCGGGTCTGGCGGCTGGCGCCGGAGCGGCAGCCGCGGTCTGAGGGGCCGCCTCGGGTGCCGGCTGGGGGGCCGGCTCGGGCGCAGGCGCCGGCGGGTCCTGGGACGGGCGCTGCGCGGCAGGGTGCGGAGCGAGCGGTTCGGCGGGCCGCGTGTCCGACGCGTAGACCACCTCGAGGCCCGCGTGTGCCGCCAGCGGTGCCGCAGCCCGCGGCGCCTGGTTCGGGGCGCACGCGGCCAGGGTGACGGACAGGCCAGCCGAGAGGGCGAGAGCCATCGCGAAGCTGGGGCGGTGGGTGGGGGTGAGGCGTGAGCTCAGCAAGTGCATCGCGTCGATCCTGACGGTGGTCGGTGGTATGCCCGCCCTCCAGGTGCCGGGGCACCTCGTGCAACCGTGGGTCGTGACGGACGGTACACGTGTGACTGAAGTTCCAGACGTCCCCGTTGCACGAAATTTACCGTTATGCGTGCACTAAGTGCTGATATGTCCGCATTTAGCCGCGCGCAGTCCGCCAAAGGGACAGAGCCTACCGGACCAGACACGCGCTCCCGGCCAGGCAGCGCTCGGCACGCAGCTCCCGGTCGATGCCGAGATGTCGTTCCCAGGCCAGTGCCGCACGGGTGGTCTTCGCGAGGTCGCGGCTGGTCAGCCCGGCCGCGACGACCCGGAGCCGACCTCGTCGTGCGGCCAGGGCTCCAGCAGCGGAGTCGTCCGCCCAGCCGGTCCACCCCGACCGAGCACCTCCATGGCGCCAGACCACCACGCTGTCCGAGGGGGCGTCACCGGTGGTTCGCTGACAGCGGACGAACGGGACCGCCGGGGTGTCGTGGGGATCACCCGGGGTGTCTGCGGCTGCGCGGCTTAGGGTGGGGCGATGGAGCGGCGGATCTTCGGGATCGAGAACGAGTACGGCGTGACGTGCACGTTCGACGGTCAGCGCCGGCTCACCCCTGACGAGGTCGCGCGGTACCTGTTTCGCAAGGTCGTCTCCTGGGGCCGGTCGAGCAACGTCTTCCTTGGGAACGGGTCTCGGCTCTATCTCGACGTCGGGTCGCATCCGGAGTACGCCACCCCGGAGTGCGACGACCTGCGTGAGGTCGTGATCCACGACAAGGCGGGAGAGCGGATCGTCGAGGGTCTCGTCGAGGACGCGCAGATCCGCCTCCGCGAGGAGGGCATCGCCGGGGAGATCTACGTCTTCAAGAACAACACGGACTCGGCGGGCAACTCCTACGGATGCCACGAGAACTACCTCGTCGGTCGCGCCGGCGAGTTCCAGAAGATCTCCGACGTCCTCATCCCCTTCCTCGTCACCCGGCAGATCACCTGCGGGGCGGGCAAGGTGGTGACGAGCAGCGCCGGGGCGAAGTTCTGCGTGAGCCAGCGGGCGGACCACATCTGGGAGGGCGTCTCCTCGGCCACGACCCGGAGCCGGCCGATCATCAACACCCGGGACGAGCCGCACGCCGACGCCGAGAAGTACCGCCGGCTGCATGTCATCGTCGGCGACTCCAACATGTCCGAGACCACCACCATGCTCAAGGTGGGCTCGGCGGACCTCGTGCTGCGGATGATCGAGGCCGGCGTCGTGATGCGCGACATGGCCCTCGAGAACCCCATCCGGGCCATCCGTGAGGTCAGCCACGACCTGACGGGGCGGCGTACGGTCAAGCTTGCCAACGGGCGGGAGCTCTCGGCCCTGCAGATCCAGTCGGAGTACTACGAGCGGGCGGTGGCGTTCGTCGAGCGTGAGGGCCTGAGCGCGCCGATCCAGAAGCATGTGCTCGACCTGTGGGGACGTACCCTCACCGCGGTCGGCAGCGGTGACCTCTCGGACATCGACACGGAGATCGACTGGGTGATGAAGTACCGGCTGATCAGCCGGTATGCCGAGAAGCACGATCTCACCCTGGCCGACCCCCGCGTGCTCCAGCTCGACCTCGCCTACCACGACATCAACCGGCGCCGCGGGTTGTTCTACCTCCTGCAGCGCCGCGGTCTGGCCGCCCGGGTCTGCACGGACCTCGAGACGTTCCAGGCCAAGGTCCGCCCACCGCAGACCACCCGAGCCAAGCTCCGGGGGGACTTCATCCGGGCGGCACAGGCGCATCGCCGGGACTTCACGGTCGACTGGGTCCACCTCAAGCTCAACGACCAGGCCCAGCGCACCGTGCTGTGCAAGGACCCGTTCGCCGCAGAGGACAGCAGGGTCGCCCGTCTCATCGACAGCATGTGAGACCCCCACAGAGGGCCGGGTTACAGTGGCTCGCCTCCCGCTCCCGAACACGAAGGTCTTCAGCGTGCGCATTCTTCCCAAGGCACTGGTTGCGGCCACCGCCTTGTCCGTCTCTCTGCTCACCGCTTGCAGCTCGGGCAGCCCCGACGCCGGGTCCGCCACGACGGCGCCCGCACCCGCCACGAGCGCGTCGACCGGCGCCCACAAGCCGCTGAACAAGCCGGCGGACCTCAAGGTTCTCGACGGGATCACCGTGACGGGCGACGACCCGGCCAAGGCGCCGACCGTGGCCATCACCACGCTTCCGGTCAGCGTCAGCGCGACCGCCGTCAAGGTGCTCAAGCCCGGCACCGGTGACGAGAGCACAGCGGCCAGCCGGGTGACGGTGCGATCGGTGCTGTTTCTCGGCAAGGACGGCAAACAGCTCGACAGCGACTACGAGAAGGGCGGCTCGCAGTCCTTCGTGCTGAACAGCGACCAGACCATCCCCGGGCTGAACACGGCCCTGATGGGTGTCAAGACCGGCTCCCGGATCCTTTTCGCGATCCCGCCCGCTGACGCCTTCGGTGCCGCCGGCCAGACCGCGGCGGGGATCGGCCCGACCGACAACCTCGTCGTCGTCGCCGACGTGCTCTCGGTCGGGACTCCGCTGGCCGCCGCTGAGGGGACCGACGTGCCCCCCGTGGCCGGCCAGCCCACGGTGACCTTCGACCCGAAGACCGGGCCGGCGATCACCGTCCCGAAGACCGCAGCACCGACGACGCTCGTCAGCCAGCTCCTCGTGGACGGCAAGGGAGCGCCGGTGGCCGCCGGGCAGACGCTGACCGTGCAGTACACCGGCGTCGTCTGGGCGGACGGGTCGGTGTTCGACTCGTCGTGGGCCAAGGGCTCGCCGTTCACCTTCCAGCTCGGCGCGGGTGCCGTGATCCCGGGCTGGGACAAGGGCCTCGTGGGCAAGAAGGTGGGCTCCCGGGTGCTCCTGGTCGTCCCTCCGGCGGACGGTTACGGCGACAAGGCGGCGGGCAAGATCCCCGCTGGCTCGACGCTCGCCTTCGTCGTCGACATCCTCGACGCCGGCTGACCAACAGCGCTACCCGCCACTCCATCTCCCTGAGAGGAACCACGCCATGCCGCTCGACCCGAACCGCTCCAAGCCCGAGCTCGACTTCCCCGGCGACGATGCTCCGACCGAGCTCGTCGTCGAGGATCTCATCGACGGCACCGGTGACGAGGCCACGGCCGGTCAGACGGTCAGCGCCCACTACGCCGGCTGGGCCTTCTCCAGTGGCGAGGAGTTCGACTCGTCCTGGGACCGCGGCGCGCCGCTCGACTTCCCCCTCGGTGGCGGACGCGTCATCCAGGGCTGGGACCAGGGCATCGCGGGGATGAAGGTCGGGGGACGGCGCAAGCTCACCATCCCCCCGCACCTCGGCTACGGCGAGCGCGGCGCCGGCGGCGCGATCAAGCCGGGGGAGACGCTGATCTTCATCGTCGACCTCGTCGACGTGCGCTGACCGGTCGCTGAGAGCAGCTGTCACCGGCCGGCCCGGCCGGCAGCGCAGCCACAGCCGGGTCACTCACGCCCGGCACTCACAGCCAGCACTCACAGCAGGGACGCGGCGTACCGGCCGCCAGCGGCGGCGGCGAGGAAGCTCGCCGGGTCGTCCGCGTAGCCGCGGCCCATCGTGCTCAAGGTGACCGGTGACCCGCGCAGGGCCGCCTCGAGCCCGTCGAGGTCGATGTCGTGCCGGCTCAGCCGTCCCGCGCTGGCGTCGACCAGGGCCTGCGCCTGCCGGTCGACGAGGGCACCGAGGTCGCCGTCCAGCACGGGGACGGGTACAGCGGCCGGGACGAGCGCGACCCTGCCGTATGCCGTGCGGCTGTGGTGCGAGAGTCCGCGATGACGCTCGCGCAGGTCGGCACCGGAGACGCGCAGGGACGCGACGGGACGGCCGCCGAGCACGCCCGCGGCGTTCACCGCCTCCCCGGCGGCGACACCCGAGAACCCCCAAGGGGTCCCGGTGCCGAGGTTGCCCGGTCCCTGCGCCACGATGGCGACGTCGGCCCGGACGACGTGGGCGGCGGCGAGCAGGGCCGTGTGCACGGTGACCGCCTCGAGGTCGCCGCCGAAGGCCTGACCCACGCTGATCGCACACGCCAGCCAGCCCGCCGCGCGCAACGTGGCGACCGTGCGGGAGAAGGCCAGCGGGAGGGCGGCTCCGTCGGTCATGAGATAGGCGACGGCGGCGTCCGGGGCCCGCTCACGCAGCCCTGCGAGGATCGCCGGGAGGGCGGAGTGCAGGTCGGCCACGACCACGGGCAGACCGTCGAGCGCGTCCGCCTCGGCAAGGGTGGCGTGGTGGGGGCTGCCCTGCTCGTCGACGCCGAGCACCATCGTCTGCTGGGGTGTGTAGCGGGCCTTGACGAGGTGTCCGCCGTCCGGCGGGGACGACGCGGTGGGCAGCCGTCCCTCGACGATGACGACGAGCCCCAGGCCCCCGGTGCCCAGACCGCGTTCGAGGGCGGTCACGTTGACGACGACGACGTCGCCCGGCCGGGGTAGGCCGACGAGGTCCGGGTAGGCCAAGGCGGCGATGACGTCGGGGCCGTTCCGCGCATCTCCGGCCGCGTCACACTGCACCTCGCAGACCACCGCACCCGTCCACTGCTCGAGCTGGGTCAGCACCGTCCCACGCCGGATCCGGATCACCAGCGCAGACTACCGACGCCGGGGGACCGGACAGCGGCTGCGTTCGGGTAGCGTCGGCGCCATGAGCGCCCAACCCACCGCAGCGGCCAAGACCGAGCGTCTGCTCAACCTGGTCATCGCTCTGCTGTCCACCCGGATGCCCCTGTCGAAGGCGCGGATCCGCAGCGCGGTGCCGCAGTACCACTCCACCGCCTCGGACGAGGCGTTCGACCGGATGTTCGAGCGGGACAAGGACGAGCTGCGCGAGCTCGGCATCCCGCTCGTCACGGCGGTGGTCGACCCGCTGTTCGACGACGAGCTGGGCTACCGCATCGACAAGCGGGAGTACGCCCTGCCCGAGATCGCCTTCGAGCCCGATGAGGTGACCGCTCTCGCCCTGGCCGGCCGAGCCTGGACACGAGCCAGCCTGGCCGGCTCCGCTGCCGCGGCGCTGCGCAAGCTCAGTGCTGCCGGCGTGGAGATCGACGACGCGTCCCTGCTCGGCATCGAGCCCGTCGTCCGGACCACCGAGGAGGCGTTCGAGCCGATCCGGCGGGCCGTGTTCGAACGTCGGGTGGTCACCTTCCCCTACCGCAAGTCCGACGGTGACACGGCGCAGCGCCGGCTCCAGCCCTGGGGCCTGACCCAGTGGCACGGCCGGTGGTATGTCACGGGCCTGGACCTCGACCGGGCCGAGGAACGGGTCTTCCGGCTCAGCCGGGTGGACGGACCGGTCAGCTCCTCCGGACCCGCGGGCGCCTTCGACGTTCCCGCCGACCACGAGCCGCGAGTGCTGGTGGAGCTGACCCAGACCTCGAGCGCCGCGCCCGTCAGGGCCTCGCTCTCGGTCCGCGCCGGAGCGGGCAACACCCTCCGTCGGCGGGCCACCGCTGTCAATGACGAGGCCTCCGGCTGGGCGAGCCTCGAGGTGGACTACCAGGACCTCGACCGGCTCGCGGACGAGGTGGCCGGGTTCGGACCCGACGTCGTCGCGGTCGGGCCCGCGGCGCTGCGGCACGCGGTGGTGCGCCGCCTCACCGGTGCCGCCGAACGGCATACCGACGCGGGGGTGGTGTCATGAGCGCGCCTCGTCGGCCCACGGCCGAGTCGGCGACGACCCGGCTGTCGCGCCTGCTGACGATGGTTCCGTGGCTGCTCAACCACCAGGGGGTCGACATCGACGAGGCGGCCGCTGAGTTCGCGGTGAGCCGCGACCAGCTGGTCTCCGACCTGCAGCTGCTCTTTCTCTGCGGAACCCCGGGGGGCATGCCGGACGACCTCATCGAGGCTGACTGGGAGGACGGCCGCGTCTATCTCGGCAACGCCGAGCACATCGCGCGTCCGCTGCGGCTCACCGTCGACGAGGCGCTGACGCTCATGGTCGGGCTGCGGGCGCTGGCCTCCACCCCCGGGATCGCCGAGCACGAGGCTGTCGCCCGTGCCCTGACCAAGCTCGAGGAGGCCACGGGGGCGGTCGGAGCCGCGAGCGCGCGCGTCCAGGTCTCCATCGACGACGGGGCTCAGGAGTCGACGCTGAAGGGGGCCCGAGACGCGCTGCGCAACCACCGGCGGGTGCATCTGGCCTACCTCGTGCCGGGCCGCGACGAGGTGAGCGAGCGCGACGTCGACCCGATGAGGGTGCTCAGCCTCGACGCGCACTGGTATCTCGAGGGGTGGTGCCACACGGCCGAGGACGTGCGCCTCTTCCGGGTGGACCGCATCCAGAGCCTCGAGGTCCTCGACAGGGACGGCACCGCGCCGCCGCAGGCGCGACCGCGCGACCTGACCGGCGCGGCGTTCACGCCGCACGACGGGGACATCGAGGTCGTCGTTGAGACGGACCGTTCGGGAGCCTGGATCGTGGACTACTACCCGACCGAGTCGGTCTCCGACCTGCCCGAGGGCGGTCGCCGGGTCACCCTGCGGGTGAGTGACCCGTCATGGGTCCGTCGGATGGCCTGGCGGATGGGTGGCCACCTGACGGTGGTCTCGCCCGGTGACCTGGCCGCGAGCGTCGCCCTCGGAGCACAGGCGGCGCTTGCCGCCTATGCCGGAGACGGCGAGCGCGCGGGGGCCGTTCCGGGGGAGAGCGGGGCAGAGGTCCGATGAGAGCCGTGGTCTGGATCCTCATCTGGCTCGTCCTGCTCCTCGGGTCCGGCTGGTACCTCTGGAGCGCTCTTCGCCGCACCTGGCGCACGTCAACCCGGCTGATGGACGAGCTGGTCTCCACCGAGCACCGGCTGAGCGCCATCCGGACGGAGGTCGACCGGCTCGGGGACCGCGCCGATGCTCTTGAGGAGCTGGCGGTCTTCGGTGACGCCTCCGCGCTCCGGAAGGAACGCGAACGCACGCGTCAGGCGTTGACCGAGCAACGGCGCGCTCGGCGGGCCGAGAACCGCCCCACGTGGGCTCGCCACGTAGACTCGTAAGCGTCATCGACCCCGGAAGGCCAGAACGACCATGTGGAGAGACCTCGCCCAGCCCAGTCATCTGCTGATCCTGGCCGTCATCATCGCGGTGCTGTTCGGCTGGAAGAAGCTGCCCGACGCCGCCCGCAGCGTGGGCCGCTCGATGCGGATCTTCAAGTCCGAGATGTCCGAGATGAAGAACGACGGGACCGAGTCCAAGCCGAGCCCGGCAGCCAAGGACACCGTGCCTGGCGTCGTCCCCCAGCCGAGCACCCCGGCCGACGCCGCAGCCGGCCAGACCGCGGCGGCACCCCAGGCCACCCAGCCGCCGACCGTGCCGCCCGTGGTCGCGCAGCCGCAGCCGCAGTCCGCCCCGTCGCCGACTGAGCCGCACGACGCGGAGCAGGCTCGTCACAACAACCCGGCGCTCTGAGCACCGCGGCCCAACCGGCACCCCTCCAGTGAACCGGCGCTGACCCGTGGCCAGAGGTAGGTTTCGGCGTCAGCGTGACCCCGAAGGACGGATGTCGCTCGGCGACCATCTGCGCGAGCTGCGCCGTCGCGTCCTGATCTCCATCGGGGCGATCTTCGTCGGGGGGATCGCCGGCTGGTTCGTCTACGACCCGCTCCTGAAGAAGCTCATCGAGCCGATCACCCAGCTCCAGCAGGAGCGGGGAAGCTCCATCGTCCAGGTCAGCTTCGGCAACCTCACCGACCCCTTCGCCATGCACATCACCGTGGCCCTGTTCGTCGGGCTCGTCATCGCCTCGCCGGTCTGGCTCTTCGAAGTCTGGGCGTTCATCGTGCCCGGCCTGACCCGCCGCGAGAAGCGGACCTCGCTCGCCTTCATCGGCGCCGCGGTCCCCCTCTTCCTGGCCGGTGGATGGCTGGCCTACCTGACCCTGCCCAAGGCGATCGACGCCCTGCTGTCCTTCACCCCCACGGGGACCTCCAACATCCTCCCCGCGGCGGACTACCTCAACTTCGTGCTGAAGTTCATCCTCGCGTTCGGCATCGCGTTCCTGCTCCCCGTCTTCCTCGTCGGGCTCAACGCGGCGGGCCTGCTGCCGGCGCGGGTGATGATCCGGACGTGGCGGCCGGCGGTGTTCCTCATCTTCCTGTTCGCGGCGATGATGACCCCGTCGCCGGACCCGTGGTCGATGATCGCCCTGGCCCTGCCGATGATCGGCCTCTACTACCTCGCCGTCGGGATCGCGTTCCTGCTCGACCGGCGGCGGGCCAGACGGGACGCCACGACCGCCTGGCACGACCTGCCCGACGACCAGGCGTCGGAGCTGTAGCGTTCGCTCGTGCCACCGACGAGCCCGTTGCGCATCGGGCTGCTGGTCAACCCGACCGCTGGTCGCGGTCGCGGGGTAGCGATGGGTGAGCGTGCCCGAGGCCGGCTGGTGGCCGACGGGCACGTCATCACGGACCTCTCCGCGTCCGACCTCGAGGGCGCGCGCACCCGAGGGACGGCGGCGGTGGCGACGGGGTCCATCGACATCCTCTGCGTCGTCGGCGGGGACGGCATGGTGCACCTCGCGGTCAACCTCTGCGCCGGCACGGACATCCCGGTCGCCATCGTGGCGGCAGGCACGGGTAACGACAACGCTCGCTCGCTCGGGCTGCCGCTGAAGGACCCGGACGCGGCCGCCGCGCTCGTGACCGACGGCATGGTCCGCACCGTCGACGCCGGTCGCTGCATGCTGCCGGACGGCGGCGTCCGATGGTGGCTCGGCGTCCTCGGCGGCGGGTTCGACTCCGTCGTCACCGAGCGGGCCGCCCGCTGGTCCTGGCCGACCGGGGCGCTGCGCTATCCCCTCGCCGTCGCCCGCGAGCTTCCGGTCTTCCGTCCCATCCCGTATGCCGTGACGGTCGACGGGGTGCGCCACGAGACCCAGGCGATGCTCGTCGCGGTCGCCAACGGACCGGCGTTCGGGGGAGGGATGCTCGTCTGCCCGGATGCCGAGTACGACGACGGGCTGTTCGACATCCTCATCCTGCATTCGATCTCGACCTGGCGCTTCCTCGCCGTCTTCCCCCGGGTCTTCCGCGGGACCCACGTCGGGCACCCGAGGGTCGAGATCCTGCAGGGCCGGCGGGTCCGTCTCGAGGCCGATGGCATCGTCAGCCAGGCCGACGGCGAGCGGTTCGCGCCGCTGCCTGTCGACCTCGAGATCGTGCCGGGCGCCCTGCGCGTGGTGGCTCCCCGGCATCCCCGACCGCTGACGTAGCCTGACCCCATGTCCGCCGCCGATCGGTTCGCCGCCGCGCAGGAACGGTCCCGGCACGAGGCGAGCCAGCTCGCGAGGTTCGTCGAGGGTCTCGAGTTCCCCCTCGACCCGTTCCAGATAGAGGCCTGCCGGGCGCTGGAGGCGGGCCAGGGCGTCCTGGTCGCGGCGCCCACGGGAGCCGGCAAGACCATCGTCGGCGAGTTCGCGGTCCATCTCGCCCTGGCCAGCGGCCAGAAGGCGTTCTACACGACCCCGATCAAGGCCCTGTCGAACCAGAAGTACGCCGACCTGGTCCGGGTCCACGGGGCCCGCAACGTCGGGCTGCTGACCGGTGACTCGTCGGTCAACGGGGAGGCGCCGATCGTCGTCATGACGACCGAGGTCCTGCGCAACATGATGTATGCCGGGTCGCCCACCCTCACCGGGCTGGGCTACGTCGTGATGGACGAGGTCCACTATCTGGCCGACCGGTTCCGGGGGGCGGTGTGGGAGGAGGTCATCATCCACCTGCCGCCCGAGGTGCTGGTCGTCTCGCTGTCCGCGACCGTCTCGAACGCCGAGGAGTTCGGCGCCTGGCTCGCCGAGGTGCGAGGAGGAGTCGACATCGTCGTCTCCGAGCACCGGCCGGTGCCCCTCTGGCAGCACATGATGGTGGGCCAGGACCTCTTCGACCTCTTCGTCGACGAGGTCTTCGACCCGGCCGCAGCGGGGGAGGCCGAGTCCCTGTCACCGGCCCGGCTGAGCCCTGAGCTCCTCCGCGCCATCGGGAACGACTCTCGCCGGGGCCACGACGACGGCGGCGGGCGAGGCCACCGTGGGCACGGGGGAGGCCGACCTGGCAGCCGAAGCGGCCGCGGCCCGGGAGGCGGCCCCGGGGGGCGCGGGCTGGCCCGTGGGGGGCGGCCCGGCGGAGGCCCGTCCAGGGGCGAGGTCGTCGACCGGCTCGACCGTGAGGGGCTGCTGCCCGCGATCACGTTCATCTTCAGCCGGGTCGGCTGCGACGCCGCGGTCAGCCAGCTGCTGGCCCAGCGAGTCCGGCTGATCCCTGAGGCGGAGGGGGACCGGATCAGGCGGCTCGTCGAGGAGCGGATCCGGGGCCTCGAGGACGAGGACCTCACCGTCCTCGGCTACTGGGACTTCGCGGAGGGCCTCACCCGGGGGTTTGCCGCGCACCACGCCGGGATGCTCCCCACCTTCCGCGAGATCGTCGAGGAGCTGTTCACGGCCGGGCGGATCAAGGCGGTCTTCGCCACGGAGACGCTCGCCCTCGGGATCAACATGCCCGCCCGCACCGTCGTCCTCGAACGGCTGGTGAAGTTCAACGGCGAGGCGCACGTCGACATCACCCCGGCGGAGTACACCCAGCTCACCGGCCGGGCAGGACGGCGCGGCATCGACATCGAGGGCCACGCGGTCGTGCTGTGGAACCGGGGGCTCGACCCCCTGGCCGTCGGCGGGCTGGCCTCGACGCGCACCTACCCCCTGCGCTCGAGCTTCCGCCCCACCTACAACATGGCCGTCAACCTCGTGGCGCAGTTCGGCCGCGACCGCGCGCGCGAGATCCTCGAGACGTCGTTCGCGCAGTTCCAGGCCGACCGGGCCGTCGTCGGGTTCGTGCGCAGCATCCGGCGCAACGAGGAGGCGCTGTCCGGCTACGCCGAGTCGATGACGTGCCACCTGGGTGACTTCACCCAGTACGCGGCTCTGCGCAACGAGATCAGAACCCTGGAGAAGGACGCCGTGAGGCGCCGCAGCGCCAGCCTGCGGGCCGAGGCGGCGGTCAGCCTGGAACAGCTGCGCGTGGGCGACGTCATCCGGATCCCCAACGGCCGGCGAGCCGGGTATGCCGTCGTCGTCCAGGCGGACTCCGGACGGGCCGGTGTGCGGGGCGGGGCTGCCTCGCCGGCCGTCGTCACCGAGGACCGACAGCTCAAGCGGCTCACCCTCGTCGACGTGCCGACTCCGGTGGCCCCGGTCACGACCGTGCGACTGCCTCGCAACTTCAACGCGAAGAGCCCCAAGTCGCGGCGAGACCTCGCCACCACCTTGCGGATCGCCGTCCCGCACGACCCTCCAGCCGGCGCCAAGGGGGGCGCCGGGGGACGGGCTGCGGCGCCGGACGGCACGGAGGAGAGGGTCGCCGCCCTGCGCCAGCAGATGCGCGCCCACCCCTGCCACCGATGCCCCGAGCGGGAGGACCATGCCCGCTGGGCCGAGCGCTGGTGGCGGCTCGAGCGGGAGACCGACGGGCTGCGCCGGAAGGTCGACGGCCGGACCAACTCGGTCGCGAAGACGTTCGACCGGATCTGCGACCTGCTCAGCCGGATGGGCTATCTCGGGGAGGGCGGCGAGAGCGTCACCGAGCAGGGCGAGCAGCTGCGCAGGCTCTACACCGAGAAGGACCTGCTCGCCGCCGAGTGCCTGCGCCAGGGGGTCTGGCAGCGGCTCGACCCGGCCGGGCTCGCCTCCGCGGTCTCCACCCTCATCCACGAGCCCCGGCGTGAGGAGAGCGAGATCTCCCCGCGCATGCCGAATGACGACGTCGCGCAGGCCTGGCGCGAGATGGTGCGGCTCTGGAGCCTTCTCGAGGACCGCGAGCGGGACCACTCCCTCCCCGCCACCGGCGACCCGGACGGAGGGATCGCGTGGATGGTGCACCGGTGGGCGAGCGGCCAGCGGCTCGAGCTCGTCCTGCGGGACACCGACATCGCCGCAGGTGACTTCGTGCGCCGGTGCAAGCAGATCGTCGACCTGCTCGGGCAGATCGCCGAGGCGGCACCGACTCCCGCTCTTGCCAGGACGGCCCGCCAGGCGGTCGACGCCGTCATGCGCGGGGTCGTGGCTGCGGACCGGGTGGACTGACCGGCTACGCGTTCGGCGCGGGGAGGCCGCGGCGCCGGCACTCCTGCCGCGGTTGCTGCTGCAACCGGGCGTTCCTGCCGCATCTGCGGCTAGAATAGCCCGCATGTCGCGCTTTCGGGTTCGGGAGGCCGCTGAGCTGCTCGGTGTCTCGGACGACACGGTGCGCCGCTGGGTGGACGCCGGGCGGCTGGCTGCCTCGAGCGACGAGGCCGGTCGAGCGGTGATCGACGGGGCGGCGCTGGCCGCCTTCGCCGAGGACCTGGCCCTGGCCGCCGACCGGCTGCAGCCCGGTCCGGTGTTGTCTGCCTCGGCGCGAAACCGCTTCGTCGGGCTGGTGACCCGCGTGGTGCGCGACACCGTCATGGCGCAGGTCGAGCTGCAGTCGGGTGGCCACCGGATCGTCTCGTTGATGAGCCGTGAGGCCGCCGACGAGCTCCAGCTGAAGCCAGGTGTCCTGGCCATCGCGGCGGTGAAGTCCACCAACGTCGTCATCGAGATCCCGGAACGTCGCTGATGCTCTGGGGGCTGACCACGGTCTCCGACGAGCCGCCCGGCGTGCCGGCTGCCCATCCACCCGGCCTCAACCGCTCGAGGAGCCCCGTGTCGCGCACCCGCTCGATGGCGCCAGCCGTCCTCATCCTCACGGGAGGCCTCCTCGCCGGCTGCGGCGCGGCACCCGCTCAACCCCTCGGAACCGGAACGGCCGACCCCGTGACCGGCGAGGTCACCGTATTCGCCGCCGCGTCCCTGACGGAGTCCTTCACCCGGCTGGCCGGCCAGTTCCAGGCAGCCCATCCCGGGGTGAGGGTGGTCTTCAACTTCGGCCCCAGCTCGGGCCTGGCGGCGCAGGTCAACGCGGGGGCGCCCGCGGACGTGTTCGCGTCGGCGAGCCAGCTGAACATGGACCAGGTGGTGACTGCGGGCGGAGCCTCTGACGTCAGGACGTTCGCGCGCAACGTCATGCAGGTCGTCGTGCCGGCGGCGAACCCGGGGAACGTGCGTACCCTCGCCGACCTTGGCCGACGCGATGTCACAGTGGCCGTCTGCCAGCCCGCGGTGCCGTGCGGGGTGGGGGCTGCGCGAGTCTTCGCCAATGCCAAGCTGGCGGTGACACCGGTGAGCCAGGAGACGGACGTCAAGGGCGTCCTGACCAAGGTGCGGCTGGGCGAGGTCGATGCCGGGGTCGTCTACGCCACCGACGTCGTCACGGGCGGCGGCTCAGTCACCGGGGTGCCCATCCCGGCCGACCTCAACGCGTCGACGGCCTACCCGCTCACCGTCCTCAAGGACGGGACGAACCGCACGGCGGCCCGGGCCTTCGCCGACTACGTGCTCTCGCCGGCCGGTGCTGCGGTGCTGGTGGAAGACGGCTTCGAGGCGCCGTGACGACCCCGCCCACCCGTACGGCGATCACTGCCCGGCCTGCGCGCCCGGCCAGAGCTGGGCGTCCGCGGGAGCAGCTGCCCTGGCCGCTGGCGGTGCCGGCCGCCCTCGGCGCGCTGTTCCTGCTCGTGCCGCTGGCTGCCCTGCTCATCCGGGCGCCATGGTCGGGGCTGACCCGCCTGCTCGCCGACCGGCAGGTGGTCGAGGCGCTGCGGCTCTCGCTGGTCTGCGCCACCGCCGCGACGGTGCTCTCCGTCCTGCTCGGCGTCCCGCTCGCCTGGGTGCTGGCCCGGGTGCGCTGGCGGGGCGTCTCGGTCCTGCGCGCCCTGGTCACCGTGCCGCTCGTGCTCCCCCCCGTGGTCGGTGGTGTGGCGCTGCTTCTGGCGTTCGGACGCCAAGGCATCGTGGGCCGGACCCTCGACGAGTGGACCGGGATCACCCTGCCGTTCACCACCGCCGGGGTCATCGTCGCCGAGACGTTCGTGGCCATGCCGTTCCTCGTCGTCACCGTCGAGGGGGCCTTCCGTGCCGCCGAGACGGGGTACGAGGAGGCCGCCGCGACCCTCGGGGCATCGCGGCTGGTGGTCTTCGCCCGGGTCACCCTCCCGCTCATCGCCCCGTCCCTCGTGGCCGGTGCGGTGCTGTCCTGGGCGCGGGCGCTGGGGGAGTTCGGGGCCACGATCACCTTCGCGGGGAACGCGCCCGGCCGGACCCAGACCATGCCCCTGGCTGTCTACCTCGCTCTGGAGAGCGACCCCGACGCTGCGATCGCCCTGTCTCTCGTCATGCTCGTCGTCTCCGTCGCCGTGCTCGCGGCACTGCGCGACCGGTGGCTGCGGGCCGGCCCAGCGGGGAGCCTCTCGTGACCGGGCTGACGGGGGGGCTCGACCGCTCTGCCGCCGAGCCGGCCGCTTTGCGGGTCGACGCGTCCGTGGAGCGGGGACGGTTCCGCCTCACGGTGGCCTTCGAGGTCGCTCCGGGTGAGGTCGTCGGGGTCCTCGGACCGAACGGAGCGGGCAAGACCACGCTGCTGCGCGCCCTGGCTGGGCTGACCGCGGTCACGACCGGCCGCATCCGGCTCGGTGAGACGGTGCTCGACGATGTCGAGAGCGGCGTGTTCGTCCCTCCAGAGCGCCGGCCGGTCGGCCTCGTCTTCCAGAACTACCGGCTCTTCCCCCATCTCAGCGTCCTCGACAACGTCGGCTTCGCCGCGCGCTCCCGAGGAGGCGGACGAGGTGCCTCGCGCCGGCACGCGGCGGGATGGCTGGACCGGCTCGACCTCACCGGCCTCGCCGCGCGCCGCCCCACGGAGATCTCCGGTGGGCAGGCGCAGCGCGTCGCGCTCGCCCGGGCCCTCGCCTCCGCTCCGGAGCTGCTCCTGCTCGACGAGCCGCTCTCGGCGCTCGACGCACAGACCCGGCTCGACGTCCGCACCCAGCTACGGCTGCACCTGGCCGGGTTCGCCGGGCCGGTCCTCATCGTGACGCACGACCCGCTGGAGGCGATGGTCCTCGCCGACCGGCTGCTCGTCATCGAGGACGGGGTCGTGGTCCAGGAGGGCACCCCGGCAGAGGTGGCCCGCCGGCCGGCCACGCAGTATGTGGCCCGCCTGGTCGGGATCAACCTCTACGCGGGCGCTCTGGACGCCGACGGCGCGACGGCCCGGCTCGACGCGGGGGGGAGCCTCCAGGTGACCGTCGCCGACGAGATCGCCCACCCGGGTCGGGTGCTGGTGGGCCTGCGCCCCTCGGCGATCACCCTGCATACGAACCGGCCCGGGCACGCGAGCCCCCGCAACGTGTGGCCCGGCACGGTCCAGGGCTTCGAGCTGCTCGCGGACCGCGTCCGGGTCGACGTGGTCGGTCTGCCGTCCGCCCTCGTCGACCTCACCCCGGCCGCCGTCGCGGAGCTGGGACTGCATCCGGGCCAGCGGGTCTGGCTCTCCGCCAAGGCCACCGAGACGGACGCCTACGCTGACTCCACCGAAGCGTGACCCGCCCTCCTCCCGGCGGGAGACCGGTCGGGCAGTGCCGTCAGTGGATGGCGAGGGCGGCGAGGACCCGGTTGACCGAGCTGGTCAGGCCGAACTCCGACACCACCTTGCTCAGCAGCCGGACGTCGGCGACGGCGGTCGGCAGGTCGGCGGCGACCTCGGGGACGGGGGCGTCGCGGGCGACCCGGACGACGTTCGGGGCCACGTCAAGGTATGCCGCGGCGGACTCCAGCCGGGTCCGCTGGGCCCCCTTGATCGCGGGGTCGCCGGACGCCACCGCATCCCGCAGACCTCCGAGGTCACCGTAGGTCGCGATGAGCTTCGCGGCGGTCTTCTCCCCGATGCCGACGACCCCGGGCAGGCCGTCGCTGGCGTCCCCGCGCAGCACCGACATGTCGGCGTAGGCCTGACCCGACGTCACGGCATACTTCCTGAGCAGGAACTCCTCGTCGACGAGGTCGGGGTCACGCACTCCGCCTCGAGCGGTGTAGATCACCCTCACGCCGGCTGCGTCGTCGACGAGCTGGAAGAGGTCGCGGTCGCCGGTGACGATGTCGACCGGCCGGACGCCGCGAGAGGCGTGGGTCAGCGTGCCGATGACGTCGTCCGCCTCGAACCCGTCGGACCCGATGCGGGGGATGCCCAGCGCCGTCAGGATGTCGACGATGACGGGCACCTGCGGGGCTAGCTCGTCCGGCACGTCCTCCTCCTGGGTGAGGGGGTCCGCCACCCGGTGCGCCTTGTATGAGGGCAGCGCCGCCACGCGGAAGGCGGGACGCCAGTCGTTGTCCCAGCAGGCGACGAGGTGCGTCGGCCGGTACCGGTCGACGAGCGAGGCCAGCATGTCGAGGAAGCCGCGCACCGCGTTGGTCGGCGGTTCGGCGCTCGACGCGCGCTGGTCCGGCACACCGTAGAACGCCCGGAAGTAGATGCTGGCGGAGTCGAGGAGCATGAGGCGTTCCGGGGGTGCAGGCATGGGGCCCATCGTGCCATTGCGCGGCTTCGCCCGAGATCGGCTGTCGCGGTGGCTAGCCTGTGCCCTGTGGAGAAACTCGATCGCCGACTTGTGGACCTGCTGGCCGCCGACGGCCGGATGAGCTTCACCGACCTGGGCAAGGCCACCGGCCTGTCCACATCGGCCGTGCACCAGCGGGTGCGCCGACTGGAGGAACGTGGGGTGATCACCGGCTTCCGGGCCGTGGTCGACCACGAGGCCATCGGGCTGGCGTTGACGGCGATGATCGCCGTCTCGCCGTTCGACCCCGCGGCCCCGGACGACGTGCCCGACCGCCTCGCGCACATCTCCGAGATCGAGGCGTGCCACTCGGTGGCCGGTGACGAGAGCTACATCCTCAAGGTGCGGGTGGCCCGGCCGTCCGACCTGGAGGACCTGCTCGCACGGGTCCGCAGCGCCGCCAACGTGCGGACCCGGACCACGGTCGTCCTCTCGACGCCCTGGGAGGGACGGCACACGCCGGCCCCTGACGCGGTCGCCGACGCGCCGGACTAGGCGTCTCGTCGGGACCCACGGCCTCCCCTCGTCCTCGGACGCCTGCGGGCCCTGACCTCACCGTGTCGCGAGGCAGATCACGAGGCTGTCGCGCCGACGGCGGCGATCGTGCGGGCGGCGGGTAGCCTGTCGCCGTGCCAGGACCACCGAGCGACCAGCGCGGCGAGACGAGTACCGCCGGGGCGCCGGGCCGCCCCGCCGGCCGGCGCGCCGGGGAGCTCACCATCGACGAGCTGGCCGCACAGACGGGGATGACGGTCCGCAACGTGCGTGCCTATAGCAGCCGGGGCCTGCTGCCACCTCCGAGGCTGTCGGGACGCACCGGCTTCTACGGTCCGGACCACGTGGCCCGGCTGACCCTGGTGAGGGAGATGCTCGACCAGGGCTACACCCTGGCCGCCGCCGAGAAGCTCATCACGGCCGCACCGAGCAGCGGCACCCAGGCGCTCGGTCTCTACCACGCGCTGATGATGCCGTGGCAGAGCCAGGAGCCCGAGGTCATCGAGGCGCGGCAGGTGGCCCGCCAGGCGGGCATCTCCGAGGACCCCGCGCTGGTCGACTCGTTCGTCGCGCTCGGGCTCGCAGCCCGGCTGCCGGATGGGCGCCTACGGGTCGACAACCCTCCGCTCCTGCGGGCTGCCCTCGAGGTGATCGCCCTCGGCGTGCCGCCGGATGCGGTGGTGCGGCTCCTGCCCCAGCTGAGAGCCCACGCCGACGGGGTGGCCGAGCTGTTCATCTCGGTCTTCCGCGATGCCGTGTGGGACGAGTTCGTCGACGCGGGGATGCCGGCGCAGCGGTGGGAGCAGATGCAGCACACGGTGGAGCAGGTCATCCCGCTGGCCGGGCATGCGCTGCTCGCGGCGTTCCAGGACTCCCTGGGGGCCGCGGTGGACGCGGCGATGAAGGACCGGCTCGGTCGGACCGACCACTGACCTCAGGCCAGCTGGGCCTCGGCGAGCTGGCGGCTCGCCTGGGCCTGCTGGGTGGCGACCTCGTGCGACGCGCCGGCGTCCACCTGCTGAGCCCACCACCGCTGGCCGGACTCGGGGAGGGTGTCGATCGGGTCGTAGTAGACGTACTCGCGCGACAGCGCCTCGGTGTCGGCCCCCTCGATCGAGGTGCGGTAGTTCTTCCGCCACGTCGAGATGCCCCGCTCGGTGTCGTAGTCCTCCTGCTGGTGCACCCAGCGCTTGCCGACGAACGGCACGTCGCAGACGATCCGTGGGGTGGCGAAACCCGGCAGATAGCCCATGATCGCGTGCTGGAGCCGCTGCGCCTCGGCGAGCGAGACTCGCCAGTGCTCGCTGAACGGGATCATGTCGCACATGTAGAAGTAGTAGGGAGTGATCGAGGCGTTGTCCTGCAGGGCGAAGCACAGGTCGAGCAGCTGCTCGGGCGAGTCGTTGACGCCACGCATCAGCACGCCCTGGTTGCGCACGTCGCGGACGCCGGCCTCCAGCATCGCCCGCGCAGCCCGGGCGACCGCCGGGGTGACGGACTGGGCGCTGTTGACGTGGGTATGGATGGCCAGCGACACGCCGCGGCTGCGGGCCTTGTGGGCGACCCGGCCGACGCCCTCGACGACGTCGTCGGCCAGCCAGTGCTGCGGCAGGCCCATCAGCGCCTTCGTCGCGAGCCGGATGTCGCGGACGGTGTCGACCTCCAGCAGCTTGTCGAGGAAGCCCTCGAGGTTCTTCCACGGCATGTTGGCCACGTCCCCGCCCGAGACGACCACGTCACGCACGGTCGGGGTCTCGTGAAGGTAGGCCAGCATCGCGGCATACCGGTCGACGGGCTTGCCGGCCAGCTTGAGCTTGCTCACCTGCGGGGTCGAGTTGCCGACGAGGTCCATCCGGGTGCAGTGCCCGCAGTACTGCGGGCAGGTCGGCAGCAGCTCGGCGAGGACCTTGGTCGGGTAGCGGTGCGTCAGCCCCTCGGAGACCCACATGTCGTGCTCGTGGAGCGAGTCGCGGGTGGCATAGGGGTGCGAGGGCCAGTCGGCGCGCCGGTCGGAGAACACCGGGAGCATGTAGCGCCGGACCGGGTCGGCGTAGAAGGCCCGGGTGAACTCCTGGCCGGAGGCCGGCATCGCCCCCTCGAGCGCCGGGACCATGGTGTTGAGCATCTGCGGCGGCACGAGCATGGACATCGTGGCCCGCTCGGCCTGGTCGCGCTCGAGATCGGCGTAGAACAGGTCGGTGAGCAGGTCGCCCATCAGCTCGCGCAGCTGGCGGATGTTCTTGACGCAGTGCGCTCGCTGCCACTGCACGTCGTCCCACTGCTCGGCGGTGACGGCGCGCCAGCCCGGCAGCCGGGTCCAGTCCGGCTCGACCAGCTCACGCTGTCGGTAGTGGTATGGCTGCTCGATGGCGGTGGTCATACGTGTCAGGATAGTGCAGAACATCCCGTCCTTTGCGCAGGACACCGCAAGTATTGCGCCCATACGTGGCTCAACAAGGAGAATCTGTGTCCGCTCGTCCTTCGTCCCCCGTCGGGTTGCACCGCGTCCTCGAACCGTCCGGCGAGCACGTCACGCTGCCCCAGGCCGCCGAGCGGCTGGATACGCGACCCGAGGTGTGGCCGGACGAGGTCCGGGTCGCTCTCGACACGCTCAACCTCGACGCGGCCTCGTTCCGTCAGCTCAGCGAGAAGCACCGCGGCCCGGACGGCACCACCGACGGACACGCAGTCCGGGCCGAGGTGCTCCAGATCATCGAGCACCGGGGCAAGATGCAGAACCCTGTCACCGGCTCCGGGGGGATGCTGATCGGCACGGTCGACGAGGTCGGGCCGGACAGCCCGCTCGGTCTGGCTCCCGGCGACCGGGTGGCCACGCTCGTCTCGCTGTCGCTGACCCCCCTCGCCGTGACCGACGGCCTGCGACGCTGGGACGGCCTGAGCGAGCAGGTGCCGGCGACGGGTCACGCCATCCTCTTCGGCCGCAGCATCGCCGCGGTGCTCCCGCAGGACCTGGACCCCCGCCTGGCCCTGATGGTCATGGACGTCTGCGGCGCCCCCGCCCTGGTGGCCAGGGTCGTCCGCGAGTATGCCGGGCAGCCGGGTCGCGCTGCCGGGCAGCCGCGTCGCGTTGCCGGCCCGACGGTCGCGGTGCTCGGCGCCGCCGGCAAGTCCGGGTCCCTGTCCCTGGCCGCCGCCCGCGAGGCGGGCGCCGGCCGCCTCATCGGCGTCGTCCCGGTCGAGCCGGAGGCGACGGCCCTGCGACAGAGCGGGCTGGCCGACGAGGTGGTCGTCGCGGACGCCCGATCGCCGCTGGGCCTGTCCGCGGCCGTCGAGGCGGCCGGCGGGCCCGCGGACGTCACCGTGGTGTGCGTCGACGTGCCCGGATGCGAGCAGCCGGCGATCCTGTCCACGGCCCAGGGCGGCACCGTCATCTTCTTCTCGATGGCGACCAGCTTCGCCGCCGCCGCTCTGGGCGCCGAGGGCCTTGCTGCCGACGTGCGCATGCTCGTCGGCAACGGCTACGTCCCCGGGCACGCGGCCTACGCGGTGGGCCTGCTGCGGTCGACCCCAGCGGTGCGTGCCCTCTTCGAGGCCCGCCTCGGGGGGGCCTGAGCGTCGTCGGGGTCAGCCGAGGCCGAGCAGCGCGTTCTCGACCACCTCGCTGAGCGCCGGGTGGATCCAGTACTGGTTCTTGGCGACGTCGTCGGCGCGCTGGCCGAAGTGCGCCGCCTGGATGAGTGGCTGGATCAAGGTCGAGGCCTCCGGGCCGAGGATGTGGGCCGCGAGCAGGAGCCTGCTGTCGGGGTCGATGACGACCTTGACGAACCCGGTCGTGTCCTCGAGCGCCCAGCCGTAGGCGACGTCCCCGAAGTGCTGGGTGTGGCTGTGGCACGCCACGCCGGCTGCGCGCAGGTCCTCCTCCCGGGGGCCGAAGGACGCGATCTGGGGGTGGGTGAAGACGGCGTGTGGCACGAACCGGTGGTCGCTGGCGACCAGGGAGTCCGGGTGCGAGAGGTTGTGCCGCACCACCCGCATCTCGTGGTTGGCCGCGTGCTTGAGCTCGAACGGGCTGCTGATGTCACCCAGGGCGAAGACACCCTCCACCGGGGTGCGCTGCTGCGGGTCGACCACGAGGCGGCCGTCCGGGTGGGTCGGCAGGCCGGCGGCGGCGGCGTCGAGGAGGTCGGTGTTGGGCCGGCGTCCCACCGCGAGCAGGACCGCCCCGACCTCGACCTCCGTACTGTCGACGGCCGTGCTGCCGACAGCCGTGCTGCCGACCCCGGTGCTGCCGAGCGGCCCGTCGAGGCGCAGCGTCCAGGTGCCGTCGTCGGCCCGTCGCGCCGCCCCCACCGTCGTGCGGAGGCGCAGGTCGAAGCGCTGCGCGGCCAGGGCGGTGAAGGCGCTGCTGACCGCCCCGTCCTCAGCGGTCAGCAGCGCCGCGCCGCGGTGCACCCAGGTGACCTCGGTGCCCATGGCGTCGAGGACGTGGGCGAGCTCTGCCGCAACGAATCCGCCGCCGACGATGGCGATCCGTCGCGGGAGCGTCTCGAGCCGCATGATGCTGTCGCTGGTGTGGACGCCGCGCTCGGGGTCGACCTCCAGGCCGGGGACGTCGAGCGTCCGGGGGCGGCTTCCCGCAGCGATCACCCAGCGGTCAGCGGTAACGGTGACGCCGGTGCCGGTGTCCAGGGTCATCGGCCCGACGAACCTCGCCATGCGCTGGTAGAGCGTGATGTTGGCAGCCTTCTGCCGGTAGGCCTCGCCACTGGCCGAGATCGGGTCGATCCGGCCGAAGACCCGGTCGCGGATCGCCGACCAGTCCGCCGTCGCGTGGGTCACCTGGACCCCCAGGCGGGCCGACTCCATCGCGTCGACCACCCGGTCCGCGGGCACTACGAGCATCTTCGTCGGGATGCACCCCACGTTGAGGCAGGTCCCCCCGAACGTGCCGCCCTCGACGAGGCCGATGTCGAGGTCGTCCAGCTCCGGCCCGAGCAGCGAGTTGCCCGACCCGGTGCCGATGACGACGAGGTCGTGGTGGCGTGTCCTCATGGAGGCAGGGTAGGCGAGCGAGCGAGCATCTAGAGTGCCCGGGTGACCGCTCCCCGCACGACCCTGTACCGCGCCGGAAGCATCCTGAGCCGCGGAGACGGCGCCGCCGAGTCGATGCTGGTAGGGGAGGGAAGGATCCGCTGGCTGGGTCCGGACTCCGAGGCGGACCGGCATGTCGACGGGGCCGACGAGGTCGTCCACCTCGACGGCGCTCTCGTCACGCCGGCCTTCGTCGACGCCCACGCTCACCTCTCGCAGACCGGTGCCGGCATGCGGGGTGTCGACCTGAGCGACGTCCGATCGCTCGCCGAGGCGCTCGGCCGGATCGAGTCGGCGGCGCGTGCGGTCGCCGGGCGGGCCGTGTTCGCCCACAACTGGGACGAGACGAGCTGGCCCGAGCGCCGCCCGTTCACGGCGGCGGAGCTGGACCGCGCCACCTACGGCGGCGTGGTCTACGCGCCTCGGGTCGACGGTCACTCCGCAGTCGTCTCCTCCGCCCTCGCAGCGGCGGCCCGCATCCGGGACGCGGACGGCCGGCTGCCCGATGGGCTCGTCATCACCGACGCCCACCACCAGGCTCGCGACACCTTTGCGTCCTCGGTCCCCCCTGCCCAGCGCCGGGAGGACATCGCCGCCGCCCTCCGTGCTGCGCGCGAGGCGGGCATCGCGGTGGTCCACGAGAACGGCGGCCCGGTCGTCAGCTCGGCGGAGGACTTCGCGGACGTCCTCGACGTGGCCCGGCAGCCGGGCCTGCCGGACGTGGTCGGCTACTGGGCTGAGCTCGCCGAGTCAGCGCAGGAGGCTCGGGAGCTGGTCCGCCGCCACGGTGCGCACGGGCTGGCCGGCGACCTCAGCGCGGACGGCTCGATCGGCTCCCGGACCGCCAGCCTGCGCGCGCCATACGCGGACCATGCCACGGACCCGGACCACTGCGGCAACGCCTACCTCAGCGTGGCGCAGGTGCGCAGCCATCTCGAGGCGTGCACCGCCGCGGGAGTCCAGGGCGGGTTCCACGTGATCGGCGACCGGGGGGTGGCCACCGTGCTCGAGGGGATGGAGGCCGCCGCCGCGGTCACGGGCCCCGACGCCTTCCGCCGGGTGGGGCACCGCCTGGAGCACGTGGAGATGGTGGGGGGCGACGAGGTGCGCCGCCTCGCCCGGCTCGGCGTGACGGCGAGCGTCCAGCCGGCCTTCGACGCTGCATGGGGTGGCCCGTCGGGGATGTACGCCGAACGGCTCGGCGTGGAGCGGGTCAGCGGGATGAACCCGTACCGGACGATGCTCGACGCGGGCCTGGTCCTCGCGCTGGGCTCGGACTCCCCGGTCACCCCCTTCGCCCCCTGGGAGGCGGTCCGTGCCTGCGTCCGGCACCACGCCCACGCCGAGCGGGTCACCCTCAGCGAGGCGTTCCGGGCGCACACGGCGGGCGGCCACCGCGCGGCCGGTGCCCGTGGCGGCGAGCTGCACGAGGGTGCGGAGGCGACGTTCGTGGTCTGGGACTGTCGCGGTCCGGGGCTGCCCGACCTTGCCGACGGACAGCCGGCACCGCAGGCGGTGAGCACGGTCCTGCGCGGCGGGGTGCTCCGCGACGCGCGCTGACCTCCTGCGGGCGCCGCGGCGGCGTGCTCACCGTCGGGCCGGAGGAACGTCGGGCTACTGCCTGATCGAAGGGAGATTCTCCGGTCTGGGTGTCGTGTGGCCGAAGGTTCGTCGTCGGTTCGCTAGGCTGGCGCCCGTGCCGCCGACACCTCCCGCTCGCCTCGAGCTCGACCCCGCCGTCGTCCGTCAGGCCCGGTCCCTGGCCCGCCGCGCCGGAGCGCCGGTGGTCCGGCTCACCCGCAGCCACACCACGGTGTCCGTGGAACGCGCGACGCTGCGGCTGGCTGGCCTTGCCGGAGCCGACCACGAGCGGGTGCCGTGGGTCAACCACCTCGTCCAGGCGGTGCGGGATGAGGTAGGGCTGGAGCACGGGGTCACCACCCCGGTCTACGACGCCCTTCGCCGAGGTGAGGCGCCAGACCTGCTGTCCCTCGCCCAGAGTGCCGCGAGCGGCACGGCGTCCTTCCGGCTCCCTCGAGGGCGGGACCTGTCCGCGACCCGGACGGCCGCTCGCCGCTCCGTGGCGCACGGCATCCGGAGGATCGACCGGCAGCGAGCCGCCCGGGACCGGCTGGTCAGGCGGCACGGTGACCCGCGGCAGAAACCATGGATCTACCTCATCGTCGCCACGGGAGACATCGACGAGGACATCCCGCAGGCCCAGGCGGCGGCCCGGGAGGGGGCCGACGTCATCGCCGTGATCCGGTCCACGGGGCAGTCGCTGCTCGACTACGTGCCCGAGGGAGCCACCCACGAGGGGTATGCGGGGACGTACGCCACGCAGGAGAACTTCCGGCTGATGCGGGCGGCCCTCGACGAGACGAGCCGGGAGGTCGGGCGCTATATCCGGCTGACCAACTACGCGTCCGGTCTCTGCATGCCGGAGATCGCCGTGCTCGCGGGCATGGAGCGGCTCGACATGATGCTCAACGACTCGATGTACGGCATCCTCTTCCGCGACATCAACCCCATCCGGACCTTTGTCGACCAGCGGTTCTCCCGTCAGATCCACGCCCGGGCCGGGATCATCATCAACACCGGCGAGGACAACTACCTCACGACCGCGGACGCCGTCGACGCCGCGCATACCGTGACGGTCAGCCAGCTGCTCAACGAGTACTTCGCCAAGGAGGCCGGCCTCGAGGACTGGCAGCTGGGCCTCGGCCACGCCTTCGAGATCGTGCCGGAGATTCCCGACTCGTTCCGGATGGAGCTGGCCCACGCCATGCTGGCCCGCCAGCTCTTCCCGAACGCCCCGCTGAAGTGGATGCCCCCGACGAAGCACATGACCGGCGACGTCTTCCGGGGGTACCTGCTGGACGGGTTCTTCAACCTCGTGGGGGCCATGACGGGGCAGGGCATCCTCCTGGTGGGCATGATGACCGAGGCGGTCGTCACGCCGTTCCTGTCCGACCGCGACCTGGCCCTCCAGAACGTCCGCTACGTCATGGGCGCCGCCGGCGGCCTCGTCGAGGACTTCCACCCGCCGCGGCACGGCTTCATCCAGAACCGGGCCCGCCACGTCCTCACCGAGGCGGTGGAGCTGCTCCAGCGGATCGTCGACGACCGTCAGCCCGGGGGCCCACCCGCCCTGCTGGCCGCGATCGCCGACGGGACGTTCGGTCTGATGCGGCGGCCCGCGGATGCTGGCAAGGGGCTGGACGGGGTGGTCCTGCGGGCCACGGGCGAGGACGGCTACGACAACCCGGCGATGTCCCTGCTCGACGAGGGGAGCACCCGGTGAGCTCCCGGCATACCACTGCAGCGAGCGGGGCGCCCACGGTCGTCCGGCCTTACGGTGACACGACCGGCGACGGCATGGTGCAGATGTCGTTCACGTTGCCGGTGCCGCACGACAGGCGCGCCGAGGGTGCAGCGCTCCAGCTCGCCCGGAAGATGGGGATGGACCCCGCCCTGCTCGTGCACGCCAAGGCGATGGGCCCGGACTTCACCTTCTTCGTCGTCTACGGGTCGGTCACCCATCTCGTCGACCTGCGCGAGGTCGAGGTGGTGGAGCGGGAGTACCCCCTGCTCACCGCCAAGGAGATCAACCTCGCGATCAAGAAGTCGCTGCGCCGCAAGCTCGTCGTCGTCGGCGCCTGCATCGGCACGGACGCGCACACCGTCGGGATCGACGCCATCCTCAACATCAAGGGCTTCGCGGGGGAGAAGGGTCTGGAGTACTACCGGGAGATCACCGTGGTGAACCTCGGCGCCCAGGTGCTGGTCCCCGAGCTGGTCGCTCGCGCCCGGGCGGAGCGGGCGGACGCGGTGCTGGTCAGCCAGGTCGTCACCCAGCGCGACGCGCACGTGCACAACACCAGCCAGATGTCCGCAGCCTTTCGCGAGGCCTACCCTGCCGGGGAGCTGCCGCTGCTCGTCGCCGGCGGTCCACGGTTCGAGGAGGGAAGCGCCCCGACCCTGGGCGTGGACAAGGTCTTCGGCCGCGGCACCACTCCGGGAGACGTCGCCAGCTATCTCGTCCACGCCCTCGTCGCAGCACCAAGGAGCAGGTCATGACGGCCTCGGACCACGCCCAGACGGCGTCGATCGCCGCAGCCGCATCGGGAGCTCCCGAGGTCGGCCTGGTCGTGCTGCATCGGCACTACGTGCCATACAGCCACGCGCACTATGCCGGCAACCTCGTGGACGGGGCGTACTCCCTCGCGGCCTTCGGCGATGTCGCCACCGAGATGTGCATCCGCACCGACGGTGACGAGGGGCTCTTCGCGTCCTACAGCGACGTCCAGTTCCTCGCTCCGGTGCGGGCCGGTGACGTGGTCGAGATCGAGGCGCGCCTGGTCCGGGTGGGCCGGCGCAGCCGCGAGCTCGAGCTCACCCTGCGGGTGGTGGCGCGCAGCGCCCCCGACCGGGGGACCTCTCGTGCGGACGTCCTGGATCCGCCGCTCGTGGCGACCACCGCACGCGGCGTCGTCGTCGTGCCCTGACGCCGACGCCAGCCGCTCCGGTGAGGAGACCGTCCCCCCAGCGGCCTCGGCGTGTCGTCCGCCGACACGCCGAGAGGCTCGAAAGACTCTGTCCGGTAACGGGATTGGGGGGCGCCTGTGACCTGCGCGGACGTGCGTTTCCGCAGGTGAACAGTGGGTTGACAGGACGTGGCTACGGAGTAGGTTTTGGCACACGTTGTTAGCCGGGACGGCCGCAGGCGGTCCGGGGGAGTGAACCACAAGGGAGTTCTCGGCGGCTTGCGCGCGCAGCCGCCGACCACCAGGCCCGCCTGACGGTTCACGATCTCGGAGCCCGTGTGAGCGGTTGGCAAACGGCGGCAGGGCCCGCAGTGCTCAGTAGACAACAACTGGTGAACCGGCATCCCGTCGGTTCCGGGTTGGTCCCAAAGGCACTGTGGGCCCTGCTGTTGCCCGGATCCGGGCAGCGTACGGTTACGGCGTGCTCCGCCGCCTCGTCCTCGCCCTGCTCAGCGGCGTCGCGCTCTGCCTGGCCTTCCCGGCATACGGCATCTGGCCGTTGGCGCCGATCGGGGTCGCCCTGCTCGCCGTCGCCACCGCCGGCTCAGGCTTCCGCCGCGGGGCACTGCTCGGGCTGGCCACCGGTCTGGTGTTCTTCACCTACTCGCTGAGCTGGGCGGGGACCGTCGTCGGGGCCGTCCCCTGGCTCGCCCTGGCGGTCCTCCAGGCGCTGTTCTTCGCCCTGATGGCCGGGTGGTGCGGGTGGCTCCAGGGCGGCACCGGTGGAGGCGCGGCAGCCCGGGTGCGACCGCTGGCGGTCGCGCTGGCCTGGGTGGCACAGGAGGCGCTGCGCGACCGGTTCCCGTATGGCGGGTTCCCGTGGGTGCGGCTCGCCTTCAGCCAGGCGGACTCGCCGTTCGGCCGGCTGGCCGCTCTCGCGGGAGCGCCGGGGGTGACCTTCGCGGTCGCGTTCTGCGGGGCGCTGCTGGCTGCTGGCGCCGTCGCCGTGGCCGGGTCGCGGACGCGCCCCCCCACCGCTCGCTCATCCCGGCAGGTGCGTGCGGTGGGGGTTCCCACCGCTCTGGCCGTCCTCGTCGCCCTGGCCGGGCTCCTCGTCCCGCTGCCCACTGACGGGGTGCCCGCGCAGGTGATGGCCGTCCAGGGGAACGTCCCCCGCGCAGGCCTCGACTTCAACGCCGAGCGGCGACAGGTCCTCGACAACCACGTCCAGGCCACCGTCGGCGCAGCGCACCAGGTGGTGTCCGGAGCGCTGCGTCAGCCGGACCTCGTGGTCTGGCCCGAGAACTCTTCCGACATCGACCCGGTCCGCAACGCCGACGCCGCCACCGAGATCGCCGCCGCGGTGACGGCCATCGGAGCTCCACTTGTCATGGGCGCCGTGCTGGAGGAGCCGGCGCCCGACGTTTCGAACGTGTCGCTGCTCTACCTCCCGGGTCGTGGGCTCGTCGAGCGCTACGTCAAGCAGCACCCGGTGCCCTTCGCCGAGTACATCCCCGACCGGTCGTTCTTCCGCTGGTTCAGCGACAAGGTGGACCTGGTGCGGCAGGACTTCGCGGCGGGGGACCGGCCGGTGGTCTTCGACGTCCCCGCAGCATCCGGGGCGGTGATCCACGCGGGCCCGTCGATCTGCTTCGAGGTGGCCTACGACGATCTCGTGCGGGACAACGTGCAGCGCGGCGCGAACCTGCTCCTGGTCCAGACGAACAACGCGACGTTCGGCTACAGCAACGAGTCGGTGCAACAGCTGGCCATCTCCCGGATCCGAGCCATCGAGCACGGGCGCTCCGTCGTGCACGTGTCCACCGTTGGAGTCAGCGGCCTGATCCTCGCCGACGGAACCGTGCAGCAGCCGAGTGCGTTGTTCACCCAGGCCGTCCTCTCCGGCGAGCTGCCCCTGCGCAGCCAGCTCACGCTGGCCACGAGGCTCGGGCCCTGGCCGGAGTACCTGGCCTGCCTGCTTCTGGGGGCGCTGACGCTCGGTATGGGTCGTCGCGCGCGACGGCGCTAGGCTCGGACACCCTGCTCGACACGCGAAGGATGCTGCCTGTGACCCTGCCTGAGACCCGTGGCCCGCTGGGCCGGGTGCTCGTCCTCATCCCGACCTACAACGAGCGTGAGAACCTGCCGAGGATCGTGGCGCGGACCCGCGCGGCCGTTCCCGAGGCGGACATTCTCGTCCTGGAGGACGGCTCACCCGACGGGACGGGCCGGGTCGCCGACCAGCTGGCCCAGGCCGACGGCCAGGTCACCGTGATGCACCGGGGTCACAAGGCGGGCCTGGGCGCGGCCTACCTCGCCGGCTTCGACTGGGCCCTCGAGCACGGGTACGGCGCGGTGGTCGAGATGGACGCCGACGGCTCGCACCAGCCGGAGCAGCTGAGGGCCCTGCTGGTGGCGGCAGAGGACGCCGACGTCGTCATCGGCTCGCGATGGGTGCCGGGCGGCTCGGTCGTCAACTGGCCAGCGCATCGCAAGGCGCTGAGCGTCGGCGCGAACGTCTACACCCGGGTCCTGCTCGGTATGCCGGTCCACGACGCCACCGGCGGCTACCGGGTGTACCGGGCGTCCACCCTGCGCAGGCTGGGCCTGAGCTCGGTGCGGTCGCAGGGCTACTGCTTCCAGATCGACATGACCTGGCGTGCCGTGCGCTCGGGCCTGACCGTCCTCGAGGTGCCGATCGAGTTCGTGGAGCGGGAGACGGGCGACTCCAAGATGAGCCCGGACATCGTGCGTGAGTCGCTCCTGAAGATCACCGGGTGGGGAGCCGCCTACCGAGGCAGCCAGCTCACCTCCGGTCTGGCTCGCGTCGCATCACGCCGGCGGGAAGCGCAGTGGCACCGGCTGTGACCCCCGCCGGCCGGACGGGCCGGGGGCGACGCTGGAGCCTGGTCCTCGTCCTGGCGCTCCTGGTCGTCCCGTTGCTCGAGGTCGTCGCCATCATCGGGGTCGGCAAGGTCATCGGCGGCTGGCCGACGTTCTTCCTGCTGCTGGCTGAGTCCGCCCTGGGCGCGTGGCTGGTGCGCCGGGAGGGCGCGCGGAGCTGGCGGTCGCTGAGCGAGGCGTTGCGGACCGGGCGGATGCCCTCGAGGGAGCTCGCCGACGCAGCCTTGGTCCTGGTCGGGGGAGTGCTGCTGCTGACTCCCGGCTTCCTCACCGACCTCGTGGGCTTCGCCTTCATCCTGCCGCTCACCCGCCCGATGGCGCGGCGCAGCCTCGAGGCCGTCGTGGCACGACGGCTCCTCGGAGGGGTGCTCGGTGGCCCGGCAGGCAGCGGAACGCCCGGCCGCTCACCCTCGTCGGGGGAGAAGCCGGGCGGCGACGACGTCATCGAGGGCGAGATCCTCTGACGGGCTCGGCGGGCTGCGACGCGCTGCGCTGCACCGTCAGGCGCTGCGCTGCACCGTCAGGCGCTGCGCTTGCGCCGCGGCTTCTCGCCGCGGGACTCGCGAAGGAGAGTGAGGCGCTCCTCGAGGAGCTCCTCGAGCTCGGGGATGGAACGGCGTTCGAGCAGCATGTCCCAGTGGGTGCGGACGTGCTTGACCTGACGTGGCTCGGGCTCGGGTCCGTCAAGCAGCTTCGCCTCGTTGCCGCAGCGGCACTCCCAGACGGGCGGCACGTCGGCCTCGACGCTGAACGGCAGCTCGATGCGGTGCCCCAGCGGGCACACATAGGTGGTGATGCGGCGCTCGCTGGGGACGACGTTCGTGTCTGACTCCATGCTGAAGGTCCCCAGTCGGGTCCCTCGGAGTGATCGGTCGGCCATGGCAGTCCCTCCCTGTGGTCGGTCACCTGGGCTCGGAAACGGCTCCCAAGCACCTCACTACTTAGACGGTCCAACGTGGAGGGCCTGTGCATTGTTCCTCTGCTGGGGGAGCGTCGCTACCGGGCTGTGCAGATGAGACGAGGATCACACTCAGACCACGCGCGGCACCTCGTTGCCGGCCGCCAGGATCCCGGCCCGCATCCGGACGCGGGACAGCAGCAGGCCACCGATGACGAAGAAGGCCACCAGCGCGGTGATGGCCCACCGGTACGAGCCGGTGAGCTGGTAGACGAGGCCGAAGGTGAGCGTCCCGAACCAGCTCGTCCCGCGTTCCATCGCCTGGTAGAGGCTGAAGAACTCCGCCTCGCGCCCCTTCGGGATGAGCTGGCTGTAGAGCGAGCGGGAGAGGGCCTGGCTGCCGCCGAGCACCATCCCGATGGTGAACGCGAGGAGGAGGAAGGGGACGAGGGAGCGAGCCGGGACGAAGAACGCGACGAGGACGATGAGCGTCCAGACCACGAGGCTGCCGAGCACGGTCCGCCAGGCGCCGACACGGGCCGCCACGCGACCGAAGAGCAGGGCTCCGCCGAAGGCCACGAACTGGACGAACAGAAAGACGCCGAGGACCGTGGACTGGCTGAAGCCGAGCTCGACGGAGCCATACAGGCTGGAGGTGCCGATGACGGTCTGGATGCCGTCGTTGAAGAACAGGTAGGCGAGCAGGAAGAGCAGGGTCTGCGGAAACAGCCTCAGCTCTCTGAAGGTGTCCGCCAGCTGGGCGAAGCTGCCCCGCACGGCGCCCTTGCTCCGGTCCACCGGAGTGGCGACGGTGCCGTGCAGGTGACGCAGCCCCAGGACCGGGATGAGCGTGAAGGCACCCCACCAGAGCCCGGCCGAGAGGAGGCTGATCCGCGTGCTCGTGCCACGGTCCAGGCCCAGCTGCGCGTGGAAGATGTCGAGCCCGAAGTTGAGGGCGAGCAGCAACCCGCCACCGAGGTAGCCGAATCCCCATCCCTTCGACGAGACCCGGTCCCGCTGGTCGGGGCCAGCGATCCGGCACAGCAGGGAGTCGTAGACCACCAGGGAGGAGCCGAGGCAGAAGTTGGCCACGATGAACAGTCCGACGGCCAGCTGCCAGTTCGTCCCCTGGACGAAGAAGAGCAGCGAGGCCGCCGTCGAACCGCCCCACGCCAGTGCAGCGAGCAGCCGCACCGGCTGGCTGCTGCGATCGGCGATTCCCCCGACGACGACGAGTACCAGCGCCGAGATGATCGTCGACACGGTCGCTGTGTAGGCGAAGAGGGAGCCAGGGTCGACGGGGACACCCAGCACGTCCAGGTTCTGGCGGCACTGCGCGCCGTCCGGCAGTCCGGGACAGGCGGCCGCGGTGGCGACGGAGGTGAGGTAGGGGCCGAGGAGCACCGTCGCGGTGGTGGTGACGTAGGCCGAGTTGGCCCAGTCGTAGAAGTACCAGGCCCGTTGTTGGGGGGTGTCACGTGAGGAGCCCGGTTGCTGGGCGCTCCGCACCGCGACGTCGTCGGTCATGGCCCGAAGGGTCCCACAGCGCGGCCTCCCTGGCCTCGTGATGCCGCTGCGGCCATTGACATTTCCAGACGGACCTGATTTTGTACGGTCACCATACGAATAACGGTCACAGATTGATCTCGACTGCCATGCCAAGCCGCCTCGACGGGGCGGCTGGTGGTCGGATGAGCTGCCGGGCTCGAGTCAGGGTCCGCGCGCAGGAGGAGAGGGGCGGCTGCGCGGCCGTCTTTCGCATTGACCACCGAAAGGACTCGGCCCTGTGAACGACGCAACGCAGCAGAACCCGGAGACGGACCTCGGCGCAAGAGCGAGCACGGGTCTGCACCGGCGGGACTTCCTGAAGTACACCCTGGCCGCTGGGCTCGCCGTCCCCATGGCGGGCGCCCTCGCCAGCTGTGCCACCGGCGGGGGGTCCTCGAGCGGGGGAGCGTCCGGGGCGGCTGCCGGCGGAGCGAAGAGCGACAAGAACCCCTTCGGCATCGACCCGAAGGCCGCGGTCGACGTGGTGATCTTCAAGGGTGGCTTCGGCGACCAGTACGCCATCGACGCCGGTGCGGCATACAACACGCTGTGGGGCGGCACCGTCGCGAAGGTGACGTCGACGACCAAGATCAACACCGAGCTGCAGCCGCGCTTCGTCGGTGGCAACCCTCCCGACGTCATCGACAACTCCGGCGCCGACCACATCCCGTTCGCGGGCATCCAGTCGCAGGTCGAGCCGCTCGACGACCTGCTGACCGCTCCAGCGGTGGGCTTCGACGGCAAGACGGTCAAGGACACCCTCATCGCCGGAGCGACCGACCCAGGGACGTACGACGGCAAGCTGCTCGAGATGAACTACTTCTACACCGTGTTCGGTCTCTGGTACGGCGCGAAGGTCTTCGCCGACAACGGCTGGACGCCGCCCTCGACCTGGGACGAGGTGATGGCCCTCGGCGAGAAGGCCAAGGCCAAGGGCATCTCGCTCTTCACCTTCGGCGGGCAGAATGCCGGTGACTACTACCACGAGCTCGCGCTGTCGATGGCGGCCCGCAAGGGTGGCGTCGACGTGATCAAGAAGATCGACAACCTCGAGGCGGGAAGCTTCGCCCAGCCGGCGGTCACCGAGGCCTTCGCGGCGATCGAGGCGGCGGTCAAGGCCGGGTACTTCCAGCCGGGTGGGTCCGGAATGATCCACACGCAGGCGCAGACCCAGTTCGTGCAGGGCAAGGCACTGCTGTACCCCTCGGGCTCCTGGCTGGAGAACGAGATGAAGGACATCATGCCGCCGGACTTCGCGATGACCTGTCTCAAGGCCCCCGCGCTGAGTGGCGACATCAAGCTCAAGAACGGCTACCACGGTGCGGCCGGCGAGCCGTTCATCGTGCCGAAGGGCAAGAACCCGGCCGGCGGCAAGGAGTACCTGCGCCAGATGCTGAGCAAGGAGATCGCCAGCAACACGGCCAAGCTGGTCAAGAGCGCGACGATCGTCAAGGGCACGGTGCCTGCCGACGGCTTCGGCTCGACGGCGCTGGCCTCGGCGACGAAGATCCAGAACGCCGGCGAGTCCGAGGCGTTCACCTGGCGGTACAGCGCCTTCTACGCCATGAGCAAGGAGCTCAAGACCGCCTGGAACACCTTCCTGTCAGGTCAGATGTCGGCCGCAGACCTCGCGACCAAGATGCAGTCGATGTCCGACAAGGTCCGCGAGGACCCCTCGGTCAAGAAGTACAAGGTCTAGCGAGTTGACGACATCCGCGCCGGCGGCGGGGAGCGTGTCCAGCGCCCCCCGCCGCCGCACGCGCAACCTGTCCTTCGGGCGCGTGTCCTTCTTCGCGGTCTTCCTGGGGCTGCCGCTGCTGCTCTACCTCTACCTGGTCGTCTCGCCGATCATCCAGTCGTTCTTCTACTCGATGACGAACTGGAGCGGTTTCGACCCCAACCCCGAGTTCGTCGGGCTCGCCAACTACCAGGCGCTGTTCCAGGACCCCCTGTTCTGGCGCGCCCTGCGAAACAACACCATCCTCGCCGTCGTGCTACCGCTCATCACGATCACCCTCTCCCTGGCGCTGGCCACGATGGTCACGGTGGGCGGCACCTCGCGTGGCGCGACCCGCGGGATCCGCGGCGGCGGCATCTACCGGGTGGTGTCGTTCTTCCCGTACACCATCCCCGCGATCGTCACCGGCATCCTGTGGCAGCAGATCTACTCGCCCCAGGGGGGCCTGCTCAACGGCTTCCTCGACGCCATCGGGTTCGACAACCTCAAGAACACCCCCTGGCTCGGCGCGCAGAACCTGGCCCTCGGCGCGATCGTCGTGGCCATCGTATGGAGCTTCGTCGGGTTCTACATGGTGCTGTTCGTCGCCGCGATCAAGGGCATCCCAGCCGAGATCTTCGAGGCGGCCCGGCTCGACGGAGCCGGACGCCTGCGCACCGCCGTCCAGATCACCGTCCCGCTGATCCGCGACAACGTGTCGACTGCCGTCGTCTACATGGCCATCTTCGGCCTGGACGCCTTCACGTTCATGGCCATCCTCGCCCCGAGCGGCGGGCCGGACAACCAGGCGCTCGTGGTGTCTCAGTACCTCTACGACCAGGCGTTCAGCCAGGCCAAGTTCGGCTACGCCATCTCGATGGGCGTCGTGCTGGCCCTGGTGACTCTCCTGGTCTCCGTCGGGGTGCTCCTGTCGGCCCGACGCCGGGAGGTGGACCGGTGACCATCCCCGAGGACCGTGTCAAGGCGCCCGCCTCGACGACCGGCGACCACGCTCGGCGGGAGCACGGCATACCCGCTGCGGCAGGGGGGCCCGCCCGTGGCCGCAGAGGCCCGCGCGTCGCGCTGCGCCGCAAGAGCAGCCGGGGCGACCGCGCCGTCGCAGGCGTCTCCCACCTGGTCCTCACCCTGTGGTCCCTGGCCGTGGTCCTGCCCTTGGTCTGGACGTTCTTCTCGTCCCTCAAGGACTCGCGGACGATCAACGTCTCGCCGTTCGCGCTGCCCGAGGTCCTCCACTGGGACAACTACGTCCGCGCGTGGAACACCATCGGGGTGGCCAAGTACTTCGCGAACACGGTGATCGTCGTCGGCAGCGCACTGATCCTCGTCATGGCTCTGGGGGCGATGTCGGCGTACGTCCTCGCGCGGTTCCGCTTCCGCGGCAACACGCTGATCTACTACCTCATCCTGCTCGGCAACACCTTCCCCATCTTCCTCGCGGTCGTGCCGCTGTTCTTCGTCCTCAAGAACAGCAACCTGCTGGGGACGTACCAGGGCCTGATCCTCGTCTACGTCGCGTACGCCTACCCGTTCACCGTGTTCTTCCTGCACTCGTTCTTCAAGACCCTGCCGCAGGAGATCTACGAGGCCGCCCAGGTCGACGGTGCGGGGGACTGGCGGACCTTCTTCCAGGTGATGCTCCCGATGGCCAAGCCCGGTCTCGCCTCGGTCGCCATCTTCAACTTCCTCGGCCTCTGGAACCAGTACCTGCTGCCCACCGTCCTCAACCCCAACAAGGACAAGTACGTCCTGTCGCAGGGCTTGTACTCGATGGCCTCGCAGCAGGGCTACAACGTCGACTACGGCGGCCTCTTCGCGGCCGTGGTCATCACCATCGCGCCGGTCCTCATCATGTACGTCATCTTCCAGCGCCAGCTCCAGGGCGGGGTCAGCCAAGGGACGATGAAGTAGCCACGGGAGGATGAGGTAGCCAGGAGCAGTGAGCGGAGCCCGATGAGCAGACCCCCCAGCAGCGATCCGTCGGCGCGGCCGCACGCCGCCGACACGCACGACCTGATCCGCGTCCACGGCGCCCGAGTGAACAACCTCAAGGACCTCAGCATCGAGATCCCCAAGCGGCGGCTGACGGTCTTCACCGGGGTCTCGGGCTCGGGCAAGAGCTCGCTGGTCTTCGGCACGATCGCGGCAGAGTCGCAGCGGCTCATCAACGAGACCTACAGCGCCTTCCTCCAGGGCTTCATGCCGACCCTCGCGCGCCCCGACGTGGACGTCCTCGAGGGGCTGACCACCGCGATCATCGTCGACCAGGAGCGGCTGGGCGCGAACCCGCGCTCGACGGTGGGTACCGCCACCGACGCCAACGCCATGCTGCGCATCCTCTTCAGCAGGCTCGGGGAACCGCACATCGGGCCGCCCATCGCCTTCTCCTTCAACGTCCCGAGGCGAACCGCGAGCGGCTCGATGACCGCCGACAAGGGGCGCGGTGAGCGGACCATGGTGCGCAAGGCGGTCTACCCGGGCGGGATGTGCCCACGCTGCGAAGGCATGGGCTCGGTGACGGACTTCGACCTCTCCGCGCTGTACGACGACACCCTGTCGCTCAGCGAAGGGGCGCTGCGGGTCCCCGGTTACAGCATGGACGGCTGGTACGGCCGGATCTTCAGTGGCAGTGGCTACTTCGACATGGACAAGCCGATCCGGAAGTACACCAAGAGGGAGCTCGCCGACCTTCTCTACAAGGAGCCCACCAAGATCAAGGTCGACGGCATCAACCTCACCTACGAAGGGCTGGTCCCGAAGATCCAGAAGTCGATGCTGTCCAAGGACGTCGACGCGATGCAGCCCCACATCCGCGCGTTCGTCGAGCGCGTGGTGACCTTCGCGACCTGTCCCGACTGTGACGGGACGCGGCTGAGCCCGCAGGCGCGGTCGTCGAAGGTCAAGGGGCGGAACATCGCCGACCTCTGTTCCCTGCAGATCAGCGACCTCGCCGGCTGGGTCCGCGACCTGGACGAGCCGTCGGTGGCGCCCCTCACCGCGGCGCTGGCGGAGACCCTCGACTCGTTCGTCGAGATCGGACTGGGATACCTCTCGCTCGACCGGCCGGCAGGCACCCTGTCGGGCGGGGAGGCCCAACGCACCAAGATGATCCGGCACCTCGGGTCCTCCCTGACCGACGTCACCTACATCTTCGACGAGCCGACGATCGGTCTTCACCCCCACGACATCCAGCGGATGAACGAGCTGCTGCTGCGGCTGCGCGACAAGGGGAACACCGTCCTGGTCGTCGAGCACAAGCCGGAAGCGATCGCGATCGGTGACCACGTCGTCGACCTCGGGCCGCTCGCCGGCGCGGGCGGTGGCGAGGTGGTGTTCGAGGGGACCGTCGACGCCCTGCGCCAGAGCGGCACCCTGACCGGGCGCCACCTTGACGACCGGGCCACGCTCAAACCGCAGGTACGGTCGGGGAAGAGGTTCCTCGAGGTGCGCGGTGCGGCGACGAACAATCTCCAGGACGTGAACGTCGACATCCCCCTGGGCGTCCTCGTCGTCGTGACCGGGGTGGCCGGCTCCGGGAAGAGCTCACTCATCCGGGGGTCGGTGTCCGGCCAGGACGGCGTGGTGTCGGTCGACCAGGCCTCGATCAAGGGCTCGCGCCGCAGCAACCCGGCGACGTACACCGGCCTGCTCGAGCCGATCCGCAAGGCCTTCGCCAAGGCCAACGGCGTCAAGCCCGCGCTGTTCAGCTCCAACTCCGAGGGCGCCTGTCCCGCCTGCAACGGCGCCGGTGTGATCTACACCGACCTGGCGATGATGGCCGGCGTCGCCGCCACCTGTGAGGAGTGTGACGGCAGGCGCTTCCTGGCGGAGGTCCTGGAGTACCGCCTCGGCGGCAAGGACATCAGCGAGGTGCTGGCGATGCCCGTCGCCGAAGCCCAGGAGTTCTTCGCCACGGGAGAGGCTCGCACTCCGGCCGCCAGCCAGGTCCTGGACCGGCTCGCCGACGTGGGACTCGGGTACCTCACCATCGGCCAGCCGCTGACGACGCTGTCCGGCGGCGAGCGGCAGCGGCTCAAGCTGGCCATCCACCTCGGCGGGAAGGGCCGGGTGCTCGTGCTCGACGAGCCCACCTCTGGCCTCCACCTGGCTGACGTGGAGCAGCTTCTCGGCCTGCTCGACCGCATGGTGGACTCGGGCATCTCGGTGGTCGTGATCGAGCATCACCAAGCGGTCATGGCGCACGCCGACTGGATCATCGACCTCGGGCCAGGCGCCGGGCACGCCGGTGGCCGGGTCGTGTTCGAGGGGCCGCCGGCCGACCTGGTCGCCCAGCGCTCGACAGTCACTGGCGAGCACCTGGCCGCCTACGTCGGCGCCTGACCGTAACGCCGATAATCGACATTATGTCATTACGTCAGACAGGTCCGCCCCGGGCCTTCCGCCCTGTCCGGCTGCACGGTGATCACGGCACGGTAGCGACGTGCCCTGGGTCCGCTCTCACGACGAACACCTTTTCTTCACGGTCGCGTGCGCAGCGCTGCTGGCCGGTGCGCTGGCGTGGGCTTGGTCAGCGCCGGGAGCGGCGACCGCGCTGTGGGTCGTCGGCACGGCAGTGGGTCTGACCGTGTCGGTCGCGACGACGTGGGCCGCACTCAGGCTTCGCCGAGCCAACGTGGACGTGATCGCCTTGCTGGCTCTGGCAGGAGCGCTTGCGGTGGACGAGCCATTCGCTGGGGCGGTGATCTCTGTGATGCTGGCCAGCGGTCGCCTCCTCGAGGCGGCTGCAGCCGGACGCGCTCGGCGCGAGCTGGGCCAGCTGGTCGAGCGCTCCCCCCGAACCGCTGTCCGCCTGACGGGTGACACGCTCGTCGAGGTTCCTGCGGCGGAGGTCGGGACTGGTGACGAGCTGTTCATCGGGACGGGTCAGGTCGTCCCGGTCGACGGAAGGCTCCTGGTCGCCGCCACACTGGACGAGTCGGCCCTCACCGGAGAACCGCTCCCCGTTCAGAGGCCTGTCGGCGGCGACGTCCGGAGCGGGGTGGTGAACTCCGGAGTCCCGGTCCGCCTCATCGCAACGGCGACGGCCGACGACTCCACCTATGCCGGGGTGGTGCGTCTGGTCGAGCAGGCCCAGGCGTCCTCGGCGCCGTTCGTCCGAATCGCTGACCGGGTTGCCATCTTCTTCGTCCCGTTCACACTGGCTCTGGCGGGCCTGGCATGGGCTCTGTCGGGGGAAGCCGTCCGTGCGGTGGCCGTCCTGGTCGTGGCCACGCCCTGCCCGCTGCTCCTCGCGGCGCCGATCGCCGTGATCTCCGGGCTCTCGCGCGCTGCGACGGTCGGCGTCATCATCAAGGGTGGCGGTGCCCTCGAGCGCCTTGCCGCGGGACGGGTCATCCTGTTCGACAAGACCGGCACCCTCACGCAGGGGCGCCCCGTGCTCGCCGACGTCGTGACGGCGGGTGCGCTGAACGCGGCTGACGTCCTGCGGTTTGCGGCGTCCCTGGACCAGGTCTCCCCCCACGTCCTGGCCAGCGCTATCGTGACCGCGGCCCGAGATCGAGCCCTGGACCTGCAGATGCCGCATGACGTCGAAGAAGTCCACGGTTACGGCCTGCGGGGCTCGGTCGGGGGCCATCGGGTCGCTCTCGGAAAGGCCTCCTGGATCGTGGGTGACGTGGCACCGCGATGGGCCATGCAGGTCCGTCGCCGGGCCGACCTCGAAGGGTCCATGAGCGTCTATGTTGCCGTGGATGACAAGCCTGCGGGCGCGTTCCTGTTCGAGGACCGTATTCGCCCCGACGCCCCTCGGATGATGCGCACCCTCCGACGCGCCGGCATCGCCCGACTCGTCCTTCTCACCGGCGACCGGGCCGATGTCGCGCAGATGGTGGGCAGGATCGTCGGGGTGGACGCCGTGCTGGCCGACCGAGACCCCGCACAGAAGGTGGCGGCGGTCGAAGACGAGTCGGCCGAAGCCGCCACCATCATGGTCGGGGACGGGATCAACGACGCCCCCGCGCTGGCTGCAGCCGGTGTCGGCGTCGCCCTCGCTGCGCGGGGCGCCACGGCTTCGTCCGAAGCCGCCGACGTAGTCCTGACCATCGATCGCATCGACGCCCTGGCCGACGCCCTGCTGATCGCCCGGCGATCCCGGAGGATCGCCCTGCAGGCCGTCCTGGTCGGGATGTCACTGTCACTGGTGGCTATGGTGGTCGCTGCCGCCGGCCTCCTCCCGCCGGCGGCCGGGGCGATCACGCAGGAGGTCGTCGACGTGCTGTCGATCGGGCTCGCGCTTCGCGCAGTTGTCCCGGGTCGCGAGCACACAGTCGAGATGCCGGATGCCGACATCGCCCGCACCCAACGCCTCCGGGTCGAACACGACGCGGTCCTCGCGGTCGTGGAGCAGATCCGATCGGTCGCTGACACCCTCACGAGGGTCGAACCCGACCTGGTCCCTGTCAGATCCCTGCTGAGACGGCTGGAGGAGGAACTCCTCCCCCACGAGCGCAGGGACGAGGAGGTACTCCTCCCCGTGGTGAACCGAGCTCTCGACAACCCCGACTCGACCTTGGCCCTCAGCAGGACCCACGCCGAGATCGAGCTGCAGGCGTCCCGGTTCAAGCGGCTGCTGTCCACGATCGACGATGTCGGCCCCACACCGGAGGACATCATCGAGCTGCGCCGAGTGCTCTACGGGCTGTATGCGGTCCTCCGGCTGCACAATGCCCAGGAGGAGGAGAGCGCCTTCGGTCTCGTTCCGCACCAGCCATCGTCGTGAGGAACCCCGGACACCCGCCGCCGCAGGGGCCGCAGCACGCCCGCCACCGGGACGGCTCGGCCCAGAACCAGGCACGATGTGCTGGTGGACCTCCCCGTGATGCCGCCGGTCAAGCCGATGCTGGCGAAGCTCGCCGCCGACATCCCCCCGGGCCACCTCTACGAGCCGAAGTGGGACGGCTTCCGCTCGGTCATCTTCCGGGACGGCGACGAGGTGCAGATCGGCAGCCGGAACGAGCGGCCGATGACGCGGTACTTCCCCGAGATCGTGAAGGCGGCTCTGGCCGGTCTCCCCCCGCGATGTGTCGTCGACGGCGAGATCATCCTCGTGGACCCGGCGAGCAACACCCTCGACTTCGAGTCGCTGCAGCTGCGGCTGCACCCGGCGGCCAGCAGGGTCGACAAGCTGGCCGTCCAGACCCCCACCAGCTTCGTCGCCTTCGACCTGCTGGCGCTCGGCGACGTGGACCTCAGCGAGCTGCCGTTCTCCGGGCGGAGGCAGCTGCTCGAGGCTGCCCTCGCCGACGCCGAGCCACCCGTTCACCTGACCCCGCTCACCGACGACCTGGCCCTCGCCCGGACCTGGTTCGAGGTCTTCGAGGGCGCCGGTCTCGACGGGCTGGTCGCCAAGCGGGCCGACCTGCGCTACCAGCAGGACAAGCGCGTCATGACCAAGGTCAAGCACGTGCGGACGGTGGACTGCGTCGTGGCCGGCTACCGCACCCACAAGAGCGACGACCAGGCCATCGGGTCGCTCATGCTCGGGCTGTATGGCAAGGATGGTCGCCTCGCGCCGATCGGCGTGATCGGTGCGCTGCCGATGGCCCGGCGCCGCGCCCTGTTCACCGAGCTGGCTCCCCTGGTGACCGACTCGTCGGACCACCCGTGGGCCTGGGCGGTCGAGGACCTGCCGCCCACAGCACGGGCGGCCTATGCCAGCCGGTGGAACGCCGGGAAGGACCTGTCGTTCACTCCCCTGCTGCCGGAACGCGTGGTCGAGGCCCGCTACGACTACATGGAAGGGGCGCGGCTGCGGCATACGGCGCAGTTCGTCCGCTGGCGTCCCGACCGCGACCCGGCGTCGTGCACGTTCTCACAGCTGGAGGCCCCGTCCCCGTTCGCCCTCACCGAGGTGCTCGCCGGACGCGCCGATGGGACGGGTATGCCGCGCGCGCACCCCATCCGCTAGCGTCACCTCCATGTCGATGAGCCTTCCCGCACCCCGCGTCCTCGGCGATGTCATCCCGGGCGGCATCGTCCGCGACATCGCTCTCGTCCTCGGCGGTTCTGCGCTGACCGGTGTGGCCGCGCAGGTCGCGATCCCCCTGCCGTTCACGCCGGTCCCGCTGACCCTGCAGACGTTCGCCGTCCTGCTCGTCGGCGCCAGCCTCGGGACGGTGCGCGGTGTCCTGTCGATGGGGCTCTACCTCGTCGCCGGTGTGGTGGGCGTGCCGTGGTTCGCCAACGCGACCTCCGGCGCCGGGGGTGCGTCCTTCGGTTATGTCATCGGGTTCGTCGTCGCCGCAGCGCTTGTCGGACGCCTGGCCGAGCGCGGCGCCACGACCGGCCCGCTGCGCACCGCCGCGGTCATGGTGGTCGGCAACCTCGCGATCTACGCCGTCGGCGTCCCGTGGCTGATGGCGGTCGCGCACGTGGGCTTCGCCACGGCGCTCGCCCTGGGCGTCGTCCCGTTCCTCATCGGCGACCTCATCAAGGTCGCCGTCGCGGCCGGCGCGTTCCCGAGCGCGTGGCGCCTGTCCGGCCGCCGTTAGGTCCGTTCCTCGGGCTCGGCCGGCTGGGATCCTCGGCGCCGTCCGGGTCCTCGACACCGTCAGCGTCCTACGGCTGGCTCCCGAGGGCTGCCCCTGCCACCGCCGCATAGGCCAGTGCGGGTCCCGGTGTGCGGGTGAGCTGGCCCGCCAGCGACCTCCCAGCGGCGGTCGGACCCGTCCCGAGCAGCGTGGTCAGCGCGGCGGCGAGGTCGCCGGTCGTGGCGGCGTTCGGGTCGAGGGACGCACCGAGACCGGCCGTCTCGACCGCCTGCGCGCCGGCGAACTGGTCCGTGGAGAACGGCAGGACCAGCATGGGCACCCCGAAGGTCAGTGCCTCCGTGATGCTGTTGTTGCCGCCATGCGTCACCAGGAGTGCCGCGCGCGCCAGCACCGCGACCTGCGGGAGCGACTCGCGCACGAGCCAGTCCTGCGGCAGGTCGCCCCAGCGGGAGATGTCCGCAGAGCCGACGGCGAGCGCGACCCGGACGTCGAGCGCACGCAGGGCGGCTGCCACCCGCTCGAGGACGTCACCGCGCGCAGAGAGGAAGCTGCCGAAGGTGACGCAGACGACCGGCCGGTCATCGGCGTCGTCGAGCCAGCGGCAGACGTCGGGTGTGGGCGACTCCGTGCGGACCGAGGAACCGAGGAAGGTGTGACCGGCCGGCAGCAGGTCCGTTCTCGTGGGGTCGTGCAGGGTGGCCGGGTAGTTGAGCAGCACGGTCGAGCCGTGCTCCGCGAACGCGTTCTCCACCGGAGACCGGGCAGGCTCCAGGATCGCGAGCGCAGCGTTCCACTCGGCGGTGAACGCCGACGAGACGGCCCGGCACCGGGCGTGGAGGATCCCCAGGCCGGAGGGGCTGGGCGAGAAAGCCTTCGGCCAGGACGTCGGGTAGCCGTAGACCTCGGCACCAACCGGAAGGGCGGACGGGTGACCGAGGACGACATCCGCGTGGTCCACGTCGCGCGAGGCGAGGGCGAGTCGCGCCGAGTAGGCGAGGTGGTCGACGAGGATGTGGTCCGGCTGGACGGCGTCGAGCACCCGTAGGGTCGCCTCGGCCTTCTCGACCGGCCTCCACAGCAGGTCGGTGGCCCGCTGGTCCGCTTGGTAGCGCAGGGTCTGGAGCATCCCGCCGCGGGTGGCGGCGAAGAAGCCGCGCAGGGACTCGTCCTCCTCGGGCGCCTGGCGGTCGGCTCGGGCGACGCCGGGGTTGGACCCGCGCCCGAGCGCCAGCTCCACCCGGTCGAAACCGAACGAGGAGATGATGGCCTCCGTCGCCGGCCCCGTCGCGACCACGACCCGCTCACCGGCGTCCCGCCACGCCGTCGCCAGCGTCGCCAGCGGGAGCAGGTGCGAGGCGTAGTCCGGGCTGATCACGAGGAGCGTCATCGCTCGATCACGACACCCTGGTAGACGGCGGAGAGGGCAGCCGCCATCCCCTGCACCGTGAACCGTGACTCGATCATGGCCGCCGCGCCGGCGACCCGGGTGGCCCGCGCGGGCTCCGGCTGGCTGGCGAGGTCGAGCGCCCGGGTCATCCCCGTGCGCAGGGCGTCCAGGCTCGCGGTGTCGACGAGGTAGCCGGTGGTGCCGTCCTCGACATACGTCGCCGGCCCTCCCCCATCGGGCCCGACGACGACCAGTCCGGCCGCGAGCGCCTCGAGGAGGGCCAGGCCGAACTCCTCCTTGAGACTGCCGCAGACGTAGAAGCCGCCGGGTGCGACCAGGTCAGCCCATCCGTGCTGGGCCGCGACGAGCCAGTGGGCGACCTCGTCATGGGGTCTGTGTCCGGCCAGGACCAGCCCCGGGGCCGGACGGAGCGAGGCGATGAGCTCGAGCTGCTCGCGTTCGTCACGGGTCGGGTTGACGAGGTCGCCGCCGACGATGACGAGGTTGCAGCGCTGACGCAGGGCCGGGTCTCCCGCCCAGGCCTCGACGACGCTGGCCATGCCCTTGATCCGGTGCAGCCGTCCGACGCTGAGGGCCAGAGGCAGGCCTTGCCGCTCGGCGGGCAGGGCCCGGAGCGCGGTCTCCAGGGCGCGGAAGGCCTGCGGGGCGGCTCCGCGGTCAGCTGCGGCGCTCTGTGAAACGGCAACATCCACGCCTTCGGGGATGACCGTGTAGCGGCTCGGCCGCTCATCGACGTCAACCCCGACGAGCGAACGGAGGTCCTCCTCGAGGCGGGGACGCGGGAAGAGCGCGACGTGAGCGGCCGTCTCGGTCAGCCGCTGGACGAGACGGGCGCGGAACCAGAAATGTTCTCGCTCGTCCACCTCTCCGAAGTTGCGTCGCGTCAAGGCCCCGGTGCCGTCCAGTGCCTGGATCATCGCGTGAGGGTCCGGCGCCAGGGTGAACACCGTCGGGATTCGGTGCTGTGCGGCCACCTCCGCAGCAGCCAGGCTGCCGACGTCCGCCATACGGAGGTGGAACGCCGCCACCGGCCCGTGCCGACGCACGATCCGCCGGATCCCTCGAGCCACCTCGACGGCGCAGGGCCAGGCGTCGGAGGATCCCGACGGGGTCTGCCGCAGTGGCACGTGCACCAGCTGGTGAGGCTCGGCCGACGGTTGGGTCAGCTCCCCGGCGGCGTCGGCGGCGCTGCCCCGCGAGATGGTCAGGACCGTGCCGATCCCCCGTTCCTCGACCAGGGCGTTCCCGAGGCGCACGAGGAGGGTGGCGATGCCGCCGTTGTCCCCCGCCCCGGCTCGGGTCAGGCCGCGGTCGATGTCCGCGTGGAGGAACAGCTGGGCCACGGTCAGGCCGCGCTGCTCACCAGCAGGTGCACGGTGGCGGGCAGTGAGGTCCATCCAGGCGAGGCTGGCGACCGCTCCGAGCGTCCCGTCGCCGTCGGCCAGATGCCGCACCAGGTCGCGGGCCTGCGTGTCACCGTGGCCGTCGCCCAGAGCCGAGACGGCGGCACAGCGGACCAGCAGGTCCTCGCCTGCGTCGCCCGCGCGCTCCTGCACGACCCGTTGGGCGACGACACCCTCCACCAGACCGAGGGTCTCGACGAGCCGGGCGCGGACCCCGGCCTCGCTCTGCCCGGCCAGAGCGCCCTCCAGGCCCAGCGCCACGTGGTCGCTCGCGGACGGCGCCCAGCGCTCCAGGGTGCGCTGGGCGAGGAAGCCGGCGAACCCTCCCGAGACGACGGCGGCCACCAGACGGCCGATCGCGTCGAGCCGGGGCAGCCGGGAGCCGAGGACCCACGCGGCGTGCTCCCGCAGGTAGCAGCTCTCGTGCGACAGCAGGTCGGACAGGAGCGCGTCCGCGGCGTCGTCGAACACCTGGGCGAGCGCGTGCACACTCGCGACGGCCGTGAGCTGGTCGCTGCCCTCCACCAGCCATCCCAGTCGGCGCACGGCCGGTCCGCGGTCGGCCGCGGCCGCGACAGCGAGGGCCTCCGCGCCGTGCAGCACCTCCAGCACCCGGGACGAGGTCTGGACGTGGTGCAGAGCGGCGCCGAGGCTGAGCCGGTCCAGCCGCGGCAGGGCATCGACGACCGCATCTTCGCTCATCGACCCAGTGAACGCCGATCGGGTGGCTAACTCAACTCGCACAACTTCAACACGAGCATGATCAGACCGTGAGCTCCCGGATGGCCCCGGTCAGGTCGGGCACCCAGCGTGCGCTTGCCGGCACCGTGACGCCGGCCCACCCATCCCCCCCGAGCACCGCGGCTGCTGCCATCTGGTCTGGGAGCAGCCCGGCGGCACCGGGGTCCGGCGGGTTGTCGGCCAGTCCTGGTCCCATGGTCGGGTAGAACGGCGCGGTCTGCCGCCAGATGAAGACGCGGCGCGCTCCCGTGCGACGGGCCGCAGCGGACAGGGCCTCGATGGGCACCCGCCCCCCGACCATGAGCGAGCCGACCCGGCGCTCGGTCAGCGCGGCGCGCAGGATGTGCAGGGGAAGCGTGTGCGCCTCCTCCGGGGCGCTCGCCAGCAAGACGGGCCGACCGGGCGCCGGCGTCGGAAGGAAGGCGCAGTACCCCCGAATCGCGTCGATGAGGGCCTCGCTGAGCACATGCTCGATCTCGACGCCGGCGCCGGTTCGCTCCCAGCGGTGGCCGACCGCCCGGAGGACGGGCACCAGCACCTCCGACCACGTCGCCTCCGCGCCGCGCCGCACCAGCAGGTCGCTGATCTGTCCGCTGGTCGCTTCGGCGTCGAGGCGGGTCACCGACCGGGCCAGCCCGCGGGCCTCCGGGCTGGCGCCGGGCACAGCGAGCACGCGCCCCCCGGGACCGCCTCGCGCCCCTCTGAGAGGCATGGCGTCGTCGACGAAGCCGCCGACCGTCGCCGCGCCGCCTCCCATGAGTGCCTGCCGGGCAGCCTCGGCCGGCGACAGTCCCGAGCCGACGAGATCCTGCATCACGCGCAGGACAGCCACCTCGCTCGGCGCGTAGCGGCGATGGCCACCTTCTGTCCGGGTCGCCGCGACGATCCCGTAACGACGTCCCCAGCTGCGCACGGTCGCCGGCGCGACACCGAGCAGCGCGGCGACGTCACCGACGCTCAGATAGTCGGCGAATGCATAGCCTTCGTTAACTTGCACAGGTTCACTCTATCTCGTCGCGGTGCTGGCCGGGCGCGGTACCCGGAAGGAGGCCCTGCTCGTCAGCCCAGGACGCGTCCGAGGAAGGCGAGGGTGCCGGCCAGCGCGCGCTGGCCGGCAGGCGTGTCGAGGTTGAACTGGTACTCGTGCGGCAGCGTCGGCTCGTCGTCGGCGGGATAGAACAGCGCGGTGACGTCCACCCCCAGCTCCCCCAGCCTGGCGGCCAACGCCTGACCCTGGGGGGTGAGCGGGTCCCCGTTGCCGCCGGTCAGCCAGGCCGGCGGAAAGGCGGCGCTGGCGTTCGCCACGATCGAGGCTTGCGTGACGCGCGGGTCGGAGAAGTCCTTGGTGCCGAGGTAGGCCCAGCCCACCGTCCGGACGAACCAGCCGGCCAGGCCGGTCTGGTTCTCGATGAGCACCGGGTCGTAGGGACCGCAGTCCAGCACCGCGCCGACGACATCCGGCGCCCCGAGGGCCGGGGTGAGCTGCAGCTGCGCCGCGTATGCCGGGTCGACCGTCAGGGCCGCGACCTGGGCCGCGATCTGGGCGCCGGCCGAGTCTCCCGCCAGCACCACGCGGGTGGGATCGACATGCAGGTCCGCGGCGTGGGCGCTCATCCAGGCGAGGGCCCGGTTCGTCTGGTCCACCGGCGTCGGATAGCTCGCACCCGGGGCGAGCGAGTAGTTGATCCCGATCGTCGTGTAGCCCTGCGCGGCAAGGATCTTCAGATAGGGCGCCACGGTGGACTTGTCCCCACCGACCCATCCCCCGCCGTGGACCCAGAGCACCGTCCCCAGGGCCCGGTCCGTCCCGGCGGGGTACCAGACGTCGAGCCGCTCGTCCGGGCCCGGGCCGTAGGCGAGGTCGGTCCGTCCGGACACGGATGCGGGCACGTGCGCGGTCATGGCCAGCGCGGTCTTGGCGCCGCCCTTGTCGAAGAGGTAGCGCAGCGTGAGAGACCCGGGCCAGGGGCTGACCATGAAGGCCACAACCCCGAGCAGGAGCACCACCAGCAGCCCGGAGACCGGGACCACCAGCCACCGGATCCACCGAGGTCGCCGGGGCCGGCGGGGTCCACTGGCCTCTGGGGACATGCCCGAACACTAGTGGTGCACGACGGTTCGCGGGCCGAAGCGCCGGCCTGGGTCCCCGGGAAGGACCGGCCGGTGTCCGCTGGTGGCCAGCGCCAGGAGGTCGCGCAGACCGGCACTCGGGAGGTAGGCCCGGCTGAGCGCCATACCGATCCTCGGCAGGGCAGCCTCGTCCGGGAAGACGAGGTAGAGCGGCTCGAAGCGGGGGTGGAACTTGGCCTTGAAGGCGTGCAGCGACCGGAAGCCGTAGTACGGCTCGAGGTTCGTGGCCAGCCGGTCCAGAAAGGCGTCCACCGGCCCGCCGGTCCGCGGCTCGCCCCGCCCGACGGGCGCTGACAGCGGCACCGCGGAGAGGGACACCCATCGGTAGCCCTCCGACTGGAAGGTCAGGCACGCCGAGGAGATGAGGTGCTCCATCGCGTAGCGGAACCCGGCTGGGCGCCGCCGCATGACGTCGAGGGTCCAGCCGACGACCTCGCCGCTGTCGGCGTGGATCGGCATCCAGGAGGTCACGCCGTGGACGACCCCTTGACTGTCCACTCCGACGCCCACGCGAACCTGCGGGTCCATCGCCTCCTCGACCCCACCGAGGGTGAACCCCAGCTCAGGAAGCCCCTTGTCCTCGACCCAGCGGGTGGAGATCTCCCTGACCTGCTCCTGGATGGCGCGAGGCTGGTCCACCAGCGGACCGAGCAGGCAGGTCACCTCCTGCTTCGCGGCCTGGTTCAGTGCCGTCCGTACGTCCTGCCACTGGCGGCCGCGGAAGCGCAGCGCCGCCAGGTCGATGACCGCCTCGGCAGCGACCTGTTGCGCATGCCAGCCCAGCTCGACCGCGTGGTCGGCGGCCTCCTGTGTCACGGAGAAGAGGCACGGGGTCAACCCGTCGCGGTGCGCGGCGTCGGCGAACTCCTGCAGGAGTGCCAGCCGCTGGACCTCGCCGGCCGCCACCGGGTCGCACAGCCCCAGGGCGACGCCGAGGTGCACGCGGTAGGCGATGTACCCGCCACCCTCCCGCGGGGCGAACCACCGGTTCTCCGACCACGTGGTCATCCAGGCCAGCCGGTTCACCGTCCCCTCCCGCTCCAGCAGGTGCCGGGCGGTCTCCTGCTGGGCCCGGTTGGGCACCCCCAGCAGGCTGCCCGTCGTGCCCCGCCGTGCCTGGCGGGGAGACGGGTTGGCGAAGGCGTGCCGCCCCGCGACAAGGACCCAGAGGCCCAGCAGGTTGAAGGTCACCTGGTAGGTGAGTGCCGGCCACCCGGGTCGGTGGGCGTTGGCGAGCCCGACGGCACGCACGGCGAGCACTCCGAGCAGGACGACGGTGGCGGCGAGGGCCCAGCCCCACGCCCTCCGGCGCCCCCGGAAGATGTCATGGGCGAGCCAGCCGAAGACGAGCAGCTCCACCGCCGCGACGACCGGGATGGTCTGGCTGAGCTGTGCGGGCTCCAGCCCGATCCCTTGGGCGAGGGTGCTGGTCAGCGGACCGCTGGCCGGAGTGAGCCAGTCGAGGACGGCGCCGAGCCCGGAGAGCACGAGGAAGCCCGCTGCCAGCTTGCGGTAGCCGAGCCGGGTCAGGGTATGTAGCTCCAGCCGTGGCCGCCTGCCGAGGACGAGCGGGCCGACCCAGAGGCCGGCGAGCACGGCGAAGGTGTGCTCGAGGTCCGAGATGGATCCGACATACAGGAGCGAGACGAGGACGTAGCCGAGCAGAGCTGTCCGGGCGCGGGGGCGCCAGGGAGGGGCCAAGGTCGCGCTGGCCGCGGCCGCGGCACCGAGGAAGCCGGCGGACAGCCCGGTGTCGGTCAGCCGGGAGAGGCCCGTCGCCCAGTCCCAGCCACGGTTGCGCGTGGCGTGGAGGAACCCGATGCTGGCCACGACCGCGAGCACGTGGGACCCCACCACGAGCGCCGCAGTGAGGCGGCTGCCCAACCGCCACTCGGCGAACCCGCCGAGAAGGAGGAGGCCGAGCAGCGTGGGGACGTACTGGATCGGGTGCATCGCGAACGGCGCCCCGACGAGGATGGTCCACCAGCGACCCGACTGCAGCGCGGGCAGCCCGTAGGACACGCTGTCCAGCCAGGGCCTGTTGACCAGCGGATCCCACAAGGTATGGGTGGCGACCGCCACGGACACGGTGAGCAGGAACAGTCCCAGGGTGAACGGCGCTCGCCGGACACACGCGACCAGCCACCACATCCCCCCATGATGATCACCGTCGCGCCGGCTGTCCCAGGATTTACGGCGATCGGGCCAGCAGTCAGGCCGGCCACTTCTCGGCGAGTGCCCGAAGCACCTTGATGTCGCGGGTGGTCACCGCCGTGCCGACGGCCTTCTCGATCCTCGCGTTGGTCAGCTTCGCAGCATGGGCCGGCACCTCCAGCCAGAGGACCACGTCGTGGCCGCGGACGACCGCCCGCTCTCCCGGCCGGTCCCACGACTCGAGCACCTTCCTGCCCTCGGCGCTGACCGTACCGTCGGCGAGGGCGACGTAGATCCGTGCCGAGGAGGACAGCGGAGACGGCAGGTCGGCCACGTCGTCGACCAGGGCAGCCAGCTGACTCGGAGTGCGAACGACCACCCGGATCTCGAAGCCGAACTCCGTCGAGAGGAGCTCGCTCAGCTCATCCCGGACCTTCGTCGCGCTGCGCCGAGACGTCGTGAGCCTGACGTTGCCGCTCTGGATGTGTGTCTCCACATCTCGGAAGCCGTTGTCGGACAGATGCTTTCGCAAGGCTTCCATCTTGACCCATCGAGGGCTGACGTTGACCGCTCGAAGGAACGCCACAAAGGTCGGCATGAGGTCATCCTGGCAGGAGTCATCCTGGTCCGGGGCCGCTCAGAACCGCATCGTGCCGACTCCGAGGTCGTAGACCGCTCCGCCCACCTCGATCGCGCCGTCGGGCAGAACCTCGAGGAACAGCTGCGAGGGCCGGTGCACGGCGTCGCCCTGCCGGATGACGCGATGCAGACCGCGCTCCCCCCGGTGATGGAACCACCCCCCGAGGTTGGCGCAGGCAGACCCCGTGGCGGGGTCCTCGACCACAGCGGCACCCTGGGTGAAGAACAGCCGCGCCTCGACCGTGTCCGGGCCGGTCGGCGTCCAGAGGTAGACGAGCGACTCCCCCAGCCGGGACCGTCCGTGGACACGCAGCAGCCGGGGGTCGGCGACAGCCCGGCGGAGCGCCTCGACGTGTCGTACGGGCACGATGAGCTGCTCCACGCCCGTGTTCACCCACAGGGGGTCGTCGCCGAGCTCGGCTCCGGTCAGGCCGACCATCGCGGCGAGCTGCTCCCTGGTCGCGCTGACCTGGCACACCTGCGGGGGGACCGCGGTGGTGAGGGTCAGCCGCTCCTGGCCCTGCGGGTCGGAGGTCAGTCGCACCGGCACCCGGCCGGCCGGCATACCGAGGACCACGCGGGCGCGGACGCCGGCGAGCTCCTGGGCCACGACGTATGCCGTGCCGAGCGTGGGATGCCCGGCGAAGGGCAGCTCGTAGCCGGGGGTGAACACGCGCACCGTGGCGTCGACGCCGTCCCCCGGGTCGAGAGCCGTCACGAACGTGGTCTCCGAGAGGTTGAGCTGCCGCGCGATGTCCTGCATCCGGTCGGGATCCAGGCTGGAGGCGTCGACGAACACCGCGAGCGGGTTCCCGCTGAACGGGTCGTCGTCGACGGTGAACACGTTGACCAGCCGGTAGTGGTGCTCCATGGGACCCAGCGTTCCACCTCGTGCAGGCCCATAGGGTGCGAGGGTGAGCATCGGTGACGCGGCTCCGGCTGCCAGTTCCTCCAAGCGGCCGTCCGCGATTCCCCCAGGCGGCCCGCTCGGTCGCGTCGTGCTGCTCCGGCACGGCGAGACCGACTGGTCGCGGACGGGACGGCATACCGGCCTGACCGACCTGCCGCTCACCGCCGACGGCGAGGTCGCTGCCCGGCTGGCGGGCACGCTGCTCTCCGGGTGGACGTTCGTGCGGGTGCTCGTGTCACCCCTGGAGCGGGCCCGACGCACCGCCGAGCTCGCTGGGCTCGCCGGGGTCGAGCTCGACGCACGCCTCGTCGAGTGGGACTACGGCGGCTACGAGGGACTGACGACGCCCGAGATTTGCTCCCGCCTTGGCCACGACTGGACGGTCTTCGACGACGGGGTGGTGCCTGGCACGACGCCCGGCGAGACCCTCGCAGCGGTCGCCGCGCGCGCTGCGGCCGTCCTGGCCGACGTCCGCGCCGACCTTGGCCGCGGCGATGTCGCGATCGTCGCCCACGCGCACCTGCTGCGCATCCTCACGACCGTCTTCCTCGGCGCCGACCCCCAGCTCGCGGGCCAGCTGCTCCTCGACTCCGGTTCGGTCAGCGTGCTGGACCACGAGCACGGCCGGGCCGCGGTCCGCCGGTGGAACCAGCTCCCGGTGTCCGGCGAGCAGGTCGCCCAGGCGGCAGCGCCACCCCTCAACGCGTCCGGGTCCGGGGTGGCCGGACCACGGTGACGTCCCATCGGCGAGGCGGCTGCAGGCCCGTAGGCGCTCCGGGGACGTCCCGCGCTGGGCGGGGCTGGGGGTCGGTGGGCAGGTCTGCCGCGCCGGCCGGACCGAACACCGCGTAGGACGAGGCCGGGCCGGTGCTGAAGCGCGGGCCGTACCGCACCCCGCCGTGCTCGCCGGCGGCGAACGCCGCGGCCCAGGCCTGCGGCACGGCATACGGCACCATCGTCTCGAGCTCTCGCGTCACGCCGTAGTCGGTGGCGCGCGGGGCCTGCAGGTCGGCCAGCGAGGTGTCCGTGGGAAGCTGCAGGGTGGAGACGTCCGCATCCTCCAGCAGCGAGGCCGGCACGGTCAGGCTCTCCCCGAGGACGACGCCGAGCCGCTCTCGCAGGGCGGCCAGGGGCGAGTCGGCCAGGTAGCAGGTGCCGCGCGGGGCGACCAGGTCGAACCGCCCGTCGCCCGAGGAGCTGAACCACCACGGACCGCGGCCCCTTTGGTGCGCCCGGTAGACCTCGGTGGTGGCGCGCAGCACGACGGTCGGGAACCCGGTCAGCGGGGCCCGGGGTGGCCGTTGGGCGACCTGCTCCCGGCTCGTCACGAGGACCACCGGGCGGCGTCGGCGCGGGCCACGGTGGCGACGTGGTCGACGGCAGCCTGCGACGACCGGTGGACGACGAGGTAGTCCACCGCGCTGTCGCCGTCGAAGGCCGGCGAGGCGGTGGTCAGCCAGGCGCCGACGGCCCACCCGTCGGCGCCGGCTCGGGAGAGGATGCCGACGGCGTCGACGACGCCGGGTCGCACCTGTCCGGTGCGGCCGAACTGCAGCGCCGGGTAGAGCAGGTGCCCGTCCTCGCTGCGGCAGGCGAGCAGGGTGCCGCGGTGGACCCGGTCGGCCAGCGCCTGTCGGCTGACGCCGAGCCACTGGATCAGACCGCCGGTGTCGTAGAACGGCCCCAGCGCGCTGTCGTAGGGGTGGACGTTCGGCAGGGCGGCCACCATCGACACCGCGAGGTCGTCGAGGTCGCCGAGCGAGCGCAGGCTGCGGCCCTGCCGGGCGAGGTCGTCGATGCGCTCGGCCAGGAGGCGCTCCACCGAGGCGAGCAGCTCAGCGGTCGCCACCTCGTTGCGCGCGGTGATCGGCAGCGTCTGGTCGTTCATCGTCATCCTCCGGCGTCAAGGGCGTCAAGGCCACAACGTCGATGGTATGCCGTGCGGCTGACACCCGCCTGGCCACCCGCTCCGCTCAGGGCAGGTCCCAGGTGTGCACCGGGACGTTCTCGTGCATGCGCTCCGTGTAGAGCGCGAGCATCAGGCGCAACGCCTCAGTGCGGTCCAGGCCCCGTGCCTCGAGCCGGCTGACCGCCTCGATCTGCCACGAGGCGCCGTTGACACCGGTGAGGCACCGCCCCTCGATCACCGACAGGTAGCGGTCGCGCACCTCGCGCGCCACGCCCCACTGGCTCAGCCCCTCCTCGGCCATCGGCAGCAGCTTGCGCAGGACCAGCTCGGTGGCCGGCACCTCGCCGCGGCCCGGCCAGTAGAGCCGCGACTCGATGCCCTCGCGGGCTCCCGCGAAGAAGTTCTCCTCGGCGGCGACGAAGCTCATCCGCGACCACACCGGACGGTCCTCCTGGGCGAGCATCCGCAGCGCGCCGTAGTAGAAGGCCGAGTTCGCCATCGTGTCGATGATGCTCGGCCCGGCCGGGAGCACGCGGTTCTCCACCCGCAGGTGCGGTCGGCCGTCGACGATGTCGTAGATCGGGCGGTTCCAGCGGTAGACCGTGCCGTTGTGCAGGCGCAGCTCGGCCAGCTGTGGCACTCCCCCTGCCTCGAGCACCGCGGCCGGGTCCTCGTCGGACAGCTCTGGCAGCAGGGCCGGGAAGTAGCGGACGTTCTCCTCGAACAGGTCGAAGATCGAGGTGATCCACCGCTCGCCGAAGAACACCCGTGGGCGGACGCCCTGGTTCTTCAGCTCGACCGACCGCGTGTCGGCGGCCTGGGTGAACAGCTCGATCCGGGTCTCGTGCCAGAGCTGGTGGCCCAGGAAGAACGGGCTGTTCGCGCCGACCGCGAGCTGTGGCCCGGCCAGCACCTGCGCAGCGTTCCAGTGCTCGGCGAAGCGGACCGGCTCCACCTGCAGGTGCAGCTGCATCGACGTGCAGGCGGACTCGGGGGCGAGCGAGTCGGCATACCGGTTGAGCCGCTCCCCCGACGGTCCCTCGATGTCGAGGTAGATGTCCTCCCCCCTGGCGGCGAGGACGGCGTCGTTGAGCGCCTGGTAGCGCGTGTTCGCGCTCATCCAGTCGCCTTCGAAGTGCTCGGGCATGACGGTCGGCAGGATGCCCACCATGACGATGTGCGCCCCGACGTCGTTCGCCTTGCGCTCGGCCTGGTTCAGGGAGGTCCGCAGGTCGTCCTCGAGCTCCATGGCGGCCCGGCCCGGCAGGGGTCTCGGGGTGACGTTGAACTCGATGTTGTAGCGCGCCAGCTCGGTCTGGTAGTCGGGGTCCTCGATCGCCTTGAGGACCTCGGCGTTGGCCATCCGCGGCTGGTAGTCGTGGTCGACGAGGTTGAGCTCGATCTCCATCCCGGTCATCGGCCGGTCGAACTCGAACTGGCTGTGCGCCAGCATCTGCTCGAAGACGTCGAGGCCGACGCGCACCTTCTCGCGGTAGCGCTGCCGCTGCTCGCGGGTGAAGCTGGCCGCGCTCACCTCTGTTCCCATCACCGGAGCGTATGCCGTGGACGCGCCGACGGCGAGTGACTGACGGGAGTCGGCGCACCCGGCGAAATACCGGGCTCTGTCCCCGGACCGTCCTAGCCTCGGAGCGTGCGGCTGATCCATACCTCCGACTGGCACCTGGGACGCTCGTTCCACCAGGTGGGGCTGCTCGACGCCCACGCCCGGTTCGTCGACCACCTCGTCGAGACCGTGCGCTCCGAGCGGGTGGATGCGGTGCTCGTCTCGGGCGACGTCTACGACCGCGCCCTGCCCGCGCCCGACACGGTGACGCTGCTGTCCGAGACGGTGACCCGGATCATCGACGCCGGTGCCCAGGTGGTCCTCTCCAGCGGTAACCACGACTCGGCGATCCGTCTCGGGTTCGCCGCCGAGCTGCTGTCCAGAGCCGGGCTGCACATCCGCTCGTCGGTGGCCGGCGTCGGCGTGCCCGTCCTCGTCGGTGACGTCGCCGTGCACGCCCTGCCCTACCTCGAGCCGTCGACCTGCGCCGGCCCGCTGTCCAGTGACGAGCGGACCCACGCCGGGGTGCTGCGCGCCGCGATGGACCGGGTGCGGGACGACCTGGCTGCCCGTCGTGGTCCGAGCGTGGTCATGGCCCACGCGTTCGTCACCGGCGGCGCGACGAGCGAGTCGGAGCGCGACATCTCGGTCGGTGGTGTCAGCGCGGTCCACCCGGACGTGTTCGCCGGCGCCGACTACGTCGCGCTGGGGCACCTGCATGGGGCGCAGCGGCTGTCCGAGCGGATCCGCTACTCGGGCTCGCCGGTCGCCATGTCGTTCAGCGAGCACGCCCACACCAAGGGATCGTGGCTCGTCGCCCTGGACGGCGGCGCGGGGGCCGCGACCTGCGTCACCACCTTCGTGGAGGCGCCGGTGGAACGGCCGCTGCGGCTGCTGCGTGGGACCCTCGAGGACCTCCTCGGCGACCCGGACCTCGAGGATGCGCAGTCGGCATACTGCCAGGTGACGCTGACCGACGCGGTCCGGCCGCTCGGGGCGATGGACCGCCTGAAGCGACGCTTCCCGCACACCCTCGTCCTGCACTTCGACCCGCAGGGCGCGGCCACGCCCCTCAGCTCGTATGCGGCGCGGCTCGCCTCGAGCCGGGGCGAGTTCGACACGTGCTGCGACTTCCTCGCCCATGTGCGCGGGGGGCACGGCGCCTCCCTGGAGGAACAGTCGCTGCTGCGCGAGGCGCTCGACGCGTCGCGGGTCGAGCGCGCTCGCCGAGCGGACGAGCTCGGCGCCATGCTGCCTGGGCTCGACGACCTCGAGCTGCCCGAGTCGGGTGTGGCGTGAGGCTGCATCATCTGAGCCTCACCGCGTTCGGGCCCTTCGCCGGGACCGTGGAGGTGGACTTCGACGCGATCGGTCTCGCCGGGCTCTTCCTCATCCAGGGGCCGACCGGCGCCGGCAAGACCAGCCTGCTCGACGCGATCTGCTTCGCGCTGTATGCCGGGGTCCCCGGTCACCGCCCCGGCGGCCGGGCGCTGCGCAGCGACCACGCCGCCCGCGACGTCGTGCCGTCGGTCCGTCTCGACTTCACCACAGGAGAACGTCGGTTCCGCATCCGTCGCTCGCCGGAGTTCATGCGGCCGAAGAAGCGCGGGGAGGGCGAGGTGCGCACCCAGGCGAGCGTCGTGCTCGAGGAGCAGCTGATGGGCCGCTGGGTGGTCCGCAGCACACGGGCCGACGAGGTGGGCGAGATCGTCACGGAGGTCCTCGGCATGGGGCTCGCCCAGTTCAGCAAGGTCGTCCTGCTGCCACAGGGCGAGTTCGCCGCCTTCCTGCGGGCCACCGCCGACGAGCGCCGGGTGCTGCTCGAGCGGCTCTTCGACATCTCGACGTTCGCGGGTATCGAGGCCTGGCTGGCCGACCAGCGGCGCCTGCGGACGGCCGCCGTCGCCGAGTCACGGGCGCTGCTTCGGACCGACCTGGCGCGGCTGGAGGATGTGCTGGCCCAGGCGTCACCCCGTGTGGTCGGCCCTGCGCCGCCGATGACCGAGACGGAGCTGGGGACCCTCCCTCCGGTGCTCGAGACGCTCGGAGCCCGGCTGTCGACCCACGCCAACGAGGCGCTGGCCGCGCTGGACGCGGCAGACGTCGCAGCGGCCGGCGCAGCCCAGGCCAGGACCCGCGTGGAGTCCCTGGCAGAGCTGCAGCGCCGTGGGCTCGCGGCTCGAGCCGACCTGGTGCGCCTCGACGCATCGGCGGACGAGCACGCGCAGATCACCGCCCGGCTGGATGCCGCCATGCGCGCCCAGGCTGTCTCAGGTGACCTGCGGGCCCTGACCCGCCTGGACGACCGGGTCCGGCTCGCGCAGTCCGACGTGGCCGCGGCCCGCACCGTCCTCGAGCGGTTCGGGCTCTCCGACTGGGACGCTGCCGCGGTCCGCGGCTGGGTGACGTCGCTCCAGGAGCACGGGGCGGCTCTTGACGACGCGGTCCGGGCGGCAGCTGCCCTGGCGGACGTGCGGGCCCGAAGGGAGCGTCGGGTGGCCGAGGCCGCCACCGCCCGACGGGAGGAGGGGCGGTTGCGCGCCGCCGCCGCCGCCCAGCAGACCCGGCATACCGAGGCCGCCGCAGTCCTGGCGACCGCCGAGCTGGCCGTCACCGACCTCGCGACCGCCCGGCGCGACGTCGAGCGCCTCGAGCGGGTCCAACGCCTCCGGGTCGAGCGCGACCGGGCGGCTGAGCTGGTCGCCGAGCTCGGCGTACAGGTTCGCGCGGCCCGGGACCGCGAGCAGGACGCCCGTGAGGTCCACCAGCAGCTCCAGCAACGTCGGCTTGACGGGATGGCCGCCGAGCTGGCCGCGACCCTCGCACCGGGCGAGGCCTGTGCCGTGTGCGGCGCGCTGGAGCACCCCCGGCCGGCCACCGCAGGCGACCGGGTCACTGCCGCGGACCTCGACGAGGCAGAGGCAGCCTGGCAGCAGCGCCGGGCCGAGACGGCCGGTCTGCAGCAGCATCGGGGCGCCCAGGAGCAGCTCGTCGCCACGCGGACCGCTGACCTGGCTGACCGCGAGGCCGTCGACGTCGACCCAGCCGAGCTCGCTCACGCCCTGGCGCAGGCCGTTGCCCGGCGTGACACGGCACTGGCCGCCGCCACCACGGTCGCGACGGCGACAGAGGTCGTCACGCAGACCCACGGCGAGCTCGAGCGCACCCTCGAGTCCGTCGCCACCCTGAGGACCTCGCTGACCGGTCTTGACGCCATGGTCGCCGAGCTCGACCACGAGCAGGCGCGGCGGCGCGGCGAGGTCGACCAGCTCCTCGCCGACCATGCCCGACGGTGTCCGTGCGTCCCCGACGACGGCACGATGAACGCGGCCCGGGAGCAGCAGACGCACCACGCGTGGCTGGTCGAGGCGGCCGACCGCCTGCTGACGGCGCTGAGCAGGCACGACGACGTAGCCCTCGAGCGCCTCACTGCCGAGCAGTCGCTGTCGGAGTCGTTGTCCGCCAACGGTTTCTGCGACCGACAGGCCGCCGACCTCGCCGCGATCCCGCCGCAGACCGTCGCCGACCTCCAGCGGAAGGTCAGGTCCCGAGACGGAGACCGGGCCGCCGCGCGGGCGGTGCTCGCCGACGAGCAGGTTGACGCCGCACTCGCCGCGCCCCCCGCCGACGTCGGCGGCGCCTGCGCTGCCGCAGTCCACGCCCGCACCGTCCTGCGGACCGCCCAGCACGAGCAGACCCGCGCCGAGGCGACGGCCCGCGCCTTCACCGTGGTTGCCGACAGCATCCTCGACCGCGTCCGCAGGCTGGGTCCTGAGGCCGCCCAAGCGCAGCGGCTGGCCCAGCTCGCGGACACGATGACCGGTCTCGGCGCTGACAACGCGCTGCGGATGCGCCTGTCCTCCTTCGTCCTCGCGGCCCGGTTGGAGAAGGTCGCCGCACTCGCCAACGAGCGGCTGTCGGTGCTCGGTGACGGGCGCTACCAGCTGCAGCACTCCGACGACCTGGCCGGCGGCGGTCGGCGTAGCGGGCTCGGGCTCGTCGTCCACGACCTGTGGACCGGCCAGCTCCGCGACACGTCGTCCCTCTCGGGCGGCGAGTCGTTCATGGCCTCGCTGGCACTGGCCCTCGGTCTGGCCGATGCCGTTCGTGAGGAGGCTGGCGGGTTCGACCTGCAGACGCTCTTCATCGACGAGGGTTTCGGCACCCTCGACGACGAGAGCCTCGAGCAGGTGCTGAGCGTGCTCGACGGTCTGCGCGACGGTGGACGAGCAGTGGGGGTGGTCAGCCATGTCGCCGACCTGCGCACGCGCATCACGGCGCAGATCAGTGTCACCAAGCGGGCCACCGGCTCGAGCGTGCTGGTCCTCGGCGTCGACTCCCCCGCGGCGTGAGGGCCGTCGCCGGCCCGCGCGCTCAGTCCTCGAACGCCTCCGGCGGCGGGCACGCACAGACCAGGTTGCGGTCGCCGAAGGCTCCGTCGATGCGGCGCACCGGCGGCCAGTACTTGTCCGGCGCCGACACCCCGGCCGGGAACGCAGCAGCGAGCCGGTCGTAGGGGTGGTCCCACTCCCCCGCCACCGCGAGAGAGGTGTGCGGCGCATGCCGCAGCATCGAGTCGGCCACCGCGACGTCGCCGCGGCCGACCTGCTCGATCTCGGCGCGAATGGCGATCATCGCCTCGCAGAAGCGGTCCAGCTCGCCCTTGTCCTCGCTCTCGGTCGGCTCGACCATGAGGGTGCCCGCCACCGGGAAGGACATCGTCGGGGCGTGGAACCCGTAGTCGATCAGCCGCTTGGCGATATCGTCCACCGTCACGCCGGTCTGCCGGGTGATCTCGCGGACGTCGAGGATGCACTCGTGGGCGACGATGCCCTCGTGCCCGGAGAAGAGCACGGGATAGTGCTCCCGCAGCCGGGCGGCGATGTAGTTGGCGTTGAGCACCGCGACCTCGGTGGCCCGGGTCAGGCCCGCCCCGCCCATCAGGCGCACGTAGGCCCAGGAGATGGGCAGGATGCCGGCGGAGCCGTAGGGCGCTCCGGAGATCGCCCCGATGCCGGTCTCCGGGCCCGCCTCGGGAGCGAGGGGGTGGTTCGGCAGGTAGGGAGCGAGGTGCGAGCGGACCCCGACCGGCCCGACGCCCGGTCCGCCTCCGCCGTGCGGGATGCAGAAGGTCTTGTGCAGGTTCAGGTGGGACACGTCCGCTCCGAACTTGCCGGGCTGCGCGAGTCCGACGAGCGCGTTGAGGTTCGCCCCGTCGACGTAGACCTGGCCGCCCGCGTCGTGGACGAGGGCGCAGAGCTCGCCGATCGTGTCCTCGTAGACGCCGTGGGTGGACGGGTAGGTCACCATGATGGCTGCGAGCTCGTCGGCGTGCTGGGCGACCTTAGCGCGCAGGTCGTCCATGTCGACGTCGCCGCCCGCGGCCGTCTTGACGACGACGACCTTGAGCCCGGCCATCACCGCGGAGGCCGCGTTGGTGCCGTGGGCGCTGGCGGGGATGAGGCAGATCCGGCGCTGGTCCTGGCCGTTCGCCTGGTGGAAGGCGTGGATGGCCAGCAGTCCGGCCAGCTCACCTTGGGAGCCGGCGTTCGGCTGCAGCGACACCGCGTCGTACCCGGTGATCTCGCAGAGCCACGTGGACAGGTCCGCGATGAGCTCGCGGATGCCCTCCGTCTGGTTCGGCGGCGCGAAGGGATGCAGCTCGGCGAACTCGGGCCAGGTCACGGCCTGCATCTCGGTGGTGGCGTTGAGCTTCATCGTGCACGAGCCGAGCGGGATCATGCCCCGGTCCAGTGCGAAGTCGCGGTCGGCGAGCCGGCGCAGGTAACGCAGCATCGCGGTCTCGCTGCGGTGGGAGTGGAAGACCGGGTGGGTGAGGAAGTCCGAGGTGCGTCGCAGCTCGGCACCCCAGTCCGGCTCCCCGGCGGTCGGCTCGGCACTGGGTCCAGACACGCCCAAGGCACCCCAGACCGCGGAGACGTCATCGGCCGTGGTGGTCTCGTCGACGCTGATCGACACGGTGTCGGCGTCGACCCCGAAGATGTTGACCCCACGGGCAGCGGCCTCATGGACGACCGACTCGGCCAGTCCCGGCACTCGCACGGTGATCGTGTCGAAGAAGACCCGGGTGGTCACGTCGACGCCCCCCGCCCGGAGACCGTCGGCCAGGGTGCGGGCGAAGCCATGGACGCGGTGGGCGATGGCGGTGAGGCCGTCCGGGCCGTGCCACACGGCATACATGCTGGCCATGACGGCGAGCAGGACCTGCGCGGTGCAGATGTTGGAGGTGGCCTTCTCGCGGCGGATGTGCTGCTCGCGGGTCTGCAGCGCGAGGCGGTATGCCGGGTGCCCGTCGCTGTCGACCGAGACGCCGACCAGCCGCCCGGGCATGGACCGCTCCAGCCCGGAGCGCACCGACATGTAGCCCGCGTGCGGGCCCCCGAAGCCCATCGGGACCCCGAAGCGCTGGCTCGTGCCGACGGCGATGTCCGCGCCCCACTCGGCGGGTGAGGTGACCAGGGTCAGCGCGAGCAGGTCCGCCGCGGCGGTGACCAGCGCCCCGTGCTCGTGAGCGGCCGCGGCCAGACGGCCGAAGGCGCGGATCTCGCCGTCGGCTCCGGGGTACTGCACGACGACCCCGAAGACGTCACGGTCGCCGGCGGCGGCTCGCAGCGCGTCGGCCGAGTCGACGGCCTCGAGGTCGGCGACCACGAGGTCGATCCCGAGCGGCGCGGCCCGGGTCTGCATCACCGCGACCGACTGGGGCATGGTGTGCGCGTCCACGAGCAGGACCGCGTCGTCGTCGGCCCGCGAGGAACGGCGCATCAACGTCATCGCCTCTGCGACCGCCGTGCTCTCGTCGAGCAGGGACGCGCCGGCGATCGGCAGGCCGGTCAGGTCACTGACGACGGTCTGGAAGTTGAGCAGGGCCTCGAGCCGTCCCTGCGAGATCTCCGGCTGGTAGGGCGTGTAGGCCGTATACCAGGCGGGGTTCTCGAGGACGTTGCGCTGGACGACCGGCGGCACCACCGTGCCGTAGTACCCGAGGCCGATCATCGGGCGCAGGACCGTGTTGCGGCTGGCCAGGGCGCGCAGCTCGGCGATGACCGCGCTCTCGGAGGGGGCCGCGTCCAGCCGCAGCGCCCGCTCGACCCGGATGCTCCCGGGCACCGCGACGTCCACCAGCGCATCGAGGGAGGGCTGGCCCACGACCTCGAGCATCGCCGCGACGTCGCTCGGCGTCGGGCCGATGTGCCGCTGCACGAACGGTGCGAAGTCGGCGTTCACCGCCTCGTTCACGGCGATGTCCTCTGTCAGCTGCGCCGAGGCCGCGGCCGCAGGCGGGGCAGCGGCGAGGCTGTCGAGGGACTCGGTGGTGCTGGCCATGAGTGCTCCTTGGGGTCGCGGGCGGTCGCGGTAGCGGTCCCCCTCTGTCGACCACCAGTGACGGCGCTCCAGAGTTGCCTCACCCATGTGGTCCTGGCGCCTGAGAGGTTCCGGGGTGTTGCCCCTTCGGCGCCCCGGCTGACGGCTTGCGGCCGTCCCGAGGGCTCTCCCACGTGGGTTGTTGCAGCGAGTGAAATCTACCAGCGCCCCGGGCCAGCCCGCGCTTGACCCGACAAACAGTCCCTCCCCTCGAGGACCGTCCTCACGGGAGGGACCCGATTATCGGGTGACCAGATAAACGTCCTTCAGAAAGTGGGCGTCGGTCAGGAGGTCTTGCGGAGCCGACGGGCGCTCAGCTCGTCGTCGGCGTGTGCTGCGGGGGCCTCGTCCTCGGGCCGCTCGCTCGGCAGCGCAGCCAGCGAGCCCTCGATCTCGCGCCAGACGCGGCCGATCGCGATCCCGAAGACGCCCTGGCCGCCCTGGACCAGGTCGATGACCTCGTCGGCGGACGTGCACTCGTACACGGTGGCACCGTCGCTCATCAGGGTGATCTGGGCGAGGTCCTCGACGCCCCGGTCGCGAAGGTGCTGGATGGCGACGCGGATCTGCTGGAGCGAGACGCCGGTGTCGAGCAGCCGCTTGACCACCTTGAGCACGAGGATGTCCCGGAAGCCGTAGAGCCGCTGGGTGCCAGAGCCGGTCGCGCTGCGCACGGAGGGCTCGATGAGTCCGGTCCGGGCCCAGTAGTCGAGCTGGCGGTAGGTGATGCCCGCCGCCTTGCACGCGGTCGGGCCGCGGTAGCCGGTGTCCTCGCTCAGCTCGGGCAGGTCGTCGTCGAAGAGCAGCCCCTGGGCAGCGACGGGCACATGGGTGGTGCGGGGCTGCGTGTCTCCCGTGGCGTTCACGGCGACCTCCTGATGACCTGCATGTAACTACATGTGAGTTGTTCCGAGCCTCTGACGGTACGGCCAGCAACACCAACCGTCAACGACCGGTCCACCCTGAGGCTCGGCGTGTCGCCCGCCACAGTAAACATCCTCAACCTCACGTTGAGGGTTAGCTCTGCGGTGGGGTCTCCTCCCCCAGCCCGGTGCTGGACGGGTTCTCGAAGTCCTCGGCGGACACCTGGTCGAGGAACTCGCGGAACCGCTCGACCTCGTCGTCCTCGTCCGGGGTGAGCGCGACGCCGGCCTCGTCGAGCACTGCGTCGGCCACGAAGATCTCCGTGGACGTACGCAGGGCGATCGCGATCGCGTCGGATGGTCGGGCGCTGATCTCGTGGCCCCCGTCGAACACGAGCAGCGCGTAGAAGACCTTGTCCTTCAGCTCGACGATGCGGATCTCGGTGATGACGTGCCCGAGGCCGTCCACGATGTCCTTCAGCAGGTCGTGGGTGAGTGGCCGCGGCGGGACGACTCCCTGCTGGGCGTATGCGATCGCGGTCGCCTCGGCAGCGCCGATCCAGATGGGCAGGTAGCGGTCGCCGTCGCGCTCCCTGAGCAGGACGATCGGCTGGTTGGTGGGCATCTCCACCCGCACTCCGAGGACGTCGACCGGTTTCACGTCTCCCACGTTACCCCGACTGCACCACCCCTGATCGCGTCGCCCGGGAAGTGGCGCGGGCACGACGGAGCAGCCTCCCCGGCGGCCGTGCCGAGCGCTCAGCCCGCCAGCCCGGCCTTGACCAGCGCGGTGTGCAGCGCGAGGCAATGGCGCAGCACCTCAGCGGCCGAGTCGGTGCCCCGCCGACCCGCTCGGGCACCCCGCTGGGGGCCGACGATGTGCTGGACCAGACCGATCTCCCGGTCCGCAGCGGTCCGGAAGGGCCGAAGGTGCCGGGGCTCGACACCGTATGCCGTGAGCGCACCCGCGGCCCGGGCGACCGCCAGCGCGTCCTGGTCGAAGTGGCCCTCGTCGTCGGCCCGCAGCAGGCCGAAGGTCTGCAGCGCGTCGAAGGTCGCCATCTCCAGCCCTGCCTCGGAGCGCAGCTCTCGGGCCGTGAGCCGCAACCGGGTGGTCGAGCTCGTCAGGTCCTCGACGGTCGGCACGTCCGGATCCGGCGTCGCCGCCGGCGGCCGGGGCCGCCCCACACCGGGAGCGGGTGGACCCTCGGGGGGTGTCAGACCACGGTCGAGGGCGTCGAGCGCCTCCCGGATCACCTTCAATGGCCAGAACTGGTCCCGCTGAGCGGCGAGCACGTAGCGCAGCCGATCGACGTCTGCCGAGGAGAAGCTCCGGTAGCCGGACGCCGAACGCTGAGGCGTGACCAGGCCCTCGGTCTCGAGGAAGCGGATCTTGGAGATCGTGAGATCCGGGAAGTCTGTCTGGAGCTGGGTGAGCACGCCGCCGATGGACAGCGTCGCGCCAGGGCGCGACGGCACGCTCAGCGGGTGCCGGCGTAGTACACGAGCCGGAACTTCCCGATCTGCACCTCGTCACCGGTGTTCAGCACCCGGTGCTCGACCAGCTCGCGGTTGACGTTCGTGCCGTTGAGCGACCCGACGTCCTGGACGGCATACCCGTCGCCGTCCCTGACGAACAGCGCGTGCTTGCGCGAGACGGTCACGTCGTCGAGGAAGATGTCGCTGTCGGGGTGCCGTCCCGCGCTGACCTGGGCGTCATCGAGCAGGAACCGGGCCCCCGTGTTGGGCCCACGGAGCACCACAAGCAGCGCGGTGCCCGGACGCAGGGCGTCGATGGTCGCCTGGTCCTCGGCGGACAGGCCACGGCCCTCGAGGTCGACCTTCTCGTGCTCTCCGACCCCGTGGAACCGCATCGTCGTCGGCTCGCCCGAGGACGGCGGGGAGTCCGGTCGTTGCGTGTGGTCAGACATCTGAACGGGATCTCCTTCAATGAGATGACATCGCAACCCTAGATCACGGACGAGGTGCCGAGGAAGTTTTCCGCAGGTATGTGTCGCCGGCCGCGCCCGGTCCGGCCCGGGTCAGCCCAGGCTGGCCTGGTATGCCGCCGAGTCCATCAGGTCGTCGGGCAGCCCACCGTCGGTCGGCCGCACCTCATACATCCAGCCCCCGTCATAGGGCGCCGAGTTGACCAGCTCCGGCGTGGCGTCGAGGTCGCCGTTGATAGCCGTGACCTCTCCCGAGACCGGCGCGTAGATGTCGCTCACGGACTTGGTCGACTCGACCTCGCCGCAGGACTCACCGGCGGTGACGAGGTCGCCCACCAGCGGCAGCGACACGTAGACGACGTCGCCGAGCGCGTCCTGGGCGTAGGCCGTGATGCCGACGCGGACGGTGCCGTCCTCCGTCTCCGCGACCCACTCGTGGTCGGAGGTGTAGCGGACCGTGTCGGGGTAATCCAGCTCGCTCATGTCGCTCCTTGGCTGACCTGCGTGGGTTCTCGGGCGGTGCTACTTCGTCGGTGTGCCCGAGTCGGGTACCGGTTGAGCGTAACGAGGCGTCCGCGGCGTCTGCAACGCGTCGACCTTCAGCTGGTCGAGCTGCTCGACCACGGCCGTGGCACCGAGCCGTCGGACCGTCTCGACGATGCCACCCGGGATGCTCATGGCGGAGGCCATGGTGGCCTTGTCGCCGATGGCGAGGATGGTGAAGGGACGAGCCAGGGGGTGTCCGTCGACCTGCACGTCGGCCCCGGACGTCGAGAAGTACGACCCGGCGACGACGCGGTCGTCGCCGTACTGCACGACCTCGGCACCGGCGTCGCGCAGCTCCTGCAGCACGTCGAGCAGGACGGTCGCGGTCACCTTGCGGTTCGGGTCCGCGATGGTGATCCGGATCCCGGGACCCTGTGCCGGCGCTGTTCCGGCGAGGAGGCGGAGCGCGTCCAGGCGGCGCTGGGCCTGGGCGATCGCGGCCTGGCTGGTGCCGGCGCCGCTGGCCAGCTGGTCGCGCTGCGCCTCGAGGTCGCGCTGCTGCTGGCTGAGCCGGGACGAGCGCTGGCTCACGTCGTCGAGGACCTGGACGAGGTCGTCCTGGCGCATCGACTCGAGGCCGGCCAGCTGGGTCTGCTGCACCTGTGTCGCGATCGCGAAGCCCAGGGTCAGCGCGAGAGCGGTAGCCAGCAGCTGGGCCTTCGTCCGGCGGGGCGCGGCCATCCGCACCAGGCGGCTCCAGGGCGAGCGCGGCTGGGTCGGACCGCTACCCGCCGGGGTGCTCCCCGTCGAGGAGGCCGGCGGCTGGATGTCAGGGCTCATCTGGTCCTCATTGTCGCTCAGGCCCGGAAGAGGTGGCGCCGGATCGACGCGACGTTGGAGAAGATCCGGACGCCGAAGACGACGACGACGCCGGTCGAGAGCTGCGTGCCCACCCCGAGCTGGTCGCCGAGGAAGACGATGAACGCGGCCACGACCACGTTGGAGAGGAAGGAGACGACGAAGACCTTGTCGTTGAAGATGCCGTCGAGGACGGCCCGCACGCCGCCGAAGACCGCGTCGAGGGCGGCGATCACGGCGATCGGCAGGTATGGCTGCAGCTGGAGAGGGACGGCGGGATGCAGCAGCAGCCCACCGATGATGCCGGCCAGGAGCCCGAGGGCTGGGATCACGGTGTCGTCTCCGAACGGGTGGGTTGGGGTGAGGTCCGGGTCGTGGGGGCCGGTGTCGGGCTCGAGGGCGCCGAGCCGCTGGTGGTCGAGGTGGCTGACGCCGAGGGTATGCCGGGGGTCGGCGGCGCGGCATACAGCAGCTCGAGCGACGGGCTGCGTGGGACGGTGAGCCGGTCGGCGGTCGTGGTGCTGGACCGGATCTTGTAGTTGTCGGCCAGCGCCTTGAGGTAGCTGCCGGCAGTCGTCTGTGCGAACCGGACCTGGATCCCCGCCGGGTCGCCGATGACGGTGATGGCGTACGGCGGGGTGAGCGGCCGGTAGTCGACGAGGATGGCCTCACCGGCGAAGCGGATCGCCGAGCGCGCGCTGAGCCGCTGGCCGTTGATGGAGATGGCCTCGGCCCCGGCCTCCCACAGCCCGTTGGTGATGACCTGGAGGTCGAGCGAGGTGACCCGGCCGGGTGTGAACCCGTCGCCGCTGCGCGGGTCCGTGCCGCCTACGGCCCTCGTGTCGGCGGCGTCGTCGACGGTGAGGACCAGTCCTGGCCCGGCGGCGCCGACGTCGCCGGTGAGGAGGGACAGCCGGGCGAGCTCGGCCGTCAGCGCCGGCTGCTCCGAGCCCAGGGCCGCGTCCTGGTACTTCTGGATCTCGCCTCGCAGGCTGCTGACCGCCGTGGCCAGGGCGTCGCTCTGGTCCTGGCGGGCATGGATCTGGTCGATGAGCAGCGCCTTGTCCCGAGAGGCGGTCGTCCCCGCGGGCCGAAGGGTCAGCGCGGCAACACTGAGGATGAGGCCCAGAACGACCGCGGCCGCGATGATGAGGGGGCTCCGGGACCCGGTGGAGGGGGGCAGCCCCGCGGCGGTGCGACGCTCCGCGGCTTCGGCGTAGCCGAGGTCGAGGGGTCGCTGCATCATCTCGGTGATGAGCGTCATGGAGGCGTCGGGCCGACGCGGCGGGGTCGTCATCGGCGCACCTCAGGCCCAGCCTGCGTGGCCGGACCGGCCCCGCAGCAGCCAGGCCGCCTGCAGGGCATACAGTCCGGCAGCCATCCAGTACAGGACGATCCCCCACCACGCGAAGGCCCAGCCGACCGGGCGGGCCAGGTCGCCGACCGTCCCCGCGATCTCGGACAGGAGAAGGATCGGGAAGGCGTAGAGCAGGTTGAACGTCGCGGCCTTGCCGACGAAGTGCACCGGCAGACCGGTCAGCCCGATCCTCTTGAGCAGGAGGATGACGACCCCCATGAAGAGGTCGCGGCTGAGCAGCAGCACGACGAGCCAGACGGGGAAGATGTCTCGCCAGGCGAGGGCGATGAGGGTCGTGAGGATGTAGAGCCGGTCGGCGAGGGGGTCGAGCAGCTCTCCCAGCCGCGACTCGAGGTGGTAGCGGCGGGCGACCTTGCCGTCGAGGTAGTCGCTGACCCCGGACAGGACGAGGACCGCGAACGCCGCCAGGATGTGGTCACCCGCAAGCAGCCAGATGAACAGCGGCACCCCGAGCAGCCGGAGCATGGACAGCACGTTGGGCAGGGTGAGCACCCGCGTGCTCACGGGGTCCTGCCTGCGCTCCTCGGTCACGCGTGCAGCCTAACCGGGCGCACCGCCCTCTCCCGACTGCCACCCAGGCGCCGACAGAGGCCCAATGATGCGGACATGCGGCATCCCGGGGGGCGCTAGAAGCTCGACGGCGAGGTGTCGGTGACGTCGGTGGTAGCCAGCTGGTTTCCGGTCAGGTCCGTCAGCTGAGGCGAGCTGGGCGGGCTGTAGGTCGGCGTGGCGGTGGTCCCCCCGGTGTCCAGGCCGCCGGAGCCTCTGCCCAAGGTGATGGTGAGCACCCCATCGCTCGAGAGCCCAACGGCGCTGGCGTTCGAGCCCCTGCCGTCGAACGTGGTCGTCATCGACACGTAGTCGGCGCCCAGCGCGATCGAGCCCACGTTGAGACCACTCCCACCGCTGCATCCGTCTGCGGTCACAGTCAGCACGTCGTTCAGGCCGTTGTCGGTGATGGTCACCGTGACTCCGCCGCTGTTGCCTGAGAGTGACCCGGACGAGGTGGTCCAGGACTGGCAGACCGTTGCCGCGCCGAGCGCCTTGGAGAAGGTGATGGTGACCGTGTCCCCGGTGTCTGCTGTGCCTGACCTGCCCCCGTTGGCGAGAGTGACCGCCACGACATTCGGGGCGATGGCGTCGATGACGATGTTGCTGGCGACCCCGAGGGAGCCGCTGTCGCCGGGAGCGGCCAAGGTGAGGATGGCGTTGTGGTTGGTGGCTCCGCGGATCGTGCCGCCGTTGAGGGCCAGCGCCGTGGTGTCGGAGTAGTCGAGGTCGGCTGCGGTGTTGCCGGTGGCGACGGTGTAGGCGAAGGTCAGCGTGCTGGTGCCGCTGCCGGAGGTGTAGCTCGCCAGGGTGGCGGCCGGAGACCCGGTGGCCAGGCTCAGCTGCGGAGTCCCGGTGACGGTGACCGGGGCGGAGAAGGCCACGGTCACGGGGACGTCCTGGCCAGACGGGTAGGTCCCGTCGGCCAGCGTCGAGGACACCCCGGTGACCGTCGGCGCGATGGTGTCGATGACGAGGTTGGTGCCGACGCCGAGCGAGCCGTTGGCGCCGAGGGCGGCCAGGGTGAGGGTCGCGTTGTTGGTGGCGACGTCGCGGATCGTGCCGCCGTTGAGGGTCAGCGCCGTGGTGCTGGAGTAGTTGAGGTCGGCTGAGCTGTTCCCGGGGGCAACGATGTAGGTGAAGGTCAGCGTGCTGGTGCCACTGCCGGAGGTGTAGCTCACCAGGGTGGCGGCCGGGGAACCGGTCGCCAGGCTCAGCTGCGGCGTGCCGGTGACGGTGACCGGCTCGGAGAAGGTGACGGTGACCGGGACGACCTGGCCCGACGGGTAGGTGCCGTCGGCCAGCGTCGAGGACACCCCGGTGACCGTCGGTGCGGTGGTGTCGATGACGAGGTTGTTGGCAACCCCGAGCGAGCCACCTGTGCCGGGTGGGACCAGGGTCAAGGTGGCGGGGTTGAGTGCGGCGTCCTTGATGGTGCCGGTGAGCGCTGCGGTGCTCGAGTAGTCGAGGTCGGCTGAGGTGTTGCCTGCCGCCACGGTGTAGGTGAAGGTCAGCGTGGTGGTGCCGCTGCCGGAGGTGTAGCTGATCTTGGTGGCGACCGGGGATCCGGTGGCCAGGCTCAGCTGCGGCGTGCCGGTGACGGTGACCGGCTCGGAGAAGGTCACGGTGACCGGGACGGCCTTGGCTGCCTTGTAGCTGCCGTCGGCCAGGGTCGAGGACACCCCGGTGACGGTGGGCGCGGTCGTGTCGATGACGAGGTCGGTGGCGAGGCCGAGGGAGCCGCTGGCGCCCGGAGCGGCCAGGGTGAGGGCGGCGTTGTTGGTCGCGGCGTCGCGGATCGTGCCAGTGCCCAGGGTCAGTGCCGTGGCGCTGGAGTAGTCAAGGCCGGCTGAGGTGTTCCCCGCAGCAACCGTGTAGCTGAAGGTGAGGGTGCTGGTGCCACTGCCGCTGCTGTAGCTCACCAGGGTGGCGGCCGGGGTGCCCGTGGCCAGGCTCAGCTTCGGGGAGCCGGTGACGGTGACCGGCTCGGAGAAGGTGACGGTGACCGGGACGACCTTGGACACCCGGTAGCTGCCGTTGGCCAGCGTCGAGGACACCCCGGTGACCGTCGGCGCGGTGTTGTCGATGACGACGGCCTTGGCCGCCGCGGTTCCGGTGTTGCCCGCCACGTCAGTCTGAGTGGCTGAGAGAGCGTAGGTCGCCTCCGCGCTCAACGCGGTCGACAGCGTCAAGGACCATGCGCCGGAGACGCAGGAGGCAGTGGCCGGGGTGGTGGCCGCGCCGTCGAGCAACGGCCGCACCGTGCTGAGGTCACCGCTGGCGGTGCCGCATGCTCCCCCGATAGTGGTCACGGCCGGTTTCGTCGAGTACGGGAAGGTCCGCGCCGTGCCGTTGACCTTGGTGACCGTGACCACGGGCGGCGTGACATCTGCCAGCACGGTGACGCTGCTGCTCGGAGCACCGACCGAGGTCCAGCTGTTGAAGACCGCGGTGCCCGAGTAGGCATAGGTGCCGTCGGGCACGAGTGAGTCGACGCAGGAGGTGGACGACACCAGGGCCGAGGGCGAGCTGCCGCAGGCCGCGGCAGCAGTGCCGTCCGAGACCCGGGTGCGGATGACGTAGTAGCCCTGCGGCACCGTGGAGCCGGTGGACGCCGTCCAGCTGAGGTTCACCGTGCTGGAGCCGCTCGGCGTCGAGCCCACGAGGTTCACCGGCGGGGAGAGGGTCCCGGTCGAGGCCGAGGCCACTCCCTGACCTGAGGTGGCCCAGAAGGCGAACGCGGCCGTGCCCGCCAGGGTCAGCAGGATGAGCAGGAAACCGAGCAGGGCCCCTTGGCGTGCGCGGCGCGGGAAGCGGGGGCGCCGATGCACGGCACCCTTCCCGGACCGCGCGAGCGCCGTCATCCCACTCCCCTCAGTCAGCTCAGCTGGTCAGTCAGCTCAGCCGGCGGCGACGTACAGCGGCACCGTCACGCTCTTGCAGGCGTCCTGGTTGGTGCCGAGGTTGTTCATGGTGACCGTGACGGTCCCGTCCGAGGTCGCCCCGGCTGCGATGTCACCGGCCTTGAAGGAGGGAGTGCCGACGGTGTAGTCGGCGGCGGAGCATCCCGGGACAGCAGTCCAGGCGCTGCCGTCTCGGTTGGCGACCGACACGTCAACCGACGTGAGGTGCTGGACGCCCGAGTTGGTGTTCGTGACGTGGATGCCCACCGTCTGGGACGGCCCACCAGGAGTCAGTGGGCCACCGGTGGCAGCGTCGGTCGCGACCTGGAAGGCCGAGCTGGTTCCGGTGGTCGCTGTTCCAGAGCCCGTCCCGGTCGTCGTCCAGTAGGCATAGGCCCCTCCTGCGGTGGCCAGACCGAGGGCCGCGGTGGCGACGATCGCCGCGGTCTTGTGCTTCGGAGCCTGCATCCTGGTAGTGCGCATGAGTGATGCCTCTCTAGGGCTGGTTGTCTCGTGATGGACGAGTCGATGCATGACGTTCTCATCGTCCGAGGCAGGTGATGGTTGATTCCGCAACCACGTAGCCGAACGGGTGGACTTTCCGACGGACCAGACATTTCGACAGTTTGACTCCGCGAGCGACGGCACAGGCCACGGCGGGGTGGAGATGCGCGGTCAGCGTGCGCCGGTCACAGGGCGGCCCGGCCGCGTATGTGGGGTCGGCACCGTTCGGTTCTGCTCCGCGCGGGTAAGAATGACCCGTCCGGGGCCGTGTCGATGGAGGTCACCATGCGGGTTCGCCGTCTCGCCAGCGCTCTGGCAGCAGTTCTCACCGTCTCAGCGGTGCCACTCGTGGGGACGGCGGCCGCCCAGGCGAGCCCCGCTCCCCTGCCGCCGCTGCGCATCGCCGGCAGCTACGTCGCCGGGATCTCGTCAGGTGGCTACATGGCGACCCAGCTGCAGGTCGCCTACTCGTCGATCTTCAAGGGGGCCGGGATCTTCAGCGCCGGGCCGTACTACTGCGCGCAGGACAGCCTCGTGATCGCCCTCCAGGCGTGCACCGCGAACACGGTTCCGACCGATCTCCCGGCCCTGATCGCCTACACCGACCGGGCGGCGCAGAGCGGCCTCATCGACCCGACCAGCAACCTGGCCGGCCAGCCGACCTGGTTCTTCCACGGGACCCAGGACACCACGGTCTACGGGTCGGTGGCTGACGACCTCGCCGGGTTCTACCAGCACTACGGCACGCCGCTGACCTACTCGTCCGACGTTGCGGCCGGCCACGCCTGGATCAGTCCGCTCGGGCCGAACCCCTGTGGGGTCACCCAGGCGCCCTTCATCAACGACTGCGGCTTCGACGCCGAGCGCGACATGCTCACGACGATCCTCGGCAAGGTTGACAAGCCGAACACCGGAGCCCCGAAGGGGCAGGTCATCCCCTTCTCGCAGGACCCGTATGCCGCGCCGCCCAGTGCCGGCTCGGGAGACCTCACGAGGACGGGGGCCGCCGCCATCGGGATGGGACCGACCGGGTACGTCTACCTGCCCACCAGCTGTGCCGACGGCAAGTCGTGCCGCCTCGTCGTCGCCCTGCACGGCTGCCTGCAGACCGCCGGGCAGATCGGGACGACCTTCGTGGACAACGCGTTCCTCAACCAGTACGCCGACTCCAACAAGCTCGTCGTGCTCTACCCCCAGGCGCAGGTCGACAACACCTTCGGCAACCCGAAGGGGTGCTGGGACTGGTGGGGCTACCTCGGCCCGAACGACACGCACTACGCGACCCGCTCCGGCCCGCAGATGGCCAGCGTGATGAACATGGTCCACGCACTCGGCGGCTGACTCCGAGAAGGCTCGGCAGGCGCTGACTCGCCAGCTCGAGGCGCTTGGCGTAGGAGTTCCAGCCAACCCCGTGCTTAGCACGGTTGCCGTGCCCGCGGATCCGGCACAGACCCCCGCCGAGGGCGTCGGGTGACGATGGGATGATCGCCGATATGGAGCAAACATCATGAGAGGTGACCTGCTCACGGCCCTGGTCACCTCGTCGGACGGCCCACCCGGGCTGCTTCCGGCGCGAGAGCAGATGGCGCTGTCGCTGGGCTGGCACATCATCCTGGCCTGCTTCGGGGTCGCGTTCCCGTCGATGATCTACGTCGTCCATCGTCGCGGGGTGGTCCACGACGACCGGGTCGCCCTGGGTCTCGCTCAGCGCTGGGCCAAGGTCTCGGCTGTCCTCTTCGGCATCGGCGCCGTCTCCGGCACGGTGCTGAGCTTCGAGATGGGGCTGCTCTGGCCCGGCCTGATGGGCCGGTTCGGTGACGTCCTGGGGTTGCCGTTCGCCTTCGAAGGTCTCTCGTTCTTCGTCGAGGCGATCTTCTTGGGTATCTACCTCTACGGCTGGGGCCGGATGGCACCTCGTCGACACCTCGCCATGCTGGTCCCGATGGCCGCGGCCGGCGTCGTCGGCACCTTCTGTGTCGTCTCGGTCAACGCCTGGATGAACAACCCCACGGGCTTTCGCCTCGTCGCGGGGAAGGTCACCGACGTGAACCCCTGGCGAGCCATGTTCAACGACGGCGTGTGGCTGCAGTTCGCCCATATGTGGGTCGGTGCCTTCATGCTGGTCGGCTTCGTCGTCTCCGGGGTCTACGCAGCGGGCCTGCTGAAGGGACGGCGCGACGCCCACCACCGGCTGGGCTTCACGGTGCCTTTCCTGTTCGCGAGCGTGGCCGCGCTCGGCCAACCCCTCATCGGACATGTCCTCGGCCTGCGGGTGGGCGAGACCCAGCCATCGAAGCTCGCCGCGTTCGAGCTCGCCCTGACCACCGAGCAACCCGCACCGCTGCGCCTCGGCGGCATCCTGGTCGACGGAGACGTCCACTGGGCGCTGTCGATCCCCAAGATCGGGTCGTTGATCGCTCGCAACTCCTTCGACAAGCCCGTCGTGGGCCTTGACGCGTTCCCAGCTGCAGACCGACCTCCGGTCAACATCACCCATCTGGCATTTCAGTCCATGGTCGGTATCGGCACCCTCCTCGCGGGGGTCGTCGTCCTGTACTGGCTGGCCAGATGGCGTCGGCACGAGCTGCGTGAGAACCGGTGGTTCCTGCGCTTCGCCGTCATCGCAGGGCCATTGGCCATCGTCGCGCTGGAGGCCGGCTGGGTCGCCACCGAGGTCGGCAGGCAGCCATGGACGGTGTGGCAGGTGCTGCGTACGAGCGACGCGGCCAGCACGAGCACCGGACTGTGGTGGAGCTATGCAGGCGCGTTCCTCGTGTATGTCGGGATGAGCATCGGCGCGTTCGTCGTCCTGCGGTCGATGGCGCGCCGATGGCGAGCCGGCGAGACCGACCTGCCCAGCCCGTACGGACCAGAGGCACCGCTCTTCGGACCCGACGCCCAAGGACCCGACGGCGTCGAGAGCGGGATCTCGGCAGGGGGTCCTCACACATGACGCTGGCTGATGCCGTGACGGCGGCACTGTTCGTGGGGGTGGTGATCTACGCGCTGTTCGGCGGAGCAGACTTCGGGTCGGGCTTCTTCGACCTGACCGCCGGAGGGTCCACCCGTGGAGCAGCGCTGCGCACCCTGATCGATCACAGCATCGGGCCGGTGTGGGAAGCGAACCACGTCTGGCTGATCTACATCATGGTGATCTGGTGGACCGGGTTCCCCACGGCGTTCGCCGCCACGATGACCACACTGTTCGTCCCGATGATCCTGGCCCTGCTCGGCATCGTGCTGCGCGGGGCAGGGTTCGTGTTCCGCAAGTACGCGGCGACACTCGCTCAGGCACGGCTCTTCGGCGTCATCTTCGCCGGCTCATCGTTGATGACACCGTTCTTTCTGGGAGCCGTCGCCGGCGCCGTCGCCTCCGGGCGTGTCCCCGCCGCCGGATACGGCGACCTGCTCACGTCCTGGATGCACCCGACCTCGGTCTTCGGTGGCCTGATCGCGGTCGGCACCTGCTCGCTGCTCGCCGGTGTCTTCCTGACCGCCGACGCAGAGCGCGGTGGCGAGACGCAGCTGGCCGAGCAGCTGCGGACCCGCACGCTCGTCGTGGGAGCGCTCACCGGCCTCCTGGTGTTCGCGGCCCTGGTCCCCATCGCCCGTGACGCACCGACCCTCAGCGGCGGTCTGCTCGGGCGAGCGGCCCCGCTCATCGTGGTCTCGGGCGCCGCCGGCCTCGCCACGCTGGTCCTGCTCGTCCGTCGACGTTTCGCACTCGCCCGTGTTGCCGCGGTCGTCGCGGTCGCTGCCGTAGTTCTCGGCTGGGGCGTTGGACAGTATCCGTGGATGCTCGTGGACCAGATGACCATCACCCAGGCCGCCGGAGCGCCGGCGACCCTCGTGGGGCTGTTGGTCGTGGTGGCACTGGCCGGCGTGGTCGTCCTGCCACCGCTGGTCTACCTGTACCGGCTCACCCAGTCCGCGCAGTGGAGCAGCACCTCGGGCCATGCCGTGACGACCAGCCGGCCTGACTAGTCGTTCCCGACGGCTCACCGGCAATGGTGCGAGAGTGCTGGTGTGAACCACCGAGAGCACGACCCTCCCGGCGAGCCGCCGGCACCGGCCGGTCACTCGGGCGTGCGTCACGAGGCGGTGCTCGCCTGGTCGTTCGTGGCCGCCCAGCTCGTCCTGATCGGCATGGTCGTCCTCCTGCCGCGCGGCGAGGTGTGGCCTGTTCTCCCCGGCCTCACCGCCGCCGCGACGGTAGGCACGTGGACGGGCGTCGCTCTGATGGTCCTGGCCGCCGTCGCCCTGCGTCGTGGCCTGACAGCCACTCCGCTCCCCAACGCGCACGCCCGCCTGCGGACCGGCGGGCTGTACCGCTTCGTCCGCCACCCGATCTACACCGGGCTGCTGCTCTTCACGGCGTCGCAGGCCCTGAGCTCCCGCAGCGGGTTCGTCGTCGCCTCAGAGGTGGCGCTCCTCATCCTGATCAACGTCAAGACCCGGTACGAGGAGCGACGGCTGGTCGAGCGCTTCCCGGACTACGTCGGCTATGCGCGCCGCACCCCGCGGTTCGTTCCCGGATGGCCCACGCGCTGAGCCAGGTCGTCGTCGGCCACCGCCTGGCTGCCGCGCAGAGGGGTATCGACCGCTGCGCCCGCGGTGAACCGGGCTGGTGCCGCTTCGTCCCCGCCCAGTATGGCGCCTGTCCGCCACTGAGCCCGCTATCCCTCGGCGGGCCTCATCGGTCCCCACAGAGGGGCATGACCTGCGTCTCCGCGGTCACGTCCCATGGTCGGGCTGACAGGATTTGAACCTGCGGCCCCTTGACCCCCAGTCAAGTGCGCTACCAAGCTGCGCCACAGCCCGTGGCCTCGCTCCCCCGTCACCGGGTGAGCGAACGAAACCTTAGCGCACCGCTGGGCGCCCCCCGAAATCGGTGTAAACCCTGGCGCGGCTGGGCACGGTGGAGCAGTCTGGAGTCCTAGGAGAGGAGCGCCACATGAGCAACCACTGGGCTGACGCGGTCACCGATGTCGTCGGCCGAACACCCGAGAGCGACGCCGCTGTGGACACCGACGAGGAGCGCTTCGTCCGGGAGCGGACACGCCGCCAGGAGCTGCAGGCGATCATCGGAGCCGTCTCGGCCGACCATCTGGGCGACCGCCGCGACATCATCCTCATGAACCTGCGCCGCGAGCTCGAGGCGCACGGCCACTGGCCACAGCCGCAGCCCTGGCTGGATGCTGTGGCCGAGGAGATGGAGGCCGGCCGGCACTACCAGTGCGGGACGGACTCCGGCAACTGAACCTCTCCCGGTCCCGCGCAGCAGGCTGCCCCGCCGCTCGGGCTGTCCCCCACCAGCTGTGCCGGCAGTCGAGTCGACGGGGCTCCGTGCTCCGGTGAGTGCTGGAGGTCAGCAGTCTCGGATGCGCTCGTAGTAGGTCTCGCTGGGGTACTGCACCCAGGTTGACGTGCCGAACTTGATCGGCACGTCGTTCCCGTTCAGCCGCTGCTCGTAGTGCAGGTGCGAGGTCGCCTGGCCACCGGTCTTGCCAACCTGCCCGATGACGGTGTTCGCGGCGACCTTGTCGCCCACAGACACCCGCCGACTGCCACTCATCAGGTGCGCGTACAGGGTCTCCCAGCCGCCACCGTGGGAGATGATGATCCGTTCGCCGTACCCGCTGCCGACGTAGGACGAGGCGACCACGGTGCCGGCGTCACTGGCCAGCACCTGCTTACCGAGGTCGGAGTCTCCCGAGCCCTGGTTGAAGTCGATCGCGTTGGCCGGGTTGTGCCCGGTCCACGCGTTGCCGCGCCAGGACTGGTTGCAGTGGAACGGCACGCGCAGCAGCGGCCGGGCGGTCGTGGCGCTCTGCGCCGCCGACGGGCCGGTGTCGGCCGACGCCTGCGCTGCCACCACCGTCGAGGACGCGGCCACCGCGGCCGCGCACGCACCGGCGGCGACCAGCTTGCCGAAGCCGCGTCTGGACAGTCCTCGGGTGGACGGTGCTCGTCTGGGCATGGACATGAGATCCCCCTGGATTTCATCGGTGAAAGCACCGGCCGAGTCGGCCGGCGCCCCTGCCAGACCGATGCTAGGACGTGAAGGACCACCTGTCGCGCCGAAGTCGTCGGTACTTTTTCACTGCGACCTGTCGCAGGATGTCCGGAGCACCGTCCTTCGCGCAGCTCCCACGCCGGGGGGGGGGGGGGGGGGTTACTTGCGGCGGCGCTTCTCCCGCACGCGCACGGAGACCTCGATCGGAGTGCCCTCGAAGCCGAACTCCTCGCGCAGCCGTCGCTCGAGGAAGCGCCGGTAGCCCGCCTCGATGAACCCCGACGCGAACAGGACGAACCGCGGCGGACGCGTCGAGGCCTGGGTGGCGAAGAGGATGCGGGGCTGCTTACCACCACGCACCGGGTGGGGGTGCCCCGCGACGACCTCACCGAAGAACGCGTTGAGGCGCCCGGTCGGCACGCGGTAGTCCCACGAGTCCAGCGCCGTCTCGATGGCGGGGACGAGGCGGTCCATGTGCCGGCCGGTCTTGGCGGAGATGTTCACCCGCGGCGCCCAGGGGATCTGGACGAGGTCGCGCTCGATCTCGCGCTCGAGGTAGTAGCGCCGCTCCTCGTCGAGGTGGTCCCACTTGTTGTAGGCGACGACGAGGGCGCGGCCGGAGTCGATGACCTGCTGGATGACGCGCACGTCCTGCTCGGCGATGCTCTCCTGGGCGTCGATGAGCACGACCGCGACCTCGGCCTTCTCGAGCGCGGTCTGCGTCCGCAGGGAGGCGTAGAAGTCGGCCCCCCTGGTCTGGTGCACCCGACGCCGGATGCCCGCGGTGTCGACGAACCGCCAGGTCCTGCCGCCAAGGTCGATCAGCTCGTCGACCGGGTCTCTCGTCGTTCCTGCCACGTCGTCGACGACAACCCGCTCCGAGCCGGCCAGCTGGTTCAGCAGGCTCGACTTGCCGACGTTCGGGCGTCCGACGAGGGCGACCCGACGAGGACCTCCACGTCGGTAGGCCTCGCCGACCGCGGAGAAGTCGGGCAGCACCGCCAGGACGGCGTCCAGCACGTCGCCGCTGCCGCGCCCGTGAAGTGCCGAGACGGGATGCGGCTGGCCCAGGCCGAGGTTCCACAAGGCGGTGGCGTCCGACTCGAACCGCTGGTCGTCGACCTTGTTGGCCACGAGGACGACCGGCTTGCCCGAGCGGCGCAGCAGCTTGACGACGCCCTCGTCGGTGTCCGTGGCTCCCACCACAGCGTCCACGACGAACATCACGACATCGGCGAGCTCGACCGCGATCTCCGCCTGCTCGGCCACCCGCAGGTGGATCCCCGTGGCATCGACCTCCCAGCCACCGGTGTCCACCAGGGTGAAGCGCCGACCCGCCCACTCGGCTTCATAGGCCACCCGGTCACGGGTGACGCCGGGGACGTCCTCGACGACAGCCTCGCGCCGGCCGAGGATCCGGTTGACGAGCGTCGACTTGCCCACGTTGGGTCGGCCCACCACCGCGACGACCGGCTGGGGCCCGGCGAGGTCGTTGCCGTCCGCGTCCACCCCGTTCGCCTCGAGCAGCGCCCGGTCCTCGTCGCTGAGGTCGAAGTCCTCCAGCCCGACGCGCAGCGCGCGCTCGACCGACTCGTCGGCGACCCCCGTCTCGGCTGCAGACGGATCTGCCTCCGGGGCGTCGCGGATGGGGTCGGTCGTGTCGCTCACAAGGTCCTCAATCGGTCGTTCAGTGGGGTGCAGGGTGTCGCCGAACAGGCGACAGCCACCCATTCTCCCTCAGAAATGCCCCTCCCCTGGCCCATCGGGCTGCCGGCGGGCTCAGGAACCGGCGCGGACGACGCTCCGGACCACGTCGAGGACGGCGTCGACCGCGCCGTCGAAGTCGAGGTGCGAGGTGTCCAGGGTCACCACCCCGTCTGCGGCGCTGGTGAAGTCCGAGACGGTCGAGTCGTCCCGGTCCCGGCGCACCACCTGGTCGCGGGTCGCGGCGACCGTCGCGGCGTCGGCCGCCCCGTGCACCTCCTTGGCCCGGCGGCTGAGGCGGGCCTCCTCGCTCGCCGTGAGCAGCACCCGGACGGCCGCGTCGGGCGCGACCACCGTCGTGATGTCCCGGCCTTCGGCGACGCACCCACCCGTCAACGCGGCGGTTCGGGCGATGAGCGTCCGCTGCTGGGCCCCGAGGGTGGCCCGGACGCCCAGGTTGGTCGCGACCTTCGACACCACGGAGGTGATGCGGGTCAGCCGGATCGCGTCCGTGACATCCAGGCCGTCGACGACGACGGTCACGTTGCCGGGGTCGGAGCCGATCTCGAGCGGCAGCTCCTCAGCCGCGCGGGCGACGGCGGGCTCGTCGTCGAGGTCGATCCCGCGTGCGAGACACCACCACGTCACGGCCCGGTACATCGCGCCGGTGTCGAGGTAGCCGATCCCCAGTGCGCGCGCCACCGCTCGGGAGACGCTGGACTTGCCCGATCCGGACGGCCCGTCGATGGCGACCACGAGGTCGTGGTCCGAGGTCGAGGGCATGGGTGGGAATCCTAGGTCACGAGGGCCGTCAGTCGTGCACCCGCCAGCCGCGCTCGTCGAGCGCCTGCCGCAGATGCTCCGCGCTTCCCGGCACGACGGACACCTCGGCGAGCCCGAACGGCTGCCCCAGGCCGTGCTCGAGGTGCAGGTCCTCGAGGTTGACCCCGGCCTCGCCCATGTCGGTGAAGAGCTTGCCCAGCGCGCCGGGTCGGTCGGGGACGACCACGACGACGGTCGTGTATGCCGTAGGGGCGGCGCCGTGCTTGCCCGGAATCCGGGCGTGCCCGAGGTTGCCGTTGCCGATGGTCCGGTGCAGCACCTCGAGGGCCCCCGGAGAGTCCTGCTTGTCGATGGCGTCGAGGGCGGAGACCACCTCGGCCAGGTCGGAGGCCAGCAGCCGCAGTACGTCGCGAACCGCCGCGGCGTTCCCGGCGAGGATCTGGGTCCACAACCTCGGGTCGCTCGCAGCGATGCGGGTCACGTCGCGCAGGCCCTGACCCGCGAGGGCAGCCGCGGGGTCACTGACGTCGCGCAGCCGGCTGGCCACCAGGCTGGCCGCTAGCTGTGGCGCGTGCGAGACGACCGCCACGGCGGCGTCGTGCTCCGCGGCTCCCATCACACTGACCGCAGCCCCGGCCTCCTGGGCGATCTCCCGTGCGGCCTCGACCGCGGCCGACCTGCTGGCCGATGTCGGGACGACGACCCAGGCCCGCCCCGTGAACAGGTCACCGCGGGCTGCCATCGCGCCGCTGCGCTCCCGCCCCGCCATGGGGTGCGACCCCACATACCGGCTGAGGTCGGCCCCGGACTCGCGGACGGCGTCGACCACGGCGCCCTTGACCGATGCCACATCCATGACCACCGCATCGGGCCAGGTGCCGAGCTCCTCGACGATCACCCGGGCGGTGACGTCCGGTGGGGCGGCTACGACCACCACGTCGGGCGCGTCGTCCACGAGCTCCGCCAGCTCGCCCGCACCGAGGTCGCGTGCCAGTCGCACGGCTGTCGGCGACGGATCAGCCAGCGATACTCGAAACCCCTTGCGGCACAAGGCGATACCGAGACTGGCGCCGATCAGGCCGGTCCCGACGATGCGGACGTGCGACGTCATGCGCTCAAGGCTAGCGAGCCGTGGCGCAGAGGTGGACAGCCCGGCTCACAGCCCGGCCGCGGTGTAGAGCTGTCCGACCTCGTCGGGGTTGAGCTTGCGCATCCGCCCCGACTTGAGGTCACCGAGCCGGATGGGACCGACCTGGGTCCGGACCAGGGTCAGGACCGGGTGCCCGACGGCATCGAGCATCCTGCGCACGACATGCTTGCGGCCCTCATGAAGGACCACCTCGACCAGCGCCCGCCCGGGCTGGGAGTCGACGACCTTGAAGGAGTCGACCGTGACCGGACCGTCGTCCAGCTCGACACCGTCGCGCAGCCGCCGGCCGAGGTCGCGTGGGACCGGGCCGGGGATCTGTGCGAGGTAGGTCTTCAGCACTCCGTATGACGGGTGTTGCAGCCGGTGAGCGAGGTCGCCGTCATTGGTGAGCAGGAGCAGTCCCTCGGTGTCGGCGTCCAGGCGACCGACGTGGAACAGCCGCTGCGGCCGGTTGCCCACGTAGTCGGCGATGGACACCCGGCCCAGGTCGTCGCTCATCGTCGAGACGACGCCGGTGGGCTTGTTGAAGGCGAGGTAGACCCGCGACTCGTCGAGCTGGACGCGCACACCGTCGACGTGGACCGTCTGCTGGTCCGGGTCGATCCGGACCCCGAGCTCGGTGACGACCTGACCGTCGACCTCGACCCGGCCTGCGGAGATGAGGTTCTCGCAGACCCGCCTCGACCCCACCCCGGCAGCGGCAAGGAGCTTCTGCAGCCGCACGCCGTCAGGGTCGTGGACGTCGACCGGGGGGGTCTCCTTGCGCGCGGGCAGCTTGGTCGGCTGGCTGGGCTTCGTCGAGCCGGCGAAGCGGGCGCTCTTCGGTCCCTGGCTGCTCCTGCCCGCTCCCTGGCCGCTCTTGCCGCCGTGGCCGCTTCTGCCCGCTTCCTGGCCGCCCTTCCCCCCGCTGGGGGGTCGCTTGCCGCCTCCGGCGCCGCCGCCGGCACCTCTGCCGCCGCCGGTCGGCCGGCCTCCGCGGCCGGGCTGGCTGCTCATGACCGCCCCTGCTCGGCGAGCTCGTCGAGCAGGTCGACCTCGGGCAGGTAGGGAGCCAGTGCCGGCAGCTCGTCGAGCGAGCTCATGCCCATCCGCTGCAGGAAGTAGGACGTCGTGCCGTAGAGGATGGCCCCGCCCTCCCCGGGGTCGCCGAGCTCCTGGATGAGGTTGCGGTTGACCAGGGTGCGGACCACCCCGTCGACGTTGACTCCGCGCACTGCGCTGATCCGGCTGCGCGAGACCGGCTGCCGGTAGGCGACCACCGCCAGCGTCTCGAGAGCGGCCTGGGTCAGCTTCGCCTGCTGACCGTCGAGGAGGAACTTCTCCACCACGGGGGCGTAGTCCGACCGGCTGTAGATCCGCCACCCGCCCCCGAGGCTGCGCAGGGTGAAGCCGCGGTGCGAGGCGGCATACTCCTGCTCCAGGGCGGTGAGCTGGGCGAGGACGTCCTCGACCGGAAGCTCCAGCGCCGACGCGAGCGTCACCTCGCTGACCGGCTCGTCGACGACCATGAGCACAGCCTCGATCGCCGAACGTGCCCCACCGGGATAGTCGTTGAGGTCGAAGGCGACCTGCTCCTCGCCGACGGGGTCGGCGTGCTCCGGGTCGCTACTCGTGTGCTGCTCGGTCATGGCTCTCTCCAGGCTCGGTCATGCTCTGTGGTTGTGGGGCCCCCACCTCGTCCTGGGCAAGCTGGTCAGGCTCGTCAGGCTTGTCGAACTCGTCGCTGACGACGAGCTCTGCGTCGTCCGTGCCCGTCCACCGCACGGTCAGCTCGCCGAGGGCCTGCGCCTGGTCGAAGGTGATCACCGACTCCTTGAACAGCTCGAGCAGGGCCAGGAACCTCGCGACGATCACGGGCGTGGAGTCGGCATCGGACACGAGGGTGCGGAAGGTGCACGTTCCCTCGCGCCGGAGCCGGTCGACCAGCAGCACGGCCTGCTCGCGCACGCTGATCTGCGGCGCGTGCAGGTGCTCGAGGCCGACGCTCGGGGGCACCTTGGGCGCCATGGCCCGGGCGGCGACCATGGCCAGCTGCTCCGGGGTGACACCCATGACCAGCTCGGGCAGCAGCCTTGCCAGCTGCGGCTCGAGACCGGCCTGTCGGGCGGCCATCCGGCCGACGGTGCCCATCCGCTCGGCGAAGGTGCGGGCGATGTCCTTGAACGCGCGGTACTGCAGGAGCCGGGCGAACAACAGGTCGCGGGCCTCGATGAGGGCGAGGTCCTCCTCGTCATGCGAGCCGCTCTGCGGCAGCAGACGTGAGGACTTCAGGTCCAGCAGGGTCGCGGCGATGAGCAGGAACTCCGAGGCCTGTCCCAGGTCCCACTCGGTGTCGGAGGCCTGTGCAGCCTTGATGTGGGTGATGAACTCGTCGGTGACCGTGGCCAGAGCGATCTCGGTGATGTCCAGCTTGTGCTTCGAGATCAGCCCGAGGAGCAGGTCGAAGGGCCCTTCGAAGTTGGTCAGGTGCACGGTGAACGGCACCGACGCGCCGCGGCGGGTGATGACCCCGCCGGGTGCCACCTGGGCCTGCGGCGCGCTCGTCACCGGGACGCCGACGAGGTCGGCGGGTGAGGCGTCGGCCATCGGGTCAGGCCGCCCCGCCGCGGGCGATGAGCTCACGGGCGAGCTGGCGGTATGCCGCGGCCGCGCCGTGCGTCGACGCGTAGGTCGTGATCGGCTCGGCCGCCAGGGTGGCGTCGGGGAACTTCACGGTCCGGCTGATGACGGTGTGGAAGACCTGGTCGCCGAAGTGGTCGACGACCGACCGCACCACCTCGCGGCTGTGTAGCGTCCGGCTGTCGAACATCGTCGCGAGGATGCCGTCGACCTGCAGCCGAGGGTTGAGCCGGTCGGTGATCTTGTCGATGGTCTCGACGAGCAGCGCCACCCCACGCATGGCGAAGAACTCGCACTCGAGCGGGATGAGGACGCCGTGGGCGGCCGTCAGCGCGTTGACGGTGAGCAGGCCGAGCGACGGCTGGCAGTCGATGAGGATGACGTCGTAGTCGTCCATGACGGGCCGCAGCACACGGGCGAGGATCTGCTCGCGGGCGACCTCGCCGACGAGCTGGACCTCCGCGGCGGACAGGTCGATGTTGGCCGGCACGAGGTCGAGGTTCTCGGTCGCTGTCTGCTGGATGACGTCGCGGATGTCATGCGTGCGCTCGACGAGCAGGTTGTAGATCGTCACGTCGAGGTCGTTGACCCGGACCCCGAGCCCGACCGACAGGGCGCCCTGGGGGTCGAAGTCGACGACGAGGACGCGGCGGCCCAGCTCGGCCAGGGCTGCACCGAGGTTGATCGTCGTGGTCGTCTTGCCGACTCCACCCTTCTGGTTGCACATGGCGATGATCCGCGCCGGCCCGTGGCCGGCCAGCGGCTGGGGCTCCGGGAAGTCCGGCATCGGGCGACCGGTCGCACCGAGGGCGCCGACCCCGGCGCGCTCGGTGCCGGGCAGCTGCTCCTCGCGGGTGCGGGCGTCCGGAGCGGAGGCCTCAGCGGCGTCGGGATGGTCGCCGGAGCGCCGGTCGTGGGAGGTCAGAGCCGTTGGTGGAGCGAGGGGCCGGTCGCCCTCGGTCCCCTCGGCCGATGCTGTCTCGCGGGCGGGGTTCACCTCTGCGGTCACAGGTGCGTCACTTCCCGATTGCGTCGAACTGGTCGGTCAGCATCTCGCTGATCCCCGCGACCATATCAGCGGCTGCGCCCCGCACGCGGCACCGACAGGCTCGGCGCGCCCGGTCGCCGCCCGCCCCCGCCGGCCATTCCCGGTCAGCGGGCACGCGGGTGCGCCCCGGCATACACCTCGCGCAGCCGCTGGACACTCACCATCGTGTAGATCTGGGTAGTCGTGACGGAGGCGTGCCCGAGCAGCTCCTGGACGACCCGGACGTCGGCGCCGCCGTCGAGCAGGTGCGTCGCGAACGAGTGGCGCAGCGTATGCGGTGAGAGGTGACCGCTCAGGCCGGCCCGCTGGGCAGAGGCCTGCAGGGCCGCCCACGCGCTCTGCCGGGAGAGCCGGGATCCGCGCTGGTTGAGGAAGACGGCCGGTCCCCCACGCCCCCGCGTCGCCAGCTCGGGTCTGCCTCGCACGAGGTACGCGAGCACCGCCTCGCGGGCGTAGCGGCCCACCGGCACGAGCCGTTCCTTGCCGCCCTTGCCGAGGAGGCGGACCGACCCCTGGCCCGGGTCGTCAAGGTCGAGGTCGTCCACGTCGAGGCCCACGGCCTCGGAGATCCGCGCTCCGGCGCCATAGAGCACCTCGAAGAGGGCCCGGTCCCGGAGGCTGACCGCCGTGTCCCCCAGCGAGGCGGCCGCCAGCAGCCGCTCGACGTCCTCGACGGGGATCGCCTTGGGCAGCCGGCTGGGCGGGCGGGGCGGGGTGACGTCGACCGCCGGGTCGGCCGGCACCTCGCCCTCGAGGGCGAGGAAGCGGTGAAGTCCGCGCACGGCGACGATGGTGCGCGCAGCACTGGTGGCGGACAGCGGCCGGCGCCCGGGCGAGCCCTCACGCAAGGACGCGAGGAAGTCGCTGACATCGGCCTGCGCCACCTGACGGGGCTCGGTGACGCCGCGCTCCGCGAGAAAGCCCTGGTAGCGCTCGAGGTCGCGCCGGTAGGACGCGATCGTGTTGCGTGCCGCTCCCCGCTCGACCTCGAGATGGTTCAGCCAGCTGACGACGGCTCGAGCCATCGCCGTCGGCGACGGTGCGGACCGACGCGCCGGGCGGTCCTTCGCACCGGCGCGCCCCGTCGGGGGGTCGGTCAGCGGAGGACCTCGTCGAGCGCCACGGCCTGGACCTGGTGCGCCTCCGCGACGGGGCCGTAGGTGACCGCGCCGGCGTGGGTGTTCAGGCCCAGCGCGAGCGGGCGGTCACGGCGCAGTGCCTCGCGCCAGCCACGGTTCGCCAGCTCCACGGCATACGGGAGGGTGACGTTGGTCAGGGCGTAGGTGCTCGTGTGCGGCACCGCTCCCGGCATGTTCGCGACGCAGTAGAACACCGAGCCGTGGACCGCGTAGGTCGGGTCCGCGTGCGTCGTGGGACGTGAGTCCTCGAAGCAGCCGCCCTGGTCGATGGAGATGTCGACGAGCACCGACCCGGGCTTCATCCGCGAGACCTGCTCGTTGCTGACCAGCGTCGGGGCCTTCGCGCCCGGGACGAGGACGGCCCCGATGACGAGGTCGGCGTCGCTGATGGCGCGCTCGACCTCGAAGGCGTTGGAGGCGACGGTCTGGCAGTGGCCCTGGTAGATGGCGTCCGCATGGCGCAGCTTGCGCACGTCGCGGTCGAGCAGGAGGACCTCGGCCTGCATCCCGAGCGCGATCGCCGCGGCGTTCATCCCCGAGACTCCGGCGCCGATGACGACGACCTTCGCCGCGTAGACGCCGGAGACGCCGCCCATGAGGACACCTCGGCCGCCCTGGGCCCGCATGAGGGTGTGCGCCCCGACCTGGGGCGCGAGCCGGCCGGCCACCTCGGACATCGGGGCGAGCAGCGGCAGCGACCGGTCGGGCAGCTCGACGGTCTCGTAGGCGATCGCCGTCACCTTGCGGGCACACAGCTCCTCCGTGAGGCGCTTGTCGGCGGCGAGGTGCAGGTAGGTGAAGAGGGTCTGCCCCTCGCGCATCCGGTGGTACTCCTGCGCGACGGGCTCCTTGACCTTGAGGATCAGCTCACCCTCGGCCCAGACGTCGTCCGCCGTGTCGAGGATCTTCGCGCCGGCCGAGACGAAGGCCGCGTTCTCGATCGAGGAGCCGAGCCCGGCGTCCTTCTCGACGAACACGTCGTGCCCATGCTGGACCAGCTCGTGCACGCCGGACGGCGTGATCGCCACCCGGAACTCGTTGTTCTTGACCTCGCGGGGGATTCCAACCTTCACGGCATACACGTCCTTGGTGGGCCGGTGCTCGGGCCACGCTGCCGTCGCTACCAGGTCGCTCTGGTGGAGCGAGTCGAGTGTAGACCGACACGCGACCTGCTCCGGACGGCGTCGGACGTAGGTTGGGGCGACGCCCGGACCTACGGGGACCGACTGGAGGCCACCGATGAAGCTCTACTCAGACCTGCCCGCGCGCCGCACCGCGCAGCTGGTGACGGACATCGGGGTCTTCTGCTGGGTGGCCGTCTGGGCCTGGGTGGGCCGGGTCGTCCACGACGCGGTGATGACCCTGCGCCAGCCCGCCGACACGCTCTCCAGCGTCGGGGGGTCGTTCCGGGAGAGCATGGCCGGGGCCGGTGACGAGCTGAGCCGGCTCCCCCTCGTCGGGGACGGCCTGCGCGCGCCGTTCGACTCGGCGGCAGCCAGCGGGTCCCAGCTCGCCCAGGTCGGCAGGGACCTCGGCCTCGCCGTCGACCGCCTCGCGCTGGTGCTCGCCCTGGTGAGCGCGCTGACCCCGATCCTGCTCGTCGTGGTCATCTGGCTGCTCCTGCGGGTCCGGTTCGTCCGGCAGGCCAGCGCCGCGCAGCGCGTCGTGGCGGCGGGCGACGGGCTCGACCTCTTCGCCCTGCGGGCGATGACCCGTCAGCCGATGCACAGGCTCGCCCGGATCAGCAGCGACCCGGTGGGAGCCTGGCGGCACGGCGACCAGACCGTGATCCGTGCTCTCGCCCGCCTGGAGCTGAGGTCGAGCGGACTGCGAGCCCCGGACTGACTCAGCCGGCGTCGGTGCGCGCCACGGTGGGCCGCAGGTCGGCGGCCGGGCACTGCCAGGTCGCCGGGTCGGCCGCCACCTGCTCGCCGGTGCGGATGTCCTTGACCTCGTCCCCGCGCTCCGGACCGCCCAGGAACCAGACGTAGGGGATGCCGCGCCGCTCGGCATACCGGATCTGCTTGCCGAACTTCGCCGCCGTCGGTGCCACCTCGCACGGTATGCCGCGCTGACGCAACGCGGTTGCCACGGCGACCGCCCCCGCACGCGCGTCGTCGTTGGTGAGCGCCACGAGCACCGCCGACGGGGTCGAGCGCGACGATGCCACGAGGCCCTTGCCGAGGAGCAGCCCGAGGATCCGGGAGACGCCGATCGAGATCCCCACGCCGGGATACGTGGTCCGGCCGTCCGACGCCAGGGCGTCATACCGCCCGCCGGAGCAGAACGAGCCCCACGACTCGTAGCCGACGAGCTGGGTCTCGTAGACCGTGCCGGTGTAGTAGTCCAGGCCGCGCGCCACCCGCAGGTCCGCCACGAGACGCCCGGGCGCGTGCTCCATGCCCGTCCGGATCACCGCAGCCAGCGCCTCGAGGCCCTCGTCCAGGGTCGGGTGGCTCACCCCGAGCTCACGGACCCGGTCCACGAACGACAGGTCGCTGGTGCGGATCTCGGCCAGTGCCAGGCACCGCGCCGCCTGCTCGGGCGTCGCGCCCGCGGCGGTGAGCAGGTCGGTGACCTTGTCCGGTCCGACCTTGTCGAGCTTGTCGACGATCCGCAGCGTCCCGATGACGTCGGTCAGACCGATCGCGCGGTAGAACCCCTCGGGGATCTTGCGGTTGTTGACCTGGATGCTGAACTCCCCCACTGGGAAGCGCGCGAAGACGTCCGCGACGACGAGCGGCATCTCGGCCTCGAAGTGCGGGGACAGCTCCCCGACGTCGACCACGTCGATGTCGGCCTGGGTGAACTCGCGATAGCGGCCCTCCTGGGGGCGCTCCCCCCGCCAGGCCTTCTGGATCTGGTAGCGGCGGAAGGGGAAGCTGAGCTTGCCGGCGTTCTCGAGCACATATCTCGCGAGCGGCACGGTCATGTCGAAGTGCAGGCCCCAGCGGGTGCCCTCGTCACCCCCGGCCAGGCGTGATACGGCATAGATCTCCTTGTCGGCGTCCTCCCCTTGCGCTCTCAGCCGCTCGATGGGCTCGATGGATCGGGTCTCGATGGACGAGAACCCGTGCAGCTCGAAGGTCTCGCGGATGACATCGAGGAACCGCTGCTCGACGATACGGTCCGCCGGAAGGTACTCGGGGAAGCCGCTGATGGGCATGACCTTGGGAGTGGACGTGCCGGGACCGGTGCTCACGCGCGCAATCCTTGCAGGTAGGGGTTGGCGGCTCGCTCGTGGGCGACCGTCGTGCCGGGGCCGTGGCCGGGCAGGACGACCATGTCGTCGGGCAGCGGCAGGACGACGTCGCGCAGCGTGCGCTGCATGACCGCCGCGTCGCCACCGGGCAGGTCCGAGCGGCCGATCGACCCGGCGAAGAGCACGTCGCCGCTGACGCAGGTCGAGGTGGCCCCGGTCGCGTCGCGCAGCTGGTCGGGGACGTCGGGCAGGGTGAACATCACGGAGCCCTCCGTGTGACCCGGGGCATGCAGGACCGTGAGGTCCAGCCCAGCGAGGCTGAGGGTCTGCCGGTCCTCGATCAGCACGACCAGGTCGGGCTCGCGCCACGTGGCCTGCCGGCCGAACTGCTGCTCGAGCATCGCGACCGTCCCGGGGTCGATTCCGGCGACGGGGTCGACCAGCCGGTAGCGGTCGTCGCCGTGGATGTATGCCGCGGTGTCGCCGCCACAGACAGGCGTCACCGAATAGACGTGGTCGAGGTGACCGTGGGTCAGCAGGACCGCGGCCGGGCGCAGGTCGTGCTCCTCGAGGACGGCCGCGAGCTGGGCCTCGACCCCGATGCCGGGATCCACGACGAGGCACTCCTGCCCACGCCCGGTGGCCAGGACGTAGCAGTTCGTCGCGAAGGCGGCTGCGGGAAAGGCGATGGTCAGCACCCGCCGAGGCTATCCGCCCGCAACCGTCACGCAGTCGTGACCCCGCGCCGCGCGCGAACCCGGGGGCGCTGCCTAGACTGACCCTTCGTCCCGGCAGGCCCGGGGTCATCGATGACGGTGATCGACAAGGAGTGCGCTGTTGACGAAGGCTCAGGACCGCGCACGGGAGCGTCGTCGTCATGAGAAGCACGAGCAGAAGCTCGCGCAGAGGGAGGCTCAGCACGTGCGTGACAAGCAGGCCGTGGTCGCTGTCGTCGGTGTCCTGGTGGTCGTCTTCGGGTTCGTCTGGCTGGCCAACGTGCTGACCAACCGCACCGACACGACGCCGGAGCCGGCCAGCACGAGCCAGGCTCCACCCACCGCGCCTGCCTCTGCGACCCCGACGGTCACGCCCTCCGTGCTCGCCGGCTGCACTCCCGTGCCGCCGAACCAGACGGCCGTCAAGACCCCGACGGCGCAGCCCGACCTCGAGGCCGCCAAGGGCAAGACCTTCGTCGCCACCATCACGACCAACTGCGGACCGATCACCGTCGAGCTGGACGGCGCCAAGGCCCCGGCCGCGGTGTCGTCGTTCATCCTGCTGGCCAAGCAGGGCTACTGGGCACCGAGCCCGTGCCACCGGCTCACCGGCGATGCCCAAGGCATCTGGGTGCTGCAGTGCGGTGACCCCACCGGCACCGGCAGCGGTCCCGGCCCGGGCTACCACTACGGCGTCGAGAACGTGCCCGCGGATGACACCTACCCGGCCGGGTCGCTCGCGATGGCCCGCAAGGGCGGCGACCCCAACAGCAACTCGGACCAGTTCTTCGTCGTCTACAAGGACACCAAGCTGCCGAAGTCAGGTGACGGCAACGGCTACACCATCTTCGGCAAGGTGATCGGCGGGATGGATATCGTCGACAAGATCGCGGCCGCCGGGATCAACCCCACCAACCAGACTTCGCCGCTCGCGCCCATCAGCATCCTCAGCGTGGATGTCAAACCGAAGGCCTGACCACCGTGACCGACGCCGACCTCACTCCTGAGGACGTCACCCGTGCCCCCGATCCGTCACCGGAGCGGGGCGCCGAGCCCACCCCCCCTGCCGCCGCCCCGGACGAGCCGCAGGCTGACCCGGCGGCCGCCGCACCGGATGAGCCGCACGACTCCGTGACGCAACCGCCTGCGCCGGAGGGTGAGGCCCCTCGTCCCGCCGACGGCGACGTCGCCGACGCGAGCCCGCCCACCGACGAGAATGACGCGACGCCGGCCCGGCCGACTCCGGCCGCGATGCCCGCTCACCCCGGCATCGCCTCGCCTGCGCCCTCGCCGGCGTTGTTCGCCCGGACCCATGGGACCCCGGACCGTTCGGCCTTCGGCCGGGTCGGTGACGACGGGGTGGTCTACGTCCGCACTCCCGAGGGCGAACGGCCGGTCGGCTCCTACCCTGGCGCGACACCGTCGGAGGCGCTGGCCTACTTCGGCCGCAAGTACGACGAGATCCTCGCCGCGGCGGATTTGCTGCACCAGCGGGTCACCCAGACCGACATCTCCGCGAAGGACGCACAAGAGAGTCTCGCCACCCTGCGCGAGCTCGCCCATGAGCCCAGCGCCGTCGGCGACCTCCTCGCCCTCGAGACGCGGATCGCCGAGATCGGGATCGCCGTCGAGAGCCGCAAGAGCCTGGAGTCGCAGCAGCGCGCTGCCGCCCGTGAGGAAGGTCGCGCGATCCGCGAGAAGCTCGTGGCCGAGGCCGAGCAGATCGCCGCCCAGCCGGAGGCGAAGATCCAGTGGAAGAACAGCGGGTCCCGGATGCGGGAGCTGCTCGAGGAGTGGAAGGCCCAGCAGCGCTCCGGCCCGCGACTGGACCGCACCTCGGAGTCCGCGATGTGGCAGCGCTTCAGCGCTGCCCGCAACAGCTTCGACCGCGCCCGCCGGGTGCACTTCGCCCAGCTCGACAGCCAGCAGGCCGAGGCCAAGGTCGCCAAGGAGCGGCTCGTCGCGGAGGCGGAGCGGCTTGCCACCAGCAAGGACTGGGCGTCCACGGCTGGCGCGTTCAAGAAGCTGATGGACGACTGGCGGCGGGCAGGGCGGGCCGGGCGGGCCGACGACGACGCACTGTGGGAGAGGTTCCGCACCGCGCAGGACACGTTCTTCAACGCCAAGGACGCGGTGGTGGCCGCTGAGGAGAAGAGCTTCCAGGGCAACCTCGAGGTGAAGCTGGCCCTGCTCAAGGAGGCCGAGGCGATCCTGCCGGTCACGGACCTCGAGACGGCCAAGGCAGCGCTGCGCAGCGTCCAGGACCGCTGGGACAAGGCTGGCAAGGTGCCGCGCGCCGATATCGACCGCACGGAGAAGGCCATCCGGCGAGTCGAGCAGGTCGTTCGCGACGCCGAGGAGAAGCGCTGGTCGTCGAGCAACCCCGAGGCAGCCGCGCGGGCGCAGAGCCTGGTCGAGCTGCTCGAGGCCGCGGTGGCGAGTCTGCGCCAGGACCTCAGCAAGGCCGAGGCGTCGGGTAACGAGAAGAAGGTCGCCCAGGCCAAGGCCGACCTCGAGGCGCGAGAGCAGCTGCTCAGCCAGGCTCGGGCAGGGGTCGAGGAGTTCGGGGGCTGAGCGGGCTCAGGCGCCGTCGCTCGCCGCCGCCACCTTGCCTCCGGTGATCCGGTAGACGTCGAACACGCCGTCGATCTTGCGGACCGCCCGGATGACATGGTCGAGGTGGCCGGGATCGCCCATCTCGAAGGTGAACCGCGAGACGGCGACCCGGTCGCGCGAGGTCTGCACCGACGCGGAGAGGATGTTGACGTGATGGTCCGAGAGGATCCGGGTCACGTCGCTGAGCAGCCGGTTGCGGTCGAGGGCCTCGACCTGCAGCTGGACGAGGAAGACGCTGGAGGCCGACGGAGCCCACTCGACGTCGATGAGCCGGTCGCTCTGCGCCAGAAGGGACTCGGCGTTGGTGCAGTCCTTGCGGTGGACCGACACCCCGCTGCCCCGGGTGACGAAGCCGAGGATGTCGTCGCCGGGGACCGGGGTGCAGCATTTGGCCAGCTTGACCCAGACGTCCGCCGTCCCCACCACCACGACACCCGGGTCGCCACTGATTCGCCGCGACCGGTTCTGCGCCGGGACGGTGGCCTCGGCAAGGTCCTCGCTGGCTCCCTCCTCACCACCGAACGAGGCGACCAGCCGGTTCACCACATGGGTGGCCGAGATGTGCCCCTCACCGACCGCGGCATACAGGCCGTCGATGTCCGGGTAGCGCAGCTCCCCCGCGATACCGGTGAGGGTCTCGGCGGTCATCAGTCGCTGCAGCGGCAGGCCCTGCTTGCGCATCGCCTTGGCGATGGCCTCCTTGCCGCGGTCGATGGCCTCCTCACGACGCTCCTTGGAGAACCACTGCCGGATCTTGTTGCGCGCCCTGGCGCTCTTGACGAAGGTCAGCCAGTCCCGGGAGGGTCCGGCTCCGTCGGCCTTGGAGGTGAGCACCTCCACGACGTCGCCGTTCTCGAGCACCGACTCGAGGGGCACCAGGCGGCCGTTGACCCGACCGCCGATGGTGTGGTGACCGACCTCGGTATGGACGGCATACGCGAAGTCCACCGGTGTGGCGCCTGAAGGAAGCGCCACGACGGAGCCCTTGGGGGTGAAGACGAAGACCTCTCCCCCACCCATCTCGAAGCGAAGCGAGTCGAGGAACTCGCCCGGGTCCTCGGTCTCCCGCTGCCAGTCCAGCAGCTGCCGCAGCCAGGCCATGTCGTTGGCCGGGCCCGCCTCGCCGCCGCCCACCGACGGGGCGCCGAGCCGGGCGTCCTCCTTGTACTTCCAGTGCGCTGCCACGCCGTACTCCGCGCGCCGGTGCATCGTATGCGTCCGGATCTGGATCTCGACCGGGTTGCCCTCCGGGCCGATCACCGTCGTATGCAGGGACTGGTACATGTTGAACTTCGGCATCGCGATGTAGTCCTTGAACCGGCCGGGGACCGGGTTCCACCGCGCGTGCAGCGACCCGAGGGCGGCGTAGCAGTCGCGCACTGTCTCGACGAGGACACGAACCGCCACGAGGTCGTAGATCTCCTCGAAGTCGCGGCCTCGGACGATCATCTTCTGGTAGACGGAGTAGTAGTGCTTGGGCCGGCCGGTGACCGTCGCCTTGATCTTGGCCCCCCGCAGGTCCTCCGCGACCTGGGTGCGGACCACGGCGAGATACTCCTCCCGCGCGGGTGCCCGGTCGGCCACCAGCCGCACGATCTCGTCGTACACCTTGGGATAGAGGGTCGCGAACGACAGGTCCTCGAGCTCCCACTTGATCGTGTTCATCCCGAGCCGGTGCGCGAGCGGGGCGTAGATCTCGAGCGTCTCGTGCGCCTTGCGCTGGGCCGACTCCTTGGAGACGTAGCGCCAGGTCCGGGCGTTGTGCAGCCGGTCCGCCAGCTTGATGACGAGGACCCGGATGTCGCGGGCCATCGCCACGACCATCTTGCGCACGGTCTCCGCCTGGGCGGCCTCGCCGTAGACGACCTTGTCGAGCTTGGTCACCCCGTCCACCAGGCCGGCGATCTCGTCGCCGAAGTCGCGACGCAGCTCGTCCAGGCCGTAGTCCGTGTCCTCCACCGTGTCGTGCAGCAGCGCCGCAGCCAGGGTCGCCGGCGTCATGCCCAGCTCGGCGAGGATGGTCGCCACGGCGAGGGGGTGCGTGATGTAGGCGTCCCCGCTCTTGCGCAGCTGCCCCCGGTGAGCCTGCTCGGCGACCTGGTAGGCCCGGTCGATGACGCTGACGTCGGCCTTGGGGTGGGTGGTGCGGACGGTCTGGAGCAGGGGCTCGAGAACCGGGTTCGTGGCACCGCGAGGACCGCCGAACCGGGCCAGCCGCGCCCGCATGCGTGCCGGCGTCGTCAGAGACGTCGTCACCTCATCGCGGACTTCCTCGGTCATGTCACGAGTGTAGTCAACGCGCTGAGCGCGCTCCCCGAGCCTGCGGTGGCTCAGACGACGACGACGGAGCTGACCTCTCGGCCGGTCAGCCGGCTGCGCCCGTCGAGAAAGGAGAGCTCGAGCACGGTCTCCACGGCGACGACGACCGCCCCCGCCAGCTCGACGAGCTCGCACGTGGCCGCGGCGGTGCCGCCGGTCGCGAGCACGTCGTCCATGACGAGGACGCGGGCGTCAGGGGTGAAGGCGTCCCGGTGGATCTCCAGGACGCTGGAGCCGTACTCGAGCTCGTACTCCAGCCGGTGGGTGGCGGAGGGCAGCTTGCCAGCCTTGCGCACGGGCACGAACCCCACCCCGAGGCGGTATGCCGTGGCCGCGCCGAGGATGAACCCGCGCGCCTCGATCCCCGCCACCACGTCGACCCGACCGGCATACCGCCTCGCGATGTCGTCGACCAGCCATGCGAACGCGACCCCGTCGGCGAGCAGCGGGCTGAAGTCCTTGAACGTGACGCCGGGCTCCGGGAAGTCGGGCACGTCCCGCATCCGGGCGAGCACAACGTCCCGAAGGGTCGTGCCGTCTGGTGCCGTGGTGCTCACCGCTTGGACTTCGGCGGGCGGCGGGGCTGGTTGCGCGGTCCGCTCTGCGCCCACTTGTGGACATCGCGCGCGGGGGCGTCACCGTCGGACGACGGGCGTGGCCGCACCGGGCCTGCCACCGTCTCGGCGTCGACCGCAGGCTCCTCGCCCTCCCCTGCGGGGAGCGCACCCGAGGCGCCGACGGAGGCGCCGACCGGGGTCTTGGCCTGGGCTCGGGTGGCGGCCTTGTCGAGGTCCTTGACCGCGGCCTCGTTGCGGCGCAGGTCGACCAGCAGCGGCGTGGCGATGAAGATCGACGAGTAGGCGCCGACCGCGATCCCCACGAAGAGCGCGAGGCTGAGGTCGAGCAGGGTGCCCGGGCCGAGCCAGGTGAACCCGACGACGAGGATGGCGGCGATCGGCAGAAGGGCGACGACGGTCGTGTTGACCGACCGCACCAGAGTCTGGTTCACCGCGAGGTTGGCCGCCTGCCGGTAGGTGTAGCGGCGGTTGCCCATCGCGGCGGCGGTGTTCTCCCGGACCTTGTCGAAGACGACGACGGTGTCGTAGAGCGAGTAGCCGAGGATGGTGAGGAAGCCGATCATGGAGGACGGGGTGATCTCGAAGCCGAAGAGGGCATAGATCCCCACGGTGATGATGAGGTCGTGCAGGAGCGCCACCAGGCCGGCGACGGCCATCGTCCAGGTGCGGAAGTAGATGGCCATGACCATGGCGACGAGGATGAGGAAGACGACGAGCGCCTGGATCGCCTTGTTGCTCACCGACTGACCCCAGGACGGTCCGATGAGCGAAGCGCTGACGTTGGCGGCGGGGACCCCGAAGGCACTGGCGAGCGCGACCTTGGCCGTTTCGTTCTTGTCGTTGGCGGCCTCCGTCTGCACCCGCACGGAGTCACCGCCCACCACCGTCGAGAGGACGTTGCCGGTGATGCCCGCGGATGAGACGGCATCGCGCGCCTTGGACTCGTACGACTGGGTGTTCGTCACCCCGTTGACGCGGAACTCGGAGCCTCCGCGGAACTCGATGCCGAAGTTCAGCCCGCGGGCGAAGATGCCCGCGAGGGCGAGCACGATGAGCACCGCCGAGACGGCATACCAGGTCTTCTGGCGGCCGATGAAGTCGACCGATCGCTTGCCGGTGTAGAGGTCGTTGCCGACCTGGGCGAAGTTCATCATCGTCAGGCCTTCCCCTCGGCCACGGGCCGGGTCGTCGCGGTGGCGGGCCGGGGCCCGGAGAACTTGCCGCGCCCGACATAGCGAGGCTTGGCCCCTAGCCGCTCCGGGTCGAGGCCCGACAGCCTGTGTCCGCCGCCGAAGAACGTCGTGTGGGCCAGCAGGGCGACGAGCGGGTGGGTGAAGAGGAAGACCACCGCCAGGTCGATCAGCGTGGTCACTCCGAGCGTGAAGGCGAACCCGCGGACGTTGCTCGCGGCGAGCAGGTAGAGCACGGCGGCCGCGAGGAAGTTCACCGCATCTGCAGCGAGGATGGTGCGCCGGGCGCGACCCCAGCCCGCCTCGACGGCAGCGGTGAGCGGGCGGCCCTCACGGACCTCGTCACGGACGCGTTCGAAGTAGACGATGAACGAGTCCGCCGTCACCCCGATGGCCACGATGACACCCGTCACCCCGGCCATGGTGAGGCGGAAGTTGTAGGACCAGCCGAGGAACGTCAGCACACCGTAGGTCAGCACGGCCGCGACCACGAGCGAGGCCACCGTGACCAGACCGAGCAGGCGGTACTGCAGCAGGGAGTAGACGACGACGAGCAGCAGTCCGATCAGGCCGGCCAGCAGGCCGAGCTTGAGCTGCTGGCTGCCGAGAGTCGGGCTGATGTCCTCCTGCGTCTGGAGCGAGAAGGACATCGGCAGCGCACCGAACTTCAGCTGCTGCGCCAGGGCCCGAGCGCTGTCGATGGTGAACGACCCGGTGATGCTCGCGCGGCCGTTGGTGATCGCGGCCTGGGTCGTCGGCGCGGAGATGACCTTCTTGTCCAGGACGATGGCGAACTGGTTCTGCACCCCCTGCAGGCCGAGCAGCCGGGTGGTGACGTCGCCGAACTTCTTGGCCCCGTCACCGGTGAAGGTGAGAGCCACCTCGACGATGCTCGTCGGCTGGCCGTTCGGGCCGATCTGGTAGCCCGAGCTGGCGTCGGCGATGTCGGTGCCGTCGACCTCGACGGGGCCGAGGAGATACTTCAGCTTCGCGTCGTCGGAGCAGGTGACCAGCGGCTTGGCCGGGTCGTCGACGAGGGCGTTGACCGCCTCAGGCTTCGAGCAGTCGAGGTCGGTGAACTGCTTCTGCAGCTCGGGGGTGACCCAGGCCAGGTCGCTCGCGCTGGTCGGCTGGGTCGTGGGGGTGCCGTAGGGGTCCGGCGTCGTGGTGGCGCCGCCCGACGGGGTCGCAGCCCTCGAGGGGGTCGCTGACCCAGACGGTGTCGGGGTGGGGTCGGCAGCGGCCAGAGCCGGTGGGATCGGAGCGTTCGCGGCGGTGGTGCTGCCCTGGGTGGCCGTCGGTGGCGCGTTGGGGGTGAAGACGGGCGGAGGCGTCGTCGCGGTCGGCGTGCTGGACGTCGTCGCGGTCCCGGTCGCTGTGCTGGTCGCTGTGCCGGTGGGCGTGGGGTTGGCTGCGGCCGCGGCGGCCGGCGAGCCGTAGTTGACCTGCAGGACCGCCCGGAAGCGCAGCTGCGAGGGCTTCCGGATCGCGTCGAGGGTCTTGGCATCCGGCTGACCCGGGATGGAGACGACGATGTTGCGTCCGCCGAGCGTGGTGACCTCTGCCTCGCTCACCCCGTAGGAGTCCACCCGCTGGCGGATGATGTCGCGGGCCTTGTCGAGCTGCCCGGCGTTCACCTGGGTGCTGGGGTCGGCGAGGACCGGCTCGAGGACCATCTGCGTCCCGCCCTCGAGGTCGAGGCCGAGCTTCGGGGTCAGGCCGGCGTCGCTCCAGCGTGCTGCGGCAGCGATGCCGCCGAAGAGCATCACGACGATGGCGAGGAGCACCACGAGGACGCGCAGGGGTCTGCGCTTGCGTGCGTCGATGGCCACGGTCAGGTCCTCAGACCGCGTCGCCGGAGGGCCGGGGGTCCACCGGACCCCCGCCGGGCGAGGAGTCGACCTTCGTGGCCACGGCACGGCGGTCGAAGCGCACGCTCGTCCCCGGTGCGACCTCGAGGGTGACGACGAGCTCGTCCATCGCGATGATCCGCCCGAACATCCCCGAGGTCGTGCACACCTCGTCACCCACCATCAGGCTGGCCTGGATGGTCTGCACGGCCCGGGCCCGCCTGCGCTGGCTCCAGAACATGAAGCCGACGAGGAGCAGCAGGAGCATCGGGAGCAGCAGCGCGCCCAGCCCGCCTTCTTGCGACATGAACGACGTCCTTCGTGTTGACTGGTGGGCAGCGTCACGAGGTGAACCCGTGGCTGCGAGAGTGCCGACCCTCAGGCCGACGTGCCCGCGAGAGTCTAGGTGAGTCGCGCGCGCTGAGCCAAAGGGAGCGCCCCGCCAGGCGACATTGTGTCCTGCCCGCAACCCTGTGTCCTACCCGCAACCCTGTGTCCTGCCCGCAACCCTGTGTCCTGCACTCAACCCCGGGTGTCCTGCACTCAACCCCGGTGTCGAGATCGCCCGTGCGACACTCAGCCGCCGAACCGCCCCTCGTCGTCGAGCGGGAGCAGGGCCGCCTGCCCTCCCGCCTGGAAGTCGCCGCTGCCGGCCGGCGGGGTGAGACCGAGATGCCGCCAGGCCTGAGGGGTCGCCGCCCGACCCCGGGGGGTCCGGACGATGAGCCCCTCGCGCACGAGGAAGGGCTCGGCCACCGTCTCGACCGTGTCGGACTCCTCCCCGACGGCCACGGACAGCGTGCCCAGCCCCACCGGTCCGCCAGAGAACCGGCGGCAGAGCGCCTCCAGCACGGCCCGGTCCAGCCGGTCCAGGCCGCGCTCGTCCACGTCGAAGAGTGCCAGCGCGACCGTGGCGGACTCCAGGTCGACCACGCTGCGTCCATGCACCTGGGCCCAGTCGCGGCATCGTCGGAGCAGGCGGTTGGCGATCCGCGGGGTGCCGCGCGAGCGGATGGCGATCTCCTCGATCCCGGCCGTGTCGGCCTCGATCTCGAGCAGGCTGGCCGACCGCCGCAGGATGGTGACGAGGTCCTCGGTGAGGTAGAAGTCGAGGTGGGCGGTGAAGCCGAACCGGTCCCGCAGCGGCGCCGGGAGCAGGCCCGCCCTCGTCGTGGCGCCGACCACGGTGAAGGCCGGCAGCTCCAACGGGATCGCGGTCGCTCCGGGGCCCTTGCCCACGATGACGTCGACGCGGAAGTCCTCCATCGCGAGGTAGAGCATCTCCTCGGCAGGGCGGGACATCCGGTGGATCTCGTCGAGGAAGAGCACCTCGCCCTCGGTGAGCGAGGACAGGATCGACGCGAGGTCTCCCGCGTGCTGGATCGCCGGCCCCGAGGTCACCCGGATCGGCTGCTCGAGCTCGGCCGCCACGATCATCGCGAGGGTCGTCTTGCCCAGCCCCGGAGGACCCGAGAGCAGGATGTGGTCCGGCGGCCGGCCGCGACGACGAGCCGCCTCCAGGACGAGCGCCAGCTGGTCGCGCACCCGGGTCTGGCCCGGGAACTCGGCGAGCCGCCGCGGGCGCAGCGCCGCCTCGACCTGCCGGTCCTGCTCGTCCGGTCGCGCATCGACGACGCGGGCCGTCGCGTCGTAGGAGCCGTCGCCCTCGTCAGGAGGGTCCGAGGGGTCGTGCTCCACGACGCTCACCGTCCCAGCTCTTGGAGGGCTGCGCGCAGCAGCGCCGAGACGTTGGCGCCCTCGGCCGCCCGCGGGGCGACGGCTTCGAGGGCGTCGTCGGCCTGCCGCACGCTCCAGCCGAGCCCGACGAGTGCCTCACGCACCTGCCCCTGCCAGGCCGCCGTCGCGGGCTGGTCGCTCGCCTGCGTCCCGGCGGTCGGCAGGCCGATCCGGTCACGAAGCTCCAGGACGATCCGCTCGGCTCCCTTGCGGCCGATTCCCGGCACCTTGGTCAGAGCGGTGATGTCGCCGCTCGTCACGGCGGCCCGGACGGCGTCGGGCGTGTGCACCGAGAGCATGGCCAGGGCCAGCCGCGGCCCGACGCCGGAGACGGTCTGGACGGTCTCGAAGAGGACGCGCTCGTCCTCGCCGGTGAAGCCGTAGAGGGTCAGCGACTCCTCCCGCACCACGAGCGTGGTGGACAGGGTCGTCGTCGACCCGGTCCGCAGCGACGCGGCCGTCGCGGGCGTGGTGTGGACGAGCATGCCCACCCCGCCGACCTCCACGACGACCGAGTCGAGGCCAGCGCGCTGCACCGTCCCGTGTACCGAGGCGATCATCGGGCGACCGCCCCCGGGCGTCGTGGACTGCCGACCGACGCGGGTCGCGACATCGTCGCCGTCGCCCGCTGTCCCGACCGGGCGAGCGCCTCGTCGAGGCGGCGCTGGGCTCCCCCGCGCCAGAGGTGGCAGATGGCCAGCGCCAGGGCGTCGGCCGCGTCGGCGGGCTTCGGGGGGGCATCGAGGCGCAGCAGCCGGGTCACCATCGCGGTCACCTGGGCCTTGTCGGCGCGTCCGCTTCCCGTGACGGCGGCCTTCACCTCCGTGGGCGTATGCAGGTGCACCGGTATGCCGCGCGCCGCCGCCGCGAGCATCGCCACCGCCGTGGCCTGGGCTGTGCCCATGACGCTCGCGACGTTGACGTCGGCGAAGACCTGCTCGATCGCCACGACGTCGGGCTCATGTCTGGCGACCCACGACTGCAGCTCGACCTGGAGGGCCAGCAGCCGCTCCGCAGGCGGCAGGCCCGTCGAGGTCCGGATCACGCCGACCTCGACCATCCGCAGCGGCCGACCGGGATCGCCCTCGACGACACCGACGCCACACCGGGTCAGACCAGGGTCCACGCCGAGGACGCGCAGCACGGCATACCTCCCTCGTCGTGGGCTCGGAGCCAGCTGGTCCGAACAGGTGTTCGGGACCGACGCTACACGCGGGGCCGGTCGATCCATGCCCGGACGCGCCGGGCCGGCTCAGTCCTCGTCGAGCTCGGCGAGGACCTCGTCGCTGACGTCGCCGTTGGCGTAGACGTTCTGCACGTCGTCGGAGTCCTCGAGAGCCTCGATGACCCGGAACATCCTGCGGGCCCCGTCGGCGTCGAGCTCGACCTGGAGGTTGGGCACGAAGCTCGCCTCGGCGGAGTCGTAGTCGATCCCCGCCTCCTGGATCGCGGTCCGGATCGCGACGAAGTCAGCGGCCTCCGACACGATCTCGAAGCTCTCGCCGAGGTCGTTCACGTCTTCGGCGCCGGCCTCGAGGACGATCTCGAGCAGCTCGTCCTCGGTCAGTGTGCGGTCGGCCTGCTCCTTGGCCACGATGACGACGCCCTTGCGGGTGAAGACGTAGGCGACGCTGCCCGGGTCGGCCAGCTGGCCACCGTTGCGGGTGAGCGCGGTGCGCACCTCGGCCGCTGCCCGGTTGCGGTTGTCGGTGAGGCACTCGATGAGGACCGCGACGCCGTTCGGCGCGTAGCCCTCGTAGGTGATGCTCTGCCAGTCGGCCCCGCCGGCCTCGGCCCCTGAGCCGCGCTTGACCGCCCGGTCGATGTTGTCGTTGGGCACCGACGTCTTCTTGGCCTTCTGCACCGCGTCGAAGAGCGTCGGGTTGCCGCTGATGTCGCCGCCACCCGTCCGGGCGGCCACCTCGATGTTCTTGATCAGCTTGGCGAAGAGCTTGCCGCGGCGGGCGTCGACAACGGCCTTCTTGTGCTTTGTGGTCGCCCACTTGGAGTGGCCGCTCATGGACGATTCCTCACCATCTCGACAAACATCTCGTGCACCCGCGTGTCACCGGTCACCTCGGGGTGGAAGGACGTGGCGAGCAGGGCACCCTGACGAACGGCGACGATCCTACCCGCGGCCGGTCCCTCCTCGACGCGGGCCAGCACCTCGACGTGCTCCCCGAGCTCCTCCACCCAGGGCGCGCGGATGAAGACAGCGTGGATGGTCGAGTCGAGTCCCGCGAGGTGGATGTCCTCCTCGAAGGAGTCCACCTGGCGACCGAAGGCGTTGCGGCGCACGGTGATGTCGAGGCCGCCGAGGGTGTGCTGGTCGTCGCGCCGGTCGACCACCCGGTCAGCCAGCATGATCATCCCGGCGCAGGAGCCGTATGCCGGCAGGCCCCCAGCCAGCAGGGCGCGCAGCGGGTCGAAGAGCCCGACGGCCCGGACCAGCTTGTCCATCGTCGTCGACTCGCCGCCGGGGATGACGAGGCCGTCGAGGCCGTCGAGCTCACTCGGCCGCCGGACCGGGCGCACGAGCGCGCCGAGACCCGTAAGGACGCGGGCGTGCTCGCGGACGTCGCCCTGGACGGCGAGCACGCCGATCGTCGGTGTCACGAGGGGTGAGCGTACGCCGGGGACGCGGACCTGCTCCGAGGCGGGGGAGGCGGGCCGGTGGGCCCTCCTCCCGGTCAGATGAGCGGACGGTCGTCCGGTCGGAGCACCCTCAGCCACCGGAAGCCATACCCCTCGAGGTCGAGGTCCACCGTCCCGTCGCGACCAAGCGGAACAGCCGGTCGGTCCTCCAGCAGATCGGTCAGCACGGTGCCCTCGGGCGTCTCGCCGAGGTCGAGCTGGACCATCGTCCGGTCGGCCCCGAAGTTGTGGAGTCCCACCATGGACCAGCCGGACCGCTCCCGGCAGAGATGCGCGAGCACGGCCGGGTTCGCGTGCCGGAGCACCTCCACCGTGGACCAGCCGATCTGCGGCAGCTGACGGTAGCGGTAGATCAGGCTGCGGATGAACCACCAGAAGGAGGTCGGGTCGTGGCGCTGGTCGGCGACGTTGACCCGATCGGGAGCGTAGAGGCCTTGCGGGAACGGGCGGGTCAGCCGTCGTGCGGGGGCCGTCGAGAAGCCGCCGCCGTCTCCGGCCGTCCACTGCATGGGCGTGCGCACGGCCAGCCGTCCCGGCACGTCGAGGTTCTCGGCCATCCCGATCTCCTCGCCGTAGAAGAGCACCGGGGTGCCTGGCAGCGAGAACACCAGGGAGTAGGTCAGGCGCATCCGCCGCTCGTCGCCGCCGAGCATCGACGGCAGCCGCCGACGCAGACCCCTGCCGTAGAGCTGCATGTCCGGGTCGGGCCCGAATGCCGCGAAGACCTCGCCCCGCTCCGTGTCGGTGAGCTTGTCGAGGGTGAGCTCGTCGTGGTTGCGGGCGAAGTTCGCCCACTGGCTGGTGATGTCCAGAGCGGGGCGCTGGCGCAGCGCCGTGGCGAGCGGGCGAGCGTCGCCGCGGGCCAGGGAGAGATAGATGCGCTGCATGCTGTTGAAGTCGAACTGCATGTTCAGCCCGTCGCCGTCGGGGCCGCCGAAGAACCGCCGCTGGTCCCGATAGGGAAGGTTGACCTCCCCCAGCAGGACGGCGTCTCCAAGCCGGCGGGTGACGAACTTGCGCACGTCGCCGAGGTAGCGGTCGGGGCTGAACGCCTCCTCCTCGGCAGACGAGAGGTCGTCGCGCTCGAAGAGGAACGGCACCGCGTCGACCCGGAAGCCGGACACCCCGAGCGCCAGCCAGAACCCCAGCGTCCGGGCGATCTCCTCCTGCACCGCGGGGTGGGCGACGTTGAGGTCGGGCTGGTGCTTGTAGAAGTGGTGCAGGTAGTACTCCCCCGTCTTGGGGTCGAGCTCCCAGATGCTGTCCTCCTGGTCTGGGAAGACCACCTCCTGCGCCGTCGAGGGGGGCGTGGTCGAGCGCCATACGTAGTAGTCGCGGTAAGCGTCTGTGGTGCTACGCCGGGCGGACCGGAACCACGGATGGCGGTCCGAGGTGTGGTTCATGACGAAGTCGACGATGACGCGGATGCCCATCGAACGTGCGGTCCGGACCAGCTCGACGAAGTCGCCGAGAGTGCCCAGCGTGGGGTCGACGCCGAAGAAGTCGGTGATGTCGTAGCCGTCGTCCCGACGGGCTGTCGGGTAGAACGGCATGAGCCACAGACAGGTGATGCCGAGGTCCGAGAGGTACTCCATCCGCTCAGCGAGACCCCGCAGGTCCCCCGTGCCGTCGCCGTCCCAGTCCGAGAACGTCTGCACGTCGGCGCAGTAGACCACGGCGTTCTTCCACCACAGGTCACCGGTGTCGCTCATCCGCATGGGTCCCACCGAAGCGTCAAGCCGGTGCCTGCGTCAACAGGTGGTCCAGACCTGCGAACGAGCCCGGTCGCTCCGCTGCGGCGCGTCTCTCGGATACGGTCGGACCATGGACTCCACCGCGCAGGCGAGCGTGCTTCTGGCCGAGAAGGCGGCTGCCCTCGACGAGCGGCATGCGGCCGCGGACCGACGCGCGGCGTTCGACCTGCCCGAGGGTGTGGTCTACCTCGACGGCAACTCGCTCGGGGCCCCACCGCGGGCTGTCGCGGCCACGCTGGCCGACGTCGTGGCACGGCAGTGGGGCGAGCGCCTGGTCCGCTCCTGGAACGAGTTCGACTGGTGGGGCGCACCGGAGCGGGTGGGAGACCGGGTCGGGTCACTCGTCGGTGCCGCTCCGGGCCAGGTCGTCGTCACGGACTCGACGACCGTGAACCTCTTCAAGGTCTTCGTCGCCGCCGCACGGATGCGGCCGGGCCGGACCCGCGTCCTCACCGACCCGGACTCCTTCCCGACCGACCTCTACGTCCTGGAGTCCGCCGCCCGGCTGAGCGGCGTGGTCGTCGAGCTGGTCTCGCCGCCCGACGCGCCGGCGCGGATCGCCGAGGTCGGTGAGGACCTCGCCCTGGTGAGCTACTCCTCCCTCGACTACCGGACCGGTGAGCTGTGGGACCTGCCCGGGATCACCCAGGCGGCCCACGGGGTCGGGGCGCTCTCCTGCTGGGACCTGTGCCACTCAGCCGGAGCGGTGGACGTCCACCTCGACGCCGACGGTGCCGACTTCGCCGTCGGCTGTGGCTACAAGTACCTCAACGGCGGTCCCGGTGCGCCCTCGTTCGTCTACCTGCGAGCCGAGCACCAGGAGCGCTTCGACAACCCGATCGCCGGATGGCACGGGCACGCAAGGCCGTTCGGCATGGAGCCCGTGTATGCGCCCGCGTCGACGGCCAGCCGGGCACGCTCGGGCACCGGCCCGATGCTCAGCCTGCTGTCCCTCGAAGCCGCCCTCACGGCATACGACGGGATCGAGGTGGCCGCCGTGCGCGCGCGGTCCCTCTCGCTCACCGCCTTCTTCCTCGAATGCCTCGCCGCGCTGGGTGTCGACCTCGAGGTGGCCACCCCGGCTGCGGACGGCCGACGCGGCTCGCAGGTCTCGCTGCGCCACCCCGAGGCGTACGCCGTGGTGCAGGCGCTGATGGCCCGTGGCGTCATCGGGGACTTCCGCGTGCCCGACATCATCCGGCTGGGGTTCGCACCGCTCTACGTCTCGCACGTGGACGCCCTCGCCGCGGCACGAGAGCTGGCGACGGTCCTTGCGCGGGGCGAGTTCACCCGGGCCGAGTTCTCCCTGAGGGCGACGGTCACGTGAGCCCCAGGCTCGTCGAGCAGATGCGTGCGGCGGCGGTGAGGCTGGTCGACAGCCTCGAGGCACCGGCGCTGGGCGACGCCAGGGCGCCCTTCGACACCGCAGACCGTCAGACGTGGACCTATCTGCCCGGCCCCCGGCCGGGGGTGATGCTGGGAGACCTCGACGCGCACCAGCGCCGCCTCACCCTGCGCCTGGTGGAGACGGCCCTCAGCGGAGCGGGTTCCCGGACGGCCACGGCGGTGATGGAGCTCGACGGGATCCTGCGCGAGCTCGAGCGCGCCGAGGGCCGGGCCGGCTGGGAGCGGCGCGACCCCGGGGCGTACTGGTTCCGTCTGCTGGGCGACCCCACGGAGGCCGTCTGGGGCTGGACCCTGTCGGGCCACCACCTCGCCGTCCACCTCACCGTGGTCGGGGACGAGGTCGCGGCGACGCCGAACTTCTTCGGCGCCAACCCCGGCGTCGTCACCCGCGGGCCCCGCACCGGGTGGCAGGTGCTCCGGGCCGAGGAGGGGCTGGCCAGGCGGCTGCTCGACGGCCTCGACTCCGACCAGCGGCGCGCTGCGGTCGTGTCGAGCTCGGCGCCGGACGACATCACCACCCGGCGCGATCCGGCGGCCGACCCGGACCTGGTGCCGTCGGGCGTGGCCTGGGGGGACCTCGACCGCAGTCAGCAGCGCGGGCTCGATGAGCTGGTCCGGTGCTACCTCGGACGGGTCCACGAGGACATCGCCGGGCCGGCTCACCGGGCGGTCGTCGACGGCGGGCTGGACGGGGTCACCTTCGCCTGGGCCGGCTCGGTCCAGCCGCGACAGCGCCACTACTACGCGGTCAAGGGGTCGACCTTCCTCATCGAGTACGACAACACCCAGGACGGCGCCAACCATGTGCACACCGTCTGGCGCGACCTGCGCCGCGACTGGGGTGAGGACCTGCTGGCTGCGCACCACCGCCGAGCCCACTCGACCCCGTCAGGGGCCACGTCTCCCGACGGCGACCGACGCTGAGCCAGCCGGCTACCAGCCGCGCTCGGCGAGCCGGTGCGGCTGCGGGATCTCGTCGACGCTGATGCCGACCATCGCCTCGCCGAGGCCGCGGGAGACCTTGGCGAGCATGTCGGCGTCGTCGAAGAACGTCGTCGCGCGGACGATGGCCTCGGCCCGCTGGGCCGGGTTGCCGGACTTGAAGATCCCGGACCCGACGAAGACTCCCTCGGCACCGAGCTGCATCATCATCGCGGCGTCGGCCGGCGTGGCGATGCCGCCTGCCGTGAAGAGGACGACCGGTAGCCTGCCGGCACGCGCCACCTCGGCGACGAGCTCGTATGGCGCCTGGAGCTCCTTCGCTGCCACGTAGAGCTCGTCCTCGGGCAGGTTCTGCAGGTGACGGATCTGCTGACGGATCTGGCGCATGTGCGTCGTCGCGTTGGACACGTCTCCGGTCCCGGCCTCGCCCTTGGACCGGATCATCGCCGCGCCCTCGGTGATCCGGCGCAGGGCCTCGCCGAGGTTGGTGGCGCCACAGACGAAGGGCACGGTGAACGCCCACTTGTCGATGTGGTTGGCGTAGTCGGCGGGCGTGAGCACCTCGGACTCGTCGATGTAGTCGACCCCGAGGCTCTGCAGCACCTGCGCCTCGACGAAGTGACCGATCCGCGCCTTGGCCATGACGGGGATCGAGACGGCCGCGATGATGCTGTCGATCATGTCGGGGTCGCTCATCCGCGACACCCCGCCCTGGGCGCGGATGTCGGCGGGCACGCGCTCCAGCGCCATGACGGCGACCGCTCCGGCGTCCTCGGCGATCTTCGCCTGGTCGGCGGTCACGACGTCCATGATCACGCCGCCCTTGAGCATCTCGGCCATCCCCCGCTTCACGCGGGTGGTGCCTGTCTGGGTGCCGCCCTGAGGCTCCTGCTCAGGCGTGCCCTGGTCCTGCTGCGACTGCTGTGTCACGTGCGTCTCAACCGCTCTCATCCTCGTCCGCTGACGTCCCGGGCACGACTGCCCGGTCCTGTCGTCCATGGTAGTGACTGGCCGGCCGGTCCCCGAATCCGCCGGCCGGGCCGGCCGGCCAGAACGGCTCGGCGGCAGGCGCAGGCCGCGACCCGGGCGCTCAGTCGCGCAGCCCGCTGGGGAGCTCGTCGTCGAACTCGACGGTGGACGGGAGCTCGGCGTGCCCGGCGAGCCGGAAGAGCCGCACGACCAGCTGGCGGCGCACCCGGCGGACGTCGGTCACCGCGTCGTTGTGGAACCGTCGAGCGAGCTGGACCCGGATGCCGGCAGCGGTCACCCGCGCCAGGGTCTCCCGGGTGAGCTCGTCCGTCTGCCGCAGCCCGCTGATCACGTCAGGGGTGAGGACCACCTCCAGCGCCTCGGTGAGGTCGGACTCGATGCCCTCGCGCACCGCCTCCTCGGCGAGGCCCATCGAGTCCGAGGCGGCCGAGGCGAGGATGAGCGTGGACGCGGCGTCGACGTGCCCCGAGTTGGCCAGCTCCAAGGTGGCTTCGGCACGGCGGACGAGCTGGGCGTCGAGCGCCGACAGCGTCCCTTCCACGCGGGCGTGCAGCCGGTCCAGCCGCGCCGCGTTGTAGGAGAGGTACCACCCGAGCAGCACCAGTGCGACGACGGCGAGCGTCCCCCACTCGAGCGGGCTCACGTCGTCGCCCGCCCGGTCCGCAGCAGGCGGGCCCACCGGGAGCCGGCGTCCGAGGACGGCCGCACCCTCGCGGCCCCCTCCGTCACGGTCTCGTAGACCGCCATGACGTCTGCAGCCACCACCGACCAGTCGAAGAGGTCGGCGCGGCGCCGCCCCGCGGCCGCGACCCGTCCCCGCTCGACGGGGTCCTCGAGGAGCTGGACGAGCCGCGCGGCCAGCGCGGAGCTGTCGCCGTTGCGGAAGGTGGCCCCGGCCGCGCCGCCGTCGAGGACGCGCAGGAACGCGGGCAGGTCGCTCGCCAGCACCGCCGCACCGGCGCTCATCGCCTCGATGAGGATGATCCCGAAGCTCTCGCCGCCCGTGTTCGGGGCGAGGTAGACGTCGACCGAGCGCAGCAGCCGGGCCTTGTCCTCCTCGCTCACGGCTCCGAGGAACTCGCAGGCCGCGGCGGTCTCGCGCGACATGGTGGACCGGACGTCGTCCGGGTCCCCCGGTCCAGCCACGAGGACGCGCAGGCCGGGGATCGCCTGCAGGACGGCAGGCAGCGCTGCGGCGAGCACCGGCATCCCCTTGCGCGGCTCGGCCATCCGGCCCAGGAAGGCGACCGTGGGCCGCTCCGGGGTGCCCACCCACTCCGGCTTGGGCTCGGCGAGGGCGAACCGGTCGACGAACACGCCGTTCGGGATGACGACGGCGTCTCCGCCGAGATGCGTCGTGACGGTGCGGCGGGCGTCCTCCGACACCGCGATCCGCGCGGTGATCTTCTCGAGGCTCGGTCGCACGACGGGGTAGGCAGCCTGGAGGGCGCGCGAACGCAGGTTGGAGGTGTGGAAGGTCGCGACGATCGGTCCCTCCGCCGCCCACAGGGCGAGGATCGCCACACTCGGCGTGATCGGCTCGTGGAGGTGGATCACGTCGAAGTCGCCCGCCTCCAGCCATCGTGAGACCCGCGCGGCGCTGATCGGACCGATGTTGAGCCGCGCCACGGAGCCGTTGTAGCGCACGGGGATGGCGCGGCCGGAGGAGACCGCGTAGTCCGGCAGCTCGGTCCCCTCGTCGGCCGGCGCCAGAACGCTGACCACATGCCCCTGAGCGATGAAGACCTCGGCGAGGTCGCGGACGTGGTACTGCACCCCGCCGGGGATGTCGAAGGAGTACGGGCAGACGATGCCGATCCTCATCGGGCGACCACGGCCGGGTCCAGGTCCTCGAGGAAGACCCGCTGGAGCATGTGCCAGTCCTCGGTGTGCCGGGTGATCTGGTCGGCGACGAAGTCGGCGCCGGCCTGGGTCATCGCGGCGACCTTCTCCTTGGTCGAGCCCGACTCCGGCACCGGGATCTGGGGGGAGAACTCGATGACGATGCCTTTGCGGCTGCCCGGCACGTCGGGGCGGTCCTCGTAGCGGATCGCCGCGGCGAACAGGGGTGCCCGGGTCATCAGGGCGAGCACCGCGGGGCCTTTCGCCATCCGGGCCCGGTGGCCGCAGAAGTCCACCTCCAGACCGTTGTTCGTCAGGTCTCGGTCGGCCAGGAGTGCCACGAAGTCGCCCCGCTCGACGGCGCGCTTCAGGCCCGGGAACGGCCCCTCGCCCCCGGTGAGCGGAAGAATCGTCATCCCGAGCGACTCGCGGAACTCGAAGAACTCCCGGAAGACCTCCGCGGGCTCGAGCCGTTCGGCCACGGTGGTGACGGGAGCCAGGTGGGTCGTGGACCAGGCCGCGGCGGTGTCCCAGTTGCCCATGTGGCAGACGAACACCACGACACCGCTGCCCTGCGCGAGGGCGCTTCGGATCGCCCCGTCCCCCACGGGGCGGGTGGCCCGCCGCAGCTCCTCGGCCGAGCGGTCGGCAAGGCGGAACGCGTCGCAGTAGTACCGCATGTAGGAGCGCATCCCGTCGGCGACGAGCTGGTCGAGTCCGGCCGCGTCGAGGTCGGGGCGGACGCGGGCATAGTTGGCCCGCAGCCGGGTGACCCCCTTCCCGCCACGACGAAGGGCGATGTCGGCCAGGACGTCGAAGAGGCGGTATGCCGTGCCCGCTGACAGACCGCGGATGGCGCGGAAGCCGACCCGGTAGCCCACGACCACGGCGGCGTCCGACACGCTGCGCCGCAGTCGCCGGAACGGCCGACCGGTCACGACGGGTGCGGGCCGGCGGCCAGAGCCTGCCGGCGGACGGTGATCGCCCTCTGGAGCACGGTGATGAAGCTCGCCACCGCGAGGACGGCGAGCACCACCGTCAGCAGGACGCTCGGCAGGCCGAAGCCGACCAGTGCGGTCGCCAGCAGGACGGCGAACAGCCGGTCGGCGCGCTCGGCGATCCCGACGTTCGCCGTGAGACCGAGCCCCTCGGCTCGGGCCTTGGCGTAGCTGACGACCATGCCGAGGATGAGGCATGCCAGGGCGAGTCCGGCGGTCAGCTGGCTGTAGTCGCTGCCGGGTCCGGCGAAGTAGAGGACCAGGGCGCCGAAGATGGCCGCGTCGCCGACCCGGTCGAGAGTGGAGTCGAGGAACGCCCCCCACCGGCCCTGCGTGCCCGACATCCGGGCCATCACGCCGTCGACGTTGTCGCCGAAGATGAACAGGACGATGACGACGGTTCCGGGGAGGAAGGAGCCACGGGGGAAGAAGGCCAGGGCGCCGACGCAGACACCCAGGGTGCCGACGACGGTGACCACGTCGGGGCTGATCCCCAGCTTGAGAAACAGCCTGGCGATGGGTGTCATGACCTGGGTCCAGGTCTCGCGCAGGAGTCGGTTCAGCATGGCGGGCCCCAGCCTACTGGCCGGAGGGGCGCGGCCAGGACGCGACGAGTCGGCTGCGGACGTCCTCGAGGAGCATCGGCAGTGCCTTGGTCTGCGCGATGATGGGGAGGAAGTTGGAGTCGCCTCCCCACCGGGGGACGACGTGCTGGTGCAGATGGGCCGCGACTCCGGCCCCGGCGACGGCGCCCTGGTTCATCCCGAGGTTGAACCCCATCGGCGCCGAGCTGGCCTCGAGCGCGGCGATCGCCTGCTTCGTCATCGCGGTGAAGTCGAGCGTCTCGTCGTCGGTGAGGTCGACGTAGCGCGACACGTGGCGGTAGGGGCAGACCAGGACGTGCCCGGGGTTGTATGGGAAGAGGTTCAGCACGACGTAGCAGTGGCGACCTCGCTGCACGATGAGGCCGTCGGCGTCGTCCCGGTCCGGGGCGACGCAGAACGGGCAGCCGTCGCCGGCCTCGTCGGTCGGCTTCTCCCCGCCGATGTAGACCATCCGGTGTGGGGTCCACAGCCGCTGGAAGCCGTCCGGGACGCCGGCGAAGTCGGCAGCGCGCTCGCCGTCGGCTGGCGCGTCCCCTGCTGGCCCGGTCATGGCGACGATGGTAGCCATCGGGCCGCCCACAGCCCCCCAGCGGTCCAGCGGGGGGCTCCCCGGCCGGCGTGGCCCGCCGTCCGCACCGCTCCCATCGAGCCCGCAGCCATCTCCCAGCCAACTCGCAGCGCTCGCTGGACGGCCGCAGAGCAACCGCGGTGTACATCTCGGGAGGGGGAACCGGCTGAGGCCGCTGTTCCCGTGCGTGCGCCCGAGATCCGGGCGACAGGAAAGGAACAGTGCTCAACAGATCCAGCATTCTCAGACGTCGCTCCGTGTTCCCCGTGGTGGTGTCGGCCCTGGTCGCGGCACCGATGCTGCTCGTCTCCAGCTCGGCAGACGCCGCGTCGAGCCACCACGGCGACAAGCACGGACACATGATCGGCTACGACGGGGGTCCGGCCCGGGCCGGCGACGACGGTGGCAGCCTGGCCGACCGGGCAGCCGAGTACAGCTATGCCCGTAGCGCCCCCGGCACGTCGGTGTCGGCAGCCGCGCTGCTCGCGGCCCGACAGCAGGCCGCGAAGATGCCCGTGCGCGGGGGCATGTGGAGCGAGCAGACCACCGCCCCGTACAACGCGCAGCCCGCCGGCTTCACGGACCCGATCTGGTCCAATGACGGAGCGGGCTTCGACCTCGTCGGCGGACGGGTCACGGCCCTCGCGGTGGACGGCAAGGAGACGTATGCCGCGACGGCCGGCGGCGGGGTGTGGTCGAGCGGCGACGGCGGCAAGAAGTGGGCGCCACTCTCCGATGACCAGCCCTCGCTCTCGACCGGGGCGATCGCGGTCAACCCGGGCGACCACTCGGTGTGGATCGGGACGGGTGAGGCCAACACCAACGCGGACTCCTACCTCGGGGCCGGCGTCTACCGGCTGGCCACGGACGGCAAGGGCGGCCCCAAGGGCTCGCCCGTCCTGGTCGGTGGGTCTGCCCTGAACGACCACCAGGTCTACCGACTGCTGATGAACGGCGGCCAGGTCTTCGCCGCCACCAGCCAGGGGCTCTTCCGGACGCCGGCTGACGGCTCCGGCACCTGGACGCGGGTGCTCGCCCCCTCGGCGACCAGCCCGTTCTCGCCCTACGTCAACCACATCACGGACGTGGCGGCGCGACCGGGCAGCAACGGCCAGTCGCTCGTCGCGGTGAACGGCTGGCGTTCGGGCAGCACCGACAACGGGATCTTCGCCAGCTCGGACGGCGGGTCGACCTGGTCCAAGGTCACCCCGACGGGTGCCCTCGACGGGACCGACGTCGGCCGCACGACCTTGGCGTACGCCGCTGACGGGCGCCTCTACGCCCTGATGGAGTCCCCGGCCTACCTTGCGGCAGGAGGCGACCCTGCTGGCTCGGCGACCAACCTCAAGGGCTTCTACGTCTCCCGCAGTGGCAGCGCCGCCGGGCCATGGACCCTGCTCGCGGACTCCGACAAGCTGCAGCAGTCCGGTTCGGCGATCACGAAGACCTCCTCTCCCGGATACAACGTCGGCGTGCAGTCCTGGTACAACCAGGCGCTCGCCGTCGACCCGACCGACCCGAACACCGTCTTCGTCAGCCTCGAGGAGGTCTTCAAGACCACCGACGGAGGGGCGACGTTCACGACGGCGAGCCCCTACTGGGACTACGGCCTGTCCTGCGGGACGGCCTGTCCGAAGACGACGCACCCCGACCAGCACGCGGTGGTCATCAGCCCGGACGGTCAGGTGGTCATCGGGAACGACGGCGGCGTCTACTCGCGACCGGTCGCCACGACCGGCTACGGCGGCTGGTCCAACCTCAACGCGACGCTGCACGACCTGCAGTTCTACGACGCCAGCGCCGGCGCGTCCGACCCGAAGGACAAGAAGGCCAAGAAGCTGGACTTCTGGGGAGGTCTGCAGGACAACGGGACGGCGTTCGTCCCCGACAAGGGGACGTCCTATGCACCGGCCGGCGGAGACGGGTTCAACGTCATCGTCGACCCGGCGAACTCCCAACGGGCGGTCGGCGAGTACACCAACCTCGCGTCCTACCTGACGACGGACGGCGGCCACACCTTCATCACGGCCAGCCCCTCCTGCGTGGGTCAGAGCATCGGCGCGGGCGGCACCCGGCCGGACTGTGACACCGGTGCCCGGTTCCAGGCGCCGCTGGCGGCCGACACGACCAACCCCAACCACTGGGTGGCGGGCGGCCAGTCCATCTGGGACACGACCAAGGGCTGGGACACGCGGTGTGACCTCACCACGTGCGACTGGAAGCAGGTCTTCGACCTGGGAGCAGGACACGGCGCGACCGCGGTCAACAGCGCCAACGGCACGACGTACGCAGCCTGGGTGCAGGGCGGCAACCCGGGCCCCGGCTTCGCCCGGGGCATCGCGACGAACTACGGCGGCACCTGGCACCAGCTGGACGTCTCCAGCCTGCCGAACCGCTACATCGCGGGTGTGAGTGTCGACCCGGCCAACGGTGCCCACGCGTACGCCGTGTTCAACGGCTACTCGAGGCGCTGGATCGACGGCGCCGGCACGGGCGTCGTGTTCGAGACGAGGGACGGCGGCGCGAGCTGGAAGGACCTGTCCGGGAACCTTCCGGACGCTCCCGGGGACGCGCTGGTCGTGACTGCGGGCATGCTCGTGCTCGGCACGGATGTGGGGGTCTTCGCGGCTGACCTGGCCAGCCCGACGTCGTGGTCGCGGCTCGGTCGGGCCCTGCCGAACGCCTCGACGAACAACCTCACCCTCGCCCCGAACGGAACTATCGTTGCCGCCACCCACGGGCGTGGGATCTGGACCTACGCCCCGTAGCGCGATGTCGGAAGGGCCGCTCCATCTCGGTGGGGCGGCCCTTCCTGCTGTCGTACGCCAGCCGCAGGACCCCGGTCAGCGCGTGGGGTGCGGCCAGCCGGGGTTCTGCATCGCGTCGTAGCGACGGTCCGCGGCGTCGATGCTCGCCCGGCTGGAGAGGTCGACGCCCGCGGCCAGGGCCGCCGTGCGGGCGCGCGCGCTGGTGAGGTCGGGGGCGACGAACGGCTTCGGCGTCACCTGCGCGTCAGCCGCGGCATACCGCCGCGCCTGGTCGGCGAGCTGGGGCTCCGACGCCGCGGCCTGGCTCTGCATGGCCGGCGTCACCGCGAGCGGCGCCCCGGTCAGCTTGGGGCTGACCACCGGGGTGTAGCCGGACGACTGGCCCGTCTTGTTGGGGTGGTAGGACTCGCTGACCGGGCTGGACAGACCGTTGAGCCACTCGGGACTGTCGCAGACGGCATGCCCGACGAACGGCGTCGTCACGCTGGCGAAGGTGAAGCCTGCGTTGGCGGCGGCCGTGGACAGCTTGCCGTTCATCAGGTCGGAGGTGTAGTTCAGCCGCGACTCCTCGGCCGGCGAGAACCAGGTGCCGGCGTTGCAGTCCTCGCCGTTGAAGATCCGCGGGTAGCCGGCGATGACGACCTTGGCGTTGGGTGCCTTGGACCGGATGCTCGCGTAGAGCGTGGCCAGCCGGGACGGCAACGTCGTCTTGATGAAGCTCTGCGCGTTGTCGATGGCGCCGTTGCAGTCGCTCATCCAGCCCGGCTGCGCGCACTCGGTCAGCACGCTGGAGAACCCGGCGTCGTTGCCTCCCACGCTCATGGTGACGTATGACGTGCTGGCACTGAGCGCGCTGAGCTGGGTGTTCGTCACGTCCGCGACCGTGGCGCCCGAGCAGGCGCGGAAGGTCAGGGTGTAGCCCCGCGCCGAGGCGATGAGCGACGGGTAGGCGTAGACCGAGCGCTGGCACGACGTGCCGTCGTTGATGTAGCTGCGCGTGCCGACGCCGGACGAGTACGAGTCGCCCAGCGCGACATACGAGCTCGCGGCCGCATGAGCCGGCGCCGCGACGATGACCAGGGTCAGAGCCGCCGCGGATCCGGCGGTCGTGCCCAGGGTGAGGCGAGGTGTCCCCATGAGTGCTCTCCCGTGTTCGGTGATGCCGCCCTGCCATGTGCGGCGTACCGGAGCATTCCACCCACTGAGGCGTTGCGCGCGTCGAGAATCTCGCGGGAGCAGCCGTAGGGCTCAGGCCTGCGGGGCGTCACCGACCGGCGCGGTGGTCACGTTGGCCCGGGAGGTGATCGCGGCGACGATCTCGGCGACCGCCTCGGCGACCGGCACCCCGTTGCGCTGCGACCCGTCGCGGTAGCGGAACGACACCGCGCCGGCGGCCCGGTCCTCCTCGCCGGCGATGAGGACGAACGGCACCTTCGCCTTGCTGGCGTTGCGGATCTTCTTGGGGAAGCGGTCGTCTGACGTGTCGAGCTCGACCCGGACCGCCTGCTCGCGCAGCCGGTCCAGCACGCCCCCGAGATAGTCGTCGAACTCCTCGGCCACGGGCACCCCGAGCACCTGAACCGGGGACAGCCAGGGCGGGAAGGCCCCGGCGTAGTGCTCGACGAGGACGCCGATGAACCGCTCGATGGAGCCGAACTTCGCCGAGTGGATCATCACCGGCTGCTGTCGTGAGCCGTCGGCGGCCTGGTACTCGAGCTCGAAGCCCTTCGGCTGGTTGAAGTCGTACTGGATGGTCGACATCTGCCAGGTGCGCCCGATGGCGTCGCGGCACTGCACCGAGATCTTCGGCCCGTAGTACGCGGCACCACCAGGATCGGGCACCAGCTCGATGCCGGACTCGAGCGCGACCTGCTCGAGGACGGCGGTCGCCTCGGCCCACTCCTCGTCGCTGCCCACGAACTTGTCCGGCTTGGAGTCGTCCCGGGTCGACAGCTCGAGGTAGTAGTCGTCGAGCCCGAAGTCGCGGAAGAGCCCGAGGCAGAAGTCGAGCAGGTGCTTGATCTCGGCCCCCGCCTGCTCCTTCGTGACGTAGGAGTGCGAGTCGTCCTGGGTCATCCCCCGCACCCGGGTCAGCCCGTGCACCACCCCGGACTTCTCGTTGCGGTAGACGGCGCCGAACTCGAAGAGTCGCAGGGGCAGCTCGCGGTAGGACCGCCCGCGCGACCTGAAGATCAGGTTGTGCATCGGGCAGTTCATCGCCTTGAGGTAGTAGTCGCTCCCCTCCATCTCCATCGGGGGGAACATGCCGTCGGCGTAGTACGGCAGGTGCCCGGAGGTGTGGAACAGGCCCTCCTTGGCGATGTGGGGCGTGCCGACGTACTCGAACCCCTCCTCGATGTGCCGGCGTCGGACGTAGTCCTCCATCTCCCGCTTGACCACCCCACCCTTGGGGTGGAAGACGACGAGCCCGGAACCGATCTCGTCCGGGAAGGAGTAGAGGTCGAGCTCGCGGCCGAGCTTGCGGTGGTCTCGGCGCTCTGCCTCAGCCAGCCGGTCGAGGTAGGCCACGAGGTCGTCCTTGGTCGGCCACGCCGTGCCGTAGACGCGTTGCAGCTGCGGGTTCTTCTCCGAGCCGCGCCAGTACGCGGCGGCGGAGCGGGTGAGCTTGAAGGCGTTGCCGAGCAGCTTCGTGCTCGGCAGGTGCGGCCCGCGGCACAGGTCGCGCCACGCGAGCTCTCCGTCGCGGCGGTGGTTGTCGTAGATCGTCAGCTCGCCGCCGCCCACCTCGGCCTCGGCGCCCTCGGCGGCCTCCGCCGCACCCGGGCCCTTGAGCCCGATCAGCTCGAGCTTGTACGGCTCGTCCTTGAGCTCGGCCCGCGCCGCGTCGTCAGTGGTCACCCGACGGCTGAACGTCTGGCCTTCGTTGATGATCTTCTGCATCGCCCTCTCGAGGGACTTCAGGTCCTCGGGGGTGAACGGGACCTCGACGTCGAAGTCGTAGTAGAAGCCGTCACGGATCGGTGGACCGATCCCGAGCTTGGCGCCGGGGTGGGCCTGCTGCACCGCCTGGGCGAGGACATGCGCGGCCGAGTGACGCAGCACGGCCAGGCCGTCCGGGGAGTCGATCGCCACCGGTTCGACGGCGTCGCCGTCGCTCAGCGGGTGGGTCAGGTCGACGAGCTCACCGTTCACCCGGGCCACGACGACCGAGCGGTCGTCCGCGAAGAGGTCGGCCGACGTCGTCTCCGCGGCCACCGATCGCTCGCTTCCGGCGACGGACACGGTGATCTCGGCAGCCACGGTGGCGCTACTCCTCGGTCGGTGCCGGCTCCACCGGCAGGCGTATGCCGTGTGCTCACGACGCGGCCCAGGCTATCCGTCTCGTCCGGGGCAGCGCACCGCGGTTACCCCCCCGGCGACCGCCCAGAACCGAGTAGTGCGCGGTGGCGCCTGGGCTCAGGCGCCAGCGTGGGCGTAGGTGGGCGTGCGCGTCAGGGCTTCCTTGGCGATCGCTGCCTTGACCTCCTCGAGGTCCTTGAAGCGCCAGCGAAGGTCCCAGCAGGTCACCGTGAAGCCGATGACGTAGTCGCCGTAGACCGTGCCGATCTCGCGATCGTGGTCATCGGTGATGATGTAGAGACCCGCGCGGGTGCTGGTCAGCCGCGGCATCCCGTCGGTCCCTGCGCCGGACGGGTGCACGAGCTGCTCGCCCGCCTGGGTTCCGCGGACTGACCGGACCTCTGTGGCTGTCCGGACCTCTGTGGCGGTCCGGACCTCCGATCCGGTCCGGGCCGCTCCCGACCGGGCCGGTGCGGCGGTGTCGCTCGTTCCCCGTGCGACGCGAGTACGGCTGCGCTCCAAGAGACGCATCTCAACTCCCCCTGTTTGGTGGGTTTACCCCTACGTTTGCCCCTACATCTCTAAAGAAAGCGTAAAGGAATAGTAAAGTCAACCACCCGAACGGGTGAGTCGCGGAATCCGCGACCGGTCCTCAGCCCCCCGTCAGGGCCTGCTTCAGGGCCTGCTTCGGGGCCTGCTCCAACGGGCGGACGGCGACGACGAGGTGCACGCCGTCGCCCCGGGCGGGGCGCAGGGCGGCCAGCTCTCCGCCCGGGGACGAGCGCAGCAGGACCGTGCTGGGCAGCGGTACCGGCGCCCGGAACCACACGGTCGAGCGGCCGGCCTCGGGCACCTTGGGTCCCAGGGCGGCCAGCACCCGGGCGTACGTGTACATGCCATGCGCGATGGCCCCCTTCAGGCCCAGGGCCCGTGCCGCGAGGGTGTGCAGGTGGATCGGGTTGACGTCCCCCGAGACGGCGGCATACCGGCGGCCGACGGCGTCGTCGAGCCGCCAGGTGGGGCCGGAGGGGACCCCGAGCAGCGCGGAGATGTCCGGGGGTTCCTCGGTCACCGCCTGCGGGTCGCCGGCCCCACGGGCCAGGTAGGTGCTCACGCCCCGCCACACCTGCTCGTCGCCGCTGCTGACCTCGGTGACGAGGTCGACCAGGCGCCCGCGCCGGTGACCGCGCAGGTTCGCCGCATGGACCTGGATGTCGAGGACGTCGCCGAGACGCAGTGGACGGGTCCAGGTGATGGTGTTCTCGAGGTGGACCAAACCGACGAGGGGCAGCGGGAAGTCCCGCCGGGCCATGATCGCGACCTGGAGCGGGAAGCCGAGCACGTGGGGGTACGTCACCGGCAGAGCGTCCCCGACAGGGAAACCGCACAGGTGGGCGTAGTCGACGAGGTGGTCCACGTCGACGTGGACGCCGGTCAGCGTGGCCGAGACGTCCGGGAGGACGGACCCACCGGACCGTCCGTTGACGACGGCCCGGACGTAGAGCGGCGCGAGGTCGGGTGCGGCCTCGAAGGTGAGGGTCTGCGTCATCTCAGGCCCCGAGCAGGCTCTGGCCGCAGACCCGCACGACCTGGCCGGTGACACCCGCGCTGGCATCCTGGGCGAACCAGGCGATGGTCTCCGCCACGTCGCCCGGCAGGCCCCCCTGGGCGAGGGAGTTCACCCGCCGGCCCATCTCCCGGGTGGCGAGCGGGATCTTGGCCGTCATCTCTGTCTCGATGAAGCCCGGCGCCACGGCGTTGACGGTGATCCCTCGTGCCCGCACGCTGTCGTCCGCCGCGAGGGCCTGCACCAGCCCGATGATCCCGGCCTTGGAGGCCGCATAGCTGCTCTGCCCACGGTTGCCCGCGATGCCCGCGATGGACGAGACGCAGACGATGTGGCCGCCGTCGCTGATCCCTCCGTCGCCGAGGATCGCCTCGTTCATCCGCAGCACGGACAGGAGGTTGACCTCGAGCACGGACGCCCATCGGTCCGCGTCGGTGTTCGTGAGCAGCTTGTCCCTGGTGATTCCGGCGTTGTGGACGACGATGTCCAGACCTCCGTGGCGGGTCCGGGCGTGTTCGACGATCCGGGTGCCGGCGTCCCGGGCGGTGACGTCGAGCTGCAGCGCCGATCCGGCGACCCGGTTCGCGACCCGGGCCAGAGCCTCGCCCGCAGCCGGGATGTCCACGCAGACCACGGTGGCGCCGTCCCGGGCGAGCACGTCGGCGATGGACGCCCCGATCCCCCGGGCCGCTCCTGTGACGACGGCGACCTTGCCGGCGAGGGGGCGGGCCCAGTCCTCAGGGACCTCTACGGCGCCGGACGGGCCGACCTCGACCACCTGGCCGTCCACATAGGCGGACCGGCCGGAGAGGAAGAACCGCAATGCGGCATCGACGTTCTCCTCGCCGCCCTCCTGCACGAGGACGAGGTTGGCTGTGGCCCCGGCCCGCAGCTCCTTGCCGATCGAGCGGGTGATCCCCTCCAGGGCACGGGCGGCCGCTGCCCGGGCCACGTCGTCGGCCACGGACTGCGGCGACGTGCCGATGACCAGCACCCGGCCGCTCGGCGCGAGCGACCTCAGGGCGGGAGCGACCAGGGCCCGCAGGGACTCGAGGTCCGCGGGTGACCGCGCTGCCGAGAGATCGGCGACCACGGCGGCGAGCCGGCCCCCGGCGGGCTGCTCGGCCACGACCTCGACCCCCTCGCCCGTCAGGTATGCCGCGACGCGCGCGGCCAGCGGTGCGGGGTCGTGGCCTCCCACCAGGACGGTGCCCTCGATGATCGGCGTACCCGGGGTGTACCGGCGCAGGGTGGCCGGTCTCGGCATACCGGTCCGAGCAGCGATCTGCCCGCCGATCCTGCTGTTGACGAACTGGGTGTAGGCGTCGGCCATGGGAGCTCCTGTGAGGTGGACGGGCGAGGTGCGAGGGTCGGGCGGTGGCCCCTGGTCAGGCGGCTTCGAGCACCGCCATCACACCCTGGCCACCCGCGGCGCAGATCGAGACGAGGCCGCGCGAGCCGGTGCCCTTCTCGTGCAGCATCTTGGCCAGCGACCCGAGGATCCGGCCGCCGGTGGCCGCGAAGGGGTGGCCCGTCGCCAGGGACGAACCGTTGACGTTGAGCTTGGCCAGGTCGACCGCGCCGATGGGCGCGTCGAGCCCGAGCCGGTCGCGGCAGAAGTCCTCGGACTCCCAGGCCTTGAGCGTGGTCAGCACGGTGGCGGCGAACGCCTCGTGGATCTCCAGCAGGTCGAAGTCCTGCAGCTTCATGCCGACGCGCCCGAGCAGCCGGGGCAGGGCGTAGGCCGGAGCCATGAGAAGGCCCTCCGCACCGTGCACGTAGTCGACCGCCGCGGTCTCGGCATCGACGAGGTAGGCCAGCGGCGTCAGCCCGTGCTCTGCCGCCCACTCGTCGCTCCCCAGGAGCACGACCGAGGCACCATCGGTCAACGGCGTCGAGTTGCCGGCCGTCATCGTCGCGCCGTCTCCGCTGCCGAAGACCGGGCTGAGCCGGGCAAGCTTCTCCACACTGGAGTCGGCCCGCAGGTTGGTGTCTCGGGTGACCCCGAGGTAGGAGGTCATCAGGTCGTCGAAGAAGCCGCGCTCGTAGGCGGCGGCGAGGTTCTGGTGGCTACGGGCAGTCAGCTCGTCCTGGGCCTCTCGGCTGATCTCCCACTCCTTGGCCGTCACGGCCATGTGCTCGCCCATGGAGAGGCCGGTCCGCGGCTCGACGTTGCGTGGCGGGTTGGGGACCAGGTGGCCGGGGCGCAGGCCCGCGAGGGCGCGCACGCGCTCCAGCGGAGTCTTCGCGCGGTTCGCCTCGAGCAGGGCCCGACGCATCCCCTCGCTCACCGCGATGGGCGCGTCGGAGGCGGAGTCGACCCCCCCGGCCGCACCGGACTCGAGCTGTCCCAGGGCGATCTTGTTGCCGACGAGGATGGCCGCCTCGAGACCCGTGCCGCACGCCTGCTGGACGTCGTATGCCGGGGTGGCCGGGCTGAGGGCCGAGCCGAGGACGGCCTCCCGGGTGAGGTTGAAGTCGCGGCTGTGCTTGAGCACCGCTCCCCCGGCCACCTCCCCGAGCCGCTCACCTGCCAGGCCGTGTCGGGCCACGAGCCCGTCCAGCGCGGCGGTGAACATGTCCTGGTTGGACGCCCTCGCGTAGGGGCCGTTGGAGCGGGCGAACGGGATGCGGTTGCTGCCGAGAACGGCGGCGCGACGCGGGCTGAAGGCGGGTGCCACGGCGGACTCCTGGCGGTGGTGGACGATGGCGGGGGCGTGCTGCTGTACCTGCTACAGACAGTAGCAGGTACGGCGAGTACCTGCTACTGTCGCGACGGTGAGCACCACCACACCAGCCGGCAGCACCGGCACCACCGACGGGCGCAGCACCCGCTGGGACGAGCACCGCCGGGAACGGCGGCGCGAGCTGGTCGAGGCGACCCTGCGGGCGATCCGGCAGCATGGCGCCACCGTGGGGATGGACGACATCGCCGCTGCCGCGGGCACCTCGAAGACGGTGTTCTACCGCCACTTCACCGACCGCAGCGGCCTCTACCAGGCCGTATCGCGGCGGGTCGACGCGCTCATCCTGCGTGACCTCAGCCGCGCCCTCGGCGAGACCGGCATCCCGCTCGTCGACGTGTCCGCGAGCCCGGAAGCGCTCATCGGCGCCGCCATCGGCTCCTACCTGCTCCTCGTCGAGAAGGACCCCGAGGTCTACCGCTTCATCGTCGCCGCGCCGCTGCTCGAGCGCCCGGACGGGCGTGGTCCGGGCGACCCTGCAGCCGGGGTCAGTGGTCACATCGCCGAGCAGATCACCGTCGTCATCGAGCAGGCCCTCTGCGCCGCGGGTCACGACCGCGGCCCCGCAGCCGTCTGGGGGCAGGGAGTCGTCGGCATGGTCCGGGCCGCCGCCGATGCCTGGCTGGCCGGGGAGCCGGGCGTGGGCGGTATGCCCCGGGCCGAGCTCACCTCCCACCTCACCGCCCTGGCCTGGACCGGCCTGTCGACAGCCTGGCCACCGGCCACCTCCCCCGCCGCCGCCCACCCCAAGGACACCCGATGACCGACAGCACCCCGGCGCTCGACACCGCAGCACTGGCCACCTCGCTGCGTGCTGCTCTGGATGGCCGCTGGGCCCATGTCCGGGAACAGGTCCGCATGATCGACCCGCATCGCTTCGGACCGCCCGCCGAGCCCCTGGGCACCGAGGAGTACCGCGCCTACACCGCGGCCCAGCTGATGGAGGTCGCCCAGCAGCCGTATGCCCGGGACGGCGTGCCGGTGGCCCTGGGCGGGACCGGCGACTTCGGCGCGTCGGTGACGGCGTTCGAGCTCCTCGGACACGGCGACCTCTCGCTGTGGGTCAAGGCCGGGGTCCATTTCGGGCTCTACGGCGGCGCGTTGACCAACCTCGGCACCGCGGCCCACCACGCGGCATACGTCGAGTCGATGCTGGACGCGTCGGTGCAGGGCTGCTTCGCGATGACCGAGACCGGCCATGGGTCGAACGTCCAGGCCCTGATGACCACGGCCACCTATGACGGTGACACCGACGAGCTCGTGGTCGACACCCCGTCGGTGATGGGTCGCAAGGACTACATCGGCAACGCGGCGCGGGACGCGCAGATGGCCGCGGTCTTCGCGCAGCTCGTCACCGACGAGGGCTCGCACGGCGTGCACTGCGTCCTGGTCCGGATCCGCGACGGCGCGGGCAACCCGATGCCCGGCGTCACCATCGGCGACTGCGGGCCCAAGGCCGGCCTGCCCGGCGTCGACAACGGCCGGCTGACCTTCGACCACGTCCGGGTTCCGCGCACCAACCTGCTCAACAGGTACGGCGACATCGACGAGCAGGGCACCTACACCTCGCCGATCGAGAACGAGAACAAGCGGTTCTTCACCATGCTCGGCACCCTCGTCCGCGGCCGGGTCAGCGTCGCCGGCGGGGCTGCTGCCGCCACCCGCTCGGCTCTCGCCATCGCGACCCGGTATGCCGAGCACCGACGGCAGTTCGCCGCTCCGGGGGCCGAGGAGGAGGTCGTGCTCCTCGACTACCGGATGCACCAGCGCAAGCTCCTCCCGGCGATCGCCACGTCCTACGCTCTCGCGTTCGCGCAGAACCAGCTCGTCGAGCAGATGCATGAGATCCAGACCCTGGGCGGCTCCGCGACCGAGCAGGCTCAACGCGAGCTCGAGGCGCGAGCCGCGGCGATCAAGGTCGCGTCCACGTCACATGCCACGGCGGCGATCCAGATGGCGCGCGAGGCCTGCGGTGGGGCCGGCTACCTCGCCGACAGCCGGCTCCCCGCGTTCAAGGCCGACACGGACGTCTTCACGACGTTCGAGGGCGACAACACGGTCCTGCTCCAGCTCGTCGCCAAAGGGCTGCTCACCGAGTTCCAGGAGTCGTTCGGCGACCTGCAGCGGCTCGGCAAGATCCGCTTCGGCGCGCGGATCTTCGCGGACGCCGTCCTCGAGCGCACCTCGACCCGCAGCCTCGTCTCCCGGATCATGGCCGCCGCCCCGTCACGCGACGACGACGACGCCGAGTCCGACCGTGGCCGCCAGCTGGAGCTGTTCATCGACCGCGAACGGCACATGCTCGAAGGGGTCGCGATGCGCCTGCAGCAGGCGACCAAGCCTGACGCCGACCAGTTCGCCGTCTTCAACGACGCCCAGGACCACCTCATCGGCGCAGCCCGGGCGCACATCGACCGGGTGCTGCTCGAGGCGTTCGTCGCCGCCATCGACGACTGCCCCGACGAGGCAGCGCGAGGGGTCCTCGACACGGTCTGCGACCTCTATGCCTTGTCCACCATCGAGTCCAACCGGGCCTGGTACCTCGAGCACGACCGGCTCTCACCGGTGCACTCCAAGGCGGTCATCGCCAGGGTGAACCGGCTCTGCGCCGAGCTGCGGCCGCTGGCCCGCCCGCTGGTGGACGGCTTCGGGCTCACCGACGCGTGGCTGGGGACCCGGCTGATCGACCCCCTGACCGACTGAGGCGCCGTGTCGTGCCGTGGCCGGCGGGGCGGTCAGTCAGGCATGCCGACGGTGACCCGGTCGCCGACCGACAGCTCACCCGGCACCGGCACCGTCGCATACACGCCGGCGCAGGTGCCGGCGCGAGAGGTGACGTCCAGCTCGACGCTGCCGATGCGCAGCCGCCGGCCGACCAGGGTGTCGAGCTCGTCCGTGGTCAGGTCGAGGACGAGGTTCGCCCGGGGGTGCCCGTCGACGAAGGCCGCCACACTGACCAGATGGACCGGTGCCCTCTTGCGCCGGTCGTCGTCCAGGCCCTCACTCGAGACCCCCACCGAGCTCAGCGACTGGCCGACCTCGTCCTTCAGCGGATAGATGAAGATGCTCGAGACGACTGCCATGGGACAACGCTAACCCGCGGGCAGGGCGGCGGGCGACGTGGACGTGAAGGGACTCGAACCCCTGGCCTCTCGCGTGTGAAGCGAACGCTCTAACCAACTGAGCTACACGTCCGGGTGTGGCAGATGATGCGGCGAAAGAATAGCCGGTGCCCGCGCCGCGGCGTTAATTCACCCCCGGTATGCCGCGCAGCCAGCCCTCGACGGTGTCGGGCAGCAGCGCGGGCGGCCCTTGCCAGGCGAGGTAGCCCCAGAACACGGCCCCGACGAGGGCCGCCGTGCCCGCGGCGACACCGGACTGCACCCACCAGGGCGAGGCCCGGATCCACGTGTTCCAGCCGCCGAGGACCCCCCGCGCCCACTGCAGCAGCCGCTGAGCCCACTCGAACTCCGACGCCCACACCGAGATCCCGACGAACACGATGAGCCATCCGGGACCAGGCGCGGGCACCGCGATGAGGCCGCCGACCACGATGACGAGGCCGACCACCGCGACGGCGACCCGGTAGAGCAGGTGGGCGTGCGGCCGGGCCCGGATCCTTCGTCGCCAGGCCCAGTCGTCGTCGTGGCTGTCGAGGGTGATGTTGTCGTCATCATCGCCGCCGTCGCGGCTGGTCAGCTCAGCCATGTCACGGGTCGAGGTCGGCTGCGGAGCGCTGCGCGAAGATGGCGGCCGCACGGGTTGTGACCGGACCCACTCCCAGCTCCCGGCCGTCCACGGCGTGGACCGGCAGGACGTCCCGGGTCGAGCTGGTGATGAACACCTCGTCGGCGGTGTCGAGCACCGAGAGAGGCATGGCCTCCTCGTGCACGTCAAGCCCCGCCTCCCGGCACCACTCGATGACCAGCGCGCGGGTGATGCCCTCGAGCAGACCCGACCCGACTGGCGGAGTGAGCAGCCGTCCGTCGGCGACGACGAAGATGTTGGAGCCGGTGCACTCGCAGAGCTCGCCTCGGGTGTTGCCGAAGACTCCTTCCAGCGCGCCGGCCCTCTTGGCGCGGGCCAGGGCGATCACGTTGTCCGCATAGGACGTCGTCTTGAGGCCCGCTGTGGCGGCTCGCTCGTTGCGCGTCCAGGGCACGACGCTCACCTTGCCGGACGCCGGCGGGCGGAGCTGCTCGCCGGCCGTGACGATGTAGGTGAGCGGCGAGCCGCCCCGGTCCGACCCGAGGGGGCCCGCACCGGCCGTGACGGTGTAGCGCAGCCGCCCGAACTCGATCGGGTCGCCAGCGTGCAGGACGGCCTCGACGCCCTCGGCGATCCGGTCGTGGTCGGCTTCGGGCAGACCGAGACCGGCCAGGGACCGGTCGAGCCGCCTCGCGTGCCGGGACAGGGCAAACGGCTGCCCCTGCACGATCTTGGCCGTCTCGAAGACGCCGTCGCCGACCGTGACCCCGTGGTCGAGCGCGGAGACCGAGCTCTCCCCCGGGCCGACCAGGCGACCGTCGACCCACACCCGTGCTGACATGGGTCCAGCCTTGCAGACCCGGCGGTCACCGCGCGCAGAGCCCGGGACCTGGGACGGCGACGTACCCCGGGCCGGGCCGGTGCAGGTCCGGTTAGGGGCCGGCGGGCACCCGTCCGGAGGCGAGCCCCACCAGGCGCGAGGCCTTGAGCACCGTCTCCTGCCACTCCCCCTCGGGATCCGAGCCCCAGGTGATGCCCGCACCCGTGCCGAACCGCAGCCAGCGCTGCCCGAAGTCGTCGCGCTCGGCCCAGAAGGTGCGGATACCCACGGCCAGGCGGGCCTCCCGGCGGTCGGCGTCGACCCAGCCGATGGCTCCGCAGTAGGGCCCCCTGGCGGCGGTCTCGAGGTCGCGGACCGTGGTGACCGCGCTCGACTTCGGAGCGCCGGTGACCGACCCGGGAGGGAAGGTGGCGTCGAGGATCGCGTCCCATCCGACGTCGGCACGCAGCTCGCCCGCCACGGTGGACTCGAGGTGGCTCAGCCCGGGGTGCTCCACCATCGTGCAGAGCGCCTCGACGTCGATGGTGCCCTCACGGCATACATGCGAGAGGTCGTTGCGGACGAGGTCGACGATCATGACGTTCTCCGCGTAGTCCTTGACGAGCATCGTCTCGGACCGGGTCGCGGTGCCCTTGATCGGCGACGACACGAGGCGTGACCCCGTCCGGGAGAGGAAGAGCTCCGGAGAGGCGCAGACGAGGTCGAGCCCCGCTGCCTCCACCCTGATCCGGCTGGCGTGGGGTGCCGGGTTGCCCTGGCGCAGCAGGACGTCCAGACCATCGAGGTCCGCGTCCGGGGGCAGGGGATGGCCCAGCACCCGGCAGATGTTGGCCTGGTAGACGCTGCCGGCCGCGATCCGCCCGCGCACCTCGTGCACCGCGGCGACGTACTCCGCGCGGTCGAGCGAGCTCACCCACACACCGCTCAACGGTGCCCAGGGAACCGGATCGACGGCGTGCTCGTCGCTGCTCGCGAGCCTCGGCGTGACCGTCTCGAAGCGGACTGCTGTGACCGCGCCCTCGAACGACACGACGACGGCCCAGAATCCGGCCGTGTCGAGAGCCTTGACGGCAGCCTCGCCTGTGAGGATCTCACGGGAGTCCCGCGCGGCTCGGTCGGAGAACCTCGCCACGTCCACGCAGTGATGATAGGGCGGCCGCCGACGGGCGGCGCCCCGCTGCCTTGCTCAGCCGGCCATGCTCGTCTCGTGCAGGCAGAGGATGTTGCCCTCCGTGTCGGTGAACCAGGCGGCCTTCTCGCCGTTCATCTCGGCGATGTGGTCGACCGTCCTGATCTCGGGCTCGTCGTAGTCGAGGAACGAGACGCCTCTGGCTTCGAGGTCCTTCACCTCGCTGTCGATGCTCTTGACCTCGAAGGTGAGCACGGTGTGCTTGCTCTGGGCGCCCTCCTCGGCGGCCATCAGCGCGATGGTCGCGCCACCGCCCGCGCGGAGCAGGTGGTTGCCGGTGGGCTCGACGCCGGCGTCCGGAAGCCCGAGCCGGTCGCGGTAGAAGCTGGCGGCACGGTCCAGGTCGCTGACGGGAAGGACCGCGGTGAGTGGCACGGACGTGATCATGAGGGACCTCCGAGAGGGCTGACTGCCCCTGCACAGACCTTCAGTCTGCGCCTCTCACCGCGGTGCTGACATGGCCCGAGTGGGTGGTTCTCACCCCTCGGCTCAGAATGCGCTGGTGCCGTTCGGGGTGCCCAGGCCGGTGGGGCCGTCCCAGCCGCCCTTGGCGGTGCACCAGCTGGTGCAGGAGCCGTTGCTGCCCGAGGTGACATCGAAAAGCCCGCTGGCGTGGGCATACGGGATGGTGTTGGCGTAGGCCGCCGTGTTGCCGCTCAGCGCGTACACCGCGGCGACGATCGGCGAGGACAGGCTGGTGCCGCCGTACTGCGCCCACGAGGAGCTCGTCTTCGTCGTCGGCGCGTAGACCGCGAGCCCGGTCTGGGGGTCCGCGACCGCCGACACGTCGGCCATCGCCCGCCCGCTGCAGGCGGTCATGGCGGTGGTCTGGCCAGCGGGGGCGACATTGAGCGTGGAGCAGCCGGAGCCGGACCCAGACCACACGGTCTCGGTCCACCCGCGGGTCGTGGCGGAAGTGACCAGGCTGGTGCCGCCCACGGCCGTGACGTAGTGCGACGACGCCGGGAACGACCCGCCCTGGTAGCCGTTGTCACCAGTCGAGGCCGTCACGGCGATGCCCGGGTGGTTGTATGGCGTGCCGTAGCTCGCGTCGGAGACGTCACCGCCGCCATAGCTGTTGGAGATGGCGACCACCCCGGCCTGCTTTGCTGCCGTGTTGACGGCTGCGCCAAGGTCGGCGAACGACGCCGACTTCGCCTGGACGAGCACGATCGTGCAGTCGGGACAGGTCGCCGAGACGGCGTCGAGGTCGAGGGCCTGCTCATCGGCCCACCCGGCGTCGAACCGGGGCAGTGCGGTTCCGCCGTTCTGGTCGATGACGCGCAGGCAGCCGTTGGCCTTCGTGCAGGCCGGCTGCCCCCACTGCGCGCGGTAGACCCCGAGGTCCCGCTCCGCGTTGGGGTAGCCGTAGGCGTCGACGATCGCAACGGCACGGCCGCCACTGGCCTTGCCGGTCAGCTTGTAGGCCGACTGGATGTCTGCCGGCTTCTTCCCCGAGATGGCGAGCGGCGTCGCCACCGGATTGCCCTTGCCGCTGCTCTGGGCGCTGCTCTGGGCACTGGGCTGGCTGGCCGCGGCGCCCAGGGGGTCGACCCGCTGGCCGGTCGCGTCGTCGACGAGCTCGATCGCCATGCAGGCCGCCTGGCCGGCCGAGGCCGTCGAGCACACCCGCTTGCCGTGGGTGCCCTCGCCGGGCGCGGTCGAGGCGGCTGCGGTCGAGCCGCCGGCAAGGCTGAGCATGGCGGTCAGCCCGAGCACGGCGCTCCCGGTGGCAAGGGCAGCGGGGAGGTGTCTGCGCATCCTGGTGTCTCCTGGTGATGACGGGTTCGGCGACACACTGTCGGCGACGTGTGCAGCCAACCGGCGGCGACCCGAACCCGCAAGGGCTGCACCCCATTCCGAGGCTTCCCTGGCCAAGAACGGAGCCGTCCTTAGCCGGGCGTTGACCGGTCACCCAGCCGGCACTCAGGAACCGTCGGCAGCCGGCAGAGCTGCCACGACGTCAGAGCGGGGCGAACGCGACCACTCGGACCGACGGCACGCCCAGCTCGTCGGACCGGCCGAGGTCGACCTCGGCAGTGATCCGCCAGTCGTGCTCGGCCGCCGGGTCGTCGATGACCTGAGCCACCCGCCACAGGTCCGGCTGCTTCTCGATCTGCAGCAGCGCCGGGCCACGGGCGTCCGGTCCGGCGCCGACCTCGTCGTGCTCGGCGAAGTACGCCTCCCCGGCCTCCTGCCACTGCTCTGCCTCCCAGCCGGCGGGCTCCGTCTCGAGCTGGGCCAGGTCGTGCCACTGCCGTCGCGACAGCAGCTCCACCCTGCGGAACATCGCGTTCCGGACCAGCACACGGAACGCCCGCTCGTTCGCGGTGACCGGCCGGGGAGCGGTGGCGAGCGACTCCGGGGTGACCGGCATACCCTCTGCCCGGCCGGGGTCGGTCAGCGCCTCCCACTCGTCGAGCAGACTCGAGTCGGTCTGCCTGACCACCGCACCCAGCCACTCGATCAGGTCGAGGACCGGCTCGCTCTTGAGGTGGTCCGGCACGGTCTGGCGCATCGCCTTGTAGGCGTCCGAGAGGTAGCGCAGGACGACACCTTCGGACCTGGTCAGTCCGTAGAAGGCCACGAGCTCGCCGAACGTCATGGCCCGCTCGAACATGTCCCGGGCCACCGACTTGGGCGACAGGGCCGCGTCGGAGACCCAGGGGTGGGTCTGGCGGTACGTCGCGAAGAGCTGGCCGAGCAGCTCGTCGAGCGGCTTCGGCCAGCTGACCTCGTCGAGCAGCTCCATCCGCTCCTCGTACTCGATCCCCTCGGCCTTCATCTCGGCCACCGCCTCCCCGCGCGCCGCGAACTGCTGCGCCATGAGGATGGGGCGAGGGTCCTCGAGAGTCGCCTCGACGACGGACAGCAGGTCAAGCGCGTACTCCGGGGAGTCGGGGTCGAGGACCTCGACGGCACCCAGGGCGAACGCGGACAGCGGCTGGTTGAGCGCGAACCCGAGCTGGAGGTCCTCGACCAGACGTGCGAGCCGGCCGTGCTCGTCCGGCTCCTCGAGCCGCTCGACGACGCCGGCGGCCAGGAGTGAGCGGTAGATCTGCACCGCCTGCCGGACGTGCCGGACCTGGCGTTTCGGGTCCTCGTGGTTGTCCCGGAGCAACCGCCGCATCGCCGCGAACGGGTCCTCCTGCCGCGCCATGACATTGAGCACCATCGAGTGGCTCACCCGCATCCTCGAGACCAGCGCCTCGGGCTGCGCCTGGACGATCTTGGCGAACGTCTCCTCCGACCAGTTGACGAACCCGTCCGGAGGCTTCTTGCGCTGGACCTTGCGCAGCTTCTTGGGGTCGTCGCCCGCCTTGGCGACGAGTCGGGCGTTCTCGACGAGGTGGTCCGGTGCCTGGACGACCACCGTGCCCGCGGTGTCGTAGCCGGCTCGACCTGCCCGGCCGGCGACCTGGTGGAACTCGCGGGCCTTGAGCAGCCGCTGCCTCGACCCGTCGAACTTGGTCAGGCCGGTCAGCAGCACCGTCCGGATGGGGACGTTGATGCCCACCCCCAGGGTGTCCGTGCCGCAGATCACCTTGAGCAGCCCCCGCTGGGCGAGCTGCTCGACCAGGCGACGGTACTTCGGGAGCATTCCGGCGTGGTGGACGCCGATGCCGTGCCGCACGAGGCGTGACAGCGCCTTGCCGAACCCGGCCGAGAAGCGGAACCCTCCGATGAACTCGGCGATCGCCTCCTTCTCGGCGCGGCTGCACACGTTCACCGACATGAGGGCCTGCGCCCGTTCGAGTGCCGACGCCTGCGTGAAGTGGACGACGTAGACGGGGGCCTGGTGGGTGGCGAGCAGCTCCTCGAGCGTCTCGTGCAGCGGCGTCATCGCCCAGTGGTAGGTCAGCGGCACCGGCCGCTCGACGGAGGTGACGACCGCCGTGGGCCGTCCGGTCCGGCGGACCAGGTCCTGCTCGAACCGCTCGGTCTCCCCGAGCGTCGCGGACATGAGGATGAACTGGGCCCGGGGCAGCTCGAGGATCGGCACCTGCCAGGCCCAGCCGCGTTCGGGCTCGGCGTAGAAGTGGAACTCGTCCATCACCACCTGGGTGACGTCCGCCTCGGCGCCCTCGCGCAGCGCGATGTTGGCCAGGACCTCTGCCGTGCAACAGATGATCGGGGCCGAGCCGTTGACGGACGCGTCACCGGTCATCATCCCGACCCGGTCCGGACCGAACGTCTCGCACAGGGCGAAGAACTTCTCCGAGACCAGAGCCTTGATCGGTGCGGTGTAGTACGTCCGGCCGCCGCGGGCGAGGGCGCTGAAGTGGGCGCCCACGGCGACGAGGCTCTTCCCCGAACCCGTCGGGGTGGAGAGGATGAGGTTGGCTCCCGTGACGACCTCGAGCAGCGCGTCCTCCTGGGTCGGGTAGAGGAGCAGGCCCTGCTGGCTGACCCAGTCGGCGAACGCCTCGAGGACGGCGTCCGGGTCGGGCACGGCGCTCCACGAGTCAAGAGTCTCAGCGAGGGTCATCGGGTCCATCCTCCCTGACTTCGCAAGACCTCCCGACCGCATGCCGTCGACCCCGCCAACCCGCCGTGAAGACCAGCCCGGCCCGGCTCGCTCAACGGGCGTGCCAGGACGCCCACCGGTCGACGTGGACGCGGATGACGGGACCGTCAGGAGGCAGGTCGACGTACTGCGGGTACTTGCCGCTCAATGCCTCCACGCCGACACGCGCCCCCGGCGACGAGGGGTCCAGCACCTCAGCCGTGCCGTCCACCCGCACCCACCACAGCTCGTCCCAGTCGTCGCCGTAGTGGTCGACGAGAAGGCTGACCCGCGGGTCCCGCCCGATGTTCGCGAGTCGGCGCAGCGCCGTGGTCGTCTTGGGCTTGCGGTCCACCGCCGTCCAGACCACGCCGCTGACGAGCGCGAAGACGACGGGCACGAGGTGCGGCGAGCCGTCCGGGCGGCTGCTCGCGAGCCTGGCCACCCGCCCTGCGGCGAACAACGACTCTCGGGCAGTCTCCACGCTGCCCACCGTATGCCGCCGACGCAGCGTCGCCACGCAGGGACATACCATGCCGTGGACATCATGAGCCGGTCAGAGCCGACGACAGAAGGGACGACCGCGTGGACCTCGAGGACACCGACCTCACCGGCAGCGCCCTGGGGCCGTTCGCCTCCCTCCTCGGGATGGAGGTCATCCGCGCCGACGGTGACGAGGTGTCGGTCAGCTGGACCGCCGGCCCCTCGCTGCACCAGCCCCACGGCATCGTCCACGGAGGTGTCTACTGCAGCATCGTCGAGACGCTGGCCAGCGTGGGTGCGTCGTTGTGGCTGGGCGACAGAGGCCGCGTCGTCGGCGTCTCCAACAGCACGGACTTCTACCGGGCAGTCCGCGACGGCGACCTGCGCTCGGTTGCCAACCCGGTGCACCGCGGCCGCTCGCAGCAGGTCTGGGTCGTCGAGACCCGGGACGACCAGGACCGGCTGGTCTCCCGCGGCCAGGTCCGGCTGCAGAACCTCAGCTGAGCGCCGGCCTCCTCGCAGCCGGGCGGTCGGCAGGAGGCAGCAGCACGCCGAAGCCCGCCACGGCCAGCCGCACCAGGACCTGGCCCGGGGCCAGCAGGTCGGCGATCTTCGCCGCGCTGAGCAGCTCCAGCTCGCCGAGCCGCACGGCATACGCCTCGCGTCCCTCACGCCTGGCCTGATGCAGCTCCAGCGTGTTGTGCCAGACCTTCGCCCGCGCCTCGCGCAGGAAGCGACGTGAGCCGGCCCGGTTGAGCGGCTGGAGCACCCTGTCCAGCAGGGTGCGTCGGGAGCCGAGGGCCAGCTCGGCATCCTCGGCGGCGACCCGCGAGGACAGGACCGCGTCGATCCGCTCGTGGTCCCGGCGGCGTCTCTCGAGCAGGACCGGGTGGTTGAAGTCCTCATCCGGGATCACCGCGAGCAGCGCCTGGGGCAGGTCGTAGTTGATGTGGGCGTTGATCCCGAGCAGGACGTGGCGCAGGCCGGGTATGGACGGCGGCGCGCCGAACGCCAGGCGCCAAGGACGGGGAGCGTCTCCCCCGGCGAGATCTTCGGAGAGGGCCTGGAGGTACAGCTCGGCGAACCGGACGTCGAGCTCCTCCACCCACGCGGGGTCTTCGAACGTCGAGCCGTCGATGGCGGTCGCCACCGCCGCGGTGGTCCGCAGGTAGGTCGCGAGGAACGGCCTTCTGGACTCGGCAGTCGGCTGCAGGCGGTCCAAGCGGGACTGCATCTCGTCGAGGACCCAGCGGATCGTGTGAGGTCCGGTCTGCGCGCCAGCCGTGGTCATGAGAACTCCTCATCCGAGCGCCCCGCCGCGACTATTCTCGACCCAGGGGGCGCTCACTGTCAGCCGAGTGCACCAGGAGCACGGCTCGGCCACGGTGAGGAAGCAGTGGCGTGCGAGGAGGAGCCGTGGTCCAGACCGTCACGAGCAGCTCGGACCGGGTGCTGCCCTACACCCGTGGCCTGTCCCTGTTCATCACTCCGTTCCTGCTGGTCGCGTTCGTCGTCCTCTACCTCTTCCCCGGCGACACGGCCCGGCTGTTCGCCTGGACGATCGCTCCGACGATGACCCCGATGATGCTTGCCTCCGCCTACCTCGGGGGTGCGTACTTCTTCCTGCGGGTCCTGGGCGAACGACATTGGCATGCCATCAGGTTCGGCTTCCCGGCAGTGACGCTCTTCGCCGCCCTCCTGGGCATCGCGACGGTCCTGCACTGGGACCGCTTCAACCACAGCCACATCGCGTTCTGGCTGTGGGCCGGCCTGTACTTCACCGCACCGTTGCTCGTCCTAGGAGCCTGGCTGGCCAACCGTGGGACCGCCCCACCACCCGACCCTGCCGACCAGCGGATCGGCCGAGCGGCCCGGTGGGTCATCGTCTGCGGTGGTCTGGCATCGCTGGGCCAGGGTCTCTGGATGTTCCTGGCTCCCGCCCAGGTCATCCCGCTCTGGCCGTGGGCACTCACGCCGCTGACCTGCCGCGTGCTCGGGGCGGTCTTCTGCCTGGGGGCGGTCGGGGTGGGTGCACTCACCGACGTCCGGTGGAGCACGCTGCGCCTGATGGTCCAGGTCGAGGCGGTGATGCTCGGCCTCATTCTCGTGGCAGCCGTGCGAGCCCGCACAGAGCTCGACCCGGGGCGGCCGCTGACCTGGGTGCTGCTCGGTGGGATGGTGCTCGCCCTGGGGGGCTCCCTGGGTCTGTGGGTGCGTCAGGAGCGCCCATCGCGCACCGGTCCGGCGCACCTCGAGCGCTGAAGGTCACCGGACGGCGTAGGCCGCCTTGGGCAGGTGGTACGCCAGGTCGGCCGCCGTCTCCATCGCCTCGGACTCGTCCAGCCGGTGCTCGGCGACGAGCCGCGCCAGATGGCCGGCGTCCACCCGGCGCGCCAGGTCGTGGCGGGCGGGAATGGACGCGAACGCCCTGGTGTCGTCGACGAACCCGGTGGTGTTGTAGAACCCGGCCGTCTCCGTCACGAGCTCCCGGTACCGCCGCATGCCGTCGGGGCTGTCGAGGAACCACCACGGCGCCCCGAGCCGGACCGCCGGGTAGACACCGGCAAGCGGGGCCAGCTCTCGGCTGTAGACCGTCTCGTCGACGGTGAAGAGGATGAGGCGGAATCCAGGGTCGCGGCCGTAGGACTCGAGGAGAGGCTGCAGGCCGCGGGTGAGCTCGGCTGCCACCGGGATGTCGAAACCCTGGTCGGAACCCACCTGGTCATAGGTGGGCAGGTGGTGGTTGCGCAGGACACCGGGGTGCAGCTGCATCACGAGCCCGTCGTCGCGCGACATCCCCGCCATGACGTGGAGCATGTGGGCGGTGAAGGCGGCAGCGGCCGGCCGGGTGACGTCTCCGGAGCGGGCGCGACGGAAGATCTCCGCTGCCTCCGCCCGGCTCATGGGGGTGCTGTCCGCGCTCTCATGGCCGTGGTCGGTGGCACGTGCCCCGGCTTCGACGAAGACGCGCCGCCGGGCGCGGAGTGCTTCGAGGTAGCCGTCGTAGTGGGCCGTGTCGACATCGGCCACCGCACCGAGCAGGTCGACGTCCTGCCTCCAGGTCGGTCCGTCGATCGCGACCACGGCATCCGGGCGGAAGGTCGGGACCACCCTCTCCCCCAGACCCTCGGCTCGCAGCCGCGCGTGGTCGGCGAGGGTCGATGTCGCGGGGTCGGTGGTCGAGATCAGCTCGATGTTGAACCGGTCGAGCAGCTGCCGGGGGCGGAAGTCCGGCTCGGCAAGCCTCGCGGCGATGGTGTCGAAGATCGCGTCCGCACTCTCAGGGCACGGCACCTGCCTCACCCCGAACACCTCGACGAGCTCGTGCTCCAGCCAGTACCGAGAGGGCGTGCCCCGGAACAGGTGCCAGCTCGCGCAGAACCGGCGCCAGATCTCGCGTGCGTCCGTCTCGACTGGCACTGTGCCTCGGGGGTCCCCGAGCACGCGCACCCCCAGCTCCTGGGGGCTCGTTCCCTGGGACACCAGCATCCGGGTGACGTAGTGGTCGGGGGTGATGAGCAGCTGAGCGGGGTCCGGGAAACGCTCGTTGTCCGCGAGTACCTCGACGGGGACGTGCCCGTGCATGGACACCACCGGCAGCATCATCGTCGACGCGTAGATCCGGCGAGCCACGGCACGTAGACCCGGCTCGGCCGGCAGGGCCCGGTCGGGATGGAGGGAGAGGGTCGGCGGCATCAGCAGCTCCTGCAGTCTCGGGCGCTCAGCGTGCGGCCACGAAGCGGCAGCAGTGCAAAGGGTTTCATGCCTCGTGACCCACCGCAACCCCTTGGGGATCCCTCATGGGTATGGGAATTGTCTTGTCACAGGTCAGGATTGGGTTCGGCCACGTGGTCGAACGATCTGACACGCCAAAGTCGCTCGGGGTCTTGACAATCTCTGCAATCGGTTTCAGACTCGGTCGACATCAACTCGACGGCGAGGTGGGCACCGGCATGGCAGTGACCATTCGCGACGTGGCGAAGGCCGCCGGTGTCTCCGCATCGACCGTCTCCCGTGCCCTGTCCGTGCCGGAGATCGTGGACGCAGCGACCCGTGAGCGGGTGACGAGGGTCGCCGACCACCTGGGATACCGCCCCAACCGCGCGGCGCGCGGGCTCAGTACGGGTCGGACCGGAAACATCGGCCTGATCCTGCCCGACCTCGCCAACCCCTTCTTCCCCTCGGTGGTCAAAGGGATCCAGCAGCAGGCCCACCAGGCGGACTACCAGGTGTTCGTCGCCGACACCGACGAGGTCGCCTCCGCCGAGCTGGGAGTGGTCCGCGCCCTCGCCAAGCAGGTGGACGGGCTGGTCCTGTGCTCTCCGAGAATGAAGCCGTCGGAGCTTCGGGAGGCGTTCGGCTACGCGCCCCTCGTCCTGGTCAACCGGAAGGCGGGGCCCATCCCCGCCGTGGCGATGGACAACGCGGACGGGATGCGGCAGGTCGTGACCCATCTCGGCGACCTGGGCCACCGGCGGGTCGGTTTCGTCGCAGGCCCCCGGTCCAGCTGGTCCAACCGCGAACGGCTGACCGGGTTGCGCTCGGCCGCTCTCGGCACCGGCGTCGAGCTGGTCGAAGTCGGCAGCTTCGCCCCCAGCTTCGACGGTGGCCGGGACGCCGCCGACGGCGTCGTCATCTCCGGTGTCACCGCGGTCGTGGCCTACAACGACCTCGTGGCGCTCGGCCTGCTCAACGCCCTGCGGCTGCGCGGTGTGGAGGTCCCCGGACAGGTCAGCATCGTCGGCATCGACGACATCCCGATGTCGTCGATGGTTCAGCCCGGCCTCACGACCCTGGCGATCCCCAAGGAGCAGGCGGGGCGAGCCGCCATCGACCTGCTGCTCCAGCTCCTCGCCGCACCCAGTGCGCCACCCCCCGCGGTCGTGCAGATGCCGACCACCCTGCTCGTCAGAGAGACCACTGCCCCTGTCCCACACCCGACACCACCATCCGGCCGCTCCGCGGCGCGGCGCTGAAGAAAAGGAAGCTCCATGCGCACCACCCTTCGCACCACCGCCCTCGTCTCTGGCGCTCTGCTGGCCGGTCTCCTGGCAGCCTGCGGCGCACCCAACGCACCGACCGCGCAGTCGAGCGGCGGAGCGACCGGGGAGGTGCCCCAGAAGCCGGCCCAGCCGGTCACCCTCAACGTGCTCGACGTCGCCGGGAACCTCCAGCTGACGCAGGGGATGATCGACGAGTTCGTGCAGAAGAACCCCGATGTCATCTCGAAGGTGACCTACTCCAAGGCGCCGGCGCCGGACCTCGTGGGCAAGATCAAGGCCCAGCAGGGTGCCGGCCGGGTGGACATCGGGCTCGTCCTCACCGGCACCGACGGACTCTCGGCAGGTGCCGAGCAGGGGCTGTGGCAGGACGTCCTGCCGAAGTACCGCGACCGGCTGAGCAACATGGCCAACTACCAGGACGCGGCAGCGAAGATGCAGGCGCTGGCCGGCAACTACGGCGTCACGGTCACCTACTACCCGTCAGGGCCGTTGCTCGAGTACATGCCCGACAAGGTCGCCAACCCGCCCACCTCCGCTGAGGAGCTGCTCGCCTACGCGAAGGCCAACCCCGGGAAGGTGGAGTATGCGCGGCCGGCCAACTCCGGACCGGGCCGCACCTTCCTCATGGGGCTGCCGTACGTGCTCGGCGACAAGGACCCCAAGGACCCGGTCGCCGGCTGGGACAAGACCTGGGCCTATCTCAAGGAGCCTGGACCACGTACGTCAACACCTACCCCAGCGGCACGACCCAGACGATGAAGGACCTCGCCAACGGCACGGTGAACATCGTCGCCTCGACGACGGGCTGGGACATCAACCCGCGCGTCCTCGGCACGGTCCCCGCGAGCGCGAAGGTCAGCACGCTCAAGGGTTTCCACTGGGTCACCGACGCCCACTACGCCGTGATCCCGAAGGGGGCCTCGGCCGACCAGCAGGCGGCGGTGCTGCAGCTCGTCCAGTTCATGCTCACCAAGGAGCAGCAGGCCAAGGCCTATGACGACGGCTACTTCTACCCGGGTCCGGCCGTCAAGGACGTCACCTTGTCGATGGCTCCGCAGAAGAGCCAGGACGCGATCGCGAAGTTCGGCCGACCCGAGTACGACGCGATGATCCAGGACAACCCCAAGGAGATCCCGCTGGACAACAAGGCGCTGGTCGCGGCCTTCGACAAGTGGGACCGGGAGATCGCGGGCTCGAAGGTCCAGAAATGACCGGCAACGCGACGTTCGGAGAGCTGCGGCTCGAGGGAGTCAGCCGCCGGTTCGGTGGTCAGAACGCGCTGCAGGACCTCGACCTGACGATCCGGGCGGGTGAGTTCATCGCCCTGCTCGGGCCATCGGGGTGCGGCAAGTCGACCGCGCTGAACTGCCTCGCCGGCTTGCTGCCCCTCACGGGGGGGAGCATCTGGCAGGACAGCACCCGGATCGACACCCTGCCGCCGGAGAGGAGGGGCTTCGGGATGGTGTTCCAGAACTACGCGCTCTTCCCGCACATGACGGTCCGCGGCAACATCGCCTTCGGGCTGCAGATGCAGCGTCGCCCCAAGTCCGAGGTGGCCGCCCGGACCGAGGATGCGATCCGGCTCGTCCAGCTCGAGGAGCACGCGGGCAAGCTGCCCGGCCAGCTGTCGGGCGGCCAGCAGCAGCGCGTCGCCATCGCCCGCGCCGTCGTCCTCGAGCCGTCCCTCGTCCTCATGGACGAGCCGCTCAGCAACCTCGACGCGAAGCTCCGGCTGGAGATGCGCACCGAGATCCGGCGCCTGCACCAGAGCCTCGGCCTGACCACCGTCTACGTCACCCACGACCAGGAGGAGGCGCTCTCGATGGCGGACCGTCTGGTCGTCCTGCGCAAGGGCCAGGTCCAGCAGGTGGGGACGCCGGAGGACCTGCACACCAAGCCCGCGAACTGGCACGTCGCCGACTTCATGGGCTTCCGCAACCTGATCCAGCTGACCGTGACCCAGGCAGACGGCTCGGGCATCACGGCAGAGGGCCATGGCCTGCGGCTGACAGCCACGCCCATGTCTGCGGCGTCAGGGGGCGACAGCGTCGTGGTCGGTGTCCGCCCGGAGGACCTCGTGGTCGAGACGGCGAGCACCCCGGGAGCGACGACCGACAACGCCATCGAGGCCACCGTCGAGGTCGTGGAGTACCAGGGCCGCGAGCTGGCAGTCGAAGCACGCACCGCCGGAGGTACCCGGTTGCACGTGCGGACACCCGAACGAGTCGCCCCCGGCGACGCCATCCGGCTCGTCGTGCCGCGGGACAAGCTGCTCGCCTTCAGCCTCGGCGAGGACGGACCTCCCCCCAGCTCGACCACCCTCGGGGAGATCCGGACCGAACGTGAGCTCTCCCCCGCCGCCCAGGGCTCCTCATGACGGTCGGCACCGGCACCGGGCGCGCCGGGCTGAGCGTCAAGCACCGCCTCGCCGAACGGGGCGTGGACGGGCAGCTCTGGCTCCTGCTGCCCGCAGTCGTGTTCGTCCTCGGGCTGTTCATCTACCCCTTCCTCTACGGCCTCGGGCTGTCGTTCCAGCCAACCAAGGGCGGAGGCGTGTTCGCCGACTACCAGCGGTTCTTCTCCGACCCGTTCCAGCGCGACACGATCTGGAAGACGCTTCGGCTGGCCATCCCCGCGGCGCTGTTCAACGTGCTCGTCTCCGTGCCCATCGCCTACCGGATGCGGGGGCGGTTCCGCGGGAAGCGCCTGGTCACCACCCTGCTCGTCATCCCGATCACCCTGGGCACCGTGCTCACCGCCGAGGGGCTGCTCAACTTCCTCGGCCCGGCCGGCTGGTTCAACCGGGTCCTCAGCACCGTCGGCCTGCGCGACGAGCCGGTCACCTTGATCAACAACTACTGGGGCGTCTTCTTCTCCCTGGTCATCACCGGCTTCCCCTTCGCCTTCCTGCTGATCCTGTCCTACCTGTCCGGCATCGACCCGAGCCTGGAGCGCGCCGCCGCCACGATGGGGGCCGACTGGCGCAGACGCTTCCAGCGGATCACCCTTCCGCTGCTGGCGCCCGGGCTCGCGACGACCTTCTGCCTGACCTTCGTCCTGGCGTTCAGTGTCTTCCCCTCCGCGATCCTGGTCGGCAACCCGACCGGTGAGACCCGCGTGATCTCCATCGCGGCCTACCAGGCCGCCTACGAGCAGTACGACTACCCGTTCGCGTCGGCGATCGCCATGATCATGGGCGCCGTCGAGCTGGTCATCCTCGCCGGGGTGCTTGTCTGGCGCAGCCGGTTCTACGCCGGATCCACAGGAGGTAAGGGCTGATGAGCACCATCGAACGCACAGCGCCGCCGATGGCACCCGCGCCCGTCGACCGTCCGCAGCGGCGTCGGATCGTCGCCAGCCCAGCCGGCTGGCTGGTCTGGGGCGCGGTCGCCCTCTTCATGATCTTCCTCGTCGGAGTGGTGGGGTCCGTCCTCGTCAACTCGTTCGGGAACCGCTGGTTCGGGACCTGGCTGCCGCAGGGGTACACGACGCAGTGGTATGCCCAGGCGTGGTCGGAGTTCGCCCTCGCCCAGGTCATCGTCGTCACCCTCGAGGTGGCCGCGGCGGTCGTCATCCTCTCGATCCTCATCGGCGTCCCGGCGTCGTACGTGCTCGCACGACGGGACTTCCCCGGCAAACGCGCCATCTACCTCACCTTCCTGCTGCCGATCCTCATGCCGCCGATCACGTATGGCATCCCGCTGGCGACCGTGCTCTACAAGTTCGGGCTGGCCGGCAACATCAGCGGCGTCATCCTCGCCAACCTCGTCCCGACGGTGCCCTTCGTCATCCTGACGATGACCCCGTTCATCGAGCAGATCGACCCGGCGATCGAGCGGGCTGCGCGGATGTCCGGCGCGAACACGGTGGCGATCTTCACGCGGATCCTCGCCCCACTTCTCGTCCCCGGAATCCTCGCGGCGTCGATCCTCGTGCTCGTGCGCACCGTCGGGATGTTCGAGCTGACCTTCCTCACCGCCGGGCCGGAGTCGACCACGCTCGTCGTGGCGCTGTTCAACTCCATGAACGCGGCCGGCATCCGCGCGCAGCAGTCCGTCGACGCCATGGCGGTGATCTACATGAGCGTGATGATGCTGCTGCTCGTGGTGGCGCTACGGTTCGTCAACCCCACGCAGCTGGTCGCCCAGGTGAAGGAGGAGCCGGCGCCGTGAGCTCTGTGTCCCGCCCCGCCGACGTCGTCGTCCTCGGCGAGGTCCTCGTCGAGCTGTCGTCCCTCGGGCCTCTGACGGGAGGCGCCAGCATCCGGCTGGGTTTCTCGGGTGACGCGCTCAACGTCGCCGCGGCGGCCACAGCGGCCGGAGCGCGGACCGTGCTGCTGACGCGGGTGCCGGATGACGAGCTCGGCGACGCCCTCGTGGCCCGCATCGGCGAGCTGGGCATCGAGACGGGAGGGGTGCTGCGCACCCGCGGGCAGCACGGCGTCTACTTCACCCATGCCGACCCGGACGGCGAGCGGCAGTTCGTGTACGTCCGTGGGGCCAGCGCCGGGTCGGCGCTGTGTGTCGACGACCTCGACGAGCGGCTGCTCGCGTCCGCCGCCGTCGTCGTGGCCAGCGGGGTCACCGCTGCCATCTCACCGACCGCCGCGGCCGCCGTACGTCGAGCGGCGGAGCTGGCCCAGCGGTTCGTCTACGACCCGAACTACCGACCTCGGCTCACGAGCGCGGCCGAGGCGGGGGCGCTGCTGCGCGCCGTCGCCCCCCAGGCCGCGGTGATCACCCCCTCCTGGCCGGGTGAGACGAGTGCGCTCCTCGGGCTCCCGCCAGGCACGCCGGCCGAGGAGGCCCTCGAGGCGGCACGGGCTCTCGGCGCGGCGGGCACGGTGCTCACCTGTGGCCGCGAGGGTGCGCTCGTCGCCTCGGAGGGCGCTGTGCACCGGGTCCCCGCGCTGACTGCTCCCCGCGTCGTCGACCAGACGGGGGCCGGCGACTGCCTCACGGGCACGCTGGCGGGCCGCCTCGCGCTCGGAGACAGCCTCCGCGACGCCGTCCAGCTGGCCGTGGCTGCGGCCGCCCTCTCCGTGCAGGGGCAGGGCGGCACCGGCCACGTCCCCACTCTCGAGGAGACCCGCCGGATGATCCGCGACCAGCAGAGCGACGAGGTAGGAACCAGATGACCACGGCACTTCTGCGGCTGACCGACGGGGACGACGTCGCGATCGCCCGAGACGACGTGGCTTCGGGAGAGACGCTCGCCGCTCCCGGCGGCGGCGCCCTGACCGCGCGGGACGGCATACCGCGGGGGCACAAGATCGCTCTGCGCGACCTGCCGGCCGGATCCCTGGTGCGCAAGTACGGTCACGTCATCGGGATGACCACGCGCCCGGTCTCGGTGGGCGAGCACGTCCACGTGCACAACCTCGCCATGCCCGACCAGGCGTCGGCCCTGGCGACCGGTGCCTCGGTGGGCGGTTCGGTGCCGGAGCTGCCGGCTGACCTGCGCCGTACCTTCCACGGCTACCGGCGTGCCGGTGGTGGCGTTGGCACCCGGAACTACGTCGGAGTCCTCACCACGGTGAACTGCTCAGCAACCGTCGCCCGGCAGGTCGTGCGACGCACCGAGGACGAGATCGGTGCCCTGCACGGCGAGGGCGTCGACGGGGTTGTCGCGCTCACCCACGGGACCGGGTGCGGGATGGCCAGCCGCGGTGAAGGCTGGGAGGTCCTGCAGCGGACCCTCCAGGGGTATGCCCGGCATCCCAACATCGGTGCGCTGGTGGTGCTCGGACTCGGCTGCGAGGTCAACGCCGTGAGCGACCTGGTCACGACCCTCGACGTCGACCCCGAGATCCCCGTCGAGTGGTTCACGATCCAGGACGCCGGCGGGACCGCGGCTGCCATCGCGCAGGGCGAGAAGCTGGTCCGCGGGATGGCGCATGACCTGCGTGGTTCACGCCGCGAGGAGGTCGGCGTCGCGGAGCTCGTCCTCGGGCTGCAGTGCGGCGGGTCCGACGCCTGGTCGGGGCTGACGGCCAACCCCGCCCTCGGAGTCGCCAGCGACCTGCTTGTCGCCGCAGGAGGGACCAGCGTGCTGGGCGAGACACCAGAGGTCTACGGTGCCGAGCAGATGCTCGCCGAACGGGCTGTCCTGCCTGAGGTGGGCCAGGCGCTGCTGGACCGGATCGCCTGGTGGGAGCGCTACACGGCGGCCCAGGGCACCACCCTCGACGGCAACCCCTCCCCCGGGAACAAGGAGGGCGGCATCACGACCATCCTCGAGAAGTCCCTCGGCGCCGTGGCCAAGGGTGGCCACAGCCCGCTCAGCGCCGTGTGCGGCTACGCCGAGCCGATCCCGCGACCGGGGTTCGTCTTCATGGACACACCTGGCTACGACCCCGTCTCCGTGACGGGGATGGTCGCCGGCGGGGCCAACCTCATCTGCTTCACCACCGGGCGCGGTTCGGTATTCGGCAGCCGGCCCGTGCCCACCGTCAAGCTGGCCACGAACTCCAGCATGGCGCTGCGGATGGCAGGTGACATGGACCTGGACTGCTCGCCGGTGATCGAGTCCGGGACGCCGCTGACCGAGATGGGACGCACGGTCTACGACCTGCTCCTCGACACGGCCTCGGGGCGGCGGACGTTCAGCGAGGAGCTCGGCCTCGGCGGCGAGGAGTTCGTCCCCTGGCAGCTCGGAGCAGTCCTGTGACCGGAGGCCCGCGATGACCCGGCTCAGCGCCCATACCCTCCCGTCTACCCCGCCGCGAGGCGTCATCCTGCCGCCGGCGCGGGAGCTGGCCGCCGAGCGCGGGATCCTCCACCTGGGGATCGGTGCCTTCCACCGGGCGCACCAGGCGGTCTTCACCGAGGACGCGGCCCGGCTCACCGACGACCCGAGCTGGGGCATCTGCGGCGTGACGCAGCGTTCCGCCGCCGTGGTCGAGCAGCTGCGACCCCAGAACGGCCTGTACGGGGTGCTCGAGCGAGCGGCCGAGTCCACGTCCCTGCGAGTCGTCGGCCAGGTGCGGGACGTCCTCTTCGCCGGGGACGAGATGGACCGTCTGCACGAGCGCTTCGCCGCTCCGGAGACGCGGATCGTCACCCTCACCGTGACAGAGAAGGGCTATCGCCGGGATGCGTCCGGCGGACTCGACCTCAGCGACCCGGCGGTCCGAGACGACCTGGCCGGCGCCTCACACACCGCCGTGGGCCAGCTGGTCCGCGGCCTGCAGGAACGCGCCGCAACGTCCGGAGCCGAGCTCACCGTCCTGTCGTGCGACAACCTCACCGACAACGGGAGCGTCCTGCGCCGGCTCGTCATGGACTTCTGCTCCGCCCTCCCGTCCTCCGAGGGAGACGCGACCGGCGGGTGGATCGAGCAGCATGTCAGCTTCCCCAGCTCGATGGTCGACCGGATCGTGCCCGCCACCACGGACGCCGACCGCGCTGAGGCCGCGGCTTTGTTGGGCCTGGCCGACGAGGCGCTGGTCGTCGCGGAACCGTTCCGGCAGTGGGTGATCGAGGACCGCTTCCTCGCCGGCCGACCCGCATGGGAACGAGTGGGAGCCGATCTCGTCGAGGACGTCGCGCCGTTCGAGCAGCTGAAGCTCCGGATGCTCAACGGCACCCACTCGCTGCTCGCCTACCTCGGCGCGCTGCGTGGGTACGACTCGATCGCCGAGGCGGTGGCGGACCCTGACCTCGCCGAGGCAGCACGCCGACTCATGGTGGACGATGTCGCCCCCACCCTCACCCCACCGCCCGGGGTCGATGTCGCGGCATACGGGGAGCAGGTCCTTGCCCGGTTCGCCAACCCGGCACTGCGCCACAGCACCCTCCAGGTTGCCATGGACGGGTCGCAGAAGCTGCCGCAGCGCCTGCTCGGCCCCGTCAGAGAGCGGCTGGCGGCAGGCCATCTGCCCGAGTCGGCCGCTCTGGCGGTGGCCGCCTGGATGACGTATGTCGCGCGCGGCCAGGACCGCCGCGGCAGGCCGCTGCGCCTGTCGGACCCCCTGTCCGCGCGGCTGCAGCGCGCCGCGGGCACCGGACGGGACGCGGCCACCGTGGTGGACGGGCTGCTGTCCGTCACCGAGATGTTCGGCTCCGACCTGCGCGACAGCGCCCCGTTCCGTGAGAGCGTGACCGCGCATGTCAAAGACCTGCTCGCCGCCCTGCCCGACAGCTGACCGAGCACATCCGACCGACCCGAAAGGCTCTACCCACGTGAAGATCGTCTCCGCCGACGTGATCGTGTCCAGCCCGGACCGCAACTTCGTGACCCTGCGGATCACCACCGACGACGGGATCACCGGGCTGGGTGACGGCACCCTCAACGGCCGCGAGCTGGCCGTGGCGTCCTACCTGGAGAACCATGTCGTCCCCCTGCTCATCGGTCGCGACGCGCACCGCATCGAGGATGCCTGGCAGTTCCTCTACCGGTCGGCGTACTGGCGCCGCGGACCGGTGACGATGGCAGCCATCGCCGCTGTCGACGTCGCCCTGTGGGACATCAAGGCCAAGGCGGCGGGCATGCCGCTCTACCAGCTCCTCGGCGGTGCGTCCCGGACCGGGATCATGGCCTATGGGCACGCGTCCGGTCGGGACACGCAGGAGCTGTTCGACTCCATCCGTCACCACCTGGAGCTCGGGTTCCGCTCGATCCGGGTGCAGACGTCGGTGCCCGGCATCAACGCGGTCTACGGCGTTGCCGCCCAGCCGGCCGGGGAGGGGAAGCGCTACGACTACGAGCCGGCGCAGCGGGCGCCGCTCCCGGCGGAGGAGGACTGGGACTCGCGGTCCTACCTGCGGCACATCCCGACGGTCTTCGAGGCGGTGCGTGGCGAGTTCGGCCCCGAGCTGCCGCTACTGCACGACGGGCACCACCGGATGACGCCTATCCAGGCGGCGAAGCTCGGCAAGGCACTCGAGCCGTACGACCTGTTCTGGCTCGAGGACTGCACACCCGCCGAGAACCAGGAGGCGCTGCGCCTGGTCCGGCAACACACCACGACGCCGCTGGCGATCGGCGAGGTCTTCAACACTGTCTGGGACTACCAGACCCTGATCCGCGAGCAGCTGATCGACTACGTCCGCTCGGCCGTCACGCACACCGGCGGGATCACCGCGATGCGCAAGCTGCTGGACTACGCCGCGCAGTACCAGATCAAGTCGGGCATCCACGGCCCGACCGACATCTCCCCCGTCGGCATGGCCGCCGCCCTGCATCTCGACCTGGCCATCCACAACTTCGGGATCCAGGAGTACATGCAGCACGGCTCGCTGACCAACGAGGTGTTCAGGCAGAGCTTCACCTTCGAGGACGGCTACCTCCACCCCGGCGAGCAGCCCGGCCTCGGAGTCGAGCTCGACGACGCGGCGGCGGCCCGCTTCCCCTACCAGCCGGCATACCTGCCGTTCAACCGGCTCCAGGACGGCACTGTCCACGACTGGTGACCGTCCGGCCCCCCTCAGCCATGCTTCTCGTGGTCCCTTGCGTCCGGGTCGCGACGGGTCGGAACCCGTCTCCACCCGGACGTAAGCCCAGTGAAGGGGGCTTGCCGGCGGGCTGTATAACGATGTAAATTCCGGAACTCCCGCACCCTGACGTGGAGGACCCACCATGCACAGCCGAACCCGAACCCGGACTCTGGCCTCGGTCTGCATCGCCGCGCTCTGGCTGGCGGGCGCAACCGGGCTCGCAACCGGCGCCCAGGCGAAGCAGGCTCCACCGGAGCCGGTGTATGCGCCGAGCGACAGCGCGGCCGACCCGGGGCTGGTCCGCGACGAGGGGACCTACTACGCGTTCACGACCGGGGGCCTGGCCCGGGTGGCGACGGCGAGCAACCCTCAGGGGCCGTGGGTTCCGGGGCCGGATGCCCTATCCCGCTGGGGAGACTGGGCGTCCGGTATCGGTGCGGTGTGGGCGCCCGACGCGGTGCTCACCTCGGCCGGTTGGGTCCTCTACTACGCGGCGCAGGCCAAGGGCTTCGGCGGCCAGCGATGCATCGGGACCGCGATAGCCGAGCACCCTGCCGGCCCATACGAGCCCTTCCCCGCACCGTTGATCTGTCCCAAGGGGAACCTTGCGGGCGAGGACCTCGCCGCAGACCGCCCCGATCAGACCTCCGGCGTGATCGACCCGTCCCCCTTCCAGGCGGACGACGGCCAGCGCTATCTGCTCTACAAGACCCAGAAGACCCCCGGGACCCTGCGGATGTTCCCGCTTTCCGCAGACGGTCTCCATGGCCGTGGCGAGCCGAGCCGCGAGCTCTTGCGCCATGCCGACAGTATCGAGAACCCGGTGATGGTCCAGCGCGGATCCGAGTACGTCCTGTTCGCCTCGGCGAACTGGTACGACCAGTGCCGCTACTCGACGGTCTGGCGTCGCTCGAGCGACCTGTGGTCGTTCGCCGACAAGCCCGAGCACGTGCTGCTCGACCAGGCGAGCACCGGTCTGTGCGGCCCAGCCGGAGCCGATGTCGTCGCCGACGGCCACGGACCGGACCGGATCTTCCTGCACGCGTGGGTCTGCACGGACGACAACATCCCCTGCGACTACGACGGCGTGGTCACCGACCCCAACAAGCGGCGCGTCATGTATGCCGGGGTGCTCACCTGGGGCGAGGACGGCGCGACCCCGCAGGTCCCGGCGTTCCTGCCCGGCCGGGGCTGACCGGACCAGCCCCACTGGCCCCCCGTTGCGTCCGGGTGGGGACGGGCGCGGACCCGTCCCCACCCGGACGCAGCGAGCTGCTGGAGGTCACCGGGTGGCGGATGACTGCGTCTCGCGCCACCAGGGTGTCTCGAGGAAGCCGCGCTTGACCGTCAGCAGCTCGACGTTCGCCGTCCAACCCACCACTCCGTCGATCTTCCCCAGGCGCTGGGTCAAGAAGGTGTAGACGTCCTCGGTCGTCGGCATGATCACCTCGCAGATGAGTGAGCAGCTCAAGGTCGCGGCCAGGAAGCGCACTCCGACAACAGACGCCAGCTCCCGGGCCAGGTCGTCCAGCCGTGCAGGGGTGACCGTGATGTTGAGGATGATCTCGGACTCGAACCCCAGGGCGGATGCCGCGACGAGGGTCAGGACCCAGGCGCAGCCGCGCTCTCGCATCGCGTCGAACCTGCGGCGAACGGTGCTCTCGTTGACCTCGAGCAGCTCCGCGACAGACCTCAGGCTGGCTCGGCCGTCCTCGCGCAGGGCCTTGAGGATAAGCAGGTCGGTCTCGTCGAAGTGGGAGGGGTCGCAGGTGTGCGGCTCGGTGTCGTCGACAGGCTGCGGCTCGGACGGGGAGATCAGCTGCTGGGCCCAGCTCTGGCTGACCTTGTAGGTATGCAGCACGAGGTCGCTCTCGCAGACCTCTACCCCATCGATGGCCTGGATCTCGTTGATGAGACGGCCATGCAGCGACTCGGCCTTCTTGCAGACGAGCTCGGCCAGCAGGTCACAGCTGCCGGTCACCAAGCAGAGGAAGCGTAGGTCAGTTCGCTTGGACAACGCCCGAGCCACCTCCATCTGCTTGCCGGCCTTGCAGCCGATCCGCAGCATGAAGAGGTCGGCTGCGCCTGGGGAGTTGATGTCACTGCTCACCCCGATCCGCACCGCCCCGGACTGGAGCAGCTGCTGGCCGCGACGGGTGATCGTGGCCACCGAGGTCCCGGCCCGCTCTGCGATCTCCGTCCAGCTGGCTCGCCCATCCGCCTGCAGCCCGGCGATGATCCGCCGGTCGAGCTCGTCGAAGTCGGTCGGGACGATCGGCACCTGCTACCTCCGCGTGTGGGTGAGCGCGTCGGACAGGAACTCCCGGACGACGCGCTGGAACTTCTCCGACTCCTCGATCTGCGGGGAGTGGCCCGACTCCTCGAACACCTCCAGGCGTGACCCCGGGATGAGCGCCGAAATCGTATCGCTGCACGCAACCGGGGTGATCCAGTCGCCGCGCCCCACGGTGATTAGGGTGGGACAAGTGACCGAGCCCAGCCTGTCCTTGATGTCGTACGACGGCATGTTCTGGGTGAACGCCCAGTTGTGGGTCTCGTAGCGGTAGGTCGTCGCGTCGACCTTCTGCTGGACCACCGCGGGGTCGAGCACGTGGTCATAGAGAGGGAGGATCTCAGCCCAGCACTCCCGCAAGTCCGCGTTGTCCCGCGTCGTGCCCTCCATGATCCGGTGGAACTTGGCCAGGTCGAGCTCGACGCGGGCGCTGGACAACGCGTTCGCGCGGGCCATCGCCTCATTGGCGTTGTCGGCGGACGTGTCGCGCAGCACCATGGCGAGGAGACGCTCCGGATGGCGGATCGCATACTCCATGGCGATGAAGCCCCCGTAGGAGCCTCCAGCCATGATGAAGCGCTCGGCCCCGACCCACTGCCGCAGACCCTCCACGTCGGCGGCCCACTGCTCGTGCGTCAGCGGCCCCTTGCCCTCACTCTGGCCCGAGCCCCGAGCATCGAAGACGACGACCTGGTAGGCATCCGCCAGGGGTCCGAAGCTCTTCTTCGGCTCCGCCAGGGTCCCGAGGCCAGGCGCTCCGTGGTGGACGATCATCACCGGTGCGTCGTCGGGCCCGAGGACCTCCACGTGCAGGCGGTTGTCGTTGATGTCGACGAACATGTGTTCTCATCTCTTCACTGGGCGCCCGTGGTCAGGCGCCGATGACGACGTCCTCGAGGGACGTGGGGTATGCCGTTAGGGGCACCGCGGCGTCGGCGGTGATCTGCATCGAGTCCGATATCCGGTAGCCGGCGTGGCCAGGGATGTAGATGCCAGGCTCGTTGGACACGACGAAGCCCTCCTCGAGAACCGTGTCGTCGCCGTCCTCCAGCCAGGGGGGCTCGTGCATCCCGACCCCGATGCCATGCCCCTGCCGGTGCTGGAGGAAGTCGCCGAGCCCGGCCTCGCGGATGACGTCGAGACAGAGTGCGTTCGACTCGGCACAGGTCAGCCCGGGCCTGATGGAGTCGACCCCGACCTGCTGGGCGGCGCGCACCGCCTCGTAGTAGCGCTCCTGCTCCGCGCTGGGCTCGCCGAGGATGAAGGTGCGCTCACCCTCCACGAACCGGCCACCGACCGCGCAGCCGAGAGAGAGCATGAAGGTGTCCCCCGGACGGAGCCGGTAGGACGAGGGCAGGCCGTGCGGCTTGGCGCTGTTCGGACCGGCATACACCAGCCCGCCCGCGAGGAAGCCGAGGACGACGACATCCTCGTGATCGGCATACATCGTCGACGTCCCGACGCGGCCGACATGGGCCGCCAGCTCGGACTCGCTCGGCATCTGTCCCCCGTCGGCCACCGCGTCGCTGACCAGGGCGATCCCTGCGCTCAGCATGAGGTCGGTGATCCGGGCCGCCTCCTGGTGCAGCACGAGCTCGGCCGGCTCCTTGACGTACCGGGTCAGGGTGACGGCGTCGGAGGTGACCAGGACGGCCTCGGGGAAGGAGCCTTCCAGCAGGCGCAGCCGTCTGACGCTCATGCTCGGACCGAAACCGATGCGTCCACGGGCACGGACCGCCCGGGCGAGGAGGGTCAGCGGCTCCACGACACCGGGGAACTCCGGGTACGTGATGACCTCGGCCGCGGCGTCTTGCCAGAGGGCGTGCTCACGTTCCAGCTCGGGCACGAGCAGGGTCGGCGGCCCGTGCAGTCCGAGGTGGACCACGACGGGTCGCTCGCCGGGATGGTGGAAGAAGCCCGTGAGATAGGCGACGTCGTCGGGGTGGTCGCAGATGACGGCCGTGAGCCCGTCCGCCACGAGACGTCCACGGACCCGGTCCTGCACCGTGGAGTAGAAACCGGCGTCGAGACGCTGCCGGAAGCCCACCTCATGCCTCCCGGGTCCGCGGGTTGCGGGCGTCGTTGTAGGAGATGGCGATCAAGGTGGCGGCGACCACGAGCAGCAGGATGGCGATGGACGGGAAGAGGGTCGTCCACCAGGCACTGGTCATCGACCCCGACTGCTGCGACTCGTAGAGGATTCGTCCCCAGGACCAGCTGTTGGGATCGCCCATGCCGAGGAATGACAGGCCCGCCTCCGACACGACGGCACGGGAGGCGGTCAGCACCACCGTCACCGTGATCACGGGTGCGACGGCCGGAAGGAGGTGGCGACGCAGGATCCACCCATGTCCACCACCGAGAACCCGCGCTGCGTCCATGTACGGCAGGCCCACCACGGACAGGGCCTGCGAGCGGACGACCCGGGCCACCTCCGGCCAGGAGAAGAACGAGATGACGAGGATGATGGTGCCCAGCGACGGCCCGGCCAGCGCGGCGACGAGGATCATCAGCGGCAGCACCGGCAGCGAGAGCGAGAGGTCGACGATCATCCCGAGCACCGTGTCCACCCTGGGAAAGTAGGCGCCCAGCATCCCGATGAGGACACCGATGGTGATCGCCAGCACCGACGCGCAGACCCCGACGGTCATCGAGATCCGCGTTCCCCACACCACCTCGGCGAAGATGTCCCGACCCAGGTTGTCGGTTCCGAACCAGTGCTCGGCCGTCGGGGGAACAAGGACGGCGTCGCTGAACCCGCTCGGGTACTCGGCAATCCAGGGCGCGCATACGCCGACGACGATGAGCAGGAGCATCAGCGCCAGCGCGAACAGCCCGACCGGGTTGTGCCGAAAGGCGTACCAGGTGGCTGCCGCCGCGCCCTCCTGGTCCGCGACCGGTTCGGTGTCGATGTCGGTCAGGAGCGCACTCATGCTGTCCTCACTCGGGGGTCGAGGATGCCGTAGGCCAGGTCAGTGACCATGTTGGCGAGGACCACGGTCGCGGCGAGCAGGACGAAAGCTCCCTGCAGGACCGGGAAGTCCAGGCGGATGACGGAGTCGTAGATGGCCCGGCCCACACCCGGGTAGGCGAAGATCGTCTCGGTCAGGACGGCACCCCCGACCATGAACCCGAGCTGGAGCCCGAGCAGGGTCGTGGTAGGGAGCAGGGCGTTGCGCAGCCCGTGCTTCCAGACCACGATCCGCTCTGGGGTCCCTTTGGCCCGTGCGAGGGTGCAGAAGTCCTCACCGAGCGACTCGATCAAGGTGGAGCGCAAGGTCAGCACGTAGGACCCCAGCGACACCAGGACAAGACTGACACACGGCAGCACGAGGTGGCGCGCGACATCGAGGTACCAGGCAGCGCCATATACGTCCTCGCTGTAGGCCCCGCCGATCGGTAGCCACTGCAGCTGCAGGCCGAAGAGAAACAGGAAGAAGATGCCCACGCTCGGGACGAACAGGGACTGCCCGGTCACGCCGACCACCTGCACGATCCGGTCCAGCACCCCCTTGGCGTGCGTGGCTGCAAGCACGCCAAGGGGGATGCCGACCGCGACGGTCAGCAGCAGCGCCGACCCGGTGAGGAGCAGAGTCCAGGGCAGTCGTGACATGAGCACGGTGGTGACCGGCTCCGACTGGCTGAACGACGTTCCCAGGTTTCCATGCAGAAGCTCGGCAAGATACTTGCCGTACTGGACGGGCAGCGACTGCGTCAGGCCGTACTTGGTGAGCAGGTCCTGACGCATCGCGGCGTCCATGTTGGTGCTGGCGATGGCCGTCGCCGGGTCCCCTGGCAGGAGCCGGAGCAGCAGGAACGTGATGGTGACGGCGAACCAGAGCGTCACCAGCCCGTGGGCCAGTCTGCGCACGGCGAACCAGGCGAACGGAGGCATCAGAACCACTTTCAGCTCGAGCGGGAAGGGACGGCTACTTCTTCAGCTTGACCTGTGCCAGGGACACGGGGTCGATGATCGACAGCAGCTCGCTGGGCTTGACCACGAAGCCTTCCCACTTGCTGCTGTAGGCCACATTGAGGTTCTGCACGTACATGATGTTGTCGATCATGTTCTGGTGGACGTATGCCGCGGCCTGCTGGACCAGCTTCTTCTGATCGTCCTTGACCACGGTCCCCTGCGCCTTGGTGATCAGCCCCGTCAGTGTGGGGTCGTCGACCTGCGAGTAGTTGATCGCCCCACCGGGCAGGTACTGCAGCGCCATGTTCGACACCGGCTCGTCCATGATGGCGAACGACCCGGCATAGATGTCGAAGTCTCCGGCAGCGGTCTTGGCCAGGTAGGTGTTCCGGTCCAGACCCTTCAGGTCGATCGTGATGCCGGCCTGAGCCGCGCTGTCCTTCATCATCGTTGACCACGCCGAGACCACCGGGTCCTGCAGGGAGTAGATCATCGACAGGGTGAGGTTCGTGACCCCGGCCTGCTCGAGCAGCGACTTGGCCTTGGCCGGGTCGAACTCATACTCCTGGAGGGACGGGTCGGCGAACTCCTTGAGCGAGTCGGTGATGGGGCTGTTGTTGGCGGTGACCGCCTGGCCCTGCACCGCGACCGCGCGGATTGCCTTGTAGTCCACCGCGTGGGCCAGAGCCTGACGGACCAGCACGTTGTCCATCGGCTTGCGCGTCATGTTGTAGGTCACGTGCGTGAAGCCCAGCCCTGGCACCTCGGCCACGGTGATGCCGTTGGTGGCCTTGAGGTCCTTGACCTGAGCCGGCGGCAGGGCGTTGGCGATGACGTCGACATCACCCTTTTTCAGCGCGAGGATCTCGGTGTTGACGTCCGGGTAGACCTTGAACACGACCTTGGCCAAGGTCGGCTTCCCGCCGGGCGCGAGGGGGAACGGCTCCACCCGCTCCATGGTGTAGCTCTGTCCCTTGGCCACTGACGTGAGCTTGTACGGGCCGGCGCTGACCCAGTCGGACGAGTTCGCGAAGTCGTCGATCTTCGGGTTCTTGCCGAAGACGTGCTCCGGCACCACTGTCATCCAGAATCCGACCTCGGGGATGACGATGCTGTCCGGCTGCTTCAGCGTGAGCTCGACCCGGGTGGGCGACACGGCAGTCGCCTTCTCGAGGTTGCCCATGAAGCCGAAGACCACTCCACCCTTGGGCTTCTGGGTCTTGATCGTGTTGATGCTGTAGGCGACGTCGGTGGCGGTGACCTTCTGGCCGTCGCTCCAGACGAAGTCGTCGCGGAGCTCGTAGAAGCCGGTCTTTCCGTCCGCGCTGTAGCCCCACTTCGTGGCGAGGTTCGGCTCCTTGGAGCCGACGTTGCTGACGGTCAGCAGCCGCGGGTACATCAGGTCGGTGACCCAGCTGTCGGTCCGGCTGTTGCCCAGCAGGGGGTTGAGGTTCACGACATCCGTGGTCGTGGCGATGGTCAGGGTCGCGGACCCGGAGCCACCAGTGGTGCCCTGAGCGGTCGGGCTACTCGGACCACTGGGAGCGCAGGCGGCCACCAGCGCCACGACGGCACCAAGGATGACGAGATGGGACGTACGAGGTGAAGCCATCAGATCCACACTTCCTCTAGAACGCGAATGATGTTTCCGCCGACGACCGCCGAGATCTCGTGGTCGGAGTAGCCGTGCGAGACGAGCCAGCCGATGATGTTGTAGAAGCACTCAGCCGGGTTCTCGAGCCCGTCGACGTAGGGCTGCTTCTCGAACTCCACGTTGGCGTGCGCCTGTCCGATCGACAGGTTGGTGGTGAACGCGTCGTGCAGACCGACATGGTCTCCGAAGAGGGTGTCCGGGCCGAACGCCACGTGGTCGATGCCGACGACATCCACGAGGTGGGTGAAGTGATCCATCACCGACTCCAGCGAGTGAGCTGGGTGCTCCGCGGACAAGGTGGTGTGCGGCGCAGCCTCGAGGCCGATCACGCCGCCCCGCTCGGCCATCGCCTTGATGACGGCGTCCGGCTTCATCCGGTTGATCGGCCACACCTCGCGCGATCCACAGTGGGTCATGAAGATCGGCTTCTTGGAGTGCCGGATGACGTCCATCGACGTGACGTCGCCAGAGTGCGAGATGTCGATCGCGAGACCCAGCTTGTTCATCCGGCTCACGGCCTTCTCACCGAAGTAGGTCAGGCCGCCGTCACCGCGCTCCTTGAGGCCGCTGCCGAGATAGTTGGCCTCGGAGTAGGCGATGCCGATCTGACGGACGCCGAACCCGTAGAGGATGTCCAGCCGGTCGACCTCGTTCTCGATCATCGTGGCCGCTTCGAGCCCGAAGACCAGGGCCATCTTGCCCTGCTCGTGCGCGTCGCGGATGTCCTGGAGGGACTCGCCCTTGACCAAGTAGTCCTGGTGTGCCAGGTCGGCCATCCGCATACCGAGGTCGTGCAGCACGTCGACCCACTTCCAGCCGCCGTCGCTGCTGATGCAGCAGGTGCCGTCCATGACGTTGTCGAAGACCGCGGTCATGCCGGAGCGGGAGAGTCCCTCGTAGCCGGTCAGCTCGCGCCCGGTGCGGATGTAGGCGCGCAGGTCCTGCTGCAGGTTCTCGGGGAAGATCGACGGGTGGTCGTGCAGCGAGATGACGGTGTTGTCGCGCAGCAGCCGCTCGGTGCGATCCGCCTGCTCACGGGAGAGGTTCAGGCCCGCGTAGGCGGGGACGCGACCGATCTCCTTGGCCATCGGGATGTCGGGATAGTCGACTCCGGCCTCGAGGTAGCTGTACGAGCGGTACTGCTTGTACTGCTCAGCGGGTTCTAGCACTGTGGTCTCCTTTGACAGGCGGGTGGACAGCCGGATGGCGGCTGACTCAAAGCGGTTCTCACTCGCGGGTATCCGCAGCATTGCAATAATACAGCACTATTGCAAGGGTCTTGATCGAAGTTCAGCATTCCGTTACGTTGTGCGATAGAAAGCAGCACCGCTAGATGCCCCGAAGAAGCCGGGGGTCGTGAGTCAGGAGTCCGATGACGGCAGCACCCATCGACCACCGCCAAGCCGGTCACCGACCCGCCGACCCGACCCCCGCCCTGCGCCTGCGGGGGCTGTCGGTCAGCTTCCAGAGCAGGCGCGGAGCCATCCCCGCTGTTCGGGACGTCAGCCTCGACGTGGCCCGTGGGCAGCTGCTGGCCCTGCTGGGCGAGTCGGGATCGGGCAAGTCGGTGACGGCGCGCGCCATCATGGGACTGCACGATCCGCGCAGTACCGACGTGTCGGCGACCACTCTCGAGGTTGCCGGAGTCGCCCTGCAGACGCAGGGCGCCGAGCAGCTACGCCGACTGCGTGGCTCCACGATGAGCCTGGTCTTCCAGGATGCCCTGTCGGCGCTGAACCCGGTCCTTACCATCGGCGACCAGATCGGTGAGCTGTACCGCCAGCATCAGGGAGCCAGCCGGAAGCAGGCGCGGTCGCAGGCTGCGGAGATGCTTGCCCTCGTGGGCATCCCCGGTGCGACAGCCCGGATCGACGACTACCCACACCAGTTCTCCGGGGGAATGCGCCAGCGGTTGCTGATCGCCATGGCCATCGCCCTCGAACCGGAGCTGCTCATCGCGGACGAGCCGACGACAGCGCTCGACGTCACCGTGCAGGCGCAGATCCTCGACCTGCTCGACCGCCTGCGTCGTGAGCTCAACATGGGCGTGCTGCTCATCACCCATGACCTCGGCGTCGTCTGCGAGGTGGCCGACACCGTCGCCGTCATGTATGCCGGTCGCATCGTCGAGACCGCATCCGCCGATGCCTTGTTCGACCATCCCGCCCACCCCTACACGGAGGCCCTCCTCACATCGGTGCCGACACTGGGCCACGTGGGGTCAGAGCTGCCCGTGATACCCGGGAGCCCACCGGTGCCGGCAGCCCTGCCGACCGGGTGTGCGTTCCATCCGCGGTGCTCCTGGACCGTGGAGGCCTGTCTGACCACGCGTCCAGAGCTGGTCACAGTGGGCCCCGGCAGGCAGTCCGCCTGCCTTCGGACCAAGGAGGTCATCCGTGTCGAGCGATGAGATCGTCCTGTCTGCGAGCAACCTGACCAAGACCTTCCACGTCGGGCGAACCGGCTTCGGCCGCAGCAGGGTGAGCGCTGTGGACGACATCAGCCTGAGCCTGCGTCGTGGTGAGTCCCTCGGCATCGTGGGCGAGTCCGGTTGCGGCAAAACCACCCTGGCGCGAATGCTCGTCGGGCTCGAACGGCCCGACTCAGGCCGGATCGAGGTCGCCGGCCGCGACGTCGAGAGCCTGCACGGCTCCGCGCGTCGCTCGCTCAGTCGGGACATCCAGATGGTCTTCCAGGACCCATACACCTCGCTCAACCCCCGGTTGACCGTCTACGACCTCATCGCCGAACCGTTGAGCGTGCACCGGATGCAGCCGACCAAGGCGGGCCGCCGGGACCGTGTCGCGGAGCTGCTCCAGCTGGTCAACCTTTCCCCGGAGATGATGTCGCGATTCCCCCACCAGTTCTCCGGAGGGCAGCGCCAGCGCATCGGCATCGCGCGGGCGATCGCGCTCGAGCCGAAGGTGCTCGTCTGCGACGAGCCGGTGTCAGCCCTGGACGTGTCTGTCCAGGCCCAGGTGATCAACCTGCTCCGCTCGCTGCAGGGACGCCTCGGGATCGGCCTGGTCTTCATCGCGCACGACCTGGCTGTGGTGCGGCACGTCTCGGACCGGACCGCCGTGATGTATCTGGGCCGCCTGGCCGAGACCTCTTCCACGGCCGAGCTGTTCACCACGCCCACCCACCCGTACACCCAGGCGCTGCTGTCCGCGTCGCCGCACGTCGACCGGGCCAGGAGCCGGCTGATGGGCCAGCGCATCATCCTCGCCGGCGACCCGCCATCGCCGGTGGACCCTCCGACAGGGTGCCGGTTCCACACCCGGTGTCCCATCGCGACCTCCGTGTGCTCCGACGACCAGCCGGCGCTGCTCGAGACGACCCCCGGTCACGCCGCCGCCTGTCATCACCAGGACCTGGCGCTTCACGGCCTCGCTTCGGCGGCAGCCCAGTCACGCGCCGAGCCGGCCTGACCACGCAGGGCCCGCCTGCCGTTGCGTCCGGGTGGAGACGGGTCGGAACCCGCCTCCACCCGGACGTAAGCGGTTCGTCGTCCCGTGCGTCCGGGTCGCGACGGGTCGGAACCCGTCTCCACCCGGACGCGACGAGGGGGGTGGATGGGCAGGTCGTGCAGGCGCGTGCTCAGTCCAGGTGGAAGACCTCGGCCAGGGGGACCATCGCCTCGTCGGGGCGGCGGCTCGCGGGCACTTCGAACAACCCCTCCATCGAGGCCTGCCACCGGGCGTTGACGTCCGTGGCAGCCATCGCCCGCAGCGCCGCTGACCAGTCCGGCGTCTCGAGGTACCCGATGAGCAGGCCGTCCTCGCGCAGGTAGAGCGAGTAGTTCCGCCACCCGGCTGACCGCAGAGCCTGCTGCATCTCGGGCCAGACCTCGGTATGGCGCTCGCGGTACTCCTCCAGTCGCTCACGGCGGACCTGGAGCGTGAAGCAGATTCGCTGCACAGTGCCCTTCCCTTCCTATGGTGCCGCCCGGATCCGGAATGCTGCGAGGTCCGGGGCCTTCACTGCGGCGGCCGAGCTCGTCCCGCGACCGCCGAACTAGTCTGGCCTGAGATGGTCGGGGCCCACCCGACCACATCCGGGGACGGGACGACGATGACACGCGAGGTCAGCACAGCGGACGGGCGCATCCTCGAGGTCCGAGCGGTCGGACCCGAGGACGGGCCCGTGCTGCTGTTCCACGGCGGGACCCCGAGCGCAGCCGTGCCAGGTCTGCCTTTCGAGGGTGCCGCCCTGGCCCTTGGCCTGCGGCTCGTCACCTACTCGCGGCCTGGCTACGGAGGGTCCACTCCGTGGCCGGCTCCAGCGGAGGTCGTCATCGCGGACGATGCCCAGGACGCCGCCGCGGTGCTCGACGCGCTCGGCCACGACGAGTTCGTGACTTTGGGCTGGTCCGGTGGTGGCCCGCGCGCGCTCGCCTGCGCCGCCCTCCTACCCGAGCGCTGCCGGGCGGCGACCGTCTTCGCGGGTGTCGCGCCCTACGGTGCCTCCGGTCTGGACTTCCTCGCCGGGATGGGGCCCGAGAATGTGCGCGACATGACTGCCGCCCTCGCTGGGGTCGAGGTGCTGCGACCACTGATCGAGGAGCAGGTCGCTGGGATGCGGGAGGTGACCCCCGACCAGATCGCCGCCTCGTTCGGCGGTCTGGTCGACGAGGTCGACGCCTCCGCGATGACCGGGGAGATCGCGCAGTTCCTGGCGACCTCGATGCACGCCGCCGCTCGTCAGGGTAGTGCTGGGTTCCTCGACGACAGCATGGCGATGATGCGTCCGTGGGGGTTCGACGTGCGCGACATCGAGATCCCAGTGTCGGTGTGGCAGGGCCGCCACGACCTCATGGTGCCGTTCGCCCACGGGGTGTGGCTCGCCGAGCACGTGCCCGGCGCCCGGCGACACCTGTTCGACGACGAGGGTCACGTCTCCCTCCTCGGGCGGGCCGCCGAGATGCTGACCGACCTGGTTGAGCTGGCCGGGTGGTCACCACGCCCGTAGACCGGCGCGGCGGCCGCGTCCTACCCGCTGTGACGTACCCGGTGACCTCATCGGGCCGCTCATCCCGATCTGGCGGTTAACCCGCTCGGACGGCTTGGTGTCCGGTGTAGCCGTAGGAGTCCCAGAGGGCATTGCGGGACATGTCGTAGATGACGACGTTGCCGTCGTTCTGGATGACGGTCACCGCACCGGGGGTGTTCACGTTCGCGTTCCACATGGAGCTGCCGTTGCTGGAGTAGATGACAAGGTTGCCGGTTAGCGCGCAGAGAATTGAGATCACCGCTGTACCAAAGTATAACAACGTTTTGCGCAAGAAGGTCGGTTTAGCAACTGAACGACGCGCCAATACCATCCACGCCACCGCCATCAGAATGCTAACACCCACGTAACCCCAAACCACACTGACATAACCTTCGCCAGGTGGCAGTTCACGTTGCCACCCGAGGCTAATCGAAACGAGCAATGGGGAAGGAGCCAGCTTGACAGTCCAAGCAGAGTTGCTAACCCGACCTTGGGGCAACGGTCGCTGCTTATGCAACCAGCGATCGCGCTGAGGACCAGAAACGCTGGAAGGCCCACCAGCCCGAGGGTCAGGATGATGAGGCTGAAATCCACGTTGATGGGCGCGGCTCCTGGGGACCCATTGCTCGGCTAGAGGCAGCGCCGAGAGGGCCTGCCGCACGTAGGTGGTGATCACCGCGACGGATCCAGACTGATGGTGTAAGCGTCGCCGGGTGGATTGAGTGCTCTGGACTCGGACTGAGACTCCACGCGCGAGCCCGCGGACGATGTGCCACTCGCCCACACCGGAGACCCGTCTGCCCTGTTCAATGCCAGGTTGCCGCCCGCTTGCATGGTCAGCGTGAAGGATCCGTTCCAGGAGCTGATGGTCTGTCCGGAAGTGAGCCGGGTGACGACCCGCTGCCCAATTCGATGCTACGTGCGATCCTGCGGACGGATCTCGGCACGATCCGGGACAGCGGAGTCCACCGACGGTCGGTGGCTACTAGAAGCACGCGTTTGGTCCACTGGCCCGCGACGACAAAATCCCAGTGATGCTTTGGCAGAAGGTCGAACGGCGGAACCTCTAAGTCAACTGGGCGCCAAGCGCCCAGTTCGATGTCCGAATTCACACCCCCATGCCAGTGGCTCGACCCGATGTCATTTGCGATCAGGGCAAAAGGGTACTCGGGCACGACGCTAGTGAGGAAGTTACCGATCGCATCATTCGGCCCATGTTGCAGCACGTCTTTGACGAGAAGAAGGTCCCCGGATGGCATCTGACTAGAGAATGCGTCCAGGCTCGCAAACTGCACGTTGGGACCCTCATACCGGCGCTGGTTGTTGGCGACCACGTCGGGGACGACGTCGAGACCAAGGTAGCTGACACCCGACCAGTCTTGGAGCGAACCCACTTGCCAGTCACCGCAGCCGTTCTCGACCACATTACGTACTTCAGTGGAAGCCAAAAGGCGCTGCACGATTTGTCGGTAGGGAGCAGAGGCATCCTCCGTGGATCCCTCCCCGGATCCGCCGCGCCAGTGATCGGTCGCGTAGATTTTGCCGAAGACATCTCGTGGGTCATCCATGAGGAGTGACTCTAACGCGATCTGAACAGCGCGGAACAAAGCCAGTCCGATCTACGAACTGGTGACGAACCCCGCCAGGTCGGCGACCATGTCTACGTCGCCGATGTTGTTGTAGAGGCGGACTTTGCCGTCCGACGCGATGGGCACGGTGACCTGGTTGGCGATGTTCACGCCCGGTTCGCGTTAACCGTCGAGGTCTGCGGCGCACTGGTCACCGGCTGAGCCGCCGGACAGGCAGACACGAACGTCGAGCTGCTCATGTTCGTCGCGGTCAGGTTGAAGACCACTCCGGTCGCCCCAGCGGGAACGTTCGGCATGGTCACCGTCAGGACACCACCCGGCCCCACCCGCCTGCTGGGGCGCCGCTACCCGTCCGGGTGTCCAGCACCCGGGTCGGCCCAGCAGCAACCAACCCGCCGGTGAAATAGCCGGCGAGGTCGGCCACCAGGTCGACGCCGCCACTGTCGTTATACAGACGCACCTTCCCATCGGCGGCGATCGGCACGGTGACCTGGTTGGCGATGTTCACGCCCGGACTCGCATTGACCATCGAGGTCCGCGCACACTCGCTCACCGCCTGGGCTGCCGGACACGCGGACACGAACGTCGGGCCGCTCATGTTCGTCGCCGTCAGGTTGAACACCACCCCCGTCGCCCCGGCCGGCACGTTCGGCATCGACACGGTGACCCACCCCCGCGCTCCCACCCGCGCAGCCGGCGCACCCGTCCCATACCGGGTGTCCAGCACCCGCGTCGGCCCAGCAGCCACAAACCCACCGGTGAGATAGCCGGCCAGGTCGGCCACCAGGTCGACGTCGCCGCTGTCGTTATACAGACGCACCTTCCCGTCGGCCGCGATCGGCACGGTGACCTGGTTGGCGATGTTCACGCCCGGACTCGCATTGACCATCGAGGTCCGCGCACACTCGCTCACCGCCTGGGCCGCTGGACACGCGGCCACGAACGTGGGGCTGCTCATGTTCGTCGCGGTCAGGTTGAACACCACCCCCGTCGCCCCCGCCGGCACATTCGGCATCGTCACCAAGACCGAACCTCCAGGTCCCACGCGGGAAGCCGGCGCACCAACGCCGTAGCGGGTGTCCAGCACCCGCGTCGGACCAGCAGCCACGAAACCCCCACTCCCGGAACGGGCAACCCCTGGACCCGCCCCGGGAGCCGTGAACGCGGTCGTCCCGTTGGGCGTGCCCAGGCCCGTGGGACCGTCCCAACCCGCCCCCGCCGTGCACATCGGGCCGGCGCAGGAGCCGTTGCTTCCGCTGGTCACGTCGTTGAGGCTGCTGGGGTTTGCGTACGGGTAGGCGTTCGGGACGTCGCTCGAGCCTGGGTCGCCGGCGAGAGCGTAGATCGCGGCGACGATCGGTGCGGACACGCTCGTCCCGCCGTAGATCTGCCACCCGGGCTTGGTCGTCGAGGACGTGTAGGTCTGGTAGACGGCGACACCGGTCTGCGGGTCAGCGACCGCGGACACGTCGACCTCGGCGCGGTTGGCACACCCGGTGTTGAGGCCCACCTGGAACTGAGGCCGCGAGACCGAGGCCGAGCATCCCGAGCCAGCGCCGCTCCACGCCGTCTCGGTCCACCCCCGTGAGGTCGAGGACCGCTTCAGGGTGGTGCCGCCCACGGCGGTGACGCCCTTGCCGGAGGCGGGGTAGTGGATCCCGTAGCCGGAGTCACCGCTGCTCGCCGTGATGACCACTCCGGGGTGGTAGTAGTAGTTGGAGTCGTAGGAGCTGGCGTTCGCCGGCTCAGGGGCGCCGTAGCTGTTGGATACGAACTTCGCGCCCATCCTCACCGCGGTGTTCACCGCCGTGCCGAGGTCGTTGAGCGTGGGCGCGTCACCCTCGACGAGAAGGATGCGGCATCCCGGGCAGATCGCCGACACCATGGCGAGGTCCAGGGAGATCTCCCCCGCCCAGCTTGGCGTCCGGCGCCGGCAGGGGACTCGCGTCGCCGCGCTGGTTCACCTTCCGGAAGCAGCCGTTGCTGGTCGTGCAGGGAGGAAGACCGTAGGTGGAGCGGTAGGTCGCGAGATCTGACTCGGCTGACGGGTTGTCGTAGGCATTCACGATGGCGACGGTCCTGGCCGAGCTACCGCTCGCAGTCAGGTTGTAGGCACTTCGCAGGTCGCTCGGCCCATACCCGTTGGGAACTGTCGCTGGCTCGACCCAGGTCCCACTGTCGTGCGGGGTGACCGTCGGCGGCGCCGGGTCGACCTGCCGGACAGCACCGCAGGAGACAGCCTGGGCGCTGGGAACGCAGACCTTCTCGATGCGGTGTGCGACCCCGGTGGAGGGGACCGGGAGAACGGAGCCGGCCTGTGCCGGTGCCGAGTTGGCAAGTGCACCAATCGAACCCAGCGCCGCCACCAGAACGGAACCGACCATCCACGATCTGCATTGCAGCACTGCGAACTCCCCCGCAACGTTATGACGATCGCGGGCTCCCTGACCGAACTGTCCGTCATGACCCGTGAATCCTGTTTCTCAGCAGGGCGCCCGGTTGTGATCACCTTGCGCACCTTTGACCTGATTGCCCCCGAACTCTAGGGAGGCCCACGGGCGCTTCGCCTCATCCGAACGGCCAATATGACTCGCCGGTCGGGCATCCTCCGCCACTGATCGGCGAGTTCGTGGTAGACGCCCCCTCGTGGGAGGTCGATATCGCCGACCCGGCGCGCGATCGTCTGACCGTCGATATCCTGCGAGTCGATCAAGTCACCCGCCCGGGAGTATGCGATGTTGGCGAACGAGAAGGACCTCACCGTCACCGACCGCGAGGCCGTGCTCGCAGCGGCCGCGGACTACATCGAGTCGTGGCTCGACGGTGACGGCGACCGGATGGCGGGATGTCTCCATCCCGAGCTGGTGAAGCGCGAGGTCGAACACGACCTGCCTGACGGCGGACCACGGCTCGACACGATGTCCCGAGACGAGATGGTCGATGCGACCGCGCGCGGACTCGGACAGCGCTACGCACGTCCGTACGACGCGAAGATCCTCGATGCCTTCGGTGACATCGCGACTGTCCGTGTCTACTCGTCCGTCTACATGGACTACCTGCACGTGGCCCGGTTCCGGGACCGGTGGCAGATCGTCAACGTGCTGTGGCAGCGCAGACCCGGTCGATGAGCTGGGCGCCGGCGTGATCGTCGATGTCGAGCCTGTCCGCAGCGGCAACGTCGAACGATCAGGCCAGCGGATCCACTGGCAGGAGTTCGGGGCGGGAGACCAGACGATCCTGCTGCTGCCGACCTGGTCCATCGTCCACAGCGACCACTGGCGGCACCAGGTGCCCTTCCTCGCGGAGCGCTACCGGGTCATCGCCTTCGACGGGCTGGGCAACGGCCTGTCGGACCGACCGCTGGACCCGTCCTACTACGGGGACCGACGTTTCGCCGATGACGGGGTTGCCGTCCTGGATGCCACCGGCACGCCGCGGGCGGCCGTGCTCGGTTCGTCACAGGGAGGCGCGTGGGCCCTTGCCCTCGCGGCCCGTCACGCCGACCGCGTCAGCGCTGCCGTCTTCATCGCGCCCAATGTGCCACTGGCGCCCGGACATCCAGTGCGGGTGGCAGCCAGCGCCACCTTTGAGGCCGAGCTGTCGGAGCACGTGGGGTGGGCCAAGTGGAACCGCCGCTACTGGCTGGAGCACTTCCCGGACTTTCTCGAGTTCTTCTTCTCCCAGTGCTTCACCGAGCCGGACTCCGACGCCAATCGTGCGCATTTCCTCGCGATGGGGATGCAGTCGACGCCAGAGGTGCTCCTCGCCACCGGTGGCGACGGAACCGCTGACCTCGACGGCACCCTCGCGCAGGAGTATGCCGCGGCCCTGTCCTGCCCGGCTCTGGTCATCCACGGAGATGCGGACGCCATCACGCCGCTGGCCCGAGGTCGCGAGCTGGCTGCCCTCGCACGTGCGCGCCTGGTCGTCATGCCGGGCAGCGGGCACGAGCCGCACTGCCGCAGTCCCATCCAGACCAACGAGATCATCGGGTCGTTCCTCGCGGAGGTGGCCGCCCTGGAGTGACCGTGCGCCGGGTCGAAGGATGTGCGGGGTGACAGGACGCCCGCCGTCGCGGACACTGGCACGATGGAGCCGATGTCAGCGGTACGGGCACACGTAGCTGACTCGTGGGTGCGCTCGGCAGCGGCCGGCGTCGAGGCCGACCGCGTCGAGGCTCCGATCACCCTGGCTCGAGATGCGCTGCGCGACCACCGGCAGGCCCATCCCCTGGCGCAGGTCTTCCCGCTGCTCGACGACGTCCTGGGCCGGGCAGCACGCGAATGCGATGCGATCATGGCCGTCTCGGACGCGGCCGGCCAGCTGTTGTGGGTGTGCGGCAGCCCGACTGCCTTGCGGCGTGCCGAGGCGATCGGTTTCGTGGAGGGCAGCAACTGGGACGAGCGGCTGGCTGGCACCAACGCCCCGGGCATGGCGCTGGCCCTGGACCAGCCCGTCAACGTCATCGGCGCCGAGCACTTCCGACGCTCGGTGCAGCAGTGGAGCTGCGCCGCAGTCCCGATCCACGACCCGGTCACCGCGTCGCTGCTCGGCGTCCTCGACATCACGGGAGGTGACCAGATCGTCGTGCCCCAGACCATGGCGATGGTGCGCGCGGCGGCCCGGATGGCCGAGGCCGAGCTGGCCCGCGAGCTGCTCAGTCGCGGCCAGGACCCGGCACCGACATCCACGCCCGGACTCACGGTGGGACTGAGTGCCCTGGGCCGCGACGACGCCCTGCTCACTCTCGACGACGGATGGGGCGCCCGGCATACCCTGCGTCTCAGCCCGCGCCACAGCGAGATCGTGCTGCTGCTCGCTGCGACACCGAGAGGGTTGTCCGGGGATGAGCTCGGCGTCCTGCTCTACGAGGACGACGTGAGCACCTCGACGGTGCGGGCCGAGCTCAACCGGCTTCGCAGCATGCTCGGGGACGACCTCTTCGCCTCCCGCCCCTACCGGCTCGCTGCCGAGGTGACGGCGGACTGGCTTGCGGTGGAAGCCCATCTCGCAGCGGGTGCGGTCGCCTCTGCACTCCGGTCCTACCCTGGCCCTCTCCTGCCCCGCTCGCTGGCGCCCGGCGTGGCCCGGCTGCGCCACAGCGTCGAGAGCCAGCTGCGGAGCGCTGTTCTCGCCAGCCGCGAACCTGACCTCATGTCGACCTGGACGCGCTCAGGCTGGGGCGCCGACGACTACGAGATGTGGACCGCCCAGCAGCGCTGCCTGACGCTCTCCTCGCCGTTGCGCCCCTTGGTCGCCGGTCAGCTCGCCCGCCTCGACCGGGAGCACGGCGCCGCCTGAGTCGGAGCGGGCGTGCGGAGGACCTCGTATGCCGCGTGGCACGCTCGCGCGGCCTGCCTCTGCGCCTGGTGCAACGTGGTCGCAACGTGGCCATGCCTAGCGTCGGGGGCAGCCCCGACTTCGGGGCACCACCAATGACGTTGGGAGAAACGCCGATGACGGTCTATGCACCCCCCGGAACCGAAGGCTCGAAGGTCACGGTCGAGCCACGCTACGGACACTTCATCGGGGGAAACTGGGTCGAGCCCAAGAAGGGCCAGTACTTCGAGAACATCTCACCGGTCACCGGGAAGGCGTTCACCGAGGTCGCGCGGGGCACCGCTGAGGACATCGAAGCCGCGCTGGATGCGGCACACGCCGCGGCAGGCGCCTGGGGCCGGACCTCACTGGGGGCTCGCGCCCTCATCCTGCACCGCATCGCGGACCGCATCGAGGAGAACCTCGAGATGCTGGCGATCGCCGAGACCTGGGACAACGGCAAGCCCGTGCGCGAGAGCCTGGCGGCTGACCTGCCGCTGGTCGTCGACCACTTCAGGTACTTCGCCGGCGTGCTTCGCGCTCAGGAGGGCACGAGCAGCGAGATCGACGAGTTCACCGTCGCCTACCACTTCCACGAGCCACTCGGCGTCGTCGCGCAGATCATCCCGTGGAACTTCCCGATCCTCATGGCGACCTGGAAGCTCGCGCCGGCACTCGCCGCGGGCAACGCGGTGGTGCTCAAGCCCGCCGAGCAGACGCCTTGGTCCATCCTCAAGCTCATGGAGCTGGTCGGCGACCTCCTCCCAGCCGGCGTCCTCAACGTGGTCAACGGATTCGGCGTCGAGGCCGGCAAACCCCTTGCGTCCTCGCCGCGCGTCGCCAAGGTCGCTTTCACGGGAGAGACCACCACAGGCCGGCTGATCATGCAGTACGCCAGCCAGAACATCATCCCGGTGACGCTGGAGCTCGGCGGGAAGAGCCCGAACCTGTTCTTCGAGGATGTCGCCAGCAGCACGGACGCGTTCTACGACAAGGCTCTCGAGGGCTTCACGATGTTTGCGCTCAACCAGGGCGAGGTATGCACCTGCCCGTCGCGGGCACTCGTGCAGAAGTCCATCTACGGCGACTTCGTGAAGGATGCCGTCGACCGGGTCGAGAAGGTCAAGCAGGGGAACCCGCTGGACACCGACACGATGATCGGCGCCCAGGCGAGCAACGACCAGCTCGAGAAGGTCCTGTCCTACATCGACATCGGCAAGCAGGAGGGCGCCAAGATCCTCACCGGGGGCGAGCGAAACGTCCTGGACGGCGACCTCGCGGGCGGCTACTACATGACGCCGACGGTCTTCGAGGGCACCAACTCGATGCGCGTCTTCCAGGAGGAGATCTTCGGACCGGTCGTGTCGCTCACGAGCTTCTCCGACGAGGCCGACGCCCTCGACATCGCCAACGACACCCTCTATGGGCTCGGTGCCGGCCTGTGGACGCGTGACGGCTCACGGGCCTACCGGGTCGGGAGAGGGATCAAGGCTGGCCGAGTCTGGACCAACTGCTACCACCAGTACCCCGCGCACGCCGCGTTCGGTGGGTACAAGCAGTCCGGCATCGGCCGGGAGAACCACAAGATGATGCTCGACCACTACCAGCAGACCAAGAACCTGCTCGTGTCCTACTCCCCCGACGCCCTCGGGTTCTTCTAAACCGATGTCGGAGGACCTGCACACGCGGGTCGACTTCACGGCTGAGGCGGCGGACCTGCTCCGTCGCCTCACCGTGGAGCACGGACCCCTGATGTTCCACCAGTCCGGCGGCTGCTGTGACGGCAGCTCGCCGATGTGCTTCCCCGCAGGCGAGTTCATCACGGGGCCGGCCGACGTCCTCCTCGCCGAGCTCGACGTCGAGGGCGTCGCCCAACCCATCGACTTCTGGATGTCGACCGCGCAGTACGAGTACTGGAAGCACACCCATCTGACCGTCGACGTCGTCAAAGGCCGCGGCAGTGGCTTCTCGGTGGAGGCGCCGCACGGGGTCCGGTTCCTCATCCGCTCACGCCTGATGAGTGAGGCCGAGCTACGCGCCTTCAGCCTCCTCTGAGGCGGTCAACCTAGCCCCTCAGCCAATGCCTGGCGCTGCCCGCCGACCGCTGCCACGACCGCGGCGATGTGCTCGCGCTCGATCCGCGGCGCGTAGAGGCAGTCGGCGCCCGCATACGAAGCCCTCCGATCGAGCCGTGAGCAGGACCCGCGTGCCGCTCTCGGCGATCGCCTGGCGCGCGGCGTCCACCCGTTCCACAGCCAGCCCGAAGTCGAAGATTGGGTCAGCCTCGTCGCCGGATGAGTCCTCGATGGACAGACCGGCGATCCCGGTCTGCACCGCCGCCATGACGTTCGCCGCGACCCGGGATGGATCCACCGCGAAACCGCCCTCGAGGTCAGCGTTCACCGGCACGGGTTCGGCACGGCAGCACGAAAGGATCCCGAGGCGTGCAGGGGCTACGTTGACGCCAGGCCACCGGGACCTCGACTAAACCCCATTGAGGTCGACTCAGATGCGATAGCCTCCCCATGCTCGAGTTGAGCAACGCAGGGGGGGATGGGGGATGGGTCTTGTTTTCGCGCCCGCCGGGGGGACCGGGCGGACACTTCAGCGCGGGGTCTCGTGGAGCGCCGCGCTGGCCGTCGGGGTCGGCGTGCTCAGTGCGTGTGGGGGTCGTCCCGGCTCGGCGGCACACCCGCCGACGCCACGTCTGTCGCACGCCACGGCGACGTGTGCGGCAATATCCCGCTCCGCGGCATCCTCGCGTCCTTCCACGCCGGCGGCGACTCCCTTCCCCCACCTGCGCCCGGGTCCTGTCTCGAGCGACCCGAGCGCCGTCGAGAAGGTGGTGCCCAGGGACGGCGGCAGGAAGCTCGTCCTGGACGGGCAGCCTGCGTGGGGCGGGAGAGGACTGACCCTGGTGGACGAGGCCTGTGTCCTGAAGGCGCTGAACGTGCCCGACCGGGTGCTCGAGTCAATCGACCACACGACGATCACGAAGGGAGTCCTCCGGGAGTCGTGGGACGGCCTGCAGGCCGCGTGGGCCTACTCCCCCAACGAGGGCCTGGACATCATCGTCTCGGACACCGCCTGAGTCCTGTCGCGACACAGAGAAGCCCCTGGCGCGCGTCTGCGCAGGCCAGGGGCGCTTCTGCTGTCGGTGGGCGATACTGGGTTTGAACCAGTGACCTCTTCCGTGTCAAGGAAGCGCGCTACCACTGCGCCAATCGCCCCGCGGTCGTGCTGATGTTGCGTCCTGCTGGGACCTGAGTAATCCCGGTCGAGTGGAGCTTCTCTGAGGTGGAGACGGGATTTGAACCCGTGTACGCGGCTTTGCAGGCCGCTGCCTCGCCTCTCGGCCACTCCACCGTGAAGGCGTCAACCTCCGAGCGGACAACCGGGCTCGAACCGGCGACCTCAACCTTGGCAAGGTTGCGCTCTACCAACTGAGCTATGTCCGCGGGAACATCAGCGGTGTAACTTCCCCGCTTGATGCTTCGTAGACATTAGCGGATAGTCCGCACCATTCCAAAACCGGATCGGCCCGGACGACGGCACTCGGTCAGGAGGCGCGCCGGCGCCTCGGCAGGGCGCCTCGACGAGCCGGCGGCGACCACGAACCGTCGATGTACTGCTGGTCCTCGGCGAGCAGCTCCGCGTCGACGACCGGGTCCTGCCCGTAGTCCAGCGGACTGCGTCGCCGCTCCACCTCCTGGCGGGCCCAGGCCACCAGGCGGGCACTCGAGCTCAGCCGAGCCTCGACCGGCCACAGGGCCCTCGTCGCCGAGTTCAGCCCGGCCCCGACCAGGACGGCGATCGCCAGCGCATACAGCCAGATGAGGATGACGATGGGCGCCGACAGCGGCCCGTAGATCGACGTGCCGTCGAGCGAGGCGGCTACCGCTCCCCGCACGACGAAGGAGGCCAGCACCCAGATGACCAGCGCCAGCACGGCTCCGGGTGCGTCACGCCACCATGGAGCGCGCTGCGGCGTCGAGATGTGGAAGAGCGTGGTCAGCGCTGCGACGGTCGCCACCACGACGACCGGCCAGTAGAGCAGCCCGAGAAAGCGCACGGGCTCGGGGAGCCAGCTGTCGATCAGCGACGGCCCGACCAGTACCAGCGGGATGATGAGCACCCCGAAGAGCAGGGCGATGAGGTAGAGCGAGAAGGACAGTGCGCGGGTGCGGACGATCCCGCGAACACCGCTCTGTCCGTACATGATCGAGATCGTGTCGACGAACACGTTGAGCGCCCGCGAGCCGGACCACAGGGCCAGCAGGAAGCCGAGCGACACGAGGTCGAACCGGCCACCGTGGAACACGTCGTCGACGGTCGGCACGAGCACCTGCGTGATGCTGTCCTGGGTGAGGAACTGCGCGGCATACTCGCGGATCGAGGCCGTCACCTGCTCCACTGCTCCGGTGCCCAGCCACTCCCCGACGTAGCCGACCCCGCCGAAGAGCCCGAGGACCAACGGCGGGAGCGACAGCAGCATGAAGAAGGCCGCCTCGGATGCGAGGCCCGTGACCCGGTAGCGCAGACAGGTGCGGATGGTCTCGAGCACCACCCGCGCAGTCGTCGTCGCCCCTTGGACCCGGTCCAGCTCGCGGGCGACCCCTGCCTTGGTCATCATCGCGGACCACGCTAGCGGTGCGGGGCCGCCCGGCCGGCCTGTGACACGGGTGGCTGGTGTTACAGATGAGACAACTCGCCCGGATGCTACCGGGCAGTAGCATTCGAGGGTGACGACGCATCAGGTGACGAACCAGGTCCCGCCGCTGACGAGCTACGACGTCTTCGGCTGCGACGCCGTGCTCACCGAGGCGGTGGCTCGCTGGGGCGACCCGTCGCACGTCGCCGAGCTGCACGACCTGGGACGGCTGGCCGGCTCTGCCGCGGCGCAGGAGTGGGGCGACCAGGCGGACCGCAACACCCCTCGGCTGCGGGCCCACTCGCCCACCGGCGAACGGGTCGACGAGGTCGAGTTCCATCAAGCGTGGCACTCGCTCCTCAAGGTCTCCGTCGGCGCCGGCCTGACCGCCCAGCCGTGGACCGCCCCGCAGGACAGCGGCGCCCACCTGATGCGCGCGGTCGGGTTCATGGTCTGGAGCCAGGTGGAGGCCGGGCACGGCTGCCCCGTCTCGATGACGTATGCCGCGGCGCCGGCGCTGCAGACCGACCCTGAGCTGGCCGCGGTGTGGGTGCCGAAGCTGGCGTCGACACACTACGAACCGGGACTGCGGCCGGTCGCTGACAAGGCCGGCGCCCTCTGCGGGATGGGGATGACGGAGAAGCAGGGCGGCTCCGACGTGCGGGCCAACACGACGAGCGCCGCAGCGACTCCGGGCGGTCCACTGCCGGGCGAGACCTACCGGCTGACCGGCCACAAGTGGTTCTGCTCCGCCCCGATGAACGACGTCTTCCTCATGCTCGCTCAGGCGGCGGGAGGGCTGACCTGTTTCGTGGTGCCCCGCGTGCTCGACGACGGGTCGCGGAACCCGTTCGCCCTCCAGCGGCTCAAGGACAAGCTCGGCAACCGCTCGAACGCGTCAGCCGAGATCGAGCTCGACGGCACCTGGGGCAGCCGGCTCGGCGACGAGGGCCGCGGGGTCCGGACGATCATCGACATGGTCTCCGCCACCCGGCTCGACTGCGTCCTGGGCTCGGCGGCCACGATGCGCCAGGCCCTCGTGCGGGCTGTTCACCATGCGCGGCACCGGCAGGCCTTCGGGGGCCTGCTGTCCGAGCAGCCGCTGATGCGCAACGTACTGGCCGACCTGGCCCTGGAGTCGGAGGCAGCCAGCCTGCTCGCGGCCCGGCTCGCGCACAGCGTCGACGTCGGCGACACATCCTTCTCCCGGCTGGCCGTCGCCGTCGGCAAGTACTGGGTGTGCAAGCGCACCGCGCCGATGGTCGCCGAGGCGCTGGAGTGCCTGGGCGGCAACGGGTATGTGGAGGAGAACGGCCTCGCGCGGCTCTACCGCGAGGCGCCGCTCAACTCGATCTGGGAGGGCTCCGGCAACGTCAACGCCCTCGATGTCCTGCGCGCCATCGGCCGCGAGCCCCTGGCCCTCGAGGCGTTCGAGAGGGAGCTGACCCTGTCGCGCGGCCTGGACCAGCGACTGGACGCGGCGACCGATGCGGCGCTGACCTCCGCGCGAGCCGTCTCCACGGCCGACCCGGTGCTCGCTCAGTCCGGTGCCCGGCGGCTGGTCGAGGACCTCGCGCTCGTCCTACAGGCGTCCCTGGTCGTGCGCCACTCCCCCAGCGAGGTCGCTGAGGCGTTCCTCGCAAGCCGCCTCGAAGGCGGCCGGGGCCAGACTTTCGGGACGCTGGCGATCAGCAGAGGCACCGCCAACGCGGCCCTCGAGCGGACCTTCGCCTGACGCTGCGGTCTACTCGCCCGTGCTGCCGTCAAGCAGCTCGCGGACGACGTCCAGGTGTCCGGCGTGCCGGGCATACTCCTGGACGAGGTGGAGCAGCACCCGCTCCAGTGTCGCGGGATCGTCTCCGTCCCACCGCTCCCCCGGCTCGCCGGGATCGTCAAGCTCGTGCTGCATGACCGTCACCCTGGTGCGCTCCGCGCCGGCCAGCAGGGCGCCAAGAAGGCCCTCGAGACTCTCGTGCGAGTCGACGAACCACCGGCCGTCCCGCTCGTCGGCCCAGGGGTCCTCGACGGTCAGCCCGGCAAAACCCCAGAGCATCCACCGACGCTCGACGTTGACGAGGTGCTTGACCAGCTCCAGTGGTGACCAGCCGGACGGCAGGATGCTCTGGCGCAGCTGGGCTTCGCTGAGTCCGCTGACCTTCTGTGCGATGACGGCTCGGAAGTAGTCGAGATACCCCAACAGCACCTCGCGACGGTCGTCGCGTCGACGTGTCGGAATGGGGAACGGCACGCTCACCAGACTGAGTATGCCGTGAGCCTCAGCTGCGGTGGCCTGCGTGGCAGGACCTCAGCTGGCCTTGAGCCGGGCAAGCTCGGCGTCGACGTCGATCCCCATGTCGGGCCAGTCCGGCGCCATCCCCTCGAGCGCGTCGAGCAGCAGCCGCTGCACGGCATACCGGGCGTACCACTTGTGGTTCGCCGGCACGACGTGCCACGGGGCGCCTTTGGTCGAGCACGACGTGAGCGCCACCTGGTAGGCGTGCATGTAGTCGTCCCAGCGCTCCCGCTCGTCGACGTCGGCGGGGTTGTACTTGTAGTGCTTGTCCGGCCGGTCGAGCCGGCGAGCGAGCCGGGAGCGCTGCTCGTCCTTGGAGACGTGCAGCATCACCTTGACGACAGTGGTCTCCGCGGCGACCACCTCACGCTCGAACGCGTTGATCTCGGCGTAGCGCTTCTGCCAGGTCTCCTGCGGGACCAGGTCATGGACCCGGACGATCAGGACGTCCTCGTAGTGCGACCGGTCGAACACGCCGATCTTGCCGGCCGTCGGGAGGGCGTTGCGCACCCGCCAGAGGAAGTCGTGCTTGCGCTCCTCGGCCGTCGGCGCCTTGAACGCGGTCGTCTTGACGCCCTCCGGGTCGACGGCCCCGACGACGTGGCGCATGATGCCTCCCTTGCCGGAGGTGTCCATGCCCTGGATCACCAGGAGCAGCGACCGCCTCCCCTGCGCCCTGGACTCGGCGAAGAGCTTCTCCTGCCACTCCCCGAGCTCCGGCGCGTGTCGGGCGAGCTCGCGCTGGCCGTCCTTCTTCCCGCCGTCGAAGCCCGGAGTCGCGTCGCAGTCGACGTCGGCGAGCTGGAACCCCTCGCCGACGCGCAACAGCTCGGACAGGGACGGCTGGGTCACGTCATGACGGTGCTTCTTCGACTTCGACATGCCGGCCATCCTGCCCTAACGCCGCGTGGCGCGGGGCGCTCATACTCACCTCATGCGCCTGCTCCTCGCCGACTCACCACTCGCCAGCGCGGTGCCGCTCGGCTCCCGGCTGGGCGACGCCCACCTCGCGGCGCTGTATGCCGTGCCAGCGGGTGAGCGGCGCTGGCTGCGGGCGAACTTCGCGACGAGCGTGGACGGGGCCGTCACCGGAGGCGACGGGCGGTCCGGCTCAGTCAACACCGCTGCCGACGGAGTGGTCTTCGAGCTGGTCCGGGCGCTCAGCGATGTGGTCGTCGTCGGCGCAGGCACCGCGCGGGGCGAGGACTACGGTCCGCTGTCGGTGTCGAAGCGATGGGGACCGTTGCGCCAGAGCGAAGGACGCCCCCTGGCCCTGCCGCTGGTCGTCGTCTCCGCCAGCCTGCGCCTGCCAGCTCGGCTCGCCGCCGCGGCCACCGAGCGGCCGGGCTCGGTGCTGCTGGGCACCCACGAGGGCGCTCCCCGGCTGGCGGCCGCACGCGAGGAGTATGGCGATGCCCAGGTCCTCGTGTGCGGCCGGTCCGACGTCGACCCCTCGGACCTCCTCGACCAGCTGGCCGAACGGGGCTGGACGAACGTGCTGACCGAGGGCGGCCCGCAGCTGTTCGGCTCCTTCCTCGAGGCCGGCGTCGTCGACGAGCTCTGCCTGTCGCTCACGCCGAGGATCCTCGGCGGTGCCGGACCGCGGCTGACGGCGGTTGCCTCTCGCGATGACGCCTTCGTCCCGCGCTCTCTCGTCGAGCAGGACGGCACGCTGATGGGGCGCTGGCTGCGCGCGTGACGGCGGCGGCTGGTGGTCGCGGCTAGCCCCGGAGGAAGCTGGCGAGAACGCGGTCGTACCGCGCGGGGTCGACGTTCCACTCCATGCAGTGGCGGGCGGTGTCCCACTGCTCGAGGGCCACGAGGTCGGGACGGGCGCGAGCCAGCTCGATCGAGGGCCCGGCCGGGACGAACTCGTCGTCGACGGAGTGCTGGATGAGGATGCGGTGGCGCAGCTCGTCGGCCCGCGCCACCCAGTTGGTCCGCGCCACGTCGACGGGGTCGTGCACCCCCGCCAGACGGCGGGTCGCCCGCCGTCCCATCACTGCGGTGCCGAGCAGGCCGAGACCTTTCGGGACGTGGTTGAGCCGTGCGTGATGGGCGAGGACGTGCCCCCAGTCGACGACCGGCGAGTCGAGGATGACGGCCTCGACGAGGTCGCTGAGGATCGACAGGTCCAGCGTCTGCAGGGCGATCGCGCCACCCATCGACCACCCGGCCAGGACCAGACCCTGCGCGCCGTGCCGCACGGCATACTCCATCGCCGCCTCGACGTCGCGCCACTCGCTCAGGCCCAGGTTGTAGCGCCCGTCCGGCGCGGCGGGCGCGCCGATGTCGTTGCGGTAGGAGACGACCAGGCAGGTGTAGCCAAGCCGGGTCAGCGTCGGGAGCGCCCGCAGGCACTCCTCGCGCCGGGCACCGCGGCCGTGCACGAGCACGGCCCATCGGCCGTTGGGTCGCTCCGCGTCGACGAGCCAGGCGGGCATCGGGCCCAGCTCGCCGGGCACCGCCACGTCTCGGGAGACCAGCCCCATGCTGAGAGCCGGCGAGTCCCAGTAGTAGTACTGGTTCCACCGGGCCGGGCCGGCTGCCAGCTCGCCCCGGTCGACCGAGAGGAGCTCGCGGACCACCGTCCGGGCGTCGTCGTCGCGGTGGACGATGTCGCCCACCCGGGCATGCCCCGCCCCGCCGTCCAGCCACAGCCCGTATCGGCCGGGCACCACCGTCTCCATGGCCAGGGAGAAGGTGACATGCGTGTCGGTGACCGCGACGACCGTCGTGTCGTCCGGACGCCGGGCGTCCGGGGTGAGCACGCGGCGGGCGAAGAGGGACGCCCCGGCGATCGACCCGCCGACCGCGAGACCGACCGTCGCCGCGCCACTGATGGCCGCGACCCGGGCGGCGCGACGGCCCGGCTGGCGTGGTGGTTTCAGCGGGGACACGAGGTCATCGTGTCAGCCTCGGACCGTCGGGCCACAATGGGCGCGTGGACCAGCCCATCGACCTGCCCCTCCAGCCCATGCTCGCCAAGGCCGTCACCGGCGTTCCTGCCGCTGACAGCGTGCCCGGCGGCCTCGCCTACGAGCCGAAGTGGGACGGCTTCCGGTGTCTCGTCCTGCGGGAGGGGGACGAGGTCGAGCTCGCCAGCCGCGGGAGCAAGCCGCTCACCCGGTACTTCCCCGAGGTCGTCGCTGACGTGCTGCGGCTGCTGCCGACCAAGTGCGTCGTCGACGCCGAGATCGTCGTCCGCACCGGCGAGCCCGGGGCCGAGCGGCTGCACTGGGAGAACCTGTCGGCCCGGATCCACCCTGCCGAGTCGCGGATCACGAAGCTGTCGGAGCAGACCCCGGCCGAGCTCGTCTGCTTCGACCTGCTCGCCCTCGGCGAGGAGTCGCTGCTCGACCAGCCGTTCCGGGTGCGGCGGGAGCGGCTGGAGCAGGCGCTCAGCGGGCTGAGCGAGCAGGACCCCATCCACCTGACCCAGGTCACCACCGACGCCGAGCTCGCCGCCCACTGGTTCGAGCGGTTCGAGGGGGCCGGACTCGACGGGGTCGTCGCCAAACCGCTGGAGCAGGCGTATGCCCCGGGCAAGCGAACGATGCTGAAGGTGAAGCACCACCGCTCGGCGGACGCGGTCGTCTACGGCTACCGGGTGCACAAGTCGGGGCAGGGCGTGGGGTCGCTCCTCCTCGGCCTCTATTTCGAACAGGACGGCGAGGACGTCCTGCTGCCAGTGGGCGGCATCGCCGCCTTCAGCAACGCCCGGCGCCTCGAGCTCGTGGAGGAGCTCGCCCCGCTCGTCGTGCGCGACGACGAGGGCAACGTCGTTGATGCGGCCACCGACCGGTCGCGCTTCTCCTCGAGCAAGGACGTCTCCTTCGTGCCGGTCCGGCCCGAGCGGGTGGTCGAGGTGGCGTTCGACCAGATGGAGGGCCGGCGGTTCCGCCACGCCGTGACGTTCGTGCGGTGGCGCCCCGACCGCGAGCCGTCGTCCTGCCGGCTGGACCAGGTCGACCGTGCTCCCGCATACGACCTGGCTGAGGTACTCGCCGTTCCGTGAGGGGCCCTTGACGCCTGATGTTTATCGGGTCACCCGATGAACCGTCCCTCCGCCAGGCTCAGCCGCCGCGACGCCGCCGGGAACCGCCACCGGGCGGCTCCTCCGGGTTGTCTCGCAGGTACCCGCCCTCGGACTGCAGGTAGTCCTCGTCCTCGTAGCGCTTCTTCGACGGCTGCACCCGCGGCGGCTCGCCCGGCATCTTCGGGTAGTCCGGGGGGAAGTTCAGCTCCGGGAGGCCGTCGGCGACGTCTCGCTCCCACCAGGCGAGGGCCGGCCCGAGATCCCCCGCCGTTGCGGCGATCTCGGCCCACGGGTCCGGCTGCGACGCGACGAGATCCGGCACCGTGAGGACGGTGAAGTCCCGCGCCGCCACACCGTCCAGCTCGTCCCAGCTGCACGGCATACTCACCGGAGCGCCCGGCAGCGGCCGGGGACTGTATGCCGAGGCGATGGTCCGGTCGCGGTTGGCCTGGTTGAAGTCGACGAAGATCTTGTCTCCGCGCTCCTCCTTCCACCAGGCGGTGGTCACCAGGTCGGGGAGCCGCCGCTCCAGCTCGCGGGCGATGGCGATGACGCCGTGCCGCACGTCCAGGAACTCGTGGTCGGGGATGATCCGGCTGTAGACGTGGACGCCACGGTTCCCTGACGTCTTCGGGTATGCCGTGAGGCCGGCTTCGCCGAGCACCTCCCGCAGCGCCAGGGCGGCGGTGACCACCTCGGCGAAGCTGCGACCCGGCTGCGGGTCGAGGTCGATCCGCAGCTCGTCGGGGTTGTCGAGGGCATGAGCGCCGTCGCCGACGGTCACCGGCCAGGGATGGAAGGTGATCGTGTTCATCTGGACCGCCCACACGGCGGTCGCCAGCTCGTCGATGACCAGCTGAGGATGACGGCGTCCGGATGGATAGGTGACCGTCACCGTGTGCGCGAACTCGGGCACGCCGCGCGGCGGGTTCTTGGAGTAGAACTCCTCACCCTCGATGCCGGTGGGGAAGCGCTGAAGGGTGACCGGGCGCTGGCCGACCAGCGGCATGAAGCGCTCTCCGACCGCGACGAGGTAGTGCGCCAGGTCCAGCTTGGTGATGCGCGCGTCCGGCCAGAGGACCCTCGTCGGGCTGGACAGGCGGACCTTCCTGATCCCCCCATCCGGCCCGGGGATCTCCAGGATGGTCGCGTCGGCTGCCATGAGGGCAGCCTAGATGGGTACCCCGGGCGGAGCGTCCTCCATCCTTGACCTGCTGTTTACCTTGCGGTCGGGTCGGTCGTCTCGCGGGGGCCCTATGGTCGATCCAGCCGCCTCAGCGCGTCCCAGACCTGACGCGAGGCCACGCGGCAACCACCGCTGCCGCCGCACCGAGCCACACCCGCCGAGCTTCACCCATCCCCTGGAGCGTTCATGCTGGTCCTGCGCAGAACTGCCGTTGCATCCCTGTCCGTCCTGGCCGTCGTTGGGGCCAGCCTCGCTGCCACGGAGACCGCGCACGCGGTCGACCCGGGCTCGGCCGTGGTCATCAGCGAGGTGTATGGAGGCGGAGGCAACTCCGGGGCGCCGTACCGGAACGACTTCGTCGAGCTCTACAACAAGGGCCCGTTGCCGGTGAGCGTGTCCGGCTGGAGCGTGCAGTACTCGTCCTCGACCGGCACCAGCTGGACGGCGACGCCCCTGACCGGCTCGATCGCCCCTGGGGCGTACTACCTCGTCGCCGAGGCAGCCGGCAGCAACACCGCGGCAGCGCCGCTCCCGGCCGCCGACGCCACGGGAACCATCGCTATGAGCGGGACGAACGGAAAGATCGCGCTGGCGTCATCGTCCGCCGCTCTGACCTGCGGCGCCTCATGCTCGACCGCCTCCGGCGTCCTCGACCTCGTCGGCTACGGCTCGGCGAACGACGCCGCCGGCCACCCCACCCCGGCACTGAGCAACTCCACCTCGGCGAACCGGAAGATCACGCCGTTCACCAACACGGGCGACAACGCCAACGACTTCACCATCGAGGAGCCCACACCGAAGGCAGCGGCCCCGACGCCCCCACCGCCCCTTGACTGCTCGGCCACCCCCACCCCGAGCGAGTGCGTCCCCGGGCCGCTGAGCATCCAGGACATCCAAGGTCCCGGCTTCCTGTCCCCACAGCGGGGCAACACCGTCGAGCGCGTCCCCGGCGTCGTCACTGCAGTCCGGGCGACCGGCAGCAGCCGCGGATTCTGGATCCAGCAGACGAACCCCGACGCCGGCCGGCCGTCCTCGTCCTCGGGCATCTTCGTCTTCACCTCGACCACCCCCGTGTCGGTCGGCGACGCCGTCCTCGTCACCGGCAAGGTGACCGACTACTACATCCTGTCCTCGGGCGAGACCCTCGCGACGACCGCCAACCTGTCGACCACCGAGATCACCCCGACGACGGTCACCACGGCGAGCACCGGGAACGCGTTGCCCGCCCCGCTGCTCCTCACCCCCACGACGGTCCCCGGCACCTACGCGCCGACCGTCACCGGTGGCAACAACATCGAGACGATCGACCCGGTGGACCCGACAAACTCCGCCCTGGAGTTCTGGGAAGCCCACGAGGGCATGCTCGTCCAGGTGGACAACGCCCGCGTCGTCGGTCCGGGCAAGCCCCAGTACGGCGAGATCTACGTGACGACCAAGCCGGCAGACCTGGCCACCCCGCGAGGTGGCAACTACCTCGCCAGCTACGCCGACACCCCGACGGGACGCCTGCTCGTCAGCCCCGTGAACGGCTCGGTCCCGAGCGCCAACGTCGGCGACCTGCTGGTCGGCCCGACGGTGGGCCCGGTCGACTGGTCGACCTTCGGCGGGTACGACATCGCCGCCACCCAGCTCGGCACATACCAGGACAACCACCTGACCGGCTCGACCGCCGGGCCGGCTGCCCCCGACCAGCTCTCCATCGCGACCTACAACGTCGAGAACCTCGCTCCCGGCGACCCGGCCGACAAGTACGCCCGGCTCGGTGCCGGGGTCGTCACCAACCTGCGCTCCCCCGACGTGATCACCCTGGAGGAGATCCAGGACAACAGCGGCTCCACGAATGACGGGACCGTCGCCGCGGACGACACGCTCAACAGGCTCACGGCGGCCATCTCCACTGCCGGTGGCCCGGCCTACTCGTGGTCGCAGATCAACCCGGTCGACGGACAGGACGGCGGGCAGCCCGGCGGCAACATCCGGGTCGCCTTCCTCTACAACACGGACCGCGTGACTCTGGCGCCCGGGACCGCCGGCGACTCGACCACTGCCGTCAGCGCCACCACCGCCCCCGACGGCACTGCGGCCCTCTCGGTCAACCCGGGCCGGGTCGACCCGACCAACGAGGCCTGGACGAGCTCACGCAAGCCGCTCGCCGGTGAGTTCCTCTTCCAGGGCAAGAAGGTCATCGTCGTCGCCAACCATTTCAACTCCAAGGGCGGCGACCAGAGTGCCGACGGCCGGTTCCAGCCGCCGAACCGCAGCTCCGAGGTGCAGCGTGGCAAGCAGGCCACCGTGCTCAACGGCTTCGTCAAGCAGGTGCTCGCGGCCGACCCGGGGGCCAACGTCGTGCTCGCCGGCGACTTCAACGACTACCAGTTCTCCGCTCCGGTGCAGACACTCACCGACAACGGCACAACGTTGACCGACCTGATCAACACGCTGCCCGCGAACGAGCGCTACACCTACGTCTACAACGGCGTCTCCCAGGTCCTCGACCACATCTTCCTGTCGAAGGCCGTCACCGATGTGCAGTACGACGTCGTCCACGTGAACTCCGAGTTCTCGGCCCAGTCCTCCGACCACGACCCGCAGGTCGTCCGGATCCGGCCGAGCACGCGGCAGGGAACTCTCGCTCTCGACCCGGCGTCGGTCGTCGTCGGCAGCCCGACCCAGGTCAAGCTGGCCGGCTGGTATCCAGGCCGCGACTTCACCGTCGCCCTGGACGGCAGCACCGCCGGACACGTCACGACCGACGCCGCCGGTGGCGGGACGTTCACCCTTGGTGTTCCGGCTGGCACGGCACTCGGTGCGCATCAGGTGTCGGTGACCAGCCCTGACGGTGCCACGGCATCCACCACGCTGACGGTGCGGCCGGTGCCGGTCCAGCAGGGCAGCGTGCAGCTGTCTCCCCCGAAGGTGAAGCCCGGCAAGTCGGTCAAGCTGCACCTGCGCGACTGGCAGCCCGGGGCGACCCTCTCGGTCTCCCTCGACGGCGGGGTCACCCTCGCCACCGTCACGGTCGACAACGGAGGCAATGGCAAGGTCGACATCGACATCCCGACCTCGACCAGCACGGGACAGCACCAGGTCGTCGTCACCGCGACGGACCTGCGCACCGTGTCGACGCCGCTCGAGGTGAATTAGCCTCGGGTTAACGACCGCTTACACCGCGGCGGGCCGGGGAAGCATTCCCCGGCCCGCCGCTGTTGTCTGGAGTGACCCGATGAGCGAGGAGAGCAGCATGTTCAGCGACATGTTCAAGAAGCAGGTTGGCAGCGCCCAGGCGGGCGAGCGCGACAGCGCGTATGCCGTCAGCAAGACCGACGAGCAGTGGCGGGAGGAGCTGTCCCCGGCGGAGTACCAGGTCCTGCGTCAGGCAGGCACCGAGCGCCCGTACGTCGGCGAGTTCACCGACACCAAGACCGAGGGCGTCTACTCCTGCCGGGCCTGCGGCACCGAGCTCTTCCGCAGCGACACGAAGTTCGACTCGCACTGCGGCTGGCCGTCGTTCTACGCGCCACTCGCCGAAGACCGCGTGGAGTACATCGAGGACACCAGCTTCGGCTCCAGGCGGGTCGAGGTGCGCTGTGCGAACTGCGGGTCGCACATGGGCCACGTCTTCGAGGGCGAGGGCTACGGCACGCCGACGGACCAGCGCTACTGCATCAACTCGATCAGCCTGACCTTGCAGCCGAGGTCGTGACGCGGCATACGTGCTGGCTCGGCTGGTCTAGCGGTACTCGGGGTTCGGCTGCTCGAAGTCGAACCGCTCCCCGTCGTCCCAGGCCGAGCGCTGGTTGCCGTATGCCGGGATGCCACCGGCGTCCTTGAGCATCCGCGCAAGGTGCATGAGGTTCCACGTCATGAACGTCGTGTTGCGGTTGGTGAAGTCGTTCTCCGGTCCGCCGGAGCCCTCGTCGAGGTAGGACGGGCCGGGGCCGACCTCGCCGATCCAGCCGGCATCGGCCTGCGGCGGGATCGTGTAGCCGAGGTGCTGCAGGCTGTAGAGGATGTTCATCGTGCAGTGCTTGACGCCGTCCTCGTTGCCGGTGATCAGCGCCCCGCCGACCCGGCCGTAGAAGGCGTACTGGCCCTGCTCGTTGAGCTGCCCGGACTGCGCGTAGAGCCGCTCGATGACCCTCTTCGTCATGCTCGAGTTGTCGCCGAGCCAGATCGGGCCGGCGACGACGAGGATGTCGCTGGCCTTGACCCGCTGCCAGATCTCCGGCCACGCATCGGCCGGCCAGCCCCTCTCCCTCATGTCCGGGTAGACGCCGGTCGCGATGTCGTGGTCGACCACCCGCAGCACCTCGACCTCGACGCCGTGCTTGCGCATGATGGAGGCGCTCACCTCGATCAGGCCGCCGGTGTTGGAGGTCTCCGGTGACTTCTTGAGGGTGCCGTTGAGAAACATGGCGCGCAGGCCGCTGAAGTCCCACGCTCGGGTCGTGTCCGTCATCTCGCCACTCTAGGAGTGGGCGGGCTCCGGTGGGGAGGCCGCACTGCTTCACCCGGTTCACCCCTTTTGAGGTGTTTGGGCCTGTTCGAGGCGGGGACTCGGGGTGTTTCCGTCGGGTCTGTCTATCTGGTGACCCGATAGACAGGCCGCCCCGCACCCATACCCAGCCCGCCTAGCGGAGGGAGGCGACGAGGTCGGCCACGTCCACTCGCGGCCCGGTGTAGAACGGGATCTCCTCGCGGACGTGCAGCCGGGCCTTGGCGGCCCGCAGCTCGCGCATCAGGTCGACGATCCGGTGCAGCTCGTCGGCCTCGAAGGCCAGGATCCACTCGTAGTCGCCGAGGGCGAAGGCCGAGATGGTGTTGGCCCGCACGTCGGGGAAGTCGCGCGCCATCTGACCGTGCTCGACGAGCATGTCGCGCCGTTCGGTCCCGTCGATGAGGTACCAGTCGTAGGACCGGTTGAAGGGGTAGACGCAGACGTACGCCTTGGGCGCCTCGCCCGCGAGGAACGCCGGGACGTGGCTCTTGTTGAACTCGGCCGGCCGGTGCAGCGCCGCGACCGACCAGACCGGCTCGAGCGCGCGGCCGAGCTGGGTGCGCAGGAAGCGGTGGTAGGCACCCTGCAGCTGCTCGATCGACTCGGCATGCCACCAGATCATCAGGTCGGCGTCCGCCCTCAGGCCGGCGACGTCGTAGACCCCCCGGATGGCCACGCCCTCCCCCTCGAGCTCGGCGAAGAGACCCGTCACCTCACCGGAGATCTTGTCCCGGTCCTCGTCGAGCGGCTCCACGGTCGCGAACACCGACCACATCGCGTAGCGGACGGTGTCGTTGATCTCGCGGACCTGGCTCGGGCTCGGCTTGCGGCTCATACGCTCATTCTCGCAACCGCTCCAGTGCGCTGAGCACGTGGGTGGCCGCCGACCTCGCTGCCCGTCGCCCGGAGGCGATGCAGGCCGGCACCCCCACCCCGTCGTATGCCGCCCCGGCCACCTCGAGCCCGGGCAGCCCCTCGAACGCCGCAGCGGTCCGCGCCACCAGGTCGAGATGGCCGACGGCATACTGCGGCAGGCCGCCGCCCCAGCGCTGGATGTGGGCCGCCACCGGACTCGGCAAAGGCCCGAGGACCGTCTCGAGGTCGTGGCGGACCACAGCCACCAGCTCGGCATCGTCCCGCTGCAGCGTGGCGCTCTCCCCCGCTCGCCCCAGGGAGGCCCGCAGGTAGACCAGCGCCGGGTCGAGGTCGTCGACCCACTGCCACTTCGTGCTGCTGAAGGTGGCCGCCTTGATGTTCACCGCCTCGGTGGGCGGCACGAGGAAGCCCGAACCGTCCAGGCCCCGGCCCAGCTCCGAGCGGGAGAGGGCGAGGGTGACGATGCCGACCGAGGCCATCTCCAGCGCCGCGAGGTCCGCCGACGCGTACGGCGCGACCTCACGCACCAGCCGGGCCGTGGGTGCCGGAGGAAGCGCCAGCACCACCGCGTCGACCTCGAGCCGGCGGGCGTCCGTCGTCGGTCCGACCACCAAGGCCCACCCGGTCGGGGTGCGCACGACCTCGCGGACCGTTGCCGAGGTCTGGATCCGCACACCCCGCTCGACCAGACGCTCAGCCAGGTCAGCCGCCAGCCGCCCGAGGCCGCCGCGGTAGCCCGCGAAGACTGGACCGGGAGCACCGCCGGCGGCCAGGTCGGCACGCCTGGCGACGTCGGCAGCCGTCTCCACGAGCCCGGCTCCGCGCTGCGCGGCATCCCACAGAGCCGGGACGGTCGCACGCAGGGACAGCCGACGGGCGTGCCCCGCATACACCCCCGCGAGCAGGGGTTCGACGAGGTGGTCCACGACCGCCGGCCCGAGTCGCGCCTCGACGAAGTCGCCCACCGACACGTCGTCGACGGGCCGCGGGAGGGCCCTCTCCGCCTGGAGCCGGGTGACCTCCGCGTCAGTGAGCAGGCCCCGGGCCGTGTCCGGCACGGAGGGGATGCCCATGAGGGTGCGCGGCGGCAGTGGCCAGCGCCGGCCGCGGGACCAGATGCTCGGGGTCGCCCCCGTCGGATGGACGACGCCGTCGGCCAGACCGGCCTGCGCGACGAGGTCGAGCGCCTCGGGGCGACGGGCGAGCACCGACTCCGCGCCGACGTCGATCTGCTGTCCGGCGAGCGTGGCAGTTCGCAGCTTGCCCCCGGTCGCCGGGCTGGCCTCGAGCAGGATGATCTCCACCGGGTCGGCGAGCCGGGCCAGCTGGGAGGTGAGCTCCCACGCTGCGGCCAGCCCGGAGATCCCGCCGCCGACCACGGCGATCCGCACGGCAGGCATGCCGCCACGATGTCAGACCCGCGGGCCTCGCCGCACCGTGGGTGGGCTGACTTCACCGCCGGTATGCCGCCGTGTCCGAACCGAGACCGGACCGCATGGAACGGTCCCTGGCCCGCCGTTGTCCTTGAGGGTGACGAAAGGAAGGCATGCCATGCCATCGACCAGGACGCGCACCCGAGCACGACTGACCATGCCGGCACGACTGACCACCACGGCCCGACTGACCACCACGGCGGGAGGTGCCCCGCGCACCTCGCTCGCCCGCGCCCGGCTGGTCGTGGGCGCCGCCGTCCTCGTCGCCGTCGCCCTGGCCGCCTGCTCCGGCTCCGGCTCGGCCTCCACGACCATCGCCCCGGCCCGGGGGGCCGCCTCCTCCGGGGCGAGTGACTCGGGGTCCGCCGCAACGGGGCAGGCCGCCCCCGGTGTAGTCCAAGGTGGCCCGGCGGTCCAGGGTGAGGCGGTCCAGGGTGAGGCGCCCAAGGATGCGAGCGGTGCCGCACCGGCTGCGGCCGGCGACCCGGCCCAGAAGATCGCGCGTACGGCGCACCTCAGCATGACCGTCACGGATGTCGCCGCCACCGCGACCCAGGTCCGCGGCGTGGCTATCGGTGCGGGGGGCTCGGTGACGAGCGAGAACATCAGCACCCGCCCGCCGGGCGACGACCAGCCGCCCGTCCCCGTCGACGGGACGACGTCGAGCCCGCTGCCCGCCGACCCCGCGAACCGGGTCACCCAGGGTGAGTCCGTCCCGGTGGGCCGGGGCACGAACACCGGCCTGGTGACCGTGTCCGTCCCGGCAGCCACGCTGGACAGCGTGCTCGACCAGCTCGCCCGTCTGGGGACGGTCGTCCAACGCACGTCGAGCAGCCAGGACGTCACGGCGACCTATGTCGACGCCCAGTCACGGATCGCCACCATGAAGGCCAGCCTGGACCGCCTCCGCGCCCTGATGAGCAAGGCAACCGAGATCGGCCAGATCGTCACGCTGGAGACCGAGCTGACCCGCCGTGAGGCGGACCTCGAGTCGCTCCAGGCGCGACTGGCCGCGCTGGACCGCCAGACGACGATGTCCACGGTCGCCGTGGTCCTGACCGCCGGCGCGAGCGCCACGCCGGCCCCGACGGACGGTGGCTTCCTCGCCGGCCTGCGCAGCGGGTGGGCCGCGTTCACCGGCCTGCTCGGCGGTCTGGTCACCGGGGTCGGGGCCGCGCTGCCGTTCCTCGTGACCGTCCTGCTGCTGGCCTCCCCCGCCCTGGTCTGGTGGCGCCGCCGCCGGTCCGGCGTCCGCGCGAGCGGTGTCTCCCCCGCAGCCGCCGAGACGGAGTGACCCAGCCACGCCGAGGCGGAGTGGCGGAGTGACGGAGTGGCGACGAGCTAGCGGACCGAGACCTCCTGGACGAGCGCGGTGATCCGGGTGAGCACGTCCGGGTCGACGTCGGGGAGCACGCCGTGGCCGAGGTTGAAGATGTGCCCCGGCGCCGCGGTTCCTTCCTGCACGATCTCGCGGACCTTCGCCTCGATGACGTCCCACGGCGCGAACAGCAGCGCCGGGTCGAGGTTGCCCTGCACGGCATACGCGGGCCCCAGGCGAGCCACCGCATCGGTGAGGGAGAGCCGGAAGTCCACTCCGACGACCTCCGCCCCAGCGGCGCCCATGTCGGCGAGGAGCTCGCCGGTGCCGACGCCGAAGTGGATCCGCGGCACGTCGAGGTCGGCCACCGCCGCGAGCGCCTGCGCCGAGTGGGGCTGCACCAGCCTCCGGTAGTCGGCGACCGGAAGCGCACCCACCCACGAGTCGAACAGCTGCACCACACTGGCGCCGGCCTCGGCCTGCACCCTCAGGAAGGCACCCGAGATCTGGGCGAGCCGGGTGCAGAGGTCGTGCCACAGCTGGGGGTCGGCGTGCATCAGCGACTTGGTCCGGGCGTGGTTCCTGCTCGGCCCTCCTTCGACGAGATAGGACGCCAGCGTGAACGGCGCGCCCGCGAAGCCGATCAGCGGCGTCGCACCGAGCTCGGCGACGAGCAGGCGCACCGACTCGGTGATGTCAGGGACATGCTCGGGCGTCAGCTCGGGCAGCCGGTCGAGGTCGGCGCGGGTGCAGAACGGCTCGGCGACGACGGGGCCCGTCCCGGGGACGATGTCGAGGTCGACCCCGACGGCGGCCAGGGGTACGACGATGTCGCTGAAGAAGATGGCCGCGTCGACGCCGTGCCGACGGACCGGCTGCAGGGTGATCTCGGTGACCAGATCCGGGCGACGACAGGACTCCAGCATGGGGATGCCCTCGCGCAGCGCGCGGTACTCGGGCAGCGACCGGCCGGCCTGGCGCATGAACCACACCGGTGTACGGCTGACCGGCTCGCGCCGGGCGGCCCGCACGAGGTCGCTGGTGGCTGGGGAGGACGTGGTGGCGGGGGCGTGCGGCGGCGCGGAGGTCACCGTTCCATCGTCGCACGCGGTCCAGGCGCGCAGGCCAGGCGACCGGTCACGCGGCGGCTCCCCCCGCGGCGATGACCGCCACGCCCACGAGCGAGAGCGCCACCCCCGCGTTCTGTATGGCGCGCAGCCGCTCCTGGAGGATGCCGCGGGCCAGCAGGATGGTCACCACCGGGTAGAGCGAGGCCAGCACGGCGGCCACGCTGACCATGCCGCGGGCGGCCGCCAGGGCGAAGGTGGCGTTGGCCAGCAGGTCGGCCAGCCCGATCGGGACGAGGACGAGCAGGTCCGAGCGGCCGACCCCGCCCACGGACCGCAGCCTCAGCGCCAGGACGGCGAAGAGGGACACGCTGGTCACCCGCATGCCCCAGAGCACCGAGACGAGGGAGGTTCGGCTGCCCCGGTCGATGCAGAAGAGGACCAGCCCGAAGCCGACCGCCGCGACGCACGCCAGGGCGACCGGGCGCAAGTGCAGCCCGGCCCGCAGCTCCGGGCCACTGGCGAGCATCGCTCCCGCGAGCGCGACGACCATGCCCAGCCAGGCGAGCGGGCTCGGGGTGTCGCCGGTGAGGACCCCGAGGACGACCGGCACGCCCGCACCCAGCGCGGCGATCGGCGCGACGATCCCCATTGGCGCCGTGGCCAGCGCGGCGTAGAAGGAGCCCAGTGCCACCGCTCCCATGGCACCTGCCGCGACAGCCCAGGGCACCCAGGCCGTACCGGTCAGCGGCTGCACGGTGAGGACGATGACCGTCAGTGCGACCAGACCCATGAGCTGGGACCACCCGACGACCGCGGCGGGGGGGACGGTGCGTGAGCGCAGCCCACCGAGGAAGTCGCTGGTCCCCCACAGCAGCGAGGAGGCCAGGCCGAGCAGGGCTGCGGTGAGCGACATGGACGACACGGTATCGGCGCGCCATGCCCCCCTAAACGCTCAGCGCGACATACTCTCGGAAGGTGCGTGGACGAACCCTCTCCGGCGAGCAGTCCCCCGATTTCGCGCGGGCCACTGCCGCCCTGCGTGATGTCCGGCTACGCCCCGAGATCCGGATCACCGAGGTGCCGGCGCCCCAGCGCATCGCCCCGTATGCCGTGGCCCTGACCGCCGAGGTGGTGGGCTTCTCCGCTGATGAGGAGGAGCTCGCCTCCGGCCGGTTCGTCCTGCTGCACGACCCCTCCTCACCCCAGCCATGGGAGGGCGAGTGGCGTGCTGTGACCTTCGCCCGCGCCGAGCTCGAGCCCGAGGTCGCGGGAGACCCGATGCTCGGCGCCGTCGGCTGGTCCTGGCTGATCGACGCCCTGGACGCCCGGGGAGTCGACTACGGCACCGAGGCGGGCACCGTGACCCGGGTCGTGTCAGAGAGCTTCGCCGGGCTGTCGGACCGTGGTCCGACCGTCGAGATGGAGGTCCGGGCCTCCTGGACCCCACATGGTGAGGACCTCGGCGCCCACCTGCTGGCCTGGTCCGACCTGCTGTGCACCATCGCCGGGCTTCCCCCCTCCCTGAGGGAGTCGTCGCGCTCCCGGGTCAGCGTCGGTGACCTGGTCTCCGCCCGACGTAGGGTTGTCCTGATGACCAGGAGATCCTCCGAGCGGGCTGCCGGACGCCCCGACCCAGACGCCCCCAACGCCGACCCCGACGCCGCTGCCGACCCCGACGCCGCTGCCGACCCCGACGCCGCTGCCGACCCTCAGGCGGACCTGCTGCCCGCCGAGGAGCCGCAGCGTGAGCTGACGCCACTCGTCATGCCGGCGGACGGGGTCCCCTCGGTCGTCGTCGACGAGCGACGGCTGGTCGAGGCAGGCGCCGCGATCGCCGCGGGAGCGGGCCCGGTCGCGATCGACGCCGAGCGCGCCTCGGGCCACCGCTACGGCCAGCGCGCCTACCTCATCCAGCTGCGCCGGGAGGGCTCCGGCACCTGGCTCATCGACCCCGTCGCGTGCCCCGACCTCAGCCCCGTCGCGGACGGGATCGGCGACGCCGAATGGGTGCTGCACGCGGCTACCCAGGACCTCGCCTGTCTCGCCGAGGTCGGACTGCGTCCACGCCAGCTGTTCGACACCGAGCTGGGCGCCCGCCTCGTCGGCCTGCCACGCGTCGGCCTCGGTGCCGCGGTCGAGCACTACCTCGGGCTGTCGCTCGCCAAGGAGCACTCCGCGGTGGACTGGTCGACCCGTCCGCTGCCGGAGCCGTGGCTGCGGTATGCCGCGCTCGACGTCGAGGTGCTCGTCGAGCTGCGGGATGCCATCGCCGCCGACCTCGAGAGCCAGGGCAAGTCCGAGTGGGCCCGGCAGGAGTTCGAGGCCTTGACCCGGTTCGAGGGTCCGCCCGTGCGGGTCGACCCCTGGCGTCGCACGTCCGGCATGCACCGGGTGCGCAAGCGCCGGGGGGTCGCGATCGTGCGCGAGCTGTGGACCGCCCGCGACCGGCTCGCCGAGCAGCGCGACACCGCTCCGGGTCGGGTCCTGCGTGACGCCGTCATCGTCGACCTGGCCCTCGCGGCCCCGAGCACGGCCGCGGAGATCGAGGGCGTGCGCGACCTGCGTCCAGCGCGGCGCAACATCAAGGCGTGGATCGAGGCGATCCGCCGGGCCGGCGAGCTCCCCGAGGCGGACCTGCCCGCGCTCACCCTCGCCGGCGGCGGTCCTCCGCCGCCGCGCGCCTGGGCGGACCGCGACCCCGTGGCCGCAGCCCGGCTGGCTCAGGTGCGCGACGACCTGGCCGCCTTCTCCGAGGAGCGCCACGTGCCGGTCGAGAACCTGCTCACCCCCGATCTGCTCCGGCGGGTGCTCTGGACGCCGCCCGAGGATCTCAGCGAGAGCGGCATCGCGGTGACGCTCACCGGGCTGGGCGCACGGGCGTGGCAGGTCGAGATCGCCGCGCCGATGATCGCGCGGGCCTGCGCCGAGCACCACTGAGCAGCCGGAGAGGCATCACCGGCCCGGCTACCGGGTGACCACCCTCACGCCGACGCCGGCCTCGCCGCTGGGTTACTCACGAGTAGCATCGACCTTGGGACGCAGCCGTCCCGCCCGACTGCCCGGAGGAGTTCCCCATGCCCCGCTCGTTGCGCGAGGTCGTCTTCGTCGAGGGTGTCCGCACCCCGTTCGGCAAGGCCGGTGAGAAGGGCATCTACGCCCAGACCCGGGCCGACGACCTCATCGTCAGATGCATCCGTGAGCTGCTTCGCCGCCATCCCGAGCTGCCCACGGACCGGGTCGAGGAGGTCGCCATCGCCGCGACCACCCAGATCGGCGACCAGGGCCTGACCATCGGGCGCACCGCTGCCCTCCTCGCCGGGCTGCCGAAGAGCACGCCGGGCTACTCGGTCGACCGGATGTGCGCCGGGGCGATGACCGCGGTGACCAACACCGCGTCCTCGATCGCCTTCGGCGCCTACGACATCGCCATCGCCGGAGGCGTGGAGCACATGGGCCGCCACCCGATGGGCGAGGGCGTCGACCCCAACCCCCGGATCGTCGCGGAGCGGATCGTCGACGAGTCCGCCCTCGTCATGGGCTCCACGGCCGAGAACCTGCACGACCGCTTCCCGCAGCTGACCAAGGAGCGCTCCGACGCGTATGCCGTGCGTTCCCAGGACAAGCTGCAGCGCGCCTATGCCGACGGCAACATCCAGCCGGACCTCGTCCCGGTCGCGACCCGGCACGTGGAGAGGGGATACGGACTGGCCACCCAGGACGAGCCGCCCCGACCCGGCACCAGCCTGGAGAGCCTGGCCGGCCTCAAGACCCCGTTCCGGGCGCACGGCAAGGTGACGGCCGGAAACAGCGCGGGACTCAACGACGGGGCGACCGCCTGCATCCTCGCGAGCGAGCAGGCGGCCACCGAGCTCGGCCTGCCGATCCGGATGCGGCTGGTCAGCTACTCCTTCGTCGGGGTCGAGCCGCACCTCATGGGCATCGGCCCGGTGCCGGCGACCGAGAAGGCCCTGCGCTCGGCCGGTCTCGACATCGAGGACATCGGCCTCTTCGAGCTCAACGAGGCCTTCGCGGTCCAGGTCCTCGCCTTCCTCGACCACTTCGGCATCGCCGACGACGACCCGCGGGTCAACCCGTTCGGCGGCGCCATCGCGACCGGGCACCCGCTGGCGTCCTCCGGCGTCCGGCTGATGACCCAGCTGGCCCGGCACTTCGCGGCGCAGCCGCACGTGCGCTACGGCGTCACGGCGATGTGCATCGGCCTCGGGATGGGCGGCTCCTGCATCTGGGAGAACCCGCACCACGCGGACTACCGCGGCTCCGCCAGCGACGAGAAGGTGGCCTGACCATGACCACGACGAGCACCACGACGACGAGCACCACGACGACGAGCACCATGACGACGAGCACCACGACGACCGACCTCGCCGGGCTGTTTCCCGACGAGGTGGTCACCTGGACCCCCGTCCAGGACATCCCGCTCGGCGCCGGCGCCGGCACGCTCGCTCTGCTGACGCTGGACAACCGGCTCGACCACACCCGCCCGAACACCTTCGGCCCCGCCACGATCGCCGGGCTGCAGGCCACCCTGGACACGCTCGCCGAGCGGGCGGCCGCCGGTGAGATCCAGGCGGTCGGCATCACCGGCAAGCCGTTCATCTTCGCCGTCGGCGCCGATCTCAGCGGAGTCCCGATGGTGACCGAGCGCGAGCAGGCCCTGGCCATCGCCCGCGCCGGGCACCGCGCCTTCGCGACCCTCATGGACCTTCCGGTGCCGACCTTCGCGTTCGTCAACGGCGCGGTCATGGGCGGCGGCCTCGAGATCGCGCTGGCGTGCGACTACCGCTCCATCTCCGCGGGCGTTCCCGCCGTGGCCCTCCCGGAGACGTTCCTCGGCCTGGTCCCCGGGTGGGGCGGCTGCTACCTGCTGCCCAACCTCGTCGGTCCGGAGCGCGCCCTCAGCGTCATCATCGAGAACCCGCTCAACACCAACCGGATGCTCACAGGCCCCCAGGCGTTCTCGCTCGGCATCGCGGACACGATCTTCGAGCCGGCCGACTTCCTCGAGGAGTCCCTCGGCTGGGCCGCGGACGTCCTGTCCGGGTCCGCCCAGGTCGTGCGGCCCGAGGTGCCCCGCGACGAGGAATCCTGGGCTGCCGCCGCCACGAAGGCGACCAGCCTCGCGAACCTCAAGACCGGCGGGCAGTCTCCCGCGCCCTACCGCGCCATCGCTCTCGTCGCGGCGGCCCGCACGGCGACCCGCGACGAGGCGTTCGCGGCCGAGGACGAGGCCCTGGCTGACCTGCTCATGGGCGACGAGCTGCGCGCCGGGCTCTACGCCTTCGACCTCGTGCAGAAGCGGGCCAAGCGACCCGCCGGTGCGCCGGACACGGCCCTGGCCCGTCGGGTGACCTCGGCCGGCGTCGTCGGAGCAGGCCTGATGGCGAGCCAGCTCGCGCTGCTCTTCGTCCAGCGCCTCGAGGTCCCGGTGGTGCTCACCGACCTCGACGAGGAGCGGGTCAGCCGCGGGGTGGGCCACGTGCACGCCGAGCTGCAGAAGCTCGCCGACACGGGACGGCTGAGCCCCGACCGGCTGCGGCGCTACACCACCTTGGTCACCGGCTCGACGACCAAGGACGCGTTCGCCGACGCCGACTTCGTCATCGAGGCGGTCTTCGAGGAGATGTCGGTGAAGAAGCAGGTCCTCGCGCAGGTCGAGGCGGTGGTGCGGCCGGACTGCATCCTCGCCACGAACACGTCCAGCCTCTCGATCACCGAGATGGCCTCCGAGCTCGAGCACCCGGGACGCGTCGTCGGGTTCCACTTCTTCAACCCCGTCGCCGTGATGCCCCTGCTCGAGATCATCCCCGGCGAGCAGACGGACGACGTCACGCTGGCGACCGCCTTCGCCGTGGGCAAGAGCCTCAAGAAGACGTGCATCCTCGTCAAGGACGCGCCGTCGTTCATCGCCAACCGGCTGCTCGGCCGGCTGACCAGCGAGATCGGCCAGCTCGTCGACGAGGGCACCCCGATCGACGTGGCCGACAGCGCCTTCGCCGGGCTCGCGCCGATGCCGCCGTTCGTCCTCTTCGGTCTCGTCGGGCCGGCGATCGCGCTGCACAACCTCGAGACCCTGGCCGCAGCGTTCCCCGACCGGTTCCGGGTGTCCGAGACCATCCGGGCGGTGGTCGCTGCGAAGAAGCCCGGCTTCTACGAGTGGGTGGATGGGCAGGCCGGTGCTCGACCCCGAGGTCATCGCCCTCGTGCCGTCCAGCGCCGAGCCGGTCGTGCTGACCGCGGCGCAGGTACGTGAGCGCGTCCTCGGCGCTCTCGCCCAGGAGGCCCGGATCATGCTCGACGACGGCGTCGCTCAGGCCCCCATGGACCTCGACCTCGCGATGATCACCGGGGCCGGCTTCCAGTTCTGGAACGGCGGGCTGACGCCGCTGCTGGACCGCACGGGCACCTCTGAGAGAATGACCGGCACGCGCTTCCTCCCCCGAGGAGTCGCGAGCGTCCCGGCCTGACCGGGACCCCCGATCGGCGACGTATGTCGGGAACTCGCCTTCCCGGCATACGTCGCCTTCGTCGTCTCGGCGATGCTGGACTATCTCATATCTGAGATATGCTCCCGCGATGACTGAGAACTACCTCATCCGCATCGGATCCCTCATCCGCGACGCCCGCCGGCACAAGCAGATGACCCAGGCCGAGCTCGCCAAGGCGCTCGGCACCAGCCAGAGTGCCGTCGCCCGGATCGAGCAGGGCCAGCAGAACCTCAGCCTCGAGATGCTCGCCCGGGTGGGTGAGAGCCTCGACTCCGAGTTCGTCTCGCTCGGGCACTCCGGGGCCCAGCACCTGCGGATCGTCGGCGGCACGAAGCTGACCGGGTCGATCGACGTCAAGACCTCGAAGAACGCCGCGGTCGGCCTGCTCTGCGCCGCCCTGCTCAACCGCGGGCGGACCACCTTGCGGAGCATGGCCCGGATCGAGGAGGTCAACCGGATCCTCGAGGTGCTCAGCTCGATCGGGGTCAAGACCCGGTGGCTGCCCGACAGCAACGACCTGGAGATCGTCCCGCCGGAGCGGCTGGACCTCGGCGGCATCGACGTGGACGCGGCGCGCCGCACCCGCACCGTCCTGATGTTCCTCGGCCCCCTGCTGCACGACTACCCGGCCTTCCAGCTGCCGTATGCCGGCGGCTGCGACCTCGGCACCCGCACCGTCGAGCCGCACATGTCGGCCCTGCGGGCCTTCGGACTCGAGGTCACCGCCACCCACGGCTTCTACGACGCCAAGGTCGACACCAGCGTGAGCCCGACACGGGCCATCGTGCTGACCGAGCGCGGCGACACGGTGACCGAGAACGTGCTGCTCGCGGCCGCCCGCCATGACGGCGTCACCGTCATCCGCAACGCGAGCCCCAACTACATGGTCCAGGACCTGTGCTTCTTCCTCGGGAAGCTCGGGGTCAGCATCGACGGCATCGGCTCGACCACGCTGACCGTCCACGGTGTCCCCCGGATCGACGTCGACGTCGAGTTCGCCCCGTCGGAGGACCCGATCGAGGCGATGAGCCTGCTGGCGGCGGCAGTCGTCACCGACTCGACCATCACCATCCGCCGGGTGCCGATCGAGTTCATGGAGATCGAGCTCGCCACCCTCGAGGGGATGGGGATGCGCTACGAGATGTCGGACGAGTACCGCTCGGTCAACGGCCACACCCGGCTGGTCGACCTGACGACGGTTCCGGGACCGCTGCACGCCCCGATCGACAAGATCCACCCCATGCCCTTCCCCGGGCTGAACATCGACAACCTGCCCTTCTTCGCCCTCATCGCGGCCCAGGCGGAGGGCACGACGATGCTGCACGACTGGGTCTACGACAACCGGGCGATCTACCTCACGGAGCTGACCAAGGTCGGCGGGCACGTGCAGCTCCTCGACCCGCACCGGGTGCTGATCGAGGGCCCGACCCGGTGGCGGGCCGCCGAGGTGATGTGCCCTCCGGCGCTGCGCCCTGGCGTCGTCGTCCTGCTGGCCATGCTGGCCGCCCCGGGCACCTCGGTGTTGCGCAACGTCTACGTGATCAACCGGGGGTACGAGGACCTCGCCGAGCGGCTGAACGCCCTCGGCGCGACCATCGAGGTCTTCCGGGACATCTGACCTCCGGGCTGCGGACGGCCCCCACCGGGCCAGGAGGGCGCATACATACCATTCACGCAAGAGTGGGTGGGGGACACATGAGGGGCGTCGCGGGCGCTGCCTAGTGTCTGCGTCATGTCACCGACGAACGCCGCCGCCGTCGGCGCGCCGATCGACCTCACCGGCCGCACGGCCATGGTCACCGGGGCCGCCAGCGGCATCGGCGCCGCCACCGTCGAGCGCCTCGTGGCGGCGGGCGCCCGGGTGTATGCCGTGGACCGCGACGCCGCCGGGCTGGAGCACCTCGACGGGCACGACCTCGTGACGCCGCTCGTCGCTGACCTGGCTGACCTCGACGCCCTCACCGAGCTGCCGAGGGACGTCGACATCCTCGTCAACAACGCCGGCGTGCAGCACGTCGCGCCGATCGAGGACTTCCCGCTGGAGCGCTTCGAGCAGATCCTCGACCTCATGCTGCACTCCCCTTTCCGGCTGATCCGCCAGGTGCTGCCGCACATGTACGCGCACGGATGGGGGCGGGTCGTCAACATCTCCAGCGCCCACGGCCTGCGGGCCAGCGAGTTCAAGTCCGCCTACGTCACCGCCAAGCACGGCCTCGAGGGTCTCTCCAAGGTGGTGGCGCTCGAGGGCGCGGCCAAGGGGGTCACGAGCAACTGCATCAACCCGGCCTACGTCCGCACTCCCCTCGTCGAGATGCAGATCGCCGACCAGGCGGCGCGACACGGCATCCCCGAGGCGGACGTGCTCGACACGATCATGCTGGGTGCGGTCGCCGTCAAGCGCCTCATCGAGCCGGCGGAGGTCGCTGACCTCGCGGCCTTCCTGTGCGGTCCATCCTCGGCCTCGATCACCGGCGCCTCGATGGTGATGGACGGCGGTTGGACGGCCCGGTGAGCGTCCGCCCCGTCATGAGACATGTCACCCGGCCCCACACCAGCGCACTCTAGACTCTCCGACGATGGCTGCCCACACCACGACGACCGAGAGTGCCGCACTCCAGCTCCTGCGGCTGCTCGCCAACGACGCCGCGGCCGGGGACCTCGGGGCGGTCGGCGCTCCCGAGACCGAGCGGGACCTGGCTCTGCGGATCCGCGACGGCATCGACCGTCGGCGCAGGCGCGAGGCAGAGCTGTCCGCGCTCGTCGAGACCGCCCGGGACCTGGCCTCGCTGAGCGACCCCAACGGGGTCCTCGACGCGATCGTGCGCCGGGCCCGCACGCTGCTCGGGACCGACCTGGCCTACCTCACCCTCTACGACCCCGAGCGCGCCGACACCTTCATGCGGGCCACGGACGGGTCCATCTCGCCGGCGTTCCAGGCCGTGCGGCTCGCACTCGGGGACGGACTGGGGGGCCTGGCCGCCTCGACCCGCAAGGCCTACTGGACCGCCGACTACTTCGCGGACCGCCGCTTCCAGCACACCGGCCCCATCGACAGCGCCGTCGGTGAAGAGGGCATCGTGGCGATCTGCGGCACCCCCCTCATCGTCGAGGACGACTTCGTCGGCGTGCTGTTCGCCGCCAACCGCTCGCCTCGGCCGTTCACCCACGACGAGGTGGCCCTGCTGACCTCGCTGGCCGCTCTCGCGGCGGTGACCATCGTCCAGGTGCGCGCGCTGCGCGAGACCGAGCAGGCTCTCGCTGCCCTCTCCGAGGCGCACGAGACCGTCCGACGGCATACGGCGGGAGTCGAACGGGCCGCTGCCGCCCACGACCGCTTCGCGGACCTCGTCCTGGCCGGCGGAGGCGCCGACGACATCACCCACGCCCTCGGCGACCTGCTCGGCGGATGGGTCGTCCTGCTCGACGACTTCGGCGTCCGCCGGAGCGAGAGCGGCCAGGCGCCACCGGGCAACCCCGACCCGTCCGAGCGCGACCCGCTGGCCGACGGGGCTCTCGCCGAGGCGGCGGCCGGGTCGGGCCGGCTGGTGCACGACGACGACCGCTTCGCCGTCGGCGTCACCGCCGCCCATCAGCGGCTCGGGCTGCTGGTCCTCGGCGGGTTGACCGAGCTGGACGTCCCCGACCGCCGCACGGTGGAGCGAGCCGCCGTGGTCACCGCCCTGGTCCTGCTGTTCGAGCGGCAGGCCCTCGACGCCCAGCAGCAGATGCGCACCGACCTCGTCTCGGACCTCATCGCCGGGCGCCGGGACCGGGCCGACCGCGTCCAGGCCGCTCGCGCCTACGGCCTGGAGACCCAACGGCCCTACTGCCTGCTCGTGCTGCGTGGGCGCGAGGGCGCGAACCGCCGGGCCCTCGTGCTCTCGGCCCATGCCGCCATCAGCGCCACCGGCGTCGTCGGTGAGCACGAGGGTGACGTCGTCGCGCTCGTGTCCGGGGACGACCCCGGAGTCCTCGCCAAGACGATGGCGGCCCGGCTCTCGCGCGCCGGCGAGGTCACCGTCGCCGGGGTCGGCCCCCTCGCCGACATCGACGCGGTCTCCGCAGGGCACGCGGAGGCGGTCCGCACTGTCGGGGCGCTCGTCGCCCTCGGCCACCAGGGCTCCGGTGCGGCCGCCGCAGACCTGGGGTTCGCCGGTCTCATCGTCGGGTCCGAACCGGACGTCACGGCATACGTCGACCGGGTGCTGGGCGCGGTGCTGACCTACGACCGCACGCGCAAGACGGACCTCGTGGGGACTCTCGAGGCGTACTTCGGCGCCGGAGGCAGCCCCCGTCACGCCGCGACCGCCCTGCACGTCCACGTCAACACGGTCGCTCAGCGGCTGGAGCGGATCGCCGCCCTCCTCGGGCCGGACTGGCAGCACCCCGACCGGTCGCTCGAGCTCCAGCTCGCCCTGCGCCTGCGCCATCTCATGGCCGACCCGGGCTGATCCCTGGATGGCTCAGCGAGCGGCCGGCAGCTGCCGCTCCAGGGCATCGACGACGGTGCCGACACCGTCTGCGTTGAGGATGACCGTGTAGTGGTTGGCGTCGCGGACGGCCGTCACCCGGATCTCCGGCGGCAGGTCCAGACCGGCGATCCGGCGCTCGTCGTACAGGCCCTGCGGCTCGTCGAGCAGGCCCCGCGCAGCCCATACGAGCTCGACCGGCAGCCCTGCCGCCACCGCCTTGCGGGCAGCTCCATGGACCTGCTCGTCCGCGAGGACGCCGGCCCCGTCCGCGCGGACGGCCTCGATGCGGCACGAGCTGACCCACGCGCCCTGCGCTGACGAGGAGCCCTCCGGCGCCGGCACGAGGTCGTGCAGCAGGTAGCGGCGGATCTCCGGTCCCTGGGGGCCGCCGAGCGCCGGGCCCAGCGCCGGGTGCTCGCGCCAGAAGTCGAGGTATGCCTCAGGGCCGGTGAAGCGCATCGTCAGCCGTCGCATGGCGGGGCCGATCACCGCTTCGAGCGCCGCGTCGATGTCGAGGTCCGGCGGGGGCGGGAACGCCAGCCCCCCGTCGACGAGGACCAGCCCGCTGACGCGGTCGGGGTAGAGCGCCCCGGTCAGCGCTGCGGCGAACGCACCGGCCGAGTGGCCGACGAGCAGTGGTTGGGCGCCGAAGACGTCCGAGATCGCGACGAGGTCGCTCGCATGGGTGGCCAGGCCGTAGGGACCAGGGGCATCCCGGCTGTCGCCGCGCCCTCGCAGGTCGGGAGCGAGGAAGCGCACCGATCCCGGGCCGCGCCGGCGGTAGAGCTCGTCCGCGACGCACTGCCAGCTGAGGCCGTTCGACGTGATCCCGTGCACGGCGACGACGACGGGCGCCGACCCCGTGGGCTCGCCGACCGTGAGGTCGTGGATGTCGAGCCCGCCCTCTGGAAGCTCGATCCGGAAGCCGGCGGTGCTGTGCTGCTCCATGCTCACTCCCCCTCCCTGACAGGTCGGTTCCGGACCATCCGCTGACGCATGAGGCGCCGGCTCCGGGTCAGCTGCTGCCCGATGCCGGTCAGGCCGGACGGCGCGAAGTAGACGACGAGAACGAAGAGCACCCCGAGGATGAACAGGGGCTGGGACAGCACCTGACGCAGGACTGTCGGCAGGGACTCCAGGGCGGAGGTCCCCGAGATCTCGACCAGTCGGCTGTCGGCGTACGTGTAGAGGAAGCCGCCGATCACGGCTCCCCACCGGCTCCCGGCCCCGCCGAGGACGACCATGACGAGGAGCGAGAGGGTGAACTCGGACGAGGTCAGGTGGGGGTTGGAGCCCCCGAGGACCAGCGCATGCACGATGCCGCCGAGACCACCGAGGAAGGACGCCACGACGATCGCCAGCAGCTTGGTGCGGTAGGTGTCGATGCCGAGCACCGAGGCCCGGGGCTCGTTCTCGCGGACGGCGGCCATCGCGTGGCCGGCGCGCGACCTCGTCAGCCGGCTGACGACGACCCACGCGACGACGACGAAGGCCAGCGCGGTCCAGTACCGGTAGGGCGCGTTGCTGACGCCGACGAGCAGGTCGGGCATGGCATCGCGGTTGAGGCTGCGTCCCTCCTCGCCGCCGGTCAGGTCGCCTGGGTTGCGCATGACCACGATCGCGCCGGCCTGGGCGAAGGCGAGCGTGACCATGGCGAACGCGATGCCACCCACCCGCAGGGCGATGGCGCCGATCACCAGGGCCAGCGTGGTCGTGGCGACGAGGGCGACGAGGACGGCGACCGGCAGGGGAAGGCCCCACCGCGCCATCGAGATGGACAGCAGGTAGCTGCCGGCCGCGACGAACAGCGCGTGACCGAAGCTGAGCAGGCCGGTCCGGCCGAACAGCACGTCGTAGCTCAGCGCGATCCCGGCAATGGTCAGGCAGGTCGCGAGCAGCTGCATCGAGCCGGGCCCGTTGACCCGGTCGGGGAAGACCCCCGGGACCGTGGCCGACACGTAGGGCAGGTACGCCAGTACCAGGACGACGAGGAGTGGGGGGACGGCCTTGAGCACCCTCATGCGTGGACACCCTCCATCGAACGCGGTCGCAGCAGGAGCACCGCGGCGAGCAGCAGCACCACCGAGAGGTCACCGACGCCGGTGGCTGCGTAGTAGTTCGCCAGCTGCTGGACCAGCCCGACGGCCATGGCTCCCACTGCGGTCCCGACCAGGGAGCCCATCCCGCCGATCACGACGACGATGAACGCGTAGATCAGCAGCGAGCCCCCCTGTCCGGGCGAGACGCTCCCGGCATACATCGCGTAGAGGATGCCTGCCAGACCGGCGGCCGCACCGCCCATGGCGAAGACGATGGTGAAGGTGCGCTGCACGTTGATGCCGAGTGCCTCGACCATGGTCCGGTTCTCGACCCCGGCGCGGATCACCAGCCCGAGGCGGGTGAAGTGGAGCAGTGCGAGGAGCCCGAGGAAGACGAGGAGGGCAACGCCGAGGTAGACGAAGCGGTCGTTCGGAAGGCGCGTGCCCAGGACGTCCGTCGTGTCGGTGAACCAGCCTGGCCGCTCCAGCCGGTGCGGGTCCGAGCCCCAGATGCCTTGCACCGCAGCGATGGCGGCGAGCGAGAGCCCCACCGTGACGAGCACCTGCTGGATGTGCCGGCGGTAGAGCGGGCGGATCAGGACGACCTCGACGACGAGGCCGACCAGCGCACCGGTCAGCGCGGCCACGACGACCGCCACCGCAAGCCGCAGCCCTACAGAGAACGTCGCGGGCAGCGCGCCCATGGTCAGCCACCCGGCATACGCGCCGGCCACCATGAAGGCTCCGTGTGCGAAGTTCAGCACCCCCATCAGGCCGTAGATCAGGCTCAGGCCCGACGCGGCGAGGAAGTACAGCGCCCCCAGGCCCAGGCCGGTGACTACGAGCAGCACGGCCTCACTCATCGTTGCTCTCCCCCTGCTCGGTGGTCGCTGATGCCGGGTGCTGTGGTGCTCCCGCAGCCTCGCGTCGCATCGAGACACCGAGCAGCTCGCGGGTGAGGTCGGGGTCGGCGAGCAGCGCGCCCGCGTCTCCTCGGTGGACGACCCGACCGGCGTCGAGCACGATCACGGTGTCCGCGATCCGGCGCACGAGGGGCAGGTTCTGCTCGACGAGCAGGATCGGCGTATGCCGTGCGACACGGGCCAGCACGTCGGCCACCTCGGTCACGAGCTTGGGTGCCAGTCCCTTGGTGGGCTCGTCGACCAGCAGGAGCTTGTTCTCGCGGAGCAGGACGCGAGCCAGCGAGACCATCTGCTGCTGACCGCCCGAGAGCGTCCCGGCCTTCTGGCGGCGTCGGCCCACGAGGTCGGGGAACAGCTCCTGGACGATCGGAGCGGAGACGCCGACATCGCCGCCGACCAGGCGCAGGTTCTCCTCGACGGTCAGGCCACCGAACACCTCCCGGTCCTCGGGCACGTAGCCGACGCCGTCCCGGACGATCCGCGCCGTCGACCGCTTCGTGAGGTCGGCGCCGTCCAGGTGGATCACGCCACGTCGCGGGGCGAGGCCGAGGATGGCCCGCAAGGTCGTGGTCTTGCCGACGCCGTTGCGTCCGAGCAGGGCCGTGACGCCGGTCGACGGCACGTCGAAGCTGACCCCTTGCAGGATGTGGGAGCCCCCGTAGTGGACGTGCAGGTCCGCGACGTGCAGGACGGCCGCGCTCACAGGGCCTCCCCCAGATACGCCTGCTGCACCCTCTCGTCGCCGGTGACCTCGTCGGCCGTCCCCACGGCCAGCAGCTCGCCGTGGTGCAGCACCGCGACGCGGTCGGCCAGGCCGAGCACGACGTGCATGTGGTGCTCCACCATCGCGACCGCCACCCCGCCGTCGCGCACCTCGCCGATGATCCCGGTCAGCCCGTCGACGTCGTCGGCCGAGACGCCGGCCATCGGCTCGTCGAGCAGCAGCACCTGAGGACTCGAGGCCAGGGCCATGGCGAGCTCGAGCTTGCGACGGTCCCCATGCGACAGGTCGGCCGCGAGGACCGGACCCGACCCCGGCATCCGGACCCGCTCGAGCAGCTCGTCCACCCGGGCGCCGTCCGGCGCGCTGGCGGCGGTCCTGACCGGGTTGAGCGATCCGGGCCGGGTGGCCTGCAGCGCCAGGCGGACGTTCTCCCGGGCGCTGAGGCCGTCGAACAGCGCGGACGTCTGGAAGGAGCGGGCGAGCCCCATCCGGGCCCGGCGGGTGGCGCTTCGCCGGGTGACGTCGTGCCCGCCGAGGACCACCCGTCCGCTCGACGGGCGAAGCACCCCCGAGAGGATGTTGATCAGCGAGGACTTCCCCGCCCCGTTCGGCCCGATGATGCCGAGCAGCTCACCGGGCCGGACGGAGAGGGAGATGTCCTCGAGGATGCGGGCGCCGCCGACGCGCCACCCGATCCCCGCGGCCTCGATCACTTGAAGGGCGTGACCGGCGGAGCGACGTCCGCAGGAGCGAGCGTGGTGACCAGCTGGGGCGTCACGCCGGTGGCCGTCTTCGTCAGCTTGGCCGTGAACATCGGCTGCAGCATGGCGTGGTCCTCGGCGCGGATCTGCATCGCTCCCTTGGGGCCGTCGAACTTCCAGCCCTCGAGGGCGGTGACCATCTTGTCGACGTCCTGACCACCCTCGGTGAGCGCCCGGACGACCATCTGCGCGGCCACGAAGCCGTCGTCGGTGAAGAGGTCGACCTCCTTGCCCTGGGCCTTGAGCCCCTTCTCGAGCGCGGCGTAGGCGTCGTTGCTGGCCGCTCCGGCGAAGAAGTGCGACAGGAAGCTGATCTTCGCCCCGGCGTCACCGAAGAGCGCGTGGGTGGGCTTGATGTCGAGGCCGGTGACCACCTTGGTCGTCTCGAACACGCCCTGCTGGGACAGCGTCTGCCACATCTGGCTGGCGTTGGTGCCGGCCCAGGCGACGAAGAGCAGGTCCGGCTTCTGGTCCTTGACCTGGCTGGCGAACGGCGTGAAGTCCGTCGCGGCGGCGGGGACGAGGACCGAGGTGACCGTCGCACCCTTGCCACCGAGGACAGCCTTGACGCCGGCCTCGTTCGCCTTGCCGAACGCGCTGTCCTGGGCGAAGACCGTGACCTTCTTGCCCTTGACGTCCCCGACCATCGTGCCGGCTGTGGCGATGTCCTGGTAGGTCTGCCGCCCGGACCGGAAGGTGTACTTGTTGGCGCCGGTGACTGCGTCGGTCGCGGCCGGGCCGGAGATGAAGAGCACCTTGTTGTCCTTGGCCAGCGGCGCGACCTGGAGGGCCACACCCGAGGACGTCGAGCCGGCGATGATCTTGGTGCCGCTGCCGATCAGGCTGGTGACGGCGGTGACAGCCTTGGCCGGGTCGCCCGCGTCGTCCTGGTCGGTGACCTCGATCTGGTGGCCGTTGACGGCGCCGGTCCCCTTGGTGGCGTAGTCCAGCCCGACCGTGAAGGCGTCGCGGTACTGCTCCCCGTAGGCCGCCAGCGGTCCGGTCTTGGAGTACACCAGGCCCACCTTGTATGGCGCGCCGCCAGCGCTCGTCGCGCCCCCCGCTGCGCCGGGGCTGCTCGCTCCGGGCGTCCCGCAGGCCGCCAGCGACACGACGACCGCCACGCCCACCAGGGCCACACTCCACCGTTTGGACATCGATGCCCTTCCCTTCGGGCGGGGGCCCCGCGCACCGTTGCGCGGATCTTGGCTCACCCGGCCACCTACGGCGAGAAGTTACGGGAGTGACGGAGGTGGGATCATGGAGTACGGCGCCACACTGGCGTCGAGGGGGTGTGCCGCGGCACCAGGTCGAGCCGGATCCTCAGCGGTCGAGGACCGCGGTGAGCCGGTCGGCGATCGCGTCCGGTGTCAGGCCGATCTCCTCCAGCACCTCCCCGCGCGAGGCGTGGGCCAGGAAGCGCTTCGGTATGCCGTGCAGATGGACGGGCAGACGCATGCCCGCCTCGCGCAGGGCCTGGGTGACCTGGGAGCCGACCCCGCCCACGACGAGGTTGTCCTCGAGGACCGCCACGGCCCTGACGTCTCGCGCGAGGCCCGCGAGGTCGGGGCTGACCGGCAGGCACCACCTCGGGTCGACGACCCGCACGGTGTAGCCCTGGGCGGTGAGCTTCTCGGCGACCGACATCGCGGTGGCCGCCATCTCGCCGAGACCGACGAGGAGCAGGTCGGCCGTGTCGTCCGTGTCGGGGTCGAAGAGGACGTCGACCGTGCCCACCGTGCGCAGAGCCGGGATCGGGGCGGGGGGGTTCTGCTTCGAGAAGCGGATGACGCTCGGAGCGTCGGTGATGTCGACCGCCTCCCGGAGGGCGCGCGTCAGCTCGTCGGCGTCCCGGGGAGCGGTGAGGTGCAGGCCCGGGACGAGCCCGGTGATCGTCATGTCCCACATGCCGTTGTGGGAGGCCCCGTCGGTGCCGGTGATGCCGGCGCGGTCGAGGACGAAGGTGACGCCTGCGGAGTGCAGCGCACAGTCCATCAGCAGCTGGTCGAAGGCGCGGTTGAGGAAGGTGGCGTAGACGCAGACGACGGGGTGCAGCCCACCGAAGGCGAGACCCGAGGCCATGGTGACCGCGTGCTGCTCCGCGATGCCGACGTCGAAGACCCGGTCGGGATATCGCTCGGCGAACTCCTGCAGGCCCACGGGGATGAGCATGGCGGCGGTGATCGCGACGATGTCCTCCCGGTCCTTCGCCACGTCGAGCAGGGCGTCGCTGAACTCGTCCGTCCAGATCCGCCCCTTGATCTGCAGCGGCAGACCGGTCTCGGGGTTGATCTTGTCCACGGCGTGGAACCGGTCGGCCTCGTGCTTGCGGGCCGGGTCGTAGCCCTTGCCCTTCTTGGTGAGCACGTGGACGAGGACCGGCCCGCCGAAGTCACGCGCCCGACGCAGCGCCGACTCCACCGCCGGCTCGTCGTGACCGTCGATCGGCCCGAGGTACTTCAGTCCGAGGTCCTCGAACATCCCCTGCGGCGCGACGATGTCCTTGATGCCCTTCTTCATGCCGTGCACCGCGCCATACATCGCGCCGCCGATGACCGGGGTGCGCGACAGGGTGGTCTTGCCCCAGTCGAGGAACGTCTCGTAGCCCCGCGTCGTCCGCAAGGTGGCGAGGTGGTCCGCCAGACCGCCGGTGGTCCGGGCGTACGACCGCTCGTTGTCGTTGACGACGATGACCAGGGGGAGGTCCTTGTCTGCGGCGATGTTGTTGATCGCCTCCCATGCCATCCCGCCGGTCAGCGCGCCGTCCCCGATGACCGCCACGGTATGCCGGTCGCCTTCGCCGGTCAGCCGCCGCGCCTTGGCGATGCCGTCCGCCCAGGACAGCGCGGTCGACGCGTGCGAGTTCTCCACGACGTCGTGGGCCGACTCGGCCCTGCTGGGGTAGCCGGACAGCCCCCCCTTGGACTTGAGCCGGTCGAAGTCCCGGCGCCCGGTCAGCAGCTTGTGGACGTAGGACTGGTGACCGGTGTCGAAGACCACCGTGTCCCGCGGAGAGCTGAAGACCCGGTGGATGGCGATGGTCAGCTCGACGACGCCGAGGTTGGGGCCGAGATGGCCGCCGGTCCGGGACACCGACTCGACGAGGAAGTCGCGGATCTCCTGGGCCAGGCCGGGGATGTCCTCTGGGGCCAGCCCCTTGAGATCCTCAGGTCCGTCGATCGCGTCGAGCAGTGCCACGGTGGATGTCGGTCCCTTCGCCGAGATGGGTCGATCCACTGTAGTTCAGCAGGCGAGCCCCCTGGTCCCTCGACACCCGATGGACGGAGCGCACCCCCCACCCCGGCGTCCGACCCCGGTCCCTCACAGCCGCGGGACGAACCGCTTGCCCTGCATCGCCTCGAGCAGCAGCGCGGCGGAGCGCTTGGCCGCCACGAGGCGCAGTCCCTCGGCCTCGAGGTTGGCCATGATCTCGGCCAGCGCCTCGGCCGTGACGTGCTCGCCGAGCTGCACGCGGGCCTCGCGGTAGGCCTGTCGCATCGCCGCGACCTGGCCGTCGATGTGCCGGTCGGCCAGCCAGGCGAGCGCGATGGGGTTCTTGCGCCAGCCCGCATACCCGCGGTAGTCCGGTGGGCAGTGGTCGAGCAGCCACGCGGTGGCCTTGTCCTCCCACCCCGGCGTGTGGGCAGGAGGGACGGACCTCGGCCAGCCGGGCGGGACGGGGGTGTTCACCGCCCCAGTGTGTCAACCGCGGTCGGCCGGCTCAGTGCCACCTCAGGTCACCAGTTCGGCTCGTCCTTGGTCAGCGCCTTCGGCAGGTGCCTCTTCTCGGGGTGGATGACGTAGACCGTCCCACCGGAGTGCGGCACCCAGGCGTTCTCGAGCTGGTCCCGCCGGTAGGTCGTGCGCACCTGGCCGTCGTCCTTGACCAGGTGCGACGCCGGGTCGTTGACGACGACGTCGCCGCTCTCGGTGAAGCCGACGACGACCATGAGGTGGCCGTTCGTGCCATACCCCGCCCCGTCGAGGTCGCCCTTCGCGAACGACACGGAGATGACCAGCGGGATCCCCGCCCGGATGAACTCCTCGGCCTCGGTCAGGCTGCGCAGCCGTGTGACGAACCCCTGCAGGCCGTAACGGCTCGCGTAGGCGGTGTTGAACGGCCAGTTGCCGGCGCCGTCGTAGGTGTAGTCGAAGACGTTGCGAGCCGAGAAGTCGACCTCGGCGTCGACCGGCGGGCTCACCCAGGTGAGGTCGGCCGGCGTCGGGCCGACGCCCCAGTACTTCAGCACCATCGCGGTCGAGGTCGCCGAGCACCAGGCCTCTCCCCCGTTGTCCCACTGGGGGTAGTGCCCGATGTGGACCTCCTGCGAGAAGGTCGGCACGTCGAGGGTGCGGCCCGCTCCCCGCCCCACCGGGCTGACGGGGACCGTCGACTGGCTCGGGAGACCGGACGCCATGGCGCAGACCATCCGCAGCGCCGGGGTCTGGCTGGTCCCTGCAGGACGCAGCAGGTTGACCTGCAGCTGCCAGTCGTGCAGGCGGTGGGGGTCGTAGACGTGGAGGGTGTCCGTCCAGACGTTGGCCAACGCCGTCCTCTGCCCGTTGACCGATGTCCGGTGGATCGCTCCCCCGTCGGCCGGGTCCTTGGCGCACCACCTGCCCAGGACGTACCACCCGGACAGCGTCCCGGTCTCGTCGGTCCCCCGGACGAGGACCTCGACCCACGTCTGGTCCGGCGTCTCGACGTTCCACGAGCTGATCAGCTCGGTGAACGGGAACGGCGTGCCGACGACCGGCGAGAGCCAGGACGCCTGGTCGTACTCGACTGCTGCCCCGCTGCCGAACGGGTCGACGTAGGAGCGGAGGCTCGTCGGCGACTCGACCCGCAGTGCGTCGTGGTCCACCCGGGTGCCATGGTGCTCCCCCCGACGCAGGTCGTGCTCGGCGAAGGAGGTCAGCTGGACGTGCTGGTCGCCGGGCTGGGCCTGGTCGCGGGTGGGAGTCAGGCCGGAGGTGAGGGCAGCGCCGTGCGCACCGGGGGCCGCGAGCACGCCGGCAGCCGTCGCTCCGAGCCCGATACCGAGCCCCAGGGCTGACCTGCGGGTGAGGGCGCGGCCGGGCGTCGAGGGGACGGCATCGGGAACAGGGGCATCGACCATGGCGGCTGACCTCTCTTGTCGGGTCACGCGTCGTGAACCGTTACCGTGCAGCTTGGCTCGATGGTAAACCCTTGGCAGACGGGCTGCACCTCAGCATCTCTGCCCGTCAGGACGCGGTCCTGCCTGGTATCAGCCCACAGGCTCCAGCTCGGCGATCGAGCGGGTGGAGATGATCGGCGAGCGAAGCAGCCACAGGACGGCGCAGGCTCCCCCCAGCGCGGCGACCACCATGGTCGGACCGACACCGACGAGCGTGCCGCTGAGGCCGCCGAGAACGGCTCCGAGCGGCCGGATGCCGTAGTTGACGGTGGAGTACGCCCCGGCGACCCGGCTGCGCATCTCGTCGGGGGTCACTGCCGTCTGGAGAGCGTTGAGGTTGATGTCGAACAGCATGACCCCGAGGCCGCTGACGAGCTCGACGCCGCCGAGCAGCGCGGCCTTGGCCAGGTCCGAGCCGGCCGCCAGCGGCAGCAGGGCCATTGGCGCGCTGAAGAGGACCGCCCCGACCGCGATGGTCCGCCCCACCCCGATCCGCCGCGCCACCCGGGTCGCGAGCACGGCGCCGAGCAGGCCGCCCGAGGCACCGATCCCGAAGGCCAGCCCGATGACCCCTGCGGAGAGCCCCAGCGTGCGGCTCGCGTAGAGGATGACCAGGGCGGCGACGACGAAGCTGAAGAAGTTGAGGGTCGTCGCGCATGCCAAGGACGCCCGCAGGTAGGTATGGCGCAGGAGGAAGCCCATCCCGGACCGGGCTCGGTCCCAGAGCGGCTCCCCGGTGACGTCCCTCGACCGGGCGGTCTCGTCGACCCGGACCCGTCCGATGAGGACCGCCGAGACCACGAAGGACAGGCCGTCCACCACCATCGCGACAGGAGCGGTGAGTGCCTGGACCAGGCCTCCGCCCACTGCGGGCCCGACGATGAAGGATGCCGAACGCGTCCCGCTCAGTAGCGAGTTCGCCTCGAGGTACTGCTCGCGCCGGACCAGCGCCACGAAGAACGTCGGGTATGCCGTCTGGTAGAGCACGGCGCCGCCGCCGGCCACCAGGGCCACGGCGAAGAGCTGCGCCAGGGTGACTGCACCGGCGAGGTGGGCAACCGGCAGGCTGAGGATGACGAGCGCCTGGACCAGGTCAGCGGCGATGAGCAGCCGGCGCTTGCGAGCCTGCTGGTCGACCCACGCTCCGACGAACAGCGCGAGCAGGTGAGGTGCCCATACCGCCGCCGTCAGGAGGCCGACTGCCGTCGGGCTGGCCTGCAGCGTGGTCACGGCGATGAGGGGCAGGGCGAGCTCGCTGACCCGGTCGCCGAGCTGGGAGACACCCTGGCCCGCCCAGTAGGTCGCGAAGCGCCGGTCCCGCCACAGCGGCCGGGTGACCTCGGTCGCGGCCGCGTTGTGCGGCATACCGGTCGGTCCGGCGGTCACGGCGTCGGCCCACCCGAACCAGGCAGGACGTGCCGCAGGATCCGCACGGCACGAGCCTGCGCGGGGATCTCGTCCGGTGGTGCGTCCTTGCGCAGGACGTACGGAGCCAGCAGCGCCTCGATGGCCTCCTCGACGGCGGCCAGCTCGTCGAGGGTCACCAGGACGGTGGTGTTCGACCGACCGGAGGCCTGCCGCCAGGCCGGCTCGAGGTGCGGCTCCACCTCCGACTCCCACCTGGCAGGAAGGTCTCCCTCGACCTGGCGCATGACAGCGGTCAGTGCCCGCTGCGCCGCGAGCCCCGCGTCGTCCGTGGCGGTGAACCGGAAGCCCCGGGCCGCCGCCTCCCACCACCGCTCTCGTCCGCTTCCCTGGACCGCGGAGTCCTGCACGAGCCCGTGCTTGGCCAGGTGGCGCAGATGCCAGCTGGTGACCGACGGGCTGGCTCCCACCTGAGGAGCGAGCGCCGTCGCCGTGCTCGGTCCGGTGCCCTGGAGCCGGGTGAGGATGGCCAGCCGCACCGGGTGGGCCAGGGCCCGGATGCCCTGCGCGTCGAGCTCGATGTCGCCGTACGGGTTCGCCATGGCCGGTCCCAACGTGAGAGTGTTCTATCGAGAGTAGACTCTCACGTCGGACGAGGCCGCACAAGGGCCGGACCCGTCCCGGGGGACGGGCCCGGCAACCCGGCGGCCGGCCGTCAGCTGGTGACGAGCGAGCGCAGCACGTACTGCAGGATGCCGTCGTTGCGGTAGTAGTCGGCCTCGCCCGGGGTGTCGATCCGCAGCACGGCGTCGAACTCGACCGGCGCTCCCCCGTTTCTGGTGGCCGTCACGTGGACCGTCTTCGGGGTCCGACCCTCGTTCAGCGCGGTGATCCCGCTGACCGAGAACGTCTCGGTGCCGTCCAGGCCGAGCGACTCGGCAGTCTCCCCCGCCGGGTACTGCAACGGCAGCACGCCCATCCCGATGAGGTTCGAGCGGTGGATCCGCTCGTAGCTCTCCGCGATGACGGCCTTGACCCCGAGGAGGCGGGTGCCCTTTGCGGCCCAGTCGCGCGACGAGCCCGAGCCATACTCTTTGCCGGAGAGGATGACCAGCGGGACGCCGGCGTCCTGGTATGCCGCGGCGGCGTCGTAGATGGTGCTCTGCTCGCCGTCGGCGAGGAAGTTGCGGGTGAACCCGCCCTCGACGTCGTCCAGCAGCAGGTTGCGCAGCCGGATGTTGGCGAAGGTGCCGCGGATCATCACCTCGTGGTTGCCACGACGCGAGCCGTAGGAGTTGAAGTCCTTGCGGTCGATGCCGTGCTCGGCGAGATAGCGACCGGCCGGGCTGTCGGCCTTGATCGACCCGGCCGGGCTGATGTGGTCGGTGGTGACCGAGTCGCCGAGCTTCGCCAGCACCCGGGCGCCCTCGATGTCGCTGACCGGGGTGGTCTCCATGGTCATGCCGTCGAAGTACGGGGGCTTGCGCACGTAGGTCGACTCGGGGTCCCACTCGAAGGTCTTGCCCTCCGGCGTGGGCAGCGACTGCCAGCGTTCGTCACCGGCGAAGACGTCGGCGTAGTCGTGGGTGAACATCTCCTGGCTGATCGAGCGCGCGATGGTCTCCTCGACGTCCTGCGGAGTCGGCCAGATGTCCTTGAGGAAGACGTCCTCGCCGTGCTCGTCCTGGCCCAGCGGCTGGGTGTCGAAGTCGAAGTCCATCGTCCCGGCCAGCGCATACGCGATGACCAGCGGCGGCGAGGCGAGGTAGTTCATCTTCACGTCGGGATTGATCCGGCCCTCGAAGTTCCGGTTGCCCGAGAGGACCGAGACGACGGCCAGGTCGTGCTCCTGGACGGCGGCGGAGATGGCCTCGTCGAGCGGTCCGGAGTTGCCGATGCAGGTGGTGCAGCCATAGCCGACGAGGTGGTAGCCCAGCTTCTCCAGGTAGGGCCACATGCCGGCCTTGTCGTAGTAGTTGGACACCACCTTCGACCCGGGAGCCATCGACGTCTTGACCCAGGGGGCGACGGTCAGCCCGCGGTCGACCGCGTTCTTGGCGAGCATGGCCGCGGCCATCATCACCGACGGGTTGGAGGTGTTGGTGCACGAGGTGATCGACGCGATCGACACGATGCCGTGGTCGATCTCGAAGGTGCGGCCGTCGGCTGTGGTCACCGAGACCGGCTGGGTCGGGCGGGTGCTGCCGTCCCCCTCGTTGGCCGGCTTGTCGCCGCCGTTGGTCCCCTCCTGGACCCCGCCCGGGGTGGGGTCGCTGGCCGGGAAGCTCGTGGCGGCACCGGCGTAGCCCTCGCTGTGCGAGACGTACGTCGGCAGGACCTTGCGGAAGGCCTGCTTGGCGTCGGTCAGCGCGATCCGGTCCTGGGGGCGCTTCGGTCCGGCGATCGACGGGACGACCGTCGAGAGGTCGAGCTCGAGGCGCTCGGAGAAGCGCGGCTCGACCGACGGGTCGTGCCACATCCCCTGCTCCTTGGCGTACGCCTCGACGAGGGCCACCGACTCCTCTGAACGACCGGTCAGGCGCAGGTAGGTGAGGGTGACGTCGTCGATGGGGAAGATCGCGCAGGTCGAGCCGAACTCGGGGCTCATGTTGCCGATCGTCGCCCGGTTCGCGAGCGGCACGGCAGCGACGCCGTCGCCGTAGAACTCGACGAACTTGCCGACCACCCCGTGGTTGCGCAGGATCTCGGTGACCGTCAGCACCACGTCGGTGGCGGTCGCGCCAGCCGGGATCGACCCGGTGAGCCTGAAGCCGACGACCCGCGGGATGAGCATGGAGACGGGCTGGCCGAGCATGGCCGCCTCGGCCTCGATGCCGCCGACGCCCCAGCCCAGCACCCCGAGACCGTTGACCATCGTCGTGTGCGAGTCGGTGCCGACGCACGAGTCCGGGTAGGCGACGACGCCGCTGTCCGTCTCGCGGGTCATCACGGTGCGGGCCAGGTGCTCGATGTTGACCTGGTGGACGATGCCGGTGCCCGGGGGCACCACCTTGAAGTCGTCGAAGGCCGTCTGGCCCCAGCGCAGGAACTGGTAGCGCTCGTGGTTGCGCTGGTACTCGATCTCGACGTTGCGCTCGAACGCGTCGGCGCGGCCGAAGACGTCGACGATCACCGAGTGGTCGATGACCATCTCCGCGGGTGACAGCGGGTTGATCTTCGCCGGGTCGCCGCCGAGGTCCGCCACCGCCTCGCGCATCGTGGCGAGGTCGACGACGCACGGCACGCCGGTGAAGTCCTGCATGAGGACCCGCGCCGGGGTGAACTGGATCTCGGTGTCGGGGTCGGCACTCTCGTCCCACCCGGCCAGGGCACGGATGTGGTCGGCGGTGATGTTCGCGCCGTCCTCGGTGCGCAGCAGGTTCTCCAGCAGCACCTTGAGGCTGTAGGGCAGGTTCGCGCTGCCCTCGAGGGCGCTCAGCCGGTAGATCTCGTAGGTCTGGTCACCTACCGCGAGCTCGCCCTTGGCCGAGAAGCTGTCCACCGATCCGTTGCCCACGACGGGCTCCCTTCCTCGAAACTATCTTGACGTCAAGATAATTGAACCACACTCGGTGCCTCAGATGTCAGCCCCGTGACCGGGACTGGGCGACAGCAGCCAGCCTCTCACCGATTCTGGAGAACCGGCAGGGAGCACTTCCGCTCCTGGCTAGCGGGGGCCGAGGCCGGTCCGACCGTCAAGGCACTCACGAGCGGCGTCGAGGTGGCCGAGATGGCGGGCAGTCTCCTCGATCATGTGCAGCGCGATGCGGCGCATATCTGCGAACTCCTCATCCAGCGTGTCGCTGTGTCGCCCCACGGGCTTCGCGTCCAGGGAGGTGGTCGCCAGCACGGCGTTGCTTCGCTCGCACTGGTCGAGATAGAAGTCGAACACCTCGGCAACCGGATGCGTCGAGATCAGTTGTCTTTCGTCGTCGTTGGGCCATGGCACCTCTGCCACAGATCCGGTGGCTACCCTCTGGAACCAGTGGCGCTCGGCGTAGCCGAGGTGCTTGATCAGGCCAAGTGGGGTCCACCCGGACGGCACAGTCGAGGTCCGCAACTGGTCGTCGCTGAGCCCCTCCAGAATCGCGACTGCGCTGGCGCGCTGAGCGTCGAGGAAGTGCTTCAAGGCAGCTGCCTCCGTGGTGATGCTGTTGCTGCGTTCCATCCTGGTCCCTTCTCGGTGGGTCTCGAGCTCAATGTGCGGTCAATCCCCCGCTGTGGGCCGGGCGCACTTCTCCACCACCGCCTTGGCTCACGACCGGGTAGCTTCGCGCCAGCGCGACCGCGACGTCCAGGTCAGGCGCTTCAAGGATGTAGACCCCGGCCACCACATCCTCAGCATCGACGAGCGGGCCGTCGCTGACCCCGTCGCGCGAACCGCTTTGGCCATCCCTCATGGTGTAAAGGCGGGGCTTACCACGGTCGACGTCGCCAGGCCGTGGCGTCGAGCAACTCGTCGAGTCGGCGTTGCAGGTACATGCGGGCGCCGGCAGTGCGCGCTGCGGCCAGCGCCTCTCGGTAGGCGTCGACGGCGGCGACGTTCGCTCCGGATCGCCGCAGGAGGTCGGCGCGAATGGCAGGGACCTCGGGTGCTTCCCTGAGATGGCGGTGTTCGTCGATGGCGTCCTCGAGGGCGACGAGGCCGGCCTCGGGTCCATCTCGCATGCCGATTGCCACCGTCCGGTTCATCGCCACGACCGGCGATGCGGTGGCGCTCAGCAGTACGTCGTACCACGCAACGATCGAACCCCAGTCAACCGCCTGCGGTGTCGGCGCCGTGCTGTGCACGGCGGCGATCTCCGCTTGGACCCGATAGGGGCCGATCGAGCCTTGGACCGTTCCCGCGCACGTTGCATCCCGTGCGAGCTGCAACGCTTCGAGTCCCGCCGCGATCAGCGGGCTGTCCCAGCGGGTGCGGTCCTGCTCGTCGAGCGGGATGAGCGCGCCCGCCGAGGTCAACCTCGCGGGTCGCCGTGCATGCTGCAGGAGGAGCAAGGCTCGAAGGGCTTGCGCCTCGTCGTGCGTGGGTAGCAACCAGGTGGCCAGCTGCGCCAGCGCGATGGCCTCGTCGGCCAGCTCGTCCCGCACGCCGGCGCCTTCGGTGGCGGAGTACCCCTCCGTGAAAACGAGATAGATGACGGCCAGGACGGAATCGACCCGATCGGCGACCTCGTCGGTGGGCGGCACGGCCAGGGCGAGCCCCGACCGGGTGATCCGCTGACGCGCCCGCAGCAGCCGTTGGCTCAAGGCCTGTTCCTTGACCAGGAGCAGCCTGGCAATCTCCCGGGTGGTCAGGCCGCTGACGGTCCTCAGGGTCAACGCGACGCGGTCGGGCAACGACAGGTCCGGATGGCAGCAGGTGAACAACAGCCTCAGCCGGTCATCGGCATACCCACTACCGGCGTCGGCAGTCGTGGGGACCGGATCCGTCAGGGCGACCTCCTGGAGGGCCCGCGACTCAGCGCTTCTCCGGCGTATCACGTCCACCGCGCGCCGCCGCGCCACCGATGTCAACCACGCCCCTGGGTTGTCGGGGACGCCATCGCGCGGCCAGGTCAGCAGCGCCCGTTCGGTTGCGTCCTGCGCACAATCCTCGGCGAGATCCCAGTCACCCGTGACCCGAAGCAGGCCCGCGACGATCCGAGGCCACTCGGCTCGTACCACGCCATCGAGGGACGAGCGCGGCAACGAGCTCACCCGCCGGCCACCTCCTCGTCGTCGAACGGCCACATCGCCCGCAGCTCGATCGCACCGGCGTGGGCCATCGCGTGACCGGACGCGATCTCGACCGCCTGCTGCGCCGAGTCGCACTCCAGCACGTCGAAGCCGGCGACCAGCTCACTTGCCTCGGTGAAGGGCCCCTGCGTCACCAGCAGCTCACCACCTCGGACGCGCACCGTCATCGCCTCCGCAGCGGGGCGTAGCCGGTCGCCCATCACGTAGGACCCGGCCTCGTTCGCGGCCTGCCACCACTGCTCCACATCCGGGGCGCCGTCACGGTCAGCCTGCGTGGGCGGCGTGATGGAGTCAGTGGCCTCGCGGCAGACGAGCATCAGGTATCTCATGCGTTTCCTCTTTCCCATGGTTACCGGGGCGAACCGGTGACAACGACAATCTCGAACTCCGATCACCGTCACGACGAACTGCACAGGGGTAATCCGACACGTCGGCTGCCCAGTCTTTCTGCATCGTCCCGACGCCTCGGAACCCGGGGCAGGCCAGACCCCCGAATCTCCGCTCGACTCATTCTCTGCGTGAAGCGCAGCGTGCCTCAAAGTGAGCCCACAGCGCGCCATCAAAGGCGGGTCGGCGGAGAGTGACGACTTCATCGCCAATCACGTCACCGCAGGTCAGAGCCAGGTTTCTCCAGCAGCGCGATGCATTCGACGTGGTGCGTCATCGGGAAGGCGTCGAAGGCCCGCAGCGACCGCAGCGAGTACCCCACCGCCGCGAAGTATGCGGTGTCGCGGGCCAGAGCCGCCGGGTCACAGGCGACGTAGGCCACAGCGCGGGGTCGCAGGGCCGCGATGTCGGCGACGACCGCCTTGCCCGCACCGGTCCGCGGCGGGTCCAGAACGACGACATCGGCCAGAACGCGTTGGCGCAGCAGCGGCTTCAGCGCCCGGTCGACCCGCCCCACCCGGAACTCCACCTGAGCGAGGTCCTGCGCGTTCGCGCTCCCGTCCCGCACCGCTCGAGGGTCCGCCTCGATGGCCAGGACCGCCCCCTCGGGACCCACCGCGTCCGCGAGCGCGAGCGCGAACAGCCCGACTCCGGCATACAGGTCGAGGGCCCGCTCCCCCGGTACGGGAGCGAGCTCCTCCAGCACGTGCTCGACGTAGGTCGCGGCGGCGCCGGGGTGGACCTGCCAGAACCCACGAGCGCTGAGCTCGAAGCTGCCCGACCAGGTCGGCGTCTCGACCCGCTGACCCACCCGGGGGACGCGCGACTCCGGGATCGGCACGACGACCGCGTCCTGCGGAGCATCCGCGGCGACGACGTCGACGGCGGTGCAGTCCGTCCAGACCGTGTCGAGCACGCCGGTCTCGATGACCCGCTCCGAGGCGATGAGACAGTCGTCGATGGGGATGATGTCGTGGGACCGGTGGGCCCGCAGACCGGCGCGGCCGCTGCGGTCCACGGCCAGCTCGACCCGGGTGCGCCAGCGCAGCCCGTCCGCGTCGCCGGGGAGGGCCTCCACTCTCGGCGAGACGTCGAGCCCCGCGAGCCGGTGGAACTGCTCCCGGATGACGTCGGTCTTGAGGAGCCGCTGGTGGGCGAGGTCGACGTGCTGGAAGTCGCAGCCCCCGCAGCGTCCCGGCCCGGCATACGGGCAGGGCGCGGGGACTCGCTCCGGGGCCGCCTCCAGCACCTCGACCGCGTCGCCGCGCAGGAACCGGTCGGTGGCCTTGCCCTCGGTGATCCGGACGCGCACGCGCTCCCCCGGCAGGGTGTGCCGCACGAACACCACCCGGCCCTCGTGACGCGCGACGCAGTGCCCGCCGTGGGCCACCTTGCCGACGTCGACGACCCACTCCAGGCCGACCAGGTCTGCCACGCCCGCCGCGTCGGTCTGGTCCGCCACTGAGTCGGTCACGAAGGACCGCGACGGACCGAGCCGACCGCGGGACCGTCGTAGAGGTCATCGTCCTGGCCCTCGGACGACCGCAGCTGCCAGGGCACGCTGGCGACCATGACCCCCGGGGTGAACAGCAGGCGGGCCTTGAGGCGCAGGGCGCTCTGGTTGTGCAGGATCTGCTCGTACCACCGGCCGAGGACGTACTCCGGGATGTAGACGACGACGACGTCGCGGGGGTTGCCGCTGCGCAGCGAGCGCACGTACTCGACGATCGGCCGGGTGATCTCCCGGTACGGCGAGGACAGCACCTTCAGGTGGACGGGGATCTCACGTCGGCCCCACTCCTCACGCAGGGCCGCGGTGTCCTCCGGGTCCACCTCGACCGTCACAGCCTCGAGGTAGGTCGGGCGCGTCGCCCGGGCATAGGCCAGCGCCCGCATGGCCGGCTTGTGCAGCTTGGACAGCAGGACGATGGCGTGCACCCGGCTGGGGAGCAGCTGGGCATCGTCGTCATCGAGACGCAGCTCCTCGGTCACCCGGTTGTAGTGCCGCTTGATGCCGAGCATCAGGAAGAAGAGGATCGCCATCGCGAGGATCGCGTAGCGGGCGCCCTCCATGAACTTCGTGACGAGGACGACGAGCAGCACGATGCCCGACATCGTGGCGCCGACCGCGTTGATCACCCGCGAGCGCATCATCCGGGCCCGGATCTTCGGGTCGCGCTCAGCGCGCAGATGGCGGTTCCAGTGCCGGATCATCCCCGTCTGGCTCAGAGTGAACGACACGAAGACCCCGACGATGTAGAGCTGGATCAGCGAGGTGACCTTCGCCTGGTAGGCGACGATCAGCAGGGCGGCCCCGGCGGCGAGGATGAGGATGCCGTTGGAGAACGCGAGCCGGTCCCCGCGGGTGTGCAGCTGCCGCGGCAGGAAGCCGTCCTTGGCGAGGATCGAGCCGAGGACGGGGAACCCGTTGAACGCCGTGTTCGCGGCCAGGATGAGGATGAGGCCGGTGACGATCGAGACGAACACGATCCCCGGGGAGAAGTCGCCGAACACCGCCTTGGCCAGCTGGCCGAGGACGGTGTCCTGGAAGTAGCCGTCACCGACGGGCGTGCCGTTGCGCAGCAGCTGCTGGCCCGGGTCGTCCGCGATCTGGATGCCGGTGGCGCGGCCCAGAGCGACGATCGAGGAGAGCATCGTGATCGACAGCAGGCCCATCAGCAGCAGCGTCGTGGCGGCGTTGCGGCTCTTCGGCTTCTGGAACGCGGGGACACCGTTGGAGATCGCCTCGACCCCGGTCAGCGCCGCGCAGCCCGAGGAGAACGCCCGCAGCAGCAGGAAGGCGGCGGCGATCCCCACCATCTCCTCGTGGCCCGCCTCGGGGCGAAGGGTGAACTGCGCGCTCTCGGCCTGGCCGAGCGAGCCGGTCGCCATCTTGACGAAGCCGAGGGCGCCCATCCCGAGGATGCCGATCATGAAGGCGTAGACCGGGACGGCGAAGGTCTTGCCGGACTCGCGGACGCCCCGCAGGTTCATCGCGGTGAGGATGGCCACCAGGGCGACCGCGGCCTGGACCTCGTGGCCGCGCAGGCTCGGGAAGGCCGTCACGGCGTTCTGCACGCCGGAGGACACCGAGACGGCGACGGTGAGGACGTAGTCGACGAGCAGCGCGCTCGCGACCGTCAGGCCCGCGCGGGCCCCGAGGTTGACCGTGGCCACCTCGTAGTCGCCGCCCCCGGACGGGTAGGCGTGCACGTTCTGGCGGTAGGACGCGACGACGACGAGCATGACGAGGACGACGCCGACGGTGATCTGCCACGAGTGCGTGGTGACGAAGGCGCCGCCCGCCATACCGAGCATGAGGAGGATCTCGTCGGGGGCGTAGGCGACCGACGAGAGCGCGTCGCTGGCGAAGATCGGCAGCGCCAGCCGCTTGGGCAGCAGGGTCTCCCCGAGCCGGTCGCTGCGCATGGCTCGTCCGACCAGCAGCCGCTTGATGACCCGCCCGGAACTCGCCACGCGCACACTGTATGCCGCCAGGCGAGGCCGGACGCACACCGAGCCTGCGCGGCGGTGTAGCGTCTCGTGGCGTGCACTTCGTCATCATGGGTTGCGGCCGGGTCGGCTCCACGCTGGCCAAGAGCCTGAGCAACCGCGGCCACGACGTCGCGGTGATCGACGTCGAGCCGGCGGCCTTCCGTCGGTTGGGCAGCGCGTTCGAGGGGATGACCGTCACCGGGCTCGGTTTCGACCGGGACACCCTCAAGGCGGCGCGGATCGACGACGCCTACGCGTTCGCCGCGGTCTCGAGCGGTGACAACTCCAACATCCTCGCAGCCAGGGTCGCCCGGGAGACCTTCGGCGTCGAGCACGTGGCTGCGCGCATCTACGACCCGGGCCGCGCGATGGTCTACCAGCGGCTCGGCATCCCCACCGTCGCCACCGTGCGCTGGACAGCGGACCAGATGATCCAGCGGCTGCTGCCCCAGGGGTCCGTGCCCGCCCTGACCGACCCCAGCGGCCGGGTCGTCATCGCCGAGGTCCCGCTGGCCCGGCAGTGGGTGGGCCGCCGGATCAGCGACGTGGAGTCGTTGACCGGCAGTCGGATCGCGTTCGTCACCAGGCTCGGTGACGGGATGATCCCCGGACCGGACACGGTGTTCCAGGACGGCGACCAGGTGCACGTCGCCTCCGCCAGCGACGACCTCGCCCGGATCGAGCAGGCCTACGACCAACCCCCACCGCCCCACTGATCCGCCCCCTCCAGCCACAGGAAGGTCCCCATGCGCGTCGTGATCGCCGGAGCGGGAAGCGTCGGACGCTCGATCGCCCGGGAGCTGCTGCACAACGGCCACCAGGTGCTGCTCATCGACAAGGACGCCGACGACGTCCAGGCATCCCGGGTGCCCGAGGCCACGTGGCTGCTCGCTGACGCATGCGAGATCGCGGTGCTCGAGGAGGCCAAGGTCCAGGACTGCGACGTCGTCGTCGCGGCCACCGGGGACGACAAGGCGAACCTCGTCCTGTCCTTGCTCGCCAAGACGGAGTTCGGCGTCCCGCGGACCGTGGCGCGGGTCAACAACCCCAAGAACGAGTGGATGTTCGACGAGTCCTGGGGGGTGGACGTCGCCGTCTCCACCCCTCGGCTGATGACGGCGCTCGTCGAGGAGGCGGTCAGCGTCGGCGACCTCGTCCGGATCTTCCAGTTCCAGCAGGCCAAGGCCTCGATGGTCGAGCTGACGATGCCGGCGCAGAGCCCGTACATCGGACGCCGGATCGGTGAGATCGACTGGCCGGCGGACACGGTGCTCGTGGGGGTCATCCGGGACGACCGGCCCATCGCACCGAGCCGCGACGACGCCGTCGAGGCCCACGACGAGCTGCTGTTCATCACCACGCCGGAGAGCGAGGACGCTCTCGAGGAGATGCTGTCCCCTGGCCACCGCGTCCCGCGCGTCGGCGACTGACCGGCTGCCGGCCTGAGGTCGGCCAGTGGTCAGGCGGGCTCGGCGGCCTCAGCCGGCTCGACCGACCCAGGCGGCTCCGGCGGATCGGCCAGCGGGGTATGCCCGCGCAGGAGCAGCAGACCCATCACGACGACGGCGAGCAGGTAGGCCGGCCAGCCGAGCGCGATCTTGGCGAACCCCAGCGCGGCGACCTGACCGCTGAGATAGAGCGGCACCATGATGAGCAGCCGGATGGCGTCCAGGCCGACGATGACCCAGCCGAGGCGGCTGGCCACCGAGACGATCCCGCGGTGCTGGCGCCAACCCGTGAAGGCCTCCTTGAGCGCCGCCTCGTCGGCTGCGGCGCGGGCCTCGCTCTCCGCGTCCTGGGGCGCGCCGCGGCGTCCCGCCGACTTCAACCGTGCCGAGGCCTCGACGAGCTCCGGGTCACCGGCGGCGATGAGGAAGCCGAAGAGCGGCCACCGGACGAGGTTCGCCACCATCATCGCCAGCCCGAACGCACCCGTCTGGATCATCCCCGGCAGGAAGGCGTCCTCCGCCTTGCCGGAGCGAAGCGCGAAGAAGGCTGCCACCGTCACGCCGACGGCCGCATAGCCCAGATAGCGCAGCGTCTCCCGGCGCGCGAGCCGCAGTCCCGCGAGGGCGACCAGAGCGACGGCCGCGGCGACCACTGCCGAGCGAACGTCCTGGCGCGTCGTCCAGACGACGACGAAGGCGATGGTGGGCAGCGCGGACTCGAGCGCTCCACGCCACCCGCCGATCGCCCCGCTCAGCCGGGCGCGAAGCAGCTCTTCGACCGTCACGAACGGCGCGGGCCTCACTCGCTGACGCTCACTCGGGTCCTCGCCGCCCTGTCGGTCAGCCATGCCCTCTGGCTGGCCTCCACAGGCGGCTCCGGGCCTCACTCGCTGACGCTCACTCGGGTCCTCGCCGCCCTGTCGGTCAGCCATGGTCCCTCGGGACGATCTCGTACGACGGGTTGAAGATGGTCGGAATCCCCCGGTAGTAGGAGACCCTCCCCGTTGCCCGCAGCTTGGCGCCGGGGCTGATCCCGGCGATCTCGCGCCGGCCGAGCCACACCAGGTGCAGCGGCCGGCTCCCGTCGTAGATCTCCACGACCAGCGCCGGCACGTCGACACGGGGGCGCAGCGTCACCGAGCGGACGGTGCCGCACACGTCGGCGCGCTGCCGGTTCGCCAGCCGGTCGATCGGGGTCGCACCGACCCGGTCGACATCGGCCTGCAGCTCGCGGTCCTCGAGCTCGTGTGTCGAGCGGGTCAGCCGCTCGGCCAGCCGGCCCAGCGGTCCTCGGTCGGTGCTGGGGTGGCTCATCGGACCTCGGTGATCTCCGGGCCGCGCTCGAACGGCCTCAGGTCGCTCGCGCTGCGGGCCGCCGGCTGGGCCGACTCGTCCGACTCGTCCGGCTCGGGTGCGGCCCCGTCGGCGGGCTGGACGTCGGGCGGGAAGCGCAGCGGCAGGATCTCGCGCGGCGGCATCGCCTCGTCGCCGCGGACCACGACCACGCTGCGGACCAGCTGCACGAGTGGCTCGGCGACGGCGTCGTCCAGGGCAGCCGGGCCGGTGATCACGGCGCGCAGGAACCACCGCGGACCGTCGACGCCGAGGAAGCGCACCGGCTGGAAGACGGTCCGGCCGTCCGCGCCGCGCGACGCCATCCTCGTCGCCAGCTCCTGGCCCAGCGGGCCCACGACCACGTCGGCCGTCCCGCTCTGGCCGACGATGCTGGCCGCGATCTCGTCACGGATCTCCGCCCACAGCCCGAAGGTCTTCGGCGCGGCGAACGCCTGCAGCTGGACCGCCGAGTCCCCGACCAGGGCGTGGGCGGACAGGACGCTCTGCTGAGACTCGTCCAGCTCCAGTCGCAGCTGCATGCCGTCGATGGGGACGAGCTGGATCGCGCCAAGGTCCAGCCGGGCGGCGTCCTCGGACGCCACCTCGGAGCTGTCGAACGGACCGCGCGCCCGGCTGAACGACACCTCGGCGTCGGAGACCACCTCGTCACCGCTCGGGTCGTCACGGTCGGGGTCGCCGGTGGCCACGCCACCACTCCCCTCGCCATCCGGGGCCTCGGCACCCACGCCGTCTGCATCCGTGCCGTCGACATCCGTGGCGTCGAGGTCAACCCCGTCCAGCTCGCTGCGCGTCGCCTCCGAGTCCGTGACGGCGTCGTCGGCCTTGCGTCCTCGCCGGAAGATTCCCAACGTTCTAGCCCTTCGTCTGGTCGGTTGTGAGGTCAGCGCCGGTCGCCGCGGGTCCGAAACCACCGCTGGCGCCGTGTCCAGTCTCCCCCCGGACGCTCTCCGGGAGCGAATCCACCTCACGGAACGCCGCCCGCTCGACCTGCTGGATGACGAGCTGGGCGATCCGGTCGCCGCGGCGCACCTCGAAGGTCTGGTCCGGGTCGAGGTTGACGAGGTTGACGAAGATCTCTCCGCGGTACCCCGCGTCGATCGTGCCGGGCGCGTTGACGATGGTGACGCCATGCCGGGCGGCCAAGCCCGACCGGGGATGGCTGAACGCGGCATACCCGTCCGGGAGGGCGATGGCGACGCCGGTCGGGACGAGGAACCGGGCCCCCGGGGGCAGGGTGACGTCGACGGCTGCGTGCAGGTCCGCGCCCGCATCGCCCTCATGCGCATACCTCGGCAGGGGCAGACCGGAATCAAGCCGGCGGATGGCCACCTCCACAGCACGGGGGCCGGCCACGCTCTCGTGGACCGGCCCCGCGCTGTCGGTGGTGGTGTGCTCGCTCATCAAGCCGCGCAGTCGCGACACACCATCTGCCCGCCGACCTTCTTGGCCAGCTGGCTGCGGTGGTGCACGAGGAAGCACTGCGAGCAGGTGAACTCGTCGGCCTGGCGCGGGAGCACGCGGACCGAGAGCTCCTCGCCGGACAGGTCGGCTCCGGGCAGCTCGAAGCCCTCGGCCTGGTCGGTCTCGTCGACGTCGACGCTCGAGGAGGACTTGTCCACGCGCCGGGCCTTCAGCTCCTCGAGGGAGTCTTCGGACAGGTCGTCGTCGGTCTTGCGTGGCGCGTCGTAGTCAGTCGCCATGAGGGGTGTCGCTCTCCTGAAAGTTTGGGCTGGTGAGGGGTGGGTTGGGAATCTTGACGGTGTAACGCGGGGACCGGCCCATTTGTGCCCGGCAGAGCAGACGAGGTTGTCCCGCGCGGCGGATTGTGCCCCACAATCGCCTCCCCGTCACCTTCATCCCACTCCGTGGCGGGTCCCGGAGCCTCCGGGACGGTCCGCGCCGCCACTCGGCGGCCCGACGGGGGGACGGGGTGTGACCCACGCCATAGCCGCCACGGTCGGCGCAGGTCAACGCGGTCTGGGGGTCAGGGTTGACCGGATCTTGCCGTTTCCGGGGGTGGGCATGGTCCGCCGCCGCCCGGGACCTGCCCATATGCTCCTCATGCCGCATTGCGCCCCCCGGGCGCCGCCGTGGCCGCCGTCCCCCCGAGCTAGCAGGAGGTGCACGATGACCGAGTTCCAGACAGAGCTGCGTGACCGCGCGAGAGAAGCGCTCCAGTCCTTGGCCCAGGCCCGAGACGCGGGTGACGACTACTCCGCGGACGTCCACACGGGAGAGCTCGAGTCCATCCAGCGGCTGGCCGACGAGAACGACGTGTACGTCCCCGAGCTGGACCGCTTCCGCATCGACGCCGCCTGACGGCAGGAGGTGTCGCGGCTCAGCGGTCCACCAGGGCCGCGAGCTGCGGGTGGAGGGCCGCGTTCGCGGCCACGGTGAGCACATCGGACGGCGGCCCCCCGCCGGGTCCGCTCACCAGTCCCCCCGCCTCGGCGACGACGAGCCACCCTCCGGCCAGGTCCCACGGGTTGAGGCCGATCTCGTAGAAGGCGTCGAGCTGACCGGACGCGACCATGCACAGGTCGAGCGCGGCACTGCCGATGCGCCGGATGTCGCGCACCTGCGGCAGCACCTGGAGCAGCAGCTCACCCTGGGCGCGACGTCGCGACGGCGTGTAGCCGAAGCCGGTGCCGACGAGCGCACCGGCCAGGCTCGCAACGGGCCCGACCGACAGGGTGCGCACGACGTCGCCCTCCACCGTCGAGAGCCGGGCCCCACCACCGCGGCGGGCGTGGAAGACCACGCCCCGGCACGGGTCGGCGACGGCCGCCGCGAGGACGTCCCACTCCCCGGGAAGCAGCGGGTTGCCCGTCACGGCCGCGACCGACACGGCATACGCGGGGATCTCGTAGAGGTAGTTGACGGTCCCGTCGATCGGGTCGACCACCCAGGTCACCTCGGAGTCGCCGGCGTGGTCGTCGCCCTCCTCGCCGAGGATGCTGTCCTGCGGCCGCTCCTGCAGCAGCCGCTCCCGGATGAGCTGCTCGGCCCGGGTGTCCATGACCGTGACGATGTCGGTTGGCGAGGACTTCGTCGCAGCGGCCGACAGGTGGTCCGGGCGCTCGTCGACGACCAGCCTGGCCGCCTCCGTCGCCACGCGGACGGCAAGGCGCTCGAGGGCCGCGCCGTCGGGCATCAGTCGCTCCCGCACAGGGCCGGGAGCGCGCTGCGAAGGTTCGGGCAGCATCCGGGCGCGCACACCGACGGCATGACCCCGGGCGGTCTCGCAACGACCTCGCCGCGCGCCTCCGCGGCCCGCTCGACGAGGAGGTCCACGAGACCGCTGACGAACTCGGCGTCGACGCCGACGGTGGGGACCCGGACGAGCCTCAGCCCGAGTCGCTCGGCGGTCTCTGCGGCCTCGGTGTCGATGTCGTAGACGACCTCCATGTGGTCCGACACGAAGCCGATGGGCGCGACGACGACGACCTTCCGGCCTTCCTTGGCCAGCTCCTCGAGCCGGTCGTTGACGTCCGGCTCCAGCCAGGGCTGGGTCGGCGGCCCCGACCGCGAGCAGTACACGAGCTCGGTGGCCAGCTCGCGACCCAGCGCGTCGTGGATCTCCGCGGAGACCGCATGGGCCAGATCGAGGTGCTGCTCCTGGTAGAGCCGGCCCTCGCCGTCGCCCGGACCCGAGGTCTCGTCCATCGCGTCGGGGATCGAGTGGGTGACGAAGAGCAGCGCCAGATCGTCGTCCGGGACGTCGGCCAGGCCCCGCACGGTCTCGAGCACGAGCCGGGTGTTGGGGCTCCGGAAGGCCGGCCGCCCGGCATACGGCCCGACCTTGTCGATCTCGACGACCACGCCCTCCTCGCGGACCACGCCTGCTGCCTCGGCGAGGTTCTCGCGGTACTGCCGGCAGGAGGAGTAGGACGAGTAGGCGCTCGTCGTCACCACGACGAGCCGATGCAGCCCGCGGCCGTCGGCCTCCCGGAGCGTGTCCGCGAGGAAGGGCGCGGTGTTGCGGTTGGCCCACAGCACGGGCGTCCCGATCTCGCGACGGCCGAGCTCGGCCTGGAGTGCGGCGATGAGTGCGCGGTTCTGGTCGTTGATCGGGCTGCGCCCTCCGAAGAGGTGGTAGTGCTCACCGACCTCGGCCAGCCGCTCGTCAGGGATGCCCCGGCCGCTGGTCACCCGGCGCAGGAACGGCAGCACCTCCTCGGGTGACTCCGGACCACCGAAGGACAGCAGGACGACGGCGTCGTAGGGCGCGAGGGCGTCGGCGCCGGTCGACGGGCTGGCGGACGCGGTCATGCGGGGGCGCTCAGGGTCATGGGAGAAACGGTACCTGCCGTCCCTCCGTGCGGCGTGGCCGCTTCCTCCGCCCCGGCCCGCGTGGCAGAGTCGCCCCTGTAGACGGCGACCCAGGAGTGTGAGATGCAGGACCTTCGACTCATCGGCGTTCACGAGGACGGGCATCATCTCCTTCTCGCCGGCGCCGATGGCGCGCGCTTCCAGGTCCCCCTCGACGACACCCTGCGGGCCGCCGCGCGCCGCGACCGACCCCGGCTGGGGCAGCTCCAGATCGAGCTGGACACCGGGCTGCGCCCGCGTGAGGTGCAGGCGATGATCCGCTCGGGTGCCAGTGCCGAGGACGTCGCGGAGCGCTCCGGCTGGACCGTGGAGAAGGTCCGCAAGTACGAAGGCCCGATCCTCGCCGAGCGCGCGTATGTCGCCGACCTCGCCCGGCAGGTCAGGATGCGGGTCCGCGGCGCCACCGGGGGCGGTGACGTCGCCACCCTGACGAGCCGCGTCGCGACCCGGATGCGCGGCCGTGGCGTCGACCCCTCCACGAGCGAGTGGGACGCCTGGCGCTCACCGGACGACGGCCGGTGGACGGTCGTGGTCAGCTTCGCCGCCGGCGGTCGCGAACGGCAGGCCTCCTGGGCCTTCGACCCGGTCGCTCGCACGGTGGACGCGGCCGACGACGAGGCGAGATGGCTCAGTGAGGATGAGGAGCCCAGCGCCAAGGGACCGCTCCCGCGCGCCGGGGCCGCGACGCCCCGCGCCACCACGGTCTACGACGTCGAGGCCGAGGGGGGCGTCGGTGCGGCGATCACCGGTCCTCGCCCTCACCGGGACGACCCGGTCGACCTGATGACAGCGATGCGAGAGCGCAGCACGGTCCGCGGACGACGCTCCACCGGCCGGCGCAAGGCCGCCCCGACCGAGCTGCCCGGGTCCCACGACGCCCCAGCCGACGCCCTCCCCCTGGAGCGGCTCGACTACGACCCGGCGGTTGACGGTCCCCCGCCGCCCGCCCACGGACACCCCGAGGACCTGCCCGCTCCGGCGGCCACCGACGATCCCTCGAGCGAACGGGTCGACGCCGCGCGGCGAGGTGGCCGTGCCTCCGTCCCCTCGTGGGACGACATCATGTTCGGGGCCCGGCGCGACTGACCACAGTCCCGCGCCCGCACCGGGTTCAGGTCGGAGGGACGGGGCAGACGTCGAGGTCGAAGGGCAGCACCTCGGCTGACACGGCCGCGGACCGGGCCGCGTGCGAGGTCATCCGCCGCATGTAGTGCCGGCGGCACAGCACCTCATACTCCACCACGCCGCTGCTGGCGGGCTGGGTGTCGCCCACCACGACCTGCTCCCCCTCCATCACCATGACGCCGTCCACCACCCGCGCGTTATGCGTCGCCGTGCTGCCGCACCAGCACAGCGCCTGAACCTGGAGGACCTGCACCCGGTCGGCGAGCTCGATGAGGCGCTGCGAGCCGGGGAAGAGGCGCGCCTTGAAGTCGGAGGTGATGCCGAACGCGAACACGTCGACCGCCATCTCGTCCACGATCCGGGCGAGCTGCTCGACCTGCTCCGGCGTGTAGAACTGGGCCTCGTCGCAGATGAGGTAGTCGATGCGGTGTCCGCTCGTCGCCACGTCGACCACGAGCTCCCAGAAGTCGACGTCGTCCGAGACCTCACGGGCGTCCGTGGAGAGCCCGAGCCGCGAGGAGAGCACCGAGTTGCCGGCCCGGTCGAGCTTGGTGAAGATCAGCCCGGACCGACCGCGGGCGCTGTGGTTGTGGTCCATCTGCAGGGCAAGCGTCGACTTCCCGCAGTCCATGGTCCCGGAGAAGAAGACGAGCTCGGCCACAACGGGGAACTCTATGCGTTCCGGGCGGCGATCCGCACCAACGGTATGGCGCGCTCCTGCGGGGTGACCGAGCCGTGCAGACCCCGCAGCGCCATGATCTCCGGCCGGGTGCGCCCCGACTGGACCACCGCGAAGTTCTCCTTCATCAGCACGTGGACCTCACCGAGCCGCGGCAGCACCGCTGGACGCACCGGCCCGAACCAGCCCTGGTCGACGACCTCGTCCCGGGAGGCGACCCAGGCGCGGGTGCCCAGCCGGTGGCGCCACGTGTCCAGCACGTCGGAGGCCGCCCCGGCCTCGCAGTAGAGCTGTAGGCAGCGCGGCTCGCCCCCGACGTGGCGCACGCCGAGCAGGAGGTCGGGATCGTGGGCCAGGTCGATGCGCAGGGCGTGGGGTGCGTCCACCATGCCGTGGTCGGCGGTGACGTAGACGGCGGTGTCGGAGGGGACCTGCTCGACGAGGTCGGCGAGTGCGCGGTCGATCGACTCGAGCTCGTCGCCCCACTCCCACGACGCGCACCCGAAGACGTGCCCGATCTTGTCGAGGTCACCCCAGTAGAGGTAGACGAGCGCCCGGGGGTCGGCCCGCACGGCCCGGACCGACGCCGCCACCCGCGCGTCGAGCTCACGTCCGGCGGAGAAGCTGCCGCCGCGCAGGGCGGCCTCCGTCAGGCCCGACCCGTCGAAGAACGCCGGACCCACCCGGGTCACCCGGATGCCCTCGGCCTCGACCTCCTGGAACACCGTGCGCGACGGCTGCCAGCGCGCCGGGTCCGGGCCGTTCTCCCAGGACAGCTCGTTGAAGACCCGGTCCTCCCCCGGCACGAGGACCTCGTAGCCGACCAGGCCGTGCGCTCCTGGCGGCAGACCGGTCCCGAAGGTGCCCATCGAGGTGGCTGTCGTCGTGGGGAACCCGCACTCGATCCGGTTTGCCGCGGGCAGCTGCGACCGCAGGAAGGGGGCGTGCCCGCCGCGCTGTCGAAGCAGCTCGTATCCGAGCCCGTCCACTAGGACGACGACCGCCCGGCGGGCCGGCAGGAGGTCGAAGGGGTGCTGCCCGGCATACCGGTTCGAGCCGAGGCTCGCCGCGACCGCCGGGAGCACCGACGCGAGGGTGCCACCGTCATACGGAGGGGGTGTCAGACCCGCCAGGCTCACGCGCCTGGACCCATCCCCCCACCGATGGAGGACGAGAGGGTGCGGGCGAAGTGCAGCGCGTTCGCGAGGGCGTCGTCGCCGTCGGCGTCGGCGCTGATCCGCAGCGAGATGTCGTCCGAGGCGACCGTGCCCTCGAAGCCGTGGTCGGCCTCGCAGTCGGGGTCACCGCACGCTGCGGGCACGAGATCGAGCCGACTGACCGCCCCCCACCCGAGGGTGAGGGTCAGCTCGCGGCCGAGCGAGCCGCGCACGTAGGAGTCCGGCGCGGTCACCACATGGGTGAGCATCACCCCACGGACGGCGGTGAGGGGTACGGTCTCGCTCGTCGCCGTCGCGACGGCGAGCCCCGGCTCGTGCTCGTTGTGGTCGTCGGCATGGGCGATGACGAGCTTGGTGGCTGTGGTGGCCAGCACGGTCAGGTGCCTGCGGACCGTGTCCTGGTCGAGGGTGGTCTCCTGGTGCACGAGGTGGGCGATCACCGCGTCGTCGCCGAGCGCCGACTCCACGACGTCGGCCACGAGCGCCGGGTAGTAGCCGGCTCGCTCGATCGCCGTCATGAGGACCGCGGGCAGCTGGGTCCCGGAGGGGGCGTCTGGAGGTACGGTCATGCGGTCATCCTTGCACTCTCGCGTGCCAGGTCGCTCCCCAGCGGCCGCGGCGGGGATGGCCGCCCGGGCAGAGATCACCGGATAACCTCGACACGTGTCTGCTCCCGCTGGTCGCGTCCTCGTCATCGTCCCCGCGTGGAACGAGGAGGAGAGCCTTCCGGGCGTCCTCACCGAGATCCGGGCTGCCCTTCCGGACGTCGACATCCTCGTCGTCGACGACGGGTCGGACGACTCCACGGCGTCCGTGGCCGAGATGGCCGGGGTCCTGGTGGCCCACCTGCCGATCAACCTCGGTGTCGGCGCGGCCATGCGCACGGGCTACCGCTACGCCAGCCGGCGGGGGTATGCCGTCACGGTGCAGATCGACGCCGACGGCCAGCACAACCCCCGCGACGCGCCCGCCCTGCTGGCCCTCATCGAGGATGGTGCCAACATCGCGGTCGGCGCCCGGGTCGAGGGTGATGGAGCCTTCACCGCTCGCGGTCCGCGGCGCTGGGCGATGCGGTTGCTGTCGGCCGTGATCTCCAGGATCGCCGGCTCCCGCCTGACCGACACGACCTCCGGGTTCAAGGCGTGTGACGCCCGGGCCATCGAGCTGTTCGCCCGGACCTACCCCGCCGAGTACCTGGGTGACACGGTCGAGTCGCTCGTCGTCGCGGCGCGAGCCCACCTGGTGATCCGCGAGGTGGGCGTCCTGATGCGCCATCGGACCGGAGGGGCGCCCTCGCACAAGCCGTTGCGGTCGGCGGTCTTCCTGCTCCGGGCGGTCCTGGCGCTCGCCCTCGCGCTCACCCGTCCCCGCCCGGACCGACCCGCCGAGCACCACTACGAGGAGCTACCCGTATGAGCATCCGGTCTGTGAGCGGCTACCCGTTCGCCCTCGTCGTCTGCGTCCTGCTGCTGGTCGCCCTCTTCCTGCTGCTGCGGACCCAGCGGCTGCGGGAGAAGTACGCGGTCATCTGGTTCGCCGTGATCCTCGGAGTGGTGGTGCTCGGGTTCGTCCCGTCGATCACGACGTGGCTCTCGTCGGCGCTCGGGGTCACGACGCCGCTCAACCTCGTCTTCATCCTCGCTTCCCTCGTGCTGCTGACCGTGTGCATCCAGCTGAGCATCGAGATCTCCACCCTGGAGGAGTCGTCGCGCACGGTCGCCGAGGAGGTCGCGCTGCTGCGCCTGGAGCTGCAGGACCAGATCGGACAGGCGCTCGCCCCGCGACCAGGCAGCCAGGCGGCCGGCACCGGTGGCGGCACGGGTGGCGCGCCGCTGCGCCCTGATCCGGACGACTGAGCGTCAGTACAGCTAGGTCATCGCCCGGCGCGCGCTGTCCTTGCGCGTCTGCGGGGGTCGGACCGCGACGTCGGCATCGAGGACGTCGACACCCCCCGACCAGGCGTTGACCGGGTTGAGCAGGACCTGCTCCATCTCGGGCAGGTCGTCGGCGAGGCAGGACAGCCGTGCCACCAGGTCGGTGAGGGCGGCCCGGTGGACCGGCATCGCGCCTCGGTGTCCGTGCAGGAGCGGCGCGGCCTTGACCGACGAGATGAGGTCGGAGACGTCGACGTCGGTGAGCGGCGGGATCCGGTGGGCGATGTCGCCGAGCAGCTCGGTCGGGGGCCCGGCCACCGAGAAGCTGACCACCGGGCCGAACAGCGGGTCCTCGCGACTCGCCAGCACGCAGCTGACGCCCGGCAGCGCCATCCGCTGGACGAGCAGGTCGCCGTCGGCGAGCGGCCCGAGCCGGGCCCGCAACGACTCGATGGCGACGGCGACCGCCGCGGGGCCCTCCAGGTCGCCGCGCACGCCGGCGATGCCGGGCTGGTGCCGCAGGATGGGCGACGTCGTCTTGACGATCACCGGGTAGCCGAGCTCGTCGCCCGCCGTGACCGCCTCGTCGACTGTCGTGACCACCCGGGCGTCCCAGAGCCGGATGCCGTATGCGGCGAGCAGCTCGGTCGACTCGGCGCGGGTAAGGGCGCGGCCGTCCGGCGCAGCCGCCAGGACCGCGTCCACGACATTCCTGGCCGCGGCACGGTCGATGCCCACGGGGGCCACCGGCGTCCCCCGGTCGCGCTCGCGCCACTGGCTGTAGCGGGTGGCCGCCGTCAGGGCCCGGACGGCGTCCTCCGGCATCGCGTATGCCGGGACCACCCGGCGCCGCAGGTCGTCCGGGCTGCCGATGGCGAGCGCCTCGTGCACACCGCGCATCCCGAGGAAGGTCGCGAGGCACGGCTTCAGCGCCAGGCTGGACACGTCGCGCACCGCAGCGATGACCTCCTCGTCGAGCGACTCGAGCGGGGGGATGAAGCAGGTGAGGACGCTGTCGACCTGCGGGTCGTCGAACGCGGCCTGCAGCGCCTCGGAGAAGGCGGTCGCCGGCGCGTCAGCAGCCAGCGAGACCGGGCCGTGCGCCACCTCGAGGCCCCAGCTCTCGGCGGCCTGGGCGGTCAGCGTCCCGAGGGCGTCGGAGTTGCCGACGATGGCGACCCGTTGCCCCCGCGGTAGGGGCTGGTGCTGGACGAGCTGCGCGACGTCGAAGAGCTGGTGGATGTTCTCGACCCGGATCACCCCCGCCTGACGGAGCATCGCGTCGAACGCGCCCCGGGGTGCGTTGGTCGGGCGGGTCCGGTGGCCCGGCGGCAGCCCATGGGCCGACACCCCGGACGACACGACGATGACGGGCTTGGTCTGCGCCAGCTGCCGGGCCACCCGGGAGAACTTGCGCGGGTTGCCCATCGACTCGAGATAGAGGCCGACCACATCGGTCTGCGGGTCCTCGAGCCAGTACTGCATGAAGTCGTTGCCCGAGACGTCGACCCGGTTGCCGGCGGAGGCGAACACCGACACCCCGAGACCGCGCCGCGCGGCGGAGGCGAGCACGGCGATCCCGAGCGCCCCGCTCTGGGCGAACAGGCCGAGGGTGCCGCGAAGTGGCATCTCGGGGGCGAGTGAGGCGTTGATGCACGCCTCGGTAGCGGTGTTGATCACGCCGAACGAGTTCGGGCCGATCACCCGCATCCCGTCCTGGCGCGCCCGTCGGCGCAGCTGCTCCTGCAGCTCGGTGCCTTCGGGCCCGCTCTCGGCGAAGCCGGCCGAGGCGACGAGGAGAGTGCGCACCCCCTTCTCGGCACACTCCTCGACGGTCTGCAGGACGCTCTCGGCGGGCACGGCGATCACGGCCAGGTCGACCGGGCCGGGGATGTCGCCGACGCTGGCGAAGGTCGGCAGACCCAGCACCTCGAGGGCCTCGCTGTTCACGGCATACACCGGACCGGCGAAGCACCCCTTGACGAGGTTGCTGAGGAACCGGTGGCCGATGGACTTGGGTCGGCGGCTGGCACCGATCACGGCGATCGAGTGGGGGAACAGGATCGACCTGACGCTGGCCACCTCGGCACGGTGCTCCCGGTCGAGCCGCACCGCCGTGGACTGCTCCGTCGGGGTGATGTCGAAGGCGACCGCGATGACGCCGTCCTCGAACTGGTGGGCCACCTCGTAGCCGGCCTCGGTGAAGACGTTGAGCATCTTGCGGTTCTGCGGCAGGACCTCGGCGACGAACCGGTCGACGCCGACCTCCCGGCCGATCGTCGCGAGGTGCTCGAGCAGGACCGAGCCGATCCCGCGCCCCTGGAAGCTGTCGGAGATGTTGAAGGCGACCTCGGCCCGCGTCCCCTCCGTGCGGTCGAAGCGCCCGACGCCGACGATGTCGCCCCGGACCGTGGCCACCAGGGCCACCCGGGAGGAGTGGTCCACCGTGGTGAACCGGACCACGTCGCGGTCGCTGAGCTCGCGCAGGGGGGCGAAGAACCGCAGGTAGATCGACTCGTCCGACTGTGCCCCGTGGAAGGCGCGCAGCCGGTCTGCGTCCGCCGGCGTGATCGGGCGGACGTGCGCGACCGAGCCGTCCCGGAGCACGACGTCGACCTCCCACGCTGGGGGATAGCCGATCTGCTGCGCGCGGTTGTCGGGCATGGCCAGATGGTCCCACGGGCGGGGGATCTGGCAGCATCCGCCCAATGGAGTTCTCAGAGGTCGTCCGCCGTCGCCGCATGCTCAGGCAGTACGACCCGGACCGGCCCGTCCCCCCGGAGGTCCTTGCCGCCTGCCTCGACAACGCCGTCCGCGCCCCCAGCGCCGGCTTCAGCCAGGGCTGGGACTTCGTCGTGCTCACCCGCGACGAGGAACGCGCGCAGTTCTGGGCCGCGACCACCGACCCGGACGACGACCGCAACCTCGACCCCCATCCCGATGGCTGGCTGCGGGGGCTGATGTCTGCGCCGGCGCTGGTGCTGTGCCTGTCGCACAAGCAGGCCTACCTCGACCGCTACGCGGAGCCCGACAAGGGCTGGGCGGACCGTGACGAGAGCCGCTGGCCGGTGCCGTTCTGGGACATCGACACCGGCATGGCGTCGCTGCTCATCCTGCTCACCGCGGTGGACCACGGTCTCGGCGGGCTGTTCTTCGGCGTCCCGCCGGAGTACCACGCCGACGTGCACGAGCAGTTCGCCATCCCCGACGACCGCACCGTCATCGGCGTGGTCTCCCTCGGGTATGCCGTGCCAGGCCAGCCCGGACGCAGGAGCCCGTCTCTCACGCGGCACCGGCGAACCGGTGCCGAGGTGGCGCACTGGGGCCGATTCGGCGTCCCGGCGAGTCGGGTGTCGGGCCCGCACGGGGGTGGGCGATGATGGGGCGTTCGAGCACGACCTGACCCGCGAGGAGCAGCCCCCGGCATGGCCCGATCGACCCGCACCCCTGCGCCCGATGACGAGAGCGACGTCGCGACCGTCGAGAACGTCATCGAGATCGGCGTCGAGGAGGAGATGCAGAACGCCTTCCTCGAGTACTCCTACAGCGTCATCTACTCCCGCGCGCTGCCGGACGCGCGAGACGGGCTGAAGCCGGTCCAGCGGCGCATCCTCTACGGCATGAGCGAGCTCGGCCTGCGCCCCGACCGTGCCCACGTCAAAAGCCAGCGCGTCGTCGGCGAGGTGATGGGCAAGTACCACCCGCACGGCGACACGGCGATCTACGACGCCCTCGTCCGGATGGCGCAGCCGTTCACCATGCGGCTGCCGCTCATCGACGGGCACGGCAACTTCGGCTCTCTCGACGACGGCCCGGCCGCGGCCCGGTACACCGAGGCGCGGATGGCGCAGGCGGCGCTGCTCATGGTCGACGGGCTCGGCGAGGACACCGTCGACTTCGTGCCGAACTACGACGACACGCAGGTCCAGCCCGGGGTGCTGCCCGCGGCATACCCCAACCTGCTCGTCAACGGAGCGAGCGGCATCGCCGTGGGCATGGCGACGAACATGGCTCCGCACAACCTCGTCGAGGTGGTCGGCGCCGCGAGGCACCTCATCGCCCATCCGAGCTGTTCCCTCGACGACCTGATGAAGTTCGTGCCCGGCCCCGACCTGCCGGGCGGCGGCCGGGTCGTCGGCCTCGACGGCATCCGGGACGCCTACCTCACCGGTCGCGGAGCCTTCCGCACTCGGGCGACCGCGCGGATCGAGTCGGTGACGGCGCGGCGCAAGGGGATCGTCGTCACCGAGCTGCCCTACCTGATCGGTCCGGAGAAGGTCATCGAGAAGATCAAGGACCTCGTCCAGTCCAAGAAGCTGCTGGGCATCAGCGACGTCAAGGACCTCACCGACCGCAAGCACGGCATGCAGCTGGTCATCGAGGTCAAGAACGGCTTCCACCCGGACGCGGTGCTCGAGCAGCTCTACAAGCTCACGCCGATGGAGGACTCGTTCAACATCAACAACGTCGCGCTCGTCGAGGGGCAGCCGCGCACATTGGGCCTGAAGGACCTGCTGCGCGTCTACGTCGACTTCCGCACCGACGTGGTGCGGCGGCGGACCCAGCACCGCCTCGCCCGGCGCGAGGATCGGCTGCACCTCGTCGAGGGGCTGCTCATCGCCATCGTCGACATCGACGAGGTCATCCAGGTCATCCGCTCCTCCGACGACGCCGGCATCGCCAAGGCCCGGCTGATCGACGTCTTCGAGCTCTCGGACGCTCAGGCGACCTACATCCTCGACCTGCAGCTGCGCCGGCTGACGAAGTTCTCCCGGATGGAGCTCGAGACCGAGCAGGCCGAGCTGCAGCGCCAGATCGAGCAGCTGCGCGCCATCCTCGGCGACGAGCAGCTGCTCATGAAGACGGTGTCCAGCGAGCTCGCCGACGTCGCCAAGGCTCACGGCACCCCGCGCCGCACCGTGCTGCTCGAGTCGGCCGGCAACGCGGTCACCAGCCATGGGCCGGCGGGAGCCGCGATGCCGCTCGAGGTCGCCGACGACCCGTGCTGGGTGCTGCTCTCGTCCACCGGACTGCTCGCCCGCACCACGACGGACGACCCCCTCGTCGCCGACGGCTCCCGGTCGAAGCACGACGTCCTCATCGGCGCCGTCCGCACGACGGCGAGAGGGTCGGTGGGTCTGGTCACCAGCCAGGGCAGGATGATCCGTCTCTCCGCGCTCGAGCTGCCCACGCTCCCGCCGACCAACGGGGCTCCGTCGCTCTCCGGGGGGGCGCCGCTCGCGGCGTACGTCGACCTGCCAGGCGGCGAGGAGCCGCTGACCCTCGCCTCCGTCGCCGACGGCGGCATCCTCGCCCTCGGCACTGCCCAGGGGGTCGTCAAGCGGGTGACGCCGGACCATCCCGCTCGCTCGGACTGGCCACTCATCGCCCTGCGTGACGACGACACCGTCGTCGGGGCCTGCGAGGTGCCCTCTGACAGCTGGGATCTCGTGTTCGTCACCAGCGACGCCCAGCTGCTGCGCTTCCCCGCCGGGTCGGTGCGCCCTCAGGGCCGCAGCGCCGGCGGGATGGCCGGGGTGAAGCTCGGGCCGGGCCAGCAGGTCACCTTCTTCGGCGCCGTCGACCCGGAGCGCGCTGCCGTGGTCGTGACGTCGAGCGGGTCCTCCGGCGCCCTGCCCGGCACGGAACCGGGCGCCCTCAAGGTCACCCCGTACGCCGAGTACCCGGCCAAGGGCCGCGGCACCGGCGGCGTGCGCTGCCACCGCTTCCTCAAGGGCGAGGACACCCTGGTCCTCTCCTGGGTCGGCCCGACCCCGGCACGGGCTGCGGCCGCCAACGGCGTGCCCGTCGAGCTGCCGGAGGTGACTGGTCGGCGGGACGGCTCGGGCACACCGGTCGGGGCCGTCATCGCGCGAATCGCCGGCGCGCCCTGAGTCCATGAAGCCTGAGTCCATGAACCCTGAGTCCATGAACCCTGAGCCCGTGCGCCCTGAGCCCGTACGCCCTGAGCCGGCCACCGGTGAGGCCGGTGCCGTGGTGGGCCGGGAAGCGCGCCCACCGATGAGCCACGCCACCAGCGATCCCACGGCGTGCTCGGTCCTGACCGAGGACGCGGGGGTGCCGGCCTACGGCACGGCAGCCCGGGCCCGGTTCTGGGTTGCCCTCGAGCAGAACGGCCCCTGGGGACGGTCGGCGGCCACCGACTCGCATCTCGAGCCCCGGCTCGGCGGCGACCTCGACCGGGCCTGCTCCGAGGCTGGTGGCCGTCTCATCCTCATCCGAAGGCCGGGCAGCCACGCCGACCCGCATCTCCCCGGCCCGGACCGGGACTCGCCGCGGCGCTGCTACCTGGCGTGGACCGGAGGACCAGGCGACTCGTCGGCCCCGGAAGCGTGGCTGCGCACCGTGCTGCTCGACTCTGCGGAGCAGCTACGCCACCTCGACCTCGAGGCCTTGGCCCGCGGCCACGTCGCCGGTCTGACTCCGGCTGTCGGGGTGGTCGACGGGTGCGGCCCCGTGCTGCTCGTGTGCACGAACGGCCGGCGCGACGTGTGTTGCGCCGTGCGCGGGCGCCCGGTCGCGGCTGCCGGTCAGGCGGCATACCCCGGGCGAATCTGGGAGTGCTCACACACCGGCGGTCACCGCTTCGCGCCGACGGGGGTGCTGCTTCCCTGGGGTCGCACACTGGCCAGGCTCGACCAGCGGGCGGCCCGCACGCTGCTCGGCGCCGCGGACGTGGGACTGCTGCCCACCGAGCTGCTGGGACCGCGCCACGACCGCGGGTGGAGCGCACTGGCCCCTGACGAGCAGGCTGCGGAGTCTGCGGTCCGCACCCGCGTCGGCGAGGCCGACCTCGCCTCCCTCACCGCGAGTCCTGCTCTGGCACAGGCCGATCAGCGCGCCGAGACCAGCACTGTGGAGGTCCGCCATCGCGACGGGCGACGGTGGCTCGTCGACGTGGAGCGCCGACCCAGCGACAGCAGGGCCCAGTCGTGCGGCAAGGCGCCGGAGCCGACCTTCTCGTGGGTGGCGACGGTCCGCGCCTGAGCGAGAGGCAGGGCGAGACTAGGCGCGCGGGTGTTCGCCACCACCCGGCGCCAGCCCGGCGACGTCGTCGACGAACCCGAGAATCCGCGCCCAGGCGTCGGCGCAGGCGTCCTGCCACTCGGCATGGCTGCGGTCGAAGAACGAGTGCGGCGCTCCGTCGTAGACGACGAACTCGTGGCGGACGCCCGCGTCGACGAGTGCCTGCTCGAAGGCAGCGTTCTCCTGCGGCGTGGTGCCCCGGTCGGCACCAGCCGCGAGGACGAGGACCGGCGACGTCATCCGCGGCACGAGGTCGAGCACTCGGGAGGGGCGACCGTAGAAGCCGATGCAGCCCGCGGCTCCGAGGTCGCTGGCGGCCAGCGCCCACGACTCCCCGCCGAACTTGCAGAACCCCAGCGTGAACACCGGGTCGGTGCTGCGTGTCGTCAGCCGGTCGGTGGCCGCCCGGACGTCTGCCAGCACGTGGTCCCCGGTGAGCGCCTCAGCATGGGCCCGGAACTCGAAGTCGGCGCCCCGGCCGGTCAGGCCTGCCGTGCGTGCGTAGGGGTCGATGGCCACGGTGTCGATGCCGGCTTGGGCGAAGGCCAGGGCCAGGTCGGTGTAGTAGGGGTGCAGCCCGCGGATGTCCGGGAGCAGCACGAGGCTCGCACCGCGCCGGCTGACGGGGACGGCGTCGTAGGCGGCGAGTCGCGTGCCGTCGCTCGCGGTCAGCTCGACGGGGCCATGGACGCCGACCTCGCTGGAGCGCGGTGGAAGCGGCGGGTGTTGGTCGGAGGTGAAGCACATGGACGCAGTCTGCCTCGCCCGTCCCGACCGCAGTCTGTGGGGGTCACCATGGCTTGTCGACCTTCGGAGGGGCACCGCGGTTCGGGGTGTTCTGACCCTGGGAGCGCTGCTGGAGGTTGTCCTGGGTCTTGTCGTCCAGCTGCTGCTGCTTGTCCTTGCTCGGCTGGCCCGGCTGGCCCTGGGTGCCAGGGGGGTCCCCGGCAGACGGCTGGCTCTTCTGCTGCGCCCGGGAGCCGGCGTCCGCGAGCTCTTGGCCGGTGCCACCCCCCGGCGGCTGGAAGCAGCCCGGCGGGGCCTCGGCCACGACCGCCTGCACCCGGTCGTAGTAGGTCTTGGCTGCAGGAAGCCCCGACGACGCCTTCGCCGCGTCGCCGAGCTGCTCCAAGGTGAGGACGAGGTTGACTCGGATCTGGCAGGCCTCGATGCCGTCCCGGGGCGCCAGACCGAGGGCCACCTCGAACGCGCTCCGTGCCCCGTCGAGGTCACCCGCGAGGGCGCGGGCGTCCCCCAGCGCGAAGGGAGCCTTGAAGGGCTCGACGACGTTGGCGACCCCCAGCCGCCCGGCTGCGTCCTCGACTCCTGTCGCGTCCCCCGCGGTGAACGCGGTCCGGGCCTGCTCGCCGAGGACCACCACGGAGCACAGCTTGACCGCCAGGAGCAGCAGGACGACGACAGCCGGCAGTGACCACAGCACCAGTCGGCGGCGCAGCCTCAGCCGGGCCAGGCGCGCGGCCTCGCTCTCGCCGCGGCCTGGGGCGGGCGGTCGGGGCGGAGCGGGTGCGTCCGTCGTGGTCGCCACGTCAGCGCACCTCCGCCCGGGACGGGTCTGACCCGCGTCCCCCCGGGCCGCCAGGCCCAGCAGGCGGCGGCAGGCTGGACGACCGGGACGCCGAATGGCGTGCCGTCGCGACGACGAGGGCCGCTCCGACCTCCCAGGCGGCGAGGGCGGCGACGAGCAGCAGCGCCGCCCAGTACAGCTCGGTCCGGCCCCCGACACCGCGCGAGTCCCCGGACTCGCGGAGCGATCCCAGCTCCTTGAGCCGGACGGCGTCGACGATCGCCGCTGCCCCGTCGTCGGCTGTCCGGTGCAGGTAGGGGACCCCCAGCTGGTCGGCGATCGCGGTGAGCTCGGCCTCGTCGATGACGGACCGGGCGGGACGTCCGGTCGTCGGGTCGAGGACATAGCCGCCGTTGCGCGTGCCCGTCTCCTTCATCTGCCCTCCCTGGTCCGACCCGTACCCGAGGACGGCGCCGCCGTTGATGAGGGTGGGGTCGATGTCGAAGGGGTCGGGCTGTGCCGCTGCGGTCTGCTCGCCGTCCCCGAGGTAGAACACGATCCTGGCGCGGTCCGGGTGGGAGTCCCGGCCCCGCTCGAGCGCGCGCGCCAGCGCGGCACCGGCGACGGTGACGCTGCTGCCCTGGGACCAGGCCGACGTCTCCGGGAGGACGGTGTCGGCGGCCGAGGCGAGAGCGGCCCCGTCGGCCGTCAGGGGCAGCCGGGTGACGCTCTCGTGGTCGAAGGTGATGAGGCTGTAGTGGGCGCCAGGCAGCTGGGACGCGAGCGCCGTGATGTCGGTCCGCATCCCGTCGATCCGCGGCCGCCCGCCGGCATAGTCCTCGGCCACCGAGGAGACCGTCGTGTCGACGACGAAGTAGACGTCGAGATCGGCGGCGTTGACCAGGATGTCGCCGCCGGGCACGCCAGGGCGCAGAGCAGCGACGAGCAGCAGCGCCACCATGCCCGAGCGGCGCAGCCTGGTCGCCAGGGCGTCGGCACGCTCCTCGCGCCCGGGTGGCCACCAGATGAGCAGGCCGGCGACGAGCGCGAGCAGCGCGAGGGTTGGCGCGGGGGTGATCGGAAGCCAGGTCATGGCCGCCACCGCAGGCGTCGGACCGCGAGCAGCCCGAGCAGGCCAGCCGCGGCGAGGGCGATCAGCCAGCCAGGCTCGTCCCGGACGACGAGCTGGGGCGCCGAGGGGATGCGCGAGGCCTCCCGCGAGCCCACCGCGTCGAGGATCCTCGGCACCGCCGACACGTCGGTGAGGGCGTAGTACACCCCGCCGCTCGACTCGACCACAGCTCGCATCTCCTGGGCGGCGGAGGAACCCGGGCTGTCCGTCGGGTTGATGCCGTAGACCTGGATCGAGCCGGCGGTAGCGAGCTGACCCGCCTCGGGCAGGGTGAAGAGCGACTTGCCGGCCGCCTCGTTGTCCGAGGCGAGGATGACCGAGCGAGCCCGGGTGAGCTCCGGATGGTCGAAGCCGCGCAGGCAGGTGGCCAGACCGTCGCCGATGAGCGAGCTCCCGGCTGCGTTGAGGGTGCCGGCGAAGAACGGGTCCTTCGGGTCGAGCCGGTCCAGGGCGCGCTGTGCCTGCCGCAGCTGCTCGTCGACGAAGCCGTAGTCGTCGGTGAGAGGGAAGACCGGCACGGCCGAGCTGTTGAAGATGACCAGGGAGATGCGCTGGCCCTGGAACCCCTCCGCGAGCCGGCGGAACGTGCCCACCACCTCCGCGTCGACGTCGATCATCGAACCGGAGACGTCGAGGCAGAGGACGACGTCGCGGTTCACCTTCTCGGGGTTGACGACCCGCCGCTCGACCGGGCGCGCCGCTCCGAGAACGGCGGCGACCCCGACGGTCAAGGCCACGGCAGCGAGCGCGAGGGCGCGCAGCCGGTGAGCGCGCACCGCCCGGTGGTACTCCGGCAGGGTGCGCAGCAGCTCGCTGTTGGCCACCGGAACGGTCCCGGTGCGACGGCGCCGGCGAAGGAGCAGCCAGACCAGCCCCGCCCCCACCGCGAGGGCAAGCAGGCCGGGGAGCACGAGGGACGGCTGCCTCAGGTCCATCGCGACACCACCTGGCGCGCCAGGTCTGCCGCACGCCCGACCGGCACGCTGGCGTCGGGACCGAACTCGACCGGGTAGAGCTGCAGGACGACGTCCGTCACCGGCGCGAGTGACGCGACGCCGCTGCGGCCCAGCTCGCTGAGCGTCATCGTCGGGGCGTGCAGCCCCGACGCCTCCTCGACGAACTGACGGACCGTGAGGCTGAGCTCCTGGTGCGCTCGCCGCGGCGAGATCTCCGCGTGGTCGGCGAGCCGCTCGAGCTCGTCGATCCTCGCGACGTAGTCGGCCTTGAGCTGCGCCAGCCGCCATCCCGGCGGCGGTCCCGGAGCCGGGGCATCCGGCTGTGGCTCACGCGTCTGCCACCAGATGACCACACCCCAACCGAGGAGCGCGGCCACGATGGCCAGCCCGATGACCAGCCAGGTCGTCGAGTAGCTCATCGGCGCGTAGAGCCCGTCACCGGGCACGGCGCCGCTGCCTCTCCAGGAGGCGGAAGACCGTGGCCACGACGGCGTCCGACGAGCCGACCCGCGCATGGACGACGTGCAGCGCGTCGAGGGTCCGCTCCACGCGCTCCCGCCGGCCACTGGCCGCGGTCCGGTATGCCGTGCGCAGCCGCCCGTCGAACCGCACCTCGGGGGGCAGCACCGCGCCGTCGCCGACGTCGACCGCGCTCTGACCCGGTCCGTGGGTGGTCGGGTCGGCGTCCTCCACGGTCAGCCAGAGGATCTCGTGCTGGGCGTGGAGCCTGCGCAGGAGCAGGGCGTCCTCCGGCTCGAGCTCGCGCTCGTCCGCGACGACGAGCAGCAGCATCCGCTGGCGGTAGTGCTCCGCCACATACCTGAGCTGGTCGCGCAGCCGGCTCGGACCGGATGTCAGGCTGGTGGCGCGGTCCACGACGCGTAGCAGGCGCTCGAGGTGGGCCTCGCTCCCCCGCGCCTGGTGGGGGCGGGTGCCCGCGGCGTCGCCCTCGACCAGCCCGACCAGGTCGCCGTGCCGCAGGGCCAGGTAGCCGAGCATCCCGCACGCCGTGATGGCGACGGCGGCCTTGGTCTCGCCACTCGTCGTGCGGGCAGCCATGCCCCGTCCGGTGTCGACCACGAGCAGGACGTGCTGCTTGCGGGAGGCCACGTAGCGTTTCACCAGGGGTGCGCCGTGGCGGGCCGTGGCCTTCCAGTCGATGTCCCGGACCTCGTCACCGGGCACGTACTCGCGCAGGTCGTCGTAGTCGAGGCTCCTCCCGCGGAAGACCGACGTGTACTCGCCGTCGAGCAGTCCCCACGTCTTGCGGTGGGCAACGATGAACAGCTTGCTCTTGACCTTCGTCAGCAGGGCAGCCATGACGCTGGTGCTCCGCCCTAGGGCGTGCGAACCGTCGAGACGAGGGCGTCGATGACGGCTTCCACCCGGATGTCCTCGGCGACCGCCTCGAAGCCGAGCACGACCCGGTGGCGCAGGACGCGGTGGGCCAGCGCCTTGATGTCGTCGGGCACGACGTGGTCGCGCCCGGCGAGCAGGGCCCTGGCCCGGGCGGCCTGGGCGAACGCGATGCTGCCACGAGGGCTGGCGCCGAACTCGATGAACCGCGCCAGCGTCGGGTCGATGTAGCGCTCGGCGTGCCGGGTCACGTAGACCAGCCCCACGGCATACCGGATGATCGCCGGGTCCACGTAGACGCGACGGGCCAACCGCTGCAGCCGGCGCACGTCCTCGAGCTGGACGACCGACTCCTGCTCGGTGAGGAAGACGCCGGCGTCGATCCGGTAGAGGACCTCGGCCTCCTCCTCGAGGGTGGGGTAGTCGAGGACGTCCTTGAGCATGAACCGGTCGAGCTGGGCCTCGGGGAGGATGTAGGTGCCCTCCTGCTCGATCGGGTTCTGGGTGGCCAGGACGAGGAACGGCTCGGGCAGCGGGTAGATCCGGCCGCCGATCGAGGTCTGCCGCTCCTGCATCGCCTCGAGCATCGCCGACTGGGTCTTGGCGCTCGAGCGGTTGATCTCGTCGAGCAGGACGAAGTTGGCGTGCACCGGCCCGAGCTGGGTCTCGAAGCTCCCGTTGGAGGCGTCGTAGATCTGCGTGCCGACGATGTCGCTGGGAAGAAGGTCAGGGGTGCACTGGATCCGCTTGAAGCTGCCGGTCACCGCATGCGCCAGCGTCGAGGCGGCGGTCGTCTTGGCCAGTCCCGGCACCGACTCGAGCAGGATGTGGCCGCCGGTGAGCAGGCCGATGAGCAGGGTCTCCTGCAGCCGCCGCTGCCCGACCACCTTGCGTCCGAACGCGTCGGAGACACGGCGCAGCACCTGCTGGGCGTCCGCCACCTCGGACGGGTCGAGGACCGACCCGGCCGGCTGCCGGGGAGGTGCCGTCCGGGCTCCCGTGGGCGGGGTGAGCGCCTGCACGGGGGGCTCGTCCGGTGCCTGTCCTGGCGCCGCACCCCCGGCGGTGACGCCGGGAGCTACCGCCAGCTCGGGCCCAGGGGTGCCCAGAGGGTGGTCCATGGATGCTTCCCCCGCTCATCGCCTGCGCCGGGCGGGACACCCGACTCCGCCATCGTAGGTCAGGCGTCGATCTTGGCCCGGTCGAGTGCCGCAGCCGAGTCGATGATGAAGTCCTTCCGGGGGGCCACGTCGTTGCCCATGAGCAGCTCGAACACCCGCTCGGCGCTCTCCGCCTCGCCCACCGTCACCCGACGCAGCGTGCGGTGCCGCGGGTCCATCGTCGTGTCCGCGAGCTGGTCGGCATCCATCTCCCCCAGGCCCTTGTAACGCTGCGGCGGCTCCTTGACCTTCTTCCCGCGCTTCTCGATCGACGCCCGCGTGCGCCGCATCTCGGCTTCGTTGTAGGTGTAGATGTAGTCGTTCTTCCTGCCTCCGGCGTTGATCACCTCCAGGCGGTGCAGCGGCGGCATCGCGGCATACACCCGGCCCGCGTCGACGAGCGGGCGCATGTACCGGAAGAAGAGGGTCAGCAGGAGCGTCCGGATGTGGGCGCCGTCGACGTCGGCGTCGCTCATGATGATGACCTTGCCGTAGCGGGCGGCGTCGAGGTCGAAGGAGCGGCCCGAGCCCGCACCGATCACCTGGAGGATCGCCGCGCACTCGGCGTTCTTGAGCATGTCCGAGACTGACGCCTTCTGGACGTTGAGGATCTTGCCCCGGATCGGCAGCAGGGCCTGGTAGTCGGAGGAGCGGGCGAGCTTGGCCGTGCCGAGGGCACTGTCGCCCTCGACGATGAACAGCTCGGACCGGGCGACGTCGCGGGTTCGGCAGTCCGCGAGCTTCGCCGGGAGGGACGAGGACTCCAGCGCGGTCTTGCGACGCTGGGTCTCCTTGTGCATCCGCGCGCTGATCCGCGACTTCATCTCGGAGACGACCTTGTCGAGCAGCAGGGACGCCTGCTGCTTCTCGCCGCGCTTCGGGTTGACGATGCGGTCGGTCAGCTCCTGCTCGACGACCCGCGCGACGATGGTGCGCACGGCCGAGGTCCCGAGGACCTCCTTGGTCTGTCCCTCGAACTGCGGCTCCGAGAGGCGCACCGTGACGACCGCCGTCATCCCCGCGAGGATGTCGTCCTTCTCGACCTTGTCGTTGCCGACCTTCAGCCGGCGGGAGTTGACCTCGAGCTGCTTGCGGAAGACCTTCATCAGCGCCTGGTCGAACCCCGCGACGTGGGTGCCCCCCTTGGGCGTCGAGATGATGTTGACGAACGACTGCACCTTGGCGTCGTAGCCCGTCCCCCACCGAAGGGCGACGTCGACGGCGCACTCGCGCTGCAGCTCGGTCGGGGTCATGTGGCCCTGGGAGTCCAGCACCGGAACCGTCTCCGTGAACGTGCCCGACCCCTGCAGCCGCCACACGTCGGTGACGGGCGGGTCTGGCGCGAGGTACTCGACGAACTCGGCGATCCCTCCGTCGTGGTGGAAGACCTCCTCGTGCGGGCCGGACTCCCCCGGAGTGCCGGTCAGTGCCCGCTCGTCGCGCACGACGAGGCGCAGACCGGGGATGAGGAAGGAGGTCTGGCGCGCACGGGAGGCGAGCTGGCCGTAGTCGAGCACCGTGCCCGGCTCGAAGATCTGCTGGTCGGGCCAGAACCGCACCCGGGATCCGGTCACACCGCGCTTGGCCTTGCCCACCACGCGCAGCTCGCTGTTCTTCACATAGGCCGTGAAGTCGGCGTCCGGGGAGTGCTCACCCCGGTCGGTGAAGACGCCCGGCTCGCCGCGCCGGAAGGACATGCCGTAGGTCTTGCCGCCGCGGTCGACCTCGACGTCGAGTCGGGCCGACAGGGCGTTGACGACTGAGGAGCCGACCCCGTGCAGGCCACCCGTCGCGGCATACGAGCTGCCGCCGAACTTGCCGCCGGCGTGCAGCTTCGTGAAGACGACCTCGACCCCGCTCAGCCCGGTGCGGGGCTCGATGTCCACCGGGATGCCGCGCCCCTGGTCCCGGACCTCGACGGACCCGTCGGGGTAGAGCACGACGTCGATCCGGTCGCCTGCTCCCGCCAGGGCCTCGTCCACCGAGTTGTCGATGAGCTCCCACAGGCAGTGCATCAGGCCACGCTGGTCCCGGGAGCCGATGTACATCCCCGGCCGCTTGCGGACCGCCTCGAGACCTTCGAGCACCTGCAGGTGGCGAGCGGTGTAGTCCCCGCCGGCGGAGCCGGAGGTCCTGCGTGCGGCGGTGGCCACGGCCGTCCCTTCGTCAGGCGTTCTCGATGCTGGAGGCAGGTTAGCCCGTGCCGCAGAACGGGCAGGTCAGGCGCGCCATCCGCGGGGGCCGCCGCACCGAATCCCATACGTGCTCATCACAGTTTCGACATGACGCGTGTCATATCCCGGGCCAATGCACAGAGGGAACGTTCCAGCGTGCTTGACTGTTAGCACGGACAGGTTCGAACGCCGCAGCCAGCGGCGGACGAAGGAAGTCATAGGGATATGACCGGCAGGTCCTGCAACGGGCCGACCGACCGATACCACGAGAGAAGGCAGACGTGAACACGACTCTGGCCCCCAGCCTCAGCGCAGCCGACCGCTGCGACCGATGTGGCGCCCAGGCCTACATTCGCGCCCGCCTTGTGAACGGCGGCGAGCTGCTGTTCTGCGCCCACCACGGGCGCCAACACCTGCCTCAGCTGCAGGCGAAGGCGAGCGAGATCCAGGACGAGAGCGACCGGCTCGTCGAGACGCGCGAGGCCGTTCAGTAGCCCCCGGCCACCGCTTGCGTCGTCCACTGACCGCAACCTCACCCTGCCCGCACGCGGGCAGCGGGTGGGGAACGTCACAGCAGGCTGACGCGTGCCGGTCGTGAACGTCAGCGTCGTCACCGCCGTCCTGATGCTCGTCGGCCTGGTGGGGATCGTGGTGCCGGTGCTGCCCGGGCTGGTCGTCGTGTGGCTGGCGACCGCGCTCTGGGCCTACGACCACCCAGCCCCCTCGGCCTGGGTGGTCTTCGCCGTCTCCACGCTCCTGTATGCCGCGGGGGTGGTGACGCAGTACCTCGTGCCGGGTCGGCGGATGCGCCGCGCCGGCGTGGGCACGTGGACCCTTCTGCTCGCGGTCGTCCTGGCGGTCGTGGGGTTCTTCCTCGTGCCCGTGGTGGGCGCGTTCATCGGCTTCGTCGGCGGGATCTTCCTCGTCGAGCTGGCCCGGCAGCGCGGCCGGGGGGCCGCATGGTCCGCGACGCGGCACGCCCTGACCAACGTCGCGCTGTCGGTGGGCATCGAGCTCGTCGCCGGCTTTGCGATCGTGCTCGTCTGGCTGGTCGGGCTCCTGGTCCTCGGCACCGGGGCGTGACCGAGCCCGACCGGCGGGGAGCCGGGTCCGTGGACGGAGATCGCTGACTCGAGCGGCTGGTCGCTACCAGTCGTCGTGCCGGCGGCTGTCCCAGCGGTGCTCGAGCCGCTCCATGAAGCCGGACCGCTGGTTCTTGCCGGCACCGGCGCCGCGAGAGCGACGCACGGAGCCGTCCTCGCCGACCGCGCCGAGGACGGTCTTCTTGGCCGGCGTGAACGCGTAGGCGCCACCGGCCACCATGAGCGCAAATCCCACCGCGCCGAGCCAGATCACCGAGTTGAGGGCGGCCAGCACCACCAGGGCCAAGCCGACCACCACGGCAAGACCGCCGAGGATCAGACGCTGCTTGGTCTGATGCAGACCATGGTTGGTGATGTGCGTCGCGAACTGGGGGTCCTCGGCATACAGAGCCTGCTCCATGGCCTGGAGCATCTTCTGTTCGTGTTCTGACAGCGGCACCGCGAACCTCCCTTGCACCAGTCCCTCACCAGTAGGACGTTCGGCGACCCGACAAAGTTTCGGATGCTGTCCACGTTCTCTCGTTCGTGAGTCACTCTAGGAGTTCAATATAAGTCGGCGCGAGGAGGGATGGAACCTGTTCGCCCCAAACCTCCGCGCGCCGACCCCTCCCGAGGAGGCGTGCGGTCACAGCGGGGTCACAGACCGGTCACGGTCGGGACCCGGGGCCACGTCCCCCGCCACCGTCCGGGTCGCGCACCAGGGATGCGGGGCGGACGGCGCCGGCTCCGAAGCGTGCGCTGGCCCGGTCGACCGCCCGGTCCGCGTCGCGCCACCCGTGGTCGGGCTCGTCGAGCATGCCCTGCAGCGGCGCCCGCTCTGACTCGACCAGCCCCTCCATCCGCACCCCGACGAGCCGGACCCGGGCCCGCTGCAGGCCGAGCGCGTCGAACAGGCTGCGAGCGGTGGCGTAGATGTCCCGGGAGACGTCGGTGGGGTCGCGCAGGGTCCGCGCCCGGGTGATCGTCGTGAAGTCGGCGAACCGGACCTTGATCGAGATGGTCCGCCCCATCATCCCGGCCGCCCGCACCCGGGCCGCGGTGCGGTCGCTGAGCCGGAGCAGCTCGCGGTGGATGACGACCGGGTCGTCCACGTCATGCGCGAACGTCTCGTCGGCGCCGATGCTCTTCTCGCGCCGTTCCGGCACGACGGGCCGCTCGTCACGGCCCCAGGCGAGGTGGTGCAGGTGGCTGCCGGAGACGTCACCGAGTGCCCGGCGCAGCGTGTCCACGGGCGTGTGGGCGATGTCGGCGACGGTCCGCAGCCCGAGCCGGATGAGCGCCTCCTCGGTGCGCTCCCCCACCCCCCACAGGGCTCCCACGGGCAGCTGGTGCAGGAAGCCGAGCACCTCCGCCTCGGGGACGACGATCATCCCGTCCGGCTTGGCCAGCCCGGAGGCCAGCTTCGCGACGAACTTCGTCGGGGCGACCCCCACCGAGCAGGTGATGCCCTGCTCGTCGGCGATGGTGTCGCGCAGCGACTGCGCGATCGTCCGCGGCGAGCCGAGCCGGCGGCGCGCCCCCGAGACGTCGAGGAAGGCCTCGTCGAGCGAGAGCGGCTCCACGACGTCGGTGACCGAGCGGAAGGTCGCCATGATCGCGTCGGAGATCTGCGCGTAGCGAGCGTGGTCGGGCGCGATGACGACGGCCTGGGGGCACAGCCGGCGGGCCCGGGCCATCGGCATCGCCGAGGTCACGCCGAACCTGCGGGCCGGGTAGGTCGCCGACAGGACGACGGAGCGTCCACCGCCGCCGATGATGACCGGCTGACCCAGCAGGTCGGGCCGGTCGATGAGTGACGCCATCGCGTAGAAGGCATCCATGTCGACGTGCAGGATGGTGCAGCCGGTGTCGTCCGGCTCCTCGTCCCCCCGGCGGCTCGGCGCGGCGTACTGACGGCGGCTCATGGCAGTACCGCCGGCGTCCGGGTCGGCTCAGGCTCTCCGGGCCAGGACATGGATCTCCGCTCCGAGCTCCCCCAGGAAGGCGTAGGCCGGGTGTGCGGCCACCGCCTCCTCGAGCTCGACGAGCGCGCTGCGGTCGGCTGCGCTGTCGAGCGTGCCAGAGGGGACCAGGTCGCTGAACAGCCGCACGCCGTGGACGCGCTCCCGGACGAAGCCCGACCCGTCGAGCAGCGACTCCAGCTCGGCGGTGTCGAACCGGCGCGGGAGGGGGTCGCCCGTCCCCCACCGGCCGTCCGGGCTGGTGAGCGCCGCGCGGGCCTGCCCGAACTCACCCCCGAGAGCCTTCGCGAGCACGGCGGCGAGACGACCGGCGACCAGGAGGGAGAGGTAGCCGTCGGGGCCGACCGCGCGGGAGACGGCGGCGAGGGTGGCTGCGGGGTCGTCGACGACCTCGAGGACCCCATGGCAGCAGGCGAGGTCGAAGCCCTCGGAGGGCCGCACCTCGTCGAGGCTGTCGGCGTCTCCCTGACGGGCGGTGATCCGGTCCGCCACCCCGGACTCTGCCGCCCGTCGCTCGAGGGCCGCCAGGGCGTCCGGGCTCGGGTCGACGACGGTGATCCGGTGCCCGAGCTCGGCGAGGGGGACGGCCAGCCCGCCGGTCCCGCCGCCGAGGTCGAGGACCCGCAGCGGGCGGCTGAGGTGCTGCTCGCGGGTTCGGGCGAGCTCGCCGACGGTGGACCAGATCGCCTGGGTGCGGAAGGAGGGCGTGCCGGCACGACGGGTCTGACGCTGGTCGTCAGCCATGTCGTCCTCCCTCCAGCGCCGCACCTCGGGTGTCTCAGCTCGTGCCCGTCCACCCTAGTGCCCCGAGCTTCCTGGGCTGGCGTGCCAGAGCTTGCGCGGAGCAGTGCCCTCGCCCGGGTTGGGCACGGCGGCCGTCCGGCCGAGCTCCCGGGCCGCCCGGGCGTCCCCACCAGCGGGTTTGATGTCGGCGTAGGGAGACTGGACGAACCCCGACGCATGGACGAGCAGCCGGCGAGGCCGGGCCCCACCCATCCCTCCGGCCCGCCCGCGCTCAGCCTGCCCGCCGTCGGACGGCTGCCGTCCGGGACGGCTGTGCCTCTGCTCGTGCTCGTCGCTCTGGTCGGCCGCGACGAGGGCCGCCTCGCTGCGCTCGACCGCCTCCCGGTCGGCCTCGGCGAGCGCCGCGAGGACGGCGTCGAGGCCACCGTGGTTCCAGGCCTCCCACAGCCCGGACAGCTCCCACGCGCCGGTCGCGCGCACCGAGATCCCCTTCGGCCCGGTCCGCCGGACCACCCCTCGCACCAGCAGCATCCAGGAGTGGAAGATCGTGGCGGCATACGGGCCCTGGACGTCCTCGAAGAAGGTCGCGTCGACCGGTCCGGTCGCGTCGTCCAGGGTGAGGAAGACGACCCGGCGGCCGGTCCGGATCGGTGGGGTCTGGGTCGCGACCTTGACCCCGGCGACCCACACCTCCCGTCGGCTGCGGGCGTGCAGCAGGTCCTTGGACCGGGTCACCCCGAGGGCGTCGAGCATCGGTCCGTAGAAGTCGACGATGTGGGCGCTGGCGTCGAGGCCGAGGATGTCGAGCTCGGCCCGGACCCGCTCCGGCCCGGTCATCTCGAGCAGGCCGCTGCCCCGCTCGAGCTGGGGGGTGTCCCCGAGGTCGAGGGTCAGCTGGGTGGGCTGCTCGGCCGCCGGGGCCACCGTCCGCGCCGCCTGCGACTGGGCCGCCGCCAGCGCGGCGATGTCCGCCGGGCCACCGGGCCGGCCGCTCGTCGCCCCGCCCGACCGGACCGACCGGGCCGACCGGGCCGACCCCGACCGGGCCGACCCGCTGCGCAGGGATCGGGACCAGCGGTCGAGCTCGGCGACGTGGAGCAGCAGGTCACGCCGGGTGATCCGCCCACGCCGGCCGAGCCCGGCCCCCGGGGCGCCGCGCACCGCTCCCGGCAGGCTTCCGCCGAGGCTGGCGGCGACGACCGACCCGATGCCGTAGACGGAGTCGAAGCCGCCTGCCAGGACGAGCCGCTCCACCACCGGGCGGCTGACGTTCGCCCGGTTCCAGAAGTCGGCGAGGCTGAGGTAGGGCTGGCCGGCGACGATCCGGGCGACCTCCGCGTCGCTGATCCCCTTGACGTCGGCGAGCGAGAGCCGGATGCCGAACGCCCGGCCGTCGGGCAGGTCCGGATGCAGGTCGGGAGGCAGCGGCCCGGACCGGGGGTCCTGGTCCGCCGGCGCGGCCCACGGCTCGAGCTTCTCGACGGTGAACTCCCCCGTCGAGGCGTTGACGTCGAGCCCGAGGATGGTGATGCCGAGCGTGCGGGCGTCGTCGAGGATGAGCCGCTTGGGATACATCCCGGGGTCGTGGGTGAGGACCCCGGAGAGGAACGCTGCCGGGTGGTGGGTCTTCAGCCACGCCGACTGGTAGGTCGGGAGGGCGAACGCCGCGGCGTGGGCCTTGCAGAACCCGAACGACGCGAAGGCCTTGAGCACCTCCCAGATCCGGTCGGCGTCGGCGTGGGTATAGCCCCGGGCGAGTGCTGCGGGACGCCACCACGCCTCGACCTGCGCCTGCCCCTGCACCGATCCCAGCGCGCGGCGCACCTCGTCGGCCTGCGCGAGGCTGACCCCGGTCGTCTCGGCGACGATGAGCAGCACCTGCTCGTGGAACACGACGACGCCCTCGGTCTCCTGGAGCGCGGGGATGAGGGTCGGGTGGAGGAACTGCGCCTCCTTCCACCCCTGGCGGGCGTTGAGGAACGGCACGATCATGTCCGACTTCACCGGGCCGGGGCGGAAGAGCGAGATGTCGATGATGAGGTCCTCGAACGTCTGCGGACCGAACTTGCCGATCAGCTCGCGCTGGCCCGGGCTCTCGATCTGGAAGCAGCCGAGGGTGTGCGTGGTCCGGATCAGCCGGAAGGTCGCCTCGTCGTCGAGCGCCACCTGCTCCCGGTCGTCGAGGTCGATCTCCACCTGCTCGACCCGGCGGACCTCGTCGACCGCGTGCGCCATCGCGGACTGCATCCGGATGCCGAGGATGTCGAGCTTGAGCAGCCCGAGCGCCTCGACGTCGTCCTTGTCGAACTGGCTCATCGGGAAGCCGATCCAGCTCGCCTCGACCGGGGTGCGGTCGAGCAGCCGGGCGTTGGACAGGACCACCCCGCACGGGTGGAGGGCGATGTGCCGGGGCAGCCCGTCGAGCCGTTCGACGAGGTCGAGCATCAGCTCGAACCGGGGGGCGCTCAGCCCGCTGGCCCGCAGCTCGGGCAGGTCGGCGATGGCGTTGCGGACGTTGCGGGCCGAGATGTGCGGGAACGCCTTGGCCATGGCGTCCACCTCGGACGGGGCCATCCCCAGCGCCGCGCCGACGTCCCGGATGGCGTGCCGGACCCGGTAGCTGTCCATCATCGAGACGCAGGTGACCCGCTCCCCGCCGAACCGGGCGAGGACCTTCTCGTAGATCTCGGTGCGCCGCGCCGACTCGACGTCGATGTCGATGTCCGGCAGCTGGGCCCGCAGCGGGGAGCAGAACCGTTCCATGAGCAGGCCGTAGCGCATCGGGTCGACCCCGGAGATCCCGAGCAGGTAGTTGACCAGCGAGCCGGCGCCCGAGCCGCGGGCGGCGACCCGCACCCCCATCTCGCGGATGAGGTCGACCACGGTGGCGACGGTGAGGAAGTAGGTCGCGTAGCCCAGGCCGGCGATGACCTCGAGCTCGTCCTCGAGCCGGGAGGAGACCTTCTCCAGCTCGCCCGGCGTCTCGTGCGGGTAGAGGGTCGCCACGGCACCCCGGCACCGCGCGGTGAGGACGACCTGGGGGTCGGTGTCCGGGTCGATCCCGAGGACGGTCTGCTCGGGCAGGTGGACCGCCCCGATACCGAGGTCGAGCGCCGGGTCCTGGACGCACTCCATGGCGAGGGCGACCGTCGACTCGAGCAGGTCGGTGGCTCCCTCCCGCGCCAGCGTCCCGCCGCCGCTGATCCCCGGGCCGGAGGCCTGGAGGATGTCGCAGGCCACGGCATACATGGCCGGGGTGGGGCTGAGGTGCCCCGCCGTGGTGACCCGGTCGAGGTGGCGCACGTCGAGGGCGACGAGGCGCCGGGCGGCGTCGAGCACGTCGACGGTGGCTGCCTCCTGCGGGTCGGCATGCCGCACGGCGGCCGTGAGGACGACGCGGATGCCGTGCTCCCGGGCGAGGGCGTAGAGCCGGGCCGCGTGACCGAGGCTGGCGGGGGTGCCCTCGGGACCGCCGTGGCAGACGACCTCGATGGCGAGCGCGTCGCGAGGCAGCAGCGCGCGCCACCGTGCCAGGGCCTCATAGGCCTGGGCGCGCCGGCGCAGCAGCACCGCCCGGCCGACGTCGGAGTCGGGGCCGAGGAGGACGAGCAGGGGGCTGGGCGACCCGTCGGAGGGGCCGGAGCGAGGACCGACCGGCTGGCCGGGCGCCGTGGCCAGCTCGGCGATGAGCTCCGGCGTGCTCACCGGGCTGCTGCGCTCGCCGCCGAGGTGGGTGCGGGTGACGAGGCGGCACAGCCGTCCCCATCCCGCTCCCCGGTCGAGCCCGGCATGGGCTCCGCGGGCGAGGACGGTCACCCGAGGCAGCCGGGGGTCGACCACCGCGCCGCCGCGGACCGGGGTGCGCGCCCGTCCGGCCGGCCCGGTGGGCGACCTCGGCCGGCCGTCCGGGACGCGGTGGCGCACGGCGAGGTCGACCCCGAGGATCGGCGCGATCCCCGCGTCGGTGCAGGCCTGGACGAACCGGACCGCGCCGTAGAGGCCGTCCCGGTCGGTGAGAGCCAGCGCCGGCTGACCCCAGGCGGCCGCGCGCTGCACGAGCGCGGCCGGGGTGGACGCGCCGTACTGCATGGAGTAGCCGGAGGCGACGTGCAGGTGGACGAAGGTGTCGCGCATGGTCCGGCCCTCAGGCTCCCCGCGCCGAGACGGGGGCGATGTAGTCCGGCAGCGGGTCGGCCCGGGGCACTCCGAGCAGGCTCTGGACGAGCTCGAGGAAGACCTCGCCCTGACGCAGCAGGTCGTCGGACTCCCGGGCGCTGACCTGGCCGCCGCGCTCCACGGCCGCCCGCTGGCGGGCCGACCCGGCGAAGAACGCCGCCCACTCCGAGAGCTCGGGAGCGATGGTGGGCAGCACCTCCCAGACACTGCGGGGACGGGACCGGCCCGAGGAGCTGCCCCAGGCCGCGAGCAGGGCCGCCGCGGCGCGAAGGGCACCGAGGTGGGCCTCGACATACCGCTCGCCGGCGTCTCCGGTGCGGCATGCGGTGAGCAGGCTCGCGCGGGACCGGTCGAGCAGGTCGAGGCAGGCGCCGGCGACCGGTCGGCGACCGTCGCCGGGCCGGACCCGGACGGCCGACGGCCGACCCGGGGGGAGGACGGGGGTATCCCGGTTGCTCATCGGTGCTCCTCAGTCCGCGACCCGCACGAGGCGCCAGTCGGTCTGCCCCTCGTGGAGGACGTCGTCGTGCACGAGGTCGAAGACGCCGCTGCCGTGGACCTGCCCTGGGCTGGCCTCGACGCGCCATACCTGCTGCTCGCGGGAGGCGATGTCGATGCCTGCCTCCTGGCCGGGGACCGGGTCGAGGGCCTCGCGCCACCAGGCCCGCCGCTCCCGCCAGTGCCCGAGCACCTGCCGGACGACGTAGAGCCGGCCCCGCCATAGGAAGGCCTGCGGTGGAGAGGGCGGTTCGGCGTGGCCCGCACCGTCCCGGGCGCCGTGCTGGGCGCCGTTCTGGGGGTGGCCGGCGTCGTCCGCGCGGACCTCGATCGGATCGCTGTATCGGCGCATGACGACATCGCCCCTTTCCGGGCATGGGTGGTGGGCATGGGTGGCTGGGAAGGCAGGCCGACCCGGGCGGGACGGGGTCGAGGCGCCCCGCCACGGGCCGGCCGTGCTGTCATCGAGGGTCCGCGAGCCGGTCTCGCAGCGACGTCTCAGGGAGCCTCCGCTGACCACACCGATTCGTACACCTGTTCGATAAACCCCACGGTACCCCCACCCTCGGACACCCTGTCAAGGTGGGCGCCGGAGCCGGGAAAAGACGACCCCACCGGCCCCGCACGCACTAGCGTGCGGTCATGAGCGTGCGGTCATGACCGAGCCGACGGGCACCGAGCCGTCCGACGCCGGCCTGGAGGCGGTGCTCGCGCACCCGGCGGTCGTCCGGGTCCGGGAGGCGCTCGCCGCGCACCAGATCATGTCCGAGGTCCAGGTGCTCGGCGGCTCGGCTCGCACCGCCGCCGAGGCCGCCGCTCACCTCGGCGTCTCCCCCGCTCAGATCGCCAACTCGCTGCTCTTCGCGGCGCGTACCCTCCCCCACTCCCACCCGGAGCCGCTCCTCGTCCTCACCTCGGGCGCGCACCGGGTCGACACGGTCAAGATCGCCGACCTGCTCGAGCTCGCCGAGGTGACTCAGGCGGACCCCGACCTGGTCCGTCGGAGCACCGGCTTCGTCATCGGGGGCGTGGCTCCGGTCGGCCTGCTCCATCCGGTCCGCACCCTCGTCGACGTCTCGCTGGCGAGATACGACACCGTCTGGGCTGCCGCCGGGCATCCCCGGGCGGTCTTCCCCACCAGCTACGACGAGCTGCTCCGGATGACGGGCGGCCAGCCCATCGAGGTCACCTGACCCTCAGGCGGTGACCATCCGGTGAATGAGTATTCATACTGATTTCCCCGTCGCCACGGACTGACAGGCTGGGCACGCGGAGCAGTCATGGGCGCCGGGTGCAGGACAGGTCGTTCAGGGGGACGACCCGGGACCCACCCGGCGCCCGTGTCTGCCCCCACGCCACGGCTCTCTCGACCGCTGCGACGCCCCGCCTCGCTAGTGGGCTGCGGTCATCCCGAGGTTGTCCCAGACCTGCAGCGTCGCGGGCGAGCGGTTCATCGTGATGAAGTGGATGCCGGGCGCCCCCTCGGCGAGCAGCTGCTGCGCCAGCTCGGTGGTGATCGCGACGCCGACCTCCCGCACCGCCTCGGGGTCACCGGCCACCGCCTCCAGCCGCGACGTCACGGACTCGGGCACCGGCTGACCGGACAGCTGGGTCATCCGGGCGAGCTGCTTGACGTTGGTGACCGGCATCAGCCCGGGGATGATGGGCAGGTCACGTCCCCGGGCAGCGACCCGGTCTCGGAGGCCGAGGTAGGCCTCCTTGGTGAAGAAGAACTGGGTGATCGCATACTCAGCCCCCGCGTCGGCCTTGCGGATGAGCACCTCGGCGTCGGCGTCGAGGCTCGCGCTCTCGGGGTGCTGGTCGGGGAAGGCGGCGACCCCGACGGTGAACGCCCCCAGCGAGCGGATCAGCTCGACCAGCTCGTCCGCGTGGTCGAGTCCCTGCGGATGACGCACCCACTCCTGGCCGAGACCGCCGGCCGGGTCGCCGCGCAGGGCCAGCAGGTTGCGGATGCCGGCCGACGAGAAGGCGCCGATGACGCTGCGCAGCTCGCTGACGGAGTGACCCACGCAGGTCAGGTGCGCCAACGGGGTCAAGGTGGTCTCCCGCGCGATCCGCTCGGTGACCCGCACGGAGCGGTCCCGGGTCGAGCCGCCCGCACCGTAGGTCACCGAGACGAAGGTCGGGTGCGTCTTCTCGAGCCGGCGGATCGCCTCCCACAGCTGTGCCTCGGCCACGTCGTCCTTGGGAGGGAAGAACTCGAAGCTGAAGGTCGGCAGGTCCTGCGCGAGGGCCTGCGGGATCGACCGCATGAGGTTGGCGGGGCGGGGCATGCTCGAGGACGTGCCGAGGGACATGCGTCCAGCGTAGAGGCCGGGCGGTGTTCGGCGACGCGGGCGTCAGCCGGCGGTCCAGGTGGACAACCCCGGCCATTGCCGTCAGGCGCCCCTGCGGCAGCACGTAGTCTTTCCGTGCATCTCCACACCGCCCCGGAGGACTCGTGACCAACCCGCTCGACCTGCAGGCGCTGCGCGCCCGCGTGCAGGCGGCCGTCGACGTCGAGATCGCGTCCCAGGCAGCGGTGCTCGCGCCCGTCGGTGAGGACCTCGGCCAGCTGGTCGACTCGGTGGCGCGGCTGCTGGCCGGCGGAAAACGGCTGCGTGCCGCGTTCCTCTACTGGGGCTACCGCGCGGCGGGGCTGCCCGACTCCGACGCTCTGGTGCGTCTCGCCACCGCGATGGAGTTCTTCCAGGCGGCGGCTCTGCTGCACGACGACGTCATGGACGGCAGCGACACCCGGCGCGGTATGCCGGCGGCTCACCGCGCGATCGCCACGGTGCACGCCGAGGGGGGCTGGGCCGGCAGCAGCGAGCGGTTCGGGGAGGCCGCGGCGATCCTCGCCGGCGACCTGTGCCTGCAGTGGACCGACGAGCTCTTTGCGACGTCGGGACTGCCCGTCGAGCACCTGACCCGGGCGCGGAGCACCTTCGACACGATGCGGACCCAGCTCATGGGGGGTCAGTTCCTCGACCTGCTCGAGTCGGCTCGAGGGTGGGACGGGCTGGACGCCGCCAGCCGGATCGCCTCGGCTCGCAACGTCATCCGCTACAAGAGCGCCAAGTACACCATCGAGCACCCCCTGCTCATTGGTGCGACGGCCGGTGGCGTCCCGACCGAGACATGCGCTCGGTTCTCGCGCTACGGGCTGGCCCTCGGCGAGGCCTTCCAGCTGCGCGACGACGTCCTCGGCGTCTTCGGCGACCCGGCCGAGACCGGGAAGCCGGCCGGGGACGACCTGCGCGAGGGCAAGCGGACCGTCCTCGTCGCCCACGCCCTCGACGCCGCCGACGCCGACCAGGCAGCCCTGCTGGAGAAGCTGCTCGGCCGTCCGGACCTGGACGCCGACGGCGTTGAGGACCTGCGCGCCGTGCTGCACGACACCGGAGCCGTCAAGCGGGTCGAGGAGATGATCGCGACCCTCGCCGACGAGGCCGAGGACGCGCTCGCCTCCACGCGTGGCCTGGACCCCGAGGCCGTCGGCGTCCTCGGCTCGCTGATCGAAGTTTGCACGACCCGCGGGTCCTGAGCGCGTTCCTGCCTGGGCCGGGCGGGTCGGGGACCTCGGCTCAGCGGCCCGCGTCGTCCTCGTCCGTGCCAGGCGGCGGACGGTCCTGCCAGACCCAGAGCGCCACCGTCGCGAGGACGAGCGCCAGTCCGAAGCCGAGGTCCTCGACCGGCGCCCACGCGATGCGGCCGTCGCCAAGGAACGGCACCCCACCGTCGCCGAGGATCGCCTCGGGGTCGTAGGTCACGATGAGCCGGCCGGTCAGCCAGCCGTTCGTGAGCAGCTGGAAGAACAGCACGATCGCGTATGCGGTCCACCACCACCGCGTCGTCAGCAGCCGCGTGCGCAGGACGAGGAGGTCGAGGATGACCGCCGCGACGACCGCGACGGCAGCGGCTGCGGTGTAGCTCATCGGTCATCCTCCCCGTCCCGGGCCAGGCTGCGCCGGAGGACCACCCCGACCGCCTCGAAGGTCAGCAGGCCGGCGAGCGGGATGACGAGGAAGAACGCGACCTCCTCCAGCGGCAGGCCGGCCAGCCGGAAGGGGAGCGTCTGGGCGGGGTCGAACGCCCAGTGACCGGCCCGGGTCGCGGCCAGGTCCCAGATGACGAAGACGACCGCGACGGGCAGGATGCTCAGCGCGAGCCGTCGTGGCTGGCGCAGCACGTCGAGGTGGAAGACCCGGTGCAGGGTGAGGGTGGCGGCCAGACAGAAGGCGAGCATCACGGCATACGAGAGATGTCGCACGAGTCACCTAGCGTCGAGGGCGGGTCAGAAGGCCGTGGCCTGGGCGCGGCGCCGCACCTCGGTCTTGTGCCCCGCGATGAGGTTGTCGATCGGCGCCCCCGGCGCGGGCAGCGTCTCGTCGGGCGTGAACAGCCACCGGAGGATCTCCTCGTCGTTCATCCCGCCGTCCGCGAGGACCGTGAAGGTGCCCTTGAGCTCCGGTCGTGGCCCCTCGTCGGTGACGAACTTCGCCGGGATGCTGACCACGTTGCGCTGGCCCACCCGCAGCGAGAGCAGGTGCCGGTCGGCGAGGTACTGGCGCACGCGGGCCAGGGACACGTCCAGCCGCTCGGCGACGTCCGGGACGGTGGTCCACTCGCCGACGAGGTCGGCCAGGTCGGTGACGGTGGGCTGGTCGGCGCCATCGGGGGCCAGGCCGTCGGGGCGCTCGTCGGGGCGCTCGTCGGGGCGCTCGTCGTGGCGGGAGGCGGCGGATGTCGGGTCAGGCACGGCACCAGCCTAGGGGCCGCTCGTCGAGGCGCCGATCTGGTCCCTCGTCAACTCCCCACGGCCTCAGCCTGAGGTGTACATTCACACCCTGCGCACCTGTCCCACTGCCACCATGTGCCACGCTGGTCACGGACCGGCGTTCCCTGGAAGGATGGCCGATCCCCATGGCCCCTGCTGTTGCCAGCACCACTCCTCCGGTTGCCGCTCCCCCGCCGGCGGTCGTCCATCTCGCCTCCAGCGCGCCGGCCGGCTGGCGGGCCTACACCGTCCAGCCCGGCGACACGCTCATCGACATCGCCGCGCGCCTCGGGTCCACGCCCAGCGTCATCGCCGCGCAGAACCAGCTCCCCGGCGGGGGCCGGCTGATCCGGGTCGGCAGCGTCCTCGTCGTGCCCGGCCAGGCCACCCCGAGCCGGCCACCGGCCGCACCGGCAACGGGCGCGAGCACGGCATACACGGTCCGGCGCGGCGACACCGTGAGCGCCATCGCGTTGCGGACCAGCGCGAGCGTGCCGCAGATCCTCGCCGCCAACGGGCTCGGCCCGCGCAGCATCCTGCACCCCGGTCAGCTGCTGACCATCCCCGGCGCAGCAGGGGCGGCAGGCGCACCGGGCGGCCAGAGCGCCGGTGCGAGCGCCCCCCCGACCCCGCCGGTGACCGGCGCCTCCTACACGGTCCAGCGCGGGGACACGGTCGAGGGCATCGCCAAGCGGACCGGGGCGAGCCAAGCGTCCCTGATCGCCGCCAACGCACTCGTGGCGCCATACCGACTCCAGGTCGGCCAGCAGCTCCAGCTAGCGCAGCCCGCACCAGCCCCGGCGAACACCTTCGCGGGGCGCACCTACCCGCAGAGCACCGTCGATGCTGCGGCCGCCGCGAGGAAGAGCCTCTCGGCCGCCCGGACGCCGTCGCGACAGGACATGCGGGCCATCATCGAGCGGACCGCGCTGAGTCACGGGATCGACCCGAAGCTCGCGGTCGCCATCGGCTACCAGGAGTCCGGCTGGGACCACCGGCAGGTCTCCGTCGCCAACGCCATCGGGGCGATGCAGGTCATCCCCAGCTCGGGTCAGTGGGCCTCCTCCCTGGTAGGACGGCCGCTCAACCTGCTCGACGCGCAGGACAACGCGACAGCCGGTGTCGTCATCCTGCGCGCACTGACCCGGTCCGCCGGCTCGCTCGACGAGGCGATCGCGGGGTACTACCAGGGGCTCACCTCGGTCCGGAGCAAGGGGATGTATGCCGACACGGTCGGCTACGTCGCCAACATCAAGGCGCTGATGGCCCGGCTCTGATGCCGTTGTCGTGGGCGACGGCGGCGGCTGTTTATCGGGTCACCCGATAAGCAGGACCTTCCCGTGAGGAATGTCCTCGAGGAGAGCGCCCCTTTGTCGGGTGACCCGATGAGCTTCCCCCGGGCGCATGTGACGGGTGGGGTGTGAGCGTGCGGCAAACGTCACACCCCCACGGCTAGCCTGCGGGGGTTTGGCCTTCGGCTTTCGTATGCTGGCGGGCATGTCGTCCAGCGTGCGTGAGGCGGTCGTCGGGCGTGTGCTCGACGGCCGGTACCGCGTGCTGTCGCACATCGCCGACGGGGGTATGGCGTCGGTCTACCTCGCGCTGGACGAGCGGCTGGACCGCGAGGTCGCCGTCAAGGTGATGCGCCAGTCGCTCACCCAGGACGAGACGTTCGTCAGCAGGTTCCACCGCGAGGCCCGTTCGGCCGCCCGGCTGAGCCACCCCAACGTCGTCGCCGTATTCGACCAGGGCGAGGACGACGGTGACATGTTCCTCACCATGGAGTACGTCCCCGGCCGCACCCTGCGGGAGGTGCTCTCCGACGAGGGCCCGCTCAGCCCCCGGGCCGCGCTCGACCTCTTCGACCCGATCCTCCAGGCGCTCGACGCCGCCCACAGCGCCGGCCTGATCCACCGAGACGTCAAGCCCGAGAACGTCATCCTGCGCGAGGACGGCGTCGTCAAGGTCGCGGACTTCGGCCTGGCCCGCGCGGTGACGGCGGCCACGACGACGAACGCGTCCGGCGTGCTGCTCGGGACGGTGGCCTACCTGTCGCCCGAGCAGGTCGAGCGGGGCATCGCCGACGCCCGCTCCGACGTGTATGCCGTGGGGCTCGTGCTCTACGAGATGCTCACCGGCCGTAAGGCGTTCGACGGTGACACCCCCATCCATGTCGCCTACCAGCACGTCCACGGCTCGGTCCCGGTGCCGTCGGACCGGGTGCCCTCCGTGCCCCAGGAGCTCGACCAGCTCGTCGCCCTGGCCACCGCTCGCGACCCCGACAAGCGCCCCGCCTCGGCCGGGGACTACCTCGTCGAGGTGCGCCGGTCCCGCTCGCTGATGTCCACCGCCGAGCTCGACCTGCGGCCCGCCACTCCCCTGGTCGGCGACCCGGCGCCCGCCACTGCCGACGCGGTCGCCCGCACCACCGCCATCCCCGTCGTGCGGACGTCCGGTCCGGTCGGGGCACCCTCCGGCACTCCCCCGACGAGCACGCCCCGGCGCCGGCGCCGCTGGCTCTGGCCCGTGCTGCTGAGCCTCATGCTCGTCCTCGCGGCGGGCGGCGGAGCCTGGTGGTTCGTCCAGGGCCCGGGGTCCAAGACCGTGGTCCCCTCGGTGGTCAAGCTCGCGAAGGCGGACGCGGTGACGGCGCTGGAGCGGGCCAACCTGCGCAGCGACGTCCAGGAGTCCTTCGACGAGAGCGTCCCGGCCGGCATCGTCATCTCCGCCGACCCCGGCGCCGGCGCCGAGGTCAGCAAGCTCACGACGGTCAGGCTCACCGTCTCCAAGGGCCAGGAGCGGTATGCCGCGCCCGGTCTGGTCAACACCCCCGCGGACGCGGCCGCGGCCACCCTCGAGGCGAGCAACCTCAAGGTCGGCACCCGCACCGAGGTGTTCAGCGAGACCGTCGCGGCGGGCACGGTGATCGACCAGGACCCCAAGCCGGGCGCGTCGCTCAAGCGCGGGGACGCCGTCAACATCACCGTGAGCAAGGGGCGCCAGCCGATCCCCGTCCCGGACTTCACCGGCAAGCCGGCCGCCGACGCCAAGCAGGCCCTCGGCGCTGCCGGTCTCAAGGTGGCCGAGGGGGCTCCGGTCAACAGCGACACCGTCCCCGAAGGGTCGATCGTCAGCCAGGACCCCAAGGCGGGCACCCTGTTCAAGGGCGACACCGTCACCATCGTCGTGTCCCAGGGGCCGGTGATGGTCGCCGTTCCGAAGACCGTCGGCATGCAGCGCGACGCGGCGACGGCCCTGCTCAAGGCAGCCGGCTTCGCCGTCGCCTACCAGGAGGTCCTCGGCGGCTACTTCGGCACGGTGCGACAGTCCAACCCGGATGCGGGGACGATGCTCCGCAAGGGCGCCACGGTCACCCTCGTCATCATCTGACCGGTCCCGCCCCGATGCCCACGAGTCCGTCCGCCCGGACGGTTGCGACCGGTCTGCTCGTCCTGCTGACGGCCGTCTGGGGCTCGACCTTCTTCCTCATCCGCGACCTCGTCTCCACGGTGCCCCCGGTGGACTTCCTCGCCATCCGGTTCACCATCGCGGCGGTGCTGATGGTCGCGATCTTCTGGCGGTCGCTGCGCGGGCTCGGCCGCCGCGAGTGGGTCGCCGGCCTCGGCCTCGGGGCGGTCTACGGCCTCGCCCAGATCCTCCAGACGATCGGCCTCGCGCACACCGACGCGTCCGTCTCGGGGTTCATCACCGGCACCTACGTCGTGCTCACCCCCCTGCTCGCCGCCGTGCTGCTGCGCGAGCGCATCCCCCGCAGCACCTGGTATGCCGTGCTCCTCGCCGCCGCAGGGCTGGCCGTGCTGTCCCTGCGGGGCGTCTCCGTCGGGCTCGGGGAGGCGCTGACCCTGGCCTGCGCGGCGCTCTACGCCCTGCACATCATCGGTCTCGGCCGGCTCTCGACCGCCTCGAACGCGACCGGCATGGCCGCGGTCCAGGTGGTCGTCATCGCTGTGGTGTGCTCGGTGGCGGCGGTCCCCGACGGGATCACCTGGCCCAGCGGCGCCGGTCAGTGGACCTCGGTGCTCTACATGGCAACGGCGGCCGGGGTGCTGGCGCTCTGGGCGCAGACGTGGGCGCAGGCGCACATGAGTGCGACCCGGGCAGCCATCGTGATGACCCTGGAGCCGGTCTTCGCCGCCCTCTTCGCCGTCCTGTTCGGCAGCGAGTCGCTGACCGGCCGGATGCTCGTCGGTGGCCTGCTGGTGCTGAGCGCGATGTACCTCGTGGAGCTGCTCGGACGGCGCGGCGCGGACCGTCCGGCCGACCGACCCACCGAGGTGCTCCACCATGAGGTCACCTAGAGCACGCGGCTCAGTGCGGTGCGGGGCGCGCCTGCAGCAGCCCGGTCAGCACGTCGACGACGAGGTCCGTGCCGGCGTCGTCGACGTCCAGGTGCCAGACGAGGCGGACGGCCCCCGGTCCCACGGCATACATCCGCACGCCCTGCTCCAGCGCCCGCGCGACGAGATCGGCGGCCGTCCACCCGGCCGCCGAGACGTCGACGACCAGGATGTTCGTCTCCACCGTGGCCGGGTCGATGCAGCCGGGTGCCGCCTCGGCGAGAGCATGCGCGGCCCGTCGCGCCCGGGCGTGGTCGTCGGCCAGCCGCTCGAGATGGTGCTCGAGCGCATACAGGCCGCCGGCGGCCAGGATCCCGGCCTGGCGCATGCCGCCGCCGTAGCGCTTGCGCCAGATGCGGGCCTCGGCCATCGCGTCGGCCGACCCCACCAGCACGGACCCGACCGGTGCACCGAGGCCCTTGCTCAGGCAGACCGAGACGGTGTCGAACTCGCGGCCGTAGTCGGCCAGGCTGACCCCGCTCGCCACGTGGGCGTTCCAGAGCCGGGCACCGTCGAGGTGCATCCGCACGCCGCGCTCGCGGCTGGCGGCCCGCACCTCGCGGATCGCTGCCAGCGGCTGGATCGTCCCGCCCCCGAAGTTGTGGGTGTTCTCGACGACGATGAGCGCCGTGCACACCTGGTAGGGGCCGGTGCCGGTGATCATCAGGTCGAGCGGCTGACGGGGGTCGAGGAGCCCCCGTGGGGCCACCCAGGTGCGCGAGGAGATCCCCGAGAAGACCGCGGCGGCGCCGAGCTCGGCCCGCACCACGTGCGCCAGCGAGTCGCAGACGAGCTCCTCACCGGGACGGACGTGCAGCCGCAGCCCCAGCTGGTTGGCCATCGAGCCCGACGGGGTGAACAGCCCAGCCTCGTGGCCCAGGAGCCGGGCGACCCGCTCCTCGAGCTCGCGCAGCGTGGGGTCCTCGCCGAAGACGTCGTCGCCGACCTCGGCCGCCGCCATGGCCGCACGCATCCCGGCGGTGGGGCGCGTCAGCGTGTCGGAGAGCAGGTCGGCGCGGATCACCGCGGGCGCATCGGCCGGTGCGCTCAACTGAGCATCTCGGCGACGAGGAACGCCAGCTCGAGGCTCTGCTGGTGGTTCAGGCGCGGGTCGCACACGGTCTCGTAGCGGTTCTTGAGGTCGGCATCGAGGATCTTCTCGGAGCCGCCGAGGCACTCGGTGACATCGTTGCCGGTCAGCTCGACGTGGATGCCGCCCGGGACGGTGCCGAGCCCGCGGTGGACCTCGAAGAAGCCGAGCACCTCGTCGACGACGTCGTCGAAGTTGCGGGTCTTGTAGCCGCTCTCGGACTCGAAGGTGTTGCCGTGCATCGGGTCGCAGACCCAGGTCACCTCGGCTCCCGACTCGGTGACGCGCTCGACGATGGCCGGCAGCGCCGAGCGGACCGTGCCCGCCCCCATCCTCGTGATGAAGGTGAGCCGACCGGGTGTGCGGTCCGGGTCGACCTTGTCGATGAGCTTGAGCAAGTACTCCGGTTCGGCCTTGGGCGAGACCTTGATGCCGATCGGGTTCTGGATCCGTGACACGAAGTCGATGTGCGCGCCGTCGAGGTCACGGGTGCGCTCGCCGACCCAGACGAAGTGCGCCGAGGTGTCGTAGGCCAACCCCGTGCGCGAGTCGATCCGGGTCATCGGGCGCTCGTAGTCCAGCAGCAGCGCCTCGTGGGCGGCGAAGAACTCGGTGCTGCGCATCGCGTCGAAGTCCGCCCCGCACGCGGCCATGAACTTCATCGCCTTGTCGATGTCGTGCGCGAGCCGCTCGTACCGGACGTTGGCCGAGTTGGCGACGAACCCGCGGTTCCAGTCGTGCACGTGCCGCAGGTCGGCGAAGCCCCCCGTGGTGAAGGCCCGCACCAGGTTCAGCGTCGAGGCCGCCGCGTGGTAGGCCCGGACCAGCCGGTCGGGGTCGGGCGTGCGCGCCCCGTCGACGAACGCGAAGTCGTTGACCATGTCGCCGCGGTACGCCGGCAGGGTGACCCCGTCCCGGGTCTCGGAGCCGCTGCTGCGCGGCTTCGCGTACTGTCCCGCCATCCGGCCGATCTTCACGACCGGCAGGGACGCGCCATACGTGAGGACCGCTGCCATCTGCAGCACGGTCTTGATCCGGTCGCGGATGTTGTCCGCGGTCGCCGACGCGAAGGTCTCGGCGCAGTCCCCACCCTGGAGGACGAACGCCTCACCGCGGGCCGCACTGGCGAGCCGGGAGCGCAGGACGTCGCACTCCCCCGCGAACACCAGCGGCGGGTAGCTCGCCAGCGTGTCCACGGCCTGACGCAGCGCGAGGGCGTCGGGCCACTCGGGCTGCTGCCCGGCCACCAGCTTGGCGCCGGTGTCCTCGAGCTCAGCCTGGAAGAGGGTGCTGTCGAGCGTGGTCACCGGGCAAGTCTAGGAGGCTTGGGCCGGCCGGTCCGCCCAGGTCCGGATGACGAGCGGCGAGCCACGCTCCGGCGGCTAGGGTCGGGAGCATGACCTTCTCGATCGCCGCCTCCCAGGACGACGCGTTCGGCGTCGCCGTAGCCAGCAAGTTCATCGCCGTCGGCTCCGTGGTGCCTGCCGCCCGCATCGGCGTCGGGGCCGTCGCCACCCAGGCGATGGCGAAGGTCTCCTACCGCGACGACGTCCTCGACCTCCTCGCGACCGGCCTGGACGCCGAGCAGGCGGTGGCGTCGGTGACCGGCGCCGACGAGGGCCGGGCGCACCGCCAGCTCGGGGTCGTCGCTGCCACCAGCCAGGCCAGCTACACCGGCCCGGAGTGCATGGACTGGGCCGGTGGCCGCTCCGGTGCGGACGCATCGGGCCGGTACGCCATCCAGGGCAACATCCTCACCGGTGAGGACGTCGTGCTGGCCATGGAGCGCGCGTGGCTCGATGCCGCCGGTATGCCGCTGCCTCGCCGGCTGCTCGCGGCCCTGCTGGCCGGCGACGCCGCGGGGGGCGACTCCCGGGGCCGGCAGGGCGCAGCGCTGCTCGTCGTCCAGCCCGGGAAGGGCTACGACGAGTCCGGGGTGCTGGTCGACCTGCGGGTCGACGACCACCCGGCTGCGCCGGACGAGCTCGGGCGGCTGCTGGACCTCAACGACCTCTACTTCGGCGAGCCGCAGGACGTCCAGCCGCTCACCGGGCCGCTCGCCGACGAGGTCACCACCCGGCTGGGCCTGCTCGGACATCGCGCCCCGAGTGCGGACGAGGCTCTCGCGTCGTGGTCGGGTGTGGAGAACTACGAGATGCTGCTGACGCCGGGCGGCATCGACGGCCGGGTCCTCGCGGCCCTGCGCGCCGCCACTGCGGCCGACGGCTTCAGTCCCGGTCCAGCCCGCGGCTGATCGCATACCGGACGAGCTCGACCCGGTTGTGCATCTGGAGCTTGTTGAGGGTGTTCTGCACGTGGTTCTGCACCGTCCGGTGCGAGATGAACAGCTCGGCCGCGATGTCCTTGTAGCCCATGCCCGTCGCGACGAGCTTGAGCACCTCGGTCTCCCGCTCGGTGAGCTGGGGCGTCTGCTCACCCTTCGCCGACGCGTGCTCCATCCGCCGGAACTCGCCGAGGACGAGACCGGCCAGGCCGGCAGTGAACACCGCCCGGCCCCTGGCCGTGCGTCGCACCGCCTCGATGAACTGCTCCCTCGCCGCGGACTTGAGCAGATACCCCACGGCTCCCGCCTTGACCGCGTCGAGCACGTCCTGCTGCTCACCGCTCACCGACAGGATGAGGACCCGCGTCGCCGACCCCGCCTCGGTGAGCCGGCTGCAGACCTCCACCCCGTGCATACCGGGCAGGTTGAGGTCGAGGACGAGCACCCGCGGGCTGGTCGCCAGGGTGCGCCGCAACGCCGACGGACCGTCCGAGGCTGTCCCGACCACGGTGAACCCGGCGTCCGCGAGGTCTCTCGCCACTGCGTCGCGCCACATCGGGTGGTCGTCGGCGACGACGACGGTGACGGCCGTCGGGTCTGCCTCCTCGGCAGCCTCCTCGTCGGCCGGGTCCGCCACGTCGACCTCCTCGAGACCGCCGAGGTATGCCGGCTGTGTGCCGTCCATGCTCACTCCCCCCTCTTCGGGACCCACATCTCGACGGTCGTGCCGCCTCCGGGGCCATACAGGTAGCGGGCCGACCCGCCGAGGTCCTCGAGCCGGCCACGGATGGACGACGAGACCCCGAGCCGGCCGCGCGCGGACGCGGTGGTGATCCGCTCCTCCGAGACGCCGACGCCGTTGTCCCGCACGGTCACCACGATGTTGTCGCCGGCGTCGTCGACGAGCACCCAGGCCTGGGCGTCCTCACCGGCGTGCCGGCGGACGTTCTCCAGGGCCGCCTCCACTGCGGCCACGAGCTCCCCGGCCGGCCGTCGGGGCAGCAGGACCGGGTCGGCCGGTCCGACGATCTGCGCTGCACCCTCGGTGGCCTGCTTGAGGACCATCCGCACGTCCACCGGACCACCGACCGTCGCCTCGAGCTCGTCGATCGGGACTCCGCTGACGAGCGCGCGCAACCGCTGCTCCTGCTCGCCGGCGATGGCTCCCAGCCGGGCCGCGTCCCCGCCCACGTCCATGCCCCGGCGGTGGATGAAGGCCAGCGCCTGGAGGACCCCGTCGTGGACCGTCCGCGCGAGCCGGTCACGTTGCCCGTCCTCGGCCTTCCGCTCGAGCATCCGCCGGAGGCTCTCATGCTCGGCCCGCGCCATGTCGGCGCAGTAGCCCACGCACCCGCCGATGAGCAGGACGAGCATCCCGTTGTTCACCGCGTCGATGCTCAGGCTCCCCGTGCTGACCACGGCGCACGCGGCGACGACGAGCCCCGCGCAGATCCCGCCCCGCCAGCCGGTGATGACCGCGAGGCTGACGACCGGCACGGCCTGCCAGACCCCGGGCAGCGTGGTCGTCCCACCGAAGGCCGCCTCGGGGGTGTCGACCCATCGGGTGGCGAGCACCGCGGATGCCGCGAGGGAAAGCTCGGTGAGATGGGTACGCATCTCCCGGCTCGGCCGGACGTACCGCAGGACGGTCCAGGCGCCGAGCGCCAGGAGGACCGCGCCGGCGAGGTGCGGATGCTGCATCTCGTCGCTGCGCACCCAGGCCGACCACACGGCATACACGAGGGCGACCGGGCGCAGCACCCGGATGGCGCGCCAGAGGGCCGACACCACGAGCGAGTCGTCCGGCTGCCCGCTCCCCACGGCGGCTGCCATCACTCAGCTCGCGGCGCGCTGGTCACCCGGGGCTTCGTCCGTCGGCGACGGCGTGCTCGGGTCCTCGTCCGCGGCCGGCGAGAGTCCGCCATCCCCGAGCGGGTCGTCGGCCAGCCGGGAAGCGGAGCCTGGCGCGTCGCCGAACTCGCCGGCGTCGAGCGCCTCCTCCAGCTCGCGCGCCGCGGCACCCGGCTTGGCCGCCTCCTGCAGCTCGCGCGCCTTGACGCGCGCGGCATGCAGGAGGCGGTTCTTCATCGAGGTGGCGTACTCGTCGACGTACTCCTGGCCGGACAGCAGCATCAGCTCGTACATGATCTCGTCGGTGATCGAGCGCAGGACGAACCGGTCGTCCTCCATCCCCTCGTAGCGGGAGAAGTCGAGCGGCTTGCCGATGCGGATGCCGATCCGCATGATCTTCGGGACCTTCTTGCCGGTCGGCTGGGCCTTGTCGGTGCCGATCATGGCGACCGGAAGGACCGGCACGCCGCTCTCGAGAGCCATCCGTGCGACGCCGGTGCGTCCGCGGTAGAGCCGGCCGTCGGGCGAGCGGGTGCCTTCGGGGTAGATGCCGAGGAACTCGCCTCGCCGCAGGACCTTCAGGCCCGAGCTCAGGGCGGCCTCTCCTGCCTTGCCGCCGGACCGGTCGACCGGCAGCTGACCGACACCGCGGAAGAACGCCGCCGTGGCCCGCCCCTTGAGGCCGCCGCCGGTGAAGTAGTCGGACTTGGCCAGGAACGTCATCCTGCGCGGGACCATGAGGGGGAGGAAGATCGAGTCGGAGAAGGAGAGGTGGTTGCTCGCGAAGATCGCGGCGCCCTCGTCAGGGATGTTCTCCTCGCCCTCGACCCACGGCCGGAAGAGCAGCCTGAGCAACGGCCCCAGCACGACGGTCTTGAGCACCCAGTAGATCAATGCCTTGAACCTCGCCTCGTCCGATGTGACGCGCTGCACTTTACGGCACTCCCGGCAGGTGGCGCGCTCGTGCGAGGATTTCGCTAGCCAGCACGCTCAACCCGAAGGAGTCGACGTGACGGTACTGCCCGGGGCCGAGCCCTACTCGCACGACGGTGGCGACATCGGCGTCGTCGTGTCGCACGGCTACACCGGCACGCCCCAGGGGCTGCGTCCCTGGGCCGAGCACCTCGCTGCGGCGGGGTACACCGTCCGGCTGCCTCGGCTGCCCGGTCACGGGACGACCTGGCAGGAGCTGAACACGACCCGCTGGCAGGACTGGTACGGCGAGGTCGATGCGGCGTTCCGTGAGCTGCACGGATCATGTCGCGCGGTGTTCGTCGCCGGGCTCTCGATGGGCGGCCTGCTCGCCACCAAGCTCGCCCTCGAGCACGGCCCGCGGGTGACCGGGATGATCCTCGTCAACCCCATCTTCAAGCACGACAGCCGGCTGCTGCCGCTGCTGCCGACGCTGCGCCATCTCGTGCCGTCGTTCCCGGGGGTGGCCAACGACATCAAGATGCTCGGCGGCGAGCCCGAGCTCGGCTACGCCCGCAACCCTTTGCGGGCGATGCACTCGCAGACCCAGCTGTGGGCCGAGGTCGCCCGCGACCTGCCCGAGGTCACCCAGCCGGTCCTGCTCCTGCATTCGAGGGTCGACCATGTCGTCCCCCCCTCGAGCTCGGCCTACTTCCTGTCGCGCATCTCGAGCACCGACGTGCGCGAGGTCTGGCTGGAGAACTCCTACCACGTGGCGACGCTCGACAACGACGCTCCACTGATCCACGATGAGTCCGTGCAGTTCATCCAGCGCCTCACCGCCTGAGCAGGGATCGGACCATGCCCGACAAGGACGTCGACGAGCAGTTCGCCGCGATCATGGCGCACTGGCAGGAGGAGGCCATCGGCCTCGACCCCTTCGGCGACCCCGAGGACCCTCGGCGCCCGGACCGGCAGCGTCGGCCTGCCCCTCCTGCGCCGGGACCGGCCGAGCAGCTGGGCCATGCTGAGGCGGCGCAGCCGGCTGGCGAGGATCACGACTCGGACAGCCGACCCGACCTCGCGGCCGCCCCGCAGGCAGCACCCCCGCAGCCAGAACCCCCGCAGCCGGCACCCCCCGTGCTCGGCGCCGCGTGGCGTCAGCACCACCCCGTCGAGGAGGAGCTGCACTTCGAGCCGCCCCCGCCGGCTCCGCTGCCACCGGCGGAGGACAAGCACTTCTGGACCATGCTCGGCGCCCTCGTCGGGGGACCCCTGCTGTTCCTCTATCTGCTGCTGTTCAACCGCGACGGCAACGGGTGGTGGATGACCTTCGCCATCCTCATCTCCGTTGCCGGGTTCGTGCTGCTCGTGCTGCGCCAGCCGGCGGTCCGCGACGACGGCGACGACGGCATCCGGCTCTGACAGGGGTGAGCCCCATTCCTTGCTCGCGTCGGTAGGCCGCGAGGAGACGGGCGAAGGTCCGCACATCTCGCGATGACAGCCAGCTCCGGCGCGGGCAGGATGAACCCATGCGGAACGTCGATGAGCTGGTCGCCGAGGCCGAGTCAGCGGACATCACAGGCTGGGGCTTCGGATGGCTCGAAGGTCGCGCCACGGAGCAACGTCCGCCGTGGGGGTACTCGCGTCTGCTCTCCGACCGTCTGGCACGGGCCGCGTCCGCGCTGGACATCGACACCGGTGGCGGAGAAGTGGTCTCGGAGGCGTCCGTGCTGCCGGAGCGGATGTGCGTCACCGAGGCATGGCCGCCGAACGCGCAACGGGCGCGTGCGTTGCTGGGCCCACGAGGCGTCGAGGTGCACGAGACGAAGCAGGACCAGCCCCTGCCCTTCCCCGACGAGTCGTTCGACCTGGTGACGGCGCGGCACCCGGTGAGCCCAGACTGGTCGGAGATCCGGCGCGTGCTCAAGCCCGGCGGCCACTACTTCGCCCAGCACGTCGGCCCCGCCTCAGCGTTCGAGCTGATCGAGTTTTTCCTCGGCCCTCTTCCCGAGCATCGGCAGGGCCGAGACCCCCGTCGTGAGGTCGCACAGGCTGAGCAGGCGGGACTGACCGTCACAGACCTCCGCACGGCCCGCTGTCTCATGGAGTTCCTCGACGTCGGTGCAGTCGTCTGGGTGCTGCGCAAGTGCGTCTGGTGGGTCCCTGACTTCTCGGTCGACCGGTACCGGTCCAAGCTCGTCGAGCTGGACGACCTGATCCGGCGCCGGGGGACGTTCGAGGCACACTCAACGCGCCACCTCATCGAGGCTCGGCAGTAGTCACGTCGACGGCCGCCAAGCGCTCGGCTCCCCTCGTGCGGCCTGACGCACCGAACTACTCCGCACCACGCAGAGCCGCTGCGCCTCGACGCCCGGAGCCTCAGCTCGTCGCCGGCCAGCTCAGGTCTACCCAGACAGGTCGATGGTCGCTCGCGGCCACGAGGTCGCCCTCGTCAAGCGGCGCCGGCGCTCCGGGAACCGCCTGGAAGCCGGCTGACGCGAGGATGACGTCGATGACCCGCTCAGGGTGGCGGGAGGGGTAGGTCGGCACGGCGTCCGACACGACGGCAAACCGGTCCGCCAGCAGCCGGAAGGCCGCCCCCTCGGGGCCTTCGTTGAGGTCACCCGCGATGACCACGGCCTGCCCAGGAGCGACCGAGTCCGTGCCTGCGGCGAGCGCCGCCAGGACCGAGGCGGCGTGACGCCGCCGCTCGGCCGGGTCCAGGCTCAGGTGCAGGCTCACCACGAGCAGCGTCCGGTGGGCGTCGAGCGCCACCGACATCACGGCATACCCCCTGCGGCGCATGAACGGTCGCACGGGCAGCCGGTGATGGCTGCTGGCCAGCACCTGGACCCGGCCGCTCGTCAAGATGGTCGTGCCTCCGCTGCCGCGATGGGCACCCGACCACGACATCCCGCACGAGACGGCGAACCGCGCCACCGCCCTCGACGCCAGCAGCCGCCTCGGAACCTCCTGAAGGCAGAGGAGGTCGGGGTCGACCGCCCGGACCACACGGGCCGCAGCCGCACGGTCGTCCAACAGGTCGCGCACGTTGTAGCTGGCGACCCGGATGGCGGCGCGCGGCGCCGTCCCGGGAGTCACCGCGCGGCGTGGTCGAGCCGGGCGAGGTCCGCGGCACCGATCAGGCCCGCCTCGTTGCCCATCTCGGCGGCCACGATCTGCGCTTCGGGGCGGTAGCCGCGGCCGGGCAGCTGGCGCCGGAAGGTCTCCCGTGCCGGCCCGAGCAGCAGTGGTCCGGCGGCACTGACTCCCCCGCCGATGACGAACGTGCCCGGGTCGAAGGCGGCCGCCAGGTTCGCGATGCCCACGCCGAGCCAGTGACCGATCTCGGCCAGCAGCTCGATCGAGGTCTGGTCCCCTCCCTGAGCCGCCAGCGTGATGAGGGGTCCGGTGAGGTTGGCCGGGTCCCCCCCGACGGAGGCGAGCAGGTCGGTGGCCATCGGGGAGTTCGCCGCGATGAGCGAGCGGGCCTCGCGGACCAGGGCGTTGCCGCTCGCATACTGCTCCCAGCAGCCGCGGTTGCCGCACTCGCAGCGCAGCCCGTTCGGCACCACCTGCATGTGCCCGAACTCGCCGGCGATGCCGTACCGCCCGCGCTGGACCTGGCCGTCGATGATCAGGCCGCCGCCGATCCCCGTGCCGAGGTTGACGATCATGAAGTGCGACTCGCCGCGTGCCGCTCCGAACTTCCACTCGGCCCAGGCGGCCGCGTTGGCGTCGTTGTCGACCGAGATCGGCACCCGGACCCGCCTCTGGAGGTTCTCCTGCAGCGGCTCGTGGCGCCAGGAGAGGTGCGGCGCGAACACCACCGTCGCCCGGTCCGCCGCGACGAAGCCGGCCGCGCCGATCCCGACGGCGATGATGAGGTCGCGGCCCACCGCCTCGAGGAGCTCGTCGACCACCTCGACGATGGTGTCCTCGACGACGTCGGGTGACATCGAGCGGTGCGGCGTGTCCCGCCGGGCTCGCGTGAGGACCCTGCCGCGGTCGTCGACGACGCCTCCCGCCACCTTGGTGCCGCCGATGTCGATGCCGATGGCCAGCTCGGTGCTCATCGGCGTGGCCCCCCGCCAGGGGACGTGGCGTCGCGACCGGCCTCCTGGGTGCGCGAGGCGGGGTCGTCCTCGCCCACCGTGATGTCCTCGACCGTCGAGCGCCGCCGGCCGGGCTCAGGCTCGTCAGCCTGCTCCCACCGGCTCTTCGCCAGCTCACGCAGCGACGCGGCGACGGCTGCCGCCAGGTCGGCGATCCGGTCCACGGTCTCCGGGCTGACCGCCCGGACGGCGTTGACGAGCTGGCAGACCGGGCAGATCTGGCAGCTGCTCGGCCCGCGCGCGGCGGGGTCCTGGCCGCAGGCCTCGCACCGTCCGGCCGCAGTCCTCGGGTCGGCGCCGAGGGCTCCCGGGGCCGGCTCGCTGCCGGAGCCGGAAGACGGGGCTGCGGGGGCGCCGGCTCCCGGAGGAGTGGGCGCCGTCGCCCTGGGCCGCTCGGGCCGCTCGGGCCGCTCGGGCCGCTCGGGCCGCTCGGGCTGCTCGGGCTGCTCGGGCCGCTCGGGCTGCTCGGGCCGCTTGGGCCGCTTGGGCGGGGCCTCGCTGCGCGCCATACCCTCGCCGACCAGCGCCTCGAGCAGCTTGGCCGTCTCCTCGGCCACCGACCCCACGGGCCGGGGCGCCTGTTCGGTCACGATGGTGCCTCTCCGTTGGCCGACCCGGTGCTGGGCCAGAGCGACTCGTCCGGGGCGAAGCGCACCCTCAGGGTGCCACCCTTCACCGCGGCCGTCTTGACGACACATCGTTTCAGCACAGCCGGCAGGGTCAGCACCCGGCGGTGGTCACCGACGACGACCAGCAGCTCGTCGTCCCGTCGCTTGAGGTCGACCTCGGAGGCGGTCACCAACGGCAGCGGCAGGCAGAGCAGGTACTCCTCGCCCTCCCGGTCGACCGTGAGCCCGCGCCTGGTGACCGGGGTCAGCACGGTGGTCACGTCCTCGGTCTCGGCCGACCCCGTCGCGGCGAGCGCGGCGAGCGCCTCGACCCCGGTCGGCTCCTGCGGCAGGTAGGGGGAGGTGACCACCGGGACGCCGGAGAAGGAGTCGGCCACCTCGACCAGACCGTCGCGCTGCGCCGCGTTCCAGCCACTCCTCCACGGGTCGGGGCGGCCCCGGCCACGAACCTCCGCGGCTGCGTCCGGGAAGACCCGGTTGACGATGACCTGGTCGACGACATAGCCGTAGAGGCTGAGCGAGGTCCACGTGCGGCGGGACTCGGCGATGACCACCCGCTCCGGGGTGAGGACGAGCCGGACCGAGGTCACCGGGCTGGTCAGCAGCCGCTGGACCTCGCGCATCTGCTGGTACCAGCCCTTGACGGTCTCCACGACGGCGGCGTCCGGCAGCGGCATACCGGCAGCGGCGGCAGCCGCCGGACGCAGGCTGCGCAGCAGCCCACGCTGCCCTGGCAGCAGCCGCTCGAGGTGCCAGGCCAGCGCCTCCGGGAGGGCGAGCAGCCGCAACGTCTCGGCAGTCGGTGCGCAGTCGACGACGATCAGGTCCCACTGGCCCGACTCCGCTCGGGCTCGCAGCTCGAGCAGCGCGGCGATCTCCTCGGCGCCCGGAAGGGAGGTCAGCTCCTCCGCGACGACCGGGTCGAGGCCCACCGTCGCCAGCAGCTCGAGCAGGAAGTCCTGCACGACCCGCCAGGACTGGTCGACGGTGTGATGCGCGCTGACCTGCAGGGCGTGCAACCGGGGCTCGACCTCCACCGGATGCCCTCCGCGCAGGTCGCTCTCGAGAGCGTCACCCAGCGAGTGCGCCGCGTCGGTGGACATGACCAGGGTCGAGACCCCCCCGCGGGCGGCCCGGACCGCCGACGCGGCAGCGGTGGTCGTCTTGCCGACCCCGCCTTTGCCGGTGAAGAGGAGGATGCGCACGCAGCGTCAGCCTTCGACGCGCTTCTTCAGCTCCTTGAGCGCGGTGTCGACGATGACCTTCTCCGCCTTGCGCTTGAGCAGGCCGAGCATGGGGATGTTGAGGTCCACGGTCAGCCGGTAGGTCACCGAGGTGCCCGAGCCGTCCTTGGCCAGGGTGTAGGAGCCGTTCATCGCCTTGAGGACGGTGGCCTTGACCAGGCTCCAGGACACGACGCCGGTGCCGGACTTGGTCACCTCCCACTCGTAGTCGAGCGTGTAGGTGTCCTTGATCACCCCGGCATCGAGGACGAACTCCACCTGGTCCGCCCAGCCGTCCCCCTCTTCGGAGAGGACGGAGGTCCGCTTCACCTCGGTGGCCCACTTCGGGTAGGACGGAAAGTCCGCGATGACGTCAAGGACGGCACCCGGGGCTGCCGCGATGACGATGGAGGACTCAGTGCGATCGGCCATGGGCCGAAGGGTACAACCAGCGCGGACCCTCAGCGCCGTGGCGAGACGGTCCACGCACGGCAGGTCCGGCGTGAGCCGCTACCGGCGAGTATCGTTCCCCCAACGTCCCCCATCCAGGAGCTGCTGCTGTGCAGGACAACGTCGTCCCCCCTCTTCGTCAGCCCACCACCGAGGGCAACCTCGCCGAGACGGTGGTGCGCAACGCCACCGAGATCCCCGATGCGGTGCTGTTCGCCCGGCGTGACGGCACGGACTGGTCACCGGTCACCGCCGCGGAGTTCGGCCAGCAGGTCGCCGCCATCGCGAAGGGGCTCATCGCCGCCGGCGTCGGCGTCGGCGACCGCGTCGGGCTGATGTCCAGGACACGCTACGAGTGGACGCTGGTCGACTACGCGATCTGGACCGCCGGCGCCGTGACGGTCCCGATCTACGAGACCTCCTCCGCCGATCAGGTCGCCTGGATCCTGGAGGACTCGGACGCGGTCGCCATCGTCGTCGAGACGGCTGCGCATGCCGCGACGGTGGCCGGCCTCCAGGACCGGCCCACCGGCTTGCGGGACGTCTGGCAGATCGACGGTGGCGCGCTCGACGAGCTCGTCGGCGCCGGCAGGGACGTGGCCGACGCGAGCCTCGACGAGCGGCGGGCGAGCACCGACCGGTCCTCGCTGGCGACGATCATCTACACCTCCGGCACGACCGGTCGCCCCAAGGGCTGCCTGCTGACCCACGGCAACTTCAAGGACCTGGCCGAGAACGCCTACGAGAGCCTGGCCCAGGTCGTCAAGGCCGAGGGTGCCTCCACGCTGCTGTTCCTGCCGCTGGCTCATGTGTTCGCCCGCTTCATCCAGGTGCTCTGCGTCGAGGGGCAGGCCAAGATGGGCCACTCCAGCGACATCAAGACCCTGCTTGCCGACTTCGCCAGCTTCCAGCCGACCTTCATCCTTGCCGTCCCCCGGGTGTTCGAGAAGATCTTCAACTCGGCCGAGCAGAAGGCGGCCGCCGAGGGCAAGGGCAAGATCTTCTCGACCGCGGCGGCCACGGCGATCGCGTGGAGCGAGGCCCAGGACTCCGGCCCGGTGCCGTTCACCCTGCGGGCCAAGCACGCGGTCTTCGACAAGCTGGTCTACGCCAAGCTCCGCGACGCCATGGGCGGTCAGGTCAGGTATGCCGTGTCGGGTGGCGCCCCGCTCGGCACCCGGCTGGGCCACTTCTTCCGCGGCATGGGGTGCACCGTCCTCGAGGGGTACGGCCTCACCGAGACGACCGCGCCTGCCACGGTCAACACGCCGGCCCGGGTCAAGGTCGGCACCGTCGGACCCCCGCTGCCGGGGGTCGGGATCCGCATCGCGGAGGACGGGGAGATCCTCGTCCAGGGGGTCAACGTGTTCGCCGGCTACCACAACAACGACGAGGCCTCCGCGGAGGCGGTCCGAGACGGGTGGTTCCACACCGGCGACATCGGCGAGCTCGACGAGGACGGCTTCCTGCGGATCACCGGGCGCAAGAAGGAGATCCTCGTCACGGCCGGTGGCAAGAACGTCGCGCCCGCCGTCCTCGAGGACCGGCTCCGGGCCCATCCCCTCGTCTCGCAGTGCATCGTCGTCGGGGACCAGAAGCCGTTCATCGGGGCGCTGGTCACCCTGGACGAGGAGATGCTCCCATCCTGGGCCAAGACCAACGGCCACGACGGCCTCAGCATGAAGAACGCTGGGACCCATCCCGCCGTGGTGGCCGAGCTCGACGATGCCGTGGCCGACGCCAACGCTGCCGTGAGCAAGGCCGAGTCGATCCGCAAGTACGTCGTGCTCTCGGAGGACTTCACGGAGGAGAACGGCTACCTCACCCCGTCGCTGAAGCTCAAACGCAACCTCGTCATGCGCGACTTCGCCGACGAGGTGGAGGAGCTCTACGCCGGGGCGAAGCCGGAGTAGCCCACTCCCGCCCGACACACCGGGTCGGGCGACGTCATCGCGCGAGCGTCTTGAGGTAGCCGAGCCAGTCGGCGACGAAGGCGTCCTGCGTCGTCCCCAGCACGGCGCCGAAGGCCTGGCTCGTCACGGCCGCCGGGTCGTTGGCGATCGACGGGTCCACGGCGAGGGCCCCCGCGACGGCCTGGTAGAAGGCGACCACCTTGTCGGGGCCGTAGGTCTTCGCCATCCGCGACACGGCCAGCCAGGCCCCGTTGTAGCTCGGCGCGATGGTCCCCTGCGACGGGTCGAAGTCCCCGGCCTCCGGGAGGCGGGTCGGCCCGGTGCCGGCGCGGACCTTCGCGAGCAGGTCGGCGGCGACGGTCTTCGGGGAGAGGTTCAGGCCGGCGAAGCCGACATAGTCGGCGAAGCCCTCGGAGAGCCAGATGGGGACGGGCCTGCTCGTCGTCCCCCGGACCGTCACATGGGTCAGCTCGTGGTAGACCACCACCCGGCGGCCGTCGGGGTTGAGCCGGCCGAACGCAACGGGGTTGATGTAGACCCGGTCGGTCGTCGCCGGCGCGCCCGTGGCGATCGGGCCGTCCGTGATGGCCGCGATCTGCTCCAGGCCGCCCGTGCCCGATCGCTGCAGCTGGGACGACAGGACCTCGAGGGTCGCTGGTGCGATGATCACCGCGGGAAGCGCGCTGCCCCATACCTTCGCGATCTGAGCGTGCGCGGCGTCAGCCGTCGCGAGGTACTCCTGGAGCCGCGCCTGCGGAGCGCTGCCGACCAGCAGCGTGCTCGGGGAGCGCAATACCGACATCGAGGGGATGTCCCACGCCTGCGGCTGGGTCCCCCCGTCGACGTCGTCGGCGAACCGCCATCCGGCGGGGGTGCTGACCACCGTGAACGAGGCGTCGTAGGTGCGGGGTCCGCGGTCGTAGCCGTCGAACCGGTAGGTCAGGTGCACGGTGCTCACCCAGGCGTCCGGACCGAGCGTCGCGAGCCGGGCGGGGGGCAGGGCCGGCCCGATCTCGACGCCGCGCTGGCCGAAGTCGGCGACGGGCAGCTGGACCATCCGGTCGAAGACCTCGCCCTGGCGCTGGCCGAAGCCCCCCGCCGGGTCGCTCAGCGTCGCCAGCCACCCGGCTTTGTCCTTGGTCCTCAGCGCCTCGGCCCGGCGGCTCACCAGGTCCACCACCGCCTGGCGGCGTGCTTCGTTGGGGTCCACCGTCGGCACCCGCGACGCTCCGGAGTTCGCCGAGCTCTCCGTGGTGGTGGTGGTGGTCGTCGCAGGAGGCGGCGCGCTGACCGTGCAGCCGGCCAGCCCCACCCCGAGGACAGCCACCCCGGTCGCGAAGACGATCGCCGCGGCCTCACGCCTGCGCACTCCGCGCACCACGGCTCCGCGCACCCGGCTCCGCGCACTCCGGCTCCGCGCACTCCGGCTCCGCGCACCACGACCGGCCTGTTCATCGGACGATCGTAGGGCCGCCAGACGGGCGACGGTCCGCCAGACGGCCCGACGGGAGGTCACCCGACGGCGCGCACCTCGCCCCACGGCTCTCCGCGAGCTCGCAGCGACCCGGTCGAGCCGGCGTCGACCAGGCCGGCCCGGACGAACACGTCGACGGCGCGGCGCTCAGCGGCGTCGAGGGGCAGCCCCGGCTCCGGCAGCAGGGTGGGGCGACCCGGCAACGGGGCGTCGAGCGGCTGGGCGTCGAGCGGGTGGACTCTGCCGAGTGCGGTGACCATGCAGTCGGCGCAGTGGATCTCGCGCACCGGGCACGACTGGCAGTCGATCACCATCGGGGTGGTGTTGTGCATGGACGCCTCCCTCTCCTGTGCGTCGTCCTTCAGCTGCGACCGACCCTATGACCAGCCACCGACAGCCCCCGGGGCCGTGATCGGACGGCGCCGCGCGCCTTCCTCCCGGTGTCGGCCCTCGCGGTTACCGTCGACGGCATGCAGGCAGTCCAGGGCACGCTCGACGATCTCGGCACGGCTCTCGCCGAGGTCACGTTCGTCGTCGTCGACCTCGAGACGACCGGGGGCAGTGCCGCGGCCTCGGCCATCACCGAGTTCGGAGCCGTCAAGGTCCGAGGCGGTGAGGTGCTCGGCGAGTTCCAGACGCTGGTCAAGCCCAGCGAGCCGATCCCCCCGTTCATCCAGGTGCTCACGGGTATCACCAACGCGATGGTCGCGCAGGCTCCCCGCATCGAGTCCGTCATGCCCGCGTTTCTCGAGTTCGCGGGGGACAGCGTCCTCGTGGCGCACAACGCCGGCTTCGACATCTCCTTCCTCAAGGCCGCCGCCTCGCTGACCGGGCACCCCTGGCCGGCCTTCCGGGTCCTCGACACGGTCCACCTGGCCAGGCAGCTGGTCACCCGTGACGAGGCCCGCAACCACAAGCTCTCCTCGCTGGCCGCCCTCTTCCAGGCCACCACGACACCCGACCACCGGGCCCTGCACGACGCGCGGGCGACCGTCGACGTCCTCCACGGCCTGCTCGAGCGGGTGGGCAACCTCGGCGTGCACACCCTCGAGGAGCTGGCGAGCTACACGTCGCGGGTCACCCCGGCGCAGCGTCGCAAGCGCTTCCTGGCAGACGACCTGCCGTCGCGTCCCGGGGTGTACGTGTTCCGCGACGAGGTCGGCCGTGCGCTCTACGTCGGCACGTCGCGCAACATCCGCGCCCGCGCACGCAGCTACTTCACCGCCTCCGAGCAGCGCAGCCGGATGTCCGAGATGGTGGGGCTCGCCACGAGCATCCAGCCCATCGTGTGCCAGACCACGCTGGAGGCCCAGGTGCGCGAGCTGCGCCTGATCGCCCAGCACAAGCCGCGCTACAACCGGCGCTCCACCCGCCCCGAACGGGCGATCTGGGTCAAGCTGACGGTCGAGCCGTTCCCCCGGCTGTCCATCGTCCGCGAGGTCCGCGCCGACGGGGCCCGCTACGTCGGCCCGTTCGCCTCACGGGTGTCCGCCGACGCGGCGGTGGCCGCGGTCCACGAGGTCATCCCGCTGCGGCAGTGCACCGGCCGCCTGTCGACGCGGGGCACCGGGTCCGAGTGCGCCCTGGCCGGGATGGGCCGCTGCGGAGCGCCGTGCAGCGGACGCCAGAGCGTCGAGGAGTATGCCGCGCTGGTGGACGAGGCGGTGGGCCTGATCAGCGGCGACGCCAGGCCGGCCACCGGGATCCTGCGCGCACGGATGTCCGCCCTCTCCGAAGCCGAGCGCTTCGAGGACGCCGGCGTGGTCCGGGACCGCCTCATGCACCTGGTCCGGGCCACGGCGCGGACCCAGCGCATCGCCCCGCTCGCCTCGAGCGCCGAGCTGGTCGCAGCGTCGCGCAACGACAGCGGCGGGTGGGACCTGGTCTGCATCCGCTACGGGCGGCTGGCGGGGGTCAGCGTGTCCCCGCCGGGCGCCGACCCGATGGTCTATGTGGCCAGCCTGCGGGCCACGGCCGAGGTCGTCCTGCCCTCGCCGGCTCCCTCGCCGTCGGCCACCACCGAGGAGACGGAGATCATCCTGAGGTGGCTCGAGTCGCCCGGCGTGCGCATCGTCGACCTGGACGGGTCGTGGTCGTGCCCGGTGGGTGGGGCGGGTGCGGTCCGCTCGAGCCTGGAGCCGGGCCGGCCGCGCGACGTGGCGCCGTTCGAGGACCGGCCCCCGGCGGAACGCAACCTGGCTCCCTCATCGCCGTCCGTGACCGGCCCCCCGCTCGCCGCGGCCGGCTGACGTTAGGCTGCAGCGTGTGATCACCGCCATCGTGCTCGTCTCCTGCGACGTCGACCGCATCCCCGAGGTGGCGCAGGGCATCGCCGAGCTCGATGGCGTCACCGAGGTGTACTCCGTGACCGGGGACGCCGACCTGATCGCGATGGTGCGCGTCCGTCAGCACGAGGAGTTCGCCGACGTCATCGCCGACCGCCTCAACAAGGTCACCGGGGTCACCGGCACGTCCACCCACATCGCCTTCCGCACCTACTCCAAGGGCGATCTCGAGGCGGCGTTCAGCCTCGGCCTCGACGGCGACTGACCTCCACAGGCCGACTGACCTCCACAGGCCGGCTGACCTCCACAGGCCGGCTGCCCTCAGCCGAGCTGACCTCAACCGGCAAGGGCTCAGCCGGTCATCGCCGCCCGTGTCGCGCTGACCCACCGCTCGACCAGGCCTGTCGCGGCGCCGGAGTCGAGGGCGTCCTGCGCGCGGTCCATCCCGACGCGCAGGTCCGCGTGGAAGTCCTCGGTACGCCTCCCGCGATCCGGTTCCGTCAGCGCCAGCGCGATCCCGGCGTTGAGGACGACCGCGTCACGGACCGGTCCGGTCCGACCGGCGAAGACCTCCCGCACGACGGTGGCGTTGTGGGCCGCGTCGCCACCGCGCAGCGCTGTCGTGGGACTGTGCTCCAGCCCGACGAGTGAGGGGTCGAGCACATGCTGCCGAACGTCACCGTTGCGGACCCACCACACCGTCGAGGTCGTCTCCAGGGTGAGCTCGTCGAGGCCGTCGTCACCGCGGAAGACCGCCGCGTCCTTGTGCCGTTCGGCGAACACCCCCGCCACGAGCGGCGCCATCCGCGCATCGGCGATGCCCACCGCGGCATACGTCGGCTGGGCCGGGTTGGTCAGCGGACCGAGCAGGTTGAACGCCGTGCCGATCCCCAGGTCGCGCCGGGCCGACGCGGCGTGCCGCATGGACGGGTGGAACAGCTGGGCGAAGCAGAACGTGATGCCCGCCGTGCTGGCGATGCCGGCGACGCGGTCGGCCGGGACGGCCAGGTCGATGCCCAGCGCCTCGAGCACATCGGCTGAGCCCGACGACGACGAGGCCGCCCGGTTGCCGTGCTTGACGATGGTCACGCCCGCGGCCGCGCAGACCATCGCTGCCATGGTGGAGATGTTGACGGTATGCGCGCGGTCGCCGCCGGTGCCGACGATGTCGAGGCTGGGCCCAGCCACCTCGATCCGGATCGCATGCGCGAGCATCTGGTCGGCCAGCCCACGCAGCTCTGCCACCGACTCACCCTTGGCCCGCAGCGCCATGAGGAAACCGGCCACCTGGGCGGGTGAGGCCTCGCCGTCCATGATCTGACCCATGGCCCACCCGGCTCGGCCGACATCGAGATCCTCGCCCGCGAGCAGTGCGGCGAACACGTTCGGCCAGCTGTGCTGACCCCCGGAGGTCATCCGGTCAGGCCGAGGTGGCGGCCACCCGGCGCCCGAGCTCCGCGACCGCCCGCGACATGGCCACCGGGTCGATCGGGTGCGGGACCGCGAGGTCGGCCTGTGACCAGGCCGCCAGCCAGGCGTCCTGGGGCCGGCCGGTGAGGACGATGACCGGCGGGCAGTCGAAGATCTCGTTCTTCAGCTGCTTGCACAACCCGAGACCCCCCATCTTCGCGGCCTCCCCGTCCAGCACGAGCACGTCGACGCCGCCTGCCTCCGTCGCCGAGACCGCCGCAGCCGGGGTGGCGACCTCGTGCCACGCGGCGACCTCCACGTCCCGGGCCGGACGGCGACCGACGGCCAGACGCACCGCGTCGCGAGTCGCGACGTCGTCGCTGTAGAGCAGCACCGTGATCCGGGCTGGCGTCGCCCCGAGGGGCCGCGCGAGGTCCGAGGAGGGCGCCGAGGCGGCCTGGGAAGCGGTCATGCGCCGATCGTACCGGCCGGTCGTCAGCGCTCGATCTCGGGTTTCCGGCCTTGATTGCGGGGGGTCGCGTGCATCGCCGCGCCAGAGGGCGCAATAATCACTTCCGTGGCGACCGCATCCGCAGCACCTACCCGACCCCTGAGCACCGGCCATGGGCCCGCGACCCGGCCCAACATGGTCTCGGTGGGCACCATCGTGTGGCTGGCCAGCGAGCTGATGTTCTTCGCCGGCCTCTTCGCGATGTACTTCCAGATCCGGTCGCTGTCCCCCGACCTGTGGGCCGAGCAGACGAGCAAGCTCAACGTCCCCTTCGCGACGGCGAACACGCTCGTCCTCGTCGTCTCGTCGGTGTGGTGCCAGATGGGCGTGTGGAAGGCCGAGCGCGGCCAGGCCGCCCGGACCGGCAAGCTCCACCAGCTGAGCACCTGGGGCATGCGGGAGTGGTACGTCGTGACCTACATCTTCGGCGCGGTCTTCGTCTCCGGCCAGATCCTCGAGTACGCCCAGCTGACGAGCGAGCACGTCACGCTCGCGTCCGACCGCTACGGCTCGGTCTTCTACATGACCACGGGTTTCCACGGGATGCACGTCACCGGCGGTCTCATCGCCTTCCTGCTCATCATCGGCCGGACCTTCACCACCCGCCGCTATACGCATACCCAGGCCATCGGCGCCGTGGTGACCTCGTACTACTGGCACTTCGTCGACGTGGTCTGGATTGCCCTCTTCGCGACGATCTACCTGCTCAAATGATGTCCCTGCCCCGTCCGGCCGGCAGGTCCGCCGCGACACCTACTGACGACAGGACAGCCCCTTGAACGCCTTGGCAGCCCGCCGACGTCACCCCGCCGCGATCGCCCTCCTGCTCCTGCTCGGGCTCGTCGTCGTCGGGGGCGCCTACTCCCTGCTCGCCCCGAAGACCGCCCAGGCGGCCGTCGGCACTGCGGACACGGTGGCCGAGGGCAAGTCGCTCTTCCTCGCGAACTGTGCGACCTGCCACGGCCTGAACGCCCAGGGCGTCAGCAGCGTCGGACCGTCGCTCGTCGGGGTGGGCGCCGCCGCGGTGGACTTCCAGGTCGGCACCGGGCGGATGCCGCTGGCCGGCCCGACGATCCAGGCCGCCCGCGGTGAGGTGAAGTTCACTCCGGAGCAGATCAGCGCCTTGGCCGCCTACGTCGCCTCGCTCGGCCCCGGCCCGGCGATCCCGTCGGAGGAGTACACCACCGGCAAGGGCGGCGACGTCGCCCTCGGGGGGGAGCTCTTCCGGGTCAACTGCGCCATGTGCCACAACTTCGCCGGGTCCGGCGGCGCCCTCACCCGGGGCAAGTACGCGCCGTCGCTCAAGGGGGTCGAGGGCAAGGATGTGTATGAGGCGATGATCACCGGGCCGCAGTCCATGCCGGTGTTCAACGACGCCAACATCTCCCCCGAGGCCAAGAACTCCATCATCGCCTGGCTGAAGACCACCCAGCAGGAGCAGAACGTCGGTGGGATGACGCTCGGCAACCTCGGTCCGGTCTCGGAGGGCATGTTCATCTGGGTCTTCGGACTCGGGATCATGATCGCCTGCGCCGTCTGGCTTGGGCAGAAGTCACCGTAGGGCTTGGCCATGGCACGCTTGTCCAGGATGATGACAGTATTCGAGCCGACAGGACCGGTCACCGCATGAGCCAGCACGGAGACGACACGTCGAGCAGCCGCGCCGGGGGTCTCGAGGCCACCGGCGCCACGTCCACCGACGTGGTCCGGCTCGACGACGGTCACCACGTCGGCGACGGCGGGCTTCCCGCACGGTTCGAGAACCCGGGACTGCCGCCACACATCCACCGGCTCGCCGACCACCAGCGGCGCGCCGCCCAACGGGCCGAGCGCCAGGTGGCCGCACTCTTCGGGCTCTCGATGCTGGCCACGCTCGTCTTCCTCGTGGCCTACTTCGCGATCGACTACACGCGTGGCGTCTTCGTGCCCGGCATCGGCTACGCGAACCTGCTCAACCTCGTCCTCGGCGTGAGCATGAGCATCAGCCTCTTCGCGATCGGGGCTGGTGCGGTGCACTGGGCCAAGACCCTGATGCCCGACGACGAGATCGTCGAGGAGCGCCACGACCAGCGGTCCGACGACGCCAGCCGGGCCAAGGCGGTCGGGCTGATCCTCGGGGGCGGCGAAGCCGCCCAGCTGGGTCGGCGCCCGATCCTCAAGTACTCCCTGGGTGGAGCCCTCGGCCTGTTCGCCCTGCCGTTCGTCGTGCAGGTGGCCGGATCACTCGGCAACCCCACCCTCGCCGTCGACGGGCTCAGCCACACGATCTGGGACATCCCTGCGGGCGGCGCCCCGATCCGGCTCTTCCGGGACCCGGAGATGACGCCGATCAAGGCCGCGGACGTGACCATCGGCTCGGTCTTCCACGTCATGCCCGAGACGCTCAAGAAGTCCACCCACGTGCTCGAGGACAAGGCCAAGGCCGCGGTGCTTCTCATGCGCCTCGACCCCGCGGACTTCGCGTCGAACGCCCAGGGTCAGAAGGCGCTGCAGTGGGGCTACCAGGGGATCGTGGCCTACTCGAAGATCTGCACGCACGTCGGCTGCCCGGTCGGGCTCTACGAGCAGCAGACCCACCACCTGCTCTGCCCCTGCCACCAGTCCACCTTCGATGTGACGAGGGACTGTGAGGTCATCTTCGGCCCCGCCAAGCGGCCGTTGCCCCAGCTGAAGATCACTGTCGACGACGCGGGCTACCTCGTCGCCCCCGAGGGGTTCCATGAGCCCGTCGGCCCGAGCTACTGGGAGCGCTGATGAGCACCATGGCCGACCCCCGCAGCGCAGCGTCGCTGCGCGCCCACGACCCCGAGCCGGACGTCGCGCCGAGTGGCGCGATGAAGACTGCCGGGGGCGTGGCGAACTGGCTCGACGAGCGCACCGGGGCCGGCAAGGGGGCCGCGTTCCTGCTCAAGAAGGTCTTCCCCGACCACTGGTCGTTCATGCTCGGCGAGATCGCCATGTACTCGATGATCATCTGCCTGCTCTCAGGGACCTTCCTCACGTTCTGGTTCGTGCCGAGCGCCGGCCAGATCGCCTACGACGGCTCCTACCTGCCGCTGCAGGGCGTGACGATGTCCGAGGCCTACCGCTCGACGATCGACATCTCGTTCGACGTCCGCGGGGGCCTGCTGATCCGCCAGATCCACCATTGGGCGGCACTGCTGTTCATCGTGGCGGTGACGGTGCACATGTTCCGCGTCTTCTTCACCGGCGCCTTCCGCAAGCCGCGCGAGATCAACTGGGTGATCGGCACGATCCTGTCGATGCTCGCCATCGTCGAGGGCTTCGCCGGCTACTCCCTCCCCGACGACCTGCTCTCCGGCACCGGTCTGCGGGCCGCTGAGGGCTTCATGCAGTCCATCCCGATCGTCGGTTCCTACGTGGCCTACCTCGTCTTCGACGGGGCCTTCCCGGGCGAGGCGATCATCCCTCGGCTCTTCACCGTGCACGTGCTGCTCATCCCGGCCATCCTCGTCGGCCTGTTCACCGCGCACATCATCCTCGTCTTCGTGCACAAGCACACGCAGTACCCCGGCCCCGGCCGCACCAACAAGAACGTCGTCGGCTACCCGCTGATGCCGGTCTACATCGCCAAGGCCGGCGGGTTCTTCTTCATGGTCTTCGGCGTCACCGCCTTGATCTCGGCCCTCGTCACGGTCAACCCGATCTGGGCCTACGGACCCTACGACCCCTCCCCGGTCACCGCGGGTGCCCAGCCTGACTGGTACATGGGCTTCGCCGACGGGGCGCTGCGGCTGCTGCCCGGGTTCCTCGAGTTCGTCGCGTTCGGGCGCACCTGGAGCTTCAACGTCTTCATCGGCGCCATCCTGCTCATCCCGGTGATCTACACGATCGCCGGCGCCTACCCGTTCCTCGAGCGTTGGGTCACTGGGGACACCCGCGAGCACCACCTGCTGGACCGCCCGCGCAACGCGCCCACGCGGACCGGCCTCGGGATGATGGCGATCTCGTTCTACCTCATCCTCTTCCTCGCCGCGGGCAACGACATCATGGCGATCAAGCTGCACCTGTCGATCAACGACATCACCAACACCTTCCGGTGGTCGCTGCTCATCGTGCCACCGTTGACGTTCTGGGTGACCAAGCGGATCTGCCTCAGCCTTCAGCGGCACGACCGTGAGACGGTGCTGCACGGCCGCGAGAGCGGGACGATCATCCGCACGGCCGAGGGCAAGTTCTTCGAGAAGCACGACGCCCTCGATGCCTACGAACGGTGGAACCTCGTCCAGCACGAGCAGCACCTGCCCATCGCTCTGGGAGCCGGCACCGACGCCAACGGCGTTGCCAACCCGGCCGCCCGCAAGGAGCGCATCCGCGCCCGGCTGTCGCACTTCTACTTCACCGACAGGGTGGACCCCGTCACGCCCGCCGAGCTCGCTGCCGCGCAGCATCACGGGGAGCACGAGGCGATCTTGGCTCTGGTCGACCCGGACTCCGAGGCGATCGGCGCCGGCGCCGACCACACGGCGGTCAAACGGGCGCCCGAGTCGGGTTCCTGACCGAGCCCCCATGGGATGGCGCCTGAGCCGCGTCATGCTGATGACGCCGCCATCGCGGCTGATGCTGGCGGTGGTGGGTGGCTGACGACGGGCCGGCCCTGGAGATGGCCGAGGAGGAGTTCGAGCAGGCGGTCGCGGACGCTCTCGACCTCATCCCGGACGAGCTGGCCCGGCTGATGAGCAACGTGGCGGTCCTCGTCCAGGACGAGCCCCCGGAGGGTGAGCGGGAGCTGCTCGGGATCTACGAGGGCACTCCCCTGACCGAGCGGGACGGCTGGTGGGAAGCCGGGTCACTGCCGGACCGGATCACCATCTTCCGCGGCCCGCTGGTGCGGCTGTGCGAGGACCGTGAGGAGCTGCTCGACGAGATCGCCGTGACCGTGGTGCACGAGGTCGCCCACCACTTCGGCATCCACGACGAACGGCTGCACGAGCTCGGCTGGGGCTAGTGGCCCCAGGTCCGATACATGGGCCTTCAGTTGGCGTACTCGCCCTTGAAGTGCTCGAAGGTCCAGCCGACCACGGCGACGATGCCGAAGAAGGCGCCGATGATGAACAGCCACCACCCCACCGCCAGGCCGAGGAAGCACACTGCAGCGGTCAGTCCGAGCCACAGGGGCCACCACGAGTACGGCGTGAAGAACCCGTAGTCACCCTCCTGCTCGGAGATCAGCGCCGCCGGGTTGTCCTCCGGGCGGTCGGTGAAGTTGCGACCCGTCACGGTGAGGTAGAACGCGATCAGCCCGGACAGCAGCGCCGTGAGGAAGAGCGCGATCGGCCCGGCCAGCTCAGAGCCACCGTTCCAGACGTAGTAGATCGGGCCCAGTGGCAGGAAGAAGATCGCCAGGACGAGGAAGAGCCTGCTCTCGACTCTCATTCGGATGCCTCCCCCAGGTCGGCCGGTCCCATCACGGTGGTGATGACCCCAGCGTCGGGCTGGGCACCTTCGCTCGGGGCCAGGTCCGGGTGGTGCAGGTCGAAGGCCGGACGCTCACTGCGGATCCGCGGGATGCTGTCGAAGTTGTGCCGCGGAGGCGGACACGACGTGGCCCACTCGAGCGAGCCGCCGTAGCCCCACGGGTCGTCGGTCTCCACCATGGGGGCGTACCGGCTCGTCTTCCACACGTTGTAGAGGAAGGGCAGGGTGGACGCCCCGAGCAGGAACGCACCGGCCGTCGAGATGATGTTCGCCGTCTGGAAGCCCTCCTCCGGGAGGTAGTCCGCATACCGGCGAGCCATCCCCTCGATCCCGAGCAGGTGCTGGATGAGGAAGGTCGTGTGGAAGCCGACGAACAGCATCCAGAAGTGGATCTTGCCGAGCTTCTCGTCGAGCATCCGCCCAGTCAGCTTCGGCCACCAGAAGTAGAACCCCGCGAACATCGAGAAGACGACCGTGCCGAAGACGGTGTAGTGGAAGTGGGCGACCACGAAGTAGGAGTCGGTGAGGTGGAAGTCCAGCGGTGGGCTGGACAGGATGACCCCGGTGAGCCCGCCGAACAGGAAGGTGACGATGAAGCCGATCGCCCAGATCATCGGGGTCTCGAACGTCAGTGACCCGCCCCACATCGTGCCGATCCAGTTGAAGAACTTCACCCCCGTGGGCACGGCGATGAGCATCGTCATGATCGCGAAGAACGGGAGCAGGACCTGCCCGGTGCCGTACATGTGGTGCGCCCAGACGCTCACCGACAGGGCCGCGATGGCGATGGTCGCCAGGACCAGCGTCTTGTAGCCGAAGATCGGCTTGCGCGAGAAGACCGGCAGCACCTCGCTGACGATGCCGAAGAACGGCAGCGCGATGATGTAGACCTCGGGATGCCCGAAGAACCAGAACAGGTGCTGCCAGAGCATGGCGCCGCCGCTCTCGGCGTCGAAGATGTGCGCTCCGAAGCGGCGGTCCGCGCCGAGTCCGAAGAGCGCCGAGGCCAGCACCGGGAAGGCGATGAGCACCAGCAGCGAGGTGACCAGGACGGTCCAGGTGAACAGCGGCATCCGGAACATCGTCATCCCGGGCGCGCGCATACAGATGATCGTCGTGATGAAGTTGACCGAGCCGAGGATGGTGCCGAAGCCGGCCAGGATGAGGCCGAAGACCCACAGGTCGCCGCCGAGTCCGGGGCTGTAGCTGTTGTCCGAGAGGGGGGCGTAGGCGAACCAGCCGAACGAGGCCGCGCCCTGCGGGGTCAGGAACCCGGCACCCGCGATGAGTCCGCCGAACAGGTAGAGCCAGTAGGCGAACATGTTCAGGCGGGGGAACGCCACGTCCGGGGCGCCGATCTGCAGGGGCATGATCGCGTTCGCGAAGGCGGCGAAGAGTGGCGTCGCGAAGAGCAGCAGCATGATCGTGCCGTGCATGGTGAAGAGCTGGTTGTACTGCTCCGGGTTGTCGACGATCTGCAGACCCGGCGCGGCGAGCTCTGACCGGATGAGCAGGGCCATCACCCCACCGAGCAGGAACCAGATGAACGAGGTGATGAAGTAGAGGTTGCCGATGACCTTGTGGTCGGTGGTGGTGATCCACCGGACCACGGTCTGGCCGGGCAGCCGGCGTGGTCGAGCCGCCGCCCGCTCTCCGGTGGCGTACTCGACTGTCGGGGTGGTCGTGGCCATCACTTGCTCCCGGAGGGCGTCGGAACGAGCTTCTGGTCTGCAGGCAATACCGGTTCGCGGCTGAGCGTGTTGGGGAGCTGGCCGCTCTGCCCGGCCTGGCGCAGGGCGGTCATCTGGGCGTCGAACTCGGCGGGCGAGACCACCTTCACCTTGAACAGCATCTGCGAGTGGTAGGCACCGCAGAGCTCGGCGCACTTGCCCTGGAACTCGCCGGCCTGCGACGGGATGATCTGGAACCGGTTGGTCTTGCCGGGGATGACATCGAGCTTCTGCAGGAACGCGGGCACCCAGAACGAGTGGATGACGTCACGCGAGTTGAGAATGAACTGCACCCGCTTGCCCTGCGGCAGGTACAGCACCGGCATCGCGTTGAGCGGCTCTCCCGTCGAGGGATCCACCTGGGTCTGAACGCCGGGGCTGTAGGTGTTCGGCTCGACGTAGTTGAAGTCCCAGCTCCACTGCTTGGCCACCACGTTCACGGTGATGTCCGGCTTCGCGGTGTTGTCCTGCAGAGCCGACTCGTCGCGCGCCGTGTAGTAGAACAGCACGGCCACCATGAAGACCGGGAGGATCGTGTAGAGCATCTCGATCGGCACGTTGTAGCGCAGCTGAGGCGGCAGACCGACGTCGTCCTTGCGCCGCCGGTAGCGGACCATCACCCAGATGGTCAGGCCCCAGACGATCAGGCCCACCGCCAGCGCGGCGATCCAGGTGCCGACCCACAGCGACGTGATCCTCCCGGTCTGGTTGGTCACCTCGGCGCCGTTGGTCCCCCGGGGCAGCCAGCCGCTCGAGGCGTTGCCGTTTCCCGCGCACCCGCTCAGGACGAGCGAGCAGGCGACCACGACCCCCGCAAGGGTCCACCCACGCCGCCACGTCCGGACGGGAGTGTCTTCGTGCCTGCGCAACAGGAGCACCCTTCTGCCTCGGTGAGTTTTCCGTCGCCGGAACTTCCGTCCATGGTGCCCGGTTCGGGGCTCCACCGACGTCCAAACACTACCGCTCCCCCACGCTCGGTACACGTGAGGGTGGGGCTAACGTGCAGGTGTGGCGGATCCGAGCACCGAGGCGCCCTCGCGGGTGCTTCTCGACGGGGTGAGCCAACCGATCCATCCGGCCGCGACGCAGACGCTGATGGCTGCGCTGGAGCTCGGCTGGGCCGACCCGCGCCGGCTCTATAGCGAGGCGCGCCAGGCCCGTCGGCTGCTGGACCAGGCGCGGGAGGTGATCGCCGGCGGACTCGGTGTCCGGCCCCCCGAGGTGAGCTTCCTGCCGGGCGGGCCGGTCGCTCTGAGCGGCGCCGTGGCCGGCCTGGCGTATGCCGGGCGCCGCCATGGGGCGCGGCTCGTGGCCGGCGCGGTGGAGCACTCGGCCGTCCTGGTGGGCGGCCGGCATCACGCGGCGCAGGCACGAGATCCGGGTCTGCTCGCCGAGATCCCCGTCGACCGGCTCGGCCGGGTCGACCTCGAGGCGTGGTCCGCAGCGCTCGCCGACCCCGGCACGGTCGCGGCGGCGCTCCAGAGCGCCAACGGGGAGGTCGGCACGCGGCAGCCGCTGGCCGAGGCGCACGAGCAGTGCCGCCGCCACGGCGTCCCGCTCGTCGTCGACGCGATGGCCGCACTCGGTCGCGACCCGGTGCCCGAGGCCTACGACGTCCTCGTCGGCACAGCGCAGTCCTGGGGAGGTCCAGGCGGGGTCGGTGTGCTCGTCGTGCCCGAACGCACCCGCTGGCGCCGTCCGGGACCGCTGAGCGAGATCGAGCACGGCCGCACCGACGTCGAGCCGGTGATCCCCCTGGTCCTGGCGGCGGCCGAGGCCTGGCGGCAGACCGCTGCGGTGCAGGAGGCGGACGCGGCCGAGGCCAGGTCGCTCATCGACCGGATCCGGGCGGCCGGGGCGCGCGTGCCGGACACCGAGGTCGTGGGCGACCCGGACGACCGCCTCCCCCACGTCACGACCTTCTCCTGCCTGTTCGTGGACGGCGAGGCGCTGGTCCACGAGCTGGACCGGCGCGGGTTCGCGCTGGCTTCGGGGTCCGCCTGCACGGCGAGCACCCTCGAGCCCAGCCATGTGCTCGCTGCCATGGGCGTGCTCACCCACGGCAACCTGAGGGTCACGCTCCCCCTGGCAGCGACCAGCCCCGACCGCGAGGCGGGCGTCTCATCGTTCTGTGCGGCGCTGCCCGAGGCGGTCGCCGCGGTGCGGTCCCGGCTCGGCACGGACCGGCTGTGACATCGACGGCAGGCGCCCCACCGCCGGGACCGAGCACGCCGCCGTTCGTCGTCGATGCGCGCGGTGAACGCTGTCCCCTGCCCGTCATCCGGCTGGGCGCCCGCCTCACGGAGCTGCCGCCGGGCTCGCTCGTCCGGCTCCTCGCCACCGACCCGGCTGCCCGAAGCGACGTGGCGGCGTTCTGCCGGATGCGGCGCCACGACCTCGTCGAGGTCGTCGACGAGGGCGAGCACACGGCCTACCTCGTGCGGAAGGTCAGCTGAAGGCAGTGGGCAGCGGGGCGCGCAGCGCCTCGGCGAGCAGCCGGAGGTACTCCTGTCGGGGGATCGCGCTGACCCCGAGGGAGGCCAGATGGTCGGTCTGCCATTGGACGTCGATGATCCGCCGGGGGTCGCCGTCCGAGGCCAGCAGGTCGTGCAGCCCCACGACGGCCGCCTTCGAGGCGTCCGTCGCCTGGTGGAACATCGACTCGCCCGCGAACAGCCCTCCGATGGCCAGGCCGTAGAGACCGCCGACCAGCCGGCCCTCCCGGAAGACCTCGACCGAGTGGGCCCAGCCGAGGTCGTGCAGCAGGGCGTAGGCCGAGGCGATCTCGGGGGTGATCCACCGGCCCCGCCGCGAGGGGTCGGCGCAGGCGGCGACCACCTCGCCGAACGCCGTGTCGACCCGGATCTCGAAGCCCCGGATCGAGCGGCGCAGCGACCGGCTCACGTGGAGGTCGCCGATGCGCAGGACACCGCGGGGGTCCGGGGACCACCAGCCCAGCGGATCGCCACCATGCCTGCCGATGCCCATGGGGAACAGCCCCATGGCATATGCCTCGAGGATCGTGCCGGGCGCGAGGTCCGCGCCGACGCCGACGAGGTCCTCCCCCGGCTGCAGACGGGTCAGGTCGAAGACGAACAGCGACGGCTCAGGGACGGTGGGCACGGCCGCAGACGCCTCCCGGGACGGTGGGTCAGGCGCGCCGGCAGGTGACGACCGGCCGGATCTCCTCGACCGCGTCGGCGCCGTAGGCCTCGCCCAGTCGCTCGAGGAAACGCTCCTGGCGCAGGGAGTACTCCTGGGTGCCGACCGTCTCGATGACGTAGGTCGCGAGCATCGACCCGAGCTGGGCGCACCGCTGGTGCCCGAGACCACCGGCCAGGCCGGTGAGGAAACCCGCCCGGAACGCGTCACCCACGCCCGTGGGGTCGGCCTTGCGCACCTCGCGCGCCACCGGGACCTCGATGGTGTCCTCGCCCTTGGCGAAGATGCTTACGCCGTCGCCTCCCCGGGTGATCACCCGCGTGCCGACCCGGCTGAGGATCTCGTCGGCGTCCCACCCGGTCTTCTGCTCGGTGAGCTGCGCCTCGTAGCTGTTGCTGAAGAGGTATGTCGCGCCGTCGATGAGCTCGCGGATGAAGGGACCGTCAGCGAAGGCCAGCTGCTGCGAGGGGTCCGCGATGAACGGGATCCCACGGGTGCGGCACTCCTGGGTGTGCCGCAGCATCGCGTCCGGGTCGTTGGCGCCGACGAGGACCAGGTCGAGGCCGCCCACGCGGTCGGCAACCGGCTTGAGCTCGATGGCGCGGGCCTCGGACATCGCCCCGGCGTAGAAGGTCGCGATCTGAGCCATGTCGGTGTCCGTCGTGCACACGAACCGGGCGGTGTGCTTGCTCTCGGAGACGTGCACGGCCTCGCAGTCGACGCCGTGCCGCTCGAGCCAGGACCGGTAGTCGGCGAAGTCCTCCCCGACCGCCCCGACGAGGACCGGCTCCTGGCCGAGGTTGGCCATGCCGAACGCGATGTTGGCTGCCACCCCGCCCCGGCGGATCTCGAGGTCCTCGGCGAGGAACGACACCGAGATCTTGTCGAGCTGCTCGACCACCAGGGAGTCCGCGAAGCGGCCCTGGAAGGTCATCAGGTGGTCGGTGGCGATGGAGCCAGTCACAGCGATCTTCACCCGCAGAACGTACCCGATCCGCGGGTCGCCCCGCGGATCGGCTCACGTCTGGTCACGGCGGCCGTCGGCCGCCACTCCCCGATCAGCCGAAGCTGTCACCACACGCGCAGGAGCTGCCCGCGTTCGGGTTGTCGATGGTGAAGCCCTGCTTCTCGATGGTGTCCGCGAAGTCGATGGTCGCGCCACCGAGGTAGGGGGCACTCATCCGGTCGACGACGACCTCGACTCCATCGAAGTCCTTGACGACGTCACCGTCGAGGGAGCGCTCGTCGAAGTACAGCTGGTAGATCAAGCCGGAGCAGCCACCAGGCTGCACGCCGACTCGAAGGCGCAGGTCGTCGCGACCCTCCTGCTCGAGCAGGCTCTTGACCTTGCTCGCGGCCACGTCGGTGAGCTCGATGCCGTGCGTCGGGGCTTCCGCCTCGGTGGTGCTCGTCTCGGTCTGGTCCTGAACGCTCATCCGTATCGTCCTTTGGCTTGCGGGTGGGGCTGTGCGTCAGCGTCAACCCCGGTGGCCGGCCGTCTGTTCCCGGCCACCTGTCCAGGATACGTCTTGCGTCAACCGACGGGCGACCAGGTGGCGGCCACCCGCGCGGCGCGCCCGGCCAGCGTTCCAGCCGGGTCCGCGAGCGCGCCCGGGACGTCCTCGGGGCGGTCGGCCACCGCATACGTCCCCGAGAGGCCGGCTGACATCGCCTCCCGGCGGCCCACCGACACCTGCCCCGCGAGCACCACGGAGGGCACCGCGCAGGCCAGCGCCGCCTGGGCCACCCCGGCGACCACCTTGTCGCCCAGGCTCCGCCAGTCATAGGTGCCCTCACCGCTCACGACGAGGTCGGCGCCGTCGAGGGCATGCCGTAGCGCCACGGCCTCGGCGACGAGCCCGACGCCGCTCACCCTGCGGCCGCCGAGCAGCAACAGGGCGTAGCCGAGACCGCCTCCCGCGCCAGCCCCCGGCTCCTTGTCCAGCCGCCGCGGCCGGTCCGAGAGCAGGTCCACCCGCTCCGGGCGAGACCGTCGCACCAGGTCGACGAAGTGGCCGAGCGCGAACTCCAGAGCCTGCCCCTGCTCCGGCGTCGCCCCGCGGCCCTCAGCATGCACCGCGCTCGTGCCCTGCAGCCCGAGCAGCGGCAGGTCGTCGGGGCCGGCGATGACGAGGTCGCGGCCCCGGAAGCGCTCCACCAGGTCGCCCAGCCCGGCGAGGTCGGCGCTGGCGAGATCGCCGAGCGCGAGCCCGCCGGCCGCCAGGGGCGAGGAGGTTCGCTCGCCCACTCCCAACGCGCTCAGCATCCCCGCGCCGGCGTCGTTGGTGGCCGCCGGGCCGATGCCGACGACGATCCGCTGGGCGCCGGTGTCGAGGGCAGCCGCGAGCAGGGCACCCACCCCCGCCGAGGAGGTGCGCGTCGGGTCCCGCTCGCTGTCGATGAGCAGGTGGGGACCGACGGCCTGGGTGGCCTCGAGGTATGCCGTGCGCACGCCCTCGCGGTCCGCGACGAGGATGGCGGCGGGCACCGGCCGACCGAGCGGGTCGGACACCGTCACCGCGAGCGTCTCGGCGTCGAGCACCCTCGCGAGCACGTCGAGGAAGCCCGCCCCACCGTCCGACATCGGCACGAGGACCAGCTCGTCGTGCGGTGCGGAGCGCCGCCATCCGGTGGCGATCGCCTCAGCCGCCTCGGCCGCGGTCAGCGTCCCGGCGAACCGGTCGGGGGCGATGACGACGCGCATCCGGTCATCGTGTCAGAGACGCGGGCCACAGCTGACCGGGCCGTGGGCGGCCTGCGGCGGGTGACATGGGACGGTGTCACGGTACGGGCGCGAACCCGGGTGAGGTCGACCCGAGCCAGCCGAGGGCCTGCGGCAGCAGGTCGACCCAGACCGAGGCGCGGTGCCCCGAGCTCTCCAGCACCGTGGACTGCACCGCCAGCGGGGGCTGGGCGGCGGCCAGCAGCGCCGCGGAGCTCGGGTAGGACAGACCGTCCGCCTTGCTGGTCTCGACCCAGAGGGCGCAGGCAGGTGGTCTCGAGCGGGCCAGCGCCACGAGGTCGTAGCGGGTGGCCTCCGGGCCGGCCGCGGGGAACGGCCGCTTGCCCTTGTCGAACTGGGGGGCGAAGTAGCCGCCGAGGATGACGCCCGAGCCGAAGACGCTGGGGTGCAACATCGTCGTCATCGCGGCGCAGTACGCCCCCGAGGAGTACCCGATGGTCGACCACGACGCGCGGTCGGTGCGCACGCGCAGGGTCTTGGCGACGAACTCGGGCACGTCCTGGCTGACCCATGTCTCGACCTGGGCCTGCCCCTGGGCCCCGTTGACGCACTCGGTGTCGGACGCGGTGGGGAACTCGATCTGAGGTGCCACGACGATCGGAGGGGCCAGCGTGCGCTGCCCGACGGCCGCGTCGATCGCGGGAAGCACGGGGAACGCCTGAGCCCATACCTCCGGGTTGCCCGGGAAGCCGTGGAAGGCCTCGAGGACGGGGTACTCGTGGTCCGCCTGGGCCGGCTGCTCGTAGTCCGCGGGGAGCAGGACGACGACTCGCCCGGTGAGATGGCTGTGCGCCCCCGTGAAGGTGAAGGTCTGGACCCGCTCCCCCGGCTTGGGCAGTGGCGGAAGGCTGCGGGGCGGGGACGCCGTGAGGGTGGGTCCGGGGACCGGGGCGGTGAGCGCCTTGGCCGCTGGACCGCCGCCCTGCTCGGACTGCTGGCTCTGCTGGGCTCCGGAGGCCAGGTCGGCCCAGTCGACGTAGAAGACGAACTGGTCGTTGACCGCGACGGCGGTCGCGAGCAGCGCCAGCAGGCTCACCCCCACGAGCGTGAGGACGCGGGCGAGGAAGCCGCGCACGGTCCGCCTGGTGCGCGGCAGCAGCGCGGCCGCCGCAGCGATGCTGCCAACCAGGAGGGCGATGACGAGGGCGAGGAAGACCGGGCTGGTCAGAGTCATCTCGGACGCTGGCTCGGGGGCGGGGTTGCGGCTGACACGCGGCGAAGGCTAACCCACGCGCGTGCACGCATCCTGGACCCCGCTGGGGAGGTGGCGGGGCGGCTCCGGCCGCCCGTCGCCGGCAGCCGAGCGGAGGCGGCATACGATCAGGTGGTGAGCATCTCGACCCCGAGTGGAACCCAGAGCGGTACGCCGCGGCGCCCGTCCCTGATGCCCCTGCTCGTGCTCGGCCAGGGCCGCGACCTCGCCTCCGAGCGGGGGGTGGAGTGCCCGGGTGACCTCCCCGCGCCCTCGGACCCCGGCCTGGTGGCCCGGGCCCGCGCGGCCAAGGAGGCGCTCGGCGACACGGTGTTCGTGCTCGGTCACCACTACCAGCGGGACGAGGTCATCGAGTTCGCGGATGTCACGGGCGACTCGTTCAAGCTGGCCCAGATGGCCGCGGCCCGCCCTGAGTCACCCTTCATCGTGTTCTGCGGCGTGCACTTCATGGCCGAGTCGGCCGACATCCTCACCGGGCCGGACCAGACGGTGATCCTGCCCGACCTCGCGGCCGGGTGTTCGATGGCCGACATGGCCGCCATCGCCCAGGTGGAGGATGCCTGGGACGACCTCGTCGAGGCCGGGGTGGCGGACCAGGTGGTGCCGGTGACCTACATGAACTCGTCCGCGGCGATCAAGGGCTTCACCGGACGGCACGGCGGCACGATCTGCACCTCCTCCAACGCCCGCACCGCGCTGGAGTGGGCCTTCGACCAGCGGGGCGGCGTGAACGGCCCGGGAAAGGTGCTGTTCCTGCCCGACCAGCACCTTGGACGCAACACCGCCGTCCGCGAGCTCGGGCTGTCGCTCGACGACTGCGTGGTGTTCGACCCGCACCAGCCGGGCGGCGGTCTGACGACCCAACAGCTGGAGCAGGCCCGGATGGTCCTCTGGCGTGGACACTGCTCCGTCCACGGGCGGTTCACGGTCGACGCCGTCGAGCAGGCGCGCCGCGACATCCCCGGTGTCAAGGTCATCGTCCACCCCGAGTGCCAGTACGAGGTGTGCGAGCTCGCCGACGAGATCGGCTCGACCGAGCGGATCATCCAGACCATCGCGGCGGCGCCGGACGGCACCTCGTGGGTGGTCGGCACGGAGCTCAACCTCGTGCACCGGCTCAGCGAGATGTTCCCGGCGCAGCACATCGCGTTCCTGGAGAAGTCGGTCTGCTACTGCTCCACCATGAACCGGATCGACCTGCCGCACCTCGTCTGGGCTCTGGAGTCCCTCGCCGAGGGGCGCGTCGTCAACCCGATCCGGGTCGACCCCGACGTGGCTCGGTGGGCCAAGGTGGCCCTCGACCAGATGCTGGCGCTGCCTGGAGTCACCTCGAAGGACTGACGCCCGACCCGCACGAGACGACCAGGCAGGGGAACCCATGGACCGCATCGCCATCGTGTCCGACGTCCACGGCAACCTCACGGCATACGAGGCGGTGCTGGCGGACATCGACGCGCGGGGGGTCACGCGGGTCTTCAACCTCGGTGACTTCGTCGGCAAGGGCCCGCGGGGGGCCGACTGCGTCGAGCTGTCCCGAGACCGGTGCGAGGTCAACGTCCGCGGCAACTGGGACGACTTCATCCCGGGCGACGTCGCGGCGCTCTCCGAGTCGGCGCGCTGGTGGCGCGACGAGCTCAAGCCCGAGCAGCTGCCCTGGCTGGCCACGCTGCCCCTCAGCCATGACCTGCTGATCAGCGGCCGCTGGGTCCGCCTCTTCCACGCGTCGTCCTCGAGCGTGCACACCCGCGTGCGCCACCGGCATGCCGCCGAGGAGTTCGACGCGATGTTCGCCAACACCGAGCTGACCGGGGACGGGCCCTTGCCCACGGTGGTCGGCTACGGCGACATCCACGACGCCTACCTCACGGTGGAGGGCGGTCGCACGCTCTTCAACGCCGGTAGCGTCGGTAACGCCCTCGACGAGCCGACGGCCAGCTACGTCATCCTCGAGGGTGTCGTCGGGTCGACGGACCCCGCGCCGTTCGGGATCCAGTTCGTCCGCGTCCACTACGACATCGAGGCGGAGATCGCAGTGGCGACCGAACGCGGCATGCCCGAGCTCGAGGAGTATGCCGTCGAGCTGCGGCACGGCATCTACCGCGGCGTCTGGCACAGCACCCAGGTCTGAGTGCCGGCCCCCGCCGTTTTATCGGGTCACCCGATAAACAGTCACCCCCGCGGCAGCCCCCCGAGGCGGGCCAGGAGCAGCGCCTCGGCCTGGCACACCCGCTCGAACTCGCCCAGATGCAGCGACTCGTTGGCGCCGTGGGCGCGGGCATCGGGGTCCTCGACCCCGGTCACGAGGATGCCCGCGTCGGGGAACTTCTCGGCGAACCGGGCCACGAACGGGATCGACCCGCCGACGCCGATATCGACCGGCTCCACGCCCCAGGCGTCGGCGAAGGCCGCCCGCGCCTGGTCGTAGATGGCACCGTCGGCGTTCGCGACGAAGCCAGGCCCCTCGTCGTCAAGATGGATCGCCAGCTTGGCTCCCCACGCGACGTGCTTCTCCAGGTGTGTGACCAGCAGGTCGTATGCCGTTCGCGGGTCCTCGTCGGGAGCGATTCGCATCGAGACCTTGGCCGAGGCCGAGGGCACCAGCGTGTTGGACGCCGTCTCGACCGACGGGGCGTTGAAGCCGATCGTCGTGATCGCGGGCTTGTTCCACATCCGGGTGAGCAGGGTGCCTGACCCGATCAGCGACACGCCGTCCAGCAGGCCGGACTCGAGCCGCAGCCGCTCCTCGGAGTACTCGAGCTCGGAGGCCTCCCCCGACTTCAGCCCGTCCACCGTGACGTTCCCCTCCTCGTCATGCAAGGTGGCCAGCAGGCGCATCAGCACGGTGACGGCGTCGGGGACGGCGCCACCGAACATGCCCGAGTGCACCCCATGGTCCAGCGTCGTCACGGTCACGACCACCCGGATCATCCCGCGCAGCGTCGTCGTCAAGGCCGGCTCGCCGATGTCCCAGTTGCCCGAGTCGGCCAGCACGATCGCATCGGCCCGCAGCTTCTCGCCGTGGCGATCCAGGATGGTCAGCAGCGAGTCGCTGCCGATCTCCTCCTCGCCCTCGACGAAGATCGTCACCCCGACCGGGAGGTTGCCGGAGTGCGCGCGCAGGGCGGCGACGTGCGCCATCACCCCGGCCTTGTCGTCGGCGGCGCCGCGCCCGTACAACCGGCCGTCGCGGACCGTGGGCTCGAACGGCGGGCTGTCCCACAGCGCGTCGTCGCCGGGAGGCTGCACATCGTGGTGGGCGTAGAGCGTCACGGTCGGCGACCCGTCGGGACCGTCGATGTGGCCGATCACGGCTGGCCGGCCGCCCTCACGCACGATCTCGACGTCGAGTCCCTCGGCGCGCAGCAGCGCCGCGACGGCGTCGGCGCTCTCCTCGATGCGCTGCTGGTCGAAGGAGCCGAGCGAGACGCTCGGGATACGGGTCAGCGCCTCGAGGTCGGCCTGCACCTGCGGCATCAGCGCGCTGACGCGGTCCTTGATGGCGGTGATCTGGTCTGAGGTCAGTACGTCGTCGGTCACGGTAGGCGACTCTAGCGGCGCTCCGGAGGGCCCCGGCCACGCCCTCCACGCACGGATGCCAGCAAAGCGCGCGCCACGGCATACTGTGATGACCGTGTTCTGGAGCAAGAAGAAGACCCTCAACGACGACCTCGCCTCGACGACGGTGCACGACCGCCCCGGCGCGAAGGGCCGGCCTACGCCCAAGCGCCGGCAGCAGGAGGCGGCCAACAAGCGGCCCCTGGTCATCACCGACCGCAAGGTGGCCAAGGTCACCGACAAGGCCAAGCGCCGCGAGGCGGTCGCTCTGCAGCGGCAGGCCATGGTCACTGGTGACGACGCCCACCTGCCGATGCGCGACAAGGGGCCGGAGCGACGGTTCATCCGGGACTACATCGACGCGCGGTGGAGCGTCGGAGAGCTGATGCTGCCGATCATGCTCATCGTGCTCGCGCTCAGCCTGCTGGGCCAGCGCTGGCAGCTGCTCGTCTTCTTCCTCGTCTACGGCCTGGTGATCGTCGCCATCATCGACGCGTTCTTCATGTGGCGCCGGATCAAGGTCAAGCTCGCAGCCAAGTTCGGCCCGGGCAAGGTGCCGTCCGGCGGGCTGATGTACGCCATGATGCGCAGCTTCCAGATCCGGCCGACCCGGATGCCCAAGCCGCAGGTCAAGCGCGGCGACTACCCCGGCTGAGCACCGTCCCGGTCCGGCTCAGGCCAGGTCGGCGAACGCCGTCGGGGTGCGCGTGACGGCGTAGGTGGCGAAGTACAGCCGGACCAGCCTGCCGTCCTCGGCGCGGACGAGCTCGAGCAGCTCCCCGCGCTCGCGGCCCTCGACGGCTCGGAACGCCGACTCGGACTCGCGCGCGAACCGGGTCTCCTCGTACGGGGCGCCCCCGGGCACGCGCATCCAGAGCTCGCCGCCGCGCACCTCGAGGACGAGCTCCTCGCCCTCGCTCCACCAGGAGCCGAGCAGCTCCTCGAGGTCGGTATGCCGTGACTCCGGCTCCCAGGCGGCCGCCGGCGTCGGCTCCTCGTCGAGGACGAGGTCCAGCAGCTCTCCCGCCAGGACGACGCTCGCGGCGCGGGAGGTGCTGTTGGCCAGGACGATGACGCCCGTCTTGTCCGGCCGCCGCACCCGAAGACCGGTGAGGAAGCCGGGCATCGCGCCGCCGTGACCGACGTACACCCGCTCGCCGCGTCGAGCCATCCCGAACCCGAGCCCGTAGGCGCCGGTCCAGCCATCAGGGTCGACCATCACCAGCGGTCGGCACATCTCGTCGAGGGTGTCTGGCGACAGCACCTCAGGGTCGGGGTCCGCGACGAACGCTGCATACCGGGCCAGGTCGGCCACGCTCGACCAGAGGCCCCCCAGCGGGGCAGTCGCCTTGAGGTCGAACACCGGCTCCTCGGTCGCCGTTCCGCTGAACGGGTGGACCTGGTAGCCCACGGCCCGGTCCGTCTCTGGCACGAGCGCGGTCCGGGTCATGCCCAGCGGCCGGAGGATCCGCCTGTCGAGCGACTCCTGCCAGCTGCCGCCGTCGAGCCTCTCGACGACCTGGCCCAGCAGGGCGTAGGCGAGGTTGGAGTAGTGGAACGCGACATGCGGCTCGAGCACCCGTTCCGCCCGGTCGAGCCCCTCGACCAGAGCGGCCGCGTCGGGCGCCTCGAGCGACTCCCACACCCGACCGACCGGTTCCCGCTGGAGCCCAGAAGCGTGGGCCAGCAGCTGCCGCACGGTGACCGCCCCATGACTGGTGTCGGGCATCCAGGTGCTGAGGGAGTCGTCCAGCCGCAGCCGGCCCGCGTCGCGCAGCTGCATGACGAGCACAGCCGTGAAGGTCTTGGTGATCGAGCCGATCATGAACTGCGTGTCGTCGTCGGCCACTCCCGCGGGGTCGAGCCGGGAGGCGCCGACGTGACGCGACCAGACCAGGACCCCGTCGCGCACCACCCCAACCGACAGTCCGGGGCTGCGCCAGGTGCGTTGTGCCGCAACGATCTTCGCGTCGAGCAGGTGCTGCAGCCGAGGAGAGGGGGTGCTGACGGGATGGTCCATGGCGGGAGCCTACCGAGCCCGTCGTCCAGCGGCTCTACTCGGCAGGGTGCAGGCTCATCGGCCCGTAGACCACTGCGTCGTCCGACATGAGGGTGACCGCGTCGACCCCGCCCTCGACGAGGGTCTGCCACTCCTCGCCGAGCCAGGACTCCGCCTCGCTCTGCGTCGGGAAGCTCGACGAGCCGAGCTCCGAGCCGACCGCCGCACCGTCGGCATCCAGCAGCTGCCATGTCCAGTTCTGGCTCATGACGGCACTCTACGACGGTGACCCACGTCGCTTTGACAGCGACCGGCCGTGCGTGGGACGGTCAGCCCACCGAAAGTCGACGTTCAGGGGAAGCCGGTGCGAATCCGGCGCTGTCCCGCAACCGTGAGGTCTCCTCGAGACCAAGTCGGAGCACCTGGCGGCGACCACGGCTCCATCTATTCGTCCGTCGTGGAAAACGGACCGGAGTCAGAGGTCACCGGACGGTCATGTCCCGGAATCTCTCACCCGGCCGTGAGGAGATTTCACTCATGCGCACACCCGTCCCCCCGTCCTCCCGCAGCCGACCCGGCGTCATCGCCGTCCTGGCCCTTCTCGGTGCCCTGCTCGCACTGCTGCTCCCCGCGCAGGCGGCCCACGCCGCGAACTACCAGTACTGGGGCTACTACCAGGTGACCAACGGCGCCTGGACCTTCTCGCAGGTCGGCCCGGACAAGTCCGTGCCGGCCGACGGCTCGATCGAGGGCTGGCGTTTCGCCGTCGACGACGGCAGTGGGACGACCCCGCGCACGCCCCGCGCCCTGCCGACCTTCGCCGCCGTGTGCGACACGACCGCAGCCCAGACCGGCAAGAAGCGCGTCGCCGTGGTCGTCGACTACGGCCGGCCGGCTGACGGTGACGGCACGACCACGCCGCCCCAGCCCGTCGCGAAGTGCGCCTCCGTCGCGACTGCGGCCACCGGTGGCGAGGTCCTCGCGGCGGTCGCCGCCGTGCGCACGGCCGGCGGTCTGGTCTGCGCCCTCGACAGCTACCCCGCCACCGGGTGCGGCGGCGAGGTCGCCACGCTCACGGACGCGCAGAAAGCCGCGGACACCCCCGTGACCATCGCCCCCGTCGGCATCGCGACCCCGACGTCGAGCGCCACCGCGGCCCCGGCCACCAGCGCCACGAGTGGTGCCGCTTCGAGTAGTCCCATCGGTCTGTGGGCCGGTGTCGTCGTCCTCGTCCTCGGCCTCGCGGCGGTGCTCTGGAGCGTCCGCCGGCGCCGTCAGCACGCGGCCTGAAGCCACAGGCAGCCGCCGTATGCCGTTCCCTCCCCTCTCCGCCCCAGGTCACCGCCTGCTCCACCCGGTGGCCTGGTGGCTGTGGGGTGTCGGTCTGGCGACGGCGGCTGCCCACACGACCAACCCCGTCCTCCTCGTGCTCGTCATCCTCGTGACGGGATGGGTGGTCGTGGAGCGCCGCGAGGTCGGGACGGCCAACGCGTTCTTCCCCTTCCTCGTGCTCGGGCTCGTCGCGATCCTGCTCCGGGTGGCCCTCACGGTGGTGCTGGGCAACGGCATCCAGGGCCGGATCGTGCTCGTCCGGCTGCCCGAGGTGCCGCTGCCCACCTGGGCCGCAGGAGTCCGCCTCGGGGGTGCGGTGAGCCTCGAGTCGCTCGTGGCCTCCGCTATCGACGGCCTTCGCCTCGCCGCGACGCTGGCCTGCCTCGGCGCCGCCAACGCCCTGGCCAGCCCGAAGCGGCTGCTGCGCTACGTCCCCGCCACCCTCTACGACGTCGGCACCGCGGTCGTCGTCGCGATGACCTACGCCCCGCAGATGGTGCTGCACGCCGGCCGGGTCCGCGCTGCCCGCCGGCTGCGGGGCCACTCCGGACGGGGGCTGCGCGAGCTCGGCCGGCTGAGCGCCCCGGTCCTCGAAGGCTCGCTGGAGCGCTCGCTCGAGCTGGCCGCCTCGATGGAGTCACGCGGCTACGGGCGCGCGCCGGTGCGTTCCGCGCGTGGTCGCCGGACGGCCAGCAGCCTGACGCTGCTCGGCCTCGTCGGGATCGTCGCGGGCCTGTACGGGGTGCTCGACAGCTCGGTCACCGGCGCACTGGGTATGCCGTTGCTCCTCGCCGGTGTGCTGCTCACCGCCCTCACCCTGACCCTCGGCACCCGGCGGGACAGCCGCTCGAGCTATCGGCGCGACCCGTGGGGCGGCCCCGAGTGGCTCGTCCTGCTGCTCGGCGCCGTGCCCGCGGCCTGCGTCCTGTGGGCGGAGCTGCACGGATGGGAGGGTGTCGTCATCAGCCAGGTCCCGCTAGCCCTCCCGGTCGTGCCGGCGGCCCTCGTCGTGGCGGTCCTGCTTCCAGCCCTCGCCGCGGTCCTGACCCCGGTGCCGCCCCGCCTCGGCGCTCTGCGAGCGCGCACGCGGGTCCCGGCAGCGAGCGTGACCCCATGATCGACTTCCAGGACGTCGCGGTCACCTACGACGACGCCTCCGCGGGTCGCCCGGCCTTGAGCGGGGCCACGTTCACGATCGACGAGGGCGAGCTGGTCCTGGTCGTCGGGCCGACGGGCAGCGGCAAGTCGACCCTGCTGCGCTGCATCAACGGCCTGATCCCCCACTTCTCCGGTGGCACCCTCTCCGGACGCGTCATCGTCGACGGTCGGGAGACCCGAGAGCACCGGCCGCGCGACCTCGCCGACGTGGTCGCCTTCGTCGGGCAGGACCCGCTGTCGTCCTTCGTCACCGACTCGGTCGAGGACGAGCTGGCCTACGGCATGGAGACCCTCGGCGTCGAGGCGGCCGGCATGCGCCGCCGGGTCGAGGAGACGCTCGACCTGCTCAGTCTCGCCGACGTCCGGGACCGCGCCCTCACGGAGCTGTCCGGCGGGCAGCAGCAGCGCGTCGCCATCGGCGCGGTGCTCGCCGCAGGGCCGCGGATCCTCGTCCTCGACGAGCCGACCTCCGCGCTCGACCCGGTGGCCGCCGAGGACGTCCTCGCCGCCCTGCACCGACTGGTCCACGACCTCGGCATCACGGTCGTGCTCGCCGAGCACCGGCTCGAACGGGTCATCCACCACGCCGACCGAGTCCTCGTCGTGGAGGACGGCCGGGTCAGCCCGCTGACGGACCCGGCCGACGCGATGTCGCGCTCGCTCGTGCACCCACCGGTGATCGAGCTCGGGCGCAGGATGGGCTGGACCCCGCTCCCGTTGTCGATCCGCGACGCCCGCCGTCGGGCCGGCGACCTGCGCGCCCGGCTTGGCGCGGTGGCCGGGCCAACCCGCCCCTCGCGAGGCGAGAGCGGACCGCCGGCCGCCGCGCTGCGGGCGGTGACGGTGCGCAGAGGGGTGTCCACGGCGCTGCGCGGCGTCAGCCTGGAGGTGCACCCAGGCAGCGTCGTGGCGGTGATGGGCCGCAACGGGGCCGGCAAGTCGACCCTGCTCGCCTCGCTCGTCGGGCAGCTGCGGCCCACCTCCGGCACGGTGCGAGTCGGCAGCCTCGACCCGGGAGGCACGGCCCCCGCCACGCTGGTCGGCGCGGTCGGGCTCGTGCCTCAGGACCCCGGCCTGCTGCTCTACTCCGACAGCGTGCGCGAGGAGTGCGCCAGCGCCGACGCGGACTTCGGAGCCCCCCCGGGGACGACCATGGCTCTGCTGCAGCGGATCGCCGGAGGTGCCGTGGACGAGAGCGCCCACCCCCGTGACCTCTCGGAGGGTCAACGGCTCTGCCTCGCCCTCAGTGTGATCCTCGGCGGCAGCCCCGAGGTCGTGCTGCTCGACGAACCGACGCGCGGGCTGGACTACTCCGCCAAGGGGCGGCTTGTCGAAGTGCTGCGCGAGCTGGCGTCCGCTGGCCATGCCGTCCTCCTCGCGACCCATGACGTCGAGCTCGCCGCCGACGTCGCCGACCGGGTGGTCGTGCTGGCCGACGGGGACGTCGTCGCCGACGGCCCGGCCCGGGCCATCCTCGCGGGGTCGCCCGCATTCGCCCCCCAGGTCGCGAAGATCCTCCACCCGCTGCCCTACCTCACGGTCGAGGACGTGGCTGCCGGTCTCGGAGCGGCCTCGTGAGGCTGCGCCTGCCGGGCCTGCTCACTCTCGCCCTCGTCTCCGCGGTCGGGCTGGCCGCCTTCTGCTGGCCGTTCTTCGCCGACCCGGCCGTCGGCGAGCAGCACGGCCACGACGCCCCGTGGCTGTTCGCGGCCCTGCTCGGCCTGCTCGCACTGGTCCTGCTGGCGGAGATGACGTCGCACGGCATGGACGCGAAGTCCATCGCCGTGCTGGGGGTCCTCGCGGCGATGGGCGGGGCCCTGCGGGTGCTCTCGGCCGGCACGGCCGGGCTGGAGCCGATGTTCTTCCTCATCGTCCTCGGCGGGCGCGTCCTCGGGGCGGGTAAGGGATTCCTGCTCGGCGCCCTGGCCCTGCTGTCCGGGGCGTTCCTCACCGGCGGCGTCGGCCCGTGGCTGCCATTCCAGATGCTCGCCGCCGGCTGGGTCGCCATGGGGGCGGCGCTGCTGCCGCGGATGACCGGCTGGGTCGAGCGCAGCCTGCTGGCCCTGTATGGCGCGGTCACTGGCCTCCTCTACGGCGGGGTGATGAACCTGTGGTTCTGGCCGTTCCTCGATGGTCGAAGCGCTCCGGCCGGTGCCTCCTTCGTCCCCGGAGACCCCGCGACGGAGAACCTGCGTCACTACGCGGCCTTCTACCTCGCCACGTCCCTCGGCTACGACCTGCCCCGGGCGGTCCTCACCGCCGCCCTCGTGCTGGTCGTCGGCGGGCGGGTCCTCACGACCCTTCGCCGGGCGGTGCGCCGGGCGAACTTCGACGCGAAGGCCGAGTTCGCCGTGGCCGCTGAGCCCGAGGCCGTTCCGCGCTGAGCGTGACCGGCACGTCCCTGACCTGCTCGGTGACCTGTGCGCTCAGGCCTTGGCCTGGACGTCGACGAACGGCGGCTTGACCACGGTCGCGGGGACCTCCCGGCCACGGACGTCGACGACGACCTCGTCCCCGAGCCCGACCTGCGGGCCGAGCAGGGCCAAAGCGATGCCCTGACGCCTGGTCGGCGAGAACGTCCCGGAGGTCACCTCGCCAACCGTCTCGCCACCGAGGGTGACGGGGCAGTGCGCCCGAGGTATGCCGCGGCCGCCGACGAGCAGTCCCCACGAGGTCCGCTTCGGGCCGGCGGCCTTCTCGGCGACGAGCGCCTCGCGCCCCCAGAAGGCGTCCTTCTTCCAGCCCACCGCCCAGCCGGCCCGCGCCTGGACCGGGGAGATGTCGAGGGACAGGTCCTGCCCGTGCAGGGGGTAGCCCATCTCGGTGCGCAGGGTGTCCCGGGCGCCGAGCCCGCACGGCATACCGCCCAGGGGTCCCATCGCCTCGGTGAGCGCGTCCCACAGAGCCGGCGTGTCGTCCCAGCGGGGCACCAGCTCGTAGCCCCGCTCGCCCGTGTAGCCGGTGCGGCAGACGATGACGGGGCGTCCTCGCCAGTCCGCCTCGACGAAGGACATGTACTCGTGACCGGTGGGCAGGCCGAGGGTGTCGAGCAGCTCGTCCGAGTGCGGCCCCTGCACGGCGACCACGCCGTAGGCGTCGTGCAGGTTCTCGACCTCGATGCCCTCGGGAGCGGCGGCCCGCACCCGACGGACCACCTCGGCCGTGTTCGCGGCGTTGGGGATCAGGAAGACGTCGTCGGGTGCGAGGACGTACTGGATGAGGTCGTCGACGACACCGCCGGACTCGTCGCAGCACAGGGTGTACTGCGCCTTGCCCGGGCCGATCCGGCGCAGGTCGTTCGTGAAGCAGGCGTTGACGAAGTCGAACGCGCCGCTGCCGCGGACGGACGCCTTGCCGAGGTGGCTGACGTCGAAGATCCCGACCCGCTCGCGGACGGCGGTGTGCTCGGCCACGACACCACCGCCGGGGTACTCGATCGGCATGTCCCACCCGCCGAAGTCGGCCATCTTCGCGCCGAGCGCGACGTGCCGGTCATGTAGGGGGGAGGTCTTGCCGGCGGGCGCGCCGGCCGGGGTCTGGTCGGTCGCGGAGGTCATGCCGCCACGCTAGACGATCAGCCGCCCGACTTCCGACGGAACATCTGCTGTGCCTTGGCGGGGCCGTGGGCGTCGTGGACCTTCGAGCGGTCCGCGTCCTCCGAGACGTCCTTGCCGGCGTGGGCCTGCTTCTTGTCCAGGGCCGCCCGGAACTTCGCCTTGGTCTCCTCGGACGGACCGGAACTCTTGGGCTTGCCTGACATGACATTCCTCCTCAGAGCGCCGGCACGGTGGCCGGACGCGGGCGGTGCGATGGTTTGCGCGGTGCGTGGAACCGGTCGGGTGCTCTCGCTGTGGCTGCAGCCTGCCACCTGCCCGTCCCGCGTCGCCACGGGGTTTGCCGCAGGCAGCCACGGAGCGGCGGTGCGGTCTCGGGGCGCTCATCCCCGCTCTCGCCGGCGCTGCTGGGAGTTCCACTCGCGCATCCGGCTGGGGTAGCCGGTGAGCAGCACGTCATACACGGGGATCTCGAGGGACCGGGCGATGTCGAAGGCCGCCTTGCGCGAGCCGACCGCACGACGGGTCCACTCTCCGCTGCTGGCGATGAGGATCAGGCTCTCCGCACTGACGTTCGTGGCCGGCTCGACGAAGCCCTCGACTCCTCGGCGCGTCTGCGCGAAGCCGCGCAGGTGCTCCTTCACGGCGTTCTGGTCCACGGTCATGGACGGGCCGTCGGTGCGGTCGACGTCGGTCGACCGGCTCCGGCGGAACCAGCCCAGGAATCCCATGGCCGAAGGCTATCCTGCGAGGCCCGGCAGTCCCGCCGCGCCGCCGACTGTCCGCCTGCTTGGCACGGGTGACCCCGGAGGTGACAAGATGCGGGGAGAACATCCCGGGCCAACGGCGCGACCCGCCGACCGCTTCCGGGGACGAAAACGATCCTGCACGAGGGAGCGCACATGGCGGCTGAGGCCGAGGACACCTTCGACCTCGTGATCCTCGGAGGCGGCAGCGGCGGTTACGCCTGCGCGCTCCGGGCTGCGGAGCTCGGCCTGACCGTCGCGCTCGTGGAGAAGTCCAAGCTCGGAGGCACCTGCCTGCACCAGGGCTGCATCCCCACCAAGGCCCTCCTGCACGCAGCCGAGGTCGCCGACTCAGCGCGCGAGGGTTCGCGCTTCGGTGTCAAGACCACCTTCGAGTCCGTCGACATGGGTGGCGTCAACGCCTACAAGGACGGCGTCGTCTCCCGCCTCCACAAAGGCCTGCAGGGGCTGGTCAAGGCCCGTGAGGTCACCTATGTCGAGGGCGAGGGCCGGCTGGCCGACCAGCACACGGTCGAGGTCGCCGGGCGCACGCTCACCGGGCGACACGTCGTCCTCGCCACCGGCTCCTCCGCGAAGTCGCTCCCCGGGCTCGACATCGGCGGCCGGATCATGACCAGCGAGCAGGCGCTGTCCCTCGACCACGTGCCCGCCCGGGTCGTCGTCCTCGGCGGCGGCGTCATCGGCGTCGAGTTCGCGTCCGTCTTCCGCTCCTTCGGCTCCGAGGTCACCATCGTCGAGGCGCTGCCGCGGCTGGTGGCCGCAGAGGACGAGTCCGTCTCCAAGCAGCTCGAGCGAGCCTTCCGCAAGCGCGGCATCGCCGTCCGCACCGGCGTGCGCTTCTCCGGGGCCACCCAGTCCGGTGACGTCGTCACCGTGTCCCTCGACGGCGGCGCCTCGATCGAGGCCGACCTGCTGCTCGTCGCCGTCGGGCGGGGGCCGGTCACCGACGGGCTGGGCTACGCCGAGGCCGGGGTCGGCCTGGACCGCGGTTTCGTCGTGACCGACGAGCGCCTGCGGACCAGCGTGGAGACCGTGTATGCCGTCGGCGACATCGTCCCCGGCCTGCAGCTCGCGCACCGCGGGTTCGCCCAGGGCATCTTCGTCGCCGAGGAGATCGCCGGGCTCGCGCCCGCGGTCATCGACGAGCTCGGCATCCCCCGGGTCACCTACTGCGACCCCGAGATCGCCTCGGTCGGGCTCACCGAGTCCCAGGCCAAGGAGAAGTACGGCGACGCCGAGACGGTCGAGTACAACCTCGGCGGCAACGGCAAGTCGCAGATCCTCCAGACCCAGGGGTTCGTCAAGCTGGTCCGGGCCAAGGACGGCCCGGTCGTCGGCGTGCACATGATCGGCGCCCGGATGGGCGAGCAGGTCGGTGAGGCCCAGCTGATCTACAACTGGGAGGCGCTGCCCTCCGATGTCGCGAGCCTGATCCATGCCCACCCCACGCAGAACGAAGCGCTCGGAGAGGCGCACCTGGCCCTGGCCGGGAAGCCGCTCCACGCCCACGCCTGACCGCCGAGCCAGAGGAGACACCAGCCATGTCCGAACGTGTGACCATGCCAGCCCTGGGTGAGTCCGTCACCGAGGGGACGGTCACCCGATGGCTCAAGAACGTCGGTGACGAGGTGGCGGTCGACGAGCCGCTGCTCGAGGTCTCGACCGACAAGGTCGACACCGAGATCCCCTCCCCCGTCGCCGGGACGCTGCAGGAGATCCTCGCGCAGGAGGACGACACGGTGCCCGTGGGTGCCGACCTCGCCGTCATCGGGGACGGTCCCGGCGGTGGCGGTTCCGCTCCCGCCGAAGGTCAGTCCGACGGCGACGGCCAGGATGGCGACTCGGCCGACGGGCAGGAGGCGTCCGACACCGACGCAGCCGCTCAGGAGCCGGACCAGGCGGCCCCCTCTACGGACCAGCCGATGACCCCCGAGACCTCCGAGCCGGAGGCCGACCAGGGTGGACAGGCCCAGCAGGACTCGGCGCAGGGTGACGACGCGCAGCAAGACAGCTCCCAGGAGGACACGCCCCAGCAGCCGGCCGACTCCGGCGGTGGGTCCGCGGACGGTGGCGGCGGCGAGACGGTGACGATGCCGGCGCTCGGCGAGTCCGTCACCGAGGGCACCGTCACCCGCTGGCTGAAGGCCGAGGGCGACACCGTGGAGGTCGACGAGCCGCTGCTCGAGGTCTCGACGGACAAGGTCGACACGGAGATCCCGTCCCCCGTCGCCGGGGTCCTGACCAAGATCCTCGTCGCTGAGGACGACACCGTGCCGGTCGGAGGCGACCTCGCGGTCATCGGCGGCTCGGCACCGAACACGGCATCGGAGCAGGCCGAGCCGGCCGCCGAGGACTCGGCCCCGCAGCAGGAGGCACCCCAGCAGCAGGAGCAGGCACCCCAGCCGGAGGCACCCCAGCAGGAGCAGGCACCCCAGCAGGAGCAGGCAGCCCAGCAGGAGGCACCCCAGCAGGAGGCAGCCAGCGACGGCGGCGGAGATGGCGCGGCATACGTCACCCCGTTGGTGCGCAAGCTCGCCGCGCAGCACGGCGTCGACCTGGACAGCCTCAGCGGCACCGGCATCGGTGGCCGGATCCGCAAGCAGGACGTCCTCGACGCGGCCGAGGCAGCCAAGGCTCCGGCCCCGGAACCGGTCGCCGCGCCCGCAGCTGCCACGGCCTCGACCCCGGCCGAGCCGTCGGCGTCCCCGAAGCGGGGCACGACCGAGAAGATGTCCCGGCTGCGCAAGGTCATCGCCGCCCGGATGGTGGAGTCCCTCCAGGTCTCGGCGCAGCTGACCACTGTCGTCGAGGTCGACCTGACCAAGGTCGCCCGGCTGCGCGAGCGGGCCAAGCGGGACTTCGAGTCCCGCGAGGGCACCAAGCTCAGCTACCTGCCCTTCCTCGCCCTCGCTGCGGTGGAGGCGCTCAAGGCGCACCCGAACCTCAACTCGAGCGTCACCGGCGACGAGATCACCTACCACGCCGACGAGCACCTCTCGATCGCCGTGGACACCGAGAAGGGCCTGATCGTCCCGGTCGTCAAGAACGCCGGTGACCTCAACATCGCCGGCCTCGCCCGGGCGATCGCCGAGCTCGCCGACCGCACACGCAACAACCGGATCACCCCGGACGACCTGGCCGGCGGCACCTTCACCATCACCAACACCGGCAGCCGGGGTGCCCTGTTCGACACCCCGATCATCAACCAGCCCCAGGTGGCCATCCTCGGCACCGGTGCCCTGGTCAAACGTCCGGTCGTCGTCAGCGACGTCGACGGCGGCGAGACGATCGCGGTGCGCTCGATGATGTACCTCGCCCTGTCCTACGACCACCGGGTCGTCGACGGTGCGGACGCGGCCCGCTTCCTCGGCACGATGAAGACCCGGCTGGAGGAGGGACGCTTCGAGGCCTCCCTCGGCCTGTAGTGCCCCTGCCGTCCACCCCCTGCCGGAGCAGCAGGTGAGCTCCCGACGCGTCGCGATCACGGGCGGGTCGGGGCTGATCGGCGGTGCGCTGTCGGCCCATCTGTCCGGTCGGGGAGACGAGGTCCTCCACCTCGTGCGGCGCACCGCGCGCACCGCCGCGGAGATCAGCTGGAACCCCGCGCAGCGCCGGCTTGACCCGGCCAGCCTCGAGGACGTCGACGCAGTGGTTCACCTCGCCGGTGCCGGCGTGGCGGACCACCGCTGGAGCGCCGCGCAGAAGCAGGCCATCCTCGCCTCGCGAGCCGACGGTACGGCTGCCGTGGCGAGGGCGGTCGCCGCGCACGGCTCCCGCGTCAGGCTGGTGAGCGGGTCGGCCGTCGGCTACTACGGCAGCGACCGGGGCGAGGAGATCCTCACCGAGGAGAGCAGCAACGGCACGGGCTTCCTCGCCGAGGTGGTGCGTGTGTGGGAGGACGCGACCGCCCCCGCCCGTGACGCAGGTGCCTCCGTCGCCATGTCACGGACCGGCCTGGTGATGACCCCTCGTGGGGGCGCCTTCGAACCGCTGCTGCGGCTGGGGCGGTGGGGGCTGGCCGGCCCGCTCGGCTCGGGCCGCCAGTACTGGCCCTGGATCACGCTCGAGGACACCGTGCGTGCCCTCGCCCATCTCGTCGACCGCGCCGACGTCACCGGCCCGGTCAACGTCGTCGGCCCCGAGCCGCTCCCCCAGCGGGAGATCGTGCGCGAGCTCGGGTCTCAGCTCGGCCGCCCCTCGCTGCTGCCCGCGCCAGGCTTCGCCGTGCGCGCGGTCATCGGTGAGTTCGCGGGCGAGGTCCTCGGCAGCCAGCGGGTGGTCCCGGCCGTGCTCGAGCGCACCGGCTTCCGCTACGAGCACCCGACCCTGGCCGCGGCCGTCTCGACCCTGCTCTAACCCGGGCTGACGTCACTGATCCGCCACCCCGCCTCGGTCAGCTCGAGGGCGTAGGTCAGCTCGCTCCCCGCAGCTCCCCCCATCTGGGTCCGGGCGGCGTCCGGACCCAGCACGACATAGGGGCCCTGGTCGACGACTGCGCGGACCCGAGCGCTCGTCCCGGTCGCGGACAGCAGCACGGCGGACCGCACGGTGACGCCGAGGTCCGCCCATCGCAGTCCGGCGGACTGCAGCGCCTCGAGCGTGCGCACGTCGGCGGCGTGGGCCGGTGAGCCGTCCAGGAGCGCACCGCGAAGCAGACCGACATCGGCCTCGGTGAGCGCCCGCGCCCGGACCTCGGCCAGCGCCTGCAGCAGAGCGGTCGGGTCCGGGACGGCGGGGTCAGCCATCGCCTCCTGTGGGGCCACGGGATGAGTGGCAGGAGCGCCGTCGCGGGCGGACCTGCCGAGCGGCTCGGACGGCGTGCTGGAAGCAGGGCGCTCGTGCCATGTCGTCACGGCGGCAGCAGCCACCACCGCCGTGAGGAGGAGGAGGAGGACGGCCCCCAGCGCTGCGGTGCGCGCCGTCCGCCGGCCGGTCCCTCCGGCGACGGCCCATCTCGATGTGGACCAGCGCAGGCCACGCCGTCGGCGGGTCCGGGCCGCAGCTTCGGGGGCGGCCGCGACGCGCTCGAGGGCGGCCTCGTGCCGGATCCGACGCGTCAGGGCGACGGCAGGGTCGACCTGACGGCCGGCGAGCTGGATGGGAGCGGCAGGAAACGACCGGTAGATCCGCGCGGGCAGGTCCGCCGCAGCCGGTCGCTGGGCGGCGTCCGAAGCCAGCATGGGGACAAGCACGTCCGCGAAGACCGGGCCGACCGCGCCCGGGGCCGCGACGTCGGCCTTCTCGTGGGGTGGCAGCGAACCTCCGGTCACGGCATACCAGATGAGGGCGGCGAGCGACCACACATCACCCGCCTCGGTCGGCAGACCTCCGCAGGAGACCTCCGGCGCGACGAACCCCGGCGTCCCCGCCACCACGACGGGGTGCTGCTCGCCCACGAGGCGCGAGACGCCGAGATCTCCGAGCATCGGCTTGCCGTCGCCAGTGAAGAGGACGTTGCCCGGCGACAGGTCCGCGTGGACCACGCCCGCCGCATGGAGCTCAGCCACGGCCGCCGCGACCGGCGTGAAGATCGTGACGACCTCACCTGGGTGCAGCGCCCCCCGCGCCGACACGAGGTCGTGCAGACTCCCACCGCCGGCCGCGTCGAGGACCACCGCAACGGTGTCGCCCCCCAGCGGCACGACGTCGTGAAGGCGCACGATGTGCTCGCCGGTGACCCTCTCGAGGATCGCCCGCTCGCGGACCGCCATCGCCAGGGCGTCCTCCCGCGTCCCCGGCGACGCGCTGACCTTGACGACCACGAGGTCCCCGCCGCCCTCCGCTTCCGCGAACCAGACAACGCTGGAGGCTCCCCGGCCGGCCACCTCCCCCAGCCGGTAGCCGGGCACGTCCGGCGGCTCGGTGAGGCAGGTCGGCTGGTCGGTCACCGCTCCAGCGTGGCGTCTCGCGTCGGTGCGTCCGCGTCGTTGTCCACAGGCCGCCGGAGACGGCGGCCGGGCGGCAGCCCCGGCAGCCGACCGGCGCGGGCGAGGCCGACGACGAGCACGAGGAGGGTAGCCACGACGTACCCGAGGATGCCGGGCCCCCCGTACGCGACATAGCCCGCGGCTGCCACGGCCAGCCACTCCCGGCGTCCAGTGAGGACGGCCAGGGCGACGACCGGCACCGCATACCACGGGTAGCTCGGCGTGGTCGTGAGCAGGAGCATGCCGTAGAGCACGAGAGCCGCCGTCGCGACGTCGACCGACCGGCCGACACGAAGGACCGCCCAGACGGCCGTGGCGAGCAGGACCAGGCCGACAGCCGCGGGGAGCCAGGCGCGAGGCAGCGCCAACGCCAGCACCCCGGCACGGTCGCTGCCCTCCTCGAGCAGGTAGCCGGGAAGGTAGCCGAGGACCAGCGCCCCGGCGGCCAGCACATGGGGCAGGTAGGTGAGCGTCAGGGTGATGATGGCCGCCAAGGGCGCAGGGAGGCTCGCCCGAAACCCGTTGCGCCGCAAGGGCATCACGGCCGGGAGCATCGCCAGTGGGGTGAGCTTGACCGATGCCGCCAGGCCGACGAGCAGGCCCGCCACCCAGGTGGCCCGGCGGCGCCCCCACGACGTGGTGAGGACCACTACGGCCGCCACCATCAGGGCGGCGGCGAGCACGTCGAGGTGGGCGCCGTTGCCGGTCTCGATGACCACGGTGGGGCACCACGCCCACCACAGGGCCTCGGACGCGTCCCCTCCTCTGCGTCGGCGCCAGGCTGCGAGAGCACCGGCGAGGGCCACCGCGAGCAGAGCCGCTCCGAGCTGCACCCCGAGGGTCCCCAGGCTCCAGGGGGTCACCCAGGCGACCAGGGTGAACCAGACCTGCGCCACGGGGGGGTAGATCGTCGGCACCAGCGGACGGTTGATCCAGGTCCGGGGGTCGCCCGCGGCCCGGGCGAGCAGCGCGTCCCGGTCCTGCGGGAGCGGCTCGGTGAGATAGCCGGACGGTGTGGACGGCCCGAGAAGGGGGAAGAGGACGGGGTCGCGCAGCGCGGCGAGCCGGTCGTCGAGCGGCGCGTAGCGGTAGGGCGAGGTCCCGGACAGCTGCACGCGGCCGTCCCACACGTAGCGGTAGGCGTCGTTGCTCGTCCGGGGAGGCACGAGCACCCCGGGGATCTGGACGACGGTCGCCGCCAGGACGACCGCGAGCACGGGCCGGCGCCAGGTCGCACCCCCACGCCGGACCCACCAGGTCGTGGCCACGAAGACGACCCAGAGCACCCCGACCCCGATGACCGGAGCCCCCCGAGCCCGGTTGCCGTCACCGAGGCCGACGAGCACGGCATACGCGACGGCGCAGACCAGGGTGCCGGCGGCCAGCCGGACGAAGCCGGACGTCGTGAGGCGGCCGGCGGGGCCGCGGCCCGCCGTATCGCTGCTCATCCGGCCGGACGGAGAGCGACGAAGGCGCGGCCGTCGGCCTGCCAGTGCTCGACCGCCACGAAGCCGGCCCGGTGGGCCAGCTCGACCAGGCGGGTGGTGCCGACCACCGCCCACGGGACCGGGTGCGAGCTGCGCCCGTGCGCCTCGTGCAGCGTGAGCATCGCCCGCGCACCCTCCACGCCCTTCACGTCGTTCGGGCTCGTCTCCACGAGGGCGACCGCGCCCGGACCGAGCAGCTCGCGGCAGCGGAGCAGCAGCCGGAGCGGGTCGCCCCCGATCCCGATGTTGCCGTCCGCGAGGACGACCGTGCCCCAGCGTCCCTCGCCCGGCAGGCGGTCGTGGACGTCGCGGGCCAGCGCGCAGCCGCCCCGGCCCGAGGTGCGCGCCACAGCGTCTCGCGAGACATCCACGCCGAGAGCCGCGATGCCCTTCGCCGCCAGCGCCTCCACGAACCGTCCCGGTCCGCAGCCGATGTCGAGCACCGGTGGCTCGCACCGTGACACCAGCAGGTCGTCGGCCGGGCTCATCGCCAACCACGAGGACACCTCCAGGAGCCGGCACACCGCGTGGGCTCCACCGAAGCGGGCGTGCACGTCCGCGCCGGCCATCGCCGCCTCGAACAGTGCCGTGGGGTCGCAGGGAGTGGCCACCAGCCGGCGATGAAGTCGACCGAACCTGCTGTCGGGTGCCAGGTCAGCGACCAGTCGCGCGTCGGCGGGCCCGTCGACGTCGGTCATCCGGGGCAGCAGCCGCACCCGTAGGCCCATGGCGTGCAACCGGCCGAGCTGGTCGGCTCCCGTCCGCGCCGTCGACATCGGCACGCCGAGGATGGCGCCCGGATGATGCCGCCGGAAGCCGATCGCCCAGTACCCGCCGTCCTCGCACAGCCCGAGGACAGCGTCCGCGCCGTCCCAGCCGACGTCCAGATCGGCGGCGGTCAGCTGGGGGGTGTCCATGCCGACGAGGAGGGTGGGCCGGTCGTCGTCGGCCGACAGGAGGTCGGCGAACACGTTCTCCAGGCGCTCGTCGAGTCCCTGGCCGCGCTGGCCGATGACGGTTGCCGTGGCCGGGAGCCAGCGAGCCGGCGGACCGTCCCACGCGATGACGGTATGCCGCGGCGTCGCGTCTGCGACGGCGTCCAGCGTGTCGCGGATCGCCGCCGACGCCAGGGCGGCCGCCTCGCGGGTGCTGAAGGTCGGGCTGAGCCGGGTCTTGACCGAGCCGGCGACCGGCGACTTGGCGAGGACCACCACCGTGTCGGGGCTCACCGGCCGAGGACCCGCGTCAGGTCGCGGACGGCACGCGCCGCCCCCATCGGCGTGCCGGTGACCTTGGAACGTCCCGAGCGCGGGTGGTAGGGCACGTCGACCTGGACGACGGTCCACCCCGCGTTCGCGGCTCGGACGATGGTCTCGAAGGGGTAGCCGGACCGGCGGTCGGTCATGCCGAGGTCGAGGAGACGGGTGCGCGTGGCGAGTCGCATCGGCCCGATGTCCTTCAGCTGCAGTCCTGTTCGTCTGTTCACGCGCCGCGCCACCTCACGGTTGGCCATGCGCAGGTGCCAGGGGAACGCGCCTCGCCCCGAGGCCACCCGTCGCCCGACGACGAGATCGGCCCCACCCCGCTGGACCGCGATCAGCAACCCGAGGTCGGTCGGGTCGAGGCTCGCGTCGGCGTCCATGACCGCGACGAGCTCGGACCTCGCCGCCACCAGCCCGGCGTGGCACGCCGCGCCATACCCCCGTTGCGGGGCGACGACCACGGTCGCGCCGAGGTCACGGGCCAGCTCCGGCGACCCGTCGGTGGAGCCGTTGTCGACGACGATCGGGTGGGCCCACGACGGCATCCGGGCCAACACCCACGGCAGGGCACGCGCCTCGTCGAGGCACGGCAGCACGACGTCGACCAGGGGTGACATGGTCCGACCGTAGGAGCAGCACCCGCCCGGTGACCAGCCAGCGGTGATCACGAAACCCTTACGGCATCGCCCCGGAGCCGACAACCGTCGGTGCCCACCGTCGGCGCGCCATAGGCTCGGAGCATGGTCGCCACGGTGCTCGTCGTCGAGGACGACGCGACCGTGTCCGGCGTGCTCACGGCATACCTGCGCAAGGCCGGCTTCGACCCTGTCGTGGCGGCGGACGGCCCGAGCGCCCTTCAGGAGTGGAGGCAGCACCGCCCGGACGTCGTCATCCTCGACATCATGCTCCCGGGGATGACGGGGCTGGACGTCCTCCGCCGTCGACGGGCCGAGAACGACGACGCCGCAGTCATCATCCTCAGCGCACGCGGCGACGAGGACGACCGGCTGCTCGGGCTGGATCTCGGAGCCGACGACTACATGGTCAAGCCGTTCAGCCCGCGGGAGGCCGTGGGGCGCGTCCAGGCTTTGCTGCGCCGCGGCGAACGTCTGGGCTCCCAGCCGCTGCTCCCCCGACGGCTCACCTCGGGCGACCTCGACCTCGACCTCTCGGGCCGCATCGCACGCCGTCGCGGCGCGGAGATCGCGCTGACCCACCGCGAGTTCGACCTGCTCACCTACCTCATGACACACAGCGGGGAGGCGATGAGCAAGGAGCACCTCATGCGGCGCGTGTGGGGCTGGGACTTCGGGGACACCTCGACCGTGACCGTCCACGTGCGCAGGCTGCGCGAGAAGGTCGAGGAGGATCCCTCCGACCCTCTTCTCGTCGTCACCGTTCGGGGCTCCGGCTACCGGTTCGACGGCGAGGTCACAGCGGATGGGTGACATGACCGAGATCCTCATCTACACGGCGCTGGCCTGCCTCGGCACAGCCGGGGTCGGAGCGCTGGTCCTGCGGGCGGTCCGGTCCCGTTCGCTCTTCTGGTCGATCGTCGTCGCCGCCCTCATCCCCCTGCTCGCCGTGACGGCGTCCGTCGTGCTCAACGTGCGGCTGATGTTCATCTCGACCCACGACTCGACGGCTGTCTCCGTCGCCCTCGCCCTGGCCACGGTGATCGGGGTGCTCCTCTCGTTCGTCCTGGGCCGAAGGGTGAGCGCCGGCTCGCGCCAGCTGACGTCCGCGCTACGGGAGCTGGCCCTGCCGGGGGCACCCCGGGGCGAGACGCCGGCTGCTGGTCCGGACCGGTCAGCGACGGCGAACCCTTCCTCGCCGGCCGAGATCGTGGCCCTCGCCCGGGAGCTGGACGTCACCCGAGACCGGCTGGACGCCGCACAGCGTCGCGCGCTGGCCCTGGAGGACAGCCGACGCGAGCTCGTCGCCTTCATGTCCCACGACCTGCGCACGCCACTCGCCGGCCTGCGAGCCCTCGCGGAGGCGCTGGAGGACGGCGTCATCGATGACGCGCCGGGAGCGTTGCGTCAGATGCGGCAGACCGTGGACCGGATGAACGGGCTCGTGGGTGACCTCTTCGAGCTGTCCCGCCTGCACGCCGGCCCGAGCACAGCCACCGAGCCGCGGGCGATGGTCAGCCTCCTGGAGCTGGCCCACGACATCGCCGGCGAGCTCGGAGCCCACGCGACCCGCCATGGCGTGCGGCTCGACGTCGACGTCTGCGACGACGGGGACCGCCTGGCGGTCCGGGGGAACAGCGACGAGCTGGCCCGGGCCCTGACCAACCTCGTGGGCAACGCGATCCGGCACACGGCAGCGGGCGGAGCCGTCGTCCTGTCCGCCCGGCGCCAGGAGGACGGAGCAATCCGGATCGCGGTGACGGACGGGTGCGGCGGAATCCCGGAGAACGACCTCGACCGGCTCTTCGACGTCGGCTGGCGGGCGGCACCCGAGCGCGGGACCGAGGACGCCGGCGCGGGCCTCGGCCTGGCCATCGCGCGGGGTGTCGTCGAGGGCCACGCCGGGTCGATCGACGTCGCCAACGTCCCCGGGGGCTGCCGGTTCGACGTCGTGCTGCCCCGGGAGAGGCCGGTGGACACGGCGTCCGCCCCGGGCCCGGCCTGAGCCCGGCTCAGCCGAATGTCAGGCTGCGCACGCCCTCGTCGAGGCTGACCTGAGCCCGCCAGCCCAGCTCGGCGGCGATGCGATCGCTCGACGCCGTGATGTGCCGGACGTCGCCGAGACGGAACTCGCCGGTCACGACGGGCTCTGGTCCGCCGCGCGCCCGCGAGAGCGCCCGGGCCAGGTCGCCGACGGTGCTGACGACCCCGGAACCGACGTTGTAGCAGGTATGCCCGCCCGTCTCGGCCTCCAGCGCCACCCGGAACGCCGCACCGACGTCGTCGACGTGCACGCAGTCGCGCCGCTGGCCTCCGTCCTCGAAGACCCTCGGGGCCTCACCCCGGTCGAGGGAGGAGGAGAAGATCGACGCCACCCCGGCGTAGGGCGTGTCGCGCGGCATCCCGGACCCGTAGACGTTGTGCAGCCGCAACGACACCGCTGAGCCTGTCGTGTCCCGCGCCCAGACGCCCGCGAGATGCTCCTGGGCGACCTTCGAGACGGCATACGTGTTGCGCGGGTCGAGGGGAGCCGACTCGTGGACCAGCCCCGGCGTGAGCGCTGATCCGCAGTGCGGGCAGGGTGGCTCGAAACGTCCCTCGCGCAGGTCCGAGTCCAGCCGGGGGCCGGGAGGGACGACGCCGTGCTCGGCGCAGGTGTAGCGCCCCTCGCCGTAGACCACCATCGAGCTCGCCTGGACCACCCGGCGCACCCCGGCGGTCGCGGCCGCCCGCAGCACGACCGCGGTGCCGAGGTCGTTGCTCGACACGTAGTCGTCCATGTCGTCGATGTCGACCCCGAGCCCGACCTTGGCGGCAAGGTGCACGACGGCATGCGCGCCGGCGAGGACCCGGGCGACCTCGCCGAGGTCGCGGACGTCGACCTGGGTGAGCGGCACCCCGAGGTCCGCCATCCGCTGACGCGCAGCCGCTCCGCCGTCGCGGTGCACATCCGGGCGGAGCGAGTCGGCGACGAGGACGTCGTGACCGCCCTCGACGAGCCGGCGGACCACTGCCGCGCCGATGAAGCCCGCCCCTCCGGTGACGACCACGCGGTCCGGCTGGCTCACGGGGCGTCGCCGGGCGTGATGACCTCGACGACGCGCCCGTCCCGCGCGCTGAGCCGGGCCGCGTCGAGCGTCGCGAGCACGTGCACCGCGTCACGCGGGTCGACCGGCATGGCGGCCTGCACGTCCTCGCGGGCGAGCGCGACGTCCACCTGCCGGTAGAAGTCCGCCTGGTCCCCGGCCTCGGCGCGGACGGGCTCGCGCTCCGTGCCGCGGACCAGCCAGCCGATGTGCTGCTCGTCCGCGGGCTGCCACTGCGTGAAGGCGGTCTCCTCGCCCAGCTGCGCACCGATGAGGTATGCCGCCTGGCTGCCGAGCAGTCGCACGCGCGGCCCGGGCGCGGCGGAGACCGAGGTGGCCCCGAGGTGGGCGACGACTCCCGACTCATGCCGGCAGCTGAGGAAGGCCGTGTCCTCGGAGGTCGTGGTGTGGGCGGCGACCTCGGCGTAGACGCTGACCACCGGGCCGAACATCAGGACGGCCTGGTCGACCAGATGGCTGAACAGGTCGAGGAGGATGCCGCCCCCCTGCTCCGGTGGGGCGTTCTCGCGCCACCGGTCCTTAGGGACGGGACGCCACCGCTCCCACCGCAGCTCCGCCCGGAGCACGTCGCCGAGCACGCCCGAGGCGATCACCGCCTGCATGGTTCGGAACTCGGGGTCGTAGCGGCGGTTCTGGAACACCGTCAACGGCGCCCCCTCCCGGGCCGCCACCTCCAGTGCCTCGAGGGCCGACGATGCGTCGACGGCGAGCGGCTTGTCCACGACGAGCGCCCGTTTCGTGGCCGCCACCTCGGCGACCTGCTCGGCGTGGACCCCGCTCGGTGACGCCAGGACCACGAGGTCGAGGTCGGGCTGCTCGAGCAGAGCACCGAGGTCGGGCACCACCGTCGCACCGGGATGGTCCGCGCGAGCCTGCCGGGTGCGCTCCGGGTCGCTGGTCGCGACGACGGCGACGTCGAGCCCCGCTGCGACGAGCAGCGGTCCGTGGAAGGTGCGCCCTGCTGATCCGTATCCGACGAGCCCGACGCGAGTCATGTCACGAATCATGGCTCATCGCCGGCGGGACAGCCTCGACGGCCACCACACTCGGTCACCCAGGTCGTAGGCGAGGGCAGGGACGAGCAGGCTCCGGACGACGATGGTGTCGAGCAGCACCCCGAAGGCCACGATGAAGGCGATCTGGACGAGGAAGAGGATCGGCAGCACGGCGAGCGCGGAGAACGTCGAGGCGAGGACGATCCCGGCACTGGTGATCACCCCACCGGTCACGGCCAGGCCCACGAGGACCCCGGGACGGGTGCCGCGGCGTCGGGACTCCTCCCGGACTCTGGTCATCAGGAAGATCGAGTAGTCGATGCCCAGCGCGACGAGGAAGACGAAGCCGTAGAGCGGCGTGGCGGGGTCGGAGCCGGGGAAGTGGAACACGTGGTTGAACACCAGCGCGGCGACTCCGAGAGTCGCGCCGAACGACAGCACGTTCGCGGCGACGAGCAGCAGGGGCGCGACGAGGGAGCGCAGCAGTAGGGCGAGCACGACGAAGATCACGGCGAGGATGGTCGGGATGATCACCCTCAGGTCGCGCGCGCTGGCCTGGCGGACGTCGAGGTTGACGGCCGTCGTCCCCCCGACGAGGACCTCGCTCCCGACCGCGTCGAGGCGGCTGCGCAGCTCCAGGACGGTGTCCTCCGCGGCCACGGTGTCGGCCGGGGCCACCAGGGTCGCCTGCACCCGCACGTCGCCGTCGATGACCTTGGGCGGCTGTCCGGGGACCTCACCGATGAAGGGGTCCCGCACCCCGGGATCGCTGCCGAGCGCGGACAGCACCTGGGCGGCCTTGGCCTGAGGCGTGACGATCTGGACCGGCGAGCCGGACCCGGCCGGGAAGTGCCGGGCGAGCACCTGCTGCCCGGTCCCCGAGTCGACGGTCGTCAGGAAGAGGTCCGACTGGGTGACGCCCTTGGCCGTGAAGGTCGGCACGAACGCCGCGAACGCCGCGAGTGCCACGAAGGTGAGCACCCAGGTGCGCCGCGGGTGAGTCCCGACCATGCGCGCGACCCGGCCCCATACCCCGGAGCGGCCGACGGCGTCCTCGGCGTGCACGTGGTCGACCCGCGGGATACGGGGCCAGAAGATCCGGCGGCCGAAGAGCAGCAGCACCCCTGGCAGGAAGGTCAGCGAGCCGACGAGGGCGCCGAGGATGCCGAACGCCCCGACCGGACCGAGCCCGCGGGTGTTCCCCAGCTCCGAGAGCCCCAGGCAGAGCAGGCCGATGACGACGGTCAGCGCGCTCGCGCCGATCGGCTCGACGGCGGCCCGCCAGGCGACCTTCATCGCCTCCCAGGGGGTCTCGCGGTCATGCAGCTCCTCGCGGTACCGCGCGACGAGGAGAAGTGCGTAGTCGGTTGCTGCACCGACCACGAGGATGGACAGGATCCCCTGGCTCTGGCCGCTGAGCTCGAGCACCCCGTTCTTGGCCAGCGGGAAGACGAACAGGACGGCCAGGCACAGCCCGAACACCGCGGTGATGAGGACGGCGAAGGGCAGGAACGGGCTGCGGTAGACCACGAGCAGGATGACGAAGACCACCCCCAGCGCGACGACGAGCAGGATGCTGTCGAGCCCGCTGAACGCGGTGACGAAGTCCGCGAAGAAGCCGCCCGGGCCGGTGACGTGGACGTTCATCCCGGCGGCGCCCAGGGTCTGCTGGCCCGAGCCGCGTAGTGCCTGCGCCACCTCGAAGAGCACGGTCTTGCCGCCTACCACCTCGGAGGACCGGTCGGCCTGCAGCTGGACGGGCAGCAGCACCGCCTGACCGTCCTGGCTCGGCAGACCGCCGGCCGGCGCGGCGACGAGGTAGTCGCCGACCTTCTTCGACGGGTCGAGGGGCAGCGGCAGCTGCGGTATGCCGGCGACGAAGGCCTGCACGGCGGCGAGGTCGGCCGGCTGCAGCCCCGAGGTGCGCTCGATCACCACGAGGTAGGGCAGCGCGCGGGTGTCGGTGGCCCTGGCCACGAAGGTGTTGACGGCGGTGGACTCCGCCGACTGGGGCAGGAACGAGGCGTTGTTGTTCTCCTGGACCTCCGCGAGCCGGCCGACGAGCGGACCTCCCGCCCCGGCGACTGCGAACCATGCGAGCACCATCGCCAGCGCCACCCAGCGCACGCGTCGGTGGCCGCGAGGGCGGGGGGCCTCGTGCCGTCCGGCCGGCCGGGGATCGTGCTCGGTCATCCCCCGATCATGCCGGTACGAGGCCGCCCCGTCCCGCAGGGGTGGCGAACCTTGGGCGTCCCGTCCCGGCGTACCCTGGCCAGATGCGTTTCGTGCACCTCGGTTTCGCGCCGGACCTCGTGGACTACCACCGGGCGTGGGACCTCCAGCGCGAGCTGCACGCCAAGGTGGTCGCGGGTGAGGAGCCCGACACGGTCCTGCTCCTCGAGCACGAGGCGGTCTACACCGCCGGCAAGCGCACCGAGCCGCACGAGCGGCCGCTGGACGGGACGCCAGTGGTCGACGTCGACCGCGGCGGGAAGATCACCTGGCACGGTCCGGGCCAGGTCGTCGGCTACCCGATCGTGCGGCTGGCGGCTCCGATCGACGTCGTCGCCCATGTGCGCCGGCTCGAGGAGATGATGATCCGGGTCTGTGCCGACCTCGGGGTCGAGACCGGCCGGGTCGAGGGCCAGAGCGGCACGTGGGTGCTGGCCGACGAGCGCGGACCGAACCGCAAGGTCGGCGCCATCGGCATCCGGGTGAGCCGTCAGGTGACGATGCACGGCTTCGCTCTCAACTGCGACCCCGACCTCAGGTGGGCCGACGTGATCATCCCGTGCGGCATACCGGACGCGGGGGTGACCTCGCTGTCCCAGGAGCTCGGACGTGACGTGCGCGTCGAGGAGGTCCTCCCCCACGTGGAGAAGCACCTCGGCGAGCTGCTCGACGCCGTCGCGGTCCCGCGACCCGCCAGGGTGGAATGAATCACCGCGGCCGTACGCTGGACCGAGAACAGCCACCAACCGAGGAGCATCCGTGACCGTCGCACCCGAGGGGCGCCGTATGCTGCGCGTCGAGGCGCGCAACGCCGAGACCCCCATCGAGCGCAAGCCGTCCTGGATCCGCACGACCGCCAAGATGGGCCCGGAGTACTCCGCCATGCACGCCATGGTCAAGAGCGAGGGGCTGCACACCGTCTGCCAGGAGGCCGCCTGCCCCAACATCTTCGAGTGCTGGGAGGACAAGGAGGCGACGTTCCTCATCGGCGGTGACACCTGCACCCGGCGCTGCGACTTCTGCGACATCGCCACCGGCCGACCTCAGGCGCTGGACCTCGACGAGCCCCGCCGGGTCGCCGAGTCGGTCCGGCAGATGGGGCTGCGCTACTCGACGGTGACCGGTGTCGCCCGGGACGACCAGCCGGACGGCGCGGCGGGACTGTATGCCGAGACGATCCGCCAGATCCACCTGCTCAACCCGAACACCGGCGTCGAGATCCTGCCCCCGGACTTCGGCGCGGTGCCCGAGCTCGTCGGTCAGGTCTTCGACGCCCGCCCCGAGGTCTTCGCGCACAACCTCGAGACGGTTCCCCGGATCTTCAAGCGGATCCGGCCCGCCTTCACCTATGACAAGTCGCTGCGCGTCCTCAGCATGGCCCGAGAGGCAGCCCTCGTGACGAAGTCCAACCTCATCCTCGGGATGGGCGAGACGGACACCGAGATCGAGGACGCCATCCGCGACCTGCACGACGCCGGGTGCGACATCCTCACCATCACGCAGTACCTGCGACCGTCGAAGCTCCACCACCCGATCGACCGCTGGGTCAAGCCGGAGGAGTTCGTCCACTGGTCCGACGTCGCGACCGGCCTTGGCTTCAAGGGCGTCATGGCCGGACCGCTCGTGCGCTCGTCCTACCGCGCCGGCAGGCTGTGGGCCACGGCGATGCGCCACTGGGGCCGTCCGATACCTGAGCACCTCGAACACCTCGCCGCGAAGGCCGACTCCCCGGCCCGCCAGGAGGCGGCCTCGTTGGTCGAGCGGGCCGCCGCCCCCGTATCCTGAGCCGCATGGCCAAGGACTCTGCACCGAAGGACACCACCCCCAAGAAGCCCGGCCGGGTGGCCCAGGTGCGGCAGGTGTTCACGGCCGCCAAGGCGGTCGACCCCCAGATCGGGTGGTGGATGGCCCTCGCGGCGCTGGGGGCGCTCACCCTGTCCGTCGTCATCGGGGTCCTCACGCACTTCCTCGTCTTCTCGGTCGTCATCGGGATCTCGCTCGCGGCGCTGGCCGCGACCGTGGTCCTCAGCCGCCGGGCCGAGCGGGCGGCATACCGTCAGATCGAGGGCCAGCCCGGCGCCGTCGGCGCGACGCTGTCGTCCCTGCGCCGAGGCTGGTACTTCGAGCAGCAGCCGGTCGCCGCCGACGCCGCCCGGGCCGGGGACATGGCCTCGGCCGCGATGGTCTACCGGGCTGTGGGCCGCCCCGGGGTCGTCCTGATCGGTGAGGGCCCGTCCGGACGCGCCCAGAAGCTGCTCGCCGCCGAGCGCAAGCGGATCGAGCGGGTCGCTCCGGGCGTCCCCGTGGTCCTGCTCCGCGTCGGCGACGGTGACGGCGAGGGCGAGGTGGGCATCCGCAAGCTGACCAGCAAGGTCCAACGGCTCAAGCCTGTGCTGACCAAGGACGAGGTGTCGGTGGTCAACAAGCGGCTCAAGGCGCTCGGCGGCCTCAAGCCCCCGCTGCCGAAGGGGATCGACCCCACCAAGGCCAGGGTGGACCGCCGCTCGATGCGCGGCCGCTGACGGTCGGGGGCCCCTGGGACGTTTATCGGGTGACCCGATAACCCGCCGGGGCTCTCCTACACTCGGGCCATGCCCAGCCCGTCCACCCTTGCCGCCTTCGCCCTGGCGGCGCTGCTGCTGATCCTCCTGCCCGGCCCGTCGATGCTGTTCCTCGTCGCGCGGGGGGTGGCGGGAGGCCGCCGGGCCGGTGTCGTGTCCGCACTCGGGATCCAGGCCTCGACCGCGGTGTATGTCGTCGCCACCGCCTTGGGACTCACCGCCGTTCTCGCGGCCTCGGCCCTGGCGCTCAGCACGATCCGGTATGCGGGGGCGGCCTATCTCGTCTACCTCGGCGTCCGGACCCTGCTCGACCGAAGCGAGCTGCGAGCCCCGTCCCCGGACGCCGCGCAGCCCTCGGCCTGGGCGAGCTGGCGACAGGGCTTCACCGTCGGCATCTCGAACCCCAAGGTCGCCCTGTTCTTCCTGGCGTTCTTCCCGCAGTTCGTCCACCCGGAGGTCGGTCCGGTCGCTATCCAGGTGCTCGTCCTCGGCGGGGTCATCATCGCCCTCGGCATGGTTTTCGACCTCAGCTACGGCGCCTTCGGTGGCCTGATCCAGACGCGGATGGGGCGCGGCCGAGGCGGACTCCGACCGGGCCGGGTCGCGGTCGGCCTGACCTACATCGGACTCGGCGGACTCACCGCGGTCACCGCCCAGCGCGCGCTCTGAGCCGCTGGCCGAGTTTCTCCCACCGCGCGGTCGGGCGCCGCCCGGTCAAGGCCATGGTCAGGCCCGGTCAGGCCCCGTCCGGCCGGTCCAGCTCAGACCGGATCGCCCGGACCAGCCGGTCCATCCGCCGGGCGTCGCCGCGCAGGAAGAGGTCGGGGTCGATCGCCTCGAGCTCGATCAGGCTCGGCACTCCCTCCCAGTCGACGAGGTCGACCCGGGCGTAGGTCAGCCGCGCGGGAGCGGCGGCGATCGCGGCAAGCGCGACCTGGACCTCGGCGGAGTCGGGCTCGTGCGCGACCTCGGAGCCGCCGTAGAAGTACTGCGTCCGGTAGTCCCCCTCCGCCGGGATCTTGCGCACCCCGTGGGAGAACGCCCCGTCGAGGAAGACGAGCGACCGCTCCCCCGCGCTGATCGCCGGGGCGAAGGGCTGCACGATCACGTCGCCGCTGCCGGCGAGGGCCTGCGCGTACTCCCGCACCTGCGGGTCCGCCCGCAGCCCGCGTCGGGTCTGCCGAGCCCCGCCGTCGACCGCCGGCTTGAGGACAACCTCGTCCCACGGGCACTCGTCCAGCTGCTGCAGCACGTCCACCGACGCCGCGGGGACCAGCCGCGTAGGGATCGTCGGCACCCCGCGCGCTTCCAGCTCGACGAGGTAGCCCTTGTGCGAGTTCCAGCGCAGCACGTCGGCGGGGTTGACCAGCCGGGTCACCCGGTCCACGCGCGCGGCCCAGTCGCAGAACTCCACGACCCGGTCGAAGTAGTCCCATGGCGAGCGAACGACCACCAGCCGGTATGCCGCCCAGTCCAGCTCGTCGTCCCATGCCACCACCTCGGCGGCCTGGCCCACCGCGCGAAGAGCCTCTGCGGTCTGGCCCACCTCGGGGTCGACGTACCGCGGGTCGTTCGACGTGACCAGGGCGACCGGACGGTGACTCACGGGGCAGAGTCTGGCAGTACCGCCGACAGAGGCACATCAGGGGCGGTACCCCTCAGGACAGACGTACCAGCACGGTCCCGGCGCCCTTGTCGTGCAGGCCCCGGCCGTCGCGGTCCCAGATCAGGGCGGGGACGGCGAGGCAGAGCAGTACCGTCCGCACGAGCACCTGCAGGACGCTGGCGCGTCCCCCGCTCATCGAGATCAGGCGGACTCCGAGCATCCGCTGCCCGAACGTCGCCCCCACGGTGCTGACGAGCAGGAGGTTCTCGAGCGCGAACACCCCGAGCGGGACCCAGCTGCCGGCGCCCGCGTTGCCGAACGTCACCCGGAAGATGCCGTAGGCGACGAGCTGGCACATGGTCCAGTCGACCAGGATGGCCACGAGGCGCCGCCCGAACCGGGCGATCGAGCCCTGCCCGCTGCGCGGCATACCGAGGCGCCGGCCCGGGTAGTCCGCCGCGTCCCGGCCCTGCAGCTGCGCCCCCGGCCCCTCCAGCCAGGACGCGATGTCCTCACGGTCGGTCACGAGTAGGGTCCTTCGGGGTGTCGGTGCGCCGCCGCGGTCTGTAACACCGGCGAAACATAGGGGTCACGGGCGAGAAATGCCGCCCCACTAGTGTCGCATCCGAACGCGCTTGACCGGCTCGTGGGCACTCGGGCCGACCCACCACAGGAGGTTGGATGTTCACCAAAGCCGAAGATGTCCTCACGTTCATCACGGACGAGGACGTCAAGTTCGTCGATGTCAGGTTCTGCGACCTGCCAGGCGTGATGCAGCACTTCAACGTGCCCGCCGAGACCCTCGACCTCGACTTCTTCAAGAACGGCCAGATGTTCGACGGGTCCTCCATCCGTGGGTTCCAGGCCATCCATGAGTCCGACATGAAGCTCGTGCCCGACCCGACCACGGCATACCTCGACCCCTTCCGGGTCGAGAAGACCCTCATCATGAACTTCTCGATCGTCGACCCGTTCACCGACGAGCCCTACAGCCGCGACCCGCGCAACATCGCCGCCAAGGCCGAGGCGTACCTCAAGTCGACCGGCATCGCCGACACGGCCTACTTCGGCGCCGAGGCGGAGTTCTATGTCTTCGACGACGTCCGGTTCGAGACCAAGGCCAACGCGAGCTACTACTACATCGACTCGGTCGAGGCGGCCTGGAACACCGGACGCGTGGAGGAGGGCGGCAACCGCGGCTACAAGACGCGCTACAAGGGCGGCTACTTCCCCGTCCCGCCGGTCGACCACTTCGCCGACGTGCGCGACAAGATCTGCCTCAACCTCAAGGACGTCGGCCTGATCGTCGAGCGCTCCCACCACGAGGTCGGCACGGCAGGCCAGCAGGAGATCAACTACCGCTTCAACACGCTGCTGCAGTCCGGCGACGACATCATGAAGTTCAAGTACGTCGTCAAGAACACCGTCTGGGAAGGCGGCAAGACGGCCACCTTCATGCCTAAGCCCATCTTCGGCGACAACGGGTCCGGGATGCACACCCACCAGTCGCTGTGGAAGGACGGGGAGCCGCTTTTCTACGACGAGAGCGGGTATGGCGGGCTGTCCGACATGGCGCGCTGGTACATCGGCGGCCTGCTCAAGCACGCGCCGTCGCTGCTGGCGTTCACCAACCCGACGGTCAACTCCTACCACCGGCTGGTGCCGGGCTACGAGGCACCGGTCAACCTCGTCTACTCGGCCCGCAACCGCTCGGCCTGCGTCCGGATCCCGATCACCGGGACCTCGCCCAAGGCCAAGCGGATCGAGTTCCGGGTGCCTGACCCGTCGTGCAACCCGTACCTCGCCTTCGCGGCCCAGATGATGGCCGGCCTGGACGGGATCAAGAACCGGATCGAGCCGCCGGAGCCGGTCGACAAGGACCTCTACGAGCTGCCGCCGGAGGAGCACGCCGCCATCGCCCAGGTGCCCGGCTCGCTGCCCGAGGTGCTCAAGTCGCTCGCTGACGACCACGACTACCTGCTCGAGGGCGACGTCTTCACAGCGGACCTCATCGAGACGTGGATCGAGTGGAAGACGCTCAACGAGGTCGACCCCATCCGGTTCCGTCCCCACCCGCACGAGTTCGAGATGTACTTCGACATCTGACGAGCACGGGTCCTTGACCTGCTGACTGTCGCCTGAAACGGCGGCTGTCCTGCGGAAGCGTCTTCGAGCGCCTCGCAGCGTCAGCCGCCGTTTCGCATTGGCATGTCCAGCAAATGTGTGACGCGGGCAGATGCGGATGTTGCCCTCGCAGTCCGCAACCTCGACCGGGTGGGTCCCCACGCATACGACCAGGAGGACCTACCAAGACCGCACTGGTTCGCATCCTGGCGGCGCTTCAGGACCTTTCTGGCTCGCAGCGATGAGTGGCCTATCGTGACGGGATGCCACAAGGGACTCAGTCCAAGCTGGGCCGCCGGATTTTGGTCTACGGCGTCACCGGCTCGGGCAAGAGCACGGCGGCGCAAAGGATCGCCGCGCGGACTGGGTTGCCGCTGACACTCGCCGACGAGATCACCTGGGCGCCGGGTTGGGTGCCCGTCGCCGAGGACGAGCAGCGCCGGCGGATTGGCGCAGTCGTGGCACAGGACCACTGGGTACTCGACACCGCCTACGGCGCGTGGCTGGACCTCGTCCTTCCCCGCGTGGATCTCGTGGTCGGGCTCGACTACCCGCGATGGTTCTCGCTCCAGCGTGTCTTCAGACGCTCGGTGATGCGCGCAATCGACAAGAAGCCGATCTGCAACGGCAACACCGAGTCGTTTCACGCGATGTTAGGTCGGGACTCCATCATCGGCTGGCACTTCCGCTCCTTCGGCCGCAAGCGTGCACGCATGCGCACCTGGGCGGCGGCCGCCGAGGGACCGGAGGTCCTGCTGTTCACCCGGTCGAAAGACCTTGCGATGTGGATCGACACACTTGGCGATCCTGCGGCAAACAGGACCACCGCACCGAGGGCCGAGGACCGTACGGAGACTAGTTGACGGATCCCTCAGAGGACCAGAAGGCACACCTGCTGCGGCATGAGCGGACAATCGAGTAGAGGCTTGAGATTGCTCTCGTCGAGCGGGGGCCTGATGAGTGCCGCTCGGGGTCCATGCGGCACGATCGTCCCACTCTGCACGTCACAACACGGGGGTTGCGCCATGTCGATCAGCACCAGCGAGTGGTACGCCGCCTTCGCGGTACGCGAAGCAGCCGGGAACTCACCCACCTACGAGCGGCTGGCCCGCGCCGTCGCTGCCAGCGCCGCGATCATCGACCGCCTCGACTCGTTACCCGAAGACAAGCGTCAGCCGAACCTGCTGTTCGCCTCCACACGAGCCATGGGCGGTCCGGTCGACGCCCCCCAGCCCTTTGCCGAGTGGGTGTTGGGGAACTGGAGCGCGCTAGCCGCAACGATGCGGACCAGCCTCACCCAGACCAACGAGCCGCGGCGCTCTGCCACCCTGCTGCCCTTCCTCTCCTCGATCGATGGGCCGATCGCACTGCTTGAGGTCGGCGCCTCGGCGGGCCTCTGCCTCTACCCCGACCGCTGGCAGTACCGCTACGACGACACCGTCGTCGGCGACCCGGACGCACCGCTGCTCATCTGTGAGCCGATCGGCCCGTTCACGGCACCCGTTCGGCTTCCGGAAGTCACCTGGCGTGCGGGCATCGACCTGAATCCGCTCGACGTCACGGACGCCGACGACGTGCGCTGGCTCGAGGCCCTGATCTGGCCCGAGCAGAGCGAGCGCCGTGACGGGCTCCGCGACGCCATCGCGATCGCCCAGGACGACCCCGCCCTCCTGGTTGCTGGTGATCTCAACGACGACCTGGCCACCCTCGCGGCCAAGGTACCCAGCGACGCCACACTGGTCGTCTTCCACAGCGCAGTCCTGACCTACGTCACCCCCGAGGAGCGACAGCGGTTCGTCGACCAGGTCTCGGCCCTGCCCGGCCACTGGATCTCCAACGAGGGGCCCGGGGTACTCCCCGCGCTGACCGCTCAGGTCCCGGGCGGGCGGGAGGACACCCAACATCGGTTTCTCACCGCCCTCGACGGCCGGCCGGTCGCCTGGTCCGGCCCCCACGGCCAGAGCGTCGAGCTGCTCTGACCACAAGACGACCACGGAGCGGCTCGGTGGGCACAATGACGAGCACTTCGACCTGACCCTGACCCGCAGTCGGACTCAGCACTCGCTCAGCGTCTCATAGCGGGGTGGCAGGGCAAGGGCTTCGAACGGTCACGAGCCGAGCAAGAGGCCGACGGAACGCCTACGCGTCGTTGCTTTGGCCAACGCACTCATTTCGGTGCGGGCATTCGCCAGCCGTCGAAGAGCCGGCCCTGTGTAAGTGTCACGCGAGGAAAGGCTCCTCGTGATCGGGGCGGATTGTCACGGTCGCATGCTCGAAGTGGTCGCCGTCCCCACCCACACGCCGACCCCGCTTCATTCACGCAGATCGCCTGCGACCCAAGGTGTACGACTACCTGAAATGAGGTGAACCCCATGACAACGACCTCGACCGCTCGAGACGCCGTGCACTTCCGGCGGATCGTCGCTGCGCGAAAGAGGCTGGTCGATGCGAAGCAGGAGGGTCTTCGTGGATTCCTCGCGCACCATAGCGGCGAGCCCGCAGGCATGGCGCTCGTCGCATCGGCCCCGGCTTCCTCTCGGCTCGGGCACTCTTGGCCGCTCCAGGACCTGTACGTGGCGGATCGCCACCGTCGCCACGGCGTCGGCCGTGCGCTCCTCGCCGGCCGTGAGCATCCTGTCGATCAGCCACCGCGTCAGTTTGCGAGGCTGCCCAGCCGGATCAGCCCGAGGTCGAGGGCGCGCAGGGCCAAGCGCAGGTCCAGCAGGTCGTCGGAGCCGTCGAGAGAACGATCCAGCAGCCGGCCGGTCGTCCGCAGGCGGTGAGGCACGGTGTTGGGATGCACGTAGAGCCGACGAGCGGCCTCGCGGGCAGACTGGCCGCAGGCCAGCCAGGTACGGAGGGTGTCGACCAGCTCGGATCGTCCGAGGATCGGCCCAAGCCGGCTGGCGACCATCTGGGCGGTGTCGGGCGACCGCAGCAGGAGGGCCTCGACGGCCACATCGGCGTACCTGACGACCTGCCCCTCCTGGCCCAGAAGGATCCCCACCTGGACCGCGATCCGAGCCTCGTGGGCGGAGTCATGGGCTGTACTCAGACGTGCGGTCCCTGCCGCTAGGCCGACGACTGGGGCGGCGTTCTGGGTGGATGTCAAGCGCAGTGCCGACACCAGCATCCCGTGCAGATGTGTGAGCTGGCCGGGCACGGTCGGGACGAGCAGAAGCGGAGCGTCGTCGAGAGAGCCGATGAGGACCCGCCCGGCGACCCGCATCCCCAGGTACCCGAGGAGCTCCCTCTGGGCCTGCAGAGTGATCGACTCCACCACTGAGGCGCCGAAGCCGATGGCCACGGCGGCGTACTCGGCGTTCGGGTCGGCTCCCACCACCTCGGCCCGCTGTTGCACCTCCGAGGCCGACAGGCCGGCATTGGAGACGATGCGCGCCACGAGGTCGGTGGTGAGCCGGTCGTAGTGGGTGGTCACCTCCTGCTGGACGCGTCGGTAGGCCGCGACGGAGCGGTCGGTGAGGGCGCTGACGAGCACACCGAGCTTGATGACCGCCGTGAGCAGCTCCGCGGTGGCAACATCGCCTTCGAGGCCGACCAGCCGCTGCTCGATGAGCTGCTCGGCGGTGCGCCAGGACCTGATGACTGCGTCGATACCCACCCCCTGCAGCGCTCGGCGTGTGCCGATGTCCTCGGCGAGCGACGCAACCGTGTCAAAGCCCGGGATGCCCTCCGGGTTGGTCGACGGGTCGAGCAGCGCGCCGAGGAGCCAGTCGACGTTGAGGTGCACTCGGTCGGAGAGCTCGTTGGGGTTGAGGTGGTTCTCGTCGTAGCCGTCGGAGCCCCAGACCCGGTGCAGGATCTGGGCGTCCAGCCGTGGCGATGTCGCCCTGAGGTTTCCGACTGCTTGTGCGAACTGCACAACCCACCGTCCGGTTCTCGGGTGACGTGCCCATGGAGGTGCACGCTGAGCATTCTTACGATTACGTGTATCCCACAATGCCACGGTGCCCACCTCGGTGCGGTGACATTCCGATGGCACCGGTCGCCGCCGCGCGATGCCACCGGACGAGTGCATCCCAGCAGCCCATCTCTTGAAGGAGAGACACGATGGACTCACGCGAACACCGCTCGCCCACCCCCACCGACGACCACGTCGACCACGACTCCGCGCTTGCCGCCGACGACTACGCCACCAGGCGGGTTCCCGACAGCCAAACCCAGCGCACCTGGGACATCTCACTCGTCCGGATGGGCCTCACGGTGTCGGCGTCGGACCTGGTGTTCGGCTACACCATCGGCCTCTACTTCGGCTTCTGGCAGGCCGTGCTCATTTCCCTCGCCATCTCCCTGGTCATCGCCGTGGTCTCGGTCGCGATGGGGATGATCGGGTTCCGCGAGCGGATCACCTTCGCGTTGACGACCCGGTTCGCGTTCGGTCGAGAGGGAAGCCGGCTGCCTTCGCTGGTCATGGCGGTCGTCATCGCGCTGTTCTACGGCTACATCCTCGGCATCACGGTCGCGGTGTTCCCGGGGGCCCGGAACACCGGGCTGCAGCTCGTCTACTGCATCGTCCTGGGTGTGATCTATCTGGTCATCTCAGGGTTCGGCTTCGCCAGGGGCCTGAAGTGGATGGGTCGCATCGGAGTGCCGCTCATGGTCGCTCTTGTGGTGGTCGCCGACGTACTGACCATCGTCCACGCTGGCGGCTTCGGGGCCATCCTCGACGCCCAGCCGCAGAAGGCCGGTGGGATTGCGCTGGCCGCCCTCGTCGGATCGGGCATCTCCAAGTGGATGGCGGGCGCGACGATCAGTGCAGACATCACGCGCTTCGGCCGGTCGGCCTCGGCGGTGTGGACGACGACGTTCGCGGAGTTCGTCGTGGGCAACTTCGGGTTCAACCTGCTCGGCCTCATCCTCGGGCTCGGTCTGCGAACCTCCGACCTTGGAGCGGCCTTCGGCATCATCGGCCTGACCTGGCTGGCCTCGATCGCCTTCTTCGTCCAGAGCGTCACCGTCGAGACCAACGAGCTGTACGCCGCGAGCCTCGCCACCGCGAACGGGGCAGGCCTCTCCCGGCGCACAAGCAACCTCATCGTGGCCGCCCTCGGTGTCGCCATTGGGTTCTACGGCGTCTCGCAGGGCATCATCGCCAGCTTCCTGACCTTCATCGGCTACCTGGGGTACGCGCTGCCGGTGATCCCGGGCATCATCCTCGCCGACTACTACATCGTGCACCGGATGAGCTACTCGACGTCCCTGGACCGTCTGCCTGCCGTCAACAGCCGCGCCATCGCCGCCTTCTTCGTGACGGTGGCGATCAACATCGTCACCGGGCTCATGGGCGATACCTTCTGGCACGTGCTCCCGGTCTTCGGGGCACTGGTCTACCTCCTGTTCTCCATCCCGCAGACCGTGGCGGCGTGGCAGTCGGTGCCCCCGCCCGTGGCCCGCGAGACGACCACGTCGGGGCGTGCGGGTTGAGGTTCGGCTTCGGCGTCCCGACCGGCACCGAGGGGATGATGTACCCCGTGCCGTACGCCGACATCGACCAGGCCGTGCGGCTCGCGGTGGAGGCGGAGCGGCTGGGTTTCGACTCCGTGTGGGGCAACGACCACGTCAGCACCCAGGCATACGTTCGGGCCGAGTTCCCCGACCCGCCACGGTTCTACGACCCATACCTCTACCTGGCCTACGTCGCCGGGCAGACGACCACCCTGGGACTCGGCACGGCCGTGAGCGTGATGTCGTTCCGCAGCCCGGTCGTCGTGGCGAAGCAGGCTGCCACCCTCGACCTGCTGAGCGGTGGGCGGTTCCAGCTGGGCCTGGGCATCGGGGCCTACCGCGAGGAGGCGGAGGCGATGTGGTCCGGCCGGCGGCTGCACCGGGGCCGGCACGCCGACGAGTTCTTCCGGGCGCTCACCGTGCTCTTCTCGGAGCGGCGGGCCGACTTCAGCGGTGAGTTCATCGGCTTCCATGACGTGGAGAGCTACCCGAAGCCTCAGCAACGCCGCCTGCCTGTGCTCTCCGGGGGCAACTCCGCCGGGTCTCGACAGCGGGCCGCACTCTATGCCTCGGGCTGGCTGCCGGCGGTGCTGACCCCGGCGGAGGTGGAGGCCGGGATCGCCGAGATCCGGGCTCTGGCGGCGACATCCGGCCGGGTGCTGGCCCCGGACTTCGACGTCGCCCCACAGCTCTCGGTCGGGATCGGGCGGACCGTGGAGCAGGCCCTCGACCGGTTCGACCGCTCGCAGCTGGCGACCCACATGCTGTCGCTGTCGGCCTCCACCCTCAAGGACCAGCAGGGAGGCTGGGCCGAGCGCAACCTCATCGGCCCGGCGGAGGTGATCCTTGAGCAGGTCCACGCGTACGCGGCCGCGGGGGCCTCCACCTTGTGTGGTCTGCTGTTCGCGTGCAACACCGTCGAGGAGACGCTGGACGCGATGGCCGACTTCAGCGAGAACGTCATCACGCCCTACCGGCGGACGGAGGCGGCATGACCCAGACGATGTCCGGGGGCGCGCCCGGTGCCCGGGCCGGCGACGAGCCCAGGGCGCGCCTTGTCCGCCGGCGGGCCGAGCGGCTGGCCGGCCGGCTCGCCGACGCCCCTTTCGACGCGGTCCTGTCGCTCTCGGGCGCCGCGGTCGACTACGCCGCCGGGTACCGAAGCGTGTCGGGCGCGGTGCACGGCGTGTCCGGTCTCGCGGCGCTGACGAGCGGCTCGGCGACAGCACTCGCCGGCCCGGTGGCCGACGCTGCGCCCGCCTTCGACGCGGGCGTGCCCGAGGACCGGTATGCCGCCTACGGACGCTTCTACTTCGAGTCCGACGGGGGTCGCGCTCGGGCGACCCAGCTCGTCGAGCAGCACACCGACCTCGCAGGGGCCGTGGCCGCGATCGTCACGGAGAACGGCCTGGCCGCGGCCACGATCGGGATCGAGCTGGCCGCCGCGACCGCCGAGCTGCGGCAGGCCCTCGCAGCGGCGCTGCCCCGAGTGGCGTGGCTCGACGCGAGCGCGTGGATCGGAACCGTGCGCGCTTCGAAGCTCCCGGACGAGGTCGACCTCCTCACCCGCTCGGCCCGCTCCGTCGACGAGGCGATCGCTGCCGCCGTCGACGCAGCCCGGGTCGGCACCACAGAGCGCGACCTGGCGAGGATCGTCGCGCGGACAATGGTGGACGCCGGTCTGGAGCCCCGGTTCGTCGTGGTGACGTCGGGCCCCCGTTCGGCCCTCGCCGACGCCTACCCCACCTACCGCCCGATCGCGCCCGGAGACCTGGTGCGCTTCGACGTGGGCGGCACGCTGGAGGGCTACTGGTCGGATATCGGGCGGACGGCGGTCGTCGGCGACCCCACCCGGAAGCAGACCCGGCTCTACGACGCGATCCTTGCCGGTGAAGAGGCCGAACTGGCCCTGGCCGGGCCCGGGGTGCAGGCCCGAGACGTCTTCGCCCGTGCGGTAGAGGTGGTGGAGGGGGCCGGAGGTCCCAACCCCTACCGGAGGCAGCACGCGGGCCATGGCATCGGCCTCACAGCGTACGAGCCCCCGATCATCCGGCCGGACGATGACGGTGTGCTCGAGGTGGGCATGACGTTCTGCTTCGAGACGCCGTACTACGAGCTGGGCTGGGGCGGGATGATGGTCGAGGACCTGTTGGTGGTCACCGAGGACGGCTGCCGGCGGCTCACGTCGCTGGGGCGCGGTCTCACGGTCATCCCCTCATGAGCACCTACCTGGGCACGCTGCGGTGCGCCCGATGCGCCACGGTCGTCAAGGAGGAGACCACTCCCCGGCTGTGTGCCGTCTGCCTCGAGGGCGGCGTCAACGTCTACCCCTGGCCGGAGTACGACCTATCTCACATGGACGGGCTGCCTGCACAGAGCCCTCTGGGCGTGCTCAGCTACGCATCACTTCTGCCGCTCGACGGCGCACCGCTCTTGGGTCTGGGTGAGGGGAACACCCCATTGGTGCCGTTGGCACGTGCGGGCGACCGGATCGGCCTGGAACGTCTGTATTTGAAGGACGAGTCGCGCAACCCGACCTGGTCCTACAAGGACCGGCTCGCCGTCGTCGCCGTCAACCGCGCCGCGCAGCGGGGGGCTGAGACGCTCGTCGTGTCGAGCACGGGAAACCATGGGGCCGCGGTCGCCGCCTACTCGGCGCGCCTCGGGCTGGACTGTGTCGTCCTGACCCTGGAGTCCGTGCCCACAGCCATGAAGGTCCTCATGCAGAGCTACGGCGCGCGGGTCGTCGCGTTCTCCAAGCCCGGCGACCGGTGGACGGTGATGCGGGAAGGCGTCGAGGAACGCGGGTGGGTCCCGATGTCGGGCTACGCGACCCCCCCGTCGGGCTCCAACCCCTTCGGCGTCGACGGCTACAAGACCATCGCCTACGAGCTGTACCGACAGCTGGACGGCCAGCTGCCCGACGTCGTCGTGACGCCGGTCGCTTACGGCGATGCGCTGGTTGGCATGGTGCGCGGGTTTGAGGACCTGTGTGCGCTGGGCCTGGCCGAGCGCCTGCCCAGGATGGTCGCGGGTGAGCCCTACGGCCCTTACGCCGCTGGGCTGGCGTCGGGGGAGGGAGTGACGGTGCCACGGCCGGCACCCGCAACGCCGAGTGTGGCCTTCTCGATTGCCTCCCTGCTGCCCAGCTGGCAAGGGCTGTGGGCCCTGCGCCGCACCGCCGGGAGTGCCGAGTCGGCCTCCAACGAGGAGGTCATGCTCGCTCAGCAGGACCTGGCCCGGCTGGAAGGGTTGTTCCCCGAACCCTCCTCCGCGGTCGCCTTCGCCGTGCTGCCGACGCTGTTGCGGGACGGTCGGATTCGCCACGACGAGTCTGTGGTGGTCCTTGGCACGTCGACCGGTCTGAAGGACATCGACACCACGGACGGAGTCCTGCCCGGGGTACGCGTCGCCGCCGCCCCCACCTTGGCCGCGTTCGACGCCGTGACCCCGTGAGGCTGGGCTTTGCGCCTGCCGGCAGCCGCGACACGCTGGCCGCGGTCGAGATGGCCGTTCGGGCGGAGGAACGTGGCTACGACGAGGTCTGGGTGAGCGAGGACTACCTCGAGCGAGGGGCGTTCGCGGTGGCGGCAGGGATCGCCGCTCGCACGTCGCGGGTGCGCATCGGGCTCGGGGTGATCAACCCCTGGACACGGCACGTAGCGCTGACGGCCATGGAATGTGCCGCCCTCGACGAGCTGAGCAGGGGACGCCTCATCGTCGGGCTAGGTGCCAGCAATGCCCGCTGGATGGAGGGGATGCTGGGTTACTCCTTCCAGCGTCCGATCCACCGGCTCACTGAATATGCGTCCGCGCTGCGTGTCCTGTTGTCGGGTCAGGGGTTTGAGGGTTCCGTGGCCGGCCAGCCGATCTCGGCGGCCCTCTCCTTCTCGCCTTACCGGCCGGACGTCCCGCTTCACCTCGGCGTCAAGGGGCCGGTCGCCCTGCGCGAGGGAGCGAAGGTCGCGGACGGCCTGATGTTGTCGGTGCTCTCGTCCCCTGCCTACGTCAAGTGGGTGGCCGAGGCCCACCCCCGGCTGCCGCTCACCGCCTACGTCATGGTGTCGGCGGCCAGCCGTCCCGACGTGGTTGCCGCCGCGCGCGAGCGGCTGCGTCCGCGTGTTGCCCAGTTCCTCGGGGTCCACGGTCCGTCCCGGATCTCGGCCCTGGCGGGGGTGACTGAGGCCTTGAGCGTCGAGCTGCGCCGTCGCCTGTTGACTGGTGAACAGGCGGCGGACCTGGTCGATGATGACCTGATGGCGCGGCTCACCCTGGTCGGCACGCCGCCCGAGCTACGGCAGGGTGCGGGCGCCTTCGACCAAGCCGGCCTCGACTCGCTGGTCGCGATGGACGACGGGGTCAGCGACGTCCCGGAGCGGTTCGTCCCCTGATTTTGCCGGGGTGCGGATGCGACCGCACCACACCACTACGGACTCGACGGCATCCCCTGCCAGTGCGTCGACCTCGGTGCCGGAGGACTGACTGACGCGTCACCAAGCCTCCCGGACGGCCCTGACCTAACTGCCCCTCCATGCATGTCACGTCGTCCGAGGAACCGGAACCTTTCCAGGCCAGCTCGGCTACGACGCTACGTTGGCGCCTACCACGAGAATTCCCCCAGATCCCCCGAGAACCTGCCTAGGGAACACCTACCTGGCGCCCATTCGAATGAATGAGTAGCCTTGAAACGTCTCTGACCTGCAGAAACTCAGCTGCACGAGGAACCGAGACCGGTTACCGTCGCTGTACTTCGACATCTAGGAGACCGCAGGCTGACGTCAGCCGTCTCGCCCCCCAGTCCGTGTGCGAGCGCGGATCCCCAGTCCAGGGATCCGCGCTCGCGGCGTCCGCACCGGTCAGTCCAGGCCGAAGCTGTTGACCTTCTCGGGGTAGATGCGGATGAAGGCCTCGCCGAAGCCCGGCCCGAGGTGCGCTCCCCCGGTCGGGATGGCCTCGGCCCGGCCGCGGATCTCGACCATGCGAGGCCTCCAGGGGTCGACGGACGCGAGGTCGTCGACGACGAGCGCCGCCCAGCCGTTGGCCTGCACGTCCCGGTACTTCTTCGTGGTCTCGACGCCGTGACCACCGCAGTCGATGACGCCCAGGTCGGCGTCGTAGCTGAAGGAGGTCGGCACCACGTGCGGCTTGCGGTCGACGCCGGCGGTGGCGATCCGACCCAGCCGCTGGCTCCCCAGGTACCTGACCTGTGCGTCGGTCAGCTCGGTCATGTGCCCAGTAGAGAGGATGAAGTGCACGTGAAGTCAACGGGTCGGCTCGAGCGGACAGGCGGCCGTCATCCGTCCGAGGCGTCCAGAGCCGTCCGCAGACGGGCCAGGCCGTTGGTGACCCACGCGCGGGCTGTGCCGGTCGAGACACCTAGGGCGCTGGCCAGCTGCGGCTGGGACATGCCGCGCAGGTAGGCGAGCTCGAGGACAGTCCGGTCGTCGTGGGCAAGCGAGAGGAACGCGGTCTGGACGCGAGCGGCATCGCCGCTGGCCGCCGCGACCGCCCCGTTCACGCGCCTGGAACTCCAGGCTCCCCAGGTGGCGCGCGACCCGGTGGGGGCCGGCGCGTGCTCGGCCTGCGCGAAGCGAACCCAGTCGACGGCCCGCCGATGCGCGATCGCCATCACCCAGCCGAGGGCACTGCCACGCTCCTCGTCGAACCTCGCGGCCCTGTGCCAGACCTCGACGAAGGCGTCCCGGGACACCTCCTCTGAGGCCTCGGTGTCCCCGACGATGCTGAGCACCAGACCGTAGACCCGCGCGCACAGCGCGTCGTAGAGCTGGCCGAAGGCGTCCGCGTCACCGCCGGACGACGCGTGCAGCAGTGCTGCGAGGGGCCCCGTATGGTGCTCGCCCCTCGGCCCCGTGAGGGCATGGGTGGTCACCGCCCCAGCGAACGCTCCGGTGGCGCCATCCCCGAGTGCCATGGTGGGTCGTTCCCGTCATCGAGCGCGGTTCCGCCGGGTCCAGGGCAGGCTGCAGGCTGCAGAACCTCCATGATCCGTCGGCGGGGCCGGGTCGGCAATCCTGCACAACCTCGGCTCCTCGCCCAGGCTGCGAGCCCTTCCGCGTCGGTGCTGGGTCGCGACACCAGCAGATAGCAGGCCAAAAGCGCTCCCGCGCGGGGTCCGAGGTCCTACTCTTCGAGCATGACTGAACCCCACGTTCCTGAGGATGCAACGCCCTCCACGGACCCCCAGCAGGGATACCCGGGCACACCACCCGCGGAGCAGCCCTCCAATGTCGTCCCGATGGGCACCCCGCCGCAGCCCTATGGCGGCCCGCCGCCTGTCGCGGCCCCGCAGTCCGGGCCGTACTCCGAGCTGGTCGGCCGCAACCTCACCTCCGACGAGACGCTCTGGAGCATGCTGTCCCACATCGGCGGGATCGTGCTCGGGTTCATCGCCCCGCTCATCGTCATGCTGACCAAGGGCAACGAGTCGCCCTACACGAAGTACCACTCCGTCGAGGCGCTGAACTTCCAGATCACCATCGCCATCGGCTACGTCGCCGCGAGCATCCTCTCGGCCGTGATCATCGGCGTCTTCCTCTTCCCGGTCCTGTTGATCATCAACCTGGTCTTCTGCATCCTCGCGGGGATGGCCGCGAACAAGGGCGAGGCCTACACGTACCCCTTCGCCCTGCGCCTGGTGAAGTAAGCCTGGTGACGTCAGCCTGGTGAAGTAAGCCTGGTGAAGTAAGCCTGGTGACGTCAGCCTGGTGACGTCAGCCTGGTCATGTCGATGTGGGCTGTGACTACTGGCTGCTGAGCACCGTCGAGCTGTCGATCTTGAGGGTGTCGCCGTCCTGCACGAGGGTGTATGCCGTGCGCTCACGGATCACCCGCCCGTCCCGGGTGGTGTAGGTGATCGTCGCCTCCACCGCCCCGGGGGGGCTCCCCACAGCGTCTCTGACCGAGACCGCCCGGAAGCCGTCCCAGAAGGCTTGGTACGTCTGGCGGTTCTTGGCGGTGGTGGTCTGGTAGCGCGTCGTCAGCCGAGCCCAGCCGGCGTCGGTGTTGGCAGGCAGCAACCCGTAGTAGTCGGAGACGGCCTGGGTCAGCGCCGCCGCCGAGGGGGCTCCCCCGGCCGGCGCCGGCGCGGTGCTCGGGGCCGCCGAGGTGGACGGTGCGGGGCTGGGCTGCTGAGCGGCACTCGTCGGTGCACTCGTCGGTGCACTCGTCGGTGCACTGCTGGGCGCGCTTGACGCTGCGCTGCTCGGCGCCGAGGACGGCGCGGCCGCGGCGGGCGGGGATACCGGCGCAGGGTCCCGCGTGAGCACCTGCACCGCGAGCAGGCTGAGCACCACGGCCAGCCCCACTGCCGCCAGCACCCACGGCGTGCGGCTGCGGCGCGGCGCGGACGGCGCCCTGTCCTGTGCGGCAGCGGCGGCGCCGGCGGTGGGCGCCACCTCCCCCGCGTAGGCCGGGCCGCCCTCGGGGGTGCCGAGCGGCCACAGTACGTCAGGTTCGGACACCGTCTCGGCGCTCCCGAGGGCGTCGACGGCCTCGAGGGCGAGCGTGACCTCCTCCATGGACGGTCGGTCCTGCGGAGCCGGTGCCAGCATCCGGGTCAGGACGGGCTGGAGCACGCCGGCGTGGCTCGGCGGCTCGACGTCCCCGGACGCCACCCGGTGCAGGAGGGCCATCGGGTTCTGCTGCTCGTTGGTCCCGAAGGGAGGGACGCCTTCGAGCGCTGCATACAGCGTGGCTCCCAGCGAGAAGACGTCCGAGGCGAAGTTGGCGGTCGCGCCTCGGGCCACCTCGGGTGCGAGGTATGCCGGGGTGCCGGTGACCATCCCGGCGGAGGTGATCGTCGTGTCGCCCATCGCGTGCGAGATGCCGAAGTCGGTGATCTTGGCGGAGCCGTCCTGAGCGATAAGCACGTTGCCGGGCTTGACGTCCCGGTGCACGATGCCGCTGCGGTGGGCAGCCGTCAGCGCCGAGGCCACCTCAGCGCCGATCCGGGCGGCCTCGATCGGCGGCAGCCGGCCCCGCTCGCTCAGCACGGCGTGCAGGCTCGTCGAGGGCAGGTACTGCATGATCAGGCACGGCTGGCCGTCGTGCTCGACCACGTCGAAGACCGGCACCGCGTGCGGATGATGGAGCCGGGCGGTGATCCGGGCCTCACGCATGGCTCGCTGGTTGGCCAGGTCGGCGTCCTCGTCGCTCCCCCCACGATGGGGGTGCAGCTGCTTCACCGCGACCGGCCGGCGCAGCCGCTCGTCCCACGCCTCCCAGACCACACCCATCCCGCCGGTGCCGATGCGGTTGACCAGACGGTAGCGCCCACCAATGAGGACATCCGTCCCGCTCATCCCAGCTCCATCCCGGCAGACACGGCGGTCGACCGCAGGTCGGACGCGGCCTCCGGACCGGAGGTGCCGGGTGCCGCGTGCTTTCCGCCGGGGTCAGTACCCGGTTGGCCCGGCGCGAAACGGGCCACCGCCCGGCGATGCCTGGAGGTGTTTCGTCAGGGATGACGGCGAAGGGCCAGCGCGGCCACGTCGTCGTTGCGCTGAGGGTCAGGCAACCGGTCGGCGAGACGGTCGAGCCAGCCGGTGAGGTCAGCTCGCGAGCCGGCTCCGGCAACGCGCCGCAGCCTCGCCAGGCTCGTCTCGATGTCCTCGTCGCGCCGTTCGACCAGGCCGTCGGTGTAGAGCAGCACGGTGTCCCCCCGGTTGATGGTGACCCGATGGCCCGGCCGGGCCATCGGGCCGACCCCGAAAGCCGGAGACCCGCCCTCAGTGACGAACCGGCAGGACCCGTCCTCGGCCAGCACCAGGGGAGGCAGGTGGCCGGCGATGAAGATCTCGGCGACGTCCGTGCCCCCGTCGAAGACCAGATAGGCCATGGTGACCAGGGGGCTGACCTCGTCGAGCCCCATCAGCCTGTCCAGGCTCAGGGCCACCGATGTCGGGTCGGCATCCTGGGCGGCGTAGGCGCGGACCGCCGAGCGCATCCGCACCGCTGCGGCCGCGGCGTCGACGCCACGGCCCATGACGTCGCCGATGACTGCCATCAACCTGCCGTCGGGCAGGGGTGCGAGGTCGTAGAAGTCGCCGCCGAAGTCGGTGCGTCCCGACTGCCGGTAGGTCACACCGAAGTCCCAGCCCGGCGTGACGGGCAGAGACATCGGCAGCAGGGCCAGCTGCAGCTCGCTGACCGTGTGCCGGGTCTGCGAGAACAGGTCCGAGTTGTCGATGGCGATCGCCGCCCGCCGGCCCAGGTCCTCGGCGAGGGTCACGTCCTCAGGCGTGTAGCGCAGCCCCGGTGTGGACGAAATAAAGGTCAGGACGCCGAGGACCTTGCCGCGACTGGTGAGCGGCACGGCGATCACGCTCTGGAGGTCGAGGAGGGTGGCCATCCGTCGCTGACCCCCCTCGGCGGCGGACAGGCTTCCGGCCGTGAACTCGGCGACGTACTCGGTCCGCCCCGTCCGCACGACCTGGTAGGCGCCGCGCGGGGAGTCCGGGCTGATGGGGTACCGCTCGGCGAGCTCCCACACCTGGGCTGCCCGCTTGGCATCGGTGTGCGCCACGGCCAGGGTCTTCAGCCGCCCGTCCTCGAGCAGCTGGACCGTGCACCAGTCGGCGAAGTCAGGCACGGCCAGCTGCACGACCGTGCCCAGCGTCTGGCGGTAGTCCAGACTGCCGGCCAGCGCCTCCGACGCATCCGCCAGGAACTGCAGCTTGTTGGCCCGCTCCCTGCTCTCGTGCTCGGCGGCGATGCGCACCAACGCCGACGTGCAGGCCATCCGCAGCACCTCCAGCAGCTGGAGGTCGACCTCGTCGGGTCGGTGGTCCTCCCCCTCGAAGCGGAAGCCGAGAGCACCGATAGGGGCCGAGTCGGCCACCGCCAGAGGAAGGGCGACGAGCGAGCGGTCGAGACCGCTGGCGAGCTCGGGATAGCGCTCGGCCACGGCGTCACCGCCGATGAGGATGGCCGGCACCCCGGTCCGCAGCACCTCAGCCAAGGGGTGGTGGACGTCGACGGAGAAGGTGTCCCCCTCGAGCACCCCCGTGATCATCGGACCGCGACGACCCACGATGCGCGCCCTGGCGCCCTCACGGATGGCCAGGAGGGCTCCCGGCGCCCCGAGGGCCTTGCCGGCGTGCCGGGTGACGATCCTCGTGACCGTCTGCTCGTCCGTGGCGCCGACCAGCTCAGCTGTGACTCGCGCAAGCTGGGTCAGCCGGGCCAGCGGCATCGCGTGACTCTCCGTTCGATGGGATCCCCTGGGGAAGGAGGGGCGACGACGTCGCCTCAGCTGACCTGCGCGAGGTCGTCCAGCGCCAGCTGGACGGAGGTGTAGAGGTGGAACACGCTGTCCATGTTCGTCAGGCGCAGCAGCTTGAGCGTGCGGTCCGAGGCGACGAGCGCGAGGCGGACCTCGGTGTTCGCCACCACCCGCCTGGCGGTGACGAGGCAGCTGAGGCCGCTGGAGTCGATGAAGGTGACACCGGACAGGTCGACGACGATGGGGTTGCCGACGTCGACCGCGAGCTCCTCCAGATGCCGCGCCAGCTTCGGCGAGGTCGTCAGGTCCAGCTCACCGACGACGCGAAGGACCGCGCCCGAGGGAAGCACGTCGGTCCAGATCGCCAGGTCCATTCTCATCCCGTCGTTGGGTCGTGTCCCCGAAGGCTACTTGGTCCGGGAGGGCTTCGAGGGAAGTTCGAAAAGGACCAACCGACACTTTTCGGTCATAACGGACGGAGTGGGGCTGGGCGATATGCGACGGATGGCGCTGGCTAGCGGCTGCGGCCCTCGGCGTCCGCCGCCACAGCTGCGGCGACGTCGAGGACCACCCCGGTCTCGCGCTCGGACAGCTCCCAGAGCTGCGCGATGCGCCTCCCATCCCGTCCCCGCAGGAGGCGGCGCCGCACAGCCGGGCCGTTGCTCCCCAGGGCCGGAGCGTAAAGCTCTCCACCGCGCGCGGCCGGGTCGGTCGCCGCCCGCAGCTGCGGCCGGGCTCCCTCCTCGGGGGCCATCCCCATGCCCTGGGTCAGCGCGTGGAAGAAGTCGCCGGCGCGGCCGGCCCCTCCGGCCTGGACCGTGGTCGACTGCAGGTCGGTGTTGCTCAGCCCCGGGTGGGCGATGAGGCTCTGGGCCCGAGCACCACCGGCGGCGAGCTTGCGCTGCAGCCCGAGACCGAAGTGGTAGTTCGCCCACTTCGCCTGGGCGTAGGCCCGCCACGGCCCGTAGCGTCCCACCAGATGTGGGTGGGCTGGGTCGACCGGACGACCCATGAAACGCGCGACGCTGGTGACGGTGACGACCCGGGCATCCGGCGCTCGCAGGAGGGCGGGCAGCAGGTGGGCGGTCAGGGCGAAGTGCCCGAGGTGGTCGACCCCCAGCTGCATCTCGAACCCGTCAGCGGTCTGCTGCTCCGGCACCGCCATCACCCCAGCGTTGTTCACCAGGAGGTCGATCTGCTCGTGGTCACCGCGGATCGAGGCGGCCGCCGAGGCGACCGACGCCAGGTCGGCGAGGTCGAGCCCGACGACCTTGAGGGAGGCATCGGGGTGCCGGTCGAGGATCTCCCTCCGGGCACGCTCGGCCTTGTCGAGGTTGCGGGCAGCCATGACGACGTGACCCCCGGCGCCGGCGAGCGCCAGAGCGGTCTGCAGGCCGAGCCCTCCGTTGGCGCCGGTGACCACCGCAACCCGGCCGGACTGGTCGGGGATGTCGGTCTGGGTCCAGCTCACGGAGCTCCTCGATGTCGTGGACGCTCAGGGTATGCGGCCCGCCCCGTCCTCCTCCCGGCGCACCTCTCAGGTCGGTGAGCCGGAGCTCAGAACCCGCGGGCGCCTTCACCAGGTGTGCGCTCGCCCAGTGCGTGCTCGCCTGGTGAGCGTTCGGATGCGTAGGCCGTCTCCACCGCGCGCTCGAGCGCGCGCCGCGGCCAGGTAGCCGCCATGAGGACGATGGCACCGAAGCACATCACCGCCGACATCGTCACCGCGGCCGCGGGCGTCGTCACCTCGGAGAGGAACCCGGCGAGCAGGTAGGACACACCCGACGCCGTGACCGACACGGCACCGGCGAGCCCGAAGATCGTCCCACGGCGCTGCGCCGGGGTGACGAGGGAGAAGGTCGCCTGGAGGGGCAGCATGAACGCCTGCAACGAGCCACTGAGGAACCACAGCAGCCAGGTGAGCACCGTCGGCGGCTGGAACGCGGTGAAGAACAGCGGGACCGGCATGAGCAGCGCCATCCGGATGATGCGGGAGTTCGCGACATCCGGGACCCACCGGCTGACGATGATGACCCCGACGGCGGCACCAGCGATCGGGGCGGCCATCAGCAGGCCGCCCAGGCGAGCGCTGCCCGCATACGGGATGGCGGCGGCCTCCGGGGCCGCGATGCCGACCGCTGCGACGAGGCTGAGGGCAAGCAGCCGCACAAGGACCCGGTGCCGGCGGATGTAGGCGCCCCCCGTGCCGATGTCCCGGAAGAAGCCGACCAGCCCCCTCGTCGGGATCCCCCTCACCGGGCGGGCGCGGAGCACCACCGCCACCACGGTGGCGGAGACGAGGAAGCTGGTGAGGTCGACGACCAGCCCCTTGGTGGGTCCCAGGAAGCCGACGATGAGCCCACCCACCGCCAGGCCGGCCGCCTGGTTGATCTGCTCGCTGAGCGCCGTCAGCCCCATCGCCTTGACGTAGAGGCGGCGGTTCTCGAAGAGGTCGGTCATGAGCACCTGGTTGGCAGCGACCGCTGGGCCACCGAACGTCTCCAGGACGAAGAGCATGACGAGCAGCGCGGCGACGGGAGCGCCGCTCGAGACCAGGGCGATCAGCCCGACCACGCACACGGCGCGGGTCAGGTGGGCTCCGAGGAGGACGTACTTGTACGGCACCCGGTCGGCGAAGGGACCCAGCAGGCTGCGGCCGAAGATCGTCGGCAACATGCTCACCGCGAGCGTCGACGCCGTGGCCAACGGCGACTGGGTGCGCTCATAGACGACGGCGGCGATCGTCAGCCGGGCGATGTAGTCACCCCAGGTGGACACCGCTGCCGCGATGAAGAGGGCCGGGTAACCCCTCATCCGGAAGACGTCTGCATACGAAGGCATCGCCGCGGAACCCTGTCGGCGATCCGTCATCTGTCGACCGTACCCGTCTAGGGAGAGTCGTAAAAGTTGAGACTCGTCGCGGCGCGGCTGCGCCGGGCCACCCGGCGGTAGTCCTCGGCGAGACTCGGCCCCGCACCGGGCGGCCGGCCGATGATCCGGCCGATGCCGTCAGCGTCGCGCAGGTCGCTGGGCACACCGTCGGCCGCGCGACCGCGCCACAGCACCGCGGCGTTTCGCAGGCCCATGGCCAACATCCACGCCGCCCGCAGGTCGCTGGCTTGTCGCGGCGCGAGCAGCCCCGAGCCCTCGGCCGCCGTCAGCGCGGCCATGGTCCCCGTCACCCGCAGCTCCGGCACCTGGAAGGCATGGCGCAGCTGGATCAGCTGGACGGTCCACTCCACGTCGGTGAGCCCGCCCATCCCCAGCTTGAAGTGTGTCTTGCGGTCGCCCCCGCGCGGCAGCCGTTCCGCCTCGACCCGAGCCTTCATCAGCCGGATGTCGCGCACCTGGTCGACCGAGAGGCCGCCCTGCGGCCAGCGCAGCGGGTCGACCAGGGCCATGAACTGCGCGCCGAGGGTCACGTCGCCGGCGACGGGACGCGCGCGCAGCAGCGCCTGGAACTCCCACGTCAGCGCCCAGCGCTCGTAGTAGGTGGCGTAGGAGCGCAGGCTCCGGACGAGCGGTCCACTCTTGCCCTCCGGCCGCAGGTCGGCGTCAAGGGCGAGTGGCGGGTCGCCGCCAGCACTGCCGAGGAGCCGCTTGACCTCCTGCACGACGAGGACGGCTCGGCGCTGCGCCTCGTCGTCCGACTCGTCCTCGTCAGGCCGGTGCACGAACATGACGTCGGCGTCCGAGGCGTAGCCCATCTCCGACCCGCCCAGGCTGCCCATGCCGATCACCGCCATCGCGGTGCCGAGCGGACGGGCCTCGAGCGACTCGACCCGCCGCACGGCGATGTCGAGCGCGGCCTGCAGGCTCGCCCCGGCCAGCCCGGACAGCGCCCGGCCGACCTCGGCGAGGCTGAGCTGCCCGGTCAGGTCGCCGAACGCGATCCTCAGCAGCTCGTGACGCCGGATCATCCGCACGGCCGAGATAGCCGCATCCGCATCGTCCTTGCGGCCGGAGGCGCTGCTCATCGTGGCGACGAGCTGCTCGACGGTGCGGGCTCGCAGGCCTTCGGGGTCACCGAGGATCGACACCGACTCGGGAGAGCGGACCAGCAGGTCGGCGGCATACCGGCTGCGGCCGAGCACGTGGGCGAGCCGCTCTGCCGCGCTGCCCTCGTCACGGAGCATCTTGAGGTACCAGTGGATCGTGCCGAGCTCCTCGCTCACCCGGCGGAAGGCCAGCAGGCCGGCGTCGGGGTCGGCCTCGTCGGCGAACCACCCGAGCATGACCGGCAGCAGGGTGCGCTGGATCGCCGCCCGGCGCGAGACGCCCGTCGTCAGCGACTCGAGGTGGCGCATCGCGCCGGCCGGGTCTCGGAACCCCAGCGCCGAGAGCCGCTCGCGAGCCTGCTCGGGGCTCAGCGACGTGTCCGACGAGCTGAGCTTCGCCGCAGCGGCGAGGAGGGGGCGGTAGAAGAGCCGTTCGTGGATCCGGCGCACCTCCCTCGCCTGCGACTGCCACAGGTCGACGACCGCCTTGGCCGGGTTGGTCCTCAGGCCGATGGCGCGCCCGAGCCGGCGCAGGTCCGCCTCGGCCACCGGCATGAGGTGCGTCCGGCGCAGCTGGAAGAGCTGGATCCGGTGCTCGAGCGTGCGCAGGAGCCGGTATGCCTCGTCCAGGGTGGCGGCATCCTCCCTCCCGACGAACCCCCCGCGGGCCAGGGCGGACAGCGCCTCCAAGGTGGTCGCCGACCGGAGCGACTCGTCGGAGCGGCCGTGGACGAGCTGGAGGAGCTGGACCGCGAACTCGACGTCGCGCAGCCCTCCCGGGCCGAGCTTGAGCTGACGGGTGGCCTCTCCGGCCGGCACGTGCTCCTCGACCCGGCGGCGCATCGCCTGCACCTCCTCGACGAAGTTCTCCCTCGAAGACGCCTGCCACACCATCGGCTGGATGACCGCCTTGTAGGCCCGGCCCACCTCGATGTCGCCGGCGGACACCCAGGCCTTGAGCAGGGCCTGGAACTCCCAGGTCTTGGCCCACCGCTCGTAGTAGGTCTTGTGGCTCGCGATGGTCCGCACGAGCGGGCCGTGCTTGCCCTCCGGGCGCAGGGCGGCGTCGACCGGCCACAGCGTCCCCTCGGCCGTCGCGGCCGAGCAGGCGCGCATCAGCGCGGCGGCCAGCGACACCCCGACCTCGATGGCCCGCTCCTCCTCCACGCCGGCCGCCGGCTCGGCGACGAAGATGACATCGACGTCGGAGACGTAGTTGAGCTCCCCTCCCCCCGTCTTGCCCATCCCGATGACGGCGAGCCGGCAGTCCTCGTGCCCGGGACCGAACTCCTCGCGGGCCACGACCAGAGCGGCCTCGAGGGCGGCCTCGGCCAGCCAGGCCAGCTGCTCGGCGGTCCCGGGGAGGCTGGCGACGGGTTCGGGGGAGGTGAGGTCGAGGGCCGCGATGCCGAGCAGCTCTCGGCGGTAGGCGATGCGCAGGGCGTCGTATGCCGTGTGGGTGCCCCGTTCCTCCGGGCTCACCGCGGCGACCAGACCGGTGCGCAGCCCGTGCGCGGTCGGCGGCTCGGCCTCGGCGACGCAGCGCCAGTGTCCGGGATGAGCGGTGAGGTGGTCGATCAGCGCCCTCGAGCTGCCGAGGACGGCGACGAGCCGGTCCCGGGCGGGGCCTGGGCGACGCAGCGCCGCGAGCAGGGCCCCGGCGTCGTCGTTGCCGTCCACGCGCGAACCGGCAGACTCGCCCAGCGACTCGATGACCCGAACGAGGCCGAGCAGCGCGAGGTCCGGGTCGGCAGCCCTGCTCAGTGCGTCCGGCAGACCGTCGTGGAAGACGTCGTCCAGCGGGTCCACGAAGCCGGCCAGCACCTTGTCGTCGAAGAGCTTGGCCGCTCGGTCCGGCTCGGCGAACCCGAGCCGGGCGAGCTGGCCCTCAGCCGTGCTGGAACGCGCCACTAGAGCCGGGGCAGGTAACGATCGAGCTCGAACTGGGTGACCTGGCTGCGGTAGTCCTCCCACTCGGCCCGCTTGTTGCGCAGGAAGAAGTCGAACACGTGCTCGCCAAGGGTCTCGGCGACCAGCTCGCTCTTCTCCATCGTCTCCAGCGCCCGGCCCAGCGAGGACGGGAGCGGGTCGATCCCCATCGCCAGGCGCTCCGGCTGGGTGAGGTTCCAGACGTCGTCCTCGGTCTCGGGTGGCAGCTCGTAGTCCTCCTCGATGCCCTTGAGGCCCGCAGTCAGCAGGACGGCGAAGGCGAGGTAGGGGTTGCAGGCGGGGTCGAGCGAGCGGACCTCGACCCGGGTGGACTGGCCCTTGCTCGGCTTGTACATCGGGATGCGGATCATCGCGGAGCGGTTGTTGTGCCCCCAGGTGATCTGCTCGGGAGCCTCGCCGCCGCCCCAGAGCCGCTTGTAGGAGTTGACCCACTGGTTGGTCACGGCGGTGATCTCGGCGCCGTGGCGCAGCAGCCCGGCCATGAACTGCCGCCCCGTCTTGCTGAGCTGGTATGGCGCGCCGGCCTCGTGGAAGGCGTTGGCGTCGCCCTCGAACAGGCTGAGGTGCGTGTGCATACCCGACCCGGGGTGCTCCGAGAACGGCTTCGGCATGAAGGTGGCGTAGATGCCCTGCTCGAGGGCGACCTCCTTGATGACGGTCCGGAAGGTCATGATGTTGTCGGCCGTGGACAGGGCGTCGGCGTAGCGCAGGTCGATCTCGTTCTGCCCCGGCGCGCCCTCGTGGTGGCTGAACTCCACGGAGATCCCCATGCTCTCGAGCATGGTGATGGCGGCGCGGCGGAAGTCGTGCGCCGTGCCGTGGGGCACGTGGTCGAAGTACCCGGCGTTGTCGACCGGCACGGGGCGCCGCCCGGCCTCCCACTCGTCCTTGAGGAGGAAGAACTCGATCTCCGGGTGCGTGTAGAAGGTGAAGCCCATGTCGCTCGCCTTGGCCAGTGCCCGCTGTAGGACGTGCCGGGGGTCGGCGAAGCTCGGGGAGCCGTCCGGCTGGCGTAGGTCGCAGAACATCCGGGCCGTGCCCGGGGCCTCCCCCCGCCAGGGCAGGATCTGGAAGGTCGACGGGTCGGGCCGGGCCAGCATGTCGGCTTCGAAGACCCGGGCGAACCCCTCGATGGCTGAGCCGTCGAAGCCGATCCCCTCGGCGAAGGCTCCCTCGAGCTCGGCCGGGGCGACGGCCACCGACTTCAGCGTCCCGAGCACGTCGGTGAACCAGAGCCGGACGAAGCGGATGTCGCGCTCCTCGATGGTGCGCAACACGAACTCTTGCTGACGGTCCATGTGACGATCTTGCCGCATCGAGGTTTCACGGACGTTACGGACTCCCCTGGTCGCCACGAGAGGCTGGCGCTGCCCCGACGTCGGTGGCCCCGGCAGGACGGACGAACCCGGACTCGTAGGCCAGGACGACCAGGTCGACGCGGGTGCGCAGGTTCAGCTTCGCGAGGATCCGGTTCACGTGGGTCTTCACCGTCGCCTCGCTCACGACGAGCACCCGAGTGATGTCGACATTGGACCGGCCCTGGGCGATCAGCCCGAAGATCTCGAGCTCTCGTGCCGTGAGTCGGGTCAACGGCGCGGGTGTCTCAGCCACCGGTGCCGGCCCTCTCACGAACTGCTCGATCAACCTGCGGGTGAGGCTCGGGGCGAGCAGGGAGTCGCCGGCAGTCACCGTGGCGATGCCGGCAGCGAGCTGGTCCGGTGGCGTCGCCTTGAGCAGAAAGCCCGCCGCCCCAGCCCTGAGGGCCTGGTAGACGTAGCTGTCGAGGTCGTAGGTCGTGAGGACGAGAACCCTGCTTGGGAGCCCAGCAGCCGTGATCTGTCGTGTTGCCTCGATCCCGTCCATGAGCGGCATGCGGATGTCCATCAGCACGACATCAGGGCGCTCGTCGCGGGCCAGCTGGACTGCCTCCCGCCCGTTGGCAGCAGCCCCCACCACGTCGAACCCCCGGGCCTGTAGCACCAGCTCTAGTCCGGAGCGGACCAGCTCCTGGTCGTCCGCCACGACGAGCCGGGTCATGAGGGGTCGCTCTGCGTCAACGGTAGCGACGCAGAGACGACGAAGCGCCCGTCCTCGTCCACGCCGTGCGCCAGGTCGCCGCCCAACAGGGACACTCGCTCAGCCATACCACGCAGCCCGAGGCCCGCGCCGACTCCGCCCTGCCCCTGCGGGTTGGACGTGCGAATCGACACTGTCTCCGCGCTGACGGTGAGCGATGCCGAGGCAGTGCGGTTCGACCCGTGCTTGAGGGCGTTCGTCAGCGCTTCCTGGATGATCCGGTAGGCCGAGACATCCACTCCGGGAGGGATCTGCGGGAGGGGATCGGGGAGAACCAGGTCCACATGCAGTCCACTGGTGCGGAACCCCTGCACCAGGTCGTCGAGGTCGGCCAGTCCGGGGGCAGGCCGCAGCCCCAGCTCGTCGGCGTCGTCGCGAAGGACGTGGAGCAACCGGCCCGTCTCCGCGAGCGCCTGCCGTCCGGTGCCCGCGACGTCGGCGAGAAGCAGCGCGGCGGCGTCTGGGTCGGGGTGGACCAGGTCCTGTGCCGCTGCGGTCTGGACGACCATTGCGCTCACAGAATGGGCGATGACGTCGTGCAGCTCGCGGGCGATCCGGTCCCGTTCGGCTCGGGCTGCCTGAAGGGCCACCAGCTCCTGGTTCCGCTCGAGGAGCGCGCGTCGGTCGTCCAGGGCGCGCATCATCCGACCAAAGACATAGGGCGGGAGAGCCAGCGTGCAGACGAAGACCAGGTCGCCGACGCCGTGCGTTCGGGCGTCCACGAAGGCGTAGTCAACCCCGACGGTCGCCAGGATCACGGCAAGGCCGGCGAGGCCGCGCAGGTCCGCCACCCATCGCCCGAGTCCGTAGCAGATCACCGTGAGAAAGAGGATCGGGGCGGCCACCGAGTCCAGCTGCGGGCCGAGCCACGGCATCTGCAGCAGGATGACGCCGGCCAGCGTCGGCGCCAGAAGACCGCTGCGCCGCTGCGCCGTCAGCAGAGCGCCGCTCACGATCTCGAGCGCGAGGGCAAAGCCCCACCCGCCGGGGCGCGTGAACGCCAGCTCGGTCCCGCCGACGACCACCAGCGCCAGCGGCAACGCCGCGTCGCGCCAGCGGGGGGCACCCTGCCGGACCATGTGTTGCAGGGTACGACCAGAAGGGCCGAGGAGCCGTCAAACCCAGGGTTGACAGCAGACCGGTCCAGGTGATGACGACGACGCCGTACGGCCCTCCATACCGTCGTGCTGGCGGCTGGCGCCTGGCCGGCCACGGAGCCAGGGAGCGGTCATGTTCGAGACGAGGACGCAGCAGCGAATCGGGCGGTTGGCATGGGTGATGGCCTGGGTGGGTCTGGTCGTTGGCCAGCTCCATGCGCTGGCCAGGCATGCGACAGCCGACGGGCAGAAGGACCTCGACCAGCCACTGACCCGGGCGTGGTCGGACCCGGCACGACGAGCTCTCCGGCCGCTGCTCGACTGGGCCGACCCGGACACGGTCTACCTGACGTACGGCAAGATCTGGCTGCCCGTCTTCGTGGCCTTCACGCTGTGTGCCGTGGTGGTGTGGCGCCGGCGGCAGTCTCGCGGCTTCGAGCAGGTGGCGTGGCGGGTGACCTTGACCGGCTATGTTCTGGCCTGCCTCGCAGTCCTCCTGAACTACTACACGCAGTGGACGGGGTACCTTCCCGACGCGATTGCCAACCCCATGTTCGGGCTCACCCTCTTCGCGCTACTGATCAGCGTCATTGGCTCGACAATGCTCGGGATCTCCTTGCTACGCACAAGTTTTCGGCCCCAGTCGTCAGCGTGGCTGCTGGCTCTGACCATCCCCTGCCTGGTCATCGTGCTTCAGGTCACCTCGATGGGCAGTGTCGCCCTCCCGTGGATGTTTGCCTTCGGCATCCTGGGCAGGCACCTCGCCACTGAGCAGGCCCACCACCAGGTGCTGAGCGAGGCCTCCGCGGAGTGAGCGGCCCGTGGCCAGTCTCGGCCGACCAGCGGACCGTCAGGCCCGTGCGAGCACCGCCTGGGCCGCGTTGTGACCGGGTATGCCGGACACGCCACCGCCGCGGCGGGCTCCGGCCCCACAGATGAGCACGTCGGGATGGGGCGTCTCGACGCCCCAGGTGCCGACCTCGTCCGGGGTCTCGGCCCACGGCCAGCGCAGTGGGCGGTGGAAGATGTTGCCGCCGGGCAGGCCGAGGTCCTCCTCGAGGTCGACGGGGGTCCGAGCCTCGAGGCACGGCTGGCCGTCCGCGTCGAGCATGAGAAGCGGCTCGATCGGCTCGCCCAGGACGGCGTCCAGGGACCGGAGGGTGACGGCCAGCGCCTCGGCGCGGCGACCTTCGTTGTCCCCCCGGAAGACGCGGGCAGGCAGATGCAGCCCGAACAGGGTCAGCGTCTGCGCCGTGCCCGACGCGAGGTCCGGCCCGAGGATCGAGCGGTCCGAGAGGGTGTGACAGTAGATCTCGCACGGCACGACGGCGGGGACCTGGCCGCGAGCCGAGGCGGCATACGCCGTCTGGAGCTGGTCGAAGCTCTCGTTGACGTGGAAGGTGCCGGAGAACGCCGACACCGGGTCGAGGTCCGCGTCGCGCAGCCGGGGCAGGCGGGTGAGGACCATGTTCACCTTGAGCTGCGCGCCTTCGGGCGCCGGACCCACTGAGACGGGGTCGGTGCCGGTCCGGGCGAGCAGGGCGTCCAGCGTCGTCGGGGCCAGGGCGGCGAGCACCGACCCACGCACCTGGTGCTCCCTCCCGGCGTGCCGCCAGCCCACCTCCCCGTCACCGGATACCGCCACGACCTCAGCGCCGGTGACGATCTCGGCGCCGGCACGGGTGGCGGCACGGGCCAGCGCGTCGGTGACAGCACCCATCCCGCCCACGGGCACGTCCCAGTCCCCGGTGCCCCCGCCGATGAGGTGGTAGAGGAAGCAGATGTTCTGCGCGAGCGACGGCTCGTCGAGGTCGGCCAGCGTCCCGATCAGGGCGTCGGTGGCGACCACCCCGCGCACGATGTCGTCGCGGAAGGTCTGCCGGACCAGCTCCCCGAGAGGACGCTCGGTGAGCGCCGCCCACAGGTCGTCGTCGTCGACCAGCTCGCGCATCGACGCTGCCGAGCGCAGGGGCTGGGTGACAGTGGGCCAGATGCGCTCGGCCAGCCGGCCCATCCGCCCGTAGAAGTCGTGCCATGCCTCGTAGTCCACGGTGTCCCCCGTCGCCGCGACGAACGACTGCCGGGTCGCGGCATGGTCCTCCGTGTCGATGAGCAGCCCCCGCGACGGGTCCTGCGGCAGAGGCGTGTACGACGAGAAGCGCCGCCGGACGAGCCGCACGTCGAGGTCCAGGTCGGTGATGACCGAGCGGGGCAGCAGCGACACGAGGTAGGAGTACCTCGACAGCCGGGCGTCGACCCCGGAGAAGGCCGGCGCCGACACCGCGGCGCCACCGACGTGAGCGAGCCGCTCGAGGACGAGCACCCGCCGGCCCGCGCGGGCCAGGTATGCCGCCGCCGTGAGCCCGTTGTGCCCCGCTCCGAGGACGATGTCGTCGTAGGTCGCCACCCGCGGACCCTATCGAGAACGCGGTGGGGCCAGGCCCCCCGGACCTCGTCCGGGGGGCCTGGCTCGCAGACGGCTGGGCTGGGGGCCCGCCGTCCGATGTCACTTCGTGAAGTCGACCTTGACCTCGAGCTCGTTGCCACCCGCGCTCGTCTTCTTGACGGTCATCGACGTGCCGGTGCCGGCGACCTTCGTGGAGCTCCACGGGTTCGCCGAGCTCCAGTAGCGGTCGATGGCGCTGTCGTCGAAGACCGGGATGGCCGGCTGCGACGGCACCGTCTGAGCCACACCCTTGCGGTGGAAGGTCACCGCGTCGGTGGCCTCCTGCCCGAAGGTGGCATCGAACGGCTGGCGACGGTTGCCGAGCTTGACGCCGTCAGGGAAGACGACCGGCGTCGGGCGTGCGTCGACCGGCAGCACCTGTCCGTGGCCGGGGTGCCCCGAGGTGTTGTTGTCGGCATACGCGCCGTCGACATACCAGACCAGCAGGCCGTTCTGGTAGGGGAACCGCTCGACCCAGCTGGGCTTCGTGGTGGACCAGCCGAAGTTGTACGGCCCGGTGCGCAGCGTCTCGTCGTAGCCGGAGTAGACCCGGTTCTCCGCGAGGTAGTAGTGCGACGCGGTCACCGTGGTGCTGCCGCTCATCCGGTTGAAACCACCGCTCGCGGTCCAGCCGTTGTCCCCGTTCTCCACCGTGTCGGTGAAGACGGGAGCCCCGTTGACCAGGACGGCGATGTCGTCGAGGAAGGAACCCGCCTGGTTGACCCCGCCGTCCGAGCTGTAGCGGAACCGGAACTGGACAGCCTTGCCCGCGAAGGACGACAGGTCCCACGTGGTCTGGGTCCAGTCGAACGAGCCGGAGATCGGCGTCCCGACCTGGGTCCAGGTCGAGCCGTTGTCGCTCGACACCTCGCCGTAGAGATAGTCGTAGTCCTCCTCCGTGTCGTTCTGGAGCCATGCGGTCACCGCGGCGGTCGAGGCCGAGGTCAGGTCGACCGACCGGGTCAGGGTGCTCGACATGTTGGAGGCCGACCCGCTCCACCACTCCATCGACCCGCTGTGCGGGGTGTTGTAGTCGGTGGTGATGGTCTTGTCAGGCAGGTTGACGAGCACTGCCTGGGAGGCCTTCTTGGTCGCCAGGTCGGCCGGACCGAGCTTGACGGTGGACTTCTTGCCGAAGTCGACCGTCTGGTAGTCCAGCCAGCCGAGCTGCAGCTTCTCCCACGCACCCATGTAGCCGGGGGTCGTCCCGATGGAGTCGGTGCCGTGGTTCATCCAGCTGCCGCCGGACATCAGCGTCCAGAAGCCGGTGCCGTTGTCACCGCCGGCCGTGTCGTAGAGGTCGGGCAGGCCGAGGTCGTGGCCGAACTCGTGCGAGAAGACCCCCAGGCCGCCGTTCTCGGGCTCGGTCGTGTAGTCGCCGATCCAGATGCCGGAGTTGCCGAGCGGCACGCCGCCCAGCTTGTTCTGGTCCGGACCGGACGAGCCCGCACCAGTGGAGAAGGCGTACCAGCGGTGCGACCAGATGGCGTCCGCCCCCTGGGCGCCGCCGCCGGCCTCCTCGCCGGCACCGGCGTGGATCGCCTGGAAGTGGTCGATGTAGCCGTCCGGCTCGTTGAAGTTGCCGTCGTGGTCGTAGTCATAGCGGTCGACCTTGTCGAACTGGGCCAGATAGGTCTTGATCTCGGCGTCGCTCTTGCCTGCCGCCTTCTGGGCGTCGAACCAGGCCGTGGCGGTGTCCTTGACGTAGTTCCAGTACCCGTCCTTCTGGTCAGCGTTGTTGCCATACCGCGCCTCGTTGAACGGGACGGTGACCCAGTCGGAGACATCGCCCTTGGCCAGGAAACGGCCGTTGGACTGCTTGAGGTAGAAGTCACGGAAGGACTCCCCCGGCCCGAACATCATGTCGACGTAGTGGTCGCGGCTGAAGTCGGGGAGCCAGTAGGTGGAGTTGTCGTCCGTCGCGCTGCCGTCCCAGGTGCGGTCCGGCTGGGGGATCTGGTTGTGCACCGGGCCGGGCGCGGTGCTCTGGCCGGGCTTGGCCTGCGTCCCGAAGTCGGTGAGGACGGTGAAGATGTCCTCCTCGCGGTCGACCGGGTACGACACGTACTTGTCCTTGGACTTGGGGTCCTTGGGGTTCTTGGCGATCTTGATGACGCGCTTGCCACCACGGGTCTCGGTGGTGGCCTCACCCTTGACGAGCTTGGTCACCGCCTCCTCGCGCAGCTTCGCCTGGGCGTCGCCCAGCGGGTTGGGCAGGTTGTCGGGCTGGCTCGTCGCGTTCACCGGGTCCTGGTCGGGACCCATCGGTGCGGCCTGAGCGGGGGCGTGCAGTGCGGTCAGCGCGAGGGCGGATATCGCCACTCCCGAGGCTGCTCTCCAGTGCCAGTTCTTCACGAAACCTCCAGTGGTCGTGACGTCCAGGGGGTTGTGGACGCCCCGGGCACCCAATCAGAACTCTGGGCTAAATGGCAGCCAATCCTCAGCAAGCGTGCATTTCTTACGGGGTCTTTACCGGCGACAGACCTGCGCCTGACCCTTGCCTGCGGGATGGGTGGGAGAGCGCCGCGGCTAGGGTTCACGCATGGCGCGGCTGAGACTGGCGATGAGCCAGGTGAACCCCACGGTCGGCGACCTTCCGGGGAACGCCCGGCGCGTCCGGGACGACGTCGCGCGCGCGGCGGCCAGGGGCGCCCACCTCGTCGCCTTCCCCGAGATGGTCCTGACCGGCTACCCCGTCGAGGACCTCGCGCTGCGCGAGTCGTTCGTCGACGCCTCCCGCGAGGCGCTGAGCGGGCTCGCCCGGGACCTCGACGACGACGGCCACGGCGACCTGCCGGTCGTGGTCGGCTACCTCGACCGGGCTCCATCGGGGTCGGCGGACTCCGACCCCGGCAGAGCGCTCCCCCAGAACTGCGCGGCCGTCCTGCACCGCGGCCGGGTCGTCGCCCGGTATGCCAAGCACCACCTGCCGAACTACGGCGTGTTCGACGAGTACCGGATCTTCGCGCCCGGCGACTCGCTGACCGTGGTCCGGGTGCGCGGCATCGACGTCGCGATCGCGATCTGCGAGGACCTTTGGCAGGACGGCGGGCCGGTGGCGCAGACCCGCGAGGCCGGCGCCGAGCTGCTGCTGGTCATCAACGGCTCCCCCTACGAGCGCGACAAGGACGACTCACGGCTCGAGCTCGTGCGGCGGCGCGCCGCCGAGGCGGGCTGCCCGCTGGCCTACCTCAACATGGTCGGGGGCCAGGACGAGCTCGTCTTCGACGGCGACTCCATGGTGGTCGGCGCCGACGGCGCCGTCCTCGCGCGCGGCCCGCAGTTCGTCGAGGACCTCGTCGTCGTCGACCTCGACCCCGAGCCCGGCACCGTCGACCCGAGCAGCCTCCCGGCGGGAGTCACCCATGTGGTTGTCTCCGGCGAGCCGCTCGCCCCGTATGCCGCGCAGGCACCGCCCCTGTTCTCCCGTCTCGACCCCCACGAGGAGGTATGGCGCGCAGTCGGACTGGGGCTGCGCGACTACGTGCACAAGAACGGGTTCACCCGCGTCCTGCTCGGGGTCTCAGGCGGCATCGACTCCTCCGTGGTCGCGACCCTGGCCGCCGACGTCCTGGGGGGCGAGAACGTCACAGCGCTCAGCAACCCGAGCCGCTACTCCTCCCCAGGCAGCAAGGACGACGCCAGAGCCCTGGCCGACAACCTCGGGCTCGACTACCGAGTGATCCCCATCGAGGAGATGGTCGAGCCGTTCCGAGGCAGGCTGCAGCTCGGTGGGGTCGCCCAGGAGAACCTCCAGGCCCGGGTGCGCGGGGTGATCTGGATGGGCATCGCCAACGACGAGGGCCAGCTGGTGCTGACGAACAGCAACAAGTCCGAGGTCTCCGTGGGCTACTCGACGATCTACGGCGACAGCGTGGGGGGGTTCGCCCCGATCAAGGACGTGCCGAAGACCCTCGTCTGGGAGCTCGCCCGCTGGCGCAACCGGTATGCCGTCGCCCGGGGTGAGCAGCCGCCGATCCCGCAGTCCTCCATCACCAAACCGCCGTCCGCCGAGCTGCGACCGGACCAGACCGACCAGGACTCGTTGCCGCCGTACGAGGTCCTCGACGCCATCCTGGCCGGCTACGTGGGCGTCGCCCACGGCCGGGACCGGCTCGTGGCCGAGGGGTTCGACCCGGCCGTGGTCGACGACGTCATCCAGCTCGTCGACCGCGCCGAGTGGAAGCGCCGGCAGTTCGCACCGGGGCCGAAGATCTCACCCCTGGCCTTCGGCAAGGACCGCCGTCTGCCCATCACCAGCAGGTGGAACGAGCGCGAGGAGCACCGATGACGAGCGAGCAGCCCAGCCCGTACGGCACGACAGGACCCGGCGAGAGGGACGCCGTCAGGCGCCGCGTCCGCATCCCCCATCTGCGCGACCTCAAGGTGCAGGGACGCCGGTGGGCCATGCTCACGGCATACGACGTCTACGCGGCCCAGATCTTCGACGAGGCCGGCATCCCCGTGCTGCTCGTCGGGGACTCGGCGGCCAACAACGTCTACGGCTACGAGACCACCCTGCCGGTGACCGTCGACGAGCTCGTCCCCCTGGTCCGGGCCGTGGCTCAGGCTGCTCGCCGGGCCCTGGTCGTGGCCGACCTGCCGTTCGGCTCGTACGGCGCGACGCCCGAGCAGGGGCTCGGCACCGCCGTCCGGTTCATGAAGGAGGGGCTGGCCCACGCGGTCAAGCTCGAGGGAGGGGCCGACGCGGCGCCCACCGTCGAGCTGCTCGTCCGCACCGGGATCCCCGTGATGGGCCATATCGGCTTCACCCCGCAGAGCGAGCACACTCTCGGCGGCTACCGCGTCCAGGGTCGCGGTGACCCGGCCGCCGAACGGCTGCTGCGCGACGCCTCGGCGCTCCAGGAGGCCGGAGCGTTCAGCCTCGTCATGGAGATGGTTCCCGCGTCGCTGGCCGCCGAGGTGACCGCCCTGCTGGAGATCCCGACCATCGGGATCGGCGCCGGACCCGGCTGCGACGCGCAGGTGCTCGTCTGGCAGGACATGGCGGGCCTGCGCGCGGGCAAGGTGCCGCGCTTCGTCAGGCAGTATGCCGACCTGCGGACCACGCTGGGCGACGCCGCCCGGGCGTATGCCGCCGACGTGGCCGCGGGCACCTTCCCGGCGACCGAGCACTCGTTCGAGACCTGAGCCGGGGGCAGCCCGTTGCGGCGACCGGCCTAGACGCCCGGACGACCGCCGAGCTCGAGGAGGAACAGCGCCTCGGCCAGTGCCGTGCGGCGCAGCTCGTCGGGGCTGACGCTCTCGCCCGGCGAGTGGATCCGGCACGCCGGCTCCTCGACGCCGACGATGAGGATCTCGGCGTCGGGGTGGGTCTGTGCGAGCGTCGTGCACAGCGGGATCGCGCCGCCCTGACCGGTGGTGACCATCGGCCGTCCGAACGCCTCGGCCATCGCCCGGCCCAGCGCCGCGAACGCCGGCCCGTCAGTCCGCGCGGCGAAGGGCTGACCCAACGTCTTCGGCTCGACCTGCACCTGCGCTCCCCAGGGCGCCGCTGCCTGCAGATGGTCGACGAGGAGGCGCTGCGCCTCTGCCGCGTCGAACCCGGCCGGCACGCGCAGGTTGACGACAGCCCGGGCCTCGGCGGGGATCGAGGCGGTCACCCCGGCGACAGATGGTGCGTCGATCGCCAGGATGTTGGCGACCGGGCGGGCCCAGAGCAGGTCGGCCACCTTGCCGCGCCCGAGCAGGTCGACGCCGTCGAGAACGCCGGCATCGGAGCGGAACCGCTCCACGGGGTATGCCGCTCCCTCCCAGGTGCCGGTGGCGTCCAGCCCCGTCACGGTCGTCTCGCCGGCCGGGTCCCGCAGGGACGCGAGGATGTGCACCAGCGCCGCCAGCGCGTCCGGGGCCGGGCCGCCGAAGGCTCCGGAGTGCACCATGCCCTCGAGGGTGCGGACCGTCAGCAGCACGCTGCCGGTCCCCCGGAGGCTGGTCGTCACCGTCGGCTGCCCGAGCTCGACGTTGCCCGCGTCGGCCACGACGACGACGTCGGCCGCGAACAGCTCGGGCTGCTCGCGCACGAGATCCTCGAGCCCGCCGGACGACGCCTCCTCGGACCCCTCACAGACGACCCGGATGCCCACCGGCCATCCCTGGTCGTTCACGGCCAGGGCCCGCAGGGCGGTGAGGTGCATGACGAGGTTGCCCTTGCAGTCGGCTGAACCCCGCCCGTACCACCGGCCCTCGCGTTCGGTGAGGGTCCACGGGTCGGTGCTCCAACCGCCAGGGTCCCCCGTGGGCTGCACGTCGTAGTGGGAGTACAGCAGCACCGTCGGCGTCCCAGGGGGGCCTGGGGTATAGCCGACGACGGCGAGGCTGCCGTCCGTGGTCGCGATGGTACGCACGTCGCCGACGCCCACCTCGTCGAACAGCCGGACCACCTCCGCCGCGGCACGGGCGCACTCGTCGGCGTGCTCCACCGAGCCGGCGACGGACCGGATCGCGACCAGGCGGTCGAGGTCCGCGCGGGCCTGCGGCATCAGCGCCTGCACCGCCCCGGCCAGGTGGCGGCCCGTCATACGCCCAGCTCGGCGAGATAGACGGGAAGCATCTGCCACCAGGTGGGCCAGTCGTGGTCGTACTGCGCACCCCAGTCGTCGACCCGGTTGGGGACGCCCTTCTCGCCGAGCACCCGGGCCACCGCCCAGGCCTCGTCGAGGTCCTCCCACCGCCCCGACCCGGACGCCAGGATGACGAACCGGCGGCGCAGGTGCTCGAGCATCGGCCCCTCGAGCCCGGGGACGAAGTGCACCGGTGAGGCGTGGTAGAGGTCGTCGCTCCACGACTCGATGAACTTGTCCATGTGGTACGAGCCGCTCATGCAGATCGCCGCCCGGAAGAGGTGCGGGTAGCGACATACCGAGGCGAGGGCGTTGAACGCGCCGATCGAGGCGCCTGCCGCGATGATCTCCGGCGTGCCGCCGCAGTCGGTGTGGACGGCCGGGACGACCTCGTGGGCGATCGCCTCGTGGAACTGGTTGAGCAGCCAGATCCGGTGCTCCGGCGAGCCCTCCCGCGCGACCATCGCGCGGCCGGCCGTGCTGTCCACCGAGTAGACCTTGATCCGGCCAGCGTCGATGGCCGGCATCAGATGCTCGACGAGCTGGTGACGCTCCACCTCCTCGGCGTCGCCTCCCGCCGTGGGGAACAGCAGGACGGGCACGCCGAAGTGTCCCCATCTGGCGACGGTGAGCTCGCGCCCCATCCGCGGCGACGTCCAACGCTCGGTGACCTTCATCCTCCCATCCTCACCCACCTCTGCTCACTCGTAGATGAACTTCTGCTCACCCGGGTAGATCCACGTCAACGCGTCCCGGAGCCGGTCACGCCAGTTCTCCCAGTTGTGCCCGTCGCGCGACTCGACGTAGCGCACGTCCATCCCGGTGTCCCGGAAGGTCGAGACCATCGACCGGTTCGGAGCGATGAGCGGCTCGTAGACCCCGCAGGACTGGTAGATCCGGTTAGCCACCTTGCGCGGGCGGGCCCGGTAGCCGTTGACGAACCTGACCACGGGGTCGAAGGCCGGTCCACCGCCGTGGTCGTCGCCGATGTCGGTGAAGACGAACGACCCGGACTCGAGCAGCAGGGAGCCGAACTCCCCTGGGTAGCGGACGGCCGTGGTGAGTGACGCGACGGCGCCGAAGCTCGAGCCCATCAGGCAGCGCCCGTCCGGCTGGTCGAGCAGCGGCAGCCGCTCGCCGAGGAACGGCACGAGCTCGCGCGCGACGAAGCGGGCATGGGGGGCGTGGTTGGCGTACTCCACGAGGCGGTTGCCCGGCGGGATGAACGCTGCGACCATCGGCGCGACCTCTCCCCGGTGGATGAGGTTGTCGAGGACCGTCCTGGCCGCGGCATAGGCGAGGTAGTCGAGCCCGTCGTGCACGACGAGGAGGGGGTAGCGCGTCGCCGGCCGGAACCGGGCCGGCAGGTAGAGCTCGAAGGACTGCTCGCGTCGAAGCGCCTTGCTGCGCAGCGACATCGACTGCAGCTCTCCGGAGCGGGCCTCCGGGTCGTGCTGGGACCAGTCCGGGACGACATAGCCCGTGGCGGCGCAGACCGAGCTCGCCCCGAACGGGCCGTGGGCGAGCCGGGGGTTGAGGGGGTCGTTGACGTGCTCGTCCCGGTGCTCGCCGCGGACGACCTCGAACTGGTACTCCACGCGCGAGCCCTCCGGCAGCTCGATGGTCACCGACCACAGGTCGCTCTCCTGCAGCCGGCGCAGGGGCAGCGGGTCGGGCAACCCCACGACCCGGTGCCGCACCATCACCTCGTCGGCCTCCCCCCGCCAGAGGAAGGTGGCGTAGCGGCCCTCGATGATGGGGACGGTGTGCCGGGCCAGGAACCGGTCGACCGTGCCGGAGTCGGCGCCGGCGAGGCGCTGCTTCAGGCCGTTGACGGCCAGGCGCCGGGGCCGTCCGCTCGTCGAGGTCGTCGTGGCCGCGGAGGTCATCGGTCCTCCTCCACGGTCGCGACCGACCCGTCCACGCTGAGGTAGCGGGTGCGCGGCGGCAGCTCCCCGCCCGGTCCGAGGGCCACCCGTGACCCGTCCTCGAGCAGCACGCAGGTCGCTCCGGCGAACCGGCGCGCCATGACCGACACCCGCAACGCGTCGTCGAGCCGCAGCCGTCGCCGGGCGTGCGGGAGCGCCACGATCCCCCGGGCCCGCCCGAGCCCCCGGTCCCAGATCTCGGCTCCGGAGAAGCCCTGAGGGGTGTCGTCGTGGAAGAGGACGACGCGGTCCGTCATGGCCATCGCACCACCTGACCAGGCCACCACCGGCAGCTCGGCGGGCGGCTGCACCGCGAAGAGGCGCAGGCCACGGATGAGCACGCCGACGTGGCCCCCCGCGACGGCCAGCACGCTGCAGCCGGAGACGATCTCGGCGACCTCGGCGCGGTGCCGAGCCAGCAGGTCGCTGGCGCCCAGCGCGTCGACCAGGCCGACGTCCTCGTACAGCTCGCGCAGCTGCTGGAGATACCACCGGTCGAGAGCACGCACGGACTCGATGGCGTCGTCCAGGGCAGCGTCCACGACGTCGCGCCGACCGGGGTGCTGCTGCACGGCAAACACGGCGGCGAGAGCGTGGTGCAGCCGGGCCGAGTAGACCGAGGCGAGGTCGCGGGTGGCGTCCTGGACCGCCATCGCCACCTCGGCCACCCTGGCGTCCTGGGTGAGGACGTCGAGCATCCGCCCGTAGAGATGCAGGTTGCGGCTGCGTCCGTCCATGACCTCCTGGAGCTCGCCGTCGTCACCCTCCCGGTCCTGCCACCCGGCCGTGACCGTCGCGACGGGTCCCTCGGTGCCGAGGCCCCGGACGACCGCCCCGGCGGTGGTGAGGAAGCGCTGAGGACCGAGCAGGATCGTGGCCGTCATCCGGCGTAGACGTGGACGGTCCGGCCCACGTCGTCCAGCATCTCGCGCAGGACGTCGTAGTCCGGGTGGCGCATCCTGATCCAGGCGTTGGCCATGTAGCCCGCCTCGACGCCCTGGGTGGGCGAACCCGGCTCGGGCAGGCGCGAGTCGATGATCCACTCCCCGTGCCGTGCGCTGATCTCCTCCACGCCCGAGTAGCCACGCACGGTGCCGTTCCGGTCGGGTCGCAGGGCGACGATGCCGGCCGACCACCGCCGCGACAACGGCTCGCTGGGGCGTCCCTCGACGACCGCGTGCGCCCATTCCCCGTAGACGTCCACGTCGTTGGCCGCGGAGTACAGGTCCCAGGCGCCTACCCCCGGGGGCCGGCAGCCGATCTCGGAGAAGCGCAGCCCCTTGGGACCGAAGAACCACTCCATGTGCGTCGCCGACGTCGTGATGCCGAGGACGTCGATCACCCGTCGCCCCATCTCCCGGACCTCGGCGTAGAACGGCGCCTCGTCGATCCGGTTGGTCGTGACGAACTGCGGCGAGATCCAGCGGTGGCGCATCGCCTCGAGGACGGTGGGGTAGTAGTGCGTGGCCCAGTCGTGCACGACCTGGCCGTCCACGGTGATCGTGTCGTAGAACCCCTCGTGGCCCTCGACGAACTCCTCGACGGCGATCGACTCCTCCCCCTCGAAGGACTCGAGAGCCATCTCGAGGTCGGCGTCGGAGTCGACCCGGACGGTGCCCTGGGCCCCGGCGCCGGCGCGCGGCTTGAGTACCAGCGGGTAGCCGACCTGACCCGCAAAGCCTCGCAGCGCCTCAGCGCTCTCCACGGCGGCGGAGGCCGCGGTCGCGACGCCGGCCGCGCGCAGGGCCTCCTTCATGGACGGCTTGTCGCGGCACAGCCAGGTGGTCCGCACGCTCGTCCCGGGTATGCCGCGGGCCTGACGCACCTGAGCGGCCGCCAGCTGGTGCGACTCGATCGTCGACTCGAGCCGGTCGACCCACATCCGGTCCTGGGCCCAGGCGACGGCGGCGTCGAGCTGGTGCACGTCGGTGACGTTGCCGACCCGGAAGTAGCCGCCGGCGAGCTGCCCGCGCAGGTCGTCGCCGAGGTCCTCCTCCCGCGACTCCCCGATCCCGATGACGGTGGCCCCGACGCTCGTCAGCGCTGCCACGAAGCGCCGCTGGCTGCCCGGGAAGCCGGGCTCGACGAAGACGACGTTCACGTGTCCGACTCTAGTGCGCGTCAGTCCTCGAGGTCGGAGTCATCGTGCTGCCCCGAGGCCCGAGACTCCCACTCGCGGTCCTCCTTGTCCCAGGCCTCGGTTCGGGCGCGGGCGGTGTCGAGCGCCTGGGCCGCCTCGGCCTCGCTGTCGTACGGGCCCATCACCTCGGCACCCTGGCTGCGGGTGTCGTCCGTCTCGACCTGGCCGGTGCTGACGTTGTACCAGTACTGCACGGCATCCTCCGTTGGGTGCGCTTCGGGGGCAGCCAGTCGGCCGCCCCTCGCCCGTCCTTCTAGACTCCACCGTATGCCGGTCACCTTCGCAAGCGTCGCCCCGCACGAGATCTCGCCGCGGCGTCCGGTGCCGGCGACCGTTGCCCGGCCCGAGTACGTCGACAAGCCCGCTCCCACGCCGTTCACCGGCTCCGAGGTCAAGGACGCGGAGACCATCGAGCGGATGCGGGTCGCCGGCCGGATCGCGGCCCAGGCCATGGAGGCGGCCGCTGCCGTCATCGCCCCCGGCGTCACCACCGACGAGATCGACGCGGTCGGCCACGAGTTCCTCCTCGACCACGGGGCGTACCCGTCGACGCTCGGCTACCGGGCCTTCCCGAAGTCCCTCTGCACCTCGGTGAACGAGGTCGTCTGTCACGGCATACCGGACTCCCGGCCGCTCGAGGACGGCGACATCGTCAACATCGACATCACCGCGTTCATCGGCGGCGTCCACGGCGACACCGACGCCACCTACCTGTGCGGGGAGGTGGACGAGCCGTCCAGGCTGCTCGTCGAGCGGACCCGGGAGGCGATGATGCGGGCGATCAGGGCGGCCGTGCCCGGCCGCGAGGTCAACGTCATCGGGCGGGTCATCGAGTCCTACGCCCGTCGCTTCGGCTACGGCGTGGTCCGCGACTTCACCGGGCACGGCATCGGCACCGCCTTCCACAGCGGCCTCGTCATCCCGCACTACGACGCCGCCCCGGCGTACGAGCGGGTCATCGAGCCGGGGATGACGTTCACCATCGAACCGATGCTCAACCTCGGCACCCACGAGTGGGAGATGTGGGACGACGGCTGGACCGTGGTCACCAAGGACCGCAGCCGCTCAGCCCAGTTCGAGCACACCATCCTCATCACCGAGGACGGCAACGAGATCCTCACCCTGCCCTGACCGACCCTCAGACGACGCGGAGATCAAGCCCATGAGCAAGCACGCATACCCGCTGGGCATCGACATCGGCGGCAGTGGGATCAAGGCCGCGCCGGTCGACCTCGAGACCGGTACGTTCACGGCGAAGAAGCGCCGGGTCGACACGCCCCAACCCTCGACGCCGGCGGCCGTGATCGAGGTCGTCGCCAGGCTCGTGGAGCACTTCGCGGACGAGATCGGCGACGCCGCGATCGGGGTCACGGTGCCCGCTGTGGTCACCCACGGCATCGTCCGGTCCGCGGCCAACATCGACCACGCGTGGATCGACTTCGACGGCGAGGCGGCCCTGGAGGAGCGGCTGGGCCGCGGCGTCACCCTGGTCAACGACGCCGACGCTGCGGGCTATGCCGAGCTGCACTACGGCGCGGCCAAGCACGAGGACGGTCTGGTCATCCTCACCACGTTGGGCACGGGCATCGGCAGCGCGATCCTCTACCGCAACCTGCTGGTTCCCAACAGCGAGCTCGGACACCTCGAGGTCGACGGGAACGACGCCGAGGACGACGCGGCGTCGTCCGTCAAGGACCTGCTCGGCCTCAGCTACGAGGAGTACGCCGTGCGCCTGCAGCGCTACTACTCGGTCGTCGAGGCTCTCTTCTCCCCCGACCTCTTCCTCGTGGGCGGGGGGATCTCCAAGGACGCAGACCAGTTCCTGCACCTGCTGACGCTGCGCACGCCGATCATCCCGGCGACCCTGCAGAACAAGGCAGGCATCATCGGCGCCGCCCGACTCGCGACGGAGGCGGCAGCCGCGACGAGCCGATGACAGCCGGCCGTCCGTCTGCGAGGTCGTGGAGCACGAGGCCGTCCCCTCCGTAGGTGCCGATGTGCCCGATGTAGAGCCGCCGCCCGGCCGCGGACAGCAAGGCGTCGTGGATGGGGATGAGACCGCCGGGCGCGACGCGCCGCACGAAGTCGATCGACTCGCTGACCCTGGCCCACGGCGCGTTGACCGGCACCGCCAGCACATCCACCTGGCCCGGCTCGCCGTCGTAGGAGTCTCCGGGGTGGTAGAGGCTGGGCTCGCCGTCGGCGCGGAGCACCACCCCGACGTTGGTGACGCGGGGAACCCCGTCGTGGTTGACCGCATGGAGCCGTCCGACCGGCGCGACGGTCACGGCACCCACGTGGAGGTCGGTGCCCTCCTCGAGCACGACGACGTCGACTCCGGCACCCTCGACCAGCCGGGCTGTCTCGGGGTCGGCGTGGATGGCCGCCTGCCGGTTGGCCCGGAGCAGGTCCGGGACCCGGTCCTGGTCGAGGTGGTCCGCGTGCTGGTGCGTGACGACGATCGCGTCGAGGTCCCGCAGCGACTCGAACCCCGGTGAGAAGGTGCCGGGGTCGACGAGGATGCGGGTGTCCGCCGTCTCCACGAGCAGGCAGGCGTGGCCGAGATGGGTGACGCGCATCGGGTCAGAGCCAGGTGTGCAGTCGCACCGTCGTCCCGCCCGGGTGCGAGCGGATCTGGACGAGGTCACACAGCTGGTTGACCATCCACAGGCCGCGGCCGTGCTGGCTCTGGATCGACGGGGAGCGCCGGCCGATCATCGGGTCGGTGATCTGACCGAGGTCCCGCACCTCGCACACCAGCGCCATGGGCTCGCGCCAGATCTGCAGGACGCCGTCGCCGAGGGCGTGCAGCACGCTGTTGGCGGCGACCTCGTGGACCGCGAGAGCGAGGTCGACGGCCCGCTCGGCCTGCACGCCGGAAGCCACCGCCTGCTGGAGGACCTCGTCGTGGACGAGCCGCAGGTCGGCCGCCGTGAAGGAGCGTTCGAAGCTCGGTCCCGACGCCGGCGGAAGGTCCACGAAGAAGGCGTCGTCGGCGCGGTCGGCCAGGTCACGGCCGGGGGGCATGACCGCCGCGGTCTCGGGGTGCGTCAGACGCGCCTCGGCCAGCACGTCACCGTCCAGCCGGGCTGTGTCGTAGGGGCAGACCAGCCAGAGAGGCGTCTCGGGAGCCACGGCGATGTTGAGCAGGCTCTCGTGCAGCAGGCACTCCGAGACCTCGACCGGGCGACGACCGGCCCAGATCGGCTCGCCGATCCCGCGTACCTGCTGACCACCGACGGCACACTCGTCGACGAAGCTCTTCCAGGCGGGGATGATGCGCGCGGGGTTGCGGCCGAGCTCGCCCATGTCGACGAAGCGGACCTCCTGCGCGTGGGGCCCCAGCTCGGAGCGCAGCCGGTCCAGCCGGGGGCTGGGCACGGCCACCATGACCGGGTCGCCAGCCTCGACGCCGTCGCGCACGAACGGCACCATCCCGGCGAGGAAGGCGTCCTCGTCGTCCCAGAAGAAGGCTTCATGACGGTAGCCGGAAGTCACCGTCGACGTGGTCGCCACCTAGCCCACACCCTCGCTTCGGCGGCATTGCGTCGCGGTGCGCCTCTGGGTCTCCAGCGTCTGGGTATGCAGCGGCTGGGTTTGCACTGCCATGCGTTGCCCACTTCCCCACATCGGTGCCCCCACTCGGGACACCGTCGGTGTCCACCTGCACCAGACCTAGACCGTACTCCTGCGGATGCGTCCAGGGAAGGTGCTTCACGCTTCGCGACCGAAGCGAGACCTGCGCCCTGATCGGGGGGTACGAGGTCCATAGACTCACCGCAGAGCCCCTACGACGAGGAGGACGGACGATGCGGATCCACGGCGCGGTGCTCGAGGAGGTCGGGCGGGCTCGGCCGTATGCCGTGTCGCGACCGATCAGCATCGCTGAGTGCGAGCTCGACCCACCCGCGGCGGGCGAGCTCCTCGTGCGCATCGAGGCGGCGGGGCTGTGCCACTCGGACCTGTCCGTCGTCGACGGCAACCGGCCACGACCGGTGCCCATGCTGCTCGGTCACGAGGCCGCCGGCATCGTCGAGCAGGTCGGCCCCGGGGGGAGCGACGTCAGCCTCGGCTCCCGGGTCGTGATGACCTTCCTGCCGCGCTGTGGCTCCTGCCCAGCGTGTGCGACTGACGGGCAACGGCCCTGCATCAAGGGAACCGAGAGCAATACGGCTGGGACCCTCCTCGGCGGCGGCACCCGGATCAGGCGCGGCGAGGAGGTGGTCCGTCACCACCTGGGGGTCTCGGGATTCGCCACGCACGCCGTGGTCAGCCGGACATCGGTCGTCCCGGTTCCTGCAGCGGTCCCCGCCGACGTCGCCGCCGTGCTCGGCTGCGCCGTGCTCACGGGCGGCGGGGCTGTCGTCAACGCTGCTCGACCGGTCGCGGGCGACCGCCTCGTCGTGGTCGGGCTCGGGGGGGTCGGCATGGCAGCGGTCATCACCGCCCTCGCGGTGGACGGGGTCGAGGTCATCGGGGTCGACGCCGTGCCGGAGAAGCTCGACCGAGCCCGGGCACTGGGCGCCCATCAGGTGCTCAGCCCCGACCAGGCGCAGTCCAGCGCCCTCACCGCGCCGGTCGTCATCGAGGCGGCCGGAGCCGTCCGCGCCTTCGAGCTGGCCGTCGCGCTCACCGCGCCCGGTGGCCGCACCGTCACGGTCGGACTCCCGGCGCCGGACGCACGAGCGTCGATCTCGCCGCTCGATCTGGTTGCCGGAGGCCGCTCGATCATCGGCAGCTACCTCGGCTCCGCCGTGCCGGCCCGGGACATCCCGATCTTCGTCGACCTGTGGCGCCGCGGCCGGCTGCCGGTGGAGGCGTTGATCAGTGACCGGATCGCGCTCGACGACATCAACGCCGGCATGGACCGTCTCGCCGACGGTCTCTCCGTCCGGCAGCTGATCAGCTTCGGCTGAGCTCCTCGCCCGACGGGGCCCGGAGAACCACGCGAGCCCCCGTGCGAGCCGACTGGAGCGCCGCCGCACAGATCTCCACCGCCGCCACCGCGTCGGCGCCGGTGACCCGGGGCGTCGAGCCGCCGGTGACCGCTGACGCGAGCTCGCGCAGCTGGGTGACGAAGGGGTCCTCTGACGCCTCGACGGGTTCGTGGGCACGGTCCTCCCGCAGCTCACCCCGCGAGCCGGAGAGGACGAAGCTGCTGCCGAAGGGCTGGTCGCCCGGCAGCCACTCCCCCGTGACCCGGCTCCGAGCCCCCTTCGCGTGCTCCAGCGTCATCTCCGCCGAGGCGGTCCCGCCCGGGCCACGCCGGGTCTCAGCCACGACCGCGACGACCTCCCCCGCGACCCAGCGGGCGAAGTCCACGTCATGGACGCACAGGTCGAGCAGGACGCCCCCCGACTGCGCCTCGTCCCGGAACCAGTCGGACTCGGGAGCGGGGCCTCGCCGCGACAGCTGCAGCGCGTGGACCCTCCCGAGCTCTCCCTGAACGACGGCAGCCCGGGCCGCGGCATACCGGGGGAAGAACCGGACCACCTGGGCCGGGTGCAGCTGGACGCCGGCGGAGGCACAGACCGCCACCATCTCGGCCGCCTCGGGGGCTGACCGGGCCAGCGGCTTCTCGCAGATCACATGGCGTCCGGCTCGGGCGGCCGCGGCGACGACCGCCGGATGCGAGCCGGTCGGCGAGCACACGTCGACGATGTCGACCTCACGCAGCAGTGCATCGAGGTCACGGAACAGCTCGGCGCCGAGGTCCGTCGCCACGCGAGGACCCCGGTCCCCGGTGGAGAACAGCGACGTCGGCACGCCGAGCCGGTTCCAGGCCGCGAGGTGGGTGCGGGCGATCGAACCGGCGCCGACGACACCGACCCGGTAGGCGGTCAGGAGCCCGTCCGCCTGACCGACGTGGTCAGCGTGATCTCACTCTGCTTGGGGAACATCGCCCCGTGATAGCGGAAGTCGACCACCTCGAGGTCGTTCTGCTCGAAGAGCGAGAAGACCCACGCCCGGTTGAAGCGCACCACGTTGAGTGGCACGACATAGTCGAAGGGCACGTAGCCCTCGGGGTTGAACGAGACCTGAGGGCAGTCGTCCTCGACGTAGGCGGTGAGGAAGATTCTTCCCCGTCCCGGACCACCCGTCGGAACTCCGCGACATAGGTCTCGACGTGCTCCGGGATGATATTGGTGAACACGCCCCAGACGTAGACGATGTCGACGGAGTCAGACTCGACGGGCAGCCGCAGCGCGTCGCCGTCGACGGTGCCCTCCGGGTTGTACAGCTCGCTGACGACGTCAACGTGGACGAACCGGTAGCCGGGGTGACTGGCCTCGATGTTGTCCCGGCACCACTCGTAGAAGGGACGGTTGGGCTCGATGCCCAGGTAGTCGACATCCTCGCCGAGCTCCTCGATCATCCCGGTCGCGAGCCTCCCGAGCCCGCAGCCGACGTCGATGACCCTCGAGCCCGGCGTGAAGCCCAGCTGCGCCGGCAGCCGGGTGGCCTCGACGACCGCCGACTGGAGGTAGAAGTCGTTGGACAGGAACGCCTCCCCGCACATGTGGTTGCGCAGCGCCAGCGGCGGGATCGGCTGGCCTCGGTGGACCACGGGCGTGTAGTCACTGCCCGATGCCGGGGGAGCCCACTGCCGCAGGACCCGGCGGACGGTGCGCACCAGCGGTCGCCCGAGAGGTCCGCGGGCCAGCCGGTGGGTCATCTCCGCCGGATGCAACCGGCGGCGCGGTGGACCGCTGGGGGAAGGGGCTTCGGCGGTGGTGTGCTGCGTCATGGCGACGTCCCGGCGTGAGGGGAGTCGCCGAGCAGGGGCCGGGACCACACGATCCCGGCTTTCTCGGGGAGTGCTGCTCGGCCTCTCCGTGGTGAGTTCGCACCGTACTCAGTCCGGCTGGCCACTGGAGCCGGAATCCGGATTGTCGTCCGGTTCGGCCTGATTGGGCGATCGGCGTTTCGGCGCAGCACTCCGGCTCGCCCCGGTTCGCGGGCGCGGGCGCCATGGCATACGGTATTCCATGGAAATCGGGAGGATAACGATGGACGCCCAGCAGACGCACCTGTTCGACCAGCTTGCCGTGGTCGGGAAGGCCTTCTCCAACGCCCGGCGGCTCGAGCTCGTCGACCTGCTCTCCCAGGGAGAGCGCACGGTGGAGTCCCTCGCCCGGGAGGCCGGCCTCGGGGTCACCACCGCCTCGGCCCACCTGCAGGTGCTCAAGCTCTCCAGCCTGGTGCGGACCCGCAAGGAGGGCACGCGCGTCTACTACCGCCTCGCAGGTGAGGACGTCGCGACCCTGTACGCCTCGCTGCGCACCGTCGCGCTGCGGCACTCCGCCGACGTGGAACGCGCCCTCAACGCCTACCTCGGGGCCGGTGGGCTCGGCGACGTGGACGAGGTCACCCGCGAGGAGCTGCGCGAGAGGCTGGCCGCCGGGACCGTGGTCCTGCTCGACGTCCGACCCGGCCAGGAGTATGCCGCCGGGCACATCCCCGGGGCCCGCTCGGTTCCCTTCGCGGACCTCGACGCAGCCGTGAGCTCCCTCGCCGAGGACGCGGAGATCGTGGCCTACTGCCGCGGCGCCTACTGCGTATTGGCCCACGACGCCGTCCGGTTGCTGCGGGCCAAGGGCCTGACGGCCCGCCGGCTGGAGGACGGGCTGCTCGAGTGGCGCCTGCAGGGCCTGCCTGTCGAGGCCGGCGCATGACCGCCCAGGACCTCAGGCCGAGCGACCGGACGCCCGGCTCCGTCGCGTCCATGCGCTCCTGGCCAGGTCGCCGCTGGGTCGTCGCAGCGGCAGCGGGGGCCGGCTTCGCGCTGCTCGTGGCCATCCCGACGGACCTCATCGACACCCCCTTGTTCAGCCGGGAGGTCCCGCCGACGTGGTGGGCGTGGCCCGCTCTGGCGCTCTCCAGCGTGTTGGGCGGCCTCCTGGCGGCGACCTACGTGAACCCCGTCTCCCCCGAGGAGCCGGCCCCCCGGCGCGGAGGGTATGCCGGCGCGCTGCTGACCTTCTTCGCCGTGGGTTGCCCGGTGTGCAACAAGCTCGTACTGGTCGCACTCGGGAGTGCCGGTGCGCTCACCTGGTTCCAGCCGGTGCAGCCCCTGCTGCAGGTCGCGGGAACCGCCCTGCTCGCCCTCGCCCTGCGCCAGCGACTTCGCTCGGAGCGTTCCTGTCCCGTCATCACCTCCTGAAGGAAGGCCCCATGCCGAAACGTCGCCAGCCCACCCGCAGTGGCCTCACCGTGCCCGTCATCGTGGCCGTGTCTCTCGCCGCGATCACGGCAGCGCTGTTCATGCTGCCCCGTTCTGGCGCCAGCGGCTCGACGTCGGCCAGCGGACAACCCGCGGCAGCCGGCAGCACGGCCGCGGCGACCCAGGGCTCAGCACCGCCGTCATCCCAGCCGACGGAAGACCGGTTCAGCGCGCTCGCGCGCCGCGACCCGGAGGACGCGATGGCGCTGGGGAAGGTCGACGCGCCCGTCGTGCTCATCGCCTACTCGGAGTTCCAGTGCCCGTTCTGCGGCAAGTTTGCCCGCGACACCGAGCCCGAGCTGGTGAAGAAGTACGTGGACACCGGAGTCCTGCGGATCGAGTGGCGCGACTTCCCCTACCTCGGTCCGGAGTCGATGACGGCGGCGCTCGCCGGTCGCGCCGCCGGCGAGCAGGGTAAGTTCTGGGCGTTCCACGACGCGCTCTACAGCAACCAGCTCCCGCCGAACAGCGGTCGGCTGACGACGGACTACCTGGTGGGGGTCGCGACGAAGGTCGGACTCGATGTCGCCAAGTTCAAGGCCGACATGGGCTCTGCGACCACCAAGGGCGGCGTGGAGCGGGACTTCATCGAGGGCCAGAACATCGGGGTCACCGGCACCCCGGCCTTCCTCGTGAACGGGCAGCCGATCATGGGGGCGCAGCCCATCGCGACGTTCGAGCAGGCCATCGACCAGGCCGCAGCGAAGGCGGGCCGGTGACCGAGGTCGGGCTGCTCACCGCGGTGGCGGCAGGGGTGCTCAGCCTGCTCTCCCCCTGCAGCGCCCTGCTGCTGCCCTCGTTCTTCGCCTACGCCTTCGCGTCGCGGACGGCGCTGCTCCTGCGGACGCTCGCCTTCTACCTCGGTCTGGTGCTGACCCTCGTCCCGCTCGGCACCGGCGCGGCGGCGGCGTCCTCGCTCTTCTACGGCCATCGAGGGGTGCTCATCGCCGTCGCGGGCTGGTCGATCATCGCCATGGGCGTGCTGATGGTGCTGGGGCGCGGTTTCGCCCTCCCCTTCTCCGCCCGGCTGCAGGCCATGGCCGCGCGACGGACCGTCCGTGGCGCCGGGCTGACGTCCACCGTGCTGCTCGGAGCCGTCTACGGGCTGGCGGGGTTCTGCTCAGGACCGGTGCTCGGGGCGATCCTCACCATGGCCGCCACCCAGCAGAGCCCCGCCGGAGGTGGCCTGCTGCTCGCGGCATACGCACTCGGCATGGCCGCACCGCTGTTCGTCCTGGCAGCCCTGTGGGACCGCTTCGACCTGGGACACCGACGTGCGCTTCGCGGCAGGGCATTCTCGCTGGGTCCCCTGCAGGTCCACTCCACGTCCCTCGTCGCCGGGCTGCTGTTCGTCGTCATCGGCGCGCTCTTCCTGAGGTTCGACGGGACGGCCGGCATCGTCGGCGTCCTGGGGGTGGGCGACACCACCGACCTCGAGTTCACCCTGCAACAACGCGCGGCGGACCTGGTGGGCGGCGTCCCCCCGTGGGCCGTGACCGGCGTCCTCGCCCTGGCGGCTGCGGCCTGGGCCATGCGCCGGGCCGCGGCAGAACGCCGTCAGACCGAGCACGAAGACCAGACCGAGCACGAAGACCAGACCAAGCACGAACACCAACCCGTATCCGAGGCCTGACCGGACGGGTGGATGAGTCGGTCGATACGCCGGGTCCTGTTCCGCGCCGCCGTTACCAGCGACGCAGCGACGGTCATCCATCTCGGCCGGCCATTGCTGGCCGGCTCTAGCGCTCTACCCGCAGACATCGGACGGGCCGTCCTCGGTCGTCTGCTGTCTGAGCTTGCTCCAGGTGGGGTTTACCTAGCCACTCCAGTCACCTGGAATGCTGGTGGTCTCTTACACCACCGTTTCACCCTTACCGCGCCGCCCCTCCGGCCGAAGCCGGCTGGACCGCGAGGCGGTCTGTTTTCTGTGGCACTGTCCCGCGGATCACTCCGGGTGGCCGTTAGCCACCACCTTGCCCTCTGGAGCCCGGACGTTCCTCGGCAGCGGAGCCGAAGCTCAGCTGACGCGACCGCCTGACCGACTCATCCGACATACAGCCTAGGCCCTGGTGGGGTATGCCGCGGACGCACCGGGTCACACGACCTCGACGTCGACGCTGCCCGTCCTCGGGTCGGCAGCGGTGACCCGGACCTCGACCTCGGAGCCGAGAGCGCCCGCCCCGGCAGCCTGAGTGACGATGGCCGGGTCGACGATCTGCACGGTGACCCGCTCGCCCGAGTCAGCCCGGTCGACGACGACCGCGGCGAAGCGCTCCCCGACCCGCGAGGCCAGCAGGACCGCCTCGACAGCGTTCGTGCACGCGCGGTCGACCGCGTTGGCCCGGGTGTCGCCCCCCTCCATCAGCGCGGGAAGCGTGGGAAGAGCGGCCCGCACCCAGTCGGGCACCGGCTGGCCGGCGGACACCGCTGCGCAGACGACCAGCCCGAAGCGGTCGACCAGACGGCGCAACGGCGCGGTGACGTGGGCATAGGGGGCCGCGACGGCGGCGTGACCGGGCTGGGCCGGCTTGGCTCCCTCGAACGGGGTGTAGCCGGCCCCGCGGAACAACGCCGTCGCCTCGTGGATGAGCGCGAGCTGCCGGGGGTCGGTGCGGTCACGGGCCCGGAGGAAGTCGCCGTAGCTCTCGTCCTGCTGCCACGGCACGCCGAGCGCCTGGGCCTGCCGCCGGAACCGCTCGACCGCACGAGCGTCGGGGGCCGGCATCGTCCGAAGGATCCCCACTCCCCCCGCGATCATCAGCTCGGCGGCGGCCATTCCTGTCATCAGGGAGATCTGGGCGTTCCAGTCCTCGACCTCGAGGACGGGGCGCAGCCCGAGCACGAAGTGCCCGGCCGCGTCACGGGTCACCTCCTGCTCCGGCATGGGGAGGCTCGCGCCGCCCCGTCGTCTCTCCAGGTCCACCCGCCTGCGCCCGACCTCCCGGAGCAGGGCGAGCCGTCCGTCGTCGGTCCCGGCATCGAGGTCGCGCTGGACGCCGTCGTAGTCGAAGCGGTCGACGCTGCGGACCCGGGCGCGGTAGACCTCCACGGCCGTCCCCTCACCGTCGCCGTCGAGAGTCATGTCCCAGACGAACGCGGGACGCTCCTGTCCCGGGAGCAGGCTCGCGGCTGCCTCGCTCATGATCGGGGGGTGCAGCGGCGCTCGGCGGTCCGGGGCGTAGATGGTCACCACCCGCTCGCGTGCCTCACGGTCGAGCGCACCCTCCGGAGCGACGAAGGCCGGGACGTCGGCGATGGCGTAGCGCACCCGGTAGCCGTCCCCTGCTCGTTCGATGTGCAGGGCCTGGTCGAGGTCCATCGACCCGGGCGGGTCGATCGTCAGGAAGGGAACCGCCGACTCGTCCCGCTCCGGCAGCACCACCGCGCGCACGGCCGCGGCCGCCTCGGCGAGGACCCGAGGAGGGAACTCCTCGGGCACGTGCAGCTCGGCACGGATCGCCGCGAACCGCGCCAGGAGGGCGTCCGTGTCGTCGACCTGCCGCGGGGTGTCGGGCGTCGCTGGCGTGCGGTAGCGGATGACGTGCTGAGCCATGGGGGTCACCCTATGCAGCGGCGCTGACGACCTGCTCGACAGCGTCTCCTAGGCTTCGGCCGTGCTCATCCTCCTGCCGCCCTCCGAGGGCAAGACCCCTGCGGCGCGCGGCAGGCCCCTCGACCTCGCCACGCTGAGCTTCCCCACTCTCACGGAGACCCGGTCGCGAGTGGCGTCGGCACTGGCTGACGTGAGCAGAGACCACGACGCCGCCGGGCTGCTCGGCATCTCTGCCTCTCTCACAGCGCCGCTCGCCCGTAACACCAGGCTGCTGACCGCACCCGCTGCTGCCGCCGGCAGGGTGTACTCGGGCGTTCTCTACGACGCGCTCGACCTCGCGACGCTCGACACCGCGGCCCGGCGACGAGCGAACCGCTGGCTGGTCGTCGTCTCCGCGCTGTTCGGTGCCCTGCGGATGGGCGACCGCATCCCGGCATACCGGCTCTCGATGGCGGTCAACCTCCCGCCGCTGGGGCCCCTCGGCTCGCTCTGGCGCCCGCACCTCGACGGGCCGCTCACCGAGGCGGCCGGGCGCGGAGCCGTCGTCGACTGCCGGAGCAGCACCTACACCGGCGCCTGGGTGCCGAGCGGGCCGGCCGCCGGGCGCTGGGTGCAGGTCCGGGTCCCCGGCGCGACCCACCAGGCCAAGCACACGCGCGGGCTGGTGGCTCGTCACCTCTGTGAGACCGGGCACGACGCGCGCACACCGCAGGCCGTCGCCGAGGTCGTGGCGACCCGGTTCGACATCGAGCTCACCACCCCGCTGCGGACCAGCAGCCCCTGGGTCCTCGACGTGGAGCCGCACGAGCACCCTGTGCCACGGGCCGATGACCGCGACTGAGCTGGTCGAACTCGGGGCGCGCATCTTCCCCGTCCTGGCCTTCCTCGTCGCCATCACCATCGTTGCCGAGATCTGTGACCTCGCAGGCGTTTTCGACGTCGCGGCGCATTGGGCGGCCCGAGCCAGCGGCCACCGGGTATGGGTGCTGTGGCTCCTCGTGGTGCTCCTCGCGTGCGCGAGCACGGTCATCCTCAGCCTTGACACGACGGCGGTGCTGCTGACCCCGGTGGCCATCACCATGGCACGGCAGGTCGACGTCCCACCGCTGCCGTTCGCGATGGCCACGCTGTGGCTCGCCAACACCGCGTCACTCCTGCTGCCGGTCTCCAACCTCACCAACCTCCTGGCCCTGCACCACATGAACCTCCTCGGTGTGGGACAGCTCGGCTACCTGCGGCTGGCCTGGGCACCAGCCCTCGCGGCGGTTGTCGCGACGGTGGCCCTGCTCGCCGTGCGGCACCGCACGTCGCTCGGAGGAAGGTATGCCGTGCCGGCCGCTCCCGAGCCGCACGACCGGCCTCTGCTGCTCGTCGCCTCCGCGTGCTGCGTGCTGCTGGGGCCGGCGTTCGTCTCCGGCGCGGTTCCGGCGATCCCTTCTGGCGTGGCCGCCGCCATCCTCATGGGCACGGTGCTCGCGCGGGACCGTCGGCTGCTGCGCCGGGTGAGGGTCCCGTGGCTGATGGTCGTCGGGGTCAGCCTGTTGTTCGTGGTCGTCGACGTGGCCCTGCAGCACGGGGGGCGCGAGCTCCTCAGCTCTCTCGCCGGCACCGGGACTGACCCGGCTGCGCTCCTTCGGGTCTCGGCTGTCGGCGCGGTGAGCGCGAACGCCGTCAACAACCTGCCGGCCTATCTGGCGCTCGAGGCCGTCACCGCGGACGCGCCGGTCCGGTTGATGGCCCTGCTCGTCGGCGTCAACGTAGCCCCTCTAGTCACTGTCTGGGCCTCCCTCGCGACGGTGCTCTGGCGACAGCGGTGCCGGTCCGCCGGCCTCGTGGTGCCCACGGCATACCTTGCCCGGGAGGGTCTGCTCTGCGCCGTCGTCGCCGGCGGAGCATCCCTGGCCGCGCTCGTCCTGACCCGGTGACCCCGTCCCCATCGGGTCGACGGGTGCCCGGGAAGGTTGTCGGGTCACCCGATAGACAGTCCAGCCGGCCCAGCCGCTCAGCGCAGCCGGTCGAGCGCTCCGGTCACGTCGTCGACCAGGTCCTGGACGTCCTCGAGACCGATGGAGATGCGGACGGTGCCGTCGGTGATGCCGATGGCGGCGCGGGCCTGCGGAGTCAGCCGGCGGTGCGTCGTCGTGGCCGGATGGGTGACCATCGACTTCGCGTCGCCCAGGTTGTTGGAGATGTCGACGACCTCGAGGGCGTTCATCACCGTGAACGCCTCGTCCTTGCCGCCGTCGACGACGAAGGTGACCACGGTGCCACCACCGGCCATCTGCGACCTGGCCAGCTCGTGCTGCGGGTGGCTCTCGAGCCACGGGTAGACCACGCGGGTGACCGCCGTATGCCTCTCCAGCGCCCTCGCCAAGGTCAGCGCGCTGGCCGCCTGCCGCTCGACGCGCAGCGACAGGGTCTCCAGACCCTTGACCAGGGTCCAGGCGTTGAACGGCGACATGGCCGGACCGGTATGCCGCATGAGGTTCTTCACCGGTCCGTCGATGTAGTCCTTGGGCCCCAGCACCGCGCCTCCGAGGACCCGACCCTGGCCGTCGATGTGCTTGGTGGCGGAGTAGACGACGATGTCCGCGCCGTGGACGAGCGGCTTGGAGAACACCGGCGTCCCGAAGACGTTGTCCACCACCACCTTCGCCCCTGCCGCGTGGGCCAGCTCGGACACGGCGGCGATGTCGATGATCTCCTGCATCGGGTTGCTCGGCGTCTCGAAGAAGACCGCCGTCGTCGGCTCGCTGAGCGCCGCGCGCCACTGCTCGAGGTCCGGTCCGTCGACGAAGACGGTCTCTACGCCCCACCGCGGGAGGATCTCGTCGAGGATGACGAAGCAGGAGCCGAACAGCCCCCTGGAGCTGACGACCCGGTCGCCGCTGCCGACCAGCGCGGCGAGTGCGACGAAGACGGCGGACATCCCCGACGACGTCGCGAAGCAGGCCTCGGCGCCCTCGAGCAGGCGCAGCCGCTCCTCGAACATCCGCACCGTCGGGTTGCCGTAGCGCGAGTAGATGAACGTGTCGATCTCGTCCTTGAACGCGGCTTCGGCCTGCTCGGCCGAGTCGTAGACGAACCCCGACGTCAGGTAGAGCGCCTCGGCCGTCTCGGCGAAGTTGCTTCGTGCGAGCCCCCCGCGCACGGCCAGTGTGTCGGGGCGCAGCTGCCGCCCCGAAGTCGGAGGCTGGTCGCTCATCCCTGCCTCCACGGCAGCCCGTCGGCCTTCCAGCCGGCGACAGCACGGTGGCCGTCGGCGTCGAGCGGGCCTTCGAACCCGTCGGAGATGTTGTATGCCGGGCCGAGACCCCGGTCGGTCATCAGGGCCGCGGCGCTGGCCGAGCGAGCACCCGACCGGCACAGCAGGTAGACCGGCGTGCCCGGGCCGACACCGGCTGCGCGGAGCTGGTCGAGGAAGGACTCGTTGCGCGCGCCGTCCGAGAACCGCTGCCACTCGACGGTGACGACCCGCTTGCCGATGGAGCTCAGGTCGGGCAGCCCGACATAGCCCCACTCGGCGTCGGTGCGCACGTCGACGAGCACGGCGTCGGCGTCCTGGGTCAACGCGGCATACGCGTCGCTGGGGGTGACGTCTCCCGCATAGCTCATGTCGACGAGCATGTCACAGCGCCGTGGACCGTCACGTTCTGGGCCACGACGTGGAACGCCGGTCGGTCAGGGCCCGAACAACCCGGAGTTCGCCGTGCGCACGAGGATCCGGCTGCACTCCTCACACCGCAGGACCTCGTCGGCGGGCGCCGCCGTGATGCGGTTCATCTCATGCTGGTTCAGCTCAAGCTGGCAGCCACCGCAGCGGCGTTGCCGCAGCTCCGCTGCCCCGAGGCCACCACCGTTGGACCGCACCTTCTCGTAGAGCACGACCAGGTCCTCGCCCACCCCGGGCAGGATGTCACCGCGTCGGCCGGAGGCCTCCTCGGCCTCCGACCCCAGCGTGGCCAGGGCAGCGTCCCGCTCCGCGGCGAGGGCCTCGACCCGGGCGGCCAGCTCGGCGCGTGCCGCCTCCAGGGAGGCGACCTCCACCCCGATCGCCTCGGCCCGCTCCATCACCTCGAGCTCGAGGTCCTCCAGCTCCGACTGGCGGCGCGCCAGGGACGCGACCTCGTGCTGGAGCGCCTGAAGGTCCTTGGGCGAGCCGGTCCCCGAGTCGAGCCGGGCCTGGTCCCGCGCCGCCCGGTCACGGACGAGCTGGACGTCGGCCTCGGCCTTGTCCACCTCTCGCTGGACGTCGGACAGGGCCGTCTTCGCGTTGACCAGCCGCGTGTCGAGGCTGCGGGCCTCCGCCTCGAGTGCGGCCAGCGCCTTCAGCTGCGGCAGCGCGGACCGGGCGTGCGCGATCTGGTCGAGTCTGGTGTCCACGGCCTGCAGGTCGAGCAGGCGCTGCTGACGGGTGGGATCGGCTCTCAGGACGTACCTCCGGCGGCGTTGGCACCGAGCACGAAGGTCCACGGGTCGGTGCGCAGTGTTGAGATGTGGGTACTCAACCTAGTCGACGTCCCGTCGCCGCTCGCACCACCGAGCGAGCCCAGCAGGGCGCGCTCGGCTGCGCCGAGCCAGACCCACTCGCTCGCCCAGTGCCCGGCGTCGACGAGGTATGGCGGTCCTCCGCGGCTCTGCTCACGCTCCTCGAGCACCGGGTGGTGGCGAAGGTCAGCCGTCACGTAGACGTCCGCCCCGGCCTCCCGGACGGCGGCGAAGCGGTCGTCCCCCGAGCCACCCGAGACGGCGACGCGGGTCACCATCGCCTCGGGGTCGCCACTGACCCGGATCCCTCCGGCCGTCGCGGGAAGCGCTGCCACCAGTCGCTCCGTGAGGTCGCGCAGCGTCACCGGTGTGGCCAGATCGCCCACCCGACCAGGTTCGCTCAGGTCAGGACCGAGCGCAGTGACCGACGTCAGCCCGCACGCCCGGGCCAGCGCGTCGGACACCCCGGGCATGGCGAGGTCGGCGTTGGTGTGCGCGCAGTAGATGGCCAGGTCGCCGATAATGGCCCGGGTCAGCGTCTCACCCTTCGCCGTCGTCGTCGCGGCGCTGTGGATGCCGCGCAGCAGCAGGGGGTGGTGGGTGACCAGCAGGTCGGCGCCGGCGGTGATCGCCTCGTCGACCACGGCCAGGGTGGGATCCACCGCGAAGTGCACGAGCCGGATCGGCTGGCCGAGGTCTCCGGACACGAGACCGACGCGGTCCCAGTCCATCGCCGTGTCGGGGGGGTAGATGCCCTCGAGTGCGGTGACGACGGCGGCGAGACTGAGGGCGGGCTCGGTGGTGGTCACGAACCCAACCTATGACGGCTCGGCATCCCGTCCGTCAGAGAACGGTCTCAGCCCACGGTCAACCGGGCCGCCTGGGCCACCACGTCCTCGAGGCGGCCCGTGCGGTCCAGCTCCCGGCGCAGACGGGTGGCACCCGTGCCCCACGCGAGCAGGCGGTCCACCCCGTCGTCGACACGCTCGACGTCTCCATGGCGCTCCAGCGACCAGCGGACGTGGTCGACGAGCTGCCGCAGCACCTCCGGGCCCACGCGGGGCCGGCCGGTGTGAGGGTCGAGCAGCCGTCCGTCCAGGCCATGGCGGGCGGCCTGCCACGACGCCAGCCGCAGGATGCTCGTCGGCACCTGCGGCGCCGGGTCGCCGGACCGCCACGCGCGGGCCTCCGTGTCGACCAGCGCCCGGCAGAGCGCCGCGACGATGACGGCGTCGTCCGGGTCGAGGCAGACGTCGGCCGCCCTGATCTCGACCGTGGGGAAGGCGGTCGACAGCCGGGCGTCGAAGTAGACCATCCCGTCGTCGAGCAGGACTCTGGAGGCCACCATGGCGTCGACGACCTGGTGGTATGCCGCGGCGGAGCCGAAGAGGTCCACCGGGCCAGCCGACGGCCAGCGCAGCTGGCCCTGCGACCGGTAGCTGGCATAGCCGGTGTCCAACCCGTCAGAGAAGGGGGAGTTCGCGCTCACCGCGAGCAGGACGGGCAGCCAGACCCTGATCCGGTCGAGGACCGCAACGCCCTCCTCGTCGTCACTGACGGAGACGTGCACGTGGCATCCGCAGGTCAGCTGCTCCTGGGCGGTGAGCCCGAACTGCCCCGCCATCCGTTGGTACCGCTCGCTCGTGGCCGGGTGCGGGTGAACTGGCAGCGGCGACAGACCCACGGCAGCGATGTGGCAGCCGAGGGGCGCCGCTGCAGCCGCAGCACGGGCCCGCCAACGCCGCAGCTCTCTCCCCAGGAGTGACAGGTCGGTGACCGGAGAGGTCTGCGTCTCGACCTGCTCCTGCTGGAGCTCACCCTCGATGCCTCCCGTGACCTCGTCCGCCGACGCAGCGCCCGCGCCAGTGCTCCCGTCGCGTTCGGCGCGGGCCAAAACCTCGCCAGCCAGGGCCCTCGCCCGGCCGCTGCTCGCGTCGACCAGGAGGAGCTCCTCCTCGACACCGACGCTGCGCATGATGGTCATTCTGCTCGCGACCGGCTCGGATGGCGCGTCCGGAGCTCGGGCAGCACGTCTGTGCCGAAGCGCTCGAGCATCGGCGCCCAGTACGGTCCCATCGTGGCGACGTAGATCTCGTCGAACCCCGCCTCGACGAAGGGCGCGTACGCCTCGACGTACTCCTGAGGGTCGCAGCCTGCGGTCACCGCCGAGCGGGTCTGGTCCTCGGTCACGAGGGTCGCCGCCTGCTCGAAGTGCTCGACCGTCGGCAGAACTTGGGCGAGCTCTCCTGGTAGGCCCGAGTTGGGCCAGATCGAGTGAGCCAGGCGGACACCCTCGTCCTCGGTCGGTGCCCAGGCGACCTTGAAGCCCACCTGGCCGGTCGCGCCGGGCTTGGCGCTCTTCCGGAAGCGGGCCAGCATCTCCGCGTCGGGCTTGGTGCTGACGAACCCGTCGGCGATGCGCGCGGCAAGGTCGGTGGCGAGGGGGCCGAACCCCGACATGAGGATCTCCGGTGGGCTCTCGGGACGGGTGTAGATGCGCGCGTTCTCCACGGTGTAGTGCCGGCCGTGGTGAGTCAGGTCCTCGCCGGTCCATAGCGCCCGGATCACCTCGACCGCCTCCTCCAGCATCTCCAGACGGACGGGTGCCGGGGGCCAGACGTCTCCGAGGATGTGTTCGTTCAGCGCCTCGCCCGATCCGATGCCGAGGCGAAACCTGTTCTCGCCCAGGAGGACTGCACTAGTGGCCGCCGCCTGGGCGATGACGGCCGGATGCACGCGCACCGTCGGGCAGGTGACGGCCGTCGTGACCGGCAGGTCACACACCTGCGAGATGGCCCCGATCATCGACCACACGAATGGGCTCTGGCCCTGCTCACGCGTCCACGGGTGGAAGTGGTCGCTGATCCAGAGGGCGTCGAAGCCGGCCTGCTCGGCTCGCCGGGCCTGGTCCAGCAGCTGCTCGGGGGTGTACTCCTCGCAGGACAAGAAGTAGCCGAAGGTGGGCATGGGATCCTTCCGCGCGTCGTCAGTTGGGGTGCGCCTGGGCCCAGCCCTACCCGCCTGTTTCGGCCGTACTCCTCCTGGCTGGCCGAGGGTCGAGGCTGCTCGGCGACGGGGCGGGTGCACAACCTCTGCGCTTGCGCACACCACCCTGCTGTGTTTTGCTGGTCGCCGAACGAACCAGCTCAAAACGCGTGGCTGGGTGCACTTTCTATTGGGGAGTTGTGCCATGGCTGCAACAGCATTGCGCGCGTTTTCCGTTGAGACCTCGGCTCGTGACGAGGCGACCCAGGAGCTGCTCCAGGCAGCCGCGAGCGAGACCGACGACAGCCGGGCCGAGGCGCTGCGCGCCGAGGCCGTCCTGCTGAACCGGACTCTGGCCGTGTCGCTCGCCCGGCGGTACCGGGGCCGCGGCATCGACGACGACGATCTCGAGCAGGTCGCCATGCTCGGGCTGTGCAAGGCGGTCAGGGGCTACCAGCACCGGCCGGACAAGAGCTTCGCCGGGTATGCCGTGCCCACCATCCGCGGCGAGCTCAAGAGACACTTCCGCGACGCCGGCTGGCTCGTCCGGCCGACGCGCTCGATGCAGGAGCTCGGACAGGCGATCCGGGCCGTCAGCCCCGCGCTGACCCAGGAGCTCTGCCGTCAGCCGTCGCTCGACGACCTCGCAGCGCGGCTCAACGCGTCACGCCGGGAGATCGCCGAGGCACGGATCGCCGACGGGAGCTTCCGCGGCGCCTCGCTCGATGCCCCGTTCCCCGGCTCGACCACCCCTCTGGGCGACCTGCTCGCCGAGGAAGGGGACGAGTTCGAGCGCACCGACGCCTTGCTGTCGCTGCGGCCGGCCATCGCGCAGCTGTCGTCGCGGGAGAGGACCATCCTCAAGCTGCGGTTCGTCGACTGCCTCACCCAGGAGCAGATCGGGCAGTGCATCGGCGTCAGCCAGATGCAGGTGTCGCGGCTCATCTCCAGCATCATCACCAAGCTGCGCGGCGCGTTGAGCGAGCCTGGACATGCCGCCTAAGCAGGGTCCCCCGTCCGGCGGTCCTCGATCCGGGGGGCGGGAGCAGCTGAGACAGACCGGACGAGACGAGGAGGAGAGCGCATGAGTGTGACGAGCTTCCAGGACCTGGCTCTCGCTGACCGCGACCGGGAGTGGGACGGTGACGCGGCGGAGAAGCGGGTCCGCGAGTGGGCCGGCGCGCAGGACGGGCCGAACGCGAGGTATCGCGACGCTCATGTCTGGTACGACGCCGAGAAGAAGCAGAACTTCACCGCATACAAGCTGCTTGTCGCCGACGTCGTGGACGGGCGGCTGGTCGCCGTGCCTCGCGCCGTGATGGCCGCCGCCGCCGTGATGCAGGGCTCGCGGGGAGGGGTCGACCTGCCCCAGGACGACATCGACCGCGTGCGCAGCCATCTCGCGAAGTACTACGCCAAGATGGACGACACGCCTCCATGGGAGGACTAGCGCGGCGCCCCCTGCCGCCAACGCTGTGAGCAGCCGGGGCACGGTCCGGGTCGGCGTCTCCGGATGGGCCTACCCGTCCTGGCGCGGCGACTTCTTCCCGACCGGGCTCGTGCAGCGTGAGGAGCTGGCCTATCTCGCGGAGCGGATGTCGTCGGTCGAGATCAACGGGTCGTTCTACTCGCTGCAGCGTCCGGCCTCCTACCAGCGCTGGAGGGACGCCACCCCTGAGGACTTCGTGTTCGCCGTGAAGGGTGGGCGCTACATCACGCACATGAGGCGGCTGCGCGACGTCGAGGTCCCGCTGGCCAACTTCTTCGCCTCCGGGGTGCTCGCGCTGAGGGAGAAGCTCGGGCCGGTGCTCTGGCAGCTGCCACCGAGCCTGGCCTTCGACGAGGCCGTCCTCAGCGGCTTCCTCGAGCTGCTCCCCCGGACGACCAGCGAGGCCGCCTCGCTGGCCAGGCGCCACGACGACAAGGTCCCCGAGGACCAGGCCGTGACGTCGGCGCCTCGTGGGCGGCCGATCCGGCACGCGCTGGAGGTGCGGCACGAGAGCTTCTGCAGCGAGCCGGCGCTGCGCGTGCTGAGGAGGCACGACGTCTCGATGGTCCTCGCGGACAGCGCGGGGCGGTGGCCGGTGGTCGACGAGGAGACGAGCGACCTCGCGTACGTGCGGCTGCATGGTCACACGACGCTCTACGCGAGCGGCTACTCGGGCCGGTCCCTGGACCGGTGGGCCGAACGGTGTCTGGCCTGGCAGCGGGAGGGGCGAGACGTGGTCGTCTACTTCGACAACGACATACGCGGTCGCGCCCCCCACGATGCGGTCAGCCTGCTCGCCCGCCTGAGCACACGCGAGGCGGCGGAATGAACCCGGCGCCGGAGGGTAGGGAGCGAGGGCCGTCCGGTCCGCCGCAGACCAGATATCCGTGACATCACCTGCCCCCTTTCGCAAGGAGACTCATGAGGCACCACCCCCGACGGGGCCCGCACGCCTCCGGCCGCAGCCTGCGGGGCGTCGATGCGGGTCAGTGACATCACGGTCGTCGTGCCGGCTCACAACGAGGCTGAGGAGATCGGGGCGTGTCTCGCCTCGCTCGCGGCCTCCGCGGCCGCGGTCCAGCTGCCCGTCGAGGTGATCGTCGTCCTCGATGCCTGCACCGACCAGACGGCGTCGGTGGTCAGCGGCCTGGCTCGCACGGTCTCGATCGAGGTCCGCAACGTGGGGGCCGCACGCGCAGCAGGGTTCCGCTGCGCGCGACGCTCCGCGGGCTCCTGGTATGCGACCACAGACGCCGACTCGCGGGTTCCGGCTGACTGGCTCACCGCTCAGGTGGAGTCGGCGGTGCTGCACGAGGTGTTTGTCGGCACGGTGCAGGTCCACGACTGGTCGATGCGCCGGCCCGGCGTGGAGCCGGAGTACGAGCGCCGCTACGTCGGCAGCGCCGGCCATCGCCATGTCCACGGGACCAGCGTCGGGATGAGCGCGCAGACCTACTGGGCAGTCGGCGGCTTCGCTCCGCTGCCGGCTCACGAGGACGTGGCCCTCGTCGAGGCCTGTCACCGGGCCGGGGCGGCAGTCGACTGGTCCGGCCAGGCGCCCGTCGTCACCTCCGCCCGACACTCTGAACGCACCCCGCGCGGCTTCGCGGCCTACCTCACCGACCTCGAGGGGACGCTGCCGGCATGAGCGACACCGAGCCGCACAGCCGCCCCGGCCAGCAGTCCGTCGCCGAGGCCGTCCATGAGGCGCTTGCCCAGTCCACGCCGCTGCCCCTGCCGGGCGCCGGACAGACGCGAGCCCGGTGGCTGCGGCTGAGCGCCCTCGCCCGTGAGGACGTCGTCGTCGGGCGGCTCGTCGAGGCGCACGCCGACGCGGACGCGATCCTCCACGAGATCACCGGTTCGGGGGTCGACGCGGGCCAGTGGTGGGGGGTCTGGGCAGCCGAGCCACCCACCCCGCGGCTCGACGCCGAGCGGAACGGGACGAGCTGGCTGCTGACCGGCGCCAAGGCATGGTGCTCCGGAGCCGGAATGTGCTCGCACGCCCTCGTCACCGCCCGCGACGGTGACGAGCGCCGGCTCTTCGCGGTCGACCTCGGCCAGCCGGGAGTGCTTGTCGGGCAGGGGGGTTGGCAGGCGAGCGGGATGCGGCGCAGCGCCACCGAGCAGGTCGGCTTCGACGCGGTGAGCGCCACCCTGGTGGGCTCCGGCGAGGACTATCTGAGCCGGGCCGGCTTCTGGCACGGCGCCGCCGGCGTGGCAGCCTGCTGGCTGGGAGGCGCCGAGGCGGTGGCCGACACCCTGCGCACCACGGCAGCTGGGCGCCGACTCGACGACCACGCCCGCGCCCACCTCGGCGCCGTGGACGCGGCACTCGCGGGGGGACGCTGGACGCTGCTCGGCGCAGCCGACGAGGTCGACGCGGACCCTGACGACATCGCGGGCGCGCGGGTGCGGGCCCTGCGGGTGCGGGCCGTCGTCGAGGCGGCAGCGTCGCTCGTCCTCGACCGGGTCGGGAGAGCCCTGGGCCCCGGCCCGTTGGCCCAGGACGCGCAGCATGCTGCGGCCGTCGCGGACCTGGGGATCTATCTGCGGCAGAGCCACGCCGAGCGTGACCTGGCCACGCTCGGTGCCATGGCCGTCCCGCCGCCGGACGTCTCCGCATGACCGGGACCGGAGCGGCGAGGGCCAGCCACACCGACCGGCTCGGCGTGGTCCGCGAGGACGCAGAAGGCACTCCGGCGGCCGAGTGGGCGGCCTGGGACCGGCGGTTCGAGCCGCTCGACCTCACCGGCTGGGACGACGTGCTCGTGGTGGCACCCCATCCGGATGACGAGGTGCTTGGAGTCGGCGGCCTGATGTCGCACCTGGTGTCGCTCGGCGCGCAGGTCGAGGTTGCGGCTGTCACCGACGGCAGCGCGGCATACCCTCACTCGCGCAGCGTCACCCCGACCGAGCTGGCCCACCTTCGGGTCCGCGAGTCCCAGGCTGCCTGTGCGGTGCTCGGCGTCGACCCGCCACGTCGCCTCGGCCTGCCCGACGGCGACGTCGCACGGCAGGTCCCGCAGCTCGAGCTCCTGCTGGCCGAGCTCCTCCGCCCGGGGATGCACTGCCTCGCGACCTGGGCCGCGGACGGGCATCCCGACCACGAGGCCGTGGGGCGCGCCGCCACAGCAGCGTGCCGGCGCTCTGGAGCGGTGCTGGTGGAGTACCCCGTCTGGATGTGGCACTGGGCGAGCCCCGACGACCGGGCTGTCCCATGGCACCGCGCCCGGGTCCTCGCGCTCCCCCCCGAGGTGCACCGGGCCAAGCGCCGCGCCGTCGCCGAGTTCGCCAGCCAGATCTCGCCGCTGTCTGACGACCCCGCGGACGCCGCCGTCCTGCCGCCCTTCGTCCTCGAGCGGCTCGTCCGCGACCACGAGACCGTCCTGGTGTGAGAGGCGGACCATCGTGAACGACGACTACTTCCAGGCGATGTATGCCGCGGACCCAGACCCCTGGGGCTTCGGCTCGCGGTGGTACGAGCAGCGCAAGTACGCCCTCACCCTCGGCGCTCTCCCGCGGGCAAGGTACCGCCGGACCTTCGAGCCGGGCTGCTCCATCGGGGTGCTCAGCGAGCAGCTGGCCGCCCGGACCGACCGGCTCCTCGCCGTCGACCTCGTCCCCGCGGCGGTGTCCCAGGCGGCCGCCCGCCTCGATGCGTCCGACTCGGCGACGGCCGAGTCCGTCGTCCGGCAGTGGGACATGCATGAGCCCTGGCCGGAGGAGACGTTCGACCTCGTCGTGGTCAGCGAGGTGCTCTACTACCTCGAGGCAGAGCAGGCGAGAGGGTTCGTGGCCGACGCACGGGACCATCTGGACCCGGACGGCCATCTGGTCCTCGTCCACTGGCGACATGAGGTGCCGGAGTACCCCCTGAGCGGCGACGAGGCCCACCGGATCGCCCTCTCCACGCCCGGGCTGGCCACCATGGCGCACTACGAGGACGTGGACCTCGTGCTCGATGTGCTCACCACCGGAGTCCGGCTCTCGGTGGCGGCGGAGGAGGGTCTGCACTGACGGACCTGTGGTGACGGACTGCTCGCGACCGACCTGCTCTTGGCCGACCTGGGCCGGTCGGGGCGCGCCAGTCGGGACGCGTCGGTCAGGCGGAGGGCGTCCCCGGCGCCCACTGCACGGCATACGTGTAGGCCCGGCTGGGGCCTGAGCGGCAGGTGAGCGCGACCTGCGGGCCGGCCCGTCGGGTGACGGTGGCGGTGAGCAATGGCGGCAGCCGGCCACCACCCGCGAGCTCGACCGTCCACGCGTCCGGACCGATGGCCGCGGTGGACAGGGGTGTCACGTCGGCGAGCCCGGCTGGGCGCCAGCGCCGCAGGGCGGCCACCACGGCGGCCTGCGTGGCTGGCGGTTGGGTGCTCACTCCTCTCAGCTGGTCGGCGTCCACGACCCCACGCAGATGCGACTCCATCGCCGCGACGACGCGGTCAGGCTCCATGTGTCCATAGGTCGACCCGTCCGGGAGGACAAGGACGTTGGCAGCGAACCGGTCCCCTCCGAGATGCGAGCAGTGCCAGGTCTGAGCCGGCCACCGGTCGGCCAGCGCGTTCGCCACGGGGCGTCCGCGCACCGCACAGCAGACGTCGCGGCGAGCGTGGGTGCAGACGAGGAAGAGCGAGCCCTGCTCGCCCCGGGGGCGCACGTCGGCGAGCAGCGCGGTCCGGGCCTGGAAGAGGTCCGCTGGTGAGCGCCACCGACCCCACCGGATGCCCTGGTCGGGATCGACGACGGCCCACGACCGGGTGGTCTGCGGGCCGACGCGTTCCGGCCGACGGATGAGCAGGATGCGGGCCCGAGCCTCGAGGGCGGCGGCCGCGAGCGCCGTGCCGAGCGGGCCGCGCAACGGGCCGGTGTGGAGGGTCCGTTCCTCCCACGGCCCGGGTTCCTCGACCAGCAACCACCGGCGCGCGGGAGCCGCTGTGCCAGGCAGCGGGTCTCCCCGGTCGCGGGCGGCAGACGAGCAGCGAGCGGGGTGCCCACCACTGGTGCGCGCCCCGGGATGTCCGGCTCCGTCGACCTGGCTCATCCCGCGACGACGACGACGCCGGCGAGCAGCAGGCGCCGCGCGAGGTCGTGCCCCAGGTCAGCGACGGTGGTCTCCCCGTCGGCGAGGAGCCGCTTCATGACGACATGGTCGGCCGGCTCGAGGGGGAGCTCACCGGCGCGGCTCCGCAGCGCCGTCGTGCCGTCGGCCCGGACCTCCAGGCGTGGGTGCAGGTGGGGCCGGACGCTCATCCGGTCGGCGGCACGGAGATCGTGTGCGGCCCGCACCTGTGCGAGGACACCGATCGGAGCGGCCCGCTGGGCGGCCTGGTGGCGGGCTGCGAGAGCGGTGCAGATGTCCTCGACGTCCACCTGCTGCATGGCCCGCAGCAGCGCTGCCCGGACCACGTCGACATGCTCGGCGAGAGTGGCGGGGTCGGTGAGGTCGACCCCGGTCGGCAACGACTCGCGCACGGACTCGGACTCGCTCGCCGACCGCAGCGCGGCGGCCGCGAGCTCGTCGGCCAGGTGTCGACGGGTCCAGCTGTGCACTCCGACGGTGAGGTGGGTGCTGACCTCGCCGAGCGCGGTCGCGGCATGCAGGTAGCCCCGCGGCAGGTAGAGGCAGTCGCCTGGCTGCAGGGTGACCTCGAGGTCTGGGGGCCGCTGGGCCGCCAGGGCAACGGCTGCGGTGCGGGCGGTCCACGGCTCGCTGCGCAACGGCGCAGCCCGCACCGGCTCGCGGATCCGCCAGCGCTTGGACCCGTCGATCTGCAGGACGAACACGTCGTGCACGTCGTAGTGGTCCGCGAAACCGGTGTTCTGGGCCGGGGTGACGTACGCGTTCGCCTGGACCGGGTGCCCGAGGTCGGCGGCTAGGTCCTGGCAGAAGCGAAGAGTCGGCGCCCAGGAGCGGTGCAGGGCCTGGAGGACGATCGTCGACCCGCCGGCGAAGTGGTGCAGAAGCCGGTCGTCACTGACCTGGTCGCCGATGGCCGCACCGACTCCCGCCGGCTGGGTGAAGGCTCGGTCGGGCAGCGTCGCGCCCTCCTTGGCCACCCGGACGAACGGAGCGCGCAGGGCGTGGAGCGAGAGCAGCTCGTCCACCGCGTCGTGGTCGAGCAGGTCGGTGAACCCTGATGGAAGGTCAGCGGCACGCGACACCAGCGGAGACCGCCCCCAGTAGTGCGACGCGAACTCGGATGGTGGGACCGCCACCAGGCGGGACAGCGCCGGGTACCCGCTCTGGTGAGCGGGTACCCGGGCCTGGGTCGTCGCGGTCACCTACACTCCGCTGGACGAGCTCTCGTCGGCGCCGCCGTCAGCTCCACCGTCAGTGGCCGAGGGGTCGGCACCGGCACCGCCGTCGGCAGGACCTTCTCCGCCGGCGCCACCGTCAGCTCCCCCGTCCGCTCCCCCGTCCTGGCCACCGGGGTTGGCGCCCCCGTCGGCTGTGCCCTCGTCGGACTGCGAGGTGTCGCTGTTGATGTCGGTGTCGTTCATCGGATCCATTGGGGTCTCGCTCATTGCCGGTTTCCTCCCAGTGAAGACGCAACACGGACGATGCGTCGCGGCCATCCCCTACCCCACGGACGGCCCGGACAAACCGCCGCGCCCGACCCCCAAACGGTCAACTGTCAATGAACGGAGGGTCAGTCGGCGGTCAGTGCTTGGTCCGAGTTCCCCGGATGTCGGCGGGCGTGCATGCCATCCGGTAAACGGGGCAGGGGGTGAGTCACGGCTATCGCGGGCCCCGGGTCTCGCGCTTGTCGAGCCCCGGCGCCTTCAGCCATCGAGGTCGCCGGGGCGCTACCTCTTCTGGCCCGACAGGCCCGGGCACCGGGCACACGAAAGGGCCGGCGCCGCCCTCCCGGCGGCCCGGCCCTTCCTCGTGCTGGAGACGTCAGGTCAGTCCTTGAAGGCGTCCTTCACGTTCTCGCCGGCCTTCTTGAAGTCGGCCTTCGCCTGGTCGGTCCGGCCCTCAGCCTCGAGCTCGTGGTCGTCGGTGACCTTCCCGGCGGCCTCCTTGCCCTTGCCCACCATGTCGTCCTTGGCGTTCTCGGCCTTGTCGTCAAAACCCATTGATCTCACCTTTCGTTGGACGGAGACGGTCGATGCCTGCTACCCCCCGGCACCCCAGCGCAAACGCCGATGGCCACCCGCGGAGCCTCAGCTCAGGTGGTACGGCTCGACGTCAGAGCGATGCCCCTCGTCAGAGCCGACCGCCGCGCCGGCCCCGTCGGAGCGTGCTGCCGTCGCCGACTCGCCCCCGGACCGGCGCCCGGACCCCTCAGTGGCCACGAGCCGGACGATGACCGACTTGGACGTGGGGCAGTTGCTCCCGAGGGCGGTGGAGTCGAGCGGGATGAGCGGGTTGGTCTCGGGGTAGTACGCCGCGGCACAACCGCGTGGCGTCTCATACGACACGACGCGGAAGTCGGGGGCCATCCGCTCGCTCCCGTCCGTCCACTCGCTGACCAGGTCCACCATCTGCCCGTCGCTCAGGCCGAGAGCCACGATGTCGTCCGGGTGGACGAAGACCACGCGCCGGCCGTTGGAGATGCCGCGGTAACGGTCGTCGAGCCCGTAGATGGTCGTGTTGAACTGGTCGTGGCTGCGCAGGGTCTGAAGGATCAGCCGGCCGTCCGGGACGTGGAGGACGTCCAGTGGGCTGACCGTGAACACCGCGGCCTGCTCCTTGTTGGTGAAGGTGCGCGAGTCCCGAGGCGGGTGAGGCAGGACGAAACCGCCTGGGCGGTCCACCTTCTCGGCGTACGCCTCGCAGCCTGGCACCACGCGCGAGATCGCGTGTCGGATGGTCGTGTAGTCCCCTCGGAACGCCGCCCATGGGATCTCACCCGTCTGCGGGATCGTCGCCTGCGCGATGCCGCACACGATGTCCACCTCGGAGCGCAGCTGGTCGCTGGCCGGCTTGAGCGGCCCCTTGCTGGCATGCACCGAGGACATCGAGTCCTCGACGGTGACCCGCTGCTCCGTGCCTCCGGTGCGGTCCTTCTCGCTGCGCCCGAGCGCGGGGAGGATCAACGCGGTCTCTCCGCACATGACATGTGACCTGTTGAGCTTCGTGGAGACCTGGACCGTCATGTCGGCCGACCGCATGGCCTGCTCCGTCACGACGGTGTCGGGTGCCGCCGAGACGAAGTTGCCGCCCATCCCCATGAAGAACCTGGCCTTGCCGTCGCGAAGGGCTCGGATGCTGTCCACGGTGTCGAACCCGTGCTCGCGGGGCGGGCTGAAGTGGAACTCGGCCTCGAGCGCGTCGAGGAAGTGGTCCGGCACCTTCTCCCAGATGCCCATGGTCCGGTCACCCTGGACGTTGGAGTGGCCGCGCACCGGGCAGAGGCCCGCACCGGGCTTGCCGATGTTTCCCTGGGCGAACGCGACGTTGCAGATCTCCTTGACCGTCGCTACGGCGTTGCGGTGCTGGGTGATGCCCATCGCCCAGCAGGTGACGGTCGCCTTGGACTGGGCGAACATCTCCGCAGCCTCCTCGATCTGGGGCCGGGACAGTCCGGTGGCCCGGACGACCGCGTCCCAGTCGACGGCGCGCACGTGCTCGGCCCAGGCGGCGAAGCCCGTCGTGTGCCGCTCGATGAAGTCAAGGTCGAGCACGGAGCCCGGGCGCCCGTCTGCAGCGGCGGCGTCCTCCTTGGCGATGAGCAGCGACCCGACCGCCTGGAAGAACGCCAGGTCCCCGTTGACCTTGATGGGCAGGTGCAGGTCGGCCAGACCGGTGCCGACGCCAGAGAGGCCGCGCGGCGTCTGGGGGTTCTTGAACTTCAGCAGTCCGGCCTCGGCGAGCGGGTTGATCGCGAGGATCTTCGCGCCGTTCTGCTTCGCGATCTCCAGCGCCGTAAGCATCCGGGGGTGGTTGGTGCCGGGGTTCTGACCGGCGATGACGATCAGCTCGGCGTCGTGAACGTCGTCGAGGCTGACGCTGCCCTTGCCGATGCCGATCGTCTCGGCCAGGCCGACCGAGGTGGACTCGTGGCACATGTTGGAGCAGTCCGGCATGTTGTTCGTCCCGTAGGCCCGAGCGAACAGCTGGTAGACGAACGCCGCCTCGTTGGAGGTCTTGCCCGAGGTGTAGAAGATGGCTTCGTCGGGGCTCGACAGAGCCGTGAGGGTCGAGCCGATGAGGCGGAAGGTCTCATCCCACGAGATCGGGGTGTAGTGGGTCGCCCCCGCCCGACGGACCATGGGCTCGGTGATCCGGCCCTGCTTGCCGAGCCAGTAGTCGGTCTTGGCCTCGAGGTCGGCCAGGGAGTGGGTAGCGAAGAAGTCGGCCCCGACACGCAGCGTGGTGGCCTCCTCGGCCACCGCCTTCGCGCCGTTCTCGCAGAACTCCGCCGTATGCCGGTGCGCGGGGTCAGGGTCCGGCCAGGCACAGCCCTGGCAGTCGAACCCGTCGGTCTGGTTGAGCTTGAGCAGCGAGCGGGCAGCCCGACCCGGACCCATCTGCTGCACCGCGCGCTTGAGGCTGACGGCGACCGCTGTCAGGCCCGCGGCGGAGTGCTTGGGCGGGTCGACGTCCAGCTCTGACTCGTCGATGTCCCTGGTCGGTGCCTCGTTGCCCAGCAGACCCATAGCTGTCCCTTCTCGACGCCGGTGGTGCTTACCGCCCGAGCGTATGTGTTGGTCCTGGTTGCGCGGTCGGCCCTACGCGGAGTTGTGCGGCCCCTCCGGGTCGGTCGGAGCGTCGTCGAGCCCGGCCGAGGCGAGGGGGACGGGAGCCCCGCCCCGCCGGTCGATCTCCGCACGGACCTCGCGTACGCGCTCGGTCGCCGAGTCGTCCGGCTCACCCTCGAGCGGATGGCCGGCGATCTCCGCTCGCAGCTGCTCGAAGGTCATGGAGCGGACGGGTCGATGCGTCATGGCTGTCCTCTGCCCAGGCCGGGCCGTCGTCAACCGGGCCGCTGCACGGATCCGAGGTCTCGTTGAACCGGCGTGCGGCGCGGGTGCCGAGGACGGCGAGAGCGTCGACGAGCCGGCAGCCGAGGAGGCGCCTCGCCTGCCGGCCGTCAACGGCTGGCGTGCTGCTCGGGGAGGGTGCCGGCAGGACCTGTGCGACCAGTCCCATGAGCGTCGACGTCAGCGCTGGCGCGAGCCCCGCGACCCGGGCGCCGACCTTGGCGAGCGGCGTGATCAGTACGATTCCGCGGCCGGCCAGGGTCCCGTCGACGATGCGGCAGGCCGCCCGCTCGGCGTCGAGGGACAGCCCCGGGAGGCTCGCGCCGGTGGCGAACCACGCATACTCGCTCGCCGGGGCACCGACGAACCGGGCGCGCATGGGGGATCCCGTGCGCAGCAGGCCCGGGACCACGGTCGTGACGGTGACGCCGGTCCCGGCCAGCTCGGCGCGCAGGCCCTGGCTGAAGCCGACGGCCCCGAACTTGGCTGTCGAGTAGGGCAGGAGGTGCGGCACGCTGACCATGCCGCCGATCGAGGTCACCGTCGCGATGCGCCCACTGCCACGGGCCTGCATGCCTGGGAGCACGGCCAGGGCGAGGTTGATCGGCCCCCAGGTCATGACACCGATGGCCTCTTCGAAGTCCGCCCGGGTCATCTCCGCGAGCGGGCCGACCTGGATCACGCCGGCGACATGCACAGACACCTCGATGTCGCCGACCTCGCGTCCGACCCGGGCGACGAGGTCCTCGACGGCCCGATGGTCGGCCACGTCGCAGACGTAGCCCTGGACCTCCTGGCACCAGCCGGCCAACAGCCGGACGGCCCGGTCCACCTGGTCGGCGTCCCGCGCGCAGATCACCGTGCGGAACCCTCGGACTGACAGCTCTCGGGCGACGATCAGCCCGAGACCGCGCGACCCCCCAGCCACGAACGCCACCGGGGCGCGGGTCGTCCCCGATCGGGGTCGAGCGTCGCTCGGGTCTGGTCGACAGGCAGCCATGGGCCGCTCCTACCCACGCCGAAACGCGGCCAACCGGTGAGCCGCTCCGAACCCCCGAACGTATGCTGTGCGCACCCATCGCCGTCGCCGCAGGGCCGGGCCGTTCTCGGTGCTGGACCGGTTGAGAGGAGCCCGTCCGTGAGCGAAGTCGTCGCCGATGCGGTGGTCATCGGGGCTGGACCCAACGGCCTCGTCGCGGCCAACGCCCTGGCCGACGCCGGCTGGGACGTCGTCGTCCTTGAGGCGGCGGACCATCTCGGCGGTGCGGTCAGCAGCGCAGAGGTCACCGCACCGGGGTTCGTCTCCGACCTGTTCAGCGCCTTCTACCCGCTGGCCGCAGCCTCCCCGGTGATCACCGACCTGCACCTCGAGTCGTTCGGCCTGCAGTGGTGCCGCTCAGCGGACGTCCTCGCGCACACCCTCGACGACGGCCGAGCGGCCGTGCTGCGCGGCTCGGCCGTCGACACAGCCGCCGCCCTCGACGAGGCGGCGCCCGGCGACGGGGACGCGTGGCTGGAGATGGTCGAGCAGTGGCAGCAGGTCCGGGAGCCCCTGCTGGACGCGCTCTTCGCCCCGTTCCCGCCGGTCGTCGCGGTGGCGAGACTGGTCCGCCGGCTGCGCACTCGGGGTGCGCTGGACCTGGCCCAGCTGTCCGTGACGCCGGTCCGGCGGCTCGCCCGCGAGCGCTTCCGGGGCGACGCCGCGGGCCTGCTGCTCACCGGCAACGCGATGCACGGAGACATCCCTCCGGACGCCTCCGGGAGCGGCATGTTCGGCTGGCTGCTGACCATGTTGGGACAGGACGTCGGCTTCCCGGTCCCGCGTCACGGAGCCGGCGCACTCGCCGGCGCACTGGCGGCCCGTGCTCGCAGCCAGGGGGCACAGCTGCGGACCGGCTCGGAGGTCACCTCGGTGCGAGTCGCCCACGGGCGGGCCACCGGGGTCGAGCTGCGTGACGGGTCGCGGGTCGGGGCCCGACGCGCCATTCTCGCTGACGTGTCGGCCCCCGCGCTCTATAGCCGGCTGCTGTCGCCTGAGGATGTCCCGCCCAGGCTCCTCTCCGACTTGAGCCGTTTCGAGTGGGATCCCCAGACCATCAAGGTGAACTGGGCACTGTCCCAGGCGATCCCGTGGTCATCGGGGGCGGCGGCCCGAGCGGGCACGGTGCATCTGGGGGTCGACCTCGACGGGTTCGTCGACTTCGCCGCTGACCTGTCTGTCGGCCGGACCCCCGAGAAGCCGTTCATCCTTCTCGGCCAGATGACGACGGTCGACCCCACCCGCTCCCCCGCCGGCACCGAGTCTGCCTGGGCCTACACGCACGTCCCGCGTGGCACGCAGTGGTCCACCGAGCGCGTCGACGCCCATGTGCGGCGGGTCGAGCAGGCGGTCGAACGCGTGGCTCCGGGCTTCACGGAGACGATCGTCGCCCGACACGTTCAGGCGCCGTCCGACCTGCAGGGCGCCGATGCCAACCTCGTCGGCGGGGCGATCAACGGCGGGACGGCGGGGCTGCACCAGCAGCTCTTCATGCGGCCGACTCCCGGCCTCGGACGCCCCGAAACCCCCATCCCGGGGCTCTATCTGGCGAGTGCCTCCGCGCATCCCGGGGGCGGGGTGCACGGGGCCTGTGGGTGGAACGCCGCCCGGGCCGCCCTCGCCGCGGACGGTCCTCGCGGCACTCTCCAGCGGGCTCTCGTGCGCACGGCCTGGTCGCGCCTCCTGCGCGACCACTGAGCCGCGTCCGCCCACCCTCAGCGGCCGGAGACCGCCTCGCGGTGGCGACCCTCGGCCAAGAAGGCCAAGCGGCGGAGCGTCTCGCGGTTGCGGAGCTGGAGCAGCGGCTGGCGCACCGCCTTGGGGACGAGCAGGGCAGGGCCGGAGACGGCGTCCTCGGCGAGGCGGACCTCGCTGGCGGTCGTCCCGACCGGCACGATGTCCAGGTCGACCTGTGCCTCCCCCACCGGCCAGCCTCGCGCCGTGAGCCGCAGCCGGCGACCGGGCTCCGCGTCGAGCACGACGGTCTCGTCGCTGAGGAGGGCCGGCCAGGAACCCACGGAGTGGTGGATCCGGCTGCCTTCGCTCGGCCAGTCGAGGTCGACGTCCCGGACCCGCGAGGCCCCGACCACCCAGGTCGCATACAGCCAGCCGTCGGCGAGCACCGCCCATACCGCACCCGGGGGCGCCTCGATCCGTCGGGCCACCGGGGGGGTTGTAGGGTCGGACCCGCTGCCTTTGCTCATGGGGTCAGCACCACCACGAGCGGGAGGTGTGTCACCCCGACGATGGCAAGGGCGGCCTCCTGGATGAGCGGGTCGGGCACCCGTTCGACCCGCACGTCTCGTCTGCCCTGCCACGTCGCGGCTCTCATCGCGTGCGTCCCGCCCTTCGCTCGGCTGGTCCTGCCTGCGAGGACTACCCTTCCGGTGACTCCGGAAACGCGGTGGCCGAGCGGCGGTGGGCTGCCGGAGGCAGCAGGGCCGGGCTGGCGGTCGGCCACCGGGCCGCCTCGGGACCGAGCACGCAGAGCTGACGGACCTGCTCGAGGCACCAGGCTGAGACCTCGCGACGCCCGGCCAGGACCTCCTGGGTGAACTCCCCCCAGTCGACCCATTCGGCCCGGTCCACCTCGGCCGGGTCCGGCGCGACCCGGCTTCCCGTCTCGACGAATCCCAGGTAGACGGGGCACAGCTCGTTCTCGACGACCCCGTCCATCTCGGCGCGGTACCGGAAACCGGGCAGGACCAGTCGCAGCCCGGAGACCGCGAGCCCCAGTTCCGACCTCGCCCGGCGACGCACCGCGTCGTCCAGCCTCTCCCCCGGACCCGGGTGCCCGCACACCGAGTTGGTCCAGACTCCCGGGAAGGTCGGCTTCGCCTCTGCCCGCCGGGTCAGCAGCAGCTCACCGGCCGGGCTGAACAGGTATGCCGAGAAGGCCAGATGCAGTGGCGTGGCTCGGTGGTGCACCGTCGACTTGGGCGCAGCGCCGACCGCTCTGCCGTCCTCGTCGAGCAGGACGACGAGCTCCTCACTCGCGGACGTCGAGGACTGGTCGCGCACCCGCTCAGCCTAGGTGGGGTGCTCCCGGAGACCGCACGGGGGGACCCACGGGAGCTGTCAGTGGCGGAAGCCCTCGGGGCCGCTGGCGACAGTGGTGCGCGCGTCCCGGGTGAGGTCCTGGACGGCCGCCTGCAGGTCGGCCAGGAAGACATCCGCCAGGTCGTGGCTGAACCCGTTGCGGCACACGACGCGCAGCACCGAGAGGTCCTGCCGGTCCTCCGGGAAGCTGTATGCGGGCACCTGCCACCCGCGCTCGCGCATCGCCCGCGACACGGCGAAGACGTCCCATCCGGTGACGTCGGCCGACGTGGTGAACGCGAAGACCGGCAGCTCGTCGCCGCGGGTGAGCAACCGGAACTCGGGCATCTCCCCGATCTGACCGGCCAGGGACGTCGCCACGTCACGAGCCGACTGCTGCACCGCCCGGAAGCCCTCCCAGCCGAGGCGGAAGAACGTGTAGTACTGCGCCACGACCTCGGACCCGGGCCGGGAGAAGTTCAGAGCGAAGGTGGGCATGTGACCGCCGAGATAGTTGACGTCGAAGATCAGCTCTCGCGGAAGGGCGTCGACGTCGCGCCACAGCACCCAGCCGACCCCGGGGTAGACCAGTCCGTACTTGTGGCCGGAGGTGTTGATCGACGCCACCCGAGGCAGCCGGAAGTCCCAGGCCAGATCCACGTCCAGGAACGGCGCGACCATCGCCCCAGAGGCGCCGTCGACGTGGATGGGCACGTCCGGGCCGCCGCCGTCGGCCAGCCGGTCCAGCGCCGCGGCGATCTCCGCGACCGGCTCATAGCTGCCGTCGAAGGTGGAGCCGAGAATCGCGACGACTCCGATCGTGTCCGCGTCGCAGCGCGCGACCGCCTCCTCGGCGTCGAGGTGGAACCGCTCTCCGCTCATCGGCACGATCCGTGCCTCGACGTCCCAGTACCGGCAGAACTTCTCCCAGCAGACCTGGACGTTGGCGCCCATGACGAGGTTGGGGCGGCGGCTGCGGTCGCCCACACGGGCTGCCCAGCGCCGTTGCAGCGCCAAGCCGGCCATCATGCACGCCTCGCTCGAGCCGGTGGTGGAGCAGCCCGTGGCCTCCTGCGGTGAAGGGGCGTGCCAGAGGTCGGCGAGGATGGCCACACACCGCCGCTCCAGCTCCGCGGTCTGGGGGTACTCGTCCTTGTCGATCATGTTCTTGTCGACGCACTCGGCCATGAGCTGGCGCGCCTGCGGCTCCATCCAGGTCGTGACGAAGGTCGCCAGGTTGAGCCGGGCGCTGCCGTCCAGAAGCAGCTCGTCGTGGATCAGCTGGTAGGCGACGTCCGGGGGGACCGGCTCGCGCGCGAGTCGGCTCCTCGGTGGCGTGAGCCGCATTCCCAGCGCCGGGTTGGCCTCCGTGAGGAAGGCGTTGGAGGTCCGGTCCGAGGCGTCGTCCTGCTCTGGCGCTGATCCGCGGTGGAGGGGCATACCGCCACTATGCCGCGCCGAAGAGCTCGACAGCCGCCTGGGTGAAAGCCGGAAGGTCGTCGGGGTTGCGGCTGGTCACCAGCGAGCCGTCACGGACGACCTCCTGGTCGGTCCAGGTCGCGCCGGCGTTGCTGATGTCGGTCTTCAGGCTCGGCCATGACGTCAGGGTGCGTCCCTGCAGCACGCCCGCCTCGATGAGAGTCCACGGCGCGTGGCAGATCGCCGCCACCGGAAGCCCGGCGTCGAAGAAGCCCTTGACGAACGCGACCGCCTTCTCGTCGGTCCGGAGGGCGTCCGGGTTCGCCACGCCTCCCGGCAGGACGAGCCCGTCGAAGTCAGCCGGCGACGCCTCGGCGAAGGTCAGGTCGACGTCGAAAGTGTCGGCCTTGTCGAGGTGGTTGTAGGCCTGGACCGTGCCGGACTCCATCGACACGAGGACGGGCTGTCCGCCAGCCGACGCCACGGCGTCCCACGGCTCGGTGAGCTCGACCTGCTCGATGCCCTCACCCGCGACCGCAAAGGCGATCCTCTTCCCACTCAGCTGACCCGATGCCATGTGCCCTCCTTCGTCTGGACCCGACACGTCGCCGGCTGGTCGTCGCCTACCCAGGCCCGGCGACGCCATGCCCAGGAACCGGGACCAATGACCCACCCCCGTCCGCGGTGGGCGCGACACGCTGGAAGGACCATCGACGACGGGAGGACACGATGGCCACGGCATCCGGGCGAGGAGTCCTCGTCGGCTACGACGGCTCCCCGGGCAGCGTCGCCGCTCTGGACTGGGCCTGCCAGGAGGCAAGGCTGCGTGACCTGCCCGTGCACGTCATCCACGCCTTCGGGATCAGCAACGTCGTGGCCGCGAGCCTGATCGCGACCACTGAACCGGCCGAGGTCGTCGACGAGGTGCTCCAGACCGCCCTCGAGCGAGCCCGTCGCCTGTTCCCCGGACTGAGAGTGACCGTCGAAGCCACTGCGGGGTATGCCGCGGCGACCCTCGTCGAGCAGTCAGCGGACGCCGACCTGGTCGTCGTCGGGACGAGAGGCCGCGGCGGGGTCGCCGGCAGCATCCTCGGCTCCGTGTCGCTGCAGGTCGCCACCCACGCCCGCTGCCGCGCGGCGGTCGTCGTCCCCGAGCCCGCCGCCACCTCGACCGCCCGGGCGGTCGTCGTCGGCTTCGACGGGTCCGCCTGCTCGCAGGCCGCCCTCGGCTATGCCTTCGACGCGGCGGCGAGGAGTGGCGCCGACCTCCATGTCCTGAGTGCCTGGTGGGTCGAGTTCATGGATGGGGTCGTCGTGACCACGCCCGGGTCCCTGCCCTGGCGGCGGCTCGAGCGCACCAAGCGAGCCGCGATGGAGCAGGCCATGGCTTCGTGGGTCGTGACCCATCCTGACGTCGTGGTGGAGTGTCATGTGGTGCGCGCTTCGCCGGCGGACGCCCTGGTCAGGGCGGGCCACAACGCCGAGCAGCTCGTCGTCGGCAGCCGGGGGCGCGGCGGGTTCCGTGAGCTGCTGCTCGGCTCGGTCTCGCTCGAGGTCGTCCAGCACGCACCGTGCCCGGTCGCCGTCGTGCACCGCTGAGCGCAGCCTGGGCCCGGCGCTCGCTTGGGGCCCCCGGTGCTCACGGGGTCGACTGGCTCCGGGCCCCACCGGGAACGGCGAAGCGTCTCCCGCTGATGCTCGTCGCCTCGATCCGGACGAACCGGGGCTTGGGGCCCTCATGCCACGGGAAGAGCGGCAGCCGCAGGGCCTCGATGGCCTCGTCGGTCTCCCAGATCTCCCGAGCCGGTCCCTTCACCACGACACTCCACGCGGTCGCATCCGACAGGTCGTACCCGTCGGCCTCGAACGCCACGTAGTGGCCAACCGAGCTGTGCAGCTTCGTCCCAGCCGCCGTCCGGAACACGACGCTGCCGTGGTCGACCACATGGTTGACAGGAAAGATGTCCGGCATCCCGTCGACCGCCACAGCGAGCCGGCCGACGACGGCTTCGCGCAGCAGCGCCCAGGACTGGCTCGCCGTGAGCTCCGGCTGCGTGGTCATGTCGTTGTTGGTCATGAACCGAGCGTGCCGTCCCCCTCCCCACGCTCGGCAGGGCCGAAGGTCCTCACCCGTGTCCAGGTCGAGCGAGCAGCACGACTGCGCCCCCAGAGCGCCGGCGTCCGTCGTGGCGGGACCAGGGCCCAAAGCCTCTGGCCGGCCCAGCCGCCGGGCGCGAGACTCCTGCCACCACCGTCCCGGCGTCGTGCCGGGTCGAGGAAGGACCATCATGAAGAACCACCTCGTTCCCGACGGCGCCATCGTCCTGGGCATCGACGCCTCCGCAGGCAGCGATCTCGCTCGTGACTGGGCGATCGCCGAGGCGCGGCGTAGCGGTCGGCCGCTGCACCTCCTGCACGCCCTCGAGTGGCTCGAGGTCGCACCGGTGGATCTCGACGACGACCTGGACATCACCGCCCAGCTCGAGGTCGACCGGCTGACCCAGACGGCACCATCGTTGGACGTGACGGCCCAGACCAGCACCGGGTCGGCGGCGAGAGCCCTGGTCGACGCCTCGGACCGGGCTGAGCTCGTCGTCGTCGGCGCCCAGGGCAGAGGCCAGCTCGCGGCCGCGCTACTCGGCTCGGTCTCCCGTCAGGTTGCCAGCCACGCGCGATGCCCTGTGGTTGTCGTCTCTGCGCACGAGGAACCCGGGGACCCCGACCCCAAGCCCGCCCCGGTGGTGGTGGGGCTGGACGCCAGCTCGACGTCCCTGCCAGCGCTGGCCTGGGCGTTCGACGCCGCCCAGTCGCGCACGACCAGTCTGACGGCGGTCCACTGCTGGCGGCCACCACCGCCCGGCGGCCAGTTCGCGGGTTCGAACTGGGCGCAGGTGTGGCAGGACGTCGAGCAGCTGGACCGAGACCTCGTGACGGCACAGCTTCGCGAATGCTCCGAGAAGCTTCCCGAGGTCGACGTCCGGCAGGAGTTCACCCGCGGGCACCCCGTCTCCGCTCTCGTCGCGGCCTCAGCAGGCGCCGAGCTGCTCGTCGTCGGGAGCCGCGGTCGCGGAGGGTTCTCCGGGCTGCTGCTCGGTTCGGTCAGCCATGGCGTGCTGGGCAAGGCGCACTGCCCAGTCGTCGTGGTCCCGGTCCGGCCGGAGGCCGACTGACGTCGGCTCGGCGCACCTCCCCTCCGGCAGCCGGCCCGCCGGCCGGGGCGTCCCAGACCGCCGAGGCACTGCTGCGGATGATGAGGACGTCGCACGGCATGCGGTCCAGGACCTGGCGCTCGACGGCGTCGGTCGCCTCGCCGGCAAGGCGGCCGGCACTCTGCGTCCCCATGACGATGAGGTCGTGGACGCGCACATGGCCCAGCAGCGCCAGGGCAGGGTCATTTGAGGTGATGATGAGCCGGGACATTCCCAGGTGGCGCGGCGAGCCTGCGGCGTCACCGGCGTCCCGGCGGAGCCAGGCCCAGATCCGCTCCAGGACGAGGTCATGCGGAGCGCTGACGTGCGGCTGAGCACGCAGGACGGTGAGCACCCGCCCCCGGCTGCCTGCCTCGGCACGAGCCACAGGCAGGACAACGTCGACGTCGGCGACGGTGTTGACGCCGACGAGGACCTGGGCCAGGTGACGCGGGTCGAACCCGCGTCGCGCGTCCCGGTCCGCACAGACAAGGAGCGGGCAGTCGAACCGACGGGCCAGCTCATAGCTCGTCGTGCCCGTGGTGAAGACTCCGGCACCGCCGACGCTGCGGCGACCGAGCACGAGCAGGCGAGCGCTGGCCGCGGCGGCCAGCACCGCCGGGTCGTCGACCGACGCAGCCACTACGTGGCGGGTCGAGGCCGGCAGCATCGTGCCGGTGCGTCGCCCAGGTGTCCGGGGACGTGTCGTGGTCGCGTCCGGCTCCCCGCCACCGCGAATGGTGAGCACGGTGAGCGGGGCACTGCGTCTCTGCGCCTCGGCCACGCCGACCTGGAGAGCCAGGTCTGCGCGCGCGGTGCCGTCGTAGGCCACGACGACAGACCCTGAGTCGTGACGACGTGGATCGAGAGCACCGACCCGATGAGGCCTGGTGACGCGTTCGTCCGAGCCTGACATCCGAGCCTCCCGCCGTGTGCCGCCAGCGAGGATCGCCGCCGCTGCTCCCACCCTCTCCGGTGGTGCACGCCCGAGCCCAGAGTCCTTGGTCCCGTCGGGGGCCGTCCGCCCGGCTCGCGACGTGAGGCCTGCGGCTGGTGAGGCGGGACCTTGGGCCCTGGCACGTCGACCGGCCGGTCGAGACCGTGGGAGCCACAGATGCTGCGCAGCCGGCGCGGCTCACGCCCAGGAGGCTGGACATGACCCTGCTCGGAGCGGCCGCCCCCATCGTCGTCGGCATCGACGGATCCCCCGCGAGCAATGCGGCTCTCGACTGGGCCGTGGACGAGGCGCATCGCCGCGGCCACCCGCTGTCGCTGGTCTCAGCGTGGGGAACTGATGTCGTCAGCGACCCTCTCGGACCGGTGCTCGCGGCCTTCGACGCCGAGTGCCGGGCCGCCCTGGACGCGGCTCAGGCCCGCGTCAGCGCCGCCGCGCCGGGAGTCCCGGTGACCACCCGGGTGGCGCGAGACAGGCCTGCCCCGGCCCTGGTCGCCGCCTCGGTGACGGCGGACACCGTCGTCCTCGGGTCGCGCGGTCTGGGAGCGCTGCGCGGAGCCTTCGCCGGCTCCACGTCGATGCATCTCGCCGCGCATGCCGCCTGTCCCGTCGTCGTCGTCCGGGAGACCGGGTCCGACGACCCCGCGTCGGCCCGGGTGGTGGTCGGGGTCGACGGGTCGGAGGCATCGGCCGACGCGGTCGAGTACGCGTTCGCGCAGGCCTCCCATCGTGGACTGGGCCTCACCGCCGTCCACGCCTGGGCACTGCTGTTCACCCCCGGTGTGCTGGGCAGCGGGACACAGGCCGAGGTGCTGGACCAGATCGGGACGCAGGAGGCGGCGTTGGCTGCGGAGTCGCTGGCCGGCTGGGCGGAGAAGTACCCCGACGTCGACGTGCGCAGCCAGACGGTGAACGGTCATGTCGTCGACGAGCTCGCTGACGCCTCCCAGGGCGCCGCGCTCATCGTCGTCGGTCACCGAGGACGCGGTGGCTTCGCGGGGCTCCTGCTCGGTTCGGTGGCCCAAGGGCTTCTGCACCGCGCGCACTGCCCCGTCGCCGTGGTCCGGACGCGCCGTTCGGACGGCTAGGGGCGTCCCGGATGAGCCGTCCTGGCCCTCATCGAGACAGCATCGCGCCTATCCGCCGCCTCCACCGGCCCCGCCGAGGGCTCCGACGGCCCGCGCGACGACGAGCAGCGCCGTCAGCAGAGCGGCTGTGGCCTGCAGGCCCATGAGCGACTTCGCCCGGCTGCTCAACGGCATGGTGTCGGTGGGGCTGAACGCGCTGGAGTTGGTCAGCGACAGGTAGACGTAGTCGATGAAGGTGGGGACCCACCCGCTGCGCCCGCTGGCCGATGCGGCCACCTCGACGACGGCGTCGTCGTTCTCGTCCTGCGAGAAGCGCCAGTCGGCCGGGGGGAGCTGGTCCCGAGGCCGTGCACGGCGGCTGACGGGGCCGCCGCGGTCCAGCTCCCAGTAGAGCAGCGCGAACCCGATGACATTGGTCAGCCACACCTGCATCCCCGCGACGAGCATCTCCCCACCGGGCTTGTCCGAGCTCGTCACGCTGCGGATGAGCATGCCCAGGGCGACGAGGTTGGCCAGCAGCACCACAGCGGCCAGGATGACCGAGAGGGTCCGGGACCAGCGGCTCTCGCGCACCATCCGCCGGGGGTTCGTCGAGATCAGCGCCGCCAGCAGGAGCAGCTCCACCGCCGGGATGACGAGCCGGGGGCCGACGAGCAGGGTCTGCGGCAGGGCGGCATACGCCGCTGCTGCCACCACGACGGCGATGGCCGGTGGGAGGCGGTTCTCGGCCCGCCCGACGCGTCGTGACGTGACGTCCTCGTCGAGGGGGTCCTGTGCCGGCATGGGCGAAGTATGCCCGGAGCCACGCCGGGGTAACCCTGAGACCCCCGGAGGTGGCGGGTCATCTTCAGGTTGTGGGACCTTCGGCCCTGCCGGACGATCCCCTCGCGGGGCCACCATGGGTCAAGGACGGGTCCATCGAGCAGCCGGGGGGGCGATGACCTCGCTGACCCTCGTCGAGGCAGTCGCCACCGAACCATCACGCTCAAGGAGCTCGCTCATGGAGGTCTACCTCCACACCGACCACAACATCACCGGCCATGAGGCACTGACGACCCGGGTTGTCCGTGGGGTCAAAGCAGGCCTGGCTGACCTCGAGGACCGGGTGACCCGCGTCGATGTCCATCTGAGCGACGAGAGCGCGCGTCGACACACGGGGAACGACCTGAGATGCCTCCTCGACGCCAAGCTGGTCGGCCAGGCGCACGTCACCGCGACCGACGACGCCGCTACGGTGGACGAGGCGCTGAGCCACTCGATCCATCGGCTTCGCCGGCTTCTCGAGTCCCGGCAGGGCCGGATCGAGGACCGCACCCCGCGGGCCTCGATCCGGGCGAAGCGCTGACCGTCCCGAGTGAGGAACGCCGTCTGGCGCTGCACCTACCGTGCACTCCGCGCGATCGAAGAAGGGATCGTCACCCGTCATGTCCGCCTCACCAGCTCACCCCCCTGTCGGCCCGGTCGGCGCGCTCGACCGCTTCTTCGCCGCCTTGCGCCGAAGCCCGGTGACCCGCTCCCCCCGAGGCACCATCGGCGGCGTCTGCGCGGGACTGGCTGCCCGGCTCGGTGTCTCCACCGTCATCGTCCGGGTCTGCGCAGTGGCCCTCCTGATCCTCGGCCCGGCCCTCGGGCTCTATCTCCTTGCGTGGGTGCTCCTGCCCGACCAGCACGGCACCACCCATCTCGAGCGCGCAGTTCGTGGTGGGGACACCACCTCGATCCTGCTGCTCATCGGCGCCGTCGTCATCATCCTTCCCGACGCCGGGATGCACTCGAGGATGGGCTGGTTCCCCCTCGTCCTCGTCGCCGTCGTGGCGGGGTTCGGCTACTGGGCGTGGAAACGGCGAGACCGTCCCGGCCCGGGCTCCCCGGGCAGGGTCGCAGCCTCACCGAACGGACCCGACGACGGCCCTCAGGACGCTCCGAGAGCGTGACGACGGAGACCGCATCGGAGCGGTGCTTCTCTCCGGCCTGGTCGACGGGTTGCACGGGCCGACCGGCACGACGACCCCGGGACCTTAGGCTCTGGGCGCTGCTCGCCGGGCGCCGGATGCTTGGACCATGAGCACCGCGACAGTTCACCCGACCCAGACGCGTGGAGACGTGATCGCCGGTCTCGTCAACAACATCATGGCAACCGCCGTCGCGGGGGCCGCGGTGAGGGAAGCGGCCCGGCGCGGCGCCAGGGTCCGGTTCCTCCAGGTCCTGCCGGCCGGCCTCAGCACCGAGGACCACGCCACCGTCGCGTCGGTGCTCTTCAAGGTGGCCCTGCAGTCCCTGCACGGCGCACACCGAGTGCCCTGCACCTTCGAGACCGTGGTCGGATCGGCACCGGAGACGCTCGTGGAACGCAGCCGGGACGCCTCGCTGCTCGTGGTCGGCGCTGACGACCAGAACGCCTCGATCCGGGTCGCGGACTACTGCCAGGAGCACGGGCAGTGCGACGTGATGGTGGTCGCGGAACCGCTCGCCTCCGGCTTCGTCGCCTAGGGACTGTGCTCCAGCACTCGGTCGCGCAGTCGCGCGTGACCTCACGCCGGAGACGCGGCAGGTCGCCACCGCCTATCATCAGGCCCGTGGACGGTCACGAACGGCCTGGCGCCGACCGACCCGGTTGGCCGAGCACCGCAGCCCTCGACCTGGACGACCTCGTCGACGAGCTGCGCGGCCGGGCGCGGGCATCTGTGCAGGCCCAGCACCGCCTGAGCGCCCTCCTGGACGCCGTCATGGCGGTCAACGTCGGCCTCGACCTGGGCGAGGTCCTGTCGAAGATCGTCCGCGCGGCCTGCGAGCTGGTCGAGGCGAAGTACGGCGCCATGGGAGTACTCGGGCCCGACGGCGAGCAGCTCGTGGAGTTTGTCACCCATGGCCTCACGGCCGACGAGCGGGACGCGATCGGGGACCTGCCCCGCGGTCATGGAGTCCTGGGTCTGCTGATCCGACAACCCCAACCGCTGCGGTTGGAGAACCTCTCGGAACACCCTGACTCCTATGGCTTTCCACCCAACCACCCTCCGATGCACAGCTTTCTGGGCGTGCCCGTCCGCATCCGTGACGAGGTGTTCGGCAACCTCTACATGACGGAGAAGCTCGGCGCCGCCATGTTCACGCCGGACGACAAGGCCATTCTCATCGCGCTCGCGGGAGCTGCCGGGATCGCCATCGACAACGCCCGGCTCTTCGAACGCACGCGGCGACAGCGCGAATGGATGGAGACCACCGGCGACGTCAGCCAGATGCTCCTGGAGGGCCGGGACGAGCTGGCGACGCTGGGATTCCTGGTTCGCAGCGTCCGGAGCAAGGCCCAGGCTCAGGTGGCCGCTGTCGCTCTCTACGACGAGAACCAAGACCTCGTGGTCTGTGCGGTGGACGGCGAGCGGACCGAGCGGAGCGACTCTCCGAACCTCGACTCGGGGGCCCGGAACCTGCTGGCTGACGTCCGGTGGGGTGAGATCATCCGGTCGCGTTCGCCGGTCCTGCTGTCGACTCGATCCGGCGAGGAGGACGACCAGACGCTGCCCACCACGATCCGTACGCTGGGCGCTTCCGACTCGTACGGACCGACAGCCTTGCTGCCACTCGCCATCGGCAGCGAGGACCTCGGAGTTCTCGCAGTCGCCTGGGGTGCCGAGTCGGAGCCCCTGGCCCTCGGGCTGATGGAGCTGATGACGCCATTCACGAACCAGGTGGCGCTCGCCCTCGTCGCCGCTCGCAACCAACAGGCCCGTTCCGTCGTCGCCCTGCTGGAGGACCGCGACAGGATCGCCCGGGACATGCACGACCACGTCATCCAGCGCCTCTTCGCCACGGGACTCTCCCTCCAGGCAGCTTCCAGGGTCGCCGTCGCGCCAGCGGTCCGGACCCGGCTCGACGAGGCGGTCGAGTCGCTCGACGAGGCGATCCGCGACATCCGGCACGCGATCTTCGAGCTCCACCGCGAGCACACCCCCAACGACCTGCGTCGGGAGATCGAGGAGCTCGTTCTCGGCGGTGTGGACAGCCTTGGCTTCGCTCCTGAGCTGACCATCGACGGCTCACTGTCCCAGCTCACGGCCGACGTGGAGGCCGACCTGATCGCCGTCGTCCGTGAGGGGTTGGCGAACGTCGCGCGACACGCCCAAGCCACCTCGGCGACCGTCTCCATCTCCTCCGGCGACACCGTTCGGGTGACCATCACCGACGACGGCGTCGGCATCTCCAACCCGACGACACGCAGTGGCCTGGCCAACCTCAACACCCGGGCGGCGGCCAACCACGGCTCCCTGACCCTCGAGCCCAACGACCCTCACGGCACCGTGGTGACGTGGGAGGCGCGGGTCGCCGCTGCGCCTCCGGAACCAGTCCCGTGACGCCGTCGGGCTTGCTGCCACGAGCTGGCGCCACGGGACCATCGGCCCTGTCGTGGCGGACCGGCCCAGAGCACTATGGCTGACGCGCAGGGAACGAGCTCCCCACGCCTTCATCACGGAGCGATGGTCGCGACCACCCCTCCCACCCGGCACGGCGACAGCAGAACCCATCCAGAGGTGAGCGCATGAGCATCCGCATCTTCCTGCTCGACGACCACGAGATCGTCCGACGCGGACTCCGCGAGCTGCTCGAGACGGTCGACGGGTTCGAGGTCGTCGGCGAGGCCGGCACCGCGGCCGAGGCGAGGGTCCGGATCCCCGCGGTCCATCCGGACGTCGCCATCTTCGATGCCCGTCTGCCAGACGGCTCAGGCATCGACGTCTGCCGCGAGATCCGGTCGCAGGACCCGTCGATCGCTGCCCTCGTCCTCACCTCGTACGACGACGACAAGGCCCTCTCGAGCGCCATTCTCGCCGGGGCTGCGGGCTATCTGCTCAAGGACATCAAGGGCAACGGACTCATCGAGGCGATCCAGGCGGTCGCTGCTGGAAAGCAGCTCATCCGCCCCGCCGATGTGGAGCGCGTGCGGCGGTCATGGGCGAACGTCACCCAGGTCGACCCGCGGCTGGGGCGGCTCTCGCCCCAGGAGAAGCGCATCCTCGACCACGTCGCCCAAGGTCTGACGAACCGCCAGATCGGAGAGCAGCTCTCGCTCGCCGAGAAGACCGTGAAGAACTACGTCACCGCGGTGCTCGGCAAGCTCGGCATGGAGAGCCGGACGCAGGCGGCGGTCTTCGCCGTCACCCACGAGACCCAGAAGCCATCGGCCAGCTAGCCAAGCCGCACCTGCTCACCCCTGCGCATACTTCGGGACCATACGGGTCCTGTGTTGACCGCAAGGGCCCCGCACGGTTCACAGCCGTGCTGCCTTGACCCCACGGGCTCTGGCGCCCCTGGTCGCCACCGGACACGACGACCGACAGGTGGTGCCTTTGGTCCCTATCGCGCTCAGCCAGGGCGCGAGAGAGTCAAGGTGTCAGATCCTCTGCCAAACAACATCATCCGATTGGACAGCCCATGAGCATCATCCAGCGCAGCGCCGCAGCATCAGGCGTGACCACCACGGGAGCTGCCACCGACCAGGGTGCCGCTCCGGTCGCTGTTCCCACCGCCGCCCTCCGGGTCCTCGCCGTGCTGAGGATCGCCCTCGGGTGGATCTTCCTGTGGGCCTTCCTCGACAAGACCTTCGCCCTCGGTTTCGGCACCGGGATCGACGCCAAGACGGGCGTCATCACCCGGTTCGGCGACGCCGCCTGGCTGCATGGCGGCTCCCCCACCGGCGGCTTCCTCGGACACGGCACGTCGGGTCCGCTGTCGGGCTTCTACAGCAGCTTCGCCGGCGCGGGATGGGCCGACGCCCTCTTCATGCTCGGCCTGCTCGGCATCGGACTCGCCCTCATCCTCGGTATCGGGATGCGGATCGCCGCCGCCAGCGGAGTCGCGATGCTCGTCATGATGTGGAGCGCCGTCCTCCCGACGGCGAACAACCCCTTCCTCGACGACCACCTCGTCTACGCCATCGCCCTCGTCGCCCTGGCCCTCGCCGGGGCCGGCCGGACCTTCGGGCTCGGGGCACGCTACGAGCGGATCGGCATCGTCGCCCGCCACCCGTTCCTTCGGTAACGGCGCACTGGCTCCCCCGACTCGACATCGCGCAGACCCCCGCCGGTCTGCGCGATGTCGTCTGTTCGGGCCACGACGGTCGGGGATATGTCAAGGCCGCTTCACACCACTGACAAGCCTGCTTTACAGTGGTGACCATGTCACCGAAGACAGCTCGTGAGCGCAGGAGCAGCAGCGACGTCGCCCGTGACTGGGCGTTGGTCCGAGACGCAGCACCGGCGATGGTCACCCTGGTCATCAAGACCAGGCGCGCCGGTTGAGGAACAGCCTGCGTGAGCTGCGCGCCGCCCGGCGTTGGAGCCAAGCCGATCTGGCCGACCGCCTTGAGGTCTCCCGCCAGACCGTCAACGCCATCGAGACCGGCCGCTACGACCCCAGCCTTCCCCTCGCCTTCAAGATCGCCGCCCTCTTCGACGCCACCATCGAGTCGCTCTTCTTCCCGACCCAGGACCCCGACCAGAGCCCGAGGACGTCGTAGCCGACACCATGTCCCGGTCGCGTGCGATCGCGGTCAGATCCTTGACGACACGGACGATTTCTGATGACGTCACGGATGACGTCCACCCAGACACCGAGGAGCTAGCCATGGCCGGATACGAGGCAACAGCCCGCGCAGAGATCGCCGCCCCGCCAGAGCGGGTGTGGAAAGCGATGACCGACCCGGAGCAGGTCGCGCAGTACATGATGGGGTCGCGCGTCGAGACCGACTGGCAGCCCGGCAGCCCGATCACCTGGTCTGGCGAGTGGGATGGCAAGCCCTACCAGGACAAGGGGCAGGTGCTCGCCGTCGAGCCGGAAAGGCTTCTCGAGGTGACCCACTACAGCCCGCTGACCGGTGATGACGACGTGGCCGAGAACTATCACACCCTCCGCTACGAGCTGTCTCAGGCTGGCGAGGGCACGCACGTCTCGCTCACCCAGGATGGGTGCGAGAGCGAGGAGCAGGCCGAGGGGTTCTCGCAGAACTGGCAGGGCATGCTCGACGGGCTGAAGAAGGTCGCCGAGGTTCGCTGACCTGGGCTCCACGACCTGCGCCTTCGGCGGTGCTGTCAGGTGGTGGGCCCGGCCGGGATCGAACCGACGACAGCCGCGGTGTAAACGCGGTGCTCTACCAGCTGAGCTACAGGCCCTCACGCGGGTAACCAGGGGTGTCCTCCTCGCCGCAGGCAGCAGTGTGACAGACCAGCGGTGTGACGGACGCCCGGGTGCGTGGGCGCTCAGCCGACGCGGGCCGCCTCGCGGCCACGCAGACTCGCCAGCGCCTCGCGGTAGCTGGAGAAGTCCCGGGCGAGGCCGGGCGGGTTGACGAGGTTCCAGCGGACGACGCCCGCCTTGTCGATGAGGAACGTGCCCCGGCCTGCAGTGCCACGCTCCGTGGAGAACACACCGTATGCGGAGGCGGTCGCGCCGTGCGGCCAGAAGTCGCTCAGCAGGGGGAAGAAGTGACCCTCGACGTCGGCCCAGGCCCGCAGGGCGTACATCGGGTCGCACGAGATGGCCAGCACCTGGATGTCGTCGCCCTCGAAGTCGCCGAGACCGTCGCGGACCTCTCGGAGCTCACCGGTGCAGATCCCCGAGAAGGCGGCGGGGTAGAACACCAGGGCGACGGCCTTGTGCCCGGCGAAGCTCGAAAGGGACACGGACTGGCCGTGCTGGTCCCGCAGGCTGAAGTCCGGCGCGCAGGCGCCGACGGGCAGCGGGGTGCTGGTGCGGCTCATATCCGTCAGTCTGCCATCGTCAGGCGGTGACGGCAGAATCACGCCTTGTGCGCACCGCTCGTCACCACGGGTCAGCGACGGTGCGACTTGGGCGAGACGAGCCGGGTCGCGGCCCAGTCGGGGGACGCGTTCACGGTGCCGGCGGTGTGCAGCCCTGCGGTGACCGCGGACTCCTCGATGTCACTGGCCTGGACGTGGCCGGGCCGGCCGGCCTTGGGCGTGCAGAGCACGAGGAAGCCGCCCTCGGCGAGCGTGGTGAGGCCGTCGACGAGGGTGTCCACCAGGTCGTCGTCGTCGTCCCGGAACCAGATGAGCACGGCGTCGGCGACGTCGCCGTACTCCTCGTCCTCGAGCTCGGTCGTCGTGACGTCCTCGATCGCGAACCTCAGCTCGTCATCGGCGTCGGTGTCGTATCCCAGTTCCTGGACGACCTGCCCCTTGGTGAACCCGAGCTTCGTCAGAGCCGACCCCGGAGAGGCCGCTTCCGCGGTCGCTGCCACTGTCGATCCCTCCGTCATGTCCCTGCACCGGGCGGACGCTCCGGCTGCTCGCCCACGGTAGTGGACACCGTGCCCATGCCGCACATTCCCGCGACATAGAGTAGGGAGATGGGACGGGTGACGCAGCGGGCCCCCGCGGTGCGGATCGATGTCAGCGACCCGGCCAGCCCCCTGACGACGCGCCGCCCGGACACCGTGGCCGTCGAGGAGCCGATGGAGATCCGGGTCGCGGGGCAGCCCCTGAGCGTGACCATGCGCACGCCCGGTGACGACTTCGACCTGACCATCGGCTTCCTCCACGCCGAGGGCCTGATCCGGGCCGCGTCCGACGTGCGTCAGCTGATGCACTGCCTCGACGAGGACGAGTCCGGCTCCCCCACCTACAACGTCGTCGACGTGACGCTCGCCGACGGAGTCGCGCCCCCCGCCGCCCGGGACGCCCGCGCCTTCCTCACCACGAGCGCGTGCGGCGTGTGCGGCAAGGCCTCGATCGACGCGCTGCACGAGAGCGGCCGGTATGCCGTGCACGAGGACGACACGGTGGTCGACCCGGCCCTGCTCGCCTCCCTGCCCGACCTGCTCCGCGAGCGGCAGAAGGTCTTCGACCGCACCGGCGGCATCCACGCGGCCGGCCTGTTCACCTCCGCGGGCGAGCTGCTCGCCGCCCGCGAGGACGTCGGGCGGCACAACGCCGTCGACAAGGTCATCGGGTGGGCGGCCCGCGAGGAGCGGCTGCCCCTGACCGGGCACCTGCTGGTCGTCACCAGCCGGGCCAGCTTCGAGCTGACCCAGAAGGCCTACCTCGCCGGCATCCCGCTGCTGGCAGCGGTGTCCGCCCCGTCCTCGCTCGCGATCGAGCTGGCCAGGGAGGTCGGGATGACCCTCGCGGGGTTCATCCGGCCACCGCGGCTGACCGTCTACAGCGGCGGCCAGCGCCTCGGCATACGCGACTGACCGGGCCATCACGCGTACTGGGTAGTAACCGACCCGAGTGTGACGCGGGGCCCCCTCGGGGTAGAGGATGGAGGGGACCCGTCCTCACCCGGACCGGGTGCGCGAGAAAGGACGAGTCATCGTGTCACGACAGGAAGCCGGACCCATCCGCAACGGCATCCCCGGCCAGCTCCCGGACACCGACCCCGAGGAGACGCAGGAGTGGCTCGACTCCCTTGACGGGGTCGTCGACGAGGTCGGCCGCACCCGAGCCCGCTACATCATGCTCCAGCTGCTGCAGCGCGCCCGCGAGCTGCAGGTCGGCGTGCCGTCCCTCATGGCGACCGACTACGTCAACACGATCACCCCCGAGCAGGAGCCGTGGTTCCCCGGCGACGAGGAGGTCGAGCGCGAGTACCGCCGCTACCTGCGCTGGAACGCCGCGATGATCGTCCACCGCGCCCAGCGCCCCGACATCGGGGTCGGTGGTCACATCTCGACCTATGCGTCGGCAGCCACCCTCTACGAGGTCGGGCTGAACCACTTCTTCCGCGGCCCGGACCACCCCGGCGGCGGGGACCAGGTCTTCTTCCAGGGCCACGCCTCCCCCGGAATGTATGCGCGCGCCTACCTCGAGGGGCGGCTCGAGGAGGCGGACCTCGACGGCTTCCGCCAGGAGAAAAGCCATCTCGTCGACGGCGAGATCCGCGCGCTGCCGTCGTACCCGCACCCGCGGCTGGCACCCGAGTTCTGGCAGTTCCCCACGGTCTCCATGGGGATCGGCCCGATGAACGCGATCTACCAGGCGCAGTTCAACAAGTACCTGCACAACCGCGGGATCAAGGACACCTCCGACCAGCACGTGTGGGCCTACCTCGGTGACGGTGAGATGGACGAGCCGGAGTCGCGCGGGCTGCTGCAGCTCGCCGCGGGCGAGGAGCTCGACAACCTCACCTTCGTCGTCAACTGCAACCTGCAGCGACTCGACGGCCCGGTCCGTGGCAACGGCAAGATCATCCAGGAGCTCGAGGCCTTCTTCCGCGGCGCTGGGTGGAACGTCATCAAGGTCGTCTGGGGCCGAGGCTGGGACCCGCTGCTCGCGGCGGACCGCGACGGCGCGCTGATCCACGTCATGAACACCACGAACGACGGGGACTACCAGACCTTCCGGGCCAACGACGGTGCCTACGTCCGCGAGCAGTTCTTCGGCCGCGACCCGCGCACCCGCAAGATGGTCGAGAACCTCTCCGACGCCGACATCTGGAACCTCAAGCGCGGGGGGCACGACTACCGCAAGGTGTATGCCGCCTACAAGGCTGCCGTCGAGCACACCGGACAACCGACGGTCATCCTCGCGAAGACGATCAAGGGCTACGGCCTGGGCAAGCACTTCGCCGGTCGCAACGCGACGCACCAGATGAAGAAGCTCACCCTCGACGACCTCAAGTCGTTCCGCGACGAGCTGCGCATCCCGATCTCCGACGAGCAGCTCGAGGCCGACCCCTACCAGCCGCCGTACTTCCACCCCGGGAAGGACGACCCGGCGATCCAGTACATGCTCGAGCGCCGTGCGGCTCTCGGCGGCGGCGTCCCGTCGCGCCGGGTCAGCTACGAGCCGCTCAAGCTCCCTGGTGACGAGGCGTACGCCCAGCTGAAGAAGGGCTCGGGCAAGCAGGAGATCGCGACGACGATGGCCTTCGTCCGCCTGCTCAAGGACCTCATGCGGGACAAGGAGTTCGGCAAGCGGGTCGTGCCGATCATCCCCGACGAGGCGCGCACCTTCGGGATGGACTCGTTCTTCCCGACGATCAAGATCTACAACCCGCACGGGCAGAACTACACGCCGGTGGACCACGACCTGATGCTGGCCTACCGCGAGGCGGTCGACGGGCAGATCCTCCACCTCGGCATCAACGAGGCGGGCTCGGTCGCGGCGTTCACCGCGGCAGGCACGTCATACGCCACGCACGGCGAGCCGATGATCCCGATCTACGTCTTCTACTCGATGTTCGGGTTCCAACGCACCGGAGACTCGATCTGGGCGGCCGCGGACCAGATGACCCGGGGGTTCCTCATCGGCGCGACGGCCGGCCGCACGACATTGACCGGCGAAGGGCTGCAGCACGCCGACGGTCACTCGCCGCTGCTCGCGTCGACCAACCCCGGAGTCGTGTCCTACGACCCGGCCTACGGCTACGAGATCGCGCACATCATGCAGGACGGCCTGCGCCGGATGTACGGCGACAACCCCGAGAACGTCATCTACTACCTCACCGTCTACAACGAGCCGCTCGCGCAGCCCAAGGAGCCGGAGGACGTCGACGTCGAGGGCATCACCCGGGGCATGTACCTGCTGAAGCGGGCGGACACCGAGGGCTGGAGCCACCAGCCGGCCCGGGCCCAGCTGCTCGCCTCCGGGGTCGGCGTCCTGTGGGCGCTGGAGGCCCAGGAGCTGCTGGCCAAGGACTTCGGGGTGGCGGCGGACGTCTGGTCGGTGACCTCCTGGAGCGAGCTGCGCCGCGACGGCCTCGCCTGCGACGAGCAGGAGTTCCTCGACCCGGGCAAGGACAAGCGCGTTCCCTGGGTCACCCAGAAGCTCGCCGACACCCCCGGCCCGGTGCTCGCCGTCTCGGACTACATGCGCGCGGTGCAGGACCAGATCGGGCAGTACGTGCCGGGCGAGTTTATGTCGCTCGGCGCCGACGGGTTCGGCTTCTCGGACACCCGGGCCGCCGCGCGGCGGTTCTTCCACATCGACGGACCGTCGCTGGCGGTAAGAACCCTGCAGATGCTCGCCCGCAGCGGCGCCGTGCCGGCCGAGTATGCCGGGCAGGCAGCGCAGAGGTACCGGCTCGACGACGTCACGGCCGGCACCTCCGGCAACGCCGGCGGCGAGTCCTAGCCTCTCCCTGGCGGAACCCTTTCGACCCGGACGCCAGGCGGCGCTCAGGTGCTGGTGCTGTCGTGAAGGTCGAGCGAGAACTGGGCTATCGCGGCGCGCTCCGCGGCGATCTTTCGAAGCGGCGCGGTCACCGGGCTGGACAGATGCTCGAACGGTAGGCACGACAGACCGGTGAAGATCAGCAGCTGCAGCGCATGCGCGCGACGGACAACCTCGACAGGCAGGTCACAGCCCTCCTCGCGCAGGCCTTGGACGTAGGCCGTGAGGACAGAGGGCTCCAGGCGAGCGAGCTCGGACGCCGGCTGCCGACCCAGCTGCACCTCGCCCACCAGCAGCTGCGCCAGGTCGTAGCCGACCGACCTGCGTCCCCAGAAGCCGAAGTCGACCAGGGCGAACCCGTCGCCACCCGGCAGCAGGAGGAGGTTGTTGGGGCAGGCGTCTCCGTGCGCCGTCAGCCGCGGCATGCCATCCAGCTCGGTCACCAGATCCTCGAGGACGCCAGCCACCGCCAGCAACCGGGATCGCAGGCCGTGGTCGAAAGCCGGAGCCACCAGGGGGTGCATCCAGATCGCCTCGTCGCCGAGCATGGGCAGGACCTGGGTCTGCAACCTGCCCGCCAGGTAGTCGCTCACCGCCCACGGATGTTCGCCGACGTCAGCCAGCGGCGCCACGGCGGGGCTTGCCGCGACCCGTCCCAGCAGACGGGCGGCCGCGTGCACGTCGTCGTCCGTCCAGACCCGGGCTGTCGCCGGAACCTCCGCCAGCCAGAGGGCAGCCGACTTCTCATCCAGGTCGTACACGCCGAAGGCTCTGGCCATGGAGAGTCCGCTCGGTAGCCTCGCCCCGAGGTCCGAGCGGTAGACGAGGGCCTCGGTCCGCCACGGCACCGACTGTTCGGCGAAGTCCTGCAGCTCGGCCGGCACGAACGCGAAGAGCGGGGACCGGCTCCACGACTGGATGTGCTTGACGAAGAACGAGTACGACCTCGTCCCCGACTGGGTCTCAGCCGCACCGCGCACCCAGTACCGACCGACGGTCGTGAGGGCGGGCAGGTCGTAGGGGACGATGTGCGCCTGCGAAGACAGGACGCTCACGCTGTCGACCGGGTCCATCGGGGCGAGCTGGGCCGCCACCATCGCCTGCAGCTCGGCGTCGGTGACGTCGGCGGCTCCGAGCGCTGACCGGTCATGCCCAGTTTGCGGCATTTTGTAAAGCGGCTTTCCCATCCACCGGATGGTAAAGTAGGTTTATGAGTGCTGTCAACCCCCCTATTCGTCCGACCGAGGTCCAGGCGGGCATGCTCATGGGCATCCTGCTGCGCGAGATCCAGGAGACGTTCGCCGAAGAGGAGGGGGCCGGTCTCAGGATGTCGCACCTGCGTGTCCTGACGTGCGTCCCCGACGACGGGGTCAGCGTCACCGAGCTCGCCGACCGGGTCGGCATGACCAAGCAGGGCTGCGGCCAGTTCGTCACCCAGCTCGTCGCGTCCGGGCATCTGCAGATCGGTCCGGACCGCGGTGACCGGCGGGTTCGACTCGTCTGCCGCACGGCGCTCGGCGACCAGACCATCGCTGACGCAACCGCTCGGATCCACCGGATCGAGGATGACTGGGCCTCTCAGGTGGGACCTCGTCGATACGGCACGTTCCGGAAGGTCCTCCACCAGCTGGCGCTGGCCCGCGAGTGAGACCCGCCCGCATCAGCTAGCCCTCCACGCGGGCTGGCGTCCGGGTCCGGGCGGGTCGGAACCCGTCTCGACCCGGACGCAAGAGGGGCGCGCCGGAGCCCCTAGGCTGGGCCGGTGTCCAAAGTCCTGACTTCCCTGCCCGTCGGCGAGCGCGTCGGCATCGCCTTCTCCGGGGGCCTCGACACCTCCGTGGCCGTGGCCTGGATGCGCGAGCGAGGCGCCGTCCCGTGCACGTACACGGCTGACCTCGGCCAGCCGGACGAGCCCGACATCGAGGGCGTCCCAGGCCGGGCGCTGCAGTATGGCGCGGAGCTCTCCCGGCTCGTCGACTGCACGGTGGCGCTCGTGGAGGAGGGCCTGTCTGCCATCGCCTGCGGGGCGTTCCACATCCGCTCCGGCAGCAAGACCTACTTCAACACCACGCCACTCGGGCGGGCCGTCACCGGCACCCTGCTCGTGCGCGCCATGCAGGAGGACGGCGTGTCGATCTGGGGCGACGGGTCGACCTACAAGGGCAACGACATCGAGCGGTTCTACCGTTACGGGCTGCTGGCCAACCCTCAGCTGCGGATCTACAAGCCGTGGCTGGACGCCGACTTCGTCACGGAGCTCGGTGGCCGGGCCGAGATGTCGCACTGGCTGACGGCTCACGACCTGCCCTACCGCGACTCTGCCGAGAAGGCCTACTCGACCGACGCCAACATCCTCGGCGCCACCCACGAGGCCAAGACGCTGGAGCACCTCGACACCACCCTCGAGACCGTCGAGCCGATCATGGGCGTGAAGTTCTGGGACCCCGCTGTCGCCATCGAGCCGGAGGACGTCACCATCGGCTTCGTCCAGGGCCGACCGGTCTCCATCGACGGCCGTCATTTCGACTCCGCCGTCGACCTCGTCCACGAGGCCAACGCCATCGGCGGCCGGCACGGTCTGGGGATGTCGGACCAGATCGAGAACCGGATCATCGAGGCGAAGAGCCGCGGCATCTACGAGGCACCGGCCATGGCACTGCTGCACACGGCATACGAGCGACTGCTCAACGCGATCCACAACGAGGACACCCTGGCGAACTACCACGCCGAGGGCCGGCGGCTGGGCCGCCTGCTCTACGAAGGGCGCTGGCTCGACCCGCAGTCGCTGATGCTCCGCGAGTCGCTGCAGCGCTGGGTCGCCTCGGCGGTCACCGGTGAGGTGACGCTGCGGCTGCGCCGCGGCGACGACTACTCGATCGTCGACACCCGCGGCTCCAACTTCAGCTACGACCCCGACAAGCTCTCCATGGAGCGCACCGAGGACGCGGCGTTCGGGCCCGTCGACCGGATCGGCCAGCTGACCATGCGCAACCTCGACATCGCCGACACCCGCGCCAAGCTGGAGATGTATGCCGCGCAGGGACAGCTGCTGAACGGGCAGACCGCCGCCCTGGTGGGCGAGCTCGAGAGCGGGGGCGCGGACGCGATTGCGGCCGGCAACGAGTCTGGCGACGTCGACGCGGTCGACGAGGCGATGGAGCGCTCCTCGTTCGACTTCGGCACCGACTGAGCCACCCAGCATTTTCCCAGCCCACCGCTCATAGGGGGTTCCCAAACGGGCGTGACCGAGGCAGACTGCGGTGTGCAACTTTCTTTCCCTTCAGTTGGATTTCGTGGAGGTAACATGCACCGGCGTTCCTGGTTCCTCGTCCTGAGCATGCTGGCGTGCGCGGTGCTCGCCCTCGGCGCGTCACCCGCCGTCGCCGGGACGCGCCTGGCTCACGCGGGACACGGGGCGCCCGCCTGTCCGGTCGACACCCACGCGCAGAAGCAGCAGCTGCGGGCGGTCTGGATCGCCTCGGTGGTCAACATCGACTGGCCCAGCAAGCCGGGCCTGAGCGCGGACCAGCAGAAGGCCGAGCTGCGCTCCTGGTTCGACATGGCGGTCGCGCAGAACCACAACGCCGTCGTCCTCCAGGTGCGGCCGACCGCTGACGCGTTCTGGCCCAGCTCGGTCGAGCCGTGGTCGAAGTACCTCACCGGCACGCAGGGCGTCGACCCGGGCTACGACCCCCTGGCGTTCGCGGTCGCCGAGGCGCATCAGCGCAACCTCGAGCTGCACGCCTGGTTCAACCCCTACCGGATCACGATGAACCTCACCTCCGACGTGGCCGGCCTGAGCCCCACCCACCCGGCGAAGGTGCACCCGGACTGGACCATCGCCTACGGCGGCAAGCTCTACTACAACCCGGGAGTGCCCGAGGCCCGGGCGTTCGTCGAGAGCGCGATCATGGACGCGGTGACGAAGTACGACATCGACGCCGTCCACTTCGACGACTACTTCTACCCCTACCCCGTCTCGGGCCAGACCTTCGACGACTCGGCCCAGTACGCGGCCTACGGGGGCGGGATGTCCCTCGCCGACTGGCGGCGCGACAACATCAACAAGCTCATCACCGAGCTGGGCACCCAGATCAAGGCCGCCAAGCCGTGGGTGAAGTTCGGCGTCTCGCCCTTCGCCGTCTGGATGAACCAGGCCAACGACCCGCGCGGCTCGGCCACCCAGGCCGGGGCGCAGACCTACAGCGACCTGTATGCGGACACCCGCCGGTGGGCGCAGGAGGGGTGGATCGACTACATCGCCCCGCAGATCTACTGGGCTGAGAGCCTGGCCGTGGCCGACTACAACGTGCTCGTCGACTGGTGGTCGGACGTCGTGCGCGGTCATGATGTCCAGCTCTACATCGGCCAGGCCACCTACAAGATCGGCACCTCCACCCAGTCTCCGGAGTGGAACAACGAGCCTCGGGAGATGAGCAACCACCTCGAGTACAACAGCCACCACCCCGAGGTCCTGGGCGACATCTACTTCAGCGCCAAGGACGTGCGGGCCGACCGGCTCGGCGCCACGACCCTGCTCAACAACACGTGGTACCAGCACCCCGCTCTGGTCCCGGCGATGCCGTGGCTCGACCACGACGCGCCCAAGGCCCCCAAGGAGGTCAAGGCCCGTCGGACCGCCGACGGCGTGACCCTCACCTGGCGCGCCGGAGACGCGAGCACGACCGAGTATGCCGTGTACCGCCTGCCCGAGTCCGACGCTCACGTGAAGTCCGGTGACTGCGCCCTCGCCGACGCGAGCCACCTCGTAGCCACCGTGCGGGCCGTGGACGGCGAGCAGTCGTGGACCGACCCGGCCGTAGGGGCGCAGGACGACGTGACCTACGTCGTCACCGGTCTCGACCGCGGTCACAACGAGTCGGACCCGAAGCAGGTCAGCCCCAAGGGCTGAGCAAGCTCCTCGGTCGGTGGTGCGTCCAGGGGGGTGCGCTACCGGCCGGGGGCAGCATCCCGCGCTCGGACGGTGACGTCCGGCTGGTCGGTGAAGAGGCCGTCGACGCCTGCGGCGAGGAACGCCTGCTGCTCCTCCCGCGCCCGCCCGGGCGTGGTCAGCCCGGTGCCCACCCAGTAGTCGGCCGGCAGGAACTGGTTCTCCGCCCGGAAGGTGAACGGGATGACGGACAGCCCATCGGCATGGGCGGCGGCTACGAGGTCCGTCGGCGTGCCGAGGGTGTCCTGCCACGTCCGAGGGATGACGAGGCCCTTGTCCGGCCCGATCGCGTCGACCTTGCCGCGCAGGAAGGCCAGGCCCTCGGCGGTGACGAAGCCCGCGTAGTCGGATGGCGCGCCAGGGACCGTGGTTGCGGGCGCTCCCTTGGCGTCGACGAGGAAGATGGTCCTGGCCCTCATCCCCTGCGTCGTCCGCAGCGCCAGGAGGTTGGCCAGCTCGAAGGACTGGACGAGGACCGGCGCGGTGGGGGTGTCCAGCCCGGCTGCGCGCAGCGCGGCGAGCATCGGCGGCTCGAGAGGCAGACCGATGCCGCTGAAGTAGGCGGGGTGCTTGGTCTCCGGCGCGATCCCGACCGGACGGCCGAGCTCGCTGCTGAGCCGCGCACGGAGAGCGAGCACCTCGTCGAACGTCGGCACCGGGAAGCGACCGTCGTAGTCGGTGTTGCCGGGGCGGACTGCGGGCAGCCGCTCGCGGGCCCGCAACGTCCTGAGCTCGGCCAGGGTGAAGTCCTCGGTGAACCAGCCGACGAGGCTGGCGCCGTCCACCACCTTGGTCGTCCGCCGAGACGCGAACTCGGGGTGCCCGGCGACATCGGTCGTGCCGGAGATCTCGTTCTCGTGCCGGGCCACCAGGACGTGGTCGCGAGTCGACACGAGGTCGAGCTCGAGGTAGTCGGCACCCATCCGGGCGCCCGTCTCGAACGACTCCAGCGTCTCCTCAGGGCGGTAGCCCGCCGCCCCCCGATGACCGAGGACGAGGGGCGCCTCCCCCGGATGCAGCCGGGCGACCACCGGTGCGGCCCGCCCGGACGGGCTCGGTCCGGGGCCGCCGACTCCTCCGCCTGCCGCGCATCCCGCGACGAGGAGCACCCCGAGCACGGCCAGGACCCGCAGAGGCTCGACCAGACGCATGCCGGGGATCATCCCACGGAGGCCCGACGTCGGGCGGTTGTGCACCGCATACAAATAGGGTGCAGGGGTGGCCACCGCTCGCGCTCGACGCGCACCCGGGCGCCGCCGGATCTCGGCGGCGACGAGACGTCGCGTCGACGGCGCGTCGGGCGAGCTGTCGACGGCCGCTCTGCGCCGGATGGAGACACACGACTGGTACCGCGCCCTCTCCGCCGAGGACCGCTCGTGGGTCGGCCTGGTCGCCCAGGCCGGCATCGGCGCCTTCATCACCTGGCTGCGCTCCCTGGGCGAGGACCTCCCGGTCACCGCGAACATCTTCGGCACCGCCCCGCGCGAGCTGACCCGCTCGATCACCCTCGCGCAGACCCTCGACCTGGTGCGCAGCGTCGTCGACGTCGTCGAGGAGGACGTCGGCGCCCTGGCCGGCCCCGGCGACGAGCAGGTCCTGCGCGAGTCGGTGCTGCGGTACTCCCGCGAGATCGCCTTCGCCGCCGCGCAGGTGTATGCCGAGGCCGCTGAGGCGCGCGGTGCCTGGGACGCGAGGCTGGAGGCACTCGTCGTCGACGCCGTGCTCCGCGGCGAAGCGGACGACTCCATGCAGTCCCGGGCGACGGCGCTGGGATGGGGCTCGGTGGCGCCGGTGACCGTCGTGGCGGGGATGACGCCACCGGCAGAGGTCACCCAGGCCGTCGCGGCGCTCCGCCGGAGCGTCAGCCGGCTCGGGGCCGAGTCGCTGGCGGCCGTCCAGCGGCGGCGCTTCGTCGTCATCCTCGGCGGCACGAGCGAGCCGCTGGCCGTGGTCGCCCAGATCGCCTCCCAGTTCGGCGACGGCCCCGTCGTCGTCGGCCCCACAGTGCCCCACCTGTTCGCCGCCGGACGCTCGGCGCGCGCCGCACTCAGCGGGCTCGCGGCGGCGGCGGCCTGGCCACAGGCGCCACGACCCGTGCTGGCGGACGAGCTGCTGCCCGAGCGGGTTCTCACCGGCGACCAGGTGGCCCGGCGCACGCTCGTGGACCGGGTCTACCACCCTCTCGAGGGCCAGCCCGCCCTGCTGCGCACCGCGTCGGTCTTCCTCGAGAGCGGCTGCGCCCTCGAGGCGACGGCGCGGCTGCTCTTCGTGCACCCCAACACGGTCCGTTACCGCCTGGGCCGGATCGCCGACGTCACGGGCTACGACCTCGGCCGGCCCCGGGAGGCGCACACGGTCCAGCTCGCCCTGGCCGTGGGGCGGCTGTCCGAGCCCGCGCCGACGACCTGGCGGGCTGGGGCGCCGGGGCGAGCACCCGGCATACCGGACGAGGCTTTGTAGGAAACCTCCAAAGTCCGAGGGTATTGTTGGTTGGGTTCGGTGACGCCACCCCACCGCGCGACAAGGGAGGCTGGACACGTGCTCGCCATCGTCTGCCCCGGACAGGGCTCCCAGACCCCGGGCTTCCTCGCGCCCTGGCTCGACCTGCCCGGTCTGCGAGAGCGTGCCGCCGCCCTCTCCGCTGCAGCCGGCGTCGACCTCGTCGCCCACGGCACCGAGTCGGACGCCGACACCATCCGCGACACGGCCGTCGCCCAGCCGCTCATCGTCGGCGCCGGACTGCTGACCCTCGGCGCGCTCTTCGCCGACCAGCCGATGACACTGGCCGGCACGACGGGCGTGACGGCCGGCCACTCGGTCGGCGAGATCACCGCCGTCGCGGCCGCCGGAGTCCTCTCCCCCGAGGACGCACTGGCCCTGGTCCGCGTCCGGGGCACGGCGATGGCTGATGCCAGCGCAGTCACCCCGACGGGCATGAGCGCGGTCCTCGGCGGGGACCCGGAGGAGGTGCTCGCGCTGCTGGCCCGTCATGGCCTCACCCCCGCCAACGTCAACGGGGCCGGGCAGGTCGTCGCCGCCGGCACCCTCGAGCAGCTCGCCGCTCTCGCCGAGGAGCCCCCGGCCCGCGCCCGTGTCATCCCCCTGCAGGTCGCCGGGGCGTTCCACACCGAGCACATGCGGCCGGCCGTCGAGGCGATGCGTCAGCAGGCCGCCGGCCTCGCTCTCGCGGACCCCTCGGTCATCCTGCTGTCCAACGCGGACGGCGAGCCAGTGGCCTCGGGAGCCGACGCCGTGACCCGGCTGGTGTCCCAGGTGAGCAACCCGGTCCGGTGGGACCTGTGCATGGAGGCGATGACCCGCCTCGGCGTCACCGGGCTGCTGGAGCTGGCCCCGGCCGGCACGCTGGTCGGCCTGGCCAAGCGGGCGATGAAGGGCGTCGAGCTGCTCGCGTTGAAGACGCCCGACGACCTCGACGCCGCCCGCACCCTCATCGGCCGGCACGCCGCCGACCACGACACCCAAGAGACGCAGGAAGCGCGATGAGCACACCGTCCGCGACACCCACCGCCCCCACGCCGAAGGGCACCGGCACCCTCGCCGCCGGTGACGGCTCGCGCCACGCCCGGATCTGGGGGGTCGGTGGCTACCGCCCCGAACGGGTGGTGATGAACTCCGAGCTGGTCGAGCGGATCGACTCCTCCGACGAGTGGATCCGCGAGCGCTCCGGCATCATCTCGCGACGCGTCGCCGCTCCCGAGGAGAGCGTCGTGGACATGTCCGAGCACGCCGCTCAGGACGCTCTGCGGGCAGCGGGGATCACCGCCTCGCAGCTCGGTGCCATCATCGTGGCCACGGTGACGCACCCCTACCAGACTCCGGCCGCGGCCCCCATCCTCGCCGACCGGCTCGGCGCCCAGTGCGCGGCCTTCGACATCTCGGCTGCCTGCGCGGGCTACTGCTACGGCATCTCCGTGGCCAACGACATGGTCCGCGGCGGCAGTGCGGAGTACGTCCTCGTCGTCGGGGTGGAGAAGCTGTCGGACTTCACCGACTACGACGACCGTGGGTCCGCGTTCATCTTCGGCGACGGCGCGGGCGCTGCCGTCGTCGGCCCGTCCGACACCCCCGGCATCGGTCCGACCATCTGGGGCTCGGACGGCGCCCAGTGGCAGGCCATCTCGCAGCGTGAGCCGTGGACCGACATCCGCGACACGGACAAGAACTGGCCGGCGATCGGCATGGCCGGGCAGACGGTCTTCCGCTGGGCCGTCTGGGGCATGGCCCCCGTCGCGCAGCAGGCGATCGACAAGGCCGGCATCACCATCGACGACCTCGACGCGTTCATCCCGCACCAGGCCAACATGCGGATCATCGACGCGATGATCAAGCAGCTCAAGCTGCCCGCAGACATCCCCGTGGCTCGCGACATCGCCGAGACGGCCAACACCTCCGCCGCATCGATCCCGCTCGCCACCGAGCGGATGCTGCGCGAGCAGCTGATCCCGAGCGGCGGGCTCGCGCTGCAGATCGGCTTCGGCGCCGGGCTCGTGTATGCCGCGCAGGTCATCGTCATCCCCTGACAGCTCCCGCGTCCCGACGGGTCATTCGGGACATTGCAGGACGCACGAGCGCAGGACCAGCACGACATACCTCAACACCAACCAAGGAGAGCACCGAGATGGCGCAGAGCGAGCAGGAGATCCTCGAGGGTCTGGCCGAGATCGTCAACGAAGAGACCGGCATCGAGACCGACACGGTCGAGATGGACAAGTCCTTCACGGACGACCTCGACATCGACTCGCTGTCGATGATGACCATCGTCGTCAACGCCGAGGAGAAGTTCGGCGTCCGGATCCCCGACGACGAGGTGAAGAACCTCCGCACCGTGCGCGACGCCGTGACCTTCATCGGCGGCGCGCAGAGCTGACCACCGCTCGGCGCCCGGGACCCGCACCCCGGGCGCCCGGAGCGCCTAGGCTGGTCATGGAAGCACCCGCATCATCCGCAGGATCCAGCACCACACCGCCGTGGCCCGAGGGCCCGACACGCCAAGGAGTCCCGACGCCATGACGTCCAACCGCGACCAGCGCATCGTCATCACCGGTCTGGGGGCCACGACCCCGCTCGGCGGCACCGTCCAGGAGACGTGGGCCGGGATCCTCGCCGGGCGTTCCGGGGCCCGGACCATCGAGGCCGACTGGGTGGCGAAGTACGAGCTCCCGGTGACCTTCGCAGCGACCCTGCACACCCCGCCCGAGGACGTGCTCAGCAAGGTCGAGACGCGCCGGCTGGACCCGTCCTCGCAGTACGCCCTCATCGCCGCCCGCGAGGCCTGGCAGGACGCTGGGGCGCCGGACGTCGAGCCCGAGCGGCTGGCGGTCGCTGTCGGCTCCGGGATCGGCGGGGTCTGGACCCTGCTCTCCCAGTGGGACAACCTGCGCGAGAAGGGCCCGCGGCGGGTCTACCCCCTGGCGGTGCCGATGCTCATGCCCAACGGCCCTGCCGCGGCCGTGTCGCTCGACCTCGGCGCCCGCGCCGGTGCGCACACCCCGGTCAGCGCGTGCTCGTCCGGCGCCGAGGCGATGGGCCTGGGCGCAGAGATGATCCGCAGCGGTCGTGCCGACGTCGTCGTGGCCGGCGGCACCGAGGCGGCCGTGCACGCCCTGCCGATCGCCGGGTTCGCCGCAATGCAGGCGCTGTCGACCCGCAACGACGACCCCGCCAGGGCGTCGCGGCCCTACGACATCGACCGCGACGGCTTCGTGCTCGGTGAGGGCTCGGCCATCATCGTGCTGGAGACCGAGGAGCACGCCAAAGCCCGCGGGGCCACGATCTACGCAGAGCTGGCCGGGGTCGGGATGTCCGCCGACGCCCACCACATCACCGCGCCTGACCCCACCGGGGCCGGGGCGTCGCGAGCGATGCTCGAGGCCATCGAGCGGGCCGGGCTGACGACGACCGACGTCGCCCACATCAACGCCCACGCCACCTCGACGCCGGTCGGTGACGTGGCCGAGGCCAAGGCGATCCTGCGCGCCTTCGGCGACGCGGCCGCGAGCATCCCGGTCAGCGCGACGAAGTCGATGACGGGGCACCTGCTCGGCGCCGCCGGGTCGCTCGAGGCGGTGCTGTCGATCCTGTCGATCCGCGACCGGCTTGCCCCCGCGACGACCAACATCGACAACCTCGACCCGGCGATCCCGCTCGACGTCGTGGTCGGCGAGCACCGGCAGCTCGGTGACGGTGACCTCGCCGTCCTCAACAACTCCTTCGGGTTCGGCGGCCACAACGTGGCGCTGCTGCTGCGGTCTGTCTGACTCGGTGCCCGACCTCGACGCACGGGTGGGATGACCCATGCCCCTGACCGCGAAGTATGCGACGACGTGCGGCGTGTGCGGACGGCCCATCCAGCCCGGTGCCGAGATCACCGACGCCGGCGGCTCCTCGGGCAGCCGCTGGGCGCACGTCGGCTGCGCCCAGGGCAGCTTCGAGCTCGGGGTCGACCCGGTGCCGGCAGCGGACCCTGCTCTGCCTCACCGAGCGACGGCATCGGCCGGGGCCAAGCCGCGGCCCGACCAGACGCCTGCTTCCGGAGCGCTCGAGGTGTGGACCGATGGCGCCTGCTCCGGCAACCCGGGTCCCGGCGGCTGGGCCTGGGCGACCCAGGATGGCCGGCAGGGGGTCGGCGGGGCCCCGCATACGACCAACCAGCGGATGGAGATCCAGGCCGCGCTCGAGGCGGTCCGGTCCCTGCCCGGTCCGCTCGTCGTCGTCAGCGACTCGACCTACGTCGTCAACTGCTTCCGCAACGGGTGGTGGAAGGGCTGGGTCAGCAACGGCTGGAAGACCAGCGCCAAGAAGCCGGTGGCCAGCCGTGACCTGTGGGAGCCGCTCATCGATGCCGTTCGCGGGCGCGGCGACGTGACCTTCCGCTGGGTGAAGGGCCACTCGGGGGATCCGATGAACGACCTCGTGGACCGGCTCGCCGTCGAGGCGGGGAAGGCCCAGCCCCGCGGCTGAGCAGCTGTGCGACGGTCCTGCGGCGTGAGGCGGGGCGGGGCGGCTGGGTCAGCCGACCTTGTGGAGCCAGCGGACGGGAGCCCCGTCGCCGGCATACCGGAAAGGCTCGAGCTCGCGGTCCCAGGCCAGGCCCAGCGCCGCGTCGAGCTCGGCCTGCAGCCGCATGGGGTCACCGTCGCTGACCCGGATGGCGTCGCGCAGCCGGTCCTCGTTGATGACGGAGTCACCGCTCGCCGACGTCCAGGTGTGGTGGATCCCGAGCGACGGCGTGTGCGACCAGCGCGAGCCGTCATTGCCGGGAGAGGGCTCCTCGGTGACCTCGTAGCGCAGGTTCTCCCAGCCGCGCAGGGCGCTCGCGATCCGCGCGCCGAGGCCGGCCTCACCGGTCCAGGACAGCTCGGCCCGCACCAGCCGGGAGCCGGCCGGCTGGACCGTCCACTCGAGGTTGACCCGGCCACCGAGGGCGGACTCCAGGGCCCAGCCGATGTGCGGGCACAACGCTGTGGGGGCGGAGTGGATGAACACCACGCCCCTCGTGACACGCTGCTGTGCAACAGACACCCTGGACCTCCTGTGTGCGAGGGACGTCTTCCCCACGAACCTCGGCACGAGCTGGATGTCTGCTGGGGCCATTGTGCACCATTGTTCACACCAGCACCAACGTCTGAAGGACGTCCGGTGCATCGTGTCGCGTCTCCCGTCGTGGAGAATGGCCGACCATGCGTCGCTACGAGGTCACCAGCGCTGACGGCACGACCATCCAGGCCTGGACCAACGACGCGACCGGTCCTCTGGTGCTGCTGTGCAACGGTCTCGGCACAGGTCCCGAGTTCTGGCCGCTGCTCACGGACCCGGACTGCGGCGCGCGCGTCGTCTCCTGGTACCACCGCGGCGTTGCCGGGTCGCACCGGCCAGTCGACCGCGACGCCATCAGCATCGGGTCGATGGTGCAGGACGCCCTGGCCGTCCTGGACTCGACGGGGGAACCCTCGGCGGTGGTTGCCGGGTGGTCGATGGGGGTCAACGTCTCTTTCGAGCTGGCGGTGACCCAGCCCCATCGGGTGCGGGGGCTGTTCGCCCTCTGCGGCGTTCCGGGCGAGACCTTCGCCACGATGCTGTCGCCGCTGCGGGTTCCCCGCCTGCTGCGCAAGCCGGTCACCGTCGCCGCCGCCCGTGGGCTCAGCCTGATCGGCGCTCCCCTGTCTCCCCTGGTCCGGCGGGCGTCGCGGCTGCCCCTGGCGGAGCATGTGGTCGGTCGCAGTGGCTTCATCCTCCCGCCCGCCGACCCGGCACGGATCAAGGTCGCGATGGACGCGTTCCTGCGCACCGACGTCGACTGGTACTTCCGGCTCGCCTCCGCCCTGACCAGCCACACCCACGTCGACCTCTCCGGCATCCGCCTGCCCGCGGCGTTCGTCTCCGGTCGCTACGACATCCTGGCCGGCCACCAGGCGATGCATCACGCGGCCCAGCAGGTCGAGGGCGCCACCTACCTCGAGCTGCCCTCGTCGCACTTCGCCTGTCTGGAGTACCCGGAGCAGGTCCACGTAGAGCTGCTCGCCCTCATCGCGCGCACAGCTGCGTGAGGAAGGTCGCTAGGCTCACCGACGCGGTCCTCCGAAGCAGGTATGCCGGTGGCTCGCCCGGGGCAGTAGCTCAGCCGGTCAGAGCAGCGGACTCATAATCCGTCGGTCGTGGGTTCAAGCCCCACCTGCCCCACTAGGCCAGTTTTCGGCACAACAGACTTCACTCACGACCACACGACCCGGACCAACCAGACAGCTGCACAACGGACGCGGTCCGATGGGTCCGGTCAGGATCCTCCCAGGTCGGCGCTCATCAGCTGGGACGTCGAGCCGCAGGTCAGCTTCAGCTGCGACTCCATCACACGATCCAGGCGACAGGGTCCGCTCAAGGGATCGACCGTTGCCAAACCGGGCTCTTCGAGGTAGGTGAACGAGGTTGCTGGACGCCACACGCCGCCGACCTCGCCGTCGTAGGCCACCGTGATCAGCACCCTCGAGCCATCAACACCTCTGACGATCATCTGGCTCCCCTCGAGGCCGCCCAGCGCCATCACCAGAAAGGCGAGCACAGCAAGATACGCCGTACCACAAAGCCATCCGCCCCAGCCGATTGCCATCATCACAGCTCGCCACCGTCCATGCGCGCGGCGAACACCCCGGACGAGAAGACCAGCGGCACAAACCGGCGACAACACTGCAGCCGCCGCGAGCAGCAACCCAAACCAGAAGCCGCTCGTGTGGTTCCAGTAGACGTACAAGACGCTGCGACCAGAGCCGTCCGTCCGTGGCAGCCGTGAAAGCCAGAAGGCGCTCACCCATGATGTCGCCGTCATGAACACGAACGCCGCCATGCACGCCCGCCACCACATCCTCGCGGTGCGCGACGTGGACTCCGGTGGATCCGACTCCCCAGCCGTCGCGTCGCCCTCCATGAGGTGTAGGAGATCACATGCCATGCCGGCCGGCTGCGAAGCTGGCGATCCTGTCGGTGAGCGGTGACAGGATGGCTGTATGCCGGACCAGGAGGTGCCTGAGGAGCTGGCCGGCCAGCCGGTGGTCTCCTTCGCCACGATGTCCGACTGCGAGGCATGGTTCGCCGAGCACCACGCCGACCACGGCGGCGTCTGGCTCAGGATCGGGAAGGTCCGCGAGGCCACGACGGTCACCTACGTCGAGGCCCTCGATGTCGCTCTCTGCCACGGCTGGATCGACGGGCAGAAGCGGGGATACGACCAGACCTACTGGTTGCAGCGCTTCACCCCGCGCGGGCCGCGCAGCGCGTGGTCGCAGATCAACCGGGACAAGGCCGAAGCGCTGATCGCGGCCGGTCGCATGCGCCCGGCCGGGCAGGCGCAGGTCGACGCGGCGAAGGCCGACGGCAGGTGGGCGGCAGCCTATGCCGGCCAGAAGAGCGCCACCGTCCCCGACGACTTGGCTGCGGCACTCGCGGCCGACCCGCAAGCCACGGAATTCTTCGAGGCGCTCAGCGGCGCCAACCGCTATGCGATCCTCTACCGCGTCCACGATGCGAAGAGGCCGGGGACCCGTGCCGCGCGCATCGCCAAGTTCGTCGAGATGTGCCACAACCACGAGACCCTCCACTGACTGATGGCCACGTTCGGTGATGTCGCCGATCGGCCGGTCGGCGCACGACGTCCGAGATCACGAGCATGGATCTCTGCTGGATCACAGCGATAGCGGCGAGCAGCTACGCCTCGCCCTCGCCAGCCTGATTCCCCATAACGCGACCACCCACAGTCCAGACAATGACCGCCAGTCCGTCGGTCGTGGGTTTCAAGCCCCACCTGCCCCACCACGCCTGGCCCGAAGACGTCCGACCAGGTGAGCACGCCTGGCTGACATCCGCGCCCACACCGACTGCTGAAGCGCGAGGGTCGCCCAGCCGGCGATGGCCATGCCGGTCAGGTTGACCAGCAGCTGCAGGATCCCCCCACGCACCTCGGCACCCACACCGAACGCCAGCCCGAGCGCGATGATGCCGGCAGCGGGCACCGTGGTCACCGAGATGAACACCCCCGACAGGCCGCCGGTCCGCGCAGAGGTCAAAGACAGCACCCCGGCCGCGCCGGCGATGACCGCCACGACGAACGACCACCTGTTCGGCGAGTAGATGAAGTCGGTCCCCGGCCGGCTTCGGGTCACGTCAGCCAGGGTGACCCAGCCCAGGCCCCTTGCGGCGAGCACCGCGAGCACGGTGACCACGATGGCGATGGCGAAGCCCGCGACCAGCGTGCGGGCGGCGATGCCGAGCAGGGCGGGGCGCCGACGGACGAGGGCGAGACCGAGGGCGGCCACCGCGCCGAACTCCGGCCCGAGCACCATGGCGCCGATCACGAGGATCTGGGAGTCCAGCACGATCGCGATAGCCGCGATCATGGTGGCCAGGGTCATGAAGCTGACGTACGTCCAGTTCAGCTCGGAGTCCTCGTATGCGCGTTGGGTCACCTCGGGCCAGACGACCGAGTCCGCGCTGCTGCCGGGAGTCCGGCGCTCCGCCTGGAACCCCTCCTGGGAGAGCCAGCTGCTCACCGGCTCGATGCGCACCGTGCCGTCGCGGTGCACCCCCAGCTCGCGCAGCCGGTCGATGACGTCGTTGGCGGCCTCGCGAGCGACGTCGGCGGTCACGAGATCGCCCACCGGTCGCAGGCTGGCCCCGCGGACCACCGCGAGGGCGCTGACGCCGGGGTCCGCCTCCAGCGCTTGCAGGACGCCGTCGGTCAGGGGTCCTGGAGAGGTGATGCGCAGGCTCAGCATGAGCCCAGTCTGACCACTGCGAGGTGGCGACCTCGCACCCGACGCGCCGCCGTGACCAACACTCCTGGCCGAGCGGGCAGCGGCATGGGTTGGACGGCACACCGGTAGCGGGCCGATAAGCAGGCTTACACCGTGACAGCCTGAGAGGATCCATCGTGACCTTCACCCGCCGCATGGTCCCCGTCGTCTGCGTCGCAGCCCTGCTCGCCGCGTGCACCTCCGGCGAGAGCCCGGCACCGCCCACCCTCGCCCCCACGCCGACGCTCGGGTCGGCACAGGCGGACGCCGTCATCAACGTCGTGCGCGCCACCATGGCCGAGCAGCACCTGAAAGCCGCGATCGTGCGCGTCACCATCGACGGCCGAGAGGTGGTGACCCAGGCGTTCGGCGAGTCGATGACCGGCGTCCCGGCCACGACGGACATGCACTTCCGCAACGGCGCCGTCGCCATCGCGTATGTCGCGACGCTGCTGCTCGAGCTGGTCGACGAGAAGAAGGTGTCGCTCGACGACAAGCTGTCGACCTGGCTGCCCGACGTGCCGAACTCCGACCGGGTGACCCTCGGCCAGCTGGCCCAGATGACGTCCGGCTATGTGGACTACGTGATCGGGAACGAGCCGTTCACCGAGGCGTTCTATGCCGACCCGTTCAAGCAGCGTGAGCCGCAGGAGCTGCTCAGCTTCGCGACCACAAAGCCGCTTCTCTACGAGCCGGGGACTAACTGGGACTACGCCCACACCAACTACGTGCTCCTCGGGCTGGCGTTGGAGAAGGCCACCGGGCAGGACATGCCCACCCTGATGAGCGAGAAGGTCCTGAAGCCGCTCGGGCTCACCAGCACCGCCAACTCGTTCACTCCCGAGATCCCGTCGCCGGTGCTGCACGCCTTCACGTCCGAGCGCCGGTCATCCCTGAAGATCCCCGATGGCAGCCCGTTCTACGAGGACTCGACATACTGGAACCCCTCGTGGACCATCACCCACGGCGCCATCCAGACCACGACCATCCGAGACCTGGAGGCCAGCGCCGTGGGGATCGGCTCCGGCAAGCTCCTGTCGAAGGACTCGTACGACGCTATGGTCACGACAGGCCTGCGCGGCAAGACCAGCGCTCTGCCCGGCTGCTCCACCTGCGCCCCCCACGGAGACTTCTACACGTTCGGGCTCGGCCTGGTCATCTCGGGCAGCTGGCTGCTGCAGAGCCCGAGCTTCGCGGGCGAGTCCGGCCTGATGGCCTACCTCCCGTCGCAGAAGGTCGCCATCGCGGTGGCCGCGACCTACGCCCCCGAGGCGTTCGACGACCAGGGCGAGTACCGGTACTCGCCCAATGGCGCAGACGCCCTCTTCCGCAAGATCGGGGCGCAGCTCGTCCCTCAGGACCCGCCGCCGCTGCGGCCGTCGAAGTAGCCAAGCCCCTCGCCGTCCGCCGCGTGCTGACGGAAAGCACCTGCTTATCCCTTGACTTTGGAGGGATTCGGCACTCATGCTTCTTCTCATGCCGGAATTCCCCAAGTTGGACGAGCTGGACCAGTCCATCGTCAGGGCCCTCCAGCTCAACGGCCGGGCCTCCTGGAAGCAGATCGCAGCCGCCCTCGGCACGTCGGAGTCGACAATCACCCGGCGGGGTCAGCAGCTGCTTGCCACCCGTGCGGTTGCCGTCACCGGCGTTCTCGACCACCTCCGCTGCGGCCTGGGCATCTCGATCTATCTTCGGCTGCGTGCGCGCCCCGGCCGGGTGGCCCAGGTGGCCGCAGCAGCTGCAGGCCTGACCACGTCGCGGTTCGTGACCGTGACCATCGGCTCGTTCGACGTCACGGCCGAACTGGTGGTGCCCACCCATCGGGACGTCATGACGGTCATCAGCCAGCTCGAGCGCCTTGACGACGTGGTGGAGTCCGAGTCCCTCGTCGTGAGTCGCAAGTTCAGCGCCTTCGAGGAGTGGCACCCGGGGGGCTTCGACGAGCAGGCCACCCACACCCTGCGCAGCGGTGGCGCGGTCATCGACTACGCACACCGTGACTGGGTGGAGCCGATCAGCCTCACCGACCAGGAGCTGCAGATCGCCGGCATCCTGGCCCGCGACGGCCGTGCGACCTACGCCGCGGTGGCGGCGCAGGCCGGCATCAGCGAGTCGACGGCCGCGAGACGTGTCGAGTCGCTGGTCTCCCGCGGCTGCCTGCGGTTCCGGACCCTCTTCGAGTCGCCCGTCATCGGGTTCGACGTCGAGTTCCTGCTCTGGCTCACGGTCGAGCCCGGCCGGGTCGACGAGGTGGGAACGGCGCTGGCCAAGCACCCCGCCAGCCGGTATGTGAGCGCGTCGACCGGCCGGCACAACCTCATCGTCCAAGGAGTCCTGCCCACCCACGGTGACCTCTACGCCTACACCACGCAGGCGATCGGCGCGCTCCCCGGAGTCGTGTCCGCAGACCTCAGCATGCAGGTCCAGGTCCTCAAGCGGGCCTGGGTGCCCATCGACCCCCACGGCCGTCCGGCCCCTCAGGAGCTCCCATGACGTCGCCCGCCGCTTCCGGCCGTCCCACCGAGCCGCAGGAACCTGCCCTCGAGCCGTGGCAGTGGCCGGAGCCCGTCTGGCGCCACCACGTCTCGCGAGTCCGCGCCGGCCAGGACCTCACCCCCCGGCGCTGGCCAGGAGACGCCCGGGTCGCGGTCGCGCTCTCGTTCGACTCCGACCACGAGACCATCCCGCTGCGCGACGGCGAGACGAGCCCGGGCAAGCTCTCGCAGGGAGAGTACGGCTCTCGCGTCGCGGCGCCCAAGATCGTTGCCATGCTGGCGGAGCTCGAGGTGCCCGCCTCGTTCTACATGCCGGCCGTCTCGGCACTGCTCCACCCCCACGAGGTCGAGGCGTATGTCGAGGGCGGACACGAGGTCGCCGTCCACGGCTGGATCCACGAGCGCAACATGCTGCTGTCCCGAGAGGACGAGCTCGACCTGACCGGAAGGGCCCTCGACACGCTCGAGCGGGTCTCCGGCGTGCGACCCACCGGGATCCGCACCCCCAGCTGGGATTTCTCGGAGCACACTCTCGACATCATCACCGAGCTCGGGTTCGCCTACGACTCGTCGCTGATGGGCGACGACAACCCCTACGAGCTGGTGGCGGACGGGCGCCCCACCGGCATCGTCGAGATCCCGGTGGAGTGGATCCGGGACGACGCCCCCTACTTCATGATGGAGCGCTACTCCGGCCTGCGGCCCTACATGCCGCCCCGCTCGGCCCTGCAGATCTGGCAGGACGAGTTCGACGCGGCGCACCACGAGGGTGGCCTCTTCCAGCTCACCCTCCACCCGCACGTGATCGGACATCGCTCTCGCCTGGTCGTGCTCCGCGCGCTGCTCGACCACATCCGCGAGCAGGACGACGTCTGGTTCGCCACGCACGCCGAGGTCGCCGACCTCGTGCGTCCTCCCTACGCAGCCCACACCGAAACCGCCACGACCACCACAGGAGAGCCCAGATGACCACCACCCAGTCCGTAGGCGCCGGCCCACGACCCCGGAGCCGGATGACGGCCAAGCAGCGGAAGGCAGTCCTCGCCGGTTCCGTCGGCAACGCCGTCGAGTGGGTCGACTGGGCGCTCTACGCAACGCTGGCCCCGGTGTTCGCCGGCCAGTTCTTCGCCAGCAAGGACCCGGCGGTCAGTCTCCTGTCGACCCTGGCGGTCTTCGCTGTCGGCTTCGTGATGCGTCCCATCGGCGGCGCCATCCTCGGCGCATATGCCGACCGTCACGGCCGCAAGAAGGGGCTGGTGCTGACCATCGGGCTGATGGCTGGCGCCTCGATCTTCATCGGTCTGATCCCCGCTTACTCGAGCATCGGGGTCATCGCTCCCCTGTTGCTCCTGGTGGCCCGCCTCGTCCAGGGCTTCTCTGCCGGAGGCGAGTTCGGCTCCTCGTCCTCGTTCCTCGTCGAGTCCGCGTCCGTGGGCCGCCGGGCATTCGCCGGGTCATGGCAGCAGGTGTCGGTCGGGGGCGGGGTCCTGATCGCCTCGGGCACTGGCTACCTGCTCACCTCGACCTTGAGCAAGGACGACCTCGCCTCCTGGGGATGGCGGGTGGCCTTCGTCTTCGCGGGCATCCTCGGCCTGATCGGTCTCTGGCTGCGTGCGAGCGTCGAGGAGACCGACAGCTTCACCACGGCCCGAGACACCGGCCGCACGACAGGCAAACACGCCTTCACCCGCGTCTTCCGCGAACACCCGGCGGCCGCGGCCCGCGTTGTCGGGATCACCATCGCCGGGACCCTGCTTTACTACCTGTGGCTGAGCTTCATGCCCGGCTACGCCAGCACCACGATGGGGATCCCGCTGCAGCAGGCCCTCCTGGCGAACTTCATCGCCGTCGCCTACTTCATCTGCCTCCTGCCGTTCGTCGCCATGCTGTCCGACAGGTACGGCCGCAAGCCGACGATGTTCGCCTTCGCCTTCGGGTTCCTCGTCTTCGCCTACCCCGCGTTCCAGCTCCTCGGGCAGGGCACCTTCGCCACCTTGCTGCTCGTCGAGCTGATCGGGGTGACCTTCCTGACCGGGTACTCGGCCAACTGCGCCGTCATCATGTCCGAGCAGTTCCCGCCTGAAGTCCGGGCCACCGGGATCGGCCTGCCCTACGCCCTCGCGGTCGCCGTCTTCGGCGGAACGGCGCCATACATCACCACGTGGATGGGCCAGTCCGGCTACCGCGAGCAGACCTGGATCTACGTCATGGCGGCGGCTCTCATCGGGTGCATCGTCTACGCCACCATGCCGGAGACCAAGGACAAGGAGTTCGTGTGACGGCCCGGCATGTGCTCGTCACCGGGGCAGCGGGCGGCATCGGGCTGGCCTGTGCTCAGGCGTTCGCCGCCGGCGGAGACCGGGTCACGGGGGTGGACGCCCGCGTCGATGAGCTGGCTGCAGCCATGACCACCGTCGCCGAGAAGCACGGGGTGGCCACCCAGTCCTTGGCCGCCGACCTCAGTGACCCTGGCGTCTCCCGCCTCATCCAGGCGGCCGCCACGCAGCTCGGGCCGGTCGACGTGCTCGTGAATGCAGCGGGGATCTACCCGGCCACTCCCCTGGCTGAGATGACGGCCGAGGTCTGGGACCGCGTCCAGCACGTCAACGTGCGCGCCCCCGTGCTGCTGGCGGTCGCCCTGGCCGCCCAGCAGGTTGCCTCCGCGTGCGTCGTGAACATCAGCTCGGGCGCGGCCACCCGGGCGCGGCCCGGCGCGGCCCACTACTGCACCTCCAAGGCGGCTCTCGAGATGGCGACCAAGGCCTGCGCTGTGGAGCTTGCGGCGGCCGGGGTGCGCGTCAACGCCGTGGCGCCGGGCTTCGTCGACGTCGACAGCCCGGTCAACCCGGTGACGAGCGAGTATGCCGCAGCCGTCTCGGTCAACCCCCTCGGTCGCGTCGGCCGCCCCGAGGAGATCGCGGCCGCAGTCCTGTGGCTGGCCAGCGACGCGGCCGGCTTCACGACGGGAGCCATCCTCCGGGTCGACGGTGGGGCGACGGCCGGGACCACGGCGCTGCCCTATCACTTCCCTGGGACGACCCTGCTCCAGCACGGACAGGAAGAATCGACGGCATGACAACCCCTCTTGAGCAGAAGGTCCCCTACACCGTGGTCGGGGCGGGAGCGATCGGCGGGACCCTGGCGTTCCACCTCGCCCGCGCCGGTCACCCGGTGACCCTCGTGGACTCTGACCGGGGGCACGTCGAGGCGGTCACGAGCCGTGGCCTACGGCTGCTTCGTGACGGCGTCACGTCAGCTGTCTCCGTGGCGGCTGCCATGACTCCCGATGAGACCCGGACCCGCGGTGCTGAGCCGACCCTGGGCCGAGTCCTGCTGGCGGTGAAGGCGCAGGCGACCGGGGCCGCCCTGGATTGGGTCGAACCCCGGCTTCGCCAAGACGGTTTCGTGGTCTCGCTGCAGAACGGTCTGAACGAGCAGCCCATCGCCGACCGCATCGGGCCGGAGCGCACCGTCGGTGCCTTCGTCAACCTCTTCGCCGACGTCACCGCGCCGGGAGAGATCCAGGACGGCGGTCTGGGCGCGCTCGTCGTCGGTGAGATGGACGGCTCGGTTTCCGACCGGGTCCGGTCGGTGGTCGAGGACCTGCAGGCTTGGGGGCCCGCTCGCGTGACGGACAACGTCGCCGGCTTCCTGTGGTCCAAGCTCGGCTTCGGCGCGATGCTGACCGCCACCGCCCTCGCGGACGCTCCCATGGCGGACCTCATCGACGCCAACCGGGAGGTGATGTACCGCCTCACCTGCGAGATCTTCGACGTCGCCGCGGCCCTGAGCATCCGTCTGGAGCCGTTCGACGCCTTCGACCCGCTGCCCTATGCCGGCGACGACCGCGAGGCGAAGGACCGGGCGACCGACCGGCTCGTCGCCTGGCTCAGGACGCAGACCAAGGACCGCAGCGGGATCTGGCGCGACCTGGCCGTCCGACGGCGGCCCACGGAGGTGCCGACGCACTACGCGGCGGTGCTGCGCGAGGCCGACCGGCTGTCGGTGCCCACCCCCATGGTGCGCGAGCTGCTCGGGCAGATCCGCCAGCTGGAGAACGGAGACCCGATGTCGACGGAACGGATCCGCAACCTGCTCGGGGTGACCGCGTGAGCCTCCTCCCGCTCCCGGACTCGATGACAAGCGTGGATGTGCGCCGGATCCACAGCTGGCTCGCCGACCACACGGCAGAGATGGTCGACGACGTGTGCTGGCTGGTGGATCTGGAGACGCCGAGCGACGACGTACCGCTCCTGGATGCCGGTCTGGTCCGGATCGAGTCGTGGGTGACCGACCGTCTCGGCCTCCCCAAAGACCGGACGGTGTGGGCCTCGGACGACCACGGCGACGTCCTCATGCTCGACTACCCGGGCACCGGCACGAACAGGCTGGTCGCGCTCGCGCACTACGACACCGTCTTCGACACCGGCACGGTCCAGGCGCGCCCAGCCCGCGTCGACGGCGACGTCGTCACCGGCCCGGGGGTCTTCGACATGAAGGGCGGCCTGGTCCAGGTGGTCTGGGCGCTGCGGGCACTCGATGTCCTGGGCGTGCCGCGGCCGTCCCTCCAGCTGGTCCTCAACGGGGACGAGGAGATCGGTAGCCCGTTCTCGCGCTCGATCCTCGAGGAGCTGAGCCGTGGCGCGGACGCGGCCCTCGTCCTCGAGTCGAGCGTCGAGGGCGCGGTCAAGACGGCGCGCAAGGGTGTCGGCCTCTTCCGCGTCACCGCGACGGGGATCGAGGCGCACGCCGGGCTCGAGCCCGAGCTCGGTGCGAGCGCGATCGACGAGATCGCGCGGGTGGTCGTCGCACTGCACGCCGGCGCGGACCTCGACCGGGGCACCTCCATCAACGTCGGAGTCGTGCGGGGCGGATCGCGTCCGAACGTGATGGCCGGTTCGGCAACGGCCGACCTCGACGTGCGCGTGTCGACTGCCGCGGAGCAGGCCCGGGTGGACGACCTCCTGGCCTCACTGCGACCGCGTGACGGGCGCGTCCGGCTCACGCTCTCCGGTGGATGGAACCGGCCGGTGATGATGCGGACCGCCGGGATCGCCCGGATGTACGACCTCGCTCGCGCCGCCGCGGGCCAGCTTCAGGTTGACCTTCAGGAAGCCTCCGTCGGGGGTGCGAGCGACGGCAACTTCGTTGCGGCGATGGGCATCCCGGTGCTCGACGGCCTGGGAGCGGTGGGAGCCGGGGCCCACGCGCGGCATGAGTGGATCAGCATCAGCGGCATGGTGGAGCGGGCGGCACTCGCCGCTGCCCTCATCGCGGTGTTCGGCCAGCCTGACGGTTGACCGCCGAGTGAGCCGGCGGGGATGGACCGGCGGCTGCTCCCCCCAGAACAGCCGCCGGACCGCTTCCCCCGAGCCGGACATCTCGGCCGAGCGCCCCCACGCCGACAGGTCCGCACGCTAACAGAGGCAACAGCACGATCGGTGATGTTTTCGCATCATTGAGCTGACCCATCGGGTTTCCGCCATTGCGGGTTCCCGCCATGCAGGCGGTCAGGACCATCCAGACGCCGCGAGTCGGGTCAGCGCGGTGTCCCGAGCACCGTGGCGAGGCGGGCTGCGAGCGGAGACGCCAGCACCTGCTCGAGGCTGACCAGGCTGCCGTCCGGGCCGGCCAGGGGCAGCCGCCAGTTCGGGTACTCGTCCTGCGTCCCCGGCTGGTTGATCGGCCGCACGTCGCCGACGAGGTCGGTCACCGCGACACCGAGCATCCGGGACGGGGTCTCGGCGAGAAACAGGTGCAACGCCTCCACCGTCTCGGGCACGCCGGCCCCCTCCGAGAGCAGCCCTTGGCCGACCAGCACTGAGCGCACGGTGTCGATAGCCGCCTGCTCAACCTCACGCTCCTCCTCGACCGGGCGGGTCAGGAGATGCAGCCGGTCGCGCAGGGCCACGTGGTCGAGCGCGAGGTAGCCTGCGGTCGGAGGCAGGTCGTGCGTCGTGACGGTCGAGAGGCACAGCTCGCGGTAGGTCTCGGGAGCTCGCAGCCTCCCGTCCTCCCACTCGAACCAGACGATCGAGGTCCCGAGCACCCCCCGCTCCCCCATGTAGTCGCGCACCCACGGCTCGACGACTCCGAGATCCTCCCCGACGACCACGGCGCCCGCTCGCTGGGCCTCGAGCACAAGGATGCCTACGAGCGCCTCGTGGTCGTATCGGACGTAGGTGCCCGCGCTCGCCGGCTCCCCCGCCGGGACCCACCACAGACGGAACAGCCCGAGGATGTGGTCGACCCGGATGCCGCCGGAGTCTCTGAGGATGCCCCGCAGCATGTCCCGGTATGGCGCGTAGCCCACCTCGGCGAGCCGGTCCGGCCGCCACGGGGGCTGGTTCCAGTCCTGCCCGAGCTGGTTGAACTGGTCGGGCGGAGCGCCGACCGACACCCGTCTGCCGAGCACGTCGGCGAGGCCCCAGGCGTCCGCTCCGTCCGGGCTCACCCCGACGGCGAGATCGTGGACGACCCCGAGCGCCATCCCCGCGCCGAGCGCCCTGCGCTGCACGCCGGCGAGCTGCTCGTCGAGGAGCCACTGCAGCCAGCGGTGGAAGTCGACGCTCTGCTGGTTGCCCTCCCGGAAGGCGGCGACCTCCGCCGAGAGCGGGTCGCGCAGCGGCGCGGGCCAGGCCTTCCACGGCAGGCCGTGCTCATCCGCGAGGGCGCACCACGTGGCGAAGGTGTCCAGCCCGTCCCCCTCGCCCTGGCAGTAGGCCTCGAAGGCCGCCTGTCTCGGCTCGTCGAGGCCGCATCGATAGATCTCGGAGAGCGCGGCACGCTTGGCGGCCCAGACCGCGTCCCGGTCGATGGTGTCCAGGTCGTTGAGTGATCTCGCCGTCGCGGCGGACCCGGCCACTCGCTCTCGCACGTCAGCGGGCGCGGTGGCCAGCTCCGCGATGGCGTCGACGCTGAGGTAGACCGGGTTGGCATACCGCCGGGTCGTCGGCAGGTAGGGCGAGGGCTCCATCGGCGCGATCGGCTCGGCCGCGTGCAACGGGTTCACCAGGACGAAGTCGGCACCCAGCTCGGCGCCGGCGAACGCCGCGAGCACTCCGAGGTCGGCGAGGTCGCCGATCCCCCAGGAGCGGTCCGAGCGCACCTGGTAGACCTGTTCCATCAGGCCCCAGCTCCTCTGCTCGCGCAGCGCCTCCGGGAGGTCCAGCACCTCAGGGGTGACGACCAGGGTGGCGACGCCGGTGGGGCCGACGTCGGCGTCGTCCCCGCGCACCCGCAGCCGGTGCCAGCCGAGCGGCAGGTCGGCGGGCAGCTCGAGGCGTCGCTCCACCAGGTCGACGCCGTCCAGTCGCCGCGCGTCGCCGGCCGCTCCGGGTTGGCCTAGAGCGCGCCCCCCGCCATCCTCGAGCTCGACCTCGGCGTGCACCACGGCGCCAGCCGGCAGGTGCGTCACGACCTCGGTCGGGCGCCCTGCGCGGCAGACGACGGTGGGCGGAAGGACGCGCCGCCACGGACGCTCGAGCAACGCGGCGGCAGCGTGTCGAGCCAGCTCGTCATCTCCCGCATCCACGCCGAGCGCGGCGAGCACAGCGCGGATGGTGTCGGGCGCGACGTGGACGTGGTGACCTTCCCAGTCCCAGTACTCCGTGGCCACGCCATGCGCATGGGCCAGCGCGGTGAGCGTCGGTGAGAGGACGGCGTCGGGCAACGGGTCGGCTCCTGCTCGTGGCACGGTCGGGGTCGGTCGGTGGGCAGTCTGCCATCTGTGATGTCTCGCGTAGGCGATCGCCTGCCCACCGAGACGTGCCGGGGGCGCCGCCTCGGGACTCACGCGTCGGGTGTCGCCCTCGCCAGCAGCTCCATCAGGGCCCAGTCCTGCACCGCGAGCCCCACGCTCTTGAAGACGGTCTGACCAGCCGGCCGTTCGCGCCCGGCGGGGAGGGTATGCAGAGGCGTCAGCCACCCGGGCAACATGCCCCGGGCCCGCGCGCGGATCAGCTCTCCGGCCTCGGCGAGGCATGCCGCAACGTCGTCAACGGCCAGCACGGTCGCTGCATCGACGAGCTCGTCCGGCAGCTCCCGCATCGAGGGCCGATAGGAGCCGATGGCGTTGACGTGGGCGTCGCCCGGCAGGTCGGCGGCACGGAAGAGCGGCTCGGTCGCCGGCGTCGCGCAGCAGACGACGTCGGCCCGGCTGAGGTCCTCGTCACCGGGGCGGTGGACCGTGATCGTGACCCCCGGCAGCTCCGCTTCGAGCGCGCCCGCCAGCCGCCAGCCTCGACCGGCGGTCCGTGCCACGATCGCCAGCTCGGTCAGTGGACGGACGGCGTGCACCGCGCGGACCTGGTCGGCAGCCTGGCCGCCCGCGCCATACAGGACGAGCCGGCTCGCGTCGGCGGCGGCGAGCGCGTCGGTGGCGACTCCGACGATCGCCCCGGTGCGCATGGAGGTGACTGGTCCCGCATCGGCGACGACGACGTGCGGCGTCGAGGTGCTCGTCCACGTCGTGGTGCCGACGATCGCCGGCGTCCGCTGGGAGTCGAGCGAGAGGGTCTTGACCACGGTGCTCTCCGCACGTGAGCTGTATGCCGTCATGACGAGGTAGGCCCCGTCCGCGTGGTGGATCCGCGGAGGGAGGTCGAACTGGCCGTCCGCGAGATCAAGCAGGGCCTGCCGGACCGCCGCGATGGCCGCCGGCATCGAGACCGCTGCGCGCAGCTCGGCCTCTGTGGTCAGCCGTACCACCATGGCATCCTCCTTCGTCGTGGCCCACGCTCCCAGAGCCTGCGCCATACACCCGCACGGGGGTGCTGCGGTGCTCACAATTCGGTGACCGTCTGGGCAAAAAGGGCCTCGTCGGCGAGCCTGCAGATAGGTTGCCCTCATGAGCGAACCACCCCTCGACGGGTCCCGCGACGTGTCCAAACCGGCCCCCGGTGCCCCGATGGTCGAGATCAGCGGGGTCAACAAGCACTTCGGCGACCTGCACGTGCTGCAGGACATCGACCTCACGGTCGCCAAGGGCGAGGTGGTGGTGGTGCTCGGCCCGTCCGGCTCGGGCAAGTCCACGCTGTGCCGCACGATCAACCGGCTGGACACCTTCGAGACCGGCTCGATCGCGATCGACGGGGTGCCGCTGCCCGAGGAGGGCAAGGAGCTCGCGCACCTGCGCGCCGACGTGGGCATGGTCTTCCAGAGCTTCAACCTGTTCGCCCACAAGACGATCCTCGAGAACGTCACGCTCGGGCCGACCAAGGTCCGCAAGATGAGCAAGAGCGCAGCCGACACGCGGGCCAAAGAGCTGCTCGAGCGGGTGGGCGTCGCGCACCAGGCCGACAAGTACCCGGCCCAGCTCTCCGGCGGCCAGCAGCAGCGCGTGGCGATCGCGCGGTCGCTCGCGATGGAGCCGAAGGTCATGCTGTTCGACGAGCCGACGTCCGCGCTCGACCCCGAGATGATCAACGAGGTCCTCGACGTCATGGTCGGGCTCGCCAAGTCGGGCATGACGATGATCGTCGTCACCCACGAGATGGGGTTCGCCCGCAAGGCTGCCGACCGGGTGGTGTTCATGTCCGACGGTCAGATCGTCGAGGCGGCCACCCCCGAGCAGTTCTTCACCAACCCCACCTCGGATCGTGCCAAGGACTTCCTCGGCAAGATCCTCACCCACTGAGCATGCGCCCCGACGACCTCACCGCTCCGGTGACGTCGCCCAATGAGGAGGAAGACAGATGAAGTTCAGTCGTATCAGCACCGTCGCGGTCGCGGCCCTGACAGCCGCGGGTCTCGCGGCCTGCGGCAGCGGCACGTCCGGCGGTTCCAGCGGAGGCGGCACCGCCGCCGGCGGCGGTGCGGGTCAGAGCGTGAAGGTCGGAATCAAGTTCGACCAGCCCGGGCTCGGCCTCAAGGAGGGCGCGACCTACACCGGCTTCGACGTCGACGTCGCCAACTACATCGCCAAGGAGCTCAACTTCACGCCGGAGTTCGTCGAGGCCGTCTCCTCGCAGCGCGAGACGCTCATCTCCACCGGCCAGGTCAAGTACATCGTCGGCACCTACTCGATCACCGACTCCCGCAAGGAGAAGGTCTCGTTCGCCGGGCCGTACTTCATCGCTGGTCAGGACCTGCTGGTCCGGACCGACGAGACGGCGATCACCGGTCCGGAGACGCTGAAGGGCAAGAAGCTGTGCTCGGTCAAGGGCTCGACGTCCGCGTCCAACCTGCAGACGAAGTACCCCGGCATCAACCTCCAGGAGTACAACACCTACACCCTGTGCGTGGACGCCCTCAAGGCCGGCTCGGTCGACGCCCTGACGACGGACAACACGATCCTCGCCGGCTATGCCGCGCAGGACGCCAACAAGGGCAAGCTCAAGGTCGTCGGGACCACGTTCTCCACGGAGAACTACGGCGTCGGCCTGAAGAAGGGCGACACCGCGTTCTGCCAGCAGGTGACCGACGCGCTGAAGAAGTTCATCAGCTCGGGTGAGTGGCAGAAGTCGGTGGACAAGTACCTCGGCCCGGCCGGGTTCAAGCCGGGTGCGGGCAACCCGCCCACGCCTGCTCCCTGCACCTGACCGACTGACGCCCGGTATGCCGGGTGCTCACCCGAGCACCCGGCATACCGTGCGCTCCCGGTGCGAGAGCACCGGGCGGGACCCGTCCATCTGAGGAGGAACCACACCCATGGGTGAGCTGTTCGCCGAGTACAACATCTTCGCGGCGTTCGGGATGACGATCCTGCTGACGTTCTTCGCGGCCATCGGTTCGCTGATCCTGGGCACGGTCATCGCGGTCATGCGGGTCTCTCCGGTCGCCCTCTTCCAGAAGGCCGGTGCCTTCTACGTCAACACGGTGCGCAACACCCCGCTGACCCTGATCATCATCGCCTCGAACATCGTCATGGCGGTCAACCTCGGCTTCACCTTCAGCGAGGACTTCGCTCGCAACAACATCATCTGGTCGATCATCGGCCTGTCCGTCTACCACGCGGCCTTCGTCTGCGAGGCCCTGCGCAGTGGTGTCAACACCGTCCCCCAGGGACAGGCGGAGGCTGCCCGGTCGGTCGGCCTGACCTTCGGCCAGAGCCTGACCGAGGTGCTGCTCCCCCAGGCCTTCCGCGGGGCGATCACCCCGCTCGGCAACACGCTCATCGCGCTGACGAAGAACACCACGGTCGCCACCGCCATCGGCGTCGCCGAGGTCAGCGGGATGATGAAGCAGATGCAGGAGTTTCGACCCGACCTCGCGATCCCCATCTTCCTCATCGTCGCGATCGGGTTCGTCATCCTCACACTGCCGATGGGCCTGCTGACCACCCACCTGTCCAACCGGCTGGCGGTGAAGCGATGAGCACCACGGTCCTGTTCGACGCCCCGGGTCCCAAGGCGAGGGCGCGGCACCGGGTCACCGCTGTCGTCGGTGGGCTGGTCCTGCTCGCGATCCTCGGGTTCGCGCTGTACAAGCTCGGCGAGAAGGGCAACCTCGCCGCAGGCAAGTGGACCCCGTTCCTCACGGCCGAGATCTGGACCGAGTACCTCATCCCCGGCCTGGTCAACACCCTCAAGGCCGCCGCGATCTCGATCGTGCTGGCCACGATCTTCGGGCTCGTCTTCGGGATGGGCCGGCTCTCGCACCACCGCCCCATCCGGTTGTTCTGCACGGTCGTCGTGGAGTTCTTCCGCTCTGTCCCGGTCCTGATCATGATGTTCGCGGCGTTCAACTTCTTCGCCTTCAACGGGGTCTTCCGCAGCGATATCAACCCGCTCGCCGCGGTCGTCGTCGCACTGACCCTCTACAACGGCTCGATCGTCGCCGAGCTGCTCCGCTCGGGGGTGGGCAGCCTGCCGAAGGGCCAGTCCGAAGCCGGACTGTCCATCGGGCTGACCCGTGGTCAGACGCTCCGCACCATCGAGCTGCCCCAGGCCATCACGGCGATGCTGCCGGCTCTCGTGGGCCAGCTCGTGGTCGTCCTCAAGGACACCGCCCTCGGACAGATCATCACCTACCCGGAGCTGCTCAACAACTACCAGCGCATCGGCTCCTACACCTCGAACATCGTCCCCGCGCTGATCGTCATCGCGGCGATCTACATCGTCATCAACTACGGGCTGACGACGCTGGCCGGCCTCGTCGAGAAGAGGCTGCGGTCCAAGGGGCGCGCGACGATCGCTCCCGGCACAGCCGGTCCGGGCTCGGCCCCAGCAGTCGAGGCGTCTGTCTGACCTTCCCGGTGACGACCGGTCAGATCAGCCCGCGAGCGCGCAGGTTCTCGATGAGGCCGGGCAGCGCCGCGACGTCCGCGGGAAACCTCAGGTGCATGAGAACGACCGAGCCGGGGCCTGCCTGCCCGGTCACGAGATCCGTCGTGCCTTGCGCCGTCGCACCCTGCCAGTCACGGGTGTCGATCGTCCACGCACAGATGGAGTAGCCCATGCCGGTCACCAGGTCGCGCGAGCCGGCGTCGCTGGCACCGTAGGGGAAGCGGAAGACCGTCGACGGGTGGTAGCCCTGGTCGACCTGGCGCCTCAGCTCGTCGGTGCCGAGGTTCGACAGCATCTTCGGGTGGGACCGGGTGTGGTTGCCGAGCAGCTGGCCGCTGTCGAGGAGGGTCCGGACGACGTCCGGATGGGACTGCGCCCAGTCGCCGGTGGGGAACCAGCGAGCCTTCACGCCGTAGCGGTTGAGGATCTCGAGGATGGCCGGGGCCTGGTCTCCTCCGTCGTCGAAGGTCAGCAGGACCTTCGAGCGGTCGGGGTTGGCACAGCCGTCGGTCGACGGCACGGGCGCGGGTGGTCCGGGCTGCGGTGTTGGTGGCGCTGCCGGCGACGGTAGAGGTGCGGCCGAGGGGTCCGCTGTCGGGGCAGGCGGTGTCGCCATGACGACCCGACGGCGCAGCCTGCCCTCCGGAGTGACCGCCTCGACGGCCACCAGGGACGTCAGCCCAATGGCTGGGGCCCGTCGCTCCACCCGCACGAACGGCTCGGCTACCGGGGCCGGGACGGCTGCCACGGCGGCCCAGGCGCTGACCCCCGCGACGGCGGCGAGCCGCACCGACCACACGAACCGGCGCGCGATCACGACCGTCCCACACCCCTGAGCACGAAGCCCAGGAAACCACGCCGAACCGGACATCTCCCCACGCCACGCGGATGATCAGCCAACGCGCCGAGAGCTGCCAGGGAAACAGGGGCTCCCCCGGTTGGACTCGAACCAACAACCTGCCGATTAACAGTCGGCTGCTCTGCCAATTGAGCTACAGGGGAACGGTGCGCGGGAAACAGTAGCAAAGGACCTGCCGCCCGGCGGAATCGGGGCGATCACTCCCGCGGTGGCTCCGGCTCGTCGGTTCTCGCCCCACCTGAGGACGGCAGGCCGACCTGCTCGCGCAGCCAGGACAACGCCTCGGCCGCCGCCGCCTCGACCTCCTTGTCCTCGCGGACTCCCCGGCCGAGAATCACCTGGTCGAGCAGCTCACCGGTCGCGAGATCCTGCCTGATGACCGCCCGGCCGGTGCGCCGGCCGGTCAGCCGCAGGTCCTCGGCCAGGACGACGCTGGCCTGGACACGCTCGCGCAGGGTCTGCAGGAAGGTGCGTTCGTCGCCGAGGCGCCACTGGTCCGGACGCCCTCGACGCACCCAGGTCACCGTCAGCAGGCCGCTGTCCCGGTCCCACGAGGCGTGGTCCACCTCGTGCCAGGGACGCTGCCACCCGACCGCACCATCGGACGGCACCATGGCCAGCCGGTGGTTGGTGGCGACGAGCCAGGCCGTGGCGTCGAGGTCCGCGACGCCGTTGAGCAGGCTCTCGCCGGGCGCCGTGTCGACGAGGGCGGTGACCTGCGCCGGCACCGTCTCTCGGCGACGGAGGTCCTTGAGCGAGAAGCGCATCAGTCCTCCGCCCGGGCGCGCATCGTGGCCAGCTCGCGCTGCAGGTCCTGGAGCTCGACCCCGAGCTCTCGCTGCCGGGCCGGGTCAGGGGTGCCCGCCGTGTCGAGCCGGCGAAGCTGGCTCAGGGCGTCCGAGATCCGGCGGGTCAGGGCCATCTCGCGCAGGCGGAGGGTCAGCGAGTCGACATACCGGCGGCTCGGCTGACCGGTGGTCTTGTCCATCGTCACGGGGAGCGCGCTGACGGCCAGCTCCGAGATCAGCGAGTGGACGGCGCTGGGCGCCGCCTGGACGACCGCGTCCGCCCAGGCCGCCGTCGTCAGCCCCGGCTGCAGACCGCCCGCCCCGACCACACCGTCGAACACGGCTCGGTGAGCCGGTGCGCTGAATGCCGCAGCGTCCAGGGCATCGAGCTCGGCCTTGTCCACCAGGGCTGGGTACTGCAGCACGACCTGGAGCAGCTGCCGCTCGAGCAGGACGACCGGGTCGCGCAGGTCGGGCTGCGGGAGCGAACCGGCCAGCTCCGCGGCGGTCGGCTCGAGCGCGGCCTCCGTCGGCTCGGGGTGACGAAGCGACTCCGCTCGTGCGGCGCTCGCTCCCGACGCACTGGCTTTCGCGGCCCGGCCCACCTCGGCGCCGACCTGCTCCACCTCGACGCCGAGCCAGCCGGCCAGCATCCGGACGTACTCCGGGCGCAGCGACTGGTCGCGGATGGTCGCGACGATCGGGGCGGCAACGCGCAAGGCCTGGATCCGCCCCTCGCCCGTGTCGAGGTCGAACCGGCCGATCGTCGTCCGCACGGCGAACTCGAACATCGGGACGGCGTCCTCGACCAGCGCCCGTACGGCGATGTCACCGCTGGTCTGACGCAGCTCGCACGGGTCCTTGCCGGACGTCTCCACCGCGACGAAGGACTGGGAGGCCCAGCGCTGGTCCTCGCCGAACGCGCGCATCGCCGCCTTCTGCCCCGCTGCGTCACCGTCGAAGGTGAAGATCACCTTGGACGGCGCAAGATCGGCCTCGTCGCGCATGATCCGGCGCAGGGTCTTGATGTGGTCGACCCCGAAGGAGGTCCCGCAGGTCGCGATCGCCGTCTCCACACCGGCGAGATGGCACGCCATGACATCGGTGTATCCCTCGACGACGACGGCGGTCCGGTCGCGGGAGATCGCCTTCTTCGCGGTGTCGAGCCCGTAGAGCACCGTGGACTTCTTGTAGATGGCCGTCTCCGAGGTGTTGAGGTACTTCGCCTCGACCCGGTCGTCGTCGAAGAGCCGGCGCGCCCCGAACCCCACGCAGTCGCCCGTGATGTCGCGGATCGGCCAGACCAGCCGCCCCCTGAACCGGTCGTAGAGGCCACGGCTGCCCCGGCCGGACAGCCCCCCGGCGACGAGCTCGTCATCGGTGAACCCCTTGGCCCGCAGATGCCGGGTCAGCTCCTCCCCGCCGCGCGGTGCGAACCCGACGCCGAACAGCTTGGCGGCGGTGCCGTCGAACCCTCGCTCGCGCATGAAGTCGCGCCCCGCGCGGGCCGCGGTGTTGCCCGTGTCGACGAGCTGCTCGGCGTAGAACTCCTGGGCGACCCGATGTGCCTCGACCAGTCGGGAACGCTTGCCGAGCCCGTCCTCCCGCGGCTTGCCGCCACCGTCCTCGTAGGTCAGCTCGTAGCCGAGCTTCTGCGCCAGCCGCTCGACCGACTCGGCGAAGCTGAGGTGCTCGACCTTCTGGACGAAGGAGAGCACGTCGCCGCCCTCGCCGCAGCCGTAGCAGTAGTAGAAGCCGTTGGTCGGGTTGACGTTGAACGACGGGCTCTTCTCGTCGTGAAAGGGGCACAGCCCGACCAGGCTGCTTCCAGAGCGTCGGAGGGTCACGTGTTCGCGGACGAGGTCCTCGATGGAGGACCGCTCCTTGACAGCGGTCACGTCATCCGCCTTGATCCGACCCGCCACCCGCGCTCCTCCTCGGTCCCGCCAGCGAGTCTAGGTCAGGACTCCCACATCCGGCTCAGCGTGGTCGCTCGGCTGTCCGTGAGCGAGGCGACCTGGTCGACGACGACCCTCAGCCGGGCGGCGTCGTCGCCTGCCGCGGCGTAGTCGGCCTGCAGGTCGGCGTCGAGACGCGTCGGGTCGTCGCGGTAGCGCGTGACGAGGTGGGCCACCACCTCGCGCTGCTCGTCCATGACGGCCACGCGCTCACCGAGGAACATCACGAAATGCGCGGCCACCGCTTTGAGTACCGAGCACTCGGCCCGGGTCTCGTCAGGGACGACGAGGTCGGCGCCGTAGCGCGTCAGCGGACCGGTCCCGTGCCGGGCCCGGGTCGCCTGCTCGACCGTCAGCACGAAGCGCCCGATGAGGCGGCTGGTCATGTCCTTGAGCGCGGCCAGGTCCTCCCGCGTCCCCCGGTATGCCGTGGGGATCGTGCCCGTCGCGACGAGCCGGTCGAGGGCGGCCTCGAGGTCGGCCACGTCGAGGTCCGGGGCGTAGCTCTGCCGAGCCACCTCGTAGACCGCTCCCATGTCGGTCCGGCTGTGCAGTGCGCGCGGGTCGACCCGCCCCGACGCGATGGCGTCCTCGACGTCGTGGACGGAGTACGCCACGTCGTCCGACCAGTCCATCACCTCCGCCTCGAGACACCGTCGGTGTGGCTCGGTGCCGGCGCGAAACCACTCGAAGACCGGCAGGTCGGCGGCATACACCCCGAACTTGCCGGTGGTCTCGGGCGCCTCACCGCGGACCCAGGGGTACTTCGTCGACGCGTCGAGGCTGGCGCGGGTCAGGTTCAGGCCCGCGGGGCGACCATCCGGGTGGAACCGCTTCGCGTCGAGCCGCGTGAGCACCCGCAGGGTCTGCGCGTTGCCCTCGAAGCCACCGATCTCGGCGGCCGCCACGTTGAGGGCGGCCTCGCCGTTGTGCCCGAAGGGTGGATGACCGAGGTCGTGCGCCAGGCAGGCCGTGTCGACGACATCCGCGTCGCAGCCGAGGGCAGCCCCGAACTCGCGGCCGATCTGGGCCACCTCGAGCGAGTGCGTGAGCCGGTTGCGGATGAAGTCGTCGCTGCCCGGCTGGACGACCTGGGTCTTCGCCGAGAGGCGGCGAAGCGACGCGGAGTGGATCAACCGGGCCCGGTCTCGGGCGAAGTCGTCACGGTCGGCACGCTGACGCGTCGGGTCCTCATGGACCCAGCGCTCGCGGTCGTGCTCCCCATAGCTGCCCACGCTGAGGACTGTATGCCGTCGCCCTTGTCGCGGCGACAACCCCGCCGGGTCGGTCGCGGCCGTCAGGCGGGACCGGTGACGAGCGAGACGGAGGTGTTCCCCTCGCACTGGTCGATCGCCCGGATGGCCCATCGACCCTTGACCCCGTTGCCGCTGAAGTTCGACTCGGCGTCGTCGGCCTCGACCTCGCCCTCCGACATCGTCCAGCCGTTGGCCGAGAAGAGCCGCTGCATGTCGGCGAGCGTGGCCGTGAAGTCCTTGGGCGACACCCCAGACACGACCATCCGGGACCCGGTGCGCCCCTCCACGGCGGTGACGACGTAGCCCCTCGGCAGCCCCGCCTGCGTCGGGAAGCCGTCGGGCAGGGCCACGGGCTTGGCGTCCTTGGCGCAGACCACCGGCGTGGTGGTGCCCGTCGCGGGCGACGTCGTGCCGCCGGCCGCCCGGTCAGGGTCGGCCACGCTACTGGCAGCGCCACACCCGGCGAGAACGGTCGCGAGCAGGACGGCGCCGGCTGCAGGCAGCACCCAGTGGCCGTGCCCCGGCACGGCCCGGTTCAGCGCCATCACGAGGTGACCGTCACCATCCGCTTGTTGTCGGCCTCGTTCGACTCGCGGACGGAGTTCCCCGGGTCGCAGACCACGGTGACCGTGTGCGCGCCTTTGGCGAGCTTCAGCCCCGCGAAGGTGACGGTCCGGCTCGCCCCGGGCGCGAGGTCACCGGCTGTCGAGGTGGAGACGACCGCGCCGTCGACGAGCAGCTGCATGGTGGCCCCGGTCGCCGTTCCCGCGCCGGTGTTGGTCATCGTCGCGGTCGGGGTCACGAGCCCCTTGGCCTTCGGGGCGCTGAGCGCCGTCGGGGTGAGGTTCGGCAGGGGGTCGTTCGCGGCATACAGGGTCAGGCCGCTCTGCTGACGCGCGATGGTGGCGTAGGCGTCGTAGTTCTGCGCGCCTCCCGGCGCCGCGCAGGCGCCGGTGCATCCGTCGGCGTAGCCCACCAGGACCCGGCCGGTCGAGTCCACCGTCGTGTCCATGAAGTCGAGGAGGTTGCGGTCCTGGCCGCAGGTGGTGCCGCCGGTGCAGATCGAGCCACGCTGCACCGGGTCGGTCGGCGTCGTGTCCACCGTGACCCAGGTCTTGCCGCCGTCATAGGTCGTGGAGACGTAGAGGTGCCAGTCGCCGTGGAAGTTGGTGGCGTCCTGGTAGTTGCCTGCGGTGGTCGAGCCGATGTAGGCGAATGACGCCCGGTTGTCGTCGCCGGCCACGACGGACGGGAACACCACGTTGTGGATGCCGGCGGCAAGCCCGACGTTCTGGTCGTCGGTCCACGTCTTGCCCTTGTCGCGGCTCACGGCGACCCGGGGCGTCCCGTCGGCGGCCTGGTAGCCCATGTAGACGGTGCCGTTGGCGCCGATTCCCACGCTCGGGTCAGAGCTGCCGGCGGTGCTGGCCGGGTCCTTGCGCACCGACCACGTGGTGCCGCCGTCCTCGGAGACGGCGACCGCCTGGTTGCCGCCGCAGCCCTTGTTGGGGACGTAGACGGTGCCGTCGGGCGCCACCTTGACGTGACCATGCAGGCCGCCGCAGTCGAGCAGCGAGTACATCGGGACCGCCGGACCGAAGGTCACGCCCCCGTCATGGCTGGCGCCGCAGTTCGCGTCGGCGACGTCCTGGCTGCAGTAGTAGACCGCGTTCGGGTAGCTGGAGGTCGGCAGGGGGCCGACGCCGCCGGCGGGGTACGCACCGCCGCCCACGGTCTGGTGGTCCACTCCGGAGCTGAGGCCGCCGCCCTGGCTCGGCGCCCAGGTGGCGCCGTCGTCATCGGAGTAGCACATCAGCGAGGTCTTGCCGGCCAGCTGGCTCTCGAACACCCGGCCGGTCTTGGGGTCGGTGAAGCCGATGGGGTCCAGGCTCGTGGTCTGCCCGCTCGCGCAGCCCTTGGCGGCGTTGGCCGACACGTCGGTCCAGGTCACCTTGCTGGGGCTGGCGGTGTCGTCCCAGGTGGCCTTGTAGGTGTCGAACAGCGCCTGGTAGAAGGTGGCGCCGGTCTTGTGGCTGTTGCCGATGGAGGGCTCGCCGGCGTCATGGGCCCGCGTGAACGTCTCGGGTGCGCCGTACTGGCTGTAGGTCGGCGCGGGAGCGGTCGAGGGCGGCGGGTTCGCCGGGATGTCGACCAGAGCCGCCGTCGCGCTGAACGACTGGCCGAGTGGGGCGAAGGGGACGACCCGCACCGTGTAGTCACCGCTCGTCGGAGCCGTGACCATGACCTCGGGGTCAGAGCTGGACGCGGCGGAGGCCACCTCGGTGCCGGCAGAGTCGAGCAGGTAGACGTCGAAGTCTGCAGCCGCCAGCGGCCACGCCACGGTGACCTTGAGCTGGTGGGTGTCCCCGTAGCCGGCCGGGGTGCTCACGTGCAGCTGGAAGTCGTCGCACAGCTGCGGACCGCAGGTGACGGTGCCGCTCGCGCCGGTGGCGTTCGGAGCGGCGAACGGGCCTCCCGTCCAGCCGACGGACCGGGCGCCGTCGCTGACGCTGCCGGCGGTCGGGGTCGCGGCTTGGGCACCGACGGCCGCGCCGACGAGGCCGCCGACGGCGAGCAGGCCGGCGGTGACGGTGGCGACTGGGCGGCGGGAGATCGAGACTGGCATGCGCACTCCTGGCTTCGGACGGTCGTCCTGCTGATGGGCCCCGAGGGTCGCCCTCCGGTGGGGGGCGCACTGTGTCCAACGAGCCCAAGGTCGGCACGTTAGCCAGGGCCGCGTCAACAACCGCCAACGAACGGTCATCGTTTGGCAAGGAGTTGCTGACAGTTACCTGGGCGTCAGGGCGTCCCCGGCATCGGCGTCCGGCGCGGCGGCAGCCGCCGCAGCGCGGGTGAGCCACCGAGGCGGCGGACCGTAGCGCTGGGTGGGGATGAGCCGCCCCGCGGCGCTGTCCTCGACCAGCTGGGTCATCCGGCGGTCGTTGGTCTGCTGCTGCCTGGCCGAGCTCACCCAGCTGATGCAGATCCTCCGGTAGGACGCCGTCGCGGCAGCCCAGAACGCGGCGGCGGCCGGGCTGGCCGCCAGCTGCTCGGCATACGCCGGCGGAAGGACGAGCACGCCGCCCTGCTCGTAGGCATAGATCCCCTGACGCTCGGGCCGGCGCCGAGCGAACGCCGCGAGGCCGGCGGGGCGCATCCGCCCTTGGGCCGTCAGCCGCTCGACGAGGGCGACGTTCACCGTGCTCCAGTTCCCGGCAGGCTTGCGCGGTGTCCACCGCTGCCGGCGGGTGTCGTCATCGACGCGCTGCGCCGTGGAGTCGATCCAGCCGAAGCAGAGAGCCTCCTCGACCGCCTCCTCCCAGGTGATCCCGCGGGGTTCGACGTGCTTCTTGGTCAGCCCCATCCAGAGCTCGGTCGCGCTCTCATGGTGCTCCTCGAGCCACTGGCGGAAGTCCTCGGGCCCGTCGAAGAAGAGGGCCGGTCGCTCGGCGCTGCCGCCCCGCCGGGCCGCCACGTCAGCCGCCGGAGACCGACAGCTCGGCCTCGGCCACCGTCGCCGCGTGCGCGGCGCTCAGCTCGCGCGTGTCGAGCCAGCCCTCGGGCAGGACGACGCGGCGCGTGGAGCCAGCACGGCCACGCTGCCCCTCGGCCGCCTCCCCGGGCCACGGCGCGTCAGCGTCGAGGGTGGCGAGCAGGCGGTCCAGCGAGGCCATCGAGTCGACCAGGGCCAGCTGGTGGCGCAGCTCGGAGCCGGCCGGGAAACCCTTGAGGTACCACGCGATGTGCTTGCGGATGTCGCGGCAGGCACGGCCTTCGTCGCCATAGAACTCCATGAGGTATGCCGTGTGCCGGCGCAGTGTCTCGCCGACCTCCCCGAGGCTCGGGCGCACCCGCTCGGTCGAGCCGGCGAACGCGGCCGCGAGGTCGGTGAACAGCCATGGGCGCCCGAGGCAGCCGCGGCCGACGACGACCCCGTCGCAGCCAGTCTCCTCGACCATCCGCAGCGCGTCCTCGGCCGACCAGATGTCGCCGTTGCCGAGCACCGGGACCAGGGTCACTGTCTCCTTGAGCAGCTTGATGGCGCTCCAGTCAGCCGTGCCCGAGTACGCCTGCGCCGCGGTGCGTCCATGCAACGCCACCGCCTGCACCCCCTCGTCCTGCGCGGCCAGGCCAGCGTCGAGATAGGTCTGGTGCTCATCGTCGATGCCGATCCGCATCTTCACCGTGACCGGGACGTCCCGGCGGGCGCCCTCCTCCACCACGGCTCCGACGATGGAGCGGAACAGGTCCTTCTTCCACGGCAGGGCCGAGCCGCCACCCTTGCGGGTGACCTTGGGCACCGGGCAGCCGAAGTTGAGGTCGATGTGGTCGGCCCGGTCCTCGGAGACCAGCATCCGCGCCGCGGCGCGGGCGGTGGTCGGGTCGACGCTGTAGAGCTGGATCGAGCGGGGGTCCTCCTGCGGGTCGTGCTCGATCAGGCGCATCGTCTCGGGCGACCGCTCGACCAGGGCGCGGGACGTGATCATCTCGCTGACGTAGAGCGACGTGGCACCCGACGCGCCGCCGATGGCCGAGCCCGAGTCGCCGTACTCCCGGCACAGCCGGCGGAAGGCCCGGTTGGTGATCCCGGCCATCGGCGCGAGGACGACCGGTGACTCGATGACGTGGCGCCCGATCCGCAGAGGAGGCAGCGCGGTCCGGTCCGCGGGCACGTCGGCACGGCGGAGGGACGGCTCCGCGCGGACGTCGGTGAGCAGGGTCATGGCGGGTCCAGTCTCCCATCTGACGCTCGCTCCACCGAATGCGCGAAGGCGCGGACCAGGTCGGCCAGCCGCTCCGGCTGGTCGAGACCGACGAGGTGTCCGGCGCGGGGCACCAGCTCGGCCCGCCCACGTGGGGCGGCCCGGGCGAAGCGCCGTGCCTGGACGGCGACCTGGTCGAACCGGCCGCCGGTGACCAGCACAGGGCAGGTGACCGACCGCAGCATGCCCGGCCGGCAGCGGTCCATCACCTCCCGCCAGGCGGCTGCGGTCGGGCCGAAGTAGTAGCCGCCCGCGATGACCGGCTCGATGAGGTCGGGGGGGTAGAGGCGGCGCAGCACCCGGTCGTTGACCCGGGTCATCCGCTCCGGTCCGGCGCGGTCGGTGAGCGCGGCGACACCCCGGTAGGCGGCGGCCCCGAGCCCCACGGGGACGGCGGCACTGCCGACGAGGACCAGCCCGTCGAGCCGGCGAGGGAACTGCCCGGCATACGCCATGGCGGCGTAGCCGCCGAGGGAGTGCCCGACGAGGATGACGCGGCCCGCAGGAGCGCTCGGCGACGACGGGTCGACAGCCGCCGCGATGGCGCCCACCGCGCGCTCGAGGGTGAACCGCTCCTCCACGCGGGTGCCGTGCCCCGGCAGGTCGGGAAGAGCCAGCTCGAACTCGCCCTCGAGGTGGCGCACCTGGGGAAGCCACTGGGTGTGCGACAGGCGGGAGCCGTGGACGAGGACGATCCGGGTCCGCGCGGCCGGCTCGGTCGTGGAGGTGGCGATCTCAGAGCCAGCCGTTCTCGTCGGCGATCCGGACGGCGTCGGCCCGGTTGCGCGCCTGGGTCTTGCCGATGGCCGACGACAGGTGGTTGCGAACCGTCCCTTCGGAGAGGAGGACGCTGGCCGCGATCTCGGCGACACTGCCGCCAGCCCGCGCGGCGCGCAGCACCTCGCTCTCGCGGTCGGTCATGGGGGACTCACCCCGGACCATGCTCTCGGCCGCCAGGTCGGGGTCGATGACGCGAAGTCCGGCGTGCACGCGCCGCACGGCGTCCGCGAGCTGTCGGGCGGGGGTGTCCTTGACCACGAAGCCGCCCGCCCCGGCCCGCAGCGCCCGCCGCAGGTAGCCGGGCCGCCCGAAGGTCGTGACGATGAGGACCTTGACCGCGGGCAGCGCCTGGTGAAGCTCCCGAGTCGCTTCGATGCCGTCGAGGCCTGGCATCTCGACATCGAGCATGGCGACATCCGGCACGTACTTCGTGGCCGCCGCCACGACCTCGTCCCCGCGACCAACCTCGGCCACGACGGACAGGTCGGGTTCGAGGTCGAGCAGACTGGCGAGCGCTCCCCGCACGAGGGCCTGGTCGTCTGCCAGCAGGACGCGGATGGTCATCGCGTGCCGGCGCGGGACGCCACAGGGTGCTCGCCCTGCGCCATGGTGGACACGGACGCGGTGGACGCAGGCGCCCGGACGCACAGGCAGAAGCCGCCAGTGGCCGGCGCGTCGACGACGAGGGTCGCACCTGCCGCAGCGGCTCGCTCCCGCAGCCCGCGCAGGCCGTTCCCCGGCTCGTCGGTGGCTGCCATGCCGGGCCCGTCGTCGACGATGCTCACCTGCAACGGGGTGAGCGTGATGGTGCAGGTGCGGGCTGCGCTGTGCCGCACCACGTTGGTCACCCCTTCGCGGATCGTCCAGGCGAACAGCTCGCGCAGCTTGGACGGTACCTCGTCGGTCGACCCGGGCAGCACCGCCTCGATACCCGCCGCCTCCAAGGCGACCCGCGCCCGGGTGAGCTCGACCGACAGGCGAAGCTCGCGATAGCCGTCGACCGTCGCCCGGACGTCCGCGAGCGCGTCCCGGGAGAGCCGTTCGATGTCGGCCACCTCTGCCTGCGCCCGAGGGACGTCGAGGTCGAGCAGCCGCCCGGCCAGCTCCGCCTTGACCGCGATGACCGTCAGCGAGTGGCCGAGGATGTCGTGCAGGTCCCGGGCCAGCCGCGAGCGCTCCTCGGCGATCTCCAGCGCGGCGTTGCGCTCCAGGGCCAGGGCGAGCTCAGTGCTGCGGCGCCTGGCCTGCCACACCCCCCAGGCGGCGAAGGCGGCCAGCGCGACGTACAAGCCGATGCCCTCGGCGTCCTGCCAGGCCGGGACGGTTCGGGCGAGCGTCTCCGTCGCGACCAGCAAGGCCGCGACGATGACCGCCGCCGGTCGACCCGGGAACACCACGGCGGCGACCACCGCGAGATAGACCGCGGTGTTGAGTGCCGACTCGCCCAGAGCCGCCACCGAGACCGCAGCCGCGAGCAGCAGGACGACGAAGATCCCCGCCGCGTGCGGGTCCGGGTGCTGCCACAGCTGGCGGGCTCGGCGGCTCAGCGAGTACCACCGGAAGGACCAGAGGTAGACACCGACGAACACCGCGAGCGCGAGAAGCCCGACCCACCCCCCGACCCGGCCTCGCTCCCGCCACCCCTCGAGGGCGGCAGGAGCGAGGAAGACGAGCCACACCGCGGCAGCGACCATGGCGTGGCCGCGGAACCGCTGCTCGAAGGTGGCGACCCGGTCTGGCATGGTCATGACGCTACCCGTGTCGTCAGACGCGAGCGGTGTCCTTGCGGAAGCGCCAGATCGCGCCGCCGGCGAAGAGCGCCAGCCACACGGCCACGTTCACCAGCCAGAGGGCGTGGAACGGCGCGCCTGTCAGCGGTTGGTGGGCCAGCTCGGCGATGCCGTACATGGGCGTGAACTGGGCGATCTGCTGCTGCACGCTGCCGTCCTGCAGCGGGGAGAACAGGCCGCCCCCGAAGGCGAGGATGGCCAGCAGCGGCCCGATGAACTGCATGACGTTCTCGCTCGGCAGGAGGTAGCCCATGAAGAGCCCGAAGGCGGCGAAGACGACGGAGCCGAGCCAGGCGATGGCGGCGGTGCCCACCCAGATGGCGGGAGTGACCATCTGCGCGCCGGTGAACGCGCCGCACACGTAGACAACGACCACGGCCACCAGGCCCAAGGTCATCGCCACGATCACCTTGGTCGCGACGTAGGCGACTGGGGAGAGCGGCGTCAGCCGTAGCTGGCGGCTCCACCCCTGGGCCCGCTCGGTCGCGACCATGGCGCCGCCCCCTGTCGAGGCGATAAGTGCTCCGTAGGCGGCCATCGAGATCATCACGTAGGCCATGACGTTGCCGTTGCCCGCACTCTGGTTGCTGTAGCTCTGACCCGTGCCGAAGATGAAGTACAGGGCGGCGGGAAGCACGAACGTGAAGATCACCGTGCGGCGGTTACGCAGCAGGCGCTTGAGCTCGATGCCGAGCAGGGTGGTGCTGAACCCGCCCATCGGAGGGACCCGACGCTCGATGCGTCCGGCGGCTGGGGTCTCGGCGGCGGCGGTCATGTGCGGTCCTCTGCGGTGGCGGTGAGGGCGATGAAGGCGTCCTCGATGCCGCGTGCCTCGATCTCGACGTCGCGGGCTGCGGTCTGAGTCAGCAGGTACCGGGCCACCGAGTCGGTGTCGCCCGAGTGGATGAGCACGCTCTCCCCGCGGACCTCGACGGAGTCGGCGCCGGGGATGGCCTGCAGCATCTCGGTCGTCGCGCCGGGCACGGTCGCGCGGATCGTGCGGCCGGAGGCCATCGACCGGATCTCGGCCGCCGTCCCGTCCGCCACGATCTCGCCCTGGCGGACGAGGACGATGCGGTCGGCGTAGGCGTCGGCTTCCTCGAGGTAGTGGGTCGCGAAGAGGATCGTGCGCCCCAGGCCGGCGTCTTCGCGGATCGACGCCCAGAAGTCGCGTCGTCCGGCGACGTCCATCCCTGTCGTCGGCTCGTCGAGGATGAGCACCTCGGGGTCGGACAGCAGCGCCATGGCGAACCGCAGGCGCTGCTGCTGGCCGCCAGAGCACTTGTCGACGCGTCGGCCGCCGATGTCGGTGATGCCCGCGCGGCGCATGACGCTCTCGACCGAGGTCGTGTGGGTGAACAGCGAGCCGGTCAGCTCGAGCGTCTCCCTGACGGAGATGTCCTTGAGCAGACCGGCCGTCTGCATCACCGCGGACACCAGGCCCTGGGAGATCGCGCTGCGCGGGCTCTGACCGAGCACCTCGACGGTCCCGGATGTCGGCGTCGACAGGCCGAGGATCATGTCGATCGTCGTCGTCTTCCCCGCCCCGTTCGGGCCGAGGAAGGCGACGATCTCGCCCCGGTCTATCTCGAGGTCGATCCCGCGGACGGCCCGGACCGGGCCGAACGTCTTGTGGAGGCCGGAGAGGGAGATGGCCGAGGTGCCCGGCCGAAGTCCGCCTCGACCCTGCTCCGTGCTGGTCGTCGTGGTCATGGGTCCACTATCGACCGGTGAGGCCGCACCGGACAATGCAACGTTGTCACTGGTTTGCCCTGACATCTGTCAGGGGAGGTCGGCCACCGGGCGGTCGAGCCGTTCGGCCAGGCCGAGGGACATGCGTTCCGCCATGGCCACCACACACACCTCGGGGTCTGCGAGCGCCGACCTGATGACGGCGGCGTGTTCTCCCTCTCCGACGGCGCCGAGCACCCGGAGCGCGGCGACCCGCACGCGTGGCACCTCGTCGCCGAGGAGTGCCACGACCGCGTCCGCGGCCGGGGCGACCTCCCATCGGGCACACACCTTCGCGCACATCTCCCGCACCCTCCATGCCGGATCGGTCAGGGCGGCCACCACGTCAGTCACCACCGCGTCGTCCCACACGTGGAGCAGCGTGCGGGCCGCCCAGACGCGCGGCCAGTAGGCCGTCGCCTCGTCCAGGTGGTCGGGGGCGCCCCAGCCGTCGACCGCGCGGCCGGCCAGCCAGCCGGGGTCGGGGCCTGCTCGCTCGCCGTATGTGGCTCGCCCGGAGAGCAGGTCGGCGCACCACCGGGTGAGCTCGGCGCGACCGAGCGACTTCGCCGCGGCCCGGGCCCGGTCGCGGGGGGTCGCGCCGAGGACCTCACGCGGGACCCGGCTCACGTCTTACCCGCTCGTCAGCAGCCGATGAGGCGCTGGGCGAGATAGCCCTCGACCTGGTCGAGACCGACCCGCTCCTGGGCCATCGAGTCGCGCTCGCGGACCGTCACCGCCTGGTCCTCGAGGGTGTCGAAGTCGACCGTGATGCAGAAGGGCGTCCCGATCTCGTCCTGGCGGCGGTACCGCTTGCCGATCGCTCCGGCGTCGTCGAAGTCGACGTTCCAGTGCCTGCGCAGCTGGGCGGACAGGTCGCGCGCCTTGGGGCTGAGGTCGGCGTTGCGGGACAGCGGCAGCACCGCGGCCTTGACCGGGGCGAGCCGGGGGTCGAGGCGCAGGCTGACCCGCTTGTCGACGCCGCCCTTGGTGTTCGGGGCCTCGTCCTCGGTGTAGGCGTCGACCAGGAAGGTCATCAGGGAGCGCGACAGCCCGGCGGCGGGCTCGATGACATAGGGGGTGTACTTCTCCCCGGTCGTCTGGTCGAAGTAGAGCAGGTCGGTGCCGGAGTGCTCCGAGTGCGTCTTGAGGTCGAAGTCGGTGCGGTTGGCGACTCCCTCGAGCTCACCCCACTCGTTGCCGGTGAAGCGGAAGCGGTACTCGATGTCCACGGTCCGCTTGGAGTAGTGCGACAGCTTCTCCTGCGGGTGCTCGAAGTGGCGCAGGTTCTCGGCCTTGATGCCGAGGTCGACGTACCAGGCCGTGCGCTCGTCGATCCACTTCTGGTGCCACGCCTCGTCCTCGCCGGGCTTGACGAAGAACTCCATCTCCATCTGCTCGAACTCGCGGGTCCGGAAGATGAAGTTGCCCGGCGTGATCTCGTTGCGGAAGGACTTGCCGATCTGGGCGATGCCGAACGGCGGCTTGCGGCGCGAGCTGTTCATTACGTTGAGGAAGTTGATGAAGATGCCCTGTGCGGTCTCCGGGCGCAGGTAGTGCAGGCCGGACTCGTCCTCGATGACGCCGAGATAGGTCTTGAGCATCATGTTGAAGTTGCGCGGGTCGCTCCACGTGCCCCGGTTGCCGCAGCTGGGGCAGGCGATCTCGGTGAGCGGGATGTCATCGGGGTCGACCTGTACCCCCTTGGCAGCGCGCTTCTCGGCGACGCCCTCCTGGAGGTGGTCCGCGCGGAACCGCTTGTGGCAGGACTGGCACTCGGTCAGCGGGTCGCTGAACGCCCCGACATGGCCCGAGGCGACCCAGGTCTGGCGGGGCAGGATGATCGAGGAGTCGAGGCCCACGACGTCGTCACGCTGGGTGACCATCGCCTTCCACCACTGCCGCTTGATGTTCTCCTTGAGCTCGACGCCCAGCGGGCCATAGTCCCAGGCCGAGCGGGTCCCTCCGTAGATCTCACCGCACGGGAAGACGAAGCCCCGACGCTTGCAGAGGCTGACGACGGTGTCGACGGTGGAGGTCTCCTTGGCCATGGGGGCAAGGCTATCGGTCCGGCGCCAGTCCTTTCGCCCGCCTGCCACGTCGCCCCGGCCGCCGCCACCCCCGTAGGGTGGAGAGCGTGAGCCTGCCCTTCCGGTCCCGTGTCGAGCACAAGACCTACCCCGTCGTCGAGCGGCTGAACCGGCTCCCCCGGGTCGTCCCGTTCCTCGTCGTCGTCGCGCTCCTCGGCGCCGGGATCTTCGTGCCGACAGTCGGGTTCCTCGCCACCCTGGCCGTCGTCGCGCTGGTCGCGTTCCTCATCTACTACACCTGGCCGCGGCTCTCCGCCCCGGAGAAGCTGCTGCGCCTCGCGGTGCTGTTCCTCGCGGGCGCGCTCGCGGTCATCCAGGCGTTCCCCCGCGCCTGACCCCTCGCGCCTCGGCGATTTTGACAATCATTCTCATTTGCGGCACGCTGGGGCCATGTCCCTCCGCCTGCTCGCGTCGAGCCTGACCGTTGTCCTCGCGCCGGCGCTCCTCGGGGCCTGCTCCGGCGCCCCAGCCCAGTCCGGCGACGGGCGCCCACACATCGTGGCGTCCTTCTACCCCCTCGAGTTCGCCGCTCAGCAGGTCGGCGGACAGTACGTGAGCGTCAGCGGCCTGACCAAGCCCGGCGCCGAGCCCCATGACGTGGAGCTCTCCCCACAGGACGTCGCCGGGTTGAGCCGAGCCTCTCTCGTCGTCTACGAGAAGGGCTTCCAGCCGGCCGTGGACGACGCGGTGGCGCAGGAGGCGGCTACGCGGGGCTTCGACGTGACGCCAGCGGCCCACCTCGACCTCACGGCGCCGGCCGAGTCCGGCGCCTCCCCCAAGGGCGGCAGCGACCCGCACTTCTGGCTCGACCCGACGCGCTACCGGGACGTCGCGCAGGCGCTGGCCGCCCGGCTGGCCGAGGTGGACCCCCCGCATGCGGCGGACTACGCCGCCAACGCCCGGACCTTCGGCGAACGGCTCGGCGTGCTCGACGCCGAGTTCTCCGCAGGAACCGCCCAGTGCGAGGTCAAGGACCTCGTGACGAGCCATGCCGCATTCGGCTACCTCAGCGCGCGCTACGGCTTCACCCAGGTCCCGATCGCCGGTATCTCCCCCGACGTGGAGCCGTCCGCTGCAGCGCTGTCCGCCGTCGCCGACCTCGTTCGCGCCCGCCACGTCAGCACCGTCTACGCCGAGACGCTCGTCGAGCCCAAGTTCGCCGAGACCATCGCCCGCAGCACCGGCGCCGCGGTGGCCGTCCTCGACCCGGTGGAGGGGCTGACGGCCGCCTCTGCCGGCAAGGACTACTTCGAGGTCATGCGCGCGAACCTCGCCACCCTCAAGACCGGGCAGGTATGCCGATGACCGCCACGTCAGAGGTCCCCATCGTCTCGCTGCGCGACGCCGCGTTCGGCTACGGCGACCGGCCCGTGGTCTCCGGCATCACCGCCGACGTGTCCCGTGGAGAGGTGGTCGCGATCCTGGGTGCGAACGGCTCGGGCAAGTCCACCCTGGTGCGCGGCCTGCTCGGTCTCACCCAGCACATGGCGGGCGCCGTCGAGCTGTTCGGCGTTCCCCGCGACCGCTTCCGGGACTTCGCCCGGGTCGGCTACGTGCCCCAGCGACATACCCTCTCGGCGTCCGTGCGGGCGACCGTCGAGGAGATCGTCGCCACCGGTCGGCTCGTGCGCCAGCCCTGGCTGGGCCGCCAGTCGGCGGCCGACCGCGACGTCATCGCCCGCGCGCTGGACGTGGTCGGCCTCGCCGACCGCGCCCGGACGGACGTCTCCACCCTGTCGGGCGGGCAGCAGCGGCGCGTCCTCATCGCCCGCGCGCTCGCGTCGCAGCCGGACGTCCTCGTGATGGACGAGCCGACGGCAGGGGTCGACACCGAGAACCAGCACGTCCTCGCGGACGTCCTGGGGCGGCTGACGGCCCAGGGGGTCACGATGATCATCGTGACCCACGAGATGGAGGCCTTCGTCGAGCTCGTCACCCGGGTGCTCGTCATCGACGACGGCAGGGCGACCTTCGACGGCACGCCCGCACAGCTCGCCGCACGGTCAGGTGGGGTGCTGCACGACCACCACAGCCACCACCACGACGACGAGCTGGCCGACCCCGGCCGGCTCCCCGGCACGCCCGGAGCCGGTCCGCTCGACCCGAGGAGGGGTCCTCGTGCTTGACATCCTCAGCTACGACTTTATGCAGCGGGCCCTCGTGGCCGCCGTCCTCGTCGGGCTCGTCGCTCCGCTGGTCGGGGTCTTCCTCGTCCAGCGCCGGCTCTCCCTCATCGGCGACGGGATGGGCCACGTGGCTCTCGCCGGCGTGGCCGTGGGTCTCTTCACGAACACCTCACCCGTGTGGACCGCCCTCGTGGCAGCGGTCCTGGCCGCCGTCGGCATCGAGCTGATCCGGCACGCGGGGCGTACCAACGGGGACGTCGCGCTCGCGATCATCTTCTACGGCGGCATCGCCGCCGGTGTGGTCATCATCGGCAAGTCCGCGGAGGGCACCCCGGCCAACCTCACCGCCTACCTCTTCGGGGCGATCACCACCGTGCGAGCGAGCGACCTCTGGGTCTTCGCGGTGCTCGGCCTCGTCGTCATGGTCGGCACCTGGCTGCTGCGCGCTCGGCTGTTCGCCGTGGCCAACGACGAGGAGTACGCCCGGGCGAGCGGGATGCCGGTGCTGCCGCTGAACATCGCCCTGGCCGTCCTCACGGCGGTCACCGTCGTGGTCTCGATGCGGATCGTCGGGCTGCTGCTCATCAGCGCGCTGATGATCGTGCCGAACGCCGCCGCGCAGCTGGTCAGCCACAGCTTCCGCTCGGCGATGCGCTGGGCGATGCTCATCGGGCTGGTGTCCGCCGTCGGCGGGGTCGTGGTCTCCTACTCGGCCGACACGCCGTCCGGGGGCACCATCGTGCTGCTCGCGATCGGGTTCTTCCTGCTCGCCGCGGCGGTCAGCGCGACCAGGTCGCGGGTGGCGGCCCGGCGCCACGCCCTGGCCGAGCGGCACCATCACGAGCACGGCGCTGACTGCGGGCACCCGGCTGTGCCGCACGGCGACCACGTCGACTACCTCCACGACGGCCACCGCCACGCCCCGCACGAGGGGCACTACGACGAGCACGATGACCGGGCGGGGGTCCGCCACCCGGACGAGGTCAGCCGCTGATGGCCGAGCCGAGCGCGGCCAAGCGGCTGACCCGGCGTCAGGAGGCCGTCGCCGACCTGCTGCACGAGAGCGACGACTTCACCTCGGCGCAGGAGCTGCACGCCCGGCTTCGCGCAGCCGGCAACCCGATCGGCCTGGCCACCGTCTACCGAGCCCTGCTCGCCCTCGCGTCCGCCGGGGATGTCGACGTCCTGCGGACCGACGACGGAGAGGCGGTCTATCGCAAGTGCAGCACCGGACACCACCACCACCTCGTCTGCCGGTCATGCGGGCGGACCGTCGAGGTGGAGGGGCCAACGGTCGAGCGCTGGGCCGACGCGGTCAGCGCCGAGCACGGCTTCCGCGACGTACGGCACACCCTGGAGATCGTCGGCACCTGTGCCGACTGTTCCGGCTGACCTCAGGCGCGGCGGGTCTCGAGCAGGCGCAGCCAGACCTCGCTGACCGTCGGGTAAGACGGCACGGCGTGCCACAGGTCGGCCAGCGTCACCCCGCCGACGATCGCGACCGTCGCCGAGTGGATCAGCTCGGCCGTCCCGGCACCGACGAAGGTCGCGCCGACGAGCGTGTCCTTGGCCCGGTCGATGACGAGCTTGGCGCGGCCGGCGTAGCCGTCCTGGAGCAATGCTGCCCCCGACACGCCGGCCAGGTCGTACTCGACCGTCTCGACGTCGATCCCGGCCTCCCGGGCGGCGGCCTCGGTCAGGCCGGCACTGGCCACCTCCGGGGAGGTGAAGGTCACGGACGGCACGGCACGCTCGCTGGCGAGGTCGCGGTACTCCTTCCCCACCAGCCGGGCCCCTTCGGCTCGGGCACCGATGACGGCCCCGGCGATCCGGGCCTGGTACTTGCCCATGTGCGTGAGCAGGGCGCGCCCGTTGAGGTCGCCCACGGCATACAGCCAGCCGCCGCTGACGCCCTCGACCTGCAGGCGCTCGTTCGTCGGCACGTAGCCGTGCGCCGCGGCGACCGTGTCCGCAATGCCCAGTGTCTCGAAGCCGAGGTCCTCGCTGTTCGGGCTTCGGCCCGCTGCGACGACGAGCTCGTCCGCGACGAGGGTCTTGCTGCGTCCGAAGTGCAGGGTGACCGGCCCGCCGCTGACGTGTCCGACGCCGTTGTCCTTGGGCGACTTGCGCGACACGTTGTCCACCGTGCGCTGGGTGAGCACCTTGGCGCCGCTCGCGCGCAGCGACGCCTTGACCAGCTCCGACGCGAACGGCTCGGACCGCGGCAGCAGCCGTTCGCCGACGTCGAGGATGGTCAGCTCCTCGACACCGAGGCCGAGCAGCCAGGTGGCCGCCTCGCAGGCGACGACGCCCCCACCGAGGATCGCGACGCGGCGGGGCACCTGGTGGAGGTTGGTCACGTCGCGGGAGGTCCACGGGAGGGCCTCGGCCAGGCCGGGGATGGGCGGGATGGAAGCCCGGGTGCCCGTCGCCAGCACCACGGCATGGCGCGCGCGGATGAGGCGGGGCGCTCCGTCGGCCGTCGTCACCTCGACGGTGCGTGGGCCACGCAGCCGGCCCTCCCCCCGGAGGATGTCGATCCCCGCGCTCTTGGCCCACTTGACCTGACCCGCGTCGTCGAGGTGGGACGTGAAGGCGTCGCGCCGCTCCAGGACCGCCTTGACGTCGAGCCCCCGCGCGTTGATCCGGGTGGCGAGCCCAGGCAGGTGGCGAGCGACGTCAAGGATCTCGACCGGTCTCAGCAGCGCCTTGCTCGGCATGCAGGCCCAGTAGGAGCACTCGCCGCCGACCAGCTCGGACTCGACGATCACCGCCGTGCGGTCGCTGCCACGGATCGCGTAGTCGGCAGCGTTCTCGCCCGCCGGCCCCCCGCCGATGACGATGACATCCCAGGTGTCCTGTTTCGTGTCAGCCATGACGGCAGGGTATGCCGTGCGCCGAGTCAGTGGCCGAGGGGTGCGGTGCCGAGCGGTGACGGGTCCGTCGTCGCGTGGTCCGTGGGTTCGGTGTCCGACGTCGCGTGGTCCACGGCGCCGCCATACCGCCGGTCGCGTGCGACGTAGGTCTCGACGGCGTGCCACAGGTCACGGCGGTCGAAGTCCGGCCACAGGGTGTCGAGGAAGACCATCTCGGCGTAGGCCGACTGCCAGAGCAGGAAGTTCGAGGTGCGCTGCTCGCCGGACGACCGGACGAACAGGTCGACGTCGGGCATGTCCGGCTCGTCGAGGTACCGGCCGATGGTGCGCTCGTCGATCGACCTCGGTCGCAGGCGTCCGGCCTTGACGTCCTCCGCGATGCGCACGACCGCGTCGGCCACCTCGGCCCGGCCGCCGTAGTTGACGCAGAAGTAGAGGGTCAGACCGGTGTTGTCCTGGGTCAGCTCCTGCGCGACCTCCAGCTCACGGATGACCGACCGCCACAGCCGGGGTCGGCGCCCGACCCAGCGCATCCGCACGCCCCACTCGTGCAGCTGGTCGCGTCGGCGCCGGATCACGTCCCGGTTGAAGCCCATGAGGAAGCGGACCTCGTCCGGCGATCGCCGCCAGTTCTCGGTCGAGAACGCGTAGGCCGACAGGTGCGTCACCCCGATGTCGATGGCGCCGGCCACGACGTCGAGCAGCGATGCCTCGCCCGCCTCGTGGCCCTTGGTCCGGGGCAGGTTGCGTGCGTTGGCCCATCGGCCGTTGCCGTCCATGACGATGGCCACGTGCCGCGGAAGCCGCTGCGGGTCGATGCTGGGTGCCTGGGCGCCGCTCGGGTGCGGGAAGGGAGCCGGGTAGGCCGGGGTCACACGACCTCCTGGGCGAGGTGACGGTCGAGCGCGGGATGGCCGGTGTCCTCGCGCTCGTCCGGCCCCTCGACGGCGGGTGCGTCGAGCGTCGGCTGGTCATAGGGCTGGAGCGGTGGGAGCGGCCGCGCGGTGCGGACCCGGTCGACGTGCCGCAGTGAGCGCAGCCCGCGTTCGAGATGCCACTGGAGGAAGGCGGCGACGAGCCCGCTGCCCTCACGCTGGGTGCGCTCGAGCGAGCCGTCCGCAGAGGTCCAGTCGCCGCTCAGCAGCGCGGCGAGCAGCAGCATCGTCTCCGGCGCCGGCGCGGCCGAGCCGGGCGGACGGCATACGGTGCACACGGTGCCTCCCGCGCCGACGTTGAACGCGCGGTGCGGCCCGGGCGCACCGCACTTGGCGCAGTCGTGGAAGCTCGGCGCCCACCCGGCGATGGCCAGCGACCGCAGCAGGTAGGCGTCGAGCACCAGGCTCGGCTCGTGCTCCGCGCCCCCGAGGGAGCGCAGCGCACCAGCGAGCAGGAGGAACTGCTGGGTCGAGGGCTCGTGCTCCTCGGTCAGCTGCTCTGCGGTCTCGACCATCACGGTCGCCGCCGTGTAGGCCGAGTAGTCGCGGCAGATGACGTCGCCGTATGGCGCGAGCGTCTCGGCCTGGGTGACCGTGTCGAGGTTGCGCCCCTCGTAGCACTGGAGGTCGACCACCATGAAGGGCTCGAGCCGGGCACCGAACCGCGACCGGGTCCGGCGCACTCCCTTGGCGACCGCACGCACCCGGCCCCGGCCTTTGGTCAGGAGGGTGATGATGCGGTCGGCCTCACCCAGCTTGTGGGTGCGCAGCACGACCGCCTCGTCGCGGTAGAGGGGCATGAGGCCATTGTCGCCCATGCCGGGTGCCGGGGACGCGACCATCGTCCCGGCAGGTCATTCGAACACCTGTGCGATCTTTCGGGTATTCTGGCGGCATGTCCTTCGCGCCCCAGGGATCGGTCGGCCGGCAGAGGTCGGTCAGCTGGCAGGGGTCTCTCCTCGATGTCGCCGAGACGATGGAGCTGCGGGACCTCTCGAGCGGGTTGGTCCGTCGCGAGCTGACGGCGGGAGCCTGGGTCGACGTCCGGCCGGGCTGGCTCGCCGCGGCGGACGACCTCTTCGAGGTGCTCCACCGCGAGGTGCCGTGGCACGCAGAACGCCGGCAGATGTACGACAACGTCGTGGACGTCCCCCGGCTGACGAAGTTCTACGCCCAGGGCGAGACGCTGCCGCACCCGATGCTCGTCACGGTCCGGGAGGCGCTCGGCGACCACTACGAGGCGCAGCTCGGTGAGCGGTTCGTGTCGGCCGGCCTCTGTCTCTACCGCGACGGGCGCGACAGCGTCGCCTGGCACGGCGACCGGATCGGCCGGTCGAAGGACGCGGACACGATGGTGGCCATCCTGTCGCTCGGCTCAGCCCGGCCCCTGATGCTGCGCCCGCGGGACGGCGGCGGCGCCGCACTGCGGTTGCCCCTCGGTCACGGGGACCTCGTCGTCATGGGCGGGTCCTGCCAGCGCACCTGGGACCACGCCATCCCCAAGACCGCCCGCGACGTCGGCCCGCGGATCTCAGTCCAGCTGCGCCCCCGCGGCGTCCGCTGACGGGCGAGAATGGGCGATGGACTCCCCTCCCCCGATCTCGTTCAGGGCCCGAGTGCGCCGTTGGCGTGAGGACAAGCCGGCTGGGCTGGCGGTCGCCGACATCCCCGCCGACCTCGTCGCCGAGCTCGGTGGCCGACGGCAGATGCGGGTCGAGGGCTTGCTGAACGGCTCGCTGTTCGCCGGGAGCACGATGCTCGTGGCCGGAGGTGGCTTCTGCGTCGGTGTCAGCAAGGCCGCGCTGAAGGACGCCGGCGTGACGGTAGGCGACGAGGTGGACGTCAGCCTCCGACGGGCGACGGCTGACCCGGACGAGGACTGACCCCGGCCACCACGGGTCAGCCGAGGGCGGCCACGGCGGTGGCCGCGGGCCACCGGGCAGAGTCGGTGACCTGCCAGCCCCCGGGTGTCTGCCCGAGCACGGTGACCGTTCCAGAGCGCTCGTTGGTCACCAGCACGGTCGACTCGTCCTCACCGAAGGCGATGAGCCGCGGCCAGTGGCCCCCGCAGGCGATGGTCCGGCGGGGCGTCAGGGACTGCCCGTCCACGTCGAACCACGTGACGGTGTCGTCGCCACGGTTGGAGACGAGCACGCTCTTCCCGTCGGCCGAGACGAGGATCTCGGCTGCCAGGTTCTCCCCGGCAGCCTCCGGCGCTCTGGTGGAGAGGCTCGCGAGTGGGACGAGCGTGGGCCCGACGACCCGGCATACCGTCAGGGTCGAGGCGAGCTCCCCCACTACCCAGGCGGTCTGGCCGTCCGGCGCGAAGGCGAGGTGGCGCGGGCCGGTGCCCGCCGCAAGCGCCGACCGGGCGATCTCGGCTAGCCGGCCCTGACCGTCGAGGTCGTAGGCGATCACGGCGTCGAGCCCGAGGTCGCAGCTGAGCAGCTCTCCGGTCGGGGCGAACACCACCTGGTGTGCGTGCGGACCATCCTGCCGGCCCGCGACTGGTCCGACGACGCCACTGTGCTGGGCCAGATCCGTTCTCTCGCCGACCGATCCGTCGGACCCGACTGGATGCACCGAGACCGAGCCCGACCCGTAGTTCGCGCAGACGACGAACCGGCCGTCCGGACTCACGGCGAGGTGGCACGGCGCCGATCCCCCTGTCTCACGCTCGCCCCGGGCCGTCCACGGACCGCCGTCCGCGCCGCTCTCGTCCCCGACCCACCACGCGCCGACCCTGCCCTCGTCGCCCTCGAGCACGGCATATACAACCCGCCGGTCGGCGGACCATACGAGGTAGGACGGGTTGGCCGCCTCGGCCACCAGGACGGGTGCGCCGAGCCGGCCGTGGTCGAGCGAGACGAGGCCGAGTCCGCCGCCATCGGCCGATGTGTACCCGCCCAGGGCGAACCGCACCTCGGTCAGGCCTCGCGCTCGAACCGGTTGACGGCCGAGACGACCGCCTTGAGCGACGCGGTGACGATCGACGGGTCGAGCCCGACACCCCAGAGCACCCGCTCCCCCACGGCGCACTCCACGTATGCCGCGGCCCGGGCGTCACCTCCGGACGACAGCGCGTGCTCGTGGTAGTCGAGCACCCGCACGTCGATCCCGAGCTTGGCGAGCGCGTCGGTGAACGCCGCGATGGGGCCGTTGCCCGCCCCGAGGGCCTCGATCGGCCGGCCGTCGTCGAGCATCGCCACGCGCAGCGCGCTCACCCCGTCGACGGCGCTGTCCGAGTGGACGCTGACCAGCTCGAAGCGGCCCCACGAGCCGGAGTCCGAGGGGAGGTACTCGTCCGCGAACTTGGCCCACAGCTCGGCCGGAGCCACCTCGCCGCCGTCCTGGTCGACGCCGCGCTGGACGACCGCGGAGAACTCGATCTGGAGCCGCCGCGGCAGGTCCAGCTGGTGCTCGGTCTTGAGGATGTAGGCCACGCCGCCCTTGCCGGACTGGCTGTTGACCCGGACCACGGCCTCGTAGGATCGGCCGATGTCGTGGGGGTCGATGGGCAGGTAGGGCACGCCCCATACGAGCTCGTTGATCTTCTTGCCCGAGGTGGACACCTGCTTGTCCATGTCCTCGAAGCCCTTCTTGATCGCGTCCTGGTGCGACCCGGAGAATGCGGTGAAGACGAGGTCCCCGCCCCAGGGGTGTCGCTCGCCGACGGGCAGCTGGTTGCAGTACTCGACCGTCCGACGGATCTCGTCGATGTCGGAGAAGTCGATCTGCGGGTCGATCCCCTGGGAGAACAGGTTCATCCCCAAGGTGACCAGGCAGACATTGCCGGTGCGCTCGCCGTTGCCGAAGAGGCAGCCCTCGATCCGGTCGGCGCCGGCGAGGTAGCCGAGCTCGGCCGCCGCGACCCCCGTTCCGCGGTCGTTGTGGGGGTGCAGCGAGACGACCACCGCCTCCCGGCGGTCGAGGTGGCGGACCATCCACTCGATGGAGTCTGCGTAGACGTTGGGCGTGGCCATCTCGACGGTGGCCGGCAGGTTGACGATCAGCTTGTGGTCGGGGCTCGGGTCGATCACGGCGATGACCTCGTTGCAGATCCGCACGGCGAAGTCGAGCTCGGTGCCGGTGTAGGACTCGGGCGAGTACTCGTAGTAGACGTCCGTGTCGGGCACGGTCTCCTCGAGCTTGCGGCAGAGGCGTGCCGCCTGGACCGCGATGTCGACGATGCCGTCCTGGTCGAGGCCGAAGACGACCCGGCGCTGCAGCACGGAGGTCGAGTTGTAGAAGTGCACGATCGCCTGCTTCGCCCCCCGGATGGCGTCGAAGGTCCGCTCGACGAGGTGGTCACGGCACTGGGTCAGCACCTGGATCGTCACGTCGTCGGGGATGTGCCCACCCTCGATCAGCTCGCGGCAGAAGTCGAAGTCGGTCTGGCTCGCAGACGGGAAGCCGACCTCGATCTCCTTGTAGCCCATCCGCACGAGCAGGTCGAACATCCGCTTCTTGCGCTCGGAGCTCATCGGGTCGATGAGGGCCTGGTTGCCGTCCCGCAGGTCGACCGCGCACCAGCGCGGTGCCTCGGTGATCCGCCGGGTCGGCCAGGTGCGGTCGGGAAGGTCGACCGCGATCTGCTGGTGGAACGGCTGGTACTTGCCGAACGGCATACCGGACGGGGTCTGGGGGTGGATCATCTGCGTGCCTCTGGCTCGTCTCTCGTGGTCCGGCCGCTCGTGACGGACTCCGCGACGAGGGGGGCCGTGGGACTAGGCCTCGTCGCGGCACACAAGGAGCAGGCGCGCAGCACGCATACGCCGAGGGTATGCCGGGGCTCGCCGCGCGTCCACCTTCGCCCGCCGTTCGTCCGAACCCTGAGACATGACCAGGCACGGAGGAGTGTGCGCGGGGCACCGGGCCCTCCGGTTGCCGGTGTCGGTGGGCGACGGCACGGTGGACCCATGAGCCACAGCCAACCGTCGAGCGCCAGTGCCTGCACGATCGTCCCGCCCTACCTGCTCGAGCAGCTGGCCCGGGCCGACGAGCAGGACGAGACGTACCGGGAGGTCGCCGAGGCGGCCCGCCGGACCCTGGAACGCGACCAGGTGCTGCGCGAACGACGCAGCGTCTTCACCGAACGCGGACGAGGAGACCAGGGGGGCCTGCTGCCCGGCGGCTTCCCCACCGCGCCCGGGGTCCAGGTGCGGCGGCCACCCGAGCCTCCGGCCACCACGACACCAGTCGTCCATCGGGCCATCCACGACGCCCAGCAGGCGACCGCGCTGCCCGGACCTCTGGTCCGGGACGAGGGCGCGCCGGCCTCCACGGACCGCGCCGTCAACGAGGCCTACGACGGGCTCGGCGCGACCTGGGAGCTGTACTGGACGGCATACCAACGCGACTCGCTGGACGGACGAGGGCTGCCGCTCGTCGCGAGCGTCCACTACGACCGGGCCTACGACAACGCCTTCTGGGACGGCGCGCAGATGGTCTTCGGCGACGGGGACGGGACCTACTTCAACGGCTTCACCTCCAGCGTCGACGTGATCGGTCACGAGCTCACGCATGGCGTCACGCAGTACACCGCCGGCCTAACCTACGTCGCCCAGTCGGGCGCCCTCAACGAGTCCGTCTCAGACTGCTTCGGCTCACTCGTCAAGCAACATTCCCTGAAGCAGAGCGCGGCCGAGGCAGACTGGCTCATCGGTGCGGGGCTCTTCACCCCAGCGGTCAAGGGCGTGGCGCTGCGCTCGATGAAGTCTCCCGGCACGGCCTACGACGACCCGGTGCTCGGGAAGGACCCGCAGCCAGCGGATATGACCGGCTACGTCGACCTGCCGCACGACTCCGCTCACGACAACGGAGGCGTCCACACGAACTCCGGCATCCCCAACCGGGCGTTCTACCTCGCCGCGACGGGGATCGGCGGAAACGCCTGGGAGGGAGCGGGTCTCGTCTGGTACGACGTGCTCACCGGCAGCGACATCGCCAAGGACGTCGGCTTCACGGACTTCGCCGGCCTGACGGTGGCCGCCGCCGAGCGTCGGTTCGGGCGAGGCAGCGGCCAGGCGACCGCGGTCCGGGACGCCTGGGTCACCGTGAAGGTGCTCGGACTGCCGCAGTGAGCACTCCCGGCTGAGCCATCGGCTCAGAAACCGAGCCGCTGCAGCTGCTTCGGGTCTCGCTGCCAGTCCTTGGCCACCTTGACGTGCAGGTCGAGGTAGACCCGCTGACCGAGCAGCTTCTCGATGCCGGCCCGGGCGGTGGTCCCGACCTCCCGCAGCCGGGAGCCGCCCTTGCCGATGATGATCGCCTTCTGGCTCGAGCGCTCGACGAAGACGTTGACCCGGATGTCGAGCATGGGGCTGTCCTCGGGACGGTCGGCGCGCGGCACCATCTCGTCGACGACGACGGCCAGCGAGTGGGGCATCTCGTCGCGCACACCCTCCAGCGCCGCCTCACGGACCAGCTCGGCGATCATCACGACGTGGGGCTCGTCCGTGAGCACGCCGTCGGGGTAGAGCTGCGGCGAGAGGGGGAGGTGGGCCGACAGGACCTGCTTGACCTCCTCGACCTGCTCACCGCTCGTCGCCGAGCACGGGATGATCGCGCTCCAGTCGCCCAGCTGGTCGATCGCCATCAGGTGCTGCGCCAGCCGGTCGCGGTCGACCCGGTCGGACTTCGTCGCGATGGCGACCACCGGCTTGCGCCGCGCCCCCTGCAGCTCGACCAGCTCCCGCGCGATGTAGCTGTCACCGGGGCCGATCCGCTGGTCGGCCGGCAGGCAGAAGCCCACCACGTCGACATCGAGCAGGGTCTCGCGGACGAGGTCGTTGAGGCGCTGGCCCAGCAGGGTCCGCGGTTTGTGCAGCCCGGGGGTGTCGACCAGGATCAGCTGCGCACCCGGGCTCATCGCGATGCCGCGGATGGTGTGCCGTGTCGTCTGCGGCTTCGACGAGGTGATGGCGACCTTCTCGCCGACCAGCGCGTTGGTGAGGGTCGACTTGCCGGCATTGGGGCGCCCGACCAGGCAGGCGAACCCCGCGCGGTATGCCGTCCGGCTTACCTCGACCTGCGGGTCCCCTTCAGGCGCGCTCGGCGGTGTCCCGGGGATCTCAGTGCTCACGGACCTGCTCCTTCGTCGGGCCGGGGACGGGCTGTGCCACGCGGGTCTCGTCGGCGGTCCGCCGCACGATCACCGTGGCCAGCCGGTGCCGGCGCCCGGCCATCTTCTCCGCCGTCAGGGAGAGACCGGCGACCTCGGCGTGCGACCCGGGGATGGGGACCCTCCCGATGGCCTTGGCGAGCAGGCCGCCGACCGTGTCGACCTCCTCCTCCTCGATCCCGACCCGGAAGAGCTCGGCCAGGTCGTCGATGTCGAGCGTCGCGGGCACGCGGGTCGAGCCGTCGTCCAGGTGCTCCACCCCCGGGGCCTCCCGGTCGTACTCGTCGGAGATCTCGCCGACGATCTCCTCGAGGATGTCCTCGATGGTGACCAACCCGGCGGTGCCGCCGTACTCGTCCACCACCATGGCGAAGTGGCTCTGGTCGCGCTGCATCTCGCGCAGCAGGTCGTCGACCGGCTTGCTCTCGGGCACGAAGTGCATCGGTCGCATCACGTGCTCGACCACGATCCCCGCCGAGTCGGGGTCTGCGGTGGTTCGCCGGACGACGTCCTTGAAGTAGAGCAGCCCGCGGATGTCGTCGCTGCCCTCGCCGACGACGGGGATGCGCGAGAAGCCGCTGCGCAGGAAGAGCGACATGGCCTGGCGGAGCGTCTTGTCCTGGACGATCGTCACCATGTCCGTGCGGGGCACCATCACCTCACGGGCGAGGGTGTCCCCGAGCTCGAAGACGGAGTGGATCATCTCGCGCTCGTCGTTCTCGATGACGTCCGACTCGCCGGCGATGTCCAGCAGGTCGCGCAGCTCGGCCTCGCTCTGGAACGGTCCGTCGCGGTAGCCCTTGCCCGGCGTGACCGCGTTGCCCAGGGCGACGAGGACGAGAGCCACGGGTCCGAGGACCTTGCGCAGGCCCACGGCGACGGGCGCCGCCAGGAGCGCCACCGTCTCGTAGTTCTGCCGCCCGAGGGTCCGCGGCGACACCCCGACGATGACGAAGGAGACGACCGCCATCACCGCGATGGAGATGAACAGCCCGAGACCGGGGCTGTCGACGAGGTCGAGCACGGCGATGGTGATGAGGACCGCGCTGGCTGCCTCCGCCACGACCCGGAGGAAGGCGAGGACGGCGAGGAACGCGGCCGAGTCGCCGACGACGCGCACGAGGGAGCCCGCGCCGCTGCGTCCCTCGTCGAGGAGCTCCTGGGCCCGGACGCGCGACATCCGGAAGAGCGCCGCCTCGGAGGCGGCGAGGACGAACGCCGCGGCCACGCTCAGCAGCGCGAAGGCGACCATCTGGGGGATCACCGTCGTCGCCTCAGCCGGCCGGGCGGCCGCGCCCGGCGAGGAAGGTCAGCAGGAGCTGGCGCTGCAGGTCGAACATCTCGCGCTCCTCGTCCGGCTCCGCGTGGTCGAACCCGAGCAGGTGGAGCATCCCGTGCGTGGTGAGCAGGAGCAGCTCCTCCTCGGTGGTGTGTCCGGCGTCGGTGGCCTGGGTCGCGGCGACCGACGGGCACAGCACGATGTCGCCGAGGACCCCCTCCTCAGGTTCGCGGTCCTCCCGGCCTGGTCGCAGCTCGTCCATGGGGAAGCTCATGACGTCGGTGGGGCCGGGCAGGTCCATCCACTGGACGTGCAGGGTCTCCATCGCGGGCTCGTCCACGAGCCGGATGCACAGCTCCGCCTGGGGGTGGACGTGCATCTGCCCCATGACATAGCGGGCGAGGGCGACCAGCTCGAGCTCGTCGGTGGCGAACTCGGTCTCGTTGAGGACGTCGATGCTCACGGAGTGGCCTTGCGACGCCGACGCTCGGCCCGGTGCTTCTCGCTCGCCGCGTCGGACCGCTCGTAGGCGTCGACGATGGCACTGACCAGACGGTGGCGGACCACGTCGGTGGAGTTCAGCTCGGCGAAGTAGACGTCATCGACCCCCACGAGGATGTCGCGCACCTGGCGCAGGCCGGACGTCGTGCCACCGGGCAGGTCCACCTGGGTGACGTCACCCGTGACGACCATCCGCGACCCGAACCCCAGCCGGGTGAGGAACATCTTCATCTGCTCCGCCGAGGTGTTCTGTGCCTCGTCGAGGATGATGAACGCGTCGTTCAGGGTGCGTCCGCGCATGTAGGCGAGCGGAGCCACCTCGATCGTCCCGGCCGCCATCAGCCGGGCGATGCTCTCCGGGTCGATCATGTCGTGCAGCGCGTCGTAGAGGGGCCGCAGGTACGGGTCGATCTTGTCGTTGAGCGTCCCGGGCAGGAAGCCGAGCCGCTCCCCCGCCTCGACCGCGGGCCGGGTCAGGATGATCCGGTTGACCTGGTGGGCCTGCAGGGCGGCCACCGCCTTGGCCATGGCGAGATAGGTCTTGCCCGTGCCGGCCGGGCCGATCCCGAACACGATCGTGTGCTCGTCGATCGCGTCGACATAGCGCTTCTGGTTCAGCGTCTTCGGCCGGATCGTCCGGCCTCTGTTGCTGACGATGTTCATCGTCAGCACGTCAGCCGGGCGCTCGTGGGTCTGGCTGCGCAGCATCGAGATCGACCGCTCGACGGCGTCGCGGTTGAGCGGCTGGCCCGCGCCGATGATGATCAGCAGCTCGTCGACCAGGCGCTCCACGAGGGCGACGTCCGCGCTGTCACCGCGCAGCGAGAGCTCGTTCCCCCGCACGTGCACGTCGAGGTCAGGGAAGGCCCGTTCGACCGTGCGCAGCATCTCGTCGCGGGGCCCCAGCAACGAGACCATGGAGATGGCCGGCGGGACCGTGATCGTATGCGTCGGGACCACGGGGCCGTCGGCCCGTGGTTCGAGGTGGTCAGCGTCTGTCATATCCGGGCAAGTCTACGGCGCACGGCGGGCCTGGCCCGCATGGATCGCCCCCTGGTGCCCGCCAGGCGCCGCGGCCTCATCCAGGTGGCCAGGCCATCGGCCGGCCGCCGAGGACGTGCAGGTGGGCGTGGTAGACGCTCTGCCCGGCCTCGGAGCCGGTGTTGGCCACTATCCGGTATCCCTTGTCGAGACCGGCCCGCTCGGCCACAGCGGCCGCGAGGGAGACGAGGTCAGCCAGCTCGTCGGCATACTCGGTCAGCTCGCCCAGGTTCTGCACATGCCGCCGCGGGATGACCAGCACATGCGTGGGCGCCTGAGCGTCGATGTCCTCGAAGGCGAGGGACGATCCGGTCCGCGCGACGACGGTGGCGTCCAGTCCACCGTCGAGGATCCGGCAGAAGAGGCACATCGGTGCGACGGGCATGGCGACACCATAGGTCGTGTCAACGTGTCGCGGCACCTGCGCGTCTGGTCTACATGAGAACGTTGGGCGTGAGCGAGCACAGCACCAGCCATGCCGCCGGACGCTCTGAGGCGCGGTGGGCCGCGGACGACGCCCTGACCGACCTGTATGCCGCGCACTGGGCTGCCCTGGTGCGGCTCGCCTGGCTGCTCGTGCGAGACCAGGGGCGCGCCGAGGAGATCACCCAGGACGTCTTCGTCGCCGCCCACCCGCGGATGGCGCAGCTGCGCGAGGACGGCAACGCCTTGGCCTACCTGCGACGGAGCGTGGTCAACGGATGCCGGTCGAGCTTTCGGCACGTCGGCGTCGAGGAGCGCTACCTGCGGACCGAGTCAGGCCGCCTGGACGCGCCGGGACGGCAGAGCGCGGAGAGCGCCGAGTCGGTCGCGATCCGAGCTGACGAGGCCGGCTCCTTGCTTGGCGCACTCGCCGAGCTCTCGCCTCGCCAACGCGAGGTCCTCATCCTGCGCTACTACAGCGACCTCTCGGAGCTCCAGATCGCCGAGACGCTGGACATCTCCCCCGGCTCGGTGAAGTCGCACGCCCATCGTGGGCTCGCCGCGCTCCGTGACCTGATGGAGGGCTCCTCATGAGCAACGACCGCACGCCGTCGTCACCCGACGACTTCGGCGACCTCGAAGAGCGACTGCGGGTCGCGCTGACCCAGGAGGCACGAGACATGGAACCCCACGACCGGCTCGACGACATCCGTTCCGACGTCAACGCTGGGGCGAGCTCCGGCGGCCGGCCCCGCTGGCTGGCTCCGGTGGGTGCCGCGGCCGCGGTCGCAGCCATCGCAGCGGCCGCGTGGATCGGCCTGCGTCCCGGCTCGAGCGCCCCCGTCGTGGCAGCCACCGGGTCGAGCAGCGCCTCGGTCAGCCCGTCCTCGGCTGCGTCCTCAGCCACCACCGCCACCACCTCGGCCACCACGACGCCGGCCCCGGGCCCGACCCAGGCGGTGCCGGCGTACTTCGTCAGCCCGTACGGCAGCGGCAAGGTGGGGCTGGTGCGTGAGTTCCTCCCCGCCCCCCTCCAGCCCGGCGCTGACGTGACGGCCAAGGTGACCGCCGCGCTGAACACCGCTCTCAACGCCCAGCCCTACGTCGGCACCGACGGCTACCTCCAGCCCTGGCCCGCCGGGACCACCGCGTCCACGGTCGGGGTCAGCCCTGCCGAGATCACCGTCGAGCTGAGCGCGGCCGGCCTGCCCGGTCTCACGCCGGACCAGCAGCGGGTCAGCGTGCAGCAGGTGGTGTGGACCGCGACGGCCGCGGCCGGCTCGAACGTGCCGGTCCGGATCTCGGTCGCCGGCGGCGGCAAGATCTTCGACACCATGGCGGCGAACACCTACCAGCGCCCGGCGTCGGACCAGGCCTACACCGACCTCGCGCCGGTCTGGGTCGACAACCCGTCCCGCGGGCAGGTGCTGCCCGCCTCCGCCCCCGTGGTCGTCACCGGCCAGGCCTGCACCTTCGAGGCGAACGTCGTCTGGGAGCTCAAGCAGGGCGGCGCCGTCGTCAAGCAGGGCAACACGACCGCATCCATCGCCTGCCCCACCCAGGGCAGCTGGTCGGTGGACCTCGGCACCCTGCCGGCCGGGGACTACACGTTCCGGGCGTTCCAGGTCAGTCAGAAGGACGGCAGCGTCGACGGTCAGAAGGTCGTGTCCTTCTCCGTCAAGTAGGTCCGTCCGTCCGCCGTCCCAACAGGGTGACCATCTGGTCGAAGAGCGAGACCGGGACGGGCTGGTCCACCGGGAAGTGCACCGTTCCCTTTCCTGCGACATACGGGGCGATCGCGGCGTCGAACGCCGGGTCGCCCCGTGGCAGGGGATAGACGCTGACGTATGTGGTCCAGGCGGCCAGGTACACCACCGGCCGGCCATCGAGACAGAACGTCGGGATCTGGTAGCTGATCCGCTCCGAGACGTCCGGCAGCAGCGCGTGGACCCGGGCACGCAGGCGGGCGACGACCGCGCGCGATCCCTCCGGGAGGGAGGCGAGGTAGCCGTCCACCGTCGCGGCCGGTGCCGTCACCTGCCGAGTCTGGCACGGTGGCGACGGTCCGTGAGGGGGAACGGGGCTCAGCGCCACCTCGACGCGGCGCTGATCACGGCCAGCGCGGCGGGTCCGGCGCTGGAGGACCGCAGGACCTCGTCACCGAGACGGACTGCTCGCGCCCCCGAATCGGTCAGCGCCGTCAGCTCCTGGTCCGTGATGCCGCCTTCCGGGCCGACAACGAGCACCACGGTTCCGGCCTTCGGGAGCTCGACCCCCGCCAGCGGGCCGGCAGCCGCCTCGTGCAGCACCAGCGCGAGGTCGGCGGCCGCGACCCGGTCCTGGAGGGCGGCCAGACCCTCAGCCGGCGCCACCGCCGGGACTCGGGGGCGCCGGGACTGCTTCGTGGCGGCCCTGACCACCGCCTCCCACCGCGCTCGCCCCTTCTCCAGCTTGTCGCCGCGCCACTGGACGATGCTCCGGGCCGCCTGCCACGGCACGACCTCGTCCACCCCCAGCTCCGTCGCGGCCTCGACGGCCTGCTCGTCCCGGTCCCCCCGGGCCAGCGCCTGGACGAGGACGAACCGCGGGCTCGGCTCCGGGAGGCTCTCCACGTCGAGCAGGCGTGCGACCAGCTCGCCGCGCTCGACCGACTCCACCTGCGCCCGTCCACGTCGACCCGCTCCGTCGCTCAGCAGGATCTGCTCGCCCGCACGCAGGCGCACCACCTGGGCCGCGTGCCGGGCCTCAGCGCCGTCGAGCAGGAGGACGTCACCCGGCGCGGCGTCTCCCCACGCGGAGGCGGTGAGCAGGAACATCCGGTCCGTCACGTCGCTCCCCGACCCGGCTACTTCGCCTTGAAGGCGTCGCGGAGCTTGCCGAGCAGGCCCTTCTCGATCGGCGCGAGCCGACCCTCGGAGCGCTCCTCGCCCCGGAGGGTGGCCAGCTGCTGGAGCAGGTCCTCCTGCTCCGACGTGAGCCGCGTGGGCGTGAGCACCGTGGTGTGCACGATGAGGTCGCCTCGGCCGGTGCCGCGCAGATGGGTGACACCGAGCCCGCGCATCGTCGCCGTGTCCCCGCTCTGGGCGCCGGGCGCGATGGCGAGGTCCTTCATGCCGTCGAAGGTGCTCAGCTTGCAGGACGTGCCGAGCGCCGCCGCCGTCATCGGCAGCTCGATCGTGCAGTGCAGGTCGTCCCCTCGGCGGGTGTACAGCTCGTGCGGGCGGACGGCGATCTCCACGTAGAGGTCCCCCGCGGGGCCGGCACCGGGTCCGACCTCCCCCTCTCCCGCGAGCTGGATGCGGGTGCCCGTGTCGACGCCGGCCGGCACCCGGAGCTTCAGGGTTCGGCGGGTGCGGACCCGCCCCTGGCCCGAGCACTCGAAGCAGGGGTGGCTGATCACCTGTCCGAAGCCCTGGCAGGCCTGGCAGGGCCGGGAGGTCATCACCTGCCCGAGGAACGAGCGCTGGACCGACTGCACCTCGCCGCGTCCGTTGCAGACCGCGCAGGTGCTCATCCCGGTGCCCGGCTGGGCACCGTCCCCGTGGCACGTCCCGCAGGCGACGGCCGTGTCGACGGTCAGCTCCTCGTCGGAGCCGAAGACCGCCCGTGCCAGGTCGATGTCGAGCCGCACCAGGGCGTCCTGGCCCCGCTGCTGTCGGGACCGGGGCCCGCGCGGGGCGCCCTGGCCGCCGAAGAACGCGTCCATGACGTCGGTGAACGAGAACCCCTGGCCGAACCCCGCCCCGGCGCTGCCGGCCGCAGCATACGGGTCGGCGCCCATGTCGTAGGCGCGCTTCTTGTCCGGGTCGCCGAGCACGTCGTAGGCCTGGGAGACCTTCTTGAACTCCTCCTCCGCCTCGGCGCCGGTGTTGACGTCCGGGTGCAGCTTGCGGGCCATCCGCCGGTAGGCACGCTTGATCTCCTCGGCGCTCGCGTCGCGCGCGATGCCGAGATCCCGGTAGTAGTCGTTCACACCTGTGTCCTTGTCCTGCTGGGGCGGCTATGTATGCCGGGTTCGGTCGAGGTCGGGTCCGGGCAGCTCCCGGGACGGCACGGATCGGTCATCGGATCGGTCATGGGCCGAGGATCTGCGAGACGTACGTCGCCACGGCACGCACGGACGCCATCGTCGTCGGGTAGTCCATCCGGGTCGGGCCGAGCACACCGAGCCCGGCGACGACCTCGCTGCCCGCGGCATACCCCGTCGAGACGACCGAGGTGCTGGTCAGGCCCTCATGGGCGTTCTCCCGCCCGATCCGCACCGCGACCGCGTCGTGGTCCTGACCGAGCGTGCCGAGCAGCTTGAGCAGCACGACGTGCTCCTCGAGCGCCTCCAGGACCGGCCCGATGGTCTGGGGAAAGTCGGTGCCGAAGCGCGCGAGGTTGGCGGTACCCGCGAGGACCACTCGCTCCTCCCGCTGCTCGACGAGGGCGTCGTCGAGCGCCTGCACCACCGCGCGGACGACGTCGCGGTCCTGGGGTTCGAAGCGGTCGGGCAGCGTGCGCAGCCGAGTCGCCGCCTCGGTCAGGGGATGGGACACCGCCTCCGCGTTGAGCTCTGTCCGGAGCCTGGCGACGAGCCCCTCACCGCGCGCCGTCGTGAGGTCACCCTGCGAGTCGACCACCCGCTGCTCCACCCGGCCGGTGTTCACGATGAGGACGAGCATCAGACGCTGGGCGCCCATCGGCACCAGCTCGATGTGCCGCACGGTCGAGCGGGTGAGCGAGGGGTACTGCATCACGGCGACCTGGCGGGTGAGGCTGGCCAGCAGGCGCACCGTGCGCTCGACGACGTCGTCGAGGTCGACGGCTCCGCTGAGGAACCGGCTGATCGCCGTCCGCTCCGCACCGCTCATCGGCTTGATCGTGCTCAGCCGGTCGACGAACATCCGGTACCCCGCGTCGGTCGGGACACGCCCCGCCGACGTGTGGGGGGCGTGGATCAGGCCCTCGTCCTCGAGTGCGGCCATGTCGTTGCGCACCGTTGCGGCCGACACCCCGAGATGGTGCCGCTCGACGATGGCCTTGGAACCCACCGGCTCAGAGGTGTGGACGTAGTCCTGGACGATCGCCCTCAGGACCGCGAGCCGACGCTCCTCACTCATGACCGACACCCCACCCTTCCCATTGGCACTCGATTTGGCACTCGATGCTTGCGAGTGCCAAGTCTACGTCGTCGGCTCCGGTCGCCGTTCGTCCGGCGGGTCGGCTCGGGGGCCGGGCGGCGCGACCATAGCCTGGGCCGGTGGCTGGAGCGGACCGATATGGCAGTGACGTGCTCAGCGGCGACTGGCGGGCTCCGGTGAGGGGCCGTGCCACCGAGGTCGCCGCCGAGCCGGACCTCGTCGTCGAGGAGGTCGAGACCGGCTGGTGCGGGGCCGTCGTGCGGGTCGAGACGGCAGGGGGGATGCGGGTCGTCCATCTCGAGGACCGACGTGGCAGGACCCGCGGCTTCCCGCTCGGCCCCGGTTTCCTGATCGACGGGCGCCCGGTCGTGCTCACTCCGCCCATCGCCGCCGCACACGCCGCTCTGTCGGCAGCGCGTGGCCGGGACACCCGGACGGCCAGCGGGTCGACAGCGGTCACCGGCACCCGAGCCCGGGTGGCTCTGGAGTCGCGCATCTTCGTCGAGGGCCGGCACGACGCCGAGCTGGTGGAGAAGGTCTGGGGCCCCGACCTGCGGGTCGAGGGCGTCGTCGTCGAGCTGCTGGAGGGCGTGGACGACCTCGCCCAGACCATCGAGGCGTTCCGGCCCGGGCCGGGACGCCGGATGGGCGTGCTCGTGGACCACCTCGTGCCGGGCACCAAGGAGATGCGGGTGGTGGAGGCCGTCCGGTCGATGCCTGCGGCCAGGGACCACGTCGCGGTTCTCGGCCACCCCTACGTCGACGTGTGGCAGTCGGTCCGCCCCGAGCGGCTCGGCTGGACCCGGTGGCCGACGATCCCCCGCGGGCAGTCGTGGAAGCACGGGATCTGTGCGGAGCTCGGCTGGCCCCACGCCGACCAGGCCGACATCGCCCAGGCCTGGAAGCGGATCCTCGGGTCGGTGCGCAGCTACGCCGACCTCGAGCCCACCCTGCTGGCCAGCGTCGAGGAGCTCATCGACTTCGTGACCGCCCCCGCCTGACTCCGGTCTGGTCGTCGTCAGGTCGCGTCAGCCGGGCCCCCGGCCGTGCGCCTTCCCGCTCCCGGCTGGAGGCGTCTCCTCGCGGTCAGCCGATGCCGAGCAGCCGCCGCACGACGCTGTCGGTCAGCAGCCGGCCGCGGCGGGTGAGCCGGACCCGGTCGTCCCTGACGGCAGCGGCCCCGTCGACGAGCTCGTCGGCGATGAGGCCCGGCACGGCCTGTCGCCCGCTCGGCTCCAGCCCGGAGATGGGGATGCCGTCCACCCGCCTGACGCCGAGCAGCACCCACTCGTCGTGGCGCTGCTCCGGAGTGAGCACCTCGCGCGCGGCCGCGGGGGAGACCCCGGCCGCGAGGCGCGCGGCATACGCGGTCGGGTGCTTGACGTTCCACCACCGCACTCCGCCGACGTGGCTGTGCGCTCCGGGGCCGATGCCCCACCAGCTCCCGCCGGACCAGTACCCCTCGTTGTGGCGACAGCGCCCGCTTGGCGAGCGGGCCCAGTTGCTCACCTCGTACCACCCGAAGCCTGCCGCGGTGAGCGTCTCGTCGGCGATCTCGTACTTCGCCGCCTCGTCGTCGTCGTCGGGCGGCGGCACGACGCCCCGCCGCACCTGGGCGGCCAGCTTGGTCCCGTCCTCGACCACGAGCGCGTAGGCCGAGACGTGGTCCGGCCCGAGCGCGAGGGCGGCGTCGAGGCTGCGCCGCCAGTCGTCCAGGCTCTCGCCGGGGGCGCCGTAGATGAGGTCGAGGCTGACGGCGAGCCCGGCGTCGCGGGCCGCGTGGACCGCCCGGCCGACGTTGTCCGGCTGGTGTGTCCGGTCGAGGACGGCCAGCACGTGCGGGACCGCGCTCTGCATCCCCAGGCTGACGCGGGTGAACCCGCCGGCCGCGAGCTGCTGCAGACCGAGCGCGGTGACGGAGTCGGGGTTGGCCTCCGTGGTCACCTCGGCACCCTTCGCGAGCCCCCAGACGTCCCGGACGCCGTGGACCATGCGGACCAGGTCACCCGTCTGGAGCATCGTGGGCGTGCCGCCGCCGACGAACACCGTGTCGACTCTCGGAGCGTGAGGTCCGAGGACCCTGGCCGCGAGGGCGAGCTCCGCCAGGGCGGCCCCCGCGAAGGTGTCGGTGCTGGCGCCTGGGACGGCGCCGTCGCCGAGCTCGCTGAGCGTGTAGGTGTTGAAGTCGCAGTAGCCGCAGCGCACCGCGCAGAACGGCACGTGCAGGTAGACGCCGAAGGGGCCGGTGCCGAGCCCCTGCACTGCCGGGTCGGGCAGCTCGCCCGACGCGGGAGCCGGCTCACCCTCGGGCAGGACGCTCGGCATACCGCGATTGTCGCAGCCGGACGGCGCTCACCCGGTGTGGGTGTGCACGCCGTACCGCCCGCGGGTCCGCAGCGCCCAGCGGGAGGCGGGCACGTTGAGCAGCGCGGCGAGGAGCACGACACCGCCCATGACCAGCCACCCGGGACCGCCCCACTCGATGCAGAGCAGCGCCACCAACGGCGGGGCGAGGATCGAGGCGAGCGAGAAGCTCATCCCCGCGAACCCCTGGTACTGCCCCTGGCGCTCCTGCGGCGCCAGCCCCATCTGGACGCCCCACTGCCCGGCCGACCCGATCATCTCCCCGACGACGTGCAGCCCGGCGCCGGCCACGAGCAACGCGGCCGCCGTCCAGGCCCCGGCGCCTCTGGCGAGCGCGATGACGGCGAAACCCCCGAGGATCCAGACACCGCCGACCGCCATCGTCCGGGCGGCGGCCGCCACCGTGTCCGCTCCTCGAGCGAGCCGGACCTGGAAGACGGCGACGGCGATGGTGTTGACGAGCAACGTGACGGCGACGAGGGACTTCGGCGCGTCCGTGCGGGTGGCGATCCACAGGGGCATGGCCAGCTCGACGACGAAGAAGTGCATCGCGAACACGCCGGTGAGGACGGACACGACAACGTAGGGCATGTCATGCAGGACCTGCAGACGCGACTCCCCCTCGGCCCGCGCGGGAGCAGGCGGAAGGTACGGCAGTCCGCGGAGCAGGAAGGAGGTGACCACGAAGCTGAGGGCGTTGAGGGCGAACACCGCGAGGTAGGCCCAGGTCTGGTCGACCCAGAGCGCCACCCCCCCGAGGGCCGCGCCGAGGGAGATGCCGACGTTGGTCACGGCCCTCAAGTAGGCCTTGAACCGCACGCCCCGCCCGCCGAGCGCCACGCGGGCGATGATTCCGCTGCGGACCGCGCCGGAACCCCGGTCGAAGAAGGCCTCGACGCCGAGGACGACGCACAGCAGCAGGATGTTGTCGGTGAGCAGGAGCCCGAGGGTGGCCACTCCTGCTCCGAAGGTCAGCCAGCGCAGGATGGCCTTCGGACCGCGCACGTCACCGAGGTGACCGAGCGGCACCTGGACGAGCAGGCCGACGAGCGCGGCCACGGAGAGCGCGACACCCACCTGGGTGGCGGACAGGCCGACGACGTGGGTGAAGTAGAGCGCGAACGTCGTCATCAGGGCGCCGTTGCCGACCGTGTTGACGAGGGTGGCGACGGCGAGGATGCGCAGGCTCGGGTCGGCCGGGACGCCCCGATGGGTGAGTCGCTCGGTGGTGTCCCCCCGCTGTGCCATGGCCTGCCCCTCCTGGATATCTCGACATCAAGATATCGCATCCTCCGACCCGGATCGGGCACCTCGCGGCGTGTCAGCTCGCGACACGCTGGGGAGGTTGAGATTGCCGGAGAATTGTCGTCCAGCCCCTTGCCCCGGGCCACCCGAGCGCCGTAGACATGTCCTACGCCACCCGGTTCGCCGGGAGGCGGGACCGGAGCACCAGAGGATCCAGTTCTCTTTCGGGAGAACGAGGTTCGCGGGACTCCGCGACTCGACCAGACGTGTCTGGTCATCGTCCGGGACCTCGGTCCCAGGCGCGTTCCGAGCCTCGGCCCGGAGCATCGTCCAGGGCTTCGGCTCTGGCACGGCACGAGCTTCGGCTCGTGACGGAGGGCCTCGGAGACTCATACTTTCCGAGGCCCTCGCCGTGTGCCGGGCGCCGGCCCGGATAGGGTCGAACCGTGCACCTGCCTGCCTGGATCGAGCTCGACGGAGTCGTCAACATGCGGGACGTCGGCGGGCTGCCGACTACCGACGGCGGCCGCATCGCGCCGCGCCGGCTGATCCGCTCCGACAACCTCCAGGACCTACCTCCCCCGTCCGTGCGGCGGGTCGTCGAGGAGCTCGGGGTGACCGACGTGGTCGACCTGCGGACCCACGTCGAGGTCGCCCGCGAGGGTGACGGCCCGCTCCGGGCCAGGCAGGAGCTGCACTTCCACCACTTCACCCTCTATCCCGAGGAGCACCAGACGGGTGGGCTGCCCCCGGCCGAGCGAGAGCTGCCCTGGGCCCGCGACCCGCACGAGCAGGACCAGCGGCCCCCCGAGGTTGCCCGCGCGGAGCACGACGACTACTGGTCCAGCTACTACCTGGGCTACCTGGAGCGCCGTCCGGACTCCGTGGTTGCCGCGCTGCGCGCGATCTCCGCAAGCCACGGCGCCGTCATCGTGCACTGCGCCGCCGGCAAGGACCGGACCGGCACGATCGTCGGGCTCGCCCTCAAGCTGGCGGGAGTCGGGGACGACACGATCACCGCCGACTTCGCGGCCTCGGCCGAGCGGGTCCCGCAGATCCTCGAACGGCTGAGCCGGCGGGCCACCTACGCCCTGCAGGTCACCGACGAGCTGGTGGCGCAGCAGTCCCCCCGTACCGACACGATGCGCAGGGTCCTGACCGGCCTGGACCGGCGGTATGGCGGGCTCGAGGCGTGGCTGGCGGGTCAGGGATGGCGCCCGGTCGAGACGCAGCGGCTGCGGGCCAAGCTGCGCGCCTGAGCCGACTCCACTCGCTCTGGCAGCCGGGCACCCCGACGAGGACAGCCCTACTTCTTGGCCTTCTCCCCGTCGTTCGAGAGGGCAGCGATGAACGCCTCCTGCGGGACCTCGACCCGGCCGACCATCTTCATCCGCTTCTTGCCGACCTTCTGCTTCTCGAGCAGCTTCCGCTTGCGGGTGATGTCACCGCCGTAGCACTTGGCCAGCACGTCCTTGCGGATGGCGCGGATCGTCTCCCGGGCGATGATCCGGGCTCCGATCGCCGCCTGGATGGGCACCTCGAACTGCTGGCGCGGGATGAGCTCGCGCAGCTTGGAGGCCATCGAGACGCCGTAGGCGTAGGCCTTGTCCTTGTGGACGATCGAGCTGAAGGCGTCGACCTGCTCGCCCTGGAGCAGGATGTCGACCCGGACGAGGTCGCCCACCTGGTCGCCGTCGGGCTCGTAGTCCAGCGAGGCGTACCCCCGGGTGCGGGACTTCAGCTGGTCGAAGAAGTCGAAGACGATCTCGGCGAGCGGCAGCGTGTAGCGCATCTCCACGCGCTCCTCGGAGAGGTAGTCCATGCCGCGCAGCGACCCGCGCCGCTGCTGGCACAGCTCCATGATCGCGCCGATGAACTCGCTCGGCGCGAGGATCGTGGCGCGGACCACCGGCTCGCGCACCTCGACGATCTTGCCGTCGGGGTACTCGCTCGGGTTGGTGACCTCGATGTGCCGGTTGCCCTCGAGCGTGACGTCGTAGACCACGTTGGGCAGCGTCGAGATGAGGTCGAGGTCGAACTCGCGCTCCAGCCGCTCCCGGATGATCTCCAGGTGCAGCATCCCGAGGAAGCCCACCCGGAAGCCGAAGCCCAGCGCGACCGAGGTCTCCGGCTCGTAGACGAGGGCCGCGTCGTTGAGCTTGAGCCGGTCGAGGGCGTCACGCAGCACCGGGTAGTCGGACCCGTCGATCGGGTAGAGGCCGGAGAAGACCATCGGCTTGGGGTCGCGGTAGCCGCCCAGGGCGACAGTTGCGGGCTTCCCGGCGTTCGTCACCGTGTCTCCGACGCGGGACTGGCGCACGTCCTTGACGCCGGTGATCAGGTAGCCCACCTCGCCGACCCCGAGGCCGTTGCAGGTGACCGGCTCCGGCGAGCTCACCCCGATCTCGAGCAGCTCGTGGGTCGCCTTGGTCGACATCATGACGATCTTCTCGCGCGGGTTGAGGTTGCCGTCGATGACCCGGACGTAGGTCACCACGCCGCGGTAGGTGTCGTAGACCGAGTCGAAGATCATCGCCCGGGCCGGCGCGTCGGGGTCTCCGGTCGGTCCCGGGATCTGCCCCACGATCTGGTCCAGCAGTGGCTCCACGCCGTCGCCGGTCTTGCCGGACACCCGGAGGCAGTCGTCGGGCTCGCACCCGATCAGCCGGGCGAGCTCCTCGGCATACTTCTCCGGCTGGGCGGCCGGCAGGTCGATCTTGTTGAGGACGGGGATGATGGTGAGGTCGTTCTCCATCGCCAGGTAGAGGTTCGCCAGGGTCTGCGCCTCGATGCCCTGTGCGGCGTCGACGAGGAGCACCGCGCCCTCGGCGGCGGCCAGCGAGCGGGACACCTCGTAGGTGAAGTCCACGTGCCCGGGGGTGTCGATCATGTTGAGCGCGTAGGTCGTCCCCGCCAGCTCCCAGGGCATCCGCACCGCCTGGCTCTTGATGGTGATGCCCCGCTCGCGCTCGATGTCCATCCGGTCGAGGTACTGCGCCCGCATCGCCCGCGGGTCGACCACCCCGGTCAGCTGGAGCATCCGGTCGGCCAGGGTCGACTTGCCGTGGTCGATGTGCGCGATGATGCAGAAGTTCCGGATGAGGTCCGGCGGCGTCGCGTGCGGCGGCAACGCGGTGCGGGCCATGGGTGACACAGTGGGGCGAACCTCGCGCTCGGGAGTCGGGGTCAGGGGTCGGGGCGGTGGGGACCAGTGTCCCACGCTGCCGGGGAGGCGACGCACGGCGCAACGCTGCCTCGGATGGCGAGGCGCCTCACAGCCCCGTCCGACCGTCGACCCCCTCGCGCAGCAGGTCGGCGTGCCCGTTGTGCTGGGCGTACTCGGCGACCATCTTGACCAGGACGCCCCGCAACGAGATCGGCTCCCCGTCGCGGATCCGTATCCCCGTCTCGTCCAGGGACGCGCAGGACGAGACGACCTGGCGTGAGCGCTCGCACTCGGCCCGCCACACCGCCAACGCCTCCTCGACATCGCCGCCGAGGTCGTCGAAGTCCTGGTCCGGGTCGTCGTCGGAGTAGTAGAGCATCGGCACCTGCTCCCCGGCGAAGTTGATCTGGAACCACCACCGCTCCACCCCGCTGAGGTGCCGCAGCAGCCCGTGCAGGCTCATCGTCGAGGGCGGCATGCTCCGACGGGACAGCTGCTCGGAGGTGAGGCCGGCGCACTTGAGCGCGAAGGTCTGCCGGTGCCAGTCGAGGTATGCCGTGAGCATGGTGAGCTCGCCCCCGACCTGGGGCAGCGGAGGCCGAGGGTCGTCCGGCCACCGTCTCGCGTAGTTCTCCTCCGGCGGCGGGCTGTTGGTCATGTGTCCCAGCCTGCCAGCGTCGACCGACAGGCTCCATGCCGATCCTCAGGGACGCATCTCGTAGGCGCCATCGAGGGCGCGGACCTGGTCCCACACCCGGGTGAACCGGGCCGAGTCGACCACCGGCTTGCGGACCGATCCGAGCGCCCACTCCTGCTGCGCCGGCGTGGAGGAGGACCGGCCGTGCAGCGCCACGGCATACGCGGAGAAGTCGCGGACCTGGACGTCGAAGATCTGGTCGAGGACATCGGGGTCGAGCGCGGTGGCGTCGGCCTGCTCGAGGACCAGCTGGCCGTAGACGACGAGCGAGAACAGGTGCCCCACGGTGAGCAGGAAGTCGAGGTCCCGCTGCTGGTCGGCCGCTGGCGCCGCGGTGCTGAGAAGCTGCGCCAGCGCCCGCGCCTGCTCGAGGAAGAGACCGACGTTGGGGACGCCGGCATGCTTCTCATAGGGCACGCTCCAGTCTGCGAAGGTCACCGACGCGGCTCCTCGCGCGGGGCCCTGAGCCCAGAAGAAGATGTCGTCGGCGGCGTCCGTGCGCGCCGGGACGTCCGGCCGCTCGGTCGGGCTGAGCAGGTAGCTCGGCATGAACTTGATGATCTGGGCGACGTTGACGTGCACGGTGCCCTCCAGCCTGGGCAGGCAGCCGATCAGCCGGGCGGCCTGGCTGACGTAGGTGTCCTTCTCGAAGCTCTTGGCCGCGAGGACGTCCTGCAGCAGGGTGATGACCGTCTCCCCTTCGGACGTCACCTTGGACTTGGTCACCGGGTTGAAGAGCAGGTAGCGCCGGTCATCGAGGCTGGCGCTGCGGAAGTAGTCCACCGCCCGGGCGCTGAACAGCTTCATCGCCACGAGACGGGCGTACGCGTCGACGAAGCTGCCCCGCACGTGCGGGAAGTCGGTGACCGGCTTGCCGTAGAGGATCCGGTTGTTCGCGTGGGTGATCGCCTCGTAGAACGCGTGCTCGCACATGCCGATCGACGCCGTGCACAGGTTGAGCTTGCCGACGTTGACCGTGTTGAGCGCCGCCGAGAAGGCGTCGACCCCGGTATGCAGGATGTCCTCCGCCCGGACGGGGTAGCCCTCGAGACGGAAGGTGCTGACGTACATCTGGCCGTGGACGACGTTGTCGACGAGCCGGTAGTCCGCGTGCTGGCTGTCGGCCGCGAACCACACGTAGCCGTCGTTGCCCTCGAGGTCGGCCCGCCGGCCGAAGACCGACACGGTGCTCGCGACGTTGCCGTTGCCGATGTAGTACTTCGTCCCCGACGCGCGGAAGAGGACGCCCGCCTCGCGGTCCGCCTCGTCTGCCGGGGTCAGGAGCAGGTCGGTGGAGTAGACGTCGGCTCCGTGCTCGCGCTCGGAGAGGGCGAACGCCATCACCCCGCCGTCCTCGAGCTGACGCGCGACCTTCTGCTTGGCCGCCTCGTTGTCGCTCATCCAGACCGGTCCCAGGCCGAGGATGGTGACCTGCTCCGCATACCAGTAGGCCAGGCCGTAGAAGCCGAGGATCTCGGACAGGGCCGCGTTGCGCGAGGCATCCCAGCGCGTGTCGGGGTCCCCGTCGGCATAGGCCGAGGGCGTGAGGAAGGTCGCGAAGAGCCGCTGCTCGCGGACCATGTCGAGGAAATCCGCGACCCACTCGGCGTTGCGGTCGTCCTCGAGGAGCCGGCCCTTCCCGCGGCTCTCGAACCACTCGATGACCGCACGCAGGCTCGCCTGGCTCTGGGCGTCGAGGTGCTCCAGGTCGGCCGTGGATGGGTTGAACAGCACCGTGCCGATGTCCGTCATGACGCGAAACTACCAGCGGGTAACCGCCCGGCGGCGCTGCAGCGCGATGGAGACCAGGACGATCAGCACCCCGAGGACCGCGAGACCGGCGCCTACCCGGCTCGGCCACGCGTAGCCCAGGCCGGCGGACAGGACGAGGGACCCGAGCCACGCCCCGAGCGCGTTCGCGACGTTGAGCGTGGAGTGGTTGAGGGCAGCGGCCAGCGCCTGGCCGTCGTGGGCGACGTCCATCAGGCGGGTCTGCAGCATCGGCACGAGGATCGACGGAAGCAGGCCGAGGACGAAGACCATGGCCACCCCGAGCGGCTGGACCGGGACGGCGAACCCGAACGCCGCCAGCATCAGGGCGATCAGGACAAGGGTCACGAAGATGCCGCGCATGATGCCCAGATGGGCGACCCTGCCGGAGACGAGCATGCCGGTGACCATGCCGGCGCCGTAGATGCCGAGGATGACCGGGACGAAGGAGACGGAGAACCCACCCAGCTCGGTCATCGTCGGCGTGATGAAGGCGTAGGTCGCGAACATGCCCCCGAAGCCCACCGTGCCGATGAGCAGGGCCAGCCAGACCTGGAGACGCTTCAGCGCCCGCAGCTCCCCGCGCATCGACTCCTCCCCCGTGCGGGCCTGGTCGGGCACCCACGCCCAGGTGGCGAGCACAGTCAGCGCGCCGATCCCGCCGACGACCCAGTACGGCACCTGCCAGCCGAGGTTCTGCCCGAGCACGGTGGTGATCGGCACGCCGACGACGTTGGCGACGCCGAGCCCGATGAGCATCATCGCGACGGCCCAGGTGCGCCGCTCCTTGGGGACCAGGCTCGCGGCCACGACGGCGCCGATGCCGAAGAAGGCCCCGTGCGGCATACCGGAGAGGAAGCGCGCTCCCATCAGCTGCCAGTAGGTGGTGGCGAACCCGGAGGCGGCGTTGGCCAGGGCGAACCCGACCATGAGGAGCAGGAGCAGCCGCTTGCGCGCCACCCGGGCGGCCAGGACGGCGATCAGCGGCGCGCCGACCACGACGCCCAGAGCGTAGGCGGACACGAAGTGCCCGGCCGTCGGGATGTCGGTGCCGACTCCCCGGGCGACCTGCGGCAGCAGACCCATGGTGACGAACTCGGTGGTGCCGATGGCGAACCCGCCGACGGCCAGCGCGAAGAGCGCCAGTCGTACGCTGGTCGAGGTCGCGGCGGGAGGTATGGCTGGGGCAGGTGCGGGCGCCGCGGTGGAGGTGGTCATCAGTCGGCCGATCGTGGTTCCGGAGGGTGAGCGGGTCGACGCTGACCAGCGCCCATCGTACCGGCTGGCCCGGGCTGGCCCGGCTCGCGTGGGCACTGCGCGACCCTTCCCCTGCGCCCCTACGGGTCGGCTGCCCGCCTACGAGTCGGCCCCTCGCTGGACGCGGGGCCCATCCGCGACACCTCGCCTCGCGATACCTCGCCTCGCGGCGCCGCGCCGCGCCGCGCCGCGCCGCGCGCCGTGCCGGCAGGCGGCCACCTCGATACGGTGGCTCCCATGCCTGGCCGACTCGAGCGTCTGCTGCGGGCCATCGAGCGCGTGACCCGCCCCGATGAGCGCCGCGGGAAGGACCGACACCCGGCCGGAGGCCACGGGCGGGCGACGACGCAGGACCGCGGGAACGGGAGCACCGCCGCCGCGGGCGGCGGCGTGCCCCCTCCGGACGGCATGCGGGCCTACCCCGGCGACTTCTCGGGCATACCGGCGATGGCCTGGGCGCCCAAGCCGGACGGCCAGCCCGACCCGGGCGAGATCGTCTGGACCTGGGTGCCCTACGAGGAGGACCACCGGGTGGGCAAGGACCGCCCGGTCCTGCTGGTCGGCATGGACGGCGACTGGCTGCTCGGGGTCATGCTCACCAGCCGTGACCACGACCGCGACGAGGCACAGGAACGCCGCGCCGGTCGCGAGTGGGTCGACGTCGGGACCGGAGGCTGGGACCGTCGGGGCCGCCCGAGCGAGGTCCGGGTCAACCGGATCGTCCGAGTGGACCCTGCTGCCGTCCGCCGCGAGGGTGCCGTACTGCCTCAGGACCGGTTCGACCACGTCGCCGAGGCGATCCGCGCCTACGCGTGAGCTTCGCCGGGCCGCTTGCTGTCGGTCGGGCGACCTGTCGGCGTCGGGTGTCCTATCGGGACCGGGCTGCCTGTCGGGAGCGGGCTGACTATCGGGTCACCCGACAAACAGGTCCCTTCCTCGAGGACGTTCCGCACGGGAAGCGCCGGTTTACCGGGTCACCCGATAAACCGCCACCCCACCCGTATGCCGTGGGGTCAGGGGGCGCGGGTCGTCCGGGGAGCCCGGGACCGGATCCGCTCCAGCCGAGCCCGGGTCTGCGGGGTCAGGCTGGCGTCGCTCGTACTCGGCCAGGAGGCGACCTCCGCCGCGCTCTCGGTGAAGAACGCGTCGAGGGTCTCGAGCAGGCGGGTCGTGATGTCGATCGAGAGCGCGACCACATGCAGCCGCTCGGGAAACATCGAGCGTCCGTGGAACTCCTGCTCGCCTGTGGTGGGACCTCGTTCCAGCATCGTCAGCGGTCCCCCCTCCTGGAGGTACTCCTCCACGAAGCTGGCCATCTCCGCACGCATGGCGCGTGCCGCCGCGGCGCTCGAGGTCATCGTGGCAGCCAGCTCAGCGGGGCTGCTGTGGTTGCCGAAGAAGGTCCGCAGCACCCCCTCGACCTCGAAGTGCGGCTCCTCCGGCTCGCTCGAGAGCCACTCGCTCAGCGCCTGCCGCCCCGCCTCGGTGATCGTGTACCGCTTGCGGGATCTCTGGCCCGCCGGCTCGTCCTCGACGCTGGCCCACCCCAGCGCGACCAGCCGGCGCTGCTCACGGTAGAGGTGCCCTTCCGACGACGACCAGACGAAGCGCAGGCTCCGGCGCAGCTGTCTCGTCAGGGCATACCCCGTCCACGAGCGGGTGGCGAGCATGCCGAGCAGGCCGTAGGTCGTCGGAGACGGGCGGGTGGTCATGCGGTTGACACTACTCTCATTGTGAGTAGTGTCGCTCCCAGGGCAGGTGGCCGCGCCGGCGAGTCCCGCGCCAGATCTGGATGGAGATGCCATGAAGGCCCCGACGCGGAGCAGGACCCACACTGGCGAGCCCTCGCCCGGAGCGCCCGCTCCCCTCGTTTGTAAATTTGGCACAAATTGTGGCCAACATTTGTCAATGATTCACCAACACCGGGTCGGCTCTCTCTAGCGTGCACCTAGCAGCCTGCACTCCGCGGGTCAGCGCGCATCAACGCACAGGGGGATCCACCAATGAAACTCAGCATGCGACTGGCCGCTTCGGCCGCCGCCCTCTCGGTCGGGCTGGCCACCTTCGGCCTCTCGACCGCCGCCGCCAACGACGAGCCCAGCCCGACCGCGTTCGCCCGCGCCGCCGGCATCAACCAGCCCGGTGACGCCTACATGGGCTGGTCCCTGGTCAACGACTCCACGGCCGACCAGCCGGCCAAGGGCAACGCCGCCAAGAGCGACGCCGCCGCCTCCCCCTCGCTGGTCGCCGCGACCACCCCGGGTATCGACGTCTCGCACTGGCAGGGCACGGTCAACTGGTCCAACTACTACAGCCAGGGCAACCGGTTCGCCTACATCAAGTCCACCGAGGGGACGAGCTACACCGACCCGAACTGGGGTGCCAACTACAACGGCTCCTACAATGCCGGGTTCATCCGTGGCACCTACCACTTCGCCCGCCCGGACATCTCCTCCGGGGCCACCCAGGCGAACTTCTTCGTCAACAACGGTGGTGGCTGGTCGGCCGACGGGAAGACCCTCCCCGGCGCGCTCGACATCGAGTACAACCCCTACGGCGCCACCTGCTACGGCCTGAGCCAGGCGTCCATGCGCAGCTGGATCGACAGCTTCGTCAACCAGTACCACTCCCGCACCACCCGCTGGCCGGTCATCTACTCCACCTTCGACTGGTGGAACACCTGCACGGGCAACGCCAGCAACTGGTCGACCAAGAGCCCGTTCTGGATCGCGCGGTACAACTCCACACCGGGGACGCTTCCGGCCGGCTACAGCTACTACACGTTCTGGCAGTGGACCAGCTCGCCGATCGACCAGGACAAGTTCAACGGCGGGATGACCGGGCTGACCAACCTGGCCAAGAACACCTGAGCGACGACGGCGCCATCAGCCTGACCCGCTAAGAACACAGCTCGGGCCCGTCACCACCGCGGTGACGGGCCCGATGCTGTTCACCGGCACTCGGGCCGGTGGAGCCTCAGAGGGCGGAGGCCTGCTTGGCCATCGCCGACTTCTTGTTGGCAGCCTGGTTCTTGTGGATGACGCCCTTGGCAGCGGCCTTGTCGAGCTTGGTCGACGCGGTCCGCAGGGCGCCCTTGGCGGCCTCGGCGTCGCCGGAGGCGGCGGCCTCACGGAACTTGCGGACCCACGTGCGGATCTCGCTCTTGACGGCCTTGTTGCGCTCGGTGGCCTTCTCGTTCGTCTTGATGCGCTTGAGCTGCGACTTGATGTTTGCCACGGGTGATCTTTCCTCGGTCAGTTGAAGGATGCCGACAGGCGGCAGGCGCGGGGCCCGGACTGCGCCGGCTCAGGACGAGCCATCGCAGGAAGCAACGAACGCACACGACCGGGCGCGCACGCGAGGACCCAATCTACCAGCGCAGGCAGTCCTGACCCAAACCGGCCGACGGGTCACGCCGGGACGTCGAGGTGAGGCGTCAGCACGGACGGGCCTAGCGCCGTGGGCCGGAGCGGGCTCCGGTGATGGTGAGAATCGCCCGCTCCACGGCATACACAGGGTCGCGGCCTCCCCCTTTGACCTCGAAGTCCGCCGCGGCGACCGCCTGGATGGCGATGCCCAGCCCTTCGGCGTCCCAGTGCCCGACCAACCGTCGGGCCTTGTCCACCTGCCAGGGCGCCATCCCGAGCTCCTTGGCCACCTGCTGCGCGCTGCCCCGGCCGGCCGAGCCGACCTTGACCAGCTGCCTCAGCTGCCCGGCGAGCACCGCCACGATGGGGACCGGGTCCACCCCGGTCGCGATGGCGTGGCGCAGCAGCCCCAGGGCCTCGCCGGTATGCCCGGCCATCGTCGCGTCGGCAACCCGGAAGCCGGTGGCCTCGACCTTGCCGCCGTGGTAGATCTCCACGAGCTTGTCGTCGACCACGCCGCTGGTGTCCGAGACGAGCTGCGCGCAGGCGGCAGCGAGCTCGCGGACATCGCGGCCGACCGCCTCGATCAATGCCCGGAGCGCCTCAGGCGTCACCTTGCGGCCCTGGCTCCGGAACTCGTGGGCCGCGAAGTCGCTCTTGTCGCGGTCGCTCTTGATCGCCGGGCACTCGACGACCCGGGCGCCGCTCTTGCGCAGCAGGTCGAGGACCTTCCTGCCACGCTGGCCGGCGCGGTGGGTCACGACGAGGGTGACGTCGTCGGCCGGTGCGGCCAGGTAGTCCAGCAGGTCGGTCTGCAGGTCGTCGGAGGCCTCGTCGAGGCCCTCGACCACCAACGCCTTCTCGCCGCCGAACAGGGACGGGCTGGTGTGCACGCCGAGCGCGCCGGGCTCGTAGCCGGCTGCGCTGAGCCGGATCACCTCGAGGTCGGGCGCGGCATGCCGCAGCTCGGCGACGGTGCTGGCGACGGCCCGCTCCACGAGCAGGTCCTCGGGTCCGGTCACCAGGACCAGCGGCGGCACGGTGGACGTCACGAAGGTCAGCCTCCCACGCCCGGATGACAGACCCCCCGCCACCCTGGCCGCCCGGTCCCCGGCCACGATGCCCCGTCCGGGGCAGGCAGGTCAGTCGAACGAGAGGGTCGCCTCACCGAGCGCGAGACCGAGCTGCGCGAGTCGCGCGGTGACCACGTCGGCGGGCAGCTCGAGGTGCTCGGACAGCTCAGCCAGGTCGACACCGGCCTCGACGGCGTCGCGCAGCTCGCTGTCCTGGTCCCCGGTCCAGGCATGGCCGCTGGTCACCGACGTGCGAGGTGACGGCGCCACGGGCGGCGGACCGGCCACCGGGCGGGGGTCCGGCCCAGGTGGGCCGCTCGACGGCGGTGGCTGAGACGAAGGCGCCATCGACGAGCCCTCCACCGCACCGGACAGCCCCCGCAGCGCCGGCTCGGCCACGGGAACGGGCTCCGGCGCGACCTCGTCGAGCCGGTGGAGGGCCGCCAGCACCATGTCGCGGTCGGTGGTCGGCCAGAACGGTGGGAGGGAGCGCTGGAGGAACCCGGCATACCCCGCCGTGACCATCCGGGAGTCGAGGAAGGCGACCAGGCCGCGGTCGTCGGCACGACGGATGAGCCGGCCGGCACCCTGGGCCAACCGGAGCGCGGCGTGGGTCGCGGAGACGGCCATGAACCCGTTGCCTCCCATCCGGGCGATGGCCTGGGCCCGAGCGGAGGCGAGGGGGTCGTCGGGCCGGGGGAACGGGATCCGGTCGATGATGACGAGCTGGCATGACGAGCCGGGCACGTCGACGCCCTGCCAGAGGGTGATCGTGCCGAACAGGCAGGTCGTCGGCTCGCGGGCGAACTGCCGCACGAGGGTCGAGATCTGGTCCTCGCCCTGGCAGAGGATGTCGATGCCGGTGCCGTCTGCGGCGAAGCGCGCGCGCAGCTCCTCCGCGGCGTTCTGGGCCGCTCGGGTGGAGGAGAACAGGCCGAGGGTCCGGCCCCCGGCCGCTCGGACCAGCGCCTCGATCTCGTCCAGGGCCTCGGATGACGTGCCGTCGCGACCGGGCGGCGGCAGGTGCTGGGCGACGTAGGCGATCGCCTGACGCGGGTAGTCGAAGGGGCTACCCACGTCGAGGCCCTGCCACCGCGGGGCACCCTCGCCGCGCAGGCCGATGGTCCCGGCGACGGCGTCGAAGCTGCCACCGAGCTCGAGCGTCGCCGAGGTGAGGACCACGGTGCGCTCGGCGAAGACCCGATCGCGGACCAGCATCGCGACGCTCATGGGGGCCACGCGCAGCACAGGCCCGCGGCGGGGGTCCTTGCTGACCCAGACGACGTCGAGCTCACGCTCCTCGAGGATCCTCGCGGCGTTCTCGTTGAGCTCGTCGATGGCCGCCCGGGCCACCTGACGGGCGCCGTCCGCCTCACCCCCCTGCTCGGGCTTGAGGTCGGACTGGACGAGCCGGGTGGTGTCCCGGATCCGGCTGAGCGCCAGCGCGAGGGAGTCGGGGATGCCGGGGAGGCGTCCCTCGGGCAGCGCGTCGAGCACCCCCGCGAGCAGCTGGCCGGCCTCCTCCACCTGTTCGGTGTTGTCGGACAACCGACCCACGCGCCGCACCGCCGACGTCGCCATCCCCGAGGTCAGCTCGTCGGTGATCGTCGAGGTCACCCGGTCCACGAGCTCGTGGGCCTCGTCGATGACGAGGACGTCGTGGTCGGGGAGCATCTGGCGTCCCTCGAAGGCGTCGATGGCCATGAAGGAGTGGTTCGTGACGATGACATCCACGTCGCGCGCGGCCTCACGCGTCCGCTCGACGAAGCAGTCGGAGATCATCGGGCACTTCCCGCCGAGGCACTCGTGGGCCGAGACCGAGACCTGCCGCCAGGCTCGCTCAGAGACGCCGGGCACCAGCTCGTCGCGGTCGCCGGACTCGGTCGCCTCCGCCCACTCCCGCAGCCGGACCACCTCGGCTCCCAGCCGAGAGGCGCCCCGGTCGACCTGGTCGACGCCGAACAGGCCCTCCTCCTCCGCCGGGAAGCCCCCGTCGAGCTTGTGGGCGCAGAGATAGTTGCGCCGGCCCTTGACCAGGGCGTAGGTCGGCATCCGGCCGAGCAGGGAAGTCAGGGACCGCGCCACGAGAGGCATGTCCCGGTCGACGATCTGCGCCTGCAGAGCCAGCGTCGCCGTCGCCACCACCGCCGGCTTGCCAGAGCTGACCGCATGCTGGACGGCCGGGACGAGGTAGGCCAACGACTTGCCGGTGCCTGTCCCGGCCTGGACGAGCAGATGCTCGCCCGAGTCGATCGCGCCTGCGACGGCATGCGCCATCTGGACCTGCCCGGGACGCTCCACTCCCCCGACCTCCGTCACCGCGGCGTGCAGGAGAGCGTCGAGATCGGCGGCCATCCCCCCAGGGTATGCCGGTCCTCCCCCGCGGGCAGCCGGCAGGACCGCTCAGGGCCGGCTGGCAGGACCGCTCAGAGTCCGACAGACCCCTGCATGATTCCCCCATCGACGACGACCGTCGTCGCGGTGACATAGGCCGCCTTGTCCGAGGCGAGGAAGACGACCATCTCGGCGATCTCCTCGGGCTCGGCGACGCGGCGCATCGGGATGGAGGCGTTGAGCGCCGTGAGCTTCTCCGGGTCTGCCGTCGTCGTGGCGTTGATCGGGGTGTCGACGGCGCCCGGTGCCACGTTGACCATCCGGATGCCGTGCGGCCCGAGCTCCACCGCCGCGTTCCGGGTGAGCATGCGCATCCCGCCCTTGGAGACGCAGTAGGGAGTGTTGCCGGGCATCGGCCAGTCCTCGTGTACCGACGAGATGTTGATGATCACCCCGGCGCTCCCCTGAGTGATGAACTGCTTCGCGGCGAGCTGCGACCCGAAGAAGGCGCTCCGCATGTTCACGGCCATGACCTTGTCGTAGTCGGCCTCGGTCGTCTCGAGCAGAGACGTGCGCGTCTCGATGCCGGCGTTGTTGACCATGACGTCGACCCGGCCGTACTCGGCCAGCGCTGCGTCGAAGAGCCGCTGCAGGTCAGGCACCTTGCTGACGTCGGCCCGGACGCCGAGCGCCTCGCTGCCCGCCCGGGTGATCCGATCGTCCAGCTCCTCCGTCGCCTCCGGGTCGGCGACGTAGTCGATGACGACGTTCGCGCCCTCGCGGCCAGCGGCGAGGGCTATGGCCGCGCCGATGCCGCTGTTGCCGCCGGTGACGATGACGGTCTTTCCCTCGAGCAGCACGGGAGCTCCTTGGCTGGCGGTCCGGACGGGTCGACGCCCCTCGCAGAGGCGTCAGACCAAGTATGCCGTCAGGGCCCCGGTGAGGTTCGGGTGCACCTTCGCGTGGACGAAGGTCCCCTCCTCGCGGTGCTCGGTGGACAGCACCTCCGCCTCAGCGTGCATCCGGCTCAGCAGGTCGCCGCGGTCGTAGGGCAGCACCGCCTTGACGTCGATGTCGGGCTTCGGCAGCTCGGCCGCGATCAGCTCACGCAGCTCGTCCATGCCCAGCCCGGTCCGCGCCGAGACGACGACCGAGTGCTTCTCGTGACGCCGCAGGCGCTCGATGACCTCCGGGTCGGCCGCGTCAGCCTTGTTGATGACGATGACCTCCTTGATCCGGTCACCGCCGACCTCGGCCAGCACGGTGCGGACGGCCGAGATCTGGCCCTCCGGGTCCGTGTGCGAGCCGTCGACGACGTGCAGGAGCAGGTCGGCGTCGGCCACCTCCTCGAGGGTGGAGCGGAACGCCTCGATGAGCTGCGTCGGCAGCGAGCGCACGAAGCCGACCGTGTCAGCCAGGGTGTAGGGACGGCCGTCCTCGGTCTCCGCCTTGCGGACGGTCGGGTCGAGGGTCGCGAACAGCGCGTTCTCGACGAGGACGCCCGCTCCGGTGAGCCGGTTGAGGATGGAGGACTTGCCAGCGTTGGTGTAGCCGGCGATGGCGACGCTCGGCACGTGATGCACCTTGCGGCTGCTGCGCTTGGTGTCGCGGGTGGTCTTCATCGCGACGATCTCGCGCTTGAGCTTGGCGATCCGGGTGTTGATCCGGCGCCGGTCCAGCTCGATCTTCGTCTCGCCCGGTCCGCGTGAGCCCATACCCTGGCCGCCGGCTGCCTGCCCGCCCGCCTGGCGGGACATCGACTCGCCCCAGCCGCGCAGCCGCGGCAGGAGGTACTGCAGCTGGGCCAGCTCGACCTGCGCCTTGCCCTCCCTGCTCTTGGCGTGCTGGGCGAAGATGTCGAGGATGAGCGCTGTGCGGTCGATGACCTTGACCTTGAGGACGTCCTCGAGCGCCCGGCGCTGCCCAGGCGCGAGCTCGCTGTCGCAGACCACGGTGTCGGCGCCCTCGGCGATGACGATGTCGCGCAGCTCCAGCGCTTTGCCCTTGCCGAGATAGGTGGCGGGATCGGGCTTCTGACGGCGCTGAAGGACGCCGTCGAGCACGGTCGAGCCGGCCGTCTCGGCCAGCGCCGCCAGCTCCCGGATGGAGTTCTCGGCGTCCTCGGCAGTCCCCTCGGTCCAGACCCCGGCGAGGACGACCCGCTCGAGGCGCAGCTGGCGGTACTCGACCTCGGTGACGTCCTCGAGCTCCGTGGAGAGCCCGGAGACACGGCGCAGTGAGGCGCGCTCCTCGCGGTCGAGCTGGTCTCCGTCGTAGTGGTCCGTCTCGGTCAGGTAGCCGTCTTCGAAGGCGTCTGCCTCCGCGGCGATGGCGGCGGCCTTGTCGGCAAGTAGCTCAGAACGTCGTGTCATATCTCCCTCAGGGTCCCATGACCGGAACGCTCCACGCGAAGTCTTTATGCCTTCGGCGCTGCACTGAGCACGGCCGACGGGGTCAGCACTTCTCCCAGTAGCCGGGTGAGGACTGCTTCAACGTCGCCGTGTAGTACGTGTTGTTCAGCCCGAGCAGCTGGTTTGAGCCGGTGGCGTATGCGTAGCCACCCGACTGGTAGGCCCGGCCCGCCGTGACGTGGGCGTAGTTGCTCGAGGTGATGCAGGTCGGTGCCGTCGTGGTGGTGGTCGTCGGCGGCGGAGTCGTCGTGGTCGTGGGCGGCGTGCTCGTCGTGGTGGTCGGTGGCGGGGTGCCGCCGCCCAGCCCGAAGAACGCCACGTCGGAGTAGGCCGCGCACACGGTGTCGAGGAAGTAGGCGCCGGCGGTGCCGCACTGGTCCTCGGCCGTGCCCGGGTGGACGGGTGTGCCGTGGCCCATTCCGGCGATCCGGTAGAGCCGGACGGCGGCGCTGCCGTACTCCTCCCACGTCGTGCCCGCCCCCAGCGACCCGCTGGAGCTCGGGGACTGCGAGACCCCGAGGACGTTGGTGAACTGGTCGCGCAGCTCCTCACCGTTCTTCGGGACGACGGTGGTGTCCGACTGGCCCTGCCAGATCGCCACCCGCGGGCGGGCCCCGGCATACCCCGGGTAGGCGCCGCGGACCAGGTCGCCCCAGGCCGCAGGCGTCTTGTCGACACCCGGGTTCATGCACGTGTAGGCCGCCGAGAGCGTGGTCGCGCACGCGTAGGGGATGCCGGCGTCGATCGAGCCGGCGGCGAACTTGTCGGGGTAGGCCGCCAGCATCACCGCGCTCATCGCCGCGCCTGCCGACAGACCGGACACGTACACCCGCGCGGGGTTGGTGCCGTAGGTCGAGACGGCATAGTCGACCATCGAGGCGATCGAGGCCGCCTCGCCCTGGCCGCGGCTGATGTCGCCGCTCTGGTACCAGTTGAAGCACTTGTTGCTGTTGTTGGCCGTCGACTGCTGGGCGAGGAGCAGGGCGAAGCCGTGCAGGTCGGCGTACTTGCGCCACCCGGAGTTCGTGAAGAAGGCCGTCGCGTCCTGGGTGCAGCCGTGCAGGAGCACGACGGCCGGGGCGCCGGAGGGCAGACCGTCGGGGCGGTAGCTGTACATCGCGAGCGCCCCCGGGTTGCTGCCGAACGACGTCACCTGCTGCAGTGTGGCCGCCTGGGCCGGGCCGGCCGAGAGGCCGACCAGCGCTGCGACGAGCAGCATCGTCGTCGCGCAGCCGGCTGCCAGCCAGCGCAATGGGATGGTCAGGACCATGACATACCTCCCCCTCGGTCGGTGTCGCCGTTGACACCGTCTGGGCAGGTTAGGCCGCCTCGGCGTCGCCGTGGTGTGGTGCGCGGGCCCAGATCGAGGTGGCGAGGGGTGGGCGCTCAGCCCACGTCCACCAGCCACTAGCGTGAGCCCCCATGAGCGGCGACCACTACTTCACCGCGGAGCCGGCCAGTGCCGCGGAGCGCCGGCCACTCAGCGTCGAGCTGGCCGGGCGCCGGCTCACGCTGGAGACGGCCGGGGGCATCTTCTCCCCTGACCGGGTCGACGCGGGCACCGGCGTGCTGCTCCGGAGTGCCCCGCCGCCGCCCGTGGACGGCAGCCTGCTCGACCTCGGCTGCGGCTGGGGAGCAGTGGCCCTCAGCCTCGGCCTGCGCTCCCCCGGGGCCCACGTGTATGCCGTGGACGTCAACGAGCGCGCCGTGGAACTGACCAGGGCGAACGCCGCGACCGCCGGCATCGACCGGCTAACCGCAAGCCGGCCGGAGGACGTGCCGGCCGACGTGCGCTTCGCCGCCATCTGGTCGAACCCTCCGATCCGGGTCGGCAAGGACGCCCTGCACCAGATGCTCTCGACCTGGCTGCCGAGGCTCGACGCGGGCGGCACGGCATACCTCGTCGTGCAGAAGAACCTCGGAGCCGACTCGCTCCAGCGCTGGGTCAACGAGAGCCTGGCCGGGCTGGTCTGCGAGCGGTTCGCCAGCGACCGCGGCTTCCGCGTGCTGGCGGTGCGCTGGGCCGACTGACTGCGGTCAGGCTGGGACGGTGGCCACGGTGACCGTGCCGTCGGCGACGAGGACCGCCGGGCCAGAGAGCTCGACGCGCTGGCCGGGGGTGACGCGGACCGTCAGCCGGCCACCCGGCACGTCGACGACCCACTCGGTGTTGTCCTCGCTCTCGCCCTCCCACCACCGGGTCGCGAGCGCGGCCGCCGCGGCGCCAGTGCCGCACGACCGGGTCTCTCCCACGCCTCGCTCATGAACGCGAAGGGCGATGTGGCCGGGCCCGATGGCCCGGACGAACTCGACGTTGACGCCGCCCTGGGGGCTCGGGGAGACCGCAGGTGCCTCGGTGAGGTCGAGGTCGTCGAGATCCATCTGGGGAGGCAAAATCACGACGATGTGCGGGTTGCCCAGGTCCATGGCCAGGCCGGGCAGCTCGACACCGCCCCGGGCGCGCACGGTGGAGTCGAACCCGCGCTCCCGCGCCCCCGCAGGGTCCACGACGCGCCAGGGGCCGAGGTCGACGGCATACTGCCCGCCCGTGACGACCACATGCTTGACGCCGGACCGGGTGGCGATGTCGAACTCGTCGCGCTCCTCCAGGCCCTCGCGGCGCAGGTAGGCCGCGAAGACCCGGGTGCCGTTGCCGCACATCTGCGCGGCCGAGCCGTCGGCGTTGCGGTAGTCCATGAACCAGGCAGCCTCCGTGGCGAGCGCTCGAACCTGCGGCTCGACGGCCAGGGCGGTCGGCACCACCCGGATGACTCCGTCCCCGCCGAGGCCCGCGTGCCGGTCGGCCAGGGCGCGCACCTCGTCGCCGGTGAGGGCGAGCTGGCCGTCGAGGTCGGGCACGAGGACGAAGTCGTTCTGCGTGCCGTGGCCCTTGGTGAACCGCATGGTCGTCATGCCTCGGTCCTGGTCATGCGTCCATCCTCGCAGCCGACCGCTCAGGACTGGGGCGCGGCCACGCCGAGGGCACGGTCGAGCAGGTCGGGAGCGTCGGCCGGCAGCCAGGTGATCCGGGGGTCTGGGCGGAACCACGACTCCTGGCGGCGGGCCAGCCGACGGGTCGCCGCGGCTGTCTCCTCCTTGGCGGCCTCGGCTGTCAAGGCTCCGTCGAGGTGCGCCACGGCCTGGCGGTAGCCGACCGCCTTCGACGCCGTCGGCCCCTCGCGCAGGCCGCCGTCGAGCAGGCGGGTCACCTCGTCGAGCAGCCCCGTCCGCCACATGTGATCGACCCGCTGGGCGATCCGGGCGTCGAGGTCGGGACGCGGCAGCTCCAGGGCGATGGTCACGGTGGGTGCGACGTGGTCCCGGGTGGGCATCGTGGCCGAGAACGGGCGCCCGGTCAGCTCGATCACCTCCAGGGCGCGCACGATCCGGCGACCGTTGCCCGGCTCGATCCGCTCGGCGGCCGCCGGGTCGAGCCCCTCGAGCCGCCGCCGGAGCCCGTCGAGACCCACCTCGTCGAGCTCTCGCTGCAGCCGGCCGCGCACGGCCGGGTCGGTCGGCGGGATCTCCAGCTGGTCGAGGGCGGCCCGCAGGTAGAGACCCGAGCCCCCGACGAGCACGGTCCGCCTGCCCCGGGCGTGGATCGCGGCGATGTCTGCTCGGGCCTCGCGCTGGTATGCCGCGACGCTGGCCTCGTCCCGCACGTCGAGGACGTCGACCTGGTGGTGCGGAATGCCCCGGCGCTGCTCCGGGGACAGCTTCGCCGTGCCGATGTCCATGCCCCGGTAGAGCTGCATCGCGTCGGCGTTGACGATCTCGGCGTCCAGCCGCTCGGCGACGTCGAGGGCCAGGTCGGACTTCCCGCTCGCGGTCGGGCCGACGATGGCGACGATCTCGGGCGAGGCGCTCATGGGCTGGCTGCTCGTCAGACGAGGTGCTCGTCGTGGCCGCCGGCGTCGAGGTCTGCCTCGTCGTGCCCGAACGGGTCGGCGTCGACCCCGGGCATCCAGGTGTGCCCGGGCTGACCCCAGCCGTGTGCCTTGATCGCCTTGCGAGCCCGCTTCGCCTGCCGCTCGTCGAGCCGGTCGACATAGAGCTTGCCGTTGAGGTGGTCGAACTCATGCTGCATGCAGCGGGCGAACCAGCCGGTGGCCTCGAACTCCAGGGGCTCACCTGAGGCGTCCACGCCGGAGACCTTCACCCAGTCCGCCCGCTTGAGCGGGAAGCTCTCGCCCGGGACGGAGAGACAGCCCTCCGTCTCGAGATCGGGGTCCGGCCGCTCCGCCGAGATCTTGCTCTGGGTGAGGATGGGGTTCACGACGACCCCCCGGGACGGGACACCGTCGTCGTTGGCCATCTCGTAGACGAACAGCCGCAGGGCGACGCCGATCTGCGGAGCGGCGAGTCCCACGCCGTGGGCGGCGTCCATCGTGTCGAACATGTCAGCGACCAGGACGGCGAGATCGCCGTCGAAGGACGCGACCCGCGTCGCTGGACGGTGCAGGACCGGCTCTCCGGTGATGATGACGGGGCGGACGGCCATGGACGAAGTCAAGCAGTCATCGATGCGACTTTCCAAGCGCGGGTGCCTGGCCCTGCCTCCGGCAGGGTGTGAGAGGTTGGCTTCATGGCCGACGAGCAGAGCACCCCAGCCGAGTCCGCAGCGCAGTCCGCGGGCTCATCCGAGCCCGGGCAGGGCGGCAGCGCCGGGTTCGACCCCGGCCTGATGACCGACGGCAGCGCCCACCCGGCCCCGGACGGCGAGCCGGTCGACCCGACGGGCGGTTCGTCCGACGGGGGCGAGTCCGGGCAGGACGCCGGACTCAGCTCCTGACGGCCGGGGCCGGCGTGGCGCAGGCCGGCAACGCTGGCGTCGCCTCCGGGCGTCCGAGCGCCGGCATGCCCAGCGACACGGCGGGCGACACGGCGGGCTTGGCCCGACCACTGTCCTGCAACGCCGCCCACGCGTCGCCACCTGCCGTGCGCCGCACGGCATACCGACCCCCGGCAGGGCCGGAGTCGGCGACGAGATGGTGGGGCGCGCCATACGTGACCTCCACGCTGACCACGTCGCCCGGTCGTGGCTCCGGCGCACCGGCGGGCACCGCGAAGTGGACCAGCCGGTTGTCCCTCGCCCGCCCCGAGAGCCGTTTCGTCGCACTGTCCTTGCGGCCCTCGCCGGTGGCGACGAGCACCTCGACCGGCTGGCCTTCCAGGGTGCGGTTCTCGGTCCAGGAGACCTCCTCCTGGACCGCGAGCAGCCGCTCGTAGCGCTCCTGCACGACCGCCTTGGGGAGCTGGTCGGGCAGCGTGGCCGCCGGCGTGCCCGGGCGGATGGAGTACTGGAAGGTGAACGCGCTCGAGAACCGCGCAGCACGGACCACGCCGAGGGTCGCCTCGAAGTCCTCCTCGGTCTCGCCGGGGAAGCCCACGATGATGTCGGTCGTGATCGCCGCCTCGGGGATGTGCTCGCGCACGGTGTCGATGATGCCCAGGAACCGGGCACTGCGGTAGGAGCGCCGCATCGCCTTGAGGACACGGTCGGAGCCGGACTGGAGCGGCATGTGCAGGCTCGGCATGACGTTGGACGTCTGCGCCATCGCAAGGATGACGTCGTCGGTGAACGCCGCCGGGTGGGGGCTGGTGAAGCGGACCCGCTCCAGGCCGTCGACCTCGCCACAAGCCCGCAGCAGCTTGCCGAACGCCAGCCGGTCGCCGAACTCGACGCCGTAGGTGTTGACGTTCTGCCCCAGCAGGGTGACCTCGACGACCCCCTGGGCGACGAGCGCCTCCACCTCAGCGAGGATCTCGCCCGGCCGGCGGTCCATCTCCTTGCCGCGCAGGCTCGGCACGATGCAGAAGGTGCAGGTGTTGTTGCAGCCCACGGAGATCGAGACCCAGCCGGCGTAGGCCGAGTCGCGGCGCGTGGGCAGGGTCGAGGGGAAGGTCTCTAGGCTCTCCTTGATCTCCACGGCGGCGGTGTGGTTGTGCCGGGCACGCTCGAGCAGCGCCGGCAGCGAGCCGATGTTGTGGGTGCCGAAGACGACGTCCACCCAGGGAGCCTTCTCGACGATGAGCCCCTGGTCCTTCTGGGCGAGGCAGCCACCGACGGCGATGAGTATGTCGGGGTTCTTCAGCTTGGCCGGACGCAGCTGCCCGAGGTTGCCGTAGAGCTTGTTGTCGGCGTTCTCCCGGACGGCGCACGTGTTGAAGACGACGACGTCCGCGGTCTCCGGACGCGCGGGCAGACCGTTCACGTCGACATACCCTGCCGTCTCCAGCAGCCCGGCGAGGCGCTCGCTGTCGTGGACATTCATCTGGCACCCGTGGGTGCGCACGTCGTAGGTCTTCATCGCCGCACCAGGGTATGCCGTGTGCTGGGCACCGTGAGCATCCGGCGGCGGGCCGGTCGTCGGTCCGGTCCGCGGCGGCGGTCAGTCGCGCTGGTGCTCGGGTGCGTCGTTGACGGCGTCGCGGACCACGGCATACACGACGGAGGGCGGGTAGCCCTTGCGCGCGAGCATGCCCGACAGCCGTCGCGCCTGGACGGTCGGCTCGAGCCCGGCCATGCTGCGCAGCCTGCGGGCGACCAGCTCCTCGGCGCGAGCCCGCTCGGACTCGGGGTCGATCGACCCGAGCGCCTGGGCGACCACCTCGTCGTCCACCCCCTTGGTCCGCAGCTCCTGCGCGAGCGCGCGCTTGGCGAGCCCCCGCCCGGCCTGTTTGGACCGCACGAGCATCTCGGCATAGGCCTGGTCGTCCACCAGCCCGACCTCGCTCATCCGGTCGAGAACCGCGGTCGCGACGGGGTCCGGGCACCCCCGCTCGCGGAGCTTGTCCGCCAGCTGCTTGCGGGTGCGCGGACCCATCGAGAGCTGGCGTAGGACGATCGCTCGGGCCACCTCCTCGACCGGGGGCTCGGCGTCCACCCTGGCCGGGTCGGGCGGCGCGGGAACGCCGGGACCCGGGCCGCGCCGACCAGGCGCAGGCGCGGTGCCCAGGGCGGGCGCAGTGGCAGGGGCGGGCGCAGTGGCAGGGGCAGGGGCAGGGGCAGGGGCAGGGCCCGGGGCGAAGGCGGGGGCAGCATCCCCGCGTCCAGCCGCCTCCTCCGCTGCCGCCAGAGCTCCGGCGGCAGCGGCGAGGCGGTCCTGCTGGCTCAGCGCGGGGCTGGGTGGGGAGACGCTGGGCTGCGAGAAGATGCTGGGCATCGCGCTCAGAAGTCGACCGGCACGTCAGCGATGGCCGGCTTGTCGACCTGCGGACCGATGCCGAGCTTCTCCTTGATCTTCTTCTCGATCTCGTCGGCGAGGTCCGGGTTGTCCTTGAGGAACGTCCGGGCGTTCTCCTTGCCCTGACCGAGCTGGTCGCCGTCGTAGGTGTACCAGGCGCCGGCCTTGCGGACGAAGCCCTGCTCGACCCCCATGTCGATCAGGCCGCCCTCGCGGGAGATCCCCTGGCCGTAGATGATGTCGAACTCGGCCTGCTTGAACGGCGGCGAGACCTTGTTCTTGACCACCTTGACCCGGGTCCGGTTTCCCACCGCGTCCGAGCCGTCCTTGAGCGTCTCGATGCGGCGCACGTCGAGCCGCACTGACGCGTAGAACTTCAGAGCCTTGCCACCCGTCGTCGTCTCGGGCGAGCCGAACATCACGCCGATCTTCTCGCGCAGCTGGTTGATGAAGATCATCGTCGTTCCCGTGGTGCTCAGGGCCCCGGTGATCTTGCGCAGTGCCTGCGACATCAGCCGGGCCTGGAGACCGACGTGGCTGTCGCCCATCTCGCCCTCGATCTCCGCGCGGGGGACCAGGGCGGCCACCGAGTCGATGACGATGAGGTCGATCGCCCCGGAGCGGATCAGCATGTCGGCGATCTCGAGCGCCTGCTCGCCCGTGTCCGGCTGCGAGACCAAAAGCGCGTCGGTGTCCACGCCGAGCTTCTTCGCGTAGTCCGGGTCGAGCGCGTGCTCCGCATCGATGAAGGCGGCGATCCCGCCGGCCTTCTGCGCGCTGGCCACCGCGTGCAGGGCCACGGTCGTCTTGCCACTGGACTCCGGTCCGTAGATCTCGACCACGCGCCCGCGGGGGAACCCGCCGATGCCGAGCGCCACGTCCAGCGCGATCGACCCGGTGGGGATCACCTCGATGGGAGGCCGGACGTCGTCACCGAGGCGCATGATGGCGCCCTTGCCGTGCTGCTTCTCGATCTGGCCGAGAACCGTCTCGATCGCCTTGTTGCGATCCGGAGCGCCTGCCGCCATGTCACCACCGTGCTTCCTGTTAGAGGTCTGCCGTCCACCTACGACCCGCTCACGTCGGCCGTGCTGCCGATCGGACGTGCTGCTGGGTCAGACGTTAGGAGCCGGCACCGACACCCGCTGGGTCGTCAGCACGCCCGGTGGATCGTGGGACGCGGTGCTGCTCCGTGGGGAAAACACTACCGAACAGATGTTCGAAGGAGTGCCGACACGCCGAGTGCTGAACGACGAGGAGAGTCCGCCCTTCCGCGAGCTTTCGCATGACCCGTGAGAGTGCGAGGAGGCAGCGTCGTTGTCAGGCGCCAGTACCTCCCCACGCCGAGCCACCGCCGCAGATACGGCGACGTGACCGCCCCGCAGCCGCGAAGGCCCTCGCGCCCATCGCGCAGGACCAGATCGAGGGACGGTTCGGCGTGTTCGGACGCGAGGCAGCACCGGTGGGTGGAGCGGTGAAGGTCGCCGACCGGGTGCTCGACCGGCTGCTTGCCGTCGCCGGCTCGTAGCGACGCGGCACCTTCAGGACAGCAGCAGTCGCTCGATCCGGCGGCCGGCACCGACGAGCCCCACCAGGCCGAAAGCGACGAGGTAGGCGACGTGCCACCACAGCGCGGGCGCGATCTCCCCGAGCATCAGCGCCCGCTCGAGGGCGACGCCGTGGTAGAGCGGCGTGACCTGGACGACCCACTGCACGGCGCCGGGGTAGGTCGCCAGCGGGAAGAAGGTCGCGGAGAAGAGGAACATCGGCGCGATCGCGAGGGTCACGTAGTCGAAGTCGACCCAGGAGCGCATGAACGTCGTGAGGAACATCCCGACGGCCGCGAAGGCGAAGGACAGCAGCGTGGCGGCCGGCAACGCGAGCAGGGCCCACGGCGACGTCACAGCCCCGGCGACCCACGCCACGAGCAGGAAGGCAGCGGAGTAGAAGGTGCCGCGCAGCAGGGACCAGGCGATCTCGCCGACGGCGATGTCCCGTGGCCCCATCGGGGTGGCCAGCACCGAGTCGTAGAGCTTGGCGTACTTCAGCTTGAAGAAGACGTTGAACGTCGAGTCGAAGATCGCCCCGTTCATCGCCGAGGAGGCCAGCAGCGCGGGGGCGACGAACACGGCATACGAGACCGTGCTGCCGCCGTCGGTGGTGATGCCGCGGATCAGCCCACCCAGCCCGATGCCCAGGGAGAAGAGGTAGAAGACCGGCTCGGCGAACCCGGTGAGCAGGGCCTGCCAGCCGTGCCGGAAGCTCATCATGTTGCGCTCGACGAGGACCCGGGCCAGCCCCGCCCCGGCCGGGACGGGGACGAGCCGGGCCACGCCGGCCAGGCGCCCGGACGGACCGGCGCGGCGGGAGTCGACGCTCATACGACCAGCCTCTTCCGCAGCGAGGTGAGGGCGAGCCACCAGCCGAGCACAGCGAACCCGACCAGCGCGAGCAGGTGCCCGGCGACCCCGAGGAGGCTGCCGGTGCCGAGCACGATGGCCCGGTTGGCCTCGACGCCGTGCCACAGCGGCGTCGCCCAGGCCAGCGGCTGGAGCCAGGCAGGGAGCTGGGAGATGGGGAAGAAGGTGCCGGAGAAGAGCATCATCGGCGTCTGACCCAGCCGGAAGACGAGGTTGAAGCCGCCGTCGTTCTCCTGGCGGGCCGCGAAGGCGGTCATCAGGGTGGTGAAACCCAGACCGAGCAGCACCGCGATGGGCAGCAGCCACAGCGCGGACCACGACCCCAGTCCCCCGAACCCGGCGGCGACGACGAGGAACACCGCTGACGCCAGCCCGACCTGGGTGGCGACGTAGGCGCAGTGCGCCGTGAGGATGTCGGTCACGCCGGCCGGTGTGGCCAGCATCGCGTGGTAGGTGCCGCTCCACCGGATGGCCCCCAGCACCGGCCACGACGACTCCCCCATCCCCGTCCCCATCGCCTGCACGGCGAGGATCGCGGGGACGACGAACAGCAGGTACGGGATCACCTGGCCGCTGACGGAGATGCCGCCGTTCGACCGGTCCACGAGCGAGCCGAGCCCCAGACCCATCGACAGGAGAAAGAGCAGCGGCATGAGGAATCGGCTGAACATGCTGCCCTTCCACACCCGGCGGTAGAGGCGCATCTGGTACTCGTAGATCGCCGTCCACCGCGGGCCCGGATCCTGCGGTCCGCCGGCGCCGGCGGCGTCGCCGCGCGGCGACGTGGTGCCTGGCTGGCGTGAAGAGGAGGTCGGCGAGGACATCAGTCCACCAGGGTCCGGCCGGTCAGGTGCAGGAACACGTCCTCCAGCGTCGAGCGGCGCACCAGCGAGGAGATCGGCTCGATGCCGCGCTGGTGGACGGCGGCCATCGCCTGGTCCCCGTCCTGGGCGTAGAGCAGGACGCGGTCAGGCAAGACCTCGACCCGCTCACCGATGCCATCGACCAGTGCGGCATACCGGTCCTTGTCGTCGGGGTCGAAGCGCAGCTCGAGGACCTCACGGGTGGAGTGCTCGTCGATGAGCTGGCGGGGCGAGCCCTCGGCGACGATGGCGCCCTTGTCCATGACGACGAGCCGGTCGCACAGCTGCTCGGCCTCGTCCATGTAGTGGGTGGTGAGGATCAGGGTCACCCCGGAGCGCTTCAGCCGGAAGAGCCTGTCCCACAGCACATGTCGTGCCTGCGGGTCGAGACCGGTGGTCGGCTCGTCGAGCAGCAGGATGCGCGGGTTGTTGATCAGCGACCGGGCGATGGTCAGCCGGCGCTTCATCCCACCCGAGAGCGGCTCGACCTTGTCGTGCGCGCGGTCTGACAGCTGGGCGAACTCGAGCAGCTCGACCGCCCGGGACCGGACCTCCTGCCGTGACAGCCCGAAGTAGCGCCCGTAGATCCAGAGGTTCTCCTCGACGGTCAGCTCCTCGTCGAGGGTGTCCTTCTGTGGGACCACCCCGAGGCGCGCGCGGATCCCCGAGCCGTTGACCTGCGGGTCCTCACCGAAGAGGCGCAGCTCACCCGAGCTGACCGGCGAGACGCAGGCGATCATCTTCATCGTCGAGGACTTGCCCGCCCCGTTCGGTCCGAGGAAGCCGAAGGCCTCGCCCCGCTGGACCGCGAAGTCGATGCCCGCGACGGCGGTGACGTCGCCGAAGGTCTTGGTCAGCCCGTCGGCTCGGACCATCTCGTCACCAGTGCGGACAGCTGTCAGAGAGGGACTGGTCTCGGTCACCCGGTCAGGCTAGCGATAGCCGCCGACAGCGCCCCACTGGATTTCCGTCCGTGGATTCTCCGTCAGTGGTTCTTCCCGGCCCGCTTCTTCTCGGCCCGCAGGACCCGGCCGTGCCGCCGCTCGGCGGGGACGTCCATGTCGTCGCACAGGGCGAGCCAGATCTCGCGCGGCGAGTCACCGGCGTCGATCGCCTCCAGGGCCGTCCTGCTGCCCAGAGCGCTGAGGGTGTGGTCGCGAGCCAGCGACGCGGCATACGACGCGCCGAACTCGTCATTCATCAGGGACCAGAACTCGCTCAGGCGCACGGCGCGAGTGTGTCACAGGCGGGAGGCATCGCCCCCCGCAGCCGACCGGGCTGCCCCCAGGTCCGCCTGTCGGTCGGAGGTGGCAGGCTGGGGCGGGATGAGCGAAGACGTGCTGGACCGCTTCTCCGCCGCGACCGCAGCCTGGTTCCGCGGCTCGTTCAGCGCGCCCACTCCCGCGCAGGTCGGCGCCTGGTCGGCGATCAGCTCGGGACACGACGCCCTCGTGGTCGCCCCGACCGGCTCCGGCAAGACGCTGTCGGCCTTCCTCTGGGCCCTCGACCAGCTCGTCGGCAGCCCGCCTCCGGCGGAGAAGCTGAGGCGCTGCCGGGTGCTCTACGTCTCGCCGCTCAAGGCCTTGGCCGTCGACGTGGAGCGCAACCTGCGCTCGCCGCTGGTCGGCATCGGCCACGCAGCGACCCGGCTCGGGGTGACGATGCCCGAGATCAGTGTCGCGGTGCGCTCGGGCGACACGTCGCAGGCCGACCGGCGCCTGTTCAACCGGGCCCCCTCCGACATCCTCATCACCACCCCCGAGTCGCTCTTCCTCATGCTGACCTCGAGCGCCCGCGAGGCGCTCCTCGGCGTCGAGACGGTCATCCTCGACGAGGTGCATGCGGTCGCCGGGACCAAGCGGGGCGCGCACCTCGCGCTGACCCTCGAACGGCTCGACGCCCTGCTGCCGAAGCCGGCGCAGCGAGTCGGACTGTCCGCCACCGTGCGGCCGGTCGAGGAGGTGGCTCGGTTCCTCGCGGGCGGGCGCCCGGTCGAGGTGGTCCAGCCCGCCTCGGAGAAGGAGTGGGACCTGCAGGTCGTCGTGCCCTTGGCCGACATGTCCAACCTCGGCGAGGTCACCGAGGACCTCAGCGGGCCGGCGGCCGGCGAGCAGCGCCGGGCCTCGATCTGGCCGCACGTCGAGGAGCGCATCGTCGACCTCGTCTCCGAGCACCGCTCCACGCTCGTCTTCGCCAACTCCCGGCGGCTCGCCGAGAGGCTGACGGCCCGGCTCAACGAGATCTGGCAGGACCGGGTCGTCGCGGCCGTCGACGTCGAGGACGGCAGCGACCCGAGCGCGCACATCGACGGCGACGACACCGCGTCGAGGCCACGCAAGACCCCCCACACCCACCGCACCCCGGCCGAGATGATGGCGCAGGCCGGTGAAGGAGCCGGAGCACCCGCGGTGCTGGCGCGGGCCCACCATGGCTCGGTCAGCAAGGAGCAGCGCGCCGAGATCGAGAACGCCCTCAAGGCCGGCCTGCTGCCGGCCGTCGTCGCCACGAGCAGCCTGGAGCTCGGCATCGACATGGGCGCGGTCGACCTCGTCGTCCAGGTCGAGTCGCCGCCCAGCGTCGCGAGCGGTCTCCAGCGGGTCGGCCGCGCCGGTCACCAGGTCGGGGCCGTGTCGCGCGGCATCCTCTTCCCGAAGTTCCGCGGCGACCTGGTGCAGACGGCCGTGGTCGTCGAGCGGATGCGCGCCGGCGCCATCGAGGCGCTGCGCGTGCCGGCCAACCCGCTCGACGTGCTCGCCCAGCAGGTCGTCGCGATGTGCGCCCTCGACGACTGGGCCGTGGACGACCTCGAGACGCTGGTCCGCCGGGCCGCGCCATACGGGTCACTCCCCCGGTCCGTCCTGGAGTCCGTGCTGGACATGCTCGCCGGGCGCTACCCCAGCGACGAGTTCGCCGAGCTGCGCCCCCGGGTGGTCTGGGACCGGGTCACCGGCGTGCTCAGCGGGCGGCGCGGCGCCCAGCGGCTGGCGGTCACCTCGGGCGGCACCATCCCCGACCGTGGCCTGTATGCCGTGTTCCTCGCGGGGCGCGAGGGCGCCGGGCGGCGGGTCGGCGAGCTCGACGAGGAGATGGTCTACGAGTCCCGGGTGGGCGACGTGTTCACACTGGGGACCTCGAGCTGGCGGATCGAGGACATCACGCATGACCGGGTCATGGTCACCCCCGCTCCGGGGCTGCCGGGCAAGCTCCCGTTCTGGAAGGGCGACACGCTGGGGCGTCCCAGCGAGCTCGGGCAGGCCGTGGGGGCGTTCGTCCGTGAGGTCGGAGCCCTCCCGACGAAGCAGGCTCGCGAGCGGGTGTCCGCCGCCGGGCTCGACGCCTGGGCGACCGACAACCTGCTTGCCTACCTGGACGAGCAGAAGCAGGCCACGCGCCACCTTCCCAGCGACCGGACCATCGTCGTCGAGCGGTTCCGCGACGAGCTCGGCGACTGGCGGGTGGCGGTGCTCTCCCCGTTCGGCGCCCCGGTCCACGCGCCATGGGCGCTCTGCGTCTCGGCGCGGATGCGGGAGCGGTTCGGTGTGGACGTCCAGGCGATGCACGGCGACGACGGCATCGTCTTCCGGCTGCCGGACCTGGAGTTCGACAGCCTGCACGACGACACGAGTGACGACGGCGCCGGCGACATCCTGGCCAGTCCCAGCGCCCGGTCGGCGTCCGGCTCCCGGGGCGGCGCCGTGGCCGACGAGCTGCTCTCTCTGATCCTCCTCGAGCCGGACGAGGTGCACGACCTCGTCACCGAGCAGATCGGCGGCTCAGCCCTCTTCGCCTCCCGCTTCCGAGAGTGCGCGGCGCGCGCCCTCCTGCTGCCCCGGCGCCGCCCCGACCAGCGACAGGCGCTGTGGCAGCAGCGGCAGCGCTCGGCCCAGCTGCTCGAGGTGGCCAGCCAGTACCCGTCGTTCCCGATCATCCTCGAGGCGGTGCGCGAGTGCGTCCAGGACGTCTTCGACGTGCCCGGCCTGACCGACCTGATGCGCCGGATCCGCTCCCGCGAGGTGGCCCTGGTCGACGTGGAGACGGCGCAGCCGTCACCGTTCGCCCGGTCGCTGACCTTCGGCTATGTCGCCCAGTTCATCTACGAGGGCGACTCGCCGCTGGCAGAACGCCGCGCGGCAGCCCTGTCGCTCGACCCCACCCTGCTCGCGGAGCTGCTCGGGCGGGGAGACGGCCTGAGCCTGCGTGACCTGCTCGACCCGGAGGCGATCGCACGCACCGAGGCCGAGCTGCAGCGGCTTGACCCGGACCGGCACTGCCGGGACGCCGAGGACGTCGTCGACCTGCTGCGCGCACTCGGCGCCCTGTCGCTGGAGGACGTCGTCGCGCGCACCGTCCCTGACGCCGGTCCCCGCGGGGTGGGTGGGTGGCTGGTCGAGCTCGAAGGCTCGCGCCAGGTGATCCGCGTCCGGGTGGCCGGGCAGGAGCGGTGGGCCGCGACCGAGGACGCCTCCCGGCTGCGTGACGCGCTCGGGTCCTCGCTGCCGGTCGGGGTCCCGGACGCCTTCCTCCAGCCGGTGCCCGACCCGCTCGGCGACCTCGTGGCCCGGTTCGCTCGCACCCACGGCCCCTTCAGCGCCGCCGATGTCGCGACCTGGCTCGGGCTCGGCCAGGCTGTCGTCAAGGACGCCCTGCGGCGTCTGGTCGGGACCGGCCGCCTCGTCGAGGGCGAGATCCGCCCCGACCCGAGTGGTGCCGGCTCCGCTGGTCTGGACTTCTGCGACGCCGGCGTGCTCCGCACGCTGCGACGTCGCTCCCTCGCCGCCCTGCGCGCCGAGGTCGAGCCGGTCACCGGCACCGACCTGGCCCGGTTCCTGCCGGCCTGGCAGGGCGTCGGTGGGTCCCTGCGCGGTCAGGAAGGGCTGATCCGGGCCATCGAGCAGCTCGGAGGCGCCGTCCTGCCGGCGAGCTCGCTCGAGACCCTCGTCCTGCCCACGCGGGTCGCGGGCTACGCCCCGTCGATGCTCGACGAGCTGATGTCGAGCGGTGACGTGCTGTGGCGAGGCCACGGCTCGCTGCCCGGGGATGACGGCTGGGTCTCGCTGCATCTGGCCGACGTCGCGCCGCTGACCATGACGAAGCCCGAGGAGTCGCTCGAGCTGACCGACCTGCACCACGCCGTGCTTGACGCGCTCTCGGGAGGTGGCGCCTTCTTCTTCCGGACCCTTTCGGACGCTCTGGCGAGCACCGACGACGACGCCCTGCTGACGGTGCTCTGGGACCTGACCTGGGCCGGGCGCCTCACCAACGACACGCTGGCCCCGCTCCGGGCGCTGCTCGGCGGAGGGCGCACCGCGCACAAGCGCCGTGCGCCCGGCCCGCGCCGGGGCCGGTATGCCGGTCGGCCGAGCACTCTCGGCGGCCTCACCAGCCGGAGCAGCCCCGGCCGGCCCTCCCTCCCGGTCCGGTCCGGCCCGCCCGCGGCGGCCGGTCGGTGGGCGCTGCTGCCGGCCACCGAGCCGGACGCCACCGTCGTCGCCTACGCCACGGCGGAGGTGCTGCTCGACCGCTACGGCGTGGTGACCCGCGGGAGCGTGGTCGCCGAGGCGGTCCCCGGCGGGTTCGCCGCCGTCTACCGCGTCCTTGCCGCTGCCGAGGAGTCGGGCCGGGTCCGCCGAGGCTACTTCGTCGAGGGGCTGGGAGCGGCCCAGTTCGCCTCGAGCGGAGCCGTGGACCGGCTGCGGGCGCAGAGCCGGCCGCTCGGCGGAGCGAGCGCACCCACGGAACGCCCCCGCGCCGTCGTGCTCGCAGCCTGCGACCCGGCGAACCCGTATGGCGCGGCGCTGGCCTGGCCGGACCGCACTCCCGCAGCCCACGCCGGGCCGCCGGCGACGGCCACCGCCCCGGCCCCGACCGCCCCAGCACCCGCATCCACGGCAGCCGCCCTCAGCCGGGGACACCAGCCGGCACGGAAGGCCGGCGCGCTGGTGGTCCTCGTGGACGGCGAGCTGGTCCTCTACGTCGAGCGCGGCGGCCGGACGCTGCTGACCTGGACCGACTCGTCCGACGACCTCCAGAGCGCCGCAGACGCGCTGGCCCTCGCGGTGCGCGAGGGGGCACTGGGGAGGCTGACGGTGGAGAAGACCGACGGCACCCAGGTCCTCGGCTCGGGCCATCCCCTCGAGGACGCGCTGGCCCGGGCCGGCTTCCATGCGACCCCACGCGGCCTGCGGCTGCGCCGGTGACGTCCCGCTCGCTCACCGTCGCCACGGCGGCCCCGACCCCGCGACCTTGGCCCGGACCCCGAGCCCGCCCCGGGGGCTGGTGTGCGTCCCGGCCAGCAGAACCAGAGCGCAGCGATGCCCGAGGGTGACACCGTCTGGCGGACGGCCGACCGGCTGAACCGGGCTCTGGCCGGACAACCCCTGCTGGTCGCCGACCTGCGGTGGCCGAACCTCTCCACGCTCGACCTGCGTGGCGCGCTCACCCTCGAGGTCCGGTCACGGGGCAAGCACCTATTGCACCGCCTCGCCTCCGGCGTCACGATCCACTCGCACCTGCGCATGGAGGGCCAGTGGCGCGTCGAGTCCACCGGCGCACTGACCGCGCGCACCCTGCGCAACCCCCAGCTGCGCGCCGTCATCGGAGCCGAGAGCTGGACGGCGCTGGGACTGCGGCTCGGGGACCTGCACGTCGTGACCACTGCCGAGGAGCACTCGCTCGTCGGTCACCTGGGTCCGGACGTCCTCGGCGCTGACTGGGACGCCGAGATGGCGACCCGCCGGCTGCGCACCAGCCCCGACACCGTGGGCGCCGCCCTGCTCGACCAGCGCCATCTAGCCGGGGTCGGCACGATGTATGCCGCGGAGGCGCTGTTCCTCGAGCGGCTCCACCCGTGGACCCCCGTGGCGGATCTGCCGGAGCCGGTCGTCTCCGCCCTGGTCGACCGGGCTCACCGCCTGCTGCACACCGGTCGGCTCAGCGCCATCCAGTCGACCACGGGCACCACCCGCCGCGGGTCCACGCACTTCGTCCACGGACGCTCCGGACGCCCGTGCCTGGCGTGCGGGGGGACCGTCCGGGTCGCGATGGTCGGCACGTCGCCGCGCGAGCGGACGATGTTCTACTGCCCCACCTGCCAGGGAGGGCTGGGACCGACCGACGACGGCCGCCCACAGCGGCCGCTGGGCTCGGTGTCGACGTCGCGTTAGCCTGGTGAGTCGCTGAGCAGGCCAGTCAGGAGCCGGTCTCTCTCGACGCCTGCGCGGCCACTTCTGGGGGCTGCGCGGCCAGCTGCTCGATGCCGAGGCCGGGCGTGGACGGCAGGACCACCGTGGCCCCGTCATACCGCAGTCCCCCCTCCACCGGGGACGCGCACGCCCACCAGGCGGCGTCGAGATCGCTGGTCAGCGAGGTCGGGTGCGCCGCCACGAGGCTGGCCGCGGCGCCCACGCCGATGTGGCTCTCCATCATCGACCCGACGATGGTCCCGAGACCGTGCTCGGCTGCCTTGGCGAGCAGGGCGGCGGCCACGGCGAGCGAGCCACACTTCGCCAGCTTCACGTTGACCATGTCGGCGGCAGCCAACCGCAGGACCCGGTCGAGGTCGCGTATGCCGTAGACCGACTCGTCCGCCATGATCGGCAGCCCGACCCGCTCGCGCACCCACGCCAGGCCCTCGACGTCGTCCCCCGCCACGGGTTGCTCGACGAGCTCGACACCCAGCTGCGCAGCGTCGAGCGCCCGGATCACCTCGACCGCCTCCTCGGCGCTCCAGCCCTGGTTCGCGTCGAGCCGGATGGTCACGTCAGGTCCGACCGCGTCGCGGACGGCACGCACCCGGGCCACGTCCGTCGCTGCGTCCGTCCCGACCTTCATCTTCAGGGTGCTGAAGCCGTCCCTGACCCGGTGGGCCGCGACGAGAGCGAGCTCGTCTGCCGGACCGGCCGACAGGGTGACGTCGGTGCCCACGCCCAGGGTCCCTCCCCAGGCCGCCGGGGTTCCGCCCAGCAGCTCGGTCAGGGTGACGCCGGCGCGGCGGGCGACGAGGTCGTGCAGGGCGACGTCGACGGCCGCCTTCGCGCCGAAGTTCCGGGCCACCGCACCCTGCACCGCGGCCGCCACGTCCTGCCAGTCGTCGACCTGCCGACCGACCGCGAGCGGCGCCAGCATCTGCTCGATGCACGCGGTGGCGCCCGCCAGCGACTCCCCGGTGACCTGCCAGACCTGCGGGGCCTCGCCCCAGCCGGTGACCCCGTCGCTGTCGAGGATGCGCACGACGACGGTGTCCGTGGACTCGGTCCGGCGCAGCGCCGTGACGAAGGGAGTGTGCAGCGGCACGCGCAGCCGCGTGCAGGTGACCGACGCGACCCGGGTCACGGGGCCCGTCAGGCCGCGGAGGCGATCGCCGACGCCGCAGCGACCGGCAGGGTGACCGGAGCGCTGAGGGCCTCGGTCTCGGCGACACGGGTCGACACCTGGCTGAGGACCTCGGACAGCGGCAGCCCGAGGGCGGCGCAGATCGAGGCGAGCAGCTCCGACGAGGCCTCCTTCTCGCCGCGCTCCACCTCGCTGAGGTAGCCGAGCGAGACCGTCGCCGACGCGGAGACCTCACGGAGGGTGCGGCCCTGGTGCTGGCGCTGCTCGCGCAGGACGTCACCCAGCTCACGTCGCAACAGGATCATGGCGCCTCCTTCGCGGTCTCGTCTCGTGCGGTCTGCTCGTGCCGTGCGGTCTGGTCGGTGCCTCCGACGCCCCCACCTTAACCTCTCCACCCCTGGCCGCGCCGGGGGGTTGACGCGAAGTCGCCCACCGTGGCGCGACGGACCTCTGCCGAGGACAACCGGCATCCGGCTGGCTTTAGTCCCGCGGGTCGATCGTCCGCGACAGCAGCGCGAGGGCCACCTCCACCGCGCCGCCCCGGATCTCGTCACGACCGCCGGTCAGGTCGTGCCGCTCGACGACGGTGCCAGGTGGGCCGGCCACGGCGACGTAGACGCGACCCACCGGCATACCGTCCTGCGGGTCGGGGCCGGCGACGCCGGTCGTGGCGACCCCCCAGTCGGCGCCCAGCACGGACCGCGCGCCCTGCGCCATCTGGGCGGCGACCTGCGCGTCGACGGCGCCGCGCTCAGCCAGGAGAGCCGGGTCGACACCGAGGACGGAGGCCTTGAGGTCGGTGGCGTAGGCCACCACCGCCCCCCGCACGACCGCGGACGCGCCGGGAGGGTCGACGAGCCGGGCGCTCAGCAGCCCAGCGGTGAGCGACTCCGCGCAGGCGACGCTCTGGCCGAGCTCGCGCAGCCTCGCCACCACCGCCGCGCCGGTCATTGGCCTCGACGCGCTCGTCGCGCCCGGCGGGCCACCGCCCGAGGGCTGGTCCGGCGCAGCCGACGGGCTTTGACGACGTAGTCGACCCCCGTCACGACGGTGACCACGAGCGCGGCCAGCAGGACGACCTGGGCGATCAGCTGCCACAGGCCCGCGACGGGCAGGGCGGCGAGCGGGAAGAGCAGCATCGACAGGGCGGTGGTCTGCAGGACGGTCTTGAGCTTGCCGCCACGGCTGGCTGCCATGACTCCATGGCGGATCACCACGAACCGCGTTGCGGTGATGCCGACCTCCCGCACGAGGATGACCACGGTGATCCACCACGGCACGTCGCCGATGACCGACAGCCCGACCAGCGCCATGCCCATGAGGGCCTTGTCGGCGATCGGGTCGGTCACCGTGCCGAAGTCGGTGACCAGGCCGCGTCGCCGCGCCAGGTCGCCGTCCACGCTGTCGGTGATCATCGCGACGATGAACACGGCGAGGGCGCCGAGCCGGTATGGCGTGCTCTGTCCGTCGTCGACGAGCAGGAGCCACCCGAAGACGGGGACGAGCAGGATCCGGCTGACGGTCAGCAGGTTGGGCAGGTTCCACGCGCTCGGGGCGGGGCGCTGCGGCTGCGTTCCGCCGCTCGTGTCCTCGGCCGGACGGCCGGGGTCGACGTCGCTCATCGGACCTGGGCGACGAGATCTATGCCTGCGGTTCCGATCACCGTCGCGCCGACGAGCGCGCCGACGGCCGGGGCCGCCGCGCCCTCGGGGAGCTCGAGCATCGTCACGCCGTCGACGTCCGGGCCCTGGTGGGCAGCCCGCCCGATGACGTCGAGGCTCTCGGGGTCGATCTCCTCGACGAGGACCTCGACGCTCTCGCCGACGCGCTCCTCCGCCCGCTGGGCGGTGAGCTCTTCGACGAGAGAGGTCAGCCTCCCGACCCGGTCGGCGACGACGTCGGCCGGCAGCTTCGCGTCGTACCCCTCAGCCTCCGTGCCGTCCTCGTCCGAGTAGCCGAACACGCCGACGACGTCGAGGCGCGCGGCCACGAGGAACGCCTCGAGCTCCTCCACGTCCGCCTCGGTCTCACCGGGAAAGCCCACGATCACGTTGGACCGGATGCCGGCGAGGGGTGCGGCCGAGCGCACCCGTCCGAGCAGGTCGAGGAAAGCCTCCCGACCGCCGAACCGCCGCATCCGGCGCAACAGCGGCTCGGACGCGTGCTGGAAGGAGATGTCGTAGTAGGGGACGACGCCGGGGGTGGCGGCCATCGCCTCCAGGAGGCCGGGACGGATCTCGGCCGGCTGGAGGTAGGAGACGCGCACCCGGTCGATCCCCTCGACCGCGGTCAGCTCGGGCAGCAGCTTCTCGAGCAGTCCGAGGTCGCCGAGGTCCTTGCCGTAGGACGTGGAGTTCTCGCTGACCAGGAACACCTCGCGCACGCCGTGCTGCCCGAGCCAGCGTGCCTCGGCGATGATGTCGGCCGGGCGACGGGAGAGGAACGCACCGCGGAACATCGGGATCGCGCAGAACGCGCACCGTCGGTCACAGCCGCTGGCGATCTTGAGCGGGGCCCACGGGCGCCCGTCGAGGCGGGCCCGGATCACCCGTGGCCCACTGGCCGGCACCGGACCGGTGAGGTCGGTGTCGGTCGGGGCCGTGGCGACCCCGTGCCCGGGCAGCGAGACGCCGCCGGACTCGGCGGGGCGGTCCACCGGGGAGAGCGGCAGCAGCGTGCGCCGGTCGCGTGGTGTGTGGGACGCGACGGTGCCGCCGTCCAGGATCGCCGTCAGGTGCGCCGACATGTCGCCGTAGGAGTCGAAGCCGAGCACCGCGTCGGCCTCGGGCAGCTGGCTGGCGAGCTGCTCGCCATACCGCTCGGCGAGGCATCCGACGGCCACGACAGCCTGGGTGCGGTTGCCGCCGCTTTTGAGGTCGGAGGCCTCGAGCAGCGCGTCGATCGAGTCCTTCTTCGCCTGCTCGACGAACCCACACGTGTTCACGACGGCCACATCGGCGTCGGCGGCGTCCTCGACGAGGTCCCAGCCCTGCGACTGGAGCCGGCCGGCCAGCTCCTCGGAGTCGACCTCGTTGCGGGTGCAGCCCAGCGTCACCAGGGCCACACTCCGGCGGGGGGCTGCGGAGGTCGTCACCCGGCCGAGTCTACGTGCGACGCGAAGCCGTCCTGACCGTGAGCAAGGCTGTGCGGCGTGCCATCATCGACGCCGTGACCAGCCAGCCGAGCGGTATGCCGTCCACCCACCACCCGAGCGGGCCCTCGCCCGACGTCCGGCGACGGGTCGAGCGGCTCCTCACGGCCCACCCGCTCGTGGACGGGCACAACGACCTTCCGTGGGAGGCCCGCGCGCAGGTGAGCTACGACCTGTCCCGGCTGGAGCTGTCCACCTCGCTGCCGACGACGAACACCGACCTGCCCCGGCTGCGCTCCGGCCTGGTCGGGGCGCAGTTCTGGTCGGTCTTCGTCCCGAGCAACCTGCCCGGCGACACGGCCGTGACGGCGACACTCGAGCAGGTCGACGCGGTGCACGCCATGGTGGCGCGCTACCCCGACCAGCTCGGCCTCGCGCAGACAGCGGACGAGCTGGAGGCGGTCTTCGGCTCGGGTCGGGTCGCGTCCCTGCTCGGCGCCGAGGGGGGGCAGTCGATCGGCTGCTCGCTCGGGACGCTGCGGATGCTCCACGCCCTCGGGGTGCGCTACCTGACGCTGACGCACAACGACAACACCGCGTGGGCCGACTCGGCCACGGACGAGCCGGTGCACGGTGGCCTGTCGTGGTTCGGCGTCGAGGTCGTCCGCGAGATGAACCGGCTCGGCATGATGGTCGACCTGTCGCACGTCTCGGCGGACACCATGCACGACGCCCTCGACGCCAGCCGGGCACCGGTGATCTTCAGCCACTCCAGCGCCCGGGGAGTCACCGAGGTCGCCCGCAACGTCCCCGACGACGTCCTCGAACGGGTCCGGGACACCGGCGGGACCTGCATGGTCACCTTCGTGCCGGAGTTCGTCAACGCGGACGTGGCCGACTGGCGCGCGGAGGCGGCAGCCGCTGCCGTGACGGTGGGCGTCGACCCCAAGGACGGCGCCGCCTTCCTGGCGTTCACCCGCAGCCGCGCCGAGCGCCACCCGAAGCCGCCGGCCAGCCTGGACGACGTCGTGCGCCACTGCGAGCACGTCCGGGAGGTGGCCGGCATCGAGCATGTCGGGATCGGGGGCGACTACGACGGGACCGACACCTACCCGGTCGGCCTCGAGGACGTCAGCTGTTACCCCCGCCTGTTCGAGGCGTTGGCTGCCCGGGGCTGGTCGGACGCCGACCTGGTCGCCCTCGCCGGCGGCAACACGCTGCGGGTGATGCGGGACGTCGAGGCGGTGGCCCGGGACCTGCGCGGACGCGAGCGAGCCGGCCTCGCGAGGATCGGCGACCGCTCAGGGGTCTAGCGCCGGAAGCGGGCGATGGTGAGCCCCACCAGGCGCGAGATGACCAGCGCGACATACATGACCCCACCCACCTGCTCGATCATGATGACCGACCGGGCATGGGGGCGGATCGGGCCGATGTCGGAGAGCCCGACGGAGGTCAGCGTCGTGAAGGACATGAACAGCAGCTCGAGCCAGGTCCGCGGCTGCTCGGCGTTCTCGTAGGCGCTGAACGACTGGGGCCAGATGATCTGGATGACGGCGTAGATGTAGGCGAACCCCCAGGCGACCACCGTGAATGCGGCGCCGGTCGCGAACAGCTCGTCCCGGGTGACCCAGTTGTCGTTGAACATGTAGCGGATCAGGCCGTATGCCGTGTAGAGGTAGAACAGCGCGTGCAGCACGGACGACCAGAGGGTGACCTGCTCGTTGTCCGGGACGAAGCCCTCCAAGATGGTGAAGAACACCACGGGCAGGCCGAGCAGGATGGCGACCCAGGTCAGCGCGGGCGTGTTGCGCACGGCCCAGACGGCGAGGAAGAGCACCGCGAGGCCGAACAGCCCGAGCATCGAGCGGCCGAAGCCCTGCCACTGGCCGACCGACGCGTCGGCGAGGAACGGATAGACGAGCACCCCGAGCAGCTGCACCGCCAGGAGCACGGCGCACGGTGTCTCCCGGACGCTGCGCCACCACCGCTCCCTGCGGGACAGCGGGGCGCGGCCGATGAGCTGACCGCCCCACAGCTCGGTCGGTCGCTCCATCCCCGCCGCTGCGCCGTGTTCGCCGTCCGCCATCGCGCTACTCGCGACCGGTGAGGCTCCAGGCGTCCTCGCTGCCCTCGTCGCCGTCCACCTCTGGATAGCCCTCTGGCGCAAGGGAGTCGCGGGTGGTCCACCGGCTCTCGGCCGGACCGTCCGGCACGGGGGCTGCCGGCTCGGTGACCGGCGGACCATCGTCGGCGGGGTCGGCGGGCTCGGCGGCGGACAGGCTCACCGTGTCGCCGGCGACGGCGTCGAAGGCCGCGGCGCTCGCCGGGATGTCGTCGCCACGCAGGATGGCCAGCGTCATGTCGAGGTCGTCCGGCTTGACGAGTACGTCGCGGGCCTTGGACCCCTCGGACGGCCCGACGACGCCCCGGGACTCGAGCAGGTCCATCAGCCGTCCGGCCTTGGCGAAGCCGACGCGCAGCTTGCGCTGGAGCATCGACGTCGAGCCGAACTGGGTGGTCACGATGAGCTCGGTCGCCTGGAGCAGGATGTCCAGGTCGTCGCCGATGTCGTCGTCCATCTGCTTCTGCGGCACGGCCACGATGACGTCCTCGCGGTAGACCGGCTTGAGCTGCTGGGTGACCGCCTTGACGACCGCGTTGACCTCGGACTCGGTCACCCACGCACCCTGGACGCGGATCGGCTTGTTGGTGCCCATCGGCAGGAAGAGGGCGTCGCCCTGCCCGATCAGCTTCTCGGCACCCGGCTGGTCCAGCACGACCCGGGAGTCGGCCAGCGACGAGGTGGCGAACGCCATCCGAGAGGGGACGTTCGCCTTAATCAGCCCGGTGACGACGTCGACCGACGGGCGCTGGGTGGCCAGCACGAGGTGGATCCCGGCCGCCCGCGCCAGCTGGGTGATCCGGACGATCGACTCCTCGACGTCACGTGGCGCGACGATCATCAGGTCGGCGAGCTCGTCGACGATGACGAGCAGGTAGGGGTAGGGCGTCATGACCCGCTCGGACCCCGGAAGGGGCTTCACCTTGCCCGCCCGCACCGCCTTGTTGAAGTCGTCGACATGCTTGAACCCGAACGCCGCGAGGTCGTCGTAGCGGGTGTCCATCTCGCGGACCACCCACGCGAGCGCCTCGGCGGCCTTCTTCGGGTTGGTGATGATCGGCGTGATGAGGTGCGGGATCCCCTCGTAGGCCGTGAGCTCGACCCGCTTGGGGTCGACGAGGACCATCCGCACCTCGTCCGGCGTCGAGCGCATGAGGATCGAGGTGATCATCGAGTTGACGAAGGACGACTTGCCGGCGCCCGTCGCCCCGGCGACGAGCAGGTGCGGCATCTTGGCGAGGTTGGCCATGACGTAGCCGCCCTCGACGTCCTTGCCGACGCCCATGACCATGGGGTGGTCGGTGTTGCGGGCCGCCTGGCTGCGCAGCACGTCGCCCAGCGAGACCGTCTCCCGGTCGGTGTTCGGGATCTCGATGCCGATCGCCGACTTGCCGGGGATCGGGCTGAGGATGCGCACGTCGGCGGAGGCCACGGCATACGCGATGTTCTTGGAGAGGGCGGTGACCCGCTCCACCTTGGTTGCCGGGCCGAGCTCCACCTCGTACCGGGTGACCGTCGGCCCGCGGGTGAACCCTGTGACCTGGGCGTCGATCTCGAACTGGTCGAAGACCTCGGTCAGCGCCTCGACGACGCGGTCGTTCGCGGCGCTGCGGGTCTTGTGCGGGGCGCCGGGGGCGAGCAGGGCGTGGTCGGGCAGCGTGTAGGCGATGTCGCCGGTCAGCGACAGCTGCTCGACGCGCAGCGGCGGAGCCGAGGTCGGCGGGGGGACGAGGCCCTCCTGGGGCCCGACGTCTCCCACATCGGGGCGCGGCCGGCCGGCGCGGGTGCCGTCCGCGCCGGGCGCGAGGACCCCGGGGGCGGTGGGGCGCTTCTCCCCCGGGCGCAGCGGCTTGCCGTCGTCGCCGACCGGAACGACCACGGCGGCCTGCTCGAACGCCTCGTCGCCGGTGCGCTCGTCGAGGTCTGCGTTGAGGTCGACCGCACGCCGGCGTCGCCGGGGCTTGGACTCCTCCTCTGCCGCCTCGGCCTGCGCCGCAGCGTCGGAGGTCGCCGGACGGTGGTGCAGGAGGGTGTCGCGCAGCTCACCCAGCCGCTGCGGGATGAGCCGCACCGGGGTCGCCGTGACGACGAGGAGCCCGAACACCCCGAGGAGCAGGAGGATGATCACGGCGCCGTAGCCGGACACCGCCGCCGCGAGCGGGCTGGAGGCGAGGAAACCGATGATGCCTCCGGCGGCACGCATCGCCTCGGCTCCTCCGGGCGGGTTGGGTATGCCGTCAGCGAGGTGGGCGAGCCCGCAGGCGGCGAAGGTGATGGCCGTCGTGCCGACGATGACCCGGTTGGTGGCGGCCGAGTCCTCCGGCGCACGCAGCAGCCGCACCCCGAGGGCGAGCAGCACCAGCGGCAGGGCGTAGCCGACCCGCCCGAGCGTCCCGGCGACCACGGCGTGCACGATGTCGCCGACCACCCCCTGGAAGTTCCACCACTCCCGCGCTGCGACGAGGACCGCCAGGCCGAGGAGGGTGAAGCCGATGCCGTCGCGGCGGTGCTCCGGCTCGAGGTCCCGGGCGGACGTCCCGACCCGGCGGACCGCGGCACCGGCCAGGTGCGAGGCGCCCATCCACGTGCCGCGCACGGCCCGGAGCGGCAGCGGGAGGCCCCCTGAGCGGGCACGCGTGGATCGCCGGGACGCCGTCTTTCGCTGCTGGGGGCGAGCGCCCCGTGGCGTGCCGGGGCGCGCCGAGGCGGCCCGGGTCCCGTGAGGGCGCGCGGAGCTGGGGGACGCAGGTCGAGCCATGCTCAGCACGGTACGCGAAAGTCACCCCAGAAACACGCGTCACACGCGTGACATGGGCGGCCGGTCTGGCCCCTCTGGGGAGCGCTGGGGAGCGGTCCGACCGTGCTGCGGACGACGGTCGGGTCTCAGATGGCGAGAGGAGCGTCCTTGCTGATGGACAGGCCCCGACCACCGGGGCTACTGTCGTCGTCACGGTCATGAGTGCCAGCGCACAGCCCCGGCTTGCTGGCCAGCAACCCTCCTCCGCGGTGGGGTGCTCCGGGTGACGACCTGGCCACTTGCCAGGACTGGCGAGCGGCAAGCGCGGACCCGCCCCCGGGGCCTCCCCGGCGCAGGTCCCTGGACCTCTCGGAGCCACAGATGTCGATCGCCACCGCCTCGCCCCACAGCACGCTCCGCTCCCTCGCGACCGGCCGCCGCGCCCCAGCAGACACGCCGTCCGGCGGACACCAAGCACCCGGGCCCGCCCTGCCTCCCACCGTCGGCGCGGCGCTACGCGTGCCCGTGCTCAGTGGCGAGGTGGGCTACGCCAACCTCGACCATGCGGCCTCCACCCCCGCCCTGGTGAGCGTGCAGCGGGCCGTGGACCTCGCGCTGCAGACCTACTCCTCGGTCCACCGGGGCAACGGATACGCCAGCAAGGTGACCAGCGACTGGTACGAGCAGGCCCGGCGGGAGGTCGCCACGTTCGTGGGCGCCCGCCCGGACGACGCGGTGATCTTCACCCGCAACACCACCGACTCGGTCAACCTGCTCGCCCGCAGCCTGCCCCACGACACCACCGTGTTCGTCTTCGAGAGCGAGCACCACTCGACGCTGCTGCCCTGGCAGGGATCGCACACGGTCGTGCTCCCGGTGCCCTCGTCCGTCACGCAGGCGCTGGACGACCTCGAGTCGGCGCTGCGGGAGTCCGTGTCCCAGCATCGGCTGGTCGTGCTCGCCGGTGCCTCGAACGTCACTGGAGAGGTGTGGCCGCTGCGCACCGTGGTCGAGGTCGCTCGACGCCACGGCGCCCGGGTCGCCGTCGACGCGGCGCAGCTCGCCCCCCACCGGGCCGTCGACCTGGCTGCGACCGGCGTGGACTACGTGGCGCTCTCGGGTCACAAGCTCTACGCACCGTTCGGAGCGGGCGTGCTCGCCGGTCGCACCGACTGGCTCGACCGGGCACAGCCCTACCTGCGCGGCGGGGGGGCAAGCACCAGGGTGACCCGCACCACGACGGCCTGGGCGTCCGGTGCCGCGCGTCATGAGGGCGGCAGTCCCAACGTCATCGGTGCCATCGCGCTCGCGGCGGCGTGTGCGGCGCTCACCGCCAACCGGCCGGCCATCGAGCGGCACGAGGATGCGCTCCTCGACGCGCTGCGGCAGGGCCTGCGCGCCATACCCGGTGTCGACACCTGGTCGATCTTCGGCCCCGAGCACGACCGAGTCCCCGTCGTGGCGCTGACCATCGAACGCCTCGACTCCTCGCTCGTCGCCGCGATCCTGTCCGCCGAGCACGGCATCGGGGTGCGCGACGGCAAGTTCTGCGCGCACATCCTCGTGGACGAGCTCCTCGCCGACCCCTGGGGCGAGGTGCCGGCCACCGCCATCCGGGTCAGCCTGGGCATCTCCAACACGCTCGAGCACGTGGAGCGGCTGGTCCGGGCCCTCGCGGACCTGGCCGTCCACGGACCCCAGCGCCGCTATGTCCGGACCGAGCAGGGCTGGCTCCCGGCGGGCGACACCCGCACGCTCACGCTGCCTCGTCCCTGGTGACCCCGCGGCATACGATGCCTGCTCCACAGCAGACATGAGGCTGCACTTGACACTCCTCGAACATCGGCGGTGCACAGTGGTGCTCGACGGCGCATCCCGCGCCGGCCAGCACCGTCCCGGTGAGAGCAGCAGAGGAGAACGACCATGTGGAGCAAGGCAACGATCGGCGGCGTCGCGGTGGCAGCGGTGCTCGGCGCCACAGGGGTGACCGTGGCCTCGGCGCACGCGGCCTCCACCACCACGCCCACGTCCACCGCCACAAGCACGGCGGCGCCCACCAAGGGGGCCAAGGCCACGAAGGGGGCGGCCGCGACCGGCAAGCACGACGGCGGCCGCGGGGTGCACGCCGAGTGGGTCACCAAGGACAAGACCTCCGGCGCCTTCGTCACTCATGAGGCGATCCGGGGCCTGGTCACCGCCGTCTCCCCGACGTCGATCACGGTCAAGGCCGAGGACGGGGTCAGCCAGACCTACTCGATCTCGCCGCAGACCACGGTCCACCTGGGGAAGACGGCCAAGGGCGCGAAGCCCACCGACGGGCAGATCTCCGACGTCAAGACCGGCCAGCAGGTGGGCGTGACAGGCACCGGCAAGGACGCTCCGGCGGCCACCCACATCGTCGTCAAGAAGGCCTGAGCCACTCGGACCAGGTCAAGCTCCGAAGCACGTCAGTCACGGGTCAGGTCAGGCCTCGATGACCACGGGGATGATCATGGGACGCCGCTTGATCTTCCCGCCGACCCAGCCGCCGATGGTGCGGCGGATGATCTGCTGGAGCTGGTACTCGTCGCGGACACCGTTGCCGGTGGCCTCGGCGAGTGCCTGCTCCACCCGGGGGATGACCTGGTCGAAGACGGCCTGGTCCTCGGCGAACCCGCGGGCGGTGATCTCGGGTCCGGCCGCGATCTTGCCGGTGGCGGCGTCGATGACGACGATGCAGGTGATGAAGCCCTCGTCGCGCAGGATCCGGCGGTCCTTGAGCAGCGTCTCGGTGGTCTCCCCGACGGAGAGGCCGTCGACGTAGATGTACCCGCAGGAGACCTCGCCGACGATGGCGGCCCGCCCCTGGACGAGGTCGACGACCGTGCCGTCCCGGGCGAGCATGATCCGCTCTCGCGGGACGCCGGTCTGCACGGCGAGGTCGGCGTTCGCGACCAGGTGGCGCCACTCGCCGTGGACCGGCATGACGTTGCGCGGCTTGACGATGTTGTAGCAGTAGATGAGCTCGCCGGCACTGGCGTGACCCGAGACGTGCACCTTCGCGTTGCCCTTGTGGACGACGTTGGCCCCGAGCATCATCAGCCCGTTGATCACCCGGTAGACGGCGTTCTCGTTGCCCGGGATGAGCGAGCTCGCCATGAGCACCGTGTCGCCGGGGCCGACCTCGATCCGGTGGTCGCGGTTGGCCATCCGGCTCAGGGCCGCCATCGGCTCACCCTGGCTGCCGGTGCACACCAGCACGACCTTGTCGTCGGGCAGGTTGGCGAGCTTCTTCACGTCGACCAGCACGCCGTCGGGCACGTGGAGGTAGCCGAGCTCGGCCGCGATGCCCATGTTGCGGACCATCGACCGGCCGACCATGGCCACCTTGCGACCGGCCTTGTGCGCTGCGTCCAGCACCTGCTGGACCCGGTGGATGTGCGACGAGAAGCAGGCCACGATGATCCGGCGCTCGGCGTGGCGGAACACCTTGTCGATCGCCGGGGCGATCTCGCGCTCGGGAGTCGTGAAGCCGGGCACCTCGGCGTTGGTGGAGTCGGTGAGGAAGAGGTCGACCCCCTCCTCGCCGAGCCGGGCGAAGGCGCGCAGGTCGGTCAGCCGGTTGTCGAGCGGCAGCTGGTCCATCTTGAAGTCGCCGGTGTGCAGCAGGGTGCCGGCGTCGGTGCGCAGGAAGACGGCGAGCGCGTCGGGGATCGAGTGGTTGACCGCGATGAACTCGAGGTCGAAGACACCGAGCGTCTCGCGCTGACCCTCCCGGACAGTCATCGTGTAGGGCTTGATCCGGTGCTCCTTGAGCTTCGCCTCGATGAGGGCGAGCGTCAGGGTGGAGCCGATGAGGGGGATGTCGGGCTTGCGCTTGAGCAGGTAGGGCACCGCGCCGATGTGGTCCTCGTGACCGTGGGTCAGCACGATCGCCTCGACCTGGTCGAGGCGCCCGTCGAGGTACTCGAAGTCGGGGAGGATGAGGTCGACGCCCGGGTGGTGGTCCTCGGGGAAGAGGACCCCGCAGTCGATGATGAGCAGCCGCCCCTGCGTCTCGATGACGGTCATGTTGCGGCCCACCTCCCCCAGGCCGCCGAGCGCGACGACGCGCAGGCCGTTGGCGGCCAGTGCGGGAGGGGTATGCAGTTCGGGCTGGGTCTGGGTCAACTGGTTCCTGACGTGGAGAGCGCCTCACGAAGGCCCGAGAGGTGTTCTGGTGGTGACTCGACCAGGGGCAGGCGCACGGCTGCGGAGTCGATGACCCCGAGCTCCTTGAGTGCGGCCTTGGCCATGATCGCGCCTTGGGACGTGTTCATGAGGGCGTTGACGACCGGGACCAGCCTGCGGTGGATGGCAATCGCCTCGGTGAGGTCGCCCCGGGAGACAGCAGCGAGCATCGCGGCATACTCCCTGCCGGCGACGTGGCTCGTGACCCCGACGTAGCCGACCGCACCCTGGGTGAGGTGGGCGAGCGTCATCGCGTCGTCGCCGGAGTACCAGAGCAGGTCGGTGCTGGCGAGGACCTCGGTCGCCGCCCACAGGTCACCCTTCGCGTCCTTGACGGCAATGATGCGCGGGTGGTCGGCCAGCCGGACCAGGGTCTGCGTCGCGATCGCCGTGCCGGTCCGCGCGGGGATGTCGTAGAGCATCACCGGCAGGTCGGTCGCGTCGGCCACCGAACCGAAGTGGGCCACCAGGCCCTCCTGCGTCGGGCGGTTGTAGTACGGCGTGACGACCAGGAGGCCGTGCGCACCGGCCTCGGCCGCCGCCCGCGCGGACGTGATGCTGTGGGCTGTGTCGTTGGTGCCGACGCCGGCCACCACCCTGCCCCGGTCACCGGTCGCCTCGAGCGCGGCTGCGAGCACGGCGAGCTTCTCCTCGTCGGTCGTTGTCGAGGCCTCACCCGTGGTGCCGTTGACGACCAGCCCGTCGTGGTCCGTGTCGAGCAGGTGGCTGACGACCTTCTGGAGCCCGGCGAGGTCGAGGCTGCCGTCGTCGTGCATCGGCGTGACGACCGCCGTCAGCGCGCGTCCGAAGGGCGGTGTCGAGCTCATACCCTCAGGCTACCGCCCGGTGCCGGTCCCCTCGTCGCTGTACCGTGGCCCTGTGCGCCAGTACCTCGACCTGCTCGACCACGTCCTCACCACCGGCGCCCAGAAGGGCGACCGCACCGGGACCGGCACGCTGAGCGTCTTCGGCTACCAGATGCGCTTCGACCTCGCGGACGGGTTCCCGGTCGTCACGACGAAGCGGCTGCACCTGCGCTCGATCATCGGCGAGCTGCTGTGGTTCCTGCGCGGCGACACCAACGTGCGCTGGCTCCAGGAGCGCGGCATCACGATCTGGGACGAGTGGGCCGACGAGGCCGGCGACCTCGGGCCGGTCTACGGCTACCAGTGGCGGTCCTGGCCGACGCCGGACGGGGCGCGGGTCGACCAGATCGCCAAGGTCATCGAGGGCATCCGGGCCAACCCCGACTCCCGACGGCACATCGTGTCGGCCTGGAACGTCGCCGACGTCGACGACATGGCGCTCCCGCCGTGCCACACGATGTTCCAGTTCTACGTCTCCCCCGCCACCGACGCGCGGCGGGCGCGGCTGTCCTGCCAGCTCTACCAGCGCTCCGCCGACATCTTCCTCGGCGTGCCGTTCAACATCGCCTCCTACGCGCTGCTGACGATGATGGTGGCGCAGATCTGCGACCTCGAGCCCGGTGAGCTGGTGCACACGCTCGGCGACGCGCATCTCTACCTCAACCACGTCGAGCAGGCCAGGCTGCAGCTCACCCGCGAGCCGTTCCCCCTGCCGCAGATGAAGATCGCCTCCGGGCGTCAGATCGACGAGTTCGACCTCGGCGACTTCGAGCTCGTCGGATACCAGTCCCACCCCTCGATCAAGGCGCCGATCGCCGTATGACCAGCGTGACGCTCATCGCCGCGGTCGGGCGCAACCGGGTCATCGGCACGGGAAACGACATGCCGTGGCACCTCCCGGAGGACTTCGCGTTCTTCAAGCGGACGACGATGGGCCATCCGATGATCATGGGGCGCAAGACCTTCGACTCGATCGGCCGAGCCCTGCCGGGCCGGCGGACCATTGTCATCACCCGCCAGATCGGCTGGGCCCACGCCGACGTCGAGACCGCGCACTCGCTCAGCGACGCTCTCGCCCTCGCGGGGCCGGCCGACGAGGTCTTCGTCTGCGGCGGTGGGCAGGTCTACGCCGAGGCCATGCCGTGGGCACACCGGATGCTGATCACCGAGGTCGACCAGGAACCCGTGGGCGACGTGCTGTTCCCCGAGATCGACGATGCCACCTGGCACGAGACGGCCCGCGAGACCCGCAACGGGTTCGCCTGGGTCACCTACGAGCACCGAGCCTGAGTGGAACCGAGCATGAGTGACGCCGAGCATGAGTGACGCCGAGCCGGTGCCGGAGCAGGTGCCCGGGACGGCTCTCGTCGTCGTCCGGGTGTATGCCGCGTGCCTCGGCTGGGGGATGCTGGCCGGCGTGGTGCTGGGCGCGGCATACCTCGGCCTCAGCCTGTGGCTGGACAACGCGTGGGACGGCGCCGGCGGGATCCCCCTCCTCGTGGGCGCCGTCTACGGAGGCCCGGTGGGGCTGGTCTGCGGAGCCGTCCTCGGGCTCGGGGCGGTGGCCGGGTCGCTGGTCGGCCTGCGCGCCCAGGGCGACACGGTGGGGCGGCCGGTGTGGCTTGCCCGGGCGGGTTTCCTGCTGACCGCAGCGGTGGTCCTCCTGCTCTGGCGCTACGCCTTCGGCGGGGCCGCCGACAACTGGACGGAGTGGCGGCTCGTGCTCGTGGTCGCCCTCGGGCTGGCGTTCGGCACGTGGCGCGCCGGGCGAGCCGTGCGGCGGGCGGTCATCCCGGCCGCAGTCCCGGTCCGGGCACCACAGCCGCGTCCGCGGGCCTAGACCTCAGGCGTCGTAGTCGAGCTGGACGGTGTCGGTCACCGGGTGGGACTGGCAGGCGAGCACGACCCCCGCCTCGACCTCCTCGGGCTCCAAGGCGTAGTTGCGGTCCATCCGCACCTCCCCCTCGACGAGGCGGGCCCGACAGGTGCCACAGACGCCGCCGGTGCACGAGAACGGCGCGTCGGGGCGGCTGCGCAGGGTGGCGTCGAGGATCGTCTCGTCCTTGGACGGCATGGGGATGACCGTGGTACGGCCGTCGAGGTTGATCGTCACGACGGCGGCGGGCGGGGCCGAGTCGTCCACGACGACACGGGGCCTGGGCGCGCCCCCGCCGTCGTCCACGTGGAAGATCTCGTGGTGGATGCGGTGGCTGTCGACGCCGTACTCGAGGAGCAGCGACTCGGCCCCGGTGACCATCCCGAACGGCCCGCAGAGGTACCACTGGTCGACGGTCTCGACCGGCACCAGGGCGGCGAAGAGCCGCTCGAGGCGCTCGCCGTCGAGCCGGCCGTGGAAGAGGTCCACGTCCTGTGCCTCGCGGGAGAGGACGTTGACGAGGTGGAACCGGCCGGGGAAGCGGTTTTTGAGGTCCTCCAGCTCCTCGAGGAACATCACCGAGCTGGTCCGTCGGTTGCCGTAGAGGAGCGTCACGCGGCTGAGCGGCTCCTCCTCGAGGGCGGTCGCCAGCAGCGAGAGGACCGGGGTGATGCCCGAGCCCGCGGCGATGGCGACGTGGTGCCGGGCCACCTCGGGGCGGGTCGGGCAGGTGAAGCTGCCCATCGGGGTCATCACGTCGACGGCGTCGCCCGCCTGGACGACGTCGTTCAGCCACGTCGACATCCGCCCCTGCGGCACGCGCGCCGACGCGACCCTCAGGGTGCCTGCCCCGTGACGGCCGGGAGTCCGTCCTGAGCGCGACTGGCAGATCGAGTAGGACTGGCGCACGTCCTCGCCGTCGATCGTCGCTCGGAGGGTGAGGTGCTGACCCGGCTCGAAGTTGTAGTCCGCGCGCAGGTCGGGGGGGACCTCGAAGGTCACCGCGACGGCGTCGTCGGTGAGCCGCTCGACCTCGCGCACGGTCAGGGTGTGGAACCGCGCCCGCGGCCGGGCGGGCGTGCTGACCAGACCGGCCACTACAGCGCCTTGAACTCGTCGAACGGCTCGCGGCAGGACTCGCAGCGGCGCATCGCCTTGCAGGCCGTCGAACCGAAGTGGGCGATCTCGGTGGTGTCCGTCGAGCCGCACTGGGGACACGCGACGACGTGGACGGCCAGCTCGACGCTCACGGCGCCGCCCTGGCCGGCTCCCCGGGCGCCGGGCGGGGCGATGCCGAACCGCCGCAGCTTCTCGCGGCCGGCGTCGCTCATCCAGTCGGTGGTCCACGGCGGGCTGAGCCGGCTGGAGACCGTGGGCTCCCAGCCGTTCCTGCGGCACACATGCTCGACGTGGGCGGCGATGGCCTCCATCGCCGGACAGCCCGAGTAGGTCGGGGTGATGACGACGCAGACCGAGCCCGCGGCCTCGTCGACGTCCACGGCCCGTAGGATCCCGAGGTCGGCGATCGTGACGACCGGCACCTCGGGGTCGGGGATCTGCGAGACCGCCGCCACGAGCTCGTCCGGCGCGATGCGGGTCCTCACCACGTCGCCCCCGGATGCGAGCGGGCGATGTGCTGCATCTCGGCCAGCAGGTGGCCGAGCGGCGCGGAGTGGACGCCGGCGCGCCCGCCGCGCGAGCGCCATACCGGCGGCTCGGGCATGGTGAGCGTGGCCTGCTCGACGAGCCGCTCGAGGTGACGCTGGGCGACCTCGCGGCTCTCGGAGGGCAGCGGACCCACCCCGGCCGCATAGGCGGCGAGCGAGACCGGGTCGTCCTCGAAGAGCTCGTCGACGTATGGCGCGACGGCGGCCAGGGCGTCCTGCATCCGTGTGTGCGAGTCGGCCGTGCCGTCGCCGAGGCGCAGCAGCCACTGGTCCGCGTGGTCGAGGTGGTAGCGGGCCTCCTTGAAGCCCTTGCCCATCACGCCGGCGAGAACCGGGTCGGGAGACCCGGCGGCCAGCAGCTCGACCCGGGCGGCGGAGAACCACAGCAGCCGGGCGACCTCGAAGGCGAACCCGTCGCGCTCCTGCTCCACCAGGTGCACGTTGCGGAAGTCGCGCTCGTCGCGCAGCATCGCGAAGTCGTCCTCGCCGCGACCGGTCCCGTCCAGGGCGCCGATGTGGGGGTAGAGACCGCGCGCCTGACCGAGCAGGTCGAGGCTGATGTTGGCCAGCGCCATGTCCTCCTCGATCTGCGGGGCGTTGGTCAGCCACTCGCCGAGGCGCTGCGCATAGACCAGCGCGTCGTCCGCCAGACCGAGCAGGTAGGCCGCGGTCAGGTGGTCACCCTCGGGCACGGTCTGCTCGACCGCACGACCCGGGGACGGGATCTGGTCGGTCGCGGACGTCACGCCAGCATCGTCGCTCACGGGTCGACGATACGGCCCCGGCCGGGTCCGGACGAAACCATCACCCTCCTTGCGTCCGGGTCAAGCGGGGTCAGGACCCTCCCCGACACGGACGCAAGGAGCGGGTCCGTCGTTGCGTCCGGGTCCAGCGGGGTCAGGACCCTCCCCGACGCGGACGCAAGGAGGGGTGAGACGCGAGCAAACCGGTCAGAGGTACTCGACGTCGTCGGGGACGTCGTAGAAGGTCGGATGCCGGTAGACCTTGTCGGCGGCCGGGTCGAAGAACGAGTCCTTCTCCGACGGGCTGCTCGCGGTGATGTCGGTGGCCGCGACCACCCAGATGGAGACGCCCTCCTGACGGCGGGTGTAGACGTCGCGAGCGTTGCGCAACGCCATCTCGGCGTCCGGGGCGTGCAGCGAGCCCGCATGGACGTGAGACAGCCCGCGCTTGGGCCGGACGAAGACCTCCCACAGCGGCCAGCTGCGCTCGACCGTCGCGGCCGGGTCGGCAGGCGTGGTGGTCGGGTCGGAGGGCGTGGCCACGCTCACGCGGCGCTCGTCGCGGCGCGGGAGGCCTGCTTCGCGGCATACGCCGTGGCGGCCTCGCGGACCCAGGCGCCCTCCTCCTGGGCGCGCCGCCGGTGGGCGACCCGCTCGGCGTTGCACGGGCCGTCGCCGCGCAGCACGCGCCAGAACTCGTCCCAGTCGATCGGGCCGAAGTCCCAGTGGCCGCGCTCCGCGTTCCATCTCAGGTCGGGGTCGGGCAGGGTCAGGCCGAGCCGGTCCGCCTGCAGCACCATCATGTCGACGAACTTCTGGCGCAGGTCGTCGTTGGCGAACCGCTTGATGCCCCACGCCATCGACTGCTCGGTATGGCCGCCCTTGGCCGCGGCCTCGCCGGTGTCGGGAGGACCGAACATCATCAACGCCGGCCACCACCAGCGGTCGACGGCGTCCTGGGCCATCGCCCGCTGGGCGTCGGTGCCGCGCACGAGGTTCCAGAGGATCTCGAACCCCTGGCGCTGGTGGAACGACTCCTCCTTGCAGACCCGGATCATCGCCCGGGCGTACGGGCCGTAGGAGCACCGGCAGAGCGGCACCTGGTTCATGATGGCGGCCCCGTCGACGAGCCAGCCGATCGCGCCGCAGTCGGCCCACGTGAGGGTCGGGTAGTTGAAGATCGAGGAGTAGCGCTGCTGCCCCGAGCCGAGCTTGTCGAGCAGCTCTGCGCGGTCCACTCCGAGGGTCTCCGCTGCGCTGTAGAGGTAGAGACCGTGCCCGGCCTCGTCCTGCACCTTGGCGATGAGAATGGCCTTGCGGCGCAGGGACGGTGCGCGGGTGATCCAGCGGCCCTCAGGCTGCATCCCGATGATCTCGGAGTGGGCGTGCTGGGCGATCTGACGGATCAGGGTCTGGCGGTAGGCGTCCGGCATCTCGTCGCGCGGCTCCACCCGCAGGTCCGCCTCGATGAGACTGTCGAACGACGACTCCTCGGGCCGCTCCCGCGCCGACCCGGCGGACGCCAGGACCTCGTCGAACTCGCTCGTCTCAGAGGCGTTCAGGGGCTCGTCCGGGTCGATGACGTCGTTGCCATACATAGGACCAGTATCCGTGACGGCGCTCACGCGGAGCAAACGGGGTGGGCGCCCAGACTGGTCAGCCGGCCACCGCAGCGGTCTTGGAGTCGATGTACCAGCGGCCGTCGAGCCGAAGCAGGTCGATGTCGTTCTGGTAGTCGGCGGGCACCCCGGTGATCTGGGCCTTGCGCACGGTCGCCCTGTCGCCGGCGACGTCGGCACCGGTCACCTTCGCGGCCTTGAGCTTGTCCAGGTCACCCGGGTCCTGCACGTCGGCGAGGACCTTCTCCAGTCCCAGCCGGCACTGGGCGAGGGGGGTTCCGGCCAGCGGCTGGCCGTCCGAGGAGACGACCGCGCAGGCCGCCGCCGGGTCCTTCGCGCCGACCGCATGCATGAACGTCTCCACGGTCTGGGCCGGGTCCGCCCCTCCCGCGGCCCTGTCGGTGGTGCACGCACCAAGAGTCAGCACGACAGGGAGTGCCAGAACCGAGACACCGGCGACCATCGGGTTGCGGACCATGCCGCCATCTGACCACGAGGACGCTCCAAGCCGACACACCCCGGTCCGATCGAGACGAGAATGGGGGCATGACTCCAGCGGGCCCATGGGCCGGGTCGGGCGTCGTCGGCCGGGACGTCGTCCTCGGCTCCCTGGCCGCGGACCTGTCCCGCGCGGCGCGCGGCCAGGGGCGGCTGGTGCTCGTCGCCGGCGAGCCAGGCATCGGAAAGACGACCGTCGCTCTGTCCCTCGCCGAAGCGGCCCGCGAACGGGGGTTCGAGGTGCGCTGGGGCCGGGCGTGGGACGGGGACGGGGCGCCGGGCTACTGGCCGTGGCACCGCGTCGTCCGTGGTCTGCCCGACGCCGAGGAGCTGTTCTCCAGCGCCGTCCGATCCCCCGAGCTGGTCGACTCGGCCAGCTCGGTGCGGTCGATGGAGTCGGTCGCGCTGCCCGAGACGACGTCGTTCGCGATGTTCGCCGCGATCAGCGCGGCCCTGGAGGACGCCGCCGTCACCCGTCCCCAGCTCATCGTGCTCGACGACCTCCAGTGGGCCGGGTCAGGCTGCCTACGGCTGTTCGACTTCGTGGCCCGAGAGCTGAGCCGATCCGCGACGTTGCTCGTGGGGACCTACCGCGACACCGACGTCAGCCCGACGAGTCCGCTCGCCACCTTCCTGCGCAGTCTCCCGTCTGAGAGCCGCACGGAACGCCTGGTCGGGCTCGACCCCGCCGACGTCGGCGACCTGCTGACCTCGACCGGCTCGGGGACCGTCGTCCCGGCCGCCCTGGCGCAGTCCGTGCACGTGCGGACCGGCGGCAACCCCTTCTTCGTCCTGCAGGTGGCCCACCTCCTGCACACCGCTGAGTCGCCCGGGTCCGGATCTTCCGAGACGAGAAGTGCGATCCCCGCCGGGGTTGAGGATGCCGTGAACAGACGAATGGCCCGGCTCGACGCGCCCTGCGTGGGGACGCTCGAGGTCGCGGCGGTCATCGGCCGGGTCTTCGACGCGGCGCTGCTGGCCACGGTTGCGGCGACCTCGGAGGCCGAGGCGGCTGACCGCCTGCACCCGGCGGTCCGCGCTGGCGTCCTCACGTCCGAGCCCATCTCGGGCTTTCAGTTCACCCACGACCTCTTCCGCGAGGTCCTGTATGCCGGGCTCGCACCCTCACGGCGCTCGCTGCTGCACCACGCCGTCGGCACCGCCCTCGCGGACCGGCGTCGGCGAACCGGCGCACCGTCCGCCGCAGAGGTGGCGACGCACCTGGCGCTGGCGCTGCCCCATGCACCCGCCCAGGACGTCATCGACGCGGCCCTCGATGCCGCACTCGAGGATGAGCGGGCCCTAGCGCACGCCGAGGCCGCCGGACACGTCGAGGTGGCCCTTCAGGTCTCTGAGCAGAGCGGCGTGGGTGACGCCCTCGACCTGCGGGTGACGCTCGCAGAGTCCCTGCTGCGTGCCGGCGACCGCCGCCGCTCGCGCATCGAGTTCCTTCGGTCGGTCGATGCCACGGGGCTGCGACGACCCAGCCTGCTCGGGCGTTCGGCTCTGGGCCTGCATCGACTCGGCGTACTCACCGGCGCCCCTCACCCGGAGGTCCTCGAGCCGCTGGAGCTGGCCGTACGGGCACTCCCGGCCAGCACCGACACCGATCCCGGCCTGGCCGCGCGGGTGCGGGCCGCCCTGGCCCGAGAGCTCGCGGACGGGCCGGGGCGGGACCTGCCCAGGGCGACCCAGCTCGCCCAGGAGGGGGCGTCGCTCGCCCGACGGTCGCGCGATGACGGCGCACTGGCGCTCTGCCTGCTCGCCGAGCACGACCTGGCATGGGGCCCGGGCACCGCGCGGTCGCGGCTGGCCCTCGCCGACGAGATGGCAACCGCGGCCCGTGTCATGGCCGGGGACGTGCTGGTCGACGCCCTCCTCTGCCGGTTCGTCGCCCTCGTTGAGCTCGCCGACCCGCGCGCCGAGTCTGGGCTGCTCGCTGTCACCTCGGTCGCCGACGAGCTGCGCAGTGCGCGGGCGACCTACCTCGCCATGTCCCGGCAGGCGGCATGGCACCTCGTGGCCGGACAGCGCGATGAGGCTGCGACGAAGGCGGCGGGCGCCCTCGCTCTCGGTGTGGCCATCGGAGAGCCGGACGTCTATGGCGTATGGGGCACGCAGGTGATCGTCTTCGCGCTCACGTACGACGGGGCCAAGGCCGTGTTTGCCGCCCTCGCCGCGAACGACATCCACCTGCCTCCTGAGATGGAGGGCCGGGAGCGCGCCTTCGGACACCTTGCGTCCGGAGACCTCGAGTCCGTCGGCGCGATCCTCCGGGGGGTCCCCGCGGTCGGTGAGCTGGCCGACTTCCGCTGGCGAGCGCTGGCGGTCGTGGTCTTCGACATCGAGCTGGCGCTGGCGGCGGGCCTCGACGACGTCCTCGTCGACCGGTACGACGAGCTGGCGCCCCACTCCGACGAGGTCGTCGTCATCGGAGGCATGGTGGTGGCACTGGGGCCGGCGTCGCTCTACCTGGGGCTTGCGGCCTCCGCCCTCCAACGCTGGGAGGATGCAGCCCAGCACCTTCGCGCCGCCGTCAAGGCCGCCCGGCGGCTCGGCGCCCGCCCCTGGGTGGCGAGGAGCATGACCGAGCTCGCCTGGGTGCTGCACCACCTCACGCCCGACGACGCCACCGACGAGAAGCCGCTGCTCGACCAGGCGGAACGCGCTGCCCGCGAGCTGGGGCTCACGCCGCTGCTCGAGCGGCAGGCCGAGCTCCGGTCGGCCACGCATCGGACGGGTGAGTTCCGCCGCCAGGGGGATCTCTGGACCCTGTCGTTCGCCGGGCGGACGGTCCACGTCCCCGACAGCAAGGGCCTGCGCGACCTCGCCGTCCTGCTGTCCCAGCCGGAGACCGACGTGCCCGCCGCGGCCCTGCTTCGCGCCGACTCCCCCGGGTCCGACCAGAGGTCCGGCCGCGACGAGCTGGGTTCCGACGCGATCCTCGACAGCCAGGCCCGCGCGGCGTACCGCCGTCGGCTGGAGGAGCTGCAGGAGATCATCGACGAGGCGGAGTCCGACCACGACCTCGGCAGGCTCGAGGCGGCGGCCGACGAGCGTCAGGTGATCCTCGACGAGCTCGGGCGGGCCCTCGGGCTCGGGGGGCGGGCCAGACGGCTCGGCGACCTCGGCGAGCGAGCGCGCACGACGGTGACCGCCCGCATCCGGGACCGGCTGCGCCGCCTCCAGCCCGAGCATCCGGAGCTGGCAGCCCACCTGGTGCAGAGCGTGCACACCGGACGGTCCTGCCGCTACTCCCCCGCCGAGCGCGTCGTCTGGCGGTTCTGACGACCCGCCTTACCGGATGTGAGGCCCGATCTCACGCCTTCTGGGTGTCCGTCCCCACACCCGAGGAGTGAGCAGCATGACCACCACGACGACAACCACCTCCCCCACCGCCCGCCCGACCGGTCCATCAGCCGCCCCGGTCGACCCGGCGCGCCTCGAAGCGGCCATGGGCCATGTCTTCTCGGAGCTGGCCGTGAACACCACCGCACCGCTCATCGTGCTGGGCGAGCGGCTCGGCCTGTGGCGCGCCCTTTCGGGGGCGGGACCGCTGAGCGCGCAGGAGGTGGTCAGCCGCACCGGCCTGGTCGAGAGATACGTCCGGGAGTGGCTGCGGGGGGTCGCCGTCGCCGGCTACCTGGAGTACCAACCCGACGCGGGAACCTTCCAGCTGGCTCCCGAGTACGCCGCCGTCCTTGCTGATGACGAGGCCCCGACGGCGCTGGTCGGCATCTTCTCGGGGCTCCCCGCGTTCTGGCACGACCTCGACCAGGTTGCGGGGTTCTTCCGGTCCGGCACCGGTATGCCGTGGGGCGAGCACCACCCGGCGCTGAGCGAGGCGCAGGCGAGGTTCACCCGGCCGATGTACCTCACGGAGCTGGTCGACGGATGGTTCGCCGGCGTCGACGGGCTGACCAACCGGCTGAGGCAGGGCATCCGCGTCCTCGACATCGGGTGCGGTGATGGCGTCTCGACCCACATCGGGGCTCGTGCGTTCCCCGCATCGTCGTTCACCGGCATCGATATCGACCCCGCTGCGATCCGTCGTGCGCGGACAGTCGGCGAGCCGCGGCCGGCTTCGCGGGGGCCGGCCTTCGAGGTCGGCTCGGCCACCTCGTTCGGCGAGGCGGGCGCCTATGACCTGGTGCTGTTCAGCGACTGCCTGCACGACCTGGGCGACCCGGTGGCCGCGGTCGCCAACACGGTCCGCCTCCTGGCGCCCGGCGGTGTCGTCCTCGTCGTCGAGCCCCTGGCCGCAGACCGGTTCGAGGACGACTTCACCAACCCCTATGCGCGGATCGGGTATGCCGTCTCGACGATGGTCTGCCTCCCGGCATCCCTCGTCGCCGCCGACGGCGCTGGTCTGGGTGCGATGGCCGGAGAGTCCCGGCTACGCGACGTTCTGCGAGCGGGGGGCCTGAGCACGGTCCGTCGGGTTCCGCTGCCCCCCGAGGCGCTCAACATCGTCCTCGAGGCCCGGCCGTGAGCACCGCCCTGAGCCGCGGTGACGTCGCGACCCTCGCCGGTCTTGACGCCACCGCGCAGGCGGCCCTCGTCCGGACGGGGAAGCTCACTGCCGTGGAGCTCGTCGAGGCCGCCATCGACGGAGTCGAGGAGGTCAACCCCACACTCAACGCCGTCGTCACCAAGGCCTACGACCGCGCACTCGACGACGCACGGCAGGTCTCCCCCGCAACCCCCTTCGCCGGAGTCCCCTTCCTGATCAAGGACCTCGGAGCGGAGGTGGCCGGGATGCGCCTGTGTGAAGGCTCGGCCTTCCTTCGCCACCACGTCTCGGGCCACGACCACCACCTGGTCACCCGGCTGCGCCGCGCTGGTCTGGTCATCCTGGGGAAGACGAACACCCCGGAGTTCGGCATGGCGCCGACGACGGAGCCGCGGCTGTTCGGCCCCACCGCGAACCCCTGGGACACGCGGCTCACCGCCGGCGGGTCGAGCGGGGGCTCGGCCGCTGCCGTCGCCTCCGGAATGGTCCCGATGGCCTACGGCAACGACGCTGGCGGGTCGATCCGCATCCCCGCATCCTGCTGCGGCCTCTTCGGCCTCAAGCCGACCCGGGCGCGGAACAGCCACGGGCCGGCCTACGGCGACATCTTCGGTGGCTGGGTCAGTGAGCACGCGCTGACGCGCACCGTCCGTGACAGCGCGGCGCTGCTCGACGCCACGGCCGGGTACCAGAGCGGCGACCCCTACACCGCGCCGGCGCAACGACGTCCGTATGCGCAGGAGGTCGGCCGCGACCCGCGACGGCTGCGGGTGGCGGTCACCCGGACCGCCGCCGAGGGTCGTCCCGTCGCCCCCGAGTGTCTCGCCGCCGTCGACGACGCGGCCGCACTCCTCGTCGACCTGGGCCACGACGTCGTCGAACGCGACCTGGTCGAGCTCACCCCCATGGTCGGGTCGGCCATCGGGCGCGTCTACGGTGCGGCTCTGGACTGGGTGATCCGGTACTGGACCCGCGAGCTGGGCCGGCAGCCGGGCGAGGACGAGCTGGAGCCGCTGACTCGGCTCTACTGGGAGCGCAGCCTCGGCCTGACCGGTGGTGACTACCTCCTCCAGGTGACGACGCTGCAGTCCTTCTCGCGGCGGGTGGCCGCCGTGTTCGAGGAGGTCGACATCTGGCTGAGCCCCACCCTCGCCGAACCGCCGCCCCGCCTCGGCGAGATGGTCGCCGACGACCACGACCCGACCCGCGCCGAGCAGCGGTCGGCGGCGTTCGTGGCCTTCCCGCTGGTCGTCGCCAACATCACCGGGCAGCCCGCCATGTCCGTGCCGCTGCACTGGACCGAGGCCGGAGTACCGGTCGGCGTCCACGTCCTCGGCCGGTACGGCGATGAAGCGACGCTCTTCCGGCTGGCTGCCCAGCTCGAGGCGGCCCGGCCGTGGGCGGACCGTGAACCGAGAGTCACCACCCGAAAGGAACCCCGATGAGCAGCGCCCCGTCCATCAGCAGCGCCGGCACCCGGCGCAACATCCGGGTGCTCGAGGGCTACCTGGCCTTCCTGCGCACCGGAGACGACGACGTCAGGGTCTTCGCGCAGGACTCCGTCGCCGACTTCAACTTCCCCGCCTGGCGCGTCCAGGCCGGAGGGGCGCCCGCCATACTGCGCATACGTCGTCAGGCCGGCCAGACGTGGGCAGTGCATCTCGGCGCCTACCGCACGACGCCTGATGGGTTCGTCGCGGAGGTCGACTACCTCGTCGAGGAGGCTGGCGGGCCGACGAGATACCGCACACTGTCCCTGGCTGTGGTCACGGATGACCGCATCTCGCACCTGGTCCACTACTGCACCGGCCCGTGGGACGAGGCGACGGTGCGCCGGCACGCAGAGGCGGGCGTGATGCTGCCCGGTGACCGACACCTGGGCTGGGGCTAGGCCTTGGGCCCCGACACGACCCCCCGAACGGCGTCGACCACCAGCTCGGGACGCTCGCCGTGGATGAAGTGCCCACTGCCCGTCTCGGTGAGGTGCGTCGCGTGAAGAGTGGTGGCGAGACGAGCTTGAGCGAGCAGCCACGCCGGCCAGGTGCCCTCCCCTGCACCGAAGTCGAACGGGTGGTCCGAGGTGAGCACGACGGCAGGCACCGGTGGCACCGGCGCCGCCGCCCGGATCGCCGCGACGCTTCGCTCGTAGTCAGCGGCTTCGAGCGACGCCGGCTCGCCCGGCCGCGCCGCAGCCGTCGCGAAGGTCGACCACTGCGCCGGCGTGAGCGCGCTCTGCAGGAGCTCGGAGCCGGCGTCGACCAGGACCAGACCCGCCACGTCGTCAGGGTAGGTGGTCGCGAAGCTGTGGGCGATCAGCCCGCCCCACGAGTGCGCGACGAGGACATACGGTCCTGCGGGGCCGCCCGCGGCCAGCAGCGCGTGAAGGTCCCTGGCACCGTCCTGGGCGGTGGTCGGCTGGGTCACCGGCGTGGAGACGGTCGGCGTGCCGCCGAGCATCGTCGTTCCGGGCCGGTCGTAGGCGCAGACCCGCGTGAAGCCGGCGACCTGCGGGAACACGGCAGCCCCACTGGGCCTCGGCTCCCCTGCCGCGTCGAGCACGCTGGTCCAGTCGTCGTGGGCCCCTCGGAAACCCGACACGAGCACGACGGTCGGTGAACCCGTGCCGTGACACTCCAGGTACAGCTGACGCCCACTGCCGATGTCGACCGGCGCGCCGCCGTCGGTCGCCCTTCCCGTCGGTGTCCCGCCCGGCGTGGTGCCTGCCGGGTCCCCCGGCGCCCCGCTGCACCCCGCGCTGAGCAGCAGGGCGGCGCAGACGGCGAGCATCGCCCTCATGGTGGGATGCTCCCTCCCGCGTCAGGGTCGTTGGAGCACCCACGCTAGCGGTCCGCCTGCCTGGCGGGGGTCGCGCCGTCGAGCGAGAGGTCGGCGCCCCGCGAGCACCACGTCGTCGGCTGCGAGGATGGCGGGGTGAGCCATGACCACGGTCCCCAGCACCCCCACGAGCACGACCGTGGCCCGGTCGCCGATGCAAGCGTGCGACTGGCCAAGGCCAGCGACGCTCCCGCCGTGGGCTTCGTCCAGGCCGTCCTCTGGCGCGAGGTGTATGCCGGGCTGCTGCCACCCGAGGTCCTCGCCGACTTCCAGCCGCAGGGCTTCGCCAAGGTATGGCGCGCCTCCCTAGAGGCACCTCCCTCCCGGGCTCACCGGCTGCTCGTCGCCTGCGCCGGTGACCAGGTCGTGGGTCTCGTCGGTCTCGGTCCGTCCAGCGACCCGGACGCCGACCAGGGTGACGGGGAGATCCTCGTGCTCGGCGTCCACCCGGAGGCGCGGCGGGTGGGCCACGGCTCCCGGCTGCTCAACGCCGCCGTCGACACGGCCCGAGGCTCGGGCTTCACCGCTCTCAGCGCGTGGCTGCCGAGCAGCGCCGAGACGACTCGCGGCTTCCTCGTGGCGGGAGGGTTCGCCCCCGACGGTGCCTTCCGCGACCGGGTCGTCGGCCCGGCCGAGTCGGACGTCCTGCGTGAGGTCCGACTGCGCAGCGCTGTGGACGGCCCGTAGGCGCCCGTCGGCCGCGCCTCGGCGGCGGGGGGTGGGCCGCGCCTCACCCGGACATCTGCCACGATTCCCGCGTGAGCCTCCCCGCGCCCGAGCGTCAGCAGCGTCGGGCCATCGTCCGGCAGTCGCTCTCCGTCGGTCTGGCCACCGGCGCCTACGGCATCAGCTTCGGCGCGCTCTCGGTGGCGTCCGGCCTGACCATCTGGCAGACCGTCGCCCTGTCCGCGCTGCTGTTCAGCGGGGGGTCGCAGTTCGCCCTCGTCGGCATCCTCGGCGCGGGTGGCAGCGCCGGCGCGGCCATCGCGACCTCGAGCCTGCTGGGTGTCCGGAACGGCCTCTACGCCCTCCAGCTCAGCCGGCTCCTGGGAGTCACCGGGTTGCGCCGGCTCGCCGCCGCGCAGCTGACCATCGACGAGTCCACCGCCGTCGCCATCGGTCAGACGACACCGGCCACGACACGGCTCGGCTTCTGGATAACGGGCGGCGTGGTCTTCCTCGGCTGGAACCTCACGACCCTGGCCGGGGCGGTCATCGGCAACGCCCTCGGCGACCCGAAGGTGTACGGGTTCGACGCGGCCGCCGCAGCGGCGTTCGCCGCTCTGCTCTGGCCCCGGCTCCGGTCCCGGGACGCCGCCGCGACGGCGGCCGTGGCGGCCGTCCTGGCGGCGGTCATCGTGCCTGCGGCCCCTCCCGGCATACCGGTCCTGGTCGCGGCCGCCGCGGCCTTGGCGATCGGACTGCTCCCCCAACGGCCGGGAGCCCCCCGATGAGCACCTGGGTCACTGTCCTCGGCGCCTGCGCCCTCGCCTACCTCCTCAAGCTCGCCGGTTACCTCGTCCCCCACCAGTGGCTCGAGGGTCACCGGGTCCAGCGGGTGACCGGGCTGCTGCCGGTCGCCCTGCTGACCGCTCTGGTCGTCGTCCAGGCCTTCGCCGGTGAGCGGCACTCCCTCGTGGTCGACGCGCGTGCGGCCGGGCTGGCCGTCGCGGTCGGCGCCCTGCTGCTGCGCGCCCCGTTCATCGTCGTCGTCATGCTGGCCGCGGCGACGGCAGCCCTGCTGCGGCATCTCGGCTGGGCCTGACCCGGGGCCGTCGCCGCCGGCCCATCGGACCGCACCTGGTGTCAGGGCCTCGCCATATCCTGCCTGCCATGGAACAGCGCCTCAGTCTGGTCACCCTCGGCGTCCGCGACCTGTCCCGAGCCCGCGGCTTCTACGAGGCGCTCGGGTGGCGGCCAGGGCTGGCGGTCGAGGACGTCGTGTTCTTCCAGACCGGCGGGATCGTCGTCGCCTTGTGGGGCCGCGACCAGCTCGCAGCGGACACGGGGGTCCGCGACGCTGGCGGGTGGGGCGGCGTCACCCTGGCGCACAACGTCCGGTCACCGGACGAGGTCGACGCGGTGCTCGGCGAAGCGGTGACGGCCGGGGCGGCACTGCTCCGGCCCGGTGCGGCCACGGAGTGGGGTGGCTACTCAGGCGTGTTCGCGGACCCGGACGGCCATCCGTGGGAGGTCGCGCACAACCCGACGTGGACGGTCACCGACGAGGGCGCCACCCTGCTGCGCGGATGAGCCGGGGCTGAGCCGCGGCTCAGCCGAGCCCGAGGTAGTGCTCGAGCCCGACCGTGAGCCCCGGGTGGTCGGCGACCTGGCGCACCCCGGCGATGACGCCCGGCATGAACGAGGCCCGGTCGAACGAGTCGTGCCGCACGGTGAGCAGCTCCCCGGGATTGCCCAACAGCACCTCCTGGTGGGCCACCAGACCGCGCAGCCGCACCGCATGGACCGGTATGCCGTGCACCCGGGCGCCGCGGGCGCCGCCGGGGTCGTGCGTCGTGGCGTCGGGCACGCAGGCCTGACCGGCGGCCTCCCGGGCGGCTCCGACGAGGTCGGCGGTCCGGGCCGCGGTGCCTGAGGGGGCGTCGACCTTGTCCGGGTGGTGCAGCTCGATGATCTCGACGGACTCGTAGAAGCGGGCGGCCTGCTGGGCGAACGACATCATCAGGATCGCGCCGATGGCGAAGTTCGGGGCGATGAGCACCCCGACGGGGGTGCCGGAGCGCGACGGCGGGGCCTCGGCGAGCCGGCCCCGCAGCTCGGACAGCCGCTGCTCGTCCCACCCGGTGGTCCCGACGACGACATGCAGCCCCTGGACGACGCAGTGCGCGACGTTGCCGGGAGACGCGTCGGGCACCGAGAACTCGACGACGACGTCCGCGCCCGCGAGGTCGCCCAGGTCGTCGCCGACGTCGAACCCCCCTGCGAGCCGCAGCCCGTCGGCCGCCTCGACCGCACGGCATACCTGAGCGCCCATCCGTCCGGAGGCGCCGATGACCGATACCGCGATGTCGTCACTCACGTCCGGAAGCCTAGTGACTCCGGGCCTCCTGCCCGTAGCGGCGACGCCGCCGCAGCCGAGGTGCCAGAATCGTCGCTCATGGCCCCTGCCCCCGAGTCGCCCGTGGTCGTGCACCTCGAGGCTGCCGGGGTGAGCCTGCTGCTCGACCTCAGAGACGGGCTCCTGCCTGCGGTGCTGCACTGGGGGCCGGCCCTCGGCGACGTCAGCCGCGACGTCGGCGCCGCGCTGGTGGCGGCCAGCATCCCGCCGCTCGGGCCGAACAGCGCCGACCTGCCGATGCGGGTCGCGATCCTGCCGGAGCCGCACACCGGCTGGACCGGGCACCCCGGCATCTCCGGCAGCCGGTCCGGGCGAGACTGGTCCCCGCACTTCACGACGACGGCTGTCGAGCTGGATGGTGTGCCGGTGACGGGCCACACGACCCATGGACCGGGCACAATCACGGTCGACGCGCTCGACGTGGAGGCGGCGCTCCGGCTGCGCCTGCTCATCGAGCTGCTCCCCACGGGGCTGGTCCGGGCCCGCGCCGGGCTGACCAACACCGGCGAGGAGACCTACACGCTCGACGACCTGGTGCTTGCCCTTCCCGTGCCGGCCGAGGCGTCGGAGCTGCTCGACCTCAGCGGCCGATGGGGACGCGAGCGGGTCCCGCAGCGGCGGGCGTTCACCGTCGGCGCCCATCTGCGCGAGGGACGCAAGGGACGCACCGGGGCGGACGCGGCATACCTGCTGCACGCGGGCACGCCGGGATTCGGCTTCGCCGCCGGCCACGTGTATGCCGTCCACACGGCCTTCAGCGGCAACCACACCCACTACGCCGAGCGCCTGTTCACCGGCCACCGGGTCCTCGGCGGCGGCGAGCTCCTCCTGCCGGGCGAGGTCCGGCTCCGACGGGAGGAGACCTACGAGTCGCCGTGGCTCTACGCGGCCTACGGCGTGGGCCTCGACGAGGTGGCGAGACGCTTCCACCGGCACCTGCGCTCGCGTGAGCGGCCTGTCAGCCCGGACCGTCCGGTGACGCTCAACGTCTGGGAGGCGGTGTACTTCGACCACGACACCGACCGGCTGCTCGACCTGGCCGAGCGAGCCGCCGCGGTCGGGGTCGAGCGCTACGTCCTCGATGACGGCTGGTTCGGGTCGCGACGCGACGACCACTCCGGCCTCGGTGACTGGGTCGTCTCCCCGCAGGTCTGGCCGAACGGACTGCACCCGCTCGTCGACCGGGTGCGCGGGCTGGGGATGCAGTTCGGGCTGTGGTTCGAGCCCGAGATGGTCAACCCTGACTCAGACGTCGCCCGCGCCCATCCGGACTGGGTCATGTCGGCCCGGCGTGAGTGGCCGGTCGAGTACCGCTACCAGCAGGTCCTGAACCTCGCTGTCGAGGGCGCCTACCAGCACGTCAAGGGGCAGATGCTCGCCATCCTCGACGAGTACGACATCGGCTACCTCAAGTGGGACCACAACCGAGACCTCATCGAGGCGGGGTCACAGCACGAGGGCGGCCGCGCAGCGGTGCACGCCCATACGCTGGCGTTCTACCGCCTGCTCGACGAGCTCCGGGCCGCCCACCCGGGGCTCGAGATCGAGTCGTGCTCGTCCGGTGGCGCCCGGGTGGACCTCGGGGTGCTGGAACGCACCGACCGCGTCTGGGTGTCGGACAACATCGACCCGCACGACCGACAGCGGATGATGCGCTGGACCACCCAGCTGGTCCCGCCGGAGTTCCTCGGTTCGCACATCGCCTCGGGTCGCTCTCACGTGACCGGGCGGGTTCATGACCTCGGATTCCGTGCTGCCACAGCGGTTTTCGGGCACCTCGGCATCGAGTGGGACCTTGCCGCAGCCAGCGACGACGAGCTCGCCGCCCTGACCGACTGGGTGTCCTTCTTCACGGAGCATCGGTCGCTGATCCTCGGCGGTGACGTCGTCCGGGTGGACGGCTTCGACCCCGCCGTGCTCGTCCACGGGGTGGTCTCGCCCGACCAGAGCCGGGCGGTCTTCGCGATGGTGGTCCTGGACAGCGTGGATGCCTCACCCGGTCCCCCGCTACGACTGCGGGGTCTCAACCCAGATCAGCCCTACCGCATCCGTCCGGCGATCGTCGGCGAGGTTCCCTCCGGACTCGTCCCGCCGCCCTGGTGGGGGGACGAGTCCGAGGGCTACCCGGGAACGGTGCTGTCCGGGTCCACGCTCGAGCACGTGGGCGTGGCGGCGCCGATCCTGCACCCGGACCAGGCCGTGCTGCTGCTGCTCGACGGCCGGCCGTCGCCCGGGTAGCCGTTCGTCAGGAATCGACCACAACGGCGTCGGATCGACCCGAAACCTGCAACAGTCAGCCTCACGGCCGGGAGCCGGGAGCCGGGCGCCGCACGGGCGTCCATCGTCGAACGAAGGTGCTCATGGGCAGGCAGCAGATCCGACCGTCCGCCCTGGCTGTCGCGGCCGGCAGCGTCGCACTCCTGGTCCTCGGCGGGTGCACCGAGGCCGATGCCGGCTCGTCCCCCAGTGCGACCATTGCCGGCAACCGCACCGGCCCGGGCTCCGGATCGCTCCCGCTCGCCGCCCTCGGCACCCTCTCGCCAGAGCAGTACTCGGCCGTCGCGATCCCGGAGGCCCAGATCAGCGCGGCCGTGGGCAAGGTCGACTCGCTGGCGAACGACGTGATGACCCGGAGCAAGATCCCCGGCATGGCCGTCGCAGTCGTCCACGGGGGGAAGGTGGTCTACTCCAAGGGCTTCGGCATCCGCGAGGTGGGCAAGCCGGAGACCGTCGACGTCAACACCGTCTTCCAGCTGGCGTCGGTGTCCAAGTCGGTCGGCGCGACGGTCATCGCGAAGGCAGTGGGCGACGGCACCGTCTCTTGGACCGACCCCGTGGTGAAGTACCTGCCCGGCTTCCGCCTCTCCGACCCCGAGATCACCAAGCTGGTCACCATCGGCGACCTCTACTCCCACCGCAGCGGCATCCCCGGCGCCGCAGGTGACGACCTCGAAGCCGTCGGGTTCGACCGGGCCCAGATCATCGAGAGGCTGCGCTACTTTCCCCTCAACCCGTTCCGGGCGAGCTACGGCTACACCAACTTCGGGATGACCACCGGGGCACAGGCGGTCGCCACCGCGGCCAACACCCCCTGGGAGGAGCTCAGCCAGAGGCTGCTCTACCAGCCGCTCGCGATGAGCTCGACCAGCTCGCGCTATGACGACTTCCTCGCCCGGGCCGACCGGGCGACGCTGCACTTCCAGGACGCCCAGGGCGAGTGGAAGCCGCTCTACACGCGCGATGCCGACGCCCAGTCCCCGGCTGGCGGGGTGAGCTCGACGGTGATGGACATGGCCAACTGGTTGATGCTGAACCTCGGCTCCGGCACCATTGACGGACGCCAGCTGATCAAGCCTGAGGCCCTCCTGCAGGCTCACCTTCCGCAGAGCAACAGTAGTCCCGGCAAGACCCCCGACTCCCGCAGCCGCTTCTACGGCTACGGGTTCGGCATCTCCAGTACTTCCACCGGGAACGTCAAGTGGGACCACTCCGGAGCGTTCTACGTCGGTGCAGCCACGACCTATGCGATGCTCCCGGCCGCAGACCTCGGCATCGTGGTGCTGACCAACGCCGCCCCGGTGGGTGCGCCGGAGACGGTCGCGACGAGCTTCATCGACCTGGTCCGCACCGGCACCGTGGAGCGGGACTGGCTCGACTACTACGGTCCGCAGTTCGCCCAGCTCTTCGTCAACCCCAGTCCGGTCGCCAAGCCCGCGCCGGCCAGCCCCGCGGCGGCCCGCCCGGCGAGCGACTACGTGGGGACCTACCGCAACGACGTGTTCGGCGACGTCGTGGTGACCTCGTCCGGCGGGACGCTGACCGTTGAGGTCGGCCCCAAGGGCCTCAAGGCGCCCCTGGCGCACTATGACGGCGACACCTTCAGCTGGCTACCGCCCGGCGGCGGCGGCGACCCGATGTCTGCGGTGACCTTCGGCGGCGACCCGGGCCGGGCGCAGACCATCCAGCTCGAGTTCATCGACGGCTACCACTTCGGCACGTTCACCCGGGTGAGTTGAGCCCTTGCTCAAGAATCGGCCACAAACGCTCCATTTCGGCCACGAATATGCCACTGTCGACCCGCGGCCGGGAGTCGGACACCGTCCACGGTGCTCCTTCGTCGAACGAAAGTGGGACCCATGACCAGGCAGCGCATCCGACCCACCACCGTGGCTGTCGCGGCCGGCAGCGCCGCGCTCCTCGTCCTCGGCGGGTGCACCGACGCCGGTCCCGGCTCCTCGCCCAGTGCGACGAACGTCGGCAACCATGCCGCGGGGGCTACCTCACTCCCCCTTGCGACGGTGGGCACCCTCTCGCCGGAGCAGTACTCGGCCGTCGCGATCCCGGAGGCCCAGATCAGCGCGGCCGTGGGCAAGGTCGACTCGCTGGTGACCGACGTCATGGCCCGGAGCAAGGTCCCCGGCGTGGCCGTCGCGGTCGTCCATGGGGGGAAGGTGGTCTTCTCCAAGGGCTACGGCGTCCGTGCGGTGGGCAAGCCGGAGACGGTCGACGTCAACACGGTCTTCCAGCTCGCCTCGGTGTCCAAGTCGGTGGGTGCCACGGTGATCGCGAAGGCGGTCAGCGACGGCACGGTGAAGTGGACCGACCCGGTGGTGAAGTACCTTCCCGACTTCCGCCTCTCCGACCCGGAGATCACCAAGCTGGTGACCATCGGCGACCTCTACGCCCACCGCAGCGGCATCCCCGGCGCCGCAGGTGACGACCTCGAGTCCGTCGGGTTCGACCGGGCCCAGATCATCGAGAAGCTGCGCTACTTCCCCCTCAACCCGTTCCGGGCCAGCTACGCCTATACCAACTACGGAATGACCGTCGGCGCACAGGCGGTGGCCGCCGCAGCGAGGACGACCTGGGAGGAGCTCAGTCAGAAGCTGCTCTACCAGCCGCTCGGCATGGTCTCCACGAGCTCGCGCTACGACGACTTCGTTGCTCGCCCCGATCGCGCGTCACTGCACTTCCAGGACGCGCAAGGCGAGTGGAAGCCGCTCTACACGCGCCAGCCCGATGCTCTGTCCCCGGCCGGAGGGGTGAGCTCGACGGTGATGGACATGGCCAGCTGGATGCTGTTGAACCTCGGCTCCGGCACCATCGAGGGACGTCAGGTGATCAAGCCCGAGGCCCTGCTACCGGCCCACCTCCCGCAGAACAACAGTGACCCGGGCGGCACACCCGACGCCCGCAGCCGGTTCTACGGCTACGGGTTCGTGGTCAGCACCACCTCCACCGGCGACGTGAAATGGGACCACTCCGGTGCTTTCTCCGTCGGCGGTGCCACCAACTACTCCATGCTCCCGAACGCCGATGTCGGCATCATCGTGCTGACCAACGCCGCCCCGGTCGGGGCAGCCGAGGCCGTCAGCACCAGCTTCATGGATCTGGTCCGGACCGGCACGGTCGAGCGGGACTGGCTCGGCTACTTCGGCCCGCAGTTCGCAGCGCTCTTCGTCGACGGCAGCACGCTGGCCGGCAAACCGGCACCGGCGACGCCCTCGGCGGCGCGACCGTCAAGCGACTACGTAGGGACCTACCGCAATGACGTCTTCGGTGACGTCGTGGTGACCGCCTCCGGCGACAGGCTGACCGTGCAGGTCGGGCCTCAGGCCCGGAAAGCACCACTGACCCACTACGACGGCGACGTCTTCAGCTGGAGGCCGCCCGGAATCGACAGTGACCAGGTGTCAGCGGTGACCTTCGGCGGCAGCCCTGGGCGGGCACAGACCATCCAGCTGGAGTTCATCGACGGCTACCACTTCGGCACCTTTCCGCGGGTGGGCTGACGCGTCCGGCTGAGGTCGCCCCACCCGCCCGTGCCACGATGGGCGGGTGGACCTCGAGGAGGCAGTGACGCAGCTCTACGGCGTGCACCCGGACGAGTTCCTCGCTGCTCGCCGCCGCCTGGCCGACACCACCAGGGCGGGCGGTGACACCGGGTTGGCGAAGGCGATCACCTCGGTGCGCAAGCCCACCGCGGCCGCCTGGGCGGTCAACCTGCTGAGCCGGCAGCGTCCCGACGAGGTCGAACGGCTGCTGACCCTCGCGGCCGCTCTGCACGAGGCGCACGAGCGGGTGGACGGACCAGCGCTGAAGGAGCTCGGCCGGGAGCGGACGCGACTCGTCGACGAGCTGGTCCGGGCGAGCGCGGACGCGGTGCGCGAGGCCGGGAACACCCTGTCGGCCACCGTGGCGAACCAGGTCCGCGAGACGTTCGTCGCCGCGCTCGCCTCGCCCGCCGCCGCCGAGGCGGTGGCCACCGGCGGCCTGACCAGGGCGCTCTCGTATGCCGGGTTCGGCGACGTCGACCTGGCCGAGGCCCTGGCGACGCCGTCGCCCGCGAGACGGCCCGCTCTCCGGGTGATCTCCGGAGGCGGCCAGGGAGGCAAGGCGGCCATGAGGGCCGGGGCTGAGAAGGGCGCCGACGGCAAGGCTGACGACGATGCGGACAGGCCCGAGGCGGACAGGCCCGACCCCGCCCTGCTCGAGCGGCTGGCCATGGCGACCGCACGCTCCCGGGAGACGATGGGTGCCGCCACGGCAGCGGCAGCGGCGCTGGACGCGGCCACGGCCGCCCTCAGCGAGGTCGACGAGCGAGTCACCGGCTTGGAGAGCGACCTCGCCGCAGCGAAGGCCGAGCGCGAGCGGATCAAAGCCGAGCGCGCCGACGCGGCGGCGCGCAACAAGGTGGCCGAGCGGACCCTGCGGGCCTCCCTGGCCGAGCTCGACGAAGCCCGCGCCGCCTTGCCCGACGACGAGTAGGCGACCTCAGCAAGGCCCCGCACGCGGGACGGCCCGGCATACCGCTGGGGTATGCCGGGCCGTCCGGTCAGTCGCGGGGATCGCCTCAGGCGTCCTGCGGCTCCTTCTCGGACGCGGCGTCGGCGTCGTCGTCGACGTCGACGTCAGCCGACTCCTGGCCGTCGGCCATGACGGCAGCGAGCGAGAGCTTGCCGCGCGGGTCGATCTCCTTGAGCTCGACCTGCACCTTCTGGCCCACCTTGAGCACGTCGTCGACGTTGTCGATCCGCTTGCCACCGACGAGCTTGCGCACCTCGGAGATGTGCAGCAGGCCGTCCTTGCCGGGCAGGAGCGAGATGAAGGCGCCGAAGGTGGTCGTCTTGACGACGGTCCCCATGAAGCGCTCGCCGATCTCGGGCATCTGCGGGTTGGCGATCGCGTTGACCGCGGCACGAGCGGCCTCGGCCGACGGGCCGTCGACCGCGCCGATGTACACCGTGCCGTCGTCCTCGATCGAGATGTCGGCGCCGGTGTCGTCCTGGATCTGGTTGATCATCTTGCCCTTCGGGCCGATGACCTCCCCGATCTTGTCGACGGGGACCTTCACCGTGATGATCCGCGGGGCGAACTCCGACATCTCGTCCGGGGCGTCGATGGCCTCGGCCATGACGTCGAGGATGTGCAGCCGGGCCTCGCGGGCCTGGGTCAGCGCGCCACCGAGGACCGATGCGGGAATGCCGTCGAGCTTGGTGTCGAGCTGGATCGCCGTGACGAACTCCTTGGTGCCGGCGACCTTGAAGTCCATGTCGCCGAACGCGTCCTCCGCGCCGAGGATGTCGGTCAGGGCCGCGTAACGGGTCTCCCCGTCGACCTCGTCGGAGACCAGACCCATGGCGATGCCCGCCACCGGCGCGCGCAGCGGCACACCGGCGTTGAGCAGCGACAGGGTGGACGCGCAGACCGAGCCCATCGAGGTGGACCCGTTGGAGCTGAGTGCCTCGGAGACCTGACGGATCGCGTAGGGGAACTCCTCACGCGTCGGCAGGACCGGCAGGATGGCGCGCTCGGCGAGCGCACCGTGGCCGATCTCGCGACGCTTCGGGGAGCCCACGCGGCCGGTCTCACCGGTGCTGTAGGGCGGGAAGTTGTAGTTGTGCATGTAGCGCTTGCGCTTCTCGGGCGACAGCGTGTCGAGCATCTGCTCCATCTTGAGCATGTTCAGCGTGGTGACACCCATGATCTGCGTCTCGCCGCGCTCGAAGATCGCCGAGCCGTGCACCCGCGGGAGCACCTCGACCTCGGCGGAGAGCGCACGGATGTCGCGCGGCCCCCGGCCGTCGATCCGCACACCGTCGGTGAGGATGCGCTGACGGATCAGCTTCTTCTGCACCGCGCGGTAGGCCGCGGAGAGCTCCTTCTCGCGGCCCTCGAACTGGCCGCCGAGGCTGTCCTTCATCGACGCCTTGAGCTCGTCGAGCCGGTTCTCGCGCTCCTGCTTGTCCGCGATCTGCAATGCCGCGCCGACGGTGTCCTTCACGGCGCCTTCGACGGCCGCGTAGGCGTCGTCCTCGTACTCGAGGAAGACCGGGAAGTCCTGGACGGGCTTCGCCGCGGAGGCGGCGAGCTCGGACTGGGCCTTGCAGAGCTGGGCGATGAACTTCTTCGAGGCCTCGAGGCCCTCGGCGACGACCTCCTCGGTCGGCGCGCCCGCGCCCTGGTTCTTGACCAGGTCCCAGGTGGAAAGGGTGGACTCGGCCTCGACCATCATGATCGCGACGTCCTCAGCGCCGTCCTTGCCCGTCACGACGCGGCCGGCGACGACCATGTCGAACACCGACTTCTCCAGGTCGGAGAAGTTCGGGAAGGCGACCCACTGGCCGTCGATGAGCGAGACACGCACGCCACCGATCGGACCGGAGAACGGCAGTCCGGAGATCTGCGTCGACGCGGACGCCGCGTTGATGGCGAGCACGTCGTACTGGTGGTCGGGGTTCAGCGCGAACACCGAGATCACGACCTGGACCTCGTTGCGCAAACCCTTCTTGAAGGTCGGGCGCAGCGGGCGGTCGATGAGGCGGCAGGTGAGGATCGCCTCGGTGGACGGACGACCCTCGCGGCGGAAGAACGAGCCGGGGATCTTGCCGATGGCGTACATCCGCTCCTCGACGTCGACCGTCAGGGGGAAGAAGTCGAACTGGTCCTTCGGGGACTTGCCGGCTGCTGTCGTGGACAGCAGCACCGTGTCGTCGTCGAGGTATGCCGTGACGGCGCCGCCGGCCTGCTTGGCCAGGCGACCGGTCTCGAACCGGACGGTGCGGGTGCCGAGCTTGCCGTTGTCAATGACGGCTTCGGCGAACGTGATCTCTGGACCCTCCATGTGGGCCCTCCATTTCTTTTTCTCTCAGCCGCGCATCGTCGTTGTGCGCGGGTCTCTTCTGGGTGGCGCCGGGATGGCGCCGTTCATACCGAAGGGCGGCCTCCGCGTCGAGCGGAGGCCGCCCCTGGGACGAAAACTAGCGGCGCAGACCGAGGCGCTTGATCAGCGCGCGGTAGCGCTCGATGTCGGTGGCCTCGAGGTAGCGCAGCATCCGCTTGCGGCGGCCGACCAGCAGCAGCAGGCCGCGCCGGCTGTGGTGGTCGTGCTTGTGGGCCCGCGAGTGCTCCGTGAGGTCCTTGATGCGCTGCGTGAGCATCGCGATCTGGACCTCGGGAGAGCCGGTGTCACCCTCGACGGTGGCGTACTCGGTCATGATGGACTGCTTGACGTCTGACTCCAACGGCATGGACGATCCGACTCCTTCTGGTTACCTGTTGCGCGGTGCACCAGGGCATGTCCACCTGGGCGCTCTCGATCCGCGGCCGATATACGGCAGGCTCAGGGTACCAGCGCCGTGCGCGGCGCCCCTAATCAGCGGCCTCAGGGCCCGAGTCCAACGGTATCGGGGCAGCGGGCCGTCCGACCGCATGACCGGCATGGCCATTCTGCGCGTCGGTGCGGCCGGTGCGGCCGGCGCAGGGATCGCGCCTGAATGTACCCTTGCAGTTACGTAACCGACCCGGTACACTTAGACCGTGGACGCGGTGCTGCAGGCTTTGGCCGACCCGAGCCGCCGGACGGTTCTGGCAATCCTGCGGGACCACCCGGCGACCGCCGGCGAGCTGGCCGGCGCCCTGCCGATCGCTCGGCCCGGGGTGTCCCGGCACCTGCGGGTGCTGCGCGAGGCCGGGCTCGTCGACGTCCGCCAGGAGGCGCAGCGCCGGATCTACACCCTGCGGCCGCAGGCGCTGGTCGAGGTCGACGCGTGGCTGGAGGAGTACCGCGCGCTGTGGCAGAACCGACTGGGCGCCCTGCAGACGGAGATCGCCCGAGGCAAGAGAGCAACGACGAGAGAGGGAACACGATGACGATCACGGGGACGATGCACGCATTCGACGAGAGCCGCGGAGCGGTGCGTGTCGAGGACATGTACGACACCGACATCACCGACCTGTGGCAGGCGTGCACCACGCCGGAGCGACTGGCCCGGTGGATCGCCGAGGTGTCCGGCGACCTGCACGTCGGGGGGCGGGTCCAGGCGGTCTTCACGAGCAGCTGGAGCGGTCCGTTGAGGGTCGAGGTCTGCGACGCCCCCCACCATCTGCTGCTCACGTCGGAGCCCGGCGCGGACGACGAGTCCCAGATCGAGGCCTGGCTCACCGCGGAGGGGTCTCGGACCAGACTGGTGGTCGAGGAGCGCGGCATACCGGTCGGGTCGCTTCCCTTCTACGGAGCCGGCTGGCAGGTCCATCTCGAAGACCTCGGGCGCTCCCTGGCGAGCGACGACCCGGCCCACGTCGACGGCTGGTCGCCGCAGTCGCCAGCCCCGGCCTGGCATGCTCGCTGGACCGAGCTCACCCCGCAGTACCAGGGCAAGGCGGTGGGGTGATGTCTCAGCGGATCCGGCTGGACGGGACGACGGTGAACGCACCCGACGCCCTCGCCCTGGCGCAGTTCTACGCCCAGATCACCGGCGGCGTCGCGACGGGGAGCTCGCACTGGGCAGCGGTCACGGGCCCGGACGGGTGTCTTGCCTTCCAGCAGGTGGACGACTTCCGACCTCCCGAGTGGCCCGGGAGCGACGTGCCGATGCAGCTGCATCTGGACTTCCTCGTCGACGACCTCGACGCGACGGGCAGACGCGTCCTAGCCGCTGGCGCGACGCGGTTGGAGCTCCAGCCCAACTCCGACCACTGCCTCGTGTACGCCGATCCGGCCGGCCACCCTTTCTGTCTGTCGACCTGGGACAGCCAGGGACTGGCCGACGCTCACGCCGGGTGAGGGTGGACGCGCCGATCCGTCAGAGCCCGTAGGCGACGCGGTGCGTCGGCTGGTAGAGCATGATGTCGTCCGCGCCGGGCACCCGGACCATGACCACCGTCCCGAATCCGCGGTCGGCCGGCTCCCCCACGAAGCTCGCGCCTCGTGCGCTCAGGTCGGACATCGTCGACGCGAGGTCGTCGCAGATCAGGGCCATCTCGTGGTGCCGCGGCGCCGACCAGGTCTGACCGCCGCGTTCGGAGGACGTGGGGTGGACGCCCAGCTCGCTGCGGCCGGACCGGAAGACCAGCCAGTCCCCTGCCTCGGCGCCGCTGCCCTCGTCGGCCACGAAGGGCCACTTGAGAACGTCGCGGAAGAAGGCGCGGGTGGCGGCCGGGTCGTCGGAGTAGACGAGGGTGTGGACGGCGGTGATCATGGTCCAACCGTATGCCGGGTGGGCAGGCAGTGGCGCGACGAGCTGGTTACGCCTGCGGGACCCGGCCGCGGGCGACCCACGTCGTCGCACCCACGTCGAAGGGCGCCTCCCCCAGCAGCTCGCGACAGCGCTGCACCAGCTCGTCGCGGCGCGGCTCGTCGAGCGAGGCCACGTGGTCTCCCGCGGGTCCGACGCCGAGCTGGTAGGGCTGCCACCACTCGTCGAAGGAGCTCATGGTGCGCGTCACCGTCAGGTCCGACTCCTCGACATCGACCAACCCGGCCGCGGTCAGCAGGCGGCTGAGGTCGCCCCCGCGTGACCCGGTCTGGAAGGACTCGTCCGGGGCGTCAGGAGTGACGTCGGCGACCGCACGCCAGAAGGTGCTGAGCGGCCCCCGTCCGCCCGCGTGGTCCCAGACGCACACGGCGACGGTGCCTCCCGGAACCGCGACCCGGGCCATCTCGCGCACGCCCTGCTCCGGGTCCGCCATGAAGTGCACGACGAGCTGGGCCAGCGCCGCGTCGACCGAACCGGTCTCGAGAGGCAGGCGCTCGGCCGGTGCCTGGCGGATGTCGACCTCGGGGTGGCGTTCCCGCGCGGCGGCGACGAACGGCTCTGACGGGTCGATCGCGACGACCTGGTCGGGCCCCAGCCTGGCCACCAGCTCGGCGGTGAGAGCGCCTGGCCCGCAGCCGACGTCGAGCGCCCGCAGCCCCGCGCCCGGCGTGACACCGGCGTAGTCCGCGAACTGCGGCGCGAGCAAGGTCGAGAACCGGCCCATGAAGCGGTCGTACGCATCCGCAGCCACGTTGAAGGACATGCCGACAAGGCTAGTGCGACCCGCCCCCCGGGAGGGGGAGACCCGCCAAACGCAGCCGGCTGGCCGATCTCCCGGCCGGGCGGCCTCAGAGGTTGATCATGTGCCCGGCGATGCCCTCGATGGCTTCCTTCATCGCCTCGCCGAGGGTGGGGTGGGCGAAGACGTTGCGCGCCACCTCGTCGGCCGTCAGGTCCCACTGCTGCGCCAGCGTCAGCGTGGGCAGCAGCTCGGTCACCTCGGGCCCGATCAGGTGCGCACCGAGGATCTCGTTGTGCTCGGCGTCGGCGACGATCTTGACGAACCCGACGCCCTCGGCCATGCCCCGCGCCTTGCCGTTGGCCGAGAACGGGAAGCTCGACGTCTTGACGTCGTAGCCCTTCTCCTTGGCCTGGGCCTCGGTGTAGCCGAAGGAGGCGATCTGGGGCTGGCAGAACGTCGCACGCGGGATCATGTCGAAGTTGATCTCCATCGTCTCGGCCCCGGCGATCGTCTCCGCGGCGACGACCCCCATCGCCTCGGCGGTATGCGCCAGCATCAGCTTCCCGGTCACGTCGCCGATGGCGTAGATGCCGTCGACGTTGGTCCGCCCTCGGCCGTCCACGGCGATGGCCCCGCGCTCGGTGAGCGTCACGCCGACCGCGTCGAGCCCGTAGCCCTCCACCCGTGGAGCGAACCCGATGGCCTGGAGCACCTTGTCGGCCTCGAGGACCTTCTGCTCGCCGCCGGCGGCCGGGCTGACGGTCACCTTCACCGGTCCGTCGCCGGAGTCCTCGATCGACTCGACCTTGGTGGACAGCAGGACGGTGACACCGAGCTTCTTGTACTGCTTGAGCAGCTCCTTCGACACGTCCGGGTCCTCGGTCGGGACCATCCGGTCGAGGAACTCCACGATCGTCACGTCGACGCCGAAGTTCTTCATGACGTAGGCGAACTCCACGCCGATGGCCCCGGAGCCCGCGATGATGACCGAACCGGGGAGCTCGTCGGTGAGGATCTGCTCCTCATAGGTCACCACCCGGTCGGACAGGGACGTCCCCGGGACGAGCCGGGTCGTCGCGCCGGTGGCGACGATGAGGTGGTCGAAGGTCACGCTCTGGGTCGAGCCGTCTGCAGCCTTGACCTCGACCGAGGTGGCGCTGGTGATCGTGCCCCAGCCGTCGAGCTCGGTGATCTTGTTCTTCTTCATGAGGTAGTGCACGCCCTTGGCGCTGGCGTCCGCGACGGCTCGGCTGCGGGCATGGGTCGGGCCGTAGGCCATCGTCGCGTCGCCCTCGATGCCGAAGGTCTTCTTCTCGTGCGTGATGATGTGCGCGATCTCGGCGTTGCGCAGCAACGCCTTGCTCGGGATGCAGCCGACGTTGAGGCAGACCCCGCCCCAGTACTTCTCCTCGATGACGGCAACCTTCTTGCCCAGCTGGGCGGCGCGGATCGCCGCGACATACCCTCCGGGACCGGCACCGAGCACGACGACATCGAAATCAGCCATGTGGACAGCCTAGGGGCTGACCGGGCGACGTCGGGAGGGCCCCGGTCTCGGCGCAGGCCGTCGGCTGGGGTGCACGTCGGCGCTCAGGTCACGGCTCGACATTGTCGGCCGAGATTTCCCACCATTACCGGCCGGTCGGGAGTACGGTCACGCGCGGATGGTCGCAACTGGCGCGACCCACTCTCCGCGGAGGTCACCATGTCCCACGACGCCGACACCGGCGGGCGACACCAGCATCCGGCGCCACCTGCCAACAAGGGCCTGATGGCGCTTGCCGGACTGCTCGTGCTCCTGCCGATCATCGCCCTCATGCTGGTGGGCACCTACGCGCGCAAGGACCCGGTGCTGTTCGGGTTCCCCTTCTTCATCTGGTACCAGTTCCTCTGGGTCTTCGTCTGCTCCGCCCTGGTGTATGCCGCGTACCGCATCGTCCTGGTGGCGCGCCCGCACCGTCGGATGAACGAGGACGGCTCCGCCTTCATCGACGAGGAGGACGCCCGATGAACGGCGGACTGAACGGCGTCGCCCTCGCCGTCCTCATCGTCCTGTTCGCGATGGTCGCCGTGATGGGCTTCTGGGCCTCGCGCTGGCGCCGTCCGACGAGCATGGAGAGCCTTGACGAGTGGGGCCTCGGTGGCCGCAGCTTCGGCACCTGGGTGACCTGGTTCCTCCTCGGTGGCGACCTCTACACCGCCTACACCTTCATCGCGGTTCCGGCGGCGATGTTCGGCGCGGGGTCCGTGAGCGGGTTCTTCGCCGTGCCCTACACGATCGTGCTCTACCCGATCATCTTCATCTTCATGTCGCGGCTGTGGTCGGTCAGCCACCGCCACGGCTACGTCACCCCGGCTGACTTCGTCTCCGGACGGCACGGGTCGCGCGGCCTGTCGCTGGCCATCGCGGTCACCGGCTTCGTCGCGACGATGCCCTACATCGCGCTGCAGCTCGTCGGCATCCAGGCGGTCCTCGAGGTCACCGGCGTCGGTGGCACCGGCAACTGGCTGGCCAACGACCTGCCGCTGTTCGTCGCGTTCATCATCCTCGCGCTCTACACCTACACCTCTGGGCTGCGCGCGCCGGCGCTGATCGCCTTCGTCAAGGACATCCTCATCTACCTCGTCATCATCGTCGCGGTGATCTACCTGCCGTCGAAGTTCGGTGGCTGGGAGGCCATCTTCGGCGCCGCCGAGAAGAAGATGAACACCGTCAGCGCCGCCACGGGCAAGCCGACCGGCGCCTACATCCCTGGCCCGTCGCAGTTCTGGGCCTACGGGTCGCTCGCCCTGGGCTCAGCGATGGCGCTGTTCATGTACCCGCACTCGATCACCGCCACGCTCTCGTCGCGCAGCCGCAACACGATCCGGCGCAACGCGGCGATCCTGCCGGCCTACAGCTTCGTGCTCGGCCTGCTCGCCCTGCTCGGCTGGGTCGCCATCGCCGCCGGCACCAAGCCGATCGGCCTCGACGGCAAGCCCAATGCCCAGCTGGTCATCCCCCAGCTGTTCGAGGACAGCTTCCCGTCGTGGTTCGCCGGCGTCGCGTTCGCCGCGATCGCCATCGGCGCGCTCGTCCCGGCCGCGATCATGTCGATCGCGGCGGCGAACACGTTCACCCGCAACATCTACAAGGAGTGGCTCAAGCCCGACGCGACGCCGAAGCAGGAGGCCCAGGTCTCCAAGCTCGCGTCGCTCGGCGTCAAGGCGTTCGCCCTGCTGTTCGTGCTCGCGATGGACAAGCAGAACGCGATCAACCTGCAGCTGCTCGGCGGCATCTGGATCCTGCAGACCTTCCCGTCGATCGTGTTCAGCCTCTACACCCGCTGGTTCCACCGGTGGGCGCTGCTCGCCGGCTGGGCCGTCGGCATGGTCTACGGCACGGTCAAGGCGTACAACAACGTCAACCCGACGTCGGGGCAGCACTTCGCCAGCTCGCTCTCCGCGGTCGACGGCTGGGGCGAGCTGGGCTACATCGCCCTGACCGCCTTCGCCATCAACGTCGTCGTGGCCACCGTGCTCACGCTCGTCATGCGGGCGATGAAGACCCCGGCCGGTCTCGACCAGACCATCCCGGCGGACTACTTCGCCGACGAGGGCGACCCCCGGGTCAAGGCGCTGCCGCCGATGCCGGCGGAGACCACGCCGAGCCCCTAGCGGCAGCAGGACCGACGGCAGTGGGCCAGGACGACGGTCGTCCTGGCCCACTGCGCTGTCCCACTGCCGCTGTCCCACTGCCGCTGTCCCCCTGCGGCTGTCCCCTGCGGCTAGCCGACGGTGCGCGGCGCGGAACGCGGCAGACGGCGGTCGAGCCAGACGAAGGCCGCGCCGACCGCCACGAGCAGCGCGGCGACGACCGCCAGGTTGCGCAGCGCCGCCGGGTAGCCGAGCTGGGTGACGTCGACGAACGGGTAGGGGTACCACCCGGTGAGCGCCCCGTGGACGAGCGAGTAGACGAAGTAGGCCGCGGGCCACACCAGGGACGTCAGCAGCGTGCGGCGCACGAAGCCGGCGCGCGGACCGAAGGCCACCCAGCCCACCACGGCCATGACGGGGACGACGATGTGGAACCCGGCGTCCGTGACGGCGGCCAGCCCGCTCAGGTCGAGGATCGGCCGCAGCGCCACGAGGTAGACGACGAAGGTGACGGTGATCCCGACCAGGCCCGCAAGCCGAGCCACGTCGAACCAGCGACCCGTCCGGCGCGGGTTCGCCGCCAGCAGCAGCTCGGTGACGATGACGATGACGTTGCTCTGCACGGTGAAGTAGCTGAAGAAGCGCAGCACCCGGGTGGCGACGCCGGCCGAGGGCAGCCCGGTGTCGTCGTCGACGAGGACGTTGACCCCCCTGACGATGAGCACGAGCTGGACGAGCAGCGAGATGAGGCTCACCAGGCCGGCGACGAGGTGCCAGAGGCGGATGCCGTATGTCGCGTGGGTGGCCGCAGGAGGCGCGGCCGGCGCAGTGGGGGTGGTCATGCGGCGACGCTAGCGGCTCGCCCGGTTGTGCCGCAGCACCACCAGCCCCCAGGGCGTGGCGACGCCCAGGGCGCCGACGAGGTAGCCCCACGGTCCGAGCGGGCCTTCGCTGGCGTAGGAGCCGGCCAGCCAGCCGCACACCACCGCGCCGCAGAGCAGGAGGAGGAACAGCCCGGGCACCACCGGCGGGCTGCCGACGACGGGGATCGGCTCGCCCGGGTTGACCCGGGTGAGCAGGGTGGCGGCCACCCAGGTCAGCACCGCCGCCAGGACGAGCAGCAGGACCCAGGACGGCATACCGGCCATGCTGTCACGGGGCCGTGACGTCGCCGAGGTGGCGGCCGGGCGCATCATCATGTAACTTACAACTTGATGACAAGTTCCCGGTTCGCCATGATCGCCCACGACCTGCGCGAGCGTATCGCGCTCGGGGAGTTCGGCGACGTGGGCGCGATGGACTCCGAGGCCCAGCTCTGCTCCCGGTATGCCGTGTCGCGCCCCACGGTGCGCCGCGCCCTCGAGCAGCTCAAGGCCGAGGGCCTGGTCGCCTCGCGCCATGGCGCCGGGTGGTTCGTGACGGGGGCGGCCTTCCACCAGCGGCTCGCCCTCGGCACCTTCCGGCACGCGGCCTCCGCGGTGACCGAGGCCGGCAAGAGCATCGAGCGGCGGATCGTCGACTTCGGCTACCGCACGGCGCCCGCGGCGCTCGCCAACGCGCTCGGCGTGGCTGAAGGCGACGACCTGCTCTTCTCCCGCTCGGTCCGCACGGTCGACGGCGAGGGGCTCGACGTCGTCCGCGAGTGGGTGCCGGCGCCGCTCTGCGGCCCGGTCAGCCGCGACGCCGCGACCTCGCCCGGCATCTGGGAGACCCTGGCCCGGCACGGGCACCGGATCGCCACGGTGCGTCAGGTGGTGACCGCCGGGCTCGCCAGCGAGTCCGACGCCGACCTGCTCGGCATCGCTGTCGGCGACCCCCTCCTGCTGGTGCGCCGCGTCGCGACCGACCCGGCCGGCAGCCCGCTCGCCCTGTCGGACCACCGCTACCTCGCCCACCGCTTCGCCCTGGAGGTCGAGTTCAACTCCGGGCCCTCCACCGCCACCTCCGAGCCGACCGGGCTGCACTCGGTCCGGGCCTGAGCACCCATCCCCTCACCACCCACCCGAAGGAGCAACCACCACATGAAGGTCCTCGTCACCGGCGGAGCCGGGTTCATCGGATCCAACTTCGTCCTGCGCACCCGGCAGACCCGTCCGGACTGGCAGATCACCGTCCTCGACGCACTGAGCTACGCCGGCAACCGCGCATCACTCGACGCTGTCGCCGACGAGATCAGCTTCGTCGAGGGCTCCGTTGCCGACGAGGCCCTCGTCGACCGCCTCGTCGCGGACACCGACCTCGTCGTCCACTTCGCGGCCGAGTCGCATAACGACAACAGCCTGGACAACCCCTGGCCCTTCATGGAGGCCAACATCATCGGCACCTACCGGCTGCTCGAGGCGGTGCGCAAGCACGACAAGCGCATCCACCACATCTCCACCGACGAGGTGTACGGGGACCTCGAGCTCGACGACCCCAACCGGTTCACCGAGTCGACCCCGGTCAACCCGTCGAGCCCCTACTCCGCCTCCAAGGCGAGCGCGGACCTGCTCGTGCGCGCCTGGATCCGCTCGTTCTCGATCAAGGCGACCCTGTCCAACTGCTCCAACAACTACGGGCCGCGCCAGCACGTCGAGAAGTTCATCCCACGCCAGATCACCGGCATCCTCGACGGCGTCAAGCCGAAGCTCTACGGCTCGGGCCTGAACGTGCGCGACTGGATCCACGTCGACGACCACAACGACGCCGTCGTCGCCATCATCGAGCAGGGCCGGCTCGGCGAGACCTACCTCATCGGAGCCGACGGCGAGCAGAACAACCGCGAGATCATCGCGCTGCTACTCGAGCTGATGGGCAAGCCTGCTGACTGGTTCGAGCACGTGGGCGACCGCCCCGGTCACGACCTGCGCTACGCGATCGACTCGAGCCGGCTGCGTGCCGAGACCGGCTGGACCCCCCGCTACCAGGACATCCGGGCCGGCCTCGCCCAGACCATCGAGTGGTACACGGACAACCGCGGCTGGTGGGGCTCCACCAAGGAGGCCACCGAGCGCACCTACCAGCGCCTCGGGCGCTGACCGTCGGCAGCTGACCTCTCGCGGTCGACCGGGTCAGCCGTCGGTGCGGTCGGGCAGCACGGCCAGCGCCTCGGCGTCGTCCAGACCGGTCACCCGCAGCAGGTCGACGATGACCGAGCGGGTCTGCGCGAGCAGCACGTCGGTCAGCAGCCCAGCCCGCTCGAGCGAGGTCGTCGCGACCGCGACCCGGACCAGCCCTGGGCGACCCAGCTGCGGGTGGGCGTTCTCGAGCAGCGCCCGGCCGACGACCACGGTGGCGTCGGCGAGCTGGTCGAGCACCACGGCATACGACTCGGGCACCGGGGTGTGCCGGTTCGCCGTCACGGCGACCCGGCGCACGAGCACGCGGGTGCTGCGCATCGCGCGGTCCAGCGGCTCGACGAGGTCGGCCATCGAGCGCACGCTCTCCGAGTGGCGCCGCCGGAACGGCGACGAGGCCAGCACCGACAGCCCCTCGTCGGCCGCCGCCCGCAGCTCGCGGATCAGCTCGTCGGTCGCACGTGCCGAGGCGAGCACCTCTGCGGCACGGGCGACGTCGCCGTCCCGGGCGCACTGCGCGGCGTCCCTGAGCAGGTCGGCGATCTTCGTGACGACCGCCCCGGCCTGTCTCCGGGGCCGTCGCAACGGAGCACGCGGGACGACGGCCGCCGCCACGAGGGCGACCCCTCCCCCGATGACGGCGTCGAGCCAGCGCGTCACCGCCGCCTGCGGCGTCGTGACGAGCGCGACGACGAAGATCGACTGCACCGCAGCCTGCATCGTCAGCAGGGTCCCGGTGTCGAGCAACAGCGCGACGGTCATCGCCACCAGGACGATGACCCCGATCTGCCACGGGCCGCTGCCGAACGCCGACAGGAACACGTCGGCGACCGCGAGACCGACGGCGACCCCAATCGTCACCTCCGCGACGCGGCGCAGGCGCTGGCCGTAGGTCATCCCCAGGCAGACCACCGCGACGATCGGGGCGAACACCGGGGCGGGATGCCCGACGAGGTTGTTCGCGATGAACCAGGCCAGCGCCGCCGAGAGGGCGGCCTGGCCGAGCTGCCACGACTTGCTGCGCACGCGGTCGACCCGCGCGCGCACGGAGAGCCGGCTGCGGTCCCACGCCCGGTCCATCAGGGCCTCGAGGCTGCGGTCGGCGCCGGATGACGTCGGGCTCATCCGGCGACCCTGTCACCGCAGGGGTCGGTCCGGCGGTCAGCCCTGGGCACGCAACGCATCCCAGATCGCCCGGACGGCCGGGGCCGCGGTCCCGGCCCCGGTGCCCGCCTGCGAGACCATGACGACGACGGCATAGCGAGGTGCGCTCGTCGGGCCGTAGGACGCAAACCAGCTCGTCGCCTGCTTGCCGAAGACCTCGGCCGACCCCGTCTTGCCGGCGAGCGGGTAGGCGTCCTGGGGCCAGCCCGCGAAGGCTCCGGACGCCGTTCCCTCCGTGATCACGCCACGCAGCGCCTCGTCGAGGAAGGCGCGCACGGGCGGCGTGAGCGGGACGGTGCCGCCGGCAACCGGCGCGATCGGCGTGCGGTCGGTGCCGTCCTGGCGCTGCGTGGCGGCGGCGACCTGCGGCGTCCACAGGGTGCCGCCGTTGGCGATGGCGGCATACACCCGGGCCAGCTGCAGCGGAGTCACCGCGATGTCGCCCTGCCCGATGGCGAAGTTCGCCGCGTCACCGGCACGGTACTGGAAGCCCGTCGCGCAGTTCTCGACGGCGAGCGCCGTGAGGTAGTCGGCTCGGGCAGGGTCGGAGACCGCCACCTCGGGATAGCCGGTGGTGGCCCGCGCGCAGGTCGCATCCTTCGTCTCGTCCCAGGTGCTCTGCTTCCACTCGCGGTCCGGGACCCGCCCCGAGGCCTCTCCCGGGAGGTCGACCCCCGTCTTGCGCCCCAGGCCATACGCCTTGGCCATCGCGACGAACGGGTCGCCGCCGTCGTCCTTGGCCGCGAGGCCACCCTGGGCGAGCCATGACTGGTAGGCGAAGCGGTACCAGATCGTGTCGCACGAGATCTCGAGGTTGCGCTTGAGCGACAGGAGCCCGAAGGCCTTCGACTCGTAGTTGTTGAACGTCCGGTTGCCCACCTGCACCGAGCTGGTGCAGTCATAGCTGCCGCCGAGGTCGACACCCATCGCCGCGGCCGCCGGGAGGGAGACGACCTTGAAGGTCGAGGCAGGGGGCATCACCGCGCCGGTGACCCGGGAGACCAGCGGAGTCCCGGCGGCAGGGCTGCTCAGCGCGTCGAGGCTGGCCTGGGAGATCCCGCCGTTCCAGACGTTCGGGTCGTATGCCGGGTAGCTCGCCGCGGCGACGACCGCACCGTTCGTCACGTCGAGCACGACGGCGGCCCCCGAGTCGGCGGCGAAGCCAGCCGCGTGGGCCGACGCGACCGCGTCGCCCAGTGCCTTCTCTGCGCTCGCCTGGACCGGTCCGGACAGGTGCGTGACGACATCGCGCCCGGGCACCGGCGGGGTGCTCGACACCGTCCGGGTCACCACGCCACGCGGGTCGATCGCCACCGTGGTCGTGCCGTGCGCGCCACGCAGCACCGCGTCGTACTGCGCCTCGAGGCCGGCCCGGCCCACGCTCTCGGACGCGGTCACCGCCCCGGCGCCCGCGGAGACGTCGGCGGCCGTCGCGCGGTCCACGTAGCCGAGCAGGTGCGCGGCGTTGACGTGGTCGGGCGCGGGGTACGTCCGGGACGGGGTCGGCAGCACGCTGACCCCGGGATAGCTCTCGGGCTGCTCCATCAGGCTGAGCGCCCGGCGGGGGTCGACGCCGTCCGCGACGGGGATGGGCTGGTAGGCCGACCCGTCGAAGCACGCCGGCGCCGGCGGCGCCCCCGGAGAGCCGCAGGTGAAGGTCTTGTCCCACAGCGCCGTCGACGGCCGGCCCAGGGCGGCGGCCACCCGGTCGATGAGGCTGCGGCCGCCATCGGGTGACTCGACGAGGACCTGCCGCTCCACGGTCACCGACAGCGTCGAGGTGTTGCTGGCGAGGGGGGCGCCCTGGGCATCGAGGATCCGCCCGCGTACGGCGGGCTGGACAAGGGTGCGCGTGTTGACGCTTGCTGCGGCCCGGGTGAGGGTGGCGTGGTCGAGCACCTGCATCTGGCCGAGACGGCCGAGCAGCAGCCCGAACACCGAGACGACGAACACCGCGAGCACCCAGACGCGGGCCCGGTATCCCGTGCGCCGGCGGGGGGCTCCCGCTCGGCGATACCCTGCCCGGCGATGCTCAGCCCGGGGCGCCCCTGCGCGCCGGGGCCGGCGAGGGAACGGCCTCATGCGAGCCGTCGCCGCACGAGCGCGTGGTCGAGACCGATGAGCGCCGGCAGTGCGACGACGCCGACGGCCACCGTGACGGCCACCCGGGTCGCCGCTGCTGCCCCGTCGACGACCCCGTCGCCGAGGACGGCCAGGGCCAGCTCGCCGCCGGTCACGACCACCGCCGCCGCCGCGAGCGCGGCCAGTGGTGCGAGCAGACCCCGGCCGCCCTGCCGGTGGAACGCGCCTGCGGCAGCACCGGCGGCGGCATACAGGAGGGCTGTCGCCCCGAGCGGCGAGCCGGCGGGCGGCACCAGGTCGACGACCCATCCGGCTGCCAGCCCGAGCAGCGCGCCGTGCACGCTTCCCCGCAGCACGGCCGAGGCGGCCACCGCGACGACGACGAGGTCAGGCAGGTAGCGGGCCGGCACGCCGAGCCGGGGCAGCACGGTGGCAACGGTCAACGCGCCGACGAGGACCATGACGGTGCGGAGCAGCCCGAGCAGCGCGAGCCTCGGCATCAGCCGCCCGCCCCCGCCCTCGGCTGGTCCCGCGGCCCGGCGAGCAGCACCGCGACGACGTCGAGGCGGGTCACGTCCACCGCAGGACGGACCACCGCGGTCCCCGTGAGCTGACCGCGCGCCGGGTCGAGCGCCGTGACGACCCCGACCACGATCCCCGGGACGTACGGCCGTTCCTGGACACTGCCCAGGGTGGTCACCTGGTCGCCGACCGCGACGCCACCCTGGTCGACGAGCGTGAGAGACAGCTCGCCACGAGCGCGCGACGGGGCGTCAGCGGGAGCGGTCGCGCTGACCGTCCCGAGCATCCCGGACGCACCGACGCGCACCCCCACCACCGCGTCCGCGCCGCCGAGCAGCCGGACGTCGCTCGACCACGGAGCGACGCTGACCACCCGGCCCACCAGGCCGTCGGCCGCGACGACCGTGAGGTTGGGCTCGACCCCGTCGCGCTGGCCGACGTCGAGGGTGACCGCCCGTCCTCCAGTGGGGGTCGTCTTGAACGCGACGACGCGCGCGGTCAGCGGCCGCTTGCCCGAGACGGACGGCCCGGCCAGCAGCCGCCCGGCAGCGCCTGCCTCGGCCAGCCGGACCTGGCTCAGTGCCAGCTCGGTGCGCAAGGTGGCGTTCTCCTCCCGCAGCCGGGCAGCCTCTCCGTGGTCCACCCCGGCGACGGCCCGCTGGACGGGTCCGGCGGCGGCCGCAGCGGCCGCCTTGACCCGGTCCGGCAGCGCCGATCCGGACAGGTCGAGGGTCAGCACGACCAGGGTGAGGGCGACCAGCGCCCCGAGGAGCCGGCGGCGGGCGAGCGGCGTCACCTCAGCGCCGCGAGTCGCTCACGAGGACGCGCTCCAGCGCCGAGAACTCCTCGACGCACCGGCCGGCGCCGAGGGCCACCGAACGCAGCGGGTCGTCAGCCACTCTCGTCGGCACGCCGAGCTCGTGGCGCATCCGCTCACCGAGGCCGCGCAGCAGCGCTCCTCCCCCGGTGAGGGTCACGCCCCGGTCGAGGATGTCGCCGGCGAGCTCGGGCGGGCACACGTCGAGGGTGGTGCGGACGAGCTCGACGATCTGGATCACGGGCGCCTCGATGGCCCGGCGGATCTCGGGAGAGGACACCGACACGGTCTTGGGCAGGCCCGTCCCGAGGTCGCGCCCCCGGATGCGGGTGGTCAGCTCCTCGCGCAGGGGGAAGGCCGAGCCGACGCTCGTCTTGATGTCCTCGGCGCTGCGCTCCCCGAGCAGCAGGGAGTACTCGCTCTTGACGTGGGCGATGACGGCCTCGTCGATCTTGTCCCCGCCGATCCGGGTGGACCGAGCCGAGACGATGCCGCCGAGGCTGATGACGGCGACGTCAGTCGTTCCGCCCCCGATGTCGACGACCATCGACGCCTGGGTGTCGTTGACCGGGAGCCCGGCGCCGATCGCCGCCGCCATGGGCTCCTCGATGATGTAGACCCGCCGAGCCCCGCACCGCGTGGCGGCGTCCTCGAGGGCACGTCGCTCGACCCCGGTCACCTCGCTGGGCACGCACACGACCATCCGGGGCCGGACCAGGCGCGAGGGGCGGACCTGGTCGATGAACCAGCGCAGCATCCGCTCGGTCAGCTCGGCGTCGGAGATCACCCCGTCCCGCAGCGGGCGCACGGCCCGGACGGTGCCCGGAGTCCGGCCGAGCATCTCCTTGGCCTGCCGGCCGGCCGCGACGAGCCGGCCGGTGCTCACCTCCACGGCGACCACCGACGGCTCGTCGAGGACGACGCCGCGGCCGCGCTCGTAGACGATGGTGTTGGCGGTGCCGAGGTCGATCGCGAGGTCGCGCCCGAGCATCGGCCATCCGGTCATGGCGCGATTCTCAGGGGTGCGGCGCCCGGTGCCGAGCGCATCGGCCGAGTGTCGCCGGATGTGTGACAACTGAGGCTGATGGGGCTTGTGGGACCACCGCTATGCCGACCTCACAGCTGCGGGAACCAGATGCCGATCTCCCTCGCGGCCGACTCCGGGGAGTCCGAGCCGTGCACGATGTTCGCCTGGACCTTCTGGCCCCAGTCGCGGCCGAGGTCGCCGCGGATGGTGCCCGGCAGGGCCGCGGTGGGGTCGGTCGCCCCCGCAAGCGCCCGGAAGCCCTCGATGCAGCGCTGGCCCTCGATGACGACGGCCGTCACAGGCCCGGAGGACATGAAGTCGACCAACGGCTCGTAGAAGGGCTTGCCCTCGTGCTCGGCGTAGTGCTCGGCCAGGCGCTCGCGGTCGGGCGTGAAGATGTCGAGGGCGACGAGGGTGTAGCCCTTCGCCTCGATGCGGGCCAGCACCTGACCGGTCAGCCCTCGCTCGAAGCCATCCGGCTTGACCAGCACGAGGGAGCGTTCGGTCTGCGTCGTCGTCACGCGGACCACCCTAGTGGCCGCGTCTCAGGCGTCTGGCGCCGCCTGCGCCTGGATGGTGTCGATGCGATGACCCTGGAGGAGGCCGGTCACCCAGAGGGCGGAGAAGATCACCCCGACGAGCACCATGGCCGGCACGACGAGCGCGCTGAGGAACGTCGCGACCTCGATCACCCACCCCAGCGTCACGCCATACGGCCGGCGCATCAGCCCGGCAGCGAGGAGGCACAGCACGGCAAGGCCCGAGCCGACCCAGAGGTAGGTGCTGGCTCCGGGGTCCCCCGTCGACACGGCGATCCCCCGGGCGACCAGCCCCCCGAAGAACACCGCGACGGACTGGCCGACGAGGACCGTGGCGCCCATCCGCCAGGTGAACTTCCCGGTCTGGCCGTAGAACACCAGCCCCTTCGCCGGCACGCCTCTCATCGGACCACCCATGCGCACGTCATGGCCATGAGGGTATGCCGTGCGGCCGGCGCGGCCGCTTCCGCGGCCTACCGCTCGAAGAGCGGGGCGTGCTCGCCGGTCTCGCAGTGGTCTTTCAGCCGGTCCATGAGCCGGCCCCAGGTGAGGGCCGAGCTGCCGAAGGGGCCGTCGTCAGTGGCCCACCCGTCGTGCACGAAGTGGACCGAAGGGCCGGACGCGCCGGCGGAGCCGAGCGTCCATCGGATGACGGTGTCCTGCCAGTGCGGCGGGAAGTCTCCCACCGAGGTCCAGCCCACCGCGTCCGGGCCGGCCTCGTCGACCCGCAGGGTGAACCGGACCGGGGCCACCGGGAAGCCCAGGCTCAGCTCGCCGCCCACGCCCTCGCCCACCGAGGCGTCGTCGGTCCACCACCCCCGGATGCCGGTCTCGGTGGTGAGCGCCCGGACGACGTCAGCCTGTGCTGCCTCGATGTCCACGTCGAACACGATGCGGGCCATGTCCTTCTCCTGGTGGTCGAGCACCCCGGCCCGGTCGCCGGGTCGGTGGCGCCGCCGACCCTAGGGTCAGCTTCGGCTTACGTTAGCACCCTCTTACGTTACTAACCACTTACGTAAGAGGATGCTAACCTGTCGTGGTGGACGCACAGCTGCGGGCCCTCGCGGAGCCCACCCGACGGGAGATCTTCGAGCTCGTCGCCGGCCAGGAGCTGGCGGCCGGCGAGATCGCCGCGCATTTCCGGGTGTCCCGGCCGGCCATCTCCCAGCATCTCGGCGTGCTCAGGCAGGCAGGCCTGGTCACCGAACGGCGCGACGGCGTGCGGCGCCTCTACTGCGCGGACGTGTCCGGTCTCGCCGGGCTGAAGAAGTTCGTCGACCGGTTCTGGTCGACGCGGCTGGACGCGCTCAAGGCCGCTGCCGAGCAGGAGGGCCGGTCCAGCCGCCGCAAGGACGTCCCGTGACCATCGCCGAGGACCGGGTGGAGCACGAGATCACCATCGACGCGCCGGTGGACGTCGTCTTCGCCTACTTCACCGACCCCGTCCGGCACGCAACCTGGCTCGGCAGCTCTGCCGAGCTCGACCCCCGCCCGGGAGGGCGCTACCGCTGCGTGGTCAACGAGCACGCCGTCGTCCGCGGCGAGTACCTCGAGGTCAGCCCGCCGCACCGGGTGTCCTTCACCTGGGGTTTCGAGGACAACGAGCCGCTGCCTCCCGGGAGCAGCACGGTGAGCGTCACCCTGGAGGCGGTCGGGGCGAGCACGGTCCTGCGCCTCGTCCACACGGGTCTGCCGCACCCGATGCTCGGCCCGCATGACCTGGGCTGGGACGGCTATCTCGTCGCTCTCGGCGTCGCCGCAGGCCCTCCCGCTTCCGCCCACCCCTACCGTGAAGGAGAGTCCGGATGAGCGTCGACGTCCTGACCGAGACCGTCATCGACTGCCCGCTGGAGCGGGTGGCCGACTACGCGGGCGACCCGGGCCACGCGCCGCAGTGGTACGCGAACATCTCGTCCGTCGTCTGGCGCACGCCTCCACCGCTGGCCGTCGGCTCGCGGCTGGAGTTCGTCGCCCAGTTCCTCGGGCGACGTCTCACCTACACGTATGAGGTCGTCGAGCTCGTGGAGCGGGAGCGCCTCGTCATGCGCACCGCCGAAGGGCCGTTCCCCATGGAGACGACCTACACCTGGGCGGCCGAGGACGAGGGCCGCACCCGGATGACCCTGCGCAACCGGGGGGAGCCGTCAGGCTTCGCCTCCGTCGCCGCGCCCGTCATGAGCGCCGCGATGCGCCGCGCGAACACCAAGGACCTGGCCCGGCTCAAGAGCCTCCTCGAGGCCTGACCGGGGCCACGCGCACCGCTACCGACGCGCAGTCGCGCGTCGCGACCGCACCCGTGGGCTGCTCAGATCACCGACAGCGGGAGACGGCGACCGACCAGGCTGCGCCGGACGACCGGCAGCTCCTGCGCAATCCGCCGGATCTCGACCACCGAGGCCGCCGTCGGGGCCGCCACCATGGCTGGCACACCCTGGTCACCCGAGGTGCGCAGCGGCAGGTCCAGCGGGATCTGTCCGAGCAGCGGGGTGTCGATGGTCGCGGCCAGGCGGGCGCCACCGCCCTCGCCGAAGAGCGCGGTGCGCTCGTCGCACGAGCCGCACACCAGGCCTGACATGTTCTCGATCACTCCGGCGACGGGCATCCGCGCGTCACGCGCCATCCGGCCCACCCGCGCCGCCACGGTCTGGGCGGCGAGCTGCGGCGTGGTGACCGCGAGCAGCTGGGCGTCGGGCAGCAGCTCGAGCAGGGTCATCGTCACGTCGCCCGTGCCTGGTGGCAGGTCGAGGAGCAGGGTGTCGAGCTCGCCCCAGTGCACGTCGGTGAGGAACTGGGCGATGGCCTTGTGGAGCATCGGGCCCCGCCACACGACGGGCTGCTCCTCCTCGACGAAGAACCCGACGGACATCAGCGAGACGCCGTGCGCCTCGACGGGCAGCATGACGCCCTTGAGGGCCACCGGAGAGCGGCGGACGCCGAACAGCTGGGGGATCGAGTAGCCCCACACGTCGGCGTCGAGCACACCGACCCGCTGCCCCTGCTGAGCCAGGGCCACCGCGAGGTTCGCGGTGACCGACGACTTGCCGACGCCGCCCTTGCCGCTGGCGACGGCATAGACGTTGGTGGCCGAACCGTCGCCGAACTGGTGGGTCCCCTCGGCTCGGGAGCCGCGCAGCCGGCCGGCCAGCTGCAGCCGGTCGCTCTCGCTCATCGTGCCGAGGGTGACCTCCACCCTGCTCACACCGGCCACCGTGCGAACGGCCTCGGTCACGTCGGTGACCAGGCGCTCCTTCATCGGGCAGGTGGCGGTGGTCAGCCGGACGGTGATGCGGACCAGGCCGGACTTCCCGAGCTCCACGTCGCCGACCATGCCCGCGTCCGGAAGCGGCATCCGCAGCTCGGGGTCCTCGACCGAGGCCAGGGCTGCGTGCACCGCGTCGAGATCGACGTCCGGTGCGGACCGGCTGCGCGAGAGCAGGCTCATGCGTCCTCCGCCGAGGGCTCGGAGCGCCCGCCGTCGGCACGGAAGGCACGCCGCTTCGGCTTGACCGGGCGCATGAAGAACTCGGGGCGGCGAAGCCCGGAGGCGCTCGGCCCCGGTCGGGTGGTGTCCATCCAGGCACGGTAGACCTCACGGGAGAGCTTGGTGTCCACGACCACGTCGCCGTACTGGTCGTCGGCGTGGGCTCGCTCGAGACGCACCTTCTGGTGCCAGCAGTGCATGCCCGAGAGCGGGTCCGGGTGGACGGCGAAGGCAAGGTTCTGGTGGACACCGGGGTCGTCCCAGTCGATCCGCTCGCTGTCGGGGTCCTCGCTCTTGAACGGCTTGATCCCCTCCTTGTAGCGCAGCTTCCAGACCCCGTCCTCACTGTGGCTGAGGTCGACCAGACCCATGGCCCACCGGGAGCCGGCGCTCTCGGCGGTGCGCCAGCGCCCCATGTGGTGGGACAGACCCACCACGCCGGGCCGGATGGCCTCGGTGGACCAGGCCCGCGCGACGAAGTAGCCGATCTCGGTGTTGACGCGGACCAGGTCCCCGGTCTCGAAACCGAAGCGGGCCGCGTCGACGCTGTTCATCCACATGGGATGGGTGTTGGCCAGCTCGTTGAGGTACTTCGCGTTGCCGGTCCTGGTGTGGATCAGGGTCGGCAGGCGGAAGGTCGGCATCAGCACCATCTCGGCGTTGTCGTGGTCGATGGACCGCCGGCTCACGTGCGACTCGATGTAGCCCGGAGCGGCGTACTCCCCCCAGCCGAAGTCGACCATGGTGTCGCTGAACAGCTCGAGCTTGCGCGACGGCGTGAGCCATCCCTGCGTCCGGGTCCCGTCCTCGTGCACGACTCCGACCGACCCTGCTTCGCCCACCAGTGGCGGAGTCGAGTCGAGGGTGACCGGCCTGCGCAGCACTCCCTGCGCGTCCGGCGTGGTGCCCTCGACCTCGTCGTCGGTGAGCGGTCGCTCGTCGACGCGGTAGGTGTCCTTGGTCACCTCGAACACGCCGTACTTGCGCATGTACTCCAGTGAGGTCAGGCCCTGCTGAGCAGCCGCATCGGGCAGGCCGGGGACGCTGTTCTCGAAGACCCACCGGTAGTACTCGTCGACGGTCACCTTCTCCCCCGGACGGTACGGCGACTCGAAGTACTTCCGGATCCCCATGGACCCGTCGGGGTCGATCCGCCAGGAGAGCTCGAACCAGAACTCGTTCTCCTCCCACACCTCCCCGGGGTTGGACTCACGGGAGTCCGACACGATCCGGCCCATCTTCTCCATGGCCACGCGGGTCACCGGCTGCCGGAAGCCGAGCCACTTGCCGGCGTACTGTTCGTAGGACTGGGTGTCGTGCCGCTCGGTGCTGTGCCCCATCGGCAGGACGTAGTCGGCGAAGGTGGCCGTCTCCGACCACGTCGGCGTGAGCGCCACATGGCACTCGACCAGCGCCTCGTCGGTGAGCGCCTCCAGCCAGCTGAAACCGTCCGGGTTCGTCCAGACGGGGTTGTAGACGCGCGAGAAGTACATCGCGAGCTTGCCGCGACCGTCTTTGAGCAGGTGCGGAAGCAGGATCGACATCTCGTTCGTCGAGAGCGGGAACTCCGGCGGGAAGAGCAGCTCGTTCCAGGTCTCGTGACCGCTCGGGACGTTGGGTCCGTGCGCGATGATCTTGTCCCACCCGTTGGGGCTGGTGCCGCCCTTCGTGCCCACGCTTCCCGTGAGCACGTTGAGGAAGAACAGCGCCCGGGAGACCTGCCAGCCGCCGAGGTTGCCCGCGGTCGCGGCGCGCCATACGTGCGCCGACAGCGCGCTGCCGGCGGTGGCCACGATCTCGGCAAGCTCCTCGATCTGCGCCTCCGGCACCTGGGCCTCGCTGGCGGCGTAGGCGACCGTGTACTGCGCGTAGTCCTCGGTGAGCGTGTCCATGAAGAGGTCGAAGTCATCCGCGGCGAGGGTGGGGTGCAGGTGCTGCATGTACGTCGACCAGTTGACCCAGCGCTTGACGAAGGCGCGGTCGACCTGGTCGGTGCGCAGCAGGTGTGAAGCCACAGCCAGCAGGATGGCCGCCTCGCTGCCGGGCCAGGGCGCCATCCACAGGTCGGCGTGCGAGGCGGTGTTGGACAGCCGCGGGTCGAGCACCACGACCTTCGCGCCGCCGGAGACCTTGCCCTCCATGATCCGTTGGGCGTGTGGGTTGAAGTAGTGCCCCGCCTCCAGGTGGCTGGAGATCAGCAGGATCACCTTGGCGTTGGCGTAGTCGGGCGAGGGCCGGTCATACCCGCCCCACAAGGCGTAGCCGAGCCGAGCCCCCGCGGAGCAGATGTTGGTGTGGCTGTTGTGGCCGTCGACGCCCCAGGCGAGCAGGAAACGCTCGGCGAAGCCGTCCTCGCCGGGGCGCCCCACGTGATAGAGCACCTCGTCCGTGCGCTTCTCGGCGATGGCCGCCCGGATGCGGCCCGCGATGTCGTCGAGCGCCTCGTCCCAGGTCACCTGCTCCCAGTCGCCGCCACCGCGCTTGCCCTTGCGGCGCAAGGGATGCAGGATCCGCTCCGGGTCGTTGATCTGGTTGATCGTCGCCGGGCCCTTGGCGCAGTTGCGACCACGCGAGCCCGGGTGGGCCGGGTTGCCCTCGAGCTTCTTGATCGACATGTCGGACTTGTCGACGTACGCCAGCAGCCCGCACGCCGACTCGCAGTTGAAGCACGTGGTCGGCACGAGCATGTACTCGTGCGGCACCTTGCGGGGGTGCGCCTTCGCGTCGTACGCGACGTGGTGGTCCCACTCCGAGACCGGGGGGAAGTTCCGGAGCCGCTCATGGCTGCGTTCACCGGGCAGCGGTGGGATGCTCAGCTCGCGGTCTTGCTCCAACGTCATGACGGATCCCTTCGAGACGCCTTGCAGGAGGTGTGCGGTCGGGTCATGCACGCGTGCGGTCGGGTCACGAGAGCGGCGGGTCCTGGCCCGCCCGGACGAACACGCTCTCGTAGGCCAGCAGTGCCGGTTGGACGATGAGGCCAGCGACCGCCAGGAGCACGGCACTCATGCCGGCCCACGCGACACCGCCCAGCACGAGGGCAACCACGACGGGGACCACGCCGGCGAACCAGAAGGTGCGCGAGTAGCGGCCGGACCACACGATCCGAGCGGCCACCGCGGCTTGTTCAGTGGAGTGCTGGCCGGCGTACTCGAGGGCGAGCATCAGCAGGTGCAGCACCGCTGCGACCACGAACGTGGCCGCGAGCAGCGTCCAGGCAGAACCGGGAAGGTCGGCGAACAGCCCGGCGACAGCCAGGGCGCCACTGCCGACCATGACCGCCTGGACCAGGAGGTGCCAGAACAGCATCGGGGACTGCCACAGGTCACGCCCCTCGGCCTGACCGAAGAGGAAGGCCGTGTAGCCGGCCATCATGGCACTCGCGGGGAGAGCCAGCCAGGCGAGGACGGTCATCGCCCAACCGATGTTCAGCATGGCGGCGAGCAGCCAGAGGACCGCACCGCCGGAGAAGACCGTGAGGGCGTAGGCCCCCAGGACCAGCCAGGACGTCCAGTTGGACTTCAGGAAGATGTAGAGGAACCGCTCCGGCCGCTTCAGGTCCCACACCAGGAGCGCTCCGGTGGTGGCTGCGCCGAACAGCCCGAGCAGGGGCGCCACATAGCTGCCGACTCCCCCGAGCTCGATGCCGAGGATGTGGGCCAGCGCAGCGACTGCCAGCGCTCCGGCCCCCACTCCCTTGGTCCACAGGTAGGTGGTCACCTTCCAGCCCCACGGGCGCGGGTGGGCGGTGTTCAGGGTCGTGCGGGCATGGTTCACCGGGTCGCCCGGCAGGTCACCGGCCGTCTCGAGCCGGTGGGCGTCGGGCGCGGCCCAGATGTAGGTGTCCTCGACCGGGGCCGCCAGCGGGTCCAGCACCGCCCGGTCGGCGCCGAGGTAGAAGACGTTCGGGCCGGTGTTCTGCTCCGGCGAGCGCACGGCCGTCTCGTTGCTGCTGACCAGGCGGGCGATCCCGCTGGTGGGGTCGTCGAGGTCGCCCACCCAGATCGAATGGGTGGGGCACACGACCACACAGGCCGGTTCGAGGTCCTCGTCGATGCGGTGGGCGCACAGGTTGCACTTGGCCGCTGTGCTGGTGTCCTTGTCGATGTAGATCGCGTCATACGGGCAGGCCTGCATACAGCTCTTGCAGCCGATGCAGCGTTCCTTGTCGAAGTCGACGATGCCGTCCTCGCGCTTGAACAGCGACTCGGTCGGGCAGATCTTCACGCAGGGCGCGTCGGTGCAGTGGTTGCAGCGCATCACCCCGAAGGAGCGGGTGGTGTCCGGGAAGGACCCGCTGTCGACGTACTTGACCCAGGTGCGGAACTGGCCGAGCGGGATCTCGTGCTCGGTCTTGCAGGCCACAGTGCAGGCATGGCACCCGATGCAGGTGCGCTGGTCGATGGCGAACCCGAGCTGCATCCGGTCAGGCCTTCTTGATGAGGAAGCGGTAGACACCGTTCTCGACCGAGCTGTCCAGCAGCTCGTTGCCGGTGTCCTTGGCCCACGAGGGGATGTCGCTCTGCGACCCGCCGTCGGTCGCCTCGATCAACATCACCTGGCCCGGGCTGAGGGACTTCATCCCGCGAGAGGTCAGCAGCACCGGCATCGGGCACTTCTGGCCCTTGGCGTCCACGGTCACATCGGCATGCAGGTCCATCAGAGATCTCCATTCGAGTCGACCGGTGGCCCGGTCTGGGAGGTTCGGATTCTCGGGTCGAGCTTCGGGTCGAGCTTCGGGTCGGGTTCCTCGGGTCAGATGAAGAGGTTGATCTGGGACCTGCTCATCGCCGAGAGAGCGGTCGCCGCGCCCACCGGGTCGCCGGCGCCCTCGATCAGCTGGTCCTGGCGCAGCCCCATCAGCTCCATGGTCATCTCGCAGGGCCACAGGTTCACGCCGAGCTCGGTGCACATCTCGAGCAGCTCCTTGGGGCTGGCGACCTTGTTGTCCTTAGCCAGCTTCTTCATCATCCGGGAACCGGCGCCGCCCATCTGGAGCTTGGAGAGCTTCATGTTGCTGACGCCGGGCGGGTTCATCCTCGACAGGGCCTTGGTCATGGCGTTGTTCCCGGTGACCCGGACGTCGTCGCGCACCAGCGGGAACAGCCCCCAGAAGGTGAAGAAGATGGTGGTCTCCATGCCATAGGCCGCGCCGGTCGACCCGAGGATCAAGGTGGGCCAGATCTTGTCGAGATCGCCGCTCCACGCGACGATCGTCATGCTCTGCGGAACGTCGTCTTCCATGGACGCATCAGTCATTGCAGGTCCTCCAGCCAGTTCTCACGGATTGCGCTGTGGTTCCTGTCACATTACATTCGACTTGGCGCATACAACAGCCCCTGACGGTCGCAGTTCGTCAAGACATCGCCAAGAGCACATCCGACGTCAGGAAGCTCGGAGGGACCCAGACCCGGCGGAAGGACGACCCATGCACACCCGGACCATCTCAGCCACGGAGCTGCACGAGGAGATCGAGCGCGGCCGCATCCCGGAGATCCTGGACATCCGCAACAGCGAGGAGTTCGCCGCGCAGAAGGTCGAGGGCCGTCGGATGGTGCCCACCCGGCACGCGGCCGTCTACGAGGTTCTCGAGGACCCGGAGCGGTTCGCCAGCGAGACGCTGGACGGCGCCATCATCGTGTGTGGGCAGGGCAACGGCTCGGCGCTCGTGGCGGAGGAGTTCGCGACCCTCGGCAAGGAGACCCGCTCGCTGGAGGGCGGGATGGACGCCTGGGCCGAGCTTCTCGTCCCCGTCGAGCTCGACGGGCTCCCGGCGCCAGCCCGCGCCTGGCAGCTGCAGCGGCCCGCCAAGGGCTGCCTGTCGTACGTGATCGGTGTGCCCGGTGAGAGCTGCATCGTGGTGGACCCGGCGCGGCACTACTCGCCGTACCTCGACCTGGCGCAGGCCCACGAGATGACTGTCACCCACGTCATCGACACCCACGTCCACGCCGACCACATCAGCGGCGGACCATCGCTGGCCGAGCACCTCGGAGTCGAGTACCACCTCCCGCCCGAGGACAGCGCCGAGGAGATCCCCTTCCCCAACCGTCCCCTCGAGGACGGTGAGGAGCTGGCGCTGGGCTCCGACACCGTCGTGCGCGCCCTGACGATGCACCTACCCGGTCACACTCCCGGCACGACGGCGCTCCTGGTCGGGGAGCGGCTGCTCCTGGTCGGGGACACCATCTTCGTGCGCGGCCTGGGCCGACCGGACCTCACCGGCCAGGCCGAGGACCTCGCGCGCTCGTTGTTCCAGAGCGTCCACGACCGGCTGGAGCCGCTCGACCCGGACACGGTCATCGCCCCCGCCCACTGGTCGAGCCCCGACGAGTTCAGCGAGTCCGGCGCGGTGACGGCGACGCTGCGGCATGTCTTCGAGGCCACACTGCTCAACGAGCGGGCCATCGAGCGCTTCGTCGAGGAGATCGTCTCGACGCTCCCCGAGGCGCCAGCGACGTATGACACGATTCGCCTGGTGAACGCCGGACAGGTGCGACCATCCGAGGACGAGCTGCAGGTCCTCGATGTGGGACGGAACCAGTGCGCAGCGTCGACCTCGCTGACCTGACCGAACCCACTCAAGGAGTCGCCCATGCCGACTGATGGCGCACCACGACCGCCGCGCCCCAGATGGCAGGACGTCGGCGAGGACCCCGACTACCGGTTCACCCTGGCCAACGAACGAACCTTCCTGGCGTGGGTGCGCACCTCCCTGGCGCTCATGGCTGCCGGCGTCGCGGTGATCAGGTTCGTGCCAGGCCTGAGCGTCATGCGGCACGCACTCGGTTTCCTGCTGATCGGGCTTGGCGGGTTCCTCGCCGCCATCTCATACCGCCATTGGCGGAACAACGAGCGCGCCATGCGCCTCGGCCTCCAGCTGCCCCATTCGTTCATCTCGCGGCTCGTGGCCTTCTCCCTGGTGCTCGCTGCCGTGGTGGCCCTGGCCCTGGTGATCGCCGACCTGGCCGACTGATGATGACGCCCCGGTGGCTTCCTGGCAGTGACCGTCAGGTTCCCCACCACGATGCGGGACTGCAGGCCGAGCGCACCGCCATGGCCTGGCAACGCACCGCACTGGGGGTCGGAGGCGTGTCCTCGCTGCTGCTCCACGAGACCGGCGGCGGGTTTCTGGCGGCACTCCCGGGCCTGCTCGGGCTGGGACTCGCCGCAGTTCTCCTCGTGCTGACCGAGGTGCGCTATGAGCACACCGTGCACCGGGTCGGCGCCGGACGGGACCCCTCGGCCGCTGCGCTGGTGAGGCTGCTGGCCGGCACGGTCGCGTTGTTGGCTGTCCTGGCGATCGGGCTCATACTGGTTCAGGGTTCATCATGAGCGACGGGCCCCGGGGCCGGCCGACCAGCGCCAGGGGACGGTGCCGTCCGTTGTAGGTCGAGGAGATGACCATCGTGAACGAAGCGCTCGAAGCCGAGATCCGCGAGCTGCACGAGCGCGTCTGCAAGGCGATCGCCGACCCGAAACGGCTGCTCATCATCAGCGTCCTTCGCGACGACGAGCTCAGCGTGGGCGACATCGCGGACACGCTCGGCGTGAGCCAGTCGAACGCCAGCCAGCACCTGGCAGTTCTGCGGGACCGTGGAATCGTCACGACCCGGCGCTCCGGCACCAGTGTCTTCTACTCGCTGAGCAGCCAGAAGATCCTGGCCGCCATCGACCTGATGCGGCAGTTCATCGCCGAGGACCACCCCGCCGAGGTCTCGAGCACGAGGCCGAGGCGGAGCATGGTCCGCGGCTGAGCGACCGGTGACCGACGGCTTCTCCTGAGGGCTCCCGGCGACGGCTCAGGTCTGGGTCGCTCCGAGCAGCATCCGGGCGTCGGCAGCAGTGATGACCGACCCGGTGACGAGCACGCCTCCGCCGAGCCCGTCGGCCTCCGCGAGCGTCACCGCCTGCTCGAGCGCGTCGGGCAGGTCGTGGACGACCGTCACCCGGTCCTCCCCGAAGATCCCCTCGGCCAGGGCAGCGAGCTCCCGCGGCGGCATCGACCGGGGCGAGCTGTTGCGGGTCACGACGAGGTGCTCGACGGCGGGCTCGAGGATCTCGAGCATCGTCACGGGGTCCTTGTCGGCGAAGATGCCCACGACGGCGACCAGGCGGGCGAAGGCGAAGGAGTCGTCCAAGGCGGCCACGAGAGCGGTCATGCCGGCCGGGTTGTGTGCGGCGTCCACGAGGACCGTGGGAGAGCGGCGGACGATCTCGAGCCGGCCCGGTGAGGTGACCTTGGCGAAGCCCTCGCGCACGACATCGGGGTCGAGCCGCTGCTCGCCCCCGCCGAGGAACGCCTCGACCGCAACGAGGGCGGTGGCCGCATTGCTCGCCTGGTGCTCCCCGTGCAACGGCAGGAAGACCTCGCGGTACTCACCGGCCAGACCGCGGAACGACAGCAGCTGTCCGCCGACCGCAACCTCTCGCGCCACGACCCCGAAGTCGTTCGCCTCGAACACGATCCGGGCCCCGACCTGCTCGGCGCGCTCGACAAGGATGGTCGCGACGTCAGGCTGCTGGATCGACGAGACCACGATGGCGCCCGCCTTGATGATGCCGGACTTCTCGAGCGCGATGTCCTCCACCCGGCTGCCGAGGAAGTGGGTGTGGTCGATGGCGATGGGCGTGATGGCCGCCACCGAGCCGTCGGCGACGTTCGTCGCGTCCCACCCTCCTCCCATACCGACCTCGACGACCGCGACATCGACGGGAGCGTCGGCGAAGGTGGCGTAGGCGAGTACGACGAAGACCTCGAAGAAGGTCATCCGCGCGTTGCCCGCCTCGACGGAGCGCGCATCGACGATCTCGATGAACGGCAGGACCTCCTCATAGACGGCGACCAGCCGCTCGGCCGAGACCGGCTCGCCGGCGATGGCGATGCGCTCACGGATCGAGTGCAGGTGCGGTGAGGTGAACCGGCCCGTGGTCAGGCCGTGCTCGCGGCACAGCGTCTCGATCATCCGCGTCGTCGACGTCTTGCCGTTGGTGCCGGTGAGGTGGATGACCGGGAAGGTGCGCTGCGGGTCACCCATGAGGTGCATGACTGCGGTGATCCGCTCGAGGGTGGGCTCCACGTCGTGCTCGGGTGCCCGGCCGAGGATCTCGCGCTCCACCTCACGCAGCCGCGCCTCGGCGGCGGCGGGCTCCATACCGAGGCTCACGAGCGCGCCTCGCCCAGGTCGCGGCTCATCCAGACGGAGTCCGGTATGCCGTGCCCGCTGCTCTCGTGCTCGAGCTCGACGAAGCCCTTGGCGCGGTAGAACGCCGCGGCGTGGTCGTTGCCCTCGAGGACGGCGACCCGGATGTCCGGGTGGGTGTGTCGCGCCTTGTCGATGACGACGTCGATCAGCTGGGAGCCGATCCCCTGCCCCTGGAACTCGGGGAGCACGTAGAGCTTCCAGAGGACGAGATGACCGTGGCTCGGCCCGGTCGAGGCCATCGCGACCACCTGCCCGTCGACCTCGGCCACGGTGACCCGGCCTGCGGTGACGGCGGGCATGGTGGCGTCCGGCGTCCACCACTTCGCCAGACCCATGCTCACGTAGTCCGGGCCGGCGATCGGCTCGTAGGTCGCCGGCCAGGTCCGGTGACCGACCGCGAGGACCGCGTCCAGGTCGTCCAGCTCCGCATCGCGGATCAGCGTCGTCATCAGAGCTTCCTCACCATGATCCGGACCCGTTCCCCATCCGCCACGGTGACCTCGACGACGCCGTCCCCCTGTGCGAGGGCGTCGAGCTCGGGTGCGGAGCTGAACTGGGTCGCCAGGGTCTCCTCGACGATACGCGCCTGGTGCGTCACGGTCGCCTCGAAGACGGTCGGGTCCCCGGTGATGGTCAGCTGGATCCGGTCGCTCACGTGCAGGCCGGCGTCGCGGCGTGCCTGCTGGACCGCGCGGACCACGTCGTTGGCCAGGCCCTCGAGCGCGAGGTCGGGCGACACCGCGGTGTCGAGCACGACGAAGCCGCCGCCGGCGAGCATGCCGACCGCCCGCTCCCCCGTCCGCGCGCCCTGGTCGACCACCGTGTCCAGGCTGTACTCACCCTCGCGCAGCGCCAGGCCCCCGGAGGTCACCAGGCCGTCGGCGTCGACCGACCAGTCCCCCGACTTCGAGCCCCTGATCGCGGTCTGGACGTCCTTGCCGAGGCGCGGCCCGGCCACGCGGGCATGCACGCTGAGCTGCTGGCGGACCCCGAAGTCCGCCTGGCCGGCCGAGGCCATGTCGACGAGCGACACCTGGCGCACGTTCACCTCGTCGGCGACGATCCCGGCGAACGCCTCGAGGTCGGCTGCGGCGCTCGTGACGACGGTCAGCTCCCGCAGGGGCAGGCGCGCGCGCAGCTGGGCGGCCTTGCGCAGCCCCAGCGCGGCGCTGCATACCTCGCGGGCGCGGTCCATCGACGCGACGAGCGACTCGTCGCCCGGCAGGTCCGACACCTGCGGCCAGTCGGTGAGATGCACCGAGCGGCCGGCGGTGAGGCCCCGCCAGATCTCCTCGGTGACGAGGGGCAGCAGGGGGGCGACGGTCCGGGTGACGACCTCCAGCGTGGTGTACAGGGTGTCGAACGCCGCGGTCGTGGAGGACGACCCCGCGTCGGCGGAGTCCCAGAAGCGGTCCCGGGACCGCCGGATGTACCAGTTGGTCAGGACGTCGAGGAAGCCGCGCATCGTGTCGCAGGCCCGGGCGATCTCGTAGCCGTCCAGCTCGCGGCCCATCGCCGCGACGAAGTCGCGCAGCTTGGCCAGCAGGTAGCGGTCGAGGACGTCGGTCGAGCCGGTGGACCACCGCGCGTCGTAGCCCCGCCCGCCGTCCGCCGCGTTGGCGTAGAGCGCGAAGAACGACCAGGCGTTCCACAGCGGGATGAGCACCTGCCGGACGCCGTCGCGGATGCCCTGCTCGGTGACGATGAGGTTGCCACCACGCAGGATCGGGCTCGACATGAGGAACCAGCGCATCGCGTCGGCGCCGTCGCGGTCGAACACCTCGCGGACGTCGGGGTAGTTGCGCAGCGACTTGCTCATCTTCTGGCCGTCCGAGCCGAGCACGATGCCGTGGCTGACACATGACTCGAAGGCCGGCCGGTCGAACAGCGCGGTCGCGAGGATGTGCAGCGTGTAGAACCACCCTCGGGTCTGGCCGATGTACTCGACGATGAAGTCACCGGGGAAGTGGTGCTCGAACCACTCGGCGTTCTCGAACGGGTAGTGCACCTGCGCGAAGGACATCGACCCCGAGTCGAACCACACGTCGAGGACGTCCTCGACCCGGCGCATCGTCGACCGGCCCGACGGGTCGTCCGGGTTCGGGCGGGTGAGCCGGTCCACGAAGGGCCGGTGCAGGTCGGTGATGGTGACGTCGAAGTCGCGTTGGAGCTCGGCGAACGAGCCGTAGACGTCCACCCTCGGGAAGCGCGGGTCGTCCGACTTCCAGACCGGGATCGGGCTGCCCCAGAAGCGGTTCCGGCTGATCGACCAGTCGCGCGCGTTGGCCAGCCAGGTGCCGAACTGGCCGTCCTTGATGTGGCCCGGCGTCCACTGGATCTGCTGGTTGAGCTCGAGCATCCGCTCCTTGATCTTCGTCACCTCGACGAACCAGCTCGAGACGGCCATGTAGATGAGCGGCTGCCGGCAGCGCCAGCAGTGCGGGTACGAGTGGTCGTAGGTCTCCCGGCGCAGCAGCACCGTGCCCTCGGTGACCGACCCGGTCTCACCGTCGCCCGAGGTGGCCGCCTTGAGGTGGTCGATGATGAGCAGGTTCGCGTCGAAGACCTGGATGCCCTCGTAGTCCGTGACGGGGTGGGTGAACCGCCCGTCCGGCCCGACGGGGACCACCGGCTCGATCCCGGCCGCGTCGGTGACGATCTTGTCCTCCTCACCGAAGGCGCCTGCCGTGTGCACCAGCCCGGTGCCGTCCTCGGTCGTGACGAACTCGGCCGGGAAGACCCGGTGGGCGCGCTCGTGGCCGAGGTAGTAGCCGAACGGCGGGGTGAACCGTCGCCCGAGCAGGTCGCGGCCGGTGAGCCGCTCGACGACGCGGGAGGCGGGGTCGACGTCCGCGTCCCCGAACAGGTCCTTCGCATATGCCGCAAGCCTCGCCTCCCCGATGAGGTAGCGCTCGGGCGTTCCGGTGACATCGGACTCGACCACGACGTAGTCGATGTCCGGCCCGACCATGATCCCGAGGTTGGCCGGCAGGGTCCACGGAGTGGTCGTCCAGACCAGGGCCAGCTCGCCGGTCTCGAGCCTCAGCCCGACCGTCACAGCCGGGTCCTGCCTCATCTGGTAGACGTCGTCGTCCATCCGCAGCTCGTGGTTGGACAGCGGGGTCTGGTCGTTCCAGCAGTAGGGCAGCACGCGGAAGCCCTCGTAGAGCAGCCCCTGGTCATACAGCGTCTTGAACGCCCAGATCACGGACTCCATGTAGTCCGGTTCCAGGGTCTTGTAGTCATGGTCGAAGTCGACCCACCGGGCCTGCCGGGTGACGTACTCGCGCCAGTCGTCGGTGTACTGCAGGACCGACGACCGGCAGGCGGCGTTGAACGCCTCGATGCCGAGCTCGACGATCTCGTCCTTGGTCTTGATCCCGAGCTGGCTCATCGCCTCGAGCTCCGCGGGCAGGCCGTGCGTGTCCCACCCGAAGCGGCGCTCGACCCGACGCCCTCGCATGGTCTGGTAGCGCGGGACGATGTCCTTGACGTAGCCGGTCAGCAGGTGCCCGTAGTGGGGCAGCCCGTTGGCGAAGGGCGGCCCGTCGTAGAAGACGAACTCGTTCGACCCGTTCTCACCGGCGTCGCGGTTCTCGACCGACGCGACGAAGGTGCCGTCCTCGTCCCAGTAGCGCAGCACGCGCTCCTCGATCTCGGGGAAGCGCGGACGCGAGGTCACCTCGCCGGCGCCGGGCGGCGTCGCGTCGTCGGACGGGGTCCCCGTCGTGACCTTGGGGTAGGTCATGGCTGTCGGCTCCTGGTCTGGTCGTCCACTCGTGTCCCACGAGGACGACGTCGCCGGGCACCTCACCCAGCGGCACCGCGGTGCCACCTCGCTTGCCGCGGCCGCTCCGGGAGCTCCCGGGACGGCATACGACCGCTCTTGCCGAAGGCTGTGACGGAGCCCACCGTCCGGTTCTAGTGAGGACCCACCTGCCCGGTCCCGTTCTTCCGGAGACTCGCCGCTGATGACGGCTCAGACGTCTTGCGTCGAGTGTAGAGCAGAGCACCGGAATACAGTGGGTCGGTGACGCAGACCCAGCTGCCCCAGCTCGCCGGACTGACCAGCGCCGCGCTCGTGACCGACCGCGACGTCGCCGCCACGTACGCGGTGGACGAGTCACTCGGCTCGACCGCTCCGAAGAGCTTCACCGTCGTCCGCGCCCGGGACGTGGGTGACGTCGTCGAGGTGCTGCGCGAGGCGCAGGCGCACCGGATCCCGGTCGTCCCTCAGGGAGCGCGGACCTCGCTGGCCGGCGGCGCCACGGCGAGCGAGGGGGCGATCGTCCTCAACGTCGAGGCGCTCAACGCGATCCACGAGATCAACGAGCTCGAGGGGTATGCCGTGGTGGGCCCGGGAGTGGTGAACCAGGACCTCAAGGCGGCGGCGGCCGCGGTGGGGCTGTTCTACCCGCCCGACCCCGCGTCCTCGGCGATCTGCACGATCGGCGGCAACGTCGCCACCAACGCCGGCGGCCTCTGCTGCGTCAAGTACGGCGTGACAGCCGACTACGTCAAGGGCCTCGAGGTCGTCCTGGCGGGCGGCGAGCAGATCCGCACGGGTCACCGCACCGGCAAGGGTGTGGCGGGCTACGACCTCACCGGTCTGTTCGTCGGGTCGGAGGGGACGCTGGGCGTGGTGACCTCGGTCGTCACGAAGCTCGTGCCCGCTCCCGACCCGGCGCTGACCGCCTTGGCCACCTTCGCCTCGCTCGACGCCGCAGCCGCCGCGGTCGTCGCCCTGCGCCACGACCGCCACCGGCCGTCGCTGCTCGAGTTCCTCGACCGTGCCTCCATCTCCGCCATCCAGGCGCTGGCGGACTACGGCTTCCCGCAGGACTGCGCGGCAGCTCTCATCGTCTCGTCCGACCGACCGGGTCATACCGTCGAGGACGTGCAGCGGTATGCCGGGCTGCTCGAGGCGGCGGGCGCCACGGACGTCGCCGTCGCGGACGACGCCCAGGAGGCGGACGCGCTGATGGCCGGGCGCCGCTCGCTGCACGTCGCGCTCGTGGCCAAGGGCCCCCACTTCATCGAGGACGTCTGCGTCCCGGTCGGCGAGCTGGCCACCCTGATCCGGGCCGGCGAGGAGATCTCGGCCCGGCGCGGTGTCGAGGTGACGATGTCGGGGCACGGCGGAGACGGCAACCTCCACCCGAGCTTCTTCTTCGCCCCGGACGACCTCGAGAGCAGGGACCTCGCGGAGGAGGCGTTCGGTGACCTCGTGCGCGTCGCCCTCGAGGTGGGCGGGACGATCACCGGGGAGCACGGCGTCGGCTCGCTCAAGCGGCGCTGGCTCGGACTGGAGCTCGGGCAGGCGGAGCTGGAGCGCCAGCAGGCGGTGAAGGCGGTGTTCGACCCCCTGGGGATCATGAACCCGGGCACGATCTTCTGACCACCTCGCCCCGCAGCGGGCAGTCGTCGACGACGTCACGGCGCCGACGTGTTAGAAACGGCTCATGACCGAGACCGAGACCAGCAGCGGCTGGCTGAGCCAGGACGAGCTGCGCGATGCCCGCGACCGCGTCCCGATCCTCTACATCGACGCCGTGCCGGTCCGGGTGGACGACCGGGGGGTGGTGACGCAGATCGGGCTGCTCCTGCGGGCCTCGGCGGAAGGCTCGATCGGGCACGAGCTGGTCAGTGGCCGGGTCCTCTACCACGAGCGTGTCCGCGACGCCTTGGTCCGGCACATCGAGAAGGACCTCGGACCGCTGGCCATGCCGCGCATCCCCCTGTCTCCCGCGCCCTTCACCGTCGCGGAGTACTTCCCCACGCCAGGTGTCACCTCGTTCTACGACCCCCGCCAGCACGCGGTCTCCCTCGCCTTCGTCATCCCCATGACCGGCGACTGCTCCCCCCAGCAGGACGCCCTCGACCTCGCCTGGGTCACCCCGGACGAGGCCGCCCGGCTCAGCGAGCAGGGGGACATGGAGGGTGGTCACGGGGTCCTCCTGCGACAGGCCCTGGCCCATGTCGGTCACCGCGTCTGAGTGCAGGATCTGGATTGCCCGACATCTGCCTGATATTGGCCCATACCGGCGCGTAACTTATGCCCCGTCGCGCCGTTGAACAGGATGCTTGGCAAGGTTCTGGTTTGACCCGGTTCCGGTCGTCGGTGAGGTGCATCTCCCCGAGCTGGGACCCCCCTGGCGCCGCTGCCTGACCCCCACTCGGCAGCGGCGCCAGGCACCACCCCATCCTTTCCCCCGATGCTGGGAGTGCCTCATGTCTCGTTCCATGTCCGCCTGCCTGAAAACCCGCCTGCTCGGCGCCGCCGCACTGGCCCTCACCGCCGCGAGCCTCACGGCCTCGCATGCCGCGGCCGACTCCCTGCCCCTTCCGGTGCCGTCGCCGGTCACGGACCAGCTCGCGCAGGTCCTGGGCTCGCCCACTGCGCCATCCGGTGCGCCCGCCGCCCCGGCGCCCGGCACGGTGTCGGCCCCCACGGGCGCACCGGCCGGGGTCCCCCACCAGGCGCCGAGCTTGCCCGGTGCGCCGAGCTTGCCCAATGCACCGGGTTCGAGCCGGTCCGCCAGCTCCGGCGAACCCGCGTCACCGGTGCCAGCGGGCACCCTCGACCTCGCCGTCAACGCCGCCCCGCTGGCGAACGCCTGCCTCCAGGTCGCGGGCAGCGGGACGTCGCTCGCGAACACGACGATCATGCTCGGCACCACGAACATCAGCTCGCAGTTCGTCGAGGGCTCCAACGGCCTGCTGTCGCACTGCCCGTCGGCAGCCACGACGCCGCAGGAGCCGGGCACGGTCGTCACCGCGGCTGCGGCCGTCACCGATCTCGTCGGTGCCTGCGTGCAGGTCTTCCAGGCCGGCCCTCCGGTCAAGGCCACGGTGCTCGTCCTCGACCATGAGCTCGTCGACAGCCTCACCGCAGCTGGCGTGCCGCTCGCTCAGCTCGTCGTCCCCTGCCCCGCGAACACCGGCGTCGGTGGCGACACCACGCCCGGTGGCGGTGGTGGCGGCGGCGGCGGTGGCGGCGTCGGTGGCGACACCACGCCTGGCGGTCCCGGCGGCACCGGTGTCGACAGTGCCAGCTCCGCCCTGAGCGCCGGCACGGTCCGCGCGGCAAGCGCCCTGCCCCACACCGGCGCCGACATCGCGGAGTGGATCGCCGCAGCGGTGGCCCTGCTGCTCGGCGGCGCCGGACTGACCCTGGTCTCCCGTGCTCGCGGCCGGATGGTCCCGATCAGCCAGCTCATGTCCAGCCACCTCCCGCCCACGAGGCGCTGACGCCCCCCCCGGGGCACCCGGGTCACTCGGGTCACCCGGACCAGTCGACGGCCACCGCCCTCCGGGGCCGGTGGCCGTCGGCGTCCCACCTGCCTGGTGCCGTCGGTCTCACCACGCCGCGGGGGCGTAGTCCTTGAGGAAGCATCCGTGCAGGTCGTGACCGAGCTCGCCCTGGACGATGGGGTCGTAGACCCGGGCGGCCCCGTCGACGAGGTCGAGCGGCGCGTGGAAGCCCTCCTGCGCCAGCCGGAGCTTGGTGAAGTGCGGCCGCTCGTCGGTGATCCACCCCGTGTCGACCGCCGTCATGAGGATCCGGTCCGTCTCGAGCATCTCGGCGGCGCTGGTGCGGGTCAGCATGTTGAGGGCCGCCTTCGCCATGTTGGTATGCGGGTGGCCGGGCCCCTTGTATGCGCGGCTGAACTGCCCCTCCATCGCCGAGACGTTGACGACGTAGGTCCGGCGTGAGGCGGATGCCGCCAGCGACGCTCGCAGCCGGCTGATGAGGATGAACGGCGCCGTGGCGTTGCACAGCTGCACCTCGAGCAGCTCCAGCGGGTCGACCTCCTCGACGCGCTGGGTCCAGGAGTTCACGTGCGTGACATCGGGCACGAGGCCCCCCGCGTCCACCGCCGTCCCCGCCGAGACCCGGGCCGCGGTGGCGGACCCGGCGGTGAGGGCGAGCGCGGTCAGCTCCAGCGTCGGCCCGCCGTGCGGGGTCGGGTGCTCATGGAGAGCCCCGGCGAGTGCCGAGGGGTGCGCGTCACTGACGTGGTCGAAGGTGAGCATCTGGGGCAGCGGACCGTCGGGCAGCGGCAGCGACTCGGCGGCGACGAGCTGGGCGTAGGAGCCGGGTGAGCGCCGGACGGTCTGCGCCGCGTTGTTGATGAGGATGTCGAGCGGTCCCTCGGCAGCCACGGCGTCGGCGAGCGCGACCACCTGGGCGGGGTCGCGAAGGTCGATCCCGACGATGACGAGCCGGTGCAGCCAGTCGGCGCTGTCGGCCATGGCCGCGAACCGCCGCACCGCGTCGCGCGGGAAGCGGGTGGTGATCGTCGTGTGCGCGCCGTCGCGCAGCAGTCGCAGGGCGATGTACATCCCGATCTTGGCCCGCCCGCCGGTGAGCAGCGCCCTGCGGCCGGCGAGGTCTGTCCGCGCGTCGCGGTGGCTGCGGTTCAGCTCGGCGCACGGCGGGCAGAGCTGGTGGTAGAACGCGTCCACCTCGACGTAGCGCGTCTTGCACGTGTAGCAGGACCGGGGCCGCAGCAGCCGGCCGGCGAGCTCACCCTCGGCGCGCGGGGCCAGCAGGAGGCCGAGGGTCTCGTCGTCGATCCGGTCCGGAGCTCCCGTCGCCGTGGCAGCGGTCACCGCCGCGTCGGCCGCCCGGGCCCGGTCCTGGCGCTGCACGCGCCGGCCGAGCTTGACCTGCTTGTAGATCCCGGCCGTCGCTCGTCTGACCGCGACGGCGTCGGGGTGCTCCGGCGGCAGCTCGGCTGCCGCGGCGATCACCCGCAGTGCGTGGGCCAGGTCGTCCGGGTCGACGCCCGGGACATCGCCGGCCAGGTCTGCAGTCACGCTGGGCTCAGGACTGCTCGACGAGCTCGGCGCGGCCGGCGCCCAGCACGGTGAGCGGGAGCAGCGTCTTGCCGGTGGGGCCGACCTGGATGTCGGTGCCCATCTGAGGGCAGACGCCACAGTCGAAGCACGGCGTCCAGCGGCAGTCGTCCACCTCGGTCTCGTCGAGGGCCTCCTGCCAGTCCTGCCAGAGCCAGTCCTTGTCGAGACCGGAGTCCAGGTGGTCCCACGGCAGCACCTCGACCTGCTCGCGCTCGCGGGTGGTGAACCAGGCGACGTCGACGCGGCCAGCGTGCTCACCCTCGGCGAAGACCCGCTCAGCCTCAGTCATCCAGCGCTCGAAGGAGAAGTGCTCGCTCCAGCCGTCGAAGCGCCCGCCGTCGCGCCATACGGCCTCGATGACCTTGCCCACCCGACGGTCGCCGCGCGAGAGCAGCCCCTCGACGAGGCCGGGCTGGCCGTCGTGGTAGCGGAAGCCGATCGACGACCCGTAGCGCTTGTCGGACCGGATCGCCTCACGCAGCTTGGCCAGCCGGGCGTCGGTCTCCTCGACGCCGAGCTGCCCGCACCACTGGAACGGCGTGTGCGGCTTCGGCACGAACCCGCCGATGGAGACGGTGCACCGGATGTCGCGGCGCCCCGAGACCTGCCGGCCGGTCTCGATGACCTGTTTGGCCAGCTCGGCGATCTGCAGCACGTCCTCGTCGGTCTCCGTCGGCAGCCCGCACATGAAGTAGAGCTTGACCTGCCGCCAGCCCGCGCCGTATGCCGCGGCGACGGTCTTGATGAGGTCCTCCTCGGTCACCATCTTGTTGATGACCTTGCGGATCCGCTCTGACCCGCCCTCGGGGGCGAAGGTCAGTCCGGAGCGCCGACCGCCGCGGGTGAGCTCGTTGGCCAGGTCGATGTTGAACGCGTCGACCCGGGTCGACGGCAGGGACAGGCCGGTCTGGGTCCCCTCGTAGCGGTCGGCCAGGCCCTTGGCCAGGTCGGCGATCTCGCTGTGGTCGGCCGACGAGAGCGAGAGCAGCCCGACCTCCTCGAAACCGGTCGCGGCCAGGCCGCGTTCGACCATCTCGCCGATGCCGGTGATCGACCGTTCGCGCACCGGGCGGGTGATCATGCCCGCCTGGCAGAACCGGCAGCCGCGGGTGCAGCCGCGGAAGATCTCCACCGACATCCGCTCGTGCACGGACTCGGCCAGCGGCACCAGCGGCTGCTTCGGGTAGGGCCACGCGTCGAGGTCCATGACGGTGTGCTTGCTGACCCGCCACGGGACCCCGCTCAGGCCCGGCTTGGGGACGACCCGCCGGATCCGGCCGTCGGGCAGGTACTCGACGTCGTAGAGCGCGGGCACGTAGACCCCGCCGGTCCGGGCGAGCCGCAGCAGCAGCTCGGCGCGTCCACCGGGACGGCCCTGCACCTTCCAGGCTCCGATGACGTCGGTGATGCCGAGGACGGCCTGCTCGCCGTCGCCGATGACCGCTGCGTCGATGAAGTCGGCGATCGGCTCCGGGTTGAAGGCAGCGTGACCGCCGGCCACGACGAGGGGGTGCTCGTCGGTGCGGTCCGCCGCGTGCAGCGGGATGCCGCCGAGGTCCAGGGCCGTGAGCATGTTCGTGTAGCCGAGCTCGGTGGAGAACGAGATGCCGAGCACGTCGAAGTCGCGGACCGGCCGGTGCGCGTCGACGGTGAACTGGGGCACGCCGGACTCGCGCATCAGCGCCTCGAGGTCCGGCCATACGGCATACGTGCGCTCCGCGAGAGCGTCGGCCCGCTCGTTGAGGACCTCGTAGAGGATCATCACGCCCTGGTTGGGCACGCCCACCTCGTAGGCGTCGGGATACATCAGAGCCCAGCGCGTGGTCAGCTCCGCGCCCTGCGGTCCGTGGCCGCCGCAGTCCCAGTCCTTGACCGTCGAGTTGAGCTCGCCACCGACGTACTGGATCGGCTTGGACACCTGCTCGAGCAACGGCTCGAGGGCGGGGAAGAGCGAGGAGCCGCGGACGGGGGTGACAGTCACCGGTCCAGGGTAACCGGGGCTGACCTGCGCACCTACCTGCGGCGGGGGCCGCCGCGCATACTGGGGAGGGTGACCGAGACCGACCCCGAGGCTCTCGAGGAGGCGTGGCGGCTGACGCCCCGCTCGGCCCACCTGCCGCCCAGCCAGCAGGAGTATGCCGGGCTGGACCGGGCGCTCGGCATCGGGCTCGGGCAGACGAACAGCCAGCCGACCACGGTCCGCGCCATGCTCCGGGCGCTGGACGTGAGGCCAGGGCACCGCGTCCTCGACGTGGGCTCGGGGTCGGGCTGGACGACCGTCCTGCTGGCCCGCCTCGTCGGCCCCACCGGAGAGGTGGTGGGCGTCGAGCGGGTGCCGAAGCTGACGGCGTGGGGTCGGGCGAACGTCGAGGCGGCAGGACTCGGCTGGGCCCGGGTGGAGCAGGCCAGCCCCGACGCGCTGGGTCTGCCGTCGGCGGCTCCGTTCGACCGGATCCTCGTCTCGGCCGAGGCCAGTGCCCTGCCGGGCCCGCTGGTCGACCAGCTCGGCTCGGACGGGGTGATGGTCATCCCCGTCGCCGGCGAGCTGAGGCGGGTGCGGCCAGGGCGGGCAGTCGACTCGCTCGGCCGCTACGTCTTCGTCCCGCTCATCGACCCAGCAGACGACAAGCCGGGATGAGGCTCAGCTGTAGAGCGCGTCGAGCTCGGACCGGTAGCGCTCGGTGACCACCTTGCGGCGCAGCTTCAGGCTCGGGGTCAGCTCGCCGTCCTCGATCGTCAGGTCGTGGTCGAGGATGGTGAACTTCTTGATCGTCTCCCACCGGTTGAGCCCGGCGTTGAGCGTGTCGACGTACCCCTGGACCAGGGCCCTGGCCCGGTCGGACCCGACGATCTCGGCGTACGTCTGACCCGTCAGGCCGTGGCCCGCCGCCCAGGCGGTGATCGCCTCCTCGTCCAGGGTGACCAGGGCCGAGGCGAAGTTCCGGCTCTCGCCGTGCACGATGAACTGGCTGACGTAGGGGCAGATGCCCTTGAACATCGTCTCGATCATCGACGGCGCGATGTACTTTCCGCCCGAGGTCTTGAACAGGTCCTTCTTGCGGTCGGTGATCCGGACGAACCCGCGCGAGTCGACGGTCCCGATGTCGCCGGTGTGGAACCAGCCGTCCTGAAGCGCCTCTGCCGTGGCGTCGTCCTTGTGGTGGTAGCCCCGCATGACGCCTGGGCCCTTGATGAGCAGCTCGCCGTCCGCGGCCACCTTCACCTCGGTGCCTGGCAGCGGCCAGCCGACCGAGCCGAAGGAGTAGGAACCCGGCTTCGGCCGGTTGACGCAGGTGGCCGCGCTCGACTCGGTCAGGCCATAGCCCTCGATGATGACCAGGCCGACCGACCCGAACCAGCGGGCGATGTCCGGGTTGAGCGCCGCGGAGCCGGAGATGAAGAACCGGACGCGCCCACCGAACCTCTCTCGGACCTTCGAGAGGACAAGCTTGTCGGCGACCGCGTGCTGGGCGGCCAGCAGGCCCCCGGGCTCCTCGCCACGCTCGCGCAGGGCCGACACCTGGGCGCCCACGCCGAGCGACCAGTCGATCAGCCTGCGCTTGACGCCGCTCTCCTGCTCGAAGAGCATCGAGATCCGGCCGTAGGCCTTCTCGAAGATCCGGGGGGCGGCGCCCATGAAGGTCGGCTTGATGACCGCGAGGTTGTCGACGATCTTGTCGATCTGGCCGTCGATCGCCGTGGCGAAGCCGATCTGCAGCGGCAGCACGAGCAGGACCTTGCCGAAGACGTGCGACAGGGGAAGCCAGAGGAACTGCAGGTCGTCCTCGTCGAGGATGGACACCGACGCGACAGCGGCGCCCTCGTAGACGAATGCGTCGTGGGTGAGCAGCACGCCCTTCGGGCGGCCGGTCGTGCCGGAGGTGTAGATGATGGTCGACAGGTGCTCGGGCGTGAGGGCCTCGATCCGGGCGTCCACCGCCGCGGGTTCGGACCCGAGCAGCTCGCGGCCCAGCCGGCTCAGCTCCTCCCCCGAGATCACCCAGTCATCGGCCGCGTCCACGTCGGTGAAGGTGACCACCTTGACGACGTCCGGCATCTCGCTGCGGCGCTCGCGCAGCTTGCGGACCTGCGTCTCGTCCTCGGCGAAGATCACCCGGCTGCCCGAGTCCGCCACGATGTAGGCCACGTCCTCCGATCCCGAGGACGGGTAGATCGTCGTCGTCGCCGCGCCGGCGCTCATCACGGCGAGGTCCGCGAGGGCCCACTCCAGGCGGGTGGTCGACGCGATGGCGACCCGGTCCTCGAGCTGCACCCCGAGGGCGATCAGTCCCGCGGCCCAGGCGTCCGCCCGCTCCTGGGTCTCGTCCCAGGTGAGGCTGGCCAGCTCGCCCCCGCGGAAGTACTGGAAGGCCACGCGTGGCCCGGAGGCCCGCACCCGGTCGCGGAAGAGGTGAGCGATGCTGGACGCCCTGTTGTCCAGGAGGTCCTGGACCACTAGCTCGTGCTGGACCGACTGCTCTGGCACTACGGCTCCTCGCTGACGAGCACCGGGACTTCCCCCGGCGCTGTCCCCGGATCCTTCCAGCGGATCTCCAGGGGTGGAACCCCACCGGATGACTTTGACACCAGACCGACACATCAGCGGCCCCAGCCGCCAGCCGGGGACGTTCGCCCGGTGAGCGGCGTCAGGAGATCGCGACGTGCAGGTCGCCGAGCGAGAGGAGAGCGCCGAACACGTCGACCACCACGATGCCCACGGCCAGCGACATCGACCACCTGCGGCGGCCGTCCGGAGTACGAACGAACTGCCAGGCGGCCAGTGCGAGCACGAGGCCCTGGACGAGGAAGCACGGTTCGAAGACCAGGAGGTCCTGCACCGCGGCCAGGTGGTTCGCGCCGGCCGCCTCGGCCGTACCGACTCCTGGAACTACCGGGAAGTCGACCGCGCCGTGGTAGCCGCTGAGATACAGGCTCTTGGTGACGAGCCCGAAGACGGCATGGGAGGCGCACACGACCGCCCCCACCCAGACCGGTACCAGCAGCACCCACGCGGGCACGCGTCGGCCCACCGGGTGGTTCAGCGCCAGAACCCACACCGCCCCGACCAGCATGACCACGGACACCACCCAGTTGGCCAGCTTCGTCAGCGCCTCGTCCTGCTGCGCCGCGAGCGGCAGGCCCCAGCTGCCCCCCACAGCCCAGTACAGGTGAAGGGCGGTGAAGAGGATCGTGAAGGCAACCGCCACGTGAACGAGCTCCGGCCGGGGCGGTAGGCCGACCTGCCCGCCGCGGTCACCCACATCCACCTCGCCCCGGTCCGACCGGGGTGCCTCGAATCTCATGGGAACTCTTATGTCACCGGAGCTCAGACCGCTCGACTCGCCCCGCGCTCAGCGGAGCCTCGTCCAGATCGTAGGACAGTCCGGTCGCCTCCGGGATCCGTCGGCGGCGGGTCATCATGGTGACGACGACGCCGAGCATGAGCAGCAGACCCCCGACCGCGGTACCTGTCGTCGGCCGCTCACCGCGCACCACCCACGCGGTGGCGATCCCGCTGACGGGCACGAGCAGGGTGAAGGGGACGACCGCGGACGCGTGGTGACGGGCGAGCAGGGAGTTCCACACGCCATACCCGAACAGCGAGCAGAGGTATGCCGTGTAGAGCGTCGACCCGAGCGTGACCAGGTCTGCGTGGCGCAGCCCCGCCCCCACCGCCTCGGGACCGTCGAGGAGCAGGGACAGGCCGAGCATCGGCACGGGGACGACCAAGGCCGACCAGACCGTCATCCCCAGGCCCGAGCGGGCCCCCACCCGCCGCGCGACGACGTTGCCGCTGGCCCAGGCCAGGGCGGCACCGACGCAGAGCAGCAGCGCCAGCCAGGGGGTCTGGGTGTCCCGGCCGAGCGCCACGACGGTCAGTCCGACGAGCCCGATGACGATGCCCGCCTGCTGCCGCACGGTCGGCCGCTCGTGCAGCAGGACGGCGGCGATGACCACGGTGAACATCACCTGCACCTGCAGGACGAGCGAGGCGAGCCCGGGCGGCATGCCGACGTGCAGCGACGTGTAGAGCAGCCCGAACTGGGCCAGGCTCATGAAGGCCCCGACCAGCAGGATGTCGCGCCACGGCACGTCGGGGCGCCGGATGACGAAGATCGCCGGCACGAGGACCGCGAGGAAGCGCAGCGCGACGAAGGTCAACGGCGGCATGTCGTGCAGCCCGGCGTCGATGACGACGAAGTTGGCACCCCAGATCACCGCGACGAGGGCTGCGGCGAAGGCGTGACGAGGCGGCATGGGTCCATCCTGAGGGCTGCGACGATGAAGCACCATCAAATTGTCGGCCCGGTGACGAGGAAGCATCGCTACCTCGTCCGAGAAGACATGCGTGGCCGCGCCGGTGCCGCTACTGTCCTCGGGCATGGGCGAGCCAGTCATCATCGTGGTCGGCGCGGGACCGGGCCTCGGGGCGGCGATCGCCCGTCGGTTCGGCAGGGCGGGGTATGCCGTGGCGCTCATCTCGCGCGGGGAGCAGCAGCTCGCGCAGCTGGGCGCCGAGCTCCAGGCCGACGGCATCACCGCTGGCTGGAGCGCGGTCGACATCACGGACGCCCCCGCCCTGAGGGCCGCCGTGGAGCGGTTCGCCGGCTTCTCCGGCACGATCGACCAGGTCCACTTCAACCCCAGCCTGTTTCGTGAGAAGGGCCCGCTCGAGCTGACCACCGACGAGCTGCTCGACGACGTGCGGCTCGGGGCCGCCAGCCTGCTCGACGTGGTCCAGGCGGCGCGCCCGCACATGTCCTCGGGCGGTCGCGTCACCGCCACCGGCAGCATGGCGGCCGACCAGCCGTGGCACGGGGCGGCCTCCCTCGGCGTCCAGAAGGCGGCACTGCGCAACCTCGTCCAGAGCATCGACGCCGCCATGCGCGACGACGGCATCCGGGCCGCGTTACTGACGGTGAACGGCACGCTCGGCGAGGGCACCCCCTTCGACGCCGGGCTCGTCGCCGACGCGCTCTACGCCGCCTCCGTCCGCCCCGACGCCGACTGGACGAGCGAGGTGGCCTTCGACGGCGGCTGACGCGGGCTCGTCGGCCCCGGGACGATGAAGCAGCCCAAGATGGTGAAGGGGCCGACCAGGTAGCCTTGCTCCATGATCGACCTGACCGGGCTCCAGGCCCTGGGCGCGGTCCGGATGCACGGGTCGGTGGTCGGCGCCGCCGAGGCGCTCGGTTTCACGCCGTCGGCCGTCTCCCAGCAGCTGAAGAAGCTCGAACGGCAGACAGGCACCCCCGTGCTGGAGCGCTATGGCCGCGGTGTCGTCCTCACCGAGCACGGTCGTCGTCTGGCCGAGCGTGGCGCGGCGCTGCTGGCCTCGATGGAGGCCCTGGAGTCCGACGTGCTCGCCGCCTCCGCCCAGGTGCAGGGCCGAGTGCGGCTTGCGGCCTTCTCCACGGCGGTGCGCGGGCTGGTCGCTCCCCTGCTCCAGCGGGTGGCCGCCGACGGCGTGCCGCTCGAGGTGTCGGTGCACGAGCAGGACCCCCGCGAGGCCGTGGGGCTGGTGGCGACCGGCCAGGTCGACCTGGCGCTGGTGCATACCTGGGGCGACACTGTGCTGCCGCTGCCGGAGCACGTCGAGAGCCACCTGGTGGGGGTCGACGTCGCCGACATCCTGGTGCCGATGGGACACCACCTCGCCGGCCGGGCGCAGGTCACCCCCCTGGACCTGCGTCACGAGGTCTTCGCATCCGGTCCCGTCGGCAGCGTCTGCCACCAGTGGCTGACCCGGATGTTCGGGCAGGTCGGTGGGCCGCCGGCGGTCGCGTTCTGGGTCGCCGAGTTCAGCTCACACATCGCCCTGGTCGACCGCGGCGTCGCGGTCTCCCTCACCCCCCGCCTCGGCCGGGAGACCTTGCCCTCGGGTGTCGCGGTGGTCACCGTGGCCGACCCGGTGCCGACCCGGGACGTCAGTCTCGTCTGGCGACGCAGCATGGGCACGAGTCCCAACCTCGGCTACCTGCGTGCGGTCCTCGACGAGCTCGCGCCCGACCTGGGGCTCAGCGAGGCATCACCCGGCTGAGGTGGACGTTGTTCACCAGCCCGAGCGCCAGCCACCCGACGAACATCGAGGACCCGCCGTAGGACAGGAACGGCAGGGGCAGCCCGGTGACCGGCATGATCCCGAGGTTCATCCCGATGTTCTCGAAAGCCTGGACCGCGAACCAGAGGGCCACACCGGCGGCCACGAGCTGCCCGAACGCGTCGCTGCGGCCGCCGACGACGAGGGTGCGCAGGATGAGGAAGGCGAGCAGCAGCACCAGGCCGGCTGCGCCGAGGAAGCCGAGCTCCTCCCCGGCGACGGAGAACACGAAGTCGGTCTGCTGGAAGGGGATGAAGCCGCCCTGGGTCTGCCGTCCGCTGAGCAGCCCTTGACCGGACCACCCACCGGAGCCGATGGCGATCCGGACCTGGCGGGTCTGGTAGCCGATGCCCTGCGGGTCGGCGCCCGGGTCGAGGAACGCGGTGAGCCGGTCCCGTTGGTAGGCGCTGAGCACCGGTGTCGTGAAGGCGGCCACGACGCCGGCGACCCCGAGGGCGAGCAGCGCCGCGAGCAGCCGCTTGGGCGCCCCGGCGACGGCGGCGACGCCGAACGCCATGGCGGCGAGCACGAGCGCCGAGCCGAGGTCGGGCTGGAGCATGACCAGCCCGATGGGCACGAGCGCGACGAGCCACGCCAGCGCGATGTCCCGCCGGTCGGGGCTGAGGTCGCGGTCACGGCGTTCGGCGAAGATCATCGCCATCGCGACCGTGATGGCGACCTTGGCGAACTCCGAGGGCTGGATGGAGAACCCGCCGGGCAGCTGGATCCACGACCGCGACCCGTTGATCGTCGACCCCAGCGGCGACAGCACGGCGACGAGGCCGACGACGGAGGCGACGTAGAGCCACGGCGCCCAGGCGCGCAGGCTGCGGTGGTCGATCCGGGTGACCCAGAGGAAGAGCCCGAGCCCGATGCCGGTGTTGACGAGGTGCTTGAGCAGGTACGAGCTGCCGAAGGTATGGCGCGTGGCCGACCACACGAGCAGCGCGCCGACGAGCGAGAGACCGAGCCCCGCAATGACCAGCCCCCAGTCGGTGTGCGACCACACCGCCGGGGCGCGGGCGCCCTCCCGCCTCAGAACGGCACGATGGACGCGAGGATCTCGCGACATTGCTCCACGTCGGTGTGCATCTGCTCGATGAGCGCCTCGATGCCGTCGAACTTGACGGTCGGCCGCAGCCGCCTCACGAGCTCGTAGGAGACACGCTCGCCGTAGAGGTCGAGGTCGGTCCGGTCGAGCACGTACCCCTCGACCCGGCGCTGGGTGCCGTCGAAGGTCGGGTTCGTGCCGATCGAGATGGCGGCCGGCAGCACGCGGTCCGGGGCGTTCGCCGGCAGCCCCAGACGAGTCAGCCACCCGGCATACACGCCGTCGGCGGGGACCAGGCCCTCGGAGTCCTGGCTGAGGTTGGCGGTGGGGTAGCCGAGCTCGCGACCGCGGTGGTCCCCGTGCACGACGGTGCCCTCCACCTTGTGAGGCCGCCCGAGCACGGCCGCCGTACCCTCGACGTCACCCTCGCTGAGCCGGTTGCGCGCCATCGACGACGACCACCGGCTGCCCTCGCCAAGGTCCGCGAGCGCGAGCACCTCGAAGTCGTGCACGGCACCGAGCCGGCGGAGCGTCTCGACGTCGCCGGAGTTGCGGACCCCGAACCGGGTGTCCTCGCCGACGACGACCGCGCAGGCATGCAGAGCGTCGACGAACACGCTCTCGACGAAGGCATCCGGGGTCTGCTGGGCGAACTCGGTGTCGAAGGTGAGGACGAGGACCGCGTCGAGGCCGGTCGTCTCGAGCAGGGCGAGCCGCTGACGCGCCGAGGTGAGCATCTGCGGTGCGCGCTCGGGCTGCAGGACCGCGACGGGATGCGGGTCGAAGGTCACCGCGACCGACGTCGCGCCTCGCGCTGACGCCTGCTCCACCACCTGCGCGAGGACGGCTCGGTGCCCGAGGTGCACCCCGTCGAAGTTGCCGAGCGTGACGACGCTCCGACCGAGGTCGGCGGGGATCTCGGGGAGTCCGGTCCAGACGTGCACGGTGCACACTCTAGGGACACCCGGCTGCGTATGACGACGCCGGTCTCGTGACGGTCCGGGCCGGGACCGGGAGTCCCGGTTCCCTAGGGTGGTGGCGTGGTCACCTACCTCGCGCTCCTCACCCCTTCGAGCAACCGGGTGTATGCCGGGGAGGCGCCCGCCATCACGGCCGCCGAGCTGCGGGTGCTCGGCCGGGCAGCCCTGGGAGCGGCTGTCGGCGACGTGCGGCCCACCACGCTCGCGGGGGTGCCCTACCTCGAGCTCACGCTGGACGGGGACGCGCGGCCGCCGGTGCTGGGCCAGCTCGCCGCCGTCCATGCCCTCTTCGCCCGCGAAGGGGACCTGCTGCGTCCCGTGCCGATGGCTCGCACCGAGCGCCTCGACGACGACATGCTCTCGATCCCCAAGTACCCGGGCAAGACCAACGAGCAGTTCACCCGGGTGCTGCTCAACGTCACCCTCGCCTCCACGGCCTGGGCCGAGCAGCTGACCACCCGGCGCTTCGCGATCCTCGACCCGATGGCCGGCCGTGGCACGACCCTCAGCTGGGCGCTCACCCTCGGTCACGACGCGGCCGGGGTGGAGATCGAGCACCGCGAGGTCGAGGCGTACTCGACGTTCCTGCGAACCTACCTGCGCCGTAAGCGGATCAAGCACAGCATCGACCTGCACCCGGTACGCCGCGACGGGCGTCACGTCGCCGACCTTCTCGAGGCCCGGGTCGGTCTCGACCGGGAGGCCTACGCGGCGGGCGACGGTCAGTCGCTCGCGCTGTATGCGGCGGACACCCTGGCAACCGCCGACCTGTTCGGGCGGCGGCGCTTCGACGCGATCGTCACGGACGCGCCATACGGGGTGGCGCACGGCAGCCGGGCCGGTGCGGCGCCGCGGTCCGGGCGCGACCGCAGCCCCGCGGCCCTGCTGGAGGCGGCCCTGCCCGGGTGGGTCTCGGTGCTGCGGACCGGCGGAGCACTGGGAGTCGCCTGGAACACCCACGGTCTCTCGCGCCCCGACCTCGCCGCGATCTGCACGGCCGCCGGCTTGTCGGTCTGCGACGAGGGGCCCTATCTCGAGCTGGCCCACCGGGTCGACGCCGGCGTCAAGCGGGACGTCCTCGTCGCCCGCAAGGTAGGGCAGCTCAGCGCGGGCGAGTAGGGCGACGCGCTCCTGCGCTCCCGTCTGCTTGCAGGGCGCGGGGGGCGAACCCCGGCGACGGCGCCCCTCACTCTTCTCGCGTGCTGAGCACGGAGAGCACCGCGGGGCCGACCTGCTCGGCCCGGACCAGCTCGAGCTGGCGACTCGTGGTGAAGAGTCGCCGACCGGTGCCGACGGCCGTCGGGAAGGTGAGCAGCCGGTACTCGTCGACGAGGTCCGCCTCCGCGAGCTCGTGGACGACCGACTGGCTGCCGATGACGACGAGGTCCGTGCTGGGCACCCGCGCGCGGACCCAGTCGACCAGTGGCTGGTCGACGACGCGAGAGTTCGACCACATCGAGGGGTCGATCTCGCGGTGCGTGACCACCGCCTTGTCGGCGGCGTTCATGGCCTGGGAGAACGGGTCCTCCCGGCGCGGCCAGAGGGTGGCGAAGTGGTCCCAGGTGCGCCGGCCGAACAGCAGCGTTCCTCGCTCCAGGACCGGTCCGAGCCGAAACTTGTCGCCGGCCACGCCCCGCGGCCCGTGCCGCATGGCCCACCCCCCGAAGGGGGTCTGGTCGCTGCCGTCGGGGTCCTCGACGACGCCGTCGAGGGTGATGAACTGGATGACGATGAGCCGTCCCATGGGCTGGTCCTTCCACGCGTGCGTCGGGTTGTCACCAGTACATACGAACCGCGCCTGCCGAACTCATCGTCGGGACGCGTGACCGGTCTCGAACAGCTCGAAGAGCCGCGGGTCGCGGTAGACGAGCACGTGCGCGATGGACCCGTCTGCTGCGGCGTCGAACAGCTGGAGGGTGTGCGCTGCCGGTCCCTCCGGGGTGAGGAGGTAGAGCAGCAGGGCGGGCTGGCCGTTGGCGCCGACCAGGCGGGTCCGCCACTGCGTGCCGCGCCAGGCGAACAGGTGACCCATGAACTCCCGGTAGGGCTGTCGTCCACACGACCAGGCGCGCACCGGCGGCATCTCGAGCACCACGTCGTCGGCCACCAGGGCGGCGAGCGCGTCCACGTCGGCCCGTTCGATAGCGCGGGCGTAGCGCTCCACCCGCTCGGGGTCGAGCGGTCCGGCTGCTCCGACAGTGCCCGCGGCCGACTCCACGGCTGCCCGAGCCCGCTGGAGTGCGGAGTTGACCGCGTGCACGCTGGTTCCGAGCGCCACGGCGGTCTCGGCTGCAGGGCAGCCCAGCACGTCGCGGAGCACGAAGGCGCCACGCTGCCGGGCAGGCAGCGACTGGAGGATCGCGGTGACAGCGAGGCGCACGTCGGCCGCTCTCTCCAGCCCAGCTCCCACCTCCGACGTGGCGGTCCACCCGCTCGGAGCCGGCATCAACCAGGGGACGTCCACGGCGGCCACCAGCGGAGCGCCGATCTCGATGCCCGCGTCCTGGAGGTCGCGCGGAAGCGGTCGACGGGGGGCACCGCGCAACCGGTCCACGCAGACGTTGTGGGCGATGCGGTAGCACCAGGTGGGCAGAGTGGACCGTGTGGCGTCGTAGGTCGCTCGAGACCGCCAGGCCCGTTCCATCACGTCCTGCGCGGCGTCCTCGGCGTCGAAGGGAGAACCCAGCAGCTGGTAGCAGTATGCGACCAGCCGCGGCCGCAGCGGCGTCAGCTCCTCCGCACTCACCATGGGCACGACGTGATCATCGCACCCGCCTTCGGCGGGGGCCGTGGGCCGGTCCGTCCCCCGTCGCGAGCCCTCGTTCAGAGCTCGACGTAGACGTCGTCCCCCTCGACGGTGACGGCGTAGATCGTCAGGGGGGACGGCTTCCGGCCGAGCGCGATCAACCTGCGTGACCAGCGCGGCATGTCCCTTCCGGCGAACCCGGGCGCCCAGTCGAGGTTCTCGCCCGTCGCGAGGTCGAAACGCGAGTTGTGCCACGGACAGACGACCTGGCCGTCGGCGTACTTCAGCCCACCTGGCCCCTTCGTGAGAGAGAAGCCCATGTGTGGACATCGGTTCTGCGCTGCGCACACCGAGTCGCCGACGAGGCCGACCACGATGGATGTCCCGCCCGCATCGACGGCATGCAGCCCCCCGTCAGCGAAGTCCGCGACGCTACCGACCCTGACTCGACCTGACACGGGACCTCTCCCTCGTCTCGGTGCTCGGCGCCCCAGAACGCGACGCCCTCCTGCCACTGTATGCCCGCCGCTGACCGCCGGCTCGGGATCGGATGGGAACCTCGCCCCCTGGGGACCGACCTCGTCGGCCCCCTCGGGCGCGGCCCGGTCAGCCCGGCTGGAAGACGACGTGGGCGCGGGCCAAAGGGCTCGACTCGTCGAGCATGGCCACGAGCGACCCGTCCTGCGCGGTGCCTGCGACGACGGCCTGCCCGACGAGGGCCGAGTGGACCCGCTGGCCGTAGCCGATGGCCGTGGCCTCGTCGGGCGTCAGCTGGTGCACGGGGAACTGCCCGCGGGCGGCCTCGCCCATCGACAGGAGTGGTACCGCGTCCGCGCGGGGCGAGCCGGTCATCTCAGCCGCCTCGACCGCTGTCCCGAGATCGTCGAGCCGGTGCGCGACGTCGAGCCCGAACCGACCGACCTGGGTTCGGCGCAGGGCGGTGAGATGGCCGCCGAGGCCGAGGCTCACGCCGAGGTCCCGGGCCAGAGCCCGGACATAGGTTCCCGAGGAGACCTCGACCTCGACATCCACGTCGACGACGACCACGCCGTTCAGGTCCACATGGCGCACATCGAGGACCTCGAACCGGTGCACCGTGACCGCCCGCGCGGCGAGCTCGACCCGCTCGCCCTGGCGGGCCCTGACATACGAGCGCTGGCCGTCGACCTTGATGGCGCTCACCGACGAGGGCACCTGCTCGATCTGCCCGGTGAGCGGCGCGATGGCCTCGCGGACCTGTTCGGGCGTGAGGTGCGACGCGTCCGCGCGGGTCGTGACGTCGCCCTCCGCGTCGTCCGTCACGGTGGCCTCGCCGAGGCGGATCGTCGCGGTGTAGGTCTTGTCGCAGCCGACGAGGAAGGTCAGCAGCTTGGTGGCCCGGTTGACACCCAGCACGAGGACGCCCGTCGCCATGGGGTCGAGCGTGCCGGCGTGCCCCACCCGCCGGGTGCCGCAGAGGCCCCGCACGCGCGCGACGACGTCGTGGCTGGTCCAGCCGGACGGCTTGTCGACGACCAGGAGCCCGTCAGGCCCGCTGGTCACCCGTGCCCGGCTCATCGCCGCCCTCGTCCGGCTGCTCGGTGTCGCTGTCGCCCTCCGCCGCGAGGCGGTAGGGGTCGGCGTCTCCGGCGTATGCCGCGCCCTCCCGGGCCTGCGCCAGCTCCGCGTCGCGGGCCTTGGTGGCCAGGATGACGTCCTCGAGGTGGGCGGCACCCTCGGGGAGGGCGTCGGGGATGAACTCGATGACGGGGGTGAGCCGGATGCCGATGGCTCGGCCGACGGCGCTGCGGATCTTGCCCTTGGCCGACTCGAGGGCAGCCGCCGTGGCGACCCGCTCCTCGTCCCCCCCGAAGACGGTGTAGAAGATCGTCGCGTGCTGCAGGTCGCCGGTCACCCGGACGTCGGTGATCGTGACGAAGCCCAGGCGCTCGTCCTTGACGCGGTGCTCGAGGTGTTCGGCGACGATGACCTTGATGCGGTCCGCGATCTTGCGTGCCCGTGCCGGGTCAGCCATGGCGGTTGCCTTTCGGAGCAGGCCGTCCGCCGCACACGGGGCGCGGCGACAGCAGGGGTGAGGGGTACGGCATACCCGAGGAGGTGGGCCGCGGCGTCGCGGCCGTGACCCACCCCTCCGGGTGCTCAGCTACGAGCGGGGCTTCTCCCGCATCTCGAACGTCTCGATGACGTCGTCGACCTTGATGTCGTTGAACGAGCCGAGGTTGATACCGCACTCGAAGCCTTCGCGGACCTCGGTGACGTCGTCCTTGAACCGGCGCAGGCCACTGATCTCGACGCTCTCCGCGACGACGGTGCCGTCCCGGATGATGCGCGCCTTGGTGCCGCGCTTGATCTCGCCGGAGCGGACCAGCGAGCCGGCGACGTTACCGAACTTCGAGGACTTGAAGACCTCACGGACCTCGGCCCGACCGAGCTGGGCCTCCTCGTACTCGGGCTTGAGCATGCCCTTGAGCGCCGCCTCGAGCTCGTCGATCGCCTGGTAGATCACCGAGTAGTACCGGATCTCCACGCCTTCGCGGTCGGCGACCTCGGCGTTCTGGCCCTCGGCCCGGACGTTGAAGCCGATGATGATCGCGCTGGACGCCATCGCGAGGTTGATGTTGTTCAGCGTGATCGCGCCGACACCACGGTCGATGATCCGCAGCTCCACCTCCTCGCCCACGTCGATCTGGAGCAGCGCGTCCTCGAGCGCCTCGACCGAACCCGACGCGTCACCCTTGAGGATGAGGTTCAGGGTGTCGACCTTGCCCGCGGCGAGGGCCTCGTTGAGGTCCTCGAGGCTGACCCGCTTGCGCGCCTTGGCGAGCGACGCGGCCCGCGATGCGGCCTCGCGCCGTTCGGCGATCTGCCGTGCCGTCCGGTCGTCGGGAGCGACGAGGAACGTGTCGCCCGCCCCGGGAACCGAGGTCAGCCCGAGGACCAGCACCGGTCGGGACGGCGTCGCCTCGACGATGTTCGCGCCGTGCTCGTCGAGCATGGCCCGGACCCGGCCGAAGCCTGAACCGGCCACGATCGAGTCGCCGACCTTCAGCGTGCCGGACTGCACGAGCACCGTCGCGACGGGCCCGCGGCCCTTGTCGAGGTGGGTCTCGATCGCCACCCCACGCGCGTCCTTGTCGGGGTTCGCGCGAAGGTCGAGCGCCGCGTCCGCGGTCAGCAGGACCGCCTCGAGCAGTGCGTCGATGTTGTCGCCGTTCTTCGCCGAGACGTTGACGAACATCGTCTCGCCGCCGTACTCCTCCGCAACGAGGTTGTACTCGGTGAGCTGCTGCCGGACCTTCTCGGGGTTGGCGCCCTCCTTGTCGACCTTGTTGACGGCCACGACGATCGGGACGTCCGCCGCCTGGGCGTGGTTGAGCGCCTCGATGGTCTGCGGCATGACGCCGTCGTCGGCAGCGACCACGAGGATGGCGATGTCCGTCACCTTCGCGCCACGGGCACGCATGGCGGTGAACGCCTCGTGACCCGGGGTGTCGATGAAGGTGATCGGGCGCTCGATGCCCTCGTGCTCGGTGACCACCTGGTAGGCACCGATGTGCTGGGTGATGCCGCCGGCCTCGCCCTCGGACACCTTGGCCGAGCGGATGGCGTCGAGCAGCTTGGTCTTTCCGTGGTCGACGTGACCCATGACGGTGACCACGGGCGGCCGCGGCTGGAGGTCGTCGTCGTCCTCGGCCTCGAGCTCAGCGTCGAGGTCGATGTTGAACTGCTCGAGCAGCTCGCGCTCCTCGTCCTCGGGCGAGACGACCTGCACGTCGTAGCCCAGCTCGGACCCGAGCAGGCGGAAGGTGTCCTCGTCGAGGGACTGGGTCGCCGTGGCCATCTCACCGAGGTGGAACAGCACGGTGACCAGTGAGGCCGGGCTGGCGTTGATCTTGTCGGCCAGCTCGGTCAGCGACGCGCCGCGACGCATCCGGATGAGGGTCTTGCCGTCACCGCGGGGCACCTGGACGCCACCGAGCGACGGGGCCTGCATCTGCTCGAACTCCTGACGCTTCGCGCGCTTGGACTTGCGTCCCCGCACGGGACGACCGCCACCGCGGCCGAAGGCGCCACCGGTCTGGCCACGAGGGCCACCACCGCCGCCGGGACGGCCGGCGAAACCGCCGCCACCGCCGGGACGGCCGGCGAAACCGCCGCCACCGCCGCCGGGTGCGCCGCCGGGACGGCCCCCGCCGGGACCGGGACGGCTACCACCGGGGCCACCCGGGCGAGCGCCGGGGCGCCCCGTTGCCGCGCGGTCCGGCATCATGCCGGGGTTCGGGGAGCCGGGTCGGGGACCGGCAGGCGGCCGCGGACCAGCGGCGCCCGGCGCGGACGACTGTCGGGACTGCGGTCGCGGCATCCCCTGGCTCGGCGCGAACGGGTTGTTGCCCGGGCGGGGGGTGGCCTCGCGGGCGGCCGGCGCGGTGCGGCCCATGCCCTGGCTCGGCGCGAAGGGGTTGTTGCCGGGTCGCGGCTGGTTGGGCCGCGGCGCGGGACGCGGCGAGGCCGGCACGCCGGGACCGCTCTGGCCGCCATCGCGGGCGGCGGGCATCTCGCGGGGCGCCTCGGGGCGATCGGACGGAGCCGGGGATGCTGCAGCGGGTGCCGGCGCGGCGGCTGCTGCTGCTGCGGGCTGCGGAGCGGCCGCGGGCGCCGGGGCAGCCTGCCCCGGGAGCGGCGCGGATGCGGATGCGGTCACCGGCGCGGGAGCGGCCGACGGTGACGGAGCACCTGCCGCCGCCGCGGCGGCGGGCGCGGACGGGGCGGGGGCCGGCGCGGGCTTGCCGGCCGCTGGCTTCTTGGGAGCGCCACCGCGCAGCTCGGCGGGGAACGTCTCCTTGATGGTGCGAACAACTGGGGGCTCGATGGTCGACGACGCCGACCGGACGAACTCGCCCTTCTCCTTCAGGTAGCTGAGCAGCGTCTTGCTCTCAACACCGAGCTCTTTGGCGAGCTCATAGACCCGGACCTTGGCCACGTTTCTCCTTCTCAGTGGTCGCGACCCGGGAGAACGAGCTTCCGTGGCGCAGACCTAGTTGTGGGACATGCTCATCGCTGAGTACTCATCGGGTGCTCATCAGCGTCTGACCCGCCTTCGATTGGTGGTGGTGTAACGGTGGACATGCGCGTGGACTCGAGGTGGTCGGCGACCGCCCGGACATCCGGCCCGGCCTGCAGCCGCAGGGCCCGGACGAACGCCTTGCGGCGAACCGCCTGCTCGAAGCATTCGGTGCTCGGGTGCAGCCATGCGCCACGCCCGGGCAGTCGGTGTGCCGGATCGGGCACCACCGAGACCTGGTCGATCTCGGCGGACCCCACCGCGACCACTCGCAGCAGTGCCGACCAGCTATCCGTGACGCGACAGCCGACACACATCCGGGTCGGCTCACCCTGGGGAGGGCACGCCGACCGCACGTCGGGCTGCCGAGCACGGAGTCCAGTCCGGTCGGTCGTCATCAAGTCTACCCCGTCCGGGTCATCCGGCGTGCTCGGCGGTCGACGGGGGCGCCTCGAGGCGGGTCTGCGGTGGCACCGGGTTGTCCGGCCGGATGTCGATCCGCCACCCGGTCAGCTTGGCGGCGAGCCGGGCGTTCTGCCCCTCCTTGCCGATGGCCAGCGACAGCTGGTAGTCCGGCACGACCACCCTCGCCGCACGGGCCTGGGCGTCCACGATCTCGACCGACTGGACCCGCGCCGGCGAGAGCGCGGCGGCGACGAAGGCGGCCGGGTCGTCGACGAAGTCGACGATGTCGATCTTCTCGCCGTGCAGCTCCGTCATCACCGCCCGCACCCGGGCACCCATCGGGCCGATGCACGCACCCTTGGCATTGACTCCCGGGGTCTTGGAGTGGACCGCCACCTTGGTGCGATGACCCGCCTCCCGCGCGAGCGCGGCGATCTCGACGGTCCCGTCAGCGATCTCCGGCACCTCGAGCTTGAAGAGGGTGCGTACGAGGTTCGGATGGGTCCGCGACAGCGCGATCTGAGGCCCGCGCGGCCCCCGCTTGACGCTCACCACATAGCAGCGCAGCCGTTCTCCGTGCTTGTAGCGCTCGCCAGGCACCTGCTCCGCGACCGGCAGGATGCCCTCGACCGTGCCGAAGTCGACGAGGACGTGGCGTGGGTCGGAGCTCTGCTGGATGATGCCGGACACGACATCTCCCTCGCGGCCCTTGAAGTCACCGAGGATCTGCTCGTCCTCGAGGTCGCGCAGACGCTGCACGATCACCTGCCGTGCCGTCGCCGCGGCCACCCGGCCGAAGTCGCGTGGCGTGTCGTCGAACTCCGGCCCCGGCTCCCCGCGCTCGGGCCGCTCGCCCTCCTCCGCAGGTAGGAGCTCGCCCTCCTCGCGCGCCCAGACGACGACATGGCCGGTCTTGCGGTCGAGCTCGACGCGCGCCAGCCGGAACGAGCCCTCCGTGCGGTGGTAGGCGACGAGCATGGCCTGCTCGATCGCCGGGATGAGCACGTCCAGGGTGATGTCCCGGTCTCGCTCGAGCGCCCTCAGTGCTGCCAGGTCAATGTCCATCGGGGCTCTCCTCGTCATCGCTCTGGTCGGTGTCGTCGTCCCCATGCTCGTCCTGCCCGTCGTCCCCCAGCCCGTCCCGCTCGTCGACGTCGTCACCGTGCTCGGCCGCCGCGCCTCCTGGCGGGTTGAACTCCACCTGGACCTTGGCCGAGGTGATCTCGTCGAGGGGCACCTGACGGACGGTCGCCGGCTGCCTGCGCTCTGCGGGCACCTCGAGCTCGGCATGGTCCGCGGAGACGGAGACCAGCCGGGCGGTGAAGACGTCCCCCGACTCGAGCACGACCGCGACGAGGCGGCCCACGTTGCGCCGGAACCGCCGATGCCCGCGCAGCGACCGGTCGACGCCCGGGGAGCTGACCTCGAGCGTGTAGGGCTGGGAACCCATGAGGTCGCCCTCGTCGAGCCGCTCGCTGACGACGCGGGTCGCCTCCGCGACCTCGTCGAGGGTCAGCGGCGCGACGCGGCTCGTCGTGTCGGCGGCGTCGAGATCCGCGAGGTCGCGGTCCACGACGACGCGCACCACGCGCCGCCGACCAGCCGGGGTGACGCTCAGGTCGTCGAGGACGAGGGAGAGCGCCGCGAGCGGCGGCTCCAGCGCCGGCCGAATGGTCTCGGTCATGGTGCTGCCTCCCGGTGTTCTCGAATGTTCCCACTCCACGCGGGATCGAAGGACCCCGTCGCGGTGCCGTCCACTCTATCGACGTTGCCGACCGACGCGTACCGCGCCGGACCGCGCACAGCCCGCCCGGACCCTCGCGGGCGCACTGGCCGCGGGGCCCGTGCCATGATCGGCGACATGTCTTCGGCTGCTGGCGCGCCCTCCTCGGGCGGGCTCTCCCGAAGGTCGGTCCTGCGTGGCGCCGCGCTCGCGGGTGCCGCCGCGGCGACCGCACTGGTCGGCGGGTGCGCGATCCGTCTGGAGGACGACGCCCCCCCGATCCCACTGCTGCAGCGCAAGTCCACCGCCGACGAGGCGACCCTCATCACGACGTACCACTCCCTGACATCGCTGTCCCAGATCGCGGGACGCGTCACTCCCCCGACGGCCCTGGTCACCGAGCTGGCCGCCCTCCACCGCACCCAGGCGGACGTCGTCCATGGCGTCCTCAGCCGCGCCGGTGTCCCGGACCATGTGATCGCCTCCGGCGCTGGCACTCCGGCCCCATCCGGGACCGCCACGCCGTCCGTCGCGGTCAGCGCACCGCCCGCCGCGACCGTCGCCATGCTCGCCGCGGCCGAGGCTGAGGCGGTCTCGGCCACCGCGATGGCCACCGTCGCCGGCACGGCGGCCGCGCACCGACCTCTGCTCACGGCGATCGCGGCCCAGCGAGGGTTCGTCGTCGGACCCCTGGGGGCAGACGTCACCTGGCCGGCCGGCGACCCGCTGCCGGCGCCCGCCGCAGCAGGTCTGCTCGACGCGAGCCGGTCCGTCGCCTATGCCTTCGAGGTGGTCGCCGCTCAGCTCGACCCGGCGGCCCGGCCGTCGGCGCTGGCCACCCTGACCACCATCCGGGCCCGGGTGGCAGAGCTGACGACGATGGCCGGCTCCGCCGCAGGCCCTGACCCGCTCGGCTACGCCCTGCCGTTCGCCGTCACCAGCCCCGAGCTCGCCCGAAAGCTGGCCACGGTCGTGCTCACCCAGCTCGTCGCCCGCGGGCTCGACCCCGTGACGGGCATCGCCCCCGCCTCGAGCGCGGTGACGACGGTGGCCCGGCTGCAGGCCCAGGCGCAGACGCTCGGCCACGGCTGGGGCGTGGCCATGGTGCCCTTCCCCGGCATGACCTACCCGTGAGCGGGCTGGTCCCCTCGGCCTTCGCCGAGCGGGTCTCGCAGTACCAGCCGCAGGGACCCGACCTCGGGGCCTCGTATGCCGTGACGGGCGCCGACTGGCTGCGCCGCCTTCCCGGGCTGCTGGACGAGCTCGTCGCGCATTGGCAGCTGGAGCCCGACGGGCCGTCCTGGTCGGGCAGCTGTGCGGTCGCGATCCCCGTGCGCGCTCCGGAGGGGCCGGCCGTGCTCAAGGTCGGCTGGCCCCACCTCGAGGCGCTCACCGAGCATCTGGCCCTGCGGCACTGGGCCGGGCGCGGCGCCGTCCGGCTGCTCCGGGCCGACCCCCACCGAAGCGCCCTCCTCCTCGAGCGGCTCGACCCGACCAGGGACCTGACCACCGTGCCGGTCGACGAGGCCTGCGCGGTGCTGGGCGAGCTGCTGGCTCGCCTCGCGGCGCCGGCGGTCGCGCGCACCCCCACCCTCACGGAGTACGGGGAGCGGCAGGTGGGCAAGGCCGCCCCGGTGGGCGTCCCGCGGCGGTTCGTCGACCGGGCCCGTCATCTGGCGCTCGAGCTGTCCGACAGCCCGCTCGTCGACTCGCGGCTCCTGCACACCGACCTGCACTACGCCAACGTGCTGCGAGGCCGAGACCAGGAATGGCTCGCCATCGACCCCAAGCCGATGGCCGGCGACCCGGCGTTCGAGGTCGCCCCGGCACTGTGGAACCGGGCGGACGAGCTGGGCACCGGCTCGACCTTCCGATGGAGCGTACGACGGCGGCTGGAGATCATCTGCGATCGAGCCGGGATCGACGAGGAGCGCGCCCGCGGCTGGACGGTCGTCCGCGAGGTCGACAACGCGTCTCAGCCCGGCGTGACGCCCGAGCGGGTCAGCCTCGCCGTCGCGATCGTCAAGGCGATGCACGACTGAGCGTCCCCGACCGAGCAGCGGACGCGCTGGTCTCAGCCGGCGGTGAAACGGGAGGCGACCTCGCCGCGCAGCGACCCGGCCGGCAGCCGGCGACCGCACAGCACGAGCAGAAGGTCCTGGGCCGAGCCGCAGACCAGCTCTCCGGTGCCGTACGACCAGTCCAGGTCGTCAGCCCGCAGCTCGACGCCGGTCAGGTCGACATCGAAGTGCTTGAGCGTGCCGGGCTTCGCCACGTTGGGCAGCACGACCGCCAGTGCCTGCGACGAGACGCGTCGGGCGAGGCCGAGCGGCACGGTGAAGTCCAGCCCGTGCACCACGTCGTGGGTCAATGCCCCGATGAACCCCCCACCTGGCGGTTGCCAGGGGAACTCGGCGTTGTCCCGCAGGCCCGCCAACAGCTCGGAGGAGGTCGCCTGGGCGTCCCGCCGGGCGACCCGGTCGGCCATCCGGTGGAACTGGCCTCCGGATCTGGCCAGCTCCATCAGGAACCGCGGGGTGGCGTATCGGAACGGCATGGTCTGGTGCGCGACGAGCTCCCGCACCCGCCAGCCGGCACACAGCGTCGGGGCGTCCCAGGATGACTCGGGCAGGTCCGCCAGGACGGCGGCCAGCTCTCGGCGTTCGTCCGCGATGAGCTCTCGCAGCTGGGCGTCGGTGGTCGAGGCGGTGGTCATCGCGACCCCTCGCTCGCCAGCTGGGACAGATAGGTGGCGAACCGGTCCAGAGAGGTCGCGAACCCGGCCTGGGCCTGCGGTGTCCGGAAGGCCTCGGGCACATTCCGCTGGTGGATGCGCACCTCGGTGCGCGAGTCGCCGAGGTCCCGGAAGGTCGACGTCGTCGTCACGCCACTGCCGGGCTCGGTCCAGACGATGCGCTCGGGCGCGACGACCTCGTCGAAGACCGCGCGCATCGGGTAGGTCGAGCCGTCGGTGTCGTTGACCATCACCGTCTCGAAGACCCCACCTGGCCGGGCATCGACCGTGATGCCGTCCAGAGGGGTGCTCGTCCCGGTCGGTCCCCAGAAGTGGGTCAGATGCTGGGGCTCGGTCATGCACTGGAAGACCAGCGCCCTCGGCGCCTCGAAGACGCGGGTGTAGACGACCTCGTCGGGCTGGGTGGTTGCGCTCACGTGCTCTCTCCTTGTGCGTGGTCGGGTTGTCGTTGGATGTCGCGCAGGTGCGCGTCGAGCTGGTCGAACCGTTCGGCCCAGATGCGCCGGTTGTCCTCGATCCAGCTCGTCGCGGCCTCCAGCACGTCCGCCTCCAGGTGACAGGGCCGGAACTGCCCGCGTCTGGTCCGGGAGATGAGGCCGCCACGTTCCAGCACCTTGAGATGCCTCGAGATCGCCGGGAGACTCATGGCGAAGGGCGCGGCGAGCTCGGTGACGGTGGCGTCCGTGCGCGCCAGGTGGGCGACGATCGCGCGCCTCGTCGGGTCCGCGAGGGCCGTGAACGTCGTGTCGAGCTGTGCCGCTGCGCCACCCATGTTCCCTCCCGGCTCTCGGTGTCGAGGATCACTTAACCACATGGTTATTTAGCCGTCAAGTTAACTATTGTGCAACCCGTGCGGTTCGGGTCTGTCCGATGCCCTCCACGGGCCTCTCCCTAAGGTGGACGCATGCCCAACCGCCTGGCCCGCGCGACGAGCCCCTACCTGCTCCAGCACCGGGACAACCCGGTGGACTGGTGGGAGTGGCAGCCCGAGGCGTTCGAGGAGGCGCGACGGCGGGACGTGCCGGTGCTGCTCTCCGTCGGCTACTCGGCCTGCCACTGGTGCCACGTCATGGCTCACGAGTCGTTCGAGGACGCCGACGTGGCCGCCCAGCTCAACGCGGGGTTCGTCGCGGTCAAGGTCGACCGCGAGGAGCGGCCCGACATCGACGCGGTCTACATGGCGGCCACCACCGCGACCACCGGCCACGGCGGGTGGCCGATGACGGTCCTGCTCACCCCGGACGGCGACCCGTTCTACTGCGGCACCTACTTCCCCAAGGCGCACTTCCGCCAGCTGCTCTCCGCCGTCACTGACGCCTGGGCCGGCCAACGAGAGCAGGTCCTCGGCAGCAGCGCGCACATCGCGGCGGCCATCCGCGAGGCGAGTGCTCCCGCCCCGGCGCACGCGGTGACGTCGACCACCCTCGATGCCGCCCTCAGCGCCCTGGGAGCGACCTACGACGCCTCCCGGGGCGGTTTCGGCAGTGCGCCGAAGTTCCCCCCGTCGATGGTGCTCGAGTTCCTGCTGCGGCACCACGGACGGACCGGGAGCGCCGACGCGCTCGCCCTCGCGTCGGGGACCTGCGAGGCGATGGCGAGGGGCGGCATCTACGACCAGCTCGGCGGCGGCTTCGCCCGGTATGCCGTGGACGCGGCCTGGGTGGTCCCCCACTTCGAGAAGATGCTCTACGACAACGCCCAGCTGACCCGGGTGTACCTCCACTGGTGGAAGGCCGCCGGGAGCCCGTTGGCTCGCCGGATCGCCTGCGAGACAGCGGACTTCATCATCGACGAGCTCGGGACCGAGGAGGGCGCCTTCGCCTCGGCGCTCGACGCCGACACGGACGGGGTGGAGGGCCTGACCTATGCCTGGACACCTGCCCAGCTCGTGGAGGTCCTGGGCGAGGACGAGGGCACCCGGGCCGCCGAGCTGCTCACCGTCACGGACGCGGGCACGTTCGAGCAGGGGATGTCGACCCTGCAGCTGCGCACCGACCCGGCCGACGCGTCGTGGTGGTCCGCGGCGCGTGCACGGCTGCTGGCGGCGCGGCGCCAGCGCCCCCAGCCCGGCCGGGACGACAAGGTCGTCACGTCGTGGAACGGCCTGGCGGTCGCGGCGCTGGCCGACCTCGGGGCGAGCCTCGACGAGCCGCGCTACACCGCCGCCGCCGCGCGCTGCGCGCGGTTCCTGCTCGACGTCCACCTCGTCGACGGCCGGTTGCGGCGCTCGTCCCGGGACGCGGCCGTCGGCGTCGCAGCCGCCGTCGCCGACGACCACGGCAACCTCGCCGAGGGGTTGCTCTCCCTGCACCAGGCCACGGGTGACGCGGCCTGGCTCGATGCCGCCGGGCGGCTGCTGGACACGGCGCTGGAGCGGTTCCGCAGTGAAGCAGGCGGGTTCCACGACACCGCGGACGACGCGGAGCAGCTGTTCGCGCGGCCGCACAGCGCCGCCGACAACGCCGAGCCGTCCGGGCAGTCCTCGCTCGCCGGGGCGCTGCTCACGTATGGCGCGCTGACCGGCTCCCCGCGGCACCTCGAGGCCGCCTCTGCCGCCATCGACGCCGGCGGGGCCATCGCGGACCGGGACGCGCGGTTCGCCGGGTGGACGCTGGCCGTGGCCGAGGCCCGCGAAGCCGGCCCCCTGCAGGTTGCCGTGGTGGGCTCCGGCCCCGAGGCGGACGCGCTCACCTCGGTGGCCCGCAGCAGCCTCTCCCCCGGGATGGTCCTCGTCGCGGGCGAGCCGGACGCACCCGGCATACCGCTGCTGGCCGGCCGGCCGCTCGTGGACGGTGAGCCAGCGGCATACCTCTGCCGTGGCATGGTCTGCGACCGCCCGGTCACGAGCCCAGCGGACCTGGCTTCTGCGCTTCAGGCCGCAAAGGTCTGACAGCCGTGGGCCCTGTGGGAGAACGCCGCGGCGGCCTCGGGCCCCCCGACGAACAGCGCCGTCGCCCAGACATCAGCCCAGAGGAGGGTCGACCCGACCACGGTCTGCGATCCCGCCCGGCCGACCATGCTGTCGTGAGCCGGGTCGTAGAGGTGGGCCCCCCGCGCGGCCGTCCCAGAGGTCGCCACCGCGCCCTCGCTCAGGGGCACGACCGCCACGATCATCCGCCGGTCGCCCGGGTCCTCCACGCCGACCCGCCACGGTCCGGCGTCGCCGCCGCGCGGGGGCAGGTGCCGATGGTGGCCCACGAGCACGTCGCCGCCGGCGTTGATGCACCAGGACGTCCCGGCCAGTCCGTGCAGCGCCACCGCCGCCCGGTCGACTGCCCACCCCTTGACCAGGCCCGTGGGGTCGAGCCGGAGCGCTCCCGTGTCATCGGGGAGCATGAGCGTGAACGCCCCGCCGGTGACCCGCTCGGCATGCCGCCCGCGCTCGAGCGACTCGGCCAGCAGCGGGTCCGCCTGGGCGAGGCTGAGCTCCCCCCGCTGGAATCGGCTGAGCTGGGAGTGCGGGTCGTAGGTGCTGAAGAGGCGGTCCATCCGGTGCAGCTCGGCGAACGCCGCCGCGACCGCGCGCTCCGCCTCGCGTCCGCGGACGCTGTCGCCGCGCAGGTGGATGCTGACGGGCATCCCCATGATCTGCTCGACCCACGCGTGGCGGCTCACAGGTGGGCCTTGTCGATCGCCGACTGGAGCGACTGGATGTAGCCGTCGGAGGTGTACGTCGCTCCCGAGACGCTGTCGATGTTGGCGCTCTGGGCAGCGACCGCCTCCCGGTTGAGGATCGGGACGGCCCGGCTGTTGATCTGCTGGTCGCGCCCGCTCTGGGACGGCGCCTGCAGGACGCTGACCGCGGTGATCTTGCCGGACGCCACGCTGATCTGGACCTGCACCGGGCCGTACCGGGTCGAGACCGAGCTCCCGGCGACCGTCGACGCGGCGCCCGAGGCCGCCCCGCCCTGTGCCGTCGTGCCGCCCTGTGCCGTCGTGCCGCCCTGCGTCGTCCCACCCTGTGCCTTCGAGCCGCTGGATGAGGCGCCCCCGCTGGCGGGGCTCGACGAGGAGCCGGCGACGGCCACCTGCTCCGGCGCGGCCGCCACGCTCGACGTCGAGGTGTGATAGCTGAAGAGCAGCACGAGGACGGTGACGGTGCTCAGTGCCCAGCTGACGATGCGGCGCATCCTCGGTCCTTCCTGTGTGGTCCGCGAGGGAGTCTGGAGTCAGGGGATGACATGGTGGTCAGTAGGCGAACCGCTCGAGGTGGATCCGCTCCGGCGGCACTCCGGCGGCCTCGGCCGCAGCCCCGGCAAGGTCCATCCATGCGGGGCTTCCGCACAGCAGCACGCTCCGGTCGGCGACGTCCGGGACGAGATGACGCAGCGCGTCGGCGTCGCTGAGATGGCCGGCACGCTCCGGGAGCCAGCTCGGCCGCGATCGCAGCCGGCGCCCGGGGACCGTGAGCACCGAGGCTCCGCGCGCTCTGGCGAGGGCGGCGAGCTCGTCGCTGAAGAGCGCGTCCTCCATGCTGTGCACCCGGTAGACCAGGACGACGTCGCCGGGTGACTGGGGCAGCTCCTCGAGCAGGGCCCTCATCGGTGTCACCCCGATGCCGGAGGCCATCAGCAGGACCTTCTGCCGCTGGCGCGCTCCGACGTGGAGCCGGCCATAGGGGCCTTCGACGAGCACCCGCGACCCGGGACGCAGCGAGCGTAGGGCGGCCGAACCGTCTCCGAGATGCTCCGCGGTGAGGCGCAGGCGACGTCCGTCGGGGGCTGCCGACAGCGAGTAGGGGTGTCCGTGTGACCAGCCCGGTCCGCCGAGGAAGCGCCAGGTGAAGAACTGGCCGGCGCGCACCCGGAAGTGCGCGAGATGCCGCCCCCGCACGACGACCGTGGTCGCGTTGGGCCCCTCGGCGCGGACCTCGTCGACGACCAGCCCCAGGCGCAGGTTGAGCACCAGAGGCAGGCCGATCCGGAACCACAGGACGGACCCCACGGCCGCGGCGTACAGGCCCCACCAGAAGACGGTCGACGGCAGGTCGCCGACGAAGTCCGCCCCCGTCCACAGCTGGTGCGGCAGAGCCAGGCCGGCCCCGAGGTAGGCGTAGAGGTGCAGCAGGTGCCAGGACTCGTAGCGCAGCCGTCGGCGGGCCCGCTTCACCGAGGTGACGACCACCATGCACAGGGCGAGCGTGCCCGCCACGGCCAGCAGCATGCCGGGGTAGTTGAGGACGAGGTCGACGACCGTGCCCCACAGCCCCGCGGCGCTGCCGGCGGCATACCCCAGGGTGATGAGCACGATGTGCGCCCACAGCAGGTTGAAGGAGGTGAAGCCCACCAGCCGGTGCCGCCGGGCCAGCTCGTCCTGCCCGTAGCTGCGCTCCACGAACGGGATCCGGGCCATGAGCAGCACCTGGATGAGGATCAGGTCGGAGGCGACGAGGCCGGTCAGGCGTCCGGTGGCGGTGAGCGCGCCGGCGGCCGTGCCGAGCTGCAGCAGCCCTCCGTGGCTCACCCACAGGGCCACCACGGCGAGCAGGGAGAGCCAGGTGAAGGCCGCCGCCGCGTCGCGCCACCAGCCGGGGTCACCCACATGTCTGGACGAGCGCAGCCCCGGGCTCGCACCGGTCCAGCCGACAGGGGGGTCGGCTGGGGGTGTCGGTGACCGGGTGGTCAGAACCGGGGCTGCGCTCATGAGGAGAGTCTTGAGGGGTTGCTTGGGAGTCTGCTGTGCCTGCGTTGTGGACAGGTCGTGACCTCGCGGCCGGTGCGCGTCAGGTCAGGGCCAGATGCCGAGAAGCTGGGTGGAGATCCGGATGATGAACGCGGACACGACGACGACGAACACCATGCGGATGAAGCGGCTTCCGAGCCGCACGGCCGTGCGGGCCCCGAGATACCCGCCCACGAGGTTCATCAACCCCATCGTCAGACCGACCTTGACCATCACGTGCCCGCCCGGTGCGAACACCGTGAGGGCACCGAGGTTCGTGGCGACGTTGGCGATCTTGGCCTTGGCACTCGCCTCGAGGAACGCGTAGCCCATCAGCCCGACCAGGGCGAAGACGAGGAAGGAGCCGGTGCCTGGCCCGAGCACGCCGTCGTAGGCGCCGATCGCCAGTCCGGTGAGGACAGCCGCGACGGTGTGCCGGTGTCCGGCGTAGCGCAGGGCCGTGACCTGTCCCAGCTGGGGCCTCAGCAGGGTGTAGGCGCCGACGAGGACGAGGCAGGCGAGGATGATCGGGTTGAACGCCGCCCGTGGGATGTGCAGCCCCACCAGCGCCCCGCCCACCGCTCCCACGTAGGCGAAGCCCGCCATCGGCAGCGCCGTCCGCAGGTCGGGACGCACCCGACGGTAGTAGGTCACCGAGCTCGATGTGGTGCCGAAGATCGAGCTGGCCTTGTTCGTCGCGAGCAGCTGGGCCGGTGTCGCGCCAGGGAAGCCGAGCAGCAGGGCGGGCAGCTGCACGAGGCCGCCACCGCCGACCACCGCGTCGACCCACCCGGCGACGAGCGCCGCGAGACCCATCAGCGCCAGGACGAGCAGCGTCGGGTCGTCGGCTGGGCTCACGGGTCAGGCCCGCCATCCCTGCACGACGGACAGGACGTCGAGCAGGTCGTGAGCGACGGCGTCGGGGGTGGCGGCGTGCGAGACCTGCTGGTCGGCGGGGATGTCGCTATGGGGCACCCAGATGGCCCGCATCCCCACCGACTGCGGGCCATGGACGTCCTCGTAGGACCGGTCTCCGACGTAGACGCACCGCGCGGGTGCCACGCCGACCGCCTCGGCGGCCGCCCGGAAGATCTCGGGCGACGGCTTCACCCAGGGGGTCTCGCTGGAGTAGACGTCCGCGTCGATGAGGTCGAGCACCCCGTCTCGGGCGAAGATGGCGTGGTGGTAGTCGCGGCTCCAGATCGTGTTGGAGAGCACCCCGACGCGGATTCCGTTGCCCCGCAGGCCTTCCCACAGCGGCCGCACCTGCGGGTCGGTGAAGGTGTGCGGCTCCCAGTAGGCCCGGTATGCCGCGAGGCCGGCCTCGTGCCGGGGGTCACCAGCGGTGACCCCAGCTGTCGCGAGGATGTCCTCGATCCGGGCCGAGGTGTGCCCACCACCCCGGCCGCGCCCCCAGGCGTCACTCTCGGCAGCATGCATCCGGGCGGCGAGCTCGTCTACCAGGTGCGGACTGTCGAGGTGGAAGGTGCGGGCGAACACCCGCCACTGCTCCTCGAGGTCGACCGTGTGCCAGGGCGTGATCGTGCCGCCCCAGTCGAAGATCACCGCGTCGACGGCGCCGGTCATGGCTCGCGGGGGCCGTGGACCTCGGCGAGGACCTCGTGGAATACGTCGCCCACGGCGACCTCGCGGCGCTCGCCGCTGCGCCGGTCCTTGATCTCGACCGTGCCGGAGGCCAGGCCGCGTCCGACGACGACGATCGTCGGGACGCCGATGAGCTCGGAGTCCTTGAACTTCACGCCGGGGCTGACCCCCTTGCGGTCGTCGAAGAGCACCTCCAGGCCTTCCCGCTCGAGCCCCTGGGTGATCTCCTGGGCCTTGAGGAAGATGTCCTCGTCCTTGCCGGCCGCCATGACGTGGACGTCGGCAGGGCTGATCGCCCGCGGCCAGACCAGCCCGGCCTCGTCGTGGTTGCCCTCGACGACACACGCCACCGCCCGGGAGACGCCCACGCCGTAGCTGCCCATCGTCACGGTGACAAGCTTGCCGTGCTCGTCCAGGACCTTCAGGCCCAGCGCGTCCGCGTACTTGCGTCCGAGCTGGAAGATGTGGCCCATCTCGATCCCCCGTGCGGCGACCAGGGCGTGCCCACAGCTGGGGCACTCGTCTCCCTCGCGGATCTCAGCGGCCTCGATCGTGCCGTCCGCGGTGAAGTCCCGGCCGGCGACGAGGTCGACCACATGGCGGCCCGGCAGGTTCGCGCCGGTCACCCAGGCGGTGCCGTCCACGACGCGCGGGTCGACGAGGTAGCGCACCCCGGCCGCGCGGTCGGCTCCGAGCGCCTGCGGCCCGATGTAGCCCTTGACCAGGTCGGGGTGGCTGTCGAAGTCGTCGAACGCCGAGACGACGGCAGGCTCGAGCTGGGCCCCCAGCCTCTTCTCGTCCACCTCGCGGTCACCGGGCAGCCCGATCGCGAGGATCTCGCTCGTCCCGTCCGGCTGGGTCACCGTCACCAGCACGTTCTTGAGCGTGTCGGCGGCGGTCCACGCGCGGTCGGAGCGGGCGTGGTGTGCGTTGAGGTGGTCGACCAGAGTGGCGATGGTCGGGGTGTCCGGGGTGTCCTCGACGTGAGCGGCTGGGGCGTCGGTCCAGTCCACGGCGGGGGGCGTCGGCACGCGCACCGCCTCGACGTTCGCGGCATACCCGCAGTTCGGGCACCGCACGTAGGTGTCCTCGCCGTTCTCGGCGGTGGCGAGGAACTCCTCCGACTTGCTGCCCCCCATGGCCCCGGCCATCGCCGCGACGATGACGTAGTGGAAGCCGAGGCGGTCGAAGATCCGGACATAGGCCTCCCGGTGCAGGTCGTAGGCCTTGTCGAGCCCGGCGTCGTCGACGGCGAAGGAGTAGGAGTCCTTCATGATGAACTCGCGCCCGCGCAGGAGCCCGGCCCGAGGGCGCGCCTCGTCGCGGTACTTCGTCTGGATCTGGTAGATCGACAGCGGGAGGTCCTTGTAGGACGAGTACAGGTCCTTCACCGCGAGGGTGAACATCTCTTCGTGGGTGGGCCCGAGCAGGTAGTCCGCGTTCTTGCGGTCCTTGAGCCGGAAGATGTTGGGGCCGTACTCCGCCCACCGCCCGGACTGGTCGAACGGCTCACGCGGCAGCAGGGCGGGGAAGAGCAGCTCCTGGGAGCCGATCGCGTCCATCTCCTCGCGGACGATCTGCTCGACCCGGCGCAGCACCTTCAGGCCCAGGGGCAGCCAGGTGTAGATGCCCGGGCTGACCCGGCGGATGTAGCCGGCCCGCACGAGGAGGCGGTGGCTCGGGACCTCAGCGTCGGCCGGGTCCTCGCGCAGCGTTCGCAGGAACAAGGTCGACATGCGCATGGCCACGGTGAGGCTCCTCGGAAGATGGGTGGGTCGAGCCTCGGAAGGATACCGGGGAGCTCGGTATGCCGCGGCTCAGCGGCGTCGGCCAGCGGCCCGCAGCGCGGTCCGGATCAGCGGGACCTGGAACGGCAGCCGGGCGATGGTCGCCGCCCGGAGGGCCTGGCGGGTCAGGTCGGTGGGTGCCCGCTGCGCACGACGATGGGCCGTCACCGCCATCTGTACGTTGCCGGGCAGGACACCGACCAGGAGGGCGGCGCTGGCCCAGCCGGCCACGCGTCGGGTGCGTGGGCCGAGCAGTCCGACCGCGCAGGCGATCTCGGCCGCTCCGGACATCAGGACGATCTCGCGCCGGACCGGGAGGATCCGCGGCACCAGCGGCTCGAAGATCTGCGGCCGGACCAGGTGCAGCACCCCGGAGGTGAGGAACAGGGCGGCCAGCCGCAGGGTGTCCGCGGTCGGTGGCGAGGCCGCGGTCCGGACGACCCTGGTTCTCATGGCTCGGTCAGCGTTCTCATGGCTCCATCAAACCAGCGCTGACGACGGTGTCAGGACCGACGGCTGGCGTCGGTCAGGCCGGGCTGCCGCGTCTGCTTGACGAATCAACGATGCTGCGGTTCAGTGTGGACCACGCCACCTGACAACGATGTCATCGCGCCTGCGCGCGAGGAAGGACCCGCCCGTGCCAGTCGTCGCACGCCTCCTCCCCCGTTACCGCACTGTGACAGCCCGGATCGGCCAACCCGGACCATTCCGGCAGGGCGGTGCGAAACAATCGAGAGCCGCACTTCCCCTCGTGCGCGAGATCTGGATGGTGACTCACCCATGAGCACAGACGCCGGGGCACCAGGTGCCCAGCAGGAAGCGGTCGGCCCCCCGCTGACCTCACCCGGCTCGGTGATCCTGGAGATGCGCGGCATCACCAAGCGCTTCCCTGGTGTGCTCGCCCTCTCCGATGTCTCGATGGTCGTCCGACGGGGCGAGGTGCAGGCGATCTGCGGCGAGAACGGCGCGGGCAAGTCCACCCTCATGAAGGTCCTTTCAGGCGTGCACCCTGCCGGCAGCTACACCGGCGACATCCTCTTCGAGGGCAGACCGGTGGCCTTCAACAACATCCGCGACAGCGAGCACGCCGGGATCGTCATCATCCATCAGGAGCTCGCGCTCATCCCCGAGCTCTCGATCGCCGAGAACATCTTCCTCGGCAACGAGGTGACCCGCGGTGGGGTGATCAACTGGACGGCGACCAGGGCCCGCGCCAAGGAGCTGCTCGCCAGAGTCGGACTCGAGGAGGACCCGGACACCAAGGTCCGCGACATCGGCGTCGGCAAGCAGCAGCTCGTCGAGATCGCCAAGGCGCTGTCCAAGGACGTCAAGCTCCTGATCCTCGACGAGCCGACGGCGGCCTTGAACGAGGGCGACTCCCAGCACCTCCTCGACCTCATCACGGGCCTGCGCTCCAAGGGCGTCACCTGCATCATGATCAGCCACAAGCTCAACGAGATCGAGCAGATCGCCGACGCGATCACGATCATCCGGGACGGCTTGTCGATCGAGACCCTCCGGGTCCAGGAGGACGGGGTCGACGAGAACCGGATCATCCGCGGCATGGTGGGACGGGACCTGGAGTCCCGCTTCCCCGAGCACACGCCCGATCTCGGCGAGACGTTCTTCGAGGTGCGCGACTGGACCGTGCAGCATCCGAGCGTCCCCGACCGCCTCGTCTGCAAGGGCAGCAGCTTCACCGTCCGCCGCGGCGAGATCGTGGGGTTCGCGGGTCTGATGGGGGCCGGCCGCACCGAGCTGATGCGCAGCATCTTCGGTCGCTCCTACGGCAACTACCTGCGCGGGACGATCATCAAGGACGGCAAGGAGCTGCGCCTGCCCACCGTCCCCAGCGCGATCGACCACGGCCTCGCGTACGTCACGGAGGACCGCAAGTCGCTCGGTCTGAACCTCCTCGACGACATCAAGCGAACCACCGTCTCGGCAGGCCTCAAGCGGATCACCCACGGCCTCGCGGTCAACGCCCGCGAGGAGTACATGTACGCCGAGCAGTACCGACGGTCGTTGCGGACCAAGGCCCCGACGGTGGACGAGGGCGTGGCCAAGCTCTCCGGCGGGAACCAGCAGAAGGTCGTGCTGGCCAAGTGGCTGTTCACCGAGCCGGACCTGCTCATCCTCGACGAGCCGACCCGCGGTATCGACGTGGGGGCCAAGTTCGAGATCTACGGGATCATCCAGCAGCTCGCGGCCGAGGGCAAGGGCGTCATCCTCGTCTCGTCCGAGCTGCCTGAGCTGCTCGGTCTCTCGGACCGGATCTACACCATCTTCGAAGGCGCCATCACGGGCGTCCTGGACAAGACCGAGGCAGACCAGGAGTCGCTGATGCGTCTGATGACGCGAAGTTCCGCCGGCACCGAGACCATGGAGGCGAGCGCATGACCACAGACCAGGCTCCCCGCGACACCGAGAGCCGCCCTGGCTTCTCCATGGCGACCGTGACGAGGATCTTCGGTGGCGACAGCCGCCAGCTCGGGATGATCTTCGCCCTGGTGGCTCTCATCATCTTCTTCCAGATCCGCACCGGTGGCCTCACCCTGACGCCGGACAACGTGATCAACCTCTTCCAGGGCAACTCCTACATCCTCGTGCTGGCCATCGGCATGGTGCTCGTCATCATCGCCGGGCACATCGACCTGTCCGTCGGCTCCATCGCGGCCTTCGTCGGCATCGTCGTCGCGATCGCGATGCGCGACTGGAACCTGCCGTGGTTCGTCGGCATCCTTCTCGGGCTGGCCCTCGGCGCCCTCATCGGCGTATGGCAGGGCATCTGGGTCGCCTACGTCGGCATCCCCGCCTTCATCGTCACGCTGGCCGGGATGCTGCTCTTCCGCGGCGCGAACCAGTTCGTCGGCAAGTCCAACACCGTGCCGGTCGGCCAGGACTTCCAGCAGATCGGGGCCGGGTACCTTCCCGAGATCGGCCCGCGCACGGGCTACAACAACCTCACCGTGCTGATCGGTCTGCTCCTGTGCGCGTTCATCGTCATCGGTGCGCTGCGCGCCCGGCGCGCACTGAGCAAGGTCGGTCACGAGCTCGAGGAGCCCTGGATCCTCATCCTGCGGCTGGTACTCGTCTGTGGCGCGATCCTCGCGGCGACGCTGCTCTTCGCCTCCGGCCGCCGGGGCACGTCCTTCCCCATCTCGGGGATGATCCTCGCGGCCCTCGTGCTGATCTACGGCTTCATCTCCAGCCGGACCATCATCGGCCGTCACATCTACGCGGTCGGTGGCAACCGGCACGCCGCCGAGCTGTCGGGCGTGAAGAGCAAGAAGGTCAACTTCCTCGTCATGATGAACATGTCCATCCTCGCCGCCCTGGCCGGGATGATGTTCGTCGCGCGGTCGAACGCCTCCGGGCCGTTCGACGGCGTCGGCTGGGAGCTCGACGCCATCGCCGCCGTCTTCATCGGCGGCGCGGCGGTCACCGGCGGTGTCGGCACCGTGGTGGGGTCCATCATCGGTGGCCTCGTCATGGCTGTCCTCAACAACGGCCTGCAGCTGCTCGGCATCGGAGCCGACGCCACCCAGATCATCAAGGGCCTCGTCCTGCTCATCGCCGTCGCCTTCGACGTCTACAACAAGACGCAGGGCCGGCCGTCCCTCATCGGCCTGCTCACCCGCAACTTCCGTGGGGGAAGCTCGCCCGACGCGAGCCCGCCCCCCAGCGCCGCCACCGAGACCGAGTCCGTGAAGGACACGATCCGCCAAGGCACCTGACTCCTCCCCCCCATGCCGGGCGTCCGTCCGGCATACCGTAGTCCGTGTCCCCCTCAGGGGCACGCAGAAAAGGAAAGAGCGCATATGCGTACCTTCACCTTCGCCAAGGTGCTGGCCGTCACCGCCGTGGCGGCGATGGCCATGACCGCGTGCGGCCGGGCCGATGACACAGCCGGGACCGGAACCGGCGCGACCGGTGGCAAGGCGGCCGGCTTCCCGGCGGACTCCCTCATCGGTGTCGCCCTGCCGCAGAAGACCTCAGAGAACTGGGTCCTTGCGGAAGGACTGTTCAAGAACGGGCTCGCCGACGCCGGCTTCAAGTCGGATGTGCAGTTCGCCAACGGCGGTGTCTCGGAGCAGCAGAACCAGATCCAGGCCATGGTGACCAAGGGCGCCAAGGTCATCGTCGTCGGAGCCATCGACGGCTCGCAGCTGGGCACCCAGCTCAAGGCCGCCAAGGACTCTGGGGCGATCGTCATCGCCTACGACCGTCTGGTGAAGAACACCGACGCGGTGGACTACTACATCGCCTACGACAACCGGAAGGTCGGCCAGCTGCAGGGCCAGGCACTGCTGGATGGCATGAAGGCCAAGAAGCCCAACGGCCCGTACAACATCGAGCTGTTCGCCGGCTCTCCAGACGACGCCAACGCGCAGGTCTTCTTCGACGGCGCCATGGACGTGCTCAAGCCGAAGATCGACGACGGCACCCTCAAGGTGGCCTCCGGCCAGAAGGACTTCCAGCAGGTCGTCACCCAGGGCTGGAAGGCCGAGAACGCCCAGAAGCGGATGGACACGCTGCTCACCGCCAACTACACGAGCACCACGCTCGACGGGGTCCTCTCGCCGAACGACACGCTCGCACGCGCCATCATCACGTCGGTCAAGGCCGCCGGTAAGCCCATCCCGGTGGTCACGGGTCAGGACTCCGAGGTGGAGTCGGTCAAGTCGATCATGGCGGGTGAGCAGTACTCCACCATCAACAAGGACACCCGCAACCTGGTCAAGGACACCATCGCGATGCTCAAGACCCTGCAGTCGGGTGGCAAGCCGGACATCAACGACGACAAGTCCTACAACAACGGGGTCAAGGTCGTCCCGGCGCACCTGCTGGCGCCGGTCATCGTGACCAAGGCGAACGCCAAGGAGGCGTACGCCAACGACCCGACCCTGTCGGCTCTCACGCAGTGACGTCGGCCCGGTCCTAGACCGGACGTCGCGGAAGGCCCGCTCCCCGCCATGGGGGCGGGCCTTCCGGCGTCAGGCCAAAGCGGTGGAGCTTTTCTGCACCACCAGCCACACTGCCGGGGTGGCCATGCATGCCGACCAGATCCCCATCACCGTGGCGGCCGTCGCTCGGATGGTCCGCGCGCAGTTCCCCCGGTGGGCGAACATGCCGGTGACCGAGGTGACCTCCCAGGGCACAGTCAACGCGCTGTACCGGATCGGCACCCACCTCGTGGCACGTCTACCCCTCCAAGGAGACAACGTCGAGACGTGCCGGGCAGAGCTCACGCGCGAGATCGAGGTGGCTCAACGGCTCCTGGCCGTGTCACCCGTCGCCACCCCGGAACCCGTCGCCATGGGCCAGCCGGGTGAGGACTACCCGCTGCCCTGGTGCGTGTACCGCTGGATCCCTGGCGACGTCGCGAGCCACACCCAAGCGGCTGGGTCGCGTCGGTTCGCCACGCAGCTCGCCGGCTTCGTCCACGCGGTCCGCTCGCTGCCGACCGAGGGCCGCACCTTCCAGGGGATGCGCCGAGGCGGGCTGCTCACCCAGCACGACGAGTCTGTGGAAACCGGGCTACGACGAAGCAGCGGCATGATCGACACCGGCTCCCTGGCCACCTTGTGGAGCTCTCTCCGAGAGACGCCACGCCACCACGTGGACACCTGGACGCACGGCGACCTCATGCCCGGCAACATCTTGGTCGAGCGAGAGAACCTGACCGGCGTCATCGACGTAGGACAGCTCGGCGTGGCCGACCCCGCGCTCGATCTTCAGCCAGCCTGGAACCTCATGAGCCACGATGCTCGTGAAGCCTATCGACGGGCGCTCGGCTGCGACGACGAGGAGTGGGACCGCGGCAAGGGCTGGGCCTTCGCACAGGCCATCGGCTGTCTCTGGTACTACCGAGACACCAACAGCGTGATGTCGCGGACGGCGCATCGCACCCTGCAATGCCTGCTCGACGACGCCTGAGCGAGACGCCTCCTCGTCGGCAGACCCGGCGAACGCCCTGGTCATGCATTCACGACGAACTGGGACACGCCCAGTCAGAGCAGCACGGTCGTGAAGGTGCCGATCTCCTCGAAACCGATGGTGCGGTAGGTCGCGCGCGCCGCAGCGTTGAAGTCGTTCACGTAGAGCGTCGCCTGCGGTGCCACCCGCTCGAGGATCAGCGCCGTGGCCGCCGCCATCAGCGACGTCGCCAGACCACGGCCGCGCAGCCTCGGGGTCAGCCACACTCCCTGGATCTGGGCCGCGCCGACTGCGGCCGAGCCGACGTCGGCCTTGAACAGCACCTCGTCGTCCTCCACCCAGACGAAGGTGTGGCCCTTGCCGATGAGGTCGGCGATGAGCACCCGGTAGCTGCGTGACGAGCCGCGGTACGGCGGGTAGCCGATCTCGTCGGTGAACATGGCGGTGGCCGCAGGCAGGACGAGGTCGACCTCGTCGCGGCGCGCGAGCCGCACTCGCGGGTCGACGGCCAGCCCGAGGGTCCGCGGATGGGCCGACGTGGCCATGAGGGGCTGCACCGCCCGGACGGCTCGGCCCGGCCCCCAGCTGGGCGCCAGCTCCTCCCACAGCGCGCCGACCTGCTCGCTCGGCCCGAAGATCGAGGCGCAGCCGCGCTGCGACCGGCGGATCCGGTGGGCGATCGCCTGGGCCGCCTCGGTGTCGCACTCCACGGGCACCACGTTGGCGGAGACCCAGCACATGCCTCGCAGCTCACCGCCGACCCGGTAGCCGAGGAGCGTCTCCGGCATCGAGCGGAGAGCTCCCTCCTCGATCCGGGAGGCGACGAACACGTTCGCGGCCGGGTTGCGGGCGCAGAGGCCCAGCGCCTCGTCCCGGTCCCCGACCGACAAGGCGCGCACGGGAGAACCGGTGCGCAGCACGGGCTAAGCCTGCCCGCCAAACGGATCGATGTCGACCACTGAATCCTGTGCGGCTGTCACGGTGGTGGAGCGCCTCGGCGGCTGGCGGTCGACGTCAGCTGACGGTCACGGTCGGACCGCCGCCCGCCGACTCGTCGGAGGCCTGCATACTTTCGGCGATCCGCATCGCCTCCTCGATGAGCGTCTCGACGATCTGGCTCTCCGGGACGGTCTTGATCACCTCGCCCTTGACGAAGATCTGCCCCTTCCCGTTGCCGCTGGCGACACCGAGGTCGGCTTCTCGGGCCTCCCCCGGGCCGTTGACGACGCAGCCCATCACGGCCACCCGAAGCGGGACCTCGAGCCCCTCCAAGCCGGCGGAGACCTGGTCGGCCAGCGTGTAGACGTCGACCTGGGCGCGACCACATGAGGGACAGGAGACGATCTCGAGCTTGCGGGGCCGCAGGTTGAGCGACTGGAGGATCTGGTTGCCGACCTTGACCTCCTCGACCGGAGGCGCCGACAGCGAGACCCGGATCGTGTCGCCGATGCCCTTGGCGAGCAGCGCCCCGAACGCCACCGAGGACTTGATGGTGCCCTGGAAGGCGGGGCCGGCCTCGGTCACCCCGAGGTGCAGCGGCCAGTCCCCCCGCTCGGACAGCATCTCGTACGCCTTGACCATCACTACGGGGTCGTTGTGCTTGACCGAGATCTTGAAGTCGTGGAAGTCGTGCTCCTCGAACAGACCGGCCTCCCAGACCGCAGACTCCACCAGCGCCTCGGCGGTGGCCTTGCCGTACTTGCCGAGGATCCGCGGGTCGAGGGAGCCGGCGTTCACCCCGATCCGGATGGACACGCCCGCGTCCTTGGCCGCGGCGGCGATCTGCTTGACCTGGTCGTCGAACTTGCGGATGTTGCCCGGGTTGACCCGCACGGCAGCGCACCCCGCGTCGATCGCCGCGAAGACGTACTTCGGCTGGAAGTGGATGTCCGCGATGACCGGGATCTGGCTGTGCTGGGCGATCTGCGGCAGCGCGTCGGCGTCGTCCTGCGTGGGACAGGCCACCCGGACGATGTCGCACCCGGTCGCGGTGAGCTCGGCGATCTGCTGGAGGGTCGCGTTGATGTCGGTCGTCTGCGTCGTGCACATCGACTGGACCGAGATGGGCGCGTCGCCGCCGACGTCGACCTTGCCGACCTTGATCTTGCGGGTGTGCCGGCGGGGAGCGACGACAGGCGCGGGCGCGGACGGCATACCAAGCGAGACGGTCATGGGCTCAGTATCCCCCACCTCGACGGGCCACCCGGGGCCGGTATGCCCTCCCCCGTCCACCCATGTGCCCGGCTGAGGAGCCCTGGAGGCTCGACAGCGGGACGGCTCAGAGGAAGGAGATCGGCTTGACGATGTCGGCGTAGATCAGCAGGGCAGACATCCCGATGAGCAGGATGGCCATGGTGTAGGCGACCGGAAGCGCCTTGGCGACGTCCACGTGCCCCGGGTCGGCTCGGCCGAGCAGCCGGGCGCCGTTGCGCTTGAGCCCCTCCCACAGTGCGCCGGCCACGTGGCCGCCGTCGAGCGGCAGGAGCGGGATGAGGTTGAAGACGAACAGCGCCATGTTGAGCGAGGCGATGAGCGAGAGGAGGAACACTAACTTGGTCATCAGGCTGTCCTGGCCGAGGTCCGCCGCCGCGATCTCCCCGCCGACGCGGCCGACTCCCACGACCGAGATGGGACCGTTCTTGTCCCGCTCCCCGGACCCGAAGGCGGCCTGGAAGATCCCGACCATCTTCTCGGGGACGTGGACGACGACCGAGGCGGTCTGCACGAACGCGTTCCCGACGAGCGCCGGCGCCTGCGAGATGCCTTCCTTGACGTTCTCGACCGACGGGGTGGCCCCGAGGAAGCCGACCTGCTCGGTGACGAGCTGACCGTTGGCGTCGACCTTGACCTTGTCGGTGTCGACGAGGACGGCCCTGGTCAGGCTGGCGATCGGCGCCTGCAGGGTGACCTCTCGGCCGCCGCGCTCGACGACCATGGTCAGTGTCGTCCCGGCGCTCCGCCGGATCATCGAGGTCACCTCGGTCCACGTCTTCACGGGCGTGCCGCTGACGGAGACGATCCGGTCCTGGGGCTGGAGGCCGGCCTGCTGCGCCGGCGACACCGGGTCACCAGGAGCACAGGCGGGCTGCGCCTGCTGCACCGTCGGCGCGGTGGTCGGGACGCACTCGGCCACGCTGGAGACCAGGGGCGTGACGGTCGCGATGCCGTGCAGGGTGAGGATGCCGGTGAGCAGGACCGCGGAGATGACGAAGTTCATCATCGGGCCGCCGAGCATGACGGTGACCTTCTTCGGGACCGACAGCTTGTAGAAGACCCGGTCCTGGTCCAGCGGTCCGACCTCCTCCATCGAGTCCTCTCGGGCCTGGTCCATGAGCTGGCTGAACCGCCCCGTCGAGGAGCCTCGCAACCGGCTCGGGTCGCTGCCGGGCTTCGGGGGGAACATGCCGATCATCCGGATGTAGCCGCCGAGCGGGACCGCCTTGAGGCCGTACTCGGTCTCTCCGCGGGTGCGGGACCAGACGGTCGGGCCGAAGCCGACCATGTACTGCGTCACCTTCACTCCGAAGCGCTTTGCGGGCACCATGTGACCGATCTCGTGCAGCGCGATGGACACTCCGATGCCGAGGGCGACGAAGAGCACTCCAGCGAGGTACGCGATCACGCGTCGGTCCTTCCGTTGGGGGGGGCGGTCCCCAGTTCGTCGAGTCCGAGCACGGAGCGTGCCCGTCCGCGGGCCCAGGCGTCGGCACGCAGCACTGCCTCAACGTCCAGCGCCGCGGGATCGATCCCGTCGGCCTGCGCGGAGTGCAGCTCGACGACCCGCGCCACCGTGTCGACGATGTCGGTGAACCGGATCTGGCCCTCGAAGAAGGCCTGCACGCAGGTCTCGTTCGCGGCGTTGTACACCGCGGGGAACGTCCCCCCGGCAGCACCCACCTGACGGGCCAGCGAGACGGCAGGGAAGGCCACGTCGTCGAGGGGGAAGAACTCCCAGGTAGCCGCCTCGGTCCAGTCGCACGCCGGTCCGGCGTCCGGCACCCGGTCCGGCCAGGACAGCCCCAGGGCGATGGGGATGAGCATGCTCGGCGGGGACAGCTGGGCGATCGTCGCCCCGTCGGTGAACTCGACCATCGAGTGGATCAGCTGCTGCGGATGGACGACCACGTCGATCCGGTCCAGCGGGATGTCGAAGAGCAGGTGGGCCTCGATGACCTCCAGCCCCTTGTTGACCAGGGTGGCGGAGTTCGTCGTGATGACCGGGCCCATGGCGAAGTTCGGATGGGCGAGTGCCTGCTCGGGCGTCACCGCGCGCAGCTGCTCACGCGGCATACCGCGGAACGGACCACCGCTCGCGGTGACCACCAGCCGGCGCACCTCGGCGGCCGTCCCCCCGCGAAGACACTGGGCGATGGCACTGTGCTCGCTGTCGACAGGCACCAGCTGGCCCGGCTTGGCGGCCGCCTTGACCAGCGGCCCGCCGACGATGAGCGACTCCTTGTTCGCCAGAGCCAGGACGTTGCCCGCCTCGAGAGCGGCGAGCGTCGGCGCCAGCCCGATGGAGCCGGTGATCCCGTTGAGGACGACGTCGACGGGCCGGGAGGCCAGGTCGGCGCTCGCCATCGGTCCCACCACCACCTCGGGCCGGTATGCCGGGTGGCCGGCTCTCGCGGCTGCCGCACCGAGAGCCGCAGTCACCTCGTCGCTCGTCCCGTTCGCCACGGCGACCGTGTCGACCTGCAGGCGCACCGCCTGCTCGGCCAGCAGGGCGAGGTTGCCGCCGCCGGCGCTGAGGGAGGTGACCCGGAACCGGTCGGGGTTGGCGAGCACGATCTCGATCGCCTGCGTGCCGATCGAGCCGGTCGAACCGAGCAGGCTGACGGAGCGAGGCGTGGTCACCCCGTCATTGTCCCCCACCGGCGCGGCGGACGGCGCTGCGCGTGACCGCACAGGTCCTCAGGTGTGGCCGTGGCCCCTAGAGCGCGATGCCGACGTACTTGGTCTCGAGGTACTCCTCGATCCCCTCGAAGCCCCCTTCGCGACCGAACCCGCTCTGCTTGACGCCGCCGAACGGCGCGGCCGGGTTCGAGACGACGCCCTGGTTGACGCCGACCATGCCGTACTCCAGGGCCTCGCTCGTCGTCATCGCCCGGGTCAGGTTCTCGGTGAACAGATAGGCGACGAGCCCGAACTCGGTGTCGTTGGCCATCCGGATCGCCTCGGCGTCGGTCCTGAAGGTGGTGATCGGTGCCACCGGCCCGAAGATCTCCTCCTTCTGCAGCCTCGCAGTGGTCGGGACGTCGGTGAGCACCGTCGGCTGGAAGAAGTACCCCGCGCCCTTCTGCGGCACCCCGCCGGCGATGACCTTCGCCCCCTTGGCGACGGCGTCCGCGAGCAGCTCGGAGACCTTGTCGCGGGCCTTGCCGTCGATGAGGGGACCGACGCTCACCCCCTTCCTGGTGCCCTTGCCGAGGGTGAGCGCCCCCATGCGCTTGGCGAACTTGCGGGAGAACTCGGCAGCCACCGACTCGTGGACGTAGAACCGGTTGGCCGCCGTGCACGCCTCGCCGATGTTGCGCATCTTGGCGAGCATCGCTCCGTCGACCGCCCTGTCCACGTCGGCATCCTCGAAGACGAGGAACGGCGCGTTCCCGCCGAGCTCCATGGAGACCCGGAGCAGCTGCTCGGCGGACTGCTCGACGAGCATCCGGCCCACCGGGGTCGAGCCGGTGAAGGTCAGCTTGCGCAGCCGCGGGTCGCGCACCAGCGGCTCGATGACGTCCTGCGTGTGCGTCGTCGTGATGACGTTGAGAACGCCCGCGGGCACGCCGCACTCGGTGAGCAGCTCGGCGAGCAGCAGCATGGTCAGCGGGGTCTGGCTGGCCGGCTTGACGACCATCGTGCAGCCCGCGGCGATGGCCGGCCCGATCTTGCGCGTGCCCATCGCAAGAGGGAAGTTCCACGGCGTGATCATCAGGGTGGGACCGACCGGCTGCTTCATCGTCATGAGCCGGGTGGCGCCGTTGGGGGAGATCGAGAACCGGCCGTGCACCCTGACGGCCTCCTCGGCGAACCACCGGAAGAACTCCGCGCCGTAGGTCACCTCAGCGCGCGAGTCGGCAAGGGGCTTGCCCATCTCGAGCGTCATCAGGAGGGCGAAGTCCTCGGTCCGCGCGATGATCCGCTCGTAGGCCGCGCGGAGGATCTCCCCCCGGTCGCGTGGCGCGGTCGCGGCCCAGGACGGCTGCGCCGCGACGGCCGCGTCGAGGGCCGCCAGACCGTCGGCGACAGAGGCGTCGGCGACCTGGGCGAGGGCCCGGCCGGTGGCCGGGTCCTCAACGGTCACCGTCTCGCCGCCCGAGGCGTCCCGCCAGGACCCCCCGATGAACAGGCCCTTGGGCACGGACTCGACCAGCGCGGACTGGGTGGGCGGCATGGAGAACCTCCTGAGGTCGGGAGTCCGAGCCTAGCCAGCGGGCTCAGACGGATGCGGAGAAGGCTGCCTCGAGGATGTCGAGGCCCTCGGACAGCAGGTCGTCGCCGGCGACGAGTGGAGGCAGGAACCGGAAGACGTTGCCGTAGGTGCCGCAGGTCAGCGTCACCAGCCCCTGGCGGTGGCAGGCGGCGTTGACCGCAGCGGTGAGGGCGGCGTTCGGCGTCTTGTCGTCGGCGGACGCGACGAGCTCGATGGCGAGCATGGCGCCCCGGCCGCGGATGTCCCCGATCTGCTCGTACTTCGCCGCGAGCGCCTCCAGCCGAGGGCGGAACAGTGCCTCGATCTGGCGCGCACGGGTGACCAGGTCGTTCTCGCGCATCGTCTCGATGGCGGCCAGTCCGGCGGCGCAGGCCACCGGGTTGCCCCCGTAGGTGCCGCCGAGTCCCCCGCCGTGCACCGAGTCCATCACCTCGGCGCGTCCGGTGACGCCGGCGAGCGGCAGCCCGCCGGCGATCCCCTTGGCCACCGTCACGATGTCGGGCACGACCCCCTCGTGCTCGCTGGCGAACCAGTCGCCCGTGCGGCAGAACCCCGTCTGGATCTCGTCGGCGATGAACAGGATGCCGTTCTCGGAGCACCAGTCGGCGACCTTCGCCACGAACCCCGGTGCAGGCACGATGAACCCGCCCTCGCCCTGGATCGGCTCGAGGATGACGGCGGCCGTGTTCTGCTCTCCGACCTGCGTGTGCACGCGCGTGACGAACTCGGCGAAGGCCTCGTCCGCGCACGCCTCGGGCCCGGTCGGCCAGCGGTAGGGGTAGGCCATCGGCACCCGGTGGATCTCCCCGGCGAACGGACCGAAGCCGTCCTTGTAGGGCATGTTCTTCGCCGTCAGCGCCATCGTGAGGTTGGTCCGGCCGTGGTAGGCGTGGTCGAAGGCCACCACCGCCTGCCGACCCGTGTACGACCGGGCGACCTTGATCGCGTTCTCGACGGCCTCGGCGCCGGAGTTGAAGAGCGCGGAACGCTTCTCGTGCAGCCCTGGCGTCAGCTCGTTGAGCTGCTCGCACACGGCGAGGTACTCCTCATACGGCGTGACCATGAAGCAGGTATGCGTGAAGTCGGCGACCTGCCGCCGCACCGCCTCGACCACCCGCGGTGCGGCGTTGCCGACCGAGGTGACGGCGATGCCCGAGCCGAAGTCGATGAGCTGGTTGCCGTCGACGTCGACGACGATGCCGCCGCCGGCCCGCTCGACGTAGACCGGCAGTCCGACGCCGACGCCGCTCGCGACCGCTGCCGCCTTGCGCGTGTGGAGCTCCTCGGACCGCGGCCCCGGGATGGCGGTCTTGAGTACTCGTCTCTGCTCGATGCTCGTCACGCCGCCCAGCCTGCTCTGCTCGCTCATCTACTGTCCAGTCCTTCCGACCCGGTGGTGGATCACGGTGGGACCGTCGGCGCGCAGTGCCTGCGCCGCCGCCGGACCGAGGTCTGCGGCCAGGTCGACCGTCACCCCTCGGGCGCCCATGGCCGCGGCGAGGGCGGCGAAGTCGGGGCCGACGAGGTCGACGCCCTGTGGCGTGATGCCCCGGTCGACCATCTGCTCGCGGATCTCGGCATAGCCGCCGTTGTCGACGACGACGACGGGCAGTGCGAGCCGCTGCTCGACAGCGGTGAGCAGCTCCTGGATGCTGAACATCGCCGCTCCGTCGCCGACCAGGGCGAGGACCGGACGCTCGGGAGCCGCGACCTTGGCGCCGATGGCCGCCGGGAGGCCGTAGCCGAGGGTCGCGTAGCCCGTGGGGTAGAGCAGCCTGTTCGCGGTGGTGAACGGCCAGTGGTGCACCGTGCCGTAGTAGGTCACCTGCGAGCTGTCCCCGGCGACGACGGTGTCTGCGGGCAGAGCCGCACTCAGCGAGTGCTGGATGGACGCCCACGGCCCGGCGTCGGCGTCGGCCTGCGACATGAGCTCGGCGCGGTGACGGGCCCGGTCCGGGCCCGCCGCATCGGCCCATCGAGGCACCGACGCGCCGAGACCGAGCAGGATCGCCCTCAGCACGGCCGGTGCGTCACCCTCGATGCCGACGTCGGCAGCGACGTTCTTGCCCAGCTGGCCGGGGTCGAGGTCGACCCGCACCACCGTCCGCTCTCCGGGGATGCCGGGCCGCAGCGTGCCGCCCCACAGGTCGGCGTCGCCGACCTCGCTGCCGACGATGAGCAGCAGGTCGGCGTCGTTCGCGACGGCATGCGCGGCGGGCAGCCGCATCGAGGCGCCGAGCGCCATCGGGTGCGACTCGTCCAGCACCCCTTTCCCGTTGACCGTGGTCAGCACCGGGATGCCGAGGTCGGCCAGGGCCCGGACCTCCTGCACGGCGCCGCGCGCGCCGCCTCCGGCGACGAGGACAGGACGTTGCGCCGTCTGCAGCAGCGCGACGACGGAGGCGACATCGGCGGGTGACGGGGCGTCGGGCTGGTGGGGGGCCGGCGCGGGGCAGGTGCGGCGCGTCCACTCCCCCTCCAGGACGTCGACGGGCACTTCGAGGTGCACCGGCCGGGGTCGGCGCGTCCGGAACACCGCGAAGACCTCGGCGAGCACCTCCGGGACGTCGTCCGCCGCGTCCACCCTGATGCTGCGTCCGCACACGGCCTCGAGGGCCGCCTGCTGGTTTTTCATCTCGTGCAGCCAGCCGAGGTCAGCCCCCACCGTGCCCCGCGGAGGCCCGGGCGAGACGGCCAGGGTCGGTACCGAGTCGGCGTACGACGTGGCGAGGGCGGTGATGGCGTTGGTGATGCCCGGGCCGGACGTCGTGATGAGCACCCCGGGCCGCCCGCTCACCCGGGCATAGCCGTCGGCGGCATACCCGGCGCCCTGCTCGTGGCGGGTGACGACATGGCGGATCCCCGACCCGGACAGATGCCGGTAGAGCTCGAGGTTGTGCGTGCCAGGGATGCCGAAGACGTCGCGGACGCCTTGCGCCGCCAGCGCGTCGATGACGGCCGCTCCCCCGGTGCTCGGCTGCTCACTCACCCGTGGTCTCCGGCCGTGGCGCCATCGCGCTGATCAGCTCGTAGGCCGCGTGCGCGGCCGCGATGCCGGTGATCTCAGCGTGGTCGTAGGCGGGGGCGACCTCGACGATGTCGGCGCCGACGAGGTTGAGGTCGGCGAACGAGCGCAGGATCGCGAGCAGCTCGCGGCTGGTCAGCCCACCCGCCTCCGGCGTCCCCGTGCCGGGCGCGAACGCGGGGTCCAGGACGTCGATGTCGAGGGAGACATAGGTGGGCCGGTCGCCGACTCGGGCGCGGATCCGCTCCACAGCCCCTCGCCAGCCGTGGTCGTCCATCTCGTGCGCTCCGATGACCTGGAAGCCGAGGATTTCGTCGTCGGACAGGTCCGCGGGGCCGTAGAGGGGCCCGCGGATCCCGACATGGATCGAGCCGGTCGGGTCGAGCAGGGCCTCCTCGCTGGCCCGGCGGAACGGGGTGCCGTGAGTGACCGGCGCGCCGAAGTAGGTGTCCCACGTGTCGAGGTGGGCGTCGAGGTGGACCACGGCGACGGGCCCGTGCAGCTCGTGCATGACCCGCAGCAGCGGCAGGGCGATCGTGTGGTCGCCGCCGATCGTGAGCATCCGGGCACCCGTGCCGACGATCTCGCGGGCTCCCTCGTCGATCTGGCGCACGGCCTCGTCGATGTCGAACGGGTTGCAGGCGATGTCACCGGCGTCCACGACCTGCTGGGCGGCGAACGGCTCGACGGCCTGCACCGGGTTGTAGGGACGCAGCAGCTTCGACGCGCCCCTCACGTGGCCCGGGCCGAAGCGGGCACCTGGGCGGTAGCTGACGCCGGAGTCGAAGGGCACGCCGACGACCGCGACGTCGGCCCGCTCCACCTCGTCGAGCCGGGGCAGCCGCGCGAAGGTGTGCGGACCGCCATACCTCGGGGTCACGGTCGCGTCGACCGGACCGCGGATCGTCTGGCGGGAGGGGGGATGGCTCATCGGCTACAGCACCTTCGAAAGGAATGACCGGGTCCGGGCATGCTGGGGGTCGCTGAACAGCGTTGCAGGAGGCCCCTGCTCGACGATGACGCCATCGTCCATGAAGACCGCCCGGTCGCACACCTCACGCGCGAAGCCGATCTCGTGGGTGACGACGATCATCGTCATCCCGTCGGCGGCCAGGCCCTGCATGACGTCGAGCACCTCACCGACGAGCTCGGGGTCGAGGGCCGAGGTGGGCTCGTCGAAGAGCATGAGCCGCGGCTCCATCGCCAGGGCCCGCGCGATGGCGACCCGCTGCTGCTGCCCGCCGGAGAGCGAGGAGGGGTATGCCGCGGGCTTGTCGCTGAGGCCGACCCGGTCGAGCAGGGCCAGGGCCGTGGTCCGCGCCTCGTCTCGCCCGACCTTCTTGACGTGCAACGGCGCGGCCATGACGTTCTCGAGCGCCGTCAGGTGCGGGAAGAGGTTGAACCGCTGGAAGACCATGCCCACGTCGCGACGCGCGGCCGCGACCTCGGCCGGGCGCAGCTCGTACTTCTTGCCGTGGCTGCGTCGGTAGCCGACGAGCGATCCGTTGACACTGATCTCCCCGCCGTCGATGCGCTCGAGGTGGTTGATGCAGCGCAGGAAGGTGCTCTTGCCCGAGCCGGACGGTCCGAGGAGGGAGACCACCTCTCCGGTCTCGACGACGAGGTCGATGCCCTTGAGGACCTCGTTGTCCCCGAAGGACTTCCGCACGGCCCGCGCGTCGACCATCGGCGTCCCGGCCGGCAGAGGTGGCTCCACGCCCGGTGCCTGGGACATCAGCGTCCTCCGATCGCGAAGCGGGTCCGGGTGCGGGTGGCCGGGAGCACTCCCCGGCTCATCCGGTGCTCGATCCGTGACTGGAGCATCGTGAGGATGGTGGTGAGCACGAGGTACCAGATGCTCGCCACGATGAGCAGCGGCACCTGCTGGAAGGTCCGGCCGTAGATCAGCTGCACGGTGGTGGTCAGCTCGGGCAGCCCGATGACGAGAGCGAGCGAGGTCAGCTTGAGCATCGAGATGACCTCGTTGGCAGTGGGCGGCACGATGAGGCGGGCGGCTTGGGGCAGGACGACGCGTCGGTAGGTGAGCCACGGCTTCATCCCGAGGGCCTCGGCCGCCTCGGTCTGCCCTCTGTCGACCGACCCGATCCCCGCCCGCACGATCTCCGCCATGTAGGCCGCCTCGTTGAGCCCGAGCCCGAGGATCGCTGCGCCGAACTGGGTGATCAGGGTGTTGGTCGGCACGCTGAGGAACTCCGGTCCGAACGGCACCCCGAGGCTGATCCGGGGTAGCACCGTGCCGAGGAAGAACCAGAAGAGCAGCTGGACGAGGATGGGCGTGCCCCGGAAGACGCCGATGTAGCCACCAGCCACGATGCGCAGGAGAGGGTTCTCCGAGAGCCGCATCATGGCGAGCACGGTCCCCAGCACGATGCCGACCGCCATCGCGATCACGGTCAGCTCGAGGGTGACCAGCAGCCCTTGGAGGATGGACCGCTCGAAGACGTAGCCCACGACGAGGTCGAGGCGAAGCGCCGGTGAGGTGACGACGAAGCTGACGGCCATCGCCGCGAGGACGACGAGGACGGCAGCCGCGACCCATCTCCCGGGGTGCCGTAGCCGGATGACCGGCTCCTCGGCGTGTCCGGTCGGCGCGGTGGTCTGAGCGGCCATCCGGTCACTTCCCCGCGTTGATCGACGCGTCCTTGAGGGCCTGGTCCGTGAGGTTCCACTTGGCGAGCAGCTGGTCGTACGTGCCCGAGGCGATGACCTTCTTCAGCGCCGCCTGCACGGCGTCGCGCAGGGCCGGGTTGGTCTTGGGCACGGGGATGCCGACCGGCAGCGTGTCGAACGGCTTGGACCCGATCTGGAACGCATCCGGAGCGGTCTTGACGTTGTAGGCGAGGGTGAGGTCGAGTGCCACCACCGCGTCGGCACGGCCGGACTGCAGGGCCTGGACCGCGCTCGCCTGGTCGGGGAACGGCTGCTTGACGATGGCCGGCTTGCCGGCGGCCGTGCACTCCTTGTTCACGTCGTCCACGGTGAGATCGCCGGTGGCGCTCTTCTCGACCGCGGCGGTCTTGCCGCAGAGATCCAGCTTGCCGCTGAGGCCCTTGGGGTTGCCCTTGGCGACCATGAACGTGACGCCCGAGCTGAGGTAGTCGACGAAGTCGACGGTCTCCTGGCGCGACTTCTTGTCGATCATGCTCGTGAGCGACAGGTCGTAGCGGCCAGCGTTGAGACCGCCGATGATCCCGTCGAAGTTCGTGTTCTGGAAGTCGAACTTCACGCCGAGCACCTGGCCCAGCGCGGCGCCGAGATCGGCGTCGAAGCCGAGCACCGTCTTGTTGTCGGTGTCGAAGAACTCCATCGGGGGGAAGCTCACCCCGGAGGCGACGCGGACCGTGCCAGCCGTCGCGATGGCGGGCGGCAGCATGGCGGCGGCGGCAGGGTCCTTGGTGAGTGCGGCGATCGACGCCGTGGTGGACCCGCCGCCCGCAGCGGCGGACCCACCGCCAGCCGGCGCGGTCGCGTCGGGAGCGGCGCACCCCGCGACGAGCGCCGCAGAGGCGACGAGGGTGGTCAGGGCGATATGACGGCGCTGCATGGTGTCTCCCGAAGTTTTCTCAAGGGCAACAAAGGTTGCCCTGCAAGCATCGGGGGTCCACAATGGGCCTGTCAAGGGGTGCGCGACATCCCTTCCCGCAGAGAGGAAGACGGCATGCGGCCGGTCCCGGTGTCCCCCACGAACCACGAGGTCCGGATCGGGGCGCGACTGCGTGCGGCGCGCAAGGCCCACGGCTACACGCTGGAGCAGCTGGCCGGCGCCGCGGGCCTGACCAAGGGGTTCCTCAGCCGTGTGGAGCGGGACGAGACGTCGCTCTCGGTGGCTTCGCTCATCACCCTCTGCGAGGTGATGAGCCTGCAGGTGGGCGCGCTGTTCTCGGCGCCTGACGTGGCACTCGTGCGCCGGGACAGCGCCCCGGCGATCAACCTCGGCGGGAGCGGCGTCAGCGAACGGCTGATGACCCCGCGTGGCCAGTCCCGCCTGCAGCTCGTGCATACCGTCGCTGAAGCCGGGGCGACCGGGGGGACAGACCTCTACACGATCAACTGCGAGCTCGAAGTCGTCTACGTCCTCAAGGGCGCCATCGAGCTCGTGTTCAGCGACCACCGCCAGCGGCTCACCGCCGGCGACGCCCTCACCTTCTCGGGGGGCGAGCCGCATACCTGGGTCAACGCCAGCCAGACGCGCACCGCCGAGCTGGTCTGGGTGCTCGTGCCAGCGCCATGGAGCGGGAGCGCCTAGCCCGACCGGCCGTCGAGCAGGGGCCTGGTCGGGTCCCAGCTCGTACCGTCCCGCGCGTCCTGGCGCCGGCGGGCGATGGCCGAGAGCGACTCCAGGACAACGCGGTTCGCGAGTGCGGCCGTGATGTCGGCGTGGTCGTACGGCGGGCTCACCTCGACGACGTCCACTCCCACCACCGGGAGCTCCAGGCAGATCCGCCGCACCGAGTCGAGCAGCTCTCGCGCGCTCAGACCCCCTGGCTCAGGGGTGCCGGTCCCAGGGGCGTGGCCCGGGTCGCACACGTCGATGTCGACCGACAGGAACACCCCGTCGCACTCGTCCATGGCGATGGCGAAGACCTCGGTCAGGCAGGTGTCGAGACCTCGGCGGCCGATCTCGGTCATCTCGTACGAGCGCATGCTCTGGCCTGCCATCCAGTCGAGGGTCTCCGGGGGTGGCCAGTAGCCGCGGAGCCCGACCTGGAGGAACCGGTCCCCGCGCAGCGCCCCCGACTCGATCAGGCGGCGCATCGGCTGGCCGTGCCCCCACAGGGAGCCGAACTCGATGTCACCGGTGTCGGCGTGCGCGTCGAAGTGGATCATCGAGATCCGCCCGTGCCCCAGGACGTTGGCCACGCCCTTGGCGTCCGGGAAGGCGATGGAGTGGTCCCCGCCGAGGATCACCGGGATGGCCCCCGACCGGGTGACCCTCTCGACCGCGGCCTCGAGCGCCGGGAGCGCGACCTCGATGTCGCCGGAGAACATCTCGACATCTCCCGCGTCGACGACCCGCAGGTCGCGAAGACCGTCGGTCCGCAGGGCCAGTGAGGGTCGCGCGCCGTCATGGGGCAGGTAGTCGGTCATCCGGATGGCCTGCGGCCCGAAGCGGGTGCCGGGCCGGTGGGAGGTGCCCCCGTCGAACGGCGCGCCGAGGATCACGACATCCGCGCCGGCATACGACGCCTCGTCGTCCAGGTCGCACCGCTCCACGCCGAGGAAGGTGATGTCCGGGCCGTACTGGCTGCCGTAGCGGGTCATGCTCAAACCGTAGTCCGCAGCGCCTCCGGTGGCTCAGCGGTCCTCGACAGGCTCAGCAGTCCTCGACAGGCTCAGCGGTCCTCGACAGCCCACGGGGACCCGTACCCCGCCGGCTTCGGTGCCGCGAGGAGGTCGAGGAACGGGACCGCGTCGAAGGCCTCGGGCCCGACTACCCCGCTTCCCGACCAGGTGCCGTTGGCGATGAGCTCGAGAGCGACGACCGGGTTCACCGCGGTCTGCCAGACCACGCACTGAGCGCCGTAGTCGCGCATCGTCTCCTCGTTGTCGACGACGTGGTGCAGGTAGGTGCGCCGAGGCCGGCCGTCCTTGCCGGTGCCGGTGACCATCACGCCGGCGCAGGTCTTCCCTGTCATCCGGGGGCCGATCGTCGCCGGGTCGGGAAGAGCGGCGGCGACGACATCGCGTGGCGAGACCTCGACGCCCTTGACGCTCACCGGCTCGGTGCGGTCGAGACCCAGCGTGTGCAGCGTCTTGAGGATCGTGATGAGCTCCTCACCGAGCCCGTACTTGAAGGTGACGCGGTCGGCCTCGAGCCAGCGCGGCATGAGGAGCACTTCCTCGTGCTCGACATGCACGCACTCGACCGGCCCGATGCCCCCGGGGAAGTCGAAGACCTCCGGTTCGCTGAAGGCGGGCACCGTGAAGAACCCCGCCTCAACGTCGCCGCCGGCGGCATCGGCACGGGCGCGTTCCCAGACCACCGGCGGGTTGAGACACTCCTCGATGATGGTCCACATCGAGAACCCGGGAGCGAACGTGGGAACGCCGTCGGCGTCGCGCACGACGAGGTTGGCGCCGTCGCGGGTGCCGAGCTCGTCGATGTGCTCGAACAGGTGGTCAGCGGCGTACCGCGCGAGGACGTCGGACAGCCCGGGTTCGACGCCGATCCCCAGCAGGGCGAGCTGACCGGCGTGCTCCCACTCCCCCGCCATCTCGAGCTGTTCGTCGCCGAGCTTCACATGCGTCTTGGCGTAGGGCTCGGTCGGATGGCGCCGAGAGAGGCTCATCGCCATGTCCAGGTAGCCGGCCCTCGCGGCCAGCGCGCCCCGGAAGATCGGCATGACGAAGCGAGGGTCGACGGCGTTGAACACGTGGGTGCAGCCGTGCTCGCGGGCCAGCGCCTCCACCGCCGCCGGGTCCGAGGCGTCGACCTGGGCCGCCAGGAGGCGCGTCTCGCCCTCCCGGCGGGCGGTGGCCGCCGCAACCGTCGACTCGGCCCGGCCCAGGTCGTAGTCGGCCACGACGAGGCGCTCGAAGAAGTCGCGTTCGACCGCGATGCGCGCGGCGGCGTCACCCACGCCTCCCGCGCCGATCATGAGAATGCGCATGAGGACCTATCTCTTCCTGGCGTTGCCGATGACCTGTCCGGCCACGACCAGGAGCACGGCGATGACGAACATCGAGAAGCCGACGACATTGGCTTGCGCCGGGATCCCGCGAAGGTAGGACACGTAGACGAACTTGGGGAACGTCGTCTCGTCCCCCGACACGAAGTTCGTGATGATGAAGTCGTCGAAGGAGAGCGAGAACGCGAGCAGGGCGGCCGAGACAATGCCGGGCAGCACGAGCGGGAAGGTGACCCGCCAGAACGTGCCCCCCGGCCCGGCATACAGGTCCTGCGCGGCTTCCTCGAGCCGAGGGTCGAGACTCTGCAGCCGCGCCTTGACCGTGACGACGACGAAGCTGATGCAGAACATGATGTGGGCGATGACGATGGTCCAGAACCCCAGCTGGAGCCCGAACCGGGTGAAGCCCTGCACGAAGATGGTCAGCAGGCTTGCGCCGAGCACGATCTCGGGGGTCGCCATCGGGATGAAGACCAGGATGTTGCTCGCACCCCGCCCGACGAACCGGTGCCGCACGAGCGCAAAGGCCAGCATCGTCCCCAGAGCCGTCGCGACGAGCGTGGCGATCACCCCGACCTGGATCGAGACCACGAGAGCCTCGCAGACACCGGGAGCGCCACAAGGGTCCTGCCAGTGCTTGAGCGTCGGCCCGGCAGCGCCGTTCCAGACGATGTTGGACTTGCGGTAGTCGTTGAAGGAGAACACGAAGGTGTAGGCCACAGGGACGAAGAGGTAGAGCAGGACGATCAGCGCGACGATCATCGCGGCGCGGCTGGCGAGCCAGTTCCTCAGCCGGGTGGTGGCGGACGGCCCGCTGGCAGGGCCCGGTCCACCGGTCGTCATGACCACGTCGCTGCGGCTCACAGCAGCTCCTCCGTCCCGAACCGGCGGACGTAGACGAAGACCATGACGAGGATGACGGCCATCAGACTGAAGCTGAGGGCGGCCGCGACCGGGAAGCCGCCGAGCACCTTGAAGAACTGGCTCTCGATGACGTTGCCGACCATCTTGGTGCTGCGGTCCGAGCCGAGCAGCTCGGCGTTGACGTAGTCGCCGGCGGCGGGGATGAAGGTCAGCAGCGTGCCGGCGATGACGCCGGGCATGCTCATCGGCAGGGTCACCGTGCGGAAGGTCGTCAGACCGTTGGCGTAGAGGTCGCCCCCCGCCTCGATCACCGTGGGGTTCGCGCGCTCGAGCGAGGCGTAGATCGGCAGCACCATGAAGGGCAGGAAGTTGTAGGTGAGACCGGCGACGACGGCCACCCAGGTCTCGGTGATCCGCCCGCCCGGCAGCAGGTGAAGGGTGTTGAGCACGGTCGCGACCGGTCCGTCGTCCGCAAGGATCTGTCGCCACGCGATCGTCCGAAGAATGAACGAGGTGAAGAACGGCGCGATCACCGCGATGAGCATGACGTTGCGCCATCGGCCGGCCTTGAACGCCATGGCGTAGGCGAGGGGGTAGGCCAGGGCGAAGGCGAAGAGCGTGGCCAGCGCGGCATAGAGCAGGGAGCGACCGAAGTGAGGGGCGAACTCGCTGACGGCCGTGACGTAGTTGGAGACGTTGAGGTCGCGGTAGTAGTACCCCGGGTACCCGGGGAAGCCGCTCTGCAGCGAGACGGTGAACAGCTGCGCAAGGGGGACGACGAAGAAGGCCAGGAGCCAGAGCCCGCCAGGCAGCAGGAGAAGGTATGCCGGCCAGCGTCGCCGTCCGGGTGGTGGCGGCGGCAGGGGGTCGGGCAGATGGGTGCCCGCTCCGGCCGTGTGGGCCAGGGCGGTCACAGCGCCTCCCTCGCCAACCGGGCGGCCGTCTCGTCGACCGCCACCCCGAAGGCGTGGCCCGAGTCCCAGGCGAGCCAGACCGAGTCACCCCGGCGCACGGTGTTGCGGTCGACGTCGAGGTTCTGCTCGTAGACCCCCCAGGTCGCCCCGCTCGGCACGGTCACGAGGTACTGGGTGGCCACGCCGGTGAACGAGACGTCGAGGACCGTTGCCTTGACGTCGTTACCGGCACCGCTCGGCTGCTCAGTGCTGATCCGCACCTTCTCCGGACGCACCCCGAACATGATCTCCCCCTCGGTCACCGCCGCGCGGGACCGCGGGATCCGCACGGTGGTCCCGGCGACGTCGACGACGAGGTTGTCGCCTTCGGACCCGGTGACGCGCCCGACACCGAGGTTTGACTGGCCCACGAAGTTGGCGACGAAAGCCGTCCGGGGCAGGTCGTAGAGCTCCTCCGGGTGGCCCATCTGCTCGATGTGCCCCGCGTTCATCACCGCCACCGTGTCGGCCATCGTCATGGCCTCCTCCTGGTCGTGCGTGACGTGGATGAAGGTCAGCCCGACCTCGGTCTGGATGCCCTTGAGCTCCACCTGCATCTGCCGACGCAGCTTGAGGTCGAGAGCACCCAGCGGCTCGTCGAGGAGCAGCACCTCGGGCCGGTTAACCAGCGCCCTGGCCAGCGCCACCCGCTGCTGCTGGCCGCCTGAGAGCTGCGCTGGCTTCCGTCCCGCCATCGACGTCATCTGGACCAGCTCGAGGGCCGCGTCCGCCGCCGCTACAGCGCCGGCCTCACCGCGTCGCTTAGGGCCGAACGCGACGTTGTCGCGGATGCTCAGGTGGGGGAAGAGGGCATAGCTCTGGAACACCGTGTTGACCGGGCGCTCGTATGGACGCGACCCCGTCAGGTCGGTGTCACCGATGAGCACCCTTCCGCTGGTGGGCTGCTCGAGGCCGGCAACCATCCGCAGCGTGGTCGTCTTGCCGCAGCCCGACGGCCCGAGCAGGGCGAAGAACGAGCCCCGGGGCACGCGCAGCGTCAGGTCGTCGACCGCGGTGAAGGCAGCGAACTGCTTGGTCACCGCCTCGAGATGCAGGTCGCCGGTCGCCGCACGGAAGCCAGTCGACCCGGAGCGCAGGAAGGCCATCAGTTGCCCACCACCTTGGCCCAGGCGGCGCCATACGCGGCGTCCTCCTCGGGCGTGAGCGCCCGGAAGCCCTGGATGTTGTTCTGCTTGATGTAGTCCTCGCTGGGGAAGATGAAGGGGCTCTTGGCCAGCTCGGGGTCGATCTTCTCCATCTCGGATTGCGCCCCCTTCACCGGGCAGATGTAGTTGACGTAAGCGGCCACCTCGGCGGCGACCTTCGGCTCGTAGTAGTAGTTCATCAACGTCATCGCGTTCTTGCGGTGGGTCGAGGTCATCGGGACCATCATGTTGTCGCTCCAGAGGGTGCCGCCGGACTCAGGGATGACGAACTGCCAGTCGGGGTTCTCGGTCTCGGCCCGCAGGATGAACAGGTCGCCGCTCCAGACGATCCCGGCCACGGCGTTGCCCGACTTGAGGTCCTCGATGTAGCTGTTGCCCTTGACCCGGCGGATATAGCCGTCGCTGATCCGCTTGTCGACCTCGGCGAACGCCGCCTCCATCTGGGTCTTGGTGAACTGGCCGCTGATGTCGACGCCCTGCTTCTGCATCATCAGGGCGGCGGTGTCGCGGAACTCGCTGAGGACCACGACCTTGCCCTTGAGGTCGTCGGTCCAGAGGTCGTCCAGCGACTTCAGGTCGCGTCCGACCTTGGCCCTGTTGTAGCCGATTCCGGCAAAACCGCTCTGCCAGGTGATCGAGTGCGTCCGTCCCGGGTCGAAGGACACGTCCTTCAGGGGCTCGAGCATGTTGCTGACGTTGGGCATCCGGATGATGTCAAGTGGCTGGACGAGCCCGTCCCGGATCAACCGCGACGCCATCCAGTCGGTGAGCGTGAAGATGTCGCGGCCGATGTCCTGCCGCGCGCGCAGCTGCGGTGACACCTTGTTGACGTAGGAGTCGTTGTCCTCGATGTCCTCGGAGTAGGTGGCCTGGATGCCGCTCTGCTGGATGAAGGCATCAAGCGTCGGGTACGTCTTCGTCGCCGCATCGAAGTCGAGGTAGGCCGTCCAGTTGGCCCAGCGGACCACCTTCTCGGCCTCCGAGACGTCGGTCGGCAGATTCAGAGCCGCAGCTCCGCCGGCGGGCGGAGCCGGCGGGGCGCAGGCGGCCAGCGTCGCCGCGGCGCCCCCGAGCAGAGAAGCGCTCAGCAGGGACCGGCGCGAGACGGTTCGGGCACGGGCCGAGGCCGTCGCAGCTCTGACCAGCTGTCGGGCAAGGGGGTCACCGGGGAGGGGCGTGGGTCTCATGGGCTCGCTCTGCACGATCGGTCAGGGCCCCGAGTGGGCCCCGCACTCAGGGTCTAGCTGTCGATGTTCGCCATCACGTGCTTGATACGGGTGTAGTCCTCGAGCCCGTACATGGACAGGTCCTTGCCGTAGCCGGATCGCTTGAACCCGCCGTGCGGCATCTCCGCGACGATCGGGATATGGGTGTTGATCCACACGCACCCGAAGTCGAGCGCCCTCGACACCCGCATCGCCCGGCCGAAGTCCTTGGTCCAGACGCTGGAGGCCAGGCCGTAGTCGACCCCGTTGGCCCAGCTGATCGCCTCCTGCTCGTCCGTGAAGCGTTGCACGGTGATGACCGGTCCGAAGATCTCGTCCTGGATCGCCTCGTCGTCCTGCCTCAGGCCGGACAGGACGGTCGGCTCGACGAAGAAGCCGTCGCCGAGGCTCGACATGCGGTGCCCTCCAGCGGCGACCGACGCATGGTCGGGGAGGCGGGAGAGGAAGCCCTCGATCCGCTCGAGCTGGTTCCGGTTGTTGACCGGACCGAACAGCGCATCCGCGTCGTCGGGAAGCCCCACCTTCGCCGAGCCGGTGGCGTACTCCGCCAGGGCGGCCACGAAGTCGTCGTGGATCCTCGGCGCCGCGAGCACCCTGGTGGCCGCGGTGCAGTCCTGGCCCGCGTTGAAGTACCCCGCGATGGCGATGCCCTCCACGGCCGCCTCGATGTCGGCGTCGTCGAACACGATCACCGGAGCCTTGCCGCCCAGCTCCAGGTGCACCCGAGTGACGTTCCGGCTGGCGCTCTCGGCGACCGAGATCCCGGCGCGGACCGAACCGGTGATCGCCACCAGTGCGGGCGTGCGGTGCTCGACGAGCGCCCGGCCCGTCTCACGGTCGCCGGTGACGACGTTGAACGTCCCCGGTGGCAGGAACTCCGCCGCGACCTCCGCCATCAGCAGGGTGGTCTCCGGTGTCGTGTCCGACGGCTTGAGGACGATGGTGTTGCCGGCCGCCAGCGCTGGTGCGATCTTCCAGACCGCCATCATCATCGGGTAGTTCCAGGGCGTGACCTGGCCCACGACGCCGATCGGCTCGCGCCGGATCCAGCTCGTGTGGTTCTTCATGTACTCCCCAGCAGCCCGGCCTTCGAGGATCCGCGCAGCGCCGGCGAAGAACCGGAGCTGGTCGACCATGGGGACGATCTCTTCGGTCGCCGTCAGAGCGTGCGGCTTGCCGGTGTTCTCCGCCTCGAGCTTGACAAACTCGTCGGAGCGCCGCTCGATGGCGTCCGCGAACTGCAACAACGCGTGCTGCCTCTCACTCGGCGTGGTCTGCCCCCACTCCAGGAAGGCCTCGCTCGCCGCGCGGTATGCCGCGTCCACGTCCGCGGGGCCGGAGACGGGGGCGGTGGCGACGACCCGGGCGGTCACCGGGCTGACGATGTCGGAGGTGGCGTCGGTCTGCGCGTCGACGTACTGGCCGTTGACGAAGTTGCGCAGCGTGCGGGGGGCCTCTGACTGGGCGCTCACGGTCACTCCAATGCGGTCGAGATACGAAATCCGGTGAGACGCAACTGTAGTCGTCTGACGACGGATTTCAAGGGGGTTGGCGCATTTGACTGCAGAAATAGACGCCTCTACGCGCCGTCCACGACGGATTCCGTCGTCCCCCGGGGTTGCGCAATCGCACCGCGCAGGACACCATGGCGGGGTGACCCGCACCTCCAGCAGCGCCGACGTGCGCCTCGACGACGTGTCGAAGGCGATCATCGAGCAGCTCCAGGAGGATGGACGGCAGGCCTACGCGACGATCGCCAAGCGCGTGGGTCTCTCCGAGGCGGCTGTGCGCCAGCGCGTGCAGCGACTGCTCGACGCCGGCGTCATGCAGATCGTGGCGGTCACCGACCCCCTCCAGGTGGGCTTCCACCGGCAGGCGATGATCGGCATCCGCGTGGACGGTGACCTCTCCGCGGTCGCCGACGCGCTGACCGGGATGCCCGAGGTCGACTACGTCGTCACGACCGCGGGGTCCTTCGACCTGCTGGCCGAGGTGGTCTGCGAGAACGACCTCGACCTGCTGAACCTCATCACGAAAGGCATCCGCACGCTTCCCGGGGTGCAGAGCACCGAGACGTTCGTCTACCTGAAACTCAACAAGCAGCACTACAACTGGGGTACCCGATGAGCACAGAGACCATGACCGCCACCACACCCGCCGGCACGGCCTACGCCGACGCGGCCCGCGACCACCTGTGGATGCACTTCACCCGGCACTCGACCTACGAGGACGGTGGCCAGGTCCCCGTCATCGTCCGGGGCGAAGGCCACCGGATCTGGGACGACCGTGGACGCGAGTACATCGACGGTCTGGCCGGCCTCTTCGTCGTCCAGGTCGGTCACGGCCGGGTCGAGCTCGCCGAGGCGGCCGCCAAGCAGGCCGAGCAGCTCGCCTTCTTCCCGCTCTGGTCCTACGCCCACCCCCGCGCCATCGAGCTCGCGGAGCGGCTCGCGCACGGTGCTCCCGGCGACCTCAACAGGGTCTTCTTCACCACTGGAGGCGGCGAGGCGGTCGAGTCCGCCTGGAAGCTCGCCAAGCAGTACTTCAAGCTGGTCGGCAAGCCCACCAAGCACAAGGTGATCAGCCGCGCCGTCGCCTACCACGGCACCCCGCAGGGAGCCCTGTCGATCACCGGCATCCCGGCCGCCAAGGAGATGTTCGAGCCGCTCGTCCCCGGTGCGTTCAAGGTCCCGAACACCAACCAGTACCGCGCCCCAGAGGCGTTGCGCGACGACCCGAAGGCCTTCGGGCTGTGGGCCGCCGACCGCATCGCCGAGGCGATCGAGTTCGAGGGGCCGGACACCGTCGCGGCCGTCTTCCTCGAGCCGGTGCAGAACTCCGGCGGCTGCTTCCCGCCCCCTCCGGGCTACTTCGAGCGGGTGCGCGAGATCTGCGACGAGTACGACGTCCTGCTGGTCTCCGACGAGGTGATCTGCTCGTTCGGCCGGATCGGCTCGATGTTCGCCTGCGACGACTTCGGCTACGTGCCGGACATCATCACCTGCGCCAAGGGGATGACCTCCGGCTACAGCCCGATCGGCGCGATGATCGCCAGCGACCGGCTGTTCGAGCCCTTCCGCCATGGCACGACCTCGTTCCCGCACGGCTACACCTTCGGCGGACACCCGGTCTCCGCCGCCGTCGCGATGGCGAACCTCGACATCTTCGAGCGCGAGGGGCTCAACCAGCACGTCAAGGACAACGCGCCGAAGTTCCGGGCCAGCCTCGAGACCCTCCTCGACCTGCCGATCGTCGGAGACGTGCGCGGCGAGGGCTACTTCTACGGCATCGAGCTGGTCAAGGACAAGGAGACCCGCGAGACGTTCGACGAGGACGAGAGCGAGCGGCTGCTGCGCGGCTATCTCTCACGGGCGCTCTTCGAGGCCGGCCTGTACTGCCGCGCCGACGACCGCGGCGACCCCGTCATCCAGCTCGCGCCGCCGCTGGTCATCGGCGAGCCGGAGTTCGCCGACATCACCTCCCGGCTGCGGTCGGTCCTGACCGGCGCCGAGGCTCATCTCTGACTCCGTCGCCACCGGCTAGGTCCGACCGGACCGCCTGCCTGGTCAGCCGGTGGAGGGCCGCCAGCCGGGACCACGGAGCACGAAACCGGCTCGCTCGCGCCAGGACCGGGCGCCGAGCACGTCCCGCCAGATCGAGACGTACTCGTGCGTGGCGACGACGAGCGGGTTGTAGGTGCGCAGCTGACGGGTCAGCCCGTAGAGGACCCGCTCGCCCTCCGGTTCGAAGCTGCGGAACAGCCGGTCCCAGATGATGAGGATGCCGCCGTAGTTGCGGTCGAGGTAGACGTCGTTCATGCCGTGGTGGACCCGGTGGTGCGACGGGGTGTTCATCACCCACTCGACCCGCCGAGGCAGCTTGTCGACCCGTTCCGTGTGCAGGAAGAACTGGTAGAGCAGCGAGATCGACTGCTGCAGGAAGACCGCCCACGGCGGGACACCCAGCAGCACCAGCGGCGCCCAGAACATCAGCGAGCCGAACGGTGTCCACGTCTGACGCAGCGCCGTCGAGAAGTTGTAGCGCTGGCTGGAGTGGTGCACCACGTGGCTGGCCCAGAGGATCCGCACCTCGTGGTGGGCCCGGTGGAACCAGTAGTAGGCCAGGTCGTCAGCGAAGAAGATGCCCACCCACACCCACCACACGCCGGTGTCCAGCCGGAACGGCGTCAGGGTATAGAGCGCCGAGAACGCCACCAGGGCAACGACTTTGTAGCCGACGCCGACGACGACGTTGCCCAGACCCATACTGATGCTCGTCGCCGTGTCACGGACCTCGTAGCCCACCTCGTCGTCATCGGGGGCGAGCCACAGGGACACCAGCTCGATGACGATGAAGAGCACGAAGAACGGGATCGCCATCCGGATGATGTCGATCACGAGGCACCTCGGGCGGCGTGGGTGGCCGGCATCCGCGCCCACGCCTCGAGCGCCTGGGTGAGGATGCGGTCCGCCACCATCGCCGCGCGATCGGGGTCGCGGGCGGTGATGGCGGACGCCAGCTCGGCGTGCCGGACCGTGTCGGCCCGGTCGTCCGCGAGGAGGTGGTCCATCACGTGGGGTCGGGCGTCGATCGCGTGGACCAGGCTGTTGAGAGCGAGCCGGAAGGCGAGGTTGCCGCTCGCGTCGACGACCTCGAGCCAGAAGCTGCGGTCGGCGTCGCTGCTCGCGTCGGTCCTCGTGTCGGCCCCGTAGGCAGCGGCTGCATCGGCGATCCGGCGACGGGCCGGGGCATCTGCCCGGACTGCGGCGAGGCGGGCTGCGTCGACCCCTACCGCGCGGCGCATCTCGAGGCCGTCCCGGATGATCGCCGGGTCGACGTCCTCGCTCGCCGTGGCGATGTGCACGAGCAGGTCGAGCCCGGCGTCCTGCCGCACGTCGAGCACCCGCGTGCCGCCGCCGTGGACGACATGGACGAAGCCGGCCTGCTGCAGCCGCTTGAGTGCCTCGCGCACCGCGTGCCGGTTGACCGCGAACGAGGCGGCGAGGTCCCGCTCGGGCGGCAGGAGGTCGCCGGGCGCGAAGCGCCGAACGAGGATCGCGTCCCGCAGCTCGGCGAAGACGTCGTCGGACACCGACCGGCGTGCCACCGGCTGGAAGGAGTCGCTCATGGCGCCCACCCTAGCCCGATGTGGTCCACTCATCAAGAGGTTGGACCACTCGTCACTCCCGGCGCGAGCTCAGTCGCCCCGGAGCACCGGGGCGAGCGTGGCGAGGACGGACGCGTCCTCGATCGTCGCGGGGGTGTCCGGCGAGCCCCCGTCGGCGATCTCGCGCATCGTCCGGCGCAGGATCTTGCCGGAGCGGGTCTTCGGCAGCGCCGCGACGATGTCCACCTGGCGCAGCGCCGCGACGGCGCCGACCTCTCCCCGGACGCGGGCGACCAGCTCAGACCGGATCCGGTCACCGTCGGCGTCGGCGTCAATCCCCGACTTGAGCACGACGAGCGCCCGCGGGATCTGCCCCTTGAGCTCGTCGGCGACACCGATGACGGCGCACTCGGCGACGGCCTCGTGCCCGGCGAGGGCAGCCTCGATGGACCCGGTCGACAGCCGGTGACCCGCGACGTTGAGCACGTCGTCGGTGCGGCCCATGACGTAGAGGTAGCCGTCCTCGTCGAGGTAGCCGCCGTCCCCGGTGAGGTAGTACCCCTCGAAGGCGGACAGGTAGGACGAGACGTAGCGGTCGTCGTCCCCCCACAACGTCGGGAGGGTGCCCGGCGGCATCGGCAGCCGGAGGCAGATCGCCCCCTCGACACCGGGCGCCACCTCCTCCCCGCGCTCGTCGAGGATGCGCACGGCATACCCCGGGACGGGCAACGACGGAGAGCCGGGCTTGATCGGCAGCTCCTCGATCCCCTTCGGACTGGACGCGATCGGCCAGCCCGTCTCGGTCTGCCACCAGTTGTCGACGACGGGGACGCCGAGCCGCTCACCGGCCCACGCCCAGGTGTCCGGGTCGAGGCGCTCGCCCGCGAGGAAGAGCATCCGTAGGGACGAGAGGTCGTGCCCGGCCATCCGGGTGCCGTCGGGGTCGTCCCTCTTGATCGCCCGGTATGCCGTGGGGGCGGTGAACATCGCGACCGCGCCGTAGTCCGCGATGACCCGGAAGAACGCGCCCGCATCGGGTGTCCCGACCGGCTTCCCCTCGTAGAGCACGGTCGTGCAGCCGGTCAGCAGCGGCGCGTAGACGATGTAGGAGTGGCCGACCACCCAGCCCACGTCGCTCGCCGTGAACCACGTCTCGCCGGGCCGGATGCCGTAGACGTGCTCCATCGACCACCTCATCGCCACCGCGTGGCCACCGTTGTCGCGGACGATGCCCTTGGGCCGGCCCGTCGTGCCGGAGGTGTAGAGGATGTAGAGCGGGTCGGTCGCCGCGACCTCCACGCAGTCGGCTCCGGCGTCGGCTGCGGGGGTGGAGACGAAGTCCTGCCAGTCCACGTCACGTGCGCCGAGCTCCACGCGGCCCTGCTCGCGCTGGAGGATGACGCACCGGTCCGGCTTGTGGCCGGATCGCTCGATCGCCGCGTCGAGAAACGGCTTGTACTCCACCACCCGGGTCGGCTCGACGCCGCAGGACGCGGACAGGATGACCTTGGGCCGGGCGTCGTCGATCCGCGCGGCGAGCTCGGCCGGGGCGAACCCGCCGAAGACGACTGAGTGAATCGCCCCGATCCGCGCGCAGGCCAGCATCGCGACGACGGCCTCGGGGACCATCGGCAGGTAGATGACGACCCGGTCGCCCTTCTCGACCCCGGCGCCGACCAGCGCCCCGGCGAGGCGGCGGACGTCCGCCAGCAGCCCGGCATACGTGATGGCGCGGGTGGTGCCGCTGACGGGCGAGTCGTAGTGGACCGCGACCTGCTCGCCGCGCCCCGCAGCGACGTGCCGGTCCACGGCGTTGAAGCAGGTGTTGAGGGTGGCCCCGGGAAACCAGCGGTAGAACGGCGGCCTGCTGTCGTCGAGCACCCTGCCCGGCGGGACGATCCAGTCGATCGCCTCGGCCGCCTCGGACCAGAAGCCCTGCGGGTCGTCCAGACTCCGCGCGTAGGTCTGCGCATAGGTGGGCGCTGACGTGGGCGCTGAGGTCGGTGTGGACGACGAGACGGGCGGGGTGCCGGTGGCGGCGTGGTCGGTCATGGCCCGAGCCTGCCGCACAGCCCGGCTGCTGGCCAGTGCCGCCGCCGAAGCCGTCACCCGCGCCCGCGGGCCGCGGACCTCTGGCACGATGCGGGCGTGGAGATCCACGATGTGGAGACGTTGCGTGACTGGCTCTCCGAGGGCCGTCCGGTCGCAGGCCTGCGCCTGCAGGACCTCGACCTCGCCCCCGTCGAGCGCCAGCTGCTGTCGAGGCGTGACCTCGAGGGGCTCGTGGTGCTCGGTGGTTCCCTGCCTGCCGCCCTGCGCACGCACCTGCAGGCCTACGGCGCTGTCATCTTCCCCGCGGCACCGGCCGCGCCGGTCGACATCTTCCGGGCTCACCTCTACACCGCCGGGGAGCTCTATGCCGGCCTCGACGGTCCGCACGGCTACGCGAGCACCGTGGACGCCCGCGCGTACGGCTGGTCCCGCGACACGCGCCTGTCCCGGGACGCCTACGCGACGCTGCTGCGCGCCATCCACGACGACTCGATCACGGACGCGCTGTCGGAGTGGGTGGAGGGTCGCCGGGTGGTCGGCGTGCTCGGCGGGCACGCCTCGCTGCGTGGGACGGCGGAGTATGCCGAGGCGGCGCGGCTCGGCCATGAGCTCGCCGGCCGCGGGCTCCTCGTCGCGACGGGGGGCGGACCGGGGACGATGGAGGCCGTCAACCTCGGTGCGACGGCTCCCTCGTCGGAGCTGCTCAGCCGGGCGCTCGTGGCGTTGGCAGCCGTGCCGTCCTTCGAGCCGGACGTCGGGGCGTGGGCACGGGTGGCCTTCGAGGTGCTGGCATCCTGCGGTCCCCGGGTCACCCCGGTGCCCGGCTCCCCCCGGCTCCAGTCGGAGGCCGGGGCGCGGCGACGACGGCCGCGGTCCCTTGGCATACCGACGTGGTTCTACGGCCACGAGCCGCCCAACGTCTTCGCCGAGGGCATCGCGAAGTACTTCTCGAACGCGATCCGGGAGGACGGCCTGCTGGCCCGCTCGACCGCAGGCGTGATCGTGCTGCCGGGAGCCGCCGGCACGGTGCAGGAGGTCTTCCAGCTGGCCACCCGGCTGTACTACGCGCCGCCTGACCTGGCGCCCCCGCCCCTGGTCCTCGTCGGGCGCCGGCACTGGACCCGGACCCTGCCGGTCGTGGACCTGCTGGCCGCGCTGGGCGCGGGCCGCCAGATGGGATCGGCGGTCCACGTCGTGGACACCGTCGACGAGGCGGTCGAGCTCGTCGGGGTCGGCTGACCCGGCGCCGCGCGGGGATCAGCCGAGCGCGTCCCGGGCCGCGACGAAGGCGTCGGCGCAGGCGCGCACGTCGGCCTCCGAGTGCGCGGCGGACAGCTGCACCCGGATCCGGGCCTTGCCCTGCGGGACCACGGGATACGAGAACGCGACGACATAGACACCGTTGCCGAGCATGTGCTCGGCCATCTGGGCGGCCAGGCGAGCGCCGTCCTCTCCCGGGAACATCACCGCAGTGATCGGATGCGACCCGGGCAGCAGCTCGAACCCGGCCTCGGTCATCAGCGACCGGAAGAGCTCGGTGTTGCGCCGGAGGGTCTCGCGCAGCTCCCCCGACCCGGCAACCATCTCCAGTGCGGCCATCGAGCCGGCGGCGACCGCCGGCGCCACCGAGTTGGAGAAGAGGTAGGGGCGGCTGCGCTGGCGCAGCAGGTCGACCACCTCCCGGTGCGAGCTGACATATCCCCCTGAGGCCCCGCCGAGCGCCTTGCCCAGCGTGCCGGTGAGGATGTCGACCCGGTCGCGCACGCCGAAGAGCTCCGGCGTCCCCCTGCCACCGTCGCCGACGAACCCGACGGCGTGCGAGTCGTCCACGAGCACCAGCGCCCCGAACTCGTCGGCCAGGTCGCAGATCTGGTCCAGCGGCGCGAAGGAGCCGTCCATCGAGAACACCCCGTCGGTGACGACGACCGTCCGGCGGGACCCCGCTGCGGCCTCGAGCTGGGCGCGCAGGTCGGCCATGTCGGCGTTGCGGTAGCGCAGCCGCTTCGCCTTCGACAGCCGCACGCCGTCGATGATCGAGGCGTGGTTCAGCTCGTCCGAGATGATCGCGTCGTCGGCGCCGAAGAGCACCTCGAAGACGCCCCCGTTGGCGTCGAAGCAGGACGAGTAGAGGATGGTCGCCTCCATCCCGAGGAACTGCGAGATCGCGCCCTCCAGCGAGGTGTGCAGGGTCTGGGTCCCGCAGATGAACCGCACCGACGCCATGCCGAAACCCCAGTCGTCCAGCGCCCGCCGCGCGGCGGCGACGACATCCGGGTGGTCGGCAAGCCCCAGGTAGTTGTTCGCGCAGAAGTTCAGCGCCTGCGCCTTGAGGGTGGTGACATGGGCGGACTGCGGAGAGGTCAGCTCGCGCTCGTTCTTGTAGAGCCCCGCGTCGCGGATCTCCTGCAGCGTCGTCGCAAGCTCGTCCTTGACCGATCCGTACATCGTCTGTCTCCTCGTGCGCGGACGTGCGCCGCCGGGTTTGTGCCATGGGGCATGCGGCCGCCCTGCTCGGTATGCCGGGTGGCCAAGGACGACGCTAGCCGGTCCGGCACGGTGGCCACCATGCGCCACCGGCTGGCCGACCCGGGCGCAGGCGTCAGCTCCAGTCGAGGATGACCTTGCCGCACTGACCCGAACGGGCGATGGCAAAGGCCTGCGCCCAGTCCTCGGCGGGGAGGCGGTGGGTGACCACCGAGCTGACCGCGTCGCGGAACGTCGCCGAGGTGGCGAGCATCGAGCTCATCGCATACCAGGTGTCGTACATCTCCCGGCCATAGATGCCCTTGAGGGTGATCATGTGCGTGATCACCCGACCCCAGTTGACCGGGTAGGGCTCCGTGGGCAGCCCGAGCATCGCCACCCGGGCGCCGTGGTTGAGGTTCTCGAGCATGTCCTCGACCGCCGAGGGGACGCCCGACATCTCGAGGCCGATGTCGAAGCCCTCCTTCATCCCCAGCTCGCGCTGAGCCTCCTCCAGCGAGGATCGGCCCACGTTGACCGCGAGGTCGGCGCCCGCCGCCTTGGCCAGGTCGAGCCGGTAGTCGCTGAGGTCGGTGATGACGACGAACCGCGCGCCCGCGTGCCGGGCGATGGCGGCGGCCATCACCCCGATGGGACCCGCTCCGGTGATGACGACGTCCTCGCCGACCATGGGCCACTGCAGTGCGGTGTGCGTCGCGTTGCCGAGCGGGTCGAACATCGCCCCGAGGTCAGGGTCGAGGTCTGGGGGCTGCACCCACACGTTGCTCGCCGGGATCACGACGTAGTCGGCGAAGGCCCCGTCGCGGTTCACCCCGACACCTTGCGTGTGGATGCATACGTGCCGGCGGCCGGCACGGCAGTTGCGGCAGATGCCGCACACGATGTGACCCTCCCCCGAGACGCGGTCTCCCACCGAGCAGCTCGTGACGTCCTCACCGATCTCGACGATCTCGCCGTAGAACTCGTGACCGATGACCAGCGGGGCCCGGACGGTCGACGCGGCCCAGTCGTCCCAGTGATCGAGGTGCAGGTCGGTCCCGCACAGCCCCGCACGCAGGACGCGGATCTTCACGTCTCCGGGGCCGGCCTGCGGCTCCGGGCGGTCCACGAGCTCCAGACCGGGGCCGGCGGTCAGCTTGGTCAGCGCGCGCACCGGGGTTCCTCTCCTCGGCCGCCGGTCGGGTTCTCGGGGAGACGGCCGCGGCCAATCTACCCGGGGTGGGCGCGACCGGCCCGACCAGGGGAAAGCAGGGAAACGGCGCCGCCGTAGGCCAGACTCAGGGGATGGACGAGCAGCGACAGCGGGTCAGAGCCCTCTTCGACACAGTCGCCGACAGCTACGACCAGGTGGGGGTGGACTTCTTCGGGCCGATCGCCCAGGGGCTCGTCGACCTGCTCGACCCCCAGCCTGCGGAGCGGGCGCTGGACATCGGGTGTGGCCGGGGGGCCGCCCTGCTGCCGATCGCGCGGCTCGTCGGGCCGAACGGGTGGGCCCTGGGCGGCGACCTCTCCCCCAACATGGTCAGCGAGGCACGGCGGCTCGCGTCGGCCGCGGGGCTCGACCACGTCGCCGTCCTCGAGCTCGACGCCCAGGCGCCCGAGCTGCCCGACCACCTCGGCACGCCGGACTTCGACCTCGTCGCGGCCTCGCTGGTGCTGTTCTTCCTGCCGGACCCGCTGGAGGCGCTGCGCCGATGGCTGGCCTGTCTGCGCCCGGGGGGGCGGCTCGGCATCTCGACGTTCGGTGCGATGGACCCGGCGTGGGCCCGCGTCGAGGAGGTCTTCCGCCCCTACCTCCCCCCGGAGATGCTCGATGCCCGCACGAGCGGTCAGACCGGCCCGTTCGCCTCCGACGCCGGCGTCGAAGGCCTGCTCGCCGATGCCGGCTTCGTCGAGGTCCGCACCAGCCACCACCCGGTCGCAGCCCACTTCACCGACGCTGAGCAGTGGTACGACTTCTCGATGTCGGTCGGCCAGCGGGCCTTCTGGGCGGCCATCCCCGAGGACGAGCGCCCGACCGTCAAGACCGAGGCTCAACGGCGGCTGAACGAGTCGGCGGCAGCGGACGGGTCACTGAGCTTCACCCAGGACGTGCGCTACACCCTCGGTCTCCGTCCTGAGTAGACCCGACGAAGCGGCCCTCAGGCCGTCGACGCGGCGAGCTGCCCGCAGGCCCCGTCGATGTCCTGCCCCCGCGTGTCGCGGACCGTGGTCGGGATGCCGGCGGCGCGCAGCCGCTCGACGAACTGCTGCTCCACGCCGGCCCGGGACGCGGTCCACTTGGAGCCGGGCGTCGGGTTGAGCGGGATGGGGTTGACGTGCACCCAGCCACGACCGCGGGCGTTGAGCTTCGTCCCGAGCAGCTCGGCGCGCCAGGCCTGGTCGTTGATGTCGCGGATGAGGGCATACTCGATCGAGACCCGACGCCCGGTCGTCTCGAAGTAGCGGTAGGCCGCGTCCAGCGCCTCATCGACGGACCACCGGGTGTTGATGGGGACCAGCTCGTCGCGCAGCTCGTCGTCCGGGGCGTGCAGCGACAGGGCGAGGGTGACCGGGATGCCCTCACCGGCCAGCCTGTCGATGGCGGGGACCAGACCGACCGTCGACATGACGATCCCGCGGGCCGACATCCCCAGGCCGTCGGGGGCCGGGTCGGTCAGCCGGCGGATCGCGCCGACGGCTGCCTTGTAGTTGGCCAGCGCCTCGCCCATACCCATGAAGACGACGTTGGAGACCCGCAGGGGTGCCTGGTCCTCATCCGTGGACTGCTGCCCGGCGAGCTCCCCGCGCCGCACCGAGCGGGCTGCCGACACAACCTGCTCGACGATCTCGGCCGCCGACATGTTCCGGGTCAGCCCGGCCTGCCCGGTCGCGCAGAACGGGCAGTTCATGCCGCAGCCCGCCTGGCTCGAGACGCAGATGGTGATCCGGCTCGGGTAGCGCATGAGAACCGACTCGACGATCGCCCCGTCATGCAGTCTCCAGACGGACTTGATGGTCCGCCCGTCGTCCGCGAGCCGCTGCAGCACCGGCGTGAGCAGAGGCGGCAGCAGGTCGCGCACGAGGTCCTCGCGGATGCCCTTGGGCAGATCGGTCATCTCGTCGGGGGCGTCCACGAGGCGCTCGAAGTAGTGTGTCGACAGCTGCTTGGCCCGGAACCCCTTGTGGCCCAGCTCTTCCACGGCGGTCCTGCGTTCAGCGGGCGTGAGGTCGGCGAGGTGGCGCGGCGGCTTGCCACGCCGGGGGGCCTGGAAGGTGAGCTGGCCCGGGACCGGACGGCCGACGACGGGGTCGGGAAGGGCAGTCGGCGCAGGCTCGCGGGGGGCAGGAGAGTCGGTCATCAGGACACCAGTCTCTCAGCATCTGCCCGTCGGTGATGAACCGTCGCCCGGCACCGGCGGGCGGGCCTCGGTCAGGCGAGGGTGGCCGCGACGGGGACGAGGAGAGCGAGCACGGCCCACACGACTGGCGCCGTCACGACCAGCGAGTCGAGCCGGTCCATCATGCCGCCGTGCCCCGGCAGGATGTTGGACATGTCCTTCACCCCGAGGTCGCGCTTGATCGTCGACTCGATGAGGTCCCCGACCGTAGCCGCGACCGCGGTAACCGCCCCCAGCAGCAGGCCCACCCACCAGCGCCCACCCAGCGCGAAGTGGACGCACAGCACGCCGACGCCCATGCACATGAGCACGGACCCGCCGAAGCCCTCCCAGGACTTCTTCGGGCTGATCGTCGGGGCCATGGGGTGGCGTCCGAGGAGGACACCCACGGCATACCCTCCGATGTCGCTGGAGACGGTGACCGCGACGTAGGTGAACAGGCGCCAGTTGCCGTCGTCCGGGGCGAGCAGCAGGGAGCTGAAGGCGGCGAGCAGGCTGGGGTATGCCGCCACGAGCATCCCGCCCGCGATGTCGGGAGCGGCACCGGCGACGCCGTCGGCGACCCGCCAGACGAGGATGGCCACGCAGGTGAGCGCGAAGCAGACCGCGAGGGCCTGCCCTCCGCCGACGTACGCCGCCCCCAGCATGCTGACGCAGCCGACGACGCTCGGGACGACGGGGACGTGCAGCCCGCCGAGCCGCAGGGCCCGGCAGAGCTCCCACACGCCGACGCACAGGGATGCCGTCGCGAGGACGACGAACAGCTCCTTGCGGGTGAACAGGGTGAAAACGATCAGCGCGCCGAGCGTCAGACCGACAGCCATCGCCGCGGGGAGGTTGCGACCGGCCCGGGAGACCTTGACGGACTGGGCCTCGGTGGTCACCGGAGCGATCACGCCGGGGTCCTCGTCGAGGGCGCCGGGCTGCGGGGTGGTGTTCTCGTCCGTCATGGTGTCGGGCGGTGCCTCAGACCTCCAGCAGCTCGACTTCCTTGCCCTTGAGCAAGGTGTCCACCGCGTCGACGTACTTCTTGGTCAGCGCGTCGAGCTCCTTCTCGCCCCGGGCGCCGTCGTCCTCGCCGACATCGCCGTCCTTGACGAACTTGTCGAGGTCGGTCTTGGCCTTGCGCCGGATGTTGCGGATGGAGACCCGCGCCTCCTCGGCCTTGGTGTGAGCGAGCTTGATGTACTCCCGCCGGCGCTCCTCGGTGAGGATCGGCAGCACGCAGCGGATGACCTTGCCGTCGTTGCTCGGGTTGATCCCGAGGTCGGACTCACGGACCGCCTTCTCGATCTCCACCATGGCCCCCTTGTCGAAGGGGCTGATCAGGATGGTCCGGGCCTCGGGCGTCTGGAAGGACGCCAGCTGCTGGAGCGGGGTGGGCGCACCGTAGTAGTCGACGAGGAGCTTGCTGAACATCCCCGGGTTGGCCCGCCCGGTGCGGATGTTGGAGAAGTCCTCCTTGGCGACCTCGACCGCCTTCTCCATCTTCTCCTCGGCGTCGAACAGGGTTTCGTCGATCATGGCCCTCGTTGCTTTCTGGTTGTCGTGCTGGTCGGCCACCCTCACTCGGGGGTGACGAGCGTGCCGATCTTCTCACCTCGCAGGGCTCGGGTGATGTTGCCCTCGCCCTCCATGCCGAACACGATCATGGGCAGCTTGTTGTCATGGCAGAGGCTGAAGGCGGCCTGGTCGACCACCCGCAGCCCGCGCTGGATGGCCTCGTCGAAGGTCAGCGAGTCGAGCTTCCTGGCGTCGGGGTTGGTCTTCGGGTCGGAGTCGTAGACGCCGTCCACCCCGCTCTTGCTCATCAGCACCGCATCGGCCTTGATCTCCAGGGCCCGCTGCGCGCTGACCGTGTCGGTGGAGAAGAACGGCATACCGGCGCCGGCGCCGAAGATCACCGCGCGGCCCTTCTCGAGGTGCCGGATGGCGCGGCGCGGGATGTAGGGCTCGGCGACCTGGCCCATGGTGATCGCCGTCTGCACCCGGGTCTCGACGCCCGCCTTCTCCATGAAGTCCTGCAGGGCCAGGCAGTTCATCACCGTGCCGAGCATCCCCATGTAGTCGGCCCGGGCCCGGTCCATCCCCTGCCGCTGCAGCTCGGCCCCGCGGAAGAAGTTGCCTCCGCCCACGACGATCGCCACCTGGACGTCGCCCTCCATCGCCGTGGCGATCTGCTCAGCGATCCCCCGCACCACGGACGGGTCCAGGCCCACGCGACCGCCCCCGAAGACCTCGCCGGAGAGCTTGAGCAGTACGCGCGAGAAGGAGGTATGCGGGGCGTCGGGGCTCACGTGCGGCCTTCCGGAGGTGGTGTGCGGCGGTCACGCGATCCTTCCACACGCACCCACCACCGTCTCCCCTAGGGTTGGAGCCATGGCCGAGCAGCGCGAGATCATGACCTGGGCGGACTTCGGACGGGCGACCCGTCAGCTCGCCCAGCGGGTCGCGGACGACTACGAGCCCGACATGATCCTGTCGATCGCCCGCGGGGGGCTGCTCATCGGCGGAGCGCTGGGCTACGCGCTCGACATCAAGAACACGTACACGATGAACGTCGAGTTCTACACCGGCGTCAACGAGCGGCTCGAGGTGCCCCGGATCCTGCCTCCTGCGCCGGACTTCGTCGACCTGCACGACGCGCGGATCCTCATCGCGGACGACGTCGCCGACACCGGCCACACGCTGCGGAGCGTCCAGCAGTTCGTCGAGGGCAAGGTCGGCGAGGTGCGGACCGCGGTGCTCTACGAGAAGAGCCACTCCCTGGTGTCCTGCGACTACGTGTGGAGGTCGACCGACCTCTGGATCAACTTCCCCTGGAGCGACCAGCCACCGGTGGTCAGCCGCTCCGGCGCCGTCCTCGACGCCTAGCACTGCCGAGAAATAGCCCGCCACGACGCAGGGATGCCGGCCGCCCCGGGGGGTGGCCGGCATTCCTCATGCGCGGCGGGGGAGCGGGGTCAGCCGCCGACCCGGAACCGGGCGAAGCCCTTGGCCTCGGCCCCGGCCTCCTTGAGCACCTGGGCCACGGACTTCTTCTGGTCCTTGGCGAACGCCTGCTCGGTAAGGACCTGCTCCTTGAAGAAGCCGTTCAGCCGGCCCTCGACGATCCGCGGGAGGGCGGCTTCGGGCTTGCCCTCCTCCTTCGCGGTCGCTTCGGCGATCCGGCGCTCGTTCTCGACCGTCTCCGGCGAGATCTCGTCGCGGTTCAGGACGCTCGGGGAGAAGGCGGCCACGTGCATCGCGACGTCGCGCGCCACCTGCTCGTCGCCCCCCTCGGTGACCATGAGGACACCGATCTGGGCGGGAAGGTCGGGGCTGGTCTTGTGCAGGTAGGACACGACCGTCTCGCCCTCGAGGCGCGCCACTCGGCGGATCTCGATCTTCTCGCCGATGGTGGCATTGGCCTCGTCGAGGAGGTCCTTGACGCTCTGACCACTCTCGAGCGTGCTCGAGAGCAGTGCGTCGGCGTCGGGGGCGCCGATCCGCACGGCCTGGTCGAGGACCTGGTCGGCCAGCGCGATGAACTTCTCGCCCTTGGCGACGAAGTCGGTCTCGCAGTTGACCTCGACCAGGGTGCCGACGCCGTTCTCGGCGCGGGCGGTGACGAGCCCGTTCTGGGCGGACCGTCCTTCGCGCTTGGTGACGCCCTTGAGGCCCTTGACCCGCAGGATCTCGGTGGCCTTCGCGCGGTCGCCGTCGGCCTCGTCGAGAGCCTTCTTGACGTCGAGCATGCCGGCGCCGGTCTGCTCGCGCAGCGCCTTGATGTCAGCGGCGGTGTAGTTCGCCATGTGGTGGTTCGCTCTTTTCAGTCGCGGTGGTGGTCAGTTTCGCGGTGGGCAGCGCGGTGCCCGCGCCAGCGGCGAGCGCGCCCCCGGCCGAGCCATGACGGCCCGGCCAGGTGCGTCACTCAGGCGTTGGCGTCGGCCTCGGCCGGAGCCTCGGCGGCCTCGGCGGCGGGAGCCTCGGCGGCGGGAGCCTCGGTGGCCTCGGCAGCGGGAGCCTCGGTGGCCTCGGCAGCGGGAGCCTCGGTGGCCTCGGCAGCGGGAGCCTCGGTGGCCTCAGCAGCAGGAGCCTCGGTGGCCTCGGCAGCGGGAGCCTCGGTGGCCGCAGCAGCGGGAGCCTCGGTGGCGGTGTCAGCCTTCGGCGCGTCGGTGGCCGCGGCCTCCGCGTAGAGCTCGCGCTCCCACTCGGCCAGCGGCTCCTCGGCACCCACACCCTCCGACTCGCCACCGGAGCGACGGCCGGCACGGGCCACCAGGCCCTCGGCGACCGCGTCGGCGATGACCCGGGTCAGCAGCGTGACGGAGCGGATCGCGTCGTCGTTGCCGGGGATCTTGTAGTCGACCTCGTCGGGGTCGCAGTTCGTGTCGAGGATGGCGATGACCGGGAGGCCGAGCTTGCGGGCCTCGTCCACCGCGAGGTGCTCCTTCTTGGTGTCGACGATCCACACCGCAGAAGGGACCCGCGACATGTTGCGGATGCCGCCGAGGGTCTTCTCGAGCTTGATCCGCTCGCGGCTGAGGATGAGCAGCTCCTTCTTGGTGCGTCCCGAGCGGGCGACCTCGTCGGCGTTGATCTCCTCGAGCTCCTTGAGGCGGGTCAGCCGCTTGGAGATCGTGTTGAAGTTCGTGAGCATGCCACCGAGCCAGCGGTGGTTGACGTACGGCATCCCGACGCGCGTCGCCTGGTCGGCGATCGGCTCCTGCGCCTGCTTCTTGGTGCCGACGAAGAGGATGGTCCCGCCGTGCGAGACGGTCTCCTTGACGAACTCGAAGGCGTTGTTGATGTACGTCAGCGACTGCTGCAGGTCGATGATGTAGATGCCGTTGCGCTCGGTCATGATGAAGCGCTTCATCTTGGGGTTCCAGCGACGGGTCTGGTGCCCGAAGTGGACGCCGCTCTCGAGGAGCTGGCGCATGGTGACTACGGCCATGCCGTGGTTCTCCTTGTGTCGTTGTCAGTTGCTCTCGCGACGGTGCGGTGCACCGGCACGACCTGGCGCCTGCAACACACCCCACCGGAGGCTGGTCGGCGGTGTCGCCGACCGGCATACGGACTGCCGTGGTGCGCCCCGCCTTCGAGGTGCTTCCCTCTTCAGGGACCTGTCAGGCGGCGGAAGACGCGCGAATTCGACGCCTGGTCCCCCGACCTCGCCGAAGCGAGGGCATGGACCCAGTTGTCGTGGTCCCATGCTACGGCGTGCAGGGCCCGACGCGGTAATCCGCCCCAGCGCCGCCGTCGGTGGCAGGGGCACCCGGCGCCTGCCGATATCGTGCTCCCCGGCCCGGTTCGCCGTCGGCCGCCATCGACCAACTGTCCGGAGGCGTACCCATGAGCGAGTGGCTCGCCGCGCTGCCCGGCTTCCTGCTCGTGCTCGCCCTGGTGCTCGTGCCCGGGGTCGGCAGCGCGTATGCCGTGGGCCTGCGTGGGCTGGCCGCGTGGGGCGCCGGCCCAGCGCTGGGGATGACCGTGCTGACCGCGGCGCCCGTCGCGGCCCACTTCCTGGGCCTGGTCTGGAGCCCGCGGCTTCTTGTCGCGAGCGCCGGTGCCTGGGTGCTGGCCGCCGTGGTCATCGGCTGGCTGCTGCGGCTGTGGCGACCCGTCACCCGGGTGCGCCAGCCGCGCCGGACCCAGGTCGCCTCGCTCGTCGGCGTGGGCCTGGGCGTCCTCGCCGTGCTGGGTGCGGCGCTGCCGGGGATGGGGTCACCGGACGAGCTCGTCGACAGCACCGACGCGGTCGCGCACCTCAACCGCATCCGGGCCTTCCTCGACACGGGCGACTTCTCGTCGCTCGGCCCGAGCACCTACCCGAGCGGGTTCCACGCCATCGCGGCGAGCGCGATGCAGGTCCTGCCCCAGCTGGGGATCGTCGAGGCGGCCAACCTCGCGGCGCTCGCCGCCGCCGCCGTGATCTGGCCGCTCGGCTGCGTCGCCCTGGCGCGGCATACCTTCAGCCACTCGACCATCGTCGTGCTGGGCGCCGGGCTCGCCAGTGCGGCCTTCACGACCTTCCCGTTCATGCTCATGGGGTGGGGGGTGCTCTGGCCGAACCTGCTGGCGACGGCCTTGTTCCCCGGAGCCCTGGTCCCCGCGCTGGTCGCCACCGGGACGCTGCGGCCCACATCCACGCTGTCCCGCCCGGTCGCCGCGGTCGTGACCGTCCTGCTGATCCCAGGGCTCACCCTCAGCCACCCCAACAGCCTCGTGGCGTTGGCGATGGTCGTCGTCCTCGCCCTGATGGCGGCCGCCGCCAACCGGGCCGCGCGGACCTACGGCAACGAGCGGGGCAGGGCACTGGCAGCCTTGGCCGCGCTGCTCGCCGCGGTCGTCGCGGCGCTCGTGGCCGCGCCGCGGCTCTCCCGCCAGATCGCGGACACGGCCAGCTACGACTTCGCGACGACCGAGGGCCTCGGGGGGGCCCTGCGTGAGGTCGTCCTCCTCTCGCTGCAGATCCCCTCGGCTCTCTGGGGGCTCGTCCTCGTGCTGCTGGTCGGCCTCGTCGCCTGCGCGCGCCGCCCCCGGCAGCGGTGGGTCGTGGTGACCTACGCCGTCTGCGTCGTCCTCTACGTCCTCGCGGCGACGAGCCGCACGCCGCTCGGGGTCCTGCTCACCGGCTACTGGTACAACGACAAGGTCCGGCTCAGTGCCCTCGCGACGGTGCCCGCCATGCTTCTCGTCGTGGCCGGCATCGCCGTCGTCGCCCGCGGGCTGCGACGGGTCCTCGTCGGCTTCACTCCGGCGTCGCCGCCCCTCGCCCCGCACCATACGGTGCTGCGCATCATGGTGGCGGCGGGGACGCTCGTGGCCTTCGTCCTCGGGACTGTGGTGGTCAACCACGACGCGGCGACCAGCCTGACGAAGCGCTACTACCGGCCGCCTCAGGCGGACCACGTGCTCATCACGCCGCAGGAACGCACCGACCTGGGGCAGCTCGCGACGCTCCTGCCCGACGACGCCGTCACCGCGGGGGTTCCGGCGAACGGCTCGGCCTTCCTCTACGCCTTCTACGACCGACCGGTCCTGTTCGACTCGCTGTTGCTCAACCCCGACCCGGACAGCGCGCTTATCGGGCTGCACCTCAAGGAGGCGCTGCGCCGGACGGACGTCTGCGACGCGCTGCGCCGCAAGAACGTGCAGTATGCCGTGACCGGACCCGTGCGCTACTGGCTCTCGCTCAGCGAGCGGACCGTCGGCCTGGCCGCGCTGGGGGATACTCCCGGCTTCGCCGAGATCGGGCGGGCGGGCCGCTACCGGCTCTACCGCATCACCGCCTGCGGGTTCGGCTCCGGGCCAGGGCTGGCCTGAGCCACACCGGCCGGTCCTTCGCTGGCACCCGGCCGGCCGCCATACAGTGGCCCGCATGGCTGGTCCACTGGTGACACGGATGCAGGGTTTCGGAACGACGATCTTCGCCGAGATGTCGGCGCTCGCGTCGAGCACCGGCGCGATCAACCTCGGACAGGGCTTCCCGGACACCGACGGACCCCAGGTGATGCTCGACGCCGCCAAGGCGGCCATCGACGGCGGTCGCAACCAGTACCCGCCCGGCCCCGGTGTCCCCGAGCTCCTCGAGGCCGTTGCGGCCCACCAGCTGCGCTTCTACGGCATCCATCTCGACCCCACCCGGGAGGTGCTCGTCACCGCGGGGGCGACCGAGGCGATCGCCGCCGTGGTGCTCGGCCTCTGCGAGAGCGGTGACGAGGTGGTCACCTTCGAGCCCTACTACGACTCGTATGCCGCGACGATCGCGCTCGCCGGGGCCACCCGCCGGACCTCGGTGCTGCGCTTCCCCGACTTCTCCGTCGACGAGGCCTCGCTGCGGGCCGCCTTCTCGCCACGAACCCGGCTGGTGCTGCTCAACACGCCGCACAACCCGACCGGCAAGGTGTTCACCCGCGCGGAGCTGGAGCTCATCTGCTCCCTCGCGCGGGAGCACGACGCGTGGGTGGTCACCGACGAGGTCTACGAGCACCTCACCTTCGACGGCTGCGAGCACATCCCGGTGGCGACCCTGCCCGGCATGGCCGAGCGCACGGTCACCATCTCGTCCGGCGGCAAGACCTTCTCGGCGACCGGATGGAAGGTCGGGTGGCTCTCGGGCCCCGCGGACGTGGTGGCTGCGGCGCGGACCGTGAAGCAGTTCCTCACCTACGTCGCGTCCGGACCGTTCCAGCCGGCCGTGGCTCTCGCGCTCGGGCTCGGCGACGACGTGTATGCCGACCTCGCCGGGTCGCTCCAGAGCAAGCGAGACCTGCTCTGCGCGGGTCTCACTGCGGCTGGCCTGTCCGTCGCCCGCCCGAGCGGCACCTACTTCGTCATCGCGGACGCCGCCCCGCTCGGTGCCAGGGACGCGCTGGCCTTCTGTCGCGAGCTGCCGCACCGGTGCGGTGTCGTCGGCATCCCCGTGTCGGTCTTCCACGACGACGCCGACGCGGCAAGGACGCTGGTCCGGTTCGCCTTCTGCAAGCGGGACGACGTGCTGCTCGACGCCGTCGACCGGCTGGCGACCCTCCGGTCCCCGGCCCACTGAGCTCTCCACAGCCTGACACCACCAGTACCGGCCTCCACCGCACCGGTGTTCGCTGCTCGTGACCAGGTCACTGCCGCGCAGGCTCGACCGATGAGACCCCGAGCGAAGCGCATCGTCGCCCTCCCCCTCCTCCTGCTTCTCGGGTGCGTGCTCACCGCCGCCGCGCTGCCCGGCCGCCCGGTGGACCCCGGTGACCTGGACCGGGTGCCCGGGGGGTCCCGAGGTGCAAGCGGAGCGGCTGAGCCAAGTCAGCCGCCCTGGGCGTGGCCGCTGACCCCGAACCCTGAGGTCGTCCGCCGGTTCCTCCCACCGGAGCACCCGTGGTCGCCGGGCCACCGCGGGGTCGACCTCGCCGCCGCGACAGGCCAGCTGGTGCTGGCGCCCACTGACGGGGTGGTGACCTTCGTCGGGGTGGTCGCAGGCCGCGGGGTGCTCGTGGTCGAGCACGCGGGCGGACTGCGCTCGACGTTCGAGCCGGTTGACGCGGTGCTGCCGTTCGGTGCTGTGGTTCGGGGCGGTGACCCGCTCGCCACGGTCGCCACGGCGGCAGGTCACTGCGCCCCCACCACCTGCCTGCACTGGGGTGTCCTGCGGGAGAGCGCCTACCTCGACCCGCTCGCGTTCCTGGGCGTCCAGCGGGTGGTGCTGCTTCCCGTGACCGCGCGCTGAGACCGCCGCCGACACCTCACTGGCTCCGTTCCGTCAGGTGCGGACCGGGTACGGCCATGCGGTGCATCCGTCCAGACTCTTGGTCTGCTGGACCATGACCGGAGCGGGCTGGCCGGGAGCAGGGCAGCGCTCGTGCTGGTGGCCCAGACCGTGGCCGACCTCATGGTTGACGAGGTAGGTCCGATACCCGGCCAGGTCGTCGCCGTAGGTCCGCGCGCCACGCAGCCACCGGGTGAGGTTGAGGACCGACCGCCCGCCGTTCCAGCAGGACACCTGCTGCTGGCTCACATCGAGCGGCGCGCAGAGCTTGGCCGTGAGGCTCGGGCTGGCCAGCGTCACGCGGATGTCGACGGGCTCCCCGGCCGCCTCCTGGGTGGGACTGACGGGCACGAAGGTGATCTCGTCCTGGCTCCACCACCCCCGTTCGTCTGCCAGGACGGAGCGGACGGCGCTCGCATACTCAGAGGTGTTGACCGGGAGGCCGTCCTCGATCTCGACCGAGAATCGCACCGTCCGACCCGGGGTCCGGACCGGCATCGCGGCGACCGGAAGCACCCGGATGGTGCCCCAGCCAGCCACCGGCACCGGCGTCTGCCCGGCAGCTCCCTCGTCGGGCAACAAGCCCTCCTCGGTCCCGGCGTCGGCGTGGGGCGCCGCGCTCGTCGCAGCGGACGCAGTGGGGGTCGCCCCCGCAGGAGCCGGCGCAGCACCGGGAGCAGGCCCTCCCGGTGCCCTCGCCGCAGCCCCGGCGGCCGGGCCGGAGTCGGTCCCTGCCTGCGGGTCACGCGTCGCCGCCTCCGGCGCGCCCCCGCCTGTCGCGCTCGCCTCCCTGCTCGCCCCGGCTGTCAGGACGGAGCGCGGGTCCTCGTGTGCGCGCGCGAAGGCGGTGGCGCCGAGCACGAGCACGAGCACGCTGGTCCCGCTCCGGCGCAGCCGCTGCCGGCGGCGGCGGCGGCGGGCGCGGCTGCCGCACGAGGCGAGGGGACGGCCCCGCGCTCGGGCGTCGCGGAGCGCGCGCCCGTGGGCCGCTCTGCGATGAATGTCATGCGCTCCAGACCCTTCGGTCATCAGTCGTGACCCAGCCATTGTGTTACGCCGGAGCAGCCGCATCGGCGACCCCGGCCTCTCCGCGCGTGTTCGCCGCTGGCCCTCGCGGCACGGGCGGGTGCCGCACCCGGCCACCGGGACCTTCAGTCGACGCGCCGGGGAAACGCAGGAGGCGGCGAGCGCTGGTCGACCGGTCAGGCCCTGGGGTGTGCCTGCTCGTACGACTGACGCAGTCGCTCCACCGAGACATGGGTGTAGATCTGTGTTGTCGCCAGGCTGGCGTGACCGAGCAGCTCCTGCACCATCCGCAGGTCGGCCCCACCCTCCAGCAGGTGGGTCGCGGCACTGTGCCGCAGACCGTGCGGGCCCAGGTCCGGCGCATCCGGCACGTGGCGCAGGAGGAGGTGGACGACCTCACGCACCTGGCGCTGGTCGACTCTCGCGCCCCGGCGGCCGAGGAACAGCGCCGGTCCGCTGGTCTGACGCACGAGCGCAGGCCGACGGTCCAGCCAGGCCTCGATCGCCCGCCGGGCCGGCAGCCCGAACGGGACGGTGCGTTCCTTGCCGCCCTTGCCCATGACGCGGACGACGTTCCGCCCGAGATCCACATCGTCGAGGTCCAGCGTGACGAGCTCGCCCACCCGGATCCCGCTCGCGTACAGCAGCTCGAGCACCGCCCGGTTCCGGACATGGATGGGGTCGTCGTCATCGGCGGCGACCGCCGCGACGTCCAGCAGCTCGGTGGCCTCGCGCTGTCTCAGCACCGCCGGCAGGGACGTCAGGCGGCGCGGCGCGACCAGGCGCAGCGACGGGTCGTCGGCGATCCGGCCGGTCCGGGTGGCCCACCGCAGGAAGGACCGGGCGGCGGCGGCCCGGCGAGCGATCGTCGACCGGGCGCTCCCCCCACGGGACAGGTCGGCGAGCCAGCCACGCAGCTCAGCGAGATGCAGGTCAGCCACGTCGGCCACCCCGTGCTCCGCCTCGGCGTACTCCAGCAGCCCGCGGACGTCACCGACATACGCGCGGCACGTGTGCGTGGACAGCCCCCGTTCGGAGGCAAGGTGCCGGTGGAACGCCTCGAGTGTCGCGGCGGCCGGCTCGTCAACACTCACCCGGCCACCGTGACAAACCCGCGGCCAGGGGGCAAGCACCCCCTCGGCGCGTTGACGAAGGGGTGCTGGGGGCGCCCGGGCTCAGCGGCATCAGGCAGTGGGACGCTTTCGCCAGCGGTCACCCTCGCGCACGACCAGGTCGACGAGCTCCAGTCGGCCGAGGCTGGCGAGGACGGCCGCGGGGAGGACACCCGCTGCCATGGCGATGCCGTCGACGGCCGCCGACCGGTGGATGGGCACGGAAGCCAGCACCTGCCCGTCGGCCGGCTCGAGGTCGTCCTCGGGACGAGACGGGCCACGGGGCCGCACCGCCGCATCCCGTCCGATGTCCCCCACGAGGTCCACCACCTCGGCGACGTCCGTGACGATCTCGGCGATGCCGTCCCGTCGCGCCTGGTGGCATCCGGCCGAGACCATGGAGGTGACCGGTCCCGGGACCACCCCCACCGGCCGGAAGTGCTCGGCCGCCGTCCGAGCCGTATTGAGCGAGCCTGACCTCAGCCCGGCCTCGACGACGACCGTGCCGGTCGTCATCGTGGCGATCAGCCGGTTGCGCAGCAGGAACCTCGGACGGGTCGGGGCCGAGCCGGGCGCCACCTCGGCTATCACCGCGCCCGCGTCGGAGACCCGGGAGATGAGCTGCTCGTGCGCGGCGGGGTAGGCGCGCTCCACCCCACCAGCCAGCACGGCAACGGTCACCCCGTCGACGGACAGGGCGCCGCGGTGGGCAGCGGCGTCGATCCCGAACGCTGCCCCCGAGACGACGGCGAAGCCTCGGTCGGCGAGCCCCGCGCCGAAGTCCGTGGCCACCAGGTCGCCGTACGAGGTGCACGCTCTGGCCCCGACCACCGCCACGGACCGGGCGGCCAGGGTCGAGAGGTCGGCCGGCCCGCGCACCCAGAGGCAGATGGGCGGTGCCTCCAGGTCGTCCACGCCAGTCGGCCAGTCGACGTCCCCGGGACACACGACGCGAGCCCCCACACGCTGTCCGATCTCCAGATCGCGCTCGACGTCGAGGCGCTGAGCCCGCATCGCGAACGTCTCGACACCCTCCGGGGACCCGTCCAGCACCCGGGCGAGGGCGCCAACCGCCCCGTGCCGGGCGACGAGCTCCAGGGCCCGCAGATCCGCCGGTTCGGCGAGCCGGCTCCACGCGGCCCGCGCGAACCGCTCCTGGCCCAGCAGGGTGCTCCGCGTCACGGTCATGCGGCCATCGCCTCCTGCTGGCGCATGCTCACGGCCAGCCCGACGTCGTCCACCGTCGGGCGCTCGTCGCCGCGCAGGTCTGCCAGCGTCCAGGCGAGCTTGAGACACCGGTCGTACGCACGCATCGAGAAGCCGCCCCGGTCGAGAGCCAGGTCGAGGCAGGCGGTCACTCGACGGGACAGCCGCAGCGTGCCCGAGCGGAACACCGGCCCGGGCACGTGGGCGTTCAGCCGGAACGGGGTGCCGGACCAGCGCTGCGCCTGACGGTGCCTCGCCGCGCCGACCCGCTGGGCGACCGTGGCGCTCGGCTCGCCCGGCTGCATCGCCAGGCTCGCCCGCGAGGGTGCGGGAACGAACACCTGGATGTCGACCCGGTCGAGGACCGGACCTCGGATCCGGTCGAGATAGGTGCGCCGCCGCAGGGCCGTGCAGGTGCAGCGCAGTCCCTTGCCGAAGCCGAGCCCGCACGGACACGGGTTGGCCGCCAGGACGAGCTGGAACCGGCACGGGAAGCGAAACCGCCCCGTCGCCCGGCCGACGACCACCTCGCCCGACTCCATCGGCTGACGGAGCGCCTGGATCACCGACCTGCCGAACTCCGGCGCCTCGTCGAGGAAGAGGACGCCGTGGTGGGCCTGGGTCGCCGCCCCGGGGTGGACGTCACCGCTGCCACCGCCGATCATCGCGGCCATGGACGCGCCGTGATGCGGCGCCACGAAGGGAGGGCGCCGTTCCAACGCCCCCGGGGCTGCGAGCGTTCCGAGGATCGATGACACGGCGGTGACCTCCATCGCCTGCTCGTCGTCGAGGGGCGGCAGCAGCCCGGGCAGCCGCTCGGCCAGCATCGTCTTCCCGGCCCCCGGAGGACCCACGAGCAGGAGGTGGTGGCCACCGGCAGCGGCCGTCTCGAGGGCCCGGCGACCCTCCTCCTGGCCCACGACGTCGGCGAGGTCGGGGATCGCGGCCACCTCGTCGGCCGTACCCGCATGCGCGTCGACGGGGGGCGGCGACAAGCCCTTCGCCAGTAGGCAGTACCGCTCGACCAGCTCACTCAGGTGCCGCACCGGGTGCACCCGGACGGTACGGATCAGCCGCGCCTCGGCGGCACTGCCCACCGGCACGACGACGTGACGGGCACCCGCCCGAGAGGCGGCCAGCACCAGCGGAAGCACGCCGCGCACCGGGCGCACCGCCCCGTCGAGCCCCAGCTCACCGATGTGGACCACCTCGTCTGCGACACCCGGCGGGATGATGCCCGCCGCGGCCAGCGCGGCGACGCAGATCGCGAGGTCGAACCCCGACCCCACCTTGGGGACCGACGCGGGCGAGAGGTTGACCGTCACCCGCCGTGGGGGGATCGGGTGGCCGGCGTTCGCCGCGGCAGCCTTGACCCGGTCAGGAGCCTGGGCGCAGGCAGGGTCGGCCCGCCCGCTGATCGTGAACGCCGGCAGCCCGCTCGAGACGTCCACCTCGACGTCGACGAGGAAGCCCACGAGACCGCGAAGGCCGACGCCCTGCGTGCGTCCCAGGGTCATCGGGCCACCGCGACCAGGTGCTCGATGCGGCAGGCGCCCTGCGCGGGGCGCAGCACGCCGACGACGTCGACGCGGACATCGGCGAACGTCCGCTCGTGCTCGGCGAGCCACGCAGCAGCCAGCCGCCGCAACCGGGCCAGCTTGCGCACCGTGACCGCCTCCACCGGCGAGCCGAAGGCGGTGCTCCGCCGGGTCTTCACCTCACAGACGACCAGGCAGTCCCCGTCACGGGCGACGATGTCGATCTCCCCGACGGCGCACCGCCAGTTCACCTCGAGGATCTCCAGACCCCGCTCACGCAGGTAGCGAGCGGCCATCCGTTCGCCGTAGCCGCCGAGGGCGCTCGCGGTGGCATGGGGCATCCCTGGTGAGGCCGGCGGACGGGGTGGGGGCGTCATGGAGCAACGGTCTCCCGGTTGGTCGCCCCGACGGGCCGCGGGTCTCCGGGCTGTGGACGACGTGACCTCGGCCGGTCAGGGTGTGGACGGCTGGGACTCTCCCATGACCCTGGTCCAGTTGTGGGGAGCCGTGCGGACCGGGTAGGCCCCGACCGGCAGGTCGTCACGCACACGGAGCATCCACTGGACCAGGAGCCAGCTGAGCCTCTCGCGAACCCCGGCCAGCTCGGGGTCGGCGAAGCGGTTGACCACCTCGGCGGGGTCGGCGCCCAGGTCGTAGAGCTCGCCCTGGCCGTCGCTGTGCGCGAGCAGCTTGTAGCTCCCGTGCCGGACCATCGTGGTCCGGCCGCTCTGCGTCACGGCGTTGAGCTCGTCGAACGACTCTCCCGCGTAGGAGAAGTGCAGCTCGGGCCGGTCGCCGGCACCGGCGGTCAGACCGCCGTAGCCGCGCTCGGCATACACGCTGTCGAACTCGCCGGGCGGGGCCGCCTCGCCGCGCAGCAGCGGGGCGAGGCTGCGTCCCTGGACTCCGGCCGGGATGGGCTGCTGCACCAGCTCGCACAGGGTGGGAAGCAGGTCGACGATGGACACCAGCTCCTCCCGCGGTGGCTGGGCGACGGCGCCGGACCCGCTGAAGAACATGGGGATCCGGACGAGGCACTCGGGCATGCCGGCGCCCTTGCGCTGCAGGCCGTACTCCCCCACGTAGTCCCCGTGGTCGCTGAGGAAGACGAAGAGCGTGTCCTCGCCCAGGGTGACCTCGAGCCGCTCGACCAGCCGCCGGACCTGGTCGTCCAGCAGCCGGAGCGCGCCGCAGTAGCTGGCCCGGTAGCGGCGCCACTGCTCGTCGTAGCCCGGCCGCTTCTCCTCGACCAGCCGCTGGAGCCACTCCCAGTGGCCGCCCTTGGCGCGTGCCGCCTCCGGGCCGTGTCGCCGCGCGGGGACCTGCTGCGGGTCGACGAGGCTGAAGTAGGGCTCGGGCACCTGGTAGGGGTTGTGCGGCTCCGGGAAGGACACCCACATGAAGACCGGTCGGTCGTCGCCGAGCGAGCCGGCCTGCTCGAGCGCGTCACTGACGATGCGGTAGGCGAGCTGCCGTTCCAGCGGGAAGGGAGCCGCCCCAGGGCTCACCCCGTGGTCGAGACTCTCCAGCCACCCGTCGAACTCGGCGTCCTGCGCACACCGCTGGGGACCGCCCGTATGGAAGTAGGGCCCGGCGAAGCCGTCGAAGTCAGCGGCGGAGGGATGCATGTGCGGCTTCCCGGCGAAGAACAAGCGGTACCCGGCGCTGCGCAGCACCCCGAGCAGGTCGGTGTCGTACACGGCATGCGCGGCGGTGCTGTTCTGCGTGACCCGGTGGGCTGCGGGGAAGCGGCCGGTGAGCAGGCTGGTGCGTGCCGGCACGCAGGCCGGCGCGCTGGTGTAGGCGCGGGCGAACGAAGTGCCCCGCTCGGCGAGGCCGTCCAGGAACGGCGTGGTGTCGACCCCGAACCCGGCCCGCCGGCTGAAGTCGGCCCGGTGCTGGTCGGTCATGACCACCACGATGTTGGGGCCGGTCATCGCTCCCCCGGTCCTTGCAACGTTGTAGACACCGCCCGAAACGTAGTGCTGGTCTCCCGCGCTGTCAACCGGCGGACACCCGCCGTCAGGCAGGCGGCTCGAGGTCGGACGTGGGGAGCTCCTCGATGTTGACGTCCTTGAAGGTGACCACCCGCACCGTCTTGACGAACCGGGCCGGCCGGTAGATGTCCCAGACCCAGGCGTCGTTCATCGTCACGTCGAAGAACACCTCCCCGCCGTCGTTGCGCACCTTCATGTCGACCGAGTTGCAGAGGTAGAACCGGCGCTCGGTCTCCACCACGTGGGAGAACAGCGAGACGACGTCGCGGTACTCGCGGTAGAGCTGCAGCTCCATCTCGGTCTCGTACTTCTCGAGGTCCTCGGAGCTCATCGGGGGCCGCTCGGGAGCCGGCGTGCCGTCGGGTGGCTGGTCATGGGGTGCTCGTCGTCCACTCGGTAGTCGTGACATCCACGGGGGCACCCAGCTGAACGGCCGGCTCGGTGCTCAGCTCAAGTTCTATCACCCCGGGCAGGCGCCAGGACCGCCGATGGTGCTCGCTGGGACCGTGCGCCTCGAGGGCGTGCAGGTGCTCCGGCGCGGCGTACCCCTTGTTCACGGCCCACCCGTATGCCGGGTGCGCGGGGTCCAGCTCGACCATCAGGTCGTCGCGCTCCACCTTCGCCAGTACCGAGGCCGCCGCCACGGAGGAGCACCGCAGGTCGGCCTTGACCATCGTCGTGACCGGGGGCAGCCGAGGGCCGGCAGAGTCGGCGAAGGCGAGCAGCCCGACCTCGTCCGGGGGGGTGAGCCAGTCGTGGTTGCCGTCGAGGATGACCAGGTCGGGCACGACGCCGGTCAGCAGGATCGCGTCCAGCGCCCGGGTGCCCGCCAGCCGAAGGCCGCCCATGATCCCGATCTCGTCGATCTCGGCGGGCGTCGCGTGACCCACCGCGTAGCACAGGGCCCAGCGCCGGATCGGCCGGACCATCCGCCGTCGGTGGGCAGGGGTCAGCAGCTTGGAGTCCTTGACGCCCACGGGCGCCGACCGACAGGTCTCGTCGATGACGACGACGCCCACGGAGACCGGCCCGGCGAGCGCACCGCGACCCACCTCGTCCATCCCGGCCAGGACACGGTGGCCCTGCCGCTGCAGGGAGCGTTCCACCCGCAGCGTCGGCTTCTTGCTGGCCTGGACCGCCATCGTCGTGGCGCTAGGGCGCCTTCGTCGCCGCGCTCGAGGGCGTCGCGCCGGCCGGGGCCGTCTCCCCCGGAGCCACGGTGGGGCCGGTGGTGGGGGTGGCGCCGAGCCCCGGCGCCGGGACTCCTTCGAAGACCCGCGCCGGTGCCGACAGCCACTTCACGTGCTCGACGGGCCAGACGATCATGACCGCCCGCCCCGTGATGTCGTCGATGGGCACCGACCCGGTCGCGCCCGTGCCGTCGTCATGGAACCGCGAGTCCGACGAGTCACTGCGGTGGTCGCCCATGACCCAGACGCGACCGGCCGGCACCGTGATGTCGAAGGGCGCCCGGCCACCGCCGGCGGTGTCGCCGTTCTTGACGTAGGACTCGGTGACGGGAGCGCCGTTGACGGTGAGCTTGCCTCCGACGTCGCAGCACACGACGTGGTCGCCGGGCAGGCCGATGACCCGCTTGATGAGATGGTCGTCGGAGTCGTCGGGGAGCAACCCGATGAACTGCAGCGTCCGGTGCAGCGCACCGCGAGCGCCAGGCTCCACGACCGGCGCCGGGGCCTGGCCCAGCCAGTGGTCCGGGTCCTGGAACACGACGATGTCGCCGCGGGCCAGGTCGAAGGGGCCCGGCGTGAGCTTGCTGACCACGACCCGGTCGTCCTTGACCAGGGTGTCCTCCATCGAGCCGGAGGGGATGTAGAAGGCCTGGAGGAGCCACGTCTTGACGACGAAGGACAGGACCATGGCCATCACCGCGATGATGACGATCTCCTTGATGCCGCCCCAGACGTTCTCGAGGAAGCTGCGCCCCCGGTCGTCGTCGGCGTCGAGCTCGTCGTCGTCCAGCCCGTCCTGGTCGATGGCAGGCGAGGTGTCGTCGAACCGGTCGGCCGTGACCCGGGAGCGACGCGCGATCCGGGGGTCGTGGGTCTCGTCAGACATTCAGTGACTCGCTCCGGGCGTCGGTGGGAAGGAGGACAGGGAGGCGGCACCCCCGAGCGATCCGAGACGGCCGAGCGGCCAGTATCGCACCGCCACCTGACCGATCACGTCATCGAGCGGGACCATCCCCCCACCGGGCTGGCCGAGGTAGGCACGCGAGTCGCTGGAGTCGCTGCGGTGGTCGCCCATGACCCAGATCCGGCCCGCCGGGACGGTGACGTCGAAGGTCAGCTCACTCGGGCGGTCGCCCGCCTGCAGGTAGGGCTCGGTCAGAGGCACCCCGTTGACGACCAGCTGGCCCGACGGGGCACAGCAGACCACGTGGTCGCCCGGCTGTCCGACGACGCGCTTGACGTAGTCGGCACTGCCGGCAGCGGCAAAGGCCCGGCTGCCGTCGAAGACGACGATGTCTCCCCGATGGACCGACGGGCCTCGGACGAGACGGTTGGCGAGGAGGCGGTCACCGGGGTGGATGGTCGGAGCCATCGAGTCCGAGGGCACCGTGAACGACTCGACGACGACGGTTCGCAGGAGCACCACGAGGAGCGCTGCGAGGACGGCGACGGTCAGCCAGCCACGACCGTGGCTGCTGACGCTGGCGCGCCAGTCGGGGCGCGTCGGCGCGTCGGTCACTCGGCAGAGACGCCCTGGGTTGCCTTCGCCGCGTCGCTCGGGGTGCTGTCCGACGGGGTGCTGTCCGGCCTGGTGGCAGCGGCAGCCTTGGCGCCCTTGGTGCCCTTCGCCGGCACCGTGTCGCGCTTCTCCTTGATCTTGGCGGCCTTGCCGCGCAGGTCGCGCAGGTAGTACAGCTTCGCGCGGCGCACGTCACCGCGGGTGACGACCTCGATCTTGTCGATGATCGGGGTGTGCAGCGGGAAGGTGCGCTCGACCCCGACGCCGAAGGAGACCTTGCGGACGGTGAACGTCTCGCCGATGCCACCGCCGTGGATCCGGATGACGACGCCCTGGAAGACCTGGACCCGCGAGCGCGTGCCTTCGACGACCTTGACGTGGACCTTGAGGGTGTCCCCGGCACGGAAGGCCGGGATGTCGTCGCGGAGGGAGGCCTGGTCGACTGCATCGAGCTTGTGCATGACAACGTCGCTTTCTCACGGTGCCACAGGTCACCAAGGGTTTCAGACTGCGAATGGGTATGCGACCGACCGGCCTCGGGCAAGCAGCAGGTGCTGCTCGACCTCCCCCTGTGGCAGGGGCACGTCTGGTGCCGGACGCAAGGAGCAAGTTTGCCAGACAGTTCCGTCGGCACGAAATCCTCGGTCGGCGGCCAGGTGCTCGGTGGGCTGGCCGCCAGTCCGGCGGGCGGCTCAGCGAGAGCGGCGGGTGAGCCGGACCATCTCGACCGACCCGTCGTCCTCAGCCCCGGCGACAGGCCCCGGGGCCGGCCGGTAGCCGCGCTTCTTCAGGGCGCGCAGCGCGTCGGCACCGAGCCGCGGCGCGAGCAGCGTCATGGCCGTCGTCTCCCGTGGAGCCGCCTGCTCCGCAACGTCCAGCAGGGCGCCGGAGAGCTGCCGATCGCGCAGGTCAGGGGCCACGACGAGTCCGGAGATCTCCCAGGTCCGCGGGTTCCCCGGTGCCTGGTGGGCGCGGATCGAGGCGACCAGGCGACCGCCCTCGCGAACCACCCAGGTGCGACCGTCGCCGAGCTGCCGGCGCAGCACCTCGATGCTCTCCCCCGGCCCGCCCGCGCCGTCGTGGCTCGACGCGGTCGCCGCCGCGTCGGCGAGCAGCAGGGTGCTGAGCTCAGCCGCATCGGCCGGGACGCCCACCTGCATCTGGAGGCTCTCGGGGCCGAGCGTCTGCGCGGGATGGAGCAGGTCCGGGCGTTGCGCGGCGGTGCGACGCAGGCGCTCCTGGTGGCGCCACTCACGGATCGCCCGGTGGTCGCCGGAGAGCAGCACCGGCGGCACCTCGCGGCCGCGCCAGACGGGGGGCTTGGTGTAGACGGGGTACTCCAGCAGCCCTTCCTCGTGGGACTCCTCGACAAGCGACTCGGCGTTGCCGATGACGCCGGGCACCAGCCGGGCGATCGCCTCGACCATGGCGAGGACCGCCACCTCACCACCGTTGAGCACGTAGTCGCCGAGCGAGACCACCGACACCCGCATCCGGGCCGCCGCCTCGGCGTGGACGCGCTCGTCGATGCCTTCGTAGCGTCCGCACGCGAACGCCAGCCAGGGCTCGGCGGCGAGCTCGCGCGCCATCGCCTGGGTGAACGGCGTACCTCCGGGTCCGGGGATGACGAGGTGCGGCGGCTCCAGGCCGTGGTCCTCGGCCAGCAGCGCGTCGAGCGCCTCTCCCCAGGGCTCCGGACGCATCACCATGCCGGCGCCACCGCCGTACGGGCTGTCGTCGACGGACCGGTGGCGGTCGTGGGTGAAGTCGCGCAGGTCGCGGACCCGCACGTCGAGCAGGCCCTGGTCGCGGGCCTTGCCGATGAGGGAGAGCTCCAGGGGGGCGAGGTAGGCGGGGAAGATGGTGAGGACGTCGATCCTCATGTGTTGAGCTCCAGCAGGCCAGGTGGCGGGTCGATGACGATCCGGCCGCCGTCGACGTCCACCTCGGGGACGATCGCGCTGACGAACGGGACGTATGCCGTGCCGCCGCCGTCGAGGGCCACGACGAGCAGGTCCTGGCTGGGGGCGAGCTCGAGCCGGGTGACCTCGCCGACCCGGCTGCCGTCGACGAGCTGGACGGTGAGCCCGGTGAGCTGCTCCTCGTACCACGCGTCACCCGGCTCGTCCTGCTCCGTCACGTCCACGGCCGCCTCGTTGTCGACGACGAGCCGGGTCCCGCGCAGCGACTCGGCGCCGGTGCGGTCCGGGATCTCCTCGAAGGCCAGCAGCCAGGTGCCGTTGTGCAGCCGGGCCGAGCGGAGGGTGAGGGTGCGCGGCACACCCGTGCCCGGCTGGGCCTGGGTCGCGAAGGTCGCACCCGGGACGAAGCGGGTCTGAGGGTCGTCGGTGTGCAGCTGCACGGTGACCTCCCCGCGGAGGCTGTGCGGCTTGCCGATCCGGGCGATGACGACGTCCATCGGTCGATCCTCTCAGGTCGGCGGGCGGGAGCCGCAGTCGTGCGAAGGCCCGGGACCCCACCGGGTCCCGGGCCTTCGTCTCGTTCGCGCGCTGCGCAGTCGTGGTGCGCGTGCTGGTGCGCGTGCTGGTGCGGAGCGCTCAGCGAACCCGGTCGGTGTCGACGATGTCGACCCGGACGGTGCTGCCGCCGGCGAGCGCGCCGACGACGGTGCGCAGGGCGCTGGCGGTGCGGCCCGATCGGCCGATGACCCGGCCGAGGTCCTCAGGGTGTACGCGCACCTCGAGCAGCTCGCCCTGCCGCAGCTCCTTGCGCCGCACGACGACCTCGTCGGTGTGGTCGACGATGCCCTTGACGAGGTGCTCCAGCGCCTCCTCGAGCATGGTCAGGATCCCGCCGCGGTGTCGTCGGGTGCGCTGTCGGCAGCCGGAGCGTCCTCGACCGTCGGCTCGGCAGCCGGAGCGTCCTCGACCGTCGGCTCGGCAGCCGGAGCGTCCTCGGTCTTGGCCTCGGCAGCCGGAGCGTCCTCGGTCTTGGCCGGGGTCTGCGCCTTGGCAGGGGCCTTGGTGGCCCGCTTCTTCGGCGTGGTGGCGCCGTCCTTGGCATCGAGCGAGGAGCCGGTCGCGGCCATGGCGGCCTCGTACAGCTCCTTCTTGCTCGTCTTCGGCGCCTTGGTCCGGAGGGTGCCCTCGGTGCCGTCGGTGCCCTTGTACTTCTGCCAGTCACCGGTCACCTTGAGCAGCGCCGCGACGGCCTCGGTCGGCTGCGCGCCACGGCCCAGCCAGTGCAGCGCCCGCTCGGAGTCGATGTCGATGAGCGACGGCTCCTCGGTGGGGTGGTACTTGCCGATCTCCTCGATCGCCCGGCCATCGCGCTTGGCGCGCGAGTCCATGACGACGACACGGTAGAACGGGGCACGGATCTTGCCCATGCGCTTCAGACGAATCTTGACGGCCACAGTTGTGGTGTCTCCTCATTCTTGACGGGGGTGAACGCGAGCCCAGCCGGTGGGGAACACACGGCGGGACGAGCTCGAAGGACGCGTCTGGCGGGTGAGAGGGTCCCTCCCAGACGGGTACAGCCGACCATTGTGCCAGATCCGCGGGCGCCCCCCGACCACGAGGCGGTCGGGTCAGACAAGGACCGGCGACGGGTGAGCAGAGCCGCCGAGCACGGTATGCGCGGCGCGCACCCGCGCCCAGAGCACGTCACCCTCGCTCAGGTGCAGCGCGTCGACCTCGGTCCGGGACAGCTGGGCTGAGAGCTCGTGCCCGTCCGCCTCGCGCAGCTCCACCCGCACCTCGAACCCCAGTCGCACCACCCGGCTGACCGTGCACCACAGCCCTTCGCCCTGCTGGTCCGCCCCGACACCCCGTCCGAGCACGATGTCGTGCGGGCGCACCAGCCGGCCACCGAGCCGGGAGACCGAGCCGAGGAAGGACATGACGAAGTCGTTCGCCGGCCGGTCGTAGACGTCCGCGGGGACGCCCACCTGCTCGATCCGGCCGGCACGGAGCACCGCCACCCGGTCCGCGACGTCGAGGGCCTCGTCCTGGTCATGCGTCACGAGCAGGGTGGTCACCGGCACCTCCTCGTGCAGCCGGCGTTCAGCCCACTGTGGCGCTGGCGCGGCCGCGAAGGGCGAGGTCGACGACGGCGCCCGGGGTCAGCTCCTGCATCGTGCTCACCCGCAGCTGCGGTCCGATCCCCTGGGGCCGGTTCGCCTGCTCGACGCGCGACCAGAACTCGTCGTCGCCCACCGCCCAGGCATGGATCGGATGACGCCCGTCGCCGTGTGCCCGGCGCTCGAACCGCTCCCGTGCGACGTCCACCGGCAGGTCGCACCAGACCTCGGGCACGGTGGCGGGGTCGAACCCGGCGCGGGCCAGTCCGGCGACGAGATGTGCCTGTCCTCGCTCGTCCGGCCAGAACCAGCTCTCGACGACGCCGCCTCGCGGCGACTCGGCGAGCAGCGCCCACAGCGCCATCGACGCCCCGGCTCCGATCGCGGCGCTGACGTCCCTCGACGTCGTGGTGCTACCGCGCTCGGCCGGCAGCTCCGGAGGCAGGGCGTCGGCGACCGCCTCCTTCACCGTGTCCTTGCTGAAGAGGGGCAGTCCGAGCTCGGCGGCCAGCGCGGTGGCGAGGGTGGTCTTGCCGGAGCCGGGCACCCCGTTGACGAGGACGGCGGTCCGCGTCGGCGGTCGCAGCCGGTAGGGCGCGGCGGGCCACTCGCTCGACAGCACGGCGTACCGGTCGTGGTCACGCCAGCGCTCCTGCCCGTGCTGGTCGGGGAGGATGAGGAACCGCGGCGAGAACCCCTCCCTGACGAACCCCAGGCCTCGCAGCAGGCCGGCGGAGCGGACGTTTCCGGGGCGGACACTCGCCTCCACCCGGTGCAGCCCCAAGCCACCGGGCTGCGAGGCGAACGCGAGGTCGACCGCGAGGCTCAGCCCCTCTCGGAACAGCCCACGACCGGCATACGGGTCGAAGGCGTCGTACCCGAGCGAGCCGGAAAGCAGCCGGCCGCGGACGACGCTGCTGACGGTCACCTTGCCGACGAGGGCGTGGCCACCGGCGGCCTCCCGGGCATGGATCAGCAGGCTCTGGTGGGACGCCGACTGGAGCGCCAGGTGACCCGGCAGACCGTGCGGGTCGACCGGGTTCCACCGCGCGAGACGCTCGCGGGACTGCTCCACCGCCCGGGTGTATGCGGCGATGTCGTCCTCGGTCGCACTCGCCACCCAGACCCGTTCGCCCTCCGCCCGCAGGGACAGCCCGTCTGCGGTCATCCGACCGTGGCCCCGCGCAGGACGACGACGTAGGGAGAGGCGAGCACCCGCAGGTCTCTGCGCGGATCCTGTTCGTAGACGACGAAGTCCGCTGGCGCGCCCTCCTCGAGGCCTGGTTGCCCGAGCCACACGCGGGCCCCCCACGTCGCCGCAGCGAGGACGTCCCGGGCGCTCATGCCGACCCGACCGAGCTCGACCGCCTCCTCTGCCGCCAGCCCGTGCGAGAGCGAGCCGCCCGCGTCGGTGCCGAGGTAGATCGGGATGCCCGCGTCGTGGGCTGCGGCGACGGTCTCGTACCGGCGGCGGTGCAGGTCCAGCATGTGGGCGTGGTAGGCCGGGAACTTCTCCTGGGCCGGCTCGGCCAGCTGGGGGAAGGTCGCGATGTTGACCAGCGTGGGGACGATGGCGATGCCCTGCGCGGCGAACGAGGCGATGGTCGCAGGTTCCAGGCCGGTGGCGTGCTCGATGCAGTCCGTCCCCGCCGCGGCGAAGTCGTAGAGCGACTCCTCCCCGAAGCAGTGCGCCGTGACCCGGGCCCCCTCGTCGTGGGCCGCCGCCACCGCAGCGACCACGGTCTCGCGCGGGAACGAGGGGGACAGGTCGCCACTGGACCGGTCGATCCAGTCGCCGACGAGCTTGACCCAGCCGTCGCCTCGCCGCGCCTCGGCGCGGACCTGGGCCACCACCTCGTCCGGCTCCACCTCGTGGGCGTAGTTGCGGATGTAGCGGCGGGTGCGGGCGATGTGCCGGCCCGCCCGGATGATCCGCGGCAGGTCCGCACGCTCGTCCACCCAGCGGGTGTCGCTCGGGGAGCCCGCGTCCCGGATCAGCAGGGTGCCAGCATCCCGGTCCCGCAGCGCCTGCGCCTCGGCCGTCTCCGCGTCCACCGCGCCGTGGGCGTCGAGCCCGACATGGCAGTGCGCGTCGACGAGACCCGGCAGGACCCAGCCGCGCACGGTCTGGACATCGGCGCCCGCAGTCGGCGCGGCATACGTGACCCGGCCGTCGACGACCCACACCTCGGGGCGGACGTCGTCGGGGCCGACGAGGACCTCCCCCTCGACGTGCAGGACAGTGCGCCTCATGGCTCGCCAACCTACGGGACCAGGGCTCGCGCCGGGCGACGGGGCACGACGTCACCCCCGTGGCCACCTAGGATCACGGGATGCTCTCGCCCGTGGTCGCCGTCGTGAGCGCGGCCCTGGGGGTGTGGAGGCACCGGCGCGAGCGTCGAGGACTCGGGCCGGGGCTGCTCCTGGCCGGCGCCCTGGTGGCCATGGGGGTCGGCGTGCTGACCTCGGCACGAGGCGGCGCGGGCTGGCTGGCCGAGGTCAGCACCCTTGTCCTCGTGGTCTGCCCGGTCCTGGTCGGCGTCCACGTGGCCGTGCTGCTGAGTGCCGGCGCCATGCTGGTGCACGCCCAGGGGCGGCGGGCGGTCAACCTCCTTGCCCTGGCCGTCGCGTTCCTGGCAGCCGGCACCACGGCAGCACTCCTCGTCGCGCTCGGCTCGTCCGACGGCCTGTGGCGGTCGGTATGCGTCGTGGCGCTGCTCTGGCTCGGGTACCTCGGCCTGATGCAGGTGGCGCAGCTGATCGGGTGGCTGCTCTACGTGCGCACCACCCGGCCGCGCGGGGTGGACGTCATCGTCGTGCTCGGCGCCGGTCTGACCGCCTCGCGGGTGACCCGGCTGCTGGCCAGCCGGCTCGACCGGGCGCTCGACCTCGCGGCCAGCCGCGCGTGGTGCCCGGATGGTGCGGCGACCATCGTCGTCTCGGGGGGGCAGGGAGAGGACGAGGCCGTCACCGAGGCGTCAGCGATGGCGGAATACCTCGTCGCCCGGGGGATCCCGGCGGACCGGGTGTTGCTCGAGGACCGCGCCACCACGACGACGGAGAACCTCCAGCTGTCCGTGGCGCTCATGGCTGAGCATCGCATCGGGCGGCGGATCGCGGTGGTGACCAACAGCTTTCACGTGCTGCGGTCGGGCATGACCAGCCTGCGCCTGGGTCTCGACGCCACCGTGGTCGGGTCACGGACGGCGCTCTACTACCTGCCCCGGGCCGTGCTGCGCGAGCTCGCCGCCATCGTCGCCAGCCGTCGTTGGGCGCATGCCGGGGCCCTGGCGATGCTGGGCGTGGCCGGACCGGTGCTGGTGCACGCCGGGGTCTGACGGCGCGGCGCCCGCATCGGCGGCCGGCGGCCGAACCGGGGCGCTTGGGGTCGTCCCTAGCGGCCGAGGAACTTCTCGAAGCCCTTCGGCAGGCTCGCCGGGTCGAGCCCCGCGGCGAGGTCGCCCGGGTCGACGTCCGCGCCATCCTTGCCCGAGGTCATGCCGAACGCGCTCTGCGCCGCCGAGGTCCGGGCTCCGGAAGCCTTCTCGGCCGCGGCGCGCTCCTCGAGGGCCCGCTTGGCCGGGTTGCCGCTCTTGGACTTCTTGCGCTGCGGTGGCGCCTGCTTGCCCTTGCGTGCGCCGGGGATCGCGGGCATACCGGGCAGGCCGGCGCCGCCGCCGCGGGCGAGGCTCTTCATCATCTTCTGCGCCTCGCGGAAGCGCTCGAGGAGGCCGTTCACCTCGGAGACGGACACGCCCGAGCCCCGGGCGATGCGCGCGCGGCGAGAGCCGTCGATCTGCTTCGGGTGAGTGCGCTCGAAGGGGGTCATCGAGCGGACCATCGCCTCGACCCGGTCGAACTCGCGCTCGTCGAGCGAGTCGAGCTGGGCCCGCATGCCCTGCATACCGGGCATCATCTTGAGCATCGACTTCAGCGAGCCCATCTTCTTGATCGCCGACATCTGCTGCAGGAAGTCGTCGAAGGTGAAGTCCTCCTCGGCGAGGAACTTCCGGGCCATCTCGTCGGCGTGCGTCTTGTCGAAGGCCTTCTCGGCCTGCTCGATGAGGGTGAGCACGTCACCCATGTCGAGGATGCGCCCGGCCATCCGGTCTGGGTGGAAGACCTCGAAGTCCTTGGTGTTCTCGCCGACGGAGGAGAACATGATCGGGCGCCCGGTGATCGTCGTCACCGACAGCGCGGCGCCACCGCGGGCGTCACCGTCGAGCTTGGACAGCACGACGCCGGTGAAGTCGACACCCTCCTGGAAGGCCAGCGCCGTCTCAACCGCGGCCTGCCCGATCATCGCGTCGATGACGAAGAGCACCTCGTCGGGCTGGATCGCGGCGCGGATGTCGGCGGCCTGCTGCATGAGGTTGGCGTCGACGGCCAGCCGGCCCGCGGTGTCGACGATGACGACGTCGTGCTGCTTGGCGGTGGCGTGCTCGATGCCCGCCCTCGACACCGAGACGGGGTCGCCGTAGGACCGCGTGCCCTCACCGGTACCGGCGACCGCGTCGTGCCCGCCGACGTTGCCGCGCTCGGGGGCGAACACCGGTACGCCGGCACGCTCACCGACCACCTGGAGCTGGGTGACCGCGTTCGGCCGCTGGAGGTCGGCGGCGACGAGCAACGGCGTGTGTCCCTGCTCCTTGAGCCAGAGACCGAGCTTGCCCGCGAGGGTGGTCTTGCCCGACCCCTGGAGCCCGGCCAGCATGATCACCGTCGGCGGCCGCTTGGCGAAGCGGATCGAGCGGGTCTCGCCGCCGAGGATGCCGATGAGCTCCTCGTTGACGATCTTGACGACCTGCTGCGCGGGGTTGAGCGCCTCGCTCACCTCGGCGCCGAGCGCACGCTCCCGGACGGCCTCGACGAAGTGCTTGACGACCGGCAGCGCCACGTCGGCGTCGAGCAGCGCCATCCGGATGTCGCGCAGGGCGCGGTTGACGTCGGTCTCGGAGAGCTTGCCCTTGCCCCGCAGGCCCTTGAAGGTCGCGGTCAGCCGGTCGGAGAGTGAGGTGAACACCTGAGAACTCTAACTTCCTCTCCTGCCCCGCTCAGCATCGAGCGCCGGGCCCGCTGCCTGTTTATCGGGTCACCCGATAATCAGCGGCACCACCCCCGTATGCCGGGAGGTCCGGTCAGCTCTCTCCGTCGCACGTGTCGATGATCATCGACACGGCCTGGGCCACTCGGGCGGGCGGGAGGGTGCGGCCGCCGAACTCGGTGACGTAGAAGGTGTCCAGTGCCTGCCCTGCATACGTCGCCACGTGCGCGCTACGGACGCTGAGGCTGGCTCGCGAGAGGGTGATCCCGATGTCGTGCAGCAGCCCGGGGCGGTCGGTGGCCCGCACCTCGATGACGGTGGCCGTGTCCGACGCCCGGGAGATGACCATCGCCCGGGTCTGGCCGGGGGCCCCGGAGGTGGCCCGGCTGCTCGACGAGGCCTCGGCGCGGTGGCGGCGGGACAGCATCGCGAGCGGGGCGCGGTCTCCCTCGGAGAGGCGCATCAGCCCTCGGGTGATCGCCGCCTCGTCGGGGGCGTCGTTGCTGGGGGTCTCGACGTACCACTCGTTGACCGCCACGCCGTCTACCGTGCGCACGACGGCCGACCGGACGATGTGGCCCTGAGCAGCCAGCAGGCCGGCGGTGTCGGCGAACAGCCCCAACCGGTCCCGGTCGTGGATGTCGACCCGGTGGGCGCCCCCCAGGCCGGTCACGACCACGTGGGGCTGGCCGAAGACGAGCTTGTTCTGGATCGCCTCCGGCACCGGCTCTGCCTCTCGGAAGCTCGGCACCGGGTCTGCGCCTTCGGCGAGGGACGCGCCTGCAGCCGACACCAGCTTCTCGAGGAGCGTTGAGCGCCAGTCGGTCCAGGCCGCCGGGCCGGCCGCGCTGGCATCGGCCTCGGTCAGCGCCCGCAACAGGTCGAGGACGCGCAGCTCCCCGTCCACGGCGTCCGAGACGGCGGCGATGGTCTGCGGGTCGTCGCAGTCTCGGCGGGTCGCGAGGTCGATCAGGGTGAGGTGCTCGCGCACCAGCCGCACGACGAGGGCCCGGTCCTCGTCCTCGACGCCGAGACGCGCGAGCGCCACGTCGGCGATCGGGGCGCCCGTCTCGGAGTGGTCGTGGGCGGAGGGGATCTTGCCGATGTCGTGGAGGAGTGCCGCCAGCAGCAGCAGGTCAGGGCGGTCGACCTCCCGCAGGAGCCCGCTGGCGCGCACCACCGTCTCGATGAGGTGCCGGTCCACCGTGTGCCGGTGGACGGCGTTGCGTTGCGGTCGGCTGCGCACGGGCCCCCACTCGGGGATCCAGCTGTCGATGACACCGGCAAGGTCGAGGCCCTCCCAGACGGCAACCAGCCCGGGTCCGGTCGCGAGCAGGTCCCCGAACAGCGCAAGGGCGCTGGGCGGCCACGGCTGGGGCAGCTCGGGGCAGTGGGCAGCGAGGTTCTGCAGCGTGGTCGGCGCGATGGTCAGGCCGTTGCGGGCCGCGACGAGCGCGGCGCGCAGGACCAGCAGGGGGTCGCTGGACGGGTCCACACCGGGGCCGAGGACGGCCTCGCCGTCGTGCAGGAACAGCCCGTAGCCGAGCGGCGTCAGCCGCGGCCGCCGCGGACCCACCCGCAGGGTCCGGGCCCGCTGTGCCTGGGAGGCCCGGCGCAGGGTCCCGTCGAGCCCGTAGGCGATGATCCGGGCCGAGCTCGACACCTCGGTGAGCAGCAGGTCGGCGTCGCGGAAGCCCAGCAGGGCCGTGACCGCGTCGTGCTCCTCCCGGCCGAGCCGGTCCCGGCCCCGCCCGGTGACGACGTGGAGGGCGTCCCGCACGTCCAGCAGGCGCAGGTATGCCGTGTCGACGTCTCCGTGCGGCCGGTCCGCCAGCCACGCGGCGGTGAGCGCGCGCAGCACCGCCATGTCGCGCAGGCCGCCGCGTGCCTCCTTGAGGTCGGGTTCGAGCAGGTGGGCGAGGTCCCCGTTGCGGGCGTGTCGAGCGAGGATGCTGTCGCGCAGCTGGGGCAGCCGGGTCCGGGCGTTGGCCCGCCAGTCGTGCGCGACGGTCGACCGGGCGGCGTTGACGACCTCCTCGTCACCGCTGACGAAGGTGATGTCGAGCAGGCCGACGGCAGCAGACAGGTCCGCCCCCGCAACGGTGCGGCACTGGTTGACCGTACGGACGCTGTGGTCGAGCTTCACGCCCTGGTCCCAGATCGGGTACCAGAGCCGGTCCGCGAGCGCGTGGAGGTCTGCGGCGCCCAGCGCTCGGGTCTGGTGCAGCAGGACGAGGTCGTAGTCGCTGAGCGGTCCTCCGTCGCGTCGGGCGAGGCTGCCGACGGCGGCGAGCGCGACGCCCGGCAGCACGCGGCCCTCGCTCGCCTCCTGCCAGAGGTCGGCCAGCCAGGTGAAGCCGAACTCCGCGAGGGCGGCCCGCCTGGTCGCGCCGGCACCCGCAGCGGCGAAGCTGCGGGTGCCGGCCAGGTCCAGCCGTCGGGTGGTGACGTCGGTCATGAGCTGCTGGGTCCTGTCGGTGGTGTAGCGGGCGGCATACCGGGCGAGCCGCCCCGGTGACGGTCAGAGCGCGTCGTGCCCTCGCTCCCCGGTCCGGACCCGCACGACGTCGTCGACTGGCGAGGACCAGATCTTGCCGTCGCCGATCCGTCCGGTCTGGGCGGACTTGAGGATGACGTCGATCACGCTGGCCGAGTCGACGTCGTCGACGAGCACCTCGAGCCGGACCTTGGGCACGAAGTCGACCGTGTACTCGGCGCCGCGGTAGACCTCACTGTGTCCTCGCTGCCGGCCGTAGCCGCTCGCCTCGCTGATCGTCATTCCCGAGATGCCGTAGGCCTCCAGGGCCTCCTTGACCTCGTCGAGCTGGTGCGGCTTGATGATCGCGGTGATGAGCTTCATGCCGACGCCCCTTCCTTGACATCCGTATCCGTGGCCGGTCCGGCGGGTGCCGGCCGCGCCGGGCTGATGCCGGCCTGGGCGAACGCCCCGGCGCTGCGGGCACCTGCGGTGAAGGCCGCGAGGTCGTACCCCGTCTCAGCGTGCTCCTCGAGGTCGATCCCGGCCAGCTCGACATCCTCGCTCACCCGGAAGCCCATCGTCTTGTGGATGGCCAGCCCGATGATGTAGGTGAGGACGAAGGAGAAGATCATGACGGCGAACGCCCCGACGGCCTGGCGCCACAGCTGGTCGAGCCCGCCGCCGTAGAACAGCCCGTCCGCGCCGGCGTCCCCGGCGGGGCTGCCGACCTTCGAGGCGAGCAGCCCGATGGCGAGGGTGCCGACGAGGCCACCGATGAGGTGGATCCCCACGACGTCCAGGCTGTCGTCGAAACCGAGCCGGAACTTCATGCCGACGGCGAAGGCACAGATGACTCCGGCACCGACACCGAGCACGAGCGAGCCGATCGGCGTCAGGGTCGAGCACGCCGGGGTGATGGCGACCAGGCCGGCGACGACGCCTGAGGCGGCCCCGAGCGACGTGGCGTGCCCGTCACGGATCCGCTCCACGAGCAGCCATCCGAGCATCGCCGCTGAGGTCGCTGCCAGCGTGTTGACCCAGACCCCGGCCGCCAGCGATCCCGCACCGAGCGCGGAGCCGGCGTTGAACCCGAACCAGCCGAACCAGAGGAGACCGGCGCCGAGCATGACCAGGGTGAGGTTGTGAGGTCGCATCGGGTCCTTGCGGAAGCCGAGACGCTTGCCGAGGACGAGGGCGAGGGCGAGGCCGGCGGCGCCGGCGTTGATGTGGATCGCCGTGCCACCCGCGAAGTCGAAGGCCTTGATGTTGTTCGCGATCCAGCCGCCCTGCTCTGCAGCGAACCCGTCGAAGGCGAAGACCCAGTGTGCCACCGGGAAGTAGACGACCGTCGCCCAGATCAGGGTGAACACCGTCCATGCGGCGAACTTCGCCCGGTCGGCGATCGCGCCGCTGATCAGCGCCACCGCGATGATCGCGAAGACCACCTGGAAGGCGACGAAGGCCGGGCCGGGGATCAGGTGCCCGTCCGCGCCGTAGGCCGCGTCCATGACCCCGTGGAGCCCGAAGTGCTCGAACGGGTTCCCGACGATCCCGTTCCAGGAGCTGCCGAACGCCTCGCTGTAGCCCCACAGCATCCAGGCGACGCCGATGGTCCCCATCGAGACGAAGCTCATCATCATCATGTTCAGGACGCTTTTGGTCCTGACCATGCCACCGTAGAAGAGGGCGAGACCGGGGGTCATCAGCAGCACCAGTGCGGCGCTGGCCAGGACCCAGGCGGTGTCGCCGGTATTGATATCCATGGGCAGAACTGTGCTGGCCCGGCGTTTCCGCCGTTCGTGGCTCGTGTTACGGGCGTGTAAGCAATCCCCGCCTCCGGTTATGAACAGGTTTCGCGAAAACCATGTAGGTTTCTTCCTCGTCAACCAGGCGCGATGGCGGTAAGTTGCACGACGAGGGTTTCCGGGCCCATCCAGACGACACGAAGGAGCTCCCGATGAAGGTTGCACGGTATGGCGCGGTTCTGGCGTCGGTCACGCTGCTGGCCACGGCCTGCGGCAGCGCAGGCGGCAGCACCAGCGCCGACCCGACCGCCGGCGGCGCGGTCGACGGCAAGGGCAAGACCCTCACCGTCTGGATCATGGAGGGGACGAACAAGGACGCGACGCCCTTCTTCGAAGAGGTCAAGACCGCGTTCAAGGCCAAGACCGGCGCCGACCTCACCGTGCAGATGGTCCCGTGGACCGGTGCGCACGACAAGTTCACCACCTCGATCGCGGGGGGGACGACCCCCGACGTGGCCGAGGTCGGCACGACATGGACCGGCGAGTTCGGCCAGGCGGGCGCCCTGAAGGACCTCACCGCGGACGTCAAGGCCGCGGGCGGCCAGGACAACCTCATCCCCGGGCTCGTCGAGTCCGCCATGGTCGACGGCAAGCTCTACGGCATGCCCTGGTATGCCGGGGTGCGCTCCGTCGTCTACCGCACCGACCTCTTCGACAAGGCCGGGGTGAAGGTCCCCACCACGTGGGCCGAGCTCGAGGAGGCGGCGAAGAAGCTCAAGGCCGCCGACCCCGCGGTGACCGCCTTCCCCGTGCCCGGTGACGCGAGCTACGTGTTCGACCCGTTCATCTGGGGTGCCGGCGGAGAGCTGGCCACCAAGAGCGGCAGCACGTGGAAGTGCGGCCTCGACTCCCCCGCTGCCCGCGCCGGGCTGCAGTACTACGCCGACCTCGCACTGAAGGACGGGGTGTCAAACCCCGCCGCGACGACGTGGAAGGAGACCGACCTGCGTGACTCCTTCATCAAGGGGCAGAGCGCGATGATCGTCTCCGGCTCGTGGACGCCGTCGGCGATCCTCGCGAAGGCACCCGAGCTGAAGGGCAAGATCGCTGCGTTCCCCATCCCGGGCCAGCAGGGCGGTATGAGCCCGTCGTTCATCGGCGGCTCGCACCTCTCGGTCTTCGAGGGCTCCAAGAACCCCGAGCTGGCCTGGGCGTTCGTCAAGCTGATGACGTACGGCGACTTCGCCGCGAAGTGGGGCACGCAGACCGGGTTCTTCCCCGGCACGAAGGACCTCATGGCCAAGGTCGTCGCGGCGAACGACCCGTTGGTGACGCCGTTCGCCAAGCAGTTCACCGAGGCCGGCAAGTCCGTGCCCGTCACCCCCGCCTGGGGCAAGGTCGAGGGCGCCAAGGTGATGACGGCCATGATGGAGTCGATCCTCTCGGGCAAGGCGAGCGTGGAGCAGGCGACCACGACCGCCTGCACCGAGATGAACAAGCAGCTGACGTCCGGCTGACGCACTCTCCGTGACTGAGAACCTCACCGCCGCACCTGCCCCGCCCTCGCGCGGCCGCGAGGGCGGGGCAGGGAGCGCCCCCGCCCGCACACCGGCGCCGGCCGGGGCTGCCCGCCGGCGGCGCTCGCGGGCGCTGCGTCCCTGGCTGCTGCTCTCCCCGGCCCTGCTCGTCATCGCCACCCTGCTGCTCTACCCGCTGGTGCAGGTCGTCCTGCTGTCCTTCCAGAACAAGCGGCTTGGCGACGTCGTGCGCGGCACCACCCCGTGGAGCGGGTTCGCCAACTACCAGGAGCTGTTCGGCAACGAGACGCTCTGGAAGACGGTGCTGCCCAACACGGTGGTCTTCGCGGTCGTCAACGTCGTCCTGACCGTCGTCGTCGGCACCCTGGTCGCGCTGCTTCTCTTTCGCCTGGGGACGGTATGGCGCGGCATCGTCACCACGTCGATCCTCATGGCCTGGGCGGTTCCGGCGGTCACCGGGACGTATGTGTGGGTGTTCATCTTCGACCCCAACAACGGCATCGCCGTCCGGCTGGCTGGGGCGCTGCACCTCGTGGACCCGGCGACGACGAACTGGTTCACCGAGCGGGTGCCGTTCCTGTCCATCGCCACCCTCAACGTCGTCCACCACGGCTTCCCGTTCGTCGCTCTCACCGTGCTGGCGGGACTGATGACGATCCCCAGCGACCTCATCGAGTCGGCCCTCATCGACGGGGCCAGCGCGTGGCAGCGCTTCTGGCAGATCACCGTGCCGATGCTGCGTCCGGTCTTCGCCGTGGTGACCATCCTGTCGACCATCTGGGACTTCAAGGTCTTCGCCCAGCTCTACCTCATGCCGGGAGGCGACGGCGCCAACCGCGAGGTCCTCAACCTCGGCGTGTGGTCCTACCTGCAGTCGTTCGCCCAGAACCGGTTCGGCTACGGCTCCGCGATCGCCGTCGTGCTCACCCTGCTGCTGCTGCTCATCACGGTGTCCTACCTCCGGGTGCTGTTCAAGGAGGAGGAGCTGTGACCCGTCGGAGCCCGCTCAGCAGGGCCGGTCTGGTCCTCGCGACGACGGCAGTGCTCGCCTTCACCCTCTTCCCGGTCTACTGGATGGTGTCCACCGCATTCGACCCGCACGCCGCGTCGGGAGCCCGGTCGCTGCTGCCGGGAGGGTTCGGGCTGGACAACTTCCGGGTCGTGCTCACCCAGGGTGGGTTCGGCACCTTCCTGCGCAACTCGATCGTCGTCGCGCTCGGCACGGTCCTCGCCAGCGGACTGCTGTCGCTCTTCGCCGCCGTCGCGGTGTCGCGCTTCCGGTTCCGGCTGCGCACGTCGGTCCTCGTGATGATCCTCATCGTCCAGATGGTGCCGATGGAGGCCCTCGTCATCCCGCTCTTCATCCAGGTGCGCACCCTCGGCATGCTCAACAGCCTGCTCGGGCTCGTCGTGGTCTACGTCGGGTTCAGCCTGTCCTTCGCCATCTGGAACCTGCGCGGCTTCGTCGCCGCGGTGCCCGTCGAGCTGGAGGAGGCGGCCTACCTCGACGGCGCCTCCTGGTGGCGGATGTTCCGCTCGATCCTGCTGCCCCTCGTCGCGCCCGGCCTCGTCGCCACCAGCGTCTTCTCCTTCATCACCGCCTGGAACGAGTTCATCTTCGCGCTGACCTTCATGCAGGACGACAGCAAGTACACCGTCGCCGTCGGGCTGCGGCGGTTCTTCGGCCAGTTCGGCACCGACTGGGGCCTGGTCATGGCCGCCTCGACCCTCATCACCCTCCCGGTCATGGTCTTCTTCGTCATCGCCCAGCGCCGGCTCACCTCCGGCTTGGTCTCCGGCGCGGTCAAGGGATAGAACCTCCGTATGCCGTCTGCCCACGACCCGCGGGTCGCCCACCTCGCCCGCGGCGTCCTGCTCCCGGGCTTCACCGGGGCCAGGGTGCCGGACTGGCTGGCCCGCGCCACCGAGGGCGGCCTGGGGGGCGTCTGCCTCTTCGCCCAGAACGTCGGGGTCGACGTCCGCTCGGTCACCGGTGAGCTGCATGGCATCCGCGGGGACGTGCTCGTCGCGAGCGACGAGGAGGGCGGAGAGGTGACCCGCCTGGAGGCCGCGACGGGGTCGTCCTGGCCGGGCCACGCCGCCCTCGGACGGGTCGACGACCTCGACACGACGCGGCGGGTAGCCGCCGGCATCGGGCGACTCTGCCGCCGGGCTGGCGTGGACCTGGCCCTGGCCCCCGACGTCGACGTGACGTCCAACCCCGACAACCCCGTCATCGGGCTGCGGGCGTTCGGCACCGACCCCGACCTCGTCGCTCGGCACACGACGGCGTTCGTCGAGGGGCTCCAGGGCGCCGGGGTCGCCTCCTGCGCCAAGCACTTCCCCGGCCACGGCGACACGGTCACGGACTCGCACCTCGGGCTCCCGGTGATCGAGGCCGACCTCGAGACCATGCGCCGGCGCGACCTGCCTCCGTTCGAGGCCGCGGTGCGGGCCGGCGTGCGCGCCGTCATGACGGCGCACGTCGCCTTTCCCGCCCTCGACCGGGCGCCCGCGACGCTGAGCGGGGCCGTCCTCGGCATGCTGCGCGCCGACCTCGGCTTCGACGGCGTCGTCGTCTCCGACGCCCTGGACATGCGAGCCATCTCGGCTGGCGTCGGCCGGGGGCCGGGCGCGGTCCTCGCCCTCGCGGCCGGCGTCGACCTGGTCTGCATCGGCAACCCACAGCACCCTCACGCCTACGACGACGAGGCGGCGTTCACCGAGGTCCTCGACGCCGTCGTGCGCGCGGTCGCCAGCGGTGAGCTGCCCGTGTCCCGGCTCGAGGAGGCGGGAGCGCGGGTGGCCGAGCTGGCCGGCTGGGTGGCCCGGGCGCGGCATACCCCGGCAGCTGAGGGCCCCGACGGACAGCTGGTGCCGGACGACGACGCCGAGCTGGTCCGCTCGGTGGCGAGGCAGGTGCTGCAGTCGCACGGCAGCCCGGTCCTCCGCGGGTCGTCGCTGCACGTCCTCGACCTGCGGGGCGTGCCGAACCTGGCCGCGGGACCACGCCCGTCCGGTGTCCTGACTGCCCTGTCCGACCGGGTCGCCGACACCAGGGTCACCGACGTCTGCGCGGAGGCCGAGCCACGCCTCGCCCTCGAACGGGCGCTGACGGGCGCCGCCGCAGCGTCCCTCGTCCTGCTGGCCGGCAGCCCGCACCGCGACGCGGAGCGCCAGTGGCTGATCGACGTCGCCGTCGCCAGCCGCCCCGACGCGGTGGTCGTGGCCACCGGCCTTCCCGACGACCGCGACCGGCTCGGCGAGCGCTGGGTGCGCACCTGGGGAGACTCGCTCCCAGCCGGTGCTGCGGCAGCCGACGTGCTCCTCGGCTGAGGCACCCGGTCGCGGCGCGCTCACCCGTCGACGGCATGATGGTCAGGTGGTGAACATCTCCGGGAAGGTCCTCGACCAGGTCGCCCAGCTGGCGCGCGACCGGCTGTCAGGAGCCCTGCGCGACAAGGTCGCCGGGCAGGACGCCGAGCAGCGGGCCAGGGCGATCTGGCAGTCGCCTGGTGAGCGCTGGTTCGGCCCGGCCGACCCCGTGTGGCGGGTGCACGCGGACGCGTCGATGTTCGTCGGCGGGATCCGCGCGCTGCTGCTGCAGTCCCTGCATCCGCTGGCGATGGCCGGCGTCGCCGGGCACTCGGGCTACAAGTCCGACCCCTGGGGGCGCCTGCAGCGCACGTCCGCCTACCTCGCGACGACGACCTTCGGCACCGCACAGGCCGCGGAGGAGACGATCGCGCACGTCCGGTCCATCCACGCACGGGTCAGGGGCACCTCGGTGGACGGCCGGCCGTACGCAGCCTCCGACCCGCACCTGCTCGGGTGGGTCCATGCCGCCGAGGCGGACAGCTTCCTCGCGGCGCACCAGCGCCACGGTCGTCACCCCCTCTCAGCAGGTGAGGCCGACGAGTTCGTCCGGCAGTCCGGCCTGGTCGCAGCCCGTCTCGGGGTCGTCGACCCGCCGCGCTCCGTGGCAGAGCTCGACCGGCTGCTCACTGCCTACCGGCCCGAGCTCGTAGGCACCCCCGCGGCGTTCGAGGCCGCGCGTTTCCTGCTGCTCCATCCGCCGCTCGGCTGGCCGGACCGCGCCGGGTATGCCGCGCTGGCCGCCGGAGGCGTCGCGCTGCTGCCCATCTGGGCCAAGGAGATGCTCCGGCTGCCCGTGCTCCCGGTCACCGAGCGCCTGGCGGCCCGCCCGGTGGCCGAGCTCGCCGTGCGCGCGGTCCGCTGGGCGCTGGACGACCCGCGCGACCCGCGCAACCCCCGCGTGCGCTCCGAGGCGGCGCAGCCGGCCTAGCCGACGATCGCGTCGACGAACGCCTCGGGGTCGAAGGGCGCCAGGTCGTCCGGCCCCTCGCCGAGCCCGACGAGCTTCACCGGCACCCCCAGCTTGCGCTGCACCGAGACGACGATGCCGCCCTTGGCGGTGCCGTCCAGCTTGGTGAGGACGACACCCGTGATGTTGACGGCCTCGGCAAAGACCTCGGCCTGGCGCAGCCCGTTCTGGCCCGTGGTCGCGTCGAGGACGAGGAGGACCTCGTCGATGGGGCTCTGCTTCTCGACGACCCGCTTGACCTTGCCGAGCTCGTCCATCAGGCCGACCTTGGTGTGCAGCCGGCCGGCGGTGTCGATGATGACGACGTCGGCCTCGATCTCCGTCGCCGCCTTGACCGCGTCGAAGGCCACCGCCGCGGGGTCGGCCCCGTCCCGGTCGGAGCGGATGGTCGGCACCCCGACCCGCGCGCCCCACGTCTCGAGCTGGTCGGCGGCGGCGGCGCGGAAGGTGTCGGCCGCGCCGAGGACGACGTCCCGGTCCTCGGCGACGAGGACGCGCGCGAGCTTGCCCACGGTCGTGGTCTTCCCGGTGCCGTTGACCCCCACGACGAGGATGACGGCGGGACGGCCGTCGACGCGCGAGGAGACGATCCGCCGGTCCATGGTCGGGTCGACGAGCTCGAGCAGATCGGCCCGCAGCCACCCGCGCACGGTGGCCTCGTCGTGGGCACCGTCGACCTTGACCTTGGTGCGCAGCCGCGCGACGAGCTCGGTCGTGGCCTCCACTCCGAGATCGGAGCCGATCAGAGTGTCCTCGACCGCCTCCCACGCCGCCTCGTCGAGGCCGCCACGGGACAGCAGTCCGAGCAGCGCGGCACCGATGGCGGTGTTGCTCCGCGCCAGTCGCGCGCGCAGGCGGCCGAGCCGCCCCCGCGCGGACTCGGGCTTCTCGATGAGAGCCGGCGAGGGCAGCTCGCCTGCCGGTGCCGCGGAGTCGACGCGTGCAGCCGTCCCCTCCGCCGGCCGGGTGGCGACGGAGCCGTCGTCGTCGCTGCCCTCGTAGGCGGCGGGAGGTGGGAGCTCCCTCGTCTGGCGAGGCAGCTCGGTGGGCAGAGACGTCCGGTCCTGGCCGCCACGGCCCACCCGGCCGCGGACGAGCCCGACCATGGCGCCCACGCCGACCACGGCGATGACGAGAACGAGGGCGATGACTTCCCAGAGATGGTCCACGACGTCATCCTTGCATGGGGTGCGAGCTGCACCAGGCAGCCCGGCGGAGTCCTGAGGGACTCGGTGTGAGAACCGCTACGCGCAGGTCAGCTGGCCTCTCGCGCCTGCGTGCTGGTCGGCGCCGGCGGCTCCGTCGGAGTCAGCGGGGCGGTCGGCTCAGCCGGTGCGGCGTGGGCGTCGGCAGTCGAGGTGGCGGCGCCCCCGGTGGCGGCGGCCCCGGCGGTGGCGCTCGCCTGTCGCTGGCCACGTCCCCGTGCCACGGCCACGGACTCGGTGCGCTCCTTGACCCGGTTGACGACGTCCTCCCCCCGGGGAGTGAGCACGTCGCGGCCCTCTCGTCGGGCCGGGATGGCGACGACCCCGACAACCGCCATCCCGAGCACGAGGCACAGGATCATGGCGAATACCAGCGCAGTCATGTGCTTAGCGTCGCGCATCGCCGAGCCGATTACCAATCGCCGCGCGCAGCCAGGACGGGCGGGCTGCACGCCGCGGCTGGACATCGCCCCTAGGCGGACTCGGCCTGCACGACGTCGCGCATCCGCTGCGACACCACCGTGGTCACCCCGTCGCCGCGCATGCTGACACCGTAGAGCGCGTCGGCGATCTCCATCGTCTTCTTCTGATGGGTGATGACGATGAGCTGGCTCGACCCGCGCAGCTCCTCGAAGAGGGTGATCAGCCGGCCGAGGTTGGCGTCGTCGAGCGCCGCCTCCACCTCGTCCATGATGTAGAACGGCGACGGCCGGGCCTTGAAGATGGCGACGAGGAGCGCGACTGCGACGAGGGAGCGCTCCCCACCGGAGAGCAGGGAGAGTCGCTTGATCTTCTTGCCGGGGGGGCGCGCCTCCACCTCGATGCCGCTGACGAGCATGTTGTCGGGGTCGGTCAGGACGAGGCGTCCCTCCCCACCGGGGAAGAGCCGGGAGAAGACGCCCTCGAACTGGGCTGCAGTGTCGTGGAAGGCCTGCGTGAACACCTTCTCGACGCGCTCGTCGACCTCGCGGACGATGTCCAGCAGGTCGCGCTTGGAGCTCTTGAGGTCCTCGAGCTGGGTGGTGAGGAACGTATGCCGCTCCTCGAGGGCGGCATACTCCTCCAGCGCCAGCGGGTTGACCCGCCCGAGCGCGGCGAGCTTGCGCTCCGCCGACCGCAGCCGCTTCTCCTGAGCCTCCCGGACGAACGGCTGCGACGCGTCAACGGCGGCCGCGTCGGATGTGGACCCGTCCACGTCGACCGGGCTGGGTGCGGCGGCGGGGTCGGCGACGACCGGGATCAGCTGGTGGGGCCCGAACTCCTCGACGAGCGTCTCGGGGTCGATGCCGAGCTCCTCGACGGCGCGCGTCTCGAGCTGCTCGATGCGCAGCTGCTGCTGGGTGCGGGCCACCTCGTCGCGGTGCACGGAGTCGGTGAGCTGGCGCAGCTCCTCCTGAAGCACGGACATCTCCCGGCGGACGACCGCGAGCTGCCCGTCGCGCTCGGTCCGGCTGGCCTCCGCGCGCTGGTGCAGCAGCTCGGCCCGTTCCAGGCTGACCTTGAGCTGTCGGGTGGCGTAGGCCGCGCCCACCTGGACCGCGCCCGCCACCTTCGCCTCGCGCTGGCGACGCTCTCGGCGCGCGGCAGTGCGCTCGCGGGCGGCGACCTCGGCAGCGGCGGCGGCGTCCAGCGACTGGGCGCGGTCGTGCAGCGCCCGGGCCCGCTCCTCACGGGTGCGCAGTGCGAGCCGCAGCTCCGTCTCGTGGGTCCGGGCGGCCGTGGCCGCGGCGTCGAGCCGGTCGCGCTCCTGCGGCGACGCGTCCTCGCCGTCGTCGTCGCCCTGGGCGTTCGCGGCCTCGAGCCGCTCGGTCAGGCCCGCACGCTCGGCGCGGTCGGACTCCAGCGCAGCCTCAGCAGTGGCGATGGCGCGCTCGGTGCGTTCGGTCTCGGCCCGGGCGTGACGCACCGCGACCCCGAGAGCGCCGAGCTTCTCCGCGACGGCGGACATCTTGGCGTCGCTGTCGTGCAGCCGGTCGAGGGCGTCCTCGAGGGACTCCCGCGCCTCGGCGACCTTGGCCTGGACGGCGGCGAGCGAGAAGCGGGCCTGCTCGGCGCGACGTGACGCGTCCGTCACCCGCTCGCGGGCCTCGTCCACGGCGGCCTGGATCTCGATGAGGCTGGGGGCGGCGGAGCTCCCGCCTCGGACCCAGCCGGGTCCGAGGACGTCGCCGTCCGCGGTGACGGCGACGATGCCGTCGCCCCGCCGCACGAGCCGGGCGGCGACGTCGACGTCGCCGGCCAGCGCGACGCGCTCGAGGAGACGGGCGACGGCCGGGCGCAGGTCGTCCGGACAGGAGACCACGTCGAGCGCCCACCGGGCACCCGCCGGCAGCGCGGGAAGCTCGGTGGTTGCGTCCGACTGCGCCGACTCGCCCACGAGCATGCCGGCTCGACCGGCGTCCTGGGCGCGCAGGGTGGCCAGTGCCCGCGTCGCGCCGTCGAGAGTGGTGACGGCGAGCGCGTCCGCTGCCCAGCCGAGGGCCGCGGCGACCGCGGTCTCGTGGCCGGACTCGACCTGCAGCAGGGACGCGACGGTGCCAGAGATCCGGTGGTCCTCGTGTCCGGCGGCGAGCAGCGCGGCCGCCCCGTCCTTGCGGCTCAGGCTCATCTCGAGCGCCTCGACCCGGGCGGTGCCGGACTGCCGGTCCCGCTCGGCCGTACGTTCCGTCTCACGCAGCCCCTCGAGCTCGGCCTCGAGCCGGGAGACCTCGGCGGCCGCCTGCTCGAAGGTGGTGTCGAGGTCCTCCTCGCCCTCCTCCTCGACGGCGATGGAGGCTTCGAGGCTGGCGAACTCGCGCTCCGCCTGGGCGGCTCGGGCCTGCGCCTGCTCGACGGTGGCACGCAGCCGGCCGATCTCCGCCTCGGCGGCCTCGATCCGGGACGACTTGGCTGCCACCTGGCCGGCGAGACGGGCCAGGCCCTCACGACGGTCGGCCGCCGCACGGGCCACGCGGGACAGCCGTTGCTGCTCCGCGACATACCGACGTTCGGCCTCCTCGCGGTCGAGGACGGCCGCCGCGAGCGCGTCCTGGGCGGAGGCGATCTCCTCGACGAGTGCCTCGTGCTGGGCGCGGATCTCACTGGCCTGTGCCCTCAGCTGCTCCGGGTCGCGCACCGGTGCACCGTTGTCGTCGCCGGAGTCCTCGTCCTCAGAGAGAAGACGCACCCGCTCGGCCGCCAGCGACCCGGTTGCGGCCAGCCGCTCGGTGAGCCGGGCGAGGGCGTACCACCGCTCCTGCGCCCGGGTCAGCTCGGGACGGGCCTGCTCGGCGGCATCCTCGAGCGCCGAGAGCCTGGCGGCGAGCCCGGCGAGGCCATCCTCCACCTCGGTACGGCGGGCGATCAGGGCGGTCTCGTCCGCGACCTCCTGCTCGAGGGTCGAGCTGATCTGCACGAGGTCGTCGGCGAGCAGCCGCAGCCGGGCGTCGCGCACATCGGCCTGGATGTACGCCGCGCGGCGAGCCGTCTCGGCCTGGCGCCCGAGCGGGCCGAGCTGGCGGCGGATCTCGCCGGTGAGGTCGTTGACCCGGGTGAGGTTGAGGTCCATCGCCTCGAGCTTGCGCAGGGCCCGTTCCTTGCGCTTGCGGTGCTTGAGGACCCCGGCCGCCTCCTCGATGAAGCCCCGCCGTTCCTCGGGGGTGGCGCGCAGGATCGCGTCGAGCTGGCCCTGACCGACGATGACATGCATCTCGCGGCCGATCCCGCTGTCGGAGAGCAGCTCCTGGATGTCGAGCAGTCGCGAGGGGGTGCCGTTGATGGCGTACTCCGAGCCCCCGTTGCGGAACATGGTCCGCGAGATGGTGACCTCGGTGTAGTCGATCGGCAGGGCGCCGTCGGTGTTGTCGATGGTCAGCGCCACCTCGGCGCGGCCGAGGGGGGCACGGCCGGACGTGCCCGCGAAGATGACGTCCTCCATCTTCCCACCGCGCAGGCTCTTGGCGCCCTGCTCGCCCATCACCCAGGCGAGAGCGTCGACGACGTTGGACTTGCCGGAGCCGTTGGGGCCGACGATGCAGGTGATCCCTGGCTCGAGCCGCAGGTGGGTCGCGGAGGCGAAGGACTTGAAACCCTTCAGCGTCAGGCTCTTGACGTACACGAGCGACAGTCTCTCCTCGGCGGCAGCCGGTCGGACGGTCGTCCGGCCGGGTGGATCCCGCTCACCCTACCGGCGCGGGCAGGCTCCTCCGGGCAGGCAGGCAGCCCGGTGGTTCGAGGGACGCGAGTGACGGATGTGGCGGACGTCAGCCGAGGTCGCGGGCCACGTCACCGGTCTCCGCGATCGCCTCGTGGTGCCGGATCACCTCGGCGACGACGAAGCCGAGGAACTTCTCCGCGAAGACGGGGTCGAGGCCGGCCTCCTTGGCCAGCAGGCGGAGCCGGGTGATCTGTGCCTCCTCCCGGGCGGGGTCGGCGGGCGGCATCCGGTGCTCGGCCTTGAAGACACCGACCTGCTGGGTCGCCTTGAACCGCTCGGCCAGCAGGTGGATCAGCGCGGCGTCGATGTTGTCGATGCTGCTGCGCAGGTGCGCGAGCTCTGGTGGGACGTCGGTCACCGGCCCAGCGTATGCCCGCGCCCACATGCTGGGCGGCGGGTCTCAGCCGGTGGCCGACCTCCGGCGCCAGGGCGCCTACTTCTCGACGAACCCCGCGAGGTCCGGGCGGTACGTCCCCTGCTGCGTGACCAGGCCGGTGACGGTGCCTGGCCGGCCCGTCGTGCTGTGCTGCTCCTCGAGCAGCTCGATGAGCCGCGCGAGCGCCGAGTCGCAACCCTGGGCGACCACCTCGACCCGGCCGTCAGCGAGGTTGCGCGCGTGCCCCGACAGCCCGAGCTCAAGAGCGCGGGCGCGGGTCCACCACCGGAACCCGACGCCCTGGACGTCGCCACGGACGAAGACCGTGACCCGCTGCCGGCTCGTCACCGAACCGTCGTCACTCAGCCAGCCAGGCGGCATACGCGTCGAAGGTGTAGGGGCGACCGAGGAAGTCCTCGACGAGGTCGGCGGCGTCGCGCTGCCCGCCGCGGGCGAGCACCAGGTCGCGGTAGCGGTGCGCCACCTCGGGCGCGAACATGTCGGTCCGGTCGAAGGCGCTGAACATGTCCTTGGCGATGACGAGGGACCACATGTACGTGTAGTACCCCGAGCCGTAGCCGTCGAGGTGGCCGAACCCGGACGTGAAGTGGGTCCCGTCGATGTACGGGAACAGGCTGTACCTGCCCTGCAGCTCACGGGTCCGCTCGGTGAGGTCGTCCGGGATGTCGACATGGCACCAGTACGACAGGGCGGCGTAGAACATCTGTGTGCGCGCGTCGTAGCCCTTGCCGAAGTCGTCCGCCCTGCGCATCTTCTCGACCAGCTCGCCCGGGATCTGCTCGCCGTCCGCGGTGACGGCGAAGGTCCGCAGGATGTCGGCGTCCCACGCCCACTCCTCGAGCATCTGGCTCGGCGCCTCGACGAAGTCCCACTCGGTCGCGACGCCCGAGAAGCGCACCCACTCCCCCCGCCCCGCGAGGACGTGGTGGACCAGGTGGCCGAACTCGTGGAACAGGGTCACCACGTCGTCGTGCTCCATCAGCCCTCGAGGGAAGTTGCACACGAGCACCCCCTCAGCCAGCTGCCGCCCGGCGAGCCCCCGCGCCAGGTCGAACTGGGCGGCATGCTTGTACTTGCCCTCTCGCGGGTGCAGGTCGAGGTAGATGCGCCCCAGAGGGTCGTCGTCGTCCTGCGTCTCGGCGAGGAAGACGTCGTAGACCGCGACATCCGCGTCCCACACAGTGGCGTCGGTGGCCGCGCGGTAGCGCAGTCCGAAGAGCCGGCCGGTGACGTCGAGCAGTCCCTGCCGCACGCGGGCGAAGTCGAAGTAGGTCCTGACCCGCTGCGCGTCGACGTCGAAGCGCTCGCGCCGGACGGCCTCCGCATAGAACATCAGGTCGGCGGCGTCGATGGTCTCCTCGTCGGGCCGGTCCTCGCGCAGCCGCTCGAGGAGCACGGCCCGGTCCCGCTGCCCGGACTCGAGGGCGGCGTCGGCGATCTTGTCGATGAAGGTCGGTATGGCGTCCCCGCGCTTGATCATCTTGACCTCGGCGTCGTAGTCGGCCCAGCTCGCGTAGCCGAGGATGGCGGCGTGCTCGCGCCGGGTCTCGAACAGCTCGATGAGGAGCGCGTCGTTGGCGGGGTAGCCGCGGTTCATGAACGCGATGCGCAGCTCACGTCGGGCTGCCGCGTCCGTGCCGAAGGTCGCGAACGGGATCACGTCCGGGTAGTCCGTCGTCAACGTCACCAGCCCGTCCGCCTCGACCGGGTGGGCGTCCTTCCAGTCCTGCGGGAGACCGTCGAGGCGGTCGGGCGTCAGCCTGACGGTGCGGACGTCGTCGCGGATGTTCTTGCTGAACTCCTGCCCGACGACGATCGCCCGCTCGGAGAGCTCCTTCACGCGCGCCCGGGTCGTGTCGTCCTTGTCCACCCCCGCGCGACGGAAGTCGAGCAGGGTCTTCTCCAGCAGCCGGGAGGCAAGCGGGTCCAGGCCGACAGCGTCGACGCCGGCGAACACCGCATAGAGGTCGGTGTCCAGGCTCAGGTCGGTGTCGAGCTTCTGGACCTCCTGCATGGCACCCTCCGCGCGGGTGCGGACCGCCTCGACCGGATGCACCTCGCTGAAGAGCGACGCCGCCGAGGCCACGTTGCTGATCGCGACGCTGATGTCGTTCCACCGGCGCAGCACCTCGAGCGCCCCGGACGGCGGGTTGGCCAAAAGGTCGGCCGCGAGCCGGCGCGCCTCGTCGAGGTTGTCCTCGCAGCGCTGGGCCAGCCACTCCTCGGCCTGCTCGTTGGAGGGAAGGGACAGCGGAGCGGGGCGGCTGGTCACCAGCGTGACTCTACCGAGTGGCGCCCCACGTCCGGCGCACAGTGCTGGGTCGGCCCGGTCCTGCGGGCCGACCCAGCAGTGCGCGACCTGGCGCTACTTCGAGGGGATCGACACCTTGTCGGTCCGCAGCTCCTGGTCGTTGGCCACCGCCGCGTTCGGGGCGCTGGCCGTGCAGATCCGCGGCGGGGCTCCTGCGGTTCCGGTGCCTGGGCACAGGAACAGCTCCGGCGTCCGGGTGTCCATCCACAGGGGGTAGGCCGCATCCGGTGCGGCCAGCCCGGTGTAGTCACCGAGGAAGAGGCCACTGAACTGCGTGGGCGGTGGCATCGACGAGGAGGTGACGCGAACCACGCCGAACTGGGTCCCCTTGTCACCTCCGGAGCTGCTCGCCTTGTCCCCTCCGGACCCGCTCATCTTGTCGGTGCCCGACAGGCTCACGTCGGAGAAGCCCGTGCTCTCGTCGTTGCCGTACTGCCGGTCGTAGTAGGAGACTGCCAGCTTGCCCTTCGGCGTGAAGTCGGCCCACTGCCACCACTGGTCCGTGGTGGCCTGGCCCTTGTCGGTCGTCACGACCGGCATCGCCCGCGGGTCGGTCGTCGTGCCGGTGAAGGACGCGCCCTTGTCCGAGGAGACGCTCACGAGGATGTCGTTGTTGCAGGCACCCGGGGTCTTCACGCCCGTGTACGTGTTGGTGCCGAAGGCCGAGAAGCCGGTCGGGACGCAGCCGTTGCCCTCGTTGGAGTGCTGGTTGATGTACGACCCGTAGGTCACCACGACCGAGCTCGGGTTGGTGGGGTCGACCGCTCCCGAGGGGTAGTTGGTCGCCCGGAAGAAGGAGTTGCTGGTGGCACCCTTCTCCGGCACGCAGGACCGGCCGGGGTCCTTGCCGTCCTGGTAGGTCGCGCAGTCGGGCAGGTCGTAGTAGTCGGCGACCTTGACCGGCGGCAGGAAGGTCTTGCCACCGTCGACGGACTTCGACATCAGCATCTGGTTGCGGTTGTCGGCCGGAGCCGCCGCGGCTCCGTTGCGCGCCGCGCCGCCCCCGTTGTCACCGTCGTTCCCGATGCCGGCGCTCACGGAGTTGTTGAAGTTGGCGTAGGCGACGTAGAGCATCCCGTCGGGCCCGGTGAACGGCTGCGAGAACTGGTTCTCGTTGCACTTCGAGGACTCTCCGGTGGTGGCGACCGTGCCGGCGCCGAACGTCTGCACGCAGACGGCGCTGTCCCTGCTCACCAGTGAGGGCTGCGAGAACGTCTCACCGTAGTCGGCGGAGTACGCCCCGTAGATGAAGGCCGAGCCGTCGGCCGCGAACTCCGTCCAGGTCACGTAGACCCGGTCCTGGTAGGGGCTGCCCTGGTGGTTGTCGACGGTCATCAGCTGCTTGTCGAGGAACGGCGAGGCGCCGGTCGCGGCGACGTCGTTGCTGGCCCGCACGTAGCGACCGGGGAAGTTCCAGGAGGCGCCGCCGTTCTGCGTCGACCGGTAGACCACCAGCGCGCTCGACACGTCGGGGTTGTTCGTGGTCGGCCGGCCACGGTTGAAGAGCTGGCAGCTGATGTAGGAGTTGCCCTTGGTGTCGAAGGCCACGGACGTGTCACCGCCGCCTCCCCAGTACTGGCGGCTGGCCCCGAAGTCGACCACGTTGGCGACCTGGCCCCGGGTGAAGCCCGTCGGCACGGTGCTGTCCTGCCACGTCTTGCCGCCGTTGCCGCTGTAGGAGGTGTAGCAGTTGCCGTCGCCGCGCCGGTAGTCGTTGGCCGAGGCGAGCATGACGGCAGGGTCGTTGGGGTCGTAGGCGATCGAGGTCTCGTTGTTGGCCTGGCCGCGGCCGGCCAGGTCGGGGTCGCTGAGGTTCTGGCAGTTGGCGTTCACCTTGACGTTGCCGGAGATCTTGTCCTGGCAGCCCTTGTCGCCGTTGCCTTGCGGGTAGTAGGTACGGTTCTGCGCCGAGCGGGCCGCGGGAGCGGCTGTGTCGTCCTGCAGCGCGAGAGCCGACCCACCGGACAGCAGTCGCTTCTGCACCTTGGACATCGTGTCGTACGACATCCCCGCCGCGTGCGCGCCGCCGCTGGTCGCGGCGACCGCGACGGGTACTGCCGCTATGGCCAGCGCCGCCGCAGCGGCCACATACCTGGTTCGCCTCACGTGAACCTCCCAACAGCCTGGGCCCGGACTGACCGGGCCGCACCGGAGCCGGAGCGCAGTCGCGCTCGGCCAGCCCATGTCAGGTCACGGGGTGTCGGGCGACGGCCGGGGGGCGAGTCCTCGCTCGGCGCATCGCGGTGATGCGGTACGGCGTGAGGCTGACCTGGACGGGGCCGAACCTACTCCCGGGCATGGGCAGCCCACCGGCACCTGACCATGTCTTGACGCGGCCATGGCGGTGCGTGACCAGATCCCCATGCTGCTCACAGAGACCTCCCAGCCGCTTCACATCCGGGGCGGCCCGATTCGGTCAGGCTGCCCCGCTGCGCGGACGGGGCTGGCAGCGTGGACAGGAGTACGACGAGCGGTTCATGAACGGCTCGCGCCGGATCGGGGCCCCGCACCGGGCGCACGGACGCCCTTCCTGCCCGTAGGCGTTGAGGGAGCGGTCGAAGTACCCCGACGCACCGTTGACGTCGACATAGAGCGCGTCGAAGCTCGTGCCTCCTTCGCCGAGGGCCGAGACCATCACCTCCTGGGTGTGGCGCAGCAGCCGGGCCAGGGCCGGACGGGTCATCCGGGCGGTCTCCCGCTCGCCGTGGACGCCGGCGCGCCACAGGGCCTCGTCTGCGTAGATGTTGCCCACCCCCGAGACGAGCGACTGGTCGAGCAGCGCCCGCTTGACCGCGGTATGGCGCGCCTTCATCCGGGCGACGACGGCGGCCTCGTCCCAGGCGGACTCGAGCGGGTCGGGAGCGATGTGTCCCATGACCTGCGGGATCCCGTCCTCCCCGAGCTCCGAGAGGGCCATCGACCCGAAGGTGCGCTGGTCGACGAACCGCAGCTCAGGGTCGCCGTCGGTGAAGGTGAGCCGGGCGTGCAGGTGCTTCTCGTCGGGGGCCGCCGACTGCTCGACGAGGAGCTGTCCGCTCATGCCGAGGTGCATGAGCAGGGCCTGGCGATGCGCGTCCGGCGCCTCGGTCTCGAGCCAGAGGTACTTGCCGCGCCGCCGCGCCCCGAGGACGAGGTTGTCGCGCAGGCGGGCCGCCAGGTCGGCGCCACCGGGGACGTGCCGTCGCACGACCCGGCCACCCAGGAACTCCGCGTCGGCGATGCGGCGGCCCACGACGTGCGTCGCGAGGCCGCGCCGGACGGTCTCGACCTCTGGCAGCTCGGGCATCTCAGGTGGGGTGCGCGCCCAGCTCCGCGGGGCTCTCCTCGCCGGGCGCGACGCCCCCGGCCTCACCCGTCCCAGTGGTGGACGCGGCGCACTCGGCCCGCCGCCGGTCGAGCTCCGACCACGCCTGCTCCGCGGCCCGCTGCTCGGCCTCCTTCTTGCTCCGGCCGACCCCTTCACCGAGCACCTCGTCGCCGACCATGGCCCGGGCAACGAACGTCTTCTCGTGGTCGGGGCCCGACTCCTGGACGCGGTAGTCGGGGCTGCCGAGCGATGTCGAGGCGGTGATCTCCTGGAGGCTGGTCTTCCAGTCCAGGCCGGCACCGAGGGTGGCCGACGAGGCCATGATCGGGTCGAAGAGGTCGTGGATCAGCGTCCGGGCCGCGTCGAGACCCACCGCCACGAAGACCGTCCCGATCAGCGCCTCCATCGTGTCGGCGAGGATCGAGGCCTTGTTCCGGCCCCCGGTCGCCTGCTCGCCGCGGCCGAGGAAGACATAGTCGCCCAGGCCGATGGTGCGGGCAACGTCGGCAAGGGCCCGCATGTTGACGACGGCGGCGCGGAGCTTGGCCAGCTGCCCCTCGGGCAGGTCGGGGTGGTTGTCGTAGAGGGTCTCGGTCACGACGAGCCCGAGCACGGAGTCGCCGAGGAACTCGAGGCGCTCGTTGTTCGGGAGGCCACCGTTCTCGTACGCGAACGAGCGGTGGGTCAGGGCACGGATGAGCAGCGGCTCGTCGACCCGCTCACCGACCACCTCAAGGAGGTAGTCGACCAGCGCGTCGACGGGCCGCGGGAGGGCGGGAGTCGACGTCACGCAGGTGACCTCGGTCAGCCCTGGTGCTCGGTGCGCTCTGCCGTCGCGTAGTGACGGCCCTTGTAGGTGCCGCACGACGGGCAGGCGATGTGCGGCTGCATGTTCGAGCCACACTGCGGGCACGCGGTCAGCGTGGCAGCGGTCGCCTTCCAGTTCGCGCGACGCGAACGGGTGTTGGATCGCGACGTCTTCCGCTTCGGGACGGCCACGTCAGTTCCTCTTCTCTTCGGGGTCAACAGGTTCGGGTGGTCCTGCGGGGCTGCCCAGCAGGGTGCTGAGCGAGGCCCACCTCGGGTCGATCGATTCGTGCTGGTGCTCCGGGTCGTCCGCGAGCAGGGCCCCACACTCGGAGCACAACCCGGGACAGTCGGCGCGGCATACAGGCTTGAACGGCAGTGCGGGCACCACCGCGTCTCTGAGCACGGTCTCGAGGTCGACCAGGTCGTCCACGAGCTCGTACACGTCTTCTTCGTCGTCCAGGTCGGCGTCCACCTCGCGGTGGTGCGCCGCACGGTCGGGGTAGGCGAACAGCTCCTGGAACCGGACCGCCACCCGTGAGGTGGCGGGCTCCAGGCACCGCACGCACGCCCCGGCCGCCGTGGTGCGAGCCGAACCGCTCACGAGGACACCCTCCATCACCGACTCCAGCCGCAGCTCCACCTCGATGGGAGATCCCACCGGGACGGCGATGACGTCCGTGCCGAAGTCGTCGGGCGCCTCCACCACGCGTGAGATCTCGTGCATCGACCCCGGCCGCCGCTGGAGCTCCCGGGTGTCGAAGACCAAGGGGCTGCGAGGGTCGAGGCGAGTCATGACATCCACGTGTTGTCGAGGGTTCGGCCCACGTCCAAGACGGACGTAGACCGACGTGCAAGGCTACCGGAGGCGGGGCCTGCCCCCCAAATCACGCGGGAGGGGCCCGCTGCGGCGGCGGGTCAGGCGTAGAGGTCCTTGAGCGCCTGGTGGACGGCGTCGGGCACCAGCCCGCTGACGTCGCCCCCGTGGCCGACCACCTCCTTGACCAGCGAGCTGGACACGTGCTCGAACCGTGGGTCTCCGGGCAGGAAGATGGTCTCGACACCGCTCAGGTGCCTGTTCATCAGCGCCATGGGCAGCTCGTAGGCGAAGTCCGTGCCGCCGCGCAGGCCCTTGACGATGGCCGCGGCGTCGAACTCGGCGCAGACGTCGACCAGGAGGCGGTCCGAGAACGCCTCGATCCGGACGTTGGCCACGTCGTCCAGGGCCCGCGCCAGCAGCTCGATGCGCTCCTCGACCGGGAAGGCCCCCTGCTTCGCGGGGTTGTGCATGACCGCGATGAGGACCTCGTCGAAGAGCCTGGCCGCCCGGCGCACGACGTCGACGTGACCATTGGTCACGGGGTCGTACGACCCCGGGCACACGCATCGACGGAGCGCCCTCGTCGTCGTCCCTGAGGCGCTGGTCACGGTGGTCACGCTATCAAGCCACCGCATCGGGGCCCGGGAAGTCGGCGAACCACATCCTCGTCTCGCCGTAGCGGCGCTCGCCGGTGGCGACCAGGCCCGCCGGCCACGCGGGCTCCGGGCTGCGGGACGAGCGCTCGACGACGACGAGCGCGTCCACGGCCAGCCACCGGTGCGTCACGAGGAGGGTGAGGACGTCCGCCAGGGTGCCCTCGCCGAGGTCGTACGGCGGGTCCAGGAAGGCGAGGTCGACCTGCTGGCGGGGACGGGGGCCGAGCACGAGCGCCCGCTCGACGCTCTCCCGGCGCACGGAGACCCCCGCCAGCGCGACGACCGCGGCGTTGGCTCGGGCGACCGCCGCCGCGGCCGCGTTGGACTCGACCAGCACGACCGACGTGGCGCCGCGGCTGGCCGCCTCCAGGCCGATGGCCCCCGACCCGGCATACAGGTCGAGCACCCGGGCACCGGCGAGGACGTCGAGGTGCTCCAACCGGGAGAAGAGCGCCTCGCGCACCCGGTCCGAGGTCGGCCTGGTGCCCGACCCGGGCGGGGTCTGCAGCCGCCGCCCGCCCGCCACACCGCTGATGATGCGGCTCATCTCAGCCCCGCTCCAGGTAGGCCGCTTGCTCCTCGTCGAGGCGCATCGCGACCCGTGCCGCCAAGGCGGGGTGCTCCGCGAGAGTCGGGTCCTGGGCGATGACCGCCGTGGCGTCCTCGCGGGCCAACGCGATGAGCTCCTCGTCGCCCCGGTCCCCCATCCGCAGGAACCGCACCGACGACGAGCGGCCGCTCTGGCGGGCGCCGAGGACGTCCCCCTCGCGCCTCAGCTGCAGGTCGCGGTGCGCCAGCTCGAAACCGTCCGTCGTCGCCTCGACCGCCTCGAGGCGCTCGCGCGCGGCCGTGCCCGGCTCGGCGTCGGTCATCAGCAGGCACAGACCGGGCACGCCACCTCGGCCCACCCGGCCGCGGAGCTGGTGCAGCTGAGAGATGCCGAACCGGTCCGCGTCCATGACGACCATCACGGACGCGTTGGCCACGTCGACGCCGACCTCGATCACCGTCGTCGAGACGAGCACGTCGATGTCGCCCGCGGCGAAGGCCCGCATCGTCGCGTCCTTGACGTCCGCGTCGAGCCGTCCGTGCAGGACCTCCAGCCGAAGGCCGGCCATGACCGGGTCGCTGCGCAGCTGCTCGAGCACGGCATACACGCCGGCGAGCTCCTTCTGGGGACCGTCCTCCCCCGGGTCGTCGACCCACTCGACGTCGAAGTCGTCGTCGGAGCCTCCGGCCGCCAGGACACCGCTCGCCTCGTCGGTGGGCTCCCCGATCTTCGGGCAGACGACATACGCCTGGTGCCCGGCGCGCGCCTCCTCGGCGATGCGCGACCAGGTCCGCTCCACCCACGACGGGCGGGTGACGTCGACGATGTGGGTCCGGATCGGTGCCCGGCCGCGCGGCAGCTCGCGAAGGGTGGACGTCTCCATGTCGCCGAAGACCGTCATCGCGACGGTTCGCGGGATCGGCGTGGCGGTCATGACGAGCAGGTGGGGGGGCGTGCGGCCCTTCTCCCGCAGGGCGTCGCGCTGCTCGACACCGAAGCGGTGCTGCTCGTCGACGACGACGAGGGCGAGGTCGAGGAAGGCCACGTGCTTCTGGATGAGCGCATGCGTCCCGATGACGATCCCCGCGTCACCCGTCACAGCGGCGTTGAGCGCCTGGCGCCGGGCTACGGACGACTGACCGCCGGTGAGCAGCGCCACGCTCGTGCCGATGTCGCTGCCGCCGAGCATGCCGCCTTCTGCGAGGTCACCCAGCATCGCGGTGACCGACCGGTGATGCTGGGCGGCGAGGACCTCCGTGGGTGCGAGCAGGGCGGCCTGGCCGCCCGCGTCGACCACGGCGAGCATGGCGCGCAGGGCGACCATCGTCTTCCCGGAGCCCACCTCGCCCTGGAGCAGCCGGTGCATCGGCCGGCTGCGGGCCAGCTCCGCCTGGAGCAGCTCGCCGATCTCGCGCTGGCCACCGGTCAGCTCGAACGGCAGCCGCGCGTCGAAGGCCGCGAGCAGGCCCCCCTCGCGCGGGAGCCGGGCGGTGGCCTCGAGGGACTCCACGGCCTGGCGCCGCTGGGCGAGGATCGCCTGGAGCACGAACGCCTCGTCATACCGGAGCCGTCGCATCCCCAGACCAGGGTCGTCCTCGAGCCTCGGCCGGTGGATCAGCTCGAGCGCCTCACGGCGACCGAGGAGCTGGCGGGCGGCTCGCAGGCCCGGCGGCAGCGGCTCGCGGATCTCCTCCACCGAGTCGAGGGCGAGCCCCACCATCCCCCGGATGTGGAACGACTGGACCTTGCCGGTGGCGGGGTAGATGGGGATGAGGTGCTCGAGGTACTCGTCCACCTTGTCGAAGCTGTCCCCGAGCAGCTCGTACTCCGGGTGGGTGAGCTGCCACCGGCCCCCGTAGCGACCCACGGTGCCGATGAACATCCCCACCCGTCCGGCAACCAGCTTGTCCTTGTGCCCCCAGGCCTTGAAGAAGGTCAGGTCGAGCTCGTGCTCGTCGTCCGTGATGACGGCGGTGAGCATCTCCTGGCGTGGGCGGTTGCGCATCGGACGCGTCGTCGCCCGGGCCACCCGGGCGACGACGACGACCGAATCCCCCTCGGCGAGCGTCGACAGGTCGGTGAGCTCGTTCGGCGGAAGGTACTTCCGGGGGACGAGCTCGAGCAGGTCGCCCACGGTGCGCAGCCCCTTGTTCTTCTCCAGGAGCGCGGCGGCCTGGGGTCCGGCGACCTTGGCGAGCGCCGAGTCCTCGGTGAGCAGCATGCCTACTCCACGCCCAGGATCAGCGGGTAGACAGGCTGGCCGCCGTAGAGCTGGGTCACCTCGAGGTCACGACGACGGATCCGCGCCGAGGCGGCGAGCTGCTCGCCGAGCTTGGCGGGCGCATCCTCACCGGTCACGACGGTGAGCAGCTCGCCGCCACTGGACAGCAGCCGCTCGACGACCTCCCCGCCCACCTCGTGCAGGTCGTGGCCGATGACGACCACGTCGCCGTCGACGATGCCGAGCACGTCGCCGACATGGCACCAGCCCGCCGACGTCAGCGCCTCCTTGCTGGCGACGGTCACCGCTCCGTTTCGGGTGCCGGCTGCCGCACTGCTCATGGCCAGGGCGTTCTCGTCGAGCCCCCGCTCCGGCTCGAAGACGGCCAGGGCGGCGATGCCCTGGACAGCCGTCCGGGCCCGGACGACCCGCACGTCGAGGCCCTCCTCGGCCGCGACGGCGGCAGCGGCGTTGGCGGCGAGCACCGTGTCGGCGTCGTTGGGCAGCAGCAGGACGGACCCCGCCTCGGTCGCTCGGACGGCCTCGAGCAGCTGCCCGGCCGAAGCCCGCCTCCGGGGGCCGCTCATGACGACCCTGGCGCCGGCTGCCCGGAAGACCCCGGCCAGGCCCTCTCCGGCGGCGCAGGCGACGACGGCGAGCGCCTCGGCGTCGGGACGGCCCTGCATCTGGTCGTGGAAGTGGGTCACCCGGATCCGGTGCGGTCGTCCGGCAGCGATGCCGGCCTCGACCGCGGCGCCGACGTCGTCCACATGGACGTGCACGTTCCAGAGCGTTCCCGACCCCACGACGAGCAAGGAGTCCCCGAGGGCGTCGAGGTCCTTGCGGAGGGTGGCGACGGACTCCTCGCTCGTCTGGTCGAGCAGGTACATCACCTCGTACGCGGGACCCTCGGGGTCGAGGTCCTGGCCTGCCCTGCTGGGGACCGCGACGGGGTGGGCCCAGCCGGCCCGTCGCCTGAGCGGGTCACCGTCGAGCGCGTCGGCGCCGACGTCGCCGGTGACGACCCGCTCGAGAGCCTCGAGGAGCAGGACGTAGCCTGCGCCGCCGGCGTCGACCACGCCCGCGCGCTCGAGGGCGGGCAGCTGGCTCGGCGTCGCGGCCAGCGCCTGTCGGGCCGCGTCGAGGACGGCGAGCGTCACGGCATACAGCGAGAGGCCGGAGGCGGCAGCCGTCGCCGCAGCCCGCGAGACCGACAGGATGGTGCCCTCGACGGGTCTGGTCACACTGGCCCAGGCGAGCCGGTCGGCCCGCTGGATCGCCGACGCCAACCCGCCTCCGTCGAGGGCAGCGGTCCCCGTCGCGGCCACCTCGTCGGCGAAGCCGCGGAAGATCTGGCTGAGGATGACGCCCGAGTTGCCCCGGGCGGTGAGCAGCAGCGCACGGGCGAAGCTCTCCGACTCCCACCCGAGGTCGTGGGGGTCGCCCGTCCCCTCGGCCGATGGCCGCGCCTCGTAGTCGGTGCGCGCCGCATCGAGCGCGGCGTCGAAGGTGAGGTAGAGGTTGGTCCCCGTGTCGCCGTCGGGCACCGGGAAGACGTTGAGCGCGTCGATCTCGGCACGGCGGCTCGCGAAGGCGGCCCGCGTGACGACGGCCCAACGGCGCGCCGCGGCGGCGTCGAGATGGGTGAGGACGGCGGGGTCGCCGACCTTCTCCGTTGTCACGAAGTCCCTCCCCGGTGCCTGATGGGTGGTGCGTGGCGCACCGTGCGTGCGGCCTGGCTGCAGGCTACTCGCGGGCACCCTCACCCCGGACCGACGGCCGGTGTCCCGGGTCGGCGAGGACCACGGCGGGCCGTTTTGGTCCGGCTGCGCCCTCTCGGCTACTCTTGACCGGTTCCCCGGAGTGCTGCGCGATCGTGCCGTGCCCGGACCTCAGGACATTCCCATTCACGTTTTCGAGTTTCAGGAGATCCACCGTGGCTGCCAACTGCGATGTCTGCGGCAAGGGACCGAGCTTCGGTCACAACATCTCGCACTCGCACCGTCGCACCAAGCGTCGCTGGAACCCGAACATCCAGCGGGTGCGCACGATCGTCAACGGTGTGACCCCGAAGCGGCAGAACGTCTGCACGTCGTGCCTCAAGGCCGGCAAGGTCACCCGCTGACCGGCTGACCCCGTCGCACCAGGCCGGCTCACCCTCCGGGGGCCGGCCTTCTGCATGCCCCGCGCCGGCCTCGTGCATCCCGAGGGCTCGTGCATCCCGAACGCCCGAGCTCATCCGCCGCCGGAGAAGTGGTCCCATCCCCGAGCCTGCTCCCGGGCTCCGTCGACCGTGACCCCGTGCCCCTGCCGGACCGCGCCGACCACGCGCCAGCCGGGGGGCAGGGGACGGTCGGCGGGGAAGGTCGCGAGCAAGGAGTGCTCCTCTCCGCCGGCGAGGACGCACTCGCGGGCCGAGTCCCGCCCGAGGGCCGGGGCGATGCGGTCGATGTCGAGCGCCAGGGCCCCCTCGTGGAGGTCGAGGCAGACCGTGCTGGCTCGGGCGAGGCGAGCGGCATCGCGAAGCAGGCCGTCCGACACGTCGAGCATCGCGGTGGCGCCCGCCCCTGCGGCAGCCGGCCCCTGCGCGAGGGGCGGGGAGGGACGGCGCTGCACGGCCACCGCGACGTGGTCCGCGTCGGCCCGGCCCTGCTCCAGCAGCCGCCATCCTGCGGCCGCCAGGCCGAGGGTGCCGGCCAGGGCGACGACATCCCCGACCCGCGCGCCCGAGCGCAGGACGGGCGACCTCCCCTCGAGGCTTCCGAGGGCGGTCACCGACACGCACAGCATCCCGGGCGGCGCGGAGGAGAGGTCGCCCCCCAGCACCGGGACCGAGGCGGCGTGGGCGGCGTGGGCGAGCCCGCGCGCCATACCGAGCACCCAGTCCACCGAGGTGGCCGGGTCGGCGATGAGCGAGACCAGCACGCCGGTGGGTCGTCCTCCCATCGCCGCCACGTCGGCGAGGTTCTGCAGCACCACCTTCGCGCCGACGTCCTCGGCGCTGGACCAGTCGTCACGCCAGTCCCGCCCTCGGACCATGGCATCGGTCGTCGCGATGACCCGCGCATCCGGAGCCTCGAGGACGGCGGTGTCGTCGCCTGGACCCACGAGGACCGAGGGGCCGCCGGTGAAGAGGGGGAAGATCTCGTCGAGCAGCGACTCCTCACTGACCTCCGCCAACGTCCTGCCAGGGCGATCCAACGGCACGAGCAGCTCCTTCTCGGGACTCGGGGGTCGCCCTCGGGCCGGGCCGGTGGGGACGAAACCTCAACGCGCACGGTAGCGTCTGCGGTGAGCGCGATGGTTGCGCACGCGGTTCAGCGGGGCCTCCCGGCCCCGGCCAGCCAGAAAGACGAGGTGTGTCGTGGTGGTTCAGGCCTACATCCTGATTCAGACCGAGGTCGGCAAGGCCGCAACGGTGGCCGAGTCCATCGCCGCGATCTCCGGGGTGGCACTGGCTGAGGACGTCACCGGCCCCTATGACGTCATCGCCCGCGTCGAGGCCAACACCGTCGACGAGCTGGGCAAGCTGGTCATCGCCAAGATCCAGGACGTCCCGGGGATCACCCGCACCCTCACCTGCACCGTCGTCCACGTCTGAGCCGTCTCCGCACGGGGTCAGCCGTGCCGAAGCCGACGTCTCGACAGGGCCTTCTCGCCGTTCTGGCGGTGGGGTGGCTGCTGCTCCTCGGCGCGTGCACGGGGGCGGTCGAGGTGACCCCGCCGCCGCGCGCTGACGACGCGGCCTGCCTCGCCGCGTCGACGGCGTGGCCGCCGTCGGTCTCCTCGCTGGCTCGCGTGGACGTCTCGTCCTCGTCCCCGGCGGTGCGGGCCTGGGGAGAGCCCGCCGTGATCGCCCGCTGCGGCGTCGCCGAGCCTGGCCCGAGCACCGACTGCCTGAGCGTCAACGGCGTCGACTGGGTCGTCACGGACCTCACGGACGGACGGAAGTTCGTCACCTTCGGGCGCTCCCCGGCGCTCGAGGTCCTGGTCCCCGCGCGCTACGCCCCGGAGGGCGCCCTGCTCCCGGCCTTCACCGACGCCGCGTCACGGCTCCCCCAGACCGGACGCCGCTGCACGTAGCCCCTCCGGGCGGTCACCGCAGGCCGGTCCGCCGTTCCAGGGCGAGGTCGACCAGCTCCCCGATCAGCGCGGGGTAGGCCAGCCCGGAGGCCGCCCACATGAGCGGGTACATCGAGCTGGGGGTGAAGCCCGGCATCGTGTTGATCTCGTTGATGATGACGCGTCCGTCCTCCGTATAGAAGAAGTCGGCTCGGGCCAGGCCCTCGCAGCCGGCCGCGTCGAAGGCGACCACTGCCTGCCTCCGGATCTCCTGCGCCACGTCCGCAGGGACGTCCGCTGGACAGGTGAGCACGACGTCGTCGGCAGCGAGGTACTTGGCCTCGAAGTCGTAGAACTCGTGACCCTTGACGACGGTCGCCTCGCCGAGCTCACTCGTCCGGACCGGGTCGTCGCCATGCCCTTCGAGAACGCCACACTCGATCTCGCGTCCCACGATCGCCGCCTCGACGACCACCTTGGGGTCGTGCTCGCGTGCGGCGGCGATGGCCGCCTCGAGGCCGTCCGGCCCGTCGACCCGGCTGATCCCCATACTCGACCCGGCACGAGCGGGCTTGACGAAGACCGGCCAGCCGAGGTCGGCGACCGCCTCCATCGACCCCGCGGAGTCGGTGCGCCAGGCCTTGTCCGTGATCGTGACGTGCGGACCCACCGGCAGCCCCGCGGAGGCGAAGACGACCTTCATGAACGCCTTGTCCATCATCACCGCGGAGGCCGTGACGCCCGAGCCGACGTACCGCAGGTCGGCGAGGTCCAGCAGCCCCTGGATCGTGCCGTCCTCGCCGAACGGCCCGTGCAGCAGCGGGAACACCACATCGACCGTCCCGAGCTCGGCTGGCAGCTGGCCTGGCTCGAGCACGGTGAGCGCGCGCTGCTCCGTCCCGAGCGGCACGACGACGCCACAGCCGGACCCGTCGACCTCGGGCGTGTGACCCGCAGACAGGCGCAGCGGCTCGGGGTCGTCCTCGACGAGGACCCAGCGGCCGTCTCGGGCGATGCCGATCGGCACTACGTCGAACCGGTCGCGGTCGATCGCCTGCAGCACGCTCGCCGCGGTCGAGCAGGAGACGGCATGCTCCGACGACCGGCCACCGAAGACGATGGCCACGCGAGGCTTGGCGGTGGTGGGGTAGTCGTTCATCGTCGACGACCCTATCCCGGTAGCAGGCTCGGTCCGTGGTGCCGGGTCGCGCGTTCGGCGCCCATGTCGGCTCATCTACGCTGACCGCGTGGATCCCCTCATGGACGACCTCTCCCCCGCCTCGCTCGTCGTCGCCGCGGGTCGGCCGGCGCGGCACCCCGGCGCAAGCGTGAACCCTCCGGTCGAGTTCACCTCGACGTACGCCGCGACCCCCGAGGGTGTCGCCTACGGCCGCAACACCAACCCCATATGGAGCGCCTTCGAGGAGGCCCTGGGACTCCTCGAGGGTGGCGACGCGAGGGTGTTCGGGTCGGGGATGGCAGCTATCTCAGCCGTCCTCTCGCTGGTCCCCCGCGGAGGGGTGATCGTGGCCCCGCGCCACTGCTACAGCCTGACCAAGGTCCTGCTCGAGGACTACGCCCGCGACGGTCACGAGGTCCGTGTGGTGCCCGTCGACGACACGGGGGCGGTGCTCGAGGCGCTGGAGGGCGCCGACCTCGTCTGGACCGAGTCGCCCACCAACCCCATGCTCGAGGTCGCCGAGCTCGCGACGATCTTCACGGCTGCCCGCCGGCACGGTGCGATATCGGTGTGCGACAACACGCTGGCGACACCGCTGCTCCAGCAGCCACTGGCCCTCGGTGCGGATATCGCCGTCCACTCCGTGACGAAGTACCTCTCCGGTCACTCCGACGTCGTCCTCGGCGCGAGCGTCACCGCACCGGGCGAGCGCGGCGAGGAGCTGCTCGAGCGCCTCACTCGGCACCGGGTCGTCCATGGGGCGATCGCTGGCCCGATGGAGGTGTGGCTCGCGCTGCGCGGCCTGCGGACGCTGCACCTCCGGGTCGAGCGCGCGAGCGCCAGCGCGGCGGACCTGGCCGGCCGTCTGGCCGACCACCCCTGCGTCGAGCGGGTGCGGTATCCCGGTATGGGAGCGATGGTGTCCATCGAGGTCGCCGGCGGCCCGGACGCCGCCGACCGGGTGGCCGCCGCCTGCCGCCTGTGGCTGGACGCGACGAGCCTCGGTGGGGTGGAGTCCCTGGTCGAGCGGCGGCGCAAGCACGCCGCCGAGTCGCCGAGCGTGCCGGAGAACCTGCTGCGCCTGTCCGTCGGCATCGAGGACGTCGACGACCTGTGGCGCGACCTGGACCGGGCCCTGCACTCCTAGCCAACCCAACCCTTGCGTCCGGGTCGAGACGGGTCAGAACTCGTCTCGACCCGGACGCAAGGAGGGTTGGTGGTGGGTGGTGAGGTCAGTGACCCTCGGTGGTCTTCGGCCCCTCCGACTTCAGCGACCTCGTCATCAGCGAGGTGACCATGTCTCGGGGTGAGTGCTCGGAGCGGACCACCCCGACCACCGCCTCGGCGATCGGCATGTCGACGCCGTGGTCCCGGCCGAGCTGAAGGATCGACTGGCACGACTTGACGCCCTCGGCCGTCTGGCTCGTCATCGTGACGACCTCGTCCACGCTCATCCCCTGGCCGAGGTTCACGCCGAACGTCCGGTTGCGAGAGAGCGGCGACATGCACGTCGCGATGAGGTCGCCCACCCCTGCCAGCCCCATCAGCGTCGCCGGGTCGGCGCCGAGGGCCTCGCCGAGGCGGGCCGTCTCCGCGAGACCTCGCGTGATGAGCGAGGCCTTGGAGTTGTCCCCCATCCCCATCCCCTCGGCCATCCCCACGGCGAGCGCGACGACGTTCTTCACCGCTCCGCCGAGCTCGGTCCCGATGACGTCCGTGTTCGTGTATGGCCGGAAGTAGCGGGTGGCACATGCGGCTGCGACCCGTTCGGCCGTCGCGGCATCGGCACAGGCGACGACACTGGCCGCCGGGTGCTTCTCGGCGATCTCACGGGCGAGGTTCGGCCCGGACAGGACGGCGATCCGGCCCGGTTCGATGCCGGCGACCTCGGCGATGACCTCGCTCATCCGTTTCGTCGTGCCGAGCTCGACGCCCTTCATCAGCGAGACGACCGCGGCGTCGGCGGGGATGAGGTCCACCCACCCGGCGAGGTTCGTGCGCAACGTCTGCGACGGGACCGCCAGGACGACGATGTCCGCCCTGGCGAGCGCCTCGGCCGCATCCCCGGTCGCCCGGATGCGGTCCGGCAGCGCGATGCCCGGCAGGTAGGCCTCGTTGCTGCCCGCATTGATCTGGGCGACGACCTCGTCCCGGCGGGCCCACATCGTGACGTCCGCGCCCGCGTCCGCCATCGTCGCGGCGAACGCCGTCCCCCAGCTGCCGGTGCCGAGCACGGTCGCGCGGGTCATGAGGGCTCCTGGTGTGGGTTGCCGATCTCCGGGTCACCGTGCGCTCTGGGGTCGTACCGCTCGGCGGGGGCCGACGACCCCCGCAGCTGCTCGACCAACGCGGTGATGGCGGCCATCACGCGCTCGGTGGCCTCACGCAGCGAGGTCGCGTCGATCGGCTGGTCGTAGAGGTCGCTGAGGTCGACCGGCGGACCGAGGACCACGTGCATGGTCTTGCGGGGCAGCAGCCTCAGGCGCTTCCCGTATGGCGCGATGACCTCCTGCGCTCCCCAGTGGCCCAGGGGAACGATCGGGCACCGCGTCTCGAGGGCCACGCGGGCGGCGCCGGTCTTGCCGGTCATCGGCCACTGACCGGGGTCGCGGGTCAACGTCCCCTCGGGGAACATCACGACGCACTTGCCCTCATGGACCCCGGCCACGGCACTGCGGTAGGCATCCACCGCTCGTCCGGTCATCCGGTGGACGGGGATCTGACCGGCCGCCTTGAGGAGCCTGCCGAAGACGGGTATGCGGAAGACGGACTCCTTGCCGAGGAAGAACGGGGGGCATCCGCTGTCGAAGAGGTAGTGGCTGACCGGAAAGGGGTCGAAGTACGAGATGTGGTTGGGGGTGACGATGAAGCCGCCCTCACCGGGAAGATGCTCCCAACCGCGCCAGTCCTGCTTCGTGGCCACCATCATGAACGGTTTCACGAGAAGCACAGCGACGGCGTATGCCGGACGCAGCCGGCCGCGCTGTCGAGCAGGTGTCACAAGGGGCCTTCCTCGTCGGGCGTGCGGTCATCCTTGCCGCTGCCCCATCCCCTGTCGAGCAGGCAGGCCGCTTCTGCGAAACTCGTGACGATGGCCGACTCGACCCACCGCGCACCCTGGCACCTCGTCATCCCGGTCAAAGGGGGTGCCGGTGCCAAGACCCGGCTGCGCGCACCGGACGGCGTCGACCACGACTCGCTGGCGGTCGCCCTCGCCCTCGACACCGTCGTTGCGGCGTCCGGCACGGTGCCGCCAGAACGGGTCCTCGTGGTGACCTCCGGCTCCGATGTGGTCGAGCGGCTGCCTGCCGACATCCGGGTCCTCCGGGACCCCGGGTTCGGTCTCGACGCAGCGGTGCGCTCCGCGCTGGCAGAGCTTGTGCGGGTCGGGCATGACGGGTGGACGGCGGTCCTGCTCGGCGACGTTCCGGCGCTGGTCGCCTCCGACCTGCACGAGGCCCTCGACGCCGGGTCGCATCACGAGCGCGCGTTCGTCCCGGACCAGAGCGGGCTCGGGACGGTGCTCCTCATCGGCGCTCGTCCGGGCGCCGTCGTACCCCGGTTCGGCGTCGACTCGGCCAGGCGTCATGAGGGCGCGGGCCATGTCCGCCTGGACCTGTCACTCCCCCGCCTCCGGACCGACGTGGACGACGAGGCGTCGCTCGAGGCGGTGCTCGAGCTCGGGGTGGGTCGTCACACAGCGCACCTGATGGCCCACCTGCTCAGGCCGTCATCGCCACGCAGACACGGGCGCCCCGCCTGAGCTCTAGGCTGTGGGTATGCAGGCGACGACTCATACCTTCGACGTGGCGTCAGGAGCCGGAAGCGTCCTGCTCGACGACGGCCGTGAGCTGGCCTTCTCTGCGGAGGTCTTCGGCCTGAGCGGGCTGCGTCAGCTGCGGGTCGGACAGCGGGTCAGCCTTGACGTCGACGACGAGGCGGTCAACCGGCTTTGGGTCGTCGGAATCGGCGACGGGGAGCCCATCCGCTGACGCTCGCGGCCGGGCCCCTGCGCTGGCCCGGGAAGGACCCCCACGGCGAAGGCCGGCCTCCCCGAGGGGAGACCGGCCTTCGCGAGCGGCTGGCGAGGTCAGCGACGCGCGGCCGTCTTCTTCGCGGGCGTGGCCTTCTTGGCCGGTGCCGCCTTCTTGGCGACGGCCTTCTTGGCCGGTGCCGCCTTCTTGGCGACGGCCTTCTTGGCCGGTGCCGCCTTCTTGGCGACGGCCTTCTTGGCCGGTGCCGCCTTCTTGGCGACGGCCTTCTTGGCCGGTGCCGCCTTCTTGGCGACGGCCTTCTTGGCGGGAGCCGCCTTCTTGGCGACGGCCTTCTTGGCCGGAGCCGCCTTCTTGGCCGGAGCCGCCTTCTTCGCCGGAGCCGCCTTCTTCGCGGGAGCCGCCGACTTGGTCACGGTGCCAGCGGCTGCGCGGGCACCAGCGACGGCGGTCTTGGGCAGCTTGCGGGGGTCGGCGACGTAGTTCTTGAACGCGGTGCCCGGGCGGAAGCGCGGAACGGTCGTCTTCTTGATCTTGACCGTCTGCCCGGTCCGCGGGTTGCGGCCGGTCCGGGCGTCACGAGCGACCTTCTGGAAGGTGCCGAAGCCGGTGATCCCCACCTTGCCGCCCTTGGCGACCTCGCGGATGATGACGTCCAGAACGGCCTCGAGTGCGTCGCTGGCGCCCTTCTTGCTGCCCAGCTTGGACTCGAGAGCGTTGATGAGCTCTGCCTTGTTCACGTCGTTTCCCTCCAGAGGGATGTGTCGCCGGGCGCGTCGCCCGACGTCGGGTGTTTCCGGAACCAATTCCGGCTTGGTGCAGACGTTAGGACCCCTGGCCTCAGTAGTCCACCACCACGCCCCGCCATTGCGTTGTCCCGCAACACCTTTGGCGCCCCTTTAGGGCCTCTGTCGGGCCTGCGAACACACATCTGGGATGCCCGGCAGCCTCGCCTGTGCGGTTCGTGAGCGCACGAACCCGCAGCGGTATGGCTCAACAGCGTTGTGCGACAAGGCAATCGAGGGCATGTCTTTCGGTCTGACCGACAGCCGGCCGGCGGTGGTCACTCCGCTGGTCGCCAACGACGCCTGTGCGTGGGCGCGCACACCCTGCCCGTCGAATCTTGACGGCCGACACGCCGAGACGGCGTGTCGCTCAGGCCCGTCGACGCCGAGTGGCTCGTCCGCGGTCAGGCCGTGACGGGCTTGTAAGCCGGCCTGCGCTGCTCGAACGTCGTGACGTCCGGCTCGTGCCGCAGCGTCAGGCCGATGTCGTCCAGCCCTTCGAGAAGGCGCCAGCGCGTGTAGTCGTCGACCTCGAACGGCGCGACGATCTCCCCCGCCGTGACCGACCTGGCATGGAGGTCGACCGTCACCTCGGCCCCGGGCTGGTTCTCGAGGTACTTCCAGATCAGCTCCACGTCGTCCTGCGACACCTGAGCAGTCAGCAGCCCCTGTTTCCCGCTGTTGCCCCGGAAGATGTCGGCGAAGCGCGATGAGATCACCGCCCGGAACCCGTAGTTCATCAACGCCCAGACCGCGTGCTCCCGGCTCGAGCCGGTGCCGAAGTCGGGGCCGGCGACGAGGACGGACGCCGCGACATATCGCGGGTTGTTGAGGATGAAGCTCTCGTCCGTGCGCCAGGCGGCGAAGAGCCCGTCCTCGAAGCCGGTCCGGGTGACCCGCTTGAGGTACTCGGCGGGGATGATCTGGTCGGTGTCGACGTTGCTGCGCCGCAGGGGCAGGCCGACGCCCGTGTGGGTGGTGAAGCGTTCCATCTCAGACCTCCGTCAGGTCGGCCGGTGAGGACAGGGTGCCGCGGACGGCGGTCGCGGCTGCGACGAGCGGGCTGACCAGGTGGGTTCGGCCCCCCTTACCCTGGCGGCCCTCGAAGTTGCGGTTCGACGTCGAGGCGGCCCGCTCGCCGGGCGCCAGCTGGTCAGGGTTCATTCCGAGGCACATCGAGCATCCGGCGAGCCGCCACTCGGCGCCCGCGTCCGTGAAGACGGCGTCCAGCCCCTCGGCCTCGGCCTGCAGCCGCACCTTGGCCGAGCCGGGGACGACGAGCATCCGCACGCTGTCGCTGACCTGGCGGCCCTTGAGGATGGCCGCCGCGGCCCGCAGGTCCTCGATCCGCCCGTTCGTGCAGGAGCCCACGAAGACCGTGTCCACCTTGACGTCCCGCAGCCGGGTGCCGGGCTCGAGCGCCATGTAGGTGAGCGCGCGTTCGGCGGCCGCCCGGTCGCCCTCGTCGGCGATCGACTGCGGGTCGGGGACGCTGGCGGACAGCGGCAGTCCCTGGCCCGGGTTCGTCCCCCACGTGACGAACGGGGACAGCGACGCGGCGTCGAAATGGACCTCGTGGTCGAAGACGGCGTCGTCGTCGGAGCGCAGCTGTCGCCAGTCCGCCACCGCGGCGGCCCAGTCGGCTCCGGTCGGTGCGTGCGGGCGCCCCTGAAGGTAGGCGAAGGTCGTCTCGTCCGGGGCGATCATCCCGGCGCGTGCCCCAGCCTCGATCGACATGTTGCACACGGTCATCCGGGCCTCCATGGACAGCGCCTCGATGGCGCTGCCACGGAACTCGATGACGTAGCCCTGGCCGCCGCCGGTCCCGATCTCGGCGATGACGGCAAGCACGATGTCCTTGGCCGTCACCCCGTCGGGGAGCAGTCCGTCGACCGTGACGGCGAGGGTGCGGAACGGCTTGAGGGGCAGCGTCTGCGTGGCGAGCACGTGTTCGACCTCCGACGTGCCGATCCCGAACGCCAGTGCGCCGAAGGCTCCATGCGTCGAGGTGTGGCTGTCGCCGCAGACGATGGTCATCCCCGGCTGCGTCAGCCCGAGCTGAGGGCCGATGACGTGGACGATGCCCTGGTCGACGTCTCCCATCGGGTAGAGCCGCACGCCGAACTCCGCGCAGTTGGCTCGGAGGGTGTCGACCTGGGTCTTGCTCACGAGGTCGGTGATCGGGCCCGGAGTGGTGGGGACGTTGTGGTCCTCCGTGGCCAGGGTCAGGTCCGGGCGACGGACCGTGCGGCCGGCCAGTCGCAGCCCGTCGAACGCCTGCGGGCTGGTCACCTCGTGGAGCAGATGCAGGTCGATGTAGAGCAGGTCCGGCTCGCCCTCAGCCCGGCGCACGATGTGCGCCTCCCACACCTTCTCCGCCAGTGTGCCTGCCATCTCCACCCTCCGTACCGGGGAACCTTTCTCGTCAGAGTGCAACACTTGACAGGCGGATGACCTTGCGTCTCAGGCAATGAGACGGCAGTATCAGTGCATGGACAATTCGAGTGGGGTCGGTGTGCTGGACAAGGCCGCGACGGTGCTGGGCGCCCTGGAGGCCGGTCCCGCCACCCTCGCGCAGCTGGTCGGAGCAACGGGGCTTGCCCGACCGACCGCGCACCGCCTGGCCGTGGCGCTGGAGCACCACCGCCTCGTCACGCGGGACATGCAGGGGCGCTTCGTGCTCGGGCCACGTCTCGGTGAGCTCGCCTCCGCTGCCGGTGAGGACCGGCTGCTGGCTGCCGCCGGTCCGGTCCTCGGGGCACTGCGAGACCACACCAACGAGAGCGCCCAGCTCTTCCGTCGCCAGGGTGACCAGCGGATCTGCGTCGCCGCGGCCGAGCGTCCGATCGGTCTGCGTGACAGCATCCCGGTCGGCGCCAGCCTGTCGATGCTCGCGGGGTCCGCCGCCCAGATCCTCCTCGCATGGGAGGAGCCGGACCGGTTGCACCGAGGGCTGCAGGGGGCGAAGTTCAACGCCACGGCTCTCTCCGCGGTCCGTCGACGGGGCTGGGCTCAGAGCGTCGGCGAACGGGAGGCGGGCGTGGCCTCGGTCTCCGCACCCGTGCGCGGCCCCTCCGGCCGGGTCGTCGCTGCCGTGTCGATCTCCGGACCCATCGAGCGGCTCTCCCGTCAGCCGGGTCGGCTGCACGCCGCTACGGTCGTCGCCGGTGCCAACAAGCTGACTGAGGTGCTGCGGCGGGGTCAGAACCCTCACCAGGGCTAGCGGGAACAACACAGGATGCCTACGAACACAGCACGAAGTGGTAACCGCGCGTGCGTCGACGCGCGGTTGTCGCGGTGATACGGCAGCGTAGGGGCAGCAGGACCAGGCTCGTCCCGCCAGGAGACCGACTCGTCGCCAGAAGACCGACTGTCGCCACAAGGCAGATCGTCGCCACATGACAGGGGAAGCTGTGAAGACTCGGGGAACACTGGTCGGGGCACTGCTGCTCTGCGCGATCGCGCTCAGCGGATGCGGGCCCACCGCCACCGGCGCGTCGGCACCTGCGTCGACATCGACATCGACTCCGACCCCGACGACGAGCACGGGCACCTCTGAGTCACCCACCCCCTCCCCGACGAGCACCGCGACCGAGGCCCCGGTGGCGGTCGCCGCGGCCACCACGGCAGCTCTGGCGCCGGGTGCCAGCGGCGACCCGGTCCGAGACCTCCAGTCACGCCTGAAGCAGCTCGAGTGGTTCGACGGGGACATCACCGGGAGCTACGACGAGGCGACGACGGCAGCCGTGCGCGGGTTCCAGGACAAGCGCGGCCTGCCGTCAACGGGCACGGCAGACCCGGCCAGCTGGGACGCGCTCGTGGCGATGACGCGCCAGCCCACCGACGACGAGATGCACAACCGCCTCGTGCCCGGCCCGGCGCTGCTCGCCCAGGGCGCCTCCGGGGCTCAGGTGCGCGACCTGCAGGCACGACTGAAGCAGATCGGCTGGTGGAGCGGGAACGTCACCGACAGCTACAGCGCCCCAACCGTCACCGCGGTCAAGGGGTTCCAGGACAAGCGCGCCATCCCGGTGACCGGTGAGGTCGACCAGCGCACTCTCGACCGCCTCCGCGCGATGACGCGGACGCCGACCTCGGACGAGCTGAACAACGTCCGGCCGAAGCCTGCCACCGGCAGTGCCGCGGGGCTCGACCCTCGTTGCCTGACCGGCCACGTCGTCTGCATCAGCAAGGCCACGCGGACCCTCACCTGGGTGGTCGACGGACAGCCGCAGCTGCAGCTCGCGGTCCGCTTCGGCTCGGAGAACAACGCCACACGCGAAGGCAGCTTCGCGGTCTACCGCAAGAACCGTGACTGGACCTCGACCATCTACGGGTCGAAGATGCCGTACTCGATGTTCTTCAGCGGCGGCCAGGCCGTGCACTACTCGTCGGACTTCGCGGCGCGCGGCTACAACGGCGCCTCACACGGCTGTGTCAACGTCCGCGACCTCGACGGCATCGCGTGGTTGTTCGACCAGGTGCAGATCGGCAACCCGGTCATCGTCTACTGATCCACGACAGGTCAGGCGTCGAGGGCCTGCGCCAGGGCGCTCGCGAGCTCCTCGACGTCGTCGTCGGTCATGACGAAGGCGGGCGAGATCTGGATGCCCCCAGCGCCGACGGCCCTCGTCGCGACGCCGACGTCGCGAAGGGCGCGGGCCAGCGCCACCGCCTCTGACGGTTCCACGAGCTGGACGGCAGCCAGCGCCCCGACCCCGCATCGGACCTCGGCGACCCTCTCGTGGTCCGCCAAGGGCGAGAGCTGCCTCGCCAGAGTCGCCTCGAGCCGGCTCGCCTCGTCGAGCAGGCCCTCGCGCTCGATGATCGCGAGGTTGGCCAGCGCGACCGCCGCGGCCGTCGCGTGGCCGGAGTACGTGTAGCCGTGCCGCCACCACACACCGGCCCCAGCCCGGAAGAAGGGATCGGCCACCCTCGGCGCGATGAGCACCGCGCCCATGGGCAGGTAGCCGGAGGTCAGACCCTTGGCGGTGGTCACCAGGTCGGGCTCGAGCCCGAACTTCGTTGAGGCAAACCATGACCCGCCAATCCGGCCGTAGCCGGTGACCACCTCGTCCGCGACGAAGAGCACGTCCATCTCCGTGCACAGCTTGCGGACGCCGGCGAGGTAGTCGTCCGGTGGTGGGTAGACGCCTCCGGCGCCGATCACCGGCTCGCAGAAGAACGCCGCGACGTTCTCGGGACCGGCCCGCTCGATCGTGGCGCGGAGGTCGTCGACGTCGTCCCAGGCCACGGTGGCCGTGTCGGGGACGAGCACGCCGTAGCCCTCGGTGTTGCCTGGGATGCCGCCCAGAGCGGTGCCGGCGTAGTGCATCCCGTGGTAGGCCTTCTGCCGCCCGATGACCATCGTCTTGCTGGGCCGACCCGTCTCCACCCAGTACCGACGGGCCAGCTTGGCGGCCGTGTCGACCGAGTCGGACCCGCCGGACGTGAAGAAGACCTTGCTCCCCGGGACGGGGGCGATGCCCGCCAGCCGTTCCGCGAGCTCGACCGTGGGCGGGGTGACGTAGTCGCCGAAGGTGCTGTACGCCGCGAGGGTCCGCATCTGCCCGGCGGCGGCCTCCGCGAGCTCGGCTCGGCCGTGGCCGACGTTCGTGAACCACAGCCCGGCGGTGGCGTCGAGGTAGCGTCGCCCGCCGTCGTCGAAGACGTAGGCACCCTCCCCGCGCGCGATGACGAACTCGCCGTCCCGCTCGATCGCTCCCATGTCCGAGAAGGGGTGCCAGAGGGCTCCCATGTCACGCTCCGATCCGCTGGCCGATGTCGGCTCGACGCTATCTCAGCAGGGTGGGCGCCCCACGGACCGGGCCGCGGACAGGCATAGGCTCGTCCACGGCATACGACCACCGCAGCGAGGAGCGCCAGGATGGCCCTGAGGATCGGATACAAGGCGTCGGCGGAGCAGTTCGCCCCCCGCGAGCTGCTCGACTACGCCGTCCTGGCCGAGCAGGTGGGCCTGGACAGCGTGATGATCTCCGACCACTTCCAGCCGTGGCGCCATCATGGCGGCCATGCGCCGTTCTCGCTGGCCTGGCTGGCCGCCGTGGGCGAGCGGACCGAGCGGGTGCAGATCGGCACCTCGGTGATGACGCCGACGTTCCGCTACAACCCGGCGATCGTCGCGCAGGCGTTCGGGACGCTCGGCTCGCTCTACCCCGACCGGGTGATGCTCGGCATCGGGTCCGGTGAGGCGCTCAACGAGGTGGTGGTCGGCTCGGTCTCGCAGTGGCCGGAGTTCAAGGAGCGGTTCGCTCGGCTGCGGGAGTCCGTCGCCCTGATGCGGCGGCTCTGGACGGAGGACCGGGTCACCTTCGAGGGTGAGTACTACTCCACGACGGATGCCACGGTCTACGACAAGCCGCAGCGCCCGGTCCCGGTCTACATCGCGGCCGGCGGCCCGCTCGTCGCCCGGTATGCCGGGCGGTCCGGAGACGGCTTCATCTGCACCTCCGGCAAGGGCGACGAGCTCTACACGGACAAGCTGCTGCCGGCCGTCGACGAGGGGCTGGCCACGTCCGGACGCACCCGCGACGACGTCGACCGGATGATCGAGATCAAGCTCTCCTGGGACCCGGACCACGAGCAGGCCGTGACGAACTGCCGGTTCTGGGCAGCGTTGTCGCTGACGCCCGAGCAGAAGCACGGCACGTCGGACCCGCTGGAGATGGAGCGACTCGGGGACGAGCTGAGCGACGAGCAGGTGGCCAAGCGCTGGATCGTGTCGTCAGACCCGGAGGAGGTCGTGGCCGAGGTGCGGCGCTACGTCGACTGGGGCTTCAACCATCTCGTCTTCCACGGCCCCGGCCAGGACCAGTCCCGGTTCCTCACGACGTTCGCCGAGCGTGTCGTCCCGGGGTTGCGCGAGCTCGGCTGACGAAGAACCACAGCAGCAGGGCGAGGGCGAGGAGGACAGCTGCGGAGAGGATGATCGGCGTCCACGGCGTCCATGGCGTCGACCCGGCCAGGGCGGGCGCTGGCTGCGCCGTTCCCGCCGCCGGGAAGGTCACGCTGGCCTGCGCCGTACGGGTCAGCAGACCGCTGCGCAGAGTGACGGCCGCGGTCCAGGGCCCGGGCGGCAGGCTGGGGTCCAGCGACACCAGCACGGGGCCGACGGCGCCGACGGCCAGCGTCGTGCCCGACTGGGTCGTGAAGGGACCAGCGCTCAGCCCTGCCGGCCCCCCCGACAAGGACAGCGTGCCACCCAGGTCGAGCGCCCGGCCGCCCGTGTTGTGCACCTGTGCGGTGATCAGCGGTCGGCCGTCAGCGGTGCGCGAGGCGGTCAGGGTCTCGATGGTGAAGTCGGAGGCGGGCTCGTTGTCCCCGCCCACGGACAGGTAGATCCGGATGCCCACCCGGCTCACCTCGGTGATGCCCGCCGCCCCGTTCGGCGAGCCGACCTGAGCCCAGAGCACCGCATACCGCTCGCCGGGTGCGGCGTCCGCCGGGACGGAGATGGTCACCGCCACACTCTGGTGGGCGCCCTGGGGCAGGGTCAGGGTGCTGCGGTCGAGGCGGGTCCACGAGGAGAGCTCGTTCGCGGTGGCCCCCTCCTCACCGACGAACCCGTCACCGGCGACCACTGCGGCGGCCGGGTAGACCGAGACCTCGGCGACCCCTGGCCCGGTGCTGGAGACCTCGACATGCCGCTGGATCGTGGTCCCCGGAACCACGTGGTCGACGATGTAGGACAGCGCGCGGGGGTCGTCCTTGCGGTCGACCGGTGCGTCGAGCAGCCGCACGCCGATGCTGCGCGGACCGGGGGTCGTGTCGGCCCGCGCCACGTCCCCGGACGACAGAGCGGCCAGGCCGAGGGCGACAGCGGCGGCTGCGAAGGTGCGGCGCATGCCTGCCCTACAGGACGGAGTGGGTGACGGTCCCGCTGTAGGTCCCGGCGAGGGCGGTGCCGGGGATGGCGACGCTCAGGGTGGGGTTCCAGCTGACCGTGTTGTTCCCCAGCACGACGCTGGCGGACTGGGCGGTCAGTGCGGAGCCACCGAAGGCGACGGGTACCACGGAGCCGGGGGTGACCACGGCCGCACCGACAGGGGCAACGTTGGCCGTGCCCGGCAGGTAGGTCATCGCCGTCTTGGGGATCGTCTGCGAGGGCCCGACGTAGGCGGTCGTGTCCACCGTCGCCGTCCAGAGGGCGGTCCCCGCCCGGGCGTCCGTGACGGTCACGGTGCCGAGCTGAAGGCCCAGCGTGCCCCCTGGCACTCCGTTCGTGCCGAGGCTCACCGCCCCGGTCGGAGCCGAGATGGACAAGGCGCCTGTCGCGACGGCGAAGGTCACCGGGGTGGGGGACGACGCGGCACCAGCGGCGCTGGCCATGACGAGCGACACGGTCGCGCCGGTGGCGGCGGCGGCGAGCACGAAGGGCAAGGCACGCATGGGTGGACCTCTTCACGAACAGGGAGAGGGGACCACCCGGCGCGGTCCCCGACCAACCAGCCCCGCGAGGGGTCGAGCAGACTGGTTGATTAGTTGACTACTCTACAGCCGAACTACCGTGCCCTCCCAGTATGCCCCGTCGGTGTCGCCTTAGGCGGCACCGGCGCGGCATGCGGTGCGCCGAATCAGGGCAGCAGCGGCAGGCTGAGGACGTTCGGGGACTGGGGCGAGGTGCGGACGGTCACCGGCTGCACGGCATACGCGTTCTTGTAGGCCGCGTCGGTGCTGGCCAGCACGAGCCGCAGCTGGTGACCGGCGAGGACCTGGTGCACGATCCCGGGCAGCTCGAGGTGGACCGGCTTGCCGACGTCCGCGACCCGGACCGGGGAGATGAGCCGATGCACGAGGGTCTGCGTGCCGTCCGGCGCCACGTCGTAGAGCTTGGCGAAGACGAGCAGCTGGCCGCTCGGCCCGGCCGCCTGGGTGGCCGCGACCGACGGCGAGTCGAACGTCACGTCCAGCGTGGGCACACCGACGAGGGTGCGCGACGTCGCGAGCGGTGCCGTCGTCCACGCCCCGAAGGTCCCAGGCGTGTCGAACGGCGGGACCGGGCCCGAGGGCACGCCGGGCACCCGGCCGTCGAGCCCGGAGGCCTCGGAGTAGGACGCGAACGCGCCGCCCCCCGGGTTGGACCAGGACGTGGAACCCGCAGCGACGTCGCGCCGGCTCGTGACGAGCTGGTCCGGCCCGGACAGGAAGTACCGGCTCCCCGACGTGACCGGATAGGACGACGAGGAGGCGTAGGCCGGCGCGGCCGAGCCGGTGTAGGAGACCCAGTCGCGGAAGTACGCGAACTCCGGGCCGGTCGAGGCGGTGCGGTCACGTTTCAGGTAGTGGTCGAACCAGCCCATGATCCGGGCGCCGAGGTAGGTGTTCTCGATGTTCTGGCCGCTCATGTCGAGCTCGCCAGGGGCGGGTCCGGAGCTGCCGTTGGCGCCGCCGGAGTGTCCCCACGACTGCCACGCCATCGAGACGGGCACCCCGCGGGACTTCAGCCCGCGGTAGGTCGCCACGGCCTCCTGGAGGTTGAAGAGGGTGTCGTTCTCACCCTGGATGAGGAAGACGGGGACCGTGATCTTGTCGAGGTAGTGGCCGACCGACACCCGGTCGGTGAGCTGCGCGGTGCGCGGGGTCGGGTAGCCGAGGGTGTCCAGGGTCGCCTTGGCCTCGCACGCCTCCTGCACGAAGTTCGGGCAGCCGACGTTGCGGGTCGGGTCGATCGCCGTTCCGAGCACCCCGTCGACGATGCCGAGGCCGAAGAAGAGGTCGGTCCAGCCGATCTTCTCGGTGCCGGGGTTGCCGATCGGCGAGGTCACGCCTGCAGTGAGGTTCGAGTTCTGCGGCGCGAGCGAGTAGCGCAGGTCGTTCCAGGTGATCAGCGGGATGAGCGTGTCCACCCGCCGGTCGACGGCCGCCGTGGCGAACTGGATCTGGCCGCCGTAGGAGCCCCCGATCATCCCGAGCCGGGGGTCGTGCGTGGCCGGGTCGTCCAGGACGGTGTAGTCGACCGTGAGGCTGCCCGCTCCCCCCGCGGCACCGCCCACACTGGACGAGGCGTAGGGCGCGCTGCTCCCGCCGCCGAGGAACGTCACGAGCTGCGACGCGGCCACCCCGTCGATGCTGGGGTCGTCGAGCGAGATCTTGCACCCGCTGTTGGGGAACCCGAGGCCGGTGTAGGACAGCACGGCATACCCGCGCTGGGCGAACGCCCGGGCCAGGCCGGCCTGGTCGTCCTTGGACCCGCCGAAGCCGTTGGTGGTGAGGATCGACGGCACCCGGGCCGACGGCGAGGCCGAGTGCGGCTTGTACAGGTCGGCGTCGATGGTGCACTGCTGCGCCTGGCCGAGGTCGTTCTTGCCCGCGTCGACGACGAACCGCAGGCCGGTCCACGTGTCGACGCCGTCGAGCGTCGGCGCGGTGGGGCGGCTCACACCGGCGGACCCGGCGGCGGCGGCGCTCGACGTCACTCCACCGGCGGTCGCGGCGGTGAGGGCGACGACGGCGGCGCCCACCAGGAGGCCGCGGCCGGCGCCTCGCGCATGGACGGGCTCGAGCGGGTTTCGCAGGGACATGGGCGTCGCTCTCTCCAGGAAGACTCGGGGCTGCCGCGCTCACTACCCGGCAGTAACCTACGGTATGCGCGATGTGGCGCCAGCGCGCGCCGAGTCACTCCCGGTCGCTGACGTCCCCCGTGCGCACCGAGCGCACGCCGTCGATGCCTCGTAGCGAGGGCAGCAGCTCGGCGATCGACTCACGGTCACCGAAGATGCTGAGGTCGACGTCCTGGAGGCTGGGGGTGCCGGGAGCGACGCTGCGCTGCTCGGAGACGCGGGTGTCCCCCACCCGGATGCCGACGGACCCGATGGTCTGCATGATGGTCCGCAGCAGCCCCCGGCCGTCCTCGTAGGTGATCCGGATCGAGCTGACCGTGCTGCTGGAGTGCGGCATCCGGCGCGAGATCGGCCGGATCCCCACCGTGACGCCGAGATAGAGCAGCGTCGCGGCGGACGCGACGAAGAGCATGCCGGAGCCGGCGGCCATCCCGACGGCCGAGACCAGCCAGATGCTCGCGGCGGTGGTGAGCCCCCGAACGCTGTCTCGCCGGACGAAGATCAGGCCCGCTCCGAGGAACCCCACTCCGGTCACGACCTGAGCCGCGACCCTGGACCCGTCGGTCTGCGAGCCGGGCAGGTCGGAGAAGCCGTACTTGGACACCACGGTGAACAACGCTGCGCCCAGGCCGACCAGGGTGTGGGTGCGGATGCCGGCGGACTTCTGGAAGTACTCCCGCTCGGCGCCCACGAGGAAGGACAGGACGGCAGCCAGAGCAAGGTGCAGCAGGTATACCGTCTCGGCCCTCACCTCGCGCCTCCCGTCCCCCGGCACCGGGCATCGCCTCGGCGCACCGTCTCGCCACTGTGAAGCGCGCCGCCCCGGTTTGTCAAGACATTCTCACGTATGGACGAGACGTGGAGGATCGGCCGCCTGCTCCGGCTGGGAGTGACCTTCGGTAGCCCCGACGGGATTCGAACCCGCGCTACCGCCTTGAGAGGGCGGCGTGCTAGGCCGCTACACAACGGGGCCCTAGCTGCAGTCCGGCGCCCTCGAGGGGCCCTGGACGACGGAGGAAACCATACCTGTAGGTCTGAGGATTCTCCGAATCCGACGGACGCTCTGCAGCGACCTGTCGTGCGCTGGGGTACCAGGACTCGAACCTAGAACAACTGAACCAGAATCAGCCGTGTTGCCAATTACACCATACCCCAAGGGGGTATCGCTGCGCGGGCGTCACGTGTGACGCCCGAAGAGCGAACCGAGGGGCGATACTACCGGGCGGCTTCGCCACTACCCAAATCCCCGTGACGATCCGGCCTCCGGCGCGCTGACCTGGTCAGAGCGAGGACCGCAGCCGGCCCAGCCGCGCGACCGTCGAGGCCTTGCCGAGGATCTCCATCGACTCGAACAGCGGGGGCGAGATGCGCGCCCCGGAGACCGCGGTGCGCAGCGGCCCGAAGGCGACCTTCGGCTTGATGCCGAGGGCGTCCACCACCGCTGCCCGCAGGGCCGCCTCGATCGCCGCGGCGGTCCAGCCACTGTCCGACCCCACGACACCGCCGGCGCTGTCATCCACGTCGCTGAGCGCGGCGAGCGCCGCGTCGAGGACCTCGCCCGCGTTGTCGTTGAGCTGGGCTCGCGCGTCGGCTGCGACCTCCAGCTGGTCGTCGGTGACGAAGAACGGCTGCACCATCGCGGCAGCCTCGCTGAGCAGCGCGATCCGCGTCTGGATGAGGGCGGCTACCTGCTCCAGGCGGCCGAGCTCGCCGAGCGTCGGAGCTCCCGACAGCACGCCGGCCCGCTCCAGGTGGGGCAGCAGCCGGGAGGTGAAGTCCTTCAGCTCGAGGCCCCGGATGTAGACCCCGTTGAGCCAGTCGAGCTTCTTGAGGTCGAAGATGGGGCCGACCTTGTTGACGTTCGCCCAGTCGAAGCGCTCGGAGAACTCCGCGAAGGTGAAGACCTCACGCTCCGTCCCGTCTTCCTCGATGATCGGCGGATATCCCTGCAAGGCAAGGAAGTTCACCAACGCCTCGGGCAGGTAGCCCTGCTCCTTGAACCAGGTCAGCCGGGCCCACGGGTTCTTGCGCTTGGAGATCTTCGCCTTCTTCTCGTCACGTAGCAGGGGCATGTGCGCGAACCGAGGCGCCTCGAGACCCAGCCACCGGTAGAGCAGCACGTGCTTGGGGGTGCTGGAGATCCACTCCTGGCCCCGCACGACGTGGGTGATCCCCATCTCGTGGTCGTCGACGACGACGGCGAGGTGGTAGGTCGGGAAGCCGTCGGCCTTGACGATGACCTGGTCGTCCGGCCGCGGTGCGTTGGTGCGGCCCATGATGAGGTCGTCGAAGGTCAGCTCCACGTCGTCGGGCACGAGCATCCGGACCACCGGCGGCTCGCTGAAGCCCGGCAGCTCGGCCCGCTGCTCCTTCGTCTTGCCGACGCACAGCCGGTCGTAGCCGGTCGGCTGCTTCGCCTTCTGCTGGGCCTCACGCATCTCGGCCAGCCGCTCCCCCGAGCACCAGCAGAGGTACGCGTGTCCCTCGGCGAGCAACCGGTCGGCATACCCCTGGTAGGTCGCGAGCCGCTCGGACTGCCGGTATGGCGCGTACGGTCCGCCGACGTCCGGGCCCTCGTCCCACTGCAGCCCGAGCCAGTGCAGCGTGTCGTAGAGCTGCTGCTCGCTGTCCTCCTGGAAGCGCGCGCGGTCGGTGTCCTCGACCCGCAGCACGAACGCGCCGCCGCGCTGGCGGACGAAGGCGAGGTCGAACATCGCCATGTAGGCCGTGCCGACGTGGGGGTCGCCGGTCGGCGACGGGGCGACGCGCAGCCGCACCGGTCCGCCCGGGGCACGGTCGACGGGGGCCTGGTCGGTGGAGGCCTGGTCTCGGGGGGCGTGGTGTCGTGGGCCGTAGCCGGCGACCTCGGGGCGGGAGTCCGGGTCGCCCGGAGCCGCGTGCCTGCCGAGATAGTCAGAGGAGGTGGAGTCGCTCATGGTGCGGGCCAGCCTAGCCCGGCCGGCGGGACAGCCCGGGCTAGGAGACCGTCCGGGCCGGTCAGCGCCGGAGGAAGGGGTTCTCCAGGGTGCCGATCCCCTCGATCTCGACCGCGACGTGCTGCCCAGCCCGGACCGGTCCGACCCCAGAGGGGGTGCCGGTGAGGATGACGTCGCCGGGTAGGAGGGTGAACGCCGCGGAGGCGTGGGCGACCAGCGCAGCGACCCCGTGGACCATGTCCGCCGTCGTGCCGTCCTGGACCACCTCGCCGTCGAGGGTCGTCCGCAGCCGCAGGTCGGCGGGGTCCAGCTCGGTCTCGACCCAGGGTCCGAGCGGGCAGAAGGTGTCGAAGCCCTTGGCCCGCGCCCACTGACCGTCGGAGGTCTGCAGGTCACGAGCCGTCACGTCGTTGGCGACCGTGTAACCCCAGATGCAGTCCGCGGCGTCCTCGGGACGGACGTCCTTGCAGATCTTGCCGATGACGACGGCCAGCTCTCCCTCGTAGTGCACGTTGTCGCTCTGGCGTGGCATGACCACCGGGTCGCCCGGGCCGACCACCGCCGTGTTGGGGATGAGGAACATCAGCGGCTCGTCGGGCACGTCGTTGCCGAGCTCTCTCGCGTGGTCCGCGTAGTTGCGGCCGATGCCGATGACCTTGCTCCGCGGGATCACCGGAGCGAGCAGCCGGACGTCCGCCAGGGCGACGGTGCCGCTGCCGGGCCGAAGTCCGACATAGAGCGGGTCCCCCTGCAGCTCGAGGATCTGCTCCCTACCGGGCTCGCCCTCGACGATCCCGTATGCCGGGTCCTCACCTGTGGTGTACCTCGCGATGCGCACGTGGTCCACCCTAGACGGAAGCCCGTTACGCTCAGCGACTGTGGTGCACGAGCTGGAGCAGTCGACGTGGCGGGAGCTCGCCCGAGCACACGAGGCACGGGTGGATGCCGCGACCGCGGCCTACCGAGGGCGACGGGAGGCCGGCCGCCGGCACCCGGTGGAGGACTTCCTCTTCACCTACTACGCGTTCAGGCCGTCGCAGCTGCGCCGGTGGCACCCGGGGCCCGGTGCCCTGCTCCTCGACGCCGGCGAGGAGCGGGCTCAGTGGCGGTTCTACCGGGCCGACGACCGTGGGGTGAGCCTGGACGTCGCGGCATACCTCGAGGCTCGCCGCGACGCGGTGACCTTCGTGCGTGACCTGCTCATCCGGACTCTCGAGCGGCCCGCCCACCTGGGCTGCTTCGGCCTGCACGAGTGGGCCATGGTCTACCGGCTCGGCACGCAGGAGCTGCGCCACGCGGGCTGGCCGCTGCGGCTGGGCCCCCGGGGCACGGACCGGGTCGTCGAGGAACACCCCGTGCGGTGCTCGCACTACGACGCCTACCGCTTCTTCACCCCGCAGGCCCAGCCCCGCAACCTGCTCGCGCCGACGCGGGCCAGCCAGCCCGACCTCGAGCAGCCCGGCTGCCTGCATGCCGGGATGGACTGCTACAAGTGGGCGTACAAGCTCAGCCCGGCGGTCCCGAGCGACCTGCTGGTCGACTGCTTCGAGCTCGCCGGCGAGATCCGCGTGCTCGACATGCGCGCCTCCCCCTATGACCTGAGCGAGCTCGGCTACGACCCCGTGCCGATCGAGACCCCGGCCGGCAAGGCGGCCTATGTCGCGGCCCAGCGCCGGTTCTCGGAGCGCTCGCAGGAGCTGCGACGGCGCCTGCTCGATGTCTGCGACCGGCTGCTGACCGCCGCCTGAGCTCAGTCCCTGTGGTGCTTGGTCCGACCCCGACGTCCGTCATGGTCCGAGCCGGCATAGAGGAGAGCCCCCGAGAGGGGGATGAGGAGGAACCAGACCCAGTTGTGTCCGAGGAGGAAGAAGCCGGCCATGGCGACGAAGGGCACGACGCCCATGACCGCGTCCCGCCGCTGGCCCAGCCAGGAGCCGGCCGGCACGAGCCCTCGGTCGGCCTGGCTCGCGGCCTGCGTCTGGTCGGAGGTGGTCACGGGTGTCGGCGCCGGCTGCCAGGGGGCGATGGAGCCGTCGTGGACGCGGGGCAGGTCCGTGAAGAGCGCGTCGAGCTCGGCCACCCTGACGGCCGCGTGCGCCCGCGTGGTGCGGGCCTCGTGCTCCGACGGATCGAGCCGCCCGGCCCGCCAGTGCTCGTTCAGCGCCTCGATCGCCGCGGTCCGCTCGGCGTTGCCGACGCGCTGGCTCGGCGGCTCTCCTGCAGTGCTCATGCCCGCCATTCTGCCGCATCCCCATGGGGCTGCACCGCATACCGCGGGCCCCGGGGGGTAGTGCTATCGCCGAACAGCACTGCCCGCCAGAGAGAGCACTGCCCGCCAGAGCATCAGGAGGAGCCATGAGCGACAGGCCAGCGGAAGAGCGTCACCTCACCGAGCGTGAGCGCGCCGAGCTCGACGCAGGGCGGGTACGGCACCCGGTGGGGGACGAGACCGTCGTCGATCCGGTGGGACGACGCACGGTCCCGGTCGTGGCCACGGGCGTCCGCCCGCGCATCGGCGTCAACTGGGGGGCCGCCTTCTTCGGGTGGGTGGCCGCCATGGGTCTCGCAGTGATCCTCACCGCCCTCGCCGCCGCCATCGGGGCGGCGATCGGGGTGACGACGGGCTCCAGCGTCGCCCAGACCGCGGACCAGATCTCGCAGAACACCAAGACCGTGGGCATCGCCAGCGGCATCGTCCTGGGGGTCATCGTCTTCCTGGCCTACTACTGCGGCGGGTATGTCGCGGGGCGCATGTCGCGCTTCGAGGGGGTGCGCCAGGGTTTCGGCGTGTGGGTGTGGGCCGTGGTCATCGCCGTGCTCGTCGCCATCGCGGCGGCCGTGGCCGGAGCGAAGTACGACGTGCTCAGCTCGATCAACAGCTTCCCGCGGATCCCGGTGCGCCAGGGTGACCTCACCACAGGCGGCATCATCGCCCTCGCCGTGCTCCTCGTGGTGTCCCTGCTCGGAGCCCTCGTCGGCGGACGGGCCGGGATGCACTACCACCGCAAGCTGGAGGCCGTCGAGCCCGACGTGGTCGGCAGGGACGTCGTCGACTGAGCCTGACCGCCTGGCCGATGCCCTTGGGCGCAGTCGGTCAGCGCACCGGTACGTCGTGGCGCAGCAGTCCGTAGGTGATCCCGTCCACCAGCGCCTTCCATGACGCCTCGACGATGTTGGGTGCCACCCCGACGGTGTCCCACGAGGTCTCGCCGTCCGAGGTCTCGATGAGCACCCTGGTCACCGCATCGGTGCCGTGGGCCGCGTCGAGGATCCGCACCCGGAAGTCGATCAGCTCCAGCTTGTCGATCTCGGGATAGACCGTCGCCATCGCCTGGCGGAGCGCGTGGTCCAGCGCGTTGACCGGGCCGTTGCCCTCGCCGGTTGCCAGGAAGCGCTGGCCGCTGGCGACGAGCTTGACCGTGGCCTCCGACATCGCCTCCTCGGCGCCCCGGGCGTCCGTGATGACCCGCCAGGACTCGACGTCGAAGAAGGAGACCGCCTCCCCGGAGACCGCCGCGCGCAGCAGCAGCTCGAAGGACGCGTCCGCCGCGTCGAAGGTGTAGCCGCGCAGCTCGAGGTCCTTCACCGTGGCGAGGAGCTGGACGACGAGCTCCGGACGCTCCGAGAGGTCGAAGCCCAGCTCGGTCGCCTTGAGCTCGATGCTGGCCCGACCGGCCATGTCCGACACCAGGGTTCGCATGGCGTTCCCCACCGCCGCCGGGTCGGTGTGCTGGTAGAGGTCCGGGTCGATCTTGAGGGCGCTGGCATGCAGCCCCGCCTTGTGTGCGAACGCACTGGACCCCACGTACGGCTGCCGGCTGTAGGGCGGCACGTTGGTCACCTCGCTGATCGCATGCGCGATCCGCATGGCGTCGCGCAGGCGAGCCGGCTCGACGATCGCGTGGCCGCTCTTGAGCTGGAGGTTGCTGACCACGGTGAGCAGGTCGGCGTTGCCGGTGCGCTCGCCGTAGCCGTTGACCGTCCCCTGCACATGGGTTGCCCCGGCAGCCACCGCTGCCATCGAGTTCGCCACGGCGCACCCGGTGTCGTTGTGGCAGTGGATGCCCAGCCGGGCGTCCGTCGTGCCGAGGACGTCGGCCACGACATCCTCCACCTGGCGCGGCAGCATGCCGCCGTTGGTGTCGCACAGGGCGATGACCTCGGCGCCTGCCTCGGCGGCGACCCGGACCGCCTCGAGCGCGTAGGCGCGGTCCGCGGCATACCCGTCGAAGAAGTGCTCGGCGTCGAGGAAGACGCGCCGCCCCTCCCCGCGCAGGAACGAGACGGTGTCGCGGATCATCGCGAGGTTCTCCGCGAGGGTGGTCCGCAGCGCCTCCTCCACGTGCCGCACGTGCGACTTGGCCACCAGGGTGACCACCTGCGCACCGGAGTCGGCGAGCGCCCTCACCTGGGGGTCGTCCGCCGCGACCGTCCCCGGCCGCCGGGTGGCGCCGAACGCCGCCAGCGTGGCGTGGCGCAGGTCGAGCTCGGTCAGGGCCCGGGCGAAGAACTCGGTGTCCTTGGGGTTCGCCCCCGGCCAGCCGCCCTCGATGAAGCCGACGCCCAGCTCGTCGAGGTGACGGGCGATGGCCAGCTTGTCCGCCACGGAGAGGTTGAGGCCCTCCTGCTGGGCGCCGTCGCGCAGGGTGGTGTCGTAGACATGCAGGTCGGACATGGTTCGCTCTCGTCGGTTCGTTGCCGGCGACCAAGGGTCGCGGCGCTGCGAGGTGGTGGCCCGGTGATGGATGTGGTGAAGCCTGTTGTCGTTGATTCTCCCCTCCTTCGCCGCGGTCTCCCGGTCGGAGGTGGTGTCCGGGAAACAAAAAGACCCCCCGGGTACCGGGAGGTCAGCGCGACGAGTCGTCGCGCTAGGAGATAATCAGCGTGGTGGTGGCCACTGCGGTCACAGGCTTCACGACTGCCACTCTGCCGCGCGGTCCACCCTCTGACAACCACGTCTCGCCATCTGGGCGCCTCGACTCAGGCCAGGCGGGTCAGCCAGCCGCGGGTGTCCTCGGCGCGACCGTACTGGATGTCGAGCAGCCGGCTCCGGATGCCGAGCGCCACCTCACCGGTGAAGCCCGCGCTGCGGTGGTCGACGCTGCCGCCTTCCCACCTCAGCTCGCCGACGGGGGTGACGACGGCTGCGGTGCCACAGGCGAACACCTCGGCCAGCTCGCCGGAGCGCGCGGCGTCCTTCCACTCCTCAATGGGGATGCGCCGCTCCTCGGGGGTCAGGCCGAGGTCCTTGGCCAGCTCGAGGATGGACGATCGGGTCACGCCCTCGAGGATCGAGCCGGACAGCTCCGGCGTGACGATCCGCCCGTCCCGGTAGACGAGGAAGAGGTTCATGCCGCCGAGCTCCTCGATGTAGGTCTGCGTGGAGGAGTCGAGGAACACCGCCTGGTCGCAGCCGTGCTCGGCACCCTCGAGCTGACCGGCGAGGCTGGACGCGTAGTTGCCGCCGCACTTGGCCGCCCCCGTGCCGCCCGCACCCGCGCGCGCGAAGTCGGTCGAGATCCACAGCGAGATGGGGTTCACGCCGCCGGAGAAGTACGCCCCGGCCGGCGAGGCGATCACGCAGAAGGTGACCTCGGCGGCCGGACGCACGCCGAGGAAGACCTCGGAGGCGAACATGAACGGTCGCAGGTAGAGGCTCTTCTCCCCCGACTCGCCGGGCTCCGGCACCCAGTCGGCGTCGACGCCCACCAGCGCCCGGAGCGCCTCGATGAAGGCCTGCTCCGGCAGCTCCGGGAGGGTGAGCCGACGCGCGCTGCGGTTGAACCGGGCTGCGTTCGCCTCGGGTCGGAAGCTCCAGATCGAGCCGTCGGCGTGCCGGTAGGCCTTCAGCCCCTCGAAGATCTCCTGCGCGTAGTGCAGCACGGCCGCCGCGGGGTCGAGCTGCAGCGGCCCGTATGCCGTGACCTCGGCGTCGTGCCATCCCTCGCCCGTGGTCCAGGTGGCCCGGACCATGTGGTCGGTGAACTTCTTGCCGAAACCGGGGTCGGCCAGCACGGCCGCCCGGTCCGCGTCCGACAACGGGTCGTCGCGCCGCGTGGTCGTGAAGTGCAGCGGGGTCGAGTCGAGGTGGTGCGCGGTCATCAGGGCCTCCGGGAACGGTCCGCAACGATGCGGGGACGACGTCGTGCTGACCTCGCAGGCTACCCGCAGTGGCCGGCCCCGGGGCAGCAGGTGGGTGCGCGTGACGTGCTACCCCCGGTCAGGCGAGGCGGGCCGCGATCGCGTCGCCGACGGCCGTCGTGGAGCGCGCCGCGCTGCCCCGCTCGGCGAGGTCCGCCGCCACGGCAGCCTCGACGGCGGCCGCCTCCGACTCCCGGCCGAGGTGCTGCAGGAGCATCGCCACCGAGAGAATGGTGGCCGTCGGGTCCGCCGTCCCCTGTCCGGCGATGTCGGGAGCGGACCCGTGGACCGGCTCGAACATGCTCGGGTAGGTGCGGTCCGGGTTGATGTTGCCGCTGGCCGCGAGCCCGATCCCGCCGGTCACGGCGGCCGCGATGTCGGTGATGATGTCTCCGAAGAGGTTGTCGGTCACGATGACGTCGAACCGGCCCGGGTCGGTGGTGAGGAAGATCGTCGCCGCGTCGACGTGCTGGTATGCCGTCTCCACGTCGGGGAACTCCCCATGGACCTCCTCGACCGTCCGCCGCCAGAGGTGACCGGCATAGGTCAGGACGTTGTGCTTGTGCACGAGGGTCAGGTGGCAGCGTGGGCGGGCCTGCGCCCGGGCGAACGCGTCCCGGACGACGCGCTCGACGCCGAACCGCGTGTTGACGCTCACCTCGGTGGCGACCTCGTTGGGTGTGCCGGTGCGCACCGAACCACCGTTGCCGACGTAGGGCCCCTCGGTGCCCTCGCGGACGACGACGAAGTCGATACCGCCCGGCGCGACGCGCTCGACGGCGAGCGGGCTCTGCACCCCAGGGAAGAGCTTGGCGGGACGCAGGTTGACATAGTGCTCGAGCGCGAAGCGGATCGGAAGCAGCACACCGCGCTCGAGGACGCCGCTGGGGACGCTCGGGTCACCGATGGCACCGAGGAGGATGGCGTCGTGGCTGCGGACCTCGTCCAGGACGCTCTCCGGGAGGGTCTCCCCGGTCGCGTGCCAGCGGCGCGCACCGAGGTCGTACTCGGTCGTCGCGACCTTGAGCCCGGAGGCGGAGGTCACCGCCTCGAGCACCTTGAGACCCTCGGCCACCACCTCGGGGCCGATGCCGTCGCCGCCGATGACCGCGAGGTTCAACCGGTTCCCGTCGAGCGTGGTCGGGGGCTGCGCTGCCTGCTGGTCTGCCATGGTTCCCACCCTATTCGTCGTCTTGCGCTGTGGGACTGACGTCTCAGAGGACGAACGGCCGCGGGGTCGAGCCGCGACATGCGCAGCTCGACCCCGGCGGTCACGTCCAGCGAGTGGTCAGTCCTCGGAGTGCCCCTGCTCACGCAGGTCCAGGGACTCCTGGAGTGCCTGGCGGGCCTTCTGTGCTTCTTCGCTCATGATCAGGTCGTCCTTCGCGATCGACGGTGCTGGTGGGGTTTCGGCTGCTCGAACCGGGTGCGGTGAGCTGGTCAGCGGCGGGCGCGCGGGGTCTCCGCGGCGAGTGCGCTGACTACCGAGCCTCGCGCGGCAGGCAATGAGTACGAGCTGCCGCGTCATACCCTCGAGAGTACGTGGACGTCCAACTATCTGAAACCCGAATCCCACGATCCGGACGCCCTCCGGGAGGGGTCCTCAGAGGTTGACGACCGCGAACGACTCGGCGCCGACGAGCTCGGCGATCCGGGCTGCGACGACGGCAGGCAGCTCGACGTCGACGTTGAGCAGGACCAGCGCCGAGTCCTTGGACTCGCTGCGCGCGACCTGCATACCGCCGATGTTGATGCCCTGGTCACCGAGGATCTGGCCGACCTGGCCGACGACGCCCGGACGGTCGGAGTAGGAGAACACCGCCAGGTGGTCGGTCAGCGGCACCTCGAGGTCGTAGCCGTTGATGCCGACGATCTTCTCGACCAGCCGGGGTCCAGTCAGCGTCCCGGAGACGGAGACGACCGTCCCGTCCTGCAGCGTGCCGCGCAGGGTGGTGACGTTGCGGAAGTCCTCACTGGCGGGGTCTGTCAGGAGCCGCACCTCGCACCCGCGCTGCTCGGCGATCACCGGCGCGTTGACGTAGGAGACCTGCTCCTCGACGACGTCCTGGAAGAGGCCCTTGAGGGCCGAGAGCTTCCAGACGCTCACGTCATGGGCGGTGATCTCCCCCTTGACCTCGACGTCGAGCTGGACCGGGACCTGTCCGGCGACGGCGGTGAAGATGCGGCCGAGCTTCTCGACGAGCGCGATCCCGGGGCGGACCTCCTCGTCGATCGCTCCTCCGGAGACGTTGACCGCGTCCGGGACGAGGTCGCCGCCGAGCGCCAGGCGAACCGAGCGGGCCACGGAGACGCCGGCCTTCTCCTGCGCCTCGTCGGTGGAGGCCCCCAGGTGCGGGGTGACCACGACGGACTCGAACTCGAAGAGCGGAGACTCGGTGGTGGGCTCCTTCGCGAAGACGTCGATGCCGGCTCCGGCCACCCGACCCTCACGCAGGGCGTCTGCGAGCGCCTGCTCGTCGACGATGCCACCGCGGGCGGCGTTGATGATCCGGACGGTCGGCTTGACCTGCTTGAGCGCCTCCTCACCGATCAGCCCCACCGTCTCCGGAGTCTTGGGCAGATGGACAGTGATGAAGTCCGACTCGGCGAGCAGCTCGTCGAGACCGACGAGCCTCGCGCCGATCTGGGCCGCCCGGGCCGGGGTGGTGTACGGGTCGTACGCGATGATCTCCATGCCGAAGCCCTTGAGCCGCTCGGCGACGAGGGCCCCGATACGGCCGAGCCCGACGATGCCGACCGTCTTGTCCAGCAGCTCGACGCCGCCGTACTTGCTCCGCTTCCATGCGCCGTTCTTCAGCGCCTCGTTCGCCGGGGCGATGTTGCGGGCGGTCGCCAGCAGCAGGCCGACGGCGAGCTCCGCCGCGGAGGTGATGTTCGACGTCGGCGCGTTGACGACCATGACGCCGGCCTGGGTGGCTGCCGTGACGTCGACGTTGTCGAGACCGACCCCCGCACGGGCGATGACCCGCAGCCGCCTCCCGGCGGCGATCGCCTCGGCGTCCATCTTCGTGGCGGAGCGGATCAGCACGGCGTCGACATCGGCGAGCGCCGGCAGGAGCTCGGCGCGGTTGGCGCCGTCGACCATACGGACCTCGAAGTCCGGCCCGAGGGCGTCGATGGTGGCAGGCGAGAGTTCCTCGGCGATGAGCACGACGGGCTTGGTCACGTGGCTGTCCTCAGGGATCGGTGGCCGGGTGGTCGGCCGGTCGGAGTGCGGGAGCGAGCGCTCGGCACCGCGCTGTACCGGGGCTCAGTCTACGGCGGGACGGGCGCGAGGGTCGGTGCTCGCCCACGATATGGCGCGTGACACGACTCACTCAGCCGTCTCGGCCACCGCGGCGTCCACCACCGAAGGCCTCGACCGACATCCGCAGGATGATGAGCAGCGCGACCACGACGATGACGACCCCGACGACGGCCACCGGCTTGACCCGTGACGCGACGAGCAGGCACCCGACGACGACCGCGCCGACGACGATGAGCCACGACTGCCACGCTGACGACGCCTTGTTGGCCATCCGCGGAGTCTAGGTCGCCCCCGGCAGCATGTCCGCCGAAGGCCTCAGGCCGCGCCGTGGCCGAGGACCTGTGCGACGAGGGCGGTCCGTGACCGGACCCCGGCCTTGGCGAACACCGCCTTGAGATGGTCCTGCACGGTGTACTCCGAGAGGAGGAGCGCTGCCGAGGCCCGCCGGGTGTCGGCGCCGCCGACGACGAGCCCGACGAGCTCGCTCTCCCGTGGTGTCAGCCCGCAGGCCCGTGCGAAGAGGTCCATCCGGTCCGCCGGCGACGTCTGCTCGATCGTCACGGCGATCCCCTGCCTGGGCTGGTCGCCGAGCGGGATGCGCGCCGCACGCAGGGTGAGCCACAGGCCGTCGCCGAGGTGGACCCTTGCCGACGGCTCCCGGTCGTCGACGCCTCGCTCGACGGCGTGCAGCTGCGCCCCGACGTTGTAGGCGGCGGCCGGGATGGCCGGTTGGTCGTCTCCCGGCGGGTTGAGGGAGTGCAGCACGGCACGGGTCGCATCCGTCTGGCTCAGCACGTTGAGATCATCGCCCAGGAGCAGCACGGCAGCGCCGGTCAGCTGCCGGGCGGGCTGCCCGTCCAGTGCGAACGTCCTCATCTGGCACGCCCGCAGGGCAGCGGTCACCGGCGCGCTGATGCCAGCGAGAGCGCTCCGCTCGGGCTCGCTGAAGGGCGAAGCCGGATCACGGCGCCACAGGTCGAGGAACGCCCAGCAGCCGAATCGGTCGGCGAACACCATCGACGCCACGTCGGTCACGGCATACCGGGACTGGAGCTGGCGCCAGACCAGGCTGCGGGCCAGGTCACCCCCGGTCGCGGACACGAGGGTGGCCACGCCACCGGTCGAGGTGGCGGCCTGCGAACCGACAAGCGTGGTCCAGCGGTTCAGGGTGCTGAGGTACTTCAGGTCGATGGCCGTGGTGAGCTCGGGCAGGCAGGGCACGTCGGCGATCGGCGAGCCACCGACCCAGGTCCGCGGGTCGGTGACCACCCACGCGTACGCGTCGAACGGGACGGACCGGCGCACCTGCTCCAGCACCGCGAGCCGCAGGCGATGGTCGTCCGGCGCGGCAGCGCAGACCTGCTCGACCCGTCCGGTCAGGCTCGCGAGCTCGCTCCTCCTGGCCACGCCCCGACGCTACGCCGCGACCACGCTCGACCGAGGACAACCCAGCTTTCTGGGATGCCGCGCCGCCCACCGGATGAGGTTCGCTGGACAGACCGCACACAACTCTGGAGGAGAGCCATGTACACCCTGCACATCGAGCACCCGATCAGCGACCTGGCAACCTGGAAGGCGGCGTTCGACCGCGACCCCGTCGACCGGGCCGGCTCGGGGGTGCGCCACTATGTCATCCACCAACCGGTCGACGACCCGCAGTACGTCCTCATCGACCTCGACTTCGACACCGCGCAGGAGTCGCAGGCCTTCCTGGCCAGCATGGCCGCGGTATGGGGCTCGGCGTCCGCGGCGCCGGCGCTGCGCGGCACGCCGCAGACGTCGATCCTGGCGCTGGTCGAGTCCTCGGACGTCCTGGCCTGGACACCTGCGGACGGCTAGCGAGCAGCCGAGCCTTCGACGTAGTCGCTGTCGCTGTCCTTGATCCAGCTCATCAGGCTGCGCAGGTCCTTGCCGGTGGCCTCGATGGGGTGCTGGGCGCCCTTCTCCCGCAACGCGGTGAACTCGGGTGCGCCGGCGTCCTGGTCGTCGATGAACCGCTGCGCGAACGCGCCGTTCTTGATGTCGGCGAGGACGGCCTGCATGTTCTCCTTGACGCGGCTGTCGATGACCCGGGGGCCGGAGACGTAGTCGCCGTACTCCGCGGTGTCCGAGACCGACCAGCGCTGCTTGGCGATGCCGCCCTCGACCATGAGGTCGACGATGAGCTTGAGCTCGTGCAGGACCTCGAAGTAGGCGATCTCAGGCTGGTAGCCCGCCTCGGTGAGGACCTCGAAGCCGTACTGGACGAGCTGCGACGCGCCACCACAGAGCACCGCCTGCTCACCGAAGAGGTCGGTCTCGGTCTCCTCGGTGAAGGTCGTCCTGATGCCGCCGGCGCGCAGGCCGCCGATCGCCTTCGCATACGACTGCGCGAGCGCCCAGGCGGTGCCTGACGGGTCCTGCTCCACCGCGAGCAGCACGGGCACGCCGCGGCCGTCGACGAACTCACGGCGCACGAGGTGTCCCGGTCCCTTCGGCGCGACCATGATGACGTCGGACCCGGCCTCGGGCACGATGTAGCCGAACCGGATGTTGAAGCCGTGCCCGAAGAGCAGTGCGGCACCCTCACGCAGGTTGGGCTTGATGTCGTTCGCGTAGACGGTGCGCTGGACCTGGTCGGGCGTGAGGATGACGACGAGGTCGGCCTCCTTCACCGCGTCGGCGACGCTGAGCACGCTGAGGCCCTCGGCCTGCGCCTTGGCCTTGGAGCGGCTGCCCTCGGCAAGACCGACGCGGACGTCCACCCCCGAGTCGCGCAGGTTGAGGGCATGCGCGTGGCCCTGGCTGCCGTAGCCGATGACCGCGACCTTCTTGCCCTGGATCACGGACAGGTCGGCGTCGTCGTCGTAGAACATCTCGGCCATGATGGCGAGCTCCTTCGGTTGGTTCACGGTGGGGGACAACGGTATGCCGGGTCGGTCAGGTGACCGCGCCCTGTCCGTCAGGCGGTCCGCAGGCTGCGGTCGGTGATGGAGCGCGGACCCCGGCCGACTGCGACGATGCCCGACTGCACGAGCTCGCGCACTCCGAACGGCTCGAGAGTCCCGAGCAGCGCCTGGACCTTCTCGGCCTTGCCGGTGCACTCGATCGTCAGGGTGTCGTGCGCCACGTCGATGACCTTCGCCCGGAAGAGCTCGACCGTCTCCAGCACGTGGGTGCGGCTGGCGGCGTCCGCCCGGACCTTGACGAGCACGACCTGCCGCTGCACCGACGCGTCGGGGTCGAGCTCGACGACCTTGAGCACCTCGACGAGCTTGTTGAGCTGCTTGGTGACCTGCTCGAGCGGGAGCGCCTCCACATCGACGACGACAGTCATCCGCGAGATGTCGGAGTGCTCGGTGGGCCCGACCGCCAGCGAGTCGATGTTGAAGCCGCGACGCGAGAACAGGCCGGCGATGCGGGCGAGGACGCCGGGCTTGTTCTCCACAAGGACGGACAGGGTGTGCTTTGACATCTCAGGCTCCTGGCGTTGCGTCGGGGTGCGGTTCTGCTGCGGACACGGCGCTCAGTCCTCGCGGTCCCACACCGGCGCCTCGCCACGCGCGTTGCGGATCATGTCGTTGCTGACGCCTGACGGCACCATCGGCCACACCATCGCGTCGCGATGCACGACGAAGTCGATGACCACCGGTCGGTCGTTGACGGCGAGAGCCTGCTTGATGACGTCGTCCACCTCGGCCTCGCTCTCGGCCCGCAGCCCGAGGCAGCCATAGGCGTCGGCCAGCTTGACGAAGTCGGGGATGCGCCGCTGGTCGTGGCTCGTGTGGAGGTCGGTGTTGGAGTAGCGCTCGTTGTAGAAGAGCGTCTGCCACTGCCGGACCATGCCCAGGCTCGAGTTGTTGATGATGGCGACCTTGATCGGGATCTCGTTGATGACGCAGGTGGCGAGCTCCTGGTTGGTCATCTGGAAGCAGCCGTCGCCGTCGATCGCCCACACCACCCGGTCGGGCTCGGCCACCTTGGCGCCCATTGCGGCTGGGACGGAGTAGCCCATCGTGCCCGCGCCGCCCGAGTTCAGCCACGCGTTCGGCCGCTCGTAACGCACGAACTGCGCGGCCCACATCTGGTGCTGGCCCACGCCCGCGACGTACGTCGCCTCCGGCCCGGAGAGGTCGCCGATCCGCTCGATGACGTACTGCGGAGCCAGCCCACTCTCCTCGGAGGTGTAGCCGAGGGGGAAGGTCTCCTGCCAGCCCTTGGTGCGCGCCCGCCACTCGCCGTAGTCGGGGGCGCTGTCCCGGTCGGCGGAGATGACGTCGATGAGGTCGCTGATGACCTCCTTGGCGTCGCCGACGATCGGCACGTCGGCCGTGCGGTTCTTGGAGATCTCCGCCGGGTCGATATCGGCGTGGATGACCTTCGCCTCGGGTGCGAAAGTGGACAGCTGGCCGGTGACGCGGTCGTCGAACCGCGCCCCGATGGTGATCAGCAGGTCGGCCTTCTGCAGGGCGGTCACCGCTGCCACGGTGCCGTGCATACCCGGCATGCCGAGGTGGAGGGGGTGGCTGTCGGGGACCGCGCCGCGGGCCATCAGGGTGGTCACCACGGGGATCTCGGTCAGGTCGACCAGCCGGCGCATCTCCTCGCTCGCGCCGGCCCGGATCACTCCCCCGCCGACGTAGAACACGGGCCGTCTGGCCGCCGCCATGAGCCGGGCCGCCTCACGGATCTGCTTGCTGTGCGGTCGGGTGACGGGCCGGTAGCCGGGCAGGTCGATCGTGGGGGGCCAGGAGAACGTCGTGGTCGCCTGGAGCGCGTCCTTGCTGATGTCGACGAGGACCGGACCGGGGCGACCGGTGCTGGCGATGTGGAACGCCTCGGCGAGCGCCTGAGCGATCCGGTCCGCCGACGTGACGAGGTAGTTGTGCTTGGTGATCGGCAGGGTGATCCCCCGGATGTCCGCCTCCTGGAAGGCATCCGTGCCGATCGACCGGGACGAGACCTGGCCGGTGATCGCGACGATCGGGATCGAGTCCATGTAGGCGTTGGACAACGGCGTGACGAGGTTCGTGGCGCCCGGCCCGGAGGTGGCCATGCAGACCCCGACCCGGCCGGTGGCGGCGGCATACCCCTCGGCGGCGTGGCCGGCGCCCTGCTCGTGGCGCACGAGGATGTGACGGACCGACGTGGAGTCCATCAGGGGGTCGTAGGCGGGCAGGATGGCCCCGCCCGGGATGCCGAAGACGGTGTCGACACCGAGCGCCTCGAGCGACTTGACCAGGGCCTGCGCTCCGGTGACCTGCTCGGGCGCCGGCGTCGGGGCGGTCGAGGCCCGCGGCCGGGGGTGCTGGGCGATGTCGGCCGGTGAGGGCTTCACCGGCGTCGCGCTGTCGCTCACGGTCTCCTGCTTTCGCTGTGGTGCTGCTCGGTCATGGTCGTGCTGCCACAAAAAAACCCTCCGGTCCGGTGGGGACAGAAGGGGTAGCGCGTCGAAAGCGGCGGACGGTGCCGGCTCAGACGCGCTCAGGAAGTACGAGGATTCGTGCCACGGGAACACCGTGCGCCCTGCGCGGTGGCCGTGTCAATCCGCGGACATCTGGGTCTCAACATCCGGACATGTGATGTCAGCCACCGGACACCAGCCGCCGAGTCAGGCGATATGCATCCGCGCCTTGAGGGTGTCGCGCTTGTCCTCGAAGCGGGCTGCCTGCTTGTCGAGGCCGTCCAGGAAGGTGGCCAGCTCGGTGCGAGCCTGCTCGCCCTCGGCGGAGAGCCCCTCCAGCTCGAAGATCTTCCAGAACCGCAGGACCGGCATGACCACCTCGTCGCGGTGCAGGCGCAGGTCGTAGATCCCGGCGACGGCCATCTCGACGGCCTTGCGCTGGAAGCCGGGGATGTCGGCCCCAGGCATCTGGAAGCCCTTGACGACCTCGAGCACCGCCTTCATCGTCTGGTCCGGGGCGATCTTCAGCGCCGCGTCGAGCAGGTTGCGGTAGAAGATCATGTGCAGGTTCTCGTCGGCGGCGATCCGGGCGAGGAGCCGCTCGGCCATCGGGTCGTTCGTGTAGCGGCCGGTGTTGCGGTGGCTGACCCGCGTCGCGAGCTCCTGGAAGGAGACGTAGGCGAGCGAGTGGATCAGCTCGCCCGAGTGCGCCGAGACGTAGCCCTGGGACATGTGCGTCATCCGGAACCGCTCGAGCTCGACGGGGTCGACCGACCGCTTGACGAGAAGGTAGTCCCGCATGGCGATCCCGTGCCGGCCCTCCTCGGCCGTCCAGCGGTGCACCCAGTCACCCCACGCGTCGTCGCGACCGAAGATCAGCGCGATCTCGTGGTGGTAGCTCGGGAGGTTGTCCTCGGTCAGGAGGTTGACGATCAGGGCCGAGCGGGCCACGTCCGTCATCGGCGTGTCGTCGGGGCTCCACGGGTCACCCTCCATGAGGCCGTCGTAGTTGCGACCGTCACTCCACGGGATGTAGTCGTGCGGGAACCACTCCTTCGCGACGCCGATGTGCCGGTTGAGCTCGCCCTCGACCACCGGGCTGAGCTCCCGTAGCAGGTCGGTCTGGCTCCACGTCTGGGTCGTCATGCTTCGAGGCTACGACACCGTAGGTTGGGCATGCACCCCCCGCGCCCACAATCGCCGCGCAAACCAGATGCGCCGGGCAAACAGGGGCCGCCATCATGTGAGCGTGCAGCTGCCCGTCCACCTGAGCGCCTCAGGCCTGACCAGCCGGCCGTTGTCGCCCGGCGATGTCGAGGCCGTCTACCGGCTCGTCGCCGCGGCCGAGACCCACGACATCGGCGAGGCCGAGGTCGACCTCGAGGACATCGTCGGAGACTGGCAGCGCCCGAGCTTCCACGTCGAGGAGCAGGCGGTCGGCATCGAGGCGCAGGGCCTGCTGGTCGCCTACGCCGAGGTGTTCGGCGGGCGCTACGCGGACGCCCAGGTCCTGCCGGAGCACCGGGGACGGGGCATCGGGTCGGCCCTCGCCCGGTGGACCCAGGAGGAGGCTCGTCGCCAGGGCGGTTCGCTCGTCGGGATGCCGGTCCCGCTCGGCAGCGACGGCGACCGGCTGCTGATCCGGTTGGGCTACCACGTGCGGTGGACCTCATGGGTCCTGGCGTTACCGCCGGGGACGTCGATCCCGGACCAGCCTCTCCCGGAGGGCTACCTGGTCCGGGAGATGCAGGCTGGCGAGGAGCACACGGCATACCGGCTGACCGAGGACGCCTTCAACGAGTGGCCGGACCGCACGCCGGCGACCTATGAGGACTGGGCCGCCGAGGTCTTCCACCGGCCCGGCTTCGAGCCGTGGCAGCTGCGGCTGGTGGTCGACCCGTCGGGCACGGCGGTCGGCGTGAGCTTCGTCGTCCTGTCCACGGGGTGCGGCTACATCTACCGTCTCGCCGTCCAGCGGGACCGGCGCGGACTCGGCCTCGGCCGGGCGCTGCTGGCCGACTCCTTCGCTCAGGCCCGTGCCCGCGGCGCCACCCGCTCCGAGCTGTCGACCGACTCACGGACCGGCGCGCTCGGTCTCTACGAGCGCGTCGGTATGGAGGTCACGCAGACCTGGCTGCATCGGGCCATCGAGGTCTGACCACCCCTGGCTGTCTGGTCACCAGCGGTGCGCGACATCGATCACGAGACGGCTCTGAGCACCTGGACCGGCGAGGGTGAAGACCCGCATGGGCAGCCGGGCCCGCACTCCCAGGCCGATCGTCGTGTACCCCTCGAAGCTTCCGCCCCACGCGACCTGACGGAAGGTCGAGTATCCGGCGACGTTGGTGAGCTCGCGCTCGTTCACCGGGGCGTAGGTCGGCACGCCGGTGTTGATGTCGTGGTTGTTGGTCCGGACGACGATCTCGATGCTCGCCCCTCCCCGCAACGGGACGACATCGCCCTTGCCCTGGGAGAAGACATCGGCCACGTACCTGACGCTGCTGGTGAACCCCCCAGCGGGACCGTCGACGACGAGTCGGTCGTAGCAGGTATGGCGGCCGGTCCGGACGTTGGTGAGGTAGTCCGCCCCCAAGCCGGTGGATGACTTGGCCAGCGACCCCCAGTAGATGCCGCAGAAGGGCGTGGCCGCCTCTGCGTCGGTGGCAACGGCGATGCCGGGAGCTCCGGCGAGGATGAGCGCGAGGACCAACGGTCGGACCATCTTCCTCGCGCGGGAACTACGGTTCATGGTGTCCTCCTTCTCGGACACATACCAGACGAACAGCGAGCCCTTCAGGTTGACACAGCCTTGGCCCTGGGACGGCCAACGTGCCAGGTCTGACCCGCTCCTGCCGCAGTGGGCTCGGTCAGCGCGGGCAGAAGGCTGAATCGCCTGACGGGGGTCTCGAACCGCGGGAAGATGGAGGGGCCTGTCGTCCCTCCGCCGGGCTCGCTCACGACGACGAGCAGGCGAGCGTCGGTGCCCGTCCTCGGCGGCCGCGCACCGGAGAGGAGAGTGCTGTGAGCAGCGACCAGACCATGCCTGCGCAGACGCAGGGTGTCGCCCTGGAGGTGTTGGCGACGGTCGACCTCGCCGCCGAGATCGACGGCATGGACGGCTACCAGCTCCGGATGCGGAGGGTGACCATCGAGCCGGGTGGCGTCTTCGGCCCGGTCCACGACCACCAGGGCCGACCCGGCACGGTCTACGTCCTGCAGGGAGTGATCACCGACCACCGAGACGGGGTCGCGACCGAGTACGGGCCGGGGTTGGGCTGGCCTGAGGACCGGAACACGACCCACTGGCTGGAGAACCGGGGAACGGTGCCGGCGGTTGAGGTCTCGGTGGACGTCGTCCGGACATGAACGACACCCACCGGTCTGCCATCAGCCGTCTGCTCGAGGAGAGCCGGCATGGGCTCGACCGGGTCATGCCGGAGGACCTCGCGGCCGTCCAGGCCGCTGGCGCCCTCGTCGTCGACATCCGTCCCGCCGAGCAACGGCTGCGCGACGGCGAGCTGCCGGATGCCGTGGTCATCGACCGCAACGTCCTGGAATGGCGGCTCGACCCGACCTGCCCGTATCGCCTGCCGGTCGCCGACGACCCCACCCGCCTCGTGGTGCTGGTCTGCAATGAGGGCTGCAGCTCCAGCCTGGCTGCCTCCACCCTCCAGCAGCTGGGCCTCGCCAACGCGACCGATATGCGCGGTGGGTACCAGGCGTGGGCTCTCACGCGCTCACGAGACGCACGGGCCGCAGCACATCCGGGATGACGGGTGGTCACACTCGGCCCGGCCAGCGCGGCAAGGGGGTGACGAGCGAGATGGGAGGCTGGGGGCCGTGGACGAGACGGACGTGTTCGAGGCCGAGCGACCGCGCCTGGTGGGAATCGCGAGCCGCGTGCTCGGCGACCATGCCGAGGCCCAGGACATCGTGCAGCAGGCGTGGCTGCGGCTGAACCGGACGGACGCCGAGATCGACAGCCTGCCGGCCTGGCTGACGACGGTGACCACCCGGCTGTGCCTCGACCGGCTGCGGTCACGGACCCCGGTGCCCGTCGACGTCGTCGAACCGCAAGAGGCGGTCAACGACCCGGCCCAGGACATCGCGCTGGCCGACACGGTCGGCCTCGCGCTGCAGGTGGTGCTCGAGCGGCTATCCCCCCGCGAGCGGGTCGCCTTCGTGCTGCACGACAGCTTCAGCTTCGACTTTCCGACCATCGCAGCGCTCCTCGACACCACGCCGGCAGCCGCGCGCAAGCTCGCGTCCCGGGCCCGGGCCAAGGTCAGCCAGCCCCATCCCGAGGACCGCCTCGCCGACTGGGAAGTCGTCGACGCCTTCATGGCCGCGGCGAAGAACGGCGAGTTCGACCGGTTGCTGCGGCTGCTCGCACCCGACGTGGCCGTGACCGCTGACGGCGCCGCCGTCCTCGCCGGCACGCCGCAGCTGATCGAGGGCCGCGACGAGGTGGCCACGTTCTTCAGCGGCAGCGCCCACGCCGCGCTCCCGGTCTTCCTCGGCGAGAGGCCCGCCACAGCCTGGTTCCACCTCGGCGCAGCCAAGGTCGTCTTCGACTTCACCATCGAGGACGGCCTGGTCCAGGCGATCACCTTCCGCGCGGCACCCGAGGCGCTCGCGAGGGTCGTGCGCCGAGTAGGCGGTCAGGCGCAGCGCTGACCGGTCACATCCGGTCCGTGTTGAGCGTCAGCACAGCAGACACCACGTTTCAGAAGGAGACGACATGATGAAGACCATGACCTGCCGGGCCCTCGGAGGACCGTGCGACCTCGAGCACCACGGGCAGAGCGCCGACGACGTGATCACGGCTCAGGACCGCCACCTCAAGGAGCGAGCCAGGGCCGGGGACGCCACCCACCAGGAGGCCCGCGACGCCATGAAGAACCGCTGGCTGCATCCCAAGAAGTCGATGGGCTGGTACAACGACACCAAGCAGGCCTTCGCCGCTCTCCCCGACGACTGACGAAGCCGAGGGCCCGCGCGGGACGACGCGGACGAACTCGACACCGCCGCGAGGACGCCCATGCACCCACCCCTGCCTGCCAAGTCCAGGGTATAGCGCGACGGGGGGCTTGCGGCAAGGCCCCTGCGGTGCCTCACACTGTCTGCTCCGCCCCGTTGCCGGCGGCGAGGACAGGGGAGATGTCATGGTGGACGTGGTGGTGGTGGGGGCCGGCCCGACCGGCCTGATGCTGGCTGGCGAGCTGACGCTGGCAGGGGTCGACGTCGCCGTCGTCGAGCGTCGCCCCACGGCGGAGCTGGTGGGTTCACGGGCGGGCGGCTTCCACTCGCGCACGATCGAGATCCTCGACCAGCGGGGGATCGCCGACCGGTTCCTCGCCGAGGGGAAGACCTATCCCGTGCCCTACTCGGGCAGCGTGATGCTGGACATCAGCGACTTCCCCACCCGCCACGCGTACACGCTCGGCCTGTGGCAGAACCACATCGAACGGATCCTGGCCGGCTGGGTCGACGAGCTGGCGGTGTCGGTCCGACGAGGGCTCGACGTGACCGGCTTCGTCCAGGACGACGACGGCGTCGACGTGCGCCTGGCCGGAGGCGAGCAGCTGCGGGCGACGTACGTCGTCGGCGCCGACGGCGGGCGCAGCGTCATCCGTCGGACGGCGGGGATCGACTTCCCCGGATGGGAGGCGACCACGAGCGCCCTGATCGCCGAGGTCGAGGTGAGCGAGGAGCTGCCCGTCGGCGTCACCTACGACGCCAGCGGTCTGCACGGCCTGAGCTTCATGGAGGACGGCAGGACCGTGCGCGTGGTCACGAGCGAGCCGGAGCTCGGGATCACGACCGAGCCCACGCTGACCGACCTCAGCGAGAACCTGGCCGCGGTCTACGGCACCGACTTCGGCGTGCATCACCCGACCTGGATCTCGAGGTTCACCGATGCGACCCGCCAGGCGGCGGCCTACCGCAGCGGGCGCGTCCTGCTCGCCGGTGACGCGGCGCACATCCACTCTCCAGCCGGTGGCCAGGGGATCGGGCTCGGCATCCAGGACGCCGTGAACCTCGGCTGGAAGCTCGCCCAGGTGGTCCAGGGACTGTCACCGGAGAGCCTGCTCGACACCTACCACGCCGAGCGCCACCCAGCGGGTGCCCGGGCGCTGGAGTACTCGAAGGCCGTGAGTGCGCTCCAGCGCCACGACGCGCGGATCTCGGCAGTGCGCGACCTGATGAACGAGCTGGTCCAGATGGACGGCCCGCGCAGACATGTCCTCGGACTCATCTCCGGCCTCGACATCCGCTACGACCTCGGCGGAGGGCATCCGCTGCTCGGCCGTCGGATGCCGGACCTCGACCTGCTGAGTGGCGGTCGCGTGGTGCGGGTCTACTCCCTGCTCCACACGGCCCGTCCGGTGCTGGTGAACTTCGGACCGCCCGGGAGCATCGCCGTAGGGGCGTGGGCGGATCGGGTGCGGGTGGTGGACGCGTCATACGCCGGCGCCTGGGAGCTGCCGGTGGTCGGCCCGGTCGAGGCTCCGGTCGCGGTGCTGGTCCGGCCCGACGGCCACGTGGCCTGGGTGGGAGACGGGACTCCGTCAGGGCTGGAGGCCGGGCTGACCACCTGGTTCGGGACGCCCGACCGCCGCAGCAGCCGCCGACGGCCGCGTGAGCATCCGGACGTCGTGGCGACCGAGGCTTGACCTTGACGCCGGGTCAGGGTTGCAGACTCGCCGCATGACCATGAAACCAGCCATCGAGCTCGTCGGGCTCACCAAGTCCTACGGCGACCTCAGGGTCCTCATGGGCGTCGACCTGTGCGTCCCCACGGGCACCATCGTCGCCGTGCTCGGCTCCAACGGCGCGGGCAAGACCACCGTGGTGAAGATCCTGTCCACGCTGCTGCACGCCGACGGCGGGACCGCGGCCGTCAACGGGTACGACGTGGCGACCCAGGCCGCGAAGGTGCGCGAGTCGATCAGCCTCACCGGCCAGTTCGCCGCCGTCGACGAGATCCTCACCGGACGGGAGAACCTCCTGCTCGTCGCCCAGCTGCGCCGCCTCCAGAACCCCGGCACGATCGCCGATGACCTGCTCGCGCGGTTCGAGCTGACCGACGCGGCCGGGCGCAGGACGGGGACCTACTCCGGCGGCATGCGCCGCCGCCTCGACATCGCCATGAGCCTGGTCGGCGACCCGGCCGTCCTCTTCCTCGACGAGCCGACGACAGGCCTCGACCCACAGTCGCGGATCGAGGTGTGGAAGACCGTCCGCGAGCTCGCGGGGCGGGGCACCACGGTGCTGCTCACCACGCAGTACCTCGACGAGGCCGAGCAGCTCGCGGACCGGATCGCCGTTCTCCACGAGGGCCGGGTCATTGCCGACGGCACCCTCGCGGAGCTCAGCGCGCTGCTCCCGCCGACCCAGGTCGAGTACGTCGAGAAGCGGCCGAGTCTCGAGGACATCTTCCTGGCGATCGTCGGCCACGACGATCCCGACATCCCCCGGCCCGTTCGACCCAGGACGCACCGATGAGCACCTTCTTCCTCCACGACACCACCGTCCTGACCACACGCTCCCTTCGCCACATCCTTCGGAGCCCGGACACGATCATCACCACCGCCGTCACGCCGATCGCCATGCTGCTGCTGTTCGTCTACGTCTTCGGTGGTGCGATCGACATCGGGGGCGGATCCTACGTCACCTACCTGCTGCCCGGGATCCTGCTCGTCACGGTGGCCTCCGGCATCGCCTACACCGCCTTCCGGCTCTTCACCGACGTCTCGGGAGGCATCGTCGAACGGTTCCAGTCGATGCCGATCGCTCGGTCGGCCGTCCTGTGGAGCCACGTCCTCACGTCCGTCGTGTCGAACCTGACGTCGCTGGTGCTCGTCGTCCTCGTCGCCGTCGCGATGGGATTTCGTTCGAGTGCCAACGTGCTCGCCTGGCTCGGCGTCCTGGCGATCATGGTGCTGTTCACCCTCGCGCTGACCTGGCTGGCCGTGACCGCCGGGCTGACCGCCACGTCGGTCGACGGGGTGAGCGGGTTCTCCTACCCCCTGATCCTCCTGCCGTTCATCAGCTCGGCATTCGTGCCCACGTCAGGTATGCCCGGCCCGGTGCGCTGGTTCGCGGAGCACCAGCCGGTCACCTCGATCGTGAACGCCGTTCGACACCTCCTGGCCGAGCAGCCGGCCGGCAACGACGTCTGGATCGCCTCGGCATGGTGTGTCGGTCTGCTGGTCGTCGCCTACCTCCTCGCGATGCGCACCTACCGCAGCAAGTTCGCCTGACGGCCTCCGGCAGCCAGCAGACGTGAGAGGTGACAGCCCAGCAGTGGCGCCCCCGCTCTCGGGCAGCATGGCCACGAAGCTCGCAGAATAGGGACATGCTCACCATCAGCCAGCTCGCGAGGTACGCCGGCGTGACGGTCCGAGCCGTCCGGCACTATCACGCCAAGGGGTTGCTGCCCGAGCCCGAGCGCGACACCTCCGGCTACCGGCGCTACGACGCGGCAGCCGTGGTCGAGCTCGTCAAGATTCGCATCCTTGCCGACGCCGGCGTACCACTGTCGCGGGTGCGGGAGCTCCTGACGGCCGGTGACCGAGAGTTCGCGGCGGCGGTCGGGGAGATCGACCGCCGCCTGCGTGCTGAGATCAGGGAACGCCAGCGTCACCGGGAGCGGATCGCCGAGCTCGCGGCCGGCGACAGTCTGGCGCTGCCGCCCGAGGCGGTCGCCTACGTGGACCGGATGCGCGAGCTCGGCTTCAGGGAGCGCCTCATCGAGGTCGAGCGCGACAGCTGGATCCTCATCGCGGCCCAGATGCCCGACGAGGTACCGGCCCTGATGGCGATCAAGCAGGCGCAGATCGAGGACGAACCACTGCGTCGGCTGTATCTCGACATCGGCGACCTCGCCGACTGCGGGCCAGACGACCCGCGGCTGCCTGCACTCGCGGACCGGGTGGCCGCCTTCATCGAGGCGGCAGCAGCCCATTCTGCGGGAACGGTGGAGGAACACCCTGTCAGCGATGACCTGGTCGCGCTGCTCGACGCGGCGTTCTTCGAGTTCTTCCCGTGCGCGCCCCGGCTGCTCGAGCTCCTCGAGCAGCGCGGCTGGACAGGGTGGACCAACATCAGGCGCGTCGGCCAAGGGGTGTGACAGGGCGAGTCGCGATGGCAGCGCGTACGCATGCCCGCGCATCGCCCCGTCCCCTGCCCTCGTGCAGAGCGGTGACGACCACGATGGACCGGGCGACTGCATCGAGGCCGGCGGCAGGCTCCGGACGGCGTGGCTCCTCTCCCTCGTCACGGTGTCGATCGCGGTCGTGGCGGCCTCCTGGACCCTCGCCGACCCCGGTCTCCTGCACGGGCCGGAGGCGATGCAGGGTTCGGCGCGGGGCACGGCACTGGTCATGGGAGCGCTGGCTGTTCCGGTGGTGCTCACCTCGGTGTGGAAGGTGTCGCGAGGCTGCGGAGCTGCCCTCCTGACCTGGACGGGCGCGTTGCTGTACGTCGTCTACAACGCGGTGCTGCTGCTGTTCCTCACGCCGTTCAACGCTGCCTTCCTCGTCTACGTCGCGCTGTTGGGGTCCGCGCTCTGGTCACTCGGATACCTCGGCTCCACCCGCGAGCTGTGGCAGGTCGGGAGGTCGATCGCCGACCGCGCCCCCGTGCGCGGTGTCTCCGTGTACGTGTGGGTCATCGCCGCCGTCAACGCCGCCGTGTGGCTCGTCCTGGTCATTCCGTCCCTGACGCCCTACCCGACGCCGCTGCTGGAGGGCGTCGGGGTTCAGACGAACGCCATCTACATCCAAGACCTCGCCGGATGGCTTCCGCTGGCCGCCGTTGCCGCACTCTGGCTGCGCCGGCGCCAGCCCCGCGGTGCCGTCGTGGTTGGCGGCGTCCTGGGACTGTGGGTCATCGAGGGCGTCAGCGTCGCCGTTGACCAGTGGTTCGGCGTCCAGGCGGACCCCAGCTCGAGCGTCGTGTCGTTGACCCTGGTCGCACCGTTCCTCGGCCTCGCCGCCGTCGGTCTGGTGCCGCTCTGGCTCCTCCTGCGAGCCGCAGCGCATCCCACCGCTGTCGTGCGCTTCCCCGCGAGACCGACACGGATTCGCCGGCGATGAGCCTTCCGGAGACGGGCCCTCGGGTCCAGCCGCCCGAGACGAGCGCTCCGTCCAGCGTCGACCTCTACTGGCTCCCGTTGGGCTCCGGGGGCCGCTGCGTGCGGACGAGCGGGCGTCTGTACGAGGCGCTGATGGCCGCTCGCCACCGCCGTGCCCGCCTGCGTCTCTATCATTCGGCGTTGGTCGTCCGGCTGGGAGGCGACACCTTCGCCATCGAGATGACGCCGGTGTGGGCGGTGTCCGAGCCCAACCGGGGCGTCGTGGCTGAAGGCCCGGTGGGCATGCGCTCGTGGGGTCGGTCGCGCCTCTTCCGCTACGAGATCCGAGCCTGGCGCGACGGCATCATCCCCGACCTGGCTGCGGCGGTCGACAGCCCCCGACGCCTCAGCAGCGATGACGACATGGCACGCCGGCTGATCGAGCTGGCCGCCTCGTTCCCGACCGCCACCTGGGGTCGCGACGAGCAACGAACCGGCGAGATGTGGAACTCGAACTCCCTGACGTCGTGGCTGCTCGCCGGAAGCGGTCATGACACCGACGCCCCCAGCGCTCGGCCGCCGTCAGGTGGCCGCGCGCCCGGCTGGGGGGCCGGGCTGACGGTCGCCGCCCGGGCAGAACGACCTGCGGCCCGAAGGCCCTGACCAGGTCTACGATCTCGCAGATGAGCAGGATCTTCACCGCGAGCTTTGCCACCGTCTATCCCTTGTATGTGGCGAAGGTCGAGCGGAAGGGGCGGACGAAGGCCGAGGTCGACCGCGTGATCCAGTGGCTGACCGGGTTCGACGAGCCCGCCGTAGGAGCGCACCTGGCGGCTGGCTCGTCATTCGAGGACTTCTTCGCCGCGGCGCGCCTCAACCCGCACGCGGCACTGATCAGCGGCGTGGTCTGTGGCGTGCGCGTCGAGGACATCGAGGACCCGCTGATGCAGAAGATCCGCTACCTGGACAAGCTGGTCGACGAGCTGGCCAAGGGCAGGCCGATGGAGAAGATCCTGAGGGGGTAGCGGTCCGTCCGCCGCAGCGGTGGTCCGCCGGCGTGCGCCGAGGGCCGAACGCGGGTCAGAACCGACGTCAGTCGCAGACCGCCCCCTTCGAGGCGCTGCCGACGAGCCGGCGGTACTTCGCGAGGACGCCCCGGGTGTACTTCGGCTCGGGATGGGTGACCCCGGCAGCTCGGCGGCGCCCCATCTCGTCGTCCTCGACGAGCAGGTCGAGGGTGCCTGCGGCCACGTCGAGCCGGATCTGGTCACCCTCCTGCACGAACGCGATGGGTCCGTCGTCGACCGCCTCGGGCGCGACATGGCCCACGCACAGGCCGGTCGTCCCACCGGAGAACCGGCCGTCGGTGAGCAGCAGGACGTCCTTGCCGAGCCCCGCTCCCTTGATCGCGCCGGTGACAGCGAGCATCTCCCGCATACCGGGGCCTCCCTTGGGACCCTCGTAACGGATGACGACGACGTCGCCCGCCGCGAGCCGGCCCTTCTCCACGGCGTCCATGGCGGCGCGCTCCCCGTCGAAGACCCGAGCGGTGCCGGTGATGACGTCGGTGTCGAAGCCCGCCGACTTGACCACGGCGCCATCGGGAGCCAGCGAGCCGGTGAGGATGGTCAGACCCCCGGTCTGGTGCAGCGGCTCACGCAGCGCTCGGAGCACCTTGCCGTCCGGGTCGGGCGGGTCGATCCCGGCGAGGTTCTCGGCCACGGTCCTCCCGGTGACGGTCAGGCAGTCACCGTGCAGCAGCCCCGCGTCCAGCAGCGCCCGCATGACGACCGGCACGCCACCGACCCGGTCGACGTCGGTCATGACGTACTGACCGAACGGCTTGACGTCCGCGAGGTGCGGCACCGCGGCTCCGACCCGGCGGAAGTCCTCGATGCTGAGGTCCACCTCGGCCTCGTGGGCGATGGCCAGCAGGTGCAGGACCGCGTTGGTGGAGCCCCCGAACGCCATCACCACGGCGATGGCGTTCTCGAACGCCTCCTTGGTCATGATCTGGCGCGCGGTGATCCCCCGGCGCAGCAGCTCGACGACGGCCTCGCCGGACTTGCGGGCGAACCCGTCCCGGCGCCGGTCCGTGGCGGGCGGCGCCGCAGAGCCGGGGAGCGACATACCCATCGCCTCGGCGACCGACGCCATGGTGTTGGCGGTGTACATCCCGCCGCAGGCGCCCTCACCCGGACAGATCGCCCGCTCGATGGCGTCGACATCGGCGCGGGACATCCGGCCGGCGGCGCACGCGCCGACCGCCTCGAACGCGTCGATGATGGTCACCTGGCGCTCGGTGCCGTCCGACATCTTGGCGATCCCGGGCAGGATCGTCCCGGCATACAGGAACACCGACGCGAGGTCGAGGCGGGCGGCGGCCATGAGCATCCCCGGCAGCGACTTGTCGCACCCCGCCAGGAGCACCGAGCCGTCGAGCCGTTCGGCCTGCATCACCGTCTCGACCGAGTCGGCGATCACCTCGCGGGAGACCAGCGAGAAGTGCATCCCTTCGTGCCCCATCGAGATCCCGTCGGACACTGAGATGGTGCCGAACTCCAGCGGGTAGCCGCCCGCCGCGTGCACGCCGTCCTTGGCGGCCTTGGCCAGCCGGTCGAGGGACAGGTTGCAGGGCGTGATCTCGTTCCACGAGCTGGCGACGCCGATCTGCGGCTTGGCGAAGTCGTCGTCACCCAGACCGACCGCCCGCAGCATCCCCCGGGCTGCGGTCTTCTCCAGGCCGTCGGTGACGTCGCGGCTGCGGGGCTTGATGTCGGGCGTCTGCGTCATGGGACGAGCATAGGACGGGGTCCAGGGAGTGGACAGGCGGTCTCAAACCCGTCGTCGGCTCGCCCGGGGGGAGTCAGCCGCGGGCGACGTGGAAGCGCTCGAGCGCCGCGTCTCCGTGCTCGAGGTCGCTCCACTCACCGTCGTAGCTCAGCACGGCGATGCCGCACGTCGGGAAGCCGTCGGCCAGGGCCTGGTGCGCCTCCTGGGAACCCTGCCCGTCGCACAGCGAGCTGGCCAGCTCCGGCACGGAGGGGGCGTGACCGATGACGACGACGGTGGTCACCTCTCCCGCGTCCTCGCGCACCGTGGCCAGGACGGTGGACGCCCCGCCCTGGTAGACCGCTCGGCGGTACTCGAGGAACTCCGTCTGCGCGCCCCCCTTCGCGGCGTGGTCCCAGGTCTGCCGGGTGCGAATGGCCGTGGAGCAGATCACCAGCTCGGCGACGATGCCCTGGCCGTGCAGCCAGGCGCCGGCAGCCTCGGCGTCGCGCTGTCCGCGGGCGGTCAGGGTGCGGTCGTGGTCGGGCCTGCCCGGCGCCTGCTCGGCCTTGGCATGCCGCACCAGGACCAACGTCTTGTCCTCGGTGGCTCGGGTCATGTGGTCGAGCATCTCGCGTCTGGGCTGTCTTGTCAGCCCCAGACGTCGGGCTGCGACGCCGCACGGCATGGCGTGCCAGCTGGGTCGGGGCGCTCGCCGACGAGGGCCTGGACGTGCCCTCGACGGGGACGCTGGCCGGCGGGAGCCTGTGGGCGGTCAACGCCCGGTTCGAGGTGCCGTCGCCCGAGACAGCCTCATCCTGGGTCACCCGCCTGCCGCCGCGACCCTGACTCGCACGCCATCGGCGCGGGCGCGCTAGCCGCCCGAGACCGCGTTGACGATGTGCACGACGCCTCCCGGCTTGACGACGGTGCCCAGGCCCGCGCCCCGCTTGGCGTCCTCACCGTCGACGAAGACGTTGACGTGTCGCCTGATCTCGCCCCGCTCGTCCCGGACCCGCGACGCCACGCGGGGCCACGCCGCGAGGGCATCGTCGAGGACGGTCGACAGGGCGGCACCGTCGGCGCCGACCTCGGCGCTCGCCTCGCCCTCCCCGTCTGTGAGGTCCCGGAGCATCCCGGGCAGGACGACCCGGACCGTTCCGGCCGTCACGCCCGCGGTCACGGCAGCACCGCCGCCCGGACGCACAGGATGTCGGGCAGCTGGGAGGCGACCGTCGTGAACGTCTCCCCCTCGTCCGTCGACGCGAAGACGTCGCCGTTCCGGGTGCCGAAGTAGAGGCCTGGCTCGTCCGCGCCGTCGGTCCCGGCGGCGTCACGCAGCACGGCGGTGTAGCAGGGGTGCGGCAGTCCCGTCGTCTGGGTCTGCCAGGTGCGGCCGGCGTCGGTGGAGTACTGCACCTGCAGCTGGCCGTCGGGGGGCACCCGCTCGCCGTCGCTGACGATGGGGATGAGCCACAGGGCGTCGCCGCGGCGCGGGTGGGCCACCACAGTGAAGCCGAAGTCGGTGGGCAGTCCCTCGGCGATGGACTCCCAGGTGCTGCCGTTGTCGTCGGAGCGGTAGACCCCGCGGTGGTTCTGCGCATAGAGACGGCTCGGGGTCTGCGAGTCGCGCGCCACCTTGTGGACGCACTGGCCGAACTCGGGGTAGGGGTTGTCCGGCAGGAAGTATGCGCTGATCCCCGAGTTCGTGGGGGACCAGGACTGGCCGCCGTCGGTACTGCGGTAGGCGCCGCCCGCGCTCATCGCGACGAGGAGGTTCTTCTCGTCCGACGGGTCTGGCACGACCGTGTGGACCGCTCCGCCCCCGAAGCCGTCGCCCCACTCGGTGCGGTGGGGGTGCTCCCACAGCGCACGGTTCAGCTCGAAGCTCTCGCCCCGGTCAGCGCTGCGCCAGAGCGAGTGCGGCTCGCAGCCGGCCCAGACGACGTCCTCGTCGTGCGGGTCGGGAGTGAGCTGCCATACCCGCTTCAGCGCCGCGTCCTCGCCGGGCGGGAACGCGATCGCCCGCTGCTCGCTCTCGCTCCAGGTGTGCCCGCCGTCGTCACTGATCTGGACGGTGGGCCCCCAGTGCCACGACATGACTCCGGCGAGCATCCGGGGGGTGGAGCGCCGGGTGTCGAACGCGACCGAGGCCACCTCGCTCATGAGGAAGGTCGGTCCCTCGATGGTCCACTCCGCCCGGTCGGCGCTGCGCGCGAGCCAGAGTCCCTTGCGCGTCCCGATGGCGACTACGGTTTCTGTCATGTTGACAGTGTCCACCACGGGTCCGACAGTGGCAACGGCTGCTCGACGACCGGTGGTCAGCCGACCACGACGTTCTGCAGGGGAGCCCCGCCCACGAGGGCCGTGATCTGGGCCCGGACCAGCGCAAGCGCGCGGGGGGTGAAGGCGGTGCTCGCTCCCCCGATGTGCGGGGAGATGAGCACGCCCGGTGCGCGCCACAGCGGATGGTCGGCGGGGAGCGGCTCTGGTTCGGTGACGTCGAGGGCTGCCCGCAGCCGTCCGCCGGCTGTCTCGGCGAGCAGCGCGTCGGTATCGACGACCTTGCCACGGGCGACGTTGACGAGCAGGGCTCCGTCCGGCATCGCCGCGAGGAACGACGCGTCGACCAGGCCGGCAGTGCTCTCGGTCAGCGGGACGATGACGACGACGATGTCGTGCCGGGGCAGCAGGGTGGGCAGCTCGTCGATCCCGTGCACCCGCTCCACCAGGTCGTCCCCGGCACGTGCCCTGCTGGCGACCGCGGTCACCTCGACCTCGAAGGGCAGCAGCCGCCGGACGATCGCCGTGCCGACCTGGCCGTAGCCGACGACGAGCACCCGCTTGTCGGCGAGCGCGGGCCAGATCCGGGTGGGCAGCCACGACGCGTCCTCCTGAGCGCGGACGAACTCCGGGATACCGCGCAGCGACGCGAGGATGAGGGACAGGGTGAGCTCTGCCGTCGAGGCGTCGTGCACCCCGGCGGCGTTGCACAGCCGCACTCCAGGGGGCACGTGCCGGGCGACCTGCTCGTATCCCGCGGTGAGCAGCTGGACCACGCGCAGCCGGGGCAGCTGCGCCAGCAGCTCGAACCGCACCGCCGGGTCGATGTAGGGCGGGACGACGACCTCGACCTCGTCCGACCGAGAGGTCAGCTCGTGCAGGTCCCACGCGACCAGCTCGGCACCCGGCACCGGGCCGATCCGCTCGACCCAGGACATGTCCGGCAGAGAGATGACAACCATGGGGACGACGCTAGCGCCACGGGTGGCGGCCCCCCATACCCCATCCCGCACAATGGACCATGTCCCGAGACGAGCGCACCGTGTCAGCAGGACCAGCACCGAGGCGACGGATCCTCCTGACCGGCGCGGCGGCTCTGGTGCTGTCAGCCTGCACTGCGGCTCCGCCGCCCACCGCCTCGACGACGGCGCCCCCGACGACCTCGTCAGCTACTGACAGCTCGTCCACCTCGAGCACCACGAGCACCACGAGCACCGCGACGAGCACAGTTCCCCCGGCGCCGACACGGGCCGCCCTCGCCAAGCCGGCCGACGTCGCCACGGGGCTCGCCGTCCCCTGGAGCGCGGTTCTCATGCCGGACGGCTCGGTCTGGGTCAGCGAACGCGACTCCGCCCGGATCACGCGGGTCACCCTGGACGGGGGCACGAGCACCGTCGGGACCGTGCCCGGAGTCGTACCGGACGGCGAGGGGGGACTGCTCGGCCTCGCGATCGACCGCCGGACCTTCGCCACGCAGCGGGTCCTCTACGCCTACGTCACGAGCCGGTCGGACAACCGCGTCCTCCGGATCCCGCTCGACGCCCAGGGCGGGCTGGGCACGCCGACGGCGATCCTCACCGGCATACCGAAGGCGAGCAACCACAACGGCGGCCGTCTCGCGTTCGGTCCGGACGGCTATCTCTACGTCACGACCGGGGACGCCAACAACTCCTCCGCCTCCCAGAACCGCGCCAGCCTGGGCGGCAAGATCCTGCGGATCACGACGGACGGCAGCCCGGCGCCAGGGAACCCGTTCGGCGCATCTCCGGTGTGGACCTACGGCCACCGCAACGTCCAGGGCATCGGCTGGGACGCGTCGGGACAGATGTGGGCCAGCGAGTTCGGGCAGAAGACCTGGGACGAGCTCAACGTCATCACGCCGGGGTCGAACTATGGCTGGCCTGTCGTCGAAGGAGCCGGCGCCCGGGACGGGTTCGTCGACCCGGTGCGTCAGTGGCCGACCGACGACGCGTCACCCAGCGGGCTCGCCATCGGCCCGGACGGCTCCGTCTTCCTGGCCGCTCTGAAGGGCGAGTCCCTCTGGAAGGTGCCTGTCAACGCCGACGGCAGCACCGGCGAGCCGCAGCGGCTCCTCAAGGGCACGTATGGGCGGCTGCGCGACGTGCTGGTCGGGCCCGACGGCAACCTGTGGATCGTCACGAACAACACCGCCCGCGGCACGCCGAAGGCCGGCGACGACCGGATCGTCCGGCTGCCCCAGTCCCTGACCGGCTGACCGGCGCCCCGGCACTTTATCGGGTCACCCGATAACCAGGCCGTCGCAGCCCGGAACGGTCGGGGTGCTGGCGGACCCGGTCCCGCGAGCTAGGTGAGCTTGGTGAGGATGAGCTCGCGGGTCTTGGCCGCGTCGGCCTGGCCACGCATCTCCTTCATGACCTGGCCGATCAGGGCCCCCGCCGCCTGGACCTTGCCGTCCCGGACCTTCTGGGCCACGTCGGCGTTGGCGGCGATCACCTTGTCGACGGCAGCCTCGAGAGCTCCGTCGTCCTGGACCAGCTCCAGCCCCCGCGCGTCGGCGACAGCGGCCGGAGACCCCTCCCCGTCGAGGACCCCCTCGAGCACCTGCCGCGCCATCGAGTCGTTGAGCCGGCCCGCGCGCACGAGGCCGTCGAGCTCGGCGATGTGTGCTGGGGTCACTGCGCGTGAGGCGGCGTACTCCGCGACATCAAGGCCCTCGGTGTTGGCCCGCCGGGCGATCTCGCCACTCCACCACTTGCGGGCCGCCGCCGCCGAGGCGCCGGCGGCCACCGTCTCGCCGATCAGCTCGACCGCCCCGGCGTTGAGGACGTCGCGCATCTCCAGGTCGGAGAAGCCCCAGCCGGCCTGCAGCCGCCTGCGCCGCTCGCCCGGAGGCTCGGGCATCGTCTGGCGCAGCGCGTCGACGCGCTCGCGGGTGGGTGCGACCGGGACGAGGTCGGGCTCGGGGAAGTAGCGGTAGTCGTCGGCGTCGGACTTCACCCGGCCGGACGTCGTCACGCCGGTGTCCTCGTGCCAGTGCCGAGTCTCCTGCAGGATCGAGCCGCCGCCGGTGAGCACCGCCGCTTGCCGGGTGATCTCGTAGCGCACCGCCCGCTCGACCGAGCGCAGCGAGTTGACGTTCTTCGTCTCCGTCCGGGTGCCGAGCGGCACCCGGTCCTGGGCGCCCGGGTCGGCGGCGTCGAGGGCCTTGGGGCGCAGGGAGACGTTGGCGTCGCAGCGCATCGAGCCCTGCTCCATCTTGACGTCGGACACGTCCAGCGCCTTGAGCAGGTCGCGCAGCGCCGAGACGTAGGCCTTCGCCACCTCGGGCGCCCGCTCCCCCGCCCCGAGCATCGGCTTCGTGACGATCTCGACGAGCGGGATGCCGGCGCGGTTGTAGTCGACGAGCGAGTGCGAGGCGCCGTGGATCCGCCCGGTCGCCCCGCCCACGTGCAGCGACTTGCCGGTGTCCTCCTCCATGTGGGCACGCTCGATCTCCACCCGGTAGGTCGTGCCGTCGTGCAGCTCGACGTCGAGGTAGCCCTCGAAGGCGATCGGCTCGTCATACTGCGAGGTCTGGAAGTTCTTCGGCATGTCCGGGTAGAAGTAGTTCTTCCGCGCGAACCGGCACCACGTCGCGATCTCGCAGTTGAGGGCGAGCCCGATCCGGATCGCGGACTCGACGGCCTGCTCGTTGACCACGGGCAGCGCGCCGGGCAGCCCCAGGCAGACCGGGCAGACCTGGGTGTTCGGCTCGGCACCGAACTCCGTGGCGCAGCCGCAGAACATCTTGGTCGCCGTGCCGAGCTCGACGTGGACCTCCAGGCCCATCACCGGGTCGAACTCGGCCAGTGCCCGCTCGTAGGTCAGGACCGCTTCGGTGGCAGCCATGCTCAGGCCCCCTTCGACGTGGTGAGGGTGAGGTCCGGCGCGCGGTCGAGCAGCGGTCCGCCCCACCTGTCGAGCAACGCGGCCTCGAGGGCGGCACCGACGGAGTAGAGCCGCTCGTCCTTGGTCGCCGGCGCGAGGATCTGTATGCCGGTCGGCAGCCCGTCCTCGTCGGCCAGGCCGCTGGGCACCGACATCCCGGGCACGCCGGCCAGGTTCGCCGGGATCGTGGCGATGTCGTTGAGGTACATGGCCATCGGGTCGTCGAGCTTTTCGCCGATCCGGAAGGCCGTCGTCGGCGCGGTGGGCGAGACGAGGACGTCGGCCATCTCGAACGCCCGGGTGAAGTCGTCGGCGATCAGCCGCCGGACCTTCTGCGCCTGCCCGTAGTAGGCGTCGTAGTAGCCGGACGAGAGCGCGTACGTGCCGAGGATGATCCGGCGCTTGACCTCCGGGCCGAACCCGGCGTCCCGCGTCGCGGCCATGACCTGCTCCGCACTCGCGTCGTCCACGCCGTCCGGTAGGACCCGCATGCCGTAGCGCATCGCGTCGAACTTGGCCAGGTTGCTCGATGCCTCGCTCGGGAGGATGAGGTAGTAGGCGGCCAGGGCGTAGACGAAGTGGGGACAGTCGACCTCGACGACCGTGGCGCCGCCGTCGACGAGCAGCTGGACCGACTCGTCGAACCGGGCGCGGACCCCCGTCTGGTAGCCCTCTCCTCCGAGCTGCTTGACGACGCCGATGGTCAACCCGGACACGTCCGCGCGGCGGGCCGCCTCGACCACCGGCGGCACCGGCGCGTCGATGGAGGTCGAGTCGAGCGGGTCATGCCCGCCGATGACGGCGTGCAGCAGCGCGGCGTCGAGCACTGTCCGCGAGCACGGCCCGGCCTGGTCCAGGCTCGAGGCGAGCGCCACGAGGCCGTAGCGCGAGACGCCGCCGTAGGTCGGCTTGGTTCCGACGGTTCCGGTCACCGCGGCGGGCTGGCGGATCGAGCCACCGGTGTCGGAGCCGATCGCCAACGGCGCCTGGAAGCTCGCCACGACGCTGGACGACCCACCGCCGGAGCCGCCCGGGATCCGGTCGAGGTCCCACGGGTTGCGGCTCGGTCCCCAGGCGGAGTGCTCGGTGGAGGAGCCCATCGCGAACTCGTCCATGTTGGTCTTGCCGAGGATCGGCAGGCCCGCCTCGCGCAGCTTGCGCACCAGGGTGGCGTCGTAGGGCGGGATCCAGCCGTCGAGGATCTTCGAGCCGCAGGTCGTCGGCAGCCCCTTCGTCGTCATCAGGTCCTTGACCGCGATCGGCACCCCGGCGAGCTCGCCGAGCTCGTCTCCCGCGGCCCGGCGGGCGTCGACAGCCTGGGCCTGGGCCAGCGCCCCGTCGTGGTCCACATGCAGGTAGGCGTGCACCGCGCCGTCGACGGCGCCGGTCCGGTCGAGGTGCGCCTGGGTCAGCTCGACCGAGCTGACCTCCCGGGAGGCGAGCAGCCTCGCCATGTCGGACGCGCTCAGGCGGGTCAGGTCTGTGGTCACGTGGAAGCCTCTTGGTGATGTCGGGCGACCGGATGCCGTGCGTGCGCGGTGCGCACCCGGCACGGTCGGGTGGTCAGTCCTCGGTGAGGATGCGGGGGACGGAGAAGCGCTGCTGCTCCTGGGCCGGGGCGCCGGAGAGGGCCTCGGCCGCGGTCAGGCCCGGGCGAACCTCGTCGGGCCGGGTGACGTTGGTCAGCGGCAGCGGGTGGGACATCGGCTCGACCCCGTCGGTCGGCGCCTGCTGCACCTGAGCCACCGCGTCAAGGATGACGGTCAGCTCACCGAGCATCCGGTCGAGCTCGGCGTCGCTGAGGTCGATGCGGGCCAGACCGGCCAGGTGGGCGACGTCGGCGCGGGACAGGGAGGACATGCCGGTCAGTCTATGGGGTCGGGCCGCTGGGGTTCGGGGCCCACATGGGCGCCATCAGGCCCGCTGCTCAGTCCGGGCTGCCCGTCTCGAGCAGCCGCCGGAAGCCGGCCTCGTCAAGGATGGCCAGGCCGAGCTCCTGGGCCTTGACCGCCTTGGTGCCGGCGTTCTCCCCCACGACCACGTAGTCGGTCTTCTTCGACACCGACCCCGACGCCTTGCCTCCCCGGGACAGGATCGCCTCCTTCGACTCGTCCCGCGAGAACCCCTCGAGCGACCCGGTGACGACCACCGTCAGCCCCTCGAGCGTCTTCGGGACCGAGGAGTCGACCTGGTCCTCCATCCGCACCCCGGCCGCCGCCCACTTGTCGACGATGGCCGCGTGCCAGTCGACGCCGAACCACTCGATCACCGAGTCGGCGATGACCGGGCCGACGTCCTCGGTCTGGGCCAGGTCCTCGCGGGACGCCGCCCGGATCCGCTCCATCGACCCGAAGTGGGCCGCGAGCGCCCGCGCCGCGGTGGGTCCGACGTGCCGGATGGACAAGGCGACGAGCACCCGCCAGAGCGGCTGGGACTTCGCCTTGTCGAGGTTGTCGATGAGCTTCTCGCCGTTGGCCGACAGGACCGTGCCGTCGACGACGGCGTCCTCGGGGTCGGTCCTCTTGGCTGCCCGGGTGAACAGCCCGGCCCGGATGACCGTCTCGCGGGTGAGCCCGAAGAGGTCGCCCTCGTCGGTGACCACACCGGAGTCGAGCAGCGCCTGCGCGCCCTTCCAGCCGAGCACCTCGATGTCGAGCGCGTTGCGGCCGGCCAGGCTGGAGAGCCGCTCGCGCAGCTGGGCGGGGCACGAGCGCGAGTTGGGGCAGCGGATGTCCTTGTCCCCCTCCTTCTGCGGGGCGAGGGCGGTGCCGCATGACGGGCAGTCGGTCGGCATGACGAACTCGCGCTCGGTGCCGTCGCGCAGCTCGACGACCGGGCCGACGATCTCCGGGATGACGTCGCCGGCCTTGCGCAGCACGACGGTGTCGCCGATGAGCACGCCCTTGCGCCGGACCTCGTCCGCGTTGTGCAGCGTGGCCATCTCGACGGTCGAGCCCGCCACGACGACCGGCCTCATCACCCCGAAGGGCGTCACCCGGCCGGTGCGGCCGACGTTGACCTGGATGTCGAGCAGGGTGGTGTTGACCTCCTCGGGAGGGTACTTGTAGGCGATCGCCCACCGGGGGGCGCGGGAGGTCGCTCCCAGCTGGCGCTGCACGGCCACCTCGTCAACCTTGACGACGATCCCGTCGAGCTCGTGCTCCACCGAGTGCCGGTGCTCGCCGTAGTAGCTGACGAACTCCTGGACCTGCTCGATGGAGCCGAGGACCTTGGCGTGCGCGGAGGTCGGCAGCCCCCAGGCCCGCAGCGCGTCATACGCCTCGCTCTGACGGGTGATGTCGAAGCCCACCCGGGCTCCGAGGCCGTGCACGAGCATCCGCAGCGGCCGGGTCGCGGTCACCCGGGGGTCCTTCATCCGCAGGGACCCCGCCGCCGCGTTGCGCGGGTTGGCGAAGGGCGCCTTGCCGGCCTCGACGAGCGAGGCGTTGAGCTCGGCGAAGGCCGAGGTGGGGAAGAACACCTCGCCGCGGATCTCCACCTGCTCGGGGACGTCGGCACCCGACAGTCGGTGGGGTATGCCGTGGATCGTGCGGACGTTGTTGGTGACGTCCTCCCCGGTCCTCCCGTCGCCCCGGGTGAGCGCCCGGGTGAGCCGGCCGCGCTCGTAGAGCAGGTTGATGGCCAGCCCGTCGATCTTCAGCTCGGTGAGGAAGTGGACGGCGGTGCCCGCGTCCCGGACCACCCGGGTGGCCCAGGCGAGCAGCTCCTCCTCGGAGAACGCGTTGTCCAGGCTGAGCATCCGCTCGAGGTGGTCGTGGGCCGTGAAGTCGGTCGAGAAGGTCGCCCCGCCGACCTGTTGGGTCGGGCTGTCGGGGGTTCGGAGGGTGGGGTGCGCCTCCTCGAGCTCGTTCAGCCGCCGGATCAGCTGGTCGTACTCGCCGTCGCTCACTGTCGGCGCGTCCTGGACGTGGTAGGCGAACTGGTGCGCGCGGACCTGCTCGGCGAGGTCGGTCCACTCGTGCAGCGCCTGCGCCGGGACGCCGGTCTCCCGCTGCGGTGGGGCGGCCGCACCGGCCGCACCGGTCGTCGAGGACTCCTCTGCCGTCGCCACGGGCCCCATCCTGCCGCAGGCGGGCGACACCCGCTCACACCATAGGCCGTCTCACCCGTGACACGACACGCCGCCGGCGATTTTGCCCAGGCCGCGCTTGGGGGTGACACTGGGTGCGGTAGGTTGACCCGCTTTGGGATCCCTACCTGCCCGACTTTCTGCACTGCCTGCCAGGAGACGCCACAGATGGCCCATGCCGCCGCGCCGCACCGTCCGGTCACCCTGCTCGTGGCGGCCACCGCCCTGACGGCCCTGCTCGGCGCCTGCGCGTCCACTCCGGCTCTCTCCACCGGCAGCAGTGGCACAGCGAGCTCCACGCCGGCGCCGACGACGTCCACCCCCCCGCCGGTCGAGCTCACCTCGAGCGTGACCCCCGGCACACCGGTGGCCGTCGACACGGTCGTGTCCGTCACGGCCGCCAACGGGACGGTCAGCGATGTCGTCATGACGTACAAGGACCCCAAGAAGGGCGACGTCAACGTCGAGGGCGCGCTCGAGCCGGACGGCACCAAGTGGGTGGCCGGCAGCCTGCTCGAGCCGGGGACGACGTACTCGCTCACGATGACCGGGCGCAACCCGCAGGGCGTCATCGCGACCGAGCACGCGACCTTCTCCACCCAGGAGCTGTCCAAGAAGCAGCAGATCTACCCGCAGATCATCGCCGACGGGGCCACCGTCGGGGTGGCGATGCCGGTCATCGTGCACTTCGACGTGCCGGTCAAGGACAAGGCGGCCTTCGAGAAGAAGATGACCGTCAAGTCCACCCCGGCGCAGGACGGCGCCTGGAACTGGATCAGCAGCAACGAGGCGCACTGGCGGCCGGTCAACTTCTGGCAGCCCGGCACCAAGGTGGCGGTGTCCGTCGACATCAACAGCGTGCCCGGCGGCAACGACACCTACGGGCAGATGTCCATCACCGGCGGGTTCACCGTCGGCCGGTCGGTGATCATGCGGGCGGACCTGGCCACCCACCAGATGACCGTCGAGATCGACGGGGCGGTGGCCAAGACCATCCCCGTCACCGGCGGCAAGGCGGGCTTCGAGACGCGCAGCGGCACCAAGGTCCTCATGGAGAAGTTCTCCACGCTCCGGATGGACGCCAACACCGTCGGGATCGAGCCAGGCGACCCGAACTACTACAACATCCCCGACGTGAAGTACGCGATGCGCGAGACCAACTCCGGCGAGTTCCTCCACGCCGCCCCGTGGTCCGTCGCCAGCCAGGGCAAGACCAACGTCAGCCACGGCTGCATCGGTATGAGCGACCCCAACGCCGGGTGGCTCTTCGGGATGGCGAAGGTCGGCGACCCCGTCATCGTCACCGGGACCAGCCGTGGCATGGAGGCCGGCAACGGCTGGACCGACTGGAACGTCAAGTTCGACCAGTGGAAGAAGGGCTCCGCGCTCGCCGCGTCCTGACCCAAGCGGCTCAGGCCGGGGGGACGGCCGTCAGCTCCGGCTCAGCCGGCCTGCGGCGGCGTCGACGGTCGGGCAGGCCGATGACGACGGCGGCACTCAGCACGATGGCCGCGCCGACGGCTTGAGGCAGGCGCAGCCGCTCGTGCAGGAAGACGATGCCCAGCGCCACGGCGACGACCGGGATCACGTAGGTGACCGTCGCGCCGACGGTCGGGCCCACCTGCCGGACGATGTCGAACTGCAGGGCGTAGGCGACCCCGGTCCCCACCACCCCGAGGGTCAGCACGGCGAGGACCGGCCAGAGCACCGGCGATCCGGCGCGGACCGACCACGGAGCCGGGACGGCGTCGCGGTGCAGGAGCCACCAGCCGCCGATGACGAGCAACATCTGCACCGAGGCCATACCGAGCTGTGCCGCCGGAAGGCTGAGGCCACCGACGTCGCCGGGGCTGAGGAAGCGCTTGAGGTAGGTCCACCCCAGCCCGTATGACGCGCCGGCCAGCAGCGTCATCACGAAGCCCACGAGGTCAGGGCGACCCTGGGAGTCCCACGGCTGCATGATGACCACGACGCCGGCGAAGCCGACGAGCAGAGCCGTCAGCAGCCGTCGCGACGGCCGGTCCCCTGGGAGCAGCACGAGGGTGAAGAGCACGGCGGCAAGCGGGGTCGTCGCGTTGCCGATGCCGGCCAGGGCCGAGCTCACCCGCTCCTCGCCGAGGGGGAAGAGCGTGAACGGCAGCGAGCAGAGGAAGAACCCCGACACGACGAGGTGCAGCCAGACCCGACGCTCGCGAGGCAGCCGCACGCCGGTCATCGACGCGACCACGAGCAGCGTCAGCGCACCGGACAGGATGCGCAGCGTCGCGACCTGGACCGGCTGGAGGGCCTCGAGCCCGACCTTCATCAGCAGGAAGCTGCCGCCCCAGATCAGGGCCAGCACGGCGAACTTCAGCTGCCAGGGGATCCGCGCTCGCCGTGGTGGCTCAGCTATGGGCAATCTCGGTCAGCTCCTTGGCGATGTCGAGGGACAGCCGTTGAACGTCGCGGGCCCCCTGTGGCGTGAGTGACGCCATCCCGCAGGACGGGGAGACCACCAGGGAGTCCAGCGTCGACGCCGGCATCCCCAGCTCGTGCCAGCGGGAGGCCAGGGCTGCAGCCGCTGCCTGGGCGCGGGGAACGGGCTCCGCGGTGGGCACGCACCCGGCATACAGCGTCATGCCGTCCTCGACGCCGACGGCGAGACCCTCCCATCCGCGCGGGCTGAGCAGGGCGGTGTCCGTGGCCAGGTCGGCGCCGGTGCGCCGCAGCAGGGGCACCGGCAGGTCGGGGGCGCAGCAGTGGATGAGGGTCTCGCCGTCGCCAGCGGCAGCCAGCACGCGCTCGAGCCCCGCGAGCGCCAGCTCCGGCTCCAGCGCCCGGATCGTGCCATAGCCCGACGCCGTCGGGAGGTGTCCCGCGAGCGCGGCCGGGAGCGACGGCTCGTCGAGCTGCAGCACCAGGCTGGCCCCCGGCACCAGCCCCTGCACCTGCGCGAGGTGCAGCCGGATCCCCTCGGCCAGCGAGTCGACCAGGTCACGCGTAGCCCCCTCGTCGACCGCCGCCCGCTCGCCCCGGTGCAGCCAGATCCCCGACGCCAGCGTCCACGGCCCGCAGACCTGCACCTTGAGCGGCCCGGTCCAGCCGTCGAAGGCCTCCGCCAGCTCGTCGAGGTCCTCGTGCCACAGGGCAGCGGTACGACGCGCGTCCATCCCGGGGCGGTCGACGAACCGCCATCCGACGGGCTGCAGGTCGACGGGCAGGCCCACGAGGAGCCCGGCCGCGCGGCCGAGCAGGTCCGCACCCGGACCGCGGTCAGGCAGCTCAGGCAGATAGGGCAGCCAGCCGGCCTCTGCGTCCGTGGACGGCGCCGCACCGGAGGCGTCCCGGACGACCCGGAGCGTCTCGCGGATGTCGGTGCCCGGCCAGGATCCGATGCCTGTCGCGGTGGTCACCGGGTGACTCTAACCGGAGCCGAGGACCTCTCCGGACCGGCAGCGGCCCACGCCGACGGTGGCGCTACCGCTGCGTGTCGTAGGCCTTGACCAGCCGTGGTCCGGCGATGCAGCGCCACGCCTCGTCGACGAGGAGCTCCACGCGGTCCCAGTCCGGGTCGCGGTCGAGCCACATACCGATCCACCCACGGGTCCCGACGTAGGGGGGCCGGAAGAAGGTCGCCGGCTCGTCCTCGAGCAGGTGGCGCTGGACGCCCTCCTGCGCGGCCGCCCAGAACGCGATGCGGTCGTCGTGGTGGTGGTCGGCGAACATCACGAACATCCTCTTGCCGCCGACGAACCACGCCGGCTCACCGTGGCTCAGTCGCTCCTCGGTCCGAGGAAAGGCCAGACAGAGCTTGCGGATCGGCTCGACCAGCGCCCTCTCGTCCGTCCGGGTGCGGTGCCCTGCACTGATCATGCCCATCCTCGAAGACTCATCTCCCCTGGTGTTCTGCCGGGCAACCATATCGTCGTCCGGAGGCCGGCGGCATAGATCCGGAACCGGACATCTGGCCGGTCCGCGCCGGACCGCGCTCCGTGGTCAGGTTCAGCGCTCAGGGTCCACCAGTCGTGGCGGAAACCCGCCGGTGGCGACTGGCCCCCATCGCTGTGGCGTGACCCGGATCAGGCACTTGCCTTGCTCGCGCATCGCGGACCGGTACTCGTCCCAGTCCGGGTGCTCACCCGAGATCGCCCGGAAGTAGTCGACCAGAGGCTCCACCGCGTCGGGCAGCAGGATCACCTCTGCTGACCCGTCGACCTGGACGTAGGGGCCGCCGAAGTCGTCGGACAGGACGACGACGCTGGCCCTCGGGTCCCGCTGCGCGTTGCGGGACTTGGCCCGCTCCGGATAGCTGGAGATGACGATCCGCCCCTGCTCGTCGACGCCACCGGAGACCGGCGAGGACTGGGGCGAGCCGTCGGCGCGGAACGTCGTGAGGACCATGTGGTGTCGCGAGGCGACGAACTCCAGGAGTCGGTCGCGGTCGACCTCCGTGGCGGTGGCGGCAGTACGCGGCATACCACCACCGTATGCCGTGTCTCGCAGGCCGGCCGCGCGGGCCGACCGCTAGGCGGGCTCGCGGAGCGACGCCTCGCTGATGGTCGCCGAGCCGATGACCCGGGTGCCGTCGTAGAGGACGACGGACTGCCCCGGAGCCACACCGCGCACCCGCTCCTCCAGCAGGACGTGCACGAGGTCGCCCTCCGCCCATGCCGTCGCCGCCACCTCGTCACCGTGCGCCCTGATCTGGGCGCCCGTCGTCACCACGCCCTCCGGCGGCTCCCCGCACCACCGGGCGTGCGAGCCGACGATGCGGTCCACGCCGAGCAGGTCGCGGGTGCCGATGACGACGGTGTTCGTCTGCGGACGGACCGCGACGACGTAGCGCGGCGCCCCGTCGAGGGTGTCCTTCGCCAGCCCGAGCCCGCGCCGCTGGCCGACGGTGTAGGCATAGGCGCCCTGGTGCTCCCCGACGACCCGGCCGTCGGACTCGACCACCTGCCCGGTCTGCTCCCCGAGCCGGTCGGTCAGCCAGCGCTTCGTGTCGCCGTCCGGGATGAAGCAGATGTCGTGGCTGTCCGGCTTGCTCGCCACCGAGAATCCTCGGATGCGGGCCTCGTCGCGGACCTCGTCCTTCGTGGACGGTCCGAGGGGGAAGAAGGACCGGGCGAGCTGGTCGGCGTCCAGGACGCCCAGCACGTAGGACTGGTCCTTGGCCGGGTCGACGGCCCGGTGCAGCTCGCGCCGTCCGTCGGGCCCCTCGACGACCTGCGCATAGTGGCCAGTCGCGACCGCGTCGAAGCCCAGCGCCAGAGCCTTGTCCAGCAGCGCGGCGAACTTGATCTTCTCGTTGCAGCGCAGGCACGGGTTGGGGGTGCGGCCCGCGGCATACTCCGCGACGAAGTCGTCGATGACGTCCGTGCTGAACCGCGCGGCCATGTCCCAGACGTAGAAGGGGATGCCCAGTTTGTCGGCTACCCGGCGGGCGTCCCCCGCGTCCTCGATGGTGCAGCAGCCCCGCGCGCTCTCCCGCAGGGTGGCCGCGCTCTGGCTGAGGGCCAGGTGCACCCCCACCACCTCGTGCCCGGCGTCGAGCATCCGGGCGGCAGCCACGGCGGAGTCCACACCGCCGCTCATCGCCGCGACGATGCGCATCAGCGCCCCCCTGCCGCGCGGCGGGCGCGCTCGACGGCCGCAGGCAGTGCCGCGAGCACGGCGTCGACGTCGGCGCCGATGGAGGTATGACCCAGGGTCAGGCGCAGCGCACCACGGGCCTCGTCCTCGGCCAGGCCCATGGCCCGGAGCACGTGGCTGGGCTGGGGGACGCCGGCCTGGCACGCAGACCCGGTCGAGCACTCGATGCCGGCGGCGTCCAGCAGGTAGAGCAGCGAGTCGCCCTCGCACCCGGGGACGAGCAGGTGGGCGTTGTTCGGCAGGCGGCCCTGCCAGTCTCCCGGGGTCCAGGCGCCCCCGGGGCGGATGTCATAGCCGAGGTCGAGCGCGCCCTGGATCAGCCGGTCGCGCAGCCCGACGAGACGCGTCGACTCCGTCTCGAGGTGCTGCACGGAGGTGGTCGCCGCCACCGCCATCGCCCGGATGGCCGCCGCGTCCAGCGTGCCGCTGCGCACCTGGCGCTCCTGCCCACCGCCGTGGGTGAGTGGCACGAGCCGGGCGGTGCGCTTCACCACGAGGGCGCCCACCCCCACGGGACCGCCGATCTTGTGCGCGGAGACCGCCACGAGGTCGACGTCGGAGGTGGCCAGGTCGAGGGGCACGTGCCCGAGCGCCTGGACGGCGTCGCTGTGCACGGGGATGCCGAACTCGTGGGCGACCGCGGTGACTGCGGCGATGTTCTGGACCCGGCCGACCTCGTTGTTCGCCCACATCACCGAGACGAGGGCCACTGACTCCGGGTCCTGCTCGATGGCTGCCCGGACGGTCTCCGGGTGGACCAGCCCCGTCGGGTCGCAGTCGAGCCAGGTGACCTTCGCTCCCTCGTGGGCCACGAGGAAGTCGACGCAGTCCAGCACGGCGTGGTGCTCGATGGTGCTGACGAGCAGCCTGACCCGCCGCGCGTCGGCGTCCCGCCGGGCCCAGAAGGTGCCCTTGACGGCGAGGTTGTCCGACTCGGTCCCGCCCGAGGTGAACACGATCTCGGAGGGGCGGCAGCCGATCGCCGTCGCGATCACCTCACGCGACTCCTCCACCACCCGACGGGCCTCACGACCGGAGGTGTGCAGCGACGACGCGTTCCCGACCCGCGCCAGCTGCTGAGTCATCGCCTCGATCGCCCCGGGGTACATCGGGGTCGTCGCGGCATGGTCGAGGTAGTGGCGCACCAGCGAAGTTTACGGGCGCGGGCTGGTATGCCGTGTCCCGCCCGCCAGGCGCTCGCCTCGCTACGGGCGGGGGTCGCTCGCGATGATCGCCATCTCGTGCACGTCGTGCCACCTGCGGGCCCGACGCACCGCCTCGCGGCGCACCCCCTCGCGGATGAACCCCACCTTGGTGTAGACCGCGATGGCCGCCGTGTTGAACGAGTTGACCTCCAGCCCGAGGCGGTGGAGCCTCAGGGGGCCGAGGGCGAAGTCGCGCACCAGGCGGGTCGTCTCGGTGCCGTAGCCCCGGTTGAACACCTCGGGGCCGATCAGCGAGATCCGGTATGCCATCGACGCGTTGTCCTCGTCCAGGTCCATGAGGACGGCCTCGCCGAGGACCGCGTCGTCCTCCATCCGCACGATGACCCAGTCGGCACGGTCGTGCCGGTCACGCGCCCGGGCCATCCCGGCGCGGATCTGGTCACGGGTGAACTCGTGCAGCGTGCCGGTGCCGGTGCGGACGTCGTCGTCGGCGAACATCGGCCACAGACCCTCGAAGTGCTGAGGACCCATCGGCTCGAGACGGACGAGGGCGCCGGTGAGCGTCGGCTGGTGCCGGAGCAGCTGAAGGTCGACCACGTCCTGAACCCAACCAACTTCCGCAGCCCAGAGCAAGCCGCGCCCGTCCGGGCAGGGCAAGCGGCACCCGGGCGGGCAGGTCGCGCGACGGAGGTCAGCCCTTGCTGGCCTGGACGGCCTCGGTGGCCTGGGGCAGGACGGTGAAGAGGTCGCCGACGACGCCGAAGTCGACGAGCTCGAAGATCGGCGCCTCCTCGTCCTTGTTGACGGCGATGATCGTCTTCGACGTCTGCATCCCGGCCCGGTGCTGGATCGCGCCGGAGATGCCGCACGCGACATACAGCTGCGGGGAGACCTGCTTGCCGGTCTGGCCGACCTGGGAGGTGTGGGGGTACCACCCGGCGTCGACTGCCGCCCGGCTGGCGCCGACCGCCGCCCCGAGCGAGTCCGCGAAGTCCTCGACCTTGGAGAAGTCGCCGGCCGTGCCGCGTCCGCCGGAGACGACGATGGCGGCCTCGGTGAGCTCGGGGCGGCCGCTCTTCTCCTTGGGCTGCGAGGCGGTGATCCGGGCGCCCTTGGCGGCGTCCGACGCCGTGAACTCCACGACCTCGTCACTCGCCTCGCCCGGAGACTGCTCGGGCGTCGCGGAGTTGGGCTTGACCGTGATGATCGGTGTCCCCTGCGTCACGCGGGCAGCCACGGTGAAGGAGCCGGCGAAGACGGACTGCGTCGTGGCGATCCCTCCCTCGGCCGCCTGGACGTCCACCGCGTCGGTGATCAGGCCGGACTCGGTCTTGACGGCCAGCCGGGCGGCGACCTCCTTGCCCTCCGGCGAGGAGGAGACGAGCACGGCGGCCGGGGAGACCTTCTCGACCAGCTGCGCGAGCAGCTCGGCCTGCGGTGCGACGAGGTAGTCGGTGAGGTCAGCGGACTCGCACCGGTAGACCTTCGCGGCGCCGAAGGCGGCGAGGACCTCCTTCGCGGCGTCGAAGCCGGCGCCGACGAAGACGGCGGACGGCTCACCGATGCGGCGAGCGATGGTCAGCAGCTCGGTCGTCGTCTTGCGGACCTGCCCGTCGACGTGGTCGACCAGGACGAGTACTTCAGCCATGACGGGTGATCTCCTTGACGTTTCGGGCTGGTCGGATCAGACGAACTTGTGCTCGGCGAGGAACGCCGCGAGCTGCTTGCCGCCGTCACCCTCGTCGGTGACGATCTGGCCCTGCTGGCGCGGCGGACGGGCGGTGAACGAGTCCACACTGGTCCAGGCGGCATCGAGGCCGACCTGCCCGGCGTCCACGCCGAGGTCGGCGAGGGACCACTGCTCGACCGGCTTCTTCTTCGCGGCCATGATGCCCTTGAAGGAGGGGTAGCGCGGCTCGTTGATCTGGTCGGTCACCGACACGAGCGCCGGCAGGCTGGCCTCGATCGTCTGCGAGGCGACGTCGCCGTCACGGCGCACCGAGACGCGGCCGTCGGTCACCGTCAGCTCCGACGCGAAGGTGACGGCCGGCAGGCCGAGCCGCTCGGCGAGCATGGTGGGGACGACGCCCATGGTGCCGTCCGTCGAGGCCATCCCGGTGATGACGAGGTCGGTCGCGCTCTCGGCGCCGAGCTTCTCGATCGCCGTGGCCAGCAGCAGCGACGTGGCCGGCGCGTCCGAGCCGTGGATCCCGTCGTCGAGCACGTGCACGGCCTTGTGGGCACCCATCTGAAGGGCCTTCTTGATCGCGTCCGAGGCTTGCTCCGGCCCGACCGTGAGGACCGTGACCTCGCCCTCGCCGGCTTCGACGAGCTGCAGGGCCTCTTCGACGGCGTACTCGTCCAGCTCGGAGAGCAGGCCGTCGACGGTGGACCGGTCGGTCGTGTTGTCGGACTCGGAGAACGTCCGGTCCGCCTGGGCGTCCGGCACGTACTTGACGCAAACGACGATGTTCATGGGTGGGGAACGTCCTCTGGTGCTTGGGAGGTCAGGGCTTCGTCGTCCATCCTGACACCCGCCCGGTCAATTCCCCATGTTCCGTGGGCGTGATGCCCGACACCCCTGTGAGGTGCCCCACGGCGAGCCTGCCACGCGGCGCTCAGGCGCCGTGCACCGCCCGGCGCAACACGGCATACCGGGAGCGGACCGGTCCGACCCATTCGGCCCCGGCCGGCCGGTCCAGCGACGCCGAGCGCAGCGACCAGGGCCGGGCGAGCTGCTCGCCGCGGCTGCTCGCGAGCGCCCAGGCGGCCTGGCGGGCGGCGCCCAGCGCGACATACTCGGCGGGCTCCGGCACCACGACCGGGGTCTCGAAGAGGGCGGACGCCACCGACTGGACGGCTGCCGACCTCGCGGCACCGCCGATCAGCAGGATCCGGGCCACCGGCACGCCGGCGTCGCGCAGTGCGTCGAGGCCGTCCGCGAGGCCGCACAGCATGCCTTCGACGCTGGCCCGGGCGAGGTTCTGCGGAGTCATGTTGGTCCGGGTCAGGCCGCCGATCGTCCCCGTGGCGTCGGGCAGGTCCGGCGTGCGCTCGCCGTCGAGGTAGGGCAGCAGCACCAGGCCGCCCGCCCCGGGCTCGGCGTCGCGGGCGAGCCGCTCGAGGCCGGGGAGGTCCGTGTCGAGCATCGTCGCGGCAGCCCCGAGGACCCGGGCTGCGTTGAGCGTGCAGACGAGCGGGAGGTAGCGACCGGTGGCGTCGGCGAACCCGGCCACCAGGCCCCGCGGGTCGGCGCTCGGCTCGGCCGCGACGCCGAAGACCGTGCCACTCGTGCCGAGCGAGACGACGACGTCACCGGGTGCCAGGTCGAGGCCGAGTGCTGCGCCCATGTTGTCCCCGGTGCCCGCCCCGACCACGGTCCCCTCCCCCGTGACCCCGGCCGGCTCCTGCGGCGCGAGGACGACGGGGGTGCCGACCTCGCGCCCGAAGGCCCGGGCGAGCAGGTCGGTCCGGTAGGCGCCCTCGCGCGGGGACCAGTAGCCGGTGCCGGAGGCGTCGCCGCGGTCGGTGACGAGGCGCACGCCGCGCAGGCCGCCGTCCCCGAGGATCGTGGCGGTCAGCCAGTCGTGGGGCAGGACGACGTCGCTCACCCGGGCGGCGTGCTCCGGCTCGTGCTCGGCCAGCCAGCGCAGCTTCGAGACGGTGATGCTGGCGAGGGGGACCGTGCCGACGGCCTCGGCCCACGCGCCGGGGCCGCCCAGCTCGGCGACGAGGTCGGCGGCGGCACCGGCCGAGCGGGTGTCGTTCCACAGCAGCGCCGGCCGGACGACCTCGCCCCGCTCGTCCAGTGCGACCATCCCGTGCTGCTGGCCGGCGACAGCGATGGCCGAGACACCGTCGAGGAGACCGCCGTCGGTCGCCGCCCGGTAGGCGTGCCACCACACCTGCGGGTCGACCTCCGTCCCGTCGGGGTGGGCCGCCCTCCCCTCGCGGACCACGTCACCGGTCTGCGCGTCGCAGACGATGACCTTGGTGGCCTGGGTGGAGGTGTCGACACCGGCGACGAGAGAGGGCATGCGTCGATTCTCGCCCGCCGTCGTCACCGCGGAGCTCCGTCCGGCCCGTCGAGGAGCCTGTCCTCGACGACCGCGCACTCGATGACATGGAACGCCGGCTCCTCGTAGGGGTGCGCCGCCCGCAGCGCGGCGACCACGTCGCGGCGCGACCGTCGGGGCAGTACCAGCTCGACCCGGTCCTCCTCGACCCGTTCGAGGTCACCCACCCGCCCCTGGGCGGGGATGGCGCCGGGCAGCGGCCGGAACTGGCCGGTGCCGGGGCTGACGAACGCGCACTCCGCGTAGTCGCCGACCGTCCCGGCGCCCGCGGCGAAGAGGGCGCGGAGCACGCCCGGCGTCGCGTCCCGGGGGACGTAGAGCACGAGCACGTCGAGCGGCTCGGTCACCGCCCTCTCCCCCGCGCCATCAGCGGCCCTCGAAACGTGCCTTCCCCGGCCCGCTCTCGACGAAGGAGGTCATCCCCAGGTCGCGGTCACGGGTGGCGAAGAGCCCGGCGAAGAGCATCCTTTCGATCTCCAGACCCGTGTCGAGGTCGGCCTCGAGGCCGCGGTCCACGGCCTCCTTCGCTGCGCGGAGGGCGTATGCAGGGCCGCCGACGAACGTGCCCATCCACGTGCGGGCGGCCTGGTAGACCTCCTCTGCGGGGACGACCCGGTCGACCAGGCCGATGGCGAGTGCCTCCTGCGCGTCGACGAACCGGCCGGAGTAGATCAGGTCCTTCGCCCGGGCCGGGCCGACCAGCCGCGCCAGACGCTGCGTGCCGCCCGCCCCGGGGATGATCCCGAGCAGGACCTCGGGCTGGCCGAGCTTCGCGCCCTCGCCCGCGACCCGGAAGTCGCAGGCCAGAGCCAGCTCGCAGCCGCCCCCGAGCGCATACCCGGTGACGGCGGCCACGGTCGGCTTGGGGATGCGCGCCACCGCGGTGAGCGAGCTCTGGAGCGCCGCCGAACGGTCGACCATGTCCACGTAGGACATCGCCTGCATCTCCTTGATGTCGGCGCCGGCAGCGAAGACCTTCTCACCGCCGTAGACGATGACGGCGCGGACGTCGCTGCGGGCCGCCGCCTCGGTCGCTGCCGCGCGGATCTCCTCCTGGACCTGCACCGAGAGAGGGTTCATCGGCGGCCGGTCGAGCCGGATCGTGCCGATGCCGTCCTCGACCTCCAGCCGGACGAACTCCGAGCCGCTCACACCTCGTCCTGCGGACGGTGGCGGGGCCGGTAGCCCTCGTCGGTGACCAGCCCGTTGTTGTTGTCGCTCTCCGGTGCGGCTCCGCCCGGTCCGGCACTGCCGGACGGGTCCGGCGGTGCTGAGCCGGCAGCCTCGGCCGCGGCCGCCGCCTGCTCGGCGAGAGCCTGCTGCTCCTCGGGCGACAGGAACGAGGTGTGCCACATCTGGACGACCTCCATGACGAGGTTCACCGTGATCTGGAAGAGGGTCGAGATGTCGACGCCCGGGGTGACGACGTGCTCCCCGGTCACGACGAGGTTGTCGTTGGCGATCCCGACCTTGACGAGGTTCAGCTGGAGGGTGAAGTCGTTCGTACGCTGCAGCCGGATGAGGGGGTCGGCCGGCACCTGGTCGCCGATCATCCACTGGCCGAAGATGCGCATGACCGGGAAGTCGCCGTCCTGGCAGCGGACGAACAGCTGCTGCGGGGGCTCGCCGATCGTGAACGCGACGTCTCCGTCGGCGTCGATGTTGGGGTTGAGGCCGAGGTCCTTGAGGACGTCGAGCACCCGTCCCCGCAGCGGGTGCTCGTCCGCGGGTGGTGGGAAGTTCGGGAGGCTCGTGGGATCACTCATGGACACACCGTAACCGGCGCCTAGGCTTTGGGCCATGTGCCCCCCACCGCCCCGCCAGCACCGCCGCGACCTGCCTCCGCCGGCCGGGGTGACGCTGGTCGAGGGGGGCGCCGAGGTGTCGGTCTACGCCGGGCACGCCACCGGCGTCTCGGTCTGCCTCTTCGACGCCGACGACCCGACGGGAGCGACCGAGCGCCGGGTCCCGCTGACCGAACGCGCGCACGGCTACTGGTTCGGCACCCTGCCCGGGGTCGGTCCGGGGCAGCGGTACGGGCTGCGGGCCACCGGCCCCTGGCAGCCCGAGCTCGGGCAGCGCCACAACGAGGCGAAGCTGCTCGTCGACCCCTATGCCCGGGCCATCGAGGGCAGCGTGCGGTGGCGGCCCGAGGTCTTCGGCCACCATGTCGACGCCCGCCTCCTCGGCGACGAGAGCGTCCGGGACGAGCGCGACTCGGCGGCGTCCATGCCCCGCTGCGTCGTCGTCGGCGGGCAGTTCGACTGGGAGGGTGACGCGCCACCACGGCATCCGCTGTCGGACACGGTGATCTACGAGGTGCACGTCCGCAACCTCACCCGGCAGCTGCCGGGCGTTCCCGAGCACCTGCGGGGCACGTATGCCGGCCTCGGACATCCCGCCACGGTCGAGCACCTCACCCGGCTGGGTGTCACAGCCGTCGAGCTGCTTCCGGTCCACGCCTTCACGAGCGAGCCCCAGGTGCTCGGCCACGGCCAGGTGAACCACTGGGGCTACAACACCCTCGGCTTCTTCGCCCCGCACGCGGGGTATGCCGCGGCGCAGGACCCGCAGGGCGTCCTCGACGAGTTCAAGGGCATGGTCAAGCTCCTGCACCGAGCCGGCATCGAGGTCATCCTCGACGTCGTCTACAACCACACCTGCGAGCAGGCCTCCGACGGGGCGACGCTCAGCTGGCGGGGCCTGGACAACCGCGCCTACTACCGGCTCGACGAGCGTGGCCGGGACATCGACGTCACCGGATGCGGCAACACCGTGGACCTCAGCCATCCCGTCGTGTGCGGGATGGTGCTCGACTCGCTGCGCTACTGGGTGCAGGAGTGCCACGTCGACGGCTTCCGGTTCGACCTCGCCGTCGCGCTCGCCCGCGCGCGCTCGGACGACTACGACCCCAACCACGCCTTCCTCGTCGCGCTGCGGTCCGACCCGGTGCTGTCTCGCGTCAAGAACATCGCCGAGCCCTGGGACCTCGGCATCCATGGCTGGCGCACCGGGCAGTTCCCCCCGCCGTTCAGCGAGTGGAACGACCGCTACCGCGACGCCGTGCGCGCCTTCTGGCTGGCCGACCTCGCCCACGGCGCTGGCAGCACGCCGGGCCACGGGGTCCGCGACCTCGCCACCCGGCTGGCCGGGTCGAAGGACCTCTTCGGCAGCCGGGACCGCGGTCCGGTCGCGTCGGTGAACTTCGTGACCGCTCACGACGGGTTCACGGCCATGGACCTCACCCGGTATGCGGTCAAGCACAACGGCGCGAACGGCGAGGGCAACCGCGACGGGTCGGACCACAACCTGTCCTGGAACCACGGCGCCGAGGGACGGGCCGACGACCCCGACCTCGAACGCCGCCGACGACAGTCCGTGCGCAACCTGCTCGGGACGCTGCTGGCCTCGAGCGGCGTGCCGATGATCAACGGCGGGGACGAGCTCGGCCGCACCCAGCAGGGCAACAACAACGCCTACTGCCAGGACGGGCCCGTCTCGTGGTTCGACTGGGGCCTCGAGGGCTGGCAGCACGACCTGCTCGAGACGACCCGGTTCCTCATCCGGCTGCGCGCCGAGCACCCCGCCCTGAGCCAGCGGTCGTTCTTCGCCGGCCCCGCACCCGAGCCCACCGAGCCCACCGAGCCCTCCGAGCCCTCTGACGCAGCCGTCCCGACCGACCTGCGCTGGTTCGATGCCGACGGGCTGCCGATGACGGCCCACGGCTGGGCCGACCCGGCGACGCGGACCGTGTCGATGCTCATCGACGGGAGCGACCTCGCGACCGCCTCGATGCTGGTCCTCTGCCATGGCGGGGCCGAGCCCGCGAAGGTCGCGCTGCCCACGCCGCCCGCGGCATACGAGCTGCTGTGGGACAGCACATGGGAACGCCCGCAGGACCCACAGCGGGCCCTGCCCGCGGCCGGCCCCACGCTCGTGGAGGCCGCCTCGATGCGCATCTACCGGGTCGTCGACCCGGCCTGACCCGCGACGCCGGTCAGGCTCAGGCGTTGGCGACGAGGCCGAGCTCGGTCGAGCTGGTCAGCGCGGCGTGATGAGGCAGGACACGCACGCTGTAGCCGAACGACCCGGTCCGCGACAGGGTGAGCGAGCCGGCGTACTGGTGCCGGGAACCTTCATAGCTCTGGACGTGCTCCAGCGGGGCCACCTCGATCTCGCCGGTGAGCTCGTCGGCCTCGTTGGTCCGGCCGTGGACGACCTGCACCGACACGTCCTCGGGGGTGAGGCCCCCGAGGTCGACGTAGGCGTTGACGTGCAGGACGTCGCCGATCTGCGGCGAGTCCGAGACCCCCGACGGCTCGACGTGGTCGACGCGCACCGACGGCCAGGACCCGCGCACCCGTGCCTTGTATGCGGCGAGCTCCTTGGCTCCGGCGTAGGTCGGGCCGTTGAGCGCCCGGCCCGCCTGGGATGCCGGCCCGTAGAGCCGGGTGACGTACTCGCGGACCATCCGGCTGGAGAGGACCTTCGGACCGAGCGTCTCCAGGGTGTGCACGACCATCTCGATCCAGTGCAGCGGCAGGCCCGCGTCGTCGACGTCGTAGAAGTGCTCGCGGACGGAGTTCTCGATGAGGTCGTAGAGCGCGGCCGCCTCGATGTCGTCGCGACGCTCGATGTCCTCGACGCCGTCAGCGGTCGGGATCGCCCAGCCGTTCTCGCCGTCGTACCACTCGTCCCACCAGCCGTCGAGGATCGAGAGGTTGAGACCGCCGTTCAGCGCCGCCTTCATGCCGGAGGTGCCGCACGCCTCGAACGGGCGCAAGGGGTTGTTGAGCCACACGTCGCAGCCGGGGTAGAGGTACTGCGCCATGCCGATGTCGTAGTTCGGCAGGAAGACGATGCGGTGTCGGATCGCCGGGTCGTCAGCGAACTGCACCATCTGCTGGATGAGCTTCTTGCCGGTCTCGTCGGCAGGGTGCGACTTGCCGGCGATGACCAGCTGCACGGGGCGGTCCGGGTCCAGGAGGATCTGCTTGAGGCGGACGGGGTCGCGCAGCATGAGGGTGAGCCGCTTGTAGGTGGGCACCCGCCGGGCGAACCCGATGGTGAGCACGTCCGGGTCGAGCACGTCGTCGACCCAGCCGAGCTCGGCACGGGTGGCGCCGCGCTTGAGCCACGAGCTGCGCAGGCGGCGGCGGGCCTCGAGCACGAGCTGCTCACGCATCTGGCGCTTGGTGGACCAGATCTCGTCCCACGGCACGTTGCGCACCCGGCTCCAGGCGTCCGCAGCCTCGACGTCCCCGGTGCCGAGGTGCTTCTCCGCGAGGGCGAAGACCCGCTGGTCGACCCAGGTGGGGGCGTGCACCCCGTTGGTGACGCTGTCGATCGGGACCTCCGACGCGTCGAAGCCCGGCCAGAGGCCGTCGAACATCCCCCGGCTGACGACGCCGTGCAGCAGCGAGACGCCGTTCGCGCGCTGAGCCAGCCGCAGGCCCATGACGGCCATGTTGAACATGCCGGGCTCGCCGCCCTCGTAGTCCTCCGCGCCGAGGGCGAGCAGCCGGTCCACCGGCACGCCGGGGATCGCGTTGGCGCCGCCGAAGTAGAGGTTGATCCGGTCCGCGGCGAAGCGGTCGATGCCGGCCGGGACCGGCGTGTGGGTGGTGAAGACCGTCGCCGAGCGGACGGCCTCGAGCGCCTCGTCGAAGGTCATCCCGTGGTCGCGGACCAGCTCGGTGATCCGCTCGACCCCGAGGAACCCCGCATGCCCCTCGTTGGTGTGGTAGACGTCCGGCTCCGGCGCACCGGTCAGCCGGGAGTACAGCCGCAGCGCGCGGACGCCACCCACGCCGAGCAGCAGCTCCTGCTCCAGCCGCTGGTCGCCGCCACCGCCGTAGAGGGCCTCCGTGACCGCCCGGGCCGCCTCGTCGTTGCCGGGGACGTCGGAGTTCAGCAGCAGCAGCGGCACCCGCCCGACCTGCGCCTTCCAGACGTGTGCCTTGAGCACCCGGTCTGCCGGAAGGGCGATCTCGATGACGCACGGCGTCCCGTCGGCCTCGCGCAGCAGCGCGAGCGGCAGGCCGTCGGGGTCGAGGACCGGGTAGGTCTCCTGCTGCCATCCCTCACGGTTGAGCGACTGCTTGAAGTACCCGGTCTTGTAGAACAGGCCCACGCCGACGATGGGGACGCCGAGGTCGGAGGCGGTCTTGAGGTGGTCGCCGGCGAGGATGCCCAGGCCGCCCGAGTACTGCGGCAGCACGTGGGTGATGCCGAACTCCGGGCTGAAGTAGGCGATCGCCGCCGGGGCGCCCGCCCCGCTCTCGTCCTGGGCTCCGGCCCAGGCCTGGTACCAGCGATGGGACTGCATGTAGGTGTCCAGCGCAGCCTTGGCGAGCCCGACGCGCTCCACGAACGCCTCGTCGGCGGCGAGCGCGGCCAGGCGGTCGGCCGTCAGGCCGGCCAGCAGCTGCACGGGGTCGCCCTTGCACCGGCTCCAGCCGCGAGGGTCGATCCCCTCGAACAGGTCACGGGTGGGGGTGTCCCAGCTGAACCGGAGGTTCTGGGCGAGCTCGCCGAGAGCGGCGATGGGCTCGGGCAGGACGGTACGGACGTTGAACCGGCGGATGGCCTTCACGGCGCAGACTATAGACGTTCCCATGACGTCTTCTTGCAGCCGTTTCATTTTTCTTGCACACCCAGCGAGACACTCCCGGGACTGATGGTGGCGATCGTGCGCCAACGAGTAGCGTCGATGGTGTGACTGCCACCCCAGCCGCCGCCCCCCGCCGGCCGCGCCGCCCTCGCACTGCCGGTGCCGCCGGATCCGCCCCGCCGACCCAGGCGGCCCAGGCGGCCCAGACAGCCCAGGCGGCCCAGGCGGCCCAGGCCATGGGGCTCCCGGACGGGCTGAGCCTGCCGGAGGGGATCGCGCCGTTCGGGCGCATCCCGGTCCAGTCGGTGCGCCCGCTCGTCGACGAGGGCACCCGTCCCGCGAAGTCGGTCGCGGGTGAGGAGTTCGTCGTCGCCGCCCAGGTCTTCCGGGAGGGCCACGACGCGGTGAACGCGACGGCGGTGCTCACCGACCCCGACGGCGTCGACCATCACTTCCCGATGCAGGTCGACAACGCCGGCCTGAGCTGGTGGAGCGCCACGGTGGCCGCGGGCCGGCCCGGCTGGTGGACCTACCGGGTGGAGGGCTGGTCGGACCCCTATGCGACGTGGGAGCACGACGCGACGATCAAGGTCGAGGCCGACATCGACACCGAGATGATGCTCGAGGAGGGTGCCCGCGTGCTCGAGCGGGCACTGCAGAGCACGCCCGGCCGCGGCCGTCGTCGCGAGTTCGCCCCGGTCCGAGACGCGGTCGCCGCCCTGCGCGACACCAGCCGGCCGGCCGCCGCGCGGATGAGTGCCGCGACCTCCCCCGAGGTGCACGCCCACTTCGCCGCCCATCCCTTTCGGGAGATGGTCTCGCCCAGCCCGGCATACCAGCTGCTCGTCGAGCGCGAGCTCGCCCTCTTCGGCGCGTGGTACGAGATGTTCCCGCGCTCCGAGGGTGCGACGTACGACGAGGCCACGGGTCGGTGGACCTCGGGCACCCTGCGCACGGCGGCGAAGCGGCTGCCCGCCGTCGCGGCCATGGGGTTCGACGTCGTCTACCTCACCCCGATCCACCCCATCGGCACGACGGCCCGCAAGGGACGCAACAACACCCTGACCGCCGAGCCCGACGACCCCGGCAGCCCCTATGCGATCGGCTCCCCCGACGGCGGCCACGACGCCATCCACCCCGACCTCGGCACGTTCGCCGACTTCGACGCCTTCGTCAGCGACGCCGGCCGGCTCGGGCTGGAGGTGGCCATCGACATCGCCCTGCAGTGCTCGCCGGACCACCCCTACGTCCGCGACCACCCGGAGTGGTTCACCCAGCGGGTCGACGGCAGCATCGCCTATGCGGAGAACCCGCCGAAGAAGTACCAGGACATCTTTCCGCTCAACTTCGACCGCGACCCCGCCGGGGCGTACGCCGAGATGCGTCGCGTCATCCAGGTCTGGATCGACCACGGCGTGAAGATCTTCCGCGTCGACAACCCGCATACCAAGCCCGTGCAGTTCTGGCAGTGGCTCATCACCGACGTGGCCCGCAGCCACCCCGAGGTCATCTGGCTGTCCGAGGCCTTCACCCGGCCCGCCATGATGCACGCGCTGGCCAAGGCCGGCTTCCAGCAGTCGTACACCTACTACGCCTGGCGCAACCTGCCGTGGGAGCTGCGGGAGTACGTGACCGAGCTCGCCAGGGAGAGCGCGCCCTTCCTGCGGCCCTCGTTCTGGCCGACGACGCACGACATCCTCACGCCGTACATGCAGTACGGCGGTCCAACCGCCTGGACCCTGCGGGCCGCCCTCGCCGCGACGCTGGTGCCGACGTATGGCATCTACGCCGGCTACGAGCTGATGGAGCACGTCGCCCGACCCGGCGTCGAGGAGCAGGTGGACAACGAGAAGTACGAGTACAAGGACCGGCACTGGGAGGACTTCGAGCTCGGAGGCTCCCGCGAGGGCCAGTCGCTCGCCGGCTACCTCACCAAGCTCAACGCCATCCGCCGGGCCCATCCCAGCCTGCGGTGGCTGCGGAACATCACCTTCCACGACGTGGACGACGAGTTCGTCATGGCGTTCTCCAAGACCCGGGTCGTCGACGGCCGGCGCGACACCATCCTCGTCGTCGCGAACCTCGACCCGCACGCCACGCGGGAGACGACGGTCCGGCTCGACATGCCTGCGCTCGCCCTCGGGTGGCAGGACCAGTTCAGGGCGCGAGAGCTGATCACCGAGCAGACCTGGGTCTGGCAGCGCGACAGCTACGTCAGGCTGGGTCCGGAGACCCATCCCGTGCACATCATCGAGGTCAGGAGCATCTGAGCGTGCAAGGTCTGAACCTGTCCCAGCCTGGGCTGCGGCACAACCCCGAGTGGTACAAGACTGCCGTCTTCTACGAGGTGCTCGTCCGGGCCTTCGGCGACTCCAAGGGGTCGGGCTCCGGGGACTTCTCGGGGCTCATCGCCCGGCTGGACTACCTGCAGTGGCTCGGGGTCGACTGCCTCTGGCTGCCGCCCTTCTACGCTTCCCCGCTGCGCGACGGCGGCTACGACATCGCCGACTACCAGGCGGTGCTGCCCGAGTTCGGGACCCTGCCCGAGTTCATCGAGCTCGTCTCGCAGGCCCACGCCCGGGGCATCCGGATCGTCACCGACCTCGTCATGAACCACACGTCCGACCAGCACCCGTGGTTCCAGGCGAGCCGGGCCGAGCCCGACGGGCCGTATGGCGACTACTACGTGTGGTCGGACAGCGACGAGGGCTACAGCGACGCCCGGATCATCTTCGTCGACACCGAGGTCTCGAACTGGAGCTTCGACCCGATCCGCCGCCAGTTCTTCTGGCACCGTTTCTTCTCGCACCAGCCCGACCTCAACTTCGAGAACCCGCGGGTCCAGGAGGAGATGTTCGACATCGTCCGGTTCTGGATGGACCTCGGCATCGACGGCTTCCGGCTCGACGCCATCCCGTACCTCTTCGAGGAGGAGGGGACCAACTGCGAGAACCTTCCGCGCACCCACGCCTTCCTCGCGGAGCTGCGGGCCATGGTCGACCGGGAGTACCCCGGCCGCGTGCTTCTCGCCGAGGCGAACCAGCCGCCCGCGGAGGTCGTCGACTACTTCGGCACGCCGGAGGCGCCCGAGTGCCAGATGTGCTTCCACTTCCCCGTCATGCCCCGGCTCTACTACTCGCTGCGCGAGGAGAAGGCCGCACCGATCATCGACGTCCTCGCCGACACCCCGGCCATCCCGACCAACGGGCAGTGGGGGACCTTCCTGCGCAACCACGACGAGCTGACCCTCGAGATGGTGACGCCGGAGGAGCGCGTGGCGATGTACGGCTGGTATGCGCCCGACCCCCGGATGCGCGCCAACATCGGCATCCGCCGCCGCCTGGCCCCCCTGCTGGACAACTCCCGCCCGGAGATCGAGCTGATCCACGCGCTCATCCTGTCGCTGCCCGGCTCGCCGTGCCTCTACTACGGCGACGAGATCGGCATGGGCGACAACATCTGGCTCAACGACCGGGACGCGGTCCGCACCCCGATGCAGTGGACACCGGACCGCAACGCCGGGTTCTCCACCGTCGACCCCGGCAAGCTCTACCTCCCGGTCATCTCCAGCCTCGTCTACCACTACAACAACCTCAACGTGGAGGCGCAGATGGCCTCCTCGTCCTCGATGCTGCACTGGGTGCGCGGGATGATCCAGGTGCGCAGCCGCCACCCGGTCTTCGGGCTCGGCGACTTCCAGGTCTGCCCTGCCGACAACGAGGCGGTCCTGTCCTTCGTGCGGAGCGTCGACGCGGCGAGCCAGAGCGGGGGCGAGGACCAGGAACCCGAGACGGTGCTCTGCGTCAACAACCTGTCCTCGCGCCCCCAGGCGACGACGATCCAGCTGCCGCAGGGGTGCGGCGGAGCGCAGCTCGTCGACCTCTTCGGCGGCCACGGCTTCCCCAAGATCGACGACGACGGCCGGGTGATGATCACGCTCGGGTCGCGCGACTTCTTCTGGCTGCGTATCCGCGGGGTCACCCATGACGGCTGAGCCGGCCGGCCGGCTCACCCCACCTCTCGCCGAGATCCTCCCCGCGTGGCTCTCCGCGCAGCGCTGGTATGCCGGGAAGGGACGCCAGCCGGTGCTGCGCCGCCTCGGCGGGTTCCGTTTCGAGGACCCGGACGGCGAGGTCGGGGTCGAGACGCACATCACTGCGGACGTGTCCGCTCAGCCCGCGGTCGTCTACCAGATGCCGCTCAGCTACCGGTCCGCGCCGCTCGCCGGGGCGGAGGACGCTCTCGTCGGGACGGCCGAGCACAGTGTGCTCGGCCGGCGGTGGATCTACGACGCCACCCACGACCCGGTCTACGTCCGGGCGCTGCTCGACCTCGTCCTCCAGGACGGCATCTCCGGCTCGGCCCGCCGGTCGGAGGGCGCGGACGAGCAGGCCCGCGGCTGGCATACCAGCGGCCCGCGGGAGCTGGTGCTCACGACGTCGGGCGTCCTGCGCGGCGAGCAGTCCAACACCTCCGTCGTCTGCACCGTCGAAGACCGCTCCGGCGAGCCGGCGGAGCCCATCATCGTCAAGGTGTTCCGCACCCTCCAGGCCGGTGACAACCCCGACGTGACGGTGCAGGCGGCTCTGACCGCGGCGGGTTCGGTGCAGGTGCCGGAGACGGTGGGGTTCGTCACCGGCTCGTGGCTGGCCCCCGACCACGTCGAGGCGCACGCCCGGCACGACGCCGAGACCGAGGCGCAGGTCAAGGCGGCCATCGACGCCCGGACCGCCGTCGTCCAGCAGATCCAGCGGGACCGGCAGGCCGCCGCGGAGCAGCGGGCAGCCGAGCAGGACCGGGTGGCCACGGCCCGCGAGCGCGAGCTGAGGCGCCGCCTCGAGGCGGTCCGCCCGAGCCTGCACGACGCGCTCCTCGCCGACCCGGAGACCCTCGTCGAGCCTGCCGTCGAGGAGGCCGACCTCCCCGACCCCGACGCCGTCCCCGAGCCGGAGCTGCCGGCCCGCGAGCTGCCCCGGATCCCGAGCCACGACGAGCTGCCCGCCTTCGTGCCCGAGCTGCAGAGCGGCCACCTGGCCTTCGCCCAGCGGTTCTTCCCCGGCGTCGAGGACGCGTGGCGGGTGGCGCTTCGGGCGGCGGGAGCCGACACCGACTTCGGCGGCGAGGCCGGCGAGCTCGGCGAGGCCACGGCCCGCATCCACCTCGCGCTGGCTGAGTCGCTCGGCAGGACCACCGCCTCGCGCGCGGCCCAGCGAGAGCTGCTCACCTCGATCCGGGCCCGCTACCACGCCGCGCTCAGCGAGGTGCCCGCGCTCGCCGGGCACGAGAGCGCGATCCTCGCCGTCATCGACGACTTCGGGCGCCGTGACTGGGGCCAGCTGCAGCGCATCCACGGCGACTACCACCTCGGCCAGGTGCTGCGGGTCGAGGGCCGGGGCTGGGTGGCCGTCGACTTCGAGGGCGAGCCGCTGCGTCCGCTGGCCGAGCGCGTGCGCCCCGACCTGACCCTGCGCGACGTCGCGGGGATGCTCCGGTCGTTCGACTACGCCGGCGGGTCGGTCGAGATGACCCGGCCCGGGCGCTCCGCCCGGGAGTGGGTCGAGACCTGCCGCGCCGCCTTCCTCGACGGGTATGCCGCGGTGGCCGGCCTCGACCGCACCGCAGCGGCCCCCATGATCCGGGCGCTCGAGCTCGACAAGGCCCTCTACGAGGTCGTCTACGAGGCCCGCAACCGCCCGACCTGGCTCGGCATCCCCACCGCCGCCATCGACCGCATCATCGCCGAGAGCAAGGGCTCCTCATGACCACCGTCCCCAGCGCACCCCAGATCGGCGACCCCAGCGCCGTGCAGGCCTTCCTCGAGGGGCGCCACTCCCAGCCGCACGACCTGCTCGGCCACCACCTCGGCCCTGGCGGGCTCACCGTCACGGCATACCGGCCGCTGGCGCACTCGGTGCGCGCGCGGCTGGCCGACGGCACGGTCTTCGAGCTCGGGCACCTGCGCGGCGGCCTGTGGTCGGGCACGGCGGGCGCCGTCACGGTGACCCAGGACTACCGGCTGCTCGTCGCCTACGCGGACGGGATCGAGCACGAGCAGGACGACCCCTACCGCTTCGCGCCGACGCTCGGCGAGATCGACCGGCACCTCATCAACGAGGGGCGCCACGAGCTGCTCTGGACGGTCCTCGGCTCGCATGTGCGCCGGTACGACGGCCCGATGGGACCGGTCCAGGGCGTGTCGTTCGCGGTGTGGGCGCCGCGGGCCACGTCGGTCCACGTCATCGGCGACTTCAACGGCTGGGACACCATCTCTCACCCCATGCGGCTGCTCGGCACCACCGGCATCTGGGAGCTCTACGTCCCCGGGGCCGGCGAGGGGATGAACTACCAGTACGCCATCCGGGGCGCCGACGCCGTCGTCCGGCCGCACACCGACCCGATGGCGCGGCGCACCGAGGTCGCGCCGAAGACCGCCGCCATCGTCACCGAGTCGCACTACACCTGGGACGACGACGACTGGATGGCCCGCCGGGCGAGCGAGAACCCGCATACCGGCCCGATGAGCACCTACGAGGTGCACCTCGGCTCGTGGCGGCAGGGCCTGAGCTACGTCGAGCTGGCCGAGCATCTCGTCAACTACGTCAAGGACCTCGGCTTCACCCATGTCGAGCTGCTCCCGGTGATGGAGCACCCCTACGTGCCGTCCTGGGGCTACCACGTGACCGGCTACTACGCGCCGACCTCCCGGTTCGGCTCCCCGGACGAGTTCCGCTTCCTCATCGACCGGCTGCACCAGAACGGCATCGGCGTCATCCTCGACTGGGTGCCGGGCCACTTCGCCACCGACTCGTGGGGGCTGGCCAAGTACGACGGCCAAGCGCTCTACGAGCACCCGGACCCCCGCAAGGGGTGGCACCCGGAGTGGGGCTCCTACATCTTCGACCTCGGCCGCAACGAGGTCCGCAACTTCCTCGTGGCCAACGCCATCTACTGGTTCGAGGAGTTCCACGCCGACGGGCTGCGGGTCGACGGCGTCGCCTCGATGCTCTACCTCGACTACGCCCGCCAGCCGGGCGAGTGGATCCCCAACGCCGAGGGGGGCCGGGAGAACCACGAGGCGGTGCGGGTCCTGCAGGAGGCCAACGGCACGGCATACAAGCGCGCGCCGGGGATCGTCACCATCGCCGAGGAGTCGACCTCCTGGGAGGGCGTCACCGCCCCCACCGACAAGGGCGGGCTCGGGTTCGGCTTCAAGTGGAACATGGGCTGGATGAACGACACCATGCGATACCTCGGCCAGGACCCGATCTACCGGCAGTACCACCACAACAACCTGACCTTCTCGCTGATGTATGCGTTCAACGAGAACTTCATCCTGCCGATCAGCCACGACGAGGTCGTCCACGGCAAGGGCTCGCTGCTGCGCAAGTCGCACGGCACCCGCGACGAGCAGCTGGCCACCCTGCGGGCCTTCCTCGCCTACCTCTGGTCGCACCCCGGCAAGCAGCTGGTCTTCATGGGCTGCGAGTTCGCCCAGGAGTCTGAGTGGGCCGACGGTCGCAGCCTGGACTGGTGGCTGCTCGACCAGCCGGCCCACTACCGAGTGCACGCGCAGGTCAAGGAGATGAACGCGATCTACCGCTCGCACCGCCAGCTGTGGGAGTACGACACCGACCCGGCGGGCTTCTCGTGGCTCAACGCCGACGACGCGAGCCACAACACGTTCTCCTACCTGCGGTTCGGCTCCGGAGACCGGAGGACCGACGCGCCCGTCATGGCCGTCGTCGTCAACTTCAGCGGGCAGACGCACGAGCCCTACCGGATCGGCCTGCCCCGCGGAGGCAGCTGGCAGGTCGTCCTCGACACCGCCGGCTACCGGCCTGAGGCACCGAGCTCGGCCGGGGTCGTGCTCACCGCTGAGCAGGCGCCGTGGGACAACCAGCCGTATGCCGTGGACGTCGTCGTCCCGGCACTGTCCACCGTCTGGCTCGCGCCCGTCGACGAGCCCGACCCGAAGGGAGCCGAGTCATGAACCACCCCCGTGCCGGGGAGGTCGCCCGGGCCGAGGACCTCGTCGACGTGGAGCGGCTGGTCGACGCCTACTACGACCTGTCCCCCGACGTGTCCAACCCCGACGAGCAGGTCGTCTTCGGCACCTCTGGCCACCGCGGCTCCAGCCTGCGCACCGCGTTCAACGAGCCGCACATTCTTGCCACGACCCAGGCGATCTGCGAGTACCGCGCGTCGGTGGGCGTCGACGGTCCGCTCTTCGTCGGGCGCGATACCCATGCCCTGTCCATGCCGGCCTGGAAGTCCGCGCTCGAGGTCCTTGTCGGCAACGGCGTGACCGCCCTCGTCGACGACCGGGACGGCTACACCCCCACCCCGGCCGTCTCGCACGCCATCCTCCGGGTCAACCGGGACCGGCTCGGGTCCGGGTCGGGCCACGGCCTGGCTGACGGCATCGTCGTCACCCCCTCGCACAACCCGCCCGCCGACGGCGGCTTCAAGTACAACCCCACCCACGGCGGTCCGGCCGACACCGACGCCACCCGCTGGATCGCGGACCGGGCCAACGCGCTGATCCGGGACGGCCTCGGGCAGGTGCGCCGGGTCCAGCTCAGCCAGGCCCTGGGCGAGGCGCAGCGGTACGACTTCCTCGGCACCTATGTCGACGACCTGCCCTCCGTCGTCGACCTCGCGCGGGTCAAGGAGGCAGGCGTCCGCATCGGCGCCGACCCTCTGGGCGGCGCCGCGGTGGCCTACTGGGGCGAGATCGCGGAGCGGCACGGGCTCGACCTCACGGTGGTCAACCCCGCCGTCGACCCGCAGTGGGCCTTCATGACGCTCGACTGGGACGGCAAGATCCGGATGGACTGCTCGTCCCCCTTCGCGATGGCCTCGCTCATCGGCCGCCGCGCGGACTACGACATCGCGACGGGCAACGACGCCGACGCCGACCGGCACGGCATCGTCACCCCGGACGCCGGGCTGATGAACCCCAACCACTACCTCGCCGTCGCGATCCAGTACCTCTTCGGCGGCGCCCGCCCGGGCTGGCCCGGCTCGACCGCGATCGGGAAGACCCTCGTCTCGTCCTCGATGATCGACCGCGTCGGCGCGGACCTCGGCCGGCTGGTGCTCGAGGTGCCGGTCGGCTTCAAGTGGTTCGTCCCCGGGCTGCTCGACGGGTCGGTCGGCTTCGGGGGCGAGGAGTCCGCTGGGGCGTCGTTCCTGCGCCACGACGGGAGCGTGTGGACGACCGACAAGGACGGCATCATCCTGGCCCTGCTGGCGTCCGAGATCCTCGCGGTCACCGGCCGGACGCCGAGCCAGCTCTACGGCGAGCTGACCGCCCGGCACGGCGACCCGGCATACGCCAGGGTCGACGCGCCCGCGACCCGGGACCAGAAGGCGAAGCTCGCCGCCCTCTCGCCCGACGACGTGTCGGCGGAGACGCTCGCGGGCGAGGCGATCACCGGCAAGCTGACCGCCGCTCCCGGCAACGGCGCGGCGATCGGCGGCCTCAAGGTGACGACGGAGAACGCGTGGTTCGCGGCTCGCCCCTCCGGCACCGAGGACGTCTACAAGATCTACGCCGAGTCCTATCGCGGCCCCGAGCATCTGGCCGAGGTGCAGGAGGCGGCTCGAGAGGTCGTCGGCGCCGCCCTGGGCCCGTGACGGGGCCGGAGCGCCCGCTCGGCCGGCTCATCGTCGTCACCGGCGCCCTCCCGCAGGACGTGGCCGGGCTCGGGTATGCCCTGGCTGCGCGCCTGCCCCGCGCCATCCACGTCGACGGGCCGGTGCTCGACCGGATGCTCGTCACCGACCGGGCCTCGGCGGAGCAGCCGCTCGACCCTGCCGCGGTCGAGCAGCTCTACCTGCGGCTGCTCGCGGCCATCGCCGTCGCCGAGACCTACCAGCGCGCCGGCTTCGACGCGGTGATCTCCGACGTCGTCATCGACGGCTTCCTCGAGGACTTCCTCGACTTCGTCTCCCCCGCGGCCCTTCACCTCGTCGTGCTCGGTGGACCGCCCGGGCGGCCGCCCCAGGAGGCCGGGCTGTGGCTGGACCCGGCCGGACGGAGCGTCGTGGAGACCGCCAACGACGTCCTCGACCGGCTCGACGAGGCCCGCGTCACCACCAGCGGCTGACCCCCTCCGTGCGTCCGGGTCGAGACGGGTCCCGACCCGCCCGCACCCGGACGCAGCACCAGCCCCCCTCCGTGCGTCCGGGTCGAGACGGGTCCCGACCCGCCCGCACCCGGACGCAGCACCAGCGCCTCTCCGTGCGTCCGCCAGGGTCCGGCTCAGCCGTCGAGGCCCGCCTCGGCGCTCCTGGCGAGCTCGAGCCAGCGGTCCTGGTGGGCCGGCGGCACCTGGACCCACTGCTTCATCGGCCGGCCGGCCATCGGCTCGAACAGCTGCGCCCCGTCGAGCTCGAGGGCCTGCGCATGGGCGTCACCGGTGAGCTTGAAGACCATGTCCTCGCCGTAGAGCCCGGCGAACGCCTTGCCCCCGCGTCGCTTGACCGACGGCATCCCGAACATCGACGCCCGCTGCACGTCGGCGGTCTCCGACAGCGCCGCGACGAGGGCGTCGAGCCCGGCCTTGGCCGCGTCGGACGCCTGACCCATGCTCGGTGTGTCTGCCATCCCCCGAGGCTACCCACGACGAGGCGTCGAGGGTCCCGAACGGCACCCCGCAACCCCCGGCAGCGAGCAAGCCGCTCAGCCGGGCTCAGAACAGCGCGCTCATCAGCGCCTTGCGGGCCGTGGCGACGCGCTCGTCGCTGACCCCGACGATCTCGAAGAGCTCGATGAGGTGCTCGCGGACCCGGTTGCGCTCCTCACCCTCGCGCGCCCGGACGAGGTCGAGGAGCCGCCCGAAGGCGTCCTCGACGTGGCCGCCCAGAAGGTCGAGGTCGGCCACCTGCAGCTGTCCGCCGATGTCCGTGGGGTCGGCGGCAGCCGCCGCGCGGGCCACGGCCAGGTCCAGGCCGGCCGTCCGCTGCATCAGGCGCACCTGGGCGAGGCCGACCTTGGCTTCGGTGTCTGCGGGCCGCTCCCTGAGGGCCTGCTCGTATGCCGTGACGGCGGCGTCGAGGTCGCCCGCCTCGATGGCGTCATAAGCCTGCTGGTGCAGCGGCGGCAGCGGCGGCGGCTCGTCCGGAGGCGCGTCGGTCCCACCGACGCCCTCGTCGGCCACGGCGCTGACCCGTCCGGTGACGCCGTGCTGGATCGCGAGCTTGAGCAGCTCGTCCACCCAGGGCTGGACCTCGGCCTGGGGCAGCGGGCCGACGAAGAGCGGCACGGGCTGACCCTGGATGAGACCCAGGGTCATCGGCACCGACTGCACCTGGAACGCCTGCAGCAGGCCGGGGTTGGCGTCGACGTCGACGGAGACCAGCTGGAAGCGGCCCTGGTTGGCCGTCGCCACGTCGGTCATCACCGTGACGAAGTCGGCGGACTGCGGCAGCCGCGAGGACCAGAGGACCACGACCATGGGCACCCGGACGCTCGCGGTGGCGATGTCCTGGAAGCCCGCGTCCGTCCCGGTCACGACCAGGCCGCTCGTCCCCGGGGCCGTTCCGGGCGGACTCTGCGGCGTGGAGCCGGCGGCCGCAGACCCGGCCGGCGATCCCGCCTGGCCCGCGGCCGGGCGCTTGAGCGCGGAGAGGTCGACGGCTCCCCGGAGGGCTGACGGTGGGAAAGGTTGCTGCGTCATGGGTCCCATTCTGTCCGATCGGGGCGGGGGGCCGGTCAGGTGCCCGAGGCGGCCACGAGGTGCTCGTCCGCGCCCACGACGACGGCCGGGCCCTGGTCGGGGACGGCGAAGGCGACGAACTCCAGCGTTGTCAGGTCGGCCTCGGCCTTGACGGTCGCCAGGCCGCTTAGGGCGGTGAACTGCGCCGACGGCGTGAGCGTGCCCTGCGTCTTGTTGAGGAGGGTGTCAACGCGGTCGAGGACGACGAAGACGAGCGCTCCCTTGCCTCCTGCCACGCGTAGGCCCCCGATGACGTCCTTCGGCTCATGCTGCTGGGTGAACGTGCCGACGCCGCCCAGGCCCTGGTTCTGCGCATCGGCGTTCTTGCGGACGGAGGCGGCGAAGCTGTCCTCGGCGAACGGCGGGGCGGCACCGGCTGGTGGCGGGGGGTAGGCCAGCGACGCGGCATACAGCTTCGCGAGCTCGGCCGGTTTGGCGCTCAGCCCGGCCGAGTCCCCGAGCGGCGCGGACCCCTGGGTGAGTGGTTCGAAGGCCTTGACCGTGGCGCTGGGCAGCATCGGCGTCATCGCCGCGATCTTGTACGGAGTCCGCACGTCCGGCGTCACCAGGTAGGAGAGCACCGGCAGGCCCGACGAGGCGCGGGTCGTCTGGACGATCATCGAACGCGGGTAGTCCAGGCCGCGCGAGACCGCAAGCACGACGGGGGCGGCCGGCGTCAGGGTCCTGGCGTCCTTGGCGGCCTGGTCCAGGGTCGGGTCGAGCTTGGCGTCCGCCTTGGCCGCGACGAGCGCGTCGCCGGTGTATGCCGCCTCGCGCAGCGCGTCTCCGTCTGCGCCGGGGGCGGCCACGGCCTTGGCCCCGGTGGTCAGCACCTGGGCGGCGATGGACTGGGCGCGGGCCGGGTCGACGGCTCCCCCGACGGTGGCCGTCGGAGGGTCGCTCACCCCGGCGACCGCCGCACAGCCCGCGAGGGTGACGGCGAGCAGGCCTGCGCCGATGCCGGCGCCGAGACGCCGTCCGAGTCTCGCCGTCATGATGTGGCCGTCCCGTCGACGGCCCGTTCCTGGTCGGCAGCTCCGCCGGCGCCGGGTGGCCCCGCCGGGGACCGGTCGGATCCGCTTGCCGGTGCGGCCGTGAGCTGCTGGCGCAGCCAGCCGCCGGCGAAGGCGAGGATGATCAGGCCAAGGATGAGCACGACGACGGACTCCACGAACCAGGCGCTGCGGCTCCAGGTGAGCGTGACGTCGACCGGCCCGGGAGAGACGGCGTAGGCCAGCACCGCCTGCGGGGCCTGGTCCTGGCTGACGACAAGGGTGTTCTGGGCGGTCTGCCGCCACACGTGCAGGCCCGTCGGGTCGGCGAGGGCACCGTCGCCTATCGTGGTCAGGCGGAGCGTGCGAGCGGGGTACTGCGCGAGGACGACCTCCTCGTGCTTCGCGGCGCCGACCGCGTCGTTCGCGTCACGCGGCGCGGCGGCCGCGAGGAAGACCGGCCCGGCCGCCGAGGTGGCCGAGACCGTCACCGGCGTCTTGACCCGGTTGAGGACCGAGGGGCCGATGACGAGCGGCTGGCTGGCGCTCGCCGTGAAGGTCACCGTGCCGGACGGTCCGAGCGTGACCGCGAACCATGCTCCGAGCACGGTGAGGGCGAGCCCGACCACCGCCACGAGGGCAACGGCAAGGCGACGGGCATGGGGCACGAGAGGGGTTCCTTTTCGGGACGACGGCGCCTCCACCAGAGCGGTTCGCGGCGCGAGAGAGCCCGTCCACCATGACACAGGCCCGAGTTCGAGACCAATTCGTGACCTGCGTACTCGGGAATCAGAAGCGGGCGGGCTCTCGGTAGACGCCCCACTCGTCCCGCAAGGCGTTGCAGATCTCGCCGAGGGTCGCCTCGGCACGGGCCGCGTCGAGCATCGCCGGGATCATGTTGCCGTCCGTCCGCGAGACGTCGAGCATGCGGCCCAGCGCCTCGGCGACCGCCGCCTCGTCGCGACCGGCCTTGCGCTCGCCGAGCGCGCGCACCTGCTCGCGCTCGACCTCGTGGCTGACCCGGAGGATCTCCAGCTCGTGGCTGACCGACTCGGTGTGGCAGTTGACGCCGACGACCCGCTTGTCGCCCTTCTCGAGGGCGATCTGGTACTGGAACGCGGCGTCGGCGATCTCGGCCATGAACCAGCCCTCCTCGATGCCCCGCAGGATCCCCGAGGTCATCGGGCCGATCGGGTGCTCGATCTCGCCGGTGGCCCCGGCCTCGCGGCCCACGACCCCCATGTCGAGGATCCGGCTGAAGATCGCCTCCGCCTCGGCCTCGATCCGGTCGGTGAGCGCCTCGACGTACCACGACCCGCCGAGCGGGTCCGCGACGTTGGTCAGGCCCATCTCCTCCATCAGCACCTGCTGGGTGCGCAGTGCCACCTCTGCCGACTGCTCGGTCGGCAGCGCCAGCGTCTCGTCGAGGGCGTTGGTGTGCAGCGAGCTGGTGCCGCCGAGCACGGCCGCGAGGGCCTCGACGGCCGTGCGCACGACGTTGTTGAGGGGCTGCTGGGCGGTCAGCGACACCCCGGCCGTCTGGGTGTGGAACCGCAGCCACTGCGCCTTGTCGGTCGTGGCGCCGTAGGTGTCGCGCAGCCAGCGCGCCCAGATCCGGCGAGCGGCCCGGAACTTGGCGATCTCCTCGAAGAAGTCGAGGTGGGCGTCGAAGAAGAAGGACAGGCCCGGGGCGAAGACGTCGACGTCCAGGCCGCGCGACAGGCCCAGCTCGACGTAGGCGAACCCGTCGGCCAGCGTGTAGGCCAGCTCCTGCGCGGCCGTCGAGCCGGCCTCGCGGATGTGGTAGCCGGAGACCGAGAGGGGCTTGTAGTCAGGGATCTTCTCGGCGCAGTACTCCATCAGGTCGCCGATGAGGCGCAGGTGCGGCTCGGGCTCGAACAGCCACTCCTTCTGGGCGATGTACTCCTTGAAGATGTCGGTCTGCAGGGTCCCGTTGAGCGCACCGAGGTCGATCCCCTGGCGCTCGGCGGCGACGAGGTACATGCAGAACACGGGCACGGCGGGACCGGAGATCGTCATCGACGTCGTCACGTCGCCCAGCGGGATGTCGGCGAACAGGGTCTCCATGTCCGACGCCGAGTCGATGGCGACGCCGCAGTGGCCGACCTCGCCGAGGCTCATCGGGTCGTCCGAGTCGCGGCCCATCAGGGTCGGCATGTCGAACGCGACAGACAGGCCACCGCCGCCGCGGGCGAGGATCATCTGGTAGCGCTCGTTGGTCTGCACCGCGTTGCCGAAGCCGGCGAACTGCCGGATGGTCCACGTCCGGCCGCGGTAGCCGGTCGGGTAGAGGCCACGGGTGAACGGGAACTCGCCCGGCCAGCCGATCCGCTCCATCCGCTCCCGGCCCTCGGGCGAGGTCTCGTCCGGTATGCCGTGCAGGCCCGGGCCGTAGACAGGCTCGACCGTGGATCCTGACAGCGTGGTGAAGTCGGCGTGCCGGACGGCCCCCTTGGCCAGGGCCGCGTCATACCGGGCCTGCCAGCGCGCTGCGCCGGACATCTGTGGGGCTGCTGACGGCTGGTCGGGGCTCATGACCGACAATTTACGTGGACGTCCTACTAATGGGAAGCCAGCGGGACTCCCGTGCGGACATCCGGTTCAGCCGGCGTCGAAGTCCCCCCGGGCCACCCGAACCTTGCGGAGCAGCGCGAACAGCTGCTCGTGCTCCTCGGTGGTGAGCATCGTCAGGCCGAAGCCACGGGAGACAAGGTCGGCCGTGGCAGCCTCCATCACCCGGCGGCCCTCGTCAGTGACCGCCGCCAGGGTGCCGCGGCCGTCGCGAGGGTTGGGGGTGCGCTCGACCAGCCCCTGTGCCTCGAGCCGCTGGACGATGTTCGTCGCCGAGGTGGGATGGACCATGAGGCGCTCACCGATCTTGGACATCGGCAGCTGCCCGGACGACGAGAACGCCAGCAGCACCAGCGCCTCGTAACGGGCGAAGCTGAGGCCGTACGCCCCGACGACGGCGTCGAACTCACCGATGAGCAGCTGCTGCACGCGCATGATCGAGGTGGCGGAGGCCATCGGCAATGCCTGCGACCGGCTGCCCCAGCGCGCGCGCCACAGCTCGGCCGCCCGGCGGATCGGGTCGAACGGCAGTCGGGGGGCCACGGGGAGCACGCTAGCGGGTCGCTCAGGTGGCTGAGGCCGTCCGCCGGCGCACCATCCGGATCTGCATGGCACCACTGCCCTCGTGCCGCGACCGGCCGCCGTCCGCGACGAAGCCATGCCGCCGGTAGAAGCTCTGGGCGCGGCCGTTGCCGCTCAGCACCCACACGGTGGTGTCCCGCTTGCCGAGCACCGCGACCAGCAGGGCGTCCGCGGCGCCACTGCCCCGGTCCACGTCCTGCACGTTGATCGAGTAGAGCTCCCACCCGGTCGGAGCATCCAGGTCCCGGGCCACCCCGGCAGCGGCCATCCCGACCTCGTCGCCGTCCTCGGCGAGCGCGACGACACAGCGCGCGTCGTCCTCCGTGACGTCGGCGCGCAACCGGTAGGACCGGTGACGGCCTGGGACTCGGGGCGAGCGCACGGCATACCTCCGGGTCAGCCGCCGCCCGAGCGCGCGGACAGGGCGCGTTCGAGCCGCTCGAGCTTGCCGTCCAGCTCACCGGTGAAACCGGGCCGGATGTCGGCCTTGACGACGAGCGAGACCCGCGGGCTCGCCTCGGCGACGGCGTCGACGGCACCCTTGATCACGGTGAGGCACTCGTCCCACTCACCCTCGATCGTCGTGAACATCGCGTCGGTGCGGTGCGGCAGGCCGCTGTCGCGGACCACGGCGATGGCGGCCGCGACCGCAGCGCTCACCGAGCCGGTGGCGTCCTCGGAGACGGCGGGTGCGACGGAGAAGGCGAAGAGCATGCTCCGAGGGTATGCCGTGCCCTCCCGCCGGGCGCCACGGGCTCAGTCGAGCTTGCGCTGGTAGGCCGGGCAGAGCTCGACCACCCGGAAACCCAGCCGAAGGTTGATGTCCACCATCCAGGCGTTCGTGTCGTCGTTCCCCGTCACGACCCGGTCGCGCTCAGGGTACTCCCGCTGCAGCCGCCGCAGGTTCTCCACCTTGACCGCCGTGCCCAGCCGGTGGCCGCGGTGCTGCCGGGCGACGAGGGTGCCCCACTGCCAGGCCATCGACGGCGCCCCGGACGGCAGGACGAGGTCGGTGTAGGCGACGACGTCACCGGTCGCCTCGTCGATGGCGATGGTGCTGAGCCGGTGCCGCTTCTGGTCCCTCTCCAGCTCGAGGTAGTCGGCGTACCGCTGCGGGGTGAGGGTCTCGGCCTCGAAGTCGATGTCGCCGGTGGGGGCGTCGACCGCCAGCTGGTTCATCACCGCGCACAAGGACTCGCGCAGTGCCTCCGGCACCCCGTCGACGTAGGTCTCCAGCCGGTAGTGCCCGGCATACTTGGCGCGCGCAGCCTGCTCCAGCTCGGTGAGCAGCTCGTCGCGGACCGGCAGGTCGAGGTGGCGCATGATCTCGGTGTTGCTGAGGCGGAAACCCAGGCCTTCCAGGTACCGCCGGTGCGGGTGGTCCGATCCCCCGTCCACGGGGACCCGGGTGTCGCAGACGAGCGTCGTCCGGCCCTCCTCGCCGGCGCGATCGACGATCCGCTCCATCAGGGCACGTCCGGCGCCACGGCGACGCAACGCCGGATCGACCGTGACCTCGAACCAGATCATCGAGGTGTTGTCGTCCTGCGGAAGCCACAGGGAAGCGACCCCGAGGACGGCCTCGTCCTCAGCGGCGGCCCACATCTCCATCGGCTCGGACCTGTCCTCGTGCCGCCACTCGACGACGCTCTCCTCGAGCGACGGGGGTCGGTGCCACGGGCGCTCAAACCCGTTGGCCGCGACGATGACCTGGTACGCACGAGCGCACTGGGCGTCGTCGTAGACGTCGACGAGGTGGGTCCTCATGTCTACGACGGTAGAGTGCCGCGGTCCGCGGTGCCACGGAGTTTGCGGGCGACAGAGGTGGGAGAGCCCATCGCTACGCTGCCGTCATGGCAGGACGAGAGGACGAGACGCCCGGACCGGCGGGCGTGCCCCCGACGTCCACCCGGGCGATGAGCGGGGATGACTGGGCCGACGTGCGCCGCATCTACGCCGAGGGGATCGCCACCGGCATCGCGACCTTCGAGACCGAGGTGCCCACGGCGCAGGACCTCGACGCCAAGTGGCACCCAGGCCAACGCTGGGTCGCCATCGTGGAGGGGCGCGTGGCGGGCTGGAGTGCTGCGATGCCGGTGTCCACCCGGGCCTGCTACGCCGGGGTCGCCGAGACGTCGGTGTACGTGGACACCGACCTACGGGGGCGGGGGGTCGGTGGGGCGCTGGTGCAGCGCCAGAACAGCGAGGCCGATGCAGGCGGCCTGTGGACGTTGCAGACCTCGATCTTCGTGGTGAACGAGCCAAGCATCGCGCTGCACGTCGCCGGCGGCTACCGCATCGTCGGTCGCCGGGACCGGATCGCGCGGCGGGACGGGGCGTGGCACGACACGATGCTGCTCGAACGACGCCGGGCGGACTAGTCCCGACAGTGGTCAGGCGAGGCGCAGCACCGCGACGCCGTGGCCGGCCAGCTCGAGGCTGCCTGGCGCCGGCCTCGTCGACGCCGCGTCCCAGGCGAGCACGACCTCCGTGGCCGCCGACGCCCCGGGCACGGGCACGCTCGCCGCGTCGGCCGACAGGTTGGCGACGATGCGAAGGGCTCCTCGCGAGACGGCGACCCAGCTCCGGTCCCCGTCGGAGGCCACCTCGACGTGGTCGAGCCGGTCGTCGGACAGCTCGGGAGCCTCGCGGCGCAGCGCGACCAGCGCGGCATACCAGGCGAGCATCCGCGCGTGGACGGGCTGGGCGAGCTCCGACCAGTCGAGCACACTGCGGTCCCGGGTCGCGGTGTCCTGGGGGTCCGGCACATCGTCCTTGTCCCAGCCGTGCCCGGCGAACTCGGCGCGTCGGCCCTCGCGCACCGCGGCGGCGAGCTGCGGGTCGTCGAAGTCGGAGAAGAACTGCCACGGCGTGGAGGCGGCCCACTCCTCCCCCATGAAGATCATCGGCGTGAACGCGGACGTGAGGTAGAGCGCGGCGCCGATGGCCTGCTGGCCGGACGTCACCGCAGCGCTGATCCGGTCGCCGACCGCCCGGTTGCCGACCTGGTCGTGGGTCTGCAGGTAGCCGACGAACTGGTGGCCCGGATGCAGCGCAGGGTCCACGGGGGCGCCCCATTCGCGCCCACGGAAGCTCGACCAGCGCCCGTCGTGGAGGAAGACCTCACGCAGCACCGTGTCGAGCACGCCCGGCGCGGCGAAGTCGGCGTAGTAGCCCGTGTCCTCGCCCGTGAGCAGAGCATGCAGCGCGTGGTGGACGTCGTCGGCCCACTGGCCGCTCATCCCCCGGCCGCCCAGGGCCGTGGGGGTCACCATCACCGGGTCGTTGAGGTCGCTCTCGGCGACGAGGTGGACCGGGCGGCCGAGCACGGCGGCAAGCTCGGCGACCTCGTCCGCGAGCTGGGCGAGGATGTGGCGCTCGGAGTCGTCGCGCAGCTCGTGCACGGCGTCGAGCCGCAGCGCGTCGACGTGGAAGTCGCGCACCCACCGCAACGCGTTGTCGACGACGAACCGCCGGACTCCGTCGCTGCCGGGACCGTCGAGGTTGACCGCCGCGCCCCACGGCGTGGAGTGCGCGTCGGTGAAGTAGGGGCCGAAGCGGGACAGGTAGTTCCCGCTCGGGCCGAGGTGGTTGTAGACGACGTCCAGGCAGACCCCGAGGCCCCGGGCGTGGCAGGCGTCGACGAACCGCTGGAAGCCCGCGGGGCCTCCGTAGCCCTCGTGCACGGCATACAGGTCCACACCGTCGTAGCCCCAGCCCCAACGGCCGGGGAAGGCCGCCACCGGCATCACCTCGACCACGTCGACGCCGAGGTCGACGAGCTGGTCGAGGCGCTCCACCGCCGCGTCGAACGTGCCGGCTGCGGTGAACGTGCCGACGTGCAGCTCGTAGAAGACGCCCCCCAGGGCGCCGCGCCCGTCCCGTGGCCCGCGCCATTGGGCGTCCGACCACGCATGCCGTGAGGCGTCGAACGTGCGGCTCGCGGCGTCGACCCCCTGCGGCTGCCAGGGGCTGCGCGGGTCAGGGGTCGGCGGCCCGCCGTCGACACGGAAGGCATAGTCCAGCGGGTATGCCGGCTGGCTGGCGTCGCGCCAGACCCACCAGCCCCCCGGGGCCGGGGCCATCGGCACGGTCGTCACGACCCCGCCGAGCGGGGCAACGTCGAGGTGCACCCTCCTGGCGTCCGGGGCCCAGACGCGGATCTGCTTCTCACGCATGGGAATCCACCAGCAGTGCCACCGGCAGCCGGTCGAGCATCCCGGCGAGAGGCACGACGCCGCCGGCGAACGGCCGCCCGGTCAGCAGGTCGGTCCAGTCACCGGCCGGCAGCTCGACGGTCTCGTCCAGCCAGCCGTCGAGCGACCCGGCGAGCCGGGTCACCACCGCCACGACGTGCAGGCTGTCGTCACCCCGGCCGACCGCCAGAGCATGCCCGGTGGTCGTCGGCACCGGGGAGCAGGACCCCGTGCCGGCGAACCAGGCCGGATGCGCACGGCGTAGCCGCAGGCTTCGCGAGGTCACGAGCAGCTTCTCGTCGCTGAGGTCCTGGGCTGGCTCGCCCGCGTCGAGCCGGGCCAGCCGATGGCGGCGCTCCGCGTAGTCGACCGGCCGGCGGTTGTCGGGGTCGACCAGCGACAGGTCCACCAGCTCGGTGCCCTGGTAGACGTCCGGGACGCCTGGCAGCACGATCTGGAGCAGCTTCTGACCCAGGGTCGTGGCCCGTGCCAGCGGCGCGACGTCTGCGACCCACTGCTCGATGTGGGCGACGACCTGCTCGTCCCCGAGGATGCCCTCGACGAAGGCCGTGACGGCGCCCTCGTAGGCGTCGTCCGGGTCGGTCCACGAGGTGAGCTGCTTGGCCTCGCGGACCGCCTTGTGCGCGTAGGCGCGCAGCCGCTCCACGTCGATCGGCCAGGTCCCGACGACCGTCTGCCAGAGCAGGTACTCCGTTGCTCCGTCCAGCAGCTCGCCCCGGTACGGCCTGGCCAGCTCCTGGCCCTCGCGCAGCCACTGCTGCCACTCGCGGGGGCGCTCGGAGATCGCCGAGACCCGGGCGCGGACGTCCTCAGAGCGCTTCGTGTCGTGGGTGGAGAGCGTGGTCATCGCGTGCGGCCAGTCGCGCGCCGTGCGGTCGACGAAGGCCATCAGCTCGTCCGGGCTCACGCCGAACCGGTCCGGGTCGCCGCCGACCTCGTTGAGGCTGACCAGCCGGTGCCACCGGTAGAACGCGGTGTCCTCGATCCCCTTGGCCATGACCGGTCCGCAGGTCTGCTGGAACCGGACCACGAGGTCGGCCAGCGCCCCGGAGGCACGGTCTCCGGTTGCGTCGTCGCCCTGGACCAGCTCGACGACCCGGTGGAGCAGGCCGACGTCCGCCTGGTCGAGGGCGGCTTCGGCCCGGGCTGCGGCCGCGGTGAGCACCTCGGCCTGCTCAGCCGGGACGGGCTCCCCGGGGACGACGTAGGCCCGGTAGCGGTCCATCGCCACGAGCAGGGCGCAGACCGCCCGGCGCAGCCGGTCGGCGTCCTCGTCCGGCAGCAGGTCGGACAGGCGCCGGACCAGCCGGTTGACCTCGGGCACCTGTACCCGGGCGACGACCTCCTCCTTGGCGCGGGTGACCGTCTCCTCGAGCGAGACCCGGGTGCCGGTGACGAGGGCCAGCAGGTCGGTCAGGGGCTGCTCGCCTGCCGGGTCGACGAAGATCCCGCCGACCCGCTCGAGGACGTCATAGCCTGTGGTGCCGGCGCAGGGCCAGTCCGCCGGGAGCGGCTCCTCACCCTCGAGAATCTTCTCGACGACCACCCAGGCGCCGTCGGTCGCCGTCGCCAGCCGCCGGAGGTAGCCGCGCGGGTCCGCCAGCCCGTCGGGATGGTCGATCCGCAGCCCGTCGAGGGAGCCGTCGGCGACCAGCCCGCTGAGCACCGCGTGGCTGCGCCCGAAGACATCCTCGTCCTCGACCCGCACGGCCATCAGCGAGGTGACATCGAAGAACCGCCGGTAGTTGAGCTCGGCGCTCCCCAGGCGCCAGTGCGCCAGCCGCCAGGCCTGCCGGTCGAGCAGCTCCGCCACGGGCAGGCTCTCGGTGCCGGGTCTCAGGGGCAGCTCGTGGTCGAAGTACCGCAGCACCGCCTCGTCACCCTCGGCGCCTCCGTCGTGGGCCACCACCAGGTCGCCGGCGTCGACCACCTCGATCAGGGGCGACCCGAGGATGGGCATGAGGACGCGGTCGTCCCCGGCCGGCCAGTCGATGTCGAACCAGTGCGCGAAGGGCGACTGCCGGCCCTCGCGCAGGACGGACCACAACGGGGCGTTGAGATGGGCCGGTGTCGGCACCGCCATATGGTTCGGGACCACGTCGGCGACGGCCCGCACTCCCTGGTCGTGCAGGGCACGCACGAGCTCGCGGAAGGCGACCTCACCCCCCGCCTCGGCGTTGAGCCGGGAGTGGTCGACGACGTCGTAGCCGTGGGTCGAGCCCGGCGTGGGCTGCAGGATCGGCGAGAGGTAGGCGTGGCTCACCCCGAGCGCGGCCAGATAGTCCGCCTGCTCGGCGGCTGCCACGAACCCGAAGTCGGGACAGATCTGCAGCCGGTAGGTCGAGCTCGGCACGGGTCGGCCCTGCGTCACGCCCCGGTCTCCTGCGGGCAGCGCAGCACGACCACGCTCCTGGCCTGGACGGCGAACTCCGTGCCCGGCTCGACGACCGTCGCGGCGGTCGTCGCGACGGACGCCGTCATCGCGGGGTCGGCGATGCCAGCCGGCGAGTGCGAGCCCGGCTCGGTCGAGGCGGTGTCCACCTCGATGAACCACTCCGCGCCGTAGGACTCCTCCGGGATGGTGAAGCTGATCGGCTCGTGGTGGGCGTTGAAGATCACGAGGAACGAGTCGTCGGTGATGGGCACGCCCCGACGGTCGAGCTCGGGGATGGCCTGTCCGTTGAGGAAGACCATGACCGAGCGGGCGAAGTGGTCCTGCCAGCTGGACTCCGCCATGTGCTCGCCGTTCGGCGTGAACCAGGCGACGTCACCGACCTCGCTCTCCCCGCCGTGGTCGGCACTCCCGGCGAAGAACCTCCGGCGGCGGAACACGGGGTGGGCGTGCCGCAGGGCGACGACCCGTTGGGCGAAGTTGAGCAGCTCCTGCTCCTCGTCGTCCAGGTCCCAGTCGACCCAGCTGATGTCGTTGTCCTGGCAGTAGGCGTTGTTGTTGCCGAGCTGGGTCCGGCCCAGCTCGTCGCCGTGCGCGATCATCGGGACGCCCTGGGACAGCAGCAGCGTCGCCAGCATGTTGCGCTGCTGGCGGGTGCGCAGGGCCCGCACCTCCGGGTCGTCCGTCGGTCCTTCGACCCCGCAGTTCCAGGAGCCGTTGTTGTTGTCCCCGTCGTTGTTGTCCTCGCCGTTCGCCTCGTTGTGCTTGTCGTTGTAGGACACGAGGTCGCGCAGCGTGAAGCCGTCGTGGGCGACGACGAAGTTGATCGACGCGATGGGCTTGCGGCCCGAGTGCTCGTACAGGTCGGAGGACCCCGTGAACCGTGAGGCGAACTCACCCAGGGTCGAGGAGTCGCCGCGCCAGAAGTCGCGCACCGTGTCGCGGTACTTGCCGTTCCACTCGGTCCACAAGGGGGGGAAGTTGCCGACCTGGTAGCCGCCGTCGCCGACGTCCCAGGGCTCCGCGATGAGCTTCACCTGGCTGACCACCGGGTCCTGCTGGACGAGGTCGAAGAAGGCCGACAGCCGGTCCACCTCGTGGAACTGCCGGGCCAGCGTGGCGGCGAGGTCGAAGCGGAACCCGTCGACGTGCATCTCCAGCACCCAGTAGCGCAGCGAGTCCATGATCAGCTGGAGCACGTGCGGGTGCCGCATGAGCAGCGAGTTCCCGGTGCCCGTCGTGTCGTAGTAGTGCGCCAGGTCGTCGTTCACCAGCCGGTAGTACGAGTTGTTGTCGATCCCGCGGAAGGCCAGCGTCGGGCCGAGGTGGTTGCCCTCGGCCGTGTGGTTGTAGACGACGTCGAGGATGACCTCGATGCCCGCCTCGTGCAACGCCTTGACCATGCCCTTGAACTCGGCGACCTGCTGGCCACGCGTCCCGTATGCCGCGTACTCGTTGTGCGGCGCGAGGAACCCGATGGTGTTGTAGCCCCAGTAGTTGCGCAGACCCTTGTCGAGCAGGGTGAAGTCCTGGACGAACTGGTGGACCGGCATCAGCTCGATGGCGGTGACGCCGAGGTCCGTGAGGTGGGAGATCGTCGCCGGGTGGGCGATCCCCGCATACGTGCCGCGGATCTCCTCGGGGATCTCGGGGTGGAGCATGGTCAAGCCCTTGACGTGAGCCTCGTAGATGATGCTCTCGTGGTACTCGTGCCCGGGAGAGCGGTCCTGGCCCCAGTCGAAGAACGGGTTGATGACCACCGAGAGCAGCGTGTGCCCGAGGCTGTCGGCCGGGTCCGGGTCGGCTCCGAGCCCCGCATCCTCCTCGTCGAAGCGGTAGGAGAACAGCGACGGGTCGCCGTCCATCTCGCCGTCGATCGCCTTCGCGTAGGGGTCGAGCAGGAGCTTGGCCGGGTTGCACCGGTGCCCGCTGGCGGGATCGTAGGGGCCATGGACGCGGTAGCCGTACCGCTGGCCGGGCTGGATGCCGGGGATGAAGCCGTGCCAGACGAAGCCGTCGACCTCGGGGAGCTCCACCCGGGTCTCGGCGCCGGCGTCGTCGATGAGGCAGAGCTCGACCTGCTCGGCGACCTCGGAGAAGATCGCGAAGTTCACCCCGGTGCCGTCGTAGGTGGCGCCGAGGGGGTAGGGCTTGCCGGGCCAGGTCTGCATGGGTCCCCTTCACGAGAGATGGCGGCACGATGCCGCTCAGTGGACCGGGACGTCGCTGGCGCGGTCAGGTACATCCTAAGGTGGCGATGGCGGGCTCCGGGAAGCCACCCGGAGGCGTCCTACCCGCCTCGCGGCGAGTTATCCGCCGCTGCCGTATGTGTCAGTCCCGCCAGCGCCGGGCCGCCCGGTCCGGGCCTGCCACCCGGGGGCCGTCCTGCGCCGGGAGGGGGATCGCGCTGGGGTTGACGAGCTCGCGGTCGTGGCCGGTCGCGATCCAGAGCAGGGCGAGGCCGGCAGAGACCCCGAACGCCACCAGCCCGTTGTGGACCGCGAAGTCGATGACGCCGTAGCAGGCGAACAGCGCGGTGAGCCAGGTCGCGATGCGCAGCGTCCGCCGGTCGACCCGGGTGAGTCCGAGGAGCACCCCTCCCCAGAGGATGTACCACGGGTGCAGCGACGGAGCGCACACGACGATGGTCAGCAGCATGAGCACGAGCGACGTCACGGGCTGGCGCGCGGCCCGGTTGAGGATGATCCAGCCGACGGCAACCGCCCCGAGGACCAGGCCGGTGACGCGCAGGGCCGGCACGGCATACCCGGCCGCCGTGGGGTAGCCGGTGAGGCGCAGCAGGCCCTCCCCCAGCGAGCCGAGGGCAGTCGACGGCGCGAGGTAGGTGCGGACCTCGCCAGGCACGTGCATGGCACCGACCCAGCCGTAGCCGAGGCCGCTCACCGCGGTGATCACGACGAAGCCCGCCAGCGCGACGGCGGCTGCGGCGGCGACGTGCAGCACCTGGACCCGGGTCCACGCGGAGCGGGGGGCCCAGGCCGGCCAGACCGGCCGGAAGGAGGAGCGGAAGGGCGCGGGCCAGGCGTTCCACGGCCACGCGAACACCCGGTCCGCGGTGGGCGGCGGCGCCGCCAGCACGCCGACGGCGATGACGGCCACGATCGCGGGCTGCTTGACCGCCGCCGCGAGGGCGACGAGCAGCGCTGCCCACACCAGCCGGTGCTGGGTCGCGAGCCACAGCGCGGCCACCACGAAGGCGATCATGATGACGTCGTTGTGCGCCCCGCCGAGCAGGTGCAGGACGGTCAGCGGGTTGAGGACGCCGAGCCAGAGGGCGAAGCGGGCGTTGCGGCCGAGCGCGGTCGCGACCCGGGGCAGGAGGACGACGATGACGACGAGCGCCGCGATGGCGGGCAGCCGCATGCCGACGGCCGCGGCATACGGGTTGTTGCCCATGAGGTCGACGACGACCCGCTGGATCTGCAGGGCCAGTGGCCCGTAGGGCGCCGGGGTCCAGAGCCAGAGCGGGTCCACCTGGGCAGCGAACTGGCCCCCGATGAGGCCCGGACCCACGGAGTAGGGGTCGAAGCCCTGCCGCACGATCCGGCCCTGGGCGGCGTAGCTGTAGGCGTCGCTGCTGAAGAGCGGCGGCGCGAGCAGGAGCGGCAGGCTCCACAGACCGAGCGTGGCCCGGCTGACGTCCACGCCGTCGTCCCGGGAGTAGAGCCGCAGCCAGGCGCGCAGCAGCACGAACACCCCGAGCAGGAGCAGCCCCGTGGCGAGGATCCGCCCGGGGCCGTACTGCAGGTCGCGCAGCAGCCACAGCTTCGTGAGCGCGTTGCCCTCAGGCAGGAACGCCGGAGTCAGCGAGCCGACGAGGATCAGGCCCGAGCCCCACGTCCCGCTGCGGACCGCCGGGACCGCCCACGCGGACGCCACGGCCTCGCTCCAGCGGGTGGAGGCAGGCGCCGTCAGCAGGCGAAGGGCAGCGTTGTCTGTCATCGATTGTCGTCCAAGCGGGGTCCGGGCGCGGCACGATAACCGGCGGAATGCTTCGAGACTAGCGGTTCGCGCAAGAAATACCTCTTCTGCGCTGTCCAGCGGCCCCTCCGCAGAGGTTCAGGTCAGTGCCTCGACGACCTGGTCGGCGGCGGCATACGGGTCGCTGGTGCCGTCGACGACCGCCGCCGCAAGCCGGTCGACGCTGTCGTCGTGGCGCAGGCTGCCCATCCGCGAGCGCAGCGCCGCGACGGCGATGGCCTCGATCTCGTCGCCGGCCCGACGGACCCGTCGCTCGCGCAGCGTCCCGCTGGAGCCCAGCCAGGCGAGGTGCTTGTCCAGAGCCTCCATCAGCTCCCCGACGCCCTCACCGCGCGCGGCGACGGTCTTGATGACCGGCGGTCGCCACAGCCCCGGCTCGGTCCGGTCGCCGAGCGAGATCATGTGCCGCAGGTCGCGGACGGTCGCGTCGGCCCCGTCGCGGTCCGCCTTGTTGACCACGAAGACGTCGCCGATCTCGAGGATCCCGGCCTTGGCCGCCTGGATCCCGTCGCCCATCCCCGGGGCGAGCAGCACCAGGGTGGTGTCCGCCAGCCCGGCCACCTCGACCTCCGACTGCCCGACGCCGACCGTCTCGACGAGGATGACGTCGCAGCCTGCCGCGTCGAGCACCCGCAGGGCCTGCGGCGTGGTCCAGGACAGGCCACCGAGATGCCCTCGGGAGGCCATCGAGCGGATGTAGACCTCGGGGTCGAGCGCGTGGTCCTGCATCCGCACCCGGTCCCCCAGCAGGGCCCCTCCCGAGAACGGCGACGACGGGTCGACCGCGAGGATGCCCACCCGCTGGCCGCGACGGCGGAACTCGCCGACCAGCGCGTTCGTGGAGGTCGACTTGCCGACACCGGGCGAGCCGGTGAGCCCGATGACGTGCGCGGTGCCCGTATGCGGGGCCAGCGCCGCCATCACCTCGCGCAGGGCCGGGTGGGCGTCCTCGACGAGCGAGATCAGCCGAGCGACCGCCCGCGGCGAGCCGTCCCTGGCCGCGGTGACCAGGGACGGGACGTCGACCTCACGACGCGCCAACGCGGCGGCCGCTACTTCTGGGGGACGCGGATGATGAGGGCGTCGCCCTGACCGCCGCCGCCACACAGGGCCGCGGCGCCGACCCCGCCGCCGCGGCGGCCGAGCTCCAGGGCGAGGTGCAGGACGAGCCGCGCGCCGGACATGCCGATCGGGTGGCCGACGGCGATCGCGCCGCCGTTGACGTTGACCCGGTCGGCGTCGACGCCGAGCTCCTGGGTGGAGGCCAGGCCGACGGCCGCGAAGGCCTCGTTGATCTCGAGCAGGTCGAGGTCGCTCGGGGTGATCCCCTCGCGCTCGCACGCCCGGGCGATGGCGCGCGCCGGCTGCGACTGGAGCGAGGAGTCCGGCCCGGCGACGACGCCGTGCGCGCCGATCTCGGCGATCCAGGTGAGGCCGAGCTCCTCGGCCTTGGCCTTGCTCATGACGACGACGGCGGCGGCGCCGTCGGAGATCTGCGAGGCGGTCCCGGCGGTGATGGTGCCGTCCTTGCGGAAGGCGGGGCGGAGCTTGCCGAGGGTCTCGGTCGTCGTGTCGGCCCGCACGCCCTCGTCGGCCTTGAACTCGACCGGGTCACCCTTGCGCTGGGGCACCGACACGCTGACGACCTCGTCGTCGAAGATGCCGTCCTTCCAGCCCTTGGCGGCCAGCTCGTGCGACCGGGCCGCGAACGCGTCCTGCTCCTCGCGGCTGAACTCGACGGCGCCGGTGTTGGCCTGGTCGGTGAGCAGCCCCATCGGCTGGTCGGTGAAGGCGTCCCAGAGCCCGTCGGCCGCCATGTGGTCCTTGAGCGCCGTGTCGCCGTACTTGAAGCCTTCGCGGGACTTCTCGAGCAGGTGGGGGGCGTTCGTCATGGACTCCTGTCCACCCGCCACGACGATCTCGAACTCGCCGGCGCGGATCAGCTGGTCGGCCATGGCGATGGCGTTGAGGCCGGAGAGGCAGACCTTGTTGATGGTCAGCGCCGGCACGGTCATGGGGATCCCGGCCTTGGTCGCGGCCTGGCGGGCGGGGATCTGCCCGGCGCCGGCCTGCAGCACCTGGCCCATGATCACGTAGTCCACCTGCTCCGGCCGGACCCCGGACTTGTCCAGGGCCCCCTTGATGGCGAACCCGCCGAGGTCCGATCCGGAGAAGTCCTTGAGCGAACCCAGCAGGCGCCCCATACCGGTGCGGGCTCCAGCCACGATGACGGACGTGTTCGTGCTCATATGGGCCTCCAGAAGGCGTTCTCAGCATCGTCGATGAACTCCTCCCACTCTAGCCGCGAGGGCGCCCGACCCCGGTGGCCACGGGAGGTGGCGAGGACCACACCGGGGTGGGGCCTTGTCCTCGCCCCCCCGGTGGGGTACGCCTGAGCCATGACGACCGGATCCGGCACGAAGAGCGACCCGTGGCAGCTCACCACGGCCCCCGGCAGCTCGGCATACACGATGTACCGCGACGAGGAGGCTGACCCACCGCAGCTCGTCTGCCAGGTGGGTTCGACCACCCTGCGGTATGACGCGCGGGCTGTCGACGACCTGCACGCCTGGCTTCGGGCGCAGGGCGACTGGGTGCCGCTCGGCGCCGCCGACGAGCTGAAACCGGCCCCCGAGGGCAGCGTCGAGGCGTTCGGTCGCGCCGAGGACAACCCGGTGGGTGGGTGGTACGGGCTGCGCCCGGGCTACCGCGGGCGCTTCGGGATGTACCTGCCGCCGCTGCTCGAGACGCTCGGGCTGGTCGAGCTGACCCATGACAAGCGCAACAACCAGGTGCGGGCCAGGTGACCGGTCCCCCCACGACCTGCCCCGCGCCGATCTGTCCCGCGATGACCTGTCCCGCGACGACCTGAGCCGTCCCCCTACGATCGGTCGATGAGCGAGTTCCCGCACCTGTTCACGGCCATCGACCACGTCGGCGTCGCCGTCGCCGACCTCGACGAGGCGATCGCCTTCTATCGCGACACCTACGGCATGCGCCTCGCGCACCAGGAGGTCAACGAGGAGCAGGGGGTCCGTGAGGCGATGATGGCGGTGGGCGACTCCGGGGCCCACATCCAGCTGCTCGCGCCGCTCACGCCGGAGTCCACGATCGCCCGGTTCCTCGACCGCAGCGGTCCAGGCGTCCAGCAGGTCGCCTACCGGGTCGAGGACATCGAGGCGGCCTGCGCCGTCCTGCGCGAGCGCGGCCTGCGTCTGCTGTATGACGCGCCTCGCCGTGGCACGTCGGACAGCCGGGTCAACTTCATCCACCCCCAGGACGCCGGCGGCGTGCTCGTGGAGCTCGTCCAGCCCGCCCCCAGCGGCGGCCACTGACCCCCGACTCCCCCGACCCCCACCCCCCGACCCCCCCCGTGCGTCCGGGTCGAGACGGGTCCTGACCCTCCCGGAACCGGACGCAAGCGCCTGCGCGGGGCGCTGCGTCCGGGTCGAGACGGGTCCTGATTCTCCCGGAACCGGACGCAAGCGCCTGAGCGGGGCGCTGCTGGCGACTGAGGGGCCCAGACCGTACGCAGGGCTCGCCAGCCTCGGATCTAAGGCTTCTCCCGATGTGTCCCCCTGCCTTAGGGGCGCAGTCTCGAGCCTGTCAGCCAAGACAGAGGAGAGACCCATGTTTCCCACCACCAACCCGGCCGTGGTCCACGCGGAGCAGTCCCGCCGACTGGAGGGATACCGCCGGTGGGCCGTGCGACGCGGCCACCGGGAGGACATCGCCGGCCCCGACGACGCGCCCCGTCCCGTCGCCGGCCACCGGCCACACCCGGTCGGAAGGCTCGTGCTCGGCCGGTGACCTGCCGAGTCCGCGCCGTCCGTCGGTGGAAGACGCGATGATGACGTCCATGGCCCTGGACGCGCGCACGCCGATGGTCGGCCGCGACACCGAGCTCGTGGAGCTCGTCCACCTGGTCGGCGTCGAGACCGGCACCGGCGGCGCCGTCCTGCTCGCCGGCGACGCCGGTGTCGGCAAGACCCGGCTGCTCCGAGCCCTCCGCGAGCGAGCCGCGGCAGCGGGGAGCCGGGACGTCGTCGGCCACTGCCTCGACTTCGGGGACAGCGCACTGCCCTACCTGCCCTTCACCGAGATCTTCGGCCGGCTGCTGGCCGACCTGCCCGGCGAGGTCGGCCCGCTGGTGGCCGCCCATCCGGCCATCGACCGGCTGCTCCCGGGGCGTCGGGTGCGCACCTCGACGCCCGCCCGTGGCATCGACCCCGAGCCGGTCTCCGGGGAGCGGGCGCATTGGGCGCAGTCCAGCCGGGCCGCCCTCTTCGAGTCCGTCCATGCCCTCTTCGAGGCGCTGGGCGCCCAGAACCCGCTGCTCGTGGTCGTCGAGGACGCGCACTGGGCCGACCAGGCCACCCGCGACCTCATCGCCTTCCTCGTCACCCGCCGGTTCACCTCCCCGGTCTCCCTGGTCGTCTCCTACCGCAGCGACGACCTGCACCGTCGCCATCCGCTGCGGGCAGCCATCGCCGAGTGGGCCCGCCTCCCCGGGGTCCACCGGCTCCAGCTCGGCCGCCTCGGCGACATGGACGTCAGCACGCTCGTGCGGTCCCTGCAGTCGGGGACCGTGCCGGAGCACGAGGTCCAGACCATCGTCGCGCGCGCCGAGGGCAACGCGTTCTTCGCCGAGGAGCTCGTCAGCGCGGCCCAGATGAGCGCGTGGGCGTTGCCTGAGGACCTCGCCGACCTGCTCCTGGTGCGGCTCGACCGGCTCGACGACGCCACGCGCACGGTGGTCCGGAGCGCCGCGGTCGGGGGGCGCCTGGTCAGCCATCGCCTGCTGGCGCAGATCATGGGGATGACCGCCCCCGCCCTCGATCTCGAACGCGCTCTGCGGGATGCGGTGGAGTCCCACGTGCTCGTGCCCTCGCGCAGCGACTCCTACGCCTTCCGCCATGCGCTGCTCGCCGAGGCGGTCTACGACGACCTGCTGCCCGGCGAGCGCGTCCGGCTCCACGCCGCGTACGTCTCCGCCTTGCAGTCCGAGGACGGCTCGGGGACCGCCGCCGAGCTGGCTCGGCATGCCCGGGCGGCGCAGGACATGTCCACCGCCATCACGGCCAGCATCGCGGCCGGCGACGACGCGATGACCGTCGGGGCACCGGACGAGGCTGCGCGCCACTACCAGCTGGCGCTCGAGCTGCTCTCCGCGGACGACCGGTGGGTGACCGCGAGCCTCTCGGCACGCGAGGCCCACCACGCGCCGAGAGGCGCCGGCCGGACCGACCCGGGCGCGAGCACTGCCGACCCACGGGGCTCGGGCGCCCATCTGGTGGTCGAGCTCGTCCTGCAGACCGCGGAGGCGCTGGTGGCGGCCGGTGACCCGCACCGCGCGGTCAAGCTCATCGCCGACCACCTGGACACCCCGCCGACCGGCGCGGACCCCTCCGGGCGTGGTCAGCTGCTCGTCGGCCTGGCGGCGGCGACCTTCCTCACCGACTCCCCGGTCGACCTGCTGACCCTCACCGGGGAGGCGATGGCGATCGTCCCGGACTCCCCCTCGCCGCTGCGTGCGCAGGTCCTCACCGTCCACGCCAAGGCCGTCACGTACCGCCTCGGTGGCGAAGAGGGAGCGAGGTTCGCCCTCGAGGCTCACGACATGGCCCGGGCCCTGGGTCTGCCGCGCGTCGCCGCCGACGCGGCGATGACCCTGGCCTGGATCGACGCCGTCACCGGGGACGACCGGACGGCAAGGGGCCGCCTGGAGGCGGTGCTCACCCACGCTCGCGCGGACGGAGACGTCAACGCCGAGCTGCACGGCCTGCACCAGATGGGTGAGCTGCACTACCGCCGGGGCGAGTTCGCCGAGGCGCTCCGGGCCTACCGAGGGGCGAACCTGCGGGCGCGCCAGACCGGCCGACCCTGGGCACCGTATGCCCTGGACGCGCGGGCGCTTGCGGGCATCACGGCATACACCGTCGGCGACTGGGAGGCGGCCCTGGAGGCAGCCGACGTGTCGGGGCAGTCGCCACCCCCTGGCGCGGAGGCGCTGCTGTCCGGCGTGCGACTCGGGGTCCTCGCCGGGCGCGGGGACCCGGGGGCTGCCGAGCTGATCGCGGCGACCCGGCCCTGGTGGGAGCGCGAGGGGATGACGGCTGTGCTGAGCGGCGCCGCGGCGATCGACGTGGACGGCGACCACCACGACGTCGCGTCCGTCGTGCGCACCCACGACGAGGTGGTCGACCTCCTGCACCGGCTGTGGCAGCAGTCGACCGTGTGGGTTCAGATCCGGCTCAGCGCGCTGGTCCTCGGACAGCTCGCCGGCAACGCGGCAGGGACCGCCCAGTCCGCACTCGGCGAGCTTGGGCGGTCGGGCGCGAGGTTCGTCGCCGCCGCGGCGGCCGTCTGGGAGAGCCACCCCATGGACGGGCCGACCAAGGTCGAGGCTCGCGCCTGGCGCTCGCGGGTCATCGCCGAGGACCTGCGGCTGCGCTGGCTGACCGGCGTCGACGCGCCAGGTGAGGGTGAGCTCGTCGCCGCTTGGCGAGACTGCGTGTCCGCCTTCGACGAGTTCGGGCATGCCTTCGAGACCGCCCGCTCCCGCGCGCGGCTGGCCTCCGTCCTCAAGGCGACGGGCCACGCCGAGGAGGTGCGGGCGCTGGTGGACGCTGCCCGCGAGACCGCGCAGCGGCTCGGCGCCGAGCCGTTGCTGGCGGAGCTGCGGACGCTCGGCGGGGCGCCCCGGCGTCCGCCGGGCGCCGAGAGCGTCACGGCCGAGGCGGTGCTGACCGGCCGTGAGCACGAGATCCTCGCCCTGGTGGCCCAGGGGCGCAGCAACGGGGAGATCGGGCGGCAGCTGTTCATCAGCCCGAAGACGGTCAGCGTGCACGTCTCCAACCTCATGGCCAAGCTGGGGGCGAGCGGCCGGACGGAGGCCGTGGCGCTCGCCCGGCGGAGCGGTCTGCTCGAGGGCTGACCGCTCTCGCCCCCGACGGGACGGACCGTTTCACGCCGTTTGCATCCTCGCTCGCGAATCAGCCCTTACGATCCTCCCGTGACCCTGAAGCGCCGCGGCCTGCTGGCCGGGCTTGGAGGTGCCGCGCTGGGGGCGGTGAGCGTCGTCGGGGGCGGCCGGATCGCCGCTGCCGCGAGCGAGAGCACGCCCCTGCCGTTCTACGGCTCCGGCGTCTCGGCGGTGCGCCCGGACGGCTCGGTCCCCGGCGCGGCGAGCGGCGGCGTCGTGTGGAGCGGGCCGGCGACGCCGGCCCGGCAGCTGGCCCTGACCTTCGACGACGGCCCGCATGCCACGTGGACGCCACAGGTGCTCGCCGTCCTCGACCGGCACGACGTGCCGGCGACCTTCTTCGTGCGCGGAGACCGGCTGCGGGTCAACGGCGCGATCCTGCGGGACGCCTCGCCGCGCCACGAGGTGGGCAACCACACCTGGGACCACCCGGACCTCGGTCGTCTCGAGTATGCCGCGTGCCGGGACCAGCTCGTGCGCACCAGTGACGAGATCCATCGGGTCATGGGACGCGCTCCCGCGCTCTTCCGCCCGCCATACGGGCATCTCGCCGGCTCGACGGTGCTCGCCGCGGCGGAGCTCGGGCTGACGAGCGTCCTGTGGAGCGCCCAGATGCACGAGGACCGCTTCGTCGAGCACCCGGACGGGATCGTCGGCGACATCCGGGCACAGGCCCGCCCGGGGGCCATCATCCTGGCCCACGACAGCGGCTCCCCCGACCGGGTCGTCACGATCGACCACCTCGACGCGATCGTCGAGGCGCTGGTCGGAGACGGCTTCGAGCTCGTCACCGTCTCCGCGCTGTGCGGACTCGCGGGCGACCCCGAGACCTGAGCCCGTCCTTGGCGACGCGGCGTGAGGTAGGTCACCGCGTGATCGCAGTCTCACGGCCGTTGGTGACCGTGGCCAGCCCAGTAGGTTCGGCGCAGTCCGAGCGTGACGACCCCCCAGAACGGCTGAGGAGCTGCCCCGATGAAGGCGATTCGCGACGCGATCCTGGCAGGAGACCGTGCCCAGGAGACCTACTCGGCGCTCGAGATCCCCGAGACCTACCGGGCGGTGACCGTCCGCAAGGACGAGGCCGGGATGTTCGAGGGCATGCCCAGCCGGGACAAGGACCCCCGCACGTCGCTGCATGTCGACGAGGTGCCCGTCCCCGAGCTGGCTCCCGGTGAGGCGCTCGTCGCGGTCATGGCGAGCGCGATCAACTACAACACGGTCTGGACGTCGATCTTCGAGCCGGTGTCCACGTTCGGCTTCCTCGAGCGGTATGGGCGCTCCTCGCCGTACGGCAAGCGTCACGACCTGCCGTACCACGTCGTCGGCTCCGACCTCGCGGGTGTCGTGCTGCGCACCGGTCCTGGCGTCCACCTGTGGAAGCCCGGCCAGGAGGTCGTCGCGCACTGCCTGTCGGTCGAGCTCGAGAGCGCGGACGGCCACAACGACACGATGCTCGACCCGGAGCAGCGGATCTGGGGGTTCGAGACGAACTTCGGTGGCCTCGCCGAGCTCGCCGTCGTCAAGACGAACCAGCTGATGCCCAAGCCGAAGCACCTGACCTGGGAGGAGGCGGCCTCCCCCGGCCTGGTCAACAGCACGGCATACCGCCAGCTCATCTCGCGCAACGGTGCCGCGATGAAGCTCGGCGACATCGTGCTCATCTGGGGTGCCAGTGGCGGCCTCGGCTCCTACGCCACCCAGATGGCCCTGGCCGGGGGCGCGACTCCGGTATGCGTCGTCTCCTCGCCGGACAAGGCGGACCTCTGTCGCGCCATGGGTGCCGAGCTCGTCATCGACCGCAACGCGGAGGGCTACCGCTTCTGGAAGGACGAGACGACCCAGGACCCGACGGAGTGGAAGCGCCTCGGTGCTCGGATCCGCGAGCTGACCGGAGGCAAGGACCCCGACATCGTCTTCGAGCACCCGGGCCGGGAGACGTTCGGCGCCAGCGTGTTCGTAACCCGCAAGGGCGGCACCATCGTCAGCTGCGCGTCGACGTCGGGCTACATGCACGAGTACGACAACCGCTACCTCTGGATGAACCTCAAGCGGATCATCGGCTCGCACTTCGCGAACTACCGCGAGGCGTGGGAGGCCAACGAGCTGGTCAACCGCGGCCTGATCCACCCCACCCTGAGCCGGACGTATGCCATGGACGAGGTTGGCCAAGCGGCCTACGACGTGCACCGCAACCTGCACCAGGGCAAGGTCGGCGTGCTGACGCTCGCCCCCGAGGAGGGCCTCGGGGTCAGCGACCCGGAGAAGCGGGCCGCGTTCGCCGCGCAGATCGACCGGTTCCGTAACGTCTGAGCGACGCGCCCTGGAGGTCACGGCCCGGGTGCCCTGCCCCGCTTAGGGTTTGCCCATGCTCGATCGGGTGCGGGAGCTGCGCGGGCGTCGACGCACGCGCCCGCGCGGCCGGGTGCGTGCGGGGTCAGCGGCGCCGCCCCTCGATGACGAGCAGCTGACCCATGACCTGCTCACCGACATGCTGCCCCGGACGACGCCCCCCGAGTCCCCCGCGGGCGAGGGACGCACCGCCCGGGAATATGGACGGGTCGGGCGCCCCCTCAACCGCCAGTCCCCGTTCTACGTCGGCTTCGTCGGAGCGCTCGGGGTCCTCACGGCATACGCGCTCTGGCAGGCCGTCGCCTCGCTCGACACGGTCATCACGCTTCTCGTGGTCGCGCTCTTCCTCTCCCTCTCGCTGAACCCGGTGGTCGAGGTGCTCGTCCGGCGCGGGCTGCCCCGCGGCGCGTCGGTGGCGGCGGTCTTCGCGCTCGTCGTGCTCGCGTTCGGGCTCCTCGCGCTGGTGGTCGTGCCACCGGTGACGCAGCAGGCGGCCGAGCTGGCAACCAGCGCACCCACCTACGTCGACGCGGTGCTCGCCCAGCCACGCGTCCAGGAGCTCGACCAGCACTACCACCTCTTCGTCCGCATCCAGGAGGAGTTCACCAAGCGGGTCAACGACGGCGACTTCATGTCGCGCATCGCCGGCGGCGTCCTCGGCGCCGGGCGGGTCATCGCGTCGGGAGTCTTCTCGACCCTGACCGTGCTCGTGCTGACTCTCTACTTCCTCTCCTCCCTGCCGGCGCTCAAGCAGGCGGCCTACGCGGTCGTCCCGGCGAGCCGCCGCCCGCGTTTTGTCTCGCTCTCCGAGGAGATCATGCGGAGGGTGGGGTCCTACGCCATCGGTCAGGTGGTCGTCGCGACGGTCAACGCGTGCTGCGCCTGGGTCATGATGTCCGTCGTCGGCATCCCGTATGCCGCCGTGCTGGCCGTCGCGGTCGGCTTCCTCGGCCTGGTCCCGATGGTCGGAGCGACCCTGGGAGCGGTCCTCGTCGCGGCGGTGGCGCTCTTCGACGACCCGAAGAAGGCCGCGATCGCCATCGTCTACTTCGTCATCTACCAGCAGACCGAGAACTACCTCGTGGCGCCGCGGATCATGCAGCGGACGGTCTCCGTCCCCGGCGCCGTGACCATCGTGGCGGCCCTCACCGGAGGCACCCTGCTCGGCATGCTCGGGGCCCTGCTCGCGATCCCCACAGCCGCCGGGCTGCTGCTGCTCTACGAGGAGGTCCTCGTGCCCCGCCAGCGACGGGTCTAGCCCGCGGCGGACTGCGCCCTCTAGCCCTGTGGAGGCTAGCCTCGTCCGGTGCGCTTCCTCAACGACCTTCAGCCCAGCTTCGACCTCACCTACGACGACGTGTTCATGGTGCCGAACCGGTCCTCGGTGACGTCGCGGATGGATGTCGACCTGTCCTGCGCGGACGGCACCGGGAACACCATCCCCATCGTCGTCGCCAACATGACCGCGATCTCCGGGCGCCGGATGGCGGAGACGGTGGCCCGCCGGGGGGGCATCTCGGTGATCCCGCAGGACATCCCGGCCGACGTCGTCGCCGGGGTGGTCGAGTTCGTCAAGTCGCGGCACCTGCTGCACGACACCGCCATCACACTCAGCCCGACGGAGACCGTGGGCGCGGCGATGACTCTGCTGCCCAAGCGGTCGCACGGCGCCGGGATCGTCGTCGACGACGAGCAGCGTCCGCTCGGGGTGGTCACCCAGGCCGACCTCCTCGGCGTCGACCGGTTCACCCAGGTCAAGGACGTCATGTCCAGCGCGCTGTTCACCATCGGCGCCGAGACCGATCCCGAACGGGCGTTCGCCGAGCTCGGCGAGGCGCACCACCGGCTTGCCCCGGCCGTCGACGCCGACGGGCGGCTCGTCGGCATCCTTACCCGCCAGGGGGCGCTGCGCTCGAGCCTCTACCGGCCGAACGTCGACGACCGGGGCCGGCTGCGGGTCGCCGCGGCGGTCGGGATCAACGGCGACGTCGTGGGCCGCGCCAAGGACCTCGTCTCAGCCGGCATCGACGTCCTCGTCATCGACACCGCGCACGGCCACCAGGAGAAGATGCTCGAGACCCTCACGGCCGTGCGGGGGCTCGGCTTCGACGTGCCGATCGCCGCGGGCAACGTCGTCTCGGCAGACGGCGTCCGCGACCTCGTCGCGGCGGGGGCCGACATCGTCAAGGTGGGCGTCGGACCGGGCGCGATGTGCACCACCCGGATGATGACCGGCGTGGGCCGCCCGCAGTTCTCGGCCGTGCTGGAGTGCTCGGCGGCCGCTCGCGAGCTGGGCAAGCACGTCTGGGCCGACGGCGGCGTCCGCCACCCGCGCGACGTGGCGCTGGCGCTGGCCGCCGGCGCGTCGAACGTCATGGTCGGCTCGTGGTTCGCCGGGACGCACGAGTCCCCGGGCGACCTGCAGGTGGCCAGCGACGGGCGCCCCTACAAGGAGTCCTTCGGTATGGCGTCGTCGCGGGCCGTACGCAGCCGCACCGCGACCGAGTCCTCGTTCGACCGGGCGCGCAAGGGCCTGTTCGAGGAGGGGATCTCGAGCGCCCGCATGTTCGTCGACCCGGCCCGGCCCGGGGTGGAGGACCTGCTCGACGCGATCACCGCAGGGGTGCGCTCGTCCTTCACGTATGCGGGGGCGCGCACGCTCGAGGAGTACCACCAGCAGGCGGTGGTCGGGCTGCAGAGCACGGCCGGCTTCGCCGAGGGGGCCCCCCTGCATACCTCCTGGTGAGGCGGCCTGGCGGCTCACGCGGCTCAGCGGCTCAGCAGGCTCAGCGGCTCAGCGGGCTCGGCTCGTGCTCCTGCTCGGCCGCGGGCCAGGTGGTGCCCAACGGCAGGGCGTCCGGGTTGACCCGGGCGACGATCTCCTCGTGCACCCGCCGCACGTAGGGCTCGCCGACCCAGAGGTGCTTGGCGCCCGCGACGGCGACGACCTGCGCCTGGGGCACGACGGCGAACCGCGCGCGGGCCTCGTCGGGTCGCAGGTAGTCGTCGAGCTCGGGGATGAGGGCGACGAGCGGCGTTCCCGAGTCCGCCCAGGCCAAGAGGTGCTCGGGACTGCTGTAGCGCAGCGGCGGGCTGAGGAGCACCGCGCCGGCGACGGAGGGGTCGAGGCCGTACATCAGGGCGAGGTCCGTGCCGAACGACCAGCCGACCAGCCACCGGTTCGGCAGCGGAGGCTGCTCGTGGAACTCGGCCAGCTCGATCGCCGCGGCGACGTCGAACCGCTCGTCCTGCGCGTCGTCGAAGACCCCTTGCGACGTCCCCCGCGGTGAGGTCACCCCGCGCAGGTTGAACCGGAGCACGGCAACGTCCGCGAGGGCCGGGAGGCGGTAGGCCGCCTTCTTGAAGACGTGGCTGTCCATGAAGCCGCCGTGCGTGGGCAGCGGGTGCACGGTGATGAGGGTGGCGACCGGCGGCCGGTCGAGCGGCAGCGCCAGCTCGCCGACGAGCGTCAGCCCGTCGGCGGTGTGCAGCTCCACCTCCTGCCTGCGGGCGGGGAGGATCGAGCTGGCGCGGATCTCATCGGGGTCGCGGCTCACCCGAGCAGGCTAGCGATAGGGGTTCCCCGCCGGACGCGCGTCCCGCCGCTGCCAGCAACCCGTGTGCCAGTGTCTCCGATCCCCCATGCCGCCAACGCCTTCCGCGGGCCAGGCCACGACATGAGGCGTACCGCCGGCGATCTCCTGCTGGCATCCGGGGCAGAGGTAGTCCCGGATGCTCGTCCCGGCGATCCGGCGCACGGTCCAGAGCCCGCCGGCATACCGCTCCGTCGTGGTGCTGCCGCCGCCGAGCCTCGCCTCGTCGAGGGGGGCCTCGTCACGGCGGCGGCGGTTGGCGCGGGGCATACCCGACATCCTCCCGTATGCAGGCCGGGTGCCGTGTCAGGGGCGGGCGCGGGCCGGGCAGGTCGGTGTCGATCTGCCCGGCCGGGGACCGTGATGCTCGCCGGGTCAGTCGGTCGAGATCCGTACGACCTGGCCGGTCGGCCCACCGTTGTTCTGGGCCGGCATGATGCTCCAGTTCGAGACGTAGATCGCGTCGTCGTCAGCCGCGAACCCGGACGGGAAGTTCAGCGCGCCTGCGCCGAACGTGGTCCGCTTGCCGTTCTTGGCGACCTGGACGACGTCACCCGATGGGTCGGGACCGAACATCCCGTGGGCCTGGAACTCGGTGGCGTAGAAGTTGCCGTGCGAGTCGAAGCCGCAGCCCTGGATGCCGGTGAAGCCGGTCCACTTGACCGTGGCCTTGCCCTGTGAGACCCGCCACACCCGAGCCTGCCCGGGGGCGTAGCTGCCGCCGAGCAGCTCACCGACGTAGAGCGCGTTGTCCGGGCCCTTCGCCACGCAGGTCGGCACCGAGTCCGTCGGCGAACCAGCAGGGACGTCGAAGTAGGCGGCCGTAGAGACGCTGTGGTCGTCGCCCACCTTGGCGAGGAGGTTGGCTCCCGCATCGGCCACGAAGATGCCCTTGGACGTCACGGCGAGGCCGTTCGGGTTCGCGTCGGGGAACTGGTCGGGCTGCAGCTGCTTGTGGTCCTTGGTCCACTCGTAGTCCTTGTTGCCCGTACTGGCCAGCACCTTCCACGAGCCGTTGTCCGTCAGCTGGATCGTGCGGCCCAGCTGGGCCTTCGCCGCGTCGATGACGTCTCCGGGGGGGGCGTTCGGCGGAATCATGGAGGTGTTCGCGGCGAACTGCGCGTAGACGTCGCGGTCCCGGGTCGCCACCGCGACCATGCCCTCGGCGCCGGTGCCGTCCGGCGACGCGACGGAGATGAGGTGGTCGAGCACCCGCGTCACTGAGCCGTGGGAGAGCTTGCTCAGGCCGCCGGTGAGGCCGGCGCACTGCTCGCCCTCTGGGCCTGCGCCGAGGCAGGTGCTGCCTCCGTGACCCGCTTCAGCGATGAGCAGGTCGCCCCGCTTGCCGAAGGCCAGTCCGCGCGGGTTGTCGAGGTTGCTCGCGACGACGGTCACCTTGCCAGGCTTGTCGTCGGAACCGTGCGCCTGGGCGGCCGGCGCGGCGACGACGCCGGCGACGACGAGGGAGCCCGCGGCGATCGCCGCAGAGAGGGTGGTCCGGTGTTGGGGGAGGTGGAGAACGGACATGGGAGCTCCTGGTTCTGGGGAGTATTCGGGGTGGAACAACCGTCCACTCTCCTCGCGCAGCCGTCCCTTGTCTGCGAATTTGACTCTGCCCCAACCCTTCTCAGGATATTCCCAGGAGCGATCACCGTAAAGGGGTGCAGACTGGGGCAATCCACCGGACCCCTGGGTCGTGCGGGACAGGCGACTCCTGCGGGACACGCGAGACGTAGCGATCAGCCGTAGGTGCGGAACCCACGCCCGGACTTGCGACCGAGATAGCCGGCGGTGACCAGATGCTCCAGCAACGGCGCAGGCGCGAAGCCCCGCTCGCGGAACTCGAGGTAGAGCTCGCGCTGGATCGCGAGCGACACGTCGAGGCCGACGACGTCGAGCAGCTCGAACGGTCCCATCGGGTAGCCGCAGCCGGTCTTCATCGCGGAGTCGATGTCCTCGGCGGTCGCGTAGTGCGCCTCCAGCATCTTCACCGCGTCGTTGAGGTAGGGGAAGAGCAGCGCGTTGACGATGAAGCCGGAGCGGTCACCGCACGACACCGGGTGCTTGCCGAGACCGGCGGTGAGGTCACGGACCGTGGCGGCGACGTCCGGCGAGGTGGCCACCGTCGAGACGACCTCGACCAGCCTCATCACCTGGGCCGGGTTGAAGAAGTGCATCCCGATGACCTCCTCGGGGCGCGACGTCACCACAGCACACTCGATGACCGGCAGCGACGAGGTCGTGGTCGCCAGGATCGCCCCCGGCCTGCACACCTTGTCGAGGGTCCGGAAGAGCTCCTGCTTGGCGCCGAGCTCCTCGACGATCGCCTCGACGACGAGGTCGACCTCGGCCAGGTCGTCGTGCGACGTGGTGCCGGACACGCGCGCGGTGACCGCATCGGCGTCGTCCTGGGTGAGCTTGCCCCGGGCCACGGCCTTGGCCAGGCTCGTGCCGATGGCCGCCATGACCGCCTCCACCTTCTCCGGCGAGCGGGCCACGACCGTCACGGCATACCCGGCCTTGGCGAACACCTCGACGATGCCGGTGGCCATCGTGCCCGAGCCGACCACCGCCACGGTCTCGATGGCGCGCAACGTCTGGCCCGAGACGGCACCGGGCCTGGGCGTCAGTGCGTCCGGGACGACCTCGGACGAGCCCGGCTCGGCGTACGTGTAGAACCCCCGGCCCGACTTGCGGCCCTTGAGGCCGGCCGAGACGAGCTGCCTGATGATCGGGCTGGGCGCGTGCAGGCGGTCGCGGCCCTGCTTGTACATCGTGTCGAGGATCTCGTATGCCGTGTCCAGACCGATCAGGTCCATCAACGCCAGGGGGCCCATCGGCAGGCCGCAGCCGAGCCGCATCGCTGCGTCGATGTCCTCCCGGGTGGCGTAGCGCGTCTCGTACATCGACACGGCGTGGTTGAGGTAGCCGAAGAGCAGCGAGTTGGCGATGAAGCCCGCCTTGTCGCCGACGATGACGGGCTTCTTGTCCAGCCGCTCGGCCAGGGCCTTGACGTCCTCGAAGACCGAGTCCTCGGTGACGACGGTCCGGATCACCTCGACGAACTGCAGCACCGGCGCAGGGTTGAAGAAGTGCATCCCGACGACGCGCTTGGGGTTCGAGGTGGCCACCGCGATCTCGGTGACCGGGAGCGAGGAGGTGTTCGTGGCGAGGATGGCGTCGTCGCCGACGATCTGGTCGACCTTGGCGAAGATCTCCTTCTTGAGGTCGAGCTGCTCGGGGACGGCCTCGACGACGAGCTGGCAGTCGGCCAGGGCCGCGAGGTCGCAGCCATAGCTGATCCGGCCGTGCAGCTCGCTCTCCTGAGCCGCGGTGAGCTTCCCGCGGCTGACGGCGCGCGCCGTCGAGTGCTCGAGGATGCCCCGGCTCTTGGTCGCGGCCGCCTCGTCGACCTCGACGGCGACGACGTCGATCCCGTTGCGCGCGAAGACCTCCACGATGCCGGCACCCATGGTGCCGACCCCGATGACGCCGACCGTGCTGAACTCTCGAGGCATGTCGGCGAGTCTGGCAGAGCCCGCTACCCACGGGTAGGCGCCGACCGGGCGACGGTCGTCACACTCGCCGTTCGCAGGCGCAGGCTGTGATGCGCGTCGCACGGGTCGCCTAGTCTGTCCCGGTGCGCCTCGTCATTGCCCGCTGCTCCGTCGACTACGAGGGACGGTTGCAGGCACACCTGCCCCTCGCCACCCGCCTGCTGCTCGTCAAGGCCGACGGGTCCGTGCTGGTGCACAGCGACGGCGGGTCGTACAAGCCCCTGAACTGGATGTCCCCGCCGTGCGCCATGGCCGAGGTCGGCCCGGAGGAGACCGAGGCAGCGGACGGCGTGACCGCCGTCTGGGTGGTCCAGCACGCGAAGTCCGAGGACCGGCTGCGGGTGAAGATCCACACCGTCCTGCACGACTCCAGCCATACGCTGGGTGTCGACCCGGGCCTGGTCAAGGACGGGGTGGAGGCACACCTGCAACGGTTGCTCGCGGAGCACATCCACACGCTCGGGGACGGGTGGTCCCTCGTCCGGCGGGAGCACATGACAGCGATCGGGCCGGTCGACATCCTCGCCCGGGACCAGGAGCGCCGCCATGTCGCCATCGAGATCAAGCGGCGCGGGGAGATCGACGGCGTCGAGCAGCTGACCCGCTATCTCGAGCTGATGAACCGCGACCCCCATCTCGCCCCGGTGGCCGGGATCTTCGCCGCCCAGGAGATCAAGCCTCAGGCCCGGGTGCTCGCCGAGGACCGCGGCATCCGCTGTGTCGTCCTCGACTACGACGCCCTGCGCGGCATCGACGACCTCGGCTCGCGCCTCTTCTGACCGCGCCCCGGCCTCCTCTCGTCTGCCGCTCCTCCCGCTGCTGCGTCCGGGTCGAGAGGGGTCCCGACCCGCCCGGACCCGGACGCAACGCCATACCCGCCGCTGCGTCCGGGTCGAGAGGGGTCCCGACCCGCCCGGACCCGGACGCAACAGGAAGGGGAGGGGGGTCTCAGAGAGGTGCCACGCGCCAGCCGTCGGCGTCGATCTCGACCACGGTGACGGCGGGCTCTGGCGGGACGCCGGCCGGGACACGGGTCGCGGGCGGGACCCCCAGCCCGGGAGGGCCGGCCAGGACGTCGTCGCCGACGACGACGACGCTCTCGCCGCGATGCCGGTCGGCAATGCCGGCCAGCGCAGCGTATGGAGCGGTGCTGAGGTCGACGGCGACCTCAGCCGTCAGGCCGAGCCTGAGCGCCAGGGCGGCGCCGCCCTCCGCGGCGCCGGGGGCGCCGCTCGAGTAGACCGCCGCGACGCGCTCACGGCTCAGGCGGACGCCGAGACGGTCCACCTCGCCCCGGTCGGTTCCCCCGACCCGGCAGAGGAGGATCCGGGCCGGGCAGAACAGGTCGCTCACCTCACGCACGATAGCGCCGCCGCCGGCCCCGTCATCGGGCGTCGAGGGTCACTCCCCGGGCCCGCAGCAGCTTCTCGCGCTCGAACGCATACCCCACCATCCACGACGGGACGATCTGGAACATCAGGACGTCGTCCCAGGGCAGGGCGGAGGCGCCGTAGTGCGCCGTCCAGTGCCCGATGACCTCGGCACGGTCCGGGTGGTCAGCGGTGAGCACGTCGGCCCGGCCGTGGGTGAACACGGCCAGGTCCTCCCCGTCGACGTGGGCCGCGCTGACCGCCGGCCGCGCGACGACCTGACGCCCCTTCGCCGACGCCGGGTCGGTTCCGAGCGTCCACCGTCCGTGCAGGAAGTGGCCGTCGAGCGCGCTGATCCTCGGCTCTCCCCGGGCGGTGACGGTCGCCAGGGTCACCACCCGCATCCCGGTCAGCAGGCCGGCGATCTCCCGCGCGGTCAGGGTGCGGTCGTCGTTGATGATGCCGCGCAGATGTCCGGTCGCTCCCGCGTGGGACGCATCCAGCAGGCTCTGGAGGGTGCGCAGCTCCTCGGCAGTCTCTCGCATCCGACCAGTGTCCTAGCCAGGACCGCCCGACACGGCAGAATCAGGGTGGTGAGGATCGCCGTCGCCGCACCCAGCCCACTGGCCGTCCAGGCCGCCCTCGACGTCGCCGCGGCGGGGGGGACCGCCGTCGACGCGGCTGTGGCGGCCCTGCTCGTGGCGGCGTCGACCGAGCCGGGTGTGGTCAGCCTCCTCGGCGGCGCCTACCTGGCCGTCTGGCCCCATGACGGGGAGCCCGAGGTCGTCGACGGCAACGTCGAGATGCCCGGCCGCGGGGTGAGCCCGGACCGCCTGGGGCGCGGCCTGATGGAGATCACGACGTCCTACGGCGGCGGCCTGACCCTGTATGCCGGGCCCGGCAGCGTGGCGACGCCCGGCACCGTCGCCGGGCTGGGCCTCGCCCACGCCCGGCACGGCCGCCTGCCGTGGAGCGAGGTGGTCGCGCCGGCCGTCGCCGCAGCCCGCGACGGGTACCAGCTCGGGGCTGCGGCGGCGAGCTACCTGGCCATCACCGGGGACTCGGTGTTCGGCTGGGACCCGCAGACGCGCGCCCTCCTGCACCGCCCGGACGGCACTCCCGTCGGCGCCGGCGAGCGCATCGTCGACACCGACCTCGCCTGCACCCTCGCCCGGCTGGCAGAACGCGGTCCGGGCGACCTCTACGGCGGCGAGCTCGCCGGGCGGCTCGTCGCCGATCTCGCGGAACGCGGCGGCCTGGTCACCGCAGCCGACCTCACGGCATACCGCGCGGTCGTGCGGCCCGCCCTGCGCGTCCAGGCCGGCGGCTGGGACCTCGGGCTCAACCCGCCGCCGTCGATCGGCGGGCCCGTGCTCGCGGTGATGCTGCGCGAGCTGAGCCGGCGCACCGGGTGGAGCACGGACGACGTCATCGACATCCAGCAGGTGGTACTCGGTCATCGGGTGCAGGTGCACGACCTGGCGCGCGACCTCGAGGCCGCCGGGCTCGACCTGCTCCAGGCAGTCGAACGCCACGGGCTCGCGGGGCTGCCGACCTCCTCGTCCACCGCGCATGTCTCGGTGGTCGACGAGCAGGGCACGGCCTGCTCGGTCACGGCGTCCTCGGGCTACGGCTCCGGAGCCACCGTGCCGGGCACGGGGCTGCTGCTCAACAACTGCCTCGGAGAGCCCGAGCTGAACCGGCTCGGCCTGCACGCCCTGCGTCCGGGCACCCGGCTGGCCTCCAACATGGCTCCGACCGTCGGGCGAGCCGGGTCCGGGAGGGTGATCGCCATCGGCTCGCCGGGTGCGGACCGCATCACGACGGCGCTGCTGCAGGTGCTGGGCCGGCACTGCCTCGACGGCGTGGAGCTGGTCGAGGCGATCGAGCAGCCTCGGGTGCACGTGACCTTCTCCCCCGACGGCACCGCGCAGGTGCAGCTCGAGGAGGACCCGGAGCTGGCCCGGTCGGTGGCGCGGAGCGGGCTGTCGGCGGTGCCACACCCGGCTCGCTCGATGTTCTTCGGCGGGGTGGGCGCGGCATACCGGACCGCGGTCGGCGAGCTCGGCGCCGCAGCGGACCAGCGCCGGGAGTCGGCGACCGGGGTGGGCTGAGGCGGGTCCGACCTTCGAGGCTCAGACGGCTGAGGGCTCTGCCGGCTCGACCGCGAGCCCGCGCGATGCCCGGATGACCCGCACGAACTCGGCCATGATCTCGGTGAGCCCGAAGTCCTTCGGGGTGAAGACGGCCGCGACTCCCTGCGCGGTCAGCAGGGACGCGTCCGCCTGCGGGATGATCCCACCGACGATGACGGGGACGTCGCCGAGGCCGGCCTCGCGCAGTCCCGTGAGGATGGCCGGCACGAGCTCCATGTGCGACCCCGAGAGGATCGAGATGCCGACCAGGTGAACGTCCTCCGCGACGGCGGCCGCGACGATCTCGTCCGGGGTCAGCCGGATGCCCTGGTAGAGCACCTCGAAGCCCGCGTCGCGGGCCCGGACGGCCACCTGCTCGGCGCCGTTGCTGTGGCCGTCGAGCCCCGGCTTGCCGACGAGCACGCGCAGCCGCTCACCAAGCTCCTCACCAGTGCGCCGCACCGCCTCGCGGACCTCGGCCAGGTCTGCACCGCCACCCTGGACGCCCACCGAGCCGGATACGCCTGTCGGCGCACGGTACTCGCCGAACTGCTCACGAAGGGCCTGAGCCCACTCCCCCGTGGTCAGCTCGGCCCGGGCGCACTCGAGCGTGGCCGGCATGAGGTTGCTGTCTGTCGCCGCGTCGGCGCGCAGCCGCTCGAGGGCCGCCTCGGCCCGGGCCTTCTTCTCCGGGTCGGCGTCGCGGGCCTCCCGCCAGGCTCGCACGGCCGTGACGGCCGCCTGCTCGACCTGGGGGTCGACCGTCTGGATGGCCGCGTCGAGGTCCGCCGTGAGGGGGTTGGGCTCGGTGGTCGTGAAGCGGTTGAGGCCCACGACGACGTCCTCGCCCGACTCGATCCGCTGACGCCGCGCCGAGTGCGACGCGACCAGGGCCGACTTCATGTAGCCCGACTCCACCGCGACGACTGCCCCTCCCATCTCCTGGACGCGGTCGATCTCGGCCCGGGCTCCCGCGACGAGCTCGTCGACCTTGGCCTGGACGACGACCGAGCCCGTGAACAGGTCGTCGTACTCCAGCAGGTCCGACTCGAAGGCGAGCACCTGCTGCAGCCGCAGCGACCACTGCTGGTCCCACGGCCGGGGCAGCCCGAGCGCCTCGTTCCAGGCGGGCAGCTGGACGGCCCGGGCGCGGGCGTCCTTCGACAGCGTGACGCCGAGCATCTCGAGGACGATCCGCTGCACGTTGTTCTCCGGCTGGGCCTCAGTCAGTCCGAGCGAGTTGACCTGCACCCCGTAGCGGAAGCGGCGGTGCGTCGGGTCCTGGACGCCGTAGCGCTGCTCGGTCAGCTCGTCCCACAGCTGGACGAAGGCCCGCATCTTGCACATCTCCTCGACGAAGCGCACGCCGGCGTTGACGAAGAAGGAGATCCGGGCCACCACCTCGCCGAACTCCTCCGGGGGCACCTGCCCCGAGTCACGCACCGCGTCGAGGACGGCGATCGCGGTGCACATCGCGTACGCGATCTCCTGGACGGGGGTCGCTCCGGCCTCCTGGAGGTGGTAGCTGCAGATGTTGATCGGGTTCCACTTCGGGATCTCGCGCACCGTGTAGGCGACCAGGTCGGTGATCAGGCGCAGCGACGGCGCCGGCGGGAAGGCGTAGGTCCCTCGCGAGAGGTACTCCTTGATGATGTCGTTCTGGGTCGTCCCGGCCAGGGCGTGCACCCAGGCCTGAGGGTCCTCGCCGGTCGCGACGGCCTGCTCCTGCGCGGCGACCTGGTACATCGCCAGCATCCACATGGCGGTGGCGTTGATCGTCATCGACGTGTTCATCGCGTTGAGCGGGATGTCGTGGAACAGCGCGCGCATGTCGCCGATGTGGCTGATCGGCACCCCGACCTTGCCGACCTCACCCCGCGAGAGCGCATGGTCCGGGTCGTAGCCGGTCTGGGTGGGCAGGTCGAACGCCACCGACAGCCCGGTCTGGCCCTTGTCGAGGTTGCGCCGGTAGAGCGCGTTGCTCGCCGCGGCACTGGAGTGTCCGGCATACGTCCGCATCACCCACGGGCGGTCCCGGGTCGGTCGTTCCTGCGCCGTGTCGGCGTCGTCGGCCATACCGAGCGACGCTACCGGCGTCAGCGGCCCGGGGGCAGTCTCTCAGGCGGTGAGAGGCGCCACAGTGGGCTGCACCGCGTCGCCGCGGTGGATCACCCGGTGCAGACGCGCCGCGCGCAGCAGGCGCTCGGTGCGAGGCGTGACCTCGCCGAGGACGAGGCGCCGTCCGCTGCGTCGGGCGCGGTGGTGCGCCTCCACCAGGACGCCGATCCCCGTGGCGTCGCCGATCTCGGCGCTCCCGAGGTGCAGGTAGAGGTCCCCCCGCCCGTCGGCGATCAGGGCGTGCAGGGCGAGCCGGACGTCGGCCACGGTATGCACGTCGAGCCGCCCCTCGACGATCGCCTCCTGGCCCCGGGGGGTCGTGACGAGCCGCACCGGTGCGGCGGCAGGCGGCTTCGCGGTCACGGTCCCCTCCGGGAGTCGGGCGTGTCGATCTGGTCCCGGACGGTAGCGCGCGGGCGGTGGCCAGGCGCCGCGCCACGCTGTGTCACGTGTGAACAATGTGACTAATGTGACCAGGCCCCACCCCGCGGGTCAGTCCAGATATGGCACCTCGTCCGGCTCGCGGGTGACGTCCGCACCGAGCCCCTGCAGGAGCGTCTCGAACCCGGCGTACCCGCGGTCGATGTGCTGGGCGCCGCTGACCGTGGTCACGCTGTCCGCGACGAGGCCGGCGATGACCAGCGCCGCCCCGGCGCGGATGTCGCTGGCCTGGACGGGGGCTCCGGACAGCCGCTCCACCCCGTGGACCATGACGTGGTGGCCGTCGACCCGGGCCTCCGCTCCGAGCCGGGCGAGCTCCTGGACCGTGCGGAACCGTGCCTCGAAGAGGTTCTCCGTCACCATTGCACTGCCGTCCGCGACCGCGTTGTAGGTGAGGGCGAAGGGCTGCAGGTCGGTGGGGAACCCCGGGTAGGGCAACGTGGCCACGTCGATCGACCGTGGGCGCCCAGGAGGCGCGACCACCCGGAACCCCTCGTCGGTGGTGCTCACGGAGCAGCCCGCGCCGGTGAGCAGGTCCAGGGTGATCGCCAGGTGTCCGGCAACCCCGCCCACGATCTCGACGTCGCCGCGGGTGGTCGCCGCAGCGAACGCCCAGCTCCCCGCGGCGATCCGGTCCGGGACGACGGCGTGCTCAACCGGCCGGAGCGCGTCGACCCCCTCGATCTCGATGACCGAGGTCCCGGCTCCGGAGATGCGGGCCCCCATGGCGGTGAGGAAGGCGGCGATGTCGACGATCTCCGGCTCGCGCGCGGCGTTGTCGATCCGGGTGACGCCGGGCGCCAGGACAGCGGCCATGAGGACGTTCTCGGTCGCCCCGACGCTGGGGAACTCGAGCCGGATGTCCGCTCCGCGCAACCCGTCCGGCGCCGAGGCGATGAGATAGCCGTGGGAGACGTGGACCGTCGCACCGAGGGCCTCCAGCCCAGCCGCGTGCAGGTCGAGGCCGCGCGAGCCGATCGCGTCGCCGCCGGGCACCGCGACGTCGGCCTCGCCGCAGCGGGCCACGAGCGGGCCGAGCACCGAGATGGACGCGCGCAGCGCCCTGACGAGCTCGTAGTCCGCCCGGTGCCCGATGACCTCGGGGACGTCGATCTCGACGACCCCGAGTGCTGGGTCGTAGTCGACGACGGCGCCGAGGCGACGCAGCAGCTCGGCCATGATCCGCACGTCGACGATGGCGGGCACGTTGGTCACCCGGGTGCGCCCGACCGCGAGCAGCGCGGCCGCCATGAGCTTGAGCGCACTGTTCTTGGCGCCCATGACGGGGACCCGCCCGCTGAGGGACGTGCCGCCGACGACCCGGAACCGCTCACGCACCCGAGCACCCTAGTCGCTGGCCCTCCGACGCACCCGCGCGGCCCGGGTGACAGTCTTGGCCTCATGGTGAACCTGACGAAGATCTACACCCGCACCGGGGACGACGGCACGACGTCGCTCGGGGACTTCAGCCGCACCTCGAAGACCGACCCCCGGCTGCTCGCCTACGCCGACACCAACGAGGCCAACGCGGCTCTCGGCGTGGCGGTCGCAGGTGGCGGTCTCGACGAGGACGTCGTCGCGACGCTCACCCGCGTGCAGAACGAGCTCTTCGACATCGGAGCCGACCTGTGCACGCCACTGCGCGCGAGCTACGAGTACCCCCCGCTACGGGTCGCCGAGCCCTGGATCGACGACCTCGAGGCGGACTGCGACCGCTACCTCGAGCGCCTGGAGAAGCTGCGCTCCTTCATCCTTCCCGGCGGGACGGTCGGCTCCGCCTACCTGCATGTGGCCACGACGGTGGTCCGCCGGGCCGAGCGGGCGGCCTGGGCGGCCGTCGAGGCGCACGGCGACCAGCCGGCCGACGGTGACGATGTGGGCGGGGTCAACGTCCTCACCGCCAAGTACCTCAACCGGCTGTCCGACCTGCTGTTCATCCTCGCGCGGGTCGCCAACCTGCCGATCGGCGGTGACGTCCTGTGGCAGCCGGGTGGCGGGCGCGTGGCGGCCCCCGAGCGCACCCGTCGCGGCAGCGAGACCGCCTCGGCGGACACCACCTCGCCCGACAGCCCCTCGACCCACGATGGCACAGACGGCGCAGACTCCCCGGCCGGCTAGCGGTGGTGTCCGGCTCAGGCGACGTTCGCCTGCGAGCCGGGCGGCGCGGCCTCGACCCACGAGCGCAGGGCGGTGTATGCCGGGAGCTGGACGGCGAGCTCGAACTCCTCCGCGCGGTAGAAGCAGCGCACCCCGAAGGCGTCCGGCAGGAGGTCGATCCGGTCGAGCCCCTCGAGCGAGGCGGGTGCGTCGAGGTCGAGGTCGAGCCGGTCCCAGGTGTGTCGTGGACGCAGTGTCAGGCCCATGAGCGGAAACCACTCCAGCTGGGTACTGCCGAAGCGCACCAGCCCCAGCCGCCAGTGCGAGTCCCCGAGTGAGCGCCGGCCACAGAGCATGAGGAGCGTGCCCCCCGCGATCGCGCGGCGCCGGACGAACACGCCCGCACCCGCCAGGCAGAGCAGCACGACGAGCACGCCGACCACGAGCTCAACGGAGGTGAGTGCGCTCGGCATGAGGCTCCGTCAGCCCTGGATCCCAGACGCGTCGACGCTGTCGGCCACGATCGTGACCCGGTCATGGTCCACCGAGAGGAAGCCGCTGTCGATGGTGGCCGTGCGCTGGCCGCCCTCACCGTGGATCGTCACGTCGCCGGTGACCAGCACGCCGAGCAGGGGGGTGTGCCCCGGCATGATTCCGAGCTCCCCGTCCACCGAGCGGGCCCGCACCATCGTGGCCTCGCCCGACCAGACCCTGCGGTCGGCTGCCACGAGCTCGACCTGAAGTTGACTCACGCTGTCCTCCGGTGTTGTCGGTGTGTCCCAAGTCTATCCGGAGCCAGGGGTCCGTCCGTCCACGCGCGTCAGCGGGTGGGCTGCACTGCCGCTCCCCCGTATGCCGAGACCAGCCGCTCCACGACGAAGCGCGCGTTCTCGTCGCGCACCTCGACGGGCACGGGCGGCAGGAAGTCGTCCCACAACGCCATACACGTGCCACGCAGCTGGGCCATCCGCGCGGGGCGGGCGATGAAGAAGACGTGCAGGTGCGCCCCGCCGTCACCCCACCTGCTCATGTGCACCCGGCCGACGCTCGGCAGGGCCTCGATGGCCGCGCCGAGGTGGACCATCAGCCGTCCCATCTGTGCGGCCAGGCGGTCCGGCAGGTCGGTGAAGCCATGGTGCTCCTTGGTGAGCAGCAGGCAGACGAGCGGTGACCCGCTGGGCTCGGCGCAGAGGAGGCGCCAGCTCTCGTCCTCCCAGATGACCCCGTCCGGCACCGGGTCGGCGGACTCGCACTGGCAGGGCCGTCCGCCCTCACCAGCGCGAGGCTCCTCCGCCTCCGCTGGAGGCCGCAGCGGCTTGAGCCGGAGCCCCTCGGCCTCGAACGGGAAGATGTCCCATAGCGGGATGGCTGCCTCATCGAGCGGCAGCCGCGCCCCGGCGTCCAGGGCGCGGTCTATTCGCGCGTAGTACTCCTCGATCCCCTCTGGCATGGTCAGAGGTTCTTCTGGATCTCCGACCACTGGCGCTCGACGTCGTCGAGGCCACCACACATGAAGAAGGCCTGCTCACCGACGTGGTCGTACTCGCCGTCGGCGATCTTGGTGAAGCCCTCGATGGTGTCGGCCAGCGAGACCGTCGAGCCCTCGATGCCGGTGAACTGCTTGGCGACGTAGGTGTTCTGCGACAGGAAGCGCTGGATCCGGCGAGCCCGGTTGACGAGGATCTTGTCCTCTTCGGAGAGCTCGTCGATGCCGAGGATCGCGATGATGTCCTGCAGCTCCTTGTTCTTCTGGAGGATCTGCTTGACCCGGACGGCGGTGTTGTAGTGGTCGTCCGCGATGTAGCGGGGGTCGAGGATCCGCGAGGTCGAGGACAGCGGGTCCACGGCGGGGTAGATGCCCTGCGACGCGATCTCGCGGGAGAGCTCGGTCGTCGCGTCGAGGTGGGCGAAGGTCGTCGCGGGGGCCGGGTCGGTGTAGTCGTCCGCCGGCACGTAGATCGCCTGCATCGAGGTGATCGAGTGACCGCGCGTCGAGGTGATCCGCTCCTGGAGGACGCCCATCTCGTCGGCGAGGGTGGGCTGGTAGCCCACGGCAGAGGGCATCCGCCCGAGCAGGGTGGAGACCTCGGAGCCCGCCTGGGTGAAGCGGAAGATGTTGTCGATGAAGAGCAGCACGTCCTGGCTCTGCACGTCGCGGAAGTACTCCGCCATGGTCAGCGCCGACAGCGCGACCCGCAGGCGGGTGCCCGGCGGCTCATCCATCTGGCCGAAGACGAGGGCGGTCTGGCCGAGGACGCCGGCCTCCTCCATCTCGACCATGAGGTCGTTGCCCTCACGGGTGCGCTCGCCGACCCCGGCGAACACCGAGACTCCACCGTGGTCGCGGGCGACCCGGGCGATCATCTCCTGGATCAGCACGGTCTTGCCGACGCCGGCGCCTCCGAACAGGCCGATCTTGCCACCTTGGACGTACGGCGTCAGCAGGTCGATGACCTTGATGCCGGTCTCGAACATCTGGGTCTTCGACTCGAGCTGGTCGAAGGCGGGCGCGGAGCGGTGGATGCCCCAGCGCTCGGTGATGTCGAGCGTCTCGCCCTCTTCGAGGTTGAGGCAGTCACCGGTCGTGTTGAAGACGTGCCCGAGGGTGACGTCGCCGACGGGCACGGTGATCGGGCCACCGGTGTCCTGCACGGCGGTCCCGCGCACGAGGCCGTCGGTGGGCTGCAGCGAGATGGCGCGCACCATGTTGTCGCCGATGTGCTGGGCGACCTCGAGGTTGAGGTTCTTCTTCTCCCCCGACAGCTCGACCTCGGTCGTGAGCAGGTTGTACTGCTCGGGCATCCCGTCGACGGGGAACTCGATGTCGACGACGGGGCCGGTGATCCGGGAGACCCGGCCGACCGAGCCGGCCTTCTTGTCCGCGGTGTTTTCGGTGACAGTGGCAGTCATGGTCGCTTCCTTTACTTGGCGGACGCGAGGGCGTCAGTGCCGCCCACGATTTCGCTGATCTCTTGGGTGATCTCGGCCTGGCGGGCCTGGTTCGCCAGCCGGGTGTACGTCTTGATGAGGGCGTCGGCGTTGTCGGTCGCCGACTTCATCGCCCGCTGCTGGGCAGCCATCTGGGACGCGGCCGCGGAGAGCAGACAGGTCCAGATCCGGGAGATGACGTACTTCGGCAGCAGCGCGTCGAGCACCTGGGCGGCTCCGGGCTCGAACTCGTAGAGCGGCAGGACGTCGTCCGGGTCGGGCTTCTCCTCGCCCTCGACGATCTCGAGGGGGACGAGCCGCAGCACCCGTGGTTCCTGGGTCACCATGTTCTTGAACCGGGTGTAGACGACGTGGACCTCGTCGTGGCCGCCCTCCTCGAAGTCCTTGAGGAAGTCGTCGACGATCCGGCTGCCGATCTCCCTGGCCGCCTCGTAGTTCGGGGCGTCCGAGAAGCCTGTCCACTCGGCCGCGAACTCGCGCCGGCGGAACTTGTAGAACGCCACCGAGCGGCGCCCGACGAGGTATGGCACGACCTCCTTGCCCTCCTCCTTGAGCCGGTGCACGAGCTGCTCGCTCTCCTTGAGCACCGAGGAGTTGTACGCCCCGGACAGGCCGCGGTCACCCGCGATGATGAGCACGGCGGCGCGGCGCACCTCGTCCCGCTCGGTGGTGAGCGGGTGCTCCTCGTTGGAGTACGTCGCCAGCGCGGACAGGGCGCGGGTCAGTGCGGCAGCGTACGGCGTGGCCTCCTCGACCCGCTGCCGTGCCTTGACCACCCGGGACGCTGCGATGAGCTCCATCGCCCGGGTGATCTTCTTGGTCGCCTGGACGGACCGGACGCGCTGGCGGTAGACCCGCATCTGCGCTCCCATACCTGCCGCCTCTCTCTGTGCTCGTACTGACGCTGTGCTCGGTCAACTGCTGGCTCTGCCGACGACGTCTGCTGGGCCGAGGTCTCGGCCGCAGTCGAGACGCGTCAGCGCTTCTGACGGACGATCTGCTCCTGGTCCATGTCCTCGTCCGCGAGCTGCTCGGGCTTGCCCTCGGTGCCGACGTCGGTGCGCCGGTCGTCCTCGGGCGCCTCGCCGCCGAACTCGACCTTGAACTTCTTGACGGCCTCCTCGAGACCCGAGCGGGTGTCGTCGTCGAACTTGCCGGTCTCGCGGATCCCGTCGAGCAGGCCCTTGTTCTCGCGGCGCAGGTAGTCGAGGAAGTCGGCCTCGAAGGCGCGCACGTCCTCGACCTTGACCGAGTCGAGCTGGCCGGTCGTGCCGGCCCAGATGCTGACGACCTGCTCCTCGACCGGGAACGGGTTCGCCGACTTCTGCTTGAGCAGCTCGACGAGCCGGGCGCCCTTGGCGAGCTGGGCCCGCGACGCGGGGTCGAGGTCGGAGGCGAACATCGCGAACGCCTCCATCGCGCGGTACTGCGCCAGGTCGAGCTTGAGGCGTCCTGAGACGTCCTTCATCGCCTTGACCTGAGCGGCACCGCCGACGCGGCTCACCGACACACCCACGTCGATCGCCGGGCGGACGTTGGCGTTGAACAGGTCCGCCTGCAGGTAGATCTGGCCGTCCGTGATCGAGATGACGTTCGTCGGGATGTAGGCCGACACGTCGCCGGCCTTGGTCTCGATGATCGGCAGGCCGGTCATCGAGCCGTGGCCGAGGTCGTCGGACAGCTTCGCGCAGCGCTCGAGCAGCCGGGAGTGCAGGTAGAACACGTCGCCGGGGTAGGCCTCTCGGCCCGGCGGGCGGCGCAGCAGCAGCGACACGGCGCGGTAGGCCTCGGCCTGCTTGCTCAGGTCGTCGAAGACGATGAGGACGTGTTTGCCGTCGTACATCCAGTGCTGGCCGATGGCCGACCCGGTGTACGGCGCGAGGTACTTGAAGCCGGCGGCGTCCGAGGCGGGTGCGGCCACGATCGTCGTGTACTCGAGTGCGCCGGCCTCCTCGAGGGTGCCGCGGACTCCGGCGATGGTCGAGCCCTTCTGGCCGATCGCGACATAGATGCAGCGGACCTGCTGGTCCGGGTCGCCGGACTCCCAGTTGCGCTTCTGGTTGATGATCGTGTCGATCGCGACGGTGGTCTTGCCCGTCTGGCGGTCACCGATGATGAGCTGACGCTGGCCGCGGCCGATCGGGGTCATCGCATCGACGGCCTTGAGGCCGGTCTGCAGCGGCTCGTGGACCGACTTGCGCTGGACCACGGACGGCGCCTGGATCTCCAGGGCGCGGCGCCCCTCGGCCTCGATCTCGCCGAGGCCGTCGATCGGCTGGCCGAGCGGGTTGACGACGCGGCCGAGGAAGTTGTCACCGACGGGCACGGAGAGGACCTCACCCGTGCGCTTGACCTCCTGGCCCTCCTCGATGCCGCTGAAGTCACCGAGGACGACGACGCCGATCTCGTGGACGTCGAGGTTCAGGGCGATGCCCAGCGTGCCGTCCGAGAACTGGAGCAGCTCGTTGGTCATCGCGGACGGGAGGCCCTCGACATGGGCGATGCCGTCACCGGCGTCGGTCACCCGGCCGACCTCTTCGCGGGAGGCCGTGCCCGGCTCGTAGGACTGAACGAAGTTGTCCAGCGCGTCCCGGATCTCCTCCGGACGGATCGAAAGCTCCGTCATGGTGTCTCTTCTCCTCGGTTGCCGGCTCCCTGGAGGGGGCCGAAGCTGCCTGTGGTGCTCGGGTAGGGGGTCTGACGCTGGGGGTCGCGCTCAGGGTGGGGTCGGTGCTCAGCCATGGAAGTGCCGCCTCGCGCCCTCGAGGCGGCGCAGGATCGTGCCGTCCACGACATCGTCGCCGATCTGCACCCGGATCCCGCCGATGACGGCTGAATCGATGATGACGTTCAGATGGACGTCCTTGCCGTAGTGCGCGCTGAGCGCGGCCGCCAGCCGCTCACGCTGGGTCGCGTCGAGGTCGATCGCGCTGACCACCGTCGCCGCCAGCTGCTGGCGACGCATGCCGGCGATCGCGAGATAGGTCTCGAGGACCCGGTCGAACCGGCGGCCACGCGGGGCGAGGACCGCCTGCCGGGCGAGGCGCACCGTCTCGTCGCTGGCCTTGCCCTCCAGCAGCGCGGTGACGACCTGCTCCTTGCCCTGGACGTCGCCCCGCCGGTCGGTCAGCGCCTCCCGCAGGGCCACGTTGCCCGCGACGATCCGCTCGAAGCGGAACAGCTCGTCCTCGAGCTGGTCTGCTCGACCTGCCGTCTCGGCGCTGGCGACGACCGTCTCGACGGCCAGGCTCTCCACGGTGTCGGAGAGGTCACGCTCGGTGGACCACCGCTGGGAGGCCAGCACCGTGAGCAGCTCGACGGCTGCCGGGCTCACCTTGCCGTCGAAGAGCCGGCTCACCAGGTCGGCCTTGGCTGACCCGTCCCGCGAGGGGTCGGCCAGGGCCCGGCGCAGCGTGGCGTTGTGGTCGATGACCGCCGTGAGGGCGAAGAGGTCCTCGGCCAGCGTCGCGCCATCGACCCCGGAGTCCAGGGCAGCGGCGAACGCGTCCTGGCCGGCGAGGGCGGCGGCGCGCGAGGAGCCCTGCATCAGGCGTCCTGCTCCGGAGCTGCCGTCGCTGCCGCGGGGGCCGTGGCGGCGTCACCGGTGGAGTCGCTGCCGGTCACCTTCTCCGGCTTGATCTCGCCCGACTCGAGCTCGGCGAGGAACCGCTCGACGATGCCCTTCTGGCGCGTCTCGTCCTCGAGGGACTCGCCGACGATCCGGCTGGCCAGCTCGGTGGAGAGCCGGCCGACCTCGCCGCGCAGCTGGACGACCGCCTGCTGGCGCTCAGCCTCGATCTGCTTGTGCGCGCTCTCGGTGATCCGGGCGCTCTTGGCGTTGGCCTTCTCGCGCAGCTCGGCGATGATCTGCGCACCCTGGGCCTTGGCGTCCTCGCGGATCTTCGAGGCCTCGGTCCGCGCCTCCTGCAGCTGCGCGTTGTACTGCTCGAGGGCTGCCTGGGCCTGGGCCTGGGCCTCCTCTGCCTTGTTGATCCCTCCCTCGATCGCCGCGGTGCGCTCGTCGAAGATCTGCTCGAGCCGCGGGACGACCTTCTTCGCCACCACCCAGTAGAGGAGGGCGAACGTCACGAGGCCGAAGAAGAACTCCAGCGGGTGGGGGATGATCGGGGCCGCGGTGGCCCAGAAGCCACCGTCGCCTTCGCCGCCCGCGGCGGGGATGGTCATGGAGTGCATGGGGATCTCCTGGGAGAGTTGATGGCCTCGTGAAGCGGTGCGTCAGGCCTTGAAGACGAAGGCGAGCGCGATACCGAAGATGGCGAGCGCCTCGGTGATGGCCATGCCGAGGAAGGCGATCGGCTGGAGCATGCCGCGGGCCTCGGGCTGACGGGCGACGCCGTTGATGTAGGCGGCGAAGATCAGGCCGACACCGATACCGGGGCCGATGGCGGAGAGGCCGTAACCGAGGATGGCAATGTTGCCGGTCATGTTCGTTCCGTTCCTTTTGGATGGTCCCGATGGCGGTTACCAGCGGGGCGTCTGTGGTGCGGGGCGTGCGGCGGTGCGGTCAGGGTGGGTCAGTGCTCGTCGGCGACGGCGCCGGCGATGTAGAGGGCGGCGAGCAGGGTGAACACGTAGGCCTGGAGGAACTCGACGAGGATCTCGAAGAGCGTCATGACGAGCGCGAAGATCCAGGTGACCCCGCCGGCGGCGACGAGGAACCCGCCGCTCGTGAGCATGTGCCAGCCTCCGGTGATGAAGAGCACCAGGAGGATGTGGCCGGCGAACATGTTGCCGAAGAGCCGCAGGGCCAGGGTGACTGGCCGGGTGAACAGGTCGGTGATGAGCTCCAGCGGGAAGATCGCGATGCTCATCCCCAGGCCCAGGCCCGGTGGGACCAGGGATTTCCAGTAGCCGAGCACGCCGTGCTTGCGCATCCCGACGACGTGGAAGACGACCCAGACGATGAGGGCGAGGACCATGGGGAAGCCGATGCGGCTCATGGTCGGGAAGGACATCGGCGGGACGACGCCGAACAGGTTGTTCACGAGGATGAGGATGAACATCGTGAACAGCAGCGGCACGAAGCGCAGGAAGTCCTTGCTGCCGATGAGGTCGCGAGCCACGCCGTTGCGGACGAGTCCGTAGACCGCCTCCGTGCCCATCTGCGCCTTGCCGGGGACGATGGCCCGGTGGCGGGTGGTGGCGAGCAGCCACCACGAGATGAGCCCGACCGAGAGCACGAGGAGCAGGATCGGGCGGGTGAGGGCGAACGCACCGGAGCCGACGAGCGGCTGCCAGAACTCGGCCGCATCCGGCGGGATGTAGTCGCCGGAAACGACAGCGGCCACGATGCTCACAGGTAGCTCCTTCGGATGCGTGGGGCACGGCGGGTGAGGTATGCCGGGATGCGGGCGCTGGGTTCGCGCCCTGCGGGACCTGAGCCGCACCGGCTCTGGCGCTCTCCCGCGACCGCCGAGTTCAGTCGGTACCGTACCGGAACCAGATCAGGTAGAGCGACAAGGCCATTCCCGCGACGATGCCCACGGGCAGAGCCCAGCTCGTGCCGAGCCACCGGTCCACACCCCAGCCGATTCCGCCGTAGACGATGGCCCCGCTGAGCAGGTAGGCGAGGACCTTCGTCCCCGTGTCGTGCGCCCGCGAGCTGGCGGCCCGCTCGGCCTCGGCCCGGGCCTGCGCAGACTGCTGCAGCGGTTCGTCGGGGGCTGGAGTGGATGACGTCGACATGAGGACGTCCATTGTGCGTCATGGTCGGGCTGTGCGTCATGTCCGGTCCTCGTGCGGACCCGGGTCGTCGTCCTCCGGCGTGAAGGCGAAGATCCGCAGCCGCTTGTAGGCGCGCATCTCGAAGAAGAGCCAGACCAGGGTGCAGACCGTGATGGTGAGTCCCACGGCATACCCGGACACCCAGGAGACGTCGCGGAGCAGGAACATCGCCAACCCGAGCACGAGGACCTTGCCCGTGTAGGTCGCCATGACCACCATCATCACCGTGGTCGGAGCCAGGTCTGCGGTGCGCTTCATGACGAGCAGGGTGAGGCTGAAGAAGCCGATGACCAGGGCGGCCCCGAACGCCGCCGAGAGCCCGGCCTTGGCACTGGACACGGCCCCGACGACGACGCACACGCTCGCTGCGCCGAGCGTCGGGAGCACCGAGCCGCGCAGCAGCTGCGCGAAGGCATCGCCCTGTGAGGCGTGGCCTGCCGGGGTGGCGCTCATGCGGAGAACCTGTCTGGTTGCGGATCGGCGGCACATCCGGACCCCGCGGGCGGGCTCCGACGAGCCGGGGAACGGCCGTTGTCAGGGCTTCTTCAGGTGCTTGTGAAAGGTATCACAAGCGTCGTGCGGTGCTCCACCTCGGCAGCCACACGGTGAGCGCAGCGGCCAGCGCGACGCAGACGACGATGACCACGCCGGCCAGCCACCCGTCGACGAACGCGAACGAGACGGTGCCGAGGGCGAGCAGAGCGGCCCACAGGTAGAGGATCAGGACGGCGGTGCGGTGCCCGTGGCCGATCTCGAGCATCCGGTGGTGCAGGTGCTGGGCGTCGGCGTGCCACGGGCGCTGGCCGGCGAGGGTGCGCCGAACCACGGCCAGCAGCATGTCGAGGAACGGCAGGCTGAGCACCGCGAGCGGGACGGCGATGGGCAGCAGCGCCGCGCTGACCGCACCGCCGGAGAACGTGCTCGGGTCCACGTTGCCGGTGATCGAGATCGTCGAGGCGGCGAGGAGCAGGCCGAGCAGCAGCGCACCGGAGTCCCCCATGAACAGCCGGGCGGGGTGGAAGTTGTGCGGCAGGAACCCCACGCAACAGCCGAAGACCGCCGCGGTGATGAACGTCGCGTTCGAGAACACGTTGGGGGGGTTGTAGGAGAAGGACACCAGGTATGAGTAGCCGAAGAAGGCGAGGGCGGCGATGCCGACGACCCCGGCTGCCAGCCCGTCCAGCCCGTCGATGAAGTTCACCGCGTTGGCGGTCGCCAGCACGATGACCACGGTGATCGCCACGAGGGCCGGAGTCGGCAGCACGGTGCTGGTGCCGAAGAACGGCACGGCCAGCAGCTGCACGCCCTTGTAGGCCATCACTCCGGCGGCGAGCACCTGGCCGGCGAGCTTGGTCAGCCAGTCGAGCTCCCGGATGTCGTCGATGGCCCCCACGAGGCAGACGATCGCCGCGCCCATGAGCACGCCGGAGATCTGCCCGCTGCTGTAGACGTTCTTGAGGTATGGGAGCTGCCGGGCCACGAGCGCGGCAGCGGCGAAGCCGAGGAAGATCGCCACTCCCCCGAGGCGTGGGATCGGCGTGCTGTGGACGTCGCGGTCGCGCACCGGGGTGAAGGCCCCGGTGACGACCGCCAGCGCACGCACCAGCGGCGTCGTCAGGTAGGTGATCGCTGCGGCGACGATGAAGACGAGGAAGTACTCCCTCACGGACGGGCGTATGCCGGGAAGCGGGTCACCAGGTCGGTGACCTCCGCTCGGACCTGCTTCGAGACGGGGTGCTCCGGGTCGGCGTCGCCCTTCGTGACGGCGGTGCTGATCAGCTCGGCGATGGTCACCATCTCGTCGGTGCCCATGCCCTGGGTCGTGACACAGGGGGTGCCGACCCGGATGCCGGAGGCGATGTTCGGCTTCTGCGGGTCGAAGGGGATGGCGTTCTTGTTGAGGACGATCCCGGCCGCGTCCGCGCGCGCTTCGGCGTCGGCCCCGGTCACGCCGATCCCCTGCAGGTCGTGCAGCGACAGGTGCGTGTCGGTGCCGCCGGTCGTCGGGCGGATGCCGTACTCGCCGAGGGTGGTCGCGAGCTGCTGGGCGTTCGCGATGACCTTCGCCGCATACGTGGCGTACTCGGGGGTGGCGCACTCCTTGAAGTTGACCGCCTTGGCGGCGATCGTGTGCATCTGCGGGCCGCCCTGCATCATCGGGAAGACCGCCTTGTCGAGGGCGGCCGCGTGCTCCTGCTTGCACACCAGTGCGCCGGAGCGGGGACCGCGGAGCACCTTGTGCGTGGTGAAGGTGACGACGTCCGCCCACGGGACGGGGCTGGGGATCGCCTTGCCGGCCACCAGGCCGATGAAGTGGGCGGCGTCGACCCAGAAGATCGCGCCGACCTCGTCGGCGAGGTTGCGGAAGAACTCGAAGTCGATCAGGCGCGGGATCGCGCTGCCGCCGGCCAGGATGACCTTCGGCTGGTGCTCGCGAGCCAGCGCGGCCACCTGGTCGTAGTCGATGTCCTCGGTGTCCTTGTCGACCCCGTAGTGGACCGCGTTGAACCACTTGCCCGAGAACGAGACCTTGCTCCCGTGGGTGAGGTGGCCACCGTGCGGCAGCGACATCGCCAGCACCGTCTCGCCCGGCTTCATGAACGCGCCGTAGACCGCCTGGTTCGCACTGGCACCGGAGTGCGGCTGGACGTTGGCGTGCTCCGCGTCGAACAGCGCCACGCAGCGGTCGATGGCGATCTGCTCGGCCTTGTCGACCTCGGAGCAGCCCCCGTAGTAGCGCCGGCCCGGATAACCCTCGGCGTACTTGTTCGACAGCGTCGACCCCAGCGCCGTCAGCACCTCGGGCGAGGACATGTTCTCGCTGGCGATGAGCTGCAGCCCCCCGCGGATCCGGTCGAGCTCCGAGAGCAGGACGCCGGCGATGTCGGGGTCGAAGGACGACAGCGCGTCGAAGTCGGAGCCGTAGAAGGGCTGGGCGGTGCTCATGAGCTGCTCCACGAGGTCGGGTCGGACGAGCCGCCGGGTCGGCGGAGGGGAAAGAACGCTGCCAACTCTAGGGCCTGGGCCGGTGCGGCCGGGGGTGGACGGCACCTGCTCGGCCGGCGGCGCCGGATCAGGACGGAGGCCGCCGCCGCTGACCCGCGACCCGGCGGGGCCGACGCTGCGGGGACGGCGCGACCGCCGGTCGGGGAGCGGGCTTGGGCATCCCCCGCGGCGGCCGTCCCAGGCGTGCCGCCGCCTTCTCGGCCTCGGCAGCCTTCTTCTCCTCGGCAGCCCGGGTGGCCGCAGCCAGGCGCTCGGCCTGGGCCAGCGCCTCGTCGACCTCGCTCTGCGGCAGCGCCCCCTCCCGCAGGGTGCGGGGCGCGTCGCCGGTGCAGTCGAGGATGGTCGAGGCAGCCGTGCCGGTCGCCTCCCCAGCGTCGAGATAGACCGCCACCGCCGCCCCGAGCTGCTCCTGCGCCTCGGTGGCGGTCCGGGCCGCGGGCGAGCCGGTGAGGTTGGCGCTGGTCACCGCCATCGGGCCCACGTCACCGAGCAGGCTGAGGGCGACCTCGTTGTCAGGCATCCGGATCGCGACGGTCCCGTTCGTCTCGCCGAGGTCCCAGGACAGGGAGGGCTGTGACGTGAGGACGACGGTCAGCGCCCCGGGCCAGAACCGGCCGATCAGGGCCCGGACGTAGGCGGGGACCTCGCGGGCCAGGCCGTCGACGGTGCGCTCGTTGGGTACGAGGACGGGCGGCGGCATCTCCCGACCTCGACCCTTCGCGGCCAGGAGCGCCGTCACCGCCTCGGCGTTGAAGGCGTCGGCCCCGACGCCGTAGACGGTGTCGGTCGGCAGCACGACGAGCTGGCCCTCGCGGACCGCGCGCGCTGCGGCGAGCAGGCCGGCTGCCAGCCCGTCCGGGGTCGTGCAGTCGAAAACCTCACTCATCGCGCTGAGCCCACCTGTGGCACCCGAAGGACATGGGGCAACCCTAGGGCAGGGTCACCGACGCATCGCGACGAGGCACCGCGGCTTCCCCACCAGGTCGGCGTGGTCGACGACCCGCCCCCACGGTCCGGCCCCGGCCAGCGCGGTGGCGAGCAAGCCCCCCTGGGTGTCGGCGTGCTCCATGACGAGCACCCCGCCGGGCTGCAGCAGCTGCGCCGCGCGGGCCGCCATCGCCAGCGGGACAGCCAGGCCGTCGGCGCTCCCGCCATAGAGCGCGAGCTCGGGATCGTGGTCCCGGACCTCGGGGTCGACCGGCACCTGCCCCACCGGGATGTACGGCGGGTTGCAGGTCACCACGGCGACCTGCCCCACCAGGTCCTCGTATGCCGTGCACGCGTCGGCGAGCTCGAGGGACACGTCGAGTCCGAGCCGGTCCCGGTTCGCGGTGGCCCAGCCATGGGCGAGCTCACTGAGCTCCACGGCATACACCGTGGCGCTGGGGAGCTCGTGCTTGATGCTGAGGGCGATCGCGCCCGAGCCGGTGGCGAGGTCGACGACCACCGGAGCGGGCCGGCTGGCAAGCTCGGCCAGGGCGAGCTCGACGAGGAGCTCGGTCTCCGGACGCGGCACGAAGACCCCCGGCCCGACGTGCAGCTCGAGGTGGCGGAACCAGGCCCGCCCGGTGAGGTGCTGCAGCGGGACCCGGCTGGCGCGCTCGGCGACGAGGTCGTCGTAGCCGTCCGGCGCCTCGGTGCCGCCCAGCACCATGAGGCGGCGGGCGTCCGAGACGTCGAGACCGAGCAGGTGGGCGGCGAGGTGCAGGGCGTCGACCGGCGCCGACGCGACGCCGGCCTCCGCCAGCGTCATCGTGGCGCGCCTGACGGCGATGCTGAGCTCGGTCATCGGGAGCCGGTCAGCTCGGTGTGCCGGCGACGGCGTCCATCCGGGCCTGCTCGTCCGCGGCGACGCAGGACTGGACGACCGCCTCCAGGTCCCCGCCGAGCACCGCGTCGAGGTTGTAGGACTTGTAGCCGGTCCGGTGGTCGCTGACCCGGTTCTCCGGGAAGTTGTAGGTGCGGATCCGCTCGCTGCGGTCGACGGTGCGGACCTGGCTGCGGCGGGCGGCGGACGCCTGCGCCTGCGCCTCGTCCCGGGCGATCTGGTGCAGCCGGGCGCGCAGCACGCGCAGCGCGGACTCCTTGTTCTGCAGCTGGGACTTCTCGTTCTGACAGGAGACGACCACGCCGGTCGGCAGGTGGGTGATCCGGACGGCCGAGTCAGTGGTGTTGACGCTCTGACCACCCGGGCCCGAGCTGCGGTAGACATCGATCCGCAGGTCGTTCGGGTGCAGCTCGACCTCGTCGGCCTCCTCGACCTCGGGCATGACCAGGACCCCGGCGGCCGAGGTGTGGATCCGGCCCTGGCTCTCGGTGACCGGCACTCGCTGGACCCGGTGCACGCCACCCTCGAACTTCAGCAGGGCCCAGGGCGCTTCTCCCGGCAACGACGCCTTCTTGGCCTTGACCGACAGCCGAGCGTCCTTGTAACCGCCGAGGTCGGACTCCGTCGCGTCGATGACCTCCGCCGTCCAGCCGCGCTTCTCGGCGTACCGGGCATACATCCGCAGCAGGTCGCCGGCGAAGAGCGCCGACTCGTCCCCACCCTCGCCGGCCTTGACCTCGAGGATGACGTCGCGGTCGTCGTCGGGGTCGCGCGGGATGAGCAGCCGCCGCAGGGTCTCCTCCGCCGCCGCGACGCGGACCTCGAGCGACGGGACCTCGGCGGCGAACGCCTCGTCCTCGACGCCGAGCTCACGAGCCGCCTGGAGGTCCTCCCGGGCGGTCACCACGGCGTGGTAGGCCGCGACGGTCGGCGCCAGCGCGGCATACCGCTTGTTGAGGGTGCGGACCGTTGCCTGGTCGCTGTGCACCTCAGGCTGGGCGAGCTGGTGCTCAAGGTCGGCGTACTCCTCGACGAGGGCCTGCGCGGACTCGAGCATGGGACGTCCTTGGTCGACGAGGTGGGTGGAAACGCGAACGCCGGTCCCCCGGCAGCCGAGGCTGCGGTGGACCGGCGTGCGAGTGAGCTACTTGCCGGCGTCGGCCTTCTTGCCGTAGCGCGCCTCGAAGCGGGCGACCCGGCCACCGGTGTCGAGGATCTTCTGCTTGCCGGTGTAGAAGGGGTGGCACTGCGAGCACACATCGGCGGCGATCTTGCCGGACGTCGCGGTGCTGCGTGTGGTGAACGTGTTGCCACAGGTGCAGGTCACCGTGGTGTCGACGTACTCGGGGTGCAGGTCCTGCTTCACAGTGCTCTCCTCGGGATCGATGCGGTCCGGGTCGGCGGGACGCCGTGAACCGGTCCAGCGAACAAGTGTGCCAGAGAGCGGCACGACTTCCTAAACGTCCGACGGCCGTCGCGAATTCCGCACTCATCGCCGGACCGATGAGTTTCTCCGGGGTTCGCCGTTTCAGGTGGTGAGAGACGTCGCCGAACGGGAACGACTCCGACCAGGAAGGGAGAAAGCCATGGGCACGCTGCTGGAGCGCCGAAACGCCATCATCTACGGGGCGGCAGGCCAGATAGGACGGGCCGTCGCCGTGACGTTCGCGCGGGAGGGCGCGACGGTACACCTCGTCGGCCGGGACCGGGCCGCCCTGGACGCGGTGGCGGCGCAGGTCGCCACGGTCGGCGCCCGCGCCGAGGTCGCGGTGCTCGACGCGCTGGACGAGGCGGCCGTCGAGGCCCACGTGCGGTCCGTCCGGGCGGACGCGGGCAGCGTCGACGTCTCGTTCAACCTGATCAGCCGAGGCGACGTCCAGAACGTCCCGCTGCTCGACCTGCCCCTCGACGACCTCCTGCGGGCCACCCTCACCGGACTGACCAGCGGCTTCGTCACCGCCCGCGCCGCAGCCCGGGTGATGGCCGAGCAGGGACGCGGCGTCATCCTGCACCTCAACAGCGCCTCCGGCGCCGGGGCCCAGCCCGGTATGGGGAGCACCGGGCCGGCCGACGCCGCCGTCGAGGCGCTGATGCGCTACCTCGCGGCCGAGGTCGGGCCGCACGGCGTCCGGGTCTGCGGGATCTGGACCGCAGGTGTCGTCGAGACCCTCACCAACGAACGGCTCCAGAAGGTCGGCGGACCGGACATGCCGGATGCCGCCGTCATCGTCGCGGGCATCGCGTCGATGACCGCCCTGCGCCGGGCCCCCCGCCTCGCCGAGGTCGCCGAGACCGCCGCGTTCCTCGCCTCGGACCACGCGAGCGGGATCACCGGCTCGATGACCAACGTGACGAGCGGTCTCGTGCTTCGATGAGCACGGCTTCCCCAGACACCCCCACGCGACATCTCCTCCCCGACAACCCGACCCCCAGGAGCAACCCCATGAACTGGAGCCTCGAGCTCGTCCTCATCCCCGTGTCCGACGTCGACCGCGCGAAGGCGTTCTATGCCGAGCAGCTCGGCTTCCACCTCGACGTCGACCACCAGCCCAACGAGCACTTCCGCGTCGTCCAGCTGACCCCGCCCGGGTCCAGCTGCTCGGTCTCGTTCGGCGTGGGTCTCGGGGACGCCGAACCGGGGTCGGTGCGGGGCCTGCACCTCGTCGTGGCAGACATCGACGCGGCCCGCGACCATCTCGTCGGCGCCGGAGTCGAGTGCAGTGAGGTGGTCCATTTCGAGAACGGCCAGTCGCTGCCTGGACGCGATCCTCAGCGCCAGGACTACAACTCCTTCGTGAACTTCAGCGACCTGGACGGCAACACCTGGGTGGTCCAGGAGGTGCCGAGCCGGGGCGCCTCGACGTGAGCGTCACCGCCGGCCAGCAGACCGCCTTCGAGAAGCTGACCGCCCGCCATCGGCGGGAGCTGCAGGTGCACTGCTACCGGATGCTCGCCTCCTTCGACGACGCCGAGGACGCCGTCCAGGAGACCTTCCTGCGGGCCTGGCGGGGGTGGGCCGCGGTGGAGGACTCGGCTCTGAGGGCCTGGCTCTACCGCATCGCGACCAACGTCTGCGTGGACATGGTCCGCGCCCGTCGGCGCACGGTGCCCCGCCTCCAGTCGTTCGCCGAGGTCTCCTGGCTGCAGCCCTACCCCGACCCGCTGCTCGACGAGGTCGTGGCGCCCGACGCCGGCCCCGAGGCGGCGGTGGTCGCGCGCGAGACCATCGAGCTCGCCTTCGTCGCGGCGCTCCAGTGCCTGCCCCCGCGCCAGCGCGCGGCGCTCATCCTGCGCGACGTCCTCGGGATGCCCGCGAGCGAGACGGCGGCGCTGCTCGGCACGAGCGTCGCGGCCGCGAACAGCGCTGTGCAGCGCGCCCGGTCGACCATGCAGCAGCATCTACCGTCGCATCGGGCTGACTGGCGGGCCGGGTCGATCGGTCCCGAGGAGCAGGGCCTGCTGACGCGGTTCATCGACGCGCACGAGCGCGGCGACGCCGAAGCCGCGACGGCGATCGCGCTCGAGGACATCCGGGTCACCATGCCGCCGGCGCCCTACCTGTTCGACGGACGCGCGGCCTTGGCGCCCCTGCTCGAGCGCGCGTTCGGCCCGGACCGCGACGGCGACTGGCGCCTCCTGCCGACCGCGGCCAACCGGATGCCCGCCGCGGCCAGCTACCTGCGCCGCCCGGGTGACTCCCTCTTCCGGGCGTTCAAGCTCGACGTGCTGCGGGTCGAAGGCGGCGGGATCGCCGAGATCACGACGTTCGGCTACGCGACGTTCGCGGCACTCGGACTCCCATCGGTCCTCGAAGTCGCTGACCGGTGAGCCCGGACGCTGAGGTGTCCGGGCATGCCGATGTGCGTGCCCTTCGGTTGCCGGCGCACTGGCCGTCTGGTGAGGTGACTAGCCCCGCTCGAGATGTCCCCCGACAAGGCCCCAGCAGCCTGGATACGCATGACGCATTGGGTGGCGATGGGCCATGAGCACGAGGCCGTCGCGCACCAGGAGGGCGGTGGCGATCTGGATCTTGGCGATCATGGCGGCACACCAGGCGCGAGTGTCCTCACCTGCCTCATCCCGAGCGGCGTGAGGCGGCGGTCCCAAGCTCCTTCCCCAACCGGCGTGCGACTCCGAGCCGGCCGCGCGCTGCTGGGCGACAGGTCCGGGCGCGCGGAACGTCGCTGACACTAGCTACGTTGGGCGGGTGCCCGACCGCCGCCACATCTTCGCCTTCTCCGGGATGCTCGTCGGCGGAGGTGATACACACAGCAACGCCGACCTCACCGACCATGCCATGTCCCTCTCGAGTGGTGGCCCTGGGCAGCGGGTGTGCTATCTCCCGACGGCAGTGGGCGACTCGCCGCTCGCGGTGGCGGCGAAGCGGGCCGAGTTCGCGAGGCTCCGACCCGAAGCCGGCTTCTCCGTCCTGACGCTGTTCACGCAGCCGAGCGTCGAGGACGTCCGGACCCACCTGCACGCCCAGGACGTCATCCTTGTCGAGGGCGGCAGCGTCGTGAACCTCATGGCCGTCTGGCAGGCCCATGGGCTGCCGTCGGTCCTTCGGGACTGCTGGGAGCAGGGAGTGGTGCTGGCCGGAGCCAGCGCGGGCAGCCTCTGCTGGCACACCGGCGGCCCGACCGACTCGTTCGGTGACTCGCTGACACCCTTCACCGACGGACTGGCTCTCCTGCCGTGGAGCAACGGGGTGCACGACGACTACCCCGACCAGCCTCGACGGGCCACCTATCGGCAGCTCGTCGCGCGGGGAGTGTTGGACCCTGGCTACGCCACCGAGGACGGTGTGGGACTGCACTACGTCGGCACGCAGCTGCACGAGGCGGTGACCCTACGCCCTACCGCCGCTGCGTGGTACGTCGCGCCAGACGGTGCCGGCGGCTGGACGGAGTCTCGCATCGCCGCTCGGCCCCTGTGACACCACCCGATCCGGTATGCCGCGAGGCGTCAGTCCTCGTCGCCGTCGAGCTTGTTCGAGGAGGTCAGCTGGACCTGCCGGAGGAACTCGACGTTGCTGCGGGTCTTCTTCAGCCGGTCGATGAGCAGCTCGATGCCCTGCTGCGACTCCAGCGCCGCGAGGACGCGCCGCAGCTTCCACATGATCTTCAGCTCCTCGGCGCCGAGGAGGATCTCCTCGCGCCGGGTGCTCGAGGCGTTGACGTCGACGGCTGGGAAGATCCGGCGGTTGGCGAGGTCCCGCGAGAGCCGCAGCTCCATGTTGCCGGTGCCCTTGAACTCCTCGAAGATCACCTCGTCCATGCGCGAGCCGGTCTCGACCAGCGCCGTCGCGAGAATGGTGAGCGAGCCGCCGTTCTCGATGTTGCGGGCCGCCCCGAAGAACTTCTTCGGCGGGTAGAGCGCCGCGCTGTCGACGCCACCGGACAGGATCCGGCCGGACGCTGGAGCGGCGAGGTTGTAGGCCCGGCCCAGCTTGGTGATCGAGTCGAGCAGCACGACGACGTCGTGGCCCATCTCGACGAGGCGCTTGGCCCGCTCGATCGCGAGCTCGGCCACGGTGGTGTGGTCCTCAGCGGGCCGGTCGAAGGTTGAGGAGATGACCTCGCCCTTGACTGCGCGCTGCATGTCGGTGACCTCCTCCGGACGCTCGTCCACGAGGACGACCATGAGGTGGCACTCCGGGTTGTTCGCCGTGATCGCGTTCGCGATGGCCTGCATCACCATCGTCTTGCCCGCCTTGGACGGCGCGACGATGAGGCCCCGCTGGCCCTTGCCGATGGGGGCGATGAGGTCGATGATCCGGGTCGTCAGGAGGGTGGACTCGGTCTCGAGACGCAGCCGCTCCTGGGGGTAGAGCGGCGTGAGCTTGCCGAACTCGACCCGTGCCCGTGACAGCTCCGGGGTCTGGCCGTTGATCGAGTCGAGCCGGACGAGCGCGTTGAACTTCTGCCGGGCGCTGGCCCCCTGCGGCTGCTCGCCCTCTCGCAGCGCCTTGACCGAGCCGGTGATCGCGTCACCCTTGCGCAGGCCGTTCTTCTTCACCACGCCGAGCGGGACGTAGACGTCGTTCGCCCCCGGCAGGTAGCCGGAGGTCCGCACGAAGGCGTAGTTGTCCAGGACGTCGAGGATGCCGGCCACGGGCACGAGGATGTCGTCGTCGTTGACCTGCAGCTCCAGCTCGTCGTCCTGCCCCCCGGCCAGACCCGGTCGGCCGGTGCGTTTGCGGTCGCGGCTGCGCTGGCGGTTGCGCCGGCGGCCGCCACGGCCGTCGCTGTCGTCGTCGTACCGGTTGCCCTGCCCGCTTTGACTGCCCTGGCCGGAGCGGTCGCCCTCGGCGCCACCGTCAACCTGGCGGTCGCTCTGCTGGGCACGGTCGCCGCCAGCCCGCTCGCCTGAGCGGGCCTGCCCCTGCTGGCGGTTGTCGCTGCGCTGACCGCGGTCGCGCGAGTCTGTGCCGTCCTGGTCGCGGTCGGACGACGCGCGGTCTCGAGAGTCCCGGCGCTGCTCGCGGTCGCTCTGCTGCTGCTCACGGTCGCTCTGCTGCTCACGGTCGCTCTGCTGGCCACGGTCGCTCTGCTGGCCACGGCCGCTCTGACCCCGGTCGCCCTCGCCGTGCTCCTGCTGGTCCCTGTCCTGCTGGTCCCTGTCCTGCTGGTCGCGCTGCTGCTGCTCGCGGTCCTGGTGGTCACGGTCGTCCTGGTCCGCGCGACGGTCGGACCGGTCCACCCGGCGACGCGGTGGGCGCTGGGCGTCGTCCCGGTTGCGCTGCTGCTGGCCGTCGTGCTGTCTCTCCGCTATCGGTGCCGAGGCGACGGCCTCCTGAGCGGACGGCGACGACGCTGAGTCAGGCCCGGACGCCGGGGCGGTCGCCGGGGCAGTGGCGGCGCGGCGCGGGCGTCGTGCCTGCGTGCGCTCGAGGGTCTCCGCGGCGCGGGGCGACCCCGCACCGTCGCTGCGGCGCGCCGAGATGGCGGCGACGAGGTCGTCCTTGCGCATCTTGGTGGTCCCGGTGATGCCGAGGCCCGACGCGACCGTCTTCAGCTCGGCGACGTTCATCGCCGTGAGACCGGAGCGGTTGGCCTTGCCGGGTGATGCGGCAAGGTCGGTGGTGTCTGTCACGAAGGATCCTTCCCCCTCGTAGTCGGTGCGGATGGAAGCACCGGGTGCTTGACCAGGGTCGACCTGGATTGGGGTTTCCACGTCCTGGAGCGCGCAGGCGCATCTCGTGGGGCGAGTCGAAGGTCGCCATCGTGGGGGTGTGTTGCCGTCGCACTCCGCCGGCCAGCGATCTCGGCCCTGCTGTGCGATGCGGGAACAATGTAACACCAAAGGGGCGTGCGCTGCGGGAGCGTCTCCCGATCGTGACGTCGTCAGCTCGGGGCCGTCTCGGCCCGCGTGACCTCGACACCACCCTGCGGTATGCCGGGCTCGAGACGGCGCCACCCGGGCGCACCTGCCGTCGCCGGTACCTGTACCGACGGAGCCCGGTCCCGCGTCGTCAGGACGAGCACGCTCGGCCCGGCGCCGGAGATGACCGCCGCGTGGCCGGCGGCACGCAGCGCGTCGACGAGAGCCATCGACTCGCCGAAGGAGGAACGCCTCGCCTCCTGGTGCAGCCACTCGCGGGTGCCGGGGAGCAGCAGGTCGGGGCGCCGGGTGACGGCCTCGATGAGCAGCGCCGCCCGGGCCGCGTTCAGCGCCGCGTCGGCGTGCGGCACGGAGCGCGGAAGCACCGACCGGGCATGATGCGTGGCGAGCTGGGCCGCCGGCACGAAGACCACGGCCGTGACGTCGTCGTGCACGTCGATGGGGGCCGTGCGAGTGCGCCCTACGCCCTCCTCGCCGGGGTCGGCCGTCCATGACAGCGTCATCCCGCCGTACGCGCTGGCTGAGGCGTTGTCCGGGTGCCCTTCGAGCTCGCTCGCCAGGTCGGTGACGAGGCGCAGGTCCAGGGGCACGGACGAGCCGACGGCGACGTCGTGCTCCCTGGTCAGCAGGACGGCCAGGCCGTGGGCCGCGGCGACACCGGCAACGATCGCTGAGGCCGAGGACCCCAGACCCCGCCCGTGCGGGATGCCGTTTCGTGCGTCGAGCCGCACACCGGCGGGCACCTCGCGAGCGAGCTGGGTGAAGCCGCCTGCCAGGGCCCGCAGGACGAGGTGGGAACCGTCCCGGGGCACCTCGGCGGCGCTCTCCCCGGCGACGTCGACGCACAGGCCAGCCGCCTCGCTCACCTCGACGATGTACTCGTCCCAGAGTCCGAGAGCCAGGCCGATGGAGTCGAAGCCCGGTCCCAGGTTGGCGCTGCTGGCCGGCACGCGCACCGTCACGGAGGCCGAGCCGGGGGCGGGGGTCACCTGCTCAGCCCTCGAGGCCGAGCGCAGCCGCCGCGCTGAACGCGTCGGCCGGCACCCGGACCGGCACGATCTCGGAGCCGTCCGCGGTCCTGAGCGCCCACTGGGGGTCCTTGAGGCCATGTCCGGTGACCGTGCACACGATGCGGGCATCGGCCGGCACGCGGCGAGCCTCATGAGCAGCGAGCAGCCCGGCGACCGACGCCGCCGACCCGGGCTCGACGAAGACCCCTTCACGCGACGAGAGCAACCGGTGGGCGGCGAGGATCTGCGCGTCGCTGACCGCCTCGATCAGGCCACCGGAGTCGTCCCGGGCCTGCTCGGCCTGCTTCCACGAGGCCGGGTTGCCGATCCGGATCGCGGTAGCCACGGTCTCCGGGTGGTCGACCGGGTGCCCGAGGACGATCGGGGCCGCCCCCTCGGCCTGGAAGCCCCACATCCGGGGCAGCCGGGTCGCCGGACCGGGCTGCTCGAAGTCCTGGTGGTACTCCCGGTAGCCGCGCCAGTACGCCGTGATGTTGCCCGCGTTGCCGACGGGGATGCAGTGGATGTCCGGGGCGTCGCCGAGGGAGTCGACGATCTCGAAGGCGGCGGTCTTCTGCCCCTCGATCCGGGCCGGGTTGACGGAGTTGACCAGCTCGACCGGGTAGGACTCGGCGAGCTTGCGCGCAAGGGTGAGGCAGTCGTCGAAGTTGCCGTCGACCTGCAGCAGGGTGGCCCCGTGCGCGATCGCCTGGCTGAGCTTGCCCATGGCGATCTTGCCGTCGGGCACGAGGACGCCGCACCTCATGCCGGCCTTGGTCGCGTATGCCGCGGCCGAGGCGCTCGTGTTCCCCGTCGACGCGCAGATGACCGCCTGGGCGCCACGCCCGGCCGCGACCGAGATCGCAGTCGTCATGCCGCGGTCCTTGAACGAGCCGGTGGGGTTCAGCCCCTCGTACTTCAGCCACACCTGTGCGCCCACGAGGCCGGAGAGGTGCTCCGCCGGGATCAACGGCGTCCCGCCCTCGAGCAGCGTCACGACCGGAGCACCCGCGAGGCTCGGGAGGCGGTCGGCGTACTCGCGGATCACTCCACGCCACTGGTGCGCCACCTCAGCCACCTTCGACGCGCATCACGGAGCGGACCGACCGGACGATCGGCATGTCGGCGAGCGCCTCGACCGTCGCCGAGAGAGCGGCGTCGGACGCCGTGTGGGTGACGACGACGAGGTTCGCCCCGCCGGCGTCGCTCCCGTCACCGAAGCCGCGGAGCAGCTCCTGGCGCACGGTCTCGATCGAGACGTGCTGGTCGGCGAAGGCCGCTGCGACCTGGGCGAGCACGCCGGGGCGGTCAGCCACATCGAGGCTGATGTGGTAGCGGGTCTGGGCCTGACCCATGGCGAGGATCGGCAGGTCGGCGTAGGTGCTCTCCCCCGGCCCGCGGCCGCCGACGATCTGGTGGCGCGCCACCGCGACGACGTCGCCGAGGATCGCGGAGGCGGTCGGGTCGCCGCCCGCGCCCCTGCCGTAGAACATCAGCTGGCCTGCCGCGTCGGCCTCGACGAAGACCGCGTTGAAGGCCTCCCGGACTCCGGCGAGGGGGTGTGAGCGGGGGATCATGGCCGGGTGGACCCGCACGGAGACCCCGCTCGTCGTGACGCCGTCCTGGACGACCTCGACGCGCTCGCAGATCGCGAGCAGCTTGACGACACAGTCCATCTCGCGCGCCGCCTGGACGTCAGCGGCGGTGACCTCGGTGATGCCCTCGCGGTGGACGTCCTGGCTGGACACCCGGGTATGGAAGGCGAGCGACGCGAGGATCGCCGCCTTCGCCGCGGCGTCGAAGCCCTCGATGTCGGCGGTGGGGTCGGCCTCGGCGTAGCCCAGTGCCTGAGCCTGCTCGACGGCGTCGTGGAAGCTCGCTCCGGTGCTGTCCATCTTGTCCAGGACGTAGTTGGTCGTGCCGTTGACGATGCCGAGGATCTTGCGGACGTCGTCGCCGGCGAGCGACTCCCGAAGCGGTCTCAGCAGCGGGATGGCTCCGGCCACCGCGGCCTCGTAGTAGAGGTCGACGCCGAAGTCCTGCGCCGCGGCATACAGGGTCGGTCCGTCCTCGGCGAGCAGCGCCTTGTTGGCGGTGACCACCGAGGCGCCGTGCTTCATGGCGGCGAGGATGAGCGAACGGGCCGGCTCGATGCCGCCGATGACCTCGATGACGACGTCGGCCTGGGCGACCAGGCTCTGCGCGTCCGTGGTGAACAGCTCCGGCGCGAGGCCCGTCTCGCTGCGGTCCCGTCCCGGTCGTCGGACCGCGATGCCGACCACCGCGAGGGGCCGCCCCACCCGCGCGGCGAGGTCGTCGTGGTGCTCCGTCAGCAGCCGCGCGACGGCCGACCCGACGACGCCGCAGCCCAGCAGCGCGACCCGCAGCGGAGGCTCGTCGCCGGGACCTTGCGCGTGGTCCGTTATGTCAGTCACGTGGGAAATCCTGCCGTCTGTCCAGTCCGTGGGCGTCGATCATTCCGCGATCCGGACGTCGAGGTGGACGACCGCCACCTGGTAAGACCCCGGCACCCGGTCACCGCGGGTCACGGCCCGTCGAGGGCGAGCAGGTCCTCGATCGTCTCACGGCGGACGATGGCGCGGGCTGCGCCGGCGCGTACCGCCACGACGGGGGGTCGCGGGACGTGGTTGTACTGGCTGGACAGGGCTCGGCAGTAGGCCCCGGTGCCAGGGACCGCCAGCAGGTCGCCGGGCTCGACGTCGGACGGCAGGAACTCGTCCATGACGACGATGTCCCCGCTCTCGCAGTGCTTCCCGACCACCCGAGCCAGCGCCGGCGGGGCGGCGCTCGCCCGGCTGGCCAGGGTGCAGGAGAAGTTCGCCTCGTAGAGGGCGGTCCGCACGTTGTCGCTCATCCCGCCGTCGACCGAGACGTAGGTCCGGGAGTGACCGCCGTCGAGGCCCACCTGCTTGACGGTGCCGACCTCGTAGAGCGTGAAGGTGCTCGGACCGGCGATGGCCCGCCCGGGCTCGATGGAGATCCTCGGGACGGCGATCCCGCTCGAGCGACACTCCCGGTCGATGATCTCGGCCATGCCGGTCGCGAGCTCGAGGGGGCCGAGCGGGTCGTGCTCGGTGGTGTAGGCGATACCGAAGCCCCCGCCGAGGTCGAGCTCCGGCATCTCGATGCCGTGCTGCTTCACGACATCGGCATGCAGGCCGAGCACCCGGCGCGCCGACACCTCGAAGCCGGAGGTGTCGAAGATCTGCGAGCCGATGTGGCTGTGCAGCCCCAGCAGCCGCAGGTGCGGCGCCTGGTCAAGAACGGCCCGCACAGCATCCGCGGCGGCTCCGCCGGACAGGGAGAACCCGAACTTCTGGTCCTCGTGCGCGGTCGCGATGTACTCGTGCGTGTGGGCCTCGACCCCCACGGTCACCCGGACCATCACCGGCACGGTGGCGCCGAGCCGCCGGGCCACCTCCGCGAGGCGCGCGATCTCCTGGAACGAGTCCACGACGACCCGTCCGACGCCGTAGGCCACGGCCTGCTCGAGCTCGGCGACCGACTTGTTGTTGCCGTGCATCCCGATCCGCTCACCCGGCATACCCGCTCGGATGGCGACGGCGAGCTCGCCTCCGGAGCAGACATCCAGGCCGAGCCCGTCCTCATGGATCCACCGCGCGACCTCGGTGCAGAGGAAGGCCTTGCCGGCGTAGTAGACGTCGGCGCCGCCGCAAAGGTCCGCGAAGACGTCCGCGTAGGTCTCGCGGAAGTCCCGGGCGCGGCCGCGGAAGTCCTCCTCGTCGAGGACGTATGCCGGGGTGCCGACCTCGCGGGCGAGGTCGAGGACGCTCATCCCACCGGCCAGCAGCGCGCCGTCCTCACCGCGGCGGACCGAGCGCGCCCACAGTCCGGGGACGAGGGCGTTCACGTCGTCAGGCACGCCCAGCCACGCGGGGTGGCCGTACCCCTCGGCGTGCAGTGCGCCGGCTTCGTGTGCCCTCATGGGCGCAAGCCTAGGGGTGGTCCACGCTCTGGAAGGAACGCCCGTGGGTCGCGTAGCCCTCGACGAGGGTGACGAGCGCATCCGGGTCGAACGGCTTCCCGACGAACGCGTCGACCCCCGCCTGGCCCGCGCGCGCCCGCTGGTGCTCGCGCAGCGCCGCGCTCACCATGACGACCGGCAGGTCGCGCAGCCGGGCGTCACCCCGGATCTGCTCGGTCGCCCACCACCCGTCCCCCGGCTCCATCTGCGCGTCGAGGATGACGACTCCGGGCGGGCGGTCCGCGGTGCTGCGGAGCGTGTCCAGCGCGGCCTGCCCGTCGCCGACCTCCACCACGTCGAACCCCGCCAGCTCCAGGTTGATCCGGATCAGCAGGCGGATCGACGCGGTGTCGTCACACACCAGAGCCCAGCCCGGGTGGTACGACCCGGGACTGGGCTCGTCCGGGACGGGCTGTTCCATACCGTCCACCCTAGGCTGCTAGCATCGCCGGGCACACGAGAACGGCCGTCTCGGCGGCATCCATGAGCGCCCCCGTAGCTCAGGGGATAGAGCACCGCCCTCCGGAGGCGGTGGCGCAGGTTCGAATCCTGCCGGGGGCACCACGCTGCAGGTCCCGGGTCTCGGGGCCTGTGGCTGTTGCGATCCACCCGGCCGTCCGACGACTGGGTGGTCGCGCAGACGGCTCACCGCTGGGTGGAGTCGCTGACCTCTCCGACGAGCTCCTCGAGGACGTCCTCGAGGAAGACGACGCCGCCGACGGTCCCGTCGGCGGACACCACGCGGGCCAGGTGGGCCCCCGTGCGCTGCATGATCCCCAGCACGTCCTCGACCTCGTCGTCGGGCGACACCGTCGCCAGCCGGCGGATCCGCTTGAGCGGCACGGCTTGCTCGTGCCGTTCGTCGTCGGCGTAGAGGACGTCCTTGAGGTGGAGATAGCCGACCACCTGACCGTCGGCATCACGGACCGGGTAGCGCGAGAACCCCCGCTTGGCCACCAGCCGCTCGATATCGGCGGGGGTCGCGCCCACGGTGACCATGGTCAGGCTCTCGACGGGCACGGCCACGTCCGAGGCGACCTTGTCGCTGAACTCGAGCGCGCTGCGCACGAGGCCGCGCCGGTGCTCCTCGATGAGCCCCTCGGCGTGGCTCTCCGCCACGATGTGCGCGACCTCCTCGGCCGTGAAGGCACTGGCGATCTCGTCCCGCGGCTCGATCCCGAGGGAGCGCACCAGCCCCTTGGCCACCCACTCCATGACCCGCACCACTGGCCGGAGCATGCGCGAGAGGACGTGCAGCGGGGGGATGAGGACCAGCGCCGCCCGCTCCGGCCCGGCGATGGCGAGGTTCTTCGGGATCATCTCGCCGACGACGACATGCAGGTAGACGACGAGGAGCAGGGCCAAGAGAAGGGCGATCGCGCTGGTCCAGGCATCGCCCATCCCGAAACGCTGCTCGAGCTGCCAGCCCTGGAAGAGGTCGTCGAGCATCTCGTGCAGGGCCGCCTCGGCGAGCGCGCCGAGGCCGACCGAGCACACGGTGATCCCGAGCTGGGCGGCGACTAGCATCGGACCCATCTGCTCGAGGGCGTCCAGGCAGATCCGGGCGCGGGCGCTGCCGGCTTCGGCGAGCGGCTCGAGGGTGGAACGCCGCGAGGCCATCGCGGCGAACTCGGCGCCGACGAAGAAGGCGTTGCCGAGCAGCAGGAACACGGAGATCCACAAGGCGACTGCGTGGCTCATGCGCCGGCGCTCCCGTCTGCGGGCAGGTCGTCGACGTTCGGCGCGGGGACGAAGCGGATGCGGTCGACCCGGCGTCCGTCCATCCGGGACACCTGCACCGTCCAGCCGGGGATGTTCAGCTCGTCGCCGACATCGGGGATCCTTCCGAGCACGGCCATGACGTAGCCGCCGGCGGTCTCATAGCTCGGTCCGTCCGGGATCACGGCGCCGAGCTGGTCGCGCACCTCGTCGGGGCGCCAGAGACCGGGGACCGTCCACGAGCCGTCCACGAGCTGCTGACCGTTGCTGCGGGACCGGTCGTGCTCGTCGCTGACCTCACCGACGATCTCTTCGACGACATCCTCGAGCGTGACGACCCCAGACGTCCCGCCGTACTCGTCGACGACGATCGCCATCTGCAACCCCGCCGCGCGCAGCTGGCGCAGCAACGGGTCGAGGCGGATGGTCTCGGGGACGAGCACCTGCGGGACCATCAGGGCGCTGACCGGGACGTCGGCGCGTCGCACCTGAGGGACGGCGATCGCCTTCTTGACGTGGACCATGCCGTCGATGTCGTCCCAGTCGTCCCCGATGACCGGGAAGCGGCTGTGCCCCGTCTGGCGGGCGAGCCGGATGACGTCCTCAGCGCTCGCCGTCCGTTCGACGGCCGTCCCCCGGACCCGGGGGGTCATGACGTCGGCGGCGGTCCGGTCACCGAAGTCCAGGGTGCGCGTGAGCATCCGTGCGGTGGTGTGCTCCAGCGTGCCCTGCTGGGCCGAGCGCCGGACCAGGCTCGCCAGCTCCTGCGGTGTGCGCGCGCCGGACAGCTCCTCCTGAGGAGTGATGCCCAGGGCCTGCAGGAAGCGGTTGGCCGACCCGTTGAGGACGATGATGAGCGGGCGAGTGAGCATGGCGAACGCCCGCACCGGCACGGCGACCACCTTCGCCGTCGTGAGCGGGGCCGAGATGCCGAGGAACTGCGGCAGGAGCTCCCCGAAGACCATCGAGAAGATCGTCACGAGGAGCAGGGCGAGAGTGGTGGCCGCGGCGTCACCGGCCTCCTCCGGCAACCCTGCCGCGAGCAGTGGCCCGCGAAGCAGCTTGCCGAGGGACGGCTGGGCCAGATAGCCGACGACGAGCGTGGTGACCGTGATGCCGACCTGGGCGGCCGAGAGCTGCGTGGACAGCCCGCGCAGGGACTGGAGGACGACCCGTGCTCGCCCATCCCCACCGTCGATGGCCTGCTGGACCGTGGGACGGTCGAGAGCCACGAGAGAGAACTCCGCCGCCACGAAAACCGCTGTGCCCGCCGTCAGTGCCACTGCGGCGAGCACAAGTAACCATTCGCTCATAGTGCGACCCATCCTAGGGACGATTCGTCGCAGGCCCGGCCTCAGCCCTGGTTGGATGGGGCCATGAGCGATGCAGATGTGACCACGGCAGCCCGGCAGGGGTCCCGCATCGAGGTGCGCGGCCTGACCAAGCACTTCGGCAGCTTTGTCGCGGTCGACCACCTCGACTTCGTCGTCGAGCCCGGCCGGATCACTGGCTTCCTCGGGCCGAACGGCGCGGGCAAGACGACCACCCTGCGGATGCTGCTCGGTCTCGTGCGTGCCACCGAGGGGACCGCCACGATCAACGGACAGAGCTACCACGACATCCCCAACCCCACGCGCACCGTCGGCTCCGCCCTGGAGTCGACCAGCTTCCACCCCGGCCGCTCCGGCCGGAACCACCTGCGCGTGCTCGCGGCCGCCTCCGGCATCGACGACCGGCGGGTGGACGAGATGCTCGAGCTGGTGGGCATCCCCGCTGCAGCGGGCCAACGAGCCGGTGGCTACTCGATGGGCATGCGTCAGCGGCTCGGCCTGGCCGCTGCCCTTCTCGGGGACCCCAGCGTGGTCATCCTCGACGAGCCGGCCAACGGGCTCGACCCCGAGGGCATCCGCTGGCTCCGTGGGTTCCTGCGCCAGCTCTCCCTCGAGGGAAAGACGATCCTCATCTCCAGCCACATGCTCCAGGAGGTGCAGCAGACCGTGGACGACGTCGTCATCATCGCCAACGGCCGCAGCGTCGCCCAGGGGCCGATCGAGAGCCTGCGCGGGGAGCCGACCGTGCTGGTGCGCACGGACCGCTCAGACGACCTGAGCGCCGCCCTGCTCGCCGGTGGCTACGCGTCTCATCTCGACCCCGACGGTTCGGTGCGGGTGAAGACGCCGGTGATGGCCGAGGTGGGCGATCTCGCCCATCGCGCCGGGCTGCCGGTGCATGAGCTGCGCCGGCTGGACACCGACCTCGAGGCGTTGTACTTCCGCCTCACCACTGCGCCGGAGGCGCGCAGCCGCAACCTCAACGCCGAGCCGGGCGCCGCCCCCCCGGGCGGCCCACCGGACCCGAGCGTCGGCAGCAGCACCGGAACCGAAGGGACGGTCGTCCGATGACCCGTGAGATCCACTCGGAGCTCCGCAAGTTCTTCACCACGCGCCTCTGGTGGGGAATGGCGGTCGCGGTCTTCCTCGCCGGCGCGCTGCTCGCCCTGCTCTTCGGCTTCCTGCTCACCAGCGACCTCGGCGGCGACGGGCCCCGCATACCGACAACGGACCTCTCCCTGGCCCGGAACGTGTTCACCGGCGGCATCGGGGTCGGCTACCTGCTGACCCTGGCGATCGGGGTCATGACGATCGGCTCGGAGTACCGGCACAAGACGATCACCTCGACGTTCCTCAGCACGCCCAAGCGGGTCACCGTGATGATGGCGAAGGTCGTGTCACTGCTCATCATCGGGGCGATGTACGGCGTCATCTCGCTCGTCGGCGCGGTGTCCGTCGGCGGCGCGGTCCTGGCGAGCCGAGGGCACTCCCCGTTCGCCGATGCGGGGATCTGGCGCACGGTCGCGCTGGCGCTGCTCGTCCTGGGTCTGTGGGCCCTGATCGGCCTCGGCGCGGGGATCCTCATCCCCAACCAGGTCGCTGCCCTGCTCATCGCCGTCGGCGTGGCATGGATCGTCGAGCCCATCCTCGGGGGCGTGCTCACCCTGGCGGACTGGGGCAAGAACATCTCCCCCTACCTGCCGACGCAGGCGACCAACGCCATGCTCGGGACCGAGACAGGAGCCTTCGGCGGTGGGACGGCGATCACCCTGTCCTGGTGGGCCGGCGCCCTCGTGCTGAGCGCGTATGCCGTGATCATGGCCGGCGTGGGCTCCTTCCTCACGGTGCGCCGGGACATCAGCTAGGAGCGGCTGCTCGGGGGCGGTAGGTCAGCGGCGGGGCACAGGGATAGGCTGAGGTCGTCCGTTCCGTGCTCGGCACCGCCGGCTGACGACTCATGGCCACGCCATGGCGGTTGATGGCGATGCCGCGTCCGGTCGCCACCGTCGACGCGATGAAAGAGGCGTATCCGCCGTGCCTGACCAGTCCCGGACCAACGACCCCATCTCGGCCTTCGGGCCGAATGAGTGGCTCGTGGACGAGCTCTACCAGCAGTACCTCACCGACAAGACGTCGGTGGACAAGGCCTGGTGGGAGTTCTTCGCGGACTACCGTCCGGCCGAGGGCAGCCCGCACAACGGGCTGCGGAACGGGTCCGGCGGGGCAGCATCCTCCACCGCAGCGCCCCCCACCACAGCGCCCTCCACCACTGCGCCCTCCACCACTGCGCCCTCCACCACTGCGCCCTCCACCACTGCGCCCCCCACCACAGCGCCCCCCACCACTGCGCCCGCCACCACTGCGCCCGCCACGGCCGACGCCACGGGGGGGAGGCTGACACCAAGACCGCCGAACCGGAGAGCAAGCCCGCCCCCAAGCCGCGTGACATCCCCGCGGTGCCCGACACCGGCCCGGTCAACGACGACGAGGTCAAGCCGCTGCGCGGTCCGGCCGCGCGGGTCGTGACGAACATGGAGAGCTCCCTCGGCGTCCCCACCGCGACGAGCGTCCGCGCGGTCCCCGCCAAGCTGCTCATCGACAACAGGGTGGTCATCAACAACCACCTCGCCCGCTCCCGCGGCGGCAAGGTGTCGTTCACCCACATCATCGGCTTCGCGCTGGTCAAGGCCCTGTCGATGATGCCGGAGATGAACAACGGCTTCGGCCTCAAGGACGGCAAGCCGGTCCTGCTCAAGCCCGCGCATGTCAACCTCGGTCTGGCCATCGACGTCCCCAAGCCGGACGGCACCCGCCAGCTCCTCGTGCCGAGCATCAAGTCGGCCGAGTCGATGGACTTCGTCCACTTCTGGACGGCGTATGAGGAGGTCGTCCGCAAGGCGCGCGCCAACAAGCTCACCGTCGAGGACTTCCAGGGCACGACGATCTCGCTGACCAACCCGGGCACGATCGGCACGGTTCACTCGGTGCCACGGCTGATGGCGGGGCAGGGCACGATCGTCGGTGTCGGCGCGCTGGAGTACCCCGCCGAGTGGCAGGGTGCGAGCGAGGAGAACCTCACCCGCAACGCGGTCAGCAAGATCCTCACCCTGACCAGCACCTACGACCACCGGATCATCCAGGGCGCGCAGAGCGGTGACTTCCTGCGGATCGTCCACCAGCTGCTGCTGGGCGAGAACGGCTTCTACGACGAGCTGTTCGAGTCACTGCGCATCCCGTACGAGCCGATCCGCTGGATCCGGGACATCTCGGCCACGCACGACGACGACATCAACAAGGTCGCCCGGGTGCAGGAGCTCATCCACGCCTACCGCGTCCGCGGCCACCTCATGGCCGACACGGACCCGCTCGAGTACCGGCAGCGCCGCCACCCCGACCTCGACGTGACCACCCACGGGCTCAGTCTGTGGGACCTCGACCGGTCGTTCGCCACCGGAGGCTTCGGCGGTGAGCCCTTCCTCAAGCTGCGGCGCATCCTCGGGATCCTGCGCGACTCCTACTGCCGGACCGTCGGCATCGAGTACATGCACATCCAGGACCCCCAGCAGCGCCGATGGATCCAGGAGAAGGTCGAGGTCCCCTACGCGCGCAGCTCCAGCGACGAGCAGATGCGGATCCTGCGCAGGCTCAACGCCGCTGAGGCGTTCGAGACCTTCCTGCAGACGAAGTTCGTCGGCCAGAAGCGCTTCTCGCTGGAGGGAGGCGAGTCGGTCATCGCCCTGCTCGACCGGATCCTCTGCCGGGCCGCGGGCGAAGGTCTCGACGAGGTCTGCATCGGCATGCCGCACCGCGGCCGGCTGAACGTCCTGGCGAACATCGCCGGCAAGTCGTACGGCCAGATCTTCCGGGAGTTCGAGGGCCAGCAGGATCCCAAGTCCGTGCAGGGCTCGGGGGACGTGAAGTACCACCTCGGCACCGAAGGGCAGTTCATCGCCGACGACGGCTCCAAGACGAAGGTCTACCTGGCCGCCAACCCCTCGCACCTCGAGGCGGTGGACCCCGTCCTCGAGGGCATCGTGCGAGCCAAGCAGGACCGCCTCGACCTCGCAGGTGAGGCGTTCACCGTGCTGCCGGTGCTCATGCACGGCGACGCCGCGTTCGCCGGCCAGGGCGTCGTCGCGGAGACGCTCAACCTCTCCCAGCTGCGGGGCTACCGCACCGGCGGCACCATCCACGTCGTCGTCAACAACCAGGTGGGCTTCACGACGTCGCCGTCCTCCTCCCGGTCCTCGGTCTACTCGACCGACGTGGCCCGGATGATCCAGGCCCCGATCTTCCACGTCAACGGGGACGACCCGGAGGCCTGCGTGCGGGTCGCGGAGCTGGCCTACGAGTTCCGTCAGGCGTTCAACAAGGACGTCGTCATCGACCTGATCTGCTACCGACGGCGCGGTCACAACGAGGGTGACGACCCGTCGATGACGCAGCCGCTGATGTACAACCTCATCGAGGCCAAGCGCTCGGTCCGCAAGCTCTACACAGAGTCGCTCATCGGCCGCGGGGACATCTCGGTCGAGGATGCCGAGGCGGCGCTGCGCGACTACCAGCAGCAGCTCGAACGGGTCTTCGTCGAGACCAAGGAGGCGATCAAGGCCCCGGCTCCCGCCTCGAAGGACGCCTCCGCCGACAGCGGGTCGGACGTCGACGAGCACCGAGGACTCGAGAAGCCGACGGCGCAGGCCGACGACGACGCGACGGCTCCCCGGGAGTCCGATGTCACGGCCATCTCGCAGACCGAGCTGGAGTACCTCGGCGACGCCTTCGTCAACTTCCCGGACGGCTTCACCATCCACCCGAAGCTGAAGCAGCTCATGCAGAAGCGCGCCCAGATGGTGCGCGAGGGCGGGATCGACTGGGCGATGGGTGAGCTGCTCGCGTTCGGCTCGCTGCTCAAGGAGGGCACACCGGTGCGGCTCGCCGGCCAGGACAGCCGCCGCGGCACCTTCGTGCAGCGCCACGCCGTGCTCATCGACAAGGTCAACGCGGAGGAGTGGACTCCCCTGCTCTACCTCGGTGAGGGCCAGGCCCGGTTCTGGGTGTACGACTCCCTGCTCAGCGAGTTCGCGGCCATGGGCTTCGAGTACGGCTACTCGGTCGAGCGTCCGGACGCCCTCGTGCTGTGGGAGGCTCAGTTCGGGGACTTCGCGAACGGCGCCCAGTCCATCGTCGACGAGTTCATCTCGGCGTCGGAGCAGAAGTGGGGCCAGCGGTCCTCGGTGGTCCTGCTGCTGCCGCACGGCTACGAGGGACAGGGCCCGGACCACTCCTCGGCGCGGATCGAGCGCTACCTCCAGCAGTGTGCGGAGGACAACATGACGGTCGCCTACCCGTCCACGCCCGCCTCCTACTTCCACCTGCTGCGCCGCCAGGCGTATGCCCGTCCGCGCCGTCCGCTCATCGTCTTCACCCCGAAGTCGATGCTCCGGCTCAAGGCTGCCGCGAGCGGCGTCGAGGCGTTCACCACGGGCGGCTTCCGTCCGGTGCTCCCCGACCCCGCCGGCCCCGACCCCCGTGGGGTGACGCGGGTGATCATGGCGTCCGGCAAGGTCGTCTACGAGCTCGAGGCCGAGCGGACGCGACGCGAGGACACGGCGACGGTCATCCTGCGCGTCGAGCAGCTGGCACCGCTGCCCGCGACGGAGATCGCCGAGTCGATCGCGGCCTACCCGGACGCCGACCTGGTCTGGGTCCAGGACGAGCCGAAGAACCAGGGAGCCTGGCCCTTCATGGCGCTGAACCTGCCGGAGGCGCTGGCCGAGCTCGGCGAGCACCGCACCCTCGAGGTCGTCTCGCGGACGGCGTCGGCCTCGCCTGCGACCGGTTCGCACCGCAAGCACGAGCTCGAGCAGGCCGAGATCCTCGCCGCGGCGTTCGACCGCTGACCGCCCCTGCGCCGCAGGGCGAGTCGTCGCGACGGCGACTCGCCCTCGACGGCGCCCGGGGTGCGCAGCAGTGCGCTGGCCGCGCGATAACCTCCGAGGGTGTACTTCACCGACCGGGGGATCGAGGAGCTGGCCGCGAGGCGAGGCGACGAGGAGGTCTCCCTCGCCTGGGTGGCCGAGCAGCTACGCACCTTCGTCGACGAGCACCCGGACTTCGAGGTCCCGGTGGAGCGGCTGGCCACCTGGCTGGCCCGCCTCGACGACGAGGACGAGTAGGACGCATGACCCAGACCCACGACGACAAGGACTGACGTGACCGGATCCGACGCGGAGGGCACCCCGCCCGCCTATCCCTCCGCAGAGGGCGGCGACCCCGCCCGCCCCGCCTTCAACGCGAGCGCGGAGTTCAGCCTGGCCGAGGGGCGTCGAGATGTCGGGCTCTGCTTCATCGGAGCGTCGACGACGGCCGGGTACGGAGACCCCAAGGGCCTGGGCTGGGTCGGACGGGTGGTCAGCCGGACCCAGCACGCCGACCTCGACCTCACGGCGTACAACCTCGGCGTGCGGGGGAACACCTCGGCCGACGTGATGTCCCGCTGGCGCGACGAGTGCGGGCCGCGGTGGGCCGGCCGGTCGGAGCGGCGCCTGGTCATCTCGGTCGGTGCCGCGGACGTCCTCACCGGAGCCTCGATGGCCCGGTCGCGGCTCAACCTCGCGAACATCCTCGACGAGGCGTCCTCGAGCGGCATCGCGGCCTTCGTCGTCGGCCTCACGCCGGGGCTCGACGCCGAGCTGAACGCGCGGATCGAGCAGCTGGCCCAGGCCCAGGCCGACGTCTGCGCCCGGCGCGACGTGACCTACGTCGACTGCTTCCGACCCCTGGTGGGGCATGACCAGTGGATCGGCGAGCTCGCTGCCAGCCCCGATGGCGCGCACCCGGGTCAGGCCGGCTATGGCCTGATCGCCTGGCTGGTCCTGCACAACGGATGGTACGACTGGATGCGCCTCACCTCCTGACCCGGAGGTCGCTCTTGCGCCCGCGCACAACGCGATATAACGTGTTCTCCCAGACGCGATATAACGCGTATGCCGCGCGGCAGGTGCGGCCCCGGATGGCAGGTGAGGAGTCGAGATGGGCGCGCACTGGGAGATCGACGGGCCGCGGGTGATCGACGTCGGCGGCGAGAACGAGCGGGTCACCGAGCTGACAGTCGGCATCGTCGGCGGTCGGGTCGACGTGGTGACCCACGACGACTCCCCCACCGCACGCCTGGAGGTGACCGATGTCGAGGGGCCGCCGTTGCGGGTCCGGTGGGACGGCGGCCGGCTCACGGTGTCGCACGGCAAAGACGGCGACCGCACCGTCCTCGACATCCTGCGGCACACGTTCGACGGTGACCGGCACGCGTCGGTGCGGGTCAGCATCTCGGTGCCGGCTGAGACGCGGACGTCGGTGAGCACCGTGAGCGCCGAGGCGCTGGTGTCGGGCATCCGGGGCACGACCACCGCGAACACCGTCTCCGGCTGCCTCACCCTCAGCGACCTCGCCGGCGAGCTCGACCTCAACACCGTCAGCGGAGCCGTCGAGTGCGACGGCATCGCCGGGCCGCTCAAGGTCAACGCGGTCTCGGGCTCGGTCACGGTGCAGGCCAGTGAGCTGTCGGTGGTCAGGGTCAACACGGTCAGCGGCGACATCGCCCTCGACCTGGTCAGCTCGAGGTCGTCGGTGGTCTCTCACTCGGTGTCCGGTGACGTGACCGTCCGCGCACCGTTGACCGGGTTCGACGTCCGCGCGAGGTCTGCCAGCGGGCAGGTCGTCGTCGACGGTAGGACGCTGACCCGGTCCGGGAGACCCGGACACGACCAGGGAGGCCAGCTGCGCGAGGGCGACGGGTCGCTCGAGCTTCGGGCGAACGCGGTGTCGGGCGACGTCGTCGTCCTGCGCGCCGAGCCACGCGATGCGCCCCGCAGCGCCAGCTGGCCGACAGCGGGCTGAGCATGAGCCCCGTGTTCGCGCACGGTCAGCTGCGCCTCTACCTGCTGACCCTGCTGGCCGACGGTCCCCGGCACGGCTACGAGGTCATCCAGGATCTCGAGCAGCGCTTCAACGGGCTCTACTCCCCCAGTGCCGGCACGGTCTACCCCCGGCTGGCCAAGCTGGAGGACGAGGGTCTGGTGGAGCGTTCCGACGAGGGCCGCAAGGCGACCTACCGGATCACCGCCGCCGGGCGGGCGGAGGTGGCGGCCAGGCAGGCCGATGTCGACGACCTTCGCACCGACCTCGAGCACTCCGTCCGAGAGCTGGCGGAGCAGGTCCGGGACCGGGTCCAGCACCAGGCCCGTGACCTGCGGGCCGAGCTGAAGAGCGCCGCCCGAGAGGCACGGGCCACGGCCACTCCGGTGGGCGGCCATGACAGCTCATGGAGCCGCGGGGATGCCGGGTCGATCGGTGACCTCGAACGCGCTGTGAACGAGTTCCGCAGCGACGTCAGGCAGGCGTGGCGCCGGCGCGGTCTCACGCCCGAGCAGGTCCGGGAGATCGTGGCGATCCTCACCGACGCCGGCAGCCGGGTTCGCGCGGTCATCGGCGGCCGCTGAGCCGCGGGCCGGCGCGGGGCCGCCGAGCGGGCTGGCTAGGCTCCTGCCCATGCCCGCGCCCCGGCAGCATCCGCACGACGACGACCTGCCGATCGACCCGGACCTCGACGACCACGCCCCAGCCAGCTGGGTCACGACGGACCACCTCGTCGCCACGGCCCCGACCGCCCGGATACTCGGGGTCATCGGTGCAGGAGGAGCCCTCGGCGGCGTTGCCCGGTATGTGGTCGCCGAGGCGCTCCCGACGTCGCCGGGCGGCTTTCCCTGGGCCACCCTTCTCGTCAACGCCAGCGGCAGCCTTCTCCTCGGCCTCCTGATGGTCCTTGTCGCCGAGGTGCTGGCGCCCAGCCCCTACGTGCGCCCCTTCCTGGGCGTCGGCGTCCTGGGTGGGTTCACGACGTTCTCGACCTATACCGGCGAGGTCCGCGCCCTCCTCGAGGGCGGCTCCGGTCCGCTGGCGCTGGTGTACCTCTTCGCGACCGTGGGGGTGTGCCTCGTCGCGACGCTGCTCGGCATCCGGCTGGGGCGTCTGGTCGAGGCGCGCCGCGCATGACCGGGATCCTCCTCGTCGCCGCGGGAGCGGCGCTGGGCGCCCCGGCCCGCTGGCTGGTGGACCGCTCGATGCGCGCTCGATGGCCGGGGACCATGCCCTGGGGGACGCTGATGGTCAACCTGCTGGGCTCCGTGCTGCTCGGCCTGGTGCTCGCCGCCGGAGCCGGCTCCGGCCAGGGGGGACAGTCCGTGGTGCTGTTCGTCGGCACCGGGTTCTGCGGAGCCCTCACCACGTTCAGCACGTTCTCCTACGAGGTGGTCCGGCTCTACGAGGGCGACCGGCCGCGCTATGCCTCTGCCTACCTGGCGCTCAGCCTGGGTCTCGGCCTCGTGCTCGCGTCCGCCGGCTGGCTGCTCGGCTCGCTGGTCTGGCAGTGACTCGCGCGCCGCGGCGCTCAGCCCCGGGAGCCGGTGCGGTCAGGCGCTGCGGCCGGCCGCGGCCGCGACCACCCCTAGCACCGCGACGACCGCGAGCGCCGCACCGAGGACGACCTGGCCGGCCTGCAGGAGGGTCACCGCGACAGGAACGAGGACGATGTTCCACACGATCGTCGGTGTCGTCGCCCATCGCGACCCGGTCCACCACAGCCGCGCGAGCACTGCCAGGAGGACCGCGAAGACCAGGATGAGCACGGCGGAGGTCAGCACGCGCGCCCGGTCGCTCCCCGCGCCGGCGGTCAGCTCGACCAGGTAGTAGGCGGCCAGCCCGGTGAGAACCAGCGCGTGGAGCAGGCAGAGGGCGGCGGTCAGCGTGCCGGCTGCGGTCCGACGGGTGCCTGTCGACGAGGTGGTGGCGCTCACCTCCCGAGACTACCGAGAGCAGCGCCTGTGACCCATCACTCACCCCGTGCCGCCCGACCCAGGACATTTTGATGTCGAGAGGCTTGCTCCGGGAGCCGTCCACCCGTCAGACTGTTCGTTGGCCTCGGAACAATGGCCACTCGTACCGCGTTACGCCGAGTGACCGACCTGGACGACAACGATGTCGACCGAGCAGTCGGGCCCGCCTGTCGCACCCCGGACACTGGTGTGGTGCCAACCCCGATGCAGCCCGACCGTACACCGTGTGACCCACACGAGACTCAAGCACGACAAGGAGCACGATCCTCATGGACTGGCGCGACCGCGCTGCCTGCCTCGACGAAGACCCGGAGCTGTTCTTCCCGATCGGGAACACCGGCCCGGCGATTCTGCAGATCGAGGAGGCGAAAGCCGTCTGCCGTCGATGTGACGTCATGGACACCTGCTTGGCCTGGGCGCTGGAGTCCGGACAGGACGCCGGTGTCTGGGGAGGGCTCTCCGAGGACGAGCGGCGGGCGCTCAAGCGCCGCAACGCTCGCGCTCGCCGGGCTGGCTGACTCCCGCCACCTCCCTCAGGGTGCGCCCCGTGCCGAACCGGCCTCCGGGGGCAGGTCGCGCAGGCGTGCCGTGAACCGGGCCTCGGTCCCGTGCGGTTCGACGTCGACCCACGAGATCGTCCCCTGCAGGTCCTCGACGAGCGAGCGGACGATCTGCGTGCCCAGCCCGGTCCCGGGCCTGGGGCCGGGGGGCATGCCCGCCCCGTCGTCCGCGATGGCGACAGAGAGCTGATCGCGCCCATCGGCCTGCGGCACCCGGTGCACATCGACGGTGACCGCTCCCCCGCGCTGGGAGAGACCGTGCTCGATGGCGTTCTGCACCAGCTCGCTGAGGATCATCGCGAGCGACGTCGCGTCCTCGGCCGTCAGCCGGCCGAACGGCTCACCTGTCCGCACCCGCTCGATCGGCATCTCGTTGGCCGTCACCTCGACGACCGCCCGGAACCCTCGCTCGGCGATGTCGTCGAAGTCGACGGTCTCGTCGAACCCCCGGCTGAGGGTGTCGTGCACGAGGGCGATCGTCCCCACCCGGCGGACCGCCTCCTCCAGCGCTGCTCGGCTCTGGTCGTCGGACGAGCGGCGCGCCTGCAACCGCAGGAGAGCGGCGACCGACTGCAGGTTGTTCTTCACCCGGTGGTGGATCTCCCGGATCGTGGCGTCCTTGGTCAGCAGCTCCTGCTCGCGCCGGCGCAGCTCGCTCACATCCCGCAGGAGCACGACGGCCCCGAAGCGCTGCCCGGCCTCGGTCAGCGGGATGGCGCGCATGGTGATGACAGCCCCTCCGTTGCCCACCTCGGTGCGCCACGGCTGCCGACCGGTGAGGACGAAGGGCAGCCCCTCGTCGACGGGCGAGCTGTCGCGCAGCACCGTCGTGACGATCTGGGCGAGGGAGCCGCCGACGACGTCGCCGACATAGCCGAGCCGGTGCACCGCGGAGATCGCGTTCGGGCTGGCGTAGGTGATCCGGCCGTCGACGTCGAGGCGCATCACCCCGTCACCCACCCGGGGCGCGCCCCGGCGCATCCCCGTGGGGGCGGACGCATGGGGGAACTCGCCGGCCGCGACCATCCGGGCGAGCGCGTCCGCGGTCGCGAGGTAGGTCAGCTCGAGCCGGCTGGGGGTGCGCATCATCGACAGGTTGGTGTGCCGGGTGAGCACCGCCAGGGAGCGCCCCTCGCGCACGACCGGGATGAAGTCCTCGCGCACCGGCAGGTCGTCGCGCCACTCGGTGTCCCGCTCCCGGACGATCCTGCGCTCGGAGTGAGCCTGCTCCAGCGTCTGGGCCCGCGCGCGAGTGGCCCGGACGCCGACCTGGTCCTCGAAGAAGACCATCTGACCGGTGGTCGGCCGGATGTGGGCGACCGCCTTCCACTGCACCTTCGACGTCCGCACCCAGAGTACGAGGTCGGCGAACGACAGGTCCGAGAGCAGCTGCCAGTCACCGACGAGCAGATGCAGCCACTCGACATCTCCTGCGGTCAGGTCGGAGTGCTCGTGGAGGAGCTCGGCGAGCGTGGGCACACCGTGGAGCGTAATCGCCAGTGCCGCCCTGCCGGGGAGGCACCCCAGGGTCAGCCCGGCCGGCCACCGGCGCGCAGGACCCCGCGTAGGGTGCGCAGCGCGACGGACAGGGCTGCGATGCCGGCGTGGTCGAGCTTCTCGATCCCCGCGAGGGATGTCCTGGCCCGCGTGAGGGCCTCCTTGTTGGCGTCCGCCCACTGCTCGAAACGCTGGGCCGGGGTGCCGCTCGGCTCGCTCGTGGCCAGGACGGCACGCGTCAGTGCCGCGAGCACGGCATACAGGTCGTCTCGCATCGCGCCGCGGGCGAGCGCGTCCCAGCGGTCGTCGCGCGGCAGCTTGCTGACCCGCGACAGCATGTCGTCGATACTGAACTTCTCGGACGTGAAGTAGTAGACCCCCACGACGTCGGCGACGGGAGTCTCGGTCTCCCCCGCGATCTCGATCGCGTCAAGCAGGGAGAACAGGTCCAGCAGCCCGGCAGCCCGAAGGGCGAACTCCGGTGGTGCGCCCAGTTTTTCGAGTTCTCGCGCCCGGCGTTCGAGACGCTTGCGCTCGCCTCCCTGGAGCAGGTCGTGAATCTTCGGCGTGAAGTCGGTGACGTGGGGCTGGAACCTGGCCACCTCGGCACCCACGTCGATGCTCGACGAGCGGGTGGTGAGGAACCAGCGCACGCCGCGGTCGAGGAGCCTGCGGAACTCCAGGTAGAGCGCCGTCTGCGTCGTGGTCGAGACCCGGTTGTCCAACGCCTCCAGGTCGGCGACATAGGACGCGAGGCCGAAGATCTCGCGGCAGACGACGAACGCCCGGGCGATGACCTCCGGTGCGGCTCCGGTCTCCTCGGCGGCGCGGAACGCGAACGTGATGCCTCCCCGGTTGACCATCGAGTTGACCACGGAGTTCGTGATGATCTCCCGGCGCAGCGGATGGGAGGTCAGCTCGTGCGCGTAGCCGGTCCGGAGCGGCCCGGGGAAGTAGTCGGCCAGGGTCTGCTGGAACCACCCGTCGTCGGGAAGGCCGGTGGGCAGCAGGTCGTTCTTCAGGGCGAGCTTGGCGTAGGCCACGAGGACGGAGAACTCCGGCGACTTCAGCCCCAGGCGGCCGTCGTGACGCTTGCCGATCTCGGTGTCACTAGGCAGGAACTCCAGGGCCCGGTCGAGGTCGCCGCGCTCCTCCAGCCAGTGGATCAGGCGCTGGTGCACCGGAAGCATCGAGTGCTCCTGGGCGCGCGCGTTCCCCAGCAGGACGTTCTGCTCGTAGTTGTCCCGCAGGACCTGGGCTGCGACCTCGTCGGTCATCGAGGCGAGCAGGGCGTTGCGCTGCTTGAGGGTCAGGTCCCCCTCGTGCACGAGGCCGTTGAGAAGGATCTTGATGTTGACCTCGTGGTCGCTGGTGTCGACCCCGGCCGAGTTGTCGATCGCGTCGGTGTTGATCCGGACGCCGGCGAACGCCGCCTCGATCCGCCCGAGCTGGCTGCAGCCGAGGTTGCCGCCCTCTCCGACCACCTTGACCCGCAGCTGTGACCCGTCCACCCGGATCGCGTCGTTCGCCCGGTCTCCGATCTCGTCGTTGCCCTCCGCGGAGGCCTTGACATAGGTCCCGATCCCCCCGTTCCAGAGCAGGTCGACGGGCGCCAGCAGGATCGCCTTCATCAGCTCTGCCGGAGTCATCGACGTGGTGCCGGCCGGGAGCCCGAGGGCTGCCGCCGCCTCCGCCGAGATCGGGGCGGATTTCGCGCTGCGGTCGTAGACCCCGCCGCCGGGACTGATCAGGCTCGTGTCGTAGTCGTTCCACGACGAGCGGGGCAGGTCGAACAGCCGCCGGCGCTCGGCATACGAGGTGGCGGCCACGGGCTCAGGGTCGATGAAGATGTGCCGGTGGTCGAAGGCCGCAACGAGGCGGATGTGCTCGGACAGCAGCATGCCGTTGCCGAACACGTCGCCGCTCATGTCGCCGACCCCGACGACGGTGAGCTCCTGCGTCTGGGTGTCCAGCCCCATCTCACGGAAGTGACGCTTGACCGACTCCCAGGCACCCCGGGCCGTGATGCCCATCGCCTTGTGGTCGTAGCCGGCCGAGCCGCCGGACGCGAACGCGTCGTCCAGCCAGAAGCCGTACTCACGGGCCTTGTCGTTGGCGATGTCGGAGAAGGTCGCCGTCCCCTTGTCGGCCGCGACGACGAGGTAGGTGTCCTCGGAGTCGTGGCGCACCACGTGCGGTGGTGGGACGGTCTCGCCCGAGACGAGGTTGCCGGTCAGGTCGAGCAGGCCGGAGATGAACAGCCGGTAGGCCTCGATGCCCTCAGCCAACCAGGCGTCGCGGTCGACGGCGGGGTCGGGAAGCTGCTTGGCGTAGAACCCGCCCTTCGCTCCGGTCGGGACGATGACGGCGTTCTTGACGGTCTGGGCCTTGACCAGCCCGAGGACCTCCGTGCGGAAGTCCTCCCGGCGGTCGCTCCATCGGAGTCCCCCGCGTGCCACCTTGCCGAAACGCAGGTGCACACCCTCCACCCGAGGGCTGTAGACCCAGATCTCGAACATCGGCCGCGGCGCCGGAAGGTCGGGGACCTTCGACGGGTCCAGCTTGAGGCTCACGTACGCCTTCGGCTCCCCACCGCCGTCGACCTGGAAGAAGTTGGTGCGCAGGCAGGCCTGGACCACGCCGAGCAGGGCTCGGATGATGCGGTCGTGGTCGAGGCTCTTGACCGCGTCGAGGTCCTCCCGGACCGCCGTGGCGAGGGCCTCCTCCGCTGCGTGCCGCTCGTCACTGGCCGTCCCGGCATACCGGCTGGGGTCGAAGCGCGTCTCGAAGAGCTCGACGAGCCGCTTCGAGATCATCGCGTTGCTGACCAGCGCCGCCTCGACGTAGTCCTGCGAGAACGTCGAGCGGGTCTGGCGCAGGTACTTGGCGACGGTCCTGAGGATGACCACCTGACGCCAGGTCAGCCCGGCGCCGAGGACCAGCGCGTTGAAGCCGTCCGACTCCGCCCGGCCCCGCCATACCGCGCGGACCGCGTCCTGGACGAGGGTCCGGCGGGTCTCACGGTCGGCCGCCGACCCCCAGTCCTGCTCCGCCCTCGCCCGGAGCCCGAAGTCGTAGACGTAGACCTTCACGCCGTCACCCCGGCTGACCTCGTAGGGGCGCTCGTCGGTGACCTCGACACCCATGTGGGTGAACAGGGGCAGCACCTGGGTGAGGGACAGCGGTCCCCGCCGGTAGAGCTTGAAGCGACGCTCGGTCGGAGGGGCCCCGGCCTCGTGGTAGAGGTTGAGGTCCACTGCGTCGTCCGCGTCGAGCGACTCCATCCGCAGCAGGTCCGCCACGGCGACCCGAGGGTGGAAGTCCTCCTTGTACGCCTCGGGGAAAGCCTTGCCGTAGAGGCCGATCAGCCGCGCTCCGGCCTCCTCCCCCTCCTCCACGCGGGTGGCCTCGACCAGGTCCTCGTCCCAGGTGCGCGTCGCGTCCGCGATGTCCCGTTCCAACGCGGCCGCGTCGACGTCCGGGACGGTCATCCCGCGTGGCACCCGGACGACGAAGTGCAGACGGGCGAGAGTGGACTCGGCCACCCTGGTGGTGAAGTCGACGCTCTCCGCGTCGAAGGCCTTTCGGAGGATGGCCTCCATCTTCAGCCGGACCATGGTGTTGTACCGGTCGCGCGGCAGGTAGACGAGGCACGACATGAACCGGCCGTAGACGTCCTGGCGCATGAACAGGCGGGTGCGTCGCCGTTCCTGCAGGTGCAGGACAGCCAGGGTGATGTCCAGGAGCTCCTCGGGGTCGGTCTGGAAGAGCTCGTCTCGCGGATAGCTCTCCATCACCTCGAGCAGGTCCTTGCCAGAGTGGCTGTCGGGGCTGAAGCCGGCCTTGACGAGGATCTCCTTCACCCGGTCGTCCAGGATCGGGATGTGCAGGATCGACTCCGTGTAGGCACTCGACGCGAACAACCCGAGGAACCGGCGCTCACCCGTCACCTCGCCCTGGTCGTCGAAGGTCTTGACGCCGATGTAGTCGAGGTAGACCGAGCGGTGGACGGTGGCCCGGGAGTTGGCCTTGGTGATGATGAGCAGGTGCTTCTCGCGGGCCTTGCGCTGAGCCGCCTGGGTCAGCCGAGCGAACGCCTCACTCCCGGTGCGGTCGTAGCGCAGCAGCCCGAGCCCCGTGCTCGGGGTGGCCCGCAGGACATCGTCATCCCCCTCCCGCTCGAGGGTGTAGTCGCGGTACCCCAGGAAGGTGAAGTGGTTGGCGGCGAGCCAGCGCAGGAACCGCGCCGTGGAGCGCACCTCGGCGTCGTCGACGCCCTTGGGCGGGTGCTCCTCGAGCCCGTCGGCGACCGAGACGCAGTTGTCGCGCATCTTGTGCCAGTCCTCGACGGCGTCCCGCACGTTGCCGAGCACGCGCAGCAGGCCCGTGGAGATCTCCTCTCGTTCCTGCTCCGACCCGACGCGGTCGATCTCGAGGTGCATCCACGACTCGGTGCCCACCCCGAACTCTCCCGCGGGGGCCGAGTCGCGGTCCAGGACCTCCTGAAGCAGGCCGGTTGCGTCGCGACGGACGATGAGCTGCGGATGTACGACGAGATGGATGCCCCGGTCGTGCCTGGTCAGCTCGGCGGTGACCGAGTCGACGAGGAAGGGCATGTCGTCGGTGACGATCTGGACCACGGTGTGGCCGCTGGCCCATGCGGCGGACTCGAGACTCGGGTTGATGACGCAGACGTTGACCGTGCCGACTGCTCGCCTCCGGGCGAGGTCCTCGTGGGCGAGCGCCGCGCCGAGCAGGTCGGCCGGCTCGCGGGCGAGCAGGTCCTCGGTGGCGACGTGACGGTAGTAGCGCTGGAGGAACCTCTCGACCGTGTCGCCCGAGCTTCGCCCCGCCAGCTCGGCGGCTGCATGAAGCTGGACGGATCGGGACTGCTCGAGTGACGCGGACATCCGGTGTTCAGATCCTCACCTGTCGGGCGGTCGGCACGCATCGTCGAGTGCCGGTTCGAGCCTATCCTTTGTGCCCACATGCTGGACACAGGCTCCGGCAGGGGCGGTGGAGAACTCCGCGAGGGCGCGACCGTCGCCCCGTAGGCTGGGTCGGTGACCATCTCGTCCGGCCGACCCGGAGACCGTCACGACGCGGAGCTGCACCGCGTGCTCAGGCAGCTGGGAGCCACCGCCAGGACCGCGTCCGAGGCACTGCTCGACCACCTGCCCGACACGGGTGACCACCCGACCGGCCGCGCCGTGGACGACTTCGTGGAGCAGGCCAGCGATGCTCTCCGTGCACTCGAGGAGTCCCTGACCGACGCGCTCGGACGCGACGTCGACGCATCGGCCGGTGTGGAGCGATCCTCCTGGGGGTGGCACCGGTGACCGACATCGTCGCGGGTGACCCGGTGTCCTGCTCGCGGCTCGGCGGAGGCCTGCGTTCTCAGGCCGTCCAGCTCCTCGCCGTGCGGGCCGAGCTGGAGGAGGCCATCCGGTCCTCCGGTCGCAGCGACGCCGGGCTCGTCGACGCCACACGCTCGGGCATACGACTCCTCGACACGGTCATCGAACAGCTCGACCGCAGCGGAGCGGTGCTGCAGCAGTATGCGCAGGAGCTCGCCCAGGTGATCGAGGGTGCTCGCCAGCTCGACGCTCGCGCGCACGACGCGGGCCTCGAGCTCCAGGGACTGCGGGTCGTCGAGCCCTGGGGGGTGTCCCCCGCCGACACCGCGGCCCGCCGTCAGGCCGCGCAGCCGCAGCTGCAGCAGCGGGCGGACCGGCTGGCCAGCGGGCTCGGGCGGTCCCGCGGGTCAGTCCGGCGGGCGATGTCCCAGGGCACCCAGCTCCTGGAGCTGGCCTCGTCAGCGGTCCGCGGGTCGCTCGGCGGCTGAGCCGATACGGTGACTGCCATGCAGATCACCAAGGCCATCGAGTACGCCGCCCCACCCGAGCAGGTGTTCGCCATGCTGGCGGACCCGGCCTTCCAGGCGGCCAAGTGTGAGGCGACCCACCCGCTGCACCACACGGAGTCGGTGACCCCGAAGGGAGACCAGACGGAGATCGTCACCCGCCGGGTGATGCCGACCGACGACTTCCCGGACTTCGCCAAGTCGATGATCGGCGCCAAGGTCGCCGTGACCGAGACCATCGTCTGGAGCCCGGCAGCGGGCGACGGCTCGCGCAGCGGCACCATCACCCTCGGGATCGGTGACGCCCCGGTCGGCATGGCCGGGACCATCCGGCTCACCCCGTCGGCGTCGGGGACCCTGATCGAGATCGACGGCGAGCTCAAGGCCAAGATCCCGCTGCTCGGCAGCAAGATCGAGAAGGCGGCCGCCCCGTCGATCCTCGAGGCCATCGACCGGGAGCACGAGACCGGCATCGCCTGGCTCAGCCGCTGACCCGAGTCCCGACAACGGGCTCAGCCCATGTGCGGGTACTCGTGGGACGTCGGGGGGACGAACGTCTCCTTGATCGAGCGGGCGCTGGTCCAGCGCAGCAGGTTCTGTGCGGCACCCGCCTTGTCGTTGGTGCCGGACGCGCGACCGCCGCCGAAGGGCTGCTGACCCACCACGGCCCCGGTCGGCTTGTCGTTGACGTAGAAGTTGCCGGCGGCGAACCGCAGCCGCCTGGTCGCGTCGGCGATCGCCATCCGGTCCTGCGCGATGATCGAGCCGGTCAGCCCGTATGGCGCGAACGACTCCATCTGCTCGAGGACCGCGTCATAGCGGGCGTCGGGGAAGACGTGCACCGACAGGATCGGCCCGAAGTACTCGGTGCGGAAGGACTCGTCCGCCGGGTCGGAGATCTCGAGGACCGTCGGCCGCACGAACCATCCCTCTGAGTCGTCGTAGCTGCCCCCGGCCACGACCTTGGCCCGGGGGGCGGCCTTGGCGCGGTCGATGGCGGCCGCGTTCTTCGCGAACGAGCGCCCGTCGATCACGGCACCCATGAAGTTCGACAGGTCGGTCACGTCGCCTTGGCTGAGGCCGTTGGTGATGTCCGCGAGATCCCCGCGGATCTGGCGCCACACCGAGGCCGGGACATACGCCCGCGACGCCGCCGAGCACTTCTGCCCCTGGTACTCGAACGCCCCGCGGATCATCGCCGTGCGTAGGACGTCAGGGTCGGCGGAGGGGTGGGCGAGGATGAAGTCCTTGCCACCCGTCTCGCCGACGATCCGGGGGTAGGTGCGGTAGCGGGTGAGGTTGACGCCGACCTGCTGCCAGAGATGCTGAAAGGTCGGCGTCGAGCCGGTGAAATGGATGCCGGCCAGGTCGGGGTGGGCCAGGGCGACCTTGGATACGTTGATGCCGTCGCCGGTGACAAGGTTGATGACGCCCGGCGGCAGCCCAGCCTCCTCGAGGAGCTCCATCGTCAGCTGGGCCGCGAGCTGCTGGGTGGGCGACGGCTTCCACACGACGGTGTTGCCCATCAGCGCAGGTGCCGTCGGGAGGTTGCCGGCGATCGCCGTGAAGTTGAACGGCGTGATGGCGTAGACGAAGCCCTCGAGCGAGCGGTAGTCGGTGCGGTTCCAGATGCCCTTCGTGTTCAGCGGCGGCTGCTCGGCGAGGATCTGCCGCGCGAAGTGGACGTTGATGCGCCAGAAGTCGACCAGCTCGCACGCGGCGTCGATCTCTGCCTGGTAGCAGGTCTTGCTCTGCCCGAGCATGGTCGCCGCGTTGAGCCGTGCCCGCCATGGGCCGGCCAGCAGGTCGGCGGCCTTGAGCAGGATGGCGGCCCGGTCGTCGAAGGACAGCTCGCGCCACCCGGGGGCGGCCGTCGTGGCCGCGTCGACGGCGGCCTGGGCGTCACCGAGCGTGGCGTTCCTCAGCGTGCCGAGGACCTTCCGATGGGCGTGCGGCTGCCGCACGTCGATCTTCTTCCCTCCGCCCATGACCCGCTTGCCGCCGATGGTGTGCGGCAGGTCGACGTGCTCACCACCGAGCCGCACGAGCGCGAGCTCGAGCTCGGCCCGCTCTGGGCTTCCCGGGGCGTAGTCGAGCACCGGCTCGTTGACGGGCGTGGGGGTCTGGGTCACAGCATCCATGCGGGGGTCTCCTGCAGCGGCGGGGGCAGATCGGTGCGCCTATCGTTCCACGTATGCCGGTCACCCACCTGCACGACGACCTCACCATCCACCACCTCGGGCTTGAGGACCCGGCGGCGCCGACGCTCGTGCTGATGCACGGGCTGACCGACTCGGGTCCGTGCTGGGCGGACGCTGTCGCCCGGTGGTCCTCGTCGTACCGGCTCCTCGCGTGGGACGCCCGGGGACACGGGCGGTCGGCCCGGTTCGACGAGGGCCGCCTCGCAACAGGCGTCGGCGAGACCCACCTCGCGGATGCCATCTCGCTGCTGGAGTGGCTCGTCCTGTCCGGCGCGCCCGCCCCGGTCCTCGTCGGCCACTCGATGGGGGGCGGAACGGCCGCCGATGTGGCCGGTGAGCGACCCGACCTCGTCCGAGCGGTGCTCCTCGAGGATCCCGCCCTCGGGAGCGAGCCGGACGGGCACCCGGACTCCGCGGCCGGAGCGCGCCGGGTGGCCGAGCTGCGCGCCATCGCCGACGACCCCGAGGCCGCGCTCACGACCTGTCGCCGAGACAACCCGCGCTGGCCGGCATCCGAGCTCGAGCCCTGGCTCGAAGCCAAGCTGCAGACCGACCTCGCCATGCTGGCCGACCCGGTGATCACGGTGCGCACGCCGTGGACCGAGGTGGCTGAGAAGGTCGCCGTCCCGGCGCTGGTCGTCACCGGGACGGACGGGGTGATCTGGTCCGGTGACGGGCTCGAGCGGCTGCGTGGGGTCTCGAACCCCCACCTCGAGGTCCACGTCGTCGACGGCGCAGAGCATTGCGTGCGCCGGACCGCCACGGAGGCGTTCCATGCCCTGGCCGACCCGTGGCTGGCCGTCCACAGCTCCTGATGCCAGACCCAGCTCAGGAGCGGGTCCAGCTCAGGGCCAGATCGAGCTGACCCATTCCGGGTGGTCGATGAACGGGTTCCGGTTGTGCTGCCAGGTGTCGTAGATGACCTGGTTGCGGCGCATCTCGAAGGCGTCCGGCGGGTCTGCCGCGCTCCAGGCCTTGAGGACGGAGAGGCGCCCGATGGCGGGCGCGCTGCCGTTGTTGACGTTCTCGTTCGGCTCGAGGTCGGCGAAGCCGTCGTCCCCCTCGTAGCGGATCGCCATGTAGAAGATCATCCGGGCGACGTCGCCCTTGACGGCGTCCCGCGGCTCGAAGGAGTCGCCGTCGCGCCAGCAGTCCGGACACTGCGCGACGGCTGACCCCCCGTTGTCGAAGTCGAGGTTGCCCCGGTCGGAGTTCACCGTGACGTCCTCGGGACGCAGGTGGTGCACGTCCGTCCCCGGACCGGGCACCGTGTCGAAGCTCCCATGGCTCTTGGCCCAGACATGCTCCCGGTTCCACTGGTCGACCCCGCCACCGTTGTTCGTCTTGGCGATGGACGTGCCGCTGTAGATCTCGATGACGTCGTTGGCGTTGGCGGGGTCCTGGTCGGTGTCCTTGAGCGCGGTCCACACGTCGTCATAGGTGAGCACCGTCTGGGTCTTGATGATCGAGTGCAGCGAGGACCGCAGCGCCGCCCCGCTCTTGCCCATCGCTGTGGCGTAGTAGGTCGAGTCGTAGGGCCCCGTGCTGGTGGGAGACGGTGAGCCGGTGGGAGACGGGGTGCCTGTGGTCGTCGTGGTCGGCGGTGGTGGCGGCGCCCCGGCGAGCGCCATGGCGCTGGGCGACCTGAGCCCGGGATGCGAGAAGTACGCGGTCAGCAGCCCGGTGACGTCGACCTGCTTCCCCATCATGCTGGGGTTCGCCTTCAGGCCGAAGCTCGGCCGGTAGCTCGTCGTCACCTGGACGTAGAGCATCTTGGCCGTCGCCGTCTCGGCCGCCGAGTCCGCGATGGCGATGGCGGTGTCGCCGGTGAACCCCGAACGGTTGACGGTGGTGCTCGAGACCGGCTCGCCCACGACGTAGCCCGTCACCGCGTGCGACGACCCGTCCTGGGTGGCGACGGCCTGCGCCACGGTGAAGGAGGCGGCGGCCCGGGCGGCGCCGGCCTGGACGGCGGCCACGGCCAGGAGCAGGGCCGCGAGCGCGGCGACGAGACGTGGTCGGACCCGGATGGTGAGCATGGCGGCAACCGTCCCAGCCCGCTGACCCCGGCGGGACGAGGCACGGGTCAGAGATTGGCCAAGATTCCGTATGTGGTGCGCGCGGCTGCCGTCACCGCGTGGCCGTCAGGGCAGCAGCAGACACGAGTCCCCGAACTCGTGCCAGAGGTACCGTTCCTCGATCGCGGCGTCATAGGCGAGCTGGGTGAGCCTGCTGCCGGCAACCGACTCGACGAGCGCCAGATGGCTGGCAGCGGGGTCGTGCCAGCCGGTCAGAAGGCCAGTGACCAGCCGCGGTGGACGGTCGGGGCCGAGAACCAGGCTCGTCCATCCCGACGCGGCCCGCGCCGTCCCGTCGTCGGCAACCGCCGACTCCAGTGCTCGGGTGACCGTGGTGCCGACCGCGATGACGCGGCCACCACCGGCCCGGGTGGCGTTGACCATGGTGGCCGTGCTCTGGGAGACCCGGAACCGCTCCGGCTGCGGCGGCTCGCCGGACTCCTGCGACGAGACGCCGGTGTGCAGCAGGATCGGGGCGACGGCGACCCCCCGGGCGACCAGGTCGATGACGACGTCCGGTGTGAACGGCCTTCCCGCGCTGGGCATCTCAGCGCTGCCGGGGTCTCTCGCGAAGATCGTCTGGTAGGCCGTGAGGGGCACCCGTCGGCGGAGATATCCGTAGGCGATCGGCCGGCCGACCGCCGCAACGTACCGCGGCAGGCGGGTGGGCTCCCCTGTGTGGGCGAGCCAGAGCCGGTTGCCGGATGCCGTCGGGGACGCTGCGCGGTCTCCGAACGGAGCCCGGAGCGTCAGGGTCACCCCCGCGCCGAGGTGGAGCACGTCACCGACCGCGTGGTCCAGCACCGCCCGGACGCCATCCGGAGCCGTCCGCGCCTCGACGACCCAGGTGTCTGCGGTGAGCTGACCGGCCAGGTGGAGCACGCGGGGCTCGCCATCCGAGGTGAACGCGTCGACCTCGGCTGCGGTCGTCGCCGAGGTGTTGACGACCACCAGGTCGCCCGGTCTTAGGTGGTCGGCGAGATGCCTGAACGTCGTGTGGGTGACGCCGTCGGCCCGCGCCACCAGGAGACGGACCCCGTCCCGGCTGATGCCCCGGTCCTCTGGAGGAGCGTCCGCCGTCAGGGCGTCCGGCAGCGTGAACCGGGTCCGCGCGTGGGTGGCCGTGTTCATCGCGACACCTCCTCGAGAGCGAGGTCGGACACCCTGAACCGACCACTGGGGCGACGGCCGTCGACCAGCGCGAGGAGCGGCTCGACGACGCTCTCCGGCGCCGGCAGCCCACTGAGGTCCTCCTCCGGGAAGGCCTGCTGGTGCATCGCGGTGCGCATGTCCCCGGGGTCGACGGCATACACGGCCAGCTCGGGATGCTCGGCGGCCACGGTCATCGCGAGATGGTCGAGGGCCGCCTTGCTCGCGCCGTATCCGCCCCAGGTCCCGTAGTGCTCCACTGCGGCGTCGGACGAGATGGTCACGACCGTCCCTCGAGCCCGCTGCAGCGCCGGGATGAGGGCGATGGTCAACGCCGTCGGGGCGATGACGTTGGTCTCGAAGGCGGCTCGCAGGTCAGCCTCCGTGTGGTCTGCCATGCGGCGCAGGCCGCGCGGACCCAGCGTGCTGGCGTTCTGCACGAGAAGGTCGAGGTTCCGGCCACCCACCCGGCCAACCAGCTCTGCACGATGGGTGGCATCGGCGATGTCTCCCACCAGCGCGTCGACCCTGGTGAGCCGACCCAGCTCCTCGGCCACCGACCTCAGGGGCTCGTCGCCTCGTGCGTCGATGACCAGATGCCACCCCCGTTCGGCCAGCCCTCGGGCCAGCGCGCGGCCCAGTCCTGCCGAGGCTCCCGTCACCACTGCGATCTTCATGTCTTCCTCTCGATGGTGGACCGGGCTTGACTCCTCCCGGCTTTGCCTTATTCTTAAAGTTGAAGTCAACTTCAAGTCAAGGGGGATGACTGTGCCACCCGAGCTGCTCACCGTCTCCGAGGTCGCCGAACGCAGCGGGTTCGCCGCCTCGGCGCTGCGCTACTACGAGGCACAGGGGCTGATCGCATCGAACCGCACCGCGGGCAACCAGCGTCGCTTCCGCCGCGAGGTGCTGCGCCGGCTCGCCTTCATCAAGGCAGCCCGAAACATCGGCTTGGGGATCGAGGAGGTCCGCGCCGAGCTCGACCTGCTCCCCCGCGGTCGCACCCCCACCAAGGCCGACTGGCAACGCATCTCGCGTGACTGGCGGACCCGGCTGGATGAGCAGATCCAGGCTCTGGAGCGGCTGCGGGACGGTCTCGACTCGTGCATCGGCTGTGGCTGCCTCTCTCTGAGACGGTGCGCTGTGTCCAACCCTCAGGACGTCATGGCCCGCTCGGTCCCCGGCGGCGCCGGATATCTCCCCCCTCTGCTCCGCCGGCCACTGGAGGCGCGTCGTCCCTGACCGGACTGGGCCACCCCCTGGCCGGGGACACGCTGGAGGCTCAGATCGGGAGGACCGCCCGGAGGATGACGACCACACTCGTCAGGGCCGCGAGGACCAGGGTGGCCGCGCGCAGCCGGCCGGCGTCGAGAAAGCGCTTGGTCGGTCCCGCGACGAGGTGTCCGACGAGGAGGAACGGGGTCCACGCAACGCCGTACGCCAGCTGCGCCCAGCTGAGCTGACCACCGACCGCCAGCGCCGCCAACGAGATCAGGGCACCGAACATGAAGAAGGCCGCCAACGTGGAGCGCACCCGGATCGGCGGCTCATGTTGCAGGGTCAGCGCGAGGAACGGGCCTCCGATGGAGGCGGCCGTCCCGGAGACACCCGACACGAGGCCGGCCGAGAACGTCGACCGTGCGCTTGCTCGGAGGTCGAGGCTGTGGATGCTGAGTGCGACCGCACCCAGCACGAGGACACCGACCGCGGCTCCGATCGCGCGCGGCGACAGGACGCTCACCAGCCACACTCCCACAGGGGTGAGCAGCAGCCGGCCGGCGAGGGCCCAGGTCAACGGCCGGCGGGCGACGTCCCGCGGGCCACCGATGAGGGTCATCACCGGGACCAGGACACCGCATACGAGCATCGAGCCCGGCATGAGGTCGGGCGCCGACAGGGCGACGATCGGCGCGGCGACGACAGCCACCCCGAACCCGATCGAGGTCTGGACGTACGCGCCGACGAGTGCTGCCAGCCCGGGCAGCACCACATGGCTCAGCACCATGGTCGACGGTCCGCCATCAGCGGAACATCCGCGCGACCTCGTCCAGCTCGGTGGCGTCGTACCAGAGCAGGTCCGCTTCGCCGGGACCCGGCGCGGCGCCCGCCTCGTCGACGTGGAACGAGACCACGAGCCGTAGCGGCACGTCCTCGGTCAGCCGCACCTGCGAGCTCGGGCCCGACGTGTGCGGTCGCTCGACCCATGCCGGTTCCACGTCGGCCGCGAGGACGACCCGGCGGTCAGCCGGGTGCTCGCGGATCGTCGCCGCGGCCTCAGCCGCCGCCCCCAGGGCGAGGTACTCGAGGTCCTCCTCGTCCGCACCCGGGTTCGCCCGCTCGAGCTCCTGGGTGACGGCGTATGCCGTGATGTCCGGCCCGGCGACGACCCGTGTGGCGGCGAGGCGGACCACCGCGGCGCTCGAGAGCGGCAGGTAGACGCGGGTCTGGCGCACTGCTCCTCCGAAGGCTCGGCTCGCGGGCATGCTGACCTGGCCAGCCTAGCGGCGCCGTGTGCCCGCGGCCCCAGCGCGGCTCGCCCGAGAAGCCCGGTCGGTCAGCCGGGCTCGACCGCACTCCCGTCCACGCCGAGCACGTCCGCCAGGCGCGCCGGGTCGGCCAGGGCCACGAGCGAGGTCCGCAGCGACGTCTCGATCACCCTGGGCCGGCGCGAGACGTCCATGAGGTTGGCGCCGATCGCCTCGAGATCCTCGGCCCCGGGCCCGATGATGGTCACCTCGGCACCGTCGGCATGCACGGTCGCCATCTCGCGGAGGGTGTGCGCCGTTACCCGGGCGCGCCACTGCCGCTCGATCCGCGTGACCAGCTGCCCGGGATGGTCGGTGTCGAACGAGACCTGCGGAGCCAGCACATAGATCTCGTCCAGCCCGAGCCCGACCATGAGATCGAGGTTCGTCGACGACCAGGTCCCTCCGTCGATATAGCGAGCGTCCCCGATCCGCACCGGCGAGTACCACCCCGGGATCGCGCACGAGGCCATCACGGCGTCGGCGATGTCGGCCGCTGGTGTTCCCTCCCGGCCGAACGGCACCCTGACGCCCGCGTCGTAGTCGAAGGCCACCACGGTGAGACCCTCGCGTGCCACCCATCCGGTGGGAACCACGTGGCGGATCATCGCTCCGACGCTGTCCAGACGCCCGCGGCCCTCCGGGAGCAGGGCGGCGAGGACAGCGGTCGGCGGCAGCTGACGCAGCTCGCGAATTCCCTTACGCAGCAGCAGTGGAGAGCCGAAGCCCGCCTTGGGGGCCGGTGGACGGTCACCTCCGGTGGCCTCATCGTAGTTCCACTCGAAACCCGCCATGGGACCGGTGTCGACCCGTCCCTCGAGCTGATGGCGGCGCAGGTCCGCGACGCTCACCCCCGCGGCGAGGAGGGTGCAGGTGACCGAGCCGGCCGAGGTGCCGATGAGCTGGTCGAACGACCGGGCGTCGACACCGAGCCGCTCCTCGAGGGCGCAGAGGGCCCCGATGGTCCAGGCCGCGCCGAGCACCCCCCCGCCGCCGAGGACGAGCCCGCGACGCGTCATCGACCGGCGTCCCGCCCCTGCGAGAGCTCGGAGAGCGCCTCGACGATGCTCTGGCCGAGCACGTCCACGTCGGGCATGGCGTTTCGGTCGGCGTTGAGGCCGTAGTAGACCCCGCCGTCGTAGGAGGTCAGCCCGATGGCGAGCGCCTGCCCGCGAGCCAGCGGCATCACGGGGTAGGTCGAGAGCATCGGGGAGTCCCCGACATACAGCGTCGCCTGGGGTCCGGGGACGTTGGTGATCATCACGTTGAACAGGCGCCTCGACATCGCGCTGCCGAGCCGGGCCCCCAGGGAGTGCAGCGTCGGTGGCGCGAACCCCGCCAGCCCGACCAGCCGCTCGGCGCCGACCGCCTGTCCGCCTTCCATCTGCTGGCGCATCGCGAAGGCGATCTGGTGCAGCCGCATCGACGCGCCGGGCTCACCCACGGGCAGGTCGACGAAGCAGGCGGTGAGCCGGTGCCCGTGCGCGCTCGAGGCCTCGTCGGGCTCGACGCTCACCGGCACCATCGCCCGGATGACCGAGCTGGGGTGGACGGCCTCACCGCGGGTCAGGAGCCACGCGCGGAAGGCGCCGGCGACCGTCGCCAGGACGACGTCGTTGACGCTGACGTCCTCGGCGTACGCCCCGCGCCCCAGCCGGGTCCGCACCTTGCGGTAGTCCTCGAGATCGGTGCCGACCATGACGAACCGCCGGGCGTGCCCGATCTCGGCGTTCAGGGGTGAGGTCGGGGCCGGCCGGGCCGCCCCGCGCACCACCGTGGTCACGAGGGAGCCCAGTCCGCTGAGGACGCGTCCACCCACGTCCTTCGCCTCGTTCAGCCCCCCACGCACCGAGTCGACGACCTGGCCGGGCATGAAGATCGCATCCGTCACGGCGTCGGTCACGAGCTGGACGTCGCTCGGCCCTCGGCGCGGGCGCCAGGTGTCGACGACGTCGGCGTCGTAGCCCGGTTCGGCGTTGACGAGCAGCTGGGCGACGTCGAGCGCGTTGACGCCGTCGACGAGTGCGTGGTGGGTCTTGGTGACGATGGCGAAGCGGTCGTGCTCGAGGCCCTCGACGAGGTAGACCTCCCACAGCGGTCGCCCACGGTCGAGCGGTCGGGGCTGGATCCGCGCGACGAACTCCTCGAGCTGGGCGTCCGTGCCGGGTCTCGGCAGCGCCGAACGCCGCACGTGGTAGCTGAGGTCGAAGTCCTCGTCGTCGACCCACACCGGGTTGGCCAGCCGCCCCGGCACCTCGCGGACCTTCTGGCGGTAGCGGGGCAGGTGGGCGATCCGGCGGGAGATCAGGGTGCCGAGCCGGTCGTAGTCGAAGCCGTCCGCAGGGGAGTCGAACACCATGACCGAACCGACATGCATCACCGTCGTCGGCTCCTCGAGATAGAGGAACGAGGTATCGAGGGAGCTCAGCCGGTCGGACACCCGCTCATGGTGTCAGACCCGCTGTTCCTAGACTGGCCCGGTGACCTCACTGTCTCTGAACTCACAGTCCCCGAGCCGGCTTCGCGTCACGCTCCGGTATGCCGTGGCCGCCCCGCTTCTCGCCGCCCTGGCGGCGTGCTCGGGGAGCCCCGCGCCGGCCGGGCCGACGAGCGCGAACCTCACTCCGGGCCTGAGCACGTCCGCCTCGGTGCAGACGACGTTCCCCACGAACCCGGGCACGAGCACTGGCACTAGCACGAGCACTCGGCAGCCGACGACGACTGCGCAGCCGACGTCGACGGGTCGGACCCTGGCGATCTCGGTGACCGGGAAGAACGTCTCCCCGCCCCCGGCCGTGGTCGACCTCGCCGTCGGAGAGACGCTGACGCTGACCATCACCAGCGACCACGACGACCAGGTGCATGCCCATGGGTTCGAGGTGGAGGCGGACGTCAAGGCGGGGCAGCCGGCGACGATGACGCTCACAGGGACCGCCCCGGGCAGGTATGACGTCGAGACCCACCACGTCCCGCTCACCCTCCTGACCGTCGCCGTGCACTGACCGGTGCCGACCGTCCACCTGGTCGCGCTGGCTGTCCCGGCTCACGGGGTCGGCAGCCGCCAGGACCTCCCGCTGCCGTTCACCGCCCTCGTCATCGGGGCGGTCGTCGCCCTGGTCGCCAGCTTCCTGGCCCTCGCGCTGCTGTGGCGTGAGCCGCGCCTGCGCGCGGAGGCGGGGTGGGCACTCCCAGGCTCGGTCCAGGTGGTCCTCGACTCCCGCTGGCTGCGTCGAGCAGCGGTGCTCGCGGTCCTTCTGGTCACCGCCCTGGTGCTGCTCGCGCTGGCCGCCGGCCAGGACGACGCCAGGAACCCGGTGCCGTACGTCGTCTACGTCTGGCTGTGGGTCGGCATGCCGGTGCTGTCGATGCTGCTCGGCCCGGTCTGGGTGACGCTCAACCCGTTCCGGCTGCTGCACCAGGCGGTCCGACGGGTTGCGCGGATCTCGCCCGACTTCACCCTGGCCGAGTCGCGGCTCGACTACTGGCCGGCAGCCTCGCTCCTGCTGGCCTTCACCTGGCTGGAGCTGATCGCCGACAACCGCACGACGCTGCCGGTTCTGAGGTTGGCGCTCGGACTGCTCACCGTGGTCAGCCTCATCGCGCCGCTGGCCGTGGGCAGCCGGTGGTTCGCCGAAGGGGACCCGTTCGAGGTGCTGTCGCGGCTCTATGGCCGGCTCAGCCCGATCGGGCGCCGACCGGACGGCCGGCTGGTGCTCCGATCCCCTGTCCATGGGCCCAGCCTGCAGCTCCCAGCCAGAGGTCTGCTCGCGGCTGTCGCCGTGATGCTCGGCGGCACGGCGTACGACAGCCTCTCAGCGAGCCTGCGGTACACCTCGTGGGCCCAGTCCTCCGGCGCCCCCACCGTCCTCCGCACGGTGACGCTCATCGCCGTGTGCGTGCTCGTCGGCCTCGCCCTGCATGCGGCGGCAGCCCTGGCGGCCGTGGTGGCCCGGGTGCCGGTCCGCGGCATGGCGGGCCAGCTGGCCCCGTCGGTCATCCCGATCGCAGCGGGCTATCTCGTCGCCCACTACTGGTCGCTCCTCGTCTTCCAGGGCCAGAACACCCTCCGGCTGCTCAGCGACCCGATGGGTGTCGGGGCCAACGTGCTGGGGACCGGAGGGCTCGTCCCGAACCAGGCGCTCATCGCGCCGACGCTGGTGGCCGTGGTCCAGGCCGCCTCGATCGTGCTGGGGCACGTCCTGGGCGTCGTGGTGGCCCACGAACGAGCCATCCGTCTGTTCCCGCGCCAGCGTGCCATCGCCGGCCAGGTCCCCCTCATGGTGCTCATGGTGGGATACACGGTCGGCGGGCTGTCGCTGCTGTTCGCCGGCTGACCCGCACTTCTCAACGGCGGGCCCGGCGGCTGTCCTCGAGCGGGCGCTGGGCGACGACGGCTGCCAGGGCGCGCAGTGCGGCACGGACCGGGGAGGCCGGCGCGCACTCGGCGAGGGAGCGCCCGTCGCGGACCGCCGTGTCGAGGGCCTGCGGGTCGTCCGGGACGAAGACGACGTCCTCGACGCCGGCGAACCGGGCCAGGGCGTCGGCGACCCGCCGCTCCGGACGGGACCCGACCGAGCTGGCCCGCACCCGGTTGACGACGACGCGCGGACGCGGCGACTCGCGCTCGGCAAGCTCCTGGAGTCCGCGGACCAGCCGCTGCAGGCCCACCGGGTCGCAGCTGCCGACCGCGAGAACCTCGTCCGACATGGCCAGCGTGCTCAGCGTGGCAGCGTTGCGGCGCGGCGCCTGGGTGTCGTAGCTCAGCTCCTCGTCGTCCTCGAGGCTGAACCCACAGTCGACGACGACGACCTCGCCGAGCGAGCGGCAGAGCTCGAGGGTCCGCTCCATCGCCGGCTGTCGGATCTCGGTCCAGCGCTCGGCCGTGGGGATACCGGTGAGCACCCGCAGGCCGGGGGTGACCTCCGGTGTCAGCCGGGCCAGCGCCGGAAGGTCGAGGGTGCCCTGCTCGGCCGCCCTCGCCGCGGCGGCGACCCCCGGCGCCTCGTCGAGCAGCGAGAGCGACGGCGCGACGCAGCCCCCGTAGGTGTCTGCGTCCACGAGAACGGTGCGCAGACCGAGCCCGGCCAGCTCAGTGGCCAGGGTGACCGCCACTGTGGTGCGACCCGGGGCGCCGGTCGGGCCCCAGACGGCGACCAGTCGCCCCCGGGGTGGGTCGTCGAGGCCGACCGGGGCGACGCGAAGGTTGTGGTCCGCAGCGTCGGGGAGGACCTCACCGTCGAGGTCCGGACCGGGGTGGTCGCGCCGCAGAGGGAAGGCGGACCGCTCGGCCAGCGCCGCCTCGAGCTCCGCGAGGGCGCTGCCGGCCCCGACCACGGTGCTGATGCCGAGCTGGCGCAGCCGCCGCTCGGCAGCCTCGTCACCGGGGCCGGTGACCCCGACGACGCGCAGGCCACGTGCCACCAGCCCGGCGACCGCGGACAGGTCGAGGCCGCGCAGGTCGTCGGACACCAGCGCGACCTCCCCGAGCCCTGCCGCCGCAGTCGCCAGCAGGTCGGCCAGGTCGGCGCAGCGCCGGATGATGCGCACCTGCGTCGAGGCACCGAGCGCGGTCGCGACCTGGCTGTCCCAGCGGCCGACGGCCGTCAGCGCCGCGGTCATGAGCCGCTCGTCGACCCGGGAACGGGCACGAGGGTGAAGCGGGACAGCCTGTCAGTGGCCGTGATGACGGTCTGCACCTTCTCGCGGGGGACGAGGATCTGCACCGCGGCCGACGCCGCCGCGGCCCCGAACCGTCCCTGGTCGGCCGGCACCATCGAGACGGTCACCCGCTCGAGGGCCTTCGTCGCGTCGAGATATCGCTCCTGCGTCGTGCTGAGGTCACGCGGGCTGACCCACACGTCCACCAGGGAGCCGACCCGCAGGGTGGTGGCAGTGCTCGGCACCACGGACACCATGACCGGCTGGTCGTCGACCTCGCCCTGGCTTCCCGTCGCGCCGACGGGGACGAGCTCCCCACGGGGGATGGGCCGAAGGGCATACCGCTCCCCCGGCGGTCCTCCGGCCGCTGAGAGGTACAGCCCGGCCCGGTCCCCGAGCTGGACGTCGACGCGGGTCAGGTTGTCAGCGGTGAGCCGGTCCCCGGGCTTGATCGGCTGGGCGGCCGCATACATCGCCACCCGGTCGTCCGCGCTCGAGACCACCCTGGCGCCGACCGCACTCGACAGCAGGACGAGGATCACCCCGACCAGCAGCCGGGGGTCGCGCCAGGACGGCCGCTGGAGGCGCTTCGCCTGCGGTGTGGGCAGCTCAGCCACGTTCTCTCCCCCTTGCCCACCGTGGACACTCTTGACCTGGTTCCATGGGCCCCGGACCATCATGACCGACGAGCACGACCACCGGCCACCGGAGACGGCCGGCCTGTGGACGAGCGTGGGTTGGGCCGCTGACGTGGGAGTTCGCTGACACGGACCTGCGGTAGGCGCTAGAGTCAAGAGACAGTAGACGCGTCGAGGACGCCCTGTGGGGGGCAGGATCATCGACACCGGAGCGTGAGGACACGTCAGCATGCCCACCCCTCTCGACGACCGCTTGCCGCGGCAGCTCTCCACCCCCACGCTGTCGGAGAACCAGAGAGTCCGCCGAGCCGGGCGGCACCAGGTGAGGACGCGACGGTGTCTCCGGACGACGATGCCGTCCCCGCGACGGCACCCCTTGCCGACGACAACCCCGGAGGTGGCGTTGTGAGCCAGCCCGAAAGCCAAGGCAAGCGTTTCCTCCAGCTCGCCGAGGTCTCCGAGATCCTCAACATCTCGTCGGCCCAGGCCTATGCCCTCGTCCGGTCGGGCGACCTGCCGGCCATCAAGGTGGGTGGTCGCGGCCAGTGGCGGGTGGAGCGCAGCTCGCTCGAAGACTTCATCGCCAAGGCCTACGTGAGCACCAGGGAGTTCGTTGACTCACATCCCTTCGGCTCGGCGTCCGACGACCTGGTCGACGGCTAGGGCCACTCACCGGCGGCGGACGACGGCCAGCCCGGCGAACGGGATCGTGCGGAACGCGACGACGTGCTCGGCACGACGGGGGAGGTCGACGGGGTGCTCGGCCAGGTCCACGCAGTCCCGCCCGACGCCGTCGATGGTGCCGGTCACGGACAGCCGCTCCACGTCGACCAGCTCGACGACGGCCCGGTCCCGGCTGATCGCCCGCAGGGCCGCGCCCAGGCCGAACCCTTTGGCTACCGCTCCGGTCTGCTCCGCCCTCCCGAGGCCGGTGACGCTGCGCACCGCAGCGAACGGGATGAGAGCAGGGCGGTCGGGGTGCTCGTCGACCAGCACCCAGTCGGCTCCGACATCGGTTGCGGGGCCGGTGACGACCACCCCACCGGCCGTTCGTAGCTGAAGTGTCCCCCGGCCGACTGCCGCGCTGAGCCGCTCGTGCAGCCCGATCAGGGCCCGCTCGCGCCGGGTCCGGTCCGCGACCTCGGCCCCGAGGTCGCGCTGCTCGCCCGCACCCAGCTGAGCTTCCAGGTCGTCGAACAGCCGCTCCCACCGCATCGGCGCCCCTCCTCCCGGCCTCAGGCTAGCCCGCGGCGGGTGGCCTGGCGCGCCGGTCGGCGAGGACCGTCAGTCTGGGGAAAACGATGACTCCGGAGGCTAACGAAGGCAAACAGTGGTAAACACCATGCATGACTACCTCGAGCACCCGTCGCCCACCTCGCGGACGTCTCGGCCGAGGGGGATGTGTCGCGCTCGGTGTCGCCACCGGGTCGTCCATGGCAGCCGGCGCAGTCGCCGTGGCCCTGCTCACCGTGGCCCGGGCGACGTGGCCGGACAGGCCGACGGCCTCGCCCCCTCGGCCCGAGGATCTGCTCCTCATCCTGGTCTGCGGCCTGGGGGCCCTGATCAGCCTCTGGCTGGGCCTCGGAGCGGTCCTGGCCGCCCTGGGCGAGCTGCCCGGTGTGACGGGCGCCGCCTGCCGCCGCATCGCCGAGCGAGGGGCACCCCGGCTGGTGCGCCAAGCGGTGTCCGTCCTGGTCGGTGCCGCCGTCGCGACCGCGGCGGTCCCCGGGGTGAGTGTCGCCGGCGCAGCGGACGCGCCACCGCGCCCAGTGAGCGCGGGGCAGACGAGTCTGCCGGCACCGCCGGTCGACCCAGGGTTCCACCCCACGTCCCGCAGTGCGACGCCGGGCCAGGACCCGGTCATCCCGCCGCCGATATCCACACCGCCACCGCCGCCGATATCCACACCGCCACCGCCGCCCGATGCCACACCGCCCCGCACCTACACCCCGCCGCCACCGTCAGCCGCACCGACGGACGCGTCGCTGGGCCCACTGACCCTGCCGCCGCGAGCGGGGGTGACGGTGGAGGAGCTCGTCACCGTCCGCCGCGGCGAGACGCTGTGGGCCATCGCCGCCCGCCACCTCGGACCGTCGGCGACCACCGCCGAGATCGCCGCCGCCTGGCCCCACTGGTACGCCGCGAACCGTGCCGTCGTCGGGGACGACCCGGATCACATCGAGCCCGGACAGCAGCTGGTCCCACCCGCGCTCGGAGCCTCCGGATGACCGCCCGGCACGCCCCGCTCCGCGTCCTGCCCCTGCCCCGGACCGCGCCCCCCGTCATCAGCGTCGAGGAGGTCACGACCACGCGCGACCCCTACGTCCAGGATGCCCTGGCCATCGACTTCACCCCGGACGACGACCGCTACTTCGACCAGCAGCGGACCCGGTCGAGCGACCTGCCCGACCCGTACCCCGTCACCCAGCGGCTCGCCCAGGCCCTCGTCGAGGTGATGGCGGGGACCAGGCCCGCGCCCCAGCTCATCCGCTGGACGACGCCGGAGGTGTATGCCGTGCTGGCCCGCCGCGCCCTCGTCGCCGCCCGGCGCAACCTGCCGTCGGCCCGACGCGCGGTCATCCGCAGGGTGCTGGTCAGCGAACCGGCGGACGGCGTTGTCGAGGCGTGCGCCGTCATCGTCCAGCAGGACCGGGTCCGGGCCATGGCTATGCGGCTGACCGGCCTGGACGGCCGGTGGGTGGTCACGGACCTCACCATCGGCTGACGACTGCGCGGTCAGGCGACCCGCGGGTCACTTGCCTCGGCGTCGCGCCTTCTTCGACATCCGGCGCGAGGCACGCGTCTCGAGTGCCGGCTCGTCGCCGACGGCGTCGACGTCCCGCTCGGTGACCGACCCGTCGTCGCTCGGCGCCGAGTAGTGCAGCCGCTTGGCCGACGGGCCGCCGAGTCCCTTGGCCGAGATGAGTGGGCTGGCCACAGCGTCCTGGGGGGCGTCCATACCCGCCGTCGCCGCCTGCACGGCGGCAGCGAGGCCACCGACCATGTCGCCCACGGCCATCGGCTGGGGGACCACGTCGGCCGGGGGCGTCGACGGGTTGACCTCGACCTCGACGTTGAAGAGGTAGCCCACGGACTCCTCCTTGATGCCCTCCATCATCGCCTCGAAGAGCAGGTAGCCCTCACGCTGGTACTCCACCAGCGGGTCGCGCTGGGCCATCGCGCGCAGGCCGATGCCCTCCTGGAGGTAGTCCATCTCATAGAGGTGCTCGCGCCACTTGCGGTCGAGCACCGACATGACGACGCGCCGCTCGACCTCGCGCATGACCTCCGAGCCGAGCAGCTCCTCGCGGGCGTCGTAGGCATGGTGCGCGTCCGACATCAGCTGCTCGCGGAGCATGTCCGCCGTGATGTTGGCGCGACCACCCGCCTCCTCCTCGAGGTCCTCGATGGACAGCGAGACCGGGTAGAGCGTGCGCATGGCGGTCCAGAGCTGCTCGAGGTCCCAGTCGCCGGCGTAGCCCTCGGCCGTCGCGGAGTCGACATAGCTGTTGATGACGTCGTTGACGAAGTGGCGGATCTGCTCCTCCATGTCCTCACCCTCAAGGACCCGGCGGCGCTCTTCGTAGATGACCTGACGCTGCCGGTTGAGGACGTCGTCGTACTTGAGGACGTTCTTGCGGATCTCGTAGTTCTGCGCCTCGACCTGGCTCTGCGCGCTCTGGATCGAGCGGGAGACCATCTTCGACTCGATCGGGACGTTGTCCTCCATCCGTGCCGTGGTCATGAACCGGTCGACCATCGCGGCGTTGAACAGCCGCATGAGGTCGTCCTGGAGGGAGAGGTAGAACCGGGACTCACCCGGGTCACCCTGGCGGCCGGAGCGACCGCGGAGCTGGTTGTCGATGCGGCGCGACTCGTGCCGCTCGGTCCCGAGGACATAGAGACCGCCGAGCTGGGTGACCTCGTCGTGCTCGGCCTGCACCGCCGCCTCGGCGGCCTCGAGTGCGGCGTCCCACGCTGCCTCGTACTCCTCCGGCGTCTCCTCGGGGTCGAGGCCCGTCGCCTTGAGGGCCGCGACGGCCCGGAACTCCGGGTTTCCGCCGAGCATGATGTCGGTGCCGCGGCCGGCCATGTTCGTCGCGACCGTCACCGCCCCCTTGCGGCCGGCGTCGGCGACGATGGCCGCCTCCCGGGCGTGCTGCTTGGCGTTGAGGACCTCGTGGGTGATGCCCTGGCGGCGCAGCTGCTGGGAGAGCCGCTCGCTCTTCTCCACGCTGACCGTCCCGACGAGCACCGGCTGGCCCTTGGCGTTGCGCTCCGCGATGTCCTCGACCACGGCGTCGTACTTCGCCTCCTCGGTGCGGTACACGAGGTCGGCCTGGTCCATCCGGATCATCGGCATGTTCGTCGGGATGGAGACCACGCCGAGCTTGTAGATCGAGTTCAGCTCGGCCGCCTCGGTCTGGGCGGTGCCCGTCATCCCCGACAGCCCGGTGTACATCCGGAAGTAGTTCTGCAGGGTGATCGTGGCGAGCGTCTGGTTCTCGTTCTGGATCTCGACGCCCTCCTTGGCCTCGATCGCCTGGTGCATCCCCTCGTTGTAGCGCCGCCCGGCGAGCATCCGCCCGGTGTGCTCGTCGACGATGAGGATCTCGCCGTTCATGTTGACGTAGTCCTTGTCCCGCTTGAACAGCTCCTTCGCCTTGATCGAGTTGTTCAGGTAGCCGATGAGCGGGGTGTTGACCGACTCGTAGAGGTTGTCGATGCCGAGGATGTCCTCGACCTTCTCGATCCCCTGCTCGAGCAGGGCGATGGTGCGCTTCTTCTCGTCGACCTCGTAGTCGCCCTCGCCCGACTCGAGCTCCCCGCGGTGCAGGCGCTGGGCAATCTTGGCGAACTCGACGTACCACTTGGTGGCCTGGTCCGAGGGGCCGGAGATGATCAGCGGCGTCCTCGCCTCGTCGATGAGGATGGAGTCGACCTCGTCGACGATGGCGAAGTTGTGGCCGCGCTGGACCAGCTCGGCCGGCGTCCAGGCCATGTTGTCGCGCAGGTAGTCGAAGCCGAACTCGTTGTTCGTCCCGTAGGTGATGTCCTTGGCGTACTCAGCCCGGCGCTGCTCGGGCGTCATCGACGCGAGGATCACGCCCGTCTCGACGCCCAGGGCCCGGTGCACTCGGCCCATCAGCTCGGACTGGTACTCCGCGAGGTAGTCGTTGACGGTGATGACGTGCACGCCGTTGCCCGCGAGGGCGTTGAGGTACGACGGGAGGGTCGCGACGAGCGTCTTGCCCTCACCGGTCTTCATCTCGGCGACGTTGCCCATGTGCAGCGCCGCGCCGCCCATGATCTGGACGTCGAAGTGGCGCTTGCCGAGGGTGCGCTTGGAGGCCTCACGGACCGCGGCGAACGCCTCGGGGAGCAGGTCGTCGAGGCTCTCGCCGTCGGCGAGGCGCTTCTTGAAGGCCTCCGTCTCCTCGCGGAGCTCGGTGTCGCTGAGCTTCTCGAAGTCCTCCTCGAGCGCGTTCACCTGGGCGGCGATGCCCTCGAGCTTCTTGAGGACCCGTCCCTCGCCGGCTCGCAGCAGCTTCTCAAAGACCTTGGGCACGCTCTCACTCCTGGACCACATAGGACAGGCAGACATCGGCCCGCCGTGTGCGGGACAACGACCTAGGCTAACGGTCGCCCCGGCACTGGCCCAACGGACGGTCCGTGGCGGCGGTTCCGACCCGACCGCGGACCGCCGAATCCCCTTGCCCTGCGACCGGGCCCTTGGTTGGGTGAGCAGCATGCCTCTCGCGGACCCTGGGCCACCCGCCTACCCCACCGCCGTCCCGGTGCTCAGTGACGGCGTCGTCACGCTCAGGCCGCTCACCCACCACGACCTGACCGCGGTGGTCGAGCAGAGCCGCGACCCGGAGACGGTGCGCTGGAGCACGGTGCCGCAGCCCTACGGCGTCACCGACGCACAGGAGTTCCTCGAGCGGGTGCGCTCCGGCTGGCAGGACGGCAGCAGAAGCACCTGGGCGCTCGAGCACCGAGGTGAGTTCGCTGGGCTGGTCGCGACCCGTCCCCGCACGGCGGGACAGGTGGAGATCTCCTTCGCGACGCATCCAGCCCACCGCGGGGCGGGCCTGATGACCCGCGCCGTCCGGCTGGCGAGCCAGCGCGCCCTCGACGACGGAGCCGAGGTCGTCCTCTGGCACGCCCAGGTGGGCAACTTCGGCTCCCGGAAGGTGGCCTGGCGCGCCGGGTTCCGGGTCGGTGGGACCCTGCGCCGCGCTCATGAGCATCACGGAGCGCTGGTGGACGTCTGGGCCGGCAGCCTCGTCGCCGGTGACGAGCCGAAACCGCGCCACCCCTGGCATGAGCCCGCCATCCTGGACGGCGACGGAGTCCGGCTGCGAGCCTTCCGGCTCAGCGACCGGGACACCGTCCCGGACGAGCTCGACCCCCTCGGCGCGAGGTTCCTGGTCCACATGATGCCGACCAGGGCCGGCTTCGACCGCTGGCTGCTCGGCGGGCAGGTCCGATGCGCGGAGGGCGCGGGCGTCCTCTGGGCCGTCGTCGACCCGGACTCGGACCGTCTGCAGGGCAGCATCGAGATCTTCGGCCTGCGCAACCCGGTCACGGCCGGCTCGGGGGTGCTCGGCTACTGGCTGCTGGACTCGGCGCGCGGCCGGGGGGTGCTCGCCCGGGCTCTGGATGCGACGATCGCCCACGCGTTCACTCCCGAGCGGGAGGGTGGGCTCGGCCTGCACCGGCTCGAGGCCACCTGCGCCACGGACAACCACGGCTCGGCCCGGGCCCTGCGCCGGGCCGGGTTCCGGCTCGTGGGGACCCGTCGGGACGCGCTGGCTGTCCCCGGCTCGACGGACCGCGGGCCCGCGTCGTCAGAGGGAGACCCGTCGTCCGACGAAGAAGCGTCGTTCGACGATGCGCTGCTCTTCGAGCTCCTGGCCTCCGACGACCGCGAGAGCCAGCGGCTGGTCGTGCCCCCGCCTCCGGTGCTGGAGACCGAGCGCCTGCGCCTGCGCCCCTGGCGGGACACCGACGTGCCGGGTCCGCAGGAGGGACCGGACGAGGACAGCCGGCGGTACATGCCGAGCGGCGCCCAGCCCGATGCCGAGGGTTTCGCCGACTGGCTGGCCAGGCGGCGGGGCCAGATGGCGGACGGAGACAGCATTAACTGGTGCATCGCGGACCGGGACAGCGACCACGCACTGGGCAACATCACCGTCTTCCGGATGGGTCCACCCGCAGAGCGGTTCCAGGCCGAGGTGGGCTACTGGCTCCACCCTCCAGCGCGCGGACGGGGTCTCGTCTTCGAGGCGCTGGCCCGGGTGGTCGAGCACGCGTTCGCCCCCGCGGAGCAGGGTGGGCTCGGCCTGAGCCGGTTGCAGGCCGGGACGGACCTGGAGAACCTGACCTCCCAGCTCGTCCTGACCAAGGCCGGCTTCCACCACATCGGCAACGACCGCCAGGCGTTTCGGATGGACGACGGCCGGCTGGCGGACGGGGCCAGCTTCGAGCTGCTGAGCACCGACCCCCGCCTCGACCGGCGTCCCACGGATGCGGCTGCTGCGGCAGTGCCCCTGACGCTGGTCACCCTGGAGGGTGCGGGGGTGCGGCTGCGTCCGTGGAGGGACGAGGACGCGCCGCGGGTGGCGCAGGCGTGCCGCGACGAGCGCTCCCGGCACTGGCTGCCGCTCCTTCCCGACCCCTACACGGCCGACGACGCCGCGGCATACCTCGCGCGGTGCCGCGCCCAGGCCGCGGCGGGGACCGGGCTCTTCCTCGCGGTGGCCGACCCGGCCGACGAGCGGTGCCTCGGGTCCATCGCGTTGATGGGACTGGGCGGCATGGACCCGACGTCGGCCGAGGTCGGCTACTGGACCCATCCCGACGCGCGCGGACGCGGCGTCATGACCGAGGCGGTCGCCCTGATCATCCGGCACGCCTTCGCCCCCCGGGACTGCGGCGGCCTCGGTCTGCGCCGGCTCGACCTGCTCGCCGCCGAGCCCAACCGGGCATCACGGCAGGTCGCCACCCGGAACGGCTTCGTGCAGACCGGGGTCCGGCGGCAGGCCGAACGCGTGGGAGACGGCAGCTATGCCGACCTCGTCGCGTACGACCTGCTCGCCGCGGAGTGGTCCGCCCGCTGACCAGCCGCTACTTCCCGCCCTCCTTGAGGGTGACCGTCGGAGCCTTGTATGACGAGCCGGTGACGTCGACCCCCTCGGCCTTGAGTGCGTCCAGGGCCTTCTGGGCGTAGTCGTTCGTGTAGGCGTCAGCGTCCGGCGCCGCCTTGATCACCTTCTGGCCCGTCGCCACCGAGACGGTCTGGTCCCAGCTCTTCTTGTCGACCAGGCCGATCCCCTGCGGCGACGGCCACACCAGCTCGTTGACCTTCGCGAGCTGCCAGGCCTGGTGTGACGCGCCCAGCGTCGGGCCGTTCTTCAGGACGATGTCGACACATGGCTGGAAGCTGTCCCGGCAGAACACCCATCCGGCCATCGCTCCCTTGAGCAGCTTGACCGCGGTCTCCTGGTAGGTCTTGTCGCTCTTCAGCTTGTCGGTGTTCGCCCAGATCGCGTCCTGGAGCATCGCGGTGCCCTCGGTGTTCCAGTCGATCACCGACAGGTCGCTCGGCTGGTAGAGCTGGCTGGTCACCGGGTTCTTCTGCTCGAGCACCTGGGCGTACTCGTTGTAGATCATCGCCTGGGCGGCGTCGATCTGCTTGCTCAGCAGCGCGCTCATGTCGAACTGCTGCTGGACCAGGGTGACTCCGGTCTTCGGGTCGATGCCGGCCTTCTGGAGACCGGCGAACAGCTCGAACTCGTTGCCGAAGCCCCAGTTGCCGACCTTCTTGCCCTTCAGGCCGGCGGCGGTCGTGATACCGGAGTCCTTCCACGACACCTGCAGCGTGCCGGATCGCTGGTAGATCTGCCCGATGTCGGTGATCTTGGCACCCTGGTCGCGGGACGCGAGTGCCTTGGGAACCCAGGCGATCGCGAAGTCGACGGCGCCGGTGGCCAGCTGGGTCTGCGGCACGATGTCGACGCCGCCCTCGACGATGGTCACGTCGAGGCACTCCTTGGCCCACAGCCCCTTCTCCTTCGCGGCGTAGTACCCCGCGAACTGGCTCTGGGCGACCCACTGGAGCTGGAGCTTGACCGGCGTGGTCGTGGTGCAGCCGGCGCTGCTGGCGGCGGCGGCACCGCCGCCGCTGGTGTCGCCCGTGCCGCCCGTGCCGCAGCCGGCGAGAGCGATGAGGGCGAGCGCGGTGGCGCCGACGGTGAGGCGGGTGGTCTTCATGGCTGGTCCTCTGCTTCGAAGGGGTGGCGATGGACGTGCGGACGGGAGGTGCGTGGTACCGATGAGGCGTCGTCGTGGGCCCGGCGGCCTGACGACCGTCATGCCGTCGCCGACCGGGCGGGTAGGCGGCGCAGCAGGACGCGCTCGAGGAGCAGCACGACCGCATACAGGCTGATACCGAGCAGGGCGGCGGCGAGCACGGCCGCCCAGGCCCGGTCGTACCGCGACAGCCCGGCGCTCTGGGTGATGATGCCGCCGAGGGTCCCCTGCTCGCCGCCGAAGTACTCGGCGACGATCGCCGCGATGACCGAGAGCGAGACGGCCACCTTGAGGGAGGTGAGGAAGTAGGGCAGCGCGTTCGGCACCCGCACCTCCCGCAGCACCCGCCAGCCGCCGACTCCGTAGCTCTGCATGAGGTCCAGGTGCACCGGTTGCACCTGGAGCAGGCCCTTGGCCGTGCTGACGAAGACGGGGAAGAGCACCACCGCCACGACCACGGCCTGCTTCGCGGTGGGTTCGACCTGGCCGAACCATTTGAAGAAGACCGGAGCCAGCGCGACGATCGGCGTCGCCGCCAGCGCCGCGGCAAGGGGCGTGAGGGCCTTGGCCAGGACGCTGAACCGGGTGCAGACCAGCGCCAGGCCCACGGCGAGCACCACGCCCACCAGCAGCCCACTGACCGCGACCCAGCCGGTCTTGCGGACCCCGTCGACGATCTCGGGCAGCGACGAGGCGAACGCGGACCCGATGGCCGAGGGTTTGGGGATGAGGAACTTCTGGATGTTGAAGACGGTGACGACGAGCTCCCAGAGCACCAGGGCCGCGACACCGAACAGGGCCGGCGGCCACAGCACGTGGAGCACGGAGGCGACTGCCTCGCGCCCCGCTCGCGACGACCCCGCCTCGCGGGGCGCGGTCAGCGGCGCAGCGGACGGCGCGCTCGCGCTCACGAGCTCGTCACCTCGTCCGGGCCGACCAGTCCGGGGCCGCGCAGCGCGGCACGCACCCTCGTCACCGCCGAGAAGAACCGCTCGTCGGCCCGCGTCTGGTCGCTGCGAGGACCCAGCGCGACGTCCACGACCTCGGTGATCCGGCCGGGCCGGGCGGACATCACCACGACCCGGTCGGACAGGAACACCGCCTCCGGGATCGAGTGGGTGACGAAGACGACCGTCGCTCCCGTCTCCCCACAGATGCGCACCAGCTCGCTCTGCATGTGCTCGCGCGTCATCTCGTCGAGCGCGCCGAACGGCTCGTCCATGAGGAGGATCCCGGGTCGCATCGCGAGCGCCCGCGCGATCGCGACCCGCTGCTGCATCCCACCGGAGAGCTCCCAGGGCCGGCTGCCGGCGAAGTCGGGCAGGTGCACGAGGTCCAGCAGCTCGCGGGAACGCTCGCGGCGCCGCTCGCGGTCCCACCCGAGCAGCTCGAGGGGCAGCTCGATGTTGGCGGCCACGCTGCGCCAGTCGAAGAGGCCCGCCTGCTGGAAGGCCATCCCGTAGTCGTGGTCGAGCCGGGCCCGTCCGGCTGGCTTGCCGTTGACCTCGATCGAACCCGACGTCGGGACCTCGAGGTCCGCGACGAGGCGCAGCAGGGTGGACTTGCCGCACCCGGACGGGCCGATCAGGGAGACGAACTCACCGGGCGCGACACCGAGGTCGATCCCCTCCAGCGCGACGAGCTCGCCGCGCCGCCCGGCGTTGAAGACCTTCGTGACGCCCTGGACAGCGATGGCCACGGCGTCCTCGCCTGCCTGCTGCTCCTGCACAGTGCTCGACGGCGTGGTCATGTCGCCTCTCTCGGTCGGTGTCGCATGAGGAGCCGGTCGAGGCCGTCGACCAGGCCGACGCAGAGCACACCGAGCAGCCCCGCAGCGAGGACGGCGCAGTAGAGCCGGGCCGGGTCCGTGAGGTACTGCTGCGCGTAGTCGATGATGAGCCGCCCGAGCCCTCCCCGCAGGCCGGCGGAGATCTCGCCGACGATGGCGCCGACCACGGAGGCGGTGGCAGCCAGCTTCAAGGCGGGGATGAGGTAGGGCACGGCGGACGGCAGCCGTAGCTTGACCATGGTCGCCCGCGAGGAGGCGGCGTACGAGCGCATCAGCTCCGTCGCCAGGGCGGTCGGCGACATGAGGCCCCGCAGTCCGTTGACCGCTACCGGGAAGAAGGTCAGGTAGGTCGCGATGACGGACACCGACATCCACGGCTGCCAGGCCACCAAGGGCAGCTGGATCTTGTTGCCCCACGCCATCACCACCGGGGCCAGCGCGATGAGCGGCACGGTCTGGGACACCACCACCCAGGGAAAGAGCCCCCGCTCGAGCCAGCGGGAGCGCAGCATGAGCATCGCGAGCGCCAGCCCGATGACCACGCCGGCCAGGAAGCCGACGAAGGCCTCGCGGAAGGTGAACACGGCGGAGTCCACGAGGTACTGCCAGAGCGGGAAGGGGTCCCCCGTCCTTTGCGGCTGGCCGAACCGGGTGAAGATCTCCAGGAACGGCGGCAGGGTCGAGTCGTCGGTGGCCACCGGCAGGGCGCGGGAGGTGCCCGGCCAGGTGCCCCCGGTCGCGGCCCCCATCGCCTTGTATCCCGTCCACACCAGGCCCAGCGTCACGACGGCGCCGGCGACGAGCCCGCCCTTCGCGGCCGCTGCCCGCGCCACGGCGACCCGGGACGGCGCTGTCGGCATCAGCTCTTGGCCCGGACGTGCTCGGCGACCCGCGGTATGACCCGCTGGCCGTAGGTCCGCAGCGTCTCGTCCTGGGCGTCGTGCTGCAGGTAGAGGGCGAACTGGTCGACGCCCAGCTCCCGCAGCGCCTCGAGCTTCGCGACGTGCTCCTCGACCGTCCCGATGAGGCAGAAGCGGTCGACGATCTCGTCGGGGACGAAGCTCGTGTGCGTGTTCCCGGCGCGCCCGTGCTCGTTGTAGTCGTAGCCCTCGCGGTCCGTGATGTAGTCGGTGAGTGCCTGCGGGACGCTGGCGCCGTCCGCGCCATACCGGGCGACGATGTCGGCCACGTGGTTGCCGACCATGCCGCCGAACCACCGGCACTGCTCGTAGGCGTGGGCGCGCTGGGTCTCGCTGCCGTCCGTGACGTAGGCCGGGGCTGCCACGCAGATGGTCACGCTGTCGGGGTCCCGACCCGCCTCGCTGGCCGCGCGCCGGACGGCGGCGATGCTCCACTGCGCGATGGACAGGTCGGCCAGCTGGAGGATGAAACCGTCCGCGACCTCCCCGGTGAGGGCGAGCATCCGCGGACCGTAGGCGGCCACCCAGACGTCGAGGCGGGACCCACGGCTCCACGGCAGCCGCAGCCGGCTCCCCCGGTAGCCGACCTCCTCCCCGTTCGCGAGCCCGCGGATGACCTCGATGGAGGCGCGCAGCTCGGCGACCGTCGAGGGCCGGCCGTTGGTGACCCGCACGGCGGAGTCCCCGCGCCCGATCCCGCAGACCGTCCGGTTGCCGTACATCTCGTTCAGGGTCGCGTAGGTCGACGCGGTGACCGTCCAGTCCCTCGTGGCGGGGTTGGTCACCATCGGCCCGACGATGATCTTGCGCGTCGCGGCGAGGATGGCGCTGTAGATGACGTACGGCTCCTCCCACAGCAGATGGGAGTCGAAGGTCCAGGCATGGCTGAAGCCGAAGTGCTCGGCCTGGCGGCACAGCTCGACCACCCGGCTCGCGGGAGGGTTGGTCTGCAGCACGACACCGAAGTCCATGGACTGGTCTCCTTTCGGTGCGGCGGGAGGGTCGCCGAGTGGGGCGACCTGAGCAGTGGTGGTGCGCGGGGTCAGTGGAGGTACTGCGACAGGTCCCGTCTGAGGAACTGTCCGTGACCCTTGACGCCCCGGTACTCCCCGTCCTGCACCACGACCCGCCCGCGCGAGAGCACCGTGTCGACGTGGCCGTCGATCTCGAAGCCCTCCCACGCGGAGTAGTCCATGTTCATGTGGTGGGTCTTCTCCAGCCCGATGCTCGTGTGACCGCGCGGGTCGTAGACGACGACATCCGCGTCGGCGCCCGGCGCGATGACGCCCTTGCGCCCGTACAGGCCGAACATCCGGGCCGGGGTCGTCGAGGTCAGCTCCACCCAGCGCTCGAGGGTGATCTGCCCGGTGACGACCCCCTGATAGAGCAGGTCCATCCGGTGCTCGACCGAGCCGATCCCGTTGGGGATCTTGGAGAAGTCGCCGAGGCCGAGCTCCTTCTGCTCCTTGAAGCAGAACGGGCAGTGGTCGGTGCTCACCACGGAGATGTCGCCGGTGCGCAGGTATCTCCACAGCTCGTCCTGGTGACCCTCGGACCGAGCCCGCAGCGGCGTCGAGCAGACCCACTTGGCCCCCTCGAAGCCGGGCGCGCCCAGCTGCTCCTCCAGGGACAGGTAGAGGTACTGCGGGCAGGTCTCGCCGAAGACGTTGAACCCCTGGTCGCGTGCCTCGGCCAGGCGGGCGACCGCCTGCTTGGCGCTCATGTGCACGATGTAGAGCGGCGCACCGGTGATCCGGGCCAGCATGATCGCCCGGTGGGTCGCCTCCTCCTCGGTCTCCCAGGGGCGGGTGTAGCCATGGTTGACCGGGTCCGTCTCGCCACGGGCCAGCGCCTGCGCGACCAGCACGTCGATCGCGATGCCGTTCTCGGCGTGCATCATGATCATCGACCCGTTGTCGCCGGCCTTCTGCATGGCCCGGAGGATCTGGCCGTCGTCCGAGTAGAGGACGCCGGGGTAGGCCATGAAGAGCTTGAAGCTCGTGATCCCCTCGTCGACGAGCTCGTCCATCGCCTTGAGGGCGTCGTCGTCGACGCCACCGAGGATCTGGTGGAACCCGTAGTCGATCGCGCAGTTGCCGGCCGCCTTCTCGTGCCACGCCGCGAGGCAGTCCTGGACTCGCTCGCCGGTCCGCTGGACCGCGAAGTCGACGATCGTCGTCGTGCCCCCCCAGGCCGCCGCGCGGGTCCCGGTCTCGAAGGTGTCCGACGCGCTCGTCCCCCCGAACGGCATCTCCATGTGCGTGTGGCAGTCGACGCCACCCGGGATGACGTACTTCCCGGTGGCGTCGATGACCGTGTCCGCGCCGGCGGCGAGGTCGGCGCCGAGAGCGGCGGTTCCCGGCGCGACGAGCGCGACGACCGTCTCCCCGTCGATGAGCACGTCGGCGGCGACACGGCCGGTGGACGAGACGACGGTGCCGCCGGTGATGAGGGTGGTCATCGCACTCCTTCGGTGCTGGGGACGGGCACGGCTGGTGTCAGGGTCGGACCAGGTCGTCGTAGGCGTCCGGCCGGCGGTCGCGGTAGAACGCCCAGCGCTCCCGCACCGTGTCGATGAGGTCGAGGTCGAGGTCCCGGATGATCAGCTCGGGCTTCTGCGGGTCACCCTTCTCGCCGACGTAGTTCCCCTCAGGGTCCACGAAGTAGGACTGGCCGTAGAAGTCGTCGTCGCCGAGGTCTTCGATCCCCACCCGGTTGATCGCTCCGACGTAGTACTCGTTGGCGACCGCGGCGGCGGGCTGCTCGATGCTCCAGAGGTACTCGCTCAGGCCTCGTGAGGTGGCCGAGGGGTTGAAGACGATCTGGGCACCGTTGAGCCCCAGCGCCCTCCATCCCTCCGGGAAGTGGCGGTCGTAGCAGATGTACACCCCCACCTTGCCGACCGCCGTGTCGAAGACCGGGTACCCGCCGTTGCCGGGGCGGAAGTAGAACTTCTCCCAGAAGCCTCCGACGTGCGGGATGTGCTGCTTGCGGTACTTCCCCAGATAGCTGCCGTCGGCGTCGATGACCGCGGCCGTGTTGTAGAGGAACGGGTCGTCACGCTCGTAGACCGGCAGGACGATGACGAGCTTCAGCTCCTTCGCCAGCTTCTGGAACCGCTCCGTCGAAGGGCCGGGGACCGCCTCGGCGTACTCGTAGTACTGCTTGTCCTGGACCTGGCAGAAGTACGGTCCGTAGAAGAGCTCCTGGAAGCAGATGACCTGGGCGCCCTGCGCCGCCGCGTCCCGCGCATACTCCTCATGGGCGACGATCATCGACTCCTTGTCACCGGTCCACGTCGTCTGGACCAGCGCTGCGCGCACCACGGTCATCCTGGCCATCTCCTCGTGGGTCGACCGCGGCCCGACCAGCCCGGGCCACCATCTCGCCTGTCGTGAAGTCGTCAGCCTAGACACATTGCGTCACACCACACGACGTTTGCAAAACAATCGCGTGACTTCCTCCCGCCCGTCAGACCGTCACGATCGAGGTCGGCGTCGACCTCACGACCGAGGCGCCGGCCCACTCACCTTCCGCACGCCGTCCCGGAGGCCCCGCCGGGCCCACCTGGCCCGGGCAGCGCGGCCAGGCACGAACGCCAGGACGAGGGCGAGATGACCCACGAGGCCGACCAGCTGACCCAGAGCCCACCGTGGGTGGCGACGTCCGCGCGTCGTCACGAGGACGACCCGGTTGCGGACGAGGTAGTAGTAGCGGAAGGGTGCTGAGGCGGTGAGCTCCACCGGCGCGCCGGACCAGGTCACCGCTCGGCCGGCAAGGGTGACGGCATGGCGGGCGCCGAGGCGGTGCTCCAGGTCCGTCCCCGGCGCCAGCACCACGGCTCGTCCCGTGTCGAGGCAGCGCAGGTAGAAGTCCGTGTCGACCCCGTCGATGAACAGGCCTTCGTCGAACGGCCCGACCTCCCGCAGGACGGCACCGGGGACCAGCAGGCCGGACTGGATCGGCTCCGCCCCGGTGGGCACCCCGTCGCGGACCTCGGCGATCGGGACGCGTCGGCCGTTCACCCGCTCCGGCCCGACCATCGCGACCCGGACGCCTGCGTTCTCTGCCCGCTCCCAGGCCGTGAGCACCGCGGCGACATAGCCCTCGGAGACCTTCGAGTCCTGGTCGAGGGTGAGGACGGCTCGCGGGGGCCGCCGGCCCGCGAGAGCATGGGACACACCCGTGTTGAGTGCCGCGGCGATGCCGAGGTTGCGGCCATGACGCAGCACCGTGCACCCGAGCTCAGCGCAGGCGACCAGCGTCTCCGCTGCTTCGGGCGCGGTGCTGCCGTCGTCGACCACGACGACCGAGCCGACCTGCCCGATGACACTCGAGACCGCGTGCAGCAGGTGCTCGTCGGGGTCGAGGGCGGTGATGACGACGGCGACCTCGGCGCCCGTCATGCGCGTGCCATCCACCGGCGTCCCCATCGGCCACCCCGCATCCGGCCACCGCTCATCCGGCCACGGCAGCCGTCGTATGCCGCGTCCCCTCGGCCAGCTCCAGCCAGCCGGCCATCTCGTCGAGCGCACGCGCGAGGGCAGGTCGCGCCTCAGCTGGAGCCTCGGGCTCCCACGTCACGCGGTGGACGCGCAGCACACCGGCGGCGCGGTCGGCCTTGAGGTCGCACCGGGCCACGATGTGCTCGCCGTGCAGGAACGGCAGCACGTAGTAGCCATGGACGCGCCGGTCGGCCGGGGTGTAGATCTCGATCCGGTAGCGGAAGCCGAAGATGGCCTCTGCCCGCTCTCGCTGCCAGACCAGCGAGTCGAAGGGGCTGAGCAGCGCCTCGGCCTCGATCCGCCGCGGGAACCGCGCCTCCGCGTGGAGCCACGCCGGCCTGCGCCATCCCTCGACCTCCACCGGGACCAGCTCGCCGGCCTTCACGAGCCGGGCGATCGCGGGCCGTGCCTGTCTCCCCTTCAGCCGGAAGTAGTCGCGCAGGCACAGCTCGCTGCCCACGCCGTGAGCGCGCGCCGCGATCCGGACCAGCTCGACGACGGCATCCTCCTCGGCAGGTCGCAGATCGGGGTCGACCCAAGACGCCCGCACGGCAGGTGGCGCCACGCGGGACAGCCCCGCATACCGTCGCTCGAACGAGCTGGTCCGGCCCGCTGAGCTGATGCTGCCGGCCCAGAAGAGATGCTCCAGCGCCATCTTGACAAGGGACCAGTTCCAGCCCCAGTCCTCCTTCTGCCTGGGCAGGTCATGCGAGAGCGCCCGCTCCACCTGTCGCGAGGTGAGCGGGCCGCGGCCCTCGACCTCGGCCAGAACCGCCGCCACGAGGCCGGGGTGCTCACGCGCCACCCGCTCCATCCCTGCCCAGGAGCCGTCCAGAGCACGGCGCATCCGGAAGTCGAGCAACGGCCAGGTGGCCGGTGGGATGAGGCTCGCCTCGTGCGCCCAGTACTCGACGAGGCGGCGCGGCGCCTGGTCGCGCGCGCGGTCGAGCAGGGCAGTGTCGTACGGGCCAAGACGTGAGAACAGCGGCAGGTACTGGCTCCGGGCGAGGACGTTGACGCTGTCGATCTGGATCACCCCCACGCGGTCGACCACCCGCTGGACGTGGCGCATCGACACCGATCCGGGCGGCGGCCGGCGGTCGGCGAAGCCCTGCGCCGCCAACGCGACCCGACGAGCCTGGCCCATGGTCAGCCGGCGAGCTGCCATCAGCCCAGGCGCGGGTCGATGATGTTCTGGCGCACGGCATACATGGCCGCTTCCATCCGCGTGTGCAGCTGCAGCTTCTCGAGGATGTTCCGCACGTGGTTCTTCACCGTGTTCTCCGAGATGAAGAGCTGGGCGCCGATCTCGCGGTTGGCCAGGCCGCGGGCGACGAGCCGCAGCACCTCGACCTCGCGTGCGGTCAGGCGTGGGGCATGCAGGCTCGGCTCGTCCTCGCGGCGGCTGATCTGCGCGAACTCGGCCAGCAGCTTGGAGGCCATCGACGGGGAGATCAGCGACTGCCCGGTATGGATGGCCCGGATCCCGGCGGCGATCTCCTCGCCTGGCACGTCCTTGAGGAGGTAGCCGTTCGCGCCGGCGCGGATGGCCTCGAACAGGTCGCTCTCCTCGTCGGAGATGGTCAGCATGACGATCTTGCTCGACGGCACGAGCTCCTTGATGGACAGGCAGGCCTCGATGCCGCTGCTTCGGGGCATCCGCACGTCCATGAGGATGACGTCCGGCAGCAGCTCCTCGGCCCGGCGGACGGCCTCGATGCCGTCCCCCGCCTCCCCGACGACGTCGATGTCGCCCTCCTGCTGGAGGACCATCTCCAGGCCACGCCGGAACAGCACGTGGTCGTCGGCGACGAGCACTCGAATCGGCTCACCAGCGCCAGCGCCGGGGCGGGCGTCCTGCGCCATGTCCGGCGACTCCTCCGAGCGATCCATGGCCGAATCATCGCACGACGGGACCAATCGGGTACGGCACCGTCACCCGCCGCGAGCCCTTTCTCGGGTCACCGCGTGCGGTGGCCGGAGTCCTACACCGCCTCGCCGATGCGCAGGTCGGTCGCATCGACCTTGAGGTGGATGACGCCGTACGACCACCCGCGACGCCGGTAGACCACGCTCGGCTGGTCGGTGTCCACGTCATGGAAAAGGAAGAAGTCGTGGCCCACGAGCTCCATCTGGTTCAGCGCCTCCTCCAGGGTCATCGGCGCACTCGCATGGACCTTCTCGCGAACCTCGATGGGCGAGTTGCCGACCGCCCCGAAGTCCGGGCCGGCCTCGCCGTCAGCCGGGAGGCGGTCGCTGGCCCCGTCGGGGTCGGCGTCCGAGAGGATCCGGCTCGTCGCGCGCGCGACGGACTCCGGGACCCGCCGGCCGGCTCGCGAGACCTTGCGCCGGTCGTTGGCGCGCCTCAGCCGCTCGAGCAGCTTGTCGAGTGCCGCGTCCAGGGCGGTGTACTTGTCGTCGGTGCACGCTTCGGCCCGGATGACCGGTCCCTTGGCATGGCAGGTGATCTCGACGGCTTCCGAGTTTCGCGCGGTCGGCTCGTGCGTGACGACGACGTCGACGCGGACGACCTTCGGGAGCAGCTGTGGCACCTTGGCCAGCTTCTCCTCGAGGTGTTGGCGGAACCGATCCGAGATCTGGGCGTGACGTCCCGTGACGACAATGTCCACGTGGTCCTCCTGGCAATTGGGGCTCGTGTCTGGTCGGGCCGGGCAGGCCCACGGCGCCGTGCCACCTCCGATCCCTCGACTGCTCGGGTTCTCCCCCGACCGTAGCCCGCCGGGCTCGGCGGCGGAACAGCAGGGGCGAAATCTGTGCCGACTCCTGGCTTCCTCACAAGGTCATCGGGCCTGAGGGCTGTCATCGGGTCTCAGGGATGTCATCGGGTCTCAGTGGGCCGCCCGGACGGCGACCGGCGCCGGGTGGCCGCGAGGGTGGCCGCGCCCACGACGACGGCACCTTCGGCACGGAGCGCACGCCCAGCCTCCGTCAGCGTCGCCCCGGTCGTGAGCACGTCGTCGACCAGCAGCACCCGTCGGTCGGCGACCCAGGGGCGCCATCGCGTGGGCACGGCATACGCACCGTGCAGGTTCGCCGCCCGCTGCACCGCGTCGAGTCCTGACTGGTCCGCCATCCTGCGCACCGCGGCCAGCGCGGGCACCATCGTCAGCCGCCCGGTGCGGTCGGCGTGCAGCGCCAGGCGCGTCAGCTCCGCCACGGGCGCGTCGCCGCGTCGACGCAGGGCGGCACGCGAGGAGGGGACCGGGACGACGAGCAGCGCACCGGTGGGGCAAACGTGATGGACGGCAGCGAGCAGCTGCGGGGCGAGCACGCGGGCCAGGTCGCGCCGGTCGCCGTCCTTGTATGCCGTGATGGTCTTCCTGAGCATCCCGGCATAGGGCCCGCAGGCGGTCACCGGGGGAAGCCCGGCGGGGCACGGCTGCGGTGTGCACCGACGCGGCCGCCCGCTCACGTCGGCGCACAGTGCGGCGAGGCAGACGGGGCAGAGCGCAGCCCCCGGCCCGTCGCACCCGGCGCACCTCGCAGGAAGCACCAGGTCGAGCAGGGCGAGCGCCATCCGGGCTGTGAACGAGGCCATCGGGCATCCTCCGCACATCCCGGTGGGTGGCCGCTGGGGCCGGCCCGGGCTGTGGACACGAGGCGGTTCGGGGCCAGGCCTGTGGACAGAGGCCCCGGATGACCAGGTTCTGGGGCGAACGGGGCACGAGGTGAAGAAAGTGACGATTTGGACACAGTCGGCCGCAACGACAGGTCACGGCCCTCACCGTGCGTCACCATTTCCCCACGGCGCAACTCGTGCCGATGGTGTCCGTTGCCCTGCAACGGGACGGTCGAGATGGTGCACCAGATTCCCGCGACACGGGGGGGTGGCAGATGCCAAACATGGCGATCTCCGTCGGCACCCAACTGCGGCTCGCCGTCTCCGTCGTCGTCGTCGTCGCCAACATCCTGCACGGGTCGGGCCTCAGCGTGCTGCCCTGGGTCCTGCTCGTCACCGCCGCCGACCTGCTGACCGGGGTCGCGAGGACCAAGGGCCGCTTCTCGTCGCGCGAGCGACGCTCGGCCGAGCTCGTCCTCAACCTGACCGGCGCAGCCCTCGCGGGTCTCGCGCTCGTCGCCGGGCCGGGGGCCCTGCCCCTCGTCATCGTGCCGTTCTTCCGCCTCGGCGAGCGATGGGGGCGGCGCTACGTCTTCGCCTGCGGTCCCGTCTACCTCACCGCGGCAGCCCTGGCCTGGTTCCTCGAGCCCAGCCTGCGTGCCGTCGTGGACGTGTCGACGATCCTGCTGTGGGGCTCCCTCGCACTCAGCCTCGGCGTGCTCACCTCCTGGTCGACCCGGCTGTCGGGTGGCGTCCCGAAGCGCCCCGGCGCGGCCGACGAGGCGGCCCTCCTCCTCGCCCGGCTCTCGGGGCTGGCGACCGAGCTCCGTGGCGGCTTCGACCCCGCGACGTCCGCCGAGCACCTGCTCGACGCGGTGGGTCGTCCGGGACCGATGGCCCGCAGCGGCGTCCTCGTCGGCTCCAGCTCCAGCCCGCCCGTGCCCCTGGCGCTACGAGGCTCTGAGCGGGTCCCGTGGCCGGACCCGACGCAGGACGACGGCGTCGTGGGCGTGGCCTGGCGCACCGGCCGGGCCGGAAGCTCCTACGACGAGTCGGTCCACCGAGAGGTCCGGGTCGTCCCGCTGCGGGCCAGCAACGGAGTCCAGATCGGCGTGCTCGTCCAGGACGTCATGGCCACGACCGCCTCCGCCGACCCCGAGGCCCTCGACCACCTCGCCGAGACCGCCCAGCAGTTCGGCCCGGTGCTCGGCGTCGCGCTCGCCTTCGCCAAGCTGAGGGAGCACGCGAGCTTCGAGGAGCGTGAGCGCCTCGCCCGGGAGATGCACGACGGGATCGCCCAGGAGCTCGTCGTCCTGAGCTTTCAGCTCGAGCAGGTGAAGCGTTCCGCCGAGCTCGGAGGGGACGCCAGCCTCGAGACCCTGGACCGGGCGTGTGCACAGCTGCGCCTCATCCTCGGCGACCTGCGCTCGCAGATCTCGGACCTGCGGGTGTCCGTGCGCTCGGAGCGAGGACTCGGGGCGACGATGTCGTCCCGGCTCCAGTCGTTCGGGACGGCGACCGGGCTCGTCGTCAGCCTCCGGCTCGACGAGTCGGGGTTCCGCCTGCCCGCTCGGGCGGAGATGGCGCTGTACCAGCTGTTCCTCGACTTCCTCGCGGACGTCAAGCACAGTGGCGCCACCGGGGTGGACATCGACCTGACGATCGGCGCGCCATACGCCAGCCTCCGCATGCGGCACGACGGGAGCACGGTGCTCACCGACACGGTGCTCAGCGACCACGCCGTGACCCGCCTCGGCGGCGAGCTCACCATCTCCGACTCCACCGGCCTCGACCTGTGCGCCGAGCTCTTCACCCCGACCAGCCACGCCTCGTCCCTCCACCTCCAGCAGAAGGTGCCTCAAGCATCATGAACCTCACGGCGCAGACCTCAGCCCAGACCCCAGCCCAACCGCCGACCCAGGAGCCCCTGCGGGTCATCCTCGTCGACGACCACGAGCTCGTCAGGCAGGGGATCAACTACCTCCTGTCCTCCGATGAGGGAATCGAGATCGTCGCCGAGGGTGCCAGCCTGGCTCAGGGCCTGGTCCTGGCCCGGTCCACCCGCGCCGAGGTGATCGTCGTCGACGTCTCGCTCGGTGACGGCTCCGGCCTGGACCTGGTCCGGCTCGCGCGAGAGCTGCACCCCAAGCTCGGCATCGTCGTCCTGACCATGCACGACGACGACAACACGCTCCTCGAGGCGCTCGACGCCGGCGCGTCGGCGCTCGTCCTCAAAAGCGGCTCCGCCAGCGAGATCATCTCGGCTGTCAAGCACGCGTCGACGGCACCCGACTCGTTCTCCGCGGCCGGGCTGAGCGGTGCGCTGCGCCGCCGGTCGGACCCGTCGGCCCCCAAGCTGACCGCACGCGAGACCGAGGTCCTGCAGCGCCTCGCGGCCGGCGACTCCGTCGCCGCCGTGGCGAAGCAGCTCTACATGAGCGAGTCGACGGTCAAGACCCACATCTCGAAGCTCTACAGCAAGCTCAAGGCCACCAACCGCGCCAGCGCGGTGGTGTCGGCGATCCGCCTCGGCTTCATCAAGTCATGAGACGGCCGCGGTGCCGCATCGTCGTCCGCGAGGGTCGGGCCGCCGACCTGAGCCCACCCCACCCGGTCAGAGCCGGAACCACACGAACAGCGCTGTGCCGAACGCCAGCGAGAAGATCACGACACTGACCGTGAGCAGCAGAGCCTCGCGGGTGCGACACGGCCTCCCCCTGGATGGCAGCGGACCACTGACCTGCGAGCCGCTCGGGCTGGCCGGACGGACCAGGGAGCGTCGGATCCCCTTCACATCGAGCTGAACGCGTTGATGATGCTGATCGCGCCAGGCCCGATGATGACGATGAACAGGGCCGGGAAGATCCCGAGCAGCATGGGGAAGAGGATCTTGACGGGGATCTTCATCGCCTTCTCCTCGGCCAGCTGACGGCGGGCCAGCCGCATCTCCTTCGACTGCTCCCGAAGGACGTTCGCCACGGGGAGCCCCAGCCGGTCAGCCTGGACGAGGGCGCTCACGAACGTCTTGATCTCGGTTACCCGGGTCCGGTTGGCGAGCCCGGTGAAGGCGGCGGCACGTGACTTGCCGATCTGGACCTCGGAGATGACCCGGGTGAACTCTCCCGACACGGGCCCGGACACCGACCGCGCGACCTGCATCAGGGCCGCGTCGAAACCCTGCCCGGCCTCGACACAGACCGTCAGCATGTCCAGGGCGTCGGCCAGGCTCCGCTGCAGCTCCTCCTGGCGCTTCAGCCCGAGGTTGTAGATCAGCAGATCCGGCAGGAAGAAGCACGCGACGCCGGCCGCCGCTGCGACCAGTAGCCCCGTCGGCGTGAGCCCCAGGAGCAGGACGGCGAAGAGCGGTCCGACGACCAGACCGACGCCCTTGGCGCCCAGGACCCGGTCGACGGTCCAGCTCAGCGGGTTGCCGGCGAGGTCGAGGAGATGCCCGAGCCGGTCCGTCGTGCCGCTCGGAGAGAGCCGGAAGCCGATCTTGCGCGCGGACTCCAGGAGCGGGAGGAAGAGGCGGTCCTTGGCGGACAGCTCGTTGCGCGCGACCTCGCGCTCGCTGACCTGTCGGTCGATGAGCGCCAGGCTCTGCGCCACGCCGGTGGCTCCGCCGCCGAGGGCGTAGCCCACGACGAGCAGTCCGAGGACGAGCAGGAGGATCCCGAAGAACAGCAGTGTCTCAGGTGCCATGTCAGACCTTCACCTCCACGACTTTGCGCATCCAGAAGATGCCGATGGTCAGCGAGATGAGGCCGGCGGCCATCAGCCCGTACCCGATCACGTTGCTCCACAGGAGCGAGATGTACTCGTAGTTCGCCTGGAGGCTGTAGAGGAAGATGCCGATGGGCAGCAGGACGAGGATGTACGCAGACAGCTTGCCCTCGGCGGAGAGCGCGCGCACCTGGCGACCGAGCGCCTCCCGCTCCCGCAGGGTGGTGGCGGTCGTACGCAGGGTCTCGGCCAGGTTCCCGCCCACCTGCCGCTGGATCCTGATGGCCATGGACGTCCATTTCATGTTGTCGCTCTGCATCCGGTCGGCCAGCCGGTCGAGTGCCTGGTCGATGTCCGAGCCGATGCGGGCCTCGGCGATCGCCCTGGAGAACTCCTTGGCGGCCGGCTCGGCCGAGTCGTGCGCGACCGCGTCGAGAGCCTGCAGCAGGGAGAAGCCGGTGGCAAGGCTGCTGGCCACCATGGTGAGCACGTCGGGCAGCTGCCGCTCGAACATCCGGCAGCGGCGGCGAGCGAGGAAGCGGAGGCAGATCTGGGGTCCGAAGAACCCGACGGCCACGCCGACGAGCGCGCCGAGCACGGCCACCGTCCCGCTGAGCAGGACCAGACCCGCTGCGGCGCCTGCGATGACCGCGCCGATCCTGATCAGCCACCACTCGCCTGCGCGGAAGGGCAGGTCGGCGCGATGCAGCAGCCGCATGGTGGCTGAGGTCGACGCGCGCCCCTCCATGACCTTCTCGCCGATGGACACCAGGCCCTCGGTGAGCGCGCTCGGTGACACGCTCCGAGAACCGGCCGAGGGGTCCTGCGCCTGGACGTACTTCTCGATCGCCTCCACCCGGACCGACCTGGTGGACCGCAGCCGGGGCGCTGCCACGACGAGGACCAGCAGGAGCAGCCCGACCGAGATGGCCGCAGCCGCCAGGAGAACCGGCAGCGGCAGGCCCAGGACGACGGAAGCGGGGGCGACAGCGGCGTCGACCGGAGGTGGGGCTGGCAGCGGCGCCGGTGCGGCGTCGCCGGTCTGGCCAAGCCGCGGCGGAGCGGCCCCGACGTCGACCGGCGACGTCGCCGTGAAGGCCAGTCCGCCTGCCTTGCCGGCCAGGACGACATTCTGCTTGCCGGACACCGACTCCGGTGTCTGCACGACCCACCGGATCTGGGAGGCCAACGACTTCGCGGCCGACTGGAACGCCTGGGCCACGGCAGCGGTGTCGTCCGCCGCGACGACCGATCCGTGACCCGCGGCGGCGAGCGACTGGAGCACCGCGGTGTCGCTGCTGCCGGTCTTGAACGCGATCGTCTGGGCCCGGACCCCGGTGCTGCTGATGGCGCCGACCACCTGGTCCTGGGTGGCACTGCTGCGGTTGTCGGTGCCATCGCTCAGCAGCAGGATGCTGCGGTCACCCTCGGTCCCGAGCTGAGCCAGGCTCAGGTTGACGGCGTCGAAGATGGCGGTCTCGCCGTTGGACGTCAGCTGGGCCATGCCTTGGGAGACCTTGGCCCGGTCGGTCGTCAGCGGGACGGCGACCGACGGCGTGCCGGAGAAGGAGACCAGGCCCACCTGCACGTCGGAGGGGACGACCTGGAGGAAGCTGTCGACGGCCGTGCGCACGGTCTGCATGCCACTGGCACCCATGGAGCCGCTGGTGTCCACGACGATCATCGTGGCCCGACGCGCCTGCGCGATCGGGATGGTGCGCACGGGGAGCCGGTTTCCGCCGATGTCGACGCTCAGCGTCCCCGCGTCCACCGCGGTCGCCGCGACCGTGAGCACACCACTGAGACTCCGGTCCGAGCCGACCGTGATCCCCGTGAGCTGCGCGGTGTCACCGTCGGCCGCCAGGGCAGCACCGGATGACCCAACGAGGCAGGCTGCGGCCACGAGCAGGGCGGCGCGACGGCGCACTGACCGCCTGGTCACGAGCGCCAGCCGAACAGTCCCGGAGGAAGCTCGACCCCCTGGTCGGCGAGCTCTCCGGTGAACTTCGGGCGCAGGCCGGTGGGCACGAGGGTCCCCTTGAACCGGCCGGTGTCGTCCCGTCCGGCCCCGAAGTCGAAGGTGAAGAGGTCCTGGGTCGTGATGATCTCGCTCTCCATCCCCTCGACCTCGGTGATCGCTGTGACCCGGCGGGTGCCGTCCTTGAGTCGTGCCTGCTGGACGATGAGGTCGAGCCCACTGGCCACCTGGTCGCGGATGGCACGCACCGGCAGGTCCACGCCCGCCATGAGCACCATCGTCTCGAGGCGGGACAGGCTGTCACGAGGCGTGTTGGCGTGCACGGTGGTCAGGGACCCGTCGTGCCCGGTGTTCATCGCCTGCAGCATGTCGAGGGCGGCACCGTCGCGGACCTCGCCGACGACGATGCGGTCGGGACGCATACGCAGGCAGTTCTTGACCAGCTCGCGGATGGAGATCTCTCCGCGGCCCTCGGTGTTGGAGGGTCTCGCCTCGAGCCGCAGGACGTGATGCTGGCGCAGCTGGAGCTCGGCCGCGTCCTCGATCGTCACGATCCGCTGGTCGTCCGGAATGAAGCCGGAAAGCACGTTGAGCAGCGTCGTCTTCCCCGACCCCGTACCACCGGAGATGAGGATGTTGCGGCGGCCGATGACGCAGGCGGCGAGGAAGTCGCGCACCTGCTCCGTGAACGTCCCGAAGGCAATCAGGTCGGCGTCGGTGAAGGGGTCCTGCGAGAACTTGCGGATCGTGAGCAGGGAGCCGTCGATCGCGACCGGAGGGATGACGGCGTGGACGCGGGAGCCGTCGGAGAGCCGTGCGTCGACCAGCGGGCTCCCCTCGTCGACCCGACGCCCGAGTGGGCCCACGATCTTGTCGATGGTCCGGCGAAGGTGTGCCTCGTTGACGAACCGGGTGTCGACGGGGTGGATCCGCCCGGCGCGCTCGACGTAGATCACGTCCGGCCCGTTGACCATGATCTCGGTGATCTCCGGGTCGCGAAGCAGGGACTCCAGGGGGCCGTGGCCGAGGATCTCGTCGGAGACCTCCTGGGCGATCCGGGCTCGGTCCGAGGCGGACAGCGGAGTCTGCTCCAGGTCGATGACGGACTGCAGGGTCTGGCGGACACGTGCCTCGAGCTCCGACTGCTCCAGGCGCGGGTCGTAGAGCTGTGGGCCGAGCGACTCCATGAGGGCCTGGTGAACGCTGGCCTTGACGCTCATGAAGGGGTCGACCAGGCGAGGCAGGTGTCCGGGCGACGCCGCCCGCGGGGGCGCACTCTCCGTGCGGCTCACCGGGAGCTGGCTGCGTCGAGCGCTGTCCAAGCGGTCCGCGAGGCTCATTTCTTCGCTCCCCACGTCATCAGTCGCCGCGGTCCGCGACCCTCAGCGGTGTGTTCGGATGGCGCGAGTCCACGCAGATGGCGGTCGGCAAGATCCTTGATCGCCACGCTGACGGGATGTTTCGGGTCGTCGAGGACGATCACCACCCCCCGGTTCACGGACGCCGGCACGTCGACGCTGCCCGGGACCATGATCGCGATGTCCTGCTTGATGGACGTGACGACGTCCTCCGACCGGAGCCCGACCTTGGCGTCCGAGCGGTTGAGCACGACCACGCGCGAGTCTCTGGGGTTGCCGAGCAGGTCGAGGGTGTCCAGGGTGAGCCGGAGGTTCTTCAGGGCCGGGATGTCCAGGGTCGCAATGAGCACGAGGATGTCGCTGAGGTCGAACGACGCGAGGACGTGGTCGGTGAACGCCGGCGGGGTGTCGATGATGACGAACTCGTACTGCCGACGCGCCACCTTCAGCACCTCCGAGACCGTGGCGGCCGGGATGCGGTCCGCGCCACCGGGGCTGTTAGGCGCGCAGAGCACGTCGAGGCCGCTGGGGTGATGGGTCACCACGGAGGCGAGCCCCTGCTGGTCGAGGTGGCCGGACATCGCCACCACGTCCTCCATGGTCTGGGTCGGGAGCAGCTGCAGGCTGATGCCCACGTCGCCGAATGCGAGGTCGAGGTCGACGACGAGGGTGCGGTGACCCGCAGACGCCAGGTAGGCGCCGAGGTTGGTGGAGAACGTTGTCTTGCCCACCCCGCCCTTGGCCGAGAAGACCGTGACGATCCGTCCGTTGACCTGGTTCGCCGCGTCCCCATGGCCACTCAGCCGGTCGGACAGCTCCCGACTGCGGCGGCAGGCGTCCGCCAGCGTGCTGAGCTCGTCCGATCCGACGACCTCGCGAGCCCCGGCTCGCAGCGCCTGGGCGAGGGTGCGCACGTCGAGGCGCTTTCGCAGCAGGATGACGCCGACCTCGGGGCGCTCGACCCGGGTGGCCTCGATGAGGGAGCAGGCGGCTTCGAGGTCGACGTCGGGCCCGATGACGATGAGGCGCTCGAGCGGGTCAGCGCCCAGGCTGCGGGCGGCCGACGCGGAGTTCTCGACGGTGATGACGTCGGTGCCGATGGCGAAGGCATAGCGTTCGGCGGCACCGCCGTCGTTGTCCCAGAGAATGGTCATGGCTGCCTCACTTCGCGAACAGTGATGTGTCGGAGACGGACGAGGAGAGGTCGACCTTGGCGTCGGTGCCGCGCAGGCCGGCATACAGCCGACCGGTCTGGATGCCGTGGACCAGCCGGGTCGCGTCCTCGGGCGGCAGGGCCACCGTCAGGAGCACGGTCGATGCCGAGGCAGGAGCGCTCGCGGGGCTACCCTCCCCGACGGGGACGAGTGGGGTGTTGCCCATCGCGATGACCAGGACGTCCTGCAGGAGGACCTGGGTCTGCACGCTGGTCTTCCCGTCCGCGCCGCCCGCCACGTCGTGGGTGTCGTAGATGACGATGCGGGAGCCGGGAGTCATGAAGGCGCCGACCCGGGCGGGGTCGCTGAGCTGCGCCGAGACGGCCACCTGGCCGTTGGGCACCTGCAGCGCCTTGGTGCCGCTCGACTGCGTGCCGAAGCGGGCCGCGAGGATGAACTCGCCGGGCTGGATGTCGGTGACGGCCACCTGCTGCTCGTTGTCCTTGGTGACCTCGGTGAGGGCGCCGGCCGGCTTCGCCTGTGCGGAGATGTTCGTCCTTGCCAGCAGGCCGGAGCTGACCGCCGTGGCGAGAGGAGTGCCGGCAGGCACCATCTTCTGCGAGACGTAGACGGCTTGGGGCTGAGCCCCCGCCAGGGCTCGGCTGTCCGCGGCACGGGCATAGAGCACGACGGCTGACACCCCGACGAGGATGATGGCGCCGGCGACGACGAGAGCGAGGACACGAGCCTTCATGAGAGCTGCCTGTTCGAGTGGTGGAGCTGCGATGAGGTGAGAGATGCCGTTCGGCTGGGCCGCTGGCTAGAACGTGCCCGCCGGGATGAGGAACAGACCGACGACTGACCGCCCCAGCAGTCCGACAGCGACGGCGACGACCACAGCGACCAAGGACGCCATCAGGGCGTACTCGATCGCTGTGGCCCCCTGGTCTGTGGTCCGCCGACGCAGTGCGAGCAAGCGAGGTGGGGGCATGGTGGTCATTTCTGGGGTGTCACCGTTTCAGTTGGGGCATCCGCGGTGACGGCGGGTCATGCTGGGCCGTGCTGTGGTGCATCGACCTGGCCGGCCGACACGGTCCGGGCGGGATCCGAGGGGCATCGGACTGCCCGGACCGACGTGTCGGGCGGGTCAGACGCTGCCGGCGACGCTGTTAAACAGCGTCTTGAGGTTGTTGCCCAGGAGGGTGACGGCGGCGATGATGACGATGGCGATGAGGGCGACCATCAGGCCGTACTCGACTGCCGTGGCGCCGCGGTCACGCGTGGAGATGCGGGTCTGGAGTCGAACCAAAGACTTGAGCATGGGACTGCCTTTCCTTGTGGTGTCTCGCAGTCGATGACTTGCGACGTGACTGAGTCTGTCCGAGGAGAAGCCGCCCCACATCAGGCGAAGGATCACACGTGGTTGGCCTTTCAGCCGACCTGTATGACCGAACGGACGATGTTTGTCCCAAATGTCGACGTGCTGCGTGAACACCGGCACACTCGCGGAGTGACGGTCGAGCAGCGCCCTGATATCGCCGTGCCGCGAGTGCGGCGCGCCGAATGGGCCGCCCTCGCGTTCGTCGCCGGCATCGTGGTGCTGATCACGCAGCTGGCCGTCCGCCCGGTCAGCGACCTGAGCCCCTGGCTCCACCTGCGAGTGGGCGAGTTCCTCGTGGGGGGAGGCCGGTTCGGGCCGGTCGACCCGTTCTCCGCGACCGCCACCCGGCCCTACCTCCCCACCCAGTGGCTGCCGTCGGTCGGCGCCTACGAGCTGGAGCAGCTGCTGGGCCTGCCGGCTGTCGCCTGGTTGCGCGCGCTAGGGATCCTCGCTCTCTTCCTCGTCCTCTGCCTCGGAGCGAGGCGGCACCTGCGCGGACTCGGCGGGATCCTCGTCGGCGCTGTCGTGACGCTGGTCTGCCTCCCCGCGATGACTGAACGTCCGCAGACGCTCGGCATGGTCCTGCTGGCGGCCACGGTCGTCGGCTGGTGGGGCAGCCTCCTCGACGGGCGCCCGCGGTGGTGGCTCGTGCCGCTCGGCTGGGTCTTCGCGTCCAGCCACGGCCTCTGGGCAGTGGGGCTCGGCGTGGGCGTGCTCGTATGCCTCGGACGGCTTCTCGACGGAACCAGCCCCAGGCAGGCCGCCCGGCTCTCGCTGGTCGTCCTGGGCCAGCTCGTCGCGGCAGCGCTCACCCCGCTCGGACCCGCGCTCCTGGTGACACCCTTCACGGTCGGCTCCAACGGACGGGAGTTCGTCTCCGAGTGGCAGCCCAGCACCATCGCCTCGATCACCGTCGTCGGGGTGGTCGTCCTGGTGGGCCTCCTGCTCGTCCTCGGCCTGCGCGATGGCCGCCCGGTTTCCCGCTCGCGGCTGCTCATCCTGGCCGCGGTGGTAGCACTCGCCGCCAGCACCGCGCGGACGGCCGGCCCGGCGGCAGTCCTGCTGGCTCCGCTGCTCGCCGAGCAGCTCAGCCACCGCCCACTGCCGATGGCGGTCCGCCGCGCGGTCCCCCTGTGGGCGCTCCTGACCGTCGTCCTGTGCGCTGCCGTGGCGGCTCTCCCGCTGGCCCAGGCCAGAGCGACCGCGCCCATCGGCGTCCCGGCAGCCCTCGCTGGACAGCTGCGCTCGCTGCCGCCCGGCACGCCCATCCTCGCGCAGGCGGATGTCAGCGGGTGGGTGCTCTGGAGCGCCCCTCAGCTCTCCCCCGTGGTCGACATCCGGAACGAGGCGTACGCCCCCGAGCAGGTCCGCAGCTATGTCCGCACCTACAACGCGCAGGCCGGCTGGGAGCGGCTCATCGACACCGAGCAGGTCCGGTATGCCCTCGTCGAGAGCTCTGCCGCCCTCGCGGGGGCGCTGGTGGACGTCCGGGGCTGGCACGTGCTCGGCACCGACGCCGGGTACCTGTTCCTGGGAGCCAGTGATGGCCAGCGCTGAGGTCCGGGCGCCGTCCGGGGCGCCCACCGCTCGGCGTCACCCGTGGGCGACACTGGCGATCATCACGGTGCCGAGCGTGGTCGGGGTGGTCGCCGTGGCCGCCCGGCCGCTCACTGATCCGGCGGCGTGGTTGCACGTGCGTCTGGGACAGGTCCTGCGCGAGGGCTGGCAGCTCGCGGGTCCGGACCCGTTGTCCACAGCGACCGCGAAGCCGTTCGTCGCCACGACATGGGCCGGCGACCTGCTCGGCTCCCTCGCCTACGACGCCATGGGGACCGGCGGCGTTGCCCTGATTCAGGCCACCGTCATGGTCGTCCTCGCGGCCCTCTTCGTCGCCTCGGCACGCAGCGTCGCCGACACCGTCCCCGCCGTCATCGCCGCGTTCGTCGGTCTCTTCGGCTGCCTCGACCTCGGGGCGCGTCCCCTGGCGGCCGGGATCGCCTTAAGCATGGTCTGCGTCATCGGGTGGCGACGGGCGGCCGAGAGCGGACGGCCGCCATGGTGGCTCATTCCTCTCGGCTGGGTCTGGGCCTGCCTCCACCCGACCTGGGTGGTCGGCCCGCTCGTCGGGGCTGTCACCATCCTGGGGCTGGCGCTCGACGGCCGGATGCCTCCGCGCCAGCGAGGGCGGCTCGCCGCGGTGGCGGTGCTGAGCGCCCTGGCAGCCGGCGCGACGCCCGTCGGCCCCCGGCTGCTCCAGACGCCCTTCGACGCCTTCCCGGCGGCCGGTGCGGCAATCGCCGGGTGGCAGCTTGTCGACGTCACCAACCTCGGAGCCCTAGTGGTGGGCGGAGCCACTCTCCTGCTCGCCGCCGCGGTGCTGCGAGGCGGTGTGCGCCCCGCGGGATGGAAGCTGGCCCACGGAGGGCTCGCCATGGGCCTCTGCCTGACCGTCAACCGGGCTGTCCCGATAGCGGCCTGCCTGGTCGTCCCGCTGGTAGCCGAGGCGCTGCAGGCCCGGCGAGGGGTGCCGGCCCTCCCCGTTCGTTCCCTCGAGCGGCGCTGGTATGCCGTGGGGACGGTGGTCGCCCTCGCGGCGTCCGCCTGCCTCGCCATCCCCCTCGGACGTCTCAGCCATGACCCTGTGGCGGGCTTCTCCGCCGAGCTCGCCCACCTCCCGGCCGACAGCGTCGTGCTCGACCTTCCGGACACCTCCGGATGGCTGCTGCTCAACCAGCCCCGCCTGCGGCTGGTGATGGACACCCGGGTGGAGCTGTACGACCCCGGCTACGTCGCGCACTACCTGGCGGCGTTGAAGGCCGAGCCCGGATGGGACGCCTTCGTCGACCAGACCCGGGCCACCAGCGCCCTGCTCCCGGTCGAGGCCCCGCTGGCGACGGCCCTCACGCAGCGCCGCGGGTGGCACCTCGTGCAGACCGCCGGCGGGTTGGTCCTGCTCGTCGCGCCGTGACCCGGCTGGCCCGCCCGCCTGTCGCTCTCAGCTGCCGGCGATGACGATCTCGGTGACTCCGGGCAGCGGGTCCCACACCTTGGCGACCCGCACGAAGGCGCCGGAGTCGGTCATGACGATGAGCCCGCGGATCCCACCGCGGGACGTGATGCTCTGCGCCCCCGGCACCGGCGGGATGAGGTTGGCGCGCACGTCCTCCTGACCCACCCGGCGCAGACCGACGCCGGCACCGAGGTCGACCTGGAACGGTCGTAGCGGCTCGCTGTCCGTCTCATCCGCCAGCACGGCGAGGCTCATCGAGTCGAGCCAGGTCACGTCGGTGAACCGGGTCAGGGGCTCACCCTGGCGGTAGGGGGCGGCCAGCATCGTCGGCAGGCCGCCTGCGGCCCGGACGATGCCCGCGATATCGAGGCGGTAGTCCGTGTCGTCCGGGAGCTTCGACAGGACCGCCACCCTGGTCGCGTCAGGCGAGACGCTGAGGTTGATCACGACCCGTCCGTCGAGCCAGCCCGCCACGACCTCCGCCGGAGGCGTCGCCTGGCTCGTCGACGTGTCGAAGGTCCAGATCCGACTGCGGCCCAGCAGCTTTCCCGAGACCCACAGCCGTCCGTAGGAGTCGTAGGCCGGGTTGGTCAGCTCCGTCGCGAACGGGGCCATCGTGATGGGGTTCGTGCCACGCCAGCGGACGAGCTCGGCGCGGCTGCGGGCCACCGCGGCGATGTCGCTGCCGTCCGGCGACTGGGCGAGGTCCACGTAGGCGGCCGGCACCTGCAACAGCGCCTCAGGGCCTTTCGGGGGCTGGGCCGGAGGCCGGACCTGGTCGCCGCCGAAGAGCGACTGGGGGTTGATCCGCTCGACTCCGTCCTTGGTCCGGCGCAACCCCACGCTGGGCACAGGTGTCGCGGCCGACTCGAAACCGAGCTCGCTGAGGGCCGAGATGGAGGTCGGCAGGTTGGAGACGGGGATCTTGCCGATCCCCTGGACCTCCAGGGACACCGCGCTGACCCCCGGGGCCTGGGTGACCGTCGCGACGAACTGGGCCCACATCGCGCGGCGACGAGTCGGCTCCAGCGTCTGGTTGCTGTTGGTCAAGGTGACGGTGGCGACGCCCCTCGAGTCGACGTTGACGGCGTCGACCGCGAGCCGGGCGCCCTCCGGCAGTCCCGTGTCGGCGGCACCGCGCAGGTAGTCGGGGACCGGTCCGAGCTGCGCCCGGGCGAGCGCCGTGGCTACCCTGGCCCCCGACGGGAGCCACCGCACATCGGCGACCAGCCGCAGCTGGGTCGGGAGCACGTAGTGGATGCGGTAGGCGGCGAACACCCGGTCGAAGTCGTCGGTGTTGATCCAGAGTCCGAACCCGTTCTCCGGCAGCTGGACCCGCCACTCGCCGCCTACCTTGGTCATCGTGAAGACGACCGACGTGACGGTGCCTGGAGGCAGCTCCCGGTAGCGGCCGGTGTCGTCGATCGTCGCCACGGCGGTCGTGGTCAGCTTGATCTGGTCGGACGGCAGGTGCTCGATCGCCATCGTCGTCTGCGTGTCGTAGACGGTCACCTCGGTGGCCGGCCGCCAGCGGTCCACCGACGCGGGGGCGAGGTAGGCACGGGCAACGACCTGCTGGTTCTCGTCGGTCTCCTGGAAGCCCGCCCCGGCCCGGATGAAGTCGCGGGCGATGACGTCCTGCGAGGCGCCCTTGATGGGCGGGCTGACCACGATCCGTGCGCGGGGGGCGACGTTCTCGCCGAGCCGGCGCCCCGGCTGCACGCTGGACGTCCCGGGCAGCCCCCCGCAGGCCGCCAGCGTGGCGACGACGACGAGGCCGGCGAGCAGGCGAGCGACGATCCCGGCCGCCGGCGTCATGTCCCCCCACCCCCGGGTCGTAGGGCGGCGACCGGCGCCGCAGCGGGAGGCGGCTGCGTGGACGAGCCACCAGGAGCCGACGCAGCAGGGGGGCTGGCGCTCGACGGGGTGGGGTTGAGCGGGTTGAGCCGCAGTGGCGAGGTCTCCAGCGGTGTGCCGACGGCCCGAGGAAGCGTCAGCCGGAAGCATGAGCCCTCGCCGGCCATCCCCCAGGCCTGCAGCCAGCCCTCGTGCAGCCGGGCGTCCTCGAGCGAGATCGCGAGCCCGAGCCCCGTGCCCCCGGTGGTTCGTGCCCGGGCCGGGTCGGCCCGCCAGAACCGGTTGAAGACCATCGCCGCCTCCCCGGGGCGCAGGCCCAGCCCGTGGTCCCGGACCGAGACGGCCACGGCTGTCGCGTTGCCCGCGACGGCCACCTCGATGGGCCGGCCCTCTCCGTGCTCGATCGCGTTGACCAGGAGGTTGCGCAGGATCCGCTCGACCCGACGGGAGTCGATCTCGGCCTCGCACGGCTCGGCCGGCTGCTCGATGACGACGGTGCTGCCCTTGCGGTCGGCCAGCGACCCGCAGGCTTCGACCACGCGCCCCACGACCGTCCGGACGTCGGTGGGCTCGAGGTCGAGCACAGCGGCCCCGGCGTCGAACCGGCTGATCTCGAGCAGGTCGAACAGGAGGGCCTCGAAACGGTCCAGCTCGTTGTGCAGCAGCTCCGCCGACCGCGCGACCGCCGGGTCGAAGTCGGTGCGGGAGTCGTGGATGAGGTCACCGGCCATCCGGATCGTCGTCAGCGGCGTGCGCAGCTCGTGCGACACGTCGGAGACGAAGCGCTGCTGGAAGCGCGAGAGGTTCTCCAGCTGACCGATCTGCTGCTGGAGGCTGGCGGCCATCTCGTTGAAGGAGGTGGCCAGGCTCGCCAGGTCGTCCTCCCCCTTGGCGCGCATCCGCTCGTTGAACGCACCACCCGCGAACCGTTTGGCGATCTCGGCCGCGCGTCGGACCGGGGCCACGACGAGCCGGGTGACGACGTAGGAGACGCCGCCGATGAGCAGCATGAGGACGATCCCGCCCCAGAAGAACGTGCGCCCGACGATGCCCAGGGTGTCGCGCTCCTGGGTCATCGGGTAGATGAAGAACAGGCCGTACGCCCGGGCCCGGGGCACGTCGACCTGCTGGCCGATGACCCAGGCCGGGACCGGCGCGGCCTCTCCGGCCAGCTTGATCGAGACGATCTGCGTCTGCTGGATGCCAGGGTTGTCGGCGACCTTCTGGCGCAGCTCGAGGGGCAGCGACGCCAGGCCGACCTCGCCCACCTGGATCGGGGGCAGGACGATGTCCTGGACGGTGTTGTTCTCGCTGCGCACGAGGATCGCGTACCGCGACCGTTCGGTGCCCGTGACGTCCTGGATGAAGCCCGTCGTGGCGGAGCGCAGCGTGTCGGCCGACTGGATCTGGTCCGTGCCGTACAGCTGGGTCTGGACCTTGTTGGTCAGCTGCAGCGCCTCGGCCGAGGCGGTGCTGCGGCGCTCCTCGACCAGCCCGCTCGCCACCTGCTGGTAGAGGTACGACCCCACGATGCTCAGGACGATGGTGCCGAGGATCATCGTCACCGACACGACCCGGAACTGCAGCGAGCGCCGCCACTGGGTGCGGACGAACAGCGCGGCGGTCTGGACCTTGCGGAACGCGGACCTGGCCGCGGACCGGGCCGGAACCGTGATCCGGTCCAGGAGCGTGGCTGGTGGTCCGGCTGGCCCGGCAGTCGGCCGGTCAGGTGACGTCGGCGCGCTCATCGGCTCAGGCTGGACCGGCCTTGTAGCCGACCCCTCGCACCGTGACGACGATCTCGGGGCGCTCCGGGTCGACCTCGATCTTGCTCCGCAGGCGCTGCACATGGACGTTCACCAGCCGGGTGTCACCGGCATGGCGGTATCCCCACACCTGCTCCAGCAGGACCTCCCGGGTGAACACCTGCCATGGCTTGCGGGCCAGCGCCACCAGCAGGTCGAACTCGAGGGGGGTGAGCGACAAGGTGGCGCCTCCCCGCTTGACCGAGTGGCCCGCGACGTCGATGTGGAGGTCGCCGATCTCCAGCTTCTCCGGCTCGGGCTCGTCGCCGCGGCGCAGCCTCGCGCGGACGCGGGCGATCAGCTCCTGGGGCTTGAACGGCTTGACGACGTAGTCGTCCGCCCCGGACTCGAGCCCGACGACGACGTCCACGGTGTCCGTGCGGGCGGTGAGCATGATGATGGGGATGCCGGACTCGGCCCGGATCCGGCGGCAGACCTCCATCCCGTCCAGCCCGGGCAGCATGACGTCGAGCAGCACGAGGTCGGGCCGCGAGTCGCGGAAGGCCGCCATCGCGGCCGACCCGTCGGCGACGTGGGCGACCTCGAGGCCCTCCTGGCGCAGCACGATGCTCAGCATCTCCGCGAGGGCGAGGTCGTCATCGACGACGAGCACGCGACCCTTCACACCGGTGGTCCTTTCCGCATGGGATGAGCGTAGTCATCATCACATACGCCGGTGGCCATCCCACTCCGACTCAGCTACGGCAGCGCGTCTCGGCACTGTCGTCACGCGGTTCGTCACTGCCGACACGGCGCCTCGTCACTGCACGAGCCGGACCGGGTCTCCCTCGAGGCTGGCCGTCCAGGATGTCGTGTCGCTGGGTTGGTTGCCGAGGCCGTAGTTGTAGCCGAGCTTGAACCAGCACGCGGTGGGATCCAGGTCATCACAGGAGTAGGTCGAGGGAACCGGCACGGCGATCGTCTGCCACTTGCCGTTGAAGAGGGAGCTCGCGACGAGGCTGCAGCCTGGTAGCAGCCCCGAGATCGGACCCGTGCCCACGCAGCCGCTCAACGTGGTCCCAGGAGCGGTGATGCTGACGGTGCCCACCCCGCTCGAGTCACCGATGTCGAAGAGGCTGACGTTGAGGACGTGGCCCGCCGCGCTGCTCGGGATGCGCGCCAGGTGGAACGTCGTCATGGCCCCCGGGAGGTTGGCGTAGATGCCCATCTTCTGGAACCCCGCCAGGGAGATCGCATCCTTGCCCGAGGCGCTGGTGGTCGAGTAGGCCCGAAGGGCGAACCGGTTGTGGCCCTGGGCCAGGTCGGTGCCGAGGCCGTTGGTCTTGACCTGGACGAAGTACGTGCCGGCCGGTGCGTTGCCGATGGTGCAGAGGTTGACCCACTGCCGGAAGACGGACTTCAGCGCGACGTTGGCGAAGGTGGGAGAGGAGATGCCGGCGAGGCTCTCGTTGTAGCCGGGGAAGGTCTTGGTGCAGCCGCCCACGACGGGGTAGCTGTTCGGGTCCCAGGGGTTCGAGGCGGGCACCGCCTTCCGGACGATGAACTGGGTGGTGACGGTGCCGACATTGCTTCCCGACGGGTTGTTGAACGGCTGGTCGCCGGTGCAGTACGGGCTCAGCGGCCCGGGCTGGTAGATCCCGGTGAGGTCGGTCAGCCCGTTCAGCGTGCAGGTGTCGCCGACCGCGACGAAGGCGGGGTCGAACGCCTCCACCGTGAGGTTGCGCATCGGCTGGCTGAGGGTGACCGAGTAGAAGTACCCATCCGGGTCGTAGTTGTCGTTCGTGGCCCCCGTGCACCCGTCGACGGTGCCGGTGCACTTCCCGTCCTGGTAGGCGTCGCCGGAGACCTTGGTCGAGGACATCGTCCCGACGTTGGCCCAGAACTGCCCGGTGTTGTCGCACTTCGTGCTCCGGTTGCTGCCCGCCGCCGGGTCGTTCCCGAACTCGTTGCAGGGGCTGCCCATCGGCACCGGCCCGACGTAGTCTGCGACGGCAGACCTGCTGATCGTCGTGGTGGGCCGCCCCATGATCCGGCCGAAGACGTTGGGCACGGTCTTGGTCACGGTGACCTTGAGCCGCGACGGCTGCGACCCCATGGCCGGCTGGACGCTCACCGCCGAGGCACCGTCGGTGAAGCCGTTCTGGGACGCGAACGACTGCGCCGTCGTGAATGCTCCGGTGGGGTCGCCGGGCAGCCGGGTCACACCCGCCAGGGCCGCGGCGTCGGCCGCTCGCTGCTCCTGCAGGCCCACGGCATACCAGTAGCCGACGTCGATGGTGAAGGCGCTCAGGGCGAGGAATACGGTCATGAGCAGCGCGGTCACCACGGCGACGGCGCCGCGGTCCCGGCCGGCGCGGCGGGCTCGGCGCCGCAGTCGCAGGACCATCACCTGCAACCGCCGAAGGTCGTCGCCGGCAAGGGTTCGAGCGCGAGCACCGCGTGCTCCTTGAGCACGAAGTTGTTGAACACCATCCTCGTGAACGAGTCGTGCTTCAGCTGGAGGTAGATCCCGATGGTGTCGTGCAGGGGGTCTCCCGCGCAGGCGTTCTGCGCGGTGCTGGCCCAGGTGTTCGACACCTGGGTGAATGCGTTCGCCCCAGCATCCCAGGTGTACTTCACGCACACGGTGCAGCCGGTGAACGCGGCGCCGCCGCCTCCGACGGGGTAGCCGTTGGCGTCGGCCTTGTAGACCCACAGCGCCTGGACGTTGGCCAGGTTCAGCGCCGTGGCGGCGTTCTGCACCTGGTCCGCGGCGTCCTGGGCGAACGTGGCGTTCCGTGGCTCCGCGGAGGCCAGCCGGGCACCGGCCCGCGTCGCGGAGATCGTCGCGAACCAGTCCTTGAACAGCATGCCGAACTCGAGGATGCCGAAGAAGATCAGCAGGATGACCGGGAGCACCAGCGCCGTCTCGACCGCAGCGGCGCCGCGGCCCCGCGGGCCGAGGCGGTGACGTGCTCGTCTCAGCTGGTGCATCAGTGTCTCTCGTCGATGAAGGCCCGCGGCATCCCTTCGCCGCTGGGTAGAACCCTGAAGGTAGCCAGCCCCGACCCCACCCGTCATCGGTATTCGGTCAAAGTGGACGTTCGGCTGATACAGGTCCACCTGAGCGGCTGACACCGCCCCGACGACCCGGAGCACCGTTCCGGCCGAGGACCGGTGGGGGGAAATTTCCACCAACTGCCCTCCTGGCCGAGGTTCTGGCTCATACTGAGGTGTGCGATGGCGTCCTCCACCCCCTGGGAGGGCGCCATCCCACATTGGCGGCAGGCAGTCCGTTCGAGGGCGTCGACGCTAGCCGGCGCTGGGTGAGACCGCAGGCTCGCGCTCCCGGGACCGCGCGGGCACCCCGTTCGGGGCGGGCTCCGGCTCCCCCTCCTGCAGCGGACCTGAGACCTCCAGCGGGCTCGAGACCTGCGGACTGGCGCTGGGACGGGCCGGGCGGCACAGCTGCGCGAGGATGACGACGCCCGCGAGGACATAGGAGCCGCCGACCACCTGCTGGGCCGTCGAGAGGCCGAGCTCGCGGAAACCCCCGAGGGGGAGCATCCAGAAGGGGCCGATCCAGAAGAGGATGCCCACGAGCCAGGCGGAGACGAGCTGGCGCCGGTGGACCAGCACGAGGACCACGACGACCACCCAGACCCAGTGGTGGCTCCACGAGACGGGCGAGGCGAGCAGACCCCCGACCGCGAGGCAGACGACCGCGGCCACGCGGTCACCCCGTCGGAGCTGGATCCACGCCGCGCCCACGCCGAGGGTCAGCCCGACCAGGCACCCCACTGCCGTGACGACCAGGGGCAGGTCGGCCGCGTGCAGCAGGCGCATGAGAAACGCGGAGAGGGACTGGTTGTCCGCTGCGAACACGGACGACTCCCCGAACTTGTTCATCGTCATGAACCCGCCGGTCCAGTACCTCCAGGTCGCCTGGGGGGCGAAGGCGGCGCCGATCACGACCGAGGCCCCGAACCCGATGGCGCTGCGCCCCAGCGACTTCCAGTCGCGTTGGAGGACGAAGTAGAGGACGAAGATGCCGGGGACGAGCTTGACCCCTGCCGCCACGCCGACGAGGAAGCCGCGCCGCGACGCGCGCAGGACCAGCAGGTCGGTGACGACCATCGCGACGAGGAGGAGGTTGACCTGGCCGAGGAGCATTCCCCGCAGGAACGGCTCGGCCGCGAGGCCGCCCACCGCGACGAGGGCCGCGATGGCTCGCGGCAGCGCGAGGCGCCGGGCGACGGTCGCCACGACGACGATGTAGGCGACGGCGGACAGCGCCGTGAGCACGAGATGCCCGACCTCGGTCGAGAACGCCAGGAGTGGCACGAAGGTGACCGCGGCGAACGGTGAGTAGGTGAACAGCAGCCCGTGGATCTGCACCGTGTAGAGGTCCTCGCCGGCGAGCACCGCGCGAGCACCTCGCGTGTAGACGTCGATGTCTACCCCGAACGGGCTGAGGTCGAGCCCGGCCCAGCGGTAGTAGACCGCGAAGACCAGGACCATGGCGGCGGCAACCGCTGCCGGCCCTGGCCGGTGGCGGGCGGGTTGCGTCACAGCGGTGGTCCCCATCACGTGCTCGACCGTAAGGCCGCCACCCGCGCCGGGCCATCATCCGTTCGGCGGTTTCCGCCCACGTCCGAACCTTCCTGGACCGGCCGAGGGCACCGATGTGGGGGGACGAGTATGCCGCCCGCTCGGGTGAGCGGACGGCATACCGGGTGCTGCGGTGGCGCGGACGCCGACGGTCAGGAGCTCGGGTCAGCAGCTGAGGTCAGTGGCCCAGGTCAGTAGCGGTACTGGTCCGACTTGTACGGGCCGGCGACGTCGACGCCGAGGTACTCGGCCTGCTGCTTCGTCAGCTCGGTGAGCCGCACGCCGAGGGCGTCGAGGTGCAGGCGGGCCACCTTCTCGTCCAGGTGCTTCGGCAGGACCGAGACGCCGTTGCCGTCCTCGGTGTACTCGGCGTTCTTCGTGAACAGCTCGATCTGGGCGATCGTCTGGTTCGAGAACGAGTTGCTCATGACGAAGCTCGGGTGGCCGGTGGCGTTGCCCAGGTTCATCAGTCGGCCCTCGGAGAGCACGATGATCGAGGATCCGGAGCCGAAGGTCCACTCGTGCACCTGCGGCTTGATCTCGGTCTTGGTGATGCCCGGGAGCTTGGCCAGGCCGGCCATGTCGATCTCGTTGTCGAAGTGGCCGATGTTGGCCACGATCGCCTTGTTCTTCATCTTGGACATGTGCTCGGCGGTGATGACGTCGAAGCAGCCCGTCGTCGTGATGAAGATGTCGGCCGTCTCGAGGACGTCGTCGAGCACGGAGACCTGGAAGCCCTCCATCGCGGCCTGGAGCGCGCAGATCGGGTCGATCTCGGTCACGATGACGCGAGCGCCCTGACCCCGCAGCGACTCGGCACAGCCCTTGCCCACGTCGCCATAGCCGGCGACGACGCACACCTTGCCGCCGATGAGGACGTCGGTGGCCCGGTTGAGACCGTCGATGAGCGAGTGACGGCACCCGTAGGTGTTGTCGAACTTGCTCTTGGTGACGGAGTCGTTGACGTTGATGGCCGGGAAGAGCAGGTCACCCGAGGCCGCGAGCTGGTAGAGCCGCAGCACGCCGGTGGTGGTCTCCTCGGTGACGCCCTTGATGCCGCCGGCGATCCGGGTCCACTTCTGGTCGTCGGCCTTGAGCGTGGCGCGGACGAGGTCCTTGAAGACGCTGAACTCCTCGGAGTCCTCCTCGGTCGTGCTCGGCACCTGGCCGGCCTTCTCCCACTCGACGCCCTTGTGGACGAGCATGGTCGCGTCGCCGCCGTCGTCGAGGATCATGTTCGGGCCCTCGCCACCGGGCCAGGTGAGGATCTGGTCGGTGCACCACCAGTACTCCGGAAGCGTCTCGCCCTTCCAGGCGAAGACGGGAACGCCCTGAGGGTCCTCGACCGTCCCGTTCGGGCCGACGACGACGGCCGCAGCAGCCTCGTCCTGGGTGGAGTAGATGTTGCAGGAGGCCCAGCGGACCTCGGCACCGAGCGCGGTGAGCGTCTCGATGAGCACGCCAGTCTGCACGGTCATATGCAGCGAGCCGGCGATCTTGGCGCCGGAGAGCGGCTTGGTGGTGCCGAACTCCTCGCGCAGGGACATCAGGCCGGGCATCTCGTGCTCGGCCAGGCGGAGCTGGTGACGGCCGGCCTCGGCGAGGCTCAGGTCGGCCACCTTGTAGTCAAAGGACATGGTTGAGTCGCTTCCGTTGAGTGTCTGGTGTGCTGACCCGGCGTAGCCCATCTGGGCGCGTCATCATGCGTGCGGGGTATCACCCACGCCGGCGTGACCTCGATTCTACCCGCCGGAGGCCGCGTCGTCTCCCAGGCGGGCGGCGTGCACAAGACCCGCCGTGTCAAGTGTTGCCGCTCGCGGTCCGCATGACGGACAAAAGTTTGACGCACCGCGCTGCGGGTATGCGATGGGGCCATGGCAGCCGCGCGCTATCCCGAGACCGCCGAGACGACCGTCAGCGAGGCCCGCAGGCACTCGCCGAGGCAGCTGGCGGCTGCCTCGGTCGGCAACCTCGTCGAGTGGTACGACTGGTACGCCTACTCGTTCCTCGCGGTGTACTTCTCCACCCAGATGTTCCCGAAGGACCAGGCCGGGCTGACCGCCCTGCTCAACACCTTCGCGATCTTCGCCATCGGCTTCTTCATGCGGCCCATCGGCGGGCTGCTGATGGGCGCGGTGGCCGACCGGCTCGGGCGCAAGACCGCCCTGACGACGACCATCCTGCTCATGGGCCTGGGCTCGCTGCTCATCGCGGTGCTGCCGACCTTCTCGCAGGTCGGGGTGCTCGCTCCCACCCTGCTGGTCGTGGCCCGGCTCATCCAGGGCCTCAGCGTCGGCGGCGAGTTCGCCGCCTCGACGACCTTCCTGGTCGAGTCTGCGCCCCCTCGCCGGCGCGGCCTCTTCTCGAGCTTCCAGTACGTCTCGACGACGATCGGCCAGCTTCTGGCCTCCGGCCTCGCGGCACTGCTGGCTCACCTGCTCAGCGAGTCGGACATGGGCTCCTGGGGCTGGCGGATCCCCTTCCTCTTCGGCGCGGTGCTGTCCCTCGTCGGCCTGGCCATCCGCGCCGGGGCGCACGAGACGCTCGAGAACATCGAGGACCTGCGTCAGGGGCGGGTCGCCCGGCCGGGGATCTTCGACGCACTACGCTTCCACCCTCGCGAGTCCCTGCTCATCGTGGGGATCACCATCGCCGGGACGATCGCCTACTACACGTGGACGACCTACCTGCCCACCTACGCCAACACGTATGCCGGCGTGAGCAAGGCCGATGCGCTGACGGTGGGCACCGTCTCCCTGGTCTTCTTCGGGGTGCTCCAGCCCATCACCGGTATGGTCTCCGACCGGATCGGGCGTAGACCGCTGCTCATCACCTTTGCGGCCGCCTTCGCCCTGCTCACGGTGCCGGGCCTCGGCTCGCTCAACGACTCGCCGGGGCGGTTGCTGCTGGTGCAGTGCATCGGGATGGTCTTCCTCGCGATGTTCACCTCCATCTCAGCGGCAGTCAACGCCGAGAACATCCCTGGCCGGGTTCGGGCCGGCGGGATCGGCTTCCCCTACTCCCTCAGCGTGGCGCTCTTCGGTGGCACCGCGCCATACGTCGGGACCTATCTCAAGGACTCCGGTCACGGGACGCTCTTCCCGTGGTACGTGAGCCTGCTCTGCGTCATCTCACTGGCCGTCTACGTGTTCGGGATCAAGGAGACCGCGCACCAGCCACTGCCGTGACGGCCCAGGTCACTGTCCCGCGGGGACGTCCGGGTCCCAGCTCGGCCTCGTCTGGACGGCTCCGTGGTCGATGTCGGGCTCGAGGTACATCAGCAGGGTGAGGTCGGGGACGGCCTGCCGGGCGTTGAGCTCGGCCCTGTTGATGGCGTCGGCGATGTCGTCGCCGGTGTCCGCCTGCGCCACCGCGACCTTGGCAGCCACGATCAGCTCCTCCGGTCCGACGTGCAACGTGCGCAGGTGGATCACCCGGACGATCCCCGTCGAGCCGCCGAGGGCCGCCTCGATCGCGCGGACGTGCTCGCGGGTCGCCGACTCGCCGAGCAGCAGCGACTTCATCTCGACGGACAGCACGAACGCGACGACGACGAGCAGGACGCCGATGAGCCCGGTCCCCGTCGCGTCCCAGATGCCGCTTCCCGTGACGAGTGTCAGCACCACGCCGAGCAGGGCGAACACCAGCCCGAGGAGGGCGGCGAAGTCCTCGAGGAGGATGACCGGCAGCTCCGGCGCCTTCGCCCGGCGGATGAACTCCCACCAGGAACGCTGACCCTTCTCGGGAGCTGACTCGACGACGGCGGTCCGCAGCGAGTACCCCTCCAGGGCGATGGCGACGAGGAGCACCACGACCGGCACCCACTGCCAGCTGGTGATCGGCTCGGGGTGCTGGAACTTGTGGAACGCCTCGTAGAGCGCGAACAGCCCACCGAGCGTGAAGAGCACGATCGAGACGACGAACGCCCAGAAGTAGCGCTCGCGGCCGAAGCCGAATGGATGCTCCGGTGTCGCCTGCCGCCTCGCGCGCTTGCCGCCGAGCAGGAGAAGCCCCTGGTTGCTCGAGTCCGCGAGCGAGTGCACCGACTCGGCCAGCATGGAGCTCGAGCCGGTGAGCAGGAAGGCCACGAACTTCGTGACGGCGATCCCGACGTTCGCCGTCAGTGCCGCCAGGATCGCCCTGGTCCCGCCCTCGCTCGCCATGGCAGAGACCCTAACCGCCGCATGGGGACGTGGATGGGGTCGGGTCGTCCCTTCGGCCATATCTTCGTCGAGCGCCTTCCGCGGCGACACCGACCAGACCAGACTCGTCCGCATGACCATCCGGGAGTCGACCGTCACGACGGTCGAGGGCGGCACGCCCCCCAGCACGCCGCCTCCCTCGCGAGGCGGGCACGAGCGGGTGTTCGACGTCTGGATCCCGCTCGCGGTGATGGCGACGTTTCCCTTCGTCCTCCTGCTCAAGGGCCCGCTGCAGATCAGCGATCCGGACTCGTTCTGGCATATCCGGGCGGGTCACTACGTCCTGGAGACCTGGCGTCTGAGCGGGCCTGAGCCCTGGTCGGCCGCCAGCAGCCACCCCTGGGTACTGCACGAATGGCTCACCGAGGTCCTCATGGGCGCCGCCGACTCGGCGAACGGTCTAGCCGGCGTCACCACCTTGTGGGCACTCGGCATGGTGTCGGTCTTCGTGGCCCTCTTCATGGCGTCCCGGCACCAGGGCACAATCCTGCAGGCGCTGATCGGCGCGATGGCGGGTTGGTTCGGCGCGTCGGCCGGCTTTGGCCCGCGGCCACAGCTGGTGACCTTCGCCCTGCTCGCGGTGACAACCGGTGCGTGGCTGCGCAGCTCCCGCGACCTCAAGCCCCGGTGGTGGCTAGTGCCGATGACGTGGCTGTGGGCCTGCGCGCACGGCATGTGGTTCATCGGCCCGATCGTCGGCCTCGCCGTCACGGGGGGTCTGCTGCTCGACGGCAGGGACCGTCGGGCTGTGCTGAGGCTGGCTATCGTCCCGGTGCTGTCGGTGCTGGTCGCCGCCGTGACACCGGTGGGTCCACAGCTCCTGCTGGCACCGTTCGCCGTGAGCGACTACACGAAGTACGTCACCGAGTGGGCGCCGGCCGGGCTCACCTCACCCACCTTTGCGGCGACCTTGGCGATGCTGCTCCTGACGCTGATGATGTGGCTGCGTCGCGGCGAGCGAGTGCCGTGGAGCCATGTCGCGCTCTGGTTCGTCGCGCTCGGCTGGATGCTGCTCTACGCCCGGACGATCGCCGTGGGTGCGGTCATCGCGGCGCCCTTGCTCGTCGGCGCGCTCCATGCGACCTTCGGTGGTCCGCCGCCGGTCCGGCTCTCCGCCCGCCGGGGGGAGACCATGCTGCTGCTGGGATCGGTCGCCGTGGCCCTGGTGGCGGTGGCCACGATGTCCGCTGGAACCTCGTCGCGCCCTGACCACGTTCCCAGCGGACTCAACTCTCAGCTCGATGCGCTCGCGCCCCGCACCGTGGTCTTCAACGAGTACTCACTCGGTGGATGGCTCCTCTGGCGGCACCCCGACCTCCTGCCGGTCATCGACGGCAGGACTGAGATCTTCTCGGTGGCCTACGTGGACGACTACATGGTGGCTCTCTCGGCCCAGCCCGGGTGGCAGGCCACGCTCGACCGCAGCGGGGCACGCGTCGCGCTGGTGCCCGACGCCTCGGCGCTCGGGGACGCTCTGGTCCACAGTCGTGGGTGGAAGGTCACCGGCGCCGACGATGGCTACCTCCTGCTGCAGGCGCCCTGACCCAGCGAGGCGCACGCCACACGGCAGTAGCGTGGGCCCCGTGACCGGCACCCTGGACTGGCAGCCTCTGACCGCGCGACCGGACCTCGTCGCCGACACCGTGCGAACCGCCTCCCACCGCCTCCCCGGTGCTCGGGTCGCCGCGATCGACCCGGCCCTCGCCGACACCGCCGCCTTCTGCGCGGCATACGACATCGCTCCGGAGGTCTCGGCGAACTGCGTCATCGTCGTCGGGCGGCGCGGTGAGGCCCGCACCCATGCCGCGGTACTCGTGCTGGCGACGATGCGGGCCGACGTCAACGGCGTCGTGCGCGGCGAGCTGGGCGCCCGCAAGTGCTCGTTCGCGCCCCAGGAGGAGGCCGTCACGCTGAGCCGGATGGAGTTCGGGGGCATCACCCCGGTGGGCCTGCCCGCCGACTGGCCCGTCCTCCTCGACGAGTCGGTGCTGGCCGCCGGCGACGTCGTCATCGGCAGCGGGCTGCGCCGCTCCAAGATCCTCGTCCCGGCGGCGCAGCTGCTCGACCTGTCTGGCGCCCGACGGCTGCGGCTCGCCACCTGAGGGCCGCGTCCAGAGGAGCTGGTCTGGTGGCTCAGCCCGAGGTGCGGTCGCGCAGGTCGGCGACGTGCGGGGACAGCCCGGGGTCCATCCCGAGCCCGAGCGCGAGGTACGTCGCGGCGAAGTCGGTCAGGGCGACGTGCCCGGCCAGCCGCTCGAGCGGGTGGCCCGGCTCGGTGGTGTGCTCGCTGACCTTGACCCCCGCGTCCTGCGCGGTCTGGACCACGGCGTCGGCCAGCACCGCGGCGCTGGCGACCGTCTCTGCGGTGGCCCCTCCGTCGCGAAGCATCAGCAGGCGCAGTCGGGGGCTGGGCGGTCCGTCGAGGTAGGGGTCGGCGAAGATGTCGCCGCCCGACGGGCGGGCCATGGCCTGCGCGCCGGCGTCGCTCCACGGACCGTCGAAGCAGGCCACGATCTGCGAGGCTGCGTCGGGCAGCTCGCCGCAGATCGCCGGCATCCGGGCCGTGCGGGCGAGCATCGAGCCCGCCCGGGAGGCCGCGACACCCGCGAGTGGCCCGTCGCCGAGGATGACCGGGACGCCGTCGGCGAGGTCGGCCGCCAGCACCTTCGCGGGGTTGACGAAGGACTCCGAGCCCGGCCGGAACAGCCCCGCCTGGACGTCCAGCCGGCCCGCCACCCGGGCGAGGACCCCAGCGTCGACCCGGACCAGCCCGAGGATCCCGGCCGCGAGGACGACGGGCGGCAGCATGGCCCACAGCGAGGTCCGCGACGAGGTGAGGCCGACCGGCACGTCGACGTGGATCCCCCGGGCCGCAGCGCAGACCTCCGCGAGCGGCGAGCCGGGAGCCCCGACGGTCAGCAGCGCGGCGCCGCGGCGCGCCGCCTCCGCTGCCAGAGCCAGTGGGCCTTCCGCACGGCCGGACTGCGACACCGCCACGACGAGGTCGAGCGCGCCCACCCAGCCCGGCAACGGCAGGTTGCGGCGGACGTGGACGGGCACCGGTGACCCGGGCTCGGCCAGGAGCTCGAGGACGTCCGCGACGATGGCTGACCCGCCCAGGGACGCGACGAGCACCGAGCGCGGGCGCTCACCCCCACCCATCCGGTGGATCCCGGCCTCCTCGGACAGGTCAACCGCGTGGCGCACCTGGGCGCCGGCGCTGGCCAGCGAGCGCAGTGTCTGCCGCGAGTCGCGGGCGGCGATCGCCTCCTCGTCGTCGATGAGCGACTCGTCGAGGAAGGGCATGTCAGGAGGTCAGCCGCGCGTGGAGCGGGCCTCGTCGACGAGCAGGACAGGGATCCCGTCGTCGACCCGGTATGCCTTGGCGCACTGCTCGTCGGTGCACTGCAGCTCCGGCCCGGACGGCCCGGTGCCGTCGGCCAGGACGCTGTGGCATGCCGGGCACCGCAGGATCTCCCGCAGCCAGGGATCGATCGTGGGGTTGCTCATGAGTGCTGCCCTTCTCTGATCAGAGCGAGGACGGTGTCTCGCACGCGCTCCATCGTGCCATGGTCACGTCCCTCGACGTTGAGCCGCAGCAGCGGCTCGGTGTTCGACGCCCGCACGTTGAACCACCACATCGGAGCACCCGGATGGCTCACGGTGAGCCCGTCCAGCTCGTCGAAGGTCACGTCCCCCTCGGACTGCGCCCAGTCCCGCACGCGAGCGGTCGCCGCCACGGCGTCGGTGACCGTGCTGTTGATCTCGCCGGACGCGGCATACCGGCTGTAGGCAGCGGTGAGACGGGAGAGCGGCGCCGTCGACTCGCCGAGGGCCGCGAGCACGTGCATGGCCGCGAGCATTCCGGTGTCGGCGTACCAGAAGTCTCGGAAGTAGTAGTGCGCCGAGTGCTCGCCGCCGAACACCGCCTGCTCGCGGGCCATCTCGGTCTTGATGAAGGAATGTCCGACCCTGGTGCGGACCGCGCGGGCCCCGTGCTCGGCGATGATCTCCGGCACTCCGGCGGAGGAGATGACGTTGTAGACGATCGCGACGTCGGCGGGATCGGTCCCGGCCAGCTGCTCGCGGGCGATCTCGCGGGTCGCGACGAGCGCCGTGACCGCGCTGGGGCTCACCGGCTCCCCGCGCTCGTCGATGACGAAGCATCGGTCGGCGTCGCCGTCGAAGGCCAGTCCGATGTCTGCTCCGTGCTCGAGGACCGCAGCCTGCAGGTCGCGCAGGTTCGCCGGCTCGAGGGGGTTCGCCTCGTGGTTGGGGAAGGTCCCGTCCAGCTCGAAGTAGAGCGGGACGATGTCGAGCGGCAGCTCGTCGAGACCGGCGTCGGTGCCGAGCACGGCCGGGACGGTGTAGCCACCCATCCCGTTGCCGGCGTCGACGACCACCTTGAGCGGGCGAGCGGACCTGAGGTCCACCAGCGATCGCAAGAAGGCCGCGTAGTCGCCGAGCAGGTCACGCTCACTGATCCGGCCGTCGCCCACGTTGTCGGCGCCGACGGCCTCGTCCCCGTCAAGGATGGCCTGGGCGAGCACGCTGACCTGGGCGAGACCCGTGTCCTGGCCGACCGGACGGGCCCCCGACCGGCACAGCTTGATCCCGTTGTACTGCGCGGGGTTGTGGCTGGCCGTGAACATCGCACCAGGCAGGTCGAGGGCGCCGCTGGCATAGTAGAGCCCGTCGGTGGAGCACAGGCCGATGAGGGTGACGTCGATCCCGTGGGCGGCGACGCCCTCGGCGAAGGCCCGGCTGAGGGCTGGGGAGCTCGGGCGCATGTCGTGGCCGACGACCAGGCCGGCCGCTCCGTCCGGGCCGGCGACGACCTGGGCGAACGCCGAGCCGATCGCCCGGGCCACCTGCTCGTTGAGCTGCTCGGGCACCAGCCCACGCACGTCGTAAGCCTTGATGAAGTCTCTGAGGACGGGCGTCGGCTGCGAGGTCACAGGGCGAGGGTAGTGCGTGGCTGGGTCAGGAGTCGCGCAGGACCCGGAGGTGGCCGCGGCGGGCGACCTCGACCGCTCCGGTGTCGGACTCACGCTGGGCCTGGGTGCGGGCGACGTCCCCGCTCTGCCGAGGACGGGCCGCCTCGCGGACGGCGTCGGCCAGCGCGAGCAGGTCGTCGGTGGTGGGCGGCGGCGGCACGTACTCCCCGCTGAGCCGGACCACCTCCCAGCCACGCGGCACCGTCAGGCCGTCGGCGTGCTGCGCACACAGGTCGTAGGTGTGCGGCTCGGCGTATGTCGCAAGCGGCCCGAGCACCACCGTGGAGTCGCGGTAGACGTAGGTGAGGGTCGCCACAGCGGCACCGGAGCACCCGGTCTTGGAGCAGTGCCTCGACAGACCCACAGGTGGACTGTAGTTCTCCCACGGGTCGTGACCCGCAGGGCACGCCGTAGGGTTGCCAGGTGACTTCCTTCCGCGGCGACAAGGCGACTGCCCGGCTGCGGGAACGCCGGGGCCGGGGCCCGCGCGGGCCGCTGGCCTGGCCGTCGGTGCCGGCGATGACGAGCCGGGCAGAGCGGTTCGACGAGTTCGTCATCGACGCGGCAACCCGCCTCGAGCAGGCCTGGGGCAAGCCCTTTCCCCCGGTCGAGTTCGGCGTCGAGAACGTGCCTCCCTCGGACCCGGCACCCTGGGAGCACTCGGAGGTGCCGCTCGGGCGGCTGTTCGGCGGGACCGGGAGACAACCGGCGCGCATCGTCATCTACCGCCGGCCGGTCGAGACCCGGGTCCAGGGTGAGCGGGAGATGGCGGCGCTGGTCTCGGACGTCGTCACCGAGCAGGTCGCCGCGCTCCTCGGCGTTCCGCCCGGCGAGCTCGATCCCGGTTACGACGAGCCCGGGTCGGGCCCCCTCTAGCTGCGGACCTGCTTAGCTGCGGACCTCCTGGACCGGCACCTGGGTCGCGCTCACCGCGAGCGAGGCCAGCGGGACGATGCTGAACAGCGGCTCTCCGCCGTGCTTGTCGGTCATCGCGAGCGAGACGCCAGCGCGGACGGAGCCCGCTGTGGGCCGGACCCACACCTGGGCAGCACCAGCCAGGTCGACGACCGTGACGCTGTCCGGGCCGACCGAGATGCTGGTCGGCGTGACAACCCCCGCCGGGGAGACCGTGACCACGCTCGCCGTCGCGGGACCTCCGGCGCTGACCAGCATCAGCGACCCCTTGGCGCCGTCCGGCAGCGGGATCCCGGAGACGACCGTGATCGGCTCGGTCGACGTGGTCCAGCCGAAGTCGGACGGGGTCTTGGCGCCGGACCCACGCCGTTCCACCATGGCGCCGGCCACAACCGGGTGGTCCGCCCGCACCTGGACGGCGTAGGCGCCGGGCGGGAGCGGCCCCAGGTCGACGTCCCGCACCGACCCTCCAGGCACTCGCAGCACCCCGTCGCCCGGCAGTGGTTGCGGCCCGTTGGCGGTCAGCAGCCGTGCCTGGACGACGGCCTCGTCGGGACCGGGGACGGCGATCCTCAGCTTGGCCGGCCCGTCGAGGAAGACGGCGGGGACCACCTGCTCGGTCGACGGGTCCGCCGCGGGGACGGCGTCGTCGCCGCCGCGGCCGACCGCTCCGTCGATCCAGCTGTCCGCGAGGACCGCCGTGAGGACGCCTCCGGACGCGGTGACATGGACCGCGGGGGTCTTCTCCGGTCCGACGAGCGCGTCGAGCAGCAGGCTGACCCTGCCGTGCGGCGGCACCGCGACGTTGCGGCCGTTGGCCGAGGCGATCGCACCGCCCGTGCCATACACGGCGATGTCCGCGGATGCGGCGTTGGCGCCCGGGTTGGTCAGCACGATCCGCTCGCGCCGGGTGCTCTCGCCACCGCCGCCGAGCAGCCACATGTCGGCCTTCGCCGCCGGACATGCCGTGGCCATGAAGGCGCGGTCGTCGCCCTCGGCGTGCTGCCAGGTCTGGAGCGCGGCGACCCCCGGCGCCAGAGCGCCGCTCCCACCGACCTGGCCGACGGTCGGGCCGGTCATGGGGGCACTGACGACCGAGCCGCGCTGCTCAGTGCGGCCCAGCTGCGCGCCGCTGGGCGTCGCGGTCAGCGTGAGGCTGCCGGGACCCGGGCTCATCGTCACGCCGCTGAGCGCCTCGGCAGGGGCGGACACGGCGAGCAGCCTCGAGCTTCCGGCGACCGCAGGCGTGCCAGGCAGCCCCTCGGTCTCGGGTCCCGGGCAGGAGAGGGTGGTGGACTGCACCGGGACGAGCTGCGGCGTAGGTCCGTCGGCCGGCGTGGTCCCCCTCCCGGCCAGGGCCACCGTTCCGGGGACCTGGACGGCCAGGACGACCAGACCGACGCCCACGACCATCGTCAGGGCGGCACGAGCCGGGCCGGTCCAGGTGATGCTCACAGGAGCCTCCGGGAGCGTCGGTTGCCGAAGGGGATGGCGAGGAAGACGACCAGGGCGAGCAGCGCCAGCTGGCCGAGGAACCACTCGGCGTGGGTGGGGGGCAGGTCGACGACGAGGTGGCCGCCGGACGCGGGGACCGCGTAGGCGGGTGGACCGGCCTGGGCTGCTGGGGAGATCGGGACACCGTCGAGGGTGACCGTCGCATACCCGGCCCACTCCGGCGCCTCGGCGAAGACGACCTTGCGCCCCTCGGCTCCCGGTGGAAGCTGCCCGTCGACCGCCCCGTGCGGTCCCACGACGTCGACCGCCTGGAGCGGCGCTCCCTGGGCGTCGACGAGCCGGACCCGCGATGGCGGGACCGCGGCGGCTGAGCTCCCTCCAGGCGCGGGGCTGCGGGCCACCACCCGCCAGAGGGTCTGGTTGTCGGTGGCTCCGAGCCGGGTCAGCCCGGCCGAGGCGTCGAGGGACCGCGCGAGGGGGCTGTCCGGCGCTGCGCGCAGCGACAGGAAACCGATCCCGAGGTCCGCGAGGTGCGACCCGGCGCCCCCCGGCAGTGCTCCGACGCCGGAGGCGATGCTGCCGACGAGGTCTCGCAGTCCCGGGTCGGTCGCCGGGTTGGGGCGGTCGACGTCACGCAGCAGGTCCCCCGGCTCGTTCCCGACCAGCCGGTAGTCCAGGCGGTCGGTCGAGGGCATGAGGACGAGGAGGCGGTTGGCCTCAGGTCCGGTGGCCTGGTCGACGGCGACGGCGGGCAGGGCGTCGTGGCCGACCGTCACCGCGTCACCGAGGCCCGTGCCGGCGTTGATGACCCCTGCCGCGCCGACCGCCAGGGCGATCGCTGCAGCGCCCGCCACGGCGAGAGTGCGGCGGCTCGCTCGACGGGCGTCGGGGATCATCGCCCCGATGCCGTGCCACCCGGTGAGGATCGCGGCCAGGACGGCCGCCACATACAGCTCGAGGCCGACGCCGGACCAGAGCGTCGTCAGCGCCGGCTGGTCCGCCGTGCCGACCTGGCCCACGACCACCCGCGGCGCGCCCAGGGCGACCGCCAGGCCCAGGAGGGCCAGCAGCGCCATGGCGGTGAGGGCGACGGTGCGCCCCGGGCGGGTCAGGGCAAGCAGCGCGACGAGCAGCAGCGGGACGAAGAGGAGCGCCAGCAGCCTGCGGCCGCCGTCCGGCTGGCCCAGGGCCAGCTGCCACGCCGCGGCCGTCCCGCCGTTGACGTCGACGAGTCCGCCGCCGGTCAGCAGGAGCGCGGGCTGGTGCACGAACCCCAGCACCCAGGGACCGAGCAGGGCGGTGGGCACCAGGGTCAGCACCAGCGCCCGGGACCGACCGGTCCAGCCGGGGAGGACGACGAGCAGGACGAGGCCGGCGACCACGGACACGACGAGCACGGCCGGCACGAACGCGCCGAGCAGCCCGGTGGCCAGAGCGGTGGCGAAGGTGGCCGTGAAGGTCGCTCGGCGCTGCGCCGCGGCGGCGAACCCGGCGACGACGAGCGGCAGCAGGATGTGCGCCACCACGACGGAGAGCCGGCCCTGGGTCAGGGCGGCGACGAGGACGCCGCTGCTGCCCCAGGCCAGCGCGACGACGGCCCGGGCCCACCGAGAGCTGGTGGCGACCCGGCCGCCGAGGTATGCCGTGGCCGTCGCCAGCGGCATCGCGGCCAGGAGGAGCCAGGCCATCGTCACGGACGCGGCCGACCGGCCGTCCGCGACATACGGCAGCCGTTCGACCAGCCAGGTCACGCCCGCGAGGACACCGACCTGCGGGCCGACGTCCAGCGACGTGCCGAAGCCGGCGCCGTGCCACGCGTCCCGGAAGAGATGCCACAGGCCGGAGGATCCGGTCGCCACGGGCAGCAGCTCACCACCGGCGAGACCCTCGCCCTGGGCGTCGAGCACCCCCAGCCGGAGGGCGTCGCGGAAGAAGATCGCGGACAGGACCGTGGCCGCCAGCACGGCGAGGGTGCCGGGGTGCGTGGCGACCCGCTGGGGAAGGGAGGTGGGCAGGACGGTGAGGTCCTCGGCCTCCTCGGCGACCGGCCCGGTCTCGCTCGCGGCGGAGGAGATGTCGTCCGGCCGCTCGCCGACCCGGTCCGGTGCCAGGGCGTCGAGGATCCGGTCGCCCGTGTGGGCGAGCGCCCCGCCTGCGCTGACGAAGAGGGAGGACAGGTGCTCGCGTCGCAGCCGTCGGGCCGACCGGAACCGCCAGCGCGACCGGATCGAGCTGACCGGGTGCACGAGAGCGCCGAGATCGCCGAGCTCGGCCCAGGCGTGCTGCGGCCGCTTCAGGACGAGGAGGGCCACGGCGCCGAGCACGCTGCTCACGGCCATCCAGACGGCCACGAACGGGACGCTCATCGGGGCGCATCGGGTCAGCGCGATCCGTCGGGTCGCGCGGCGCTGGGCGCGACGGGCTCCTGCCGGATCCGGACCACCCGCTCGGACACCGAGCCGGGTGGCTGAGGCCTCACGCATCCTCGCGCCGGGCACGACGATGACCCGGTGGCCCGCGAGCTGGGCCCGCCAACCGAAGTCGAGGTCAGACCCGAACTGCTCGAAGGAGGAGTCGAACCCGTCGACATCCAGGAAGACGTTGCGGCGCACGAGCATCCCGCTCGTGCCGACGGCGAGGACGTCGGTGCGCGTGTCGTACTGCCCCTGGTCCGCCTCGCCGAAGCCGGGGGCGTCGACGCGCCGGCCCGACCTCGTCAGCTGGTGTCCCATCTCCACGAGCCGGCGAGGGTCATGCCACTGGACGATCTTCGGTCCGGCGACACCCACCGACGGGGACCGGCGCACGGCCTCGAGGAGGCGGCCGAGGGTGTGCGGGTCGGCCGCGCTGTCGTCGTGGAGCAGCCACAGCCACTCCCGTGCGGGGTCCTCGTCCGGGGCCGCGTCGGCGAGGGCCCGCGCGACGGCCGCACCGAAGCTCATCGGCTCGGGAAGCGACACCACGGTGAGGTCGGGTATGACGCGCGCCAGCTCCCGATGCGACCGCACGATCTCCAGCGAGCCGTCAGCCGAGGCCACGTCGACGACGACGACCCGGTCGGGAGGCCGCGTCTGGCTCGCGAGAGCGTCGAGGTTCTCCTCCAGCCACTCCTCGCCGTCGTGCACGACGAGGATCGCGCACACGCGTGGCGCGGGCGGCGGGGCGAGCGGAGCGGTCGAGACCGGGCTCGTCGACGGGAGTGTCGTCGTCACGGGTTCTGAAGTCGCCGGGGGCGACTAGACCGCGTGCTTCTTCAGCTTGCGGCGCTCGCGCTCGGACAGCCCGCCCCAGATGCCGAAGCGCTCGTCGTTCGCGAGGGCGTACTCGAGGCACTCGGACCGCACCTCGCAGCCGATGCAGACCTTCTTGGCCTCGCGGGTGGACCCGCCCTTCTCCGGGAAGAACGCCTCAGGGTCCGTCTGGGCACAGAGCGAGCGCTCCTGCCACGACATCTCCTCCTCGGCTCCCCCATCCAGCGTGATCAGCTGTAGCTCCTGCATGGCGCCCTCCTCGACCCTGATACCGCACCCGTGTCCTGGTGTTCCGTGACCGCCTCGCGGAAGGACACTGGTGAAATTACACGCGTGTCATTGGTCATAAGTCAAGCGGAATGGTGATATTCGCCCGGACAAACCTCCCGGCGACGGCGGGTGGATGCCGAACCGTGACCACTCGCGCTCAGCGCAGCGCGTCCCCAGCGTGCCCGCGGGGACCGGCGCGGGCCCGGGACGGACGGCCTGAGAGGATCCCCCCATGCACATCACCGCCCTCGCCGGAGGGGTCGGCGGAGCCCGGTTCCTGCGTGGTCTGCTCGCCCACATCGAGCGGACCCCCGAGCTGAGCGGCTCGACCGTCACCGTGATCGGCAACACCGGTGACGACATCACGCTCTTCGGGCTGCGCGTCTCACCCGACATCGACACGATCCTCTACACGCTCGGCGGAGGGATCAACGAGAGCCAGGGCTGGGGCCGGGCGCAGGAGAGCCATGCCCTCCAGGGTGAGCTCGCGGCATACGGCGTCGAGCCGCAGTGGTTCGGGCTGGGCGACAAGGACTTCGGCACCCACGTCGCCCGGTCGATGTGGCTCGGCCAGGGCCTCAGCCTCTCGGAGGTGACCGCACGCCTCGCGCAGCGATGGGGCCTGCCGTCCCGGGGTGTGACGCTGCTGCCGATGACCGACACCCCGGTGGAGACCCATGTCGTCGTCGACGACGACGAGGGCGGCCACCGGGCGATCCACTTCCAGGAGTGGTGGGTCCGGCTGCGCGCCGAGGTGCCGGCACGCCGCTTCGTCGTCGCCGGGATGGACGGCGCGGTCGCCGCGCCCGGGGTGCTCGACTCGATCCGGGAGGCCGACCTGGTCCTCCTGCCGCCGAGCAACCCCGTCGTGTCCATCGGGATCATCCTCGGCGTCCCCGGGGTGCGAGACGCCCTGCGGGGCACCCGGGCGCCCGTCATCGGCGTCTCGCCGCTGATCTCCGGCGCACCGGTCCGCGGCCACGCCGACGTCTGCCTCGAGGCGATCGGGGTCGAGTCGACGACGCGGGCGGTCTGCGGGCTCTACGCCGACTTCCTCGACGGCTGGCTGGTCGCCGAGGAGGACGCCGACCTGGCCTCGGTCGGCCGGCTGACGGTGGTCGCCCGACCCCTGCTCATGACCGGCGTGGCGGAGACCGCCGACATCGCGGGCGCGGCCGTCGACCTCGGCCACAAGCTCGTCGGGACGCGCGGGTGACCCTGGTCGTCACCGCGGTCCCCGGCATACCCGAGGTCCGGGCTGGCGACGACCTCGCGAGCCTCATCGCCGACGCCCTCCGGGCGGGCGGGCTGGACCTCGAGGACGGAGACGTGCTCGTCGTCTCGAGCAAGGTCGCCTCGAAGTCCCTCGGGCTGACCGCCCCGGCGGCCGAGCGGTCCGCGGTCATCGACGCCGAGAGCGACGCCGTCGTCGCCGAGCGGCTCGTGGACGGCCGGCTCACCCAGGTGGTGCGGGCCAAGGCCGGTCCCGTCATGGCCGCGGCGGGCGTCGACGCGTCCAACACCGGCGGCCTCGACCACCTGCTCGTCCTCCCCCGCGACCCCGACGACGTCTGCCGTCAGCTGCACGAGCGTCTCGCCGCCGCCTTCGACGTCACGCGTCTCGCCGTCGTCCTCAGCGACACCGCCGGCCGGCCATGGCGCTCGGGCCAGACCGACTTCGCCCTCGGGGCGCACGGGCTCGAGGTGAGCGACGACCTCCGGGGTGGCACCGACGCCGACGGCCGGCCCCTCCACGTCACGAGCCGCGCGGTCGCCGACGAGCTGGCTGCAGCCGGCGATCTCGTCAAGGGCAAGGTCAGCGCGCTGCCCGTCGCGCACGTCCGCGGGGCGGGCGGCTCGGTCGTCGCCGCCAGGCCGGGTATGCCGGGTGCCCGCGACCTCGTGCGCACCGGACCGGGCGACTGGTTCGCGCTCGGCCACGTCGAGGCGGTCCGGGCGGCGCTCGGGGTGCTGCCGGGCAGCAGGCTTGCCGAGCAGGTGGGCATCGCGGCCACGGAGGAGGAGCCGCGGTCCGTCAAGGTCGCCCGAGCCGTGGCCACGGCCATCCACGACCTGGCGGAGGTGGGGGCTGACGCGGGGAACGACGAGGTGGTCGTCACCGGCGAGGCGGTCGACCGCGGGCTCGCGGCCGCGCGGATCGCTGTCGCCCTCTGGGCCGAGGACCTCGAGGGCCGGATCACCGCGCGGAGGGCGGACGCCCTGGTCATCTCGGTGACGTCCAAGGCCTGATCCGTCAGCGCGGCAGGTGCGTCCGGGGAGCCATCCGCGGCCCCCGGCGCGGGCGCCGGGAGCCGGTGAGCTCGAGGAGGCGCTGGACGCGGTAGCGGTGGCCGGCGTAGGGCTCGAGGAGCTCGGCGAGAGCGTCGTCGTCGATCTGGCGGCCGAGCAATGCCCACCCGATGTCCTTGGCCACGTGGTAGTCGCCGAAGCTGACCGCGTCGGCGTCCCCGAGCGCCCGCTGCGCCACTTCGGCGGCAGTCCAGACGCCGATCCCGGGCACGGCGCGCAGCCGGGCCCGGGCCGCGGCTGGCGGCAGGTCGACCGTCTCCTCGAGCCGGCCTGCGGCGCGCCCGGCCCGGACCAGCGCGCTGGACCGGGCGGAGTCGACCGACGCCGTGAGGAACTCCCAGGATGGGATGGCGACCCACTGCGCGGCGGTGGGCGGCACGCGCAGGCCGGCCGCGCCATACGGACCGGGAGCGGGCTCGCCGAAGCGCCAGACGAGCCTGCGGTAGCCCGAGAAGGCCTCCATCCCTGTGACCTTCTGCTCGATGATGGCCGGCATGAGGGCGTCGAGGACCAGGTGGCTGCGCGGCACCCGCCAGCCCGCGAACCGGCGGGCTGCTTCGGCGACGATGCCGTGGTGGGCGACGAAGCCGGAGTCGTCGTCGGCCGCTCCGAGCAGGTCCGGCACGTGGGCGAGCGCCCACTCTGCTCCCTGACCCCACGCCGTCGCCTCGACCGCCGCGTCACCGGGCAGCGCCCGCAGCTCGAAGGTGGCCGGGCCCAGCGGTGTCCGCACCCCCCGGACCACCGACCCACCGGGGCCGCGGCGGTAGGTGGGGTCGCCGCCGCCTCGGCGGAAGATCGCGAGGATGGCCGGGAGGGAGACCGCGCGCGCCGACCGCCAGTGCCGCACCTGCTTCTTGACGGGCTCGGGAGTCACCGCTCCAGTCTGACGGTGAGGGGTGACCGGGTGGGAGGGCATCACGATTCCTCGGGTCCGGACGGTGGAACCTAGACTCAGCCCAGTTCGTTCCATCGACTGCCGACCAGCCCCAACCCGAAGGACACCGTGGCCAGGAACACCGCGCCCAAGAACGCCACCGGGGGAAGCGCCCGCCGAGAGCGGCTCGCCGAGATCCAGCAGACCCAGCGCTCCCGTGAGCGCCGGACGGTGCTGCTGATCATCGCCGGGTGCACAGCGCTCGTGGTCCTGCTCGGGGGCGTGATCACCTATGGGGTCATCGACGGCAAGCGGACCGCCGACGCGAACAAGCCGTCGACGGCGATCCAGACCATCGGCGTCCCGACTGCCTCGGCGTCGTGCGACGCCGTCACGACGGACCAGGCGAGCGGCAGCTCCGAGCATGTCGGCCCAGGGACGAACCAGCCCAACGTCACGAAGGTGAGCTACTCCACCGTGCCGCCGAGCAGCGGCCAGCACTTCGTCACCCCCGCGCTCGACGGCCGGGGGTTCTACACCTCGCAGGACTCCCCCGCGGTGGAGACGTTGGTGCACAACCTCGAGCACGGCTACACGATCCTCTGGTACCTCCCCAGCGAGGAGGCGGCCAAGGCCGTGGAGCTCAAGCGGCTCGCCGAGGTCGGTGGCAAGCTCGACGCGTCTGCGGGCAAGTTCATCGTCGCGCCCTGGAACGAGTCGTATGGCGCGTTCCCCGCGGGCAAGAAGTACGCCCTCTCGCACTGGTCGGGGTCCGCCTCGGCCGCCGGGGGCGCGGCGACCCAGAGCGGACACCGCCAGCTGTGCGGCGATCTGTCGGGGGAGGCCGTCGCGGCCTTCGTCGCCCAGTTCCCGAAGGCCGACGCGCCGGAGGCCGGGGCCGCCTAGGTGTACTGACGTGACAGGTTGGTCAAGCGGGTGATGGGTGGCTTGTTCCCGCACGCGGTGTGGGGTCGGTGGTGCTTGTAGTCGTGGATCCATGCTGGCAGGGCGGCTCGGCGTTCGCCTTCTGAGGTGTAGCAGCGGGCGTAGCCCCACCCGTCGGCCAGGGTGCGGTGGAAGCGCTCGACTTTGCCGTTGGTCTGTGGCCGCCGGGGCCGGGTGCGGGTATGGCGGATGCCGAGTTCGGCGCAGGTGTCGCGCCACAGATGGGACACGTACGGGGAGCCGTTGTCCGACAGCACCCGCTCGGTGGTGATGCCGCGGGCAGCGAACCACGCCACGGCCCGGCGCAGGACCGCGGTGGCGGTGGCGGCGGTCTCGTCGTCGTGGACCTCGGCGTACCCGACCCGGGAGTGGTCGTCGATGACGGTATGGACGAACGCGTGCCCGAGCAGCGGTCCGCGGTTCTTGCCCTTGCGCCGGGTGGGGTCGGTGCCGGCACGGTTCCGGTTGCCCTGGGCCCGGCCGACGAACCGCCACCCGCCACCGTCGGGGATGTTGCCAAGCTTCTTGACGTCCACGTGCAACAACGCGCCCGGGTGGTCGTGCTCGTACCGGCGCACCGGTTCGCCGGTGGCCCGGTCGACGTGTGACAGCCGGTTGAGCCGACACCGGACCAGCACCCGATGCGCGGTCGAGGGCGCGACACCGGTCAGCGCGGCCAGCTGGACCGGCCCGAGGCGTTTGCGCAGCCGCAACGCCACGATCCGACGCGTTGTGGCTGCACACGTCTTGGCCGGCATCGAGTGCGGCCTGCTCGACCGGTCGGTCATCGGCAGCCCGGCGGCGTACCGCTCGGACCACCGCTTCACCGTCGGCCAGGAGCATTGGAACCGTGCCGCGACCTCGGCGATCGGGACGCCCTGGTCGATGACCAGTCGGGCGACTCGAAGTCGGGCGCGAGGAGTCAGAGCAGCGTTAGCGTGGGACACGAGGGCCTCCTGTTTGGCGAAGTGAACCTTCAGCAGTTCCACTCCACCGCGGGAGGCCCTCCCATGTCATCCCCTCAGATCGAGGAGTCACACTCCCTCAACCAACGTGCCCGGTCAGTACACCTAGCCTGCCCGGCGGGCTGCGAGCAGGTGATGGGTGCGGGCGTAGGCCCATCCGGCCAGCGCAGCGCCGACGTCGACGAGGGTGATGACGAAGCGGGAGACGATCGCCACGGCGGTGCCCGCCGACAGCGGCATCGCCGAGGCGAGGACGAGCGTGAGGATCCCCTCGCGCGCTCCGAGCCCGGCCGGGAGGATCACCGTGAGCATCCCGAGCGACCCGGCGAGGGCATAGCCGGTCAGCGCCGCAACGGTCAGCCCCGGCGCTCCCGGGTCGGCGATGGCCCTCGCGAGGACGAGGATGTGGGCGCCGAAGCACAGCCACGCGAGGACGTAGAGGCCGACGGTGAGCAGGACCGCCCGCGCCGACAGCTCGTGCTCCAAGGGCTCGCGCCGGAGCGTTCGCAGCCCGAGGCCGACGAGCCGGTTGAGCACCGGCGGCCAGCACAGGGCCGCCAGGACGGGCACGGCGAGGAGCACCCAGGCTCCGCCTCCTGAACCGCTCGTCCGCAGCAGGTGAGGGATGGCCGGCAGCCCGACGAGCACCCCGGTGAGGACCGCGAGCCCGATGGTGACCAGCCCCACCACACCGGTGCGCCGCCGCGGGACGTCGAGGTGCGCGGCCATGTCCGCCTGCGCGATGACGGCCCAGACCGAGCCGGGGAGGTACTTGCCGAGCTGCCCGACGAAGAACACGCCACCGGCCGGCGCGAGGTGCAGGGGCGAGCCGAGGTCGCTCAGCAGGACCCGCCAACCGAGCATGGTCAGCCAGGTCCCCAGCGCGGCGAACGCCGTCGACCCGAGCATGGTCCAGGGGTCGACCCTGGCCAGGTCGAGCGAGATCTCCGGCCAGCTGCGCGCCACCCCCCAGACGACGGCCGCGAGGACGATGACGGCGAAGGCGATCCGGATGCCGGTGAGCAGGCGGGCGCGGGTCACAGGCGCCGGAAGGTGAGGCGCACGAGAGCGGATGACGCATCGGCGGCGGACGAGCTCGGGCACGCGGACACCATCCGCGCGAAGACCTCGCCGTCCGTCTCCCCGACCAGGACGAAGCCGAACCCGTGCGCGCGTGCCACGATTCCCCGGACCTCGGCCGGTCCGACGGCGCCGGGCACAACCAGTGGACCGAGGGGCAGGGTGAGCACGAGCAGGCCACCCGGACGCAGCGCCCACGACGCCTCACCGATGACGTCGTCGACGTCGCCGGCGTCGCACCCTCCGGGATGCAGCCGGGTGACGACGTCGAGTCCGCCCGCATCCACGTCGAGCACGCTCACCGCCTCCGGTGGGCGGGTAAGGCCCAGCGCCACGGGGGCGAACCCGAGAGCGCGCGCCCAGCGGGACATCGGCGACCGGGAGCCGGACTCGTCGACGATGACCGAGGAGTGCCGTCCGTCGTCGCTCACCCGCAGGATCCCGGCAAGCGCTCCCAGAGCGGCCCAGCCTGCGGTGGCGTCACCCGCGCGCGGGAGTCCGAGCTCCCGGACCAGGGCCACGGTGTCGAGCGCGTCCTGACGGCTCGCGAGGACGTCGGTCGGCAGCACCCAGTCCGGCAGGTCGTGCCGGGAGATCTCGACCACCGCAGGATGGGGGGCGAGAGCGCGCCCGGTCAGGATGCGACCGAAGCGAGCGCGACCGAACCGAGCGCGACCGACCGGGGCGCGACCGACCAGTGCGCTGGCGGCGCGCGTCGCACCGGCGACGGCGGTGCCTCGCGCCGGTTCACGACCATTGCGGGAGACCGGCGTCTGCTGCGCGTCCGGAGTCTCCCTCACTGCCTCGTCCGTCGCCGCGAGGGACTCGAGCATGCCGATGTAGGTGGCCCAGGCAGCCGACAGGTCGGGTGGCTGCGCCCCCGCACGAAGGTCGGCGAGCACGCCCGGGTCGAGCAGGCGCCGCAGGGCACCAGCCAGGCTGCGGTCGTCTCCCGCCGGGGCGTCCCCACCTGGCCGGCGGACGTCGGTGGGCTCGAGCAGGTGGACGTCGGAGGTGATCACCGCCATGCCGGCGATGTGCCCGAGCACCACGTCTCGTGCCCGGGTGTCATGGCTGGGACCGCAGGCGCGCGGCAGGGTGAGCACATCGTGCTCAGCTGCCAGCGCAGCCAGGGCCTCCGTGGCCAGCTGTTCGTCACGGATGACGACGCGCTCGGCCAGCACCGGGTCGGCCGCCAGCCTGCGGATCCGCTGGCCGTGTTCGCCGTTCATCGCGCCGGCGATCGTCAGCCGGACCTCGGGCACCTCGCGCAGTGCCTCGAGGAGGACGTCGATGCCCTTGTCGTCCCGGGCGTTGTCCACCGCCAGGAGGCGGGCCGGTCCCCGGAGTGCGCGTCGGGACGACGGCTGCTCGCTCAAGGACGGCAGGGCGACCGACGAGACCCGCGAGGCGCCGAGGTCGCGGGCCGCCGCAGCCGTCTCGACGCTGTGCGCGACGACCGCGTCGACCTGGGTCGCCATCGAGCGCCAGAGCCTGCCCTCACTGCTGCGCGACGGCGGGGCTGCGTGACAGATGAGCACGCTCCGAGGAGTGACGGCCGGGTGCGCAGTGCGACCCGCCCCGGCCGCGCGCAGGAGCGCGAGGTAGGCGGGGACGACGGCCGGCCGGTCGTGGACGAGCAGGATGAGGTCGACGGTCCTCAGCCGGCGACCCGTGCGGACCCAGGTGTCAGGCCGGCGCCAGCTGAGCGACCGCACCGTCCGGGTGAAGGGGTCGCCCGGCGCTGGCGCCTCCTCGGCCGGGCACGCCCGGCCCGACCGGGGTGGCGGATGCGACCACGAGACGAGCGTCACCCGATGGCCCGCCTGCTCAAGGCTGTGCGCGAGCGCCGCCGTATGCCAACGAGATTCGCCGGTCTGCAGGTGGCTCGGACCGACGAGTGCCACCGTGAGGAATGCCGACTGCGGGTCCTCCTGCACTGGCTCGAGCATGACGTCGAGACTACCTGCGGCCGGACGGGGGTCCGGGAGGGCGCGCCCACCCACGACGACCGTACTGTGGGGGCCGTGCCCACTCCCCCCGAGGTCCTTGCGGCCATGCTGCGCCATGACGCGACCCGGCCGCGGCTCACCTTCTACGACGACGCCGACGGGCCGACCCGCGGAGAGCGGATCGAGCTGTCGGCGAAGGTCCTCGCCAACTGGGTCGCCAAAGGGGCGAACCTGCTCCAGGACGAGCTCGACGGCGCCCCGGCCACCACGGTCGGTCTCGACCTTCCGGCGCACTGGCGCTCGGTCTACTGGGCTCTTGCCGCCTGGGCGGTGGGATCGACGGTCGTCGTGGGTTCCCAGGCCGACCGGTCAGACGTCGTCGTCACCACCCGGCCTGAGGTCGCCGCCCGCGCGCTCACGCAGTCCGGCGGCGCCGTCCTCGTCACGCTGGCGATGCTGGCGCGTGGCAACGCGGACACCCCGTCAGGCGTCGTCGACGAGGCCCGCCAGCTCGCCTCCCAGGGCGACGTGTTCGCCCCGTGGGAGGAGCCCGGGCCAGGTGCGCCGGCCCTGGTCACCGAACGTGGCGAGCACACCTACGCGGAGGTCGTCCTGGAGCGGGACGACTGGGGGCTGAGCCCACGCGTCAACGTGGCCGGCACCCTGGAGGAGGTTCTCCGGGCAGCCCTGTCAGCGTGGGCTGCTGACGGCTCGGTGGTGCTCGTGCGGGAGCCCTCAGGGGACCAGTCGGCGCGGCTCGCCGCCGAGGGGGTCACCCTCAGCTCAGGTCGACCCTGAGCTGCGGCTCCGTCTTGTCGCGCACCTCGTCCACCGACACGCCCTCGGCCAGCTCACGCAGCACCAGGCCGTCCGCTGTCACGTCGATGACGGCCAGGTCGGTGATGATCCGCTGCACGACGGCCCGGCCGGTGTAGGGCAGGGAGCACTCGTTGACGATCTTGTAGGACCCGTCTCGGGCAACGTGCTCCATGAGGACGATGACCCGCTTGGCGCCGTGGACGAGGTCCATCGCGCCCCCCATGCCCTTGACCATCTTGCCGGGGATCATCCAGTTGGCGATGTCTCCCGCCGCGGAGACCTGCATCGCCCCGAGGATGGCCGCGTCGACCTTTCCGCCGCGGATCATCCCGAAGGAGGTTGCGGAGTCGAAGAACGCGGAGCCCTTGCGCAGCGTCACCGTCTCCTTGCCCGCATTGATGAGATCCGGGTCCTCCTCCCCCTCGACGGGGTATGCGCCGATGCCGAGGATGCCGTTCTCCGACTGGAGGACGATTTCTACGTCGTCGGGGACGTAGTTCGGCACCAGGGTCGGTAGCCCGATGCCGAGGTTGACGTAGGCGCCGTCGGAGAGCTCCGTCGCGGCACGGGCCGCCATCTGCTCGCGGGTCAGGGCCATGGCTCACGCCTCCTGGTCGGGGGTGGTCGCCGGGCGGACGGTTCGCCGCTCGATGCGCTTGTCCTCGGCCTGCTCGGGGGTGAGCGCGAGAACCCGCTGGACGTAGATCCCGGGCAGGTGGACCTGGTCGGGGTCGAGCTCGCCGGGTTCGACCAGCTCCTCCACCTCGGCGACGGTCACCCGGCCCGCCATGGCGGCGAGCGGGTTGAAGTTGCGAGCTGACTTGTTGAACACGAGGTTGCCGTGCCGGTCACCGCGCCAGGCCCGGACCAGGCCGAAGTCCGCCACGATCGCCTGCTCGAGCACGAACGTGCGCCGCTCGCCCATCCACTCGATGTCCCGGGTCTCCTTGGGAGGCGAGGCGAGCGTGACGGTGCCGTCCGCGGCATACCTCCACGGCAGGCCGCCCTCCGCGATCTGAGTGCCCACGCCGGTGGCCGTGAAGAAGGCGGGGATGCCCGAACCGCCGGCCCTCAGCCGCTCCGCCAGAGTGCCCTGCGGGGTCAGCTCGACCTCGATCTCACCCGACAGGTACTGCCGCTCGAACTCCTTGTTCTCGCCGACATAGGAGGCGACCATCCGGCGGATCCGCTTGTCCTTCAGCAGGATCCCGAGTCCCCACCCGTCCACGCCGCAGTTGTTCGAGATCGCCTCGAGGTCGGAGACACCGGCATCGTGGATGGCGCCGATGAGGACGCTGGGGATACCACAGAGGCCGAACCCGCCGACCGCCAGGGAGGCACCGTCGCCGATCCCCTCGATGGCCGCGGCGGGGCTGCTGACGACTTTGTCCATGCCCGGGACTCTAGCGCGGGAGGCACTGCCGGCCGGTGGGGCCTTGCCCCAGGATCGGCGCCGGGAGCTGTGCCGGGCGCACACGGTGCCGCGGCGGCCGCAGGGCCGATGCCACCTGGCAGCCGGCGACACACGAGGAGCACCGGGTGGGTGCCCACGGGTTGACGTGGCACGATGTCCGGGTCAGCGGCGTCAACGGAAGAGGCCATTCGTGAGCGGTCGAGACCCCGGTCCCGACGAGGTCAGACCCATCCCTCAGGGCCACGGCTCGGCCGGCTGGTCGGCCGGTCCCGTCCAGTGGCCGGAAGACCCCGCTGACGACGCCTACGTCGTCGACACGCGCCGCAGACTGCGCCGTCCTGACCCCAGGCCGCGGACGCGCCAGCCAGACCCGCGCACCGGGAGACGCGTCGACGAGGCCCCCGTCCGCGGCGGAGGCGACGGCAGAGGTCCGACCTGGGGCGAGGCCCCGGACGGCCCGGCGCCCGCGCCGGCACCACGCCGACGGCGCCGGCGTGGTCGGGCCGCGGTGCTGCTCGTCCTGCTCGTCGTCCTCGCCTGGGTCGCCTTCATGGTCTGGGTGCCCGTCAACGCCTGGAACAACGTCAGCCGCGAGGACAACACCCCGGCGGGTCCGCGGCCGGCCGACACGAGCGGCTACAACTATCTGCTCGTCGGCTCGGACAGCCGCGAGGGGCTGACCGCGGCCCAGCAGCAGGAGCTCAACGCCAGCGGTGGAGACATCGGCAAGCGCACGGACTCCATCATCCTTGTGCACGTCCCACAGAACGGCGGCAAGTCGTCGCTCATCTCCATCCCCCGCGACTCCTACGTGCCGATCCCCGGCAAGGGCAGCAACAAGATCAACGCCTCGTATGCCTTCGGCGGCTCCAAGCTGCTCACCAACACGGTCGAGCAGGCGACCGGCATCCACATCGACGGCTACGTCGAGATCGGGTTCGGCGGGTTCGCCGCCGTCGTCGACAGCCTCGGCGGGGTCGATGTCTGCGTGCCGTTCGACATGAAGGACGAGTTCGCCAACATCGACCTGAAGAAGGGCTGCCAGACGCTCGACGGCCCCACAGCCCTGGGGTATGTCCGGGCCAGGCACTCCGACCCGCGCGGCGACATCGGCCGGGCCGAACGGCAACGTCAGTTCCTCGGTGCGGTGATGAAGAAGGCCCTGCAACCGTCGACGGTGCTCATCCCGTGGCGCTACAAGGCGTTCGCGGACGCCTCCGCCCAAGGGCTCGTCGTGGGCCAGGACACCTCGCTGACGGATGCGACCCGGGTCCTGCAGGCGCTGCGGGGGGTCGACAGCGGCGACACGCTCTCGCTCGTCGTCCCGATCGAGTCGGCGAACTACCAGACCCCCAACGCCGGCGTGGCGGTCAAGTGGGACAGCAAGCAGGCGTTGGCCCTCTTCCAGATGATCAAGAGCGACGAGCCGATGTCCTTGCCGCCGGCGGGCACCCAGCCCAAGTAGGACGATCAGCGCAGAACCCGTCGGGCTGTCGCGACCCGCTGGACTGGGACCACGCCAACAGACGTCACCTCTGCCCCGAGCGCCGCTGCCGCCTCACGTCTGTCGCGAGGCGGTACAGCTAGCGGGCGAGGTAGCCGCCGTCGATCGGATAGTAGGTCCCGGTCGCGAAGGACGCCCCGTCGCTGGCGAGCCACGCCACCAGCTCCGCGACCTCCTCCGGCTCACCGAGCCGCTGCAGAGCGTGTTGGGTGCTCAGTCCAGCGAGATCCTCCTCGGTGAGGTGGCTCGTGACGAGCGGTGTGCGGATGAAGCCGGGGCCGACGGCATTGACCCGGATCCCGTCGCTCGCGTGCTCCCAGGCAGCGACCTGCGTCATGCCGACAACGCCATGCTTCGCAGCGGTGTACGCGACGGCACTCGCGAACCCCACCGCACCGAGGACCGAGGCCATGTTGACGATGGACCCCCCTCGCCCCGATGCCTTCATTGCCCGGATCGCCGCCCGCTGGGTGTAGAAGACCCCATCCAGGTTGACCCGGATGACCTGGTGCCACGCCTCGTCGGTGTAGTCCCCGCTCGTCAGCGCCTCCCCGCCGATGCCCGCGTTGCCCACCGCGACGCTCACGTGTCCGAGGGTCCCCAGAACCTCGTCCATGGCCTCGTCGACGGCGTCACTGTCGCCGACATCGACCACGATGCCCTGTGCCCGGTAGCCGTACCCATCCAGCTCCGTGAGCACGGTGTCGATCGCGGCCTGGTCGCGGTCCCAGATGGAGATGTCGGCGCCAGACCGCGCCATCACGTGGGCACAGGCGCGGCCGATCCCCGACGCCCCTCCGGTGATGACGGCAACCTTTCCGCCCAAGCCGTAGTTGTTCATGCTCCTCATCCCTTCTCGTCGGTTGTCTCCACAGTGTTCGCCGGGTGGCACTGGTTCAGGTCACATGGCTCCCGTCCGTCATCGGCCCTGAACTCCGTTGACGGTCAGCGGATCGGCGGGTTTCGCGATCGACTCCCCACCATCGCTGGCGCCCCGATCGGACTGGGAGGCCGCCGCGGACTCGCGTGCCAAGAACGCACCGAGCTCGGCGATGGTGGTCATCAACGGTGCGGGGAAGACGACTGTCGAGTTCTTGTCCACCCCGATCTCTACCAGGCTCTGGAGGTTGCGCAGCTGCAATGCGAGGGGATGCGCCATCATGATGTCCGAGGCCTCTCCCAGCGCTGCCGCGGCGAGGGACTCGCCCTCAGCGTTGATGATCTTGGCTCGCTTCTCACGCTCCGCCTCGGCCTGCCGGGCCATCGCGCGCTTCATGGTGTCCGGAAGCTGGATGTCCTTGAGCTCGACCAGCGTGACCTCGACCCCCCACTCGACGGTGGTGACGTCGAGGATCTCGCGGATGTCCAGGTTGATCCGGTCGGTCTCCGACAGCGTCTCGTCAAGAGTGTGCTGGCCGACCACCTTGCGCAGCGTGGTTTGGGCGATCTGGTCGATTGCGGCATAGACGTTCTCGATCGCCACCACGGACTTGACGGTGTCCACCACACGGAAGTAGGCGACAGCGGAGACGTCCACACTCACGTTGTCGCGGGTGATGATGCCCTGCGACTGGATCGGCATCGTCACGATCCGCTTGGAGACCCGATGCATCACGTCGACGAACGGGATGATCGCCCGGAGTCCCGGCGCGCGCGGCCCGATGACGCGACCCAGCCGGAACACCACCCCCTGCTCGTACTGCTTGACCACCTTCACCGCCATCGAGAGACCGAGAAGGAGTAGGGCCACGAGGACTGTGAGAACGACTGCCTGGCTGGTCATGCCGGTGCTCCGATCGAGTTACGTGGAAGGGTCTCGCTCAGCCGCGAGGCCGTACTCGCCACTGCCTCGACACCACCATCACCACCGGCGGCCCGACAGTGCCAAAGGTCACCCGCTGCAGGGTCACCGGTTCCGGCCCTGTCGCCCAGAGCACGGTGTCGCCGTCGGGACGGACCTGGCCGGACACCCGCGCCACCCCGATCCGCCGGGACCATGGACCCTGTCGGCCCGACAGACAGCCTGGCAGTCTGCCGTTCATCGCGAGGAACGTCATCCCGTTCCAAGCAGCCGAACAGGAGGACTGCCATGACCCCCGTGCCCACGATCCCGGCCGTCGTCGTCGGAGTGGACGGTTCTGGATCGAGTACACAAGCCCTCGACTGGGCGGTGGACGAGGCCTCCCGCCGGAGACTCCCCCTCCACCTGATCTGCGCTTGGGCGGTGGACTACGCGGCCGGGGCCATCGGCGCCGTCGTCCCGATCATCGAAGATGAGTGCCGTGCCGTGCTGCAGGATGCCCGCCGACGGATCGCGGTCGCCGCGCCGACAGCACAGGTGACCAGCTCCCAGGTTCAGGGCCAAGCCGCTGCTGCCCTCATCGCCGCCTCACGCACTGCCGACACAGTCGTGGTCGGATCCCGAGGGCTAGGCGCCCTGGGCGGCGTCCTCGCGGGGTCGACCTCGATGCAGGTCGCCACCCACGCCGAGTGCCCAGTTGTCGTTGTCCGCGAGCCGTCGACGGCGGAGGCATCGCTTCCACGCGTGATCGTCGGGGTCGACGGATCCGAGGTCTCGGCCGACGCCATCGGCTACGCGTTCCAGCAAGCCGCGCAGCGAGACCTGGGACTGACAGTCGTCCACGCGTGGGACGTCCAGTTTGTCTCGGGAGTCCTCGCCACCACGACGACCCTTGAAGCCTGGCAGCAGCTCGGCGACGAGGAGCGGACGGTCACCGCTGAGTCAGTCGCGGGATGGCGCGAGAAGTACCCCGATGTTGAGGTTCGGACCCACGTCCTGCGCGGCCACGCTCTCGAGTCCCTCATCGCGCATTCGCGTGGTGCCGAGCTCCTCGTGGTCGGAAGTCGCGGGCGGGGAGGCTTTCGCGGCCTGCTCCTCGGCTCGGTCAGTCAGGGGGTTCTCCACCAGGCCCACTGCCCGGTGGCTGTCGTGCGCCCGCACGGCCCCAAGCCGGTCCAGTGATCCAGGTCGCCTTCGGGTCTGAGTGCTGACGTCGGCCGACAAGGACATCGCATGGCTATCTCCGCGGAACGGCAGGGTCGGGCGCAGCTGGCGGCCCGAAGCGCCGGCCACCTGTCGTTCCTGGGGGCCGTCGGCACGGTCACGGGGAGTAAGTTTCTCGTCGAGCTCGGGCAACGCCGGCTCCTCGTCGACTGTGGTCTGTACCAGGGCGTGCGCGAGTGGCGGCGCAGGAACTGGGATGAGTTTCCGACGCCACCTGCGTTGGTCGGCGATGTCGTCCTCAGCCACACCCACCTCGACCACTGCGGCTACCTGCCGGCGCTGGTCCGGAAGGGCTTCAGCGGTCCGGTCTGGTGCACGGAGGGCACCGCTGCCTTGGTGCCGATCATCCTGCGCGACAGCGCCCGGCTCATGCAGGAGTCCGCGGACGACGCGCGCCAGGGAGGGTGGTCTCGACATGACCCTCCCCTTCCCCTGTACACATCAGAGGACGCCGAACGTGCCATCGAGCTTCTGAGTGCCGTTGCCTACGGCGTCACCACCCCGCTCGGCGACGACGTCGACATCACCCTCTCTCGCGCTGGTCACGTGCTCGGCTCAGCCTCGGTGCTCGTCCGGACCGACACCACCCGGACTCTTTTCTCCGGTGATCTCGGAAGACCACACCATCCGGTCCTCCTGCCCCGAGCCGCCCCGCCGGCAGCGGATGTCGTCGTCGTCGAGTCGACCTACGGCGACCGCCGTCACCCGCCGGAGGACCCCGATCATCCCTTGCTGGCCGCGGCCATCCGCCGCGCCGTCGAACGGGGCGGTTCCGTCCTCATCCCGGCGTTCGCCGTCGACCGTACCGAGCTGGTTCTCGCCACCCTGGCACGACTGGTCAGCCAAGGCGCCATACCCAAGCTTCCCGTCCATGTCGACAGCCCGATGGCGCTGGCCGCCCTTGCGGTGTACCAGCGCTCGGACCTCAGCGCAGAGATCCGGCGCGACCCCGGACCCACGTTCACGGACCTGCCCGGTCTGGAGCTGGCACGAACCGCCGACGAGTCACGCCGCCTGAACTCGCCGCGGAGCCCGTGCATCATCATCTCGGCCTCGGGAATGGCGACCGGTGGACGCGTCGTCCACCATCTGCGGACCATGCTGCCGGACCGGCGCAACTGCGTCGTCCTCACGGGATTCCAAGCCGCCGGGACTCGTGGACGAGACCTTCAGCAGGGCTCGTCAGCGGTCAAGATGATGGGCTCGTACGTCCGGGTCCGTGCCGAGATCGTCACCGACGACAGCTTCTCGGTCCATGCCGACGCGGACGAGATCCTGGCGTGGCTGACCGACCTCCCCACCGAGCCACAGACCGTCTTCGTGGTGCACGGGGAGACCGGCGCCGCCGAGACCCTGGCCCGACGGATCCGTGACGAGCTCGACTGGTGCGCCGTCGTCCCGCGGCTGGGTGAGCGGGTCAGTCTCCGACCAGCGAACGCGTAGTCGTCCCTGCCGGGTGAGTGGGGGCCTTCACCGCCGCTCCGGTAACGACCCGGGGCTCAGCGATCTGCGCCGCTGAGCTGCGACAACGGCTACTTCAGGACCTGGCGGGCCATGACGACCCGCTGGATCTGGTTGGTGCCCTCGTAGATCTGGGTGATCTTCGCGTCGCGCATCATCCGCTCGACGGGGAAGTCCTTGACGTAGCCCGCTCCACCGAGCAGCTGGACGGCGTCGGTGGTCACCTGCATCGCCATGTCCGAGGCGAAGCACTTGGCGGCAGCACCGAAGAACGGCAGGTCGGGGTCGTCGCGCTCCGACTTCGCCGCGGCGACGTAGACCAGCTGGCGGGCGGCCTCGAGGTTCATCGCCATGTCGGCCAGCATGAACTGCAGGCCCTGGAACTGCGCGATCGCCGTGCCGAACTGCTGGCGCTCCTTGACGTAGCCCACGGCGAAGTCGAGGGCGCCCTGGGCGATCCCGACGGCCTGGGCGCCGATGGTCACGCGGGTGTGGTCGAGCGTCCGCAACGCCAGCTTCAGCCCCTCACCGGGCTCTCCGATGATCCGGTCCCCGGGGATGCGCACGTTGTCGAGGTGCAGCTCTCGGGTCGGGCTGCCCTTGATGCCGAGCTTGCGCTCCTTCTCGCCGAAGGTGAACCCCTCGTCGGACTTCTCGACGACGAACGCTGAGACGTTGGAGCCGCGCTTGCCGTCGGGGTCGGTGACGGCCAGGACCGTGTAGAACTCCGAGACACCGGCACTGCTGATCCAGGACTTCTGGCCGTTGAGGACCCAGCCGTCGCCGTCCCGGGTCGCGCGGGTGCGCATCGACGCGGTGTCCGAGCCGGCCTCCCGCTCGGAGAGGCCGTAGGAGAACCCCGCCTCGCCGCGGGCCAGGGGTCCGAGGTACCTCTTCTTCAGCTCCTCCGAACCGCCGAGGATGACCGGCATCGAGCCGAGCTTGTTCACCGCAGGGATCAACGAGCTCGAGGCGCAGACCCGGGCGACCTCCTCGATGATGATGCAGGTGGCGAGCGCGTCGGCGCCGACCCCGTCATACTCCTGCGGCACGTGCGGTGCGAAGAAGTCGGCCGCCACGAGGGCGTCGTGGGCCTCCTGGGGGTAGCGGCTCTGCTCGTCGACCTCGGCCGCAAAGGGGGCGATCTTGTCCCGCGCCACGGCCCGGACCGCCTCCCGGAGGGCCTCGTGGTCCTCGTTGACGGCGAACAGCGGATGGAGGTGGTCGGCTGGAGTGCTCACGACCCCAGGTTACCGTCGGGTATGCCGTGCGGGCGCCCGGCGGGCTGTGTCGCCGGTCACCGCCGGGCCGGTGTCACCGCTCCCCGCTCGGCAGCGGGACGCTCACCCCGGTCAGCCGCTCCGCCAGCTCCCACAGGCCGCGCTGCGCGACCCGGTCACGCGAGGCCCGTGAGGACCCGACGATCGTGGGCGGACCGGTCAGCTCACCCGGGCCGGCCGGCCCCACGTAGCTGCCGCCCGGCAGGTCGAGGGCGGTCGCGGCATACAGCATCGGCTCGGCCCCGGCGGCGGCGTCCTGGACGAAGGGCGTGCGCCGCGCCAGCAGCGCCTGCGCCCGCTGGGTCCACCCGTTGCCGAGGTGGGACTGCAGGTTCGTCGCGGCGTACCCCGGGTGGGCGGCCACCGACCGGACGCTCGACCCACCGAGCAGGAGCCGGCGCTGGAGCTCGTAGGCGAACATCAGGTCGGCGAGCTTGCTCTGGGCGTATGCCGTCCACGGGCGGTAGCGGCGCCGCTCGAAGTTCGGGTCGGCGAGGTCGAGCCGACCGGCGCGGTGGACGTTTGACGACAGGGTGACCACTCGGTCGGTGATCCGAGGCAGCAGCAGCCCGGTGAGCGCGAAGTGGCCGAGGAAGTTCGTCCCGAGCTGCGACTCGAAACCGTCGCCGGTCCGGACCAGGGGCACGGCCATGATCCCGGCGTTGTTGACCAGGACGTCGACCCGCCCGTCGAGGGCCCCGGCGCAGGCCCGGACCGAGGACAGGTCAGCGAGGTCGAGCTCCTGGATCTCGGCCGTCCCACCGACGACCTCGCGGGCGGCCTCGGCTCTGACCAGGTCGCGGCAGGCCATGACGATGTGAGCACCCTTGCGGGACAGGATTTTCGCCGTCTCGAATCCGATGCCGGAGTTCGCGCCGGTGATGACCACCACCCGGCCCGTCTGGTCCGGGATGTCGTGCGGTGTCCAGGTCACCTCAGGCTGTCGTCGCGCGCAGCTCGGGGATGACCCGGCTCTCGAACAGCTCGATCCCCGACGTGTCGTAGGCCGCCTCGGTGAAGTAGGTGATGGCGTAGGTCATGCCCGACTGCTCCAGGCCGCGCAAGGTCTCGACGATCTGCTCTGGCGTGCCGACTGCGGGCTGGCTCTTGATGCTGTTCAGCTGGTTCTGCAGGACGTCCTCGGGCACCCCGGCTTTCCGGTAGTGGTCCTCCATCCAGGCGAACCGGTCGGCGACCTCCTTCTCCGTCTCGCCGATGACGACGTTGTAGTTGGCGCTGCGGGTGATCGACCCGAAGTCACGACCCACCTCCCGGCAGTGCGTCGCGAGGATCTCGCTCTTGGCCCGAAACCCCTCGGGGCTGCCGTCGAAGTTGGTGTAGTCGGCGAACTCGGCGGCGATCTTCAGGGTGACCTTCTCGCCGCCGCCGGCGACCCACATGGGGATGCCGTTCGCGTCCGAGCCGGGGGCAGACGTGCCCTGGAGCGGGCGGGGCTGGCAGATCGCCCCGTCGACGGTGTAGTACTTCCCGGCATACGAGGACTCGCCCTTGGTCCACAGGTCTCGGAAGATGTTCACGCCGTCGCGAAGCATGCCCAGGCGCTCCCCAGCGCTCGGGAAGCCGTAGCCGTAGGCGCGCCACTCGTGCTCGTACCAGCCGCCGCCGATGCCCATCTCGACGCGGCCGCCGGACACGATGTCCACCGTCGCGGCGACCTTGGCCAGATAGGCCGGGTTGCGGTAGGCCATGCAGGTGCACATCTGGCCGAGCCGGACCCGCGTGGTCGCGGCGGCGAAGGCGGCCATCAGCGACCACGCCTCGTGGGTCGCCTCCTGGGACGGGACGGGCGTCGTGTGGAAGTGGTCGTAGACCCAGACCGACTCCCAGTCGGGGTTCTCGTCGGCCCGGGTCGCGAGCCCGAGCATGGTCCCCCAGTGCTGCTGAGGGTCGATGCCGACCAGGTCGAAGCGCCAGCCCTGCGGGACGAACAAGCCGAACCTCATCCGGTTCCTCCATGGTGTCGAGATCGTGGTGTCGAGATCGTGGTGTCGAGAACGATTGCCGCCGAAGAGCTGCCCCGTCCAGCATCATGCCATCGCCCTCCGGAGCCTCCGTGGCGGGGACTACCCAGCCGGGCGTGGACTACCCAGCCGGGCGTGGACTACTCAGTGCCTCGTGTGAGGATGACGGCATGACGACGACCGGCAACGACCCCGACGCCATCCGCGACCTGCTGACGACGCCCTCGACCTGGGCTGTCGTCGGCCTGTCGGAGAACCCCGCCCGCGAGGCGTATGGAGTGGCGCGGTGGCTGCGGCACGAGCTGGGGATGCACATCGTCCCCATCCACCCACGGGCCGAGACGGTCGACGGCCAGCGGGGCCATGCCCAGCTAGCCGACCTGCCGGAGGGCGCCCAGGTCGACGTCGTCGACTGCTTCGTCAACTCCGGTCGGGTCGGTGAGGTCGTCGACGCCGCCATCGCGGAGCGCGACCGCCTCGGGATCTCGGCCGTCTGGATGCAGCTCGGAGTCGTCGACGAGGCGGCAGCGGAGCGGGCCCGAGCCGCCGGGCTCACCGTCGTCATGGACGCCTGCCCGAAGATCGAGTTCCCCCGGCTCTCCCCGGGCGACGGGGCCGGGACGGTCATCGGCTGACGCCCGCGGGTCAGGTGGCTGGGCGGGTCGCCGCTCTCAGCGCCGCGCCCTTGGCGCGCGCGACGTCGCGCAGCTCGATCTGGAAGCGCACCATGGCCGCCCGGATGCGCTCCGCCTCCGGGCCCTCTCCCGCTCCGAGGATCCGGGCCGCCAGCAGCCCGGCGTTACGAGCCCCTCCTACCGAGACGGTCGCCACCGGGACACCCGCAGGCATCTGCACGATCGACAGGAGCGAGTCCATCCCGTCGAGGTGCCTCAGCGGCACCGGCACGCCCACCACCGGTAGCGGCGTGACGGAGGCGAGCATGCCCGGCAGATGAGCAGCGCCCCCTGCCCCGGCGACGAGCACCCGTAGCCCTCGAGACGCGGCCTGGCGTCCGTAGTCGATCATCTCGTCGGGCATCCGATGGGCCGAGACGACATCCACCTCGTAGCCGATCCCCAGCTCGCTCAGCGCCGTGCCGGCCGCCTCCATCACCGCCCAGTCGCTGTCGCTGCCCATGACGATCCCGACGACGACGGGCGCGTCGGTCGGCCCTGGCTCGCGCTGCTCACTCATCGCTGCTCACTCATCGCTGCTCACTCACGGATTGCTCCTTGGAGGTAGTCGGCCGCGTGCGTGGCCCGGGCCCGGGCGTCGGCCAAGGACGGTCCGCAGACTGTGACATGTCCGATCTTGCGTCCCGGCCGGACCGCCTTGCCGTACATGTGGACCTTCGCTGCCGGGTCGTGCGCCATGACATGCAGGTAGGCCGGGTAGAGCTCGGGAAGGTCACCGCCGAGGACGTTCGCCATCGCCGTCCACGGCGCCCGCGCCGAGGGGTCGCCCAGCGGCAGGTCGAGCACGGCGCGCAGGTGCTGCTCGAACTGGCTGGTCACCGCGCCGTCCATGGACCAGTGCCCGCTGTTGTGCGGACGCATGGCCAGCTCGTTGACCAGGTATGCCGGCCGCCCGCCGGTGATGACCTCGAAGAGCTCGACGGCCAGCACCCCGGTCACGTCGAGCGCGCCTGCGATGCGCAGGCCCACCTCGGTGACCGTGCCGGCGAGAGCCGGGTCGATGCCCGGCGCCGGGGCCAGGACCTCGGTGCAGATGCCGTCCGTCTGGACCGTCTCCACGACCTGCCATGCCGACGCCTGCCCCGACGGGCTGCGCGCGACGAGGACCGCGAGCTCCCGGACGAAGGGCACCCGCTCCTCGAGGAGGATCCCGTCCCGCAGTGCTCCCTCCTGGCCGACCACCGCGAGCCAGTCGGCCAGCTCGTGCGCCCCCGCGACGACGCGGACGCCCTTGCCGTCATAGCCACCGCGTGGGGTCTTGGCCACGACCGGCCAACCGGTCTGGGCGCCGAACGCCTCCACCTCGGCGGTGTCCCGGGCGCGAGCCCATCGCGGACAGCTCACCCCGAGCTCGGTGAGGCGCTCGCGCATGGCGAGCTTGTCCTGGGCGAACCGCAGGGCGGACGGTCGCGGGTGCAGGACGACGCCGTCACGCTCCAGTGCGGCCAGCACGAGCGCCGGGACGTGCTCGTGGTCGAAGGTCACCACATCGCAGGCAGCAGCGAAGCCGCGCACCGCCTCGAGGTCGTCGTGCGGTCCGACCGGTGCGGACGGGACCACCAGGGCCGCGGAGGCGTCGGGGGCCTCCGCCAGCACCGACAGCTGGATCCCCAGCTCGATGGCTGCGGGCTGCATCATCCGGGCCAGCTGACCGCCGCCGATGACTCCGACGACCGGAAAACCACCGGGAGCGGGCCGTGGCGTGGTCACGAGAGGCGAGCCTAGCCGTGTCCAGACCAGCGGGCGCGCGACCTCCCCGGTTAGAGTCTCCCAGTGACCGACGCTGCGCCCCTCTCCCTCCTCGACCGCCTCCGCGGCCTCATCGGCGTCTTCTGGCGCGAGCTGGCCAAGTTCGGTGTCGTCGGGGCGCTCGCGTTCGTCATCGACTTCGGCGGGTTCAACCTCCTCTTCTACGGTCCTCTGGCAGGTCACCTCGCGACGTCCAAGATCGTGTCCGGCGTCGCCGCGACGACCTTCGCGTGGGTCGGCAACCGGCTGTGGACGTTCCGGCACCGCCGCAACCGGCCGGCGCACCACGAGGCCATGCTGTTCTTCGCCGTCAACGCGGCGGGTCTCATCGTGTCGACGCTCTACCTCAACATGACCCACGACTGGCTGGGCTGGACCTCGCGGACCGCCGTCAACGTCAACAACATCGTCGGGATCGGTCTGGCGACCGTCATGCGCTTCTACTTCTACCGCCAGTTCGTGTTCCGGGGCGAGCACCTCGGCGAGCCCGAGCCGGCGACCGCCGAGACCGGGGCGCCCGGCACGCCGGCCTAGCGCTGCTCGGCCTCCGACAGGAAGAGGGCGAACCGGGCCGGCTGCGCCGAGATGAGGTCGAGACGACCTCCGTTGGACTCCGCCAGGTCGCGGGCCAGGGCCAGGCCCAGCCCGGTGCTCTTCCCGCGCCCGCTGCTCACCGACCGCTCGAAGATGTGTGGCGCGAGCGTCGCCGGCACACCGTCGCCCTGGTCACTCACCTCGACGACCACCGAGGGGCCGCTGCGCCGCGCCTGGACCTCGACGGTGCCTCGGCCGTGGATGAGGGAGTTCTCCAGCAAGGTGCTGAGCACCTGGCTCAGCGCCACCGGGGTGGCGAGAACCACGAGCCCTCTCTCCCCGTGCACCCGCACACTGCGCCGGGCCTGCTCGAACGCCGGCTGCCACTCGCGCTGCAGCGCGGCGATGACGGAGTCGAGGGACACCTCGGGCCGGGGGGCGTCGTTGCTGCGCCGGCTGCGCATCAGCAGGTCGTCGACGACGCGGGTCAGCCGTTCGACCTGCGCGATGGCGATGCCGGCCTCCTCCTGAACCACAGCCGGGTCCGACGTCTCCGAGATCTCCTCGAGGCGCATGAGGAGTGCGGTGAGCGGCGTGCGGAGCTGGTGGGAGGCATCCGAGGCGAAGTCCCGTTCGGCCGCCAGCGACCGGGTCACCTGCTGCGCACTGCGGGCGAGGACGTCGGAGACCCGGTCGACCTCGGGGATGCCTGACCGCATCGGCTCCAGCCGGGACTGCCCCTGGCCGAGCCGCTCGGCCGCTTCGGCCAGCTCGATCATCGGGTCGGCGAGCCGCCGCGACGCCCGGCCGGCCAGGAGGACGGTGCTCGCGACGATGGCCACGGCGAGTCCCAGCATGATGCTGAGGAGGGTCGAGGCCCGGGATGCGGAGGAGCCGGCCATCCAGGACTGGATGACGTCGAGCCGCTGGGTGGCCAGCCACACGCCGATGAGGGTGCCGGGCAGCCAGATCAGGCCGAAGGCGGCCAGGACGGCGAGGAAGGTCGACCGGACCAGCTGTTGACGCACAGGGCGCTCAGTCCTGGTCGGTCCGCTCGAAGCGGAAGCCGACCCCCCGGACGGTCGAGATGTAGAGCGGCTGAGCGGCGTCGTCGCCGAGCTTCCTGCGCAGCACGGAGATGTGCATGTCCAGGGTCTTGGTCGACCCGAACCAGGCGGTCTCCCAGATCTCGCGCATCAGCTGCTCGCGGGAGACCACCTTGCCCTGCTCGCGCACGAGCACGCGGAGCAGGTCGAACTCCTTGGCCGTGAGGTGGAGCTCCTCGTCCATGAACCACGCCCGCCGGCCCTCCGGGTCGATCCGGACCTGGTCGGTGCTCGGCGCGATGTCGGTCGGGTTGCGGCGCAGCAGCGCACGGACCCGGGCCAGCAGCTCGGCCAGCCGGAAGGGCTTGGTGACGTAGTCGTCGGCGCCGGCATCGAGGCCGACGACGGTGTCCACCTCGTCTGCTCGCGCCGTGAGGATGAGCACCGGCACCGTCTTGCCGTCCGCCCGGATGCGTCGACAGACCTCCAGCCCGTCGACGTGGGGCAGGCCGAGGTCGAGGACGAGCAGGTCGGGGTTCTCCCGGGCCCCCTCGAGGGCGGCCCGTCCATCTGCCCGGACGTCGACCTCATACCCCTCGCGGCGCAGGGCTCGGGCCAGCGGCTCGGAGATCGCGGGGTCGTCCTCGGCTAGCAGAACTCGGGTCATGGTGGTGATGCTAGGCGAACCGAGGGCAGTTGTGCGTCCGGGAGGGACCGTGGCGCCTGGCCTGTCGCTCAGGAGGGCCACCGAGGCGGTCGCTTCTCGGCGAAGGCAGCGACACCTTCGGCCCGGTCCGCGCTGAAGGCAGCCTCGTGCCAGCAGCGGTCCTCGACCTCGAGGCCCGCTGGAAGGTCGAGGTCGGCGCCGAGGCGCATGGCGCGCTTGGCCTGGCGCAGGCTGGTCGGCGAGTGGCGGGCGATCTCGGCGGCCAGCTCCAGTGCCCGGAGTCGGGCGCCCCCCGAGGTCACGACCTCGTCGACCGCCCCCAGCGTGTGGGCCTCGGCCGCGGGCAGCCGTCGGGCGGTGAAGATCATCGAGGCTGCCCGGGACCAGCCGACCCGGCGGGGCAGCAGCTGCGTCCCGCCACCGCCGGGGATGACCCCGACAGCCACCTCGGGGAGCGCGAACGTCGCCGACTCTCCGGCCACGATGAGGTCGCAGGACAGGGCCAGCTCGAAGCCGCCGCCCAGGGCGTGGCCCTCAACCGCCGCCACGACCGGGACCGGCAGGGCGAGGATGCCGCCGTAGGCCGCCTGGTTGACCGGGCGCTGACGACGCAGCTCGTCGTCGCTCAGCCCGTTGCGCTCCTTGAGGTCCGCGCCGACGCAGAATGCCCGCAGCTGCGAGGAGCTGAGGACGACGCAGCGCACGAGCGGGTCGGCGGCCACCTCGGCGCTGACCCGCCTGATCGCGCGGGCCATCGCTGTCGACACGGCGTTGAGCGCCTCCGGACGGTCGAGCACGATCTCGACGACATGGCCCTCGCCATGCCGCTCGGCGCGGACCAGCTCGGAGGCATTCGGGGTGCTCATACGTCCTCGTTCCTCGTGCGGCGGGTGCCCGTGCTGGATCGCGCGAGCAGGTAGGGCTTGATCTGGCCGACGCCCCGCAGCTCCCGGCGGCGCATCGGGGTGAGGTCGAAGCCGGAGAGGGGGGTGAGCGTCGTCGCCATCTGGCTGTCGATGACGATCGTGCCCGGGCTCGCGATCGCCGTCAGCCGGGACGCGCGGTTGACCGTCGTCCCGAAGACGTCGCCAAGCCGCGAGAGCACCGGTCCCGCCGCCAGCCCCACTCGCACGTCGGGCAGGACGTCGTCCCCCGACATCGCGTCGACGAGGTCGAGCGCCGTCGCCGCGGCGGGGGCGGCCTCGCGGTTGGAGAAGAGGATCTCGTCCCCCACCGTCTTGACGATCCGGCCCCCGTGGGCGGTGACGATGTCGGAGGTGAGCACCTCGAAGCGCTGGACGACGGTGGCGAGCTCGCGCTCGGAGAGCCGGCGTACGAGCGAGGTGAACGAGACGAGGTCCGCAAAGCCGATGTGGCGCCACAGGCCGTGCTCGTCGGTCGAAGGTTGCGCGTCGGAGATCATCCGGGACACCGCGTCGGTGAGATGGCGGCGCCAGGCATAGATGAGCAACGGCTCGAGCTCGTCGGCCATGTCGACCAGGGCGCGGGCCGTCGCGTTCGCCGACTCGACATCCGGGAGGGTGAGCGGCCCCGGACCGACGTCGCCCTCGGGCGCGAGCGCCTCGGCGACGAGCTGCACCTGCCAGCTGGCCAGCCGGTCCGCCGTGCGCGCGAAGGCCCGGGTCAGGGCGAGCGCCGTGGGCTCGTCGAGGATCTCGTTGCGGACGATGCCAGCCACGGTGCGCAGGGCGTAGAGGTCCGCCTCGGTGAAGAGCGCGTCGTCGGTCGTGACGAGAGGGAAGCCGAGGGCGTGCCAGAACTTGCGCGCGCTGAGCAGCGACACCTCCGCCCCCTGGCTCACGTCGCGACGCCCGAGACTGCGCGGGCGGCCGAGGATGGCGGCGGCGATGTCCTCGACGTCGGGGTTCTCCGGGAGGTCGTCCGACGGCCGGCGGCGCCGCCCGGACCGGCTCTCGGCCGGCTCCGGACTGTCGCTCCTCATGGGTGCATCATGTCAAGTCGTCGCGGGGGTGGCCGGACGCCGGACGTGGACCACGTCGCCGGCGGCCCAGGCTCGGCGCAGGCCCTCCGACTCGATGACCAGACGCCCCTCGTCGTCGACGCCGGTCGCCAGCCCGACCACGTCGGGCCCGGCCTGACGGCTCAGCGACACCCGCTGCCCGATGGTCGAGCATCGGCTCCGGTAGGCCTCGCGCACCCGGTCGGCCCCCGCCCCGCCCGACACCAGCACGCCATACAGCTCCGCCAGGCGGGTGAGGTATGCCGTGACGAGCGTCGTGCGGTCCACGTCGGCTCCGGCGAGTCGTAGCGAGGTCGCTGTGTGGACGGGCAGCTCGTCCCGTGACTGGCTGACGTTGATGCCCACCCCGACCACGACGGTCCCGCTCGGGAGCACCTCGCAGAGGATGCCGCAGACCTTGCGGCCTGCGTCTGCCTCGAGCAGCACGTCGTTCGGCCACTTGAGGACGGCCGTCAGGGGGCTCGTCGCCCCGACGGCATCGATGACCGCGACCCCGGCGAGCAGCGGAAGCCACCCCGACCCCGCGGCCGGAAGGGGCACCGTCGCGGAGACGGCCACCGAGGTCCCGGGTGGGGCCTCCCACGACCGCAGCAGACGACCGCGCCCCGAGCTCTGGTGGTCGGCGACGACGACCTGCCATGGGCTGGCGAGCTCGGCGGCCCGGGCGTTGGTCGAGCCGATCGAGGCGTGATGCTCCAGCCCGGCCCACCGGCCGCCGGACGTGACCAACGCCGCACGAAGAGTCTCTGGCTGCAGGGAGTCTGGCACGAGACCAAGGCTAGGCTGCCCGCCATGGACGCTGTCGAGGTTGCCGCCGAGGAACCGGACCTGTCGACGACGGCCGGCAAGCTGGCCGACCTCAAGCGCCGGGTCGCCGAGGTGGCTCACGCCGGCTCGCAGCGGGCGGTGGAGAAGCAGCACGCCCGGGGCAAGAAGACCGCGCGGGAGCGGCTGGAGATGCTGCTCGACGAGGGCACCTTCATCGAGATGGACAAGTACGCCCGGCACCGGAGCACGTCGTTCGGCCAGGACAAGAACCGGCCGTACGGCGACGGGGTCGTGACCGGCTACGGGCAGGTCGACGGGCGCCAGGTGGCCGTGTTCGCCCAGGACTTCACCGTGTTCGGCGGCTCGCTGGGCCAGGTCTTCGGCGAGAAGATCGTCAAGGTCATGGACTTCGCCATGAAGATCGGCTGCCCCGTCATCGGCCTGAACGACTCCGGTGGCGCCCGCATCCAGGAGGGGGTCGTCAGCCTGGGCCTCTACGGCGAGATCTTCCGGCGCAACGTTCACGCCTCGGGCGTCATCCCCCAGATCTCGCTCGTCATGGGGCCGTGCGCCGGTGGCGCCGTCTACTCGCCCGCGATCACCGACTTCACCGTGATGGTCGACCAGACGTCGCACATGTTCATCACCGGCCCCGACGTGATCAAGACGGTCACCGGCGAGGACGTCGGCATGGAGGACCTCGGCGGTGCGCGGACGCACAACACGAAGTCCGGGGTCGCGCACTACATGGGCAGCGACGAGCAGGACGCCATCGACTACGTCAAGGCACTGCTGTCCTACCTGCCGTCCAACAACCTCGAGGAGCCCCCCGCCTACGCCGGAGCCGGGGAGTCGCTCGAGGTCACCGACGAGGACCGGTGGCTCGACACCTGCATCCCCGACTCGCCCAACCAGCCCTACGACATGCACGAGATCATCGGCCACGTGGTCGACCAGGACGACGACGGAGGCCCGGACTTCCTCGAGGTCCAGGCCCTGTATGCCCCCAACATCATCACCGGCTTCGCCCGGATCGACGGGATGTCGGTGGGCATCGTCGCCAACCAGCCGATGCAGTTCGCCGGCTGCCTCGACATCGGCGCCTCGGAGAAGGCGGCCCGGTTCGTGCGCACCTGCGACGCCTTCAACGTGCCAGTGCTCACGTTCGTCGACGTGCCGGGGTTCCTGCCCGGCACCGACCAGGAGTGGGACGGGATCATCCGGCGCGGGGCGAAGCTGATCTTCGCCTACGCCGAGGCCACGGTGCCGCTCGTCACGGTCATCACCCGCAAGGCGTACGGAGGGGCCTACGACGTCATGGGGTCGAAGCACCTCGGCGCGGACATCAACCTGGCCTGGCCGACCGCCCAGATCGCGGTGATGGGCGCGCAGGGCGCGGTCAACATCCTCTACCGCAAGGAGCTGGCGGCCGCCGAGGCCGAGGGCCGCGACGTCGAGAGGACCCGACAGGAGTTCGTCCACGAGTACGAGCTCACCCTGGCCAACCCCTACGTCGCGGCCGAACGCGGCTACATCGACACGGTGATCTCGCCCTCCAACACCCGGATGAACGTCACCCGGGCGCTGCGGGCCCTGCGGACCAAGCGCGAGACCTTGCCTCCGAAGAAGCACGGGAACATCCCGCTGTGACGACGCAGGACTCTCCCCCGGAGCCGGCCCCGGAGTCGGCCGACCGACCGGTGCTGCGGGTCGTCGCCGGCACCCCCACCCCGGACGAGCTCGCCGCCGTCGTGGCCGTGCTGTATGCCCTGGCAGCCGGGGCGTCGACGGCAGCCGCCGACCCCGACGGGACGACCTCGTCCCCCTGGGCGGCCCCCGCGACCCGGCTCGGCACGGCATACGGTCCGGGGCGCCGGGGTTGGCGCAGCTCCGCCCTCCCCCGCTGAGCCGCTCAGCCCGCTGAGCCGCTGAGCCCCCTTCTCTCCCTCGTGCGTCCGGGTCGAGGTGGGTCCTGACCCGTCTCGACCCGGACGCAGCGCGGAGGGGAAGCAGGTCGGCTACCTTGACGGGCATGCCTGGTGTCCACGCCGAGTTCCTCGCCCTGCCGCTGTCGGCCCTCGCCGATGCAGCCCTCTCCCGAGCCCGCGAGCTCGGCGCGGAGTACGCCGCGCTGCGCGTCGTGTCGACCCGCAGCCAGTACCTCGCGCTGCGTGACCTCGACGTCGAGACGTCGGTCACGTCCGACGACGTCGGCCTCTCGGTCCGGGTCGTCCACGACGGGTCGTGGGGGTTCGCCGCGGGGCTGGCCCTGACGAGCACCGAGGCGGCGCGGCTGGCCGAGCGGGCGGTGGCCGTCGCCCAGGTGAGCCGGCCGGTCTCGACTGAGCGGGTCGTTTTCGCGGACGAGCCCAGCTACCCCGACCGGCAGTGGTCCTCCGCCTACGAGATCGACCCGTTCATGGTCAGTGAGCAGGACAAGGTGGCCACCCTGGTCGACCTGTCCGAGCGGCTCAAGGCCGGCGACGGCGTCGACTTCACCGAGGCCTCCGTGCAGGCGGTCCGCGAGAACGTCTACTACGCCGACACATCCGGCACCTCGACGACGCAGACCCGGGTGCGCGTCGAGCCGACGATGTCGGCGACGACCGTCGACAAGGCGACCGGTGCCTTCGAGTCGATGCGCACGCTGACCCCGCCGGCTGCTGCGGGCTGGGAGTACGTCCTGAGCCCCGAAGCGGGGCTCGCCGAGGAGGTCGCACAGATCCCCGAGCTGCTCGCGGCCAAGGTTAAGGCGCCGTCGGTGCGGGCCGGCGACTACGACCTGGTCATCGACGGCAGCAACCTCTATCTGACGATCCACGAGTCGATCGGCCACGCCACCGAGCTCGACCGGGTGCTCGGCTACGAAGCGGCTTACGCCGGAACCTCGTTCGCGACCTACGACAAGCTTGGGCACTTCCAGTACGGCTCGCCGGGCATGAACGTCACGGGCGACCGTGACTCCGACTGGGGCCTGGCCAGCGTCGGCTGGGACGACGAGGGCGTGGCCGGCCAGCACTGGGACATCATCAAGGACGGCGTGCTGGTCGGCTACCAGACCGACCGGGCGATGGCCGCCTTGAAGGGCCTCGGCCGCAGCAACGGCGCCGCGTATGCGGACAGCGCCCGGCACGTCCCCGTGCAGCGGATGGTCAACGTCAGCCTGCAGCCGGACCCGGACGGGGGTGGGGTGGACGACCTCATCTCCCGGGTCGAGGACGGCATCTACATCGTCGGGGACAACTCGTGGTCGATCGACATGCAGCGCTACAACTTCCAGTTCACCGGCCAGCGGTTCTTCAAGATCGACGGTGGCGTGGTGACCGGGCAGCTGCGCGACGTGGCCTACCAGGCGACGACCACCGACTTCTGGCGCTCGATGGAGGCGGTCGGGGGGCCGGAGACGTTCTACCGCGGCGGCACCTTCAACTGCGGCAAGGCACAGCCCGGCCAGGTCTCACCGGCCAGCCACGGCACCCCGGCCGCGTTGTTCCGCGGCGTGCGGATCCTCAACACCGTCCAGGAGGCGGGTCACTGATGGCACAGCTGTCCACCCCCCAGGAGATCGTCGAGACCGCACTGTCGGCGGCCACGTCGGACGGCACGGTCGTCATCGTCACCGACCGCTCGGAGGCGAACCTGCGGTGGGCCGGGAACTCCCTGACGACGAACGGCGAGATGGGGTCACGGTCGGTCACCGTGATCTCCACCGTCGCCTCGACCAACGGGACCGCCTCCGGGGTGGTCGACCGGACGATCGCCGACGCCGCTGACGTCCGGACCCTCGTCGAGGCGGCCGAGGCGGCCGCTCGGGGCGCCGAACCCGCGCCGGACGCGGCACCGCTGGTCCTTCCCCATGAGGCCGGCACCGGGTCGGACTTCGCGCTCGAACCCGAGCCGACGAGCATCGGCGCGTTCAGTACCGTCGCACGCGACCTCGGAGACGTGATGCGCGCCGCGGGCAGCGCGCGCCAGCACTTCGGCTTCGCCGAGCAGGTCGTCGACACCGTCTACCTCGGCTCCTCGACGGGCCTGCGGCTGCGGCACGTCCAGCCCACCGGGCGGCTGGAGATGAACGCCAAGAACGCCGACTGGTCGGCCTCGAGCTACCTCGGCTTCACGGTGCGCGACCCTGCTGAGGCGGACGTGCCGGCCGCCGACGCCGAGCTGACCAAGCGACTCGGCTGGTCCGAGCGCCGGATCGAGCTGCCCGCGGGACGCTACGAGACGATCCTGCCGCCGACCTGCCTCGCCGACCTGCTCATCTACGCCTACTGGATGGCCGACGCCAAGGCCGCCGACGAAGGACGGTCGGCCTTCTCCCGCAAGGGAGGCGGCGCCCGGATCGGTGACACCGTCGCCGCGCTGGGTCTCGACGTCTACAGCGACCCGGTGCGGCCCGGTCTGCAGAGCGCCCCCTTCGCCATCGTCCCCGCCTCGACGGCCGACTCGTCGGTCTTCGACAACGGGCTGCCGCTCGGACGACAGGACTGGATCCGCGGCGGCGATCTCGTGGCTCTCGGCGGCACCCGCGCGTATGCCGCGAAGTCGGCCGCCGCCGGGCACGCGACGCCGATGTACCACCCGGGCGACAACCTCGTCGCGGAGTCGGCTCACGGATCCGGCTCGCTCGACGGCCTCGTGGGCTCGACGTCACGCGGGCTGCTGCTGTCCACGATGTGGTACATCCGGATGGTCGACCCGCAGACCCTGCTGATGACGGGGCTGACCCGGGACGGCGTCTACCTCGTCGAGGACGGCGAGGTCCAGGGAGCGGTGACGAACTTCCGCTGGAACGAGTCCCCGCTCGACGTGCTGCAGCGGGTCACCGAGGCCGGCGCCACCGAGCGCTGCTACCCGCGCGAGTGGGGCGACTACTTCACCCGCACCTCGATGCCGCCGGTTCGCGTCGCCGACTTCAACATGAGCAGCGTCAGCCAGGCCCAGTAGGGCGAGCGCGGGCCCGCGCTCGAAGGCGGGGTGACTGGCGGCGAGGCACTGCGATACGTTCGCAGGCGTGAGCTCAGAGACCAGCGCCACGAGCGCCCCCGCCCGCCAGCACACGTCGATCGACCAGATCGCCGACGACTACTTCGACGCGATGGTGGCGCTCAGCCCGCTCGCCGCGACGAACTTCGGCATCCCGGGTCACGACGAGGACCTGGACGACTTCTCACCCGCAGGGCGCCAGGCCTTCTCCGACCTGCGTCGCGCCACCCTGGGCCGGCTCGAGGCGGCCACCCCTGCCGACGACATCGACCGGGTCACCGTCGACGCGATGCAGGAGCGGCTCGGCCTCGCCGAGGACATCCACGAGGCCGGGCTCGAGGAGATGTCCCTCAACGTCATCGCCTCACCGCTGCAGGAGATCCGGGGCATCTTCGACCTCATGCCGCAGGACACCGACCAGGACTGGGCGACGTTCGCCACCCGGATGACGAAGGTCCCGGCGGCACTGGCCCAGCACCGCGAGTCGCTGCTGGCAGCCCGAGCCAAGGGCAATGTCGCACCCCGGCGGCAGGTCGTCGCCTGCGCGGACCAGTGCGTCGAGCTCGTCGCGGACGACGGCTACTTCGCGCAGCTGCTCGACGGCGCCACGAGCGACGGCACACCCCTGGACGGCGAGGTCCGGGCGTCGCTGCAGGCTGCCGCCGACGCCGCGGCGGCGGCATACGCGGAGCTCGGCGAGTTCCTGCGGACCGAGCTGCTCGACGCCGCGCCGGAGGCGGACGCCTGCGGGACACAGGCATACTCGCTGCTGTCGCGCTACTTCGTCGGGGCCGCCGTCGACCTGGAGGAGACCTACCGCTGGGGCCAGGAGGAGCTGGCTCGGATCACGACCCAGATGGAGGAGGTCGCCGAGCAGATCAAGCCTGGCGCGTCGGTCAAGGAGGCCGTGGCGATCCTCGACACGGACCCGGCCTACACCCTGCACGGCAAGGACGAGCTCAGGGCGTGGATGCAGGGCAAGGCCGACGAGGTGATCACCAACCTCGCGGACGTCCACTTCGACATCCCGACGCCGGTGCGCGAGATCCAGTGCATGATCGCCCCCACCGAGACGGGCGGCATCTACTACACCGGTCCGAGCGACGACTTCAGCCGGCCGGGGCGGATGTGGTGGTCGGTGCCCAAAGGCGTCACCGAGTTCGGCACCTGGAAGGAGCTCACCACCGTCTACCACGAGGGCGTGCCGGGGCATCACCTACAGGTGGCCCAGACCGTCTTCCGGTCCGAGCTGCTCAACAAGTGGCGCCGGCTCGAGTCATGGACCTCCGGGCACGGCGAGGGCTGGGCGCTCTACGCGGAGCGGCTGATGGCCGAGCTCGGCTACATGGACGACCCGGGCAACCGGATGGGCTGGCTGGACGGTCAGTCGCTGCGGGCGGCCCGCGTGGTCATCGACATCGGGGTGCACTGCGGCTTCGAGGCCCCCGCCGAGGTCGGTGGCGGGGAGTGGACCTACGACAAGGCCTGGCAGTTCCTCACCGCCCACGCCAACCAGGGCGAGGCCTGGCTGCGCTTCGAGCTCGACCGCTATCTCGGGTGGCCGGGCCAGGCTCCGTCGTACAAGATCGGTGAGCGGCTCTGGCTGCAGCTGCGCGACGAGGTCCGCAGCCGCGACGGTGACGCGTTCGACCCCAGAGCCTTCCACCGGCGGGCTCTGGACATCGGCGGCGTCGGCCTCGACACGCTCCGACATGCTGTCCTCGGCGAGCTCACCTGACCGACCACGGCGCCAGCAGACAGCGACAACCGGCGGACACCACGGCGAGAGGAACCGGACATGGCAACCGCGGCAGGGGGGCGAGGGGACACCAGCGCCTCGGCGACGGGCATCCCGACGACCGGGCCCGAGGCCGAGCTGACGTCGGCGACCTCCAAGGTGGCGAGGCGGCTCATCCCGTTCCTGGGGCTGCTCTACTTCGTCAACTACCTGGACCGGACGAACATCTCGTTCGCCGGCCCGAACGGCATGAACACCGACCTGGGGCTCACGCCCTCGATGTTCGGGCTGGCGTCGGGGCTGTTCTTCATCGGCTACCTGTTCCTCGAGGTGCCGTCGAACATGGCGCTGCACCGGTTCGGCGCCCGACGCTGGATCGCCCGGATCATGGTCTCCTGGGGCATCGTCGCGACGGCGATGACCTGGGTGCCGACCGCCGGATGGCTCTACGGCCTGCGGTTCCTGCTCGGTATCGCGGAGGCCGGGTTCTTCCCGGGGATCATCCTCTACCTGACCTTCTGGTTCCCCCAGAAGGACCGGGCCAAGGTCGTGGCGCTGTTCATGGCCGCCATCCCGCTGTCCTCCGCGATCGGCGCGCCGCTCTCGTCCTGGGTGATCGACACCGGTCACGGCTTCCTCGGCCTCGAGGGATGGCGCACGATGTTCCTCATCGAGGGCATCCCGGCGATCATGCTCGGGTTCGTCTGCTGGCGCTTCCTCACCGACCGGCCGGCGGACGCGACCTGGCTCACCGACGGCGAGCGCGCGGCGCTCGCGACCCAGATGGAGGCCGACGACTCGGCCAAGGCCGCCCGCTTCCACGTCTCGGTCCGCCAGTCGCTCACGCGGCCGCGGGTGTGGGCGCTCGCCTTCGTCTACTTCGGCGGCGTCTACGGGCTCTATGCGCTCGGGTTCTTCCTGCCGACCATCATCAAGGGCTTCGAGGGCCAGTACGGCACGACGTACACCATCCTCGAGCGCGGCTTCATCAACGCCATCCCGTACCTGCTCGGCGTCGGGTCGATGCTCCTGTGGGCGCGGCACGGTGACCGCACCAGGGAGCGGGTATGGCACGTGGCCGGCCCGCTGGTCCTCGGTGGCGCGGCGATCCCGGTCACGCTCTACCTCGGCAGCCCGCTGGCCGCGATGGTCGCCGTGAGCATCTGCGCGATGTCGATCATGGCGTTCCTGCCGACCTTCTGGGCCCTCCCCACGACCTTCCTGACCGGTGCCGCCGCAGCGAGCGGGATCGCTCTGATCAACTCGGTCGGCAACGTGTCGGGCTTCGCCGCGCCATACATCACCGGATGGCTCGCCGAGCTGACCGGCAACCAGAAGTCCGGTCTGTGGGTCGTCGGAGCGACGATGGTCGCCGCGGCGCTGGTCACCCTCGTCCTCGGTGTCGCCCCGGCCTCCCCCGCCGGACGAGAGGCCACCGACGCCCGACGCTGACCCCCGAGCCCCACCTGGTGCGAGGATTGCCGGGTGACCCCGGCGCTGACCCTCCTCGCGATCGCCGCAGTGGTGGTCATGGTGGCCACGACAGCGCGTCGGGTCGGGGCGCCGGCACCGTTGCTCCTGACGGCGGTCGGCGCGGGACTGTCGTTCGTGCCCGGCATACCCGATGTCGAGGTCGGGCCGGAGGTGATCCTGCTCGGCATCCTGCCGCCCCTGCTGTATGCCGCGGCGATCCGCTCCTCGCTCGTCGACCTGGGCGCCAACAAGCGGGTCATCGGCCTGCTCTCGGTCGGACTCGTCGTCTTCACCGCCTTCGGGGTGGCCTTCGTGGTGTGGAGACTGCTCGACGTCCCGTTCGCTGCCGCCCTGGCGCTCGGCGGCATCGTGGCGCCCCCGGACGCCGTCGCGGCGACGACCGTTGCGCGGCGGATCGGGCTTCCCCGACGGATCGTGACGATCCTCGAGGGCGAGTCGCTGTTCAACGACGCCACGGCCCTCGTGACGGTCCGGGCGGCGATCCTCGGCATCGCCGGTGCCGTCAGCCTCGCGGACGTCGGCGTGGACTTCCTCCGCGCCGCGCTCGGGGGGATCGTGGTCGGCCTGGCCGTGGCCTGGGTGCTGGCGCGGATCCGGCGGGCTCTGACCGACACGACGACGGACACGGCCTTGTCCTTCATGGCTCCCTGGCTGGCGTACCTGCCGGCTGAGGTCATCCACTCCTCGGGAGTGCTGGCGGTGGTCGTCTGCGGGGTCCTCCTGGGGCACAAGTCTCCGGTCATCCAGTCGGCGCAGTCCCGGATGGCCGAGCGCCTCAACTGGACGACGATCCAGTTCCTCCTCGAGAACGCCGTCTTCCTCATCATCGGGCTGCAGGTGCACCTCATCGTCCAGGGCGTGGTGGACTCCGGTTTCGGCCTGGGGCCGTCCGTGGCCCTGGCCGGCGTGGTGCTGGTCGCCGTGATCGTGCTGCGCGCGGTCTGGGTCCTGGCGTTCGGCGCGGTCCTGTCGATCGGCCTCGGCGTGGGCCGGGGCCGGTACCTGCGGACCGGGCTGATCCTGTCGTGGGCCGGGATGCGCGGCGTGGTCACGCTTGCCGCGGCCTTCCTCCTTCCCCCGGACACGCCCCAGCGCCCGACCCTCGTGTTCATCGCGCTGGTCGTGACGGTCGGGACGCTGCTCATCCAGGGGCTGAGCCTGCCGGTCCTGGCCCGCGCCCTCGACGTGCATGGCCCGGACCCCCGCGAGGACGCCCTGCAGAGCGCCTCGGTGCTGCAGCGCGCCGTCGCGAAGGGCAACGAGGAGCTGGACCGGCTGGCCGGGCCGGACACCCCAACTGAGGCGCTCGAGCAGCTCCGGCTCGTCGGCCAGCGCCGGACCCACCTCGCCTGGGAGCGGCTCGGCGTCACCCACGAGGAGACGCCGAGCCCGAACGAGGTCTACCGGCGGCTGCGGCGCGGCATGCTGCGGGCGGAACGGGCCGAGGTGCTCCGGCTGCGCGACACCGGGACGGTCGACCACGAGGTCCTCGCCGACGTGATGCGCACGCTGGATCTCGAGGAGTCGATGCTTGCAGGGATGGAGTCTCGGGCCGACCAGCAGCAGGAGCGGATGATCCTCACGCCCGAGACGCAGCGCGGCGACTGCGACCACCTACGCGATGCCAGTGGGGTGGAGCCCGGGACGCCGGAGGGCTGCGTGGACTGTCTCAGGGAGGGGCTGACCTGGGTCAACCTGCGCCTCTGCCTCACCTGCGGCAACGTGGGCTGCTGCGACTCCTCGGTGGGTCAGCACGCGGACCGGCACTACGACGCCACGCGCCACCCGGTGATGCGCAGCTTCGAGCCGGGCGAGGCGTGGCGCTGGTGCTACGTCGACGAGCTGCTCGGCTGACCGACGACAGCGCGAGGACCCGAGCGAGCGTCAGCGAGCGAGGCCCGGAGCGCCGAGGAGGGCAGCCAGAAATGCTCGGCTGACCGACGACAGCGCGAGGACCCGAGCGAGCGCTCCCCTGTGTTGCGTCCGTGTCGAGACGGGTCAGGACCCTCCCGCACGCGGACGCAAGGAGCGCCCCCTGCGTTGCGTCCGGGTCGAGACGGGTCAGAACCCTCCCGCACGCGGACGCAGTGGGGGACGTCTACGCTCGCGCCCATGAGCTCTCGTGTCGGCCTGGTCCTCGCCAGCGCGTCCCCGGCCCGGCTGACGACGCTGCGGCGTGCGGGGGTCCGGCCGTCGGTCGTCGTGAGCGGGGTCGACGAGGACGCGGTGCTCGCCGCCGCCGAGCGGCGCAGTGGCCCGCTCGACCCCGAAGACGTCGCCCTGCTGCTCGCCCGCGCGAAGTGTGAGGCGGTCGCCGTCGACCAGCACGGCACGCTCGTGCTGGGATGCGACTCGGTGCTCGAGCTGGACGGTCAGAGCTACGGCAAGCCGGCCGACCCCGAGCAGGCGGTCCAGCGGTGGGGACTGATGCGCGGTCGGTCGGGCATCCTGCACAGCGGCCACTGGCTACGCGACGAGCGCGACCCGGACGCCGGCGGCACCGCAGCAACTCTCGGCGCCACGGCGTCGACCACCGTCCATTTCGCGCAGCTCACCGACGAGGAGATCGCCGCCTACGTCGCCACGGGCGAGCCGCTCGACGTCGCCGGGGCGTTCACCGTCGACGGGCTCGGCGGCGCGTTCGTCACCGGTATCGAGGGTGACCACCACAACGTGGTGGGCCTGTCCCTGCCGCTGCTGCGCGAGCTGCTCGGCGAGATCGGCCTGCAGTGGTGGGACGTCGCCTCGCCCTCTGACGGACCGTGAGCGGGCCCCAGCGCTAGGGGAAGTAGATCGGCCCGTCGAGGTGGCTGACGACGAGGTAGTTCGTCACCCACCAGACCTGCTGCCCCAGACCCAGCACGGCGACGCCCACGAGCCCCGCCACCTTCCACCGCCGCCACGGCCTGAGCTGGAGGAACCAGGCGATGAGGAGGGTGAAGGGGAAGGCGAGGATCGCGTAGCGCAGCCGCGACGGCCCGGTGTTCGTCACCAGCAGCTGGTATGCCGGGTAGGCGCCTGCCCAACCCCAGATCTCGGGCCCCCAGTGCCAGGTCCGGTGGGTGAGCATGAACCAGGCGAACGCGGCGACCGCGCCGATCCCGAAGAGCACGCCGACCCAGCCGTAGGCGTAGAGCAGGTAGGTGTACCAGGACCCGATCTTGAGCTCGCTGCCGATCTTCCACGCCTCCATCGTCTGGGCGTAGCCGTCCGGTGTGCGGGTGACGACGGCGATGACGGCCGGCCAGAGCCCGGTCAGGGCGGCCGACTCGACTGCGAGCAGCCCCAGCATGATCCGGTCCCGCCGCGGGAAGGCGTCACCCTCCTGGCGCCACCGGACCACGGCATGCGCCACCATGACCGGCACCATGGCCATGACCACGTTGCGGCTGAGCGCCAGGAGCACGAGGGTGATCGCCACCCACCAGTAACGCCGGGCCCGCACCAGCATGAGGGTGACGACGACGAGCAGGATGGCCAGCGACTCGGTGTAGGTGGCCTGCAGCACGGGGGCGGAGATGAAGGTGCACAGGCCGACGACGGCGACGATGGCCTCCCACCGGCCGACAGCCTTGTCGACGAGCCGGAAGAGCAGGACCATCGCGACCGCGCCGATCAGGGTGGCGAGCAGCCCCCCGACGACGTAGAAGCTCAGCCCCGTGACCCGCATGAGGACGCCGACCATCATGGGGTAGAGCGGGAAGAAGGCCCACGGGTTCATGTCGACCGTGCCGTCGTCGGCCAGCGGCAGCGTCGTGGGGTACCCGTGGGTGGCGATCTGCTGGTACCACTGGCCGTCCCAGTTGCCCATCACCACCCAGTAGCCCGGGGCCTTGTCGGTGGGGAACATGATTCGCAGGATGCCGTTGGGCGCGGGCAGGGCGATCTGGGACCGCTGGGCGATGAGGACGACGACCACGGTGAACACGCGCGTGGCGGCGAAGACCGCGAGAGGGAACCACACCTCGAAGCGCCGCCACCAGGCCGGCCGGGCGACGGGCGTGCTCGCGTCAGCCTCGGCGGTGGCTACGGCGGCGATGGACAACCCCTTGGTTCACGGTGGTCGGGCTCGAGGTGGCGATGTTCACGGATGCGAGGCTGGGGTCAGGCGTGGCCTGCTCCCGGCCTGCTCCTCAGTGGTCGACGCGGCTGTCGGGGCGTCGCACCGCACGGATTCAGATGCCCCAAGGGTAGCCGCCTCAAACCGGGGGGATCGACCTGCGCCGCTCGCTGAACGCCCGGTCCCGCCGGGCGGCATACCGCAGCCGGTGCAGGAGCTCGGTCCGCAGCGCGTCGGCCTCGATGATCCCGTCGAGGACGAGGTCGGCTGCGAGCCGCTCGAGGTCGACGTCCTCCTCGTACTCCCGACGCTTCTCGGCGACGAAGGCGTCACGGGCCTCGACGCCGCCGGCCGCCTCGACCTCGGCGATCTTGTTCGCGTAGACGGCGTTCACCGCCGCCTCCGGGCCCATCACGGCGATCCGGGCGGTCGGGAGGGCCAGGGTGGCGTCCGGCATGAAGCCCGGGCCGCCCATGGCGTAGAGGCCGGCGCCGTAGGCCTTCCGGACGATGACGCAGAACTGGGGCACGGTGGCCTCCGCCACGGCCGAGACCATCTTCGCCCCATGGCGGATGATCCCTCCGCGCTCGACCTCGGAGCCGATCATGAAGCCCGGCACGTCGGCGAGGTAGATCAGCGGGATCGAGAACGCGTCGCACAGCCAGATGAACCGCGCGGCCTTGTCGGCGCTGTCCGCGAAGAGCACACCGCCCTTGACGGCCGAGTTGTTCGCGACGATGCCGACGCTCTCGCCGCCCATCCGGCCGAGTCCGATGACGAGCTCGGACGCGAAGAGGGTCTTGATCTCGAAGAAGGACTCCTCGTCCACCAGGCCGTCGATGACCTCGTGGACGTCGAACGGCACGGACTCCCGCTCGGGGACCGTATGCCGGGTGAGCGGCGCCGTCGGCTCCTCGGGGCTGTAGCTCGGGGGCGCCTCGCGCCAGCTCGACGGGACGTAGGAGAAGTAGAGCTTGGCCAGGTCGATCGCCTCGGCGTCGTCCTGCGCGAGCAGGTCGCCGCAGCCGGAGACGGTGCAGTGCATCCGCGCGCCGCCCATCTCCTCGAGGGAGACCTTCTCGCCGACGACCATCTCGGCCATGCGAGGGCTGCCGAGATACATCGACGCGTTCCCCTCGACCATGATGACGATGTCGGTGAAGCTCGGGATGTAGGCGCCACCAGCGGCGCTCGGCCCGAAGAGGCAGCAGATCTGCGGCACCTTGCCCGAGAGGGCCACCTGGTTGTGGAAGATGTGGCCGGCGCCCCGCCGTCCGGGGAACATCTCGACCTGGTCGGTGATGCGCGCGCCCGCCGAGTCGACGAACCAGAAGATCGGCAGCTCCTCGCGCAGCGCCATCTCGGTCGCCCGGACCATCTTCTCGACGGTCCGCGCACCCCAGGAGCCCGCCTTGACCGTCGGGTCGTTGGCGATGACGATCGCCGGCCGCCCGTCGACGGTGCCCCGCCCGGTCACGACACCGTCGGCCGGCAGGCCCGGGACCAGCGCGTTCGCATAGCGGCCGTCCTCGACGAACGAGCCCGCGTCGAAGAGCAGGTCGATCCGGTCGCGGACGTAGATCTTGCCCTGCGCATCGAGCTTCGCGGCGGCCTTCTCCGGCGCCGAGGCCGACGCCCGGTATGCAGCGTCGAGGCGGGTCCTGACGTCACCGACCCGCGGGTCCCCCTCCGTCGTGGTGGTGGGTTCGGGCGCGGTCATGCGGGCAGCCCGAGCCCGCGCGCGATGAGCATCCGCTGGACCTCGGACGTGCCCTCGCCGATCTCGAGGATCTTGGCGTCGCGGAAGAACCGCGCCACGGGGTACTCCTCCATGAACCCGTTACCGCCGAAGACCTGGGTGGCGGTGCGGGTCGCGGTCACGGCGGCCTCGGTGGAGTAGAGCTTGGCGATCGCGGCGGCCTGCTTGACCTCCGGCACGGACCGGCGGCCGAGGTGCAGCTCGTCCTTGAGCCAGGCCGCCTTGTAGGTCAGCGTCCGGGCCGCCTCGACCATGACGGCCAGGTCGGCCAGCTGGAAGGAGATGCCCTGGTTCGCGCCGATCGGGCGGCCGAAGGTCATCCGCGTCTTCGCGTAGTCGGTGGCGAGCTCGAGACACGCGGCGGCGCAGCCGACGGCGAGCGCGCTGATCGCGATCCGGCCGTCGTCGAGGGTCTTGAGGAACTGCTTGAAGCCTTCACCCTCGGCGCCGAGCAGGTTCTCGGCGGGCACCCGGCACCCCTCGAAGGTCAGGCCGTGGGTGTCGGACACGTGCCAGCCGAGCTTGCGGTAGGCCGGCTCGACGGTCAGCCCGGGCGTGCCTGACGGGATCATGATGGCGGACAGGCGGGCCGAGCCGTCATCGTTGCTGCCCGTGCGCGCCGTGACGGTGACGACTGAGGTGATGTCGGTGCCGGAGTTGGTGATGAAGGCCTTGGAGCCGTTGACGACCCACTCGTCACCGTCGCGGATCGCCTTGGTCCGGGTGGCGCCGGCGTCGGAGCCGGCCTCGGACTCGGTGAGGCCGAAGCCGGCGAGCGCCCGCCCGGCGACGAGGTCGGGCAGGAAGCGCTGCTTCTGCTCGTCGGTGCCGTAGGTGAGGATGGGGTTGATCCCGAGGCCCACGCCGGCCGACAGGGTGATCCCGATCGACTGGTCGACCCGGCCGAGCTCCTCGATCGCCACGATGAGTGCCGTGAAGTCGGCGCCCTCTCCGCCTGCCGAGCCGCCATACTCCTGCGGCACGACCAGGCCGAAGAGCCCGAGCGCGCCCATCTTGGGGATGAGGTCGGTCGGGAAGTGGGCGTCGCGGTCCCACTGCGCGATGTGCGGGGCGATCTCGGACTCGGCGAAGTCGCGGACGACCGCGCGGAACTCCTCGTGGTCCTTGCTGAGCTCGAACATCGGGCCAACCCTTCAGACGGACCGCGCGGCAGGCGGCGGGGGTCTCCCACAAGGCGCACGGCATACTTGACGTTCACGTAAACGTAAAGCATAGTGAGCGCCATGACAAGCGGGGTGATGTCCGAGCAGCCGGCCGCGCGCTCGCAGTGGTCCATCGCGCAGGTCGCCGAGGAGTTCGGCGTGACGCACCGCACGGTGCGCCACTACGAGGAGCTCGGTCTGATCTCTCCCGAGCGCCGCGGGACCCAGCGGGTGTTCCACCGGCGCGACCGCACCCGCCTCGGCCTGATCCTGCGCGGCAGGCGGCTCGGCTTCCCGCTCGAGGAGATCAGGACGATCATCGACCTCTATGACGCTCCCCGTGGACGCTCCTCGCAGCTCGAGTACGTCCTCGCCCAGATCGACGAGCGGCGCCGGGACCTCGAGCAGCGACGGCGCGACCTCGACGACGCCCTCGCCGAGCTGGAGCGGTTCGAGCAGTCCTGCCGGACCGACCTCGACCGGCTCTCCTGACCGGACGCGGCCCCGACCCACAAGGCAGGGGCGTCCAGAGAACGCTAAGGCGCGGCTGACACGATGGCTGTCGTGACCCACGACCCTCGACTCCCGCGGAGGGCGATGCTGCTCGGGCTGGCGGCCACCGCCGCGACGGCGTCGTGCTCCTCCCCCGAGGCCCCGGCCACGCCCGCGCCGGGAGCCACCCCCTCGGGAGGGTCCGTCCCGGGTCGACCGGCAGCGACCTCACCGGGCGCAGCCACGACCCCGGCTCCTGCCGCGCGCGCCGACCCGCCGGCGATCCTTCGCACCGCCGGGCCGGATATCACCTCGGGCAGCCGGTCGACTCCGCAGGTCGCGCTGACCTTCCACGGCCAGGGCGACCTCGCGATCACCCGGCGCGTCCTCGACCTCTGCCGCGCGCACCAGGCGCGCGTCACCGTGTTCGCCGTCGGGAAGTGGCTGGACGCGTCGCCGGAGATCGCCCGGGAGATCGTCGACGCGGGTCACGACCTCGGCAACCACACGTGGAGCCATCCGACGCTGACGGCGCTCAACGCCGACCAGACCGCGACGGAGATCGCCAAGGGAGCGGACGTCATCCGGCGGCTGGTCGGAGATCCGGGGCTGCTGTTCCGCCCATCCGGGACGCCGCACAGCACCGACCTGATCCGGGCCGCCGCGACACGGAGTGGGTACGCACGCACGATCAGCTACGACGTGGACCCCGAGGACTATCGTGACCCCGGGGCCGCAGCCGTGCTCAGCCGGACCCTGGCCGCGGTGCAGCCCGGCTCCATCGTCAGTCTCCATCTCGGCCACCAGGGCACGGCCGACGCCCTGGCGGCCATCTTCGACGGCCTCGCTGGCCGCTCGCTCCTCCCCACCACGGTCACCGAGCTCCTCCGCAGTGCCTGACCACGACTCACGCGACCAGAGAGAAGGTCCCGCCCCCATGGCTCACCCGTCGTCACGCCACCGGCAGCCCCGTGCTGCCCGGTCGCGGGTAGCCCTCGGCGCTGCGACCGGTGTCGTGGCCCTCCTGCTCGCCGGGTGCGCCCAGTCCGAGTCCTCAGCCACCATCGCCGCGAACGGCGCCCCCACCGGTCAGCCAACCTCGGGCGCGCCGGCGGCGGAGGCGGTGCCCGGCGGCGCTGGCGGCGCCACCGCCGGCCCGTATGCCGAGACCCGCGCCGGCGCGCTCACCGGCAACGCCACCAAGGCGCGACGACTCGTCTACGTCCCGAACCAGCGCGGGAGCACTGTGCAGGTCATCGACCCCGCGACATACACGGTCATCGACCGCTTCAAGGTCGCGACGTCGCCCGAGCACGTCGTGCCCAACCACGACATGAGCACGCTGTGGGTCAACAGCGACGCGGGCAACGCCCTGACCCCGATCGACCCCTTGACCGGGAAGCTTGGCGCCGCCGTCCCTGTCGAGGACCCCTACAACCTCTACTTCACCCCGCAGGGCGACTCGGCTCTCGTCATGGCGGAGCGGCTGCGCCGGGTCGACGTGCGGGACGCGTCGACCATGCAGCTCCAGCGGTCGGTGCCGGTCCCCTGCTACGGCCTCAACCATGCCGACTTCAGCCAGGACCTGAGCACGATGGTCGCGAGCTGTGAGTTCGACGGGCAGCTCGTCGTCTTCGACAAGGGCCTGACCACTGTCGTCAAGACCATCGACCTCAACAGCACGCCCACCCCTGGCGCGACCGACCCCGACCACGCCCGCAGGATGGGCGGCCCCAGCAAGCAGCTGCGGCTCGGTGCCTCCTCGATGCCGCAGGACGTGCGGCTCAGCCCGGACGGCTCGTCGTTCCTCGTCGCCGACATGATGCGCAACGGCATCTGGGTGATCAACGCCGCGAGCCTCACCATCGACCGCTTCGTCCCCACGGGCAAGGGCGCCCACGGCATCTACCCGTCGCGTGACGGGGGCAGCGTCTACGTCTCGAACCGCGACGAGGGCACGGTGAGCGTCCTCGACGCGAAGACCCTGACCCAGACGGCCCTGTGGCGCATCCCCGGCGGCGGCTCGCCGGACATGGGTGGGGTGACCGAGGACGGCAAGGAGCTGTGGCTCTCCGGGCGGTACAACAACGCCGTCTACGTCTTCGACACGGCCACCGGGGCGGTCACCCACACCATCCCCGTCGACGCCGGCCCCCACGGCCTGCTTGTCTGGCCTCAGCCCGGCCGCTTCTCGCTGGGGCACACCGGCAACATGCGCTGACCCGGCCACGGCGGTCCTCGCCGGTGCGTGCCACGATGGGCTGACCGGCATACCGACACCCCCGCCTATCCCGACAACCCCTGCGCATCCCGACAACCCGGAGGGCCAATGTCCACGCCTGCTGACCAGAGCCAGAAGTTCGGCGCCTACGCGCACCCCGAACGCCTCGTCTCCACCGAGTGGCTCGCCGAGCGTCTGGCGGCCGGGGACGGCGGGACCGCGGACCTGGTCGTCGTCGAGTCCGACGAGGACGTGCTGCTCTACGACACCGGCCACATCCCCGGCGCGGTCAAGGTCGACTGGCACACCGACCTGAACGACCCGGTGAGCCGTGACTACGTCGACGGCCCGCGCTTCGCCGAGGTGCTCGGCAGGCGCGGCATCGGGCGCGAGACCACCGTCGTCATCTACGGGGACAAGAGCAACTGGTGGGCGGCATACGCGCTCTGGGTGTTCAGCCTTTTCGGTCACGAGGACGTCCGGCTGCTCGACGGGGGTCGGGCGAAGTGGGTTGCGGAGGGACGCGAGCTGACGCGGGACGTGCCCAGCCCTGTGGCGGTGGACTACCCGGTCGTCGACCGGGTCGACGCCCCGATCCGCGCCTTCAAGGAGGACGTGCTGGCGCATCTGGGCAAGCCGCTCGTGGACGTGCGCTCCCCCGGCGAGTACTCGGGCGAGCTGCTGCACATGCCGGACTACCCCCAGGAGGGGGCCATGCGCGGCGGACACATCCCCGGCGCGGCCTCGGTGCCCTGGGCCCGGGCCGCCAACGAGGACGGCACCTTCAAGTCGCGAGCGGAGCTCGAGGCGATCTACCAGCAGGAGCAGGGGCTGAAACCGGACGACGAGGTCGTGGCCTACTGCCGCATCGGCGAGCGCTCGTCGCACACCTGGTTCGTGCTGACCCACCTGCTCGGGTTCGGCTCGGTGCGCAACTACGACGGGTCGTGGACCGAGTGGGGCAACGCGGTGCGGGTCCCGATCGAGCGGTAGGCCTGCCTCAGGCGAGACGCCGGTGGTCCACACTGGTGGGGTGACGTCTGACGAGCGGGCCGCGCTGCCCGAGAGCCTGGCCGCGATCGCCGAGGACTTCGCCGCGATGAGCGCGCCGCAGCGCCTCGAGCTGCTGTTGGAGTTCAGCGACGGGCTCCCCCCTCTGCCCGATCGGTATGCCGGGCACGCCGAGCTGCTCGAGCGCGTCGACGAGTGCCAGACCCCGCTCTTCCTCGTCGTCGAGGTCGGCGAGGAGCCGGCTGACCCCGGGGCACGCGTGGTCAACCTGTTCTTCGAGGCGCCGCCCGAGGCGCCCACCACCCGGGGGTTCGCGGGCATCCTGCACGAGGGCCTCGACGGACTGACGGCAGCCGAGGTGCTCGCCGTGCCCGACGACGCGCCATACCGGTTCGGCCTGGGCGAGGCCGTCTCCCCGCTGCGGCTGCGCGGGATGGTGGCCATGCTCAGCCGGATCAAGCGGCAGGTCCGAGCCAAGACCGCGGCGTAGGGGGTGTGGGCGCGGCGTTTCTGGGGTGGGCCGTTTATCGGGTGACCCGGCAAACAGGCCGCCCCCGGTATGCCGAGCCTCGCGCGACGACACCGGTACATCACCCCCATATCCGGACATTTGACGTCGAACCCGCCTAGGCTCTCAGGCGTTGGGAGCTGACATGTCGGCGAAAGCCACCGAAACCCCCGTCGTCGAGCCTCCGAGGCCGACGCTGCGGTACGTGCTGCCCTTCGTGTCGATCTTCTCGTTGGGCCTGGCGACGGTCTTCCTGCCGCCCAACAGCAGTGGCTGGAGCCCCGAGTCCGCCGTCATGGTCGCGCTCAGCCCCCTGTGGCTGGGCCTGCTCGTCATCGGTCTGCGTCGCACCAGGCGGACCTGGGTCGATGCCGCACCCGTATACCTCAGCTTCGTCCAGCTCATGCTGGCACGCGACCTCACCGGCGGCACCGCGTCGAGCCTGGGACCCCTGATCGCCCTGCCTCTCCTGTGGCTGGCACTCACCGGCACCCGCCGCGAGCTGGGTGTGGCCAGCGGCCTCACCGCTGTCGTCTTCGTCGCGCCGATCTATCTCGTCGGACCACCCGTCTATCTCGTCTCCGACTGGAGGACGGCGGTGGCCTGGACGCTGTTCGGCACCTTCGTCGCGACCACCATCCTGCGTCTGGTCCACCGGCTCGCCGAGGAGACAGCGAAGGAGCGGGCCGCCAAGGCGGAGCTCGCCGGAGTCATGCGAGGGGCGACCCTCAGCAGCATGATCACCACGGATGTCGGCGGGACCATCCGCGCCTTCGGGGTGGGGGCGGAGGAGCTGCTGGGCTACTCAGCCGAGGAGATGGTGGGGCGGCAGTCGCCGGGGCTCTTCCATGACGCCGCTGAGGTGGCGGCGGTCGCCGAGGAGCTCGGAGTGGCTCCGGGGTTCGGGGTCTTCGCAGAGCTGGCCCGGCGCGGCGAGCCGAGCAGGGTATGGACGTATGTGCGCGCCGACAGCTCGCGGATCTACGTCCGGCTCGCTGTCACCGAGCTGCGCGATACCGACGGGCTGCTCACCGGCTACCTCGGAGTCGCGATCGACACGACCGCGAGCGTCGAGTCCGAGAGGGCTCTCGCCATCTCCGACGCTCGGTGGCGCGTCCTCATGGACAACCTGGTCGACACGACGGTGGTGGTGCTCGACGAGGACCTGCGCCTGAGGGTCGTCTCCGGACGAGGGGCGATGCGTCAGCACCTGCACGACAAGGTGGGAAGCCTGCTCTCCGACTTCTCCAACGCCGAGAACATGGCGATCTGGAGGCCGCTCGTGGCCGCCGCCTTCGCTGGATGCGAGGGCAGCTCCGATCTCACCGCGACCCAGACCGGCGCGGAGCACGTGGTCGTCGTCACCCCGCTGCCTGCGGACGAGGACGGCCCGCGCGTCCTCATCCTTGCTCGTGACGTCAGCATCGAGAGGTCCCGGGAGCGCGCGCTCACACGCGCCAAGGAGCGCGCTGAGCGCCTCTTCTCGGACGCGCCTCACGGGGTTGCCCTCCTCACCCCGTCGGGGATGGTCGTGCAGGCGAACGACGCGATGGAGGCGATGGCCGGAGGGACTCCAGGCGGGCTGGTGGGCACGTCTCTCGCCAGCCTCGGGGCGGTCGACGACGACCGTCTCCGTCGACACCTCGACGCCGCCATGGACTCAGGCCCTGTCGAGATGGAGTGGACGATGTGCGGAGGCGCGATGGGCGACGTGCACGTGATCCTGAGCAGCCGCCGGCTCCCTGACTCGGACGAGGGTGACGACCTCATCCTCGTCAACGTGGTCAACGACTCAGAGCGGCAGGCGCACAAGCAGGAGCTGGCACACCTGGCCAACCATGACCCACTCACCGGCCTCGCCAACCGCCGACGCCTTGACGAGCTCCTGGCGCGGCACCTCGAACGCTGCGACCGGGAGGGTCCGACGGGGGCGCTGCTGCTCCTTGACCTCGACAACTTCAAGGAGGTCAACGACACCCTGGGACATGGAGCGGGCGACGAGCTGCTCGTCTCCACCGCACGCCTGCTCACCGGGTCGCTGCGCCACACGGACCTCGTGGCCCGGCTCGGCGGCGACGAGTTCGCCGTCCTGCTGCCGGAGGCCGACGCGAGCGCGGCAGCCGCCGTCGCCTCGGCCATCGTCAACCGCCTCCGCCAGCACACCGCCCCGCTGGACGGCGCGCGCCGACGGGTGACGGCGAGCGTCGGGGTCGTCACGTTCGAGGCCGCGTCCCACCACTCGATGGATGTCCTCGCGCTGGCCGACATGACGATGTACGACGCCAAGGACGCCGGCCGCGACGGCTACGCCTGCCTGGACGTCGGCGTCTCGACGAGGCCCCGTACCGCGGCGCGACTCCAGTGGAAGGGACGCATCGAGAATGCCTTGGAGAACGACGGATTCTCCTTGCGGCTGCAGCCGATCCTCGATCTGAGCACGGATCGGGTGACCTCCGCCGAGGTCCTGCTCCGGCTGAACGACTCCGAGCAGACGGTCCTGCCAGAGCAGTTCCTCGGCATCGCCGAGCATGCGGGACTCGCCCCCTCCATCGACATGTGGGTGCTCAAGCACAGTATCGGCCTGCTGCACGACATCCGTCAGCGCTTCCCCCACTTCCAGCTCGCGGTCAACCTGTCGGGCCACTCGATCGGACACCCCGAGGTCGAGCGCACCATCGTCGACTCGCTGGCCCGCCTGGGGGTGGACCCGGCCGCGCTGATCCTCGAGATCACCGAGACCGCCGCTCTGACCGACGTCATCCAGGCCCGCGAGTTCGTCGAGCGGGTCGGCGCGCTGGGCTGCGAGTTCGCTCTGGACGACTTCGGCTCCGGCTTCGGCTCGTTCTTCTACCTCAAGCACCTGGCGTTCGATGTCATCAAGATCGACGGCGGGTTCGTGGCGGACAGCCACCGCAGCCCGATCGACCGGAGCATCATGCGCTCCATCGTGGGCATCGCCCGGGAGCTGGGGATGAAGACCGTCGCCGAGTTCGTCGCCGACGAGGCCATCCTCGACGTCGTCCGCGAGGAGGGAGTCGACTTCGCCCAGGGCTACCTGATCGGCAGGCCGGTGCGGCTGGAGGCCTTCCTCGAACAGCTCATCTCCCCAGACCACCGGGTCCTCGAACCCTGAGCCATCACCAGCTGGGCCATCCAGCGTCAGGAGCACGTCCATGGGTAGGTTCCACCGAGCGATCGGCATCGTCATCATCGGCATCGCAGCCGGCGCCGCCGCCCTGCTGTGGCTGGCCGTCGCCTCCGACGGCCGCAGCACCGACCGGCCGCCCACCGAAGGTGTCCTCTTCGGCGTGTGGAGAGTCCTGTACGTCTCGGACGCGCCGCCCACCCGCGTCATCCTCGGTGCAGTCGCGTTGGCCGTGCTCTTCGCCGCCGGGGTGGCCCTGGTCGAGCGCCGGATCGCCAACCGCGCACGACGTTCGGACGACCAGGTGGGCTCGCCCCTGGCGCCCAAGGTCATCATGGCCGAGACCTACGGTGTCTACGCCGGTCCCGTGACGGTCACCGTCCTGATCCCGGCCCATAACGAGGAGGCGTCCCTGCCCCACACGCTTCACTCCCTCCAGAGCCAGTCCCAGCCGCCACATCGGATCGTGGTCGTGGCCGACAACTGCACCGACTCGACCGTGGAGGTGGCGCGCCGGGCCGGTGTCGAGGTCTTCTCGTCGAGGGACAACTCCCAGAAGAAGGCGGGCGCCCTGAACCAGGTCCTGCGTGAGCTCCTCCCGGGGCAGGGCGACAACGACGTCGTCATGGTGATGGACGCCGACACCACGCTCGACGACGGTTTCCTCGAGGCAGCCGTGCGCCGGATGACTGACGACCGGGCGCTCGTGGCCATCGGGGGCCTCTTCTACGGCGAGGAGGGCAGCGGAGTGCTGGGCCAGTTCCAGCGCAACGAGTACATCCGGTATGCCCGGGAGATGCGGCGGCGCCGTGGCCGGGTGTTCGTCCTGACCGGCACGGCCTCGATGTTCCGTCCGCATGCCCTGCGGACCGTCGCAGACTCCCGCGGCCGGTCGCTCCCCGGAGTCCGGGGTGACGTCTACGACACGGCGGCCCTGACCGAGGACAACGAGCTCACCATCGCGCTGAAGTCGCTGGGGGCGCTGATGATCTCGCCCGCCCAGTGCACGGTGGTCACGGAGGTCATGCCCACCTGGGGGGCGCTGTGGTCGCAGCGACTTCGCTGGCAGCGAGGGGCCCTGGAGAACCTCGGCGCATACGGCGTCACGCGGCAGACGTTCCGCTACTGGGCGCAGCAGCTGGGCATCGGCTACGGCGTCATCGCGCTGACGACGTACTTCGTGCTCCTCGCCCTGATGGCCGTCTCGCTCGACCGCTGGGTCTGGTTCCCCTTCTGGGCGGGGCTCGGCATGGTGTTCGTCCTCGAGCGGGTCGTGACCGTATGGCGCGGCGGATGGCGTGCGCGCCTGCTCGGGCTGGCGCTCCTCCCGGAGCTGTTCTTCGCCGTCTTCCTCAACCTCGTCTACGTCAAGGGCATCCTCGACATCTCGCTCGGCAGGACCGCCAGCTGGAAGCACGTGACCCACCACCCCCCGGCGCAGCCGGCCGAGACCGTGGCTGCGGGTGACGGACGATGATGACGCCCGTGAGCGCGTACCCGCAGGGGGTCCTGCTGCCCGAGTCGGTGCTGTCCTCCTCGGGGTTCGCCGTCCTGGCGGCATTCGTCGCCATCAACACGGTGATGTACCTGGTGCTCTCGATCGCGAAGATGCTCCCGAAGGTGTTCCTCAGCGACTGGGTCCACAGCAGGAACCGGCGCTCCCAGACGCGGAGCATCGACCCGCAGGAGCGCCCCTAGCCGCTGCGAGCGCGTCAGCCGCCGATCTCGGCTCGCACGGCATACAGCTCGGGGAAGAAGGTCAGGTCGAGCGCCCGTCGGAGGAAGTCGACCCCGCTGGAGCCGCCCGTGCCGCGCTTGTGGCCGATGGTCCGCTCGACGACGCGCAGGTGCCGGAAGCGCCACAGCTGGAAGTTGTCCTCGAGGTCGACCAGCTCCTCACACGTCTCGTAGACACCCCAGTGCTCGGCGGGGGCGGCATAGACGCCGGCGAAGAGGTGGACGAGGTCCTCGTCGAGCACGTGCGGCGCGGTCCAGTCCCGGTCGAGAAGCCGCGCCGGCACGGCATACCCCCGGCGGGAGAGGTGGCGCAAGAACTCGTCGTAGAGGCTCGGCTCGGCGAGCAGTCCGGCCAGGAGGGACCGGGCGTCCTCGTCGTGGTCGAACACCGACACCATCTCGGCGTTCTTGTTGCCGAGGAGGAACTCCACCGCACGGTACTGCCACGACTGGAAGCCCGAGCTCGTCGCGAGGAACGGGCGGATCTGCGCGTACTCGCTCGGCGTGAGGGTGGCCAGCACCGACCACTGCTCGGTCAGCACCTCCTGGATCCGCTTGACCCGCGCCAGCCGCTTCAGCGCCGGTGACAGCTCATCAGACGCGAGCAGGCCTCTGGCAGAGCGCAGCTCGTGGATCATCAGCTTCAGCCAGAGCTCCGACGTCTGGTGCTGGATGATGAAGAGCAGCTCGTCGTGCTGCTCCGGCTGGCTCCGTGTGTGCTGCGCGCTCAAAAGCTGGTCGAGCGCCAGGTAGTCGCCGTAGGACATGGCCGTGCTGAAGTCGCGCTGGACCTGCGGCTCGAGGTCGCGCTGGTGGGTGGGCATGGCCCCACGGTAGTGCCGCGGTCACGCCCCGTTGTTGAACTCATCCGGGTCGGGGCCGGTGCGGAAGCCTCGCTCGAGCGTGGCGACCTGCTCGAGGTCGGCGGCGTCGAGCTCGAAGCCGAAGACGTCGATGTTCTCGGCGATCCGCGACGGGGTGACCGACTTCGGGATGACGACGTTGCCGAGCTGCAGGTGCCATCGGATGATCGCCTGGGCAGGCGTGACGCCGTGCTTCTGCGCCACCGCGACGATGGTCTCGTCGGTGAGCACGTCGCCGCCGGACGCCAGCGGGCTCCACGCCTCGGTGACGATGCCGTGCTGTGCGTGGAACTCGCGCAGCTCGGCCTGCTGGAGGTAGGGGTGCAGCTCGATCTGGTTGATCGCCGGAGCCTCGCCGGTCTCGTCGATCAGCCGCTGCAGGTGGGCGACCTGGAAGTTGCAGACCCCGACCGCACGGACCCGGCCGGACTCGCGCAGCTCGAGCAGGTCCTTCCAGGCCTGGACGAACCGGTCGGCAGCCGGCACCGGCCAGTGGATGAGGTAGAGGTCCAGCGTGCCGATGCCCAACCGCTCCATGGAGCCGTCGAAGGCCTCGCGCACCCGGCCCTGGACCTGGTCGTTGTTCCAGACCTTCGTCGTCACGAACAGGTCGTCCCGCGGGATGTCGGAGGCCGCGATGGCCCGGCCGACGCCGGCCTCGTTCTCGTAGGCACGGGCCGTGTCGATGTGGCGGTAGCCGCACTCCAGAGCGGTGCCGATCGCGCCCTCGACCTCGTCCTCCGGCACCTGCCAGACGCCGAAGCCGAGCTGGGGGATGTCGATCGCGGCGGGGCCGGTGGACAGGGGAAGGGTGGGGACGGTGGTGGCAGAAGTCATGCCGCCAACTGTATGCCGCGGCGCCGCGGCATCCCCGGGCCGCACAAGTGCAGGTGCACCGCCGCGGTGTGACCAGCGTCAACCGCGACGGCCGGCCGCCACCCGTTAGGCTCCGGCCATGCCGCAGATCTCAAAGGTGCTCATCGCCAACCGGGGCGAGATCGCCGTCCGCATCGCTCGCGCCTGTACGGACGCGGGGATCGGCTCCGTCGCCGTCTATGCCGACCCCGACCGCGACGCCCTCCACGTCAAGGTCGCCGACGAGGCCTACGCGCTCGGCGGCGCGACCCCCGGGGAGAGCTACCTCGTGCAGGAGAAGCTGCTCGACGTCGCGAAGCGCTCCGGCGCAGACTCAGTGCACCCCGGGTACGGCTTCCTCGCGGAGAACGCCGGCTTCGCCCAGGCCGTGATGGACGCCGGGCTGACCTGGATCGGCCCGAGCCCGGCGGCGATCGACGCGCTCGGCGACAAGGTCAAGGCTCGCCACATCGCCACCAAGGCCGGCGCCCCCCTCGTCCCCGGCACGAAGGAGCCGGTCGAGGGGCCCGACGAGATCGTCGCCTTCGCCCAGGAGCACGGCCTGCCCGTCGCGATCAAGGCGGCCTACGGCGGCGGTGGCCGGGGGCTGAAGGTGGCCCGGACGATCGAGGAGATCCCCGAGCTGTTCGACTCGGCCGTGCGCGAGGCCGTCACGGCCTTCGGCCGCGGCGAGTGCTTCGTGGAGCGCTTCCTCGACCAGCCCCGGCACGTCGAGACCCAGTGCCTGGCCGACGAGCACGGCACCGTCGTCGTCGTCTCCACCCGCGACTGCTCGCTGCAGCGGCGCAACCAGAAGCTCGTCGAGGAGGCACCCGCTCCCTTCCTCACCGACGAGCAGCACACCGAGCTGGTCCGTGCCTCGAAGGCGATCCTCAGCGAAGCCGGCTACACCGGCGCGGGCACCTGCGAGTTCCTCATCGCGCAGGACGGCACCATCTCCTTCCTCGAGGTCAACACCCGCCTGCAGGTCGAGCACCCGGTCACCGAGGAGGTGACGGGGATCGACCTGGTTCGCGAGCAGTTCCGCATCGCCAACGGCGAGCCGCTGGGCTTCGACGACCCGGTCCCTCACGCGCACTCCTTCGAGTTCCGCATCAACGGCGAGGACGCCGGCCGCGGCTTCCTCCCCGCCCCCGGCACGGTGGCCCGCTACCAGCCGCCGGCCGGTCCGGGTGTCCGCGTCGACTCCGGCGTCGTCGAGGGAGACGTCGTCGGTGGCGCCTTCGACTCCATGCTCGCCAAGCTCATCGTCACCGGACGCACCCGTCAGCAGGCGCTGGAGCGGTCTCGGCGCGCGCTGGCCGAGTTCGTCGTCGAGGGCATGCCGACCGTGCTCCCGTTCCACCGCGCGGTGGTCAGCGACCCCGCCTTCGCACCCGACGACCCGCAGACGCCGTTCTCGATCCACACCCGCTGGATCGAGACCGAGTTCGACAACACCATCGAGCCGTATGCCGGCCCGCCGGCTGACGCTCCCGGCGAGCCGGAGGAGCGGCAGACCATCGTCGTCGAGGTGGGCGGCAGACGGCTCGAGGTCGTCGTCCCGGGCGGGCTGTCCCTCGGTGGGGGCGGCGGCGCAGCGAAGAAGAAGGCTCCCCGACGTTCGGCCGGCGCGAAGTCCGGCGCGGCCGCCTCGGGCGACTCCCTCACTGCCCCCATGCAGGGGACGATCGTCAAGATCGCCGTCGCAGACGGAGACAGCGTCGAGGCCGGTCAGACGGTCATCGTCCTCGAGGCGATGAAGATGGAGCAGCCGATCACGGCCCACAAGGCCGGCGTCATCGGGGGCCTCACCGCCGCCGTCGGCGAGACGGTCACGAGCGGGACGGTGCTCGCGACGATCAGCGACGCGGGCGCCGCCGACGCTGCTGCCGACGGCTGAGCCTCAGCCGGTCAGTCGCAGTCAGTGGCAGTCCGTGGCAGTCCGGGCAAGTCAGTGGTCGGATCCCGGGTCGACCCTCGGGGCCGGCGGTGGGCCCGGCTTCGGCGCCGGGGAGGGCTGGCCCGGCGCAGGGGCCGGCGGCGGCTCGCTCGGTGCCGGAGGGCTCGGCTGGCCCGGAGCAGGCTGGCCCGGCGCGGGTGCCGGCGCCGGTTCCCCGGGCGTGGGCAGCTGGGCCTGCTCCGGCTGACCCTTGATGAAGTCCTTGACCTGGTCGAACAGCCCGCCGTCGGTGCTCATCGGTGCCTCCGTGTCATCTCGCGCGTGACCGGCGCGACATACCTGTCTCGCCGGCGCCACCGCCGACCTTACCCGCGCCCCGGCGAATAGACTCGGCCAGATGCAGACCTGGTTCGCCGCCGAGGCCGTCCAGCAGGAGGGGTTCCGCTGGGTGAACCTCCTCGTCCTCGTCCTCGTCGCGCTCGTGGCATGGCCGCTGTACACGGCGTTGCGCAGCTCGATCTCCCGCAGGCGCCGGGAGCGGTGGGCCCGCGAGGAGGGCTGGGCCGAACGCCCCAGCGAGGACAGTGACCGACCGGCTGAGTGACGCAGCCGGCGCGGGCGTCAGTGCAGCCGGCGAGCCGCCTCGGCGATGGAGCCGGTCATCGACGGATAGACGGTGAACGTGCTCGCGAGCTGGTCGACGCTGAGGTGGTTCTGCACGGCCAGGGTCAGCGGGTAGATCAGCTCCGAGGCCCGGGGGGCGACCACCACGCCGCCGAGCACCGTCCCGGTCCCCCGGCCGGAGAAGACCTTGACGAAGCCGTCCTCGAAGCTGTCCATCTTGGCGCGCGGGTTGGTCGCCAGCGGGAGCATGACCGAGCTCGCCTCGACGACACCCTCGTCGATGTCCTTCTGCGAGACCCCGACCGTGGCGATCTCGGGCGAGGTGAAGATGTTGGCGGAGACGACGTTGAGCCTCAGCGGGCTGACCGCGTCACCGAGCGCGTGCCAGACGGCGATCCGTCCCTGCATCGCCGCGACCGACGCCAGCGGGAGCACACCGGTGCAGTCGCCCGCGGCATACACGCCGCGCACCGACGTCCGTGACACCCCGTCGACCTCGATGTGCCCCGAGTCGGAGAGCTGCACCCCGCACTCGGTGAGGCCGATGCCCGCGGTCTGCGGCACCGAGCCGACAGCGAGCAGCGCATGGGAGCCCTCCACCGTCCGGCCGTCGACGAGGTGCACCCGCACGCCGTCGCCGACCCGCTCGACGCTGGCCATCCGCGACCGGCCGAGCACCTCCATCCCGCCCCGACGGAACACGTCCTCGATGACGGTTGCCGCGTCGGCGTCCTCCCCGGGCAGCACCCGGTCGCGGGAGGACACGAGGACCACCTCACCGCCGAGGCTGAGGTAGGCGTGTGCCAGCTCGGCCCCGGTCACCCCGGAGCCCACGACGACGAGCCGTTCGGGCAGCTCGCGCAGGGCGTAGATCTGCTTCCAGGTGAGGATGCGCTCGCCGTCCGGGACCGCGGCGGGCAGCACCCGGGGAGTCGCTCCCGTGGCGACCAGGACGACGTCGGCGTCGAGCTGCTCGCTGTCGCCGTCCGCGAGGTCGGCCCGCACCCGGCCGGGACCGAGCAGCGTGCCCATCCCGCGCAGGATCCGCACGCCGTCCCCCTCGAGGCGCAGCCGGATGTCCTCGCTCTGCGTGTTCGCCAGGTCGAGGACGCGGCGGTTGACGGCCTCGAGGTCCGCGGTCGCCGGGACCGAGCCGAGGTCGACGCCGAGTGCGGGCGCCGCGCCGAGGTTGGCCATGACACCGGCGGTCGAGATCAGCGTCTTGCTCGGGACGCAGTCGGTGAGCACGCAGGCACCGCCGAGGCCGTCCCGGTCGACGACGGTCACGCTCGCCCCGAGCCGGGCCGCGACGAGCGCCGCCTCATACCCTCCGGGGCCCCCGCCGAGGATGACGACGGACGAGCTGCGCGCGATCACGAGAGACATCCAACCATCGGTATGCCGCGCGGCAGGCATCCGCCGTGGGTCTCCGGAGGCTGCGCAGGCGGTGGACGACCCCCGTTAGGCTGCGCGGGTGACCCATCCGAGCCCCGCCCCGGACCGCAGCGCCGCCCTTCCCGCGCCGAGCGACGACGCGCTCAGCGACCCGGCAGCCGACCCCTTCGCGGTCGCCGACGCCGCCGCGGCGGTCATCGCCGAGCGCAGCGGTGCCGCCGCCCACGACGTCGCGCTCGTGCTCGGGTCCGGCTGGGGCCAGACGGGTGACCTGATCGGCGAGACCGTGGCCAGCATCGACAACGCGGACGTGCCCGGGTTCCATCGTGCCGCGGTGGCCGGCCACTCCGGCAGCATGCGCTCCGTCGTCGTCGGCGACACGGGGCGCCGGGCCCTCGTCTTCGGCACCCGCACGCACTTCTACGAGGGCCGCGGCGTGCGCGCCGTCGTCCACGCCGTGCGGACGGCGAAGGCTGCCGGCTGCTCCACGATCGTGCTGACGAACGGGTGCGGCGGCCTCAACCCCGCCTGGAGCCCGGGGACGCCGGTGCTCATCCGCGACCACCTCAACCTCACCGCGGCCTCGCCCATCGAGGGCGCGAACTTCGTCGACCTCACGGACCTCTACTCCTCCCGGCTGCGCGCCCTGGCCAAGGAGGTGGACGGCGAGCTCGACGAGGGGGTGTACGTGCAGTTCCGGGGGCCGCACTACGAGACGCCGGCCGAGGTGCAGATGGCCCGGATCCTCGGCGGCGACCTGGTCGGCATGTCCACCACCCTCGAGGCGATCGCCGCCCGGCAGGTCGGGCTCGAGGTGCTCGGCATCTCGTTGGTGACAAACCTGGCCGCCGGCATCTCGGACCAGCCGCTCTCGCACGCCGAGGTGATCGAGGCCGGGCAGGCGGCAGCGGCCCGGTGCGGCCGGCTGCTGGCCGACGTGGTCACCCGGATCGTGACCGCGTGACGTCCCCGGCGCTCCCCGACGGCCCGCTCGGCGACGCCCTGCGCGAGGCGGCCGAGGCGTGGCTGGCGGACGACCCCGACGCGGCGACCCGCGAGGAGCTGAGGCAGCTGCTCGACAGCGCGCTCGGCGCGGACCCGGAGGCCGCCGCCGAGCTCGCCGACCGGTTCTCCGGCCCGCTGGAGTTCGGCACGGCCGGCCTGCGCGGCGCGCTGGCTGCTGGGCCGAACCGGATGAACCGCTCGGTGGTCATCCGGGCGGCAGCCGGCCTCACGGCATACCTCAAGCAGGAGGGGAGGCGAGCCGAGCCGGTGGTGGTGGTGGGCTACGACGCCCGGCACAACTCCGACGTGTTCGCCCGTGACACGGCGGCCGTCGTCGTCGCGGCGGGCGGCCGGGCGATGGTCCTGCCTCGACCGCTGCCGACTCCTGTGCTGGCGTTCGCGATCCGTCATCTGGGCGCGGACGCGGGCGTGATGGTGACGGCGAGCCACAACCCGCCCCAGGACAACGGCTACAAGGTCTACCTCGGCGACGGGAGCCAGATCGTCCCCCCGACGGACGCCCAGATCGCCGCGCACATCGCTGCCGTGGGACGGGTGGCGGACCTGCCACGGGCCGACGACGGCTGGCAGACGCTGGGCAGCGAGGTGCTCGACGACTACGTCACCGCCGTATGCCGGGTCGTCTCGCCCGGCGGCCCGCGTGACCTGTCGGTGGTGCACACCTCCCTGCACGGCGTCGGCAACGACACCCTCCACCGGGTCTTCGTCGAGGCCGGCTTCCCGGCGCCGATGGCCGTGCCCAGCCAGTCCGAGCCGGACCCGCTCTTCCCGACCGTGAGCTTCCCCAACCCCGAGGAGGCCGGGGCGATCGACGCGGCGCTCGCGCTCGCGCGGACCGTGCACCCCGACCTCGTCCTGGCCAACGACCCGGACGCCGACCGGTGCGCCGCCGCGGTCGTCGACGGCGGACACTGGCGGATGCTGCGCGGGGACGAGGTCGGCGCCCTGCTCGGGTCGCACCTGCTCGACCGGGGCGTCGACCCGGGTGGGGTGTTCGCGTGCTCGATCGTCTCGTCCCGGCTGCTGGCCGCGATGGCCGAGGCTGCGGGAGTCAGGCACGAGGAGACGCTGACCGGCTTCAAGTGGATCGCGCGGGTGCCGGGCCTGGCCTACGGCTATGAGGAGGCGCTCGGCTACTGCGTCGCCCCGGAGGTCGTCAGCGACAAGGACGGGGTCAGCGCCGCGCTGCTGCTGGCCGAGCTGGCCGCCGGGCTCAAGGCCGCGGGGCGCACCCTGCTCGACGTGCTCGACGACCTCGCGGTGCGGCACGGCGTGTATGCGACGGACTCCTTCTCGGTGCGCGTGACCGACCTGGTGCAGATCCCGACGCTGATGGGGCGGCTGCGGGCCGAGCTGCCGGCGGCGGTGGCCGGGACGACGGTCACCCGGGTCGACGACCTCAGCAAGGGCGACGGCGGCCTGCCCCCGACCGACGGGCTGCGGCTGTTCCTCGCGGACGCGTCCCGGGTGATCGTCCGGCCGTCCGGCACCGAGCCCAAGGTCAAGGTCTACCTCGAGGTCATCGAGCCGGTGGCTGGTGGGGCGTCCGCTCTCGCGCCGGCGCGCCATACCGCTGCGGTGCGGTTGGCTGCCATCCGGGCCGAGCTCGAGGCGCTGACGCGGGTCTGAGGGGGCCGAGCAGTTCTAGAGGGCCCCGCACCACAGCTGACCCAGGTCAGCGCAGGAAGCCGGCCACCGTCAGCAGCACAGGGATGCCCAGGACCACGAGGTCGGGCAGGTCCCAGGTGCGGACCACCTCGGTGTCGGTGACCGCCTCGGGACGACCCTCGGCGCGCATCTCGCTCCACTGCGTCATCGCGTCCTCGATCAGGGCGGCGGCGCTGCCGACGGTGGCTCCCCGGGACGGCGGCGGCGCGGCGGCTTCGGCGGTGGACCTGGTGCCCAGCGAACCCAGCCCGAGCAGGCCCTGTCGCTGCGGCCGCTCTATGTGCGAGGCGATCGCCCACGCCGGGTAGCTCTTGTCGTCGGCGTAGACCTCGAGGTTCCACCGCGCGGACACGTCCTGCACCCTGGCCCACGGGATGACGGTGCGACGCAGCGGGTTGTTGAGGTGCACGCCGTGCACGGTCAGGACGACGCTCGGCCGGACGAAGAGCACCCACCCCGCGGCGGCCCCCAGCAGCATCAGGCCGGTGAACACCAGCGACACCTCGGGGTTGAGAGCCGACGGCAGCACGATGCCCACGCAGCACAGGATCGCGGCGATGCCGAGCGCCATCGAGCCGCGCTGACGGAGGGTACGAAGGGCCTCAGGAGCCGGTCGGGAGCGGAGCATGCAGCGGGGTCCAGTTCAGTTGGCGCCAGGACGTCGGGGAACACCGATCCTCTCACGCACCACCCGTCCGGGCAGCCCCGCCCGCACGGCTCACGCACCCGGACAGACCCTTCCCCGAGCCGGTCGGAGCCCGGATCTGGCCTAGACTCGGTCGGTGACATCCTCGACCGTCGACGCCGACGCCACCGCCCGGGCCCGAGACCTGCTGGGGGTGGGACGGCTCACCAACGCCTCCCTCACCACCTGGCTGCACGGCCTCCCCGGTGTCGACCAGGTGGGCTGCGAGGGCCGGGCGGCCGCGCTGGGCACCCGCTCGATCAAGACCACCGCCAAGGCGTGGGGCATCGACATGGCCATCTCGATGATCGACCTCACGACCCTCGAGGGCGCCGACACGCCAGGCAAGGTCCGGTCGCTCTGCGCCAAGGCGATGGTCCCCGACCCGAGCGACCCGACGACCCCTCGCCCGGCTGCGGTGTGCGTCTACGGCGACATGGTCGAGACCGCCAAGAAGGCCTTGGGAGACAGCGGAATCCACGTGGCGGCCGTCGCCACCGCCTTCCCCTCCGGGCGGGCGAGTATGCCGGTGAAGCTCGCCGACACGCGCGACGCCGTCCGGGCAGGCGCCGACGAGATCGACATGGTCATCGACCGGGGCGCGTTCCTGGCCGGCGACTACCTCACCGTGTTCGACCAGATCGCCGCGATCAAGCAGGCCTGCCGGCGCGACGCGAGCGCCCCTGACGCGCACCTCAAGGTCATCATGGAGACCGGCGAGCTGGTGACCTACGACAACGTGCGCCGCGCGTCCTACCTGTCCATGCTCGCGGGCGGCGACTTCATCAAGACCTCCACCGGCAAGGTCGCCCCAGCCGCGACCCTGCCCGTCACCCTGATCATGCTCGAGGCCGTGCGCGACTGGCAGGAGCTGACCGGGACCCAGGTCGGCGTGAAGCCGGCCGGGGGCATCCGGACGAGCAAGGACGCGCTGAAGTACCTCGTCATGGTGAGCGAGATCGCCGGGGAGGACTGGCTCGACCCGGACTGGTTCCGCTTCGGCGCCTCGAGTCTGCTCAACGACCTGCTTCTGCAGCGGCAGAAGCTCACCACGGGGGCCTACTCGGGCCCTGACTACGTCACGATCGACTGAGGACACGACACCCATGGCCACGTTCGAGTACGCCCCGGCACCGGAGTCCCGAGCCATCGTCGACATCCAGTCCTCCTACGGGCTGTTCATCGGGGGCGAGTTCGTCGACTCCCTCGGCGGCGGCGCCTTCAAGACGATCAGCCCCGCGACCGAGGAGGTGCTCGCCGACATCACCGAGGCGAGCGCCGCCGACGTGGACCGGGCGGTCAAGGCCGCGCGCGCGGCATACCGCGGCGCCTGGGGCCGGATGTCCGGCGCCGACCGCGGCAAGTACCTCTTCCGCATCGCGCGGATCATGCAGGAGCGGGCCCGCGAGTTCGCCGTGCTCGAGACGATCGACAACGGCAAGCCGATCAAGGAGTCGCGCGACGTCGACATCCCCCTGGCTGCGGCCCACTTCTTCTACCACGCGGGATGGGCCGACAAGCTCGAGTATGCCGGGCTCGGCGGCCACACCAGCGCCCCCCGTCCACTCGGCGTGGTCGGCCAGGTCATCCCGTGGAACTTCCCGCTGCTCATGCTCGCGTGGAAGATCGCCCCGGCTCTGGCGTGCGGCAACACCGTCGTGCTCAAGCCGGCCGAGACCACGCCGCTCACCGCGCTGCTGTTCGCCGAGGTGTGCCAGCAGGCCGACCTGCCGCCCGGCGTCGTCAACATCATCACCGGCGCCGGCGCGACCGGGCAGGCCCTCATCGAGCACCCCGACGTCGACAAGGTCGCTTTCACCGGCTCGACCGGCGTCGGCAAGGCGATCGCCCGGACCATCTCCGGCACCCGCAAGAAGGCCACCCTCGAGCTCGGCGGCAAGGCGGCCAACATCGTCTTCGACGACGCGCCCATCGAGCAGGCCGTCGAGGGGATCGTCAACGGCATCTTCTTCAACCAGGGTCATGTCTGCTGCGCCGGCTCCCGCCTGCTCGTGCAGGAGAACGTCCACGACGAGGTGCTGCGCAAGCTCAAGCGCCGGCTCGGCACGATCCGGGTGGGCGACCCGCTCGACAAGAACACCGACCTCGGCGCCATCAACTCCGAGGCCCAGCTCGCCCGGATCCGCGAGCTGTCGGCAGTCGGCGAGGCCGAGGGCGCCGAGCGGTGGAGCCCGCCGTGCGAGCTGCCGGCCAAGGGTTTCTGGTTCCCCCCGACGGTGTTCACCAACGTGTCGCAGACCCATCGGATCGCGCAGGAGGAGGTCTTCGGGCCGGTCCTGTCGGTGCTGACCTTCCGCACGCCGCAGGAGGCCGTGGCCAAGGCGAACAACACGCCCTATGGACTCAGCGCGGGGGTCTGGACCGAGAAGGGGTCGCGCATCCTCTGGATGGCCGACCAGCTGCGCGCCGGCGTCGTCTGGGCCAACACCTTCAACAAGTTCGACCCGACCTCGCCGTTCGGCGGCTACAAGGAGTCCGGCTACGGACGCGAGGGTGGCCGGCACGGCCTCGAGGGTTACGTCACGACAGGAGCCGGCGCGTGAGCCCCACAGCCAGGACCACCGCCAGAGCGACGTCCGGGGGCGACGCGCGCGTCGACGTCCGCAAGACCTACAAGCTCTACATCGGCGGCAAGTTCCCGCGAAGCGAGTCGGGCCGGTCCTATGTCGTCACGGACACCAAGGGCGGCTTCCTCGCGAACGCCGCCCTCGGCTCGCGCAAGGACGCCCGGGACGCGGTCCTCGCCGCCCGAGGCGCGGTCGCCGGCTGGGCCGGCGCGACGGCATACAACCGCGGGCAGGTGCTCTACCGCGTCGCCGAGGTGATGGAGGGCCGGTTCGAGCAGTTCGTCGTCGAGGTCGCCGCCTCGGAGGGGCTGACCCCCGCCAAGGCGCGCGGGACCGTCGCCGCCGCGATCGACCGCTGGGTCTGGTATGCCGGGTGGTCCGACAAGCTCGCCCAGGTCCTCGGCAGCCTGAACCCCGTGGCCGGCCCGTACTTCGACATCTCCGCCCCCGAGCCCACCGGCGTCGTCGCGGTGCTCGCGCCGCAGTCGTCCTCGCTGCTCGGGCTGGTCTCGGTGCTCGCGCCAGCCATCGTCTCCGGCAACACGACCGTGCTGCTGGCGTCGGAGCGGCGGCCGCTGCCCGCGGTCACCCTCTCGGAGGCGCTGGCCACGAGCGACGTCCCGGGTGGGGTGGTCAACATCATCACCGGGCGCACCGCTGAGGTCGCCCCCTGGCTCGCCTCGCATCGGGACGTCAACGCCATCGACCTCTCCGGCGCCGCCGACGCAGAGGGGCTCGCCTGGGGCGACCTCGAGCTTGCTGCCGCCGAGAACCTCAAGCGGGTGCTGCGGCCCGCCGGAGCTGCAGCGGTGGCGCTCGAGCCGGACTGGAGCGTCACGCCGGATCTGAGCCGGGTCAAGGCCTACCTCGAGACCAAGACCGTGTGGCACCCCAAGGGCCGGTGACCCAGCCGGACCGCGCTCGCGTCGTCGTCGTCGCCGGACCCTCGGGCTCAGGCAAGTCACGCCTCGCCGCGCGCCTGCACGCTGCCCACCGCTGGCCGGTCGTCCGCCTGGACGACTTCTATCGCGACGGCGACGACCCGGCGCTGCCGATGACCGACCTCGGCGGCACCCGGCTGGTCGACTGGGACGACCCGCGCTCCTGGGATGCCGACGCTGCCGTGACCGCGCTGCGCGACCTGGTCTGCGGCGGCCGGGTGGAGATGCCGGTCTACGACATCGCCGCCTCGCGGGCGACCGGGGCTCGGGAGGTCGAGCTCGGCGCCGGAGAGCTCGTCATCGCCGAGGGGATCTTCGCCGCTGAGGTGATCGCGCAGCTGCGGGACCAGGGGCTGCTGCACTCCGCCTGGTGCGTGCGCCACAACCGGTGGGTCACCTTCGCCCGCCGGCTGGTCCGCGACCTGTCCGAGCGGCGCAAGCGTCCCCACGTGCTGCTCAGTCGCGGGCTCGCCCTCTGCCGTGCGGAACCCGCGCTGGTGGGTCGGATGGAACGGCTCGGGGCCGGGTGCGCCACGCCGGCCGCAGCCGAGGCCCGGCTCGCCACATGGGCGCGCGACCACTCCTAGCCCGTCCTTGCGCCTACCGCGGCCCGCCGGACCCCGACAGCTCTGGCGAGCGACGCCCCGACGACGAGTCACGGCGCCACCACGGTCGCGCGTAGCAGCGCTGATACGTTGGCTGGGCGGTGGTCGAAGCGTCAGTCAGGGGAAGTCGTGTCTGCATGCGCAGGTCGCGGGGTCCGGCCATGAGTGGCTTCGGACCCCCTCCCGGCGCGCCCGCGGAGGAGCCCCCTCGCCGCCCGGCGTCATACCTGCCTCCCGCCGCCCGCGGCACGGCCTACCGGGCGAGGGGTATGCCGGGGGCTGCGGCCGGCCAGTCCGCCTCCTCCCACAAGCCCGGCATCATCTCGTTGCGACCGATGTCGACCGGTGACCTGCTCGACGGTGCGGTGAAGCACTTCCGCCGCAACCCCGGTCCGGTCGCCGGGCTGTCCCTGCTCGTGCTCGCGGTGGGCGTGGTCCCGTCCGTGCTGCTCGCCGGTCTGGCTCTGAGCGGCTCGTGGTACTCCGCCCTGGGGCTCGACGCGATCCTGGACGGGGCGACGTTCTCCATGCTGCTGCTGGCGCTGGGTGTGGGCTTCGCCGCCCTCGTCCTCAGCGGGCTGCTCGCCCCCTCGGTCGCCGAAGCCACGCTGGGCCGCAAGCCGGCGCTCTCCGAGCTCTGGGCGCGCGCCCGGCCCCGGCTGGCGCCGCTCGTCGTCCTCCAGCTCCTCCTCATCCTCGCTCTGGCGGGGCCGCTGCTGCTGCTCGTCGTGGCCCTCGCGGTGGCGCCGGACACCGCCGCCGTCGTCGCCCTCGGGCTGGTCGGCGGCGTCGCCGTGCTGGGCTGGTGGGCCTTCCTGCTCCCGCGCACCATGCTGGCCGGCCCGGTCGTCGTCCTCGAACGACGGGGCGTCCGCTCCGGCCTGCGACGCGCCTGGCAGCTGTCGGCCGGCTCGTTCTGGCGGCTGGCCGGGACCACCCTCCTGGTGGGGCTGCTCGCCTCGATCATCTACTCCGTCATCCAGCTGCCGCTCGTCCTCGTCGGCACCCTGCTGACCCTGCTCGTCGACCTGGCGCCCGGCGCTGATGCGGTCGTCGGCGCCCTGGTCGTCAACGTCGCGACGCTGGTGTCCGCGTCGGTCGTCGTCCCGTTCATGGCCGCCGCGAACGGGCTGCTCTACGTCGACCAGCGGATGCGCAAGGAGGGCTTCGACCTCGTCCTGCTCCGCGCCGCCCGCTCGAGACCGGAGGTCTCTCGGTGACGGCAGCCTCGGCGACAGCGCTGGCCATGGCGTCGCGGTCGCCCACAGACCTCGACCCCGGCGGCGAGCAGGCCCGCTCGTGGGTGCTCGACGAGCTTGGCAAGGGTGAGTACCACGACTCGCGCTCGCTCGTGGAGCGGCTCGCCGGCTGGGTCGCGGACCGCCTCGCCGAGCTGAGCGGCACCCCGTCGAGCGCAGGGGTCAGCCTTCCGCCTCTCGTCATCGCCGTCGTGGCAGTGGTGATCGCGGTGGGCATCGGCTACCTCCTGACCCGGGTCAGGGTCGAGCGACGCGAACGCTCCTCCCCCCGGCCGGTGCTGGGCGACTCGCTCGTCAGTGCGGACCGGCTCCGCTCGCGCGCGTCGACGGCCATGGCCGAGCAACGCTGGAGCGACGCGGTCCTCGACCTGACCCGAGCCGTCGCCAGGGATGCCGACACCCGCACCCTCCTCACGGACGCCCGCTCACTCACCGCGCACGAGATCGGCGCCCAGCTGGCCGTGGTCTTCCCCGGGCAGGTGGACGCCGTCCGCCGCTCGATGGACCTCTTCGACGCGGTCGCCTACGGCGGGTATGCCGCGGTCCGCGCCGACGCGCAGCTGCTGCGGGCGACCGACGAGACCCTGCGGCATACCCGGCCCGAGCTGAGCCACCCGACAGGGGCGCGGCCGGCCGGCCCCGGCGCCGACGACACGGCCGACCACCTCGCGGACGATTTCGCCGACACCCCCGGCCCGTCACGGGAGTCCGTCTGGACGACGGGGGGGCGACCGTGACCATCGACGCCGGCGGGCTGCCCGCGGGTCCGGACCTCGAAGCCGAGCCCGTCGAGCCGGTCGAGCGGGTCGGACCGGCCGCGCCGTCGCCTCGACGACGCGTCGTGCGGTGGGTCCTGGTCGCTCTCGCGGTCCTGGCGGTGGCCGTCGTCATGCTGTGGCGCGGGCCGGGGCCGCCGACGACCCAGAGCCTCGACCCTCGCAACCCCGGGCCCAACGGCGCCCAGGCGCTGGCCCGGGTGCTCGGCGAGCAGGGCGTGGACGTCACCGTGGCCCGGGGGCAGGCCGAGCTGGAGCGAGCCGGCGTGGACGCCGACACGAGCGTCCTCGTGGCAAGGACCGGCGACCTCGCCGAGGCGACCATCACCCGCCTGGCCTCCCTGACCCTCTCGGCCGAGCGCCTCGTCGTCGTCAACCCCGACACGTGGGTGCTGCGTTACCTCAGTGCCGATGTCGAGGTGCGGCAGCTGCGGCGCAGCGCCGCCGACGGGGGGCAGTCCGGCTGCGCCAGCAGTGACATTCGTCCGGGCGAGACGCTGTCCCACACCCAGACCGAGTTCCGGCGGGTGGGGGCACCGGCGAGCGCCGCCTGCCTCACCCATGACGGCTACTCGGCCTACCTGGCTCTGCCGAGGTCGGCGAGCCGGGCGCCGTTGGTGCTCCTCGGCAGCTCCAGCGCCCTGACCAACGACGAGATCGACCAGGCCCAGAACGCCGCGGTTGTCCTGCGCACGCTCGGCCACTCCTCCCGGCTGGTGTGGTACGTCCCGTCGGTCGCCGACATCCCGACCACCGACGAGTCGCGCACCGGCGAGCTCCTCCCGCTCTGGCTCGGTCCGGGCGCCCTGCTGGGCGGCTTCGCCCTGGCGGCCCTGCTGGTATGGCGCGGCCGGCGCCTGGGCCGGCTCGTGCGCGAGCCGCTGCCGGTCGCCGTTCGCGCCATCGAGACGACGGAGAGCCGCGGCCGGATCTACCGCCGCGCCCAGGACCTCCCGCGGGCGGCGGCGATCCTCCAGGACGCCACCCGGCGCCGGCTGGCCGCATACTTCGGGTTGCCCCGGCGTGCCTCCGTCGACGCCGTCGCGGCGTCGGTCTCGGCGGCGACCGGACGGCCCGTCGAGCACGTGCGTCACCTCCTCGCCGGACCCCCACCATCCACCCAGACAGACCTGCTCGCGCTGGCCGCCCAGCTGACCGCGTTGGAGAGGCTCAACGCCGTGGAGAAAGAGGTACGCCCCTCATGACCGACACCCTGTCGCCCGACCCCCGGTCGCCCGACCCCCGGTCGCCCGACCCCGGTCCCGAGGCGGCCCCGCCCGGGGGACGACTCTCCTCTCGCGACGACGCCGCGCGCCAGTCGCTCCTGGCCGTGCGCCATGAGGTGGCCAAGGCGGTCGTCGGCCAGGATGCCGCCGTGTCCGGGATGATCATCTGCCTGCTGGCCCGGGGTCATATCCTCCTCGAGGGGGTGCCGGGAGTGGCCAAGACGCTGCTGGTCCGGACCCTCGCCAAGGCGCTCGACATCGACACCAAGCGCGTCCAGTTCACCCCCGACCTCATGCCAGGGGACATCACCGGGTCGCTCATCTACGACAACGGCAGCTCGGACTTCGCCTTCCGCGAGGGCCCGGTGTTCACCAACCTGCTGCTCGCCGACGAGATCAACCGCACGCCACCGAAGACCCAGGCGGCGCTGCTCGAGGCGATGGAGGAGCGCCAGGTCTCCGTCGAAGGGCATCCTCGGGCGCTGCCGCAGCCGTTCATGGTCGCGGCCACCCAGAACCCCGTCGAGTATGAGGGGACGTACCCCCTCCCCGAGGCACAGCTCGACCGCTTCCTGCTCAAGGTCACCCTCCCGCTCCCGCCTCGCTCCGACGAGCTCGAGATCGTCCAGCGGCACGCCTCCGGCTTCCAGCCGCGCGATCTCGACGCCGCCGGGATCCGGCCCGTCGCCGGCGTGGAGGACCTCGCGGCCGGAGCCGAGGCGGTGGGCCGGGTCACGGTCGCCTCCGAGGTGGCCGGCTACATCGTCGACATCGCCCGTGCGACGCGGGCCGCCCCGTCGCTGTCGCTCGGCGTCAGCCCTCGCGGCGCGACGGCTCTGCTGGCCACCTCCCGCGCCTGGGCCTGGATGAACGCACGGACCTTCGTCACGCCGGACGACGTCAAGGCGCTGGCGCAGGCCACCCTCGCCCACCGGCTGTCGCTGCGGCCCGAGGCCGAGCTGGAGGGCGTCAGCGTCAGCTCGGTGCTCGCCAGCGCCATCGGCTCTGTCCCGGTCCCCCGCTAGGTCGCCGGATGAGATCGAGCCGAAGGCGGCGGCCATGGCGGTGAGCGGGCGGTTGCCGTTGCTGATGCTCGCGGGGCTCATCGCGGTCGTGCTCCAGCCGACCCGGGAGATGGCCCTGCTCTGGGTGGTCCTGAGCGTTGCCCTGACCGTGCTCGACGTCGCCCTCGCGGCGAGTCCCGGACGGCTCGTCGTCCATCGGGAGCCGACCGCGCAGGTCCGGCTGGGTGCGCCAGGGGCCACGACCCTGCTGGTGACCAACCCCGCGAGCCGGACCGTGCGCGGCGTCCTCCGGGACGCGTGGCAACCGTCAGCCGGGGCGAGCGGAGACCGCCATCGGGTCGCGATCAAGGGGGGCGAGCGCCGACGGCTGACGACGCGACTGACCCCGACGCGGCGTGGCGACCGGCTGGCCGACCGCGTCACCATCCGCAGCTTCGGTCCTCTCGGCCTCGGGGCGCGGCAGCGTTCCGTGGAGGTGCCGGGCGCCATCCGGGCGCTGCCTCCCTTCGACTCGCGCAAGCACCTCCCCTCCCGGCTCGCCAGCCTCCGCCAGCTCGACGGCCGGTCGGCCGTGAGGGTCCGCGGACAGGGCACCGAGTTCGACTCGCTGCGCGACTACGTCGAGGGCGACGACGTGCGGTCGATCGACTGGCGAGCCACCGCGCGTCGGCAGCACGTCGTCGTCCGCACCTGGCAGCCCGAGCGCGACCGCCGCGTCATCCTCGTCCTCGACACGTCACGGACCTCCGCTGGACGGGTGGAGAACATGCCCCGTCTCGACAGCGCGATGGACGCGGCGCTGCTCCTCGCGGCGCTGGCCAGCCGGGCCGGCGACCGCGTCCACCTCATCGCCGGCGACCGCTGGGTCCGCGCCCGGGTGACGGACACGAGCCGCACCGCGCTGCTCGGCAACCTCGTCCAGGCGATGGCGCCGCTCGAGCCCGCGCTGCTGGAGGCGTCCTGGCCGACCCTGGCCGCAGCGATCGCCGACACGAGCCGTCGGCGCGCGCTCGTCGTGCTGCTGACGTCTCTGGAGCCGGCCGCCATCGAGGAGTCCCTGCTGCCGACCCTGGCAAGCCTGACCCTGCACCACCGCGTCGTCGTGGCGTCCGTGAGCGACCCGGCCCTCGGGGCGATGGCTGCCCGCCGCGGGACGACCGCCGAGGTCTTCGACGCCGCCGCGGCCGAGCGGACCGTCGCCCTGCGGCTTCGCACGGCGGCCGTCCTCGCCAGGCTCGGCGTGGACGTCATCGACGCCAGCCCGCAGGACCTTCCACCCCGGCTGGCCGACCACTACCTGCTACTCAAGGGCCAGGGACTCCTGTAGCCCCGCACACCACCTACGGTGGGACGATGAAGCTGATCGGCATGCTCGGGGGGATGAGCTGGGAGTCCACCGCGCAGTACTACCGGCTCGCCAACGAGCTGACGCGAGAGCGCTACGGCGGCCTGCACTCAGCCCGCCTCCTGGTCCACTCCGTCGAGTTCGCACAGGTGGAACGGCTGCAGGCCGAGTCGCGGTGGGACGAGGCCGGCGCCCTGCTCGCCGCCGCCGCACGCGGCCTCGAGGCCGGTGGGGCAGAGCTCCTGCTCATCTGCACGAACACGATGCACAAGGTCGCCGACCAGGTCGAGGCAGCGGTCGATGTCCCGCTGGTGCACCTCGGTGACGCGACCGCCGACGCCGTGGTCGCCGCCGGCCTGACCACGGTCGGACTGCTCGCCACGGCATACACGATGGAGCAGGACTTCTACCGGGAGCGGCTGGCCACCCACGGGTTGGAGGTGCTCGTCCCCGACGCCCCGGACCGGGCCGAGGTGCACCGGGTGATCTATGAGGAGCTCTGCGTCGGCGTGGTCGACCCCGCCTCGCGCGAGCGCTACCTGGCCGTCATCGACCGGCTCGTGTCGGCCGGCGCCGAAGGGGTCATCCTGGGCTGCACCGAGATCGAGCTGCTCATCAGCCAGCAGGACTGCGCCGTGCCCGTCTTCCCGACCACCCGGATCCACGTCGAGGCCGCGCTGGCGCTGGCCGGACCCCCCTGACCTGGATGGTGCTGGGCTCGCGCATGGCCAGCGGGCAGGCGAGTGGCTCAGCCGACGACCGGTGCCGCGTCTCCCTGGTCCCGGAGGGACACGTCTCCGGTCTGCCCGCGCCGGGCGGCCCGCCGCCCGACGGTGAAGACATAGGTGAGAAAGGCGGTCTCGGCGAGCACCCCTATCCCGATCCGCGCCCAGGTGGGCAGCGCTGAGGGCGTGACGAACGCCTCGACGGCGCCGCTGACCGCGAAGACGACGACCAGCCCCAGCGCCACCGACATGGCCGCCCGGCCCTCCTGCGCGATCCCGTCCATCCGGGTCCGCGGTCCCGGCTCGATCCAGGCCCAGAAGATCTTCAGGCCAACCCCCGCCGCGACGAACACCGCGGTCAGCTCCAGCAGGCCGTGCGGCAGGATCAGGCCGAAGAACAGCCCGGCTCGCTCGTGCGTCCACATCAGGCCTCCGACGACTGCGAGGTTGACGATGTTGGTGAGCAGCAGGTAGACCACCGGCACTCCCAGGACCCCCACGGCGATGCACAGGGCCGCGACCCAGGCGTTGTTGGACCACACCTGGAAGGCGAAGCTGCCGGCGGCGTTCTGGCTGTAGTACGACTCGAAGTCGCTGTTCACCAGGGCGTCGACCTCCCGCGGGGTGAGCAGGGCGGACTCGAGCTGCGGGTGCGTGACGAACCACCAGCCCATGACCCACGCGAGGAGCAGGTTGACGCCCATGGTCGCGACCCACCATCGGCGCGTCCGGTAGAGCGCGGCCGGGAAGGTCTCGGTGAAGAACCGGGCGGCGTCCTGCCAGCTGAGGGTGCGCGTGCCGACCGAGCGCAGCCGGGCCCGGGCCAGCAGCGAGGACAGGTAGGCGACGAGGGTGGGCTCCGGCGAGCGGGTCCGGATCTCGGAGAGGTGGGTCGCGATGCGCTGGTAGAGGTCGAGCAGCTCGTCGCCGTCGGCGCCGCTCAGCCGTCCCCGGCGGGTGGACAGCTCCTCGAGGCGGGACCACTCCTGCTGGTGCGCAAGGACGTAGGCGTCGAGATCCACGCCGCCACTGTATGCCGCGCCGATAGGCTCGAGTGACGAGCCGCGAGGATGCCGAAGGGGGAAGGTGGGCCGATGACCAGCTCGACCGTGGGCGTCGGCGACGACGACCTCGTCACCGGTGAGGCCGTCGCGCTCGACCTGCCTCCTGCCTCGATCGGGCCGCGGATCCTCTCCGGGCTGCTGGACTACGCGATCGTCCTCATCCTCACGACCGCCTTCGCCTCGGCCGGAGCGGCGCTCGTGAGCCGCCTCGACGACGCCGTCGCCGCGGCGGTGATGCTCCTCAGCTTCCTGCTGGCCTGGCTGGTCTACCCCGTCACCGTCGAGACGCTCACTCGCGGCCGCAGCGTCGGCAAGCTCGCGGCCGGCCTCCGGACGGTCCGGGACGACGCGGGCCCGATCACGTTCCGCCACGCCCTGGCCCGCGGCCTGCTCGGCGTGGTCGAGATCTACCTCCTGTGGGGCATCCCCGCCGTGGTCACCTCGGTGGTCAACCCGAAGGGCAAGCGCCTCGGCGACGTCGTGGCGGGGACCTATGTCGTGCGTGACCGCGTGGTGGCCCATCTGCCGCCTCCCGTCCCCATGCCGCCGCACCTGGCGTCCTGGGCACTCACCGCCGACATCAGCGCCCTGCCTGACGACCTGGCGATGGCCATCCGCTCGTTCCTGCCGGCCGCGTTCACCATGACCCCGCAGGCGCGCGACGAGATGGGGAGGCAGCTGCTCGGCGAGCTGAGCCTCTACGTCTCCCCTCCACCACCTGCCGGGCACCACCCGGAGTACGTCATGGCCGCCGTGCTGGCCGACCGGCGCCGACGCGACGGCGAGCGGCTCGCCCGCGAGCACGCGCTGCGCACCCGGCTGACGTCGCCGGACCGGCTGGGCTGACCTGCGTCTGCGGCTCCACCGAGGAGACAACCACACCGTGAGGGCCGCGGCTCAGCCGGTGACCCCCAGCGCGGCATACCCCGGCTTGATCGTGTCGTTGATGATGGCGAGCCGCTGGTCGAAGGGCAGGAAGGACGACTTCATCGCGTTGATGCTCACCCAGCGCAGGTCGTCGAGGCTCCAGCCGGCCTCGGCCACCAGCAGGGCCGCCTCGCGTGACATCGACGTGCCGCTCATCAGCCGGTTGTCCGTGTTGAGCGTGACCCGGAACCGCAGCCGCTTGAGCAGCGAGATCGGGTGCAGGCCGATGGACTTCGCCGCAGCCGTCTGCAGGTTGCTGCTCGGACACATCTCCAGCGGGATCCGGCTGTCGCGCACGAACGCCGCCAGGAGGCCGAGGTGGACGGTGGACAGGTCGACCTCGTCCAGGGCCTGCGGCCCCGACGCGGCGGCGGTCTCGACCCACTCCGGGAACGGCAGACCGTCGATGGTGATGTCGTCGACGATCCGCACCCCGTGCCCGAGCCGCCCGGCTCCGCACCACTGGATCGCCTCCCAGATGCTCTTCAGCCCGAAGGCCTCGCCGGCGTGGATGGTGAAGTGGGCGTTCTCGCGACGCAGGTACTCGAACGCGTCGAGGTGGCGCGTGGGGGGGTAGCCCGCCTCGGCTCCGGCGATGTCGAACCCGGAGACCCCTTCGTCCCGGTAGCGGACCGCCAGCTCGGCGATCTCGCGGCTCTTGGCGGCGTGGCGCATCGCGGTCAGCAGCGCGGTCACCCGGATCGGCGACCCGGCGTCCGCGGACCGCTGCTCACCGTCGCGCAGCCCCGCGTTGACCGCCTCGATGACCTGCTCGAGACCCAACCCCGCGGTGAGGTGCTGCTCGGGCGCGTACCGGCTCTCGGCATACACGACGCCGTCGGCAGCGAGGTCCTGCACGCACTCGCTCGCCACCCGGAAGAGCCCCTGCTCCGTCTGCATCACAGCGAGCGTGTGGTCGAAGGTCTCGAGGTAGCGGGGCAGCGAGCCGGAGTCCGCGCTCTCGCGGAACCACCGGCCGAGCGACTCGGCGTCGCCAGCGGGCAACCCGGAGTAGCCGACGGCATCGGCGATCTCGATGATGGACTGCGGGCGAAGGCCCCCGTCGAGGTGGTCGTGGAGCAGGACCTTCGGCGCGCTGCGCAGCGCCTCGTCCATGGGGGTCGGCGTCAAGGTCGGGGGCACGAGCCCACCCTAACGACCTAGCCGACCCGGTCGATGACGAGCGGCAGAAGGTCGGGCCGCGAGCCCTCCGGTGCGAGTGTGAACGCTCCCTGGAGGGCGTCGATGGCCCGGTCGAACTTCTCCGGGGTGTCGGTGTGCAGGGTGAGCAGCCGCTCGCCCCCGCGCACCGGGGCCCCGGGCTTGGCATGCATCTCGATGCCGGCGCCGGCCTGGACCGGGTCCTCCTTGCGGGCCCGGCCGGCGCCAAGGCGCCACGCGGCCACTCCGACCTTGAGCGCGTCGAGCTGGGTGAGCACGCCGTCGTGGGGCGCGAGGATCTCGTGCGTCTCCCTCGCCACCGGCAGCACCGCATCGGGGTCGCCGCCCTGGGCCCGGATCATCGCCCGCCACGCGTCCATCGCCCGGCCGTCCCGCAGCGCGTCGGCCGGGTCGACGTCCGCGCGGCCGGCAGCGGCGAGCATCTCCCGGGCCAGGGTGAGGGTGAGCTCGACGACGTCCGGAGGACCGCCGCCAGCGAGCACCTCGACCGACTCGCGCACCTCGAGGGCGTTGCCCGCGGTGAGCCCCAGCGGCGTCTGCATGTTCGTCAGCAGGGCGACGGTCGTCACGCCCGCATCCGTCCCGAGGGCGACCATCGTCTCGGCGAGCTCGCGCGCCTGGGCCACGTCCTTCATGAAGGCCCCGGAGCCGACCTTGACGTCGAGGACGAGCGAGCCGGTGCCCTCGGCGATCTTCTTGCTCATGATCGAGCTGGCGATGAGCGGGATCGCCTCGACCGTGCCCGTCACGTCGCGCAGGGCGTAGAGCTTCTTGTCCGCCGGCGCCAGGCCGTCCCCCGCGGCGCAGATGACCGCACCTACGTCCTCGAGCTGCCGGAGCATCGCGTCGTTGCTGACCGCCGCGCGCCAGCCCGGGATCGACTCGAGCTTGTCGAGCGTCCCGCCGGTGTGGCCCAGACCGCGGCCGGACAGCTGGGGGACGGCCACTCCGCAGGCCGCGACCAGCGGTGCGAGCGGCAGCGTGATCTTGTCGCCGACGCCGCCCGTCGAGTGCTTGTCCGCCGTCGGCCGCGACAGCGAGGAGAAGTCCATCCGCTCTCCAGAGGCGATCATCGCCGCGGTCCAGCGCGAGATCTCCCGCCGGTTCATGCCGTTGAGCAGGATGGCCATGGCCAGGGAGGCCATCTGCTCGTCAGCCACGACCCCCCGCGTGTAGGCGTCGATGACCCAGTCGATCTGCGCGTCCGGCAGCTCGCCGCCGTCCCGCTTGGCGACGATGACGTCCACGGCGTCGAAGGCTTCGCTCATGCCGCCATCATCCCCGAGCGCACCCGACGGCACATCCGATCGGCACGGGGTTCGCCGTCAGCGCAACCCCGTCCAGGCGGGTCGCTGCGCTCAGTCCTGCTCGGACCGCTCGGCGGCGGCGGCGAGGTCCTCCCGGCCGAAGGCCTGGGGCAGGATGGCGCTCATCGGGAGGACGCCCTCTGGAGTGAGCACCAGGCAGGACGGGCCGCCGTGCTCCCAGAGGAGCTGGCGGCACCGGCCACACGCCATCAGCGGCTGGCCGTCGTCGCCGACGCAGGCCACGGCCGTCAGCCGCCCTCCGCCGGTCGCGTGGAGCATCGAGACCATGCCGCACTCCGCGCAGAGCGCCACGCCGTAGGCCGCGTTCTCCACGTTGCAGCCCACGACGACGCGGCCGTCGTCGACGAGACCCGCGACGCCCACCGGGAAGGAGGAGTATGGCGCGTAGGCCCGGTCGCGGACCTCGACCGCCGCCTGGCGCAGCGCCTCCCAGTCCACCCCGTCGCCGGTGTCCGGGCCGGACCGTCCCTCGGGAGCGGACGGCATACCCATCAGGTGGACTCGCCCTTGCGGTAGACGTGTCCGTCCGCCGCGGGCATCCGCAGCCGTTGCGAGGCGAAGGCGAGGACGAGGAGGGTGGCGATGTACGGCGTCATCCCGGTGAACTCGCCGGGGACACGTGAGGCGAGCATGAACCACGCGAACGCGAGGACCCCCATCACGACACTGATGACGCCGGTGAGCGGCTTGCCCCGACGCCGGCGGACGAGCTGCCAGACCCCCCAGGCCGCCAGCCCGATGGCGAAGGGCAGCAGGTAGGCCCGCACGACGTCGCCGCCCCCGCGCAGCTGGATGGCGTCGGCGTAGCCGAACAGGGCCGCGCCACCGGACAGTCCACCCGGACGCCAGTTGCCGAAGATCATCGCGGCGAGGCCGATGTAGCCGCGGCCACCGGTCTGCCCCTCGCGGTAGAGGTTCGAGGCGACGAGGACGAGGAACCCGCCGGCCAGGCCGGCGCAGCCGCCCGAGATGAGGACCGCGAGGAACTTGTAGCGGATGACGTTGACGCCGAGCGTCTCGGCTGCGGCTGGCGCCTCACCGCAGGAGCGCAGGCGCAGCCCGAAGGCCGTGTGCCACAGCACCCACCAGCTGAGGACGAGCAGCCCCACCGCGATGATCGTCAGCACGTTGACGTCGGTCGTCACCGCGCGGATGACACTGGCGAGGTCGGCGAGGAACCAGAGGTGGCTCGTCTCCACCGTCTCGAGGACGTCCCCGAGCCCGGGGACGCTGAGGAAGGGCAGCTGCTGCAACGGCGGCGACTGCGTCGGACCACCGCCGGGCAGACCAGTGAAGGCCCGCACGGCGAGGTAGGCACCGGCGCCTGCCCCGAGCAGGTTGATCGCGACGCCGGAGACGATGTGGTCGACACCGAAGATCACCGTCGCGAGCGCGTGGATCGCGCCGCCGACGACGCCGAGCAGGATCGCGCCGAAGATGCCGGCCCAGGGGCCGTAGTGGTAGCCGAAGAACGCCCCACCCCAGGTGCCGAGGATCATCATGCCCTCGAGGCCGATGTTGACCACTCCGGCCCGCTCGCTCCAGAGCCCACCGAGACCAGCCAGACCGATCGGCATCGCGAGGGCGACGGCGGCCCGCAGCGCGCCGGAGGAGTCGATGTCGTCGGCTCCGGTGATGATCCGCACCGTGGCGAGGACGAAGAGGGCAGCCGCGACGAGGGCGAGCCAGAACCACCACGGCCGTTTGCGCGTGGTCGGTCGCGCCGGCGTGGCCGGTGTCGTCGTGTTGACGGCCGTGGCGCTCATGACGACGCTCCTTGCGTGACGGGCTGAGGCTGGGCGGCCAGCTGCGAGGCGACCCGGCGCTGCTCCATCCGGATCCCCGCCCGGCGGACGATCTCGTAGGCGATGACCACGGACAGGACGATGACGCCCTGGATGACGAGCACGAGGCGGTCCGAGACCCCCGCGCTGATCTGCAGGCCGTTGCCCTGGGCGTCGAGGAACGCCCACAGGAGCGCGGCGAAGGCGATGCCGACCGGGTGGTTGCGCCCGAGCAGGGCGATGGCGATGCCGGCGAAGCCGAGACCGGACTGGACGGTGTCGCCGTAGACGTAGTCCTGGCCGAAGAGCAACGGCATCCCGACCAGCCCAGCAGCAGCGCCGGAGAGCAGCATCGAGATGACGATCATCCGCTTGACCTTGACGCCGCTCGCGACGGCCGCGGTCTCCGAGCGGCCCGTCGCGCGCAGGTCGAAGCCGAACCTCGTCTTGTTCAGCACGAACCAGTAGAGGAAGCCGACGAGGATGGCAAGGAAGATCAGGCCGTAGATCTTGTTGGGTGTGGCGATCATGCCGTCCACCGAGATGCCGGGTACGTGCGACGACTCGGGGATCGGCTTGGTGTTGGTGGCGTTGCTGCCCTCGACGCTCACCGCGGTGCGCTTGAGGAAGAACGCGACGAGGAAGGTCGCGATGGCGTTGAGCATGATCGTCGAGATGACCTCGGAGACCCCCCGCCCGACCTTGAGCACCGCAGCGATCCCGGCCCACAGCGCGCCGGCGAGCATGGCCACGACGAGCGCGACGATGATGTTCAGCCACCCGGGCAGCCAGCCCTGGCCGGCGAAGATCGCCGCGGCGAAGGACGCGACGCGGTACTGGCCGTCCACGCCGATGTTGAACAGGTTCATCCGGAAGCCGATCGCCACCGCGACCGCCGAGAGGTAGAACACCGTGGCGGCGTTGACGATCGCGACGATCTGCCTGGGCAGAGGCACCTTGAACAGCTGTGCCCAGACCTCCCCTACGGGGTCCTTGGCGATGAGGAGGACGACCGTGGTGACGAGCAGTGCCACGACGATCGCGAGCAGCGGAGCGGCCAACCCGAGGGCGATGCGGCGTCCGTCCAGGCGCTTCACGGCTGGTCCTTCTCCGGGCGCGGCGGCGGCGGAGCCCCGGTCATCGCGCAGCCGAGCTCCTCGGTCGTCACGTCGTCCGGGTCGAACTCCTGCGACAGCGCGCCGCGCAGGATGACCCGGATCGTGTCGGAGAGGCCGACGAGCTCCTCGAGGTCGGCGGAGATGAGCAGCACGGCCAGGCCGTCGCGCCGAGCCTGCTTCAGCTGGTCCCAGATCGCGGCCTGCGCCCCGACGTCGACACCCCGGGTGGGGTGGGCGGCGAGGAGCACCTTCGGCTGGTGACGCATCTCTCGGCCGATGATGAGCTTCTGCTGGTTGCCGCCCGACAGCGACTCCCCGGTGACGAAGATCGACGGCGTCCGCACGTCGTAGTCCTTGACGATCTGGAGGGTCTCCTCCTTGGCGGCCTTCGCGTCGATGAGGAAGCCGTTGATGTTGGGCTTCTCCGTCTGGTGGCCGAGGATGACGTTCTCCCACAACGGGGCACCGAGCAGCATCCCGTGCCGTTGCCGGTCCTCGGGGATGTAGCCGACCCCCGCCTCCCGGATCTCGCGCACCTGCCAGTCCGAGATGTCGACGTCCTCCAGCAGGATCGTCCCGGAGCTGGGCTCTCGCATCCCCATGACGACCTCGACGAGCTCGGCCTGGCCGTTGCCCTCGACCCCGGCGACCCCGACGATCTCCCCGGCGTGGATGATGAGGCTGATGTCGTCGAGCACCCGGCGGTTTCCCGCGGCCCCCTCGAGGATGACGTGCTTCACGGTGAGCACCGGCCGGTCGGTGACCGTGGACTCCTCGGTGCCGGCCGACGGCAGCTCGGAGCCCACCATGAGCTCGGCCAGCTCGCGAGCGTTGACCGACGCCGGGTCGACCGTGGCCACCGTCGTCCCGCGCCGGATGACGGTGATCTCGTCGGCGACGGAGAGCACCTCGTCGAGCTTGTGCGAGATGAAGATGACCGTCAGCCCCTCAGCCTTGAGCTCGCGCAGGTTGGCGAAGAGCTCGGTCACCTCCTGCGGCACGAGCACCGCGGTCGGCTCGTCGAGGATGAGGATCTTCGCGCCGCGGTAGAGCACCTTGAGGATCTCGATCCGCTGCCGCTGGCCCACGCCGAGGTCGGCGACGAGGTCGTCCGGGCGCACCTCCAGGCCGTATGCCGCGGAGATCTTCTCGATCTCGGCCCGGGCGTCCACCCCGATACCGTGCAGCTTCTCGGCCCCGAGGACGACGTTCTCCACCACGGTGAGGTTGTCGGCGAGCATGAAGTGCTGGAAGACCATGCCGATGCCGGCCCGGATCGCGTCGGTCGGGCTGCGGAAGGACACCGGCTGCCCGTTGACGGCGATGGTGCCCTCGTCGGGCTGCTGCACGCCATACAGGATCTTCATCAGGGTCGACTTGCCGGCGCCGTTCTCCCCGACGATGGCGTGGACGGTTCCTGCAGCGACCGCGAGCTCGATGTCCTTGTTGGCCACCACACCAGGAAAGCGCTTGGTGATGCCGTGCAGCTCCACCGCGGGCACCCCCGGACCGGGGGCGTCGGGCCGTTCCTGCACCGTGGAGTCCGTGATGAGTGCTCTCCTCGTCCGGGCCCACAGCCGTGTGGGCGTCCTGCGGGGCCGACGAGGACGACTCGACGGCCAAGGGTGAAGGGCCAAACCTACGGCACGCAAAGACCCGGGTGGCGCCGATCGCGCCACCCGGGTCCGTGCGTTACTGCATCGTTCACTGCACGTGGTGAGCCGTCAGGCGCTCACTTCACCGGGACGGTGATCTTCCCGTCGATGATCTGCTTCTTGTAGTCCTCGAGCTTGGCCTTGATGTCGTCGACCTTGCCACCGGTGGTCGAGTAGTCGACGCCGCCGGACTTGAGGTCGAAGACCTTGTTGCCGGCCTTGAACGAGCCGTTGCTGACCGACTTGATGAAGTCGTACACACCCACGTCGACCTTCTTGAGCATCGAGGTGATGATGACGTCGCGCACGTCCGCGGGAGCGGTCAGCGCCTGGTCGGAGTCGACGCCGATGGCCATCTTGCCGGCCGCCTTGGCCGCCGTGAAGACGCCGCCACCGGAGCCGCCGGCTGCGTGGTAGACGACGTCCGCGCCGCCCTGGTACATGCCCTCGGCGGCAGCCTTGCCCTTGTCGACCGAGTTGAACCCCGAGAAGTCCGGCGGCTGGGTGAGGTACTTGATGTCGATGACGATGCTGGGGTTGACCGCCTTGGCACCGGCGACGTAGCCCGCTTCGAACTTCTTGATGAGGTCGACCTGGACGCCACCGACGAAGCCGATGTGGTTGCTCTTCGACTTGAGAGCGGCTGCCGCGCCCACGAGGAACGAGCCCTCGTTCTCGGCGAAGGTGATCTGCTCGACGTTCGCGCCGGCGGAGTCGGGCGACGCGTCGTCGACGATGGCGAACTTGACGTTCGGGTTGGCCTTGGCCGCGGTTCCGACCGACTTCGCGTAGGCGAAGCCGACGGCGACGATGTTCGTGTAGCCAGCGTCGACGAGCTGCTGCAGGCGCTCCTGGCGGGCCGACTCGGCCTCACCGTTGACCGCCGAGGCCTCCTTCGCGGAGACTCCGAGCTCCTTGACGGCCTTGTCGAGGCCGGCGGCGGCGGCGTCGTTGAACGACTGGTCTCCACGCCCACCCACGTCGTAGGCCATGCCGACCTTGATGGCGCTCTTGCTGCCGGTGCCGGCGGCGGTGCCTGCCGAGCCTCCGCCAGCGGTGTCGGTGCTGCTTCCACAGCCGGCCAATGCCACCGCAGCAGCCGTCATGGCGGCTGCGATCGTGATCACCTGACGCAAGGGGGGTCTCCTTCTTCGTATGTCCGAACGGGTGAAGTCGTGCTCGTTGCGAACCCTAACCCTCGCCAGAGCGACCCCCCGCTGCTTCCGGAGGGGCGGGCGGGGAACGTTATCGAGTCGGAACGTCCTCAGCCGGGCAGGGCTCGGCCGCCGCTTGCCACAACTGCCCCAGCAAGCACTTCCGCCCCATACCGGATCGCTGCCTCGTCGATGACGAGGTCGCCCTGATGCAGGTCGTAGGTGGGTCCGCCGGGTGTGCGGGTCCCCAGTCGGCCCATGGCGCCGGGGATCTGGGAGACGTACCACGCGAAGTCCTCGCCGCCGAGGGACTGCACGGTGGTCGTCCCGACGACACCGGCGGAGAGGGCAGCGAACCGGAGGGCGTCGACCGACCGGGCGTCGTTGACCACCGGAGGCACCCCGGGCACGTAATGCGTCTCGGCCGTCACGGCATACGGCGCGACAACGGCGGAGACGAGCTCCTCGACGAGCGCCCCCACCCCGAACCAGAGGTCGGCGTCGAGCATCCGCAGCGTCCCGCTGACGGTGCCGGTGGACGGGATGACGTTGGGAGCGCCCCCCGCGTGCACGCTGCCCCAGACGAGGGCGGCGCCGGCGCGCGGGTCAAGCCGGCGCGACAGGGCGGCGGGCACGTCCGTGACGACCTTCGCGAGCGCGAAGGTGAGGTCCTGGGTCAGGTGCGGCCGAGAGGTATGGCCGCCGCGGCCGCGGAGGGTGACCTCGATGCTGTCCGCGGCGGCGGTGATCGGCCCGACGAGCAGCCCCAGCTGCCCGACGTCGAGGGTCGGGTCGCAGTGCAGGGCGAAGATCTCGTCGACGTCGGCCGTCCAGCCTCCGTCGATGATCTCCTGGGCGCCACCGGGGATGACCTCCTCGGCCGGCTGGAAGACCAGGCGGACTCCGAGACCGCGCTGGTCGAGCTCCCGGCCCTGGGTGGCCAGCGCGAGCCCGGCCCCGAGCACGATCGCGGTGTGCGCGTCGTGCCCGCAGGCGTGGGCGACCCCGTCGACGGTCGAGCTCCACGGAAGACCGGTGCGCTCCACGACCGGGAGGGCATCCAGGTCCGCCCGCAGCGCCACCCGGCGGCGAGGGTCGCGCGGACCGAGGTCGGCGACGACGCCGCTGCCCGGCAGCCGGGTGACGCGGAAGCCCGCCTCGTCGAGGCGGTCCGCGACGACCAGGCTGGTCCGGTGCTCCTGTCGCGCCAGCTCGGGATGGGTGTGGATGTCGCGGCGGACCGCGACCAGCTCGGGCTCGAGCTCAGTGAGGGCGGCGCTGATGCCGGCGAGCAGGGTCTCCATGGTCCGGGCAAGAGTACCGGCGCGGGCTACGCTCCGGTGCATGCCTGCCCACGCCGCCGTCACCATCCATCCCGAGGTCGCCGAGGCACTCGCTGCGGGTGCCGGAGTCGTGGCTCTCGAGAGCACGATCCTCGCGCACGGTCTGCCTCGTGGCGACAACCGGCGGATCGCCGACGAGGTCGAGCAGGCGGTCCGCGACAGCGGAGCCGTGCCGGCCACCATTGCCGTGCTCGACGGGGTCGTCCAGGTGGGGCTGACGCCGGACCAGCTCGACCGGCTGTGCCTCGAGGACGACGTCGTCAAGCTGAGCCTGCGGGACGTGGGGGTGGCGGTGGCGCTGCGGCTGACCGGGGCCACGACGGTCGCGTCGACCGCTGCGCTGGCGGACCGCAGCGGCATCGGGGTCTTCGCCACCGGAGGTCTCGGCGGGGTGCACCGCGGCGCCGCCGAGACCCGCGACGTGTCCGCGGACCTCGGCGTCCTCGCGAGCACTCCGGTGCTCGTGGTCTGCGCCGGGGTGAAGTCCATCCTCGATGTCGGCGCCACCCTGGAGGAGCTCGAGACCCTCTCCGTGCCGGTGCTCGGCTACCGCACCTCGCGCTTTCCGGGGTTCTACCTCTCGGACTCAGGACACGACGTCCCCTGGAGGGTCGACTCCGCCGCCGAGGCGGCCGCAGTCGCCCACGCCCGTCGAGCCCTCGGCACGGACCGTGCCGGCGTCGTCCTCGCCAACCCGCTCTCCCCCGACCGCCAGCTCGACCCCGGCCTGCACGACCGGCTGGTGGCCGAGGGTCTCGCGCTGCTTGCCCGAGAGGGAGTGCACGGCAAGGAGGTCACCCCGCGGTTGCTGGAGTTCTTCCACGACAGCTCAGGCGGAGAGAGCCTGCGGGCCAATGTCGAGCTCGTCCTCGCGAACGCGCGCCTGGCCGGAGCCGTGGCCGCCGAGCTCGCCCTGCTGAGCCGAGCCGGGTCCCACGCGTGAGCGCTGCCGCCCGGCCGAGCGTCGTCGTCGTCGGTGACGTCGGGATCGACGTGCTGACCAGGCCACGGATGCCGTTCGCCCCCGGCGGGGAGGCGTCCGCCGACATCGTCCTGGCCCCGGGCGGCGCGGGAGGCAACACCGCGTCGTGGCTCGCGGCATACGGTGCGGACGTCGCGCTGCTCGGTCGGATCGGCGACGACCAGGCCGGGGTCGCCGCCCGGGCCGCCCTCGAGTCGGCCGGGGTCAGGTGTGTCTTCGCCGTCGACGACTCGCTGCCCACCTGTGTCGTCGTCGTCATCGTCGACGAGTCCGGTGAGCGGACCATGCTCTCCGACCGGGGCGCCAACCGCGCGTTCGGAGTGGCCGACGTGGCTCTCGACGACGCGGTCCGCCCTGGGGGGTCGGCGGGCGGGCGTCCGCACCTGCACCTCAGCGGCTACGTCCTGCTCGACGAGCTCTCCCGCGACGCTGCACGCGCGGCTCTGCGAGGCGCCCGTGAGCGCGGCTGGACGACCTCCGTCGACCCCCAGTCGGCCGATCTGGTCGACCGGGTCGGGGCGGCGACGTTCCTGCGCTGGGTCTCGGGCATCGACCTGCTCCTGCCGAACGAGGGCGAGGCGACGGCACTCGGCGGGCCGGACGCGATCCTGGAGTCGGTGTCGCAGGCGGCCGTCACCTACGGCGCCGGCGGCGCTCGATGGTTCGGGGCCGGCACCGACGTCGCGGCGCTCGCTCCCGTCGTCGAGTGCGTCGACTCGACCGGCGCCGGGGACGCCTTCAACGCCGGGCTGCTCGCCAGCTGGCTACGCGAGCGCAACCCGGCGCAGGCACTGGCGGCGGGTGTCGCGGCGGGGACCTCCGCGGCAGCCGGGCTCGGTGCCCGGTCGGGTCAGAACGCGTCGCGCGGGACGTAGACGCCCCACACCTCCCGCAACGCATGCGCGACCTCTCCCCCGGTCGCGCGCAGCCGGAGCGCCTCTTTCATCGGGTAGAGGACGTTGTCGGTCCCGCGGGCCGCCTCCTGGAGGCTGACCAGCGCGGCTTGTACCGCGTCGTTGTCCCGTTCGGCCCGCAGCGTCGCCAGCCTGGCGACCTGCTCCTGCTCGATGGCTGGGTTGACGCGCAGTGGCTCGTACCGCTCCTCCTCGTCGAGGATGTACTTGTTGAGCCCGACGACAGTGCGCTCCTGGTGGTCGATCTCCAGGGCGATCCGGTAGGCCGACCGCTCGATCTCGGACTTCTGGAAGCCCTCCTCGATGGCCGCGACCGCGCCGCCCTTGTCCTCCACCGCCTGGATCAGGTCGAGAGCGGCCGCCTCGACGTCGTCCGTCATCGACTCCATGACATAGGAGCCGGCGAAGGGGTCGACCGTCTTGGTCACGTCCGTCTCGTAGGCGATGACCTGCTGGGTGCGCAGGGCGAGCCGGGCGGCCTTCTCGGTCGGCAGCGCGATCGCCTCGTCGTAGGAGTTCGTATGCAGCGACTGGGTCCCGCCGAGGACGGCACCGAGCCCCTGGAGAGCGACCCGGACGAGGTTGACCTCCGGCTGCTGCGCGGTCAGCTGGACGCCCGCCGTCTGCGTGTGGAACCGCAGCATCATCGACTTGGGGTTCTTCGCCCCGAACTCCTCCCGCATGATCTTGGCCCAGATCCGGCGGGCCGCCCGGAACTTGGCGATCTCCTCGAGCAGGGTGGTCCGCGCGACGAAGAAGAACGACAGCCGCGGCGCGAAGTCGTCGACGCCAAGCCCCGCCGCCTGGGCGGCGCGCACGTACTCCTTGGCGTTGGCCAGGGTGAAGGCGATCTCCTGCGCGGGCGTCGCCCCCGCCTCGGCCATGTGGTAGCCGGAGATAGAGATGGTGTTCCAGCGCGGAAGCTCCTTGTGGCAGTAGGCGAACACGTCGCTCACCAGCCGCAGCGACTCCTTGGGCGGGTAGATGTAGGTGCCACGGGCGATGTACTCCTTCAGCACGTCGTTCTGGATGGTGCCGGTGAGCTGGTCGCCGGTGATGCCGGTCTCCTCGGCGACGAGCTGGTACAGCAGGAGCAGCACGGCGCCGGGGGCGTTGATGGTCATCGAGGTCGAGACGGTGTCGAGCGGGATGCCGCCGAACAGGGTGCGCATGTCGTCGAGCGAGTCGATCGCGACGCCCACCTTGCCGACCTCGCCGTGGCTGATCGGCTCGTCCGAGTCGTAGCCCATCTGGGTCGGCAGGTCGAAGGCCACGGACAGGCCGCCGGTCCCCGCCTTGACGAGCTGGTGGTAGCGCTCGTTCGACTCCTTGGCCGTGCCGAACCCGGCGTACTGGCGCATCGTCCAGGGCCGGCCGGTGTACATCGACGCGTAGACGCCGCGGGTGTAGGGGTACTCCCCCGGCTCGCCGAGCTGCGCCTCCGGGTCGAAGCCGGCGAGGTCGGCCGGCCGGTAGATCCCCTTGAGCGGGAGGTCGGATTCCGTATGCGCGCCGTCTGACATGCAGCGGAGCCTAGCGAGCGGGGTATGCCGTGAGGGTGCCCGCGTGGCCAACCTCACCGGCGCCACGGCATACCCCTGGCCGGACGCTTTGCCACGACCGCTCGACCCCGCCTCCCTCCTGCCACCCGCCTCCCGCCTCCCCGCCATCTCCACCAATCTCACGGGGACGCTCGACCGGCACGAGAGCCAGAACGAGCCCGGATCCGTCCAGATCCGCGTCTCGTGCCGGTCGAGCGACCCTGTGGACGACCGGCCCGGTGAAGCCGGGCCGCCCCTGTGGACGTCGGGCGGCCACCTCATCCAGACCTGGGCAGGCTAAGGCCATGCCCGACCCAGTCCAGGTGGTCACCCGGCTCGGTGGTGTCGCGACCTGGCGCCAGCTGAGGAGCCGGACCCACTGGCGCCGGATCTCAGCATCGCTCGACTCCGGGGCCATCGTGCGCACGGCGCCGGGCCGATACGCCATCCCCACCGCAGACCTGGCCCGGGTCGCGGCCTCCCGGCTCACCGGTGTCTCCTCCCATACCTCTGCTGCGGCGTACTGGGACTGGGCCGTGAAGGTCGTCCCGGCAGACCCCCACGTCATCGTCGGACGCAAGCGCAAGCTCACCCCGGCCCAGCGCGACGGCGTGGTCCTGCGCTACCGCGAGCTGGCTCAGGGCGACATCGTGGACGGCTGGGTGACGTCACCGGAGCGGACCGTCATCGACTGCTGCCTCGACCTCCCGTTCGACGAGGCGCTCGCAGTGTTCGACTCCTCGTGGCGTGGCGGCCTCAAGCCCCGGGTCGTCCAGCAGAGAGCCCTGTCCTTGCCGACCCGCCAGCGCAACAGGGTGCTCGCGCTGGCAGAGGCCGCCGACCCGCGAGCCGCCAACCCGTTCGAGTCGGTGCTGCGGGCGAGGTCTCTGGACGTGGCCGGCCTACGCCTGACTCCGCAGGTGGCTCTCCGCGACGGCCGCTTCTACGCCAGGGTGGACCTGGCTGACGAGCGGCTCGCGATCGTGGCGGAGGCGGACAGCTTCGAGTTCCATGGCCAGCGGGCGGCCCTGGATCGCGACTGCCGGCGGTACAACGCCCTGGTGACTCGCGGCTGGCTTGTCCTGCGGTTCTCCTGGGAGCAGGTGATGTTCGACGCCGCGGGGGTCGCGCAGGTGCTGACCGCCGCGGTGGCCCAGCAGGGCAGGCGGCGACCTGCGCGGGGAGAGGTGGCCGAGCAGCGCATACGACGTGCTTCGACGGGACGCTCGACCGGCACGAGAGCCGGAACGAGCCCCAGATCGGCCTGATCGGGGTCTCGTGCCGGTCGAGCGTCCCCACGGTATGGGGCCTGAGGTCAGGTCAGATCGGGTCGGGTCGCGTCAGGTCGGGTCGCGTCAGGTCGGGTCGGGTCGGGTCAGGTGAGGCCCGGGGTCAGGTCAGGTCGTCGCGGCCGGCGGCCTTGAGCTGCTCCACGACGCCCTTGACGTCCTGGGCGCGCTCGCGTGACAGCACGAGCAGCGCATCCGGGGTGTCCACGACCACGACGTCGTCCAGACCGATGACCGCGATGGTCCGGCCGCCACCAGCAGCGACGACACCCGAGGCATCCAAGGTGACGACGTCCGCGGGGTCGCCGATGACCTTGACGCCGGGTCTGCCCTCGACCTCGGAGATCAACGCCCCAAGAGAGGAATAGTCGCCAACGTCGTCCCAGGTGAACGTGGCTGGCACCACCGACATGAGTCCGTCGGCGGCGGCCGGCTCGGCGATGGCGTGGTCGATGGCGATCTTCTCGAGACCGGGCCACAGCTCGGCCAGCCGCGACGGGTCTGCGGCGATGGCGCGGAGGCGGGCGGCCAGCTCGGGGTGGTAGCGCTCCAGCGTGTCGAGCAGGACGGCCGCCTGGACGACGAACATCCCCGCGTTCCACCAGAACCCACCGGCCGCGAGGTATGCCGCCGCTGTCGCCGCGTCCGGCTTCTCGACGAACTCCTCGACCGCCCGGGCGGTGGGGCGTTCGGAAAGGCTCAGGCCACCGGCCGCCTGCCGGATGTAGCCGAACGCGGTGGACGGCTCAGTGGGGGTGATCCCGAGGGTGACGATCTTGCCGGTTCGCGCGACCGCCACGGCTTCACGGACGGCCTCCGCGAACTCGTCGACCTGTCCGATCACGTGGTCCGCCGCGAAGGATCCGATGATGCCTGACGGGTCGCGGCGTTCGATGATGGCCGCGGCCAGACCGATCGCCGCCATCGAGTCGCGGGGACTCGGCTCCGCGACCACGTCCACGGCGTCAGGGAGCTGCGCGCGCACGGCGGCGGCATGCGCCTCACCCGTCACGACGACGATCCGGCCCTCGGTCAGCGGGCAGAGCCGGTCCCACGTCGACTGCAGCAGCGTGCGCCCCGAGCCGGTCAGGTCGTGCAGAAACTTGGGCGACTTCTGACGGGACAACGGCCACAGCCTGGTGCCGGCGCCTCCGGCCGGGATGACCGCCCAGAACCCCTCGATCGACCGGGCTTCGTTGCTGGCGTTGGATGTCATGGGCCCCGAGGCTAGGCCATCCCGGTGGCCCACCCGGCCACGACACCGCCACCCTCCCAGGAGCGTTTCCGCATCTCGGAAGACGTTTCTCGATATCACCCGTGGGTAGACCTATCCTGGCGCGGCGACGAGGCCCCCAGAGCCGAGGCGCGCCGCACCGCACCCATGGAGGACCGCATGAGCCGCGACACGACGAGCCCCCCGACCACTGACGTGTCCACGGGAGGACTCCTGTCCTTCCTCGACCGCCGTCACACCATCGCGCCGGCCGGCTACAACCGGTGGCTGATCCCCCCGGCTGCACTGGCCGTGCACCTGTGCATCGGACAGGTCTACGCGACGAGCGTCTACAAGACGTCGCTCGTCACCCACTTCGGGACCACACAGACCGCGATCGGGATCATCTTCTCGATCGCCATCGTCATGCTCGGGCTGTCGGCGGCGGTCCTCGGCACGTGGGTGGAGCGCAACGGCCCGCGCAAGGCCATGTTCGCCGCCGCGTGCGCCTGGGGGCTGGGGTTCCTCGTGGGCTCGCTCGGCATCTCCACCCACCAGCTGTGGCTGCTCTACCTCGGCTACGGGGTCATCGGCGGCATCGGGCTCGGCATCGGGTACATCTCGCCCGTCTCCACGCTCATCAAGTGGTTCCCGGACCGCCCAGGCCTGGCCACCGGTATGGCGATCATGGGCTTCGGCGGCGGGGCACTGCTCGCCAGCCCGCTCTCGCGGCAGCTCCTCGCGTTCTACGACCCCGCCTACCAGCCGTCCGTCTCCTCGTCGCTCGCCAACGGTCACGCGCTGACCATGCTCTTCCTCACCCTTGGCGTCGTCTACTTCTTCGTCATGATGTTCGGGGTCGGCAACGTCCGGGTGCCCGGACCCGGATGGAAGCCCGCGGGGTTCGACCCCAGCACGGTCGCCACGAAGAAGCTCGTCACCACGGACAACGTCTCGGCCGCCAACGCCATCCGCACCCCCCAGTTCTGGCTGCTCTGGACGGTGCTGTTCTGCAACGTCACGGCCGGCATCGGCATCCTCGAGCAGGCCAGCCCCATGATCCAGGACTTCTTCCGTGCGGACGGGAAGTCGACCGTTGCCGTCGCGGCTGCCGGCGGCTTCGTCGGGCTGCTGTCGCTGTTCAACATGGCGGGCCGGTTCATCTGGTCGTCCACCTCGGACCACATCGGCCGCAAGCCGATCTATATGGTCTACCTCGGGGTCGGCATCGTCCTCTACGTCCTGCTCGCCCTCGTCGGGCAGTCCGCGACTGCGGTCTTCGTCCTGCTGGCGGCCGTGATCATCTCCTTCTACGGGGGAGGGTTCGCCACCGTGCCCGCCTACCTGCGCGACCTGTTCGGCGTCTTCCAGGTCGGCGCCATCCACGGACGGCTGCTGACCGCCTGGTCCGCGGCGGGCGTGGCCGGGCCGCTGATCATCAACAGCTTCCTCGACGCCCAGGGCAAGCCCGGCACGCTGACCGCCATGGCCTACCGGCCGGCCCTGCTCACCATGGTCGGGGTGCTCGCCGTCGGCTTCATCGCCAACCTGCTGATCCGGCCGGTCGCCGCCCGGTTCCACGAGTCGGCGGCCAGCGTCGCTGCCGGCGCACCGGATGCCCCCGACGAGACGGTCGAGGGCGCCGGCCACGTCCCCGGACCGGCTCGGGTGTTCGTCTCCTGGGCGCTGATCATCGTGCTGCTCAGCTATGGGGTCATCCAGACTCTGGTGACGGCGGCGAAGCTCTTCAGCTGACCGAGCCGGCGACGCGACCGGCAGCCCCGAGGCACGGGGTTGCCGGTCGCGGCATACCCCCCGGTAACGAGAGATTCTCCACAGCCTCGGGAACCTGAACCGCCCGGTTCCGACGGCCTGCCTCGGGATACCGTGTCGAGGTGGCCACTTCGACTCTCCATCCGGCGCAGATCCGCGCCCGCCGCACCACCATCGCCATGAAGATGGTCATGGCCGTGTCCGGTGCCCTGTTCGTCCTCTACGTCCTGCTGCACATGTACGGCAACCTCAAGGCGTTCGGCGGCAAGGAGGCGTTCGACGAGTATGCCGCGCACCTGCGCACGCTCGGCGAGCCGTTCCTGCCCTACTCCGGGTTCCTCTGGATGTTCCGCGCCCTGCTCATCCTCGCCCTCGTCGCGCACGTCTACTCCGCGTTCTACCTGTGGAGCCGGGCCCAGGGTGCCCGCACGACCCGCTACCAGATGAAAAGGGCTGCGGCAGCGACGATCTCGGCCCGGACGATGCGGTGGGGAGGCGTTGCCCTGCTGCTCTTCATCGTCTTCCACCTGCTCCAGTTCACGACGAAGACGATCCAGGTCGGCGGCAGCTTCAGCAGCCCATACCAGGGCGTGGTCGCGGGCTTCCAGGTCTGGTGGGTCACCCTCATCTACGTCCTGGCCATGGTGGCCCTCGGGATGCACCTGCGGCACGGGGTATGGAGCGCCAGCCAGACCCTGGGCTGGACCAGCACCCCTCGGGCCCGGCGCCTCGCGAACGGGACCGCGGTCACCATCGCCACCGTCGTCGTCGTCGGCTTCCTGCTGCCTCCCCTGTCCATCCTCGTCGGCCTGATCAAGTAGGGAGCAGCACCCACCCCATGACGACTTCAGACACCACCCCGAACGCCGGCCTGGTCGCCGGGCTCTACGTCGAGGGTGCGGACATCGCGGACACCAAGGCGCCGCAGGGCCCGATCGACGAGCGGTGGGGCCAGCGGCAGTTCGAGGCCAAGCTGGTCAACCCGGCGAACCGGCGCAAGCTCACGGTGATCGTCGTCGGCACCGGCCTGGCCGGCGCCTCGGCGGGCGCGACCCTCGGCGAGGCCGGCTACAACGTCAAGTCCTTCTGCTACCAGGACTCCCCGCGCCGCGCGCACTCGATCGCTGCCCAGGGTGGCATCAACGCGGCGAAGAACTACAAGGAGGACGGCGACTCGACCTACCGGCTCTTCTACGACACGGTCAAGGGCGGCGACTTCCGCTCCCGCGAGTCCAACGTCTACCGGCTCGCCCAGGTCAGCGCCAGCATCATCGACCAGTGCGTCGCGCAGGGGGTGCCCTTCGCCCGCGAGTACGGGGGTCTGCTGGACAACCGCTCGTTCGGCGGCGTCCAGGTCTCACGCACCTTCTACGCCCGTGGCCAGACCGGCCAGCAGCTGCTCATCGGCGCCTACCAGGCCCTCGAGCGTCAGGTCGCCGCCGGGACGGTCGAGATGCACACCCGGCACGAGATGCTCGACCTCATCGTCGTCGACGGCCGGGCGCGCGGGATCGTGGTCCGGGACATGGTGACCGGCGCGATCGAGACGCACCTGGCCGATGCGGTCGTCCTCGCGAGCGGCGGCTACGGCAACGTCTTCTTCCTCTCGACCAACGCGATGGGCTGCAACGTCACCGCGACCTGGCGGGCCCACCGCAAGGGCGCCTACTTCGCCAACCCTTGCTACACCCAGATCCACCCGACCTGCATCCCCGTGTCTGGCGACCACCAGTCCAAGCTCACCCTGATGAGCGAGTCGCTGCGCAACGACGGCCGCATCTGGGTCCCGAAGAACCGCGAGGACTGCGAGAAGGACCCGCGCGACATCCCCGAGCAGGACCGCGACTACTACCTCGAGCGGATCTACCCGTCGTTCGGCAACCTCGTCCCCCGCGACATCGCCTCCCGCCAGGCCAAGAACGTCTGCGACGAGGGCCGCGGCGTCGGCCCGATGGTCGGCGACTTCCGCCGAGGGGTCTACCTCGACTTCACCGACGCCCTCCAGCGGATGAGCGCCGAGGCGGTCGGCGAGAAGTACGGCAACCTGCTCGACATGTACCAGCGGATCACCGGCGAGAACCCGTACGAGGTGCCCATGCGGATCTACCCCGCGGTGCACTACACGATGGGCGGGCTGTGGGTCGACTACGACCTGCAGTCCAACCTGCCCGGCCTCTTCGTCACGGGCGAGGCGAACTTCTCCGACCACGGGGCGAACCGGCTCGGCGCCTCAGCGCTCATGCAGGGTCTCGCCGACGGCTACTTCGTGCTGCCCAACACCATCCGCGACTACCTCGCCGACGGCCCCTACCCCGCACTGACCGAGGACGCCGCCCCGGTGGCCGAGGCCCGTCAGCAGGTCGAGTCGAGAGTCGCGAAGCTGCTCGCCGTCAACGGCGAGCGCACCGTCGACTCCTTCCACAAGGAGCTCGGGAGCATCATGTGGGAGTACTGCGGTATGGAGCGCACGGAGGAGGGCCTGCTCAAGGCGATCGACCTGATCCGCTCACTGCGCGAGGAGTTCTGGCGCAACGTGCGCGTCCTCGGCACCGGCGACGAGCTGAACCAGAGCCTGGAGAAGGCTGGCCGGGTTGCCGACTTCCTCGAGCTCGGCGAGCTGATGTGCGTCGACGCCCTGCACCGGCGCGAGTCGTGCGGCGGCCACTTCCGGACCGAGAGCGAGACCGAGGACGGTGAGGCGTTGCGCAACGACGAGGAGTTCGCCTACGTCGCCGCCTGGGAGTTCGGCGAGGACGACGGTGCGGGCCGGCTGCTGCCCATGCTGCACAAGGAAGACCTCGCCTACGAGTACGTCCACCTGAAGCAACGGAGCTATAAGTGAAGATCACCCTCAAGGTCTGGCGCCAGGCCAACGCCGACGCCGACGGCCGGCTGGTCGACTATGTCGTGGACGACGTCACCCCCGACATGTCGTTCCTCGAGCTGCTCGACGTCCTCAACGAGCAGCTCATCCTCCAGGGCGAGGACCCGGTCGCCTTCGACAGCGACTGCCGCGAGGGCATCTGCGGGATGTGCGGCCTGATGGTCAACGGCGACGCGCACGGCCCAGAGGTCACGACCGTCTGCCAGCTGCACATGCGTTCGTTCAGTGACGGCGAGACGATCACCGTGGAGCCGTGGCGGGCGACGGCCTTCCCCGTCCTCAAGGACCTCGTCGTCGACCGGTCGGCCTTCGACCGGATCATCCAGGCCGGCGGGTTCATCTCCGTCAACACCGGCGCCGCGGCCGACGCCCATGCCGTGCCCGTGCCCAAGGAGGACGCCGACAACGCCTTCCTGCCGGCCACCTGCATCGGCTGTGGCGCGTGTGTCGCGGCCTGTCCGAACGCCTCCGGGATGCTCTTCATGGGTGCCAAGGTGACCCACCTCGGGCTGCTGCCCCAGGGCCAGCCGGAGCGCGACGCGCGGGTCGTCAAGATGGTGACCCAGCACGACCTCGAGGGGTTCGGCGGGTGCACCAACATCGGCGAGTGCTCGGCGGCCTGCCCCAAGGAGATCCCGATGGACGTCATCTCGACGCTGAACAAGGACCTGCGCGGCGCGATGCGCCGGGGTCGCTGACTCGGCGGCCGGACCCGCTGGGAGCAGAGCCTCAGCTCTTGCGGCGCCGGATGGTGTTGCCCAGCCAGACGAGCGGGTCGTAGGTCCGCCCGACGACGCGCTCCTTCATGGGGATGATGGCGTTGTCGGTGATCTTGATGTGCTCGGGGCAGACCTCGGTGCAGCACTTGGTGATGTTGCACATGCCGATGCCCTGCTCCTGCCGGGCGAAGTCGGCCCGGTCGGTACGGGTGTCGAGCGGGTGCATGTCGAGCTCGGCCGCCCGGATGAGGAAGCGCGGACCGGCGAAAGCCGGCTTGTTCTCCTCGTGGTCCCGCACGACGTGGCAGGTGTCCTGGCAGAGGAAGCACTCGATGCACTTGCGGAACTCCTGCGAGCGCTCGACGTCGACCTGCTGCATCCGGTAGTCGCCCGGCGCCGTGTCCGGCGGCGCGAACGCCGGGATCTGCCGGGCCTTGGTGTAGTTGAAGGACACGTCGGTGACCAGGTCCTTGACCACCGGGAAGGCCCGCATCGGGGTGACGGTGACCGTCTCGTCCTCGCCGAACGTCGACATCCGGGTCATGCAGAGCAGCCGCGGCATACCGTTGATCTCCGCGCTGCACGAGCCGCACTTGCCGGCCTTGCAGTTCCAGCGCACGGCCAGGTCACCGCTCTGCGTCGCCTGGAGGCGGTGGATGATGTCGAGCACGACCTCGCCCTCGTTGACCTCGACCGTGTAGTCGACGAGCTCGCCGCCGTCGACATCGCCGCGCCAGACCCGGAACCTCGCGTCGTAGCTCATGCTCCGCTCCCCTCGGCCGCCGGCACGCTGGCCAGCTCCTCGTCGGTCAGGTACTTCTTCAGCTCGTCCCGCTTGAACAACGCGAGCAGGTCCTCGCGCATCGGGGCCATCGGCTGCTCGACGACGGAGATGCCGTCCCCGTCGGCGGCGCAGACGAGGTTCTTGCTGCGCCACTGCGGCTCCATCGTCGGGAAGTCGTCGCGGGTGTGACCGCCGCGGCTCTCCTGACGCATCAGCGCCGCCTTCGCGATGCACTCGCTGACCGCCAGCATGTTGCGCAGGTCGAGCGCGAGGTGCCACCCGGGGTTGAACTGCCGGTGCCCCTCGACGGTCAGCCGCCGGGCGCGGGCCTTGAGCTCCTCGAGCTTGGCGAGGGCCGCCTCGATCTCGTCGGCCTTGCGGATGATGCCGACCAGGTCGTTCATCGCCTGCTGGAGCTCCTGGTGCAGCGTGTAGGGGTTCTCGCCGCCCTCGTGCTCGAACGGCGCGAGAGCGTCGCGCGCGGCTGACTCGATGGCCTCCTGGGCCGCGGTGGGGCGCTGCTCCCCCAGGCCGTCGACGTATGCCGCGGCACCAAGCCCGGCGCGCGCGCCGAAGACGAGCAGGTCGGAGAGGGAGTTGCCGCCGAGCCGGTTCGACCCGTGCATCCCGCCGGACACCTCGCCCGCGGCGAACAGCCCCGGGACCGTGGCCGCCGCGGTGTCGGGGTCGACCTCGACCCCGCCCATGACGTAGTGGCAGGTCGGACCGACCTCCATCGGCTCGGCCGTGATGTCGACGTCGGCGAGCTCCTTGAACTGATGGTGCATCGACGGCAGCCGCTTCATGATCTCCGCGGCCGGCCGACGGGATGCGATGTCGAGGAAGACCCCGCCGTGCGGCGAGCCACGCCCGGCCTTGACCTCGGAGTTGATCGCTCGGGCGACCTCGTCACGCGGCAGCAGCTCGGGTGGGCGCTTGTTGTTGTCCGGGTCGGTGTACCAGCGGTCGCCCTCCTCCTCGGACTCGGCGTACTGGCCGCGGAAGACGTCCGGGACGTAGTCGAACATGAAGCGCTTGCCCTCGGAGTTCTTCAGCACGCCGCCGTCGCCACGGACCGACTCGGTGACGAGGATCCCCTTGACGGAGGGAGGCCAGACCATGCCGGTCGGGTGGAACTGGACGAACTCCATGTTGACCAGCGTCGCGCCGGCCCGCAGCGCCAGGGCGTGCCCGTCGCCGGTGTACTCCCAGGAGTTGGAGGTGACCTTGAACGACTTGCCGATCCCGCCGGTGGCCAGGACGACCGCCGGGGCGTTGAAGCGCACGAACCGCCCGGTCTCGCGCCAGTAGCCGAAGCCCCCGGCGATCGCCCCGGAGGAGTCATGCAGGAGCTCGGTGATGGTGCACTCGGCGAAGACCTTCAGCCGGCTCTCGGGGTCTCCGCTCTCGCGCTCGTCGTCCTGCTGGAGGGAGACGATCTTCTGCTGCATCGTCCGGATCAGCTCGAGGCCGGTCCGGTCGCCGACATGGGCGAGCCGGGGGTACTCGTGGCCGCCGAAGTTGCGCTGGCTGATCCGGCCGTCGGGCGTGCGGTCGAACAGCGCGCCATACGTCTCCAGCTCCCAGACCCGGTCCGGCGCCTCCTTGGCGTGCAGCTCGGCCATCCGCCAGGAGTTGAGGAACTTGCCTCCGCGCATGGTGTCGCCGAAGTGGACCTGCCAGCTGTCGTTGCTGTTGACGTTGCCCATGCTCGCGGCGATCCCGCCCTCGGCCATGACCGTGTGCGCCTTGCCGAAGAGGGACTTGCAGATGATCGCCGTGCGCATTCCGGCCTCGCGGGCGGCGATGGCGGCGCGCAGCCCCGCTCCGCCCGCGCCGATGATCAGGACGTCGTAGTCGAACTGCTCCACCTCGACTGCCATCAGTTGACCAACCTCAGATCGTGAAGGGCCCCGGACGCGACGAGGGCGATGTAGGCGTCGGTGAGCATCAGCGTGCCGAGTGTGGTCCAGGCGAGCTGCATGTGCCGGGTGTTCAGCCGCGAGACCGCTGTCCAGGCCCGGTAGCGGACCGGATGGGCCGAGAAGTGCTTGAGCCGGCCGCCCATGAGGTGGCGGCATGAGTGGCAGGACGCGGTATAGAGCCACAGGAACACGACGTTGGCCACCATGACGAGGGTGCCGAGCCCGATCCCGAAGCCACCGTCAGCCCCACGGAAGGCGCGGATCGCGTCGTAGGTGTTGACGAGCGAGACGACGACCGCGGCGTAGAAGAAGTAGCGGTGGATGTTCTGCATGACCAACGGGAAGCGCGTCTCGCCGGTGTACCGGGCATGCGGCTCGGCCACGGCACAGGCGGGAGGCGAGAGCCAGAACGCCCGGTAGTACGCCTTGCGGTAGTAGTAGCAGGTGAGCCGGAACCCCAGCAGGAACGGCAGCACGAGCAGGGCGAAGGGGACGAACGGCGGGAAGTCGCCGAACCACGTCCCGAAGTCCCGCGACGCCGGGATGCAGGAGCTGGACACGCACGGAGAGGAGAACGGCGAGAGGTAGTGGAAGTCCTCGACGAAGTACGCCCGCTGGGACGCGGTCCGGACCAGGGCGTACAGCAGCCAGACGACGAGCAGCGCGAACGTGACGGCGGGCTGCACCCACCACCGGTCGGTGCGCAGGGTCCGCTCGGCGATCTGGGGTCGGCCCGGTGCGCCGACACCGCTGCCGCCGGGGGTGCCGGCTCGGGCGGATGCCGCTCCGTCGAGGTCGGTACCGCTCATCCCGCACTCCTTGAACCGTCGTTGGTCTGGGGCCGAGCCACACTGTAACGCGTGCCCGGCGCGACGCCACGAGGGCGGCGCCGGGTTAGGCTGCCCCGGTCATGCCCATGTCGTCCGGCGCCCCGAGCAGCATGTCGCCCCACCGCCCCTGGTCGCGATGGGGCCTGTCCTGGCTGCTCTCCGGCTGCCGGCCGGGCGGTGTCACGGCGTCCCTGACGCTCGTCGTGGTGACCGTCGTCGTGGCGATGCTCGGCACGGCACCGGCTACGGCTCTGCGGGCGGACTCGACCCCGGCACCGGTCCCGCCCGGCGGCCCGGCGGTCAGCTGCCCCACCGGCCAGACTCCGACCCAGGTGACCGCACCGCCCCCCACCAAGCCGGTGCCGACGGCGCGCAAGGGGGCGACCCCGAACCCCGCGTCGACGACCCAGCCGGACGGCTCGGTCGTGACCTCGGCCTGCGCGATCGCTCCCCCGACCCCGATGCTCGGGCCGCAGATCCCGCCCGAGCACACGGTCGGGGGCCCTCTGCTCGCCCGCTCGGGCGTCATCGTCGACGCCCCGGTCTCCGTGCCGCCACCGCCGGCCGTCACCGACGTCTCCTACGTCGTCTCCGACCTCGACACCGGCCAGGTCCTCGCGGCCAAGAACCCCCACGCCCTCCTGCTCCCGGCAAGCACGCTGAAGACGCTCACCTCCCTGGTGGTGCTGCCCGCCCTCAGCACGTCGATGCTCGTCACCGCGTCTCACGAGGCGGTGACCGCGGAAGGGACCCGGGTCGGCCTCATCGAGGGCAACCCCTACACGGTCGACCAGCTGATGACGGGGCTCGTGCTCATCAGCGGCAACGACACGGCATACGCGCTCGCTGACGCGTACGGCGGCCGGGCCAAGCTCATCGCGGCGATGAACGAGCGCGCCGGCCAGCTGGGCGCCTGGGACACGATGGCCGTCGACCCCTCAGGTCTGGATGCCCCGGGTCAGCGCTCCAGTGCCTACGACCTCGCGCTGATCGGCCGGGCGGTCATGCAGCTGCCCGACTTCCGTCGGTACGCGCTCACGCGGACGTTCTCCTTCCCCGGCGGCACGGACGCCCAGGGCAAGGTGCAGCCGCCGTTCCAGATCGACAACCACAACACCCTGCTCGACAGCTACCCGGGCACGTTCGGGGTGAAGAACGGCTACACGAGCGGCGCCCGCCACACCTTCATCGGAGCCGTCTCTCGCGGTGGTCGCACCCTGCTGGTCACCCAGATGGGGGGCGTGGTCGTGCCCAGCTGGCAGCCGACGGCAGCCCTGCTGGACTGGGCCTTCGCGAACGCTGGCGCCCTGCGCCCAGTGGGCCAGCTCGTGGCGCCAGGCGCTCCACAGCCGCCGGAGTGGCGCGGTGAGGCGGCCACCCCCCTCCCGGAGGCCGCCGTGCCCGGTGCCGGCGGCACCTCGACCCTCCCACTGAGGACGCCGCCGGCGGCCGCGCCGCGGCAGGAGTCGGCCGGCGGAGTGCTCACCTCGGGGCGGGAGACGAGCACCCAGCCGGTCGTGTATGCCGTGCTGCTGGCCCTTGCGGCAGGGCTCACCGCCCTGGTCCTCGCCCGGCGTCGCGCCGTGCGAGCCCGCCGGGGCCGGCGGGCCCCCGGCCGCTGAGGCGAGCGTCGCTGAGCCTGACCGACGCCCACGCGGGGGAGCCCGGGCCTGCGACCCGGGCCGTCAGCGCCGGGAGACGAGGGACCGGACCGTGCGGGCGGCGCTGGCGAGTGCTAGCGCCCCCGTGGCGCCGAGGATGGCGCCCGCTGCCAGGGTGGTGCGGTCCTGGGCCCGGGTGCCGAAGGTCGGCAGACCTGCGACCGCACGGGTGCGCTCGTCGGTGAGGTCCGGCAGGTCGGGCTGCGGTGTCGTGGAGCCCTTCTCGCGCCCGGCCGAGGCCCGTGCCACACCGGCCCCCGCGGCCAGGCCCAGCTGACGGTCCGGTCCGAGGTCGGGCTCTCCCTCGACGACGTTGGCCGTCCACGAGGCGGAGATGAGGATGAGCTTGGCGATGAGGTTGAGCCAGAAGAGCAGCCCCACGACGAGGATGACGGACCCGAACAACGGGTTGGCCGTGGCTCGGCCGATCAGCTGCACCCCGAACACCTTGACGACGGTCAACCCGACGGCGCCGACGAGAGCACCGCTTCGCAGCTCGTGCCAGGGCAGTGGGAGTCCGGACAGGACCCGCAGCAGCACCACCATCACACCGAGGTCGACGCCGAAGCCGACGACCAGCCCGACGACCTGGCTGAGGACCGGGTGGTCGCCGAGGCCGAGTGCCCCGGAGAGCCCACTCGCCCCCGCGCCGATGACCGAGGTCAGCACCGCAGAGAGCAGCACTCCGACACCCAGGGTCACCAGGACGCCGAGGTCACGCAGCTTGTCGGTGACGACGTTGCCCGGGGATCCGGGAAGGCCGAAGATCGCGCGGATGCCGTCTCGCATCGCGCCGATCCAGCCGATGCCGGCGAGGACGAGACCGACCAGGGCGCCCGCGCCACCGATGGTCAGCAGCGAGAGGTCGGGTGCCTTGAGCTCCACCAGACCACTCGGGTTGGAGGCGGTCTTGACGAACCCGGGCAGCCGGCGGTTCAGCGCGTCGCCCAGCGAGCTGATCAGCTCGGGATGGCCCCGCAGCACGAAGCCGAACACGACGGCCGCGAGGGCGAGCGCAGGGAAGATCGAGAAGAAGCCGTAGAACGCGATGCCGGACGCGAGCAGGTTGCCCCGGACCTTGCCGAAACGAGTCCATGCCTGCCAGGCCTCGGTCTGCTTGAGCCGATCCCAGAGCCGCGTCAGGCGCTCCTTCATGACGGCTCCTTCCCGAGGCAGAACTCGCGGACCGGCGTCCACGTGCCAGTCAGGTCCTGCTCGTAGAGGTGGAAGCTGTCCACCTCGAAGGTCGCCGCGTAGTCGGCGAGCTCGTCGAAAGCTCGGTCCAGGCTGTCCTCGTCGACGTCGTGCGCGATGGTGACGTGCGGGTGGTAGGGGAAGGCAAGGCTGCGCCCCCACCTCCCGGAGCGGATCGACCGCTCCAGCTGCTCGCAGGCGGAGATCCCCCGTGAGACCTGGACGAAGACGACGTCCGAGACCGGTCGGAAGGTGCCGGTGCCGCGCAGCACCATGGTGAACGGCTGCATCTCGGCAGCCGCCTGCTGGAGGTGCTCGACGAGGGCGCCCAGCTGCTCCGGCTCGACCGGGGTCGGCCCGAGGAGGGTCACGTGGGTGGGGATGGCGTGGGCGAGCGGGTCCCCGAACGACGCCCGCCGCTCCTGCAGCGCGTCGCCGATCGCCCCCGGTACCGGGATCGAGACCCCCATCACCGTGGTGTCGCGGGTCTCGGCGACGTCGTCAGGCATGCGCGCCATTCTGTCAGGGGACCACACGGTCTGACGGTGGGGTCGGTCGCACCCTTGGATACGGTGGCGTCGTGGCCGCCGAACCGCACGTCTCCCGACCGCTCTCGGACTCCCAGGCCCTCACTGCCTCGTCGGGGTTCATCGAGATGTTCGGCGGCGCACCCGACGGGGTCTGGTCGGCTCCCGGTCGCGTCAACCTCATCGGTGAGCACACCGACTACAACGGGGGCCTGGCACTCCCGATCGCCCTGCCACAGCGGACCTGTGCGGCGGTCCGGCTGCGCGGCGACGGCGTGCTGCGGCTGAGCAGCGGCGTGTCCCGCGGTGAGGTCGTCGAGGTCCCGGTCACCGAGATCGCGCCGGAGCGCCCGACGGGGTGGGCTGCCTACGTCGCCGGCGTGGTGTGGGCCGCTCGGTCCGCGGGCCACGACGTGCCGGGCGCCGACGTGCACCTGCACAGCAGCGTGCCCGTCGGCGCCGGCCTGTCGAGCTCGGCCGCGCTGGAGTGCTGTGTCGCCTCCGCGCTGTCCGACCTGCTCGGGCTCGGCCTGCTGGACGACGACGCCGGGAGGAAGCAGCTCGCCGCGTGGTGCCAGCGGGCGGAGAACGAGATCGCCCTGGCACCGACCGGGGGCATGGACCAGGCCATCTCGATGCGGGCCCACGAGGCTCATGCCGCCCTGCTCGACTGCCGCACCGGCGAGGTCGAGCAGGTGCCGTTCGACCTCGAGGCGCATGGCCTGGCCCTGCTCGTCATCGACACCCGTGCGGAGCACGCGCTGGTCGACGGGCAGTATGCCGCGCGGCGGGCCACCTGCGAGGCCGCCGCCGCGTCGCTCGGCGTCGCCACCCTGCGCGAAGTCCCGGCGGCCGGCCTCGAGGCCGCGCTGCGCCGGCTCGGGGACGACGTCACCCGCGCCCGGGTCCGCCATGTCGTCACCGAGATCGAGCGGGTGCAGGAGTGTGTCCGAGCTCTGCGGGAGGACGACCTCGAGGAGGTCGGTCGCCTCTTCGTCGCATCCCACACGTCGTTGCGTGACGACTACGAGGTGTCGTGTGCCGAGCTAGACGTCGCCGTGGAGTCGGCCCTCGTGGCCGGCAGCCTTGGGGCGCGGATGACCGGGGGCGGTTTCGGCGGCTCCGCCATCGCGATCGTCGGGGCCGGGGACGTCGACCGGGTGGCGGCCGCGGTGGCCGACGGCTTCGCCGCTGCCGGGATGCGCGAGCCCTCCTGCTTCGCCGTGACTGCCGGGCCGTCCGCCCGGCGAGACCTCTGAGCCCGGCCGGTTCGACCTGATTGACCGCTCGCCCGGCCGCTAGGGTGCCGGTGTGGCTGACGAACTGCACGACCCGAAAGCTCAGAACGAATCCGCTTCGAAGGGCGCCTCCACGGGGGCTGCCGGCTCCGACCCTGCGGCGACCGGCCCGCTCACCGCGGCGACCCCGAAGCCGGTCGAGCCGAAGGACGACCTGGTGACCACCCGGCATACCCTCAAGGTCGGGCGGCGGACGCTGAGGTACACCGCCACCACCGGGCGGGTCGTCCTGCGCGAGGAGGTCGTCGAGGACGGCACCTTCGCCGGGTTCAAGGCCAAGGCCGAGGTCTCCATGACGTCCTACGTCCTGGACGGCGGCGACGCGGCGGGACGCCCGGTGACCTTTGCGTTCAACGGTGGGCCGGGGTCGTCGAGCGTCTGGCTGCACCTCGGTCTGCTCGGACCGCGGCGGGTGGTCATGGGTGACGTCGGCGCGCTGCTGCCGCCGCCCTACGGCCTCGCCGACAACGCCGAGTCGCTGCTCGCGGTGAGCGACCTCGTCTTCATCGACCCGGTCTCGACCGGGTACTCGCGAGCGGTCGAGGGCGGCAAACCGGAGGCCTACCACGGCTATCAGGGCGACCTGGAGTCGGTCGGCGAGCTGATCCGGCTCTGGACCGGCCGGCACAAGAGGTGGATGTCACCGAAGTTCCTCGCGGGTGAGTCCTACGGCACCCTGCGGGCCGCAGCCCTCGCCGAGCACCTCCAGGAGCGCTATGGGATGTACCTCAACGGGCTCATCCTCATCTCGAGCGTGCTGGACCTGAGCTCCATCGACTTCGAGAAGCAGCGAAACGACCGGGCGCACGCGCTCTACCTGCCGACCTACGCAGCCGTCGCCCACTACCACGGCAAGCACGGCCGCCGGTCGCTGAGATCCGTTCTCTCAGAGGCGGAGTCGTACGCCTCGAGCGAGTACCCGCGGGTCCTCTCTCGGGGCGACCGGCTCACCTCGCAGGAGCGAGCCGAGGCGGTGGCGACGCTCGCCCGGCTCACCGGGCTGAGCGAGGACTACGTCGACCGGACGGACCTGCGGATCGAGCACTGGCGCTTCTTCGGCGAGCTGCTGCGCGCCGAGCGCCGGACGGTCGGACGGCTGGACTCCCGGTTCACCGGGCCGGCGGGGAGCGCGATCGCGGAGGAGATGGACGCCGACCCGTCACACGACGCGATCACCGGGCCGTATGCCGCCGCGTTCAACCACTACGTGCGCGACGAGCTCGGCTACGAGAACGACCTGCACTACGAGCAGATCTCCCGCAAGGTCCAGCCCTGGTCGTTCAAGGACTTCGAGGGCCGGCCGATCGACGTCACGCCGAAGCTCGAGCGGGCAATGCGGCAGAACCCGCACTTGCGGGTGCACATCTCCTACGGCTACTACGACGGCGCCACACCGCATTTCGCGGCCGAGGACGTCGTCGCTCACCTGCGGGTGCCTCCCGAGCTCACGGCGAACATCGAGCACGCCTACTACGAGGCGGGGCACATGATGTACGTCCACGAGCCCTCCCGGCTCAAGCAGTCAGCCGACCTGATCCGTTTCGTCAGTGCACCCCCTCCTGGCCTGGGGTGATGCGCCGTGCCGTCGAGGCTCAGAGGCCGGAGGCTGATGGTCAGCGCGGCGGGAGGGCGGCGACGACGTCGATCTCGACGAGGATGTTCGCCAGCTGCGAGCCCACCGTGGTGCGCACGGGGTAGGGCAGCGGTGAAGAACTCCTGGTAGGCGGCGTTGAACTCGTCGAAGTCGGCCAGGTCGGCCAGGTGGACGGTCGTCTTCACACAGTCGTCGAGGGTGAGCTGCCGCTCGGCGAGCACGGCCTGGACGTTGCGCAGGACCTGCCGCGTCTGGTCGGCCACGGTGTCGGCCACGGCGTTTTCGCTGCCCGGGTCCTGCGGGCCGAAGCCGGCGGTGAAGAGGAAGCCGTTGGCCTCGATTCCTTGGCTGTAGGGCCCGGCCGGTTTCGGGGCCTGGGGGGTGTGCACGGCGCTCTTGGACATGGTTCAGCTCCTTCTCTCGGGTGGAGGTCCGGGTCGGCTGCGGCGTAGGCCGCGACCCGGCAGGGCGTGGGTGAGCTCGCCGCCGGCCAGCACGGGCACTCCTGCGACGAGGACGTCGTCGATGCCCGTCGCGGTCCGGCGCGGGTCCGCGTAGGTGGCGACGTCAGTGACCGTCACGGGGTCGACGACGGCCAGGTCAGCGACCGCGCCCACCGCGACGGCTCCGCGCCTGCCCAGGGCGAACCGCTCGGCGGGTGCGGTGGACAGGTGGCGGACGGCGTCGGCCCACGACCAGGCGCCCAGCTCGCGGACGTAGACGCGGAGGCAGCGCGCGAAGGTGCCGAACGCGCGAGGGTGCGGGTGGGTGCCGACGAAGATCCCGTCGGAGCCCGCCATATGGCGCGGGTGCGTGGCGATGCGGGCGAGCTCGGCCGCCGTACGGGGGTGGCGCACCGCCATGACCGCACTCACCTCCAGCCGGCAGGCGGCCATGATGTCGAGGGCCAGGTCCATCGGGTCGATGCCGGCCCGCAGCCCCGCCTCACCCAGCGTCAGGCCGTGCGCCCATGCGTACTCCGGAGCCCTCAGGTGGGCGAGCGTCACGAGGCCCGGCCAGCCGGGGCCGAGGCTCGGGCTCGAGGAGGCGCGGAGGGCGCACGCCTCGCGCAGGGCAGGTCGGGCGGCGCGGTCGGACAGCACGCGCACCACGTCGTCGACCGGCAGCACCGAGAGCTCTGGCGGGAGCAGCGGCATGCTCAGCAGCGAGCAGCCTCGGGTGTACGGATAGGCGTCGAACGTGGCGTCGGCTCCGCCGGACTCCATCCGGGCGAGCTGGGTGAGCACGATGTCGGCCTCCGCGTGGAAGTGCGACACGTGGACCGGCAGCGGGGGGACGCCGGGAGTGACGGTGGCAACGGCCTCCACGATCTCGAGGATCTCGGTGACCCCCACAGCGGCGTTCGCCTCGTAGCCACCTCTCATGTGACTGACGTAGACCCCGCCGGCGTGGGCGACGGGCCCGCACAGAGCGGCGATCTCGTCCGCCGACGCGAAGACGCCCGGCACGTAGTCCAGCCCCGTCGAGAGTCCCACCGCCCCTTCGGCTAGGCCTTCCGCGACCAGGGCCGCCATCCGGTTCCGCTGCTCGAGCGACGCGGGAGCAGGGTCCCGTCCGCAGACCTCGTGCCGGACGGTGCCGGCGGGCACGAGGCAGCCGGCGTTCAGGGCCGAGGTGCCGTCGCAGGCCGCCAGGTAGCCGGCGACCCCACCGCCGCGGTAGGCCGGGTGCAACCCGTTGACCGCGGCGAAGTACTCGGTCGCATACTCCCCTGACCCGGGCATGTACGACACGCCGTCCTGTCCCACGACGACCGTCGTGACACCCTGGCGCAGCAGCGCGTGCTGCACCATCGGGTCGGCGAGCAGCCCGTCGGCGTGCGAGTGCGCATCGATGAACCCGGGCAGCACGAGACGGTCGGAGGCGTCGATGACCTGGTCGTCGACGCGCGCCCCGACCATACCGACCACGGCGATCGTGCCGCCCTCGACGGCGACATCGGCAGGGACCGGTCCGTCACGGGTGACGACCGACCCGCCGCGGAGCACCCACCGCAAGCCTTCCGCGCTCACCGAGTCACCAGCTCTCCTGGTTACGTGACGGCACGGCTAGAAGTAGGTGCGGACGAGGTCGATCACGACGTCGGACTCTGCGGACTCGACCACTGGCAGCACCCGCCACTTGTCGAACGCCGTGCAGGGATGCGAGAGGCCGAGAGCCACCACCGACCCGACGGAGAGGGCGTCGACGTCGGTGGGCACGGTCATCCGCAGATAGGTGTGCTGGTCGTTCATCGCCGACACGTGGGTCCCGGCCAGCGGCTGCCATGGTCCGTCCAGCTCGGCCGCCGACCGGCGCGGGATCGGGAGCCCCTCGTCGTAGGGGAAGTCGCGTTTGCCACCGTCGACGAGGGCGAGCCACGGCTCGGGGCGCGACACGACCCGCGCCAGGCCGTGCATGGCGATCCGCAGGCGGGGGGCGTCCGCAACCGCCGCCTCGTCGAACGGCGAGATGCCCCGGTAGAAGCCGTCGTCGTGCACGATGTATGCCCCGGAGCGCAGGACGTGCCGCGTCTGTCCCCGCCGGTCCGCCGACGCCGCGAACGCCTCCGAGACGAGGTCGACGTAGGCGCTCCCGCCCGCCGAGACGTAGACCTCCCCCGCGTCGTAGAGGGGTCCGAGCTCGTCGTGCAGCCGCAGGAGGCGCGCGAGGTAGCCGCGGACCGCGGCCAGCGTCGACGGCGAACGGTCGTGCCCGAGACTCCCCTCGTACCCGGCGACGCCCGCCAGCCGCAGCACGTCGGATTCGGCGATCCCCTGGGCAACCGTGAGTGCCTCAGCGACCGTCCGGGCGCCGGTGCGGCCGCCGGCCGCGCCGAGCTCGACGCATACGTCGACGGGTCGTGGCAGCCGGGCCGAGGACAGGACGCCCTCCATGGCCTCGACGGTCGCCAGCGAGTCGGCCCATGCCACGAACCGGAACGCGGGGTCGGCGAGCTCGGCCGCCAGCCAGCGCAGGGCCCGCTCGTCGACGACGGCGTTGGCCAGCATGATCGACCCGAAGCCCAGGCTGCGGGCCGTCCGCACCTGGCTCATCGTCGCCATCGCGAGCCCGAGCGCTCCGGCGTCGAGCTGCCGCTGCCAGAGCGTCGGCGCCATCGTCGTCTTCGCGTGCGGCATCAGCTCGAGCCCGCGCTCGCGACACCAGGTCGCCATGACCTCGACGTTGTGCCTCATGGCCGCGTCGTTTAGCACCACGAGCGGCGTCCAGAACTCTGCCAGGCGTGGACGGGTCGCCAGGAAGTCGGCCACCGTGAGCCCGACGGCTCGCGCGGGCAGTCCCTTGTCCCGGGCGGTGAGCAGGGTGGCGTCCAAGGTCATCCGACCTTCACGGTGCTGCGCGCGAGCTCGTGCAGCCGACCCGACCCCTCGACGTCCGGACGGATCGACGCGCTCGCGGTCGCGAGGGCGCCGATGACGCAGATGACGGCGACGTAGGCCACCACCGGCCAGATCGCCCCACCGGCAGCGGCGACGAGCGCCGTGGCGATGAGCGGCGCGAGACCGCCGCCGAGGGTGTTGGAGATCTGGTAGCCGATGTTCACCCCGGTCGTGCGCGCCTCGGGGTCGAACATCTCGCACAGCATCGTCTGGAGGGTGGCCTGCATGGCGACCCCCGGGATGACGAACCCGAGGATCATGCCCAGCCAGATCAGCCAGCTGTTGCCCGTGTCGAAGAGCAGGAAGGTGGGATAGACGAGGAGCGCGAAGGCCGACACAGCCGAAGATGTAGACCTGCCGCCGCCCGACCCGGTCGGACATCGCTCCCCACGCCGGCGCCGCGAAGATCTGGAGCACGCCGACCAGCATCGTGCCGATGAAGCCCACCTGCGCTGGAATGTGCTTGGTGGTCACGAGGTACGCCAGTCCGAAGGTCAGCACGACGTAGCCGGCGATCGACTGCGGCAGCCCGATGAGCACCCCGAGGATGGCGTTCTTGGGGTGCCGGAACGCCTCGACCAGCGGGTTGGGCTTCTTCCCGCCCGACGACTCCTGCAGCGCTCGGGTGGTCGTGAACTCCTCGGACTCCTCCAGGTGGCGGCGCAGGACGACCGCGACGACCGCCAGCACCAGCGCGAGCAGGAACGGGATGCGCCAGCCCCAGGTGAGGAACCACGACGCGGTCCCCGCGCCGAGGGCCGCCATCAGGCCGGCCGACGCGACGTTGGCGATCCCGGCGCCGCTGATGAGGAAGGCACCGTAGAACCCGTGCCGCCCGACGGGCGCGTGCTCGATCGACCATCGTCGCCGCGCCGCCCATCTCACCGCCGACGAAGAAGCCCTGCAGCATCCGGAAGAAGAGGAGCAGCAGCGGGGCCGCGACGCCGATCGTGTCCGCGGACGGGATGAGGCCGATGGCGGTCGTGGCGATGCCCATCCCGATCACGGTGGTCATCAGCGTGACGCGGCGGCCCATCCGGTCCCCGATGGCCCCGAAGACGAGACCGCCGACCGGGCGCAGGAAGAACCCGACGGCGAACGTCGCAAACGACGCGAGCTGGGCGACGACCGGGGTGTCGCCGGTGAAGAACACCTTGGGGAAGACCGCCGCGGACGCCAGGCCGTACAGGTAGTAGTCGTAGTACTCCATGAGCGTGCCGATGGCGCCGCCGGCCACCATCCTGCGCTGCTTCGCGTCGAGGCCGGTGGGTGACGGGACTGTGGTCATGCGATCCTCCGTACCTGACGGGTGGGATGGGGTCGTGGGTCGACCGCAGGCAGGCTAACAGGGTGGCGAACACTCTGTCTATGATTGAGACACTTTGTAAGTCTAGGAGGTCGGCGATGGGTCACACCACGTTCACGGACGCCGCCGAGGTGCTGCGCACCTTCCGTCCGGTGATGCGCGCGATCGCGGCCGCCGGCGGCCCCTCCTGCGAGGTGGTGCTGCACAACCTCGACGGTGCGGACGTCGACCTGGGACACACGATCATGGCCATCGAGAACGGACACGTGACCGGCCGCTCGGTAGGCGGCCCGTCGACGAGTCTCGGTCTCGAGGTCGTCCGCGACCGGCGCGGCGACCACGACGCGTTCGGCTACCGCGGGTTCACCAGCGACGGGACCGAGCTGCGCTGCTCGTCTGTCTACTTCCACGACGAATCGGGCGACATCATCGCGTCGCTGTGCATCAACGTCGACCTCAGCGGCCTGCAGCAGGCGCGCGGCCTCCTCGACGCCCTGCTCCTCGAGGCGCCTTCACCCTCACCGGGGCCACCGGATGAGATCATCGGCAGTGACCTGGGCGCCGTCATGGACGCCATGATCACCCAGGCCCTCGCGGAGTCAGGCAGGCCGGTGCCGCAGATGACCCGCGACGACCGGATCGCGGTGCTCGAGCGCCTCGACCGACAGGGCGTCACCAGGATGCGCAAGTCGGTCGAGCAGATCGCAGCCCGGCTGGGCATCTCGCGGGTCACGGCGTATGCCTACCTCGACGAGGCCCGTTCCCGCTAGGTCTTCCGGCGACGTCGCAACGGACGGTTTCCCGGGGTGCGCGCACGACCGTCACAGCGCGCGCATGGTATGCCGTGCGCGCATGGTAACGGGCGTGCGCGCACCTCATGCGCCAGGACGTTCGTCATCGACGTTCGTAGATGTCGCGCCGGTGGCCAGCGGCGACCACCAGGACAACCAGCATTTGGTCATCGACCTGGTAGACGATGCGGTAGTCGCCGGTGCGACCCGCCATTCCCCCTCACCGCCGACCAGCTTCTTGGCCCCGCTCGGCCGCGGGTGGTCGGCGAGCAGCTCGATGGCAGCCTGGACGCGCCGTCTGGCGGGAGGGTCGAGCTTGCGCAGCTGGCGCAGTGCCGCCGGCGCGACCTCGACCCGGTACGTCATGTCAGTCCGAGGTCCGCCTTGACCTGCTCCCACGGAATCGTCGCCTCACCGGCGGCGATCTCGGCCCGGGCGGCCTTGGCTGCTTCGATGTCCGCCAGGTCCTCGGCGGAGGCGATCAGACGCTCGAGGTCGACGCCATCAATCACCGCGGCCACCCGCTGCCCCCGACGGGTCAGGTACACCGGGGCGTGACCCACGCGCACGGCATCCACCACATCGGCTAGGCGTGCGCGGGCGTTGCTGACGGTGATGTCATTCATGACCCCGATAATACCGCGGGAACCGCTGAGTTGTACATCTGGCAGGGGCATTCCCTCAGCTGCTCGCCGGGTGGCTGAGGGCGACGTCGTCGACGAAGCCGCGGAACGGTCCGTTGGCTGCGCCGGAGCCGAAGGAGAAGGCCACCGACTGCACCTGCTTGCCCGCCGCGACAGCGCCGACGTCGAAGGTCACGTGCTGCCACGTGTTGGTCTGCAGGAGCGTTCCCTGGCTCGCTGGGTCGGAGGTGCCGCCGTTGCTGGCGGGCGCCTTGAGGTCATGCAGGTAGGTGCCGTCGGTGAAGAGCAGGTCCACCGCGACGAACTGGCTCGTCCGGCCGGCGCCCGCCTCGGGCCAGACCCACGAGGAGAGCGTCGACCCCGGTTTCACCCACACACCCCTGGACGGGAGGATCGCGCTGGTGGCCGACGAGGGGGCGTCGTCCACCGCGTTGCCGGAGTAGAGCAGCAGAGACGAGCCGGAGTGCGGCCCGCCGGCCCCTGGCGCCCCACGGACAGTCTCCATCCCGCCGATGCCGCAGCAGAACTCGGCCACGCTGGTCGACAGCAGCCGGGCGTTGCTCTGCGGCTGGGGCTGCCCGTCGTCGAACCCGGTCGCCAGGTCGGTGCCCGCGGCATACGTCTGGTCCGCGGCGGTCCACGGCGCGACCCCGACGTCGAAAGTCCGCGTGGAGCTGGCGGTGCCCTTCGTCGCGGTGACCGTCAACGTCACCGGGGCAGCCGGCCGGCCCACGTCGGGCCGACGGGCCAGCAGCCCACCATCGGTCACCCAGGATGGGTCCGAGCTCTTCCAGGTCACGGCCAGGTCGCCCGAGCCGCTCGGGAGGTCGAGGTTCGCCGTGACGCCGGAGGTGTCACCGAGGTCGAGGCCAGCGGTCCAGGACGCGACATAGTCTTCGTCGGAGAGCAGCGGGCCGGGCCTGCCGATGAGCTCGACCTCGCTGAGTGTCGCCGGTCCGCCGGTCGTCTCGGTGACGGTGAGGCGGTAGTACTGGAAGCGGCCACCCTTGCGGACCTCGACCGGCCGGGCCTGCTGACGCCAGGTGAACGACTCGCCATGCCGCTCGTCGACGGTCTTCCACTTCGTGCCGTCGTTCGAGCCTTCGAGCACCCAGCTCTTCGGGTCGGCGCCCTGCTTGCCGGACGTCAAGGTGTACTGCTCGACGGCGTTCTTGGGGGCGACGAAGCGGATAGGTCAGTTGCTGGCCGGAGGCGACGGTCGCCTCGTCATCGAGGAGTTGTCGACGAGGCTGCCCGCGCTGGCGACTCCGCCCGCCTGGCCTTCACCAGGTCCGGTGAGGTCGCCCAGCGGCCGCGGGGCGTCCTTGCCCTTCGTGATCGACGGCAGCTGCTTCTTCGTGCCCCAGCCGGTCGGCGTGGGGCTCATCGCGAAGTCGACCGTCCCTCCGCCGGCGATGTCGGCGTGGTCGATCGACGCGACGTCCGTCGGCCTGCCGTTGACCTTGAGGCCGGCGACGTACACGTTCGTGGCCGAGTTCTTCGGGGCGTTGATCGTGAGCGTCTTGCCGTTGTCCATGTGGACGGTCATCTTCGTGAAGAGCGGTGACCCGACGGCGTAGTGACCGTCACCCATCTGCAGCGGGTAGAACCCCATGGCGCTGAACAGCCACCAGGCCGACAGTCTCCCCGTTGTCCTCGTCGCCCGGCTAGCCCTGGCCGATCTCGCTGCCGGAGTAGAGCCGCGACATGATCTCGCGGACCACCTCCTGGCGGTCTTCGACGGCTGCGCCCGCGTAGTCGTACATGTACGGGATGTGGTGTGACACCTGGTTGCTCATGCCGAGCTGGCCCATGCCGCACGTCGCGCGCCTCGACCATCTCGTGGATCACGCCGCCGTAGCCGCCGGGGTGGGTCGCCGTCTCCGGCGTGGCGAAGAAGTCGTCGAGCTTCTTCGCCGAGCGCCGTCACGACCGCCGTAGAGGTTGGCGAGCCCCTGGCCGTCCTGTGGAGCGTGGAAGGCGAAGTTCCAGCCGTCCGTCTCGGTGTAGTCCCCGCCCCAGTCGAGCGGGCTCGTACTGCTGCCGGGGTCTTGGTCGGCGTGTGGTTGACGTCGAAGCCCTGGAAGAAGCCGACGTTGGGGTCGAACATCTTCACGTACCCCTGTGCCCGGTTGAGGAAGTACGCCGACTCGGTGCGGTAGCGCTCGCGGGTCGCCTTGTCGATCCGCCTTGTCCTGAGCCAGCTTCTCACCCATCTTCGCGATGCCGTAGTCGTTGATGTAGCCCTCCAGCGCCCAGGAGACGCCCTCGTCGGACCGAGGTCGGGGTGAAGCCGAGGAAGATCGACGTGCTCGAAGCCCCTTGCGCCCGACGTTCGAGTTGTTCGGGTCCCCCGGCGGCGTCACCGTCGCGTTGCGGACCGCTGCCTCGTAGGTCGCGTGCGGGTCCTTGAGCGGGACGCCCTTGGTGAAGGCGTCGGCGAACGCCACATCGGAGCTCGTGCCCGGTCATCAGGTTGGCGTAGCCGGGCGAGGACCAGCGCGCGATCCAGCCGCCGTCCGCGTACTGCTGGGTGAAGCCGTCGACCAGCTCGGCCGGCCGTGTTCGGGGTGAGCAGCGAGTATGCCGGCCAGGCCGTGCGGTAGGTGTCCCAGAACCCGTTGTTGACGTAGACCTTCCCCTCGACGATCGGCGGCTCCGGTCTCGGGTCGGGCGTGCTCGGTCCAGCGGGCTGCGACGGGACTCGCGTACTGGTAGTGCGGTGCCGCCGCCGAGCCCGTGTTCTCGAAGGCCGAGTTCGGGTAGAGGTAGAGCCGGTAGAGGTTCGAGTAGAGCGTCGTCAGCTGGTCGGCGGTGGCGCCCTCGACCTCGACCCGGCCGAGCATCGTCGTCCCAGGCGTCCTGAGCCGCGGCCGTGACCGTCGTCGAACGAGCGGCCCGGCGGGATCTCCATGCGCGAGGTTCTCCTTGGCCTGGTCGACGCTGATCAGCGACGTCGCGATCCGCATCGGTCACGGTCTTCGCTCGCGCCGGTGTCGACCTTGACGTAGCCGGTGACGTCCTGCCGCCGCCACCGGCAGCTTGCCGCTGGCCGTGACCGGGCGGTCGAGCGTGCCGTAGATGAACATCCGGGTGGCGCCGTCGACAGGCCGCTGCGCACGTCGGAGTAGCCGCTGAACGACTGGGTCGCCGGCGTCGAGGGTGAGGCCGCCGTCGTCGTTGACGTTGTCGAAGATGAGGTTGCCGTCGTGCGCCGGGAAGGTGAACCGCAGTACCGCCGCGTGGTCGGTCGGGGCGATCTCCGCCTTGAGGCCGTTGTCGAAGGTCACGCCGTAGTAGTGAGCCCGCGCGACCTCGTTCTCGTGGCTGAACGGCAGCGCGCGGGCCGTGCGCGTCGGCGTCCGGCGTGCCGGTGGCGGTCGACGGCATGACCTGGAACGTCTGCGGTCGCCCATCCACGGGCTCGGCTCGTGGCTGACGCGAAGCGCCTGCAGCGTCGGCAGGTTCTCGGCGTTGTTGGCCCTGTGGTAGTCGTAGAGCCAGGATGTCGAGCCGGCGTTGGTCACCGGCGTCCAGAAGTTGAAGCCCTGCGGGCACGGCCGTCGCCGGGACGTTGTTGCCGCGGGAGAAGTTGCTGGTCGACTGGGTGCCGCGCGTGGTGACCGACGTGGTCGGACAGGCCGGCCCACCACGACTGGCGCGGCGTCGCGCGACCGTGATGTCGTCGACCCACCCGCCGAAGTCGGCCGGCCCTGCGGGTTGTCGTAGCCGACCAGGATCCGGTCGATGGTCTTGCCCCCGGCGACCGCGCCGATGCGCGCTCGACCGGGGGTTCCACTGACCCGCGTAGAGCGCCTTGCGTCTGGCCCTGACCTCGCGGGCTGAGCGCGAAGCCGAGCTGGTCGCGGGCACCGAGGTCAGACGAGGTAGGTCCCGTCCGTGAAGGCCAGGTCGACCGCGGCATACGTGCTCGGGTAGGTGAGGTCGCCCCCGGTCAGCTCGGGGAAGATCCGGTAGGAGAGCTCGGTCTGCTTCGTCACGGGCAGGTCGACGTCGTAGACCTTGGCCCAGCTGTAGCCGCCCGCGCCGGCGACGCGCCCGGCATAGTGCAGGGCCATGCAGCCCGGTGAACCCGACCTTCGTCTTCGCGGCATACGCGCTGGTCGGTCCGGAGCCGACCTCGGCGACCATCGGCCCGCTCGGCGGCTGGGCGGGGCTGCCGTCGGACAGGCGCAGCTCCGCGAGCTGGAGCAGGCCGCCGGAGTGCACGGCCGTGACGTTCAGCCGATAGGTCGTGTATGCCGTGCCGTTGGCGACGTCCCAGGTCCGCGTCTGGAAGCGCTGGTCCCACGACTCGTTGCTGCGCGTGTCGAGCGTCGTCCATGTGCTGCCGTCGCTCGAGCCCTGGAGCTGCCAGTCCTTGGGGTCGCGCTCGGGCGCGTCGTTGGCGGAGGCGAGGGCGTACCTCTTGACCACGACCGGACTGGGGAAGGTCAGGGTGAGCCAGCCGCTGGGCTGGAAGGCGAGCCACTTGCTGTTGACGTCGCCGTCGACGCCCTTGGCGGCGGTCTCGTCGGGCGGGTTGTCGGCGCTCGCGCTCACGGCTGTGGCCTGCGCGGTGATGTCGCCGGGGATCCCGGTTGCTGCCGGCCCGGTCACTCCCGCGGCCTTGGGCTTGCCGTCGGCTCCGGTCTCGACCGTGCTCGTCCAGTCGACCGGTCGCTGCCCCTCCTCGAAGGAGCTGGCGAACGACCCGCCGGGGCCGGTCGGGGCGGCGTGCCCGGCCTGGACAGCGGGCAGCTGGCCGAGCATCGCCAGCGCCATGGCCAGCGCGACGGACACGGGCCCGCGGCTGGGCGTCCGCCAGCGGCGGTGACCGCTGGCTGGACGGGGGTTGAGCCGGGTGGGCCGGGGACGCAGCGACATGGGTGGCGATCTCCTGGGTGGGGTGCCCCCAGCCCAGCCACTGCGTTCCACCACGTCAAGGGAGATTCTCACTCCGCGAGTAAAGACTCAGTCAACAATGTCCGCACGACCGCCTTTCGACACTCGGCGCCGACGACCGGCCCGTCACGGGGGCCCGCCGGCTCACGGTGGTGCCTACCATGCAGCCATGCATGTCGTCGTCATCGGAGGCACCGGCCACATCGGCTCCTACCTCGTCCCCGGCCTGGTCGAGCTCGGTCACGAGGTCACCGTGCTCAGCCGGGGAGAGCGCACCCCCTACCGGTCCCACGGTGCCTGGGCGCGGGTCCGGACGGTGGAGCTCGACCGGGCCGCCGCTGAGACTGCGGGCAGCTTCGGCTCCCGGGTGGCGCAGCTTGACGCAGACGTCGTCGTCGACCTGATCTGCTTCACACTGCAGAGCGCCGCCCAGCTCGCGGACGCCCTCGAGGGGCGCGTCGAACAGCTCCTGCACTGCGGCACCATCTGGGTGCATGGACCGAGCCAGGCCGTGCCGACCGGTGAGGACGCGCCGCGGCGTCCCATCACGGCATACGGAGTGGCGAAGGCGGCCATCGAGCGCGACCTGCTCGCCCGGGCACGTCAAGGTCGCCTGCCCGCCACGGTGATCCACCCCGGACACATCACCGGACCCGGCTGGGTCCCCATCAACCCCGCAGGAAACCTCGACCTGGCGGTCTTCCAGGCTCTTGCAGACGGGCGCCCGGTGGCGCTGCCCCACCTCGGTCTCGACACCCTGCAGCACGTGCACGCCGCCGACGTGGCCGGGGTGTTCCTCGCGGCGATGGCCCATCGGTCGGCGGCGGTCGGTGAGGCGTTCCACGCCGTGTCGCCCGGTGCGGTGACGCTGCGTGGGTATGCCGAGGCCGTCGCCGGGTGGTTCGGTCGCGAAGCCGCTTTCGAGCTGCTGCCCTGGGACCGGTGGGCCGCATCAACCTCCGCGGAGCACGCCGCCACGACGAGGGACCACCTCCAGCACGGTCCGCACTGCTCGATGGCGAAGGCCGAGCGGATGCTCGGGTTCCGCCCGCGTTACACGGCGGCCCAGGCCTGCGAGGAGGCCGTGCGGGCGCTGCTCGACGACGGCCGGCTCGTCAGTCGGGCGACGCCGTTCAGTCCGACAGCCTCATGAGCCGCTTCCCGTTGTGCCAGAGCACCGCGCGCAGCCACTCCTCGCCGAGATCGAGCCGGTGCAGCGCCTCGAGCTGGTGGGCGTACGCATAGGGGATGTTCGGGAAGTCGGAGCCCAGGACGACCTTGTCTCCCAGGTCGACCAGCCGCGGCAGGTAGTCGGCGGGCAACGGCGCCACCCGCTCGATGTAGTCGGTGCCGCCCATCGTCGTGTCGAGATGCACGCCCACGAACTCCGCTGCCAGGTCGGCGAACTCGTGGTACTCGCGCATGCCGAGGTGGGCAACCACCAGCACGAGCCGCGGATGACGGCGCAGCAGGGAGCGCACCGGGCCCGGCCCGGTGAACTCGCCGGGCTTGGGCGCCGAGCCCGCATGCAGCACGACGGGGACCTGCGCGTCCTCGAGCACGCCCCAGGCCGGCTCGAGCAGGTCGTCGTCCGGGGCGTACCGGCCCACCTGGACGTGCATCTTGAACAGCCGGGCTCCGTCGTCGAGGGCCGCCCGGACGTAGGCCGCGACCCCCGGCTCGGGATAGAGGGTCGCCGAGTGGACGGCGTCGGGGACTCGTCGGGCGAACTCCGAACACCACGCGTTGAGCCACACCGCCATACCCGGCTTGTGGGGGTAGGCGAGCGAGGGGATGGCGCGCACACCGAGGTGCCGCAGCGTTGCGAGCCGGTCGTCCTCGCTCAGCCGATAGTGGATCGGCCACGCCATCCCGTAGTTGGCCTCGGCCTCGTCGAAGTAGCGCCAGACCTTCTCCAGCATCGGCGGGGGGAGGAAGTGGATGTGGATGTCGGCGAGGCCGGGCAGTCCGAGGGCGCCGACGTACGCGGCGACGTCGTCGTCGGTCAGCGGCGCGGGCAGGGTCATGCCGCGATCGTAGGCAGCCGCGACCTGCGGCCCTCGGGCGGCCCGAAGCCGCGGCCGGGACAGCTGGCCCGGCAGCGCTGTCGGGCTCTGCCGTCAGGCCACCGGCTGGCTGACCAGCTCGAGCAGCTCCGAGAAGCGGCTGGACGGGCGCATCACCGCTTCGGCCTTGGCCGGATCCGGGCGGTAGTAGCCGCCCAGGTCCACGGTGCGCCCCTGGTCGGCGAGCAGCTCCGCCTCGATCTCGTCGACCTCGGCGTCCAGCGCCTCGGCCAGCGGCACGAAGGCCGCAGCCAGCTCGGCGTCGTCGGTCTGGGCCGCGAGGCCGCGCGCCCAGTACATCGCCAGGTAGAGGTGGCTCCCCCGGTTGTCGATCTCGCCCGAGCGCCGGCTTGGTGACTTGTTCTCCTCGAGCAGGACCTCGGTGGCCCGGTCGAGCGTCTCGGCGAGGACCAGGGCGCGGGGGTTCTCGGTGGTGGACCCCAGGTGCCGGAAGCTCTCCGCCAGGGCCATGAACTCGCCGAGGCTGTCCCACCGCAGGTGGTTCTGCTCGACGAGCTGCTGGACGTGCTTCGGGGCCGACCCGCCTGCGCCCGTCTCGAAGAGGCCGCCGCCGTTCATGAGCGGCACCACCGAGAGCATCTTCGCGCTGGTCCCCAGCTCGAGGATGGGGAAGAGGTCGGTGAGGTAGTCGCGGAGCACGTTGCCCGTGACCGAGATGGTGTCCTCGCCGCGCCGGATCCGCTCCAGCGACGTGGCCATCGCCTCGACCGGAGATGCCACCGTGAGGTCCGCCCCGTCGAGATCGTGCTCGGGCAGGTACTCCTCCACCTTCGCGGCGAGGTTGCGGTCGTGGGCGCGGGTGGGGTCGAGCCAGAAGATGGCGGGCGTCCCCGAGAGCCGCGACCGGGTCACCGCGAGCTTCACCCAGTCGCGGACTGCTGCGTCCTTGGTCTGGCAGGCCCGCCAGATGTCGCCCTCCTGCACCTCATGCTGCATGAGCACTGCCCCGGACTGGTCGACGACCTCGACCCGTCCGGGCCCGCTCATGACGAACGTCTTGTCGTGGCTGCCGTACTCCTCCGCCTTCTGGGCCATCAGCCCGACGTTGGGCACCGATCCCATCGTCGTCGGGTCGAAGGCCCCGTGGGCCCGGCAGTCCTCGATCACGGCTTGGTAGATCCCGGCATATGAGCTGTCGGGGATGACCGCGAGGGTGTCACCCTCCGCCCCATCCGGACCCCACATATGGCCGGAGGTCCGGATCATCGCCGGCATGGACGCGTCCACGATGACGTCGCTCGGGACGTGCAGGTTGCTGATCCCCTTGTCCGAGTTGACCATCGCGAGGGCCGGCCCAGCGGCCAAGCCCTGCTCGACCGCCGTCCGGACCTCGTCCGCCAGGCCGCCCGGCAGGGCGTCGAGCCCCGCCAGAATGCCGCCGAGCCCGTTGCTCGGGTCGAGGCCCGCCGTAGCCAGAGCGTCGCCGTACTGGTCGAAGACGGCCGGAAGGAAGGCCCGGACGACGTGTCCGAAGATCACCGGGTCGCTGACCTTCATCATCGTCGCCTTGAGGTGCACTGAGAAGAGGACGCCCTCGGCCTGGGCTCGCGCCACCTGCTCGGTGAGGAAGGCGTCGAGTGCGGCGACGCGCATCACCGTGGCGTCGACGACCTCACCGGCAAGCACCGGGAGGGAGGCCTTGAGAACCGTCTCGGCACCGTCGGCACCGACGAACCGGATGCTCAGGGTGTCGTCAGCCGCCAGGACGACGGACTGCTCGTTCGCCCGGAAGTCATCGTCGCTCATCGTCGCGACGTTGGTCTTGGAGTCGGCCGACCAGGCGCCCATCGAGTGCGGGTGGTTCCGGGCGAAGTTCTTCACGGCGGCCGGTGCCCGGCGGTCGGAGTTGCCCTCGCGCAGAACGGGGTTGACGGCGCTGCCCTTGACCGCGTCGTAGCGCGCCCGGGTCTGCTTCTCCTCGGCGGTCGACGGCTCGTCGGGGTAGTCCGGCAGGGCGACGCCCTGGGCCTGCAGCTCTGCGACGGCGGCCTTGAGCTGAGGCACCGAGGCGGAGATGTTCGGCAGCTTGATGATGTTGGCCTCGGGCGTGGTCGCGAGCTGGCCCAGCTCGGCGAGGGCGTCCTCGGTCGCCTGACCCTCGGGCAGCTCGTCGCTGAAGGCGGCGATGATCCGGCCGGCCAGCGAGATGTCCCGCGTCTCGACCTCCACCCCGGCGGCCGCGGCATACGCCTGGACGACAGGAAGGAAGGAGTACGTCGCCAGAAGCGGCGCCTCGTCGGTGAGCGTATAGATGATCGTGCCCATGCCAGTGGCTCCTCGGTGCAGCATCACGGTGTCAACATCACGGTGTCGACGCGCGGTGGTCGCGGGTGGTCGATGCGGGGCGGGTGTTGCGGCGTCCGCGCTCTCGACTCTTCCACGAATCGGCCGGCGCGGTCAGTCCCAGGATACCTTGACATCAAGATACTTTCGACCCCTGCAGCCGCTCCCCGGACGGCTGGTAGTTTCGTCTGGTCTCGATCCACACCGCTGTCGAAGGGCGATTCCCCCACCGTGAGCACCGCACCCGTCAAGGTCGCCGTCACCGGCGCCGCCGGCCAGATCGGCTACAGCCTCCTCTTCCGGATCGCCAGCGGCGCGCTGCTCGGCCCCGACACCCCGGTCGAGCTGCGGCTGCTGGAGATCACGCCGGCGCTGAAGTCCCTCGAGGGTGTGGTCATGGAGCTCGACGACTGCGCCTTCCCCACCCTGGCGAAGGTCGAGATCGGCGACGACGCGACCAGGGTCTTCGACGGGGTCAACCTGGCCCTGCTCGTCGGCGCCCGCCCGCGCGGCCCGGGTATGGAGCGCGGCGACCTGCTCGAGGCGAACGGCGGCATCTTCGCCCCGCAGGGCAAGGCCCTCGCGGAGGTGGCTGCCGACGACATCCGGGTGACCGTGACCGGCAACCCCGCCAACACGAACGCCCTCATCGCGATGAGCAACGCGCGCGGCATCCCGACCGAGCGCTTCTCGGCCCTCACCCGGCTGGACCACAACCGCGCGATCAGCCAGCTGGCCGCAAAGCTCGGCGTGCCGGTCACCGAGATCCGCAGGATGACGATCTGGGGCAACCACTCCGCGACCCAGTACCCCGACCTGTTCCACGCCGAGGTCGGCGGCCGCAACGCGGCCGAGGCGGTCGGTGACCAGGACTGGATCGAGAACACCTTCATCCCGACCGTCGCCAAGCGCGGCGCGGCCATCATCGAGGCACGCGGGGCGTCCTCGGCGGCATCGGCTGCGTCCGCGACGATTGACCACGCCCGCACCTGGGTCCAGGGCACCCCTGAGGGAGACTGGGTCTCGATGGCCGTGGCCTCGGACGGCTCCTATGGCGTGCCCGAAGGGCTGATCTCGTCCTTCCCGGTCACCATCGCCGACGGCCGCTGGAGCATCGTCCAGGGGTTGGAGATCGACGCGTTCTCGCGCGCCCGGATCGATGCCTCCGTCGCCGAGCTGACCGAGGAGCGCGACGCGGTCAAGGGCCTCGGCCTGCTGCCCTGAGCGGGCTGCGGGCCGGCAGCGGCGCCCCGACGGCGTCCGGCAGCTCAGCGGCGGACCGAGCGGATCTCGCTCAGAGCGGGACCGTTCGCACCAGAGTGAAGGCCACAACGACCCCGGCCGCCAGCAGGAGCAGCAGCCCGACGTCGACCATTCGCCGGCGCACCTCGAGTCCGCCGCCTCGGGGCTGAGGGACGACCAGGCGCAGCGCTGCCGCGACGGCCAACGAGCCGGCCAGGACGAGACCTCCGGGGCGGAGCGCGCCGGCGAGGGCCACCATCCCGAGGCCGGTTGCCGCCCCCGCCGCCACGAGCCACCAGAGGCCCAGCCCGCCGAGGGCGCGCCACTTCACTGCAGCCCGGCCTGCCGCTCCGCTGCCAGGACGACGTTGCGCAGCAGCAGTCCACGAGTCATCGGGCCGACGCCCCCCGGGTTCGGGCTGACCCACCCGGCCACCTCTGCCACGTCGGCGGCGACGTCGCCGGCCACCAAGCCGTCGACGCGCGAGACCCCCACGTCGAGGACGGCTGCCCCCGGCTTGACCATGTCGGCGGTGACCAGGTCCGGCACTCCGGCGGCGGCGATGACGATGTCGGCCGTGCGCACCTCGGCGGCGAGGTCGCGGGTGCCGGTGTGGCACAGCGTCACGGTGGCGTTCTCCGAGCGGCGCGTGAGGATCAGCCCGAGCGGCCGGCCCACGGTGAGCCCGCGCCCGACGACGACGACCTTGGCACCCGCGATGGGCACGTCATACCGGCGCAGCAGCTCGACGCACGCCATCGGCGTGCAGGGCAGTGGAGCGTCGCGCCCGAGGACGAGCCAGCCGAGGTTCGTCGGGTGCAGCCCGTCGACGTCCTTCTGCGGGTCGACCCGCGAGAGCAGGGCCATCTCGTCGAGGCCGCTCGGCTGCTGGACGAGGAAGCCGGTGACCGCGGGGTCGGCGTTCAGCTCGTCGATGACGGCCTCGACCTCGGCCTGGCTGGCCGTCGAAGGCAGGTCGTGCCGGATGCTCGTGATGCCGATCTCCGCGCAGTCGCGGTGCTTCGCGCTGACGTACCAGCGGCTGCCGGGGTCGTCCCCGACGAGCACCGTGGCCAGACCGGGCACGACACCCCGCTCGGCCAGGGCCGCCAGGCGTTCCGTGAGCTCGGACTTGATCGTCGCAAGCGTCGCCTTGCCGTCCAGGATCTGTGCCGTCACGAGCGCCTATCCTGCCACGGCGCCCGCGGCATGCCGACGGCAAGCGCAGGCCGCGGACGGTCGACATGGGGGTCGGCAGCACGAGATGGCTCAGTCGACCTCCATCGATCTATGGACGCGTCCGCCCAGCGCTGCTAGCGTCCAGTCAGCCGGTCGACCTCTCCCCTCGTGGTTCACCGTTGAGTGTCTGGGTGCGAGACTGAGGGTGGCCCGATGGGGAGACGGGGATGGCGCGGTCTACCGGCGATGCTCCGCGCCGGGGCCTGGGCGGTCATCACCCCGCTCGTTGTCCTCCTCGTCGTGCTGGCCGGGCTGTCGTCGCCTGCGGCCGGAGTGCCGGTCCGAGCGCCCATGCCCGCGCCGCCGGTCGCTCTCGCGGCGTCCGGGCTGGGCTGGGGAGCGGACCAGTTCGGGCAGCTAGGACCCGGGCCGAATGCGACAGCTCTCACTCCGGTGTCCGTCCCCCTGCCCATCAACACGACGGCGCTCGCGCTGGGCCGGGACTTCACGCTCGCCGTGGCCGACGGCAGGGTCTACAGCTGGGGCCGCAACGACCGCGGCCAGCTGGGCGACGGCACGCAGACCAGCCGCATGAGCCCCGCCCCCGTGTCCGTGCCCGTCATCCCCTTCGTCCAGGTGGCGGCCGACGAGGAGCACGCCCTAGCACTGAGCGCGACCGGCCTGGTCTATGCCTGGGGCGGGAACACCTCCGGTGAGCTCGGCGACGGGACCACCACCGACCGGGCCACCCCCGTGCTCGTCGCCCCGCTCGTCGGCGTCAGCGCCATCGGGACAGGCCGCGACCACTCGCTCGCCGTCGTCGCGGGCAAGATCTTCGCCTGGGGGTCCGACAGCCACGGGCAGCTGGGTCTCGGCTCCCCGCATGGCAGCCCGTACCTGTCCCCTGAGCCGGTCCACCTACCGCCCGGCGTGCTCGTAACGGAAGTCGCCGCGGGCTACCGGCACTCCGTGGCGCTCGCCACCGACCACCGCGTGGTCACCTGGGGAGACAACGACCGCGCTCAGCTGGGCCGGAGCGCAGCGAGTGCTGCCGAGGCAGCGACGCCGACGGCCTACGCCCTGCCGTCGGGCGCCGCGGCGGCGGCAGTCCAAGCCGGTGCGGCAACCTCGGCGGCTCGGACCAGTGACGGCGCCATCTTCGCGTGGGGGGCCAACGACCACGGACAGCTCGGCGACGGCTCGACGACCGACCGGGCCGCTCCCGTCGGGGTGCACCTCCCCGTCGGCTTCGCCGCCTCGGCCTTCTCGGTCAGTCAGTCCGCGACGGTCGCCCTCTCGGGCAGCGGGCAGAGCCTGCTGACCTGGGGCGCCGGCGCAGACGGCCAGGTCGGCAACGGCGCCCGCGCAGACGCACTCACGCCCGTCGCCGTCCCGCTGCCGAGCACTCCGGTGCCCGCGACGACCCCGCGAGTCTTCACCGCGGTCGCCGCGGGGTACTACTTCGACATCGCCGTGACGCAGTTGGGAGCGCCGGCCCGGTTGCTGCTCGCTCCTGCCTCGGCTGTCAGGGCCGTCGGCTCCGGGCAGGCCTACACCGTCGAGGCCTACGACGCGTCCGGCACCGACCTCGGACCGCGGCCGGGCGCCACCCTGATGATGACTGGTGGGAGCTGCTCCGGACTGACGTGCACACCCAGCACGCCCGGCGACCAGACCGTCACCGCCTCCTCGGACGGCGTCACCGGCACGGCGACTCTGCATGTCGTCGCCGCCGCCCCCGGGCCGACCCCGACGGCGTCGGGTACCCCGACCGGCGGACAGCCCACCACCTCGAGCAATCCGCCGACCTCCGCGCCGGGGGTCGGCAGCGGCGCTAACCGGCCGGGTGGCTCGGGAGGCATGGCCTTCACCGGGGCGGTCGGCATCACCCTGCTCGTCGTCCTCGGCGTGGCTGCGCTCGGTGGCGGCCTCGCCCTGACCACCGCCGCTCGCCGCCGGCGCGCCACCAGGGAGAAGCCATGACCTCGATCACCCGGCGGCAGCTGCTGTCGGCGAGCGCGGTGACCGCACTCGGCATCCCCCTCGTCGAACCGCTCGGGCAGCACGTCTCCCGGAGTCCGCGCGCCGTGAGCGCCATTCCCGCCGCACCTTCCGCGACGACGACCCTCGAGCCGCTGCCGCCCTATCTGCTCACTCATGACTCCACCCTCAGCGAGGACTACTTCCTCAGCAGCGAGGTCGTAGAGACGCCGGACGCGACGGTCTACCCCGTGATCCGCTCCGACGGGAGTCAGGCCGCCATCCTCGTCTCCGGGGCGGACGGCACCAGCGCGACCCTCGTCAGCCACGATCCCAGTGGCGCTTCCCAGACCGGCTACGTCCACGTCACCGTTGGCATGTATGCCGGGGCCGGCGGCATCTTTGGCGCAGCAGCAGGCCCCGGGCAGACCATCTATGTCGGGTCCATGAACAACAACAATGTCTACATCTCGCATGTGAACCCGCAGGGCCAGGTCACGCCCGAGGACATCGTGACCATGCCGACGGACTACTACGCGGTGGAAGCCACCTTCATCACCGACACGGCAGGCAGGGTCCGCGCCCTCGTCTACGCCACCAGCACGAAGGGGCCGTCCTCCAGCCGGCTGGTGCTCTTCGACCCGGTCACCAAGGAGACCACCGACTTGCCGATCGCGCCGATCTCCCCTGAGTTCCAAGGTGGGTTCGAGAACATGACCTTCGCCGCCGGGCCACCGTCCGGGGGCGCCGTGTGTGGGGTCGTCGCTTCGCAGACTCTCGCCCTGGGCCTCGTCTACGGGAGGACCTCGGTCCAGGTCACGACGATCCGTGGTATCTCCTCCGCAACAGTGCTCGCCCCTCCGATCCTCACGCCGAACCCGCCGCACCCCGAGCAGGTCGCCGCAGTCCTCTACAGCGACGGCACCAACGCCCAGGTCATCGTGTGTGATGCGAACGGCAACGTCATCGGCTCCCCGCTGGCCCTGCTGAGCGCTCCAGGACTGACGCCAGGCACGTTGGGCGACGCGGCATGGTTCCAGGACGCCACCGGGCTGATCACCTGCTACGTCCTCGCCGGGGAGGTGCTCTATCTCCAGACCATCGACCTCACCGCGCCGACGCCGGTCAGTACGCCGATCCCCATCGAGCAGAACGTCAACGCCCTCTACCTCCCAGAGCGTGGCCTCACCGCCGACACCGCCCTGCTCATCGCCAAGGACTCCGTCTCCGTCGTCGGCGACTGGGCGCTCTCGTCGCTCAGCCGAAGGACTACCGGGGCCTGGGTCAGTACCCCCATCCAGATGGACTCCCCGACGACCTATCAAGTCGACACCTACCGGACGATGCTGACGGTCACGGACAGCACCGGAGCGCCCGTTCGCGACTACCCGATCTCAGTCACCTCGACGCTGGACGCGCTGGCCTTCCAGCCGACCGGCGCGAAGCCCCTCCCCGCTGGGGTCGCGGTCTCCCTTACCACGGACTCCTGGGGCCAGCTCTGCCTCGCCACTCCGGCCACGGCCCTGTATGCCTCGTCGCTCGCGGTCTCCTGGGGCAGCGGCCACGGCACGACCGACACTGTCACGGTCAACCCGGACGCCGAGCTCCACGGCTTCCTGGCCGGCGGCGCGACTGGGCTCAACTCGTACTCCAGCGTGACCGACGCGCTGACCCAGAACTCCGGGGCGGGAAAGGCCCTCACCAACCTCTCGGCCAGCTCGGCCGACGATGTGGCGAAGGCGATCACCGCCGCCATGAAGGCCGGACAGGCTCCGACCAACCCCGGCGCGAGCACCCCCTTCACCCTCACCGGGCTGGACACGAGCACCCCGACGCACAAGAGCTCAGTCGACCACTCACTTCTTGTCGGGGACTCCGACTGGTGGGACAGGGTGAAGCACGACGTCGAGTCGGTGTGGACGGCGATAGAGCGAGGCATCGCCAAGGTCTCGAGCATGATCAGCGAGTTCGACACGGCCTTGGGGCAGTGGACCGTGAGCCTGGTCATCGCCATCGACAAGTACGTGACAGCGAAGATCACCTACGCGATCAAAGACCTGCGCTCCGCGGTCGTGGCCATCCACGGGATCTTCCAGGCGCTCGGAGCCGACATCGTCGCCGCCATCAAGTTCCTGCGGACCCTGGTCAGCGAGATCATGAAGGACGCCAGCGTCATCGCGGAGCTGCTGTATGGATGGCTGGTGTTGAACCCCGCCAAACCCGACGAGGGACTCGGACGGGCCCTCACGGAGCTGAAGTCGGCAAAGGCCACCGTCAACGCGGATCTCGCGAAGGCTGAGAAGCAGCTCGTCGCAGGCATCACCAACATGTTCGCGGAGGTCGGCAAGTCCACGACGTCCACCGCCATGAAGTCGGACACCTCCGGGCGCTCCACCAGCGCGAGGTCGAGCGTCAAGTCCAGCTACCTGCACGAGAAGACGCGATCCACCAGCGTGCCCGACCGGCCCCCCAGCCAGAGCTCGGTCGCCGCGGCGAGCGCGATCGGGGACCAGGTCGCAAACCACTCCGCGACCGGGAGCCTGCACAGCTCGATCAAGAGCAAGCTCCCCGTGACCGCCGACCCTCACGACGCACTAGACCTCACGCTCGGCGTGATCGGGGACGTCCTCGTGGCCCTCGTCGATGACCTCATCACCGTGGCCAAGGACGTCCTCGACGGTCTGCTGGACATCCTGGTCGACCTGGTCACCGCGATCAGCGACGCACTGAGCGAGTCGCTCGACGACCTGCCCCTGATCGGAGGGCTGCTCAAGGCTCTGGGCGTGTCCACCGATCTCACTCTCGGCCGACTGATCTGCTACGTCGTCGGCTTCGGGGCCGCGGCTCTGGGCGACCTGTTCTTCGGAGGCAGGCCGTGGCTTCCGCAGACGCTGAGCTCGCCACGCACCTCCCATCGCGAGGGCACTCTCCAAACCACCGATGTCGATGTCTGGGGAGTCGTGCTCGACCTGGTGACGGCCACTGTCAACGGCCTGCTCATCGAGCCGACCTGGGTGTCCGATGCGGCCAGACTGACCAAGGCGCCGGTGCCGGCGATCGTCAGCCGCTACGGCGTCGCCCTCGAAGTGCTTCTCCAGCTCATCTCCTTTCCCTTCGCCACCACCAAGAGCGGAGAGCTCGCATGGGAGCCCCGTGGCCTGCCGAGCGGGGGGAGCGACCTGATGTATCCCGTGGCCGTCTGGTCGGTCCTCGGGTTCATCCCCGCGCTGGGCGACTGGCTCGCCACCGTCGAAGGGGCGGGGCGTTGGGCCACAGCAGGAGCGCCCATCCTCGACTCGCTGGTGGGGAGCGTCATCCTCGTGGAGAACGCCCTCGATGAGGCAGGCATCAACCCCGCCGGCGCCGAGCGGACCTTCGGGATCCTGGGAGCGGTGTTCGGGTCGGCGTCGAACGCGCTCAAGCTCGTTGGCGCCTTCGAGCCCCCGTTCCCGTTGATCTCCTTCGTCATCGACATCGGGATGCTCGGGACGAACATCGTCCTCGAGCTCGTGGACCTCGACTATGCCTGAGTGATGGTCACTCCGGGCTGTCCCCGACGCCACGCCGGCGGGCCCGGTTGGCGGCGACGCCGGACAGGATGGCGGCGACGAGGGTGGTGACCAGCCCGGCGACGACGAGCGGCGTGATGTGGCCTCGCGTGGCCGGCGCGAGCGCATCGAGGACGACTGCGGAGACCAGCTGACCGAAGAGCAGGAAGATCATCACCTGGAGGACCCCGAGGTGACGCACGGCGATCGCGGAGATGGCCACCACGCCGATGCCGAGCGCCCCGCCCAACCAGGCCCACCAGGGCGCATCGACCCTGCCCGGAGTGCCGAAGGTGCCGGTGAACGCCCCCGGCACCGAGAGCACGAGCAGCACCACGGTGCCCACCGCGAAGTTCATCCACGTCGTGGTGAACGGGTTGCCCGATGCGACGTTGACCCTGCCGTTGGTCGCCTGCTGCACCGTCATCAAGGCGCCGACGACGACCGCGAGGGCGATCGGAAGGATGACAACTGTGCTCGACCCACTGGCACGGCCCCCGACGGCGATGATCACCCCGACGGTTGCGAGAACTGCGGCCGCGACCCGCGCCGCGGTCACGGGGACCTTCCCGGCCGGGCCGACTCCCCACCGGTCGACGGCGATGGCGCTCGCCGTCTGGCCGCCGACGACGGCGATGGTGAACAGGGCCACACCGGCGAGCGGCACGGCATACGTCTGGTTGAAGACGTAAAGCGCGCCGACGCTGCCGCCGAAGACCTGCCACCTCGGCAGCCGCCCCCCGCGCACGGCGTCGCGGACCCGGCCGAACCCCCCGCGCATCCGCGAGGAGCCGACGAGCAGCAGGGTCAGCAGGACGAGCCCGGACCCGAAGCTCCACAGCGCCGCATCCAGTCCGCGCCCCGACACGACGGCAAGCTCGCCGTTCATCCGCGACTGCAGCGAGAGGAACGTCCCCGCAAGCAGGGTCAGTGCGGCCCAGAGGAGGTGCGCGCCGCCCCGGTCGAGCACCGGCTCGGCGGAGGCAGCGGAGACCTCAGTGGGCAAAGTGTCGGGTCCCGGTGAAGTACATCGTCACCCCAGCGGACCGGGCCGCCTCGATGACGACGTCGTCGCGGATCGAGCCTCCCGGCGCCACGACGGCCTGCACGCCGGCGTCGAGGAGGATCTGCAGGCCGTCGGCGAAGGGGAAGAAGGCGTCGGACGCGGCGACCGACCCCTGAGCGCGCTCCGCCCCGGCCCGCGACACGGCGAGATGACAGGAGTCGACCCGGTTCACCTGGCCCATGCCGACTCCCACCGACGCGCCGTCCTTGGCGAGCAGGATGGCGTTGGACTTCACCGCCCGCACGCAGTGCCAGGCGAAGTCGAGGTCGGCGAGGGTCGCCGCGTCGGCGGGCTCGCCGGCGACGAGGGTCCACCGGTCCGGGTCGTCGCCGCCCACGTCGCCCTCGGTGACGGCATCAACGCGGTCCGTGGTCTGGACGAGGATGCCGCCGCTGATCGGCCGCACCTCCAGCGGGTCGCGCAGCCGGCTCATGTCTGCGGGCAGGCGAAGCAGGCGGATGTTCTTCTTGGCGGTCAGCACCTCGAGGGCGTCGTCGTCGAAGGCCGGGGCGACGACGACCTCGGTGAACACCTCCTTGGCCAGCTCAGCCATCCCCCGGGTGACGGTCCTGTTCGTCGCGATGATCCCGCCGTAGGCCGAGACCGGGTCGCACGCATGGGCACGCTCGTAGGCCTGGGCGATGTCGGCACCCACGGCGATCCCGCAGGGGTTGGCATGCTTGACGATGGCCACGGTCGGCTGGTCGCCGTGGTCGTAGGCGGCCCGCACCGCAGCGTCCGCGTCCACGTAGTTGTTGTAGGACATCGCCTTGCCGTGCAGCTGCTCGGCGGTCGCGATGCCCGGGCGCCAGTGCGCATACAGGGCAGCCTGCTGGTGCGGGTTCTCGCCGTACCGCAGCGGAGCCACCCGCTCCCACGTCGCGCCCGTCCAGGCGGGGAAGCCCGTGCCGTCGCTGGTGTCGGCGAGGACCGTGCCCATCCAGCTGGCCACGGCCACGTCGTACGACGCGGTGTGCGCGAACGCCTCCGCCGCGAGCCGCTGCCGCTGGGCGAGGGTGAAGCCGCCCGCGGCGACCGCGCGGAGGACCTGGTCGTATGCCGTGGGGCTGGTGACGATGGCGACGCTCGCGTGGTTCTTCGCGGCCGCCCGGACCATCGACGGGCCCCCGATGTCGATCTGCTCGACGCACTCCTGCGCCGAGGCGCCGGAGACGACCGTCTCGCGGAAGGGGTAGAGGTTGCTGACGACCAGGCCGAACGGCTCGACTTCGAGCTCGGACAGCTGCCGGACATGGTCCGGGTTGTGTAGGTCGGCGAGGATACCCGCGTGGACCTTCGGGTGCAGGGTCTTGACCCGGCCGTCGAGGCACTCGGGGAAGCCGGTCAGCTCCTCGACCGGCGTCACCGGCACGCCGGCTGCGGCGATCCGCGTCGCGGTGGAGCCGGTCGAGACGATGGCGACGCCCGCCTCGTGCAGCCCACGAGCGAGCTCCTCCAGCCCCGTCTTGTCATAGACCGAGATCAGCGCCCGCACGACCGCGTGCCGCTCGTCGGGGGTCCGGGCGACCTGTTCGCTCACGAGATGGGGGCCTTTCCGTCAGGGGTGTGCTGGGGCGGGGATGTGGGTGGCGGGGATGTGGGTGGCGGGGATGTGGGTGGCGGGGATGTGGGGGGCGGGGAGGTCGCGAGCATCGCGGAGGTGCTGGAGTCGGGCCGGTCGCCGTCCTCCGGGAAGCCCTCGCGGGCCAGCCGGCCCACGAGCTCGACAAGCATCGGGCGCTCCACGGCCTTGATCCGGTCGTGCAGGACCTGCTCGGTGTCCCCCTCGTGGACCTCGACGGTTCGCTGGGCGAGGACCGGGCCGGTGTCGACGCCGGAGTCGACGAGGTGCCCCGTGCACCCCGTGACGGTCACCCCGGCTGCGAGGGCGTCGCGGACCGCGTGCGCGCCGGGGAAGCTCGGGAGCAGCGCGGGGTGGGTGTTGACGGTGCGGTGCGCAGCGAGGAACGCCGCACCGAGCAGCTTCATGAAGCCTGCCGAGACCACGAACGACGGCCGGTATGCCGCAACCTGCGCCGTCAGGGCGACGTCCCACTCGCCGCGCGTGGCGAAGTCCTCGACCCGGCATACAAAGGTGGGGATTCCGGCCCGCTGCGCCCGCGAGAGTCCCTCGATGTCGTAGCGGTCCGCTCCGACCGCCGTGACCGTGACCCCGTACTCCGCGCTGGTGGTGGCGTCGATGAGGGCCTGCAGGTTGGTGCCGCCGCCCGACACGAGGACGACGACAGCGGTGTCGTCCGCGCGGGCTGCTGTCACGGTCGCCAAGGATACCGAGCGCCCCGGACGCGGCCGCCGCCGGATCAGCCTGTGGGCACCCGAGGCACCGTTGGGGCACCAGTCGCCGCCCCGAGCCGTTGGACCAGAGAGAATGCCCGCAGTGGATCGCAGTGCACCGCTGCGACATCGGACCTGGGATGGCCCCGGCCCGACCGGCACACCGACGACGGAGGACTGGATGGCTGAGCGGACCCGGCAAGAGGTCGTGCGGCGAAGTGGCCACTCGATGTCCGTCGTCGCCCTCTTCCTGCTCATCCTCTTCGCGGCGGGGCTGCCGCTACCCCAGCGGGCCATCGCTCTCGTCCCGATCGTCGTCGCCGCGGTCATCAGCGTGAACGAGCTACGCCGGCTTCAGCGGACGGATGCTCCGGTGGCCACCCGCTTCGGGCCGTTCCTGACCCTGGGCTTCGTCGGGATGCTGCTGCTCGCCGCCGCCACACAGGTCGCCCTGTATGCGCCGCAGAAGGCCTATGAGGACTGTCTGAACATGGCGAAAACCCAGACGGCACAGGCGGATTGCTCGCGGCAACGTCAGCAGAGCGTCATCGGCAACATCTTCGAGCTCTGACCCGGCCCGTCCTTCGAGCGCGTTCCGGCCACTGCGTCCCCTCACCGCGGCTCTTGCTGCCGCCTGGCGCGTCCGCACCGGGCGGGGCGGGGCCGGTTTACCTCTGCGTTAGGTCATGTGTTGCCCAAGTTTTCCCGGTAAGCGTGACTTGTCCATTTTGGCGTCGTTCACTCTGAGTAGGGATGGCTCTGTTGGGCGCTCGACACACCGACGACCCTGAGGGGAGGTGCCCGCGTGAGGAACATGACCGCATATCTGCCCCGGATGACGCCGCGCCCTCAGGCTCCTGCTGCTCGTCGTCGGAGTCTCCGTCGGCTGGGTAGTGCTCGGAGCCGGAAGCGCCAGCGCGGACGATGGCCTTCTCGGTCGCGCGCTCGGTTCCACTGCAGCCGCGACGTCCGACGGCGTCGTCCACCTGACGAACCAGCCCCTCGACGCCGTCGTCGCGGCTCTCCCGACGGCCCCCGTGCAACGTGAGGCATCGGCCGGCTCGACGACGGCGCCGACCAGCCCCCGCCACCACCCGTCCCAGTCCTTCCCCGGCTCGGCCATCACCGGGGCGCAAAGCGCGCTGACCCGGGCCGCCGCGCTGGCCGAGGAGACCGTGGTCCCTCCCGTAAACTCGTTGTCCCACAACGTCATTGACCTCGTCGACCAGGTCAGCGAGACGACCGGGCTCGACGCACTGACGCAGCCGCTGGGGCTTGACGACCTCGAGGCCACGGCGGACCAGACACTGCATCAGACGGTGCCGGCCGTGGCCATCTCGACAGGCATCTTCCAGCCTCCGGCGTCCCTCGCCGTCGAGGCGCCGGGCCAGACCGGCCCGGCTTCCGACGACCTGCTGACTTCGGTGAGGGCACAGCACAGTGCGATCCCGTCGCGTCACGGCGGGGCGGCGACTGGCGTCGCCACGTCGGCGAGCTCGACCCAGTCCCCGAGCAGCTGGGTGACTCCCAACGGGGGGTCTCACCCCGGCGTCCTTCCCGGCAGCACTGACGCGGTCGCTGCCAGCGCACCGTCGGGTGGCTCGGCGCCGACGACGACCCCGAGCACGCTCACCCTGGCTACGTCCCGCATCTCAGCAGGGCTCCTTCCGGACGACTGGGCGATGCCCTCGACGGAGAGTCCTGCTCCAGGCAACGCGCCTGACTGAATGAGGGCCCCCTCCGCCGCGCGGAGGACGTGGCAGCACCGCCTTTGCCGACCGGCTGGCGGACCTCATTCATCAGGAGTCGATCGAAATGCATGCACTCACTCGGAGGGTTCTCTTCGGAACCCTCGCTGCCGGAGGACTCATCGTCCTCGGCGCAGCCGCGGCATCCGCCGCAGACAACACCACCAGTGGCAACCATGGGGTGCTCACGGGCAACCAGGTGGTAGCCCCCATCTCGGCCTCAGTAACCCTCAGCGGGAGCGCCGTCAGCGGCATCGGCGACGCGACCTCAAACGGCCCGACCCAGGGCAGCCCGTCCGCCCACTCTTTGAGCTCCGGACCCGCCACCACGCACGGAAACAGCGGCGTCGCATCGGGCAACCAGGTCGTCGCGCCGATCCGGGTCACCGTTCATGCCCCCGGCAACAGCGCTGCGGTCGTGGGTAACGCCAGCTCGGGGGACGCGTCCGGCACCACCGGATCCGGCAGCAACGGCGGCGCCACCTCCGGCCCGGCGAACACCTCCGGCAACGAAGGCGTCGGCTCGGGCAACCAGGTCGTCGCCCCGGTCACCGCCCCGGTCACCATCGGCGGCAACGCCGCCAGCGGCATCGGCGACGCCACCACCGGCTCCGGAACGCCCGGAACCAGCAACGGCAGCAGCTCGACATCCGGCCCGGCGAACACCTCCGGCAACGAAGGCGTCCTCACGGGCAACCAGGTCGTCGCCCCGGTCACCGCCCCGGTCACCATCGGCGGCAACGCCGCCAGCGGCATCGGCGACGCCACCACCGGCTCCGGAACGCCCGGAACCAGCAACGGCAGCAGCTCGACATCCGGCCCGGCGAACACCTCCGGCAACGAAGGCGTCGGCTCGGGCAACCAGGTCGTCGCCCCGGTCACCGCCCCGGTCACCGTAGGTGACAACGCGACCAGCGTGGTCGGCGACGCCACCACCACCGGCTCCGGAACGCCCGGAACCAGCAACGGCAGCAACGGCGGCGCCACCTCCGGCCCGGCGAACACCTCCGGCAACGAAGGCGCCGGCTCGGGCAACCAGGTCGTCGCCCCGGTCACCGCCCCGGTCACCATCGGCGGCAACGCCGCCAGCGGCATCGGCGACGCCACCACCACCGGCTCCGGAACGCCCGGAACCAGCAACGGCAGCAACGGCGGCGCCACCTCCGGCCCGGCGAACACCTCCGGCAACGAAGGCGCCGGCTCGGGCAACCAGGTCGTCGCCCCGGTCACCGCCCCGGTCACCGTAGGTGGCAACGCCGTCAGCGTGGTCGGCGACGCCACCACCGGCCCGGGTAACCCCGGCACCCCGGGAACCGGCGGAAGCGGTGACAACGGCGGCGGCACCGGCGTGGGTGGCGATACCACCCCCGGAGACGGTGGCACCGGTGGCAACCCCGGCGGGTCTGGCGGTGGCACCGGCGTGGGTGGAGACTCCACCCCCGGCGGAGCTGACGGCTCGACGACGACCGACGGGTCCACCGCGACCAGCTCGGCAAACTCCGCGGTGACCTCGGCCCTGCTGGGGTCGTCGGTCAGCGCGGCGCCCAGTGCCCTCGGCACCCTGGCGCACACGGGGGCCGAGCTGCCCATCGGGCTCGCGCTGCTCCTCCTCCTGCTCGGCGCCGCACTGATGCGGGTGCGGACCCACGCCACGGAAGGCAAGCGCGCTTCGGCGAGGATCTAGCCGGACCGCACCCCGTCGCGGCTCGGGTGACGTCTCGTCACCCGTGCCGCGGCGGCGCGCCCGGCGGGAGGCATACCGGACAGGCGCAGCCGGGTGGGCCACCGACCTAGGTGGCCAGGCTGCGCTCGACCACCCTCACGAGGTGGTCCGCGATCTCCAGTGACGCGGTCGCGGCCGGCGACGGGGCGTTCAGCACGTGGACCTGGCGCGGCCCTTGCTGGATGAGGAAGTCCTCGACCATGGAGCCGTCGCGCCGCAGCGCCTGGGCGCGCACTCCGGCGGCGGCAGGCACGAGGTCGCCAGCCTGGATGCCCGGGACGAGCCGGGACAGGCTGCGGGCGAAGGCGGCTTGCGAGAGGGAGCGGAACATCTCACGTGCCCCCGGGACGACGTTGCGGGTGGCCAGGCGCCACAGTCCGGGCCAGGCGAGCGACTGCGCCAGCTCGCCGAGGTCGACGTCATGCCAGGTGTAGCCCTCTCGCCTGAGCGCCAGGACGGCGTTCGGTCCGGCATGGACTCCCCCGTGCACGCCTCGGGTGAGGTGGACACCGAGGAAAGGGAACCGCGGGTCGGGCACGGGGTAGATGAGGCCGGAGACGAGGTACTCGCGGTCCTTGGCGAGCTCGAAGTACTCCCCGCGGAACGGCACGATCCGTGCGTCGGGAGCCAGTCCCGAGAGGATGGCGACCCGGTCCGCATACAGCCCCGCGCAGGCAACCATGACGTCCGCCCGGACCACCTCCGTCGATGTCTCGACCTGCACCCCCCCGCCGGAGCTGCGGGCGGCCGTGAGCTCGACCCCCAGCCGGACCTCGCCGCCGGCGCTGCGGACGTCGGCCGCCAGCGCGTCGCAGACCGCCGGGTAGTCGATGATGCCGGTGGTCTCCACGCGCAGGGCCTGGACGCAGCGCACGTACGGCTCGAGCTCGCGGGCCTCCGCCGGCCCGACCAGTCTGGCCGGGACGCCGTTGGCGGTGGCCCGGGTGGCGAGCTTCTCGAGTCCGGGCACCTCCTTGTCGGTGACCGCGACCACGAGCTTGCCGCAGATGTCGTAGGCGATGCCGTGCTCGGCGGCATAGGCCTGGATCGACCGGGCGCCGCGCACGGCCATGGCCGCCTTGAGGCTGCCCGGCGCGTAGTAGAGACCGGCGTGGATGACACCCGAGTTGCGGCCGCTCTGGTGACGGGCGAGGCCGTCCTCCTTGTCGATGACGACGACCTCTGCGCCTCGCTGCGCCAGCGCCCTCGCCGTCGCCAGCCCGACGATCCCGCTCCCCACGACGACGGCCTTCACGGGAGAAACGGTAGCGTCCGCCCCCGCCACGCACCGCCGAACCCGGTATGCCGCCGCCCGACGAGGCTCGCTCAGCGACGCCGCTGGCGGACCTGGTCGGCGGCGACGTAGACGAGAGCACCGAGGAGCAGCTCGGCCAGCAGGGCTGCGGTGAGCGCCAGCGGGTTCGGTCCGACCTGCCGCAGGCGCTCGACCCCGGCAGCGCCAGTCCCGAGCACCGCCAGGACGGCGACCGGCGCGACGGAGACGGCAACCCCAGCCGCGGACACGGTGAGCTTCGTGCGCCAGCTCGACAGCCTGGCCACGGACGCACAGGCCCGCCACGCCACGAGCGCCCCGGCGGCGACCGGGAGCAGCAGCACGAGGCCGAGCCACCGCGGCCAGCTCCCCTCGGTGGGGAGGACGCCCAGGATCGGGATCATCGGCATCAGGCCGGGGTGGGCGCCCGCCACCGTGATGGCCGAGCCGTCGGAGACGCTGAACCCCGGTCCGGCGAGCCAGGCCAGTGCCCAGATCGCCAGGTTCGGCAGCAGCACGAGCTGGCCGAGCGTCAGGACGAGGCCACCGACCACCCCGGCACCGAGGGCGGCATACAACCCGGTCACGGTGCTGAGCCGGGCGATGAGCATGACGGCCACGAGGGCGCTGCCCAGGCCGAGCAGCAGGGCGCAGCCCCACAGTCCGGGGGCGATGCACCGGGTAGCCCACCGCGGAAGGCGGTCGAGCCAGTCCCCCACCAGCGGGGACTCCCTCCCGGTCGTGTGGCGCCGGACGAGGCAGACGAACGCCGCGAGCACGGGCATGGTCAGCACCGTGACCATCCCGACCGGTCCGGGCCGCGCAGGGCCGGCGAGGGTGAGCAGCCAGGCTGCCGCCCCCAGCGCGCCATACCCCAGTGCGAAGCCGGGCAGATGACGCACCAGCACCAGGCGGGCCCAGGTGGTCCCTTTGGCCGCTGCCTCGGTCCGGTCCAGCAGCCTCCCGAGACCGCGCGACGTGACGATCAAGGCGATCGCCCAGAGGCCGAGCGGGACGACGGAGATGCTCGCTGGACCCACCGCCAACGCGGAGCCGTGGCTGAGGAACCACCCGGCGCTCGCAATCGCGACGGCGTCGCCCCAGCCGACGGTGGTGTGGGCCGTCGCCACCCAGACGAGCAACGCCGGGAGGACGAGCACCAGCCAGGATCCAGCGGCGGCGAGCACGCCGCTGCCGATGGACGGCGCCCAGAGGGCAGGGTCGCGACTGGAGGCGTCAGTGGTGCGGGTGGTGCGCACGCGGTCGAGGAGGCTCATGAGGCGTCCATCGTCGCTGCTCGACGACCGTGCCCACCCGTAGGCACGCCGTACTGACCGGATTTCTCGGGCGGGCAGACTATCGGGTGACCCGATAATCAGGCCGGGCCCCCACCACCGATGACACAGGCGGGGCCCGTCGTTCCGGGGGTCAGGCGGACAGGCCCGACATGATCTCGCGCATCAGGTCGGCCGTCTCGGACGGCGTCTTGCCGACCCGGACCCCGGCGGCCTCCAGGGCCTCCTTCTTGCCGGCTGCAGTGCCGGACGAGCCGGACACGATCGCGCCGGCGTGGCCCATGGTCTTGCCCTCGGGCGCGGTGAAGCCGGCGACGTAGCCGACGACCGGCTTGGTCACATGCTCCTTGATGTATGCCGCGGCCCGCTCCTCCGCGTCGCCACCGATCTCGCCGATCATGACGATGGCGTCGGTGTCGGGGTCGTTCTGGAAGGCCTCGAGGCAGTCGATGTGGGTCGTCCCGATGATCGGGTCACCGCCGATGCCGACACCGGAGGAGAAGCCGTAGTCCCTCAGCTCGTACATCATCTGGTAGGTCAGGGTTCCCGACTTCGAGACCAGGCCGATTCGGCCAGGGCCCGCGATGTCGGCCGGGATGATCCCCGCGTTGGAGGCGCCCGGGCTGATCAGCCCGGGGCAGTTCGGCCCGATGAGGCGCGTCGTGCCCGTGGCGACGGCATGGCTGTAGAACTCGGCGGTGTCCCGGACGGCGATGCCCTCGGTGATGATCACCGCGAGCGGGATCCCGGCGTCGACCGCCTCGACGACGGCGGACTTGGCGAACGCCGGCGGCACGAAGATGACCGAGACGTCGGCACCCGTCTGAGCCATCGCGTCCGCAACGGTCCCGAACACGGGCACGGTGACGCCGCCGTCAAAGTCCACGCTCTGGCCCGCCTTCTTGGGGTTGACGCCGCCGACGATCTTGGTGCCCGAGGCGAGCATCCGCGTCGTGTGCTTCATGCCCTCGGAGCCGGTCATGCCCTGGACGATGACCTTCGAGTCAGCGGTGAGGAAGATAGCCATGAATGGTGTCCTTCGGTCCTAGTTCGATGCGGCGAGCTCGGCAGCCTTGCGGGCCGCGCCGTCCATGGTCTCCTCGATCGTCACGAGGGGGTGAGCGCGCTCCGCGAGAATGCGTCGGCCCTCCTCGACGTTGTTGCCGTCGAGGCGGACGACGAGCGGCTTGGTCGCCTCGTCACCGAGCTTGTCCAAGGCCCCTACGATGCCGTTGGCCACGGCGTCGCAGGACGTGATGCCGCCGAAGACGTTGACGAACACGGACGTGACCTGCTCGTCACCGAGGATGATGTGCAGCCCGTCGGCCATCACCTCGGCCGAGGCGCCGCCACCGATGTCGAGGAAGTTCGCCGGCTTGGGGGGTGTCGAGAGGCCCCGGTCCGCGGCGACCTGCTCACCGGCATACGCGACGACATCGAGGGTGGACATGACGAGCCCGGCGCCGTTGCCGATGATGCCGACGTCACCGTCGAGCTTGACGTAGTTGAGGCCCTTCTCCTTGGCTGCCGCCTCGAGCGGGTCCGCCGCGGCGACGTCCTCGAGGGCGGCATGCCCCGCGTGGCGGAACTCGGCGTTCTCGTCCAGGGTGACCTTGCCGTCAAGCGCGATGATCTTGCCGTCCTCGGTCTTGACCAGCGGGTTGACCTCCACGAGGGTGGCGTCCTCCTCGCGGTAGACGTCCCACAGCCTCATGAACACCTGGGCCAGAGCGTCCTTGTCCGCCTCGTCGAAGCCGGCTGCGTCGGCGATCTCGCGCGCCTTGGCCTCGGTGATCCCCTCGTTGGGGTCCACCGCGACCTTCGCGAGCGCCTCCGGACGCTCGACCGCGAGCTGCTCGATCTCGACGCCGCCCTCCTTGCTGCACATGGCGAGGTATGAGCGGTTGGCCCGGTCGAGCAGCACGGAGAAGTAGTACTCCTCGGCGATCTTCGCCCCCTGCGCGACCATCACCCGGTGCACCGTGTGGCCCTTGATGTCCATCCCGAGGATGGCCTCACCGGCCTCGGCCGCCTCGTCGGGTGACTTCGCCACCTTGACCCCGCCGGCCTTGCCCCGGCCGCCGGTCTTCACCTGGGCCTTGACGACGACCACCCCGCCGCTGCTCGCGCCGACTCGCTCGGCGGCCGCGCGGACCGCGTCGACGGTGTCGGCGACCTCACCGGCCAGCACGGGGACCCCGTGCGCCTCGAACATGTCGCGGGCCTGGTACTCGAAGAGATCCACGGGTCGTCCATCCCATCCTGGCAAGAAAGTGCGCTCCCGAAGGAGCCTGGCTCCCCGGGGACTCTATCGGCCCGGGGAGGGTCGGGTCCGCCCGGTCGGGTGGGACACATCTCACGCGGTCACGAGATGTCGGCGGCCTGCCCTTGCGGGACGAGCAGGATCCACACCGGTCCGTTGGCCATCGGCACCGGCTTCCCACCGGACGTGAACGAGGTCGGCGCACCGGCGGCCGGCCGCGACCACTCACCGGGCCAGGCCTTCCCGCCCCGCAGGACGGTCGCACTGCCCTGTCCGATGACGTCGATGACCGGCGTGGCCACGCCGTTGACGTCACGGTTGGTGCCGAGGTGGGTGGGCACGACCTGGACGATCACGGTAGCGGCACCGTGCTGGGTCCCGTCGGCGTCGATGTCCGGCTTGCCGTCGGTGGTGACGAGGTACCGGCCGCTGCCCTGGTCCCAGTCGAGACGGACGTCGGAGGCCTGCCAGCGCGAGCCCACGTGCGTGCCCGGCGTTCCGCCGTCCAAGGCCGGTCCGAACCGCAGCCCCGGGTCGCCGGGCGGCACGCTGCCGCCCGCCCTGGCCAGCAGCGCCCGGGTGTCCCCGATGACGTTGTATGGCGCGGGCCGTCGCCCGTCCCGGCGGAAGCCCTCGCGGGAGGCGTCGAACGACAGGTTGGTCTGGGCGCCGCGGCTGACTGTTGCCAGCGTCCCGGCCGAGCCGCCCGAGAAGGCGAAGGCGACCTTCCCGTAGTTGGCGAGCAGGTCGACGTCGGACTCCCGCGCACTGCGTATCGGTCCGACCTCGCCGGGCTGGGAGCTGGAGAAGATGACGAGCAGCCGCGTCAGTCCGGCCTCCACCGGCTCGACGTAGACCACGTCGGCCTGGTTCAGCCCGATGCGGGGGCGCGAGCTCGCGGTGTTGTCCACCTTGACCGCGAGGACCGGGCCGCCAGTCAGGGGCGCCAGCGCCGGCGGCGCGGGCGGTGGGGGCGGCGTGCTCGTCGTCGACGTGCTCGGCGCGGCCGTCGTGGCGGGGCCGGAGGTCCCGCTCGTCGGCGGCTGCTCACCGGAGCATGCGGCCACCCCGAGCGCGACCCCCACCAGCAGGCCGAGGACCGTTCGCGACCTCCGGCGGCGGCAGGAGGAGGTCTTCTCGGGGCGGCGGGCTGTCTCAGTCATCGAGGTGGAGCATACGCACGATGGCCTAGAGGTGGGGCCGCGACGTGCGTCGCGGCCCCAGTACCTCTTTTCGTCGGCGGCGGGGGTGTGTCGACTTAAGACGCGACACGCACCGTACCTGTGGTTGTCTCGATGCCCAGGTGCGCCCGTTGCGGGAAAACGGGAACCTGACCCTCTCCGTCACCAACTGGAAGGAACTGCCATCGTGGGGGGGAGGACGTTTCCTTCTGCTTACGAGCGTAAAGGCCAAATGTCCTGATCACTGCTGTTTTGCCAACTCTTTACCAAGTGCCCAGATACGCCGGATCTTCTAGCCGCGGTCGGGATCGACGTTGGCCCGGACCCAGGCCACGATGTCCGTCGTCGTGGCCCCCGGGGTGAACACCTTCGCGACGCCGAGCCGTTCGAGCTCGGGGATGTCGTCCTCGGGGATGATGCCGCCGCCGAAGACGACGATGTCCCCCGCGTCGCGGGAGGCCAGGAGCTCGACCACCTTGGCGAACAGCGTCATGTGCGCCCCCGAGAGGACCGACAGTCCGACGACGTCGGCGTCCTCCTGGATCGCGGCCTCGACGATCTGCTCCGGGGTCTGGTGCAAGCCGGTGTAGACGACCTCCATGCCGGCGTCACGAAGAGCTCGGGCGACCACCTTGGCCCCGCGGTCGTGGCCGTCCAGGCCAGGCTTGGCGACGACGACGCGGATGGGCGAGGAGGACGGCAGGTCGGTCATCTGCGCAGCGTACCGAAATGCCGCACCGCCTCCGCCCGAAGGTGGCCGGGGCCACGTGGACCGTGATGATCTCGTCACAGCGCGCCGCACGCCGTTCGCCCCTGCGCCCGGCTAAGGTCGGAAAGCCATGTCGAGTCTGCACCGGATGCCCGCGCCGGCTCCTACCCCCAGAGCGTCTGGACTGCCTGGGGCACGGTCGATGCGCCGTCTCGCGGGGACGGTCCAGGAGGCCGTCGGCACGGTGCGCGACGTCGCCACCGGCACCGCGGACGTCGTCGGGGACGCCCTGCGCGCCCTCTGCACGCCGACCGGTCTCGCCGGCGCCTCGGTGGAGGCCCTGTGGCTCGCCACGCACACGGTGATCTACCCCCTCGGACTGCTCAGCGCGGGGAAGGACGACGGCGGTCCCGGGTATCGCATCGAGCACCTGCCCCCGGTCCAGCGCGGGCTGGTCATCTCGAACGTCGAGGCGGCCGGCACCCCGATCCTCCTGGTCCACGGGCTGGTCGACAACCACTCCGTCTTCGCCCTGCTGAAGCTGCTCCTGCGCCGCCGGGGCTTCGGCAGCGTGACGACCATGAACTACTCGATCCTCACCCGGGACATCCGCGTCGCGGCGGCTCAGCTGGCGCAGGAGGTCGAGACCCTCGTCGCGGAGACGGGCTACGAGCGGATCCACGTCGTGGGTCACAGCATGGGGGGCCTGGTCGCGCGGTACTACGTGACCCGGCTCGGAGGGGACGAACGCGTCCACACCCTGGTGACCCTCGGCACGCCCCATGGCGGCACCTACACGGCATACGCCTGGAACAGCCAGCTCACCAAGCAGCTGCGGCCCGGAAGCCCGCTGATGCAGGAGCTGGCGCAGCCCGTCGCCCACTGCCGCACCCGCTTCGTCGCCTACTGGTCCGATCTCGACCAGATGATGTTCCCGCAGCGCACCGCGTCGCTGCACCACCGTGACCTCGACGTCACCAACGTCCCGCTGCACGGCGTGGGCCACACGAGCATCCCGAACATGCAGTCGGTCGTGCAGGGCATCTCGGCCACGTTGGCCCACCTGGACTCCGACGGCAGCACCGTCGCCGCGGGCGCCACCCCCCTCGTGCCGCCCGAGCGACAGCGCCGGGTACCGTGACGGGCGTCTCGTTCCCACCACCTGCCGGCCCCGCGCAGCGCGCCTGTATGCCCCGAATCCCGGGAACCATGCTGCCGCGTCCCGGGGATTGTGAATAACGAAACGATCACGGTAGGTTATCCCCGCTCCCCCGTCGTCCATCGCAGAGGTTTTCGTCGTGCCCTCCCACTACCGGGGGCGTCACCGCCCGTACGACGGGCGACACCGTCCCGCCCCGGCCAACCGGTCGATGCCGCGCATCGCCGGCACCGGAGCGCTTCTGCCGACCGCGGCTGCCGCAACCCTGGTGCTTACGGCGACGGGTGCCCATCTGGGCAGCGCCCCCTCGATCGACCTGGCGGGGAACAACGCGCTCGCGGCGAGCGCCCAGTCACAGTCGCAGTCGCTGCTGACGGACAGCCAGGAGAACCAGGACGTCAAGCTCAACGCCTTGCAGGCACAGGCACGCCTGGTCCAGGACCGGGCGGCCCGTGACAGCGAGCGCCGCACCCTCGACGCCGTGGCGGCGGAGAACGCCAAGCGCGCGGCCGAGGAGGCCGCCCGGGCGAGCGACTCCGGCACGCAGCAGATCGGCGAGACGCAGTCGACGGCCGACGCCCATGCGTGGGTTCCGCCCATCAACGGCTCCTACAGCCTGAGCTCCGGGTTCGGTATGCGCTGGGGCGCGATGCACCCGGCCCAGGACTTCGCCATCCCCGTCGGCACGCCGGTCAAGGCACTTTCAAGCGGGACGGTCATCTTCGCGGGGGTGTCCGGCGGCTATGGCAACAAGGTCGAGCTGCAGCTCTGGGACGGCACGGTCGTCTGGTACGCGCACAACAGCAAGCTGCTCGTCCGGCAGGGTGACACGGTCAGCCCCGGCGAGGTCGTGTCCCTGTCGGGGAACACCGGGCACTCGACCGGCCCGCACCTGCACCTGGAGATCCACCCGGGAGGCGGCACCCCCGTCAACCCGCTCGGCTGGCTGAGGTCACACGGAGACATGCCCTGACGGGTGCCCGCCCCCTCGGTCAGAGCTTGACCACCGGCGCGTAGCGCAGCAGCAGCCGCTTGACCCCTTCGTCCTCGCCGAAGTCGACCCGAGCCATCGCCTTGTCGCCTTCGCCCTCGACGCTGACCACCGTGCCGAGGCCGAACTTCTCATGGCTGACCCGGTCACCGTCACGGACCGAGATGGGCGCGCGGCCACCACGGACGAGGTCACGCCGGTTCGCCAGCGACTCCATCGCCGAGCCACCCATCCGACGACCCGAGCGGGCCGAGTCCAGAGCCGACTCGGTGCGCTCCCACTCGATGAGCTCGGCCGGGATCTCGTCGAGGAAGCGGGACGCCGGGTGGTACTGCGGTGCGCCCCAGGCGGAGCGGACAGCCGCCCGGGACAGGTGCAGCCGCTCCCGCGCTCGGGTGATGCCGACGTAGGCCAGCCGGCGCTCCTCCTCGAGCTCCTGCGGCTCGCCGAGCGAGCGCATATGCGGGAAGGTGCCGTCCTCCATACCGGTCAGGAAGACGACCGGGAACTCCAGGCCCTTTGCGGTATGCAGGGTCATCAGCGTGACGACGCCCCCGTCCGACCCGGGTCCACCCTCGTCCCCGTCGGGGATCTGGTCGGCGTCCGCCACGAGGGAGACCTGCTCCAGGAAGTCCTCCAGGCTCGCCACCTCTCCGGTCTCGGCGCGGGCCTCGTCGAACTCGCGGGCCACCTCGACGAGCTCGGCGAGGTTCTCCACCCGGGTCTCGTCCTGGGGGTCGGCGCTGGAGCGCAGCTCGCGGAGGTACCCGCTCTGCTCGACGACCGCCTCGAGCAGGCCGGCCACCCCTGACCCGCCTTCGTACACGCCGCGCAGCGACTCGAGCAGGTCGGTGAACACCCCGATCGCCGCGACGGATCGGGTGGCGATGCCGGGAGCGTCGATCGCCCGGCCCAGCGCGGCGACGAAGGGGATCCGCTCGCGCTCGGCGAGCTGGGCCACGCACGCCTCGGCACGCTCCCCGATGCCGCGCTTGGGCACGTTGATGATCCGGCGCAGGTTGACCGTATCGACCGGGTTGGAGATCACCCGAAGGTAGGCGAGCGCGTCCTTGATCTCCTTGCGCTCGTAGAAGCGGGTGCCGCCGACCACCTTGTAGGGCAGGCCGACCCGCACGAGCACCTCCTCGAAGGCCCGGGACTGCGCGTTGGTGCGGTAGAAGATCGCCACGTCCTTGGGCCGGACCCCGTCCGCGTCGTGCAGCGCGTCGATCTGTCGAGCGACGAACGCCGCCTCGTCGTGCTCGCTGTCGGCGACGTAGCCGGTGATCCGCACCCCGTCGCCGGAGTCGGTCCAGAGGTTCTTGGCCCGGCGACCCTCGTTGCGGGCGATGACGGCGTTCGCGGCCCGCAGGATGGTCTGGGTCGAGCGGTAGTTCTGCTCGAGCAGGATGGTCCGGGCGTCGGGGTAGTCCTGCTCGAACTCCACGATGTTGCGGATCGTCGCTCCACGGAACGCGTAGATCGACTGGTCGGCGTCGCCGACCACGCAGAGCTCGCCGGGCGGGACGGCGTGGGGCGGCGCGTCCGCGGCCAGCGGGGGGCCGACCAGCTCCTTGACGAGCTGGTACTGCGCGACGTTGGTGTCCTGGTACTCGTCCACGAGGATGTGCCGGAACCGTCGGCGGTAGTGCTCTGCGGCCTCGGGGAACGCCTGGAGCAGGTGCACCGTCGTCATGATGAGGTCGTCGAAGTCGAGGGCGTTGGCCTGGCGCAGCCGCCGCTGGTAGCTCGTGTAGGCCGTTGCGAGCATCTGGTCGTGCTGGCTGCCCTCCGCGGCCCGGCTGGCGTGGGTCTCCTCGTCGACGAGGTCGTTCTTGAGGTTGCTCACGGCGTGCGAGAACGCCCGGGCGGGGTAGCGCTTCGGGTCGAGGTCGAGGTCGCGCATGACCATCGACATCAGGCGCAGACTGTCGGCGGCGTCGTAGATCGAGAACGTCGACTTGAGGCCGAGGCGAGTGGCCTCTCGGCGCAGGATCCGGACACAGGCCGAGTGGAAGGTCATCACCCACATCGCCTTGGCCCGCGTGCCGACGAGGTCGGCGACCCGCTCCTTCATCTCTCCGGCGGCCTTGTTCGTGAAGGTGATCGCGAGCACCTGCCCGGGCTGGACGGCGCGTGCCGCGAGCAGGTAGGCGACCCGATGGGTCAGGACCCGGGTCTTCCCCGAGCCGGCGCCCGCCACGATGAGCAGCGGGGCCCCTTCGTGGACGACGGCGGCTCGCTGCTGCGGGTTGAGGCCGGCCAGCAGGGCCTCCGGGTCGAGGTGGTGGCTCCCGGCGGACCCCGCCGGGGGCGCCTCCTCACCGGCTAGGGCCCAGGCCGGGACGCCTGAGGCGTCGACCGCCCTCCCCTCGGCCAGCGACGCACGGTCGCCAGGACGCGGGGTGGGCAGGCCGAGGTCGTCGAAGAGGGTGCTCATGTCACCGTCCAGCCTACGTCGGGCGGGTGACCCTTCGGCCCGTGCCCCGAGGTCCTCGCCGGCTCGTTACCGGCCCCGGGGAGTATCCTGACGGGACCGAGGTCGACCACGTTGCCCACTAGGGGTAGGACTTGGAGCTTCGTCTCAGCGGGAAGACGACCATGCCCACCCCTGCCCTGCCGCTCTCCCTCTCCCCTGACCTGGTCGCCGCCTTCGACGAGATCACCGCGTCCTTGGCCTCGGCGACCAACCCGACGGATACCTTCACCCGGGTCGCCGCGACGGCCGAACGGACCATCGACGGGTGCCATGCGGCCAGTGTGAGCATGCTGGACAGCCGCGGCTTCGTCACGAAGGCCTGCACCGACGAGGTTGCGCGGCGCGGGGACCTCATCCAGTACGAGGTGGGCGAGGGGCCATGCCTCAGCGCAGCCACCGAGCAGAGCGTCGTCTACACCCCTCAGATGCGCGAGGACGGCCGGTGGCCGGTCTCGGCGAGCCGGCTGGTCGACGAGCTGGGTGTCGGGAGCATGCTCTCCGCCCGTCTCAGCTTCGAGGATCATCGCTCTCACACCCTCGGCTCGATCAACCTCTACTCGATGCGCGAGAACGCGTTCGGGGAACAGGACCAGATCCTTGCCGTGCTGCTGGCGTCGCTCACCTCCGTCGTCGCCCATCACGCCCGGGTCCGGACGAACCTGGAGGAGGGTCTGCTCAGCCGGCAGATCATCGGTGAGGCTGTCGGCATCGTCCGGGCGCAGCACGCAGCATCCAGCGAGGAGGCCTTCCGGCTGCTCGTCACGGCGTCCAACCGGATGAACGTCAAGCTGCGGATCATCGCCGAGCAGCTCGTCGAGGGCCGGCTCCCGTACCTCCCCGACGGGTGGACTGCTCCCTTGAACCGGAAGCGCCGCCCCCGCTAAGGCCCAGCGATCGGAAGCACCGCGGTCGGCAGCCCGGCGGCGCACCAGCCGCGGAACCCGTCGACGATGTCCGTGGCCTGCGCGAAGCCGGCTGTGCGCAGGGCCTGCGCGACCTCGGCTGACGCTGAGCCGTCCTGGGTGAGCACGATGAGCCGCGTATCCGGTCGTAGGCCGGCGCGCGCGGCGAACCAGGGTTGCGCCATCCATCGCCGCACCTGACCCTGAGGGACGGCCAGCGGGCTGAGGCGCGCGTGGACCGCACCCTCCGCCCGGCGCTCGGCCCCGGCCCGGATGTCGACGATGACCCCCCGACCGAACAGGGCCAGCTGGTACGCCGCGCGCGCCGAGATGCGCTCAGCGCGGACCACGCTCGCAGGCATTGCGAACAGCCCTGTCTCCCAACGGGTCTCGTCGGTTCGTCGAGCGATTTCGAGGTCAACAAGGGTCTCGAGGGAGCTGACGCTCATCCGGCTCTCCCTCCCGCGAAGACGAGGTCGGCGGTGGGGAGTCGCACGTCGTGCTCGACCAGCTGGGCCAGCCGGGGCGTATATGCGTGCACGGTGAGCGCGCGGCCGGTTCCGGCTGCCTGGATCCGGTGGACGTCACCGCTTCCGAGGCTGACGGCATCGCCGCGGTCGAGCAGTCGTTCCTGGACACCGCCTGGCCGCCAGGACTGCTCGAGGACGCAGCCGTGTGCCACCGCGAACGCGGCCCGGGTCCCGCCGTGGTCGTGCCAGGCGCTCGGCTCCCCCGCGGGCGACGACACCACCCAGATCTCGGCTCCAGACACCTGCGCGAGCCGGGCGCAGGAGGAGGCGCCGGTGTCCGGCCAGAGCGCCTGGAGGTTCGGGTTCGCGGCATACCGTTGGGCAAGCCGTTCGAGCTCGGCGTCGGTGACATCGGGAGCGAGCAACGGGCGGACGGAAATGGGGGTCATCGTCAGCATCCTGGGGGTGGGTGGCCGGAGCCGGCCGGGTCGGGGGTCGGGTCAGACGACGCGACAACACCGGGACGCGGGGAGGCGCCAGGGGGCTGCCGCGTCGGGCATCTCCCAGCGCGTCCGGGTCCGAAGGAGTGACATGTCTCTAGGAGATCAGCCCGACCGCGTGCAGGACAAGTTCTTTATCCCTGCGTCTCACCTTATGGAATACCCAAGGTTTGGTTATGGGTTGCGGTCCGTACGCTGCACTCATGACTGACGCACCGCGCACCTCGCTCGCTCTCGTCGTCCCCCAGCACGGCGACTCCTCGATCCTGACCACCCAGCCGTGGGAGGTGGCCCCGCCCGGACCGGGTGAGGTCACCGTCCGGGTGGCGGCGGCCGGGGTGAACTTCAAGGACGTCTACGAACGTCAGGGGATCTACCCCACCCGTCCCCCCTTCGTGGCGGGGTCCGAGGGCGCCGGAACGATCGAGGCGCTCGGAGACGGTGCCCGCTTCTCCGTCGGCGACCGGGTGGCCTGGGCGCAGTTCAGCGGGAGTGCCGCCGAGCTCGTGACGCTGCCGGCCGACGTCGTCGTGCCCGTCCCCGACGGCCTCGACCTCGAGGTCGCCGCCGCCACCATGCTCCAGGGCCTCACCGCGCACTACCTCGTCACCTCGACGTATGCCGTGCAGCCCGGCGACCTCGTCCTGGCCCACGCGGTCGCCGGCGGCGTCGGGCAGCTGCTCGTCCAGCTCGTCAAGGCCCGGGGGGCCACCCTCATCGGCACCGCGAGCACGGCGGAGAAGGCGGCCAAGGCGACCGCGCTCGGCGCCGACCACGTCATCGACTACACCCAGGTCGAGGACCTGGCCGGGGCCGTCCGTGAGCTCACCGGGGGCGCCGGTGTGCATGTCGTCTACGACGGGGTCGGCGCGACGACGTTCGACGCCTCGCTCGCCTCGCTGCGCCCCCGCGGCACGATGGTGCTCTACGGCGCGGCGAGCGGCCAGGTGCCCCCCTTCGACATCCAGCGGCTCAACTTCGGGGGGTCGCTCTTCCTCACCCGGCCCACGCTGGCGCACTACATCGCCACCCCCGAGGAGCTCGCCTGGCGGGCCGGTGAGGTGCTCGGCGCGCTCGCCGACGGGAGCCTGCGGCTGGAGATCGGCGGCCGCTACCCGCTCAGCGAGGCGGCTGCGGCATACGACGCGCTCGAGGGCCGGGCGACCACGGGCAAGCTGCTGCTCATCCCCTAGGGGAGCCGCAGCAGACGGTCACCCGGCTACGCGGTCAGCCGTCGAGCCGCCGGCGGCGACTGCCGACGAGCAGCACCATCCCGCCGAAGAGGAGGACGGCCGAGGCGACGAGGGTCGAGCCGGCGTTGTCCGTGCCGGTGGCCGCGAGGGCTGCCGTCGGAGCTGCAGCGACAGGGGTCGCCAGCGCAGGGGTGGCGACGGTCAGCCCGATGGGCGCGGCCGGAGCCACGGGAGCGGCGGCCAGCGGTTGCCGGATCAGCACGGCGCCCGTCAGGAACAGCGACTGGCCGGTGGCGCCGACACCCGAGGAGACCACGGTGTGCTGGCCCAGACTGGCCGGCAGGGTCACCGTCGCGGTGAACGTCCCCGCGGCGTTGGCCGTGGCGGTGCCCAGCAGGAGCGGGGCCGAGTAGATCCCGATGGTGATCGGGGCTCCTGGCTGGTACCCGGTGCCGGCAAGCTCCACCTGGTCACCGGGCTTGGCCGTGCCGGGGACTCCGGTCAGCAGGCCACCGGACTGAGGCTGCACGGTGGGCAGCGGCACGGCCGGCGGTGCGGCCACGACCCTCAGGACGAGGTCCTGCGTCGTCGAGCTTCCGTCGTTGAACGCCTCGACGGTCAGGACGTGGTCGCCGATGTCGGCCGTGCCGGCCGTCCCGGAGAACGTGCCCGTCCCGTCACTGTGGTTCCAGAAGATGATGTCCCCGACCAGAGCCCCGGTCACCGAGAGGTTCGTCGACGTCGGGACCCCATCCGTGGTGGTCACTGTGAACGAGTCCCAGACCCCGGCGGTGAAGGTCGCCACGCTCGGCGAGGTGATCACCGGGGCCTGGGCGACGCGGATGGTCAGCGGGACCTCAATACTCTCTCCCAGCCAGGGCAGGACGAGCCGCGCCTCATGGGTTCCGGCCGTGCCGGCCGCTGAGGTCCCGGAGATCGTCGCCGTGCCGTCGCCGTGGTCGAGCAGTGACAGGCCGGCGGGCAGGTCCAGCACCCCGATGGCGCCCTGCGGCCACCCCGAGGTCGTGACATCGAACTCGCTGGGCACCCCCACCACGAAAGCTGGCCTCGTGGGGGCTCGTCACGGAACGTCGCTCGGTGACCGTGAGGGTGAACCGCTGCACGACGCCGTCGAAAACAGTGTTGAGCGCCCGGATGCCGAAAGCAAAGACACCGGCGGCGGTCGGCGTGCCACCCAGAGTCGCCGAACCGTCGCCATGGTCCTGGAGGGTGACGCCCGCAGGAAGGTCACCGCCGACGATGTCGAGCGCGCCGGGTGGCATCCCTGCCGTCGTCACGGGGAAGCTCATCGCCACCCCGGCCCTGGCGGTGACGCTGGCTGGGCTGGTGAAGCTCGGCGGCCCGTTCACGGTGAGCGTGAAGGACTGCATGGCGACGAAGACCTGAGGGACTGCGACCTGCAGGGTGAACGAGAAGACGCCCGTCTGGCTCGGCGTCCCGCTCAGGGCACCGGTGCCGTCGCCGTTGTCGTGCAAGGTGACGCCGTGGGGAAGCGCGCCAGACGCGTCAATGGACGCGGGGCCGTAGCCCGGGGCCAGGACGGTGGTGACCATGAAGGAGAAGGCCTCTCCCGCGGTGACGGTGCGATGGTCCGGGCTCGTGATGATGACGGGAAGCTGGCCCACCATCGCCAGCCGCGGCGCAGCGGCCGCCTGCGCGGTGATCGGCATGGCGCTCGAGCCGGCCGCGACGACGGCGAGCGCCGTGACGAGCAGGGAGAGGAGCCGTCGGACAGGGGTCGCTGAACGCCGCATGTGCCGTCCTGGTGCTGGGGCCGCAATGACGAGGCACGTCGGCGAGATGGTTGAGCCGTCCAGTGCCGGACTGTAGCGGACGTTTGCCCCCATTTCGGCACGCCGGTCCGGAGCGCTCAGATCCGTGGACCGAGCAGGGCCAGGATCCGCTCGCGCCAGCCGGGGCTGAGGTCCATGGCAGCCACCTCACCGACAGGCACCCAGGCCGAGGCCGCGGTCGTCCCCCCGTCGTCGAGCACGACGGGGTCGGTCGGCTCCGGGCAGGTGGCCCGATAGATGATCCGGACGGCATGGAAGTCCTCCAGGCGGCCGCTCGGGGCGCGCCCGACCCAGTGCCTGGTGCTGACGTCCGTCAGCCCGGTGACTCGGATGCGCTGGGCGGTCTCCTCCCAGACCTCCCGGTGCAGCCCCTCCTCCGGCAGCTCGCCCGGGTCGACACCACCGCCACACAGGCCCCACGTCCCAGGGGCGTTGGTCTGGGCTGACGCCTGGCTGAGCAGGACTCCGCGGCTGCTGACCACGACGGCATAGGCGGCCACCCGCTGGTAGGTCACTGTCAGCTCGCCGGGGGCGGCGACGAGCCCCGGGTCCTGCGGCGGCAGCACGCGCGGTGGGCCGTGGGGTATGCCGTCCCTGGCCTCGACCGGGTAGACGATGCACACCTCGTGCGGCTCGGCCTGTCCCAGCACGTCGTCGACCGGGCCAGGGACGAAGCCCCGTGAGAGCAGCCCGGCTTCGGGATCCTCACCGTGGGCGAGGCGGAAGCGGACCATCTCGACGCCGTCGCGTCGACCCACGACCCAGAGAGCCGCCTGCGCGACCTGCGGCGGATGGCTCACCGGTGCGCCCGGTCCTCGACCGCCTGGCCGTCGACCGCCCGGCGGTACTCCGACTCGGCGAGCGCGGCCACGCCCGGCCAGTCCTGCGTCGGACGGTGCTCGAGGTTGTGCTCCCGCATCGCCGTTCGCAGCGGGTGGTCCGACACCAGCCGGGCCAGAGCCGCAGCCATCTCCGCGTCGTCCGCCGCCAGCAGGCCGTTCACCCCGTCGGTGACGAACTCGCCGACGCCGGAGCCCTGCCGGCTGATCACGGGAAGGCCGGCCGTCCGTGCCTCGAGAGCCGCGATCCCGAACGACTCGAGCTTGCCGGGTGAGATGTAGACGTCCGCCGCGGCATACCTCCCCTTGAGCTCGTCGCGGCTCACCCGCCCAGGGAGGCTGACCCAGTCCGCCATCCCGTGGTCGGCGACGTAGCGCTCGACCCGGGCGCGCTCTGGCCCCTCCCCGAGGATCTCCAGGCGCATGGCCACGTGCGCGGGGACGCTGGCGCGCGCCCGACGGACCACCTCCAGGAGCGGCACGGGGCGCTTGCGGGGAGCCAGTCGCATCGCGGTCACGACGCGCACCGTCCCGTCGACGGCTCGCGGACCCCGAGGCCGCCACGCGTCGACGTCGATCCCGTTCGGCACGACGGTCACCTGCCCGGTCGCCCCGAGGATCCGCCGCAGCGGCGCGGCAGCGACGTCGGAGACCGCGCTCATCGCCATCCCGCGCCGGGCCCAGCGCTGGACGACGCCGAGTCCGGAGACCACCGGCGCGAACCGGTCGAGCATGCAGTGCCAGGTCATCGCGGTGGGCAGGCCCATCCGCATGGTCAGCAGGGCGCTGTCGACCGCGAACGGGCTGACCACGCCCATGTGCACGTGCGCCACGTCGAAGCCGAGCAGCCGACGGCGCATCTGCAGCGGCGCGAACGGGTTCACCGGGAGGTCCGCCGGCAGGAGGATCGCCATCCGGTGCACGGTGATCCCGTCCAGCTCCTCGGTCGCGCCGTAGCGCTCGGCATGCGTCCCCGGGGTGGCGGTGAACACCTCGACCTCGTGACCGCGCTCGACGAGGCGGGCTGCGAGGTCGTGCACCTGCACCTCGATGCCACCGAGCCGCGGAAGATAACAGTCCGACAGCAGGGCGACCTTCACAGGTCCGAGCATGTCATGCGTCAAGATGGTGCCCACATGGGACACACACTGCTGGCGTTCCACGCCCACCCCGACGACGAGGCCCTCCTGACGGCAGGGACGCTGGCGCGCGCCGCCGCTGAGGGGCACCGGGTCGTCGTCGTCGTCGCCACGGACGGGGAGCTCGGGCTCGCCGCAGCGGAGTTCACGGGCGGCGGTCGCCTGGCCGACAAGCGGATGGCCGAGCTGCACCGCAGTGCCGAGGCGCTCGGCGTGGCCCGGGTCGAGCACCTCGGCTACGCCGACAGCGGGCTGGGACCCGAGCTCCTGCCTGACCCGCCGGGTCAGGTGCGCTTCGCCCGGGCGGACGACGAGGAGGCGGCCGAGCGGCTCGCCCGCCTGCTCGTCGAGGAGCAGGTCGACGTGCTCCTCACCTACGACGCGAACGGCGGCTACGGGCACCCCGACCACGTCAAGGTCCACCACGTCGGAGCCCGCGCCGCCGAGATCGCCGGCACCCGGAAGGTGCTGCAGGCCACCGTGCCCCGAGACGCGATCCTGCGCGGCATCCGGCTCGCGTCGACGGTCTACCGCTTCCCGCCCGAGTTCGACATGAGGACCTTCGAACGGGCCTTCAGCCCGCGGTCGGCGATCACCCACCGGATCCCGGTCCATCGGTATGCCGCGCAGAAGCGGGCCGCGATGCGTGCCCACACCTCCCAGGCCTCCGCGGACGGCGGCGCGGACCGCACGCTGGCCGCCTTCCTGCGAATCCCGCGACCGCTCTTCGACCTCGTCTTCGGCCGCGAGTGGTTCGTCGACGCCGCCCGGCCGGCCGGTGGCCGGGTCTCCCATGACGTCTTCGACGCGTGAGGCGACGATGACCGTTCCCGGGGTCAGCGTGCGACGCCAGCGCCTGGTGAAGGCTGCGCAGGTGCTCGTCGGCGGCGGTCTGGCCGTGGGCCTGCTCGGGTGGGCGCTGCCGCACTTCGCCCACACGTCCTGGGGCGCCGTGTGGGGGGTTCTGCGCACCATCCCGCTCAGCACCGCGCTCGGCCTGATGCTCATCATGATGTCCGGCCTGTGGCTCTACACGTTCACCTTCACGGGGTCGCTCCCCGGCCTGACGCACGTCAAGGCGCTGATCGTCAACGTGTCCGGCTCCGCCGTCGCCAACGTCCTGCCTGCCGGCGGTGCCGTCGGGGTCGCGGCGACCTACAAGCAGCTTCGCTCGTGGGGCTTCACCCGCCGCCACGTGTCCACCTCGATCATCGTCACCGGCGTCTGGAACGTCCTGGCTCGGCTGGCGCTGCCCATCCTCGGGATCCTCGCGATGGTCTTCGGCGCCGGCCAGCTCAACCCCGCGGTGATGCGGGCTGCCAGCGCGGGGGCGGTCGGCGGGGTCATCGTGCTCAGCCTGTTCGTCGGAGTCCTCGCCTCGCCCCGGGTGGCCGAGCGGGTGGGAGTCGTCCTCGAGGCTGCCGCCCGGCTGCTCCCGGGCGGAGCCTTCGCCGGCAGCATCGGGCGGCACGTCGTCGAGCTGCGTGCCCAGACGATCGCCGTGGTCCGGCACGGCTGGCTCTCGATGACCTTCGGTCTCATCGGGTTCTTCGGGATGAACTACCTGCTCTTCTGGTTCTGCCTCAACACCGTCGGCGTGCAGCTGCCGTTCGCCTACATGTTCTTCGCCTTCACGCTGAGCCGGCTGCTGACCAGCGTCAGCGTCACCCCGGGAGGCGTGGGCATCTCCGAGACCGGCGTGGCCGCGCTGCTCGTCGGCTGGGGCGCCCATCCCGCCCAGGCCACCGCCGGTGTCGTGCTCTACTCCCTCTACGTGCACTTCTTCGAGGTGCCGCTCGGGGCCCTCGGCTGGCTCGCCTGGCTGGTCAGCCCCAAGACGAGGCCGGCGGACACCGCCGGCCCGACGGCTTCGACAGCAGCATCCGGCCGGGCCACCGCGGACGACCCGGCTGGGCTCACCATCGCGCCCTGAGGCTCAGGACCGGACCAACCGCCGGACCTGGCGGACCCGCGCCTCGTCGGCGACCGCGTCGTCGAGCACGCCCGGCTCGAAGGGACGCCCGGTCGCCAGCTCGGCCGCCCATCCGATGAGCCGGTCGGCGAGCCGGGGGTTGGCCGGCAGGATCGGCCCGTGCAGGTAGGACCCCACGACATGGCCGGTGACGGCCCCTTCCGTGCGGTCCTGGCCGTTGTTGCCGCTCCCGGCGAGCACCCGGCCGAAGGGCGCCTGACCCGCTCCGAGCAGGGTGGACCCGGAGTGGTTCTCGAACCCCACGACCGGGCCGACGTCGGTGTCGAGGACGATCCCGCCGATCATCCGCTTCTCGTTGCCGCGTGTCGTCACGTCGAGGATCCCGAGCCCCGGCAGCTCCTCACCCTGCACCGTGACGAAGGCGTTCCCGAAGAGCTGGTACATCCCGCAGATCATGATCATCGGGACCCCGTCCGACGCAAGACCCCGCAGCCGGTCGGCGATGACGACGAGGTCGTCCTCGACCCGGGACTGGCCCGAGTCCTGGCCGCCTCCGCCCATGAACAGGTGCGGCTGCTCTGGCAGGTCCGAGCCGGGGTGGTGCTCATGGACGGCGACCTCGTAGCCGTGCCGCCGGATCCGGGAGGCAAGGCACCGGGTGTTGCCGAGGTCGCCGTAGATGGACATCTCGCGGGGATAGAGGTGCACGAGGTTGACCAGGCCCTTGGACGTCATACCGGCTCCTCCCCGATGGCGGCCAGGCCGTACCGCGCGGCGAGCAGCCGGCGCAGCCCGAGCATCGCGGTGTAGGTGCAGAAGATCCGCCGCGGCTGGTTCGGGTATGCCGTGAGGAAGGTGTCGAGGGCCTCCTTGAGGTCGGGGACGATCCCCTCGACCCGGACGTCGTCGTAGTCCAGCCGCAGTGCCATGTCGTAGGCGCGCACGCCCGACGTCAGTGCCACCCCCTGCCCCCGGAGGGACTCGAAGCTGACGTCGTACAGCCAGGAGACGTCCTGCCCGTCCGCGTAGTCGTCGTTGATGGCGACCATCGTCGTCACCGGCTCGGCGCCGTACGTGCCGAGCGCGACGGTGAAGCCCGCGGGGTTCTTGACGAGGACGAGCTCGAGGGGCTGCCCGTCGGCGTCGATGACCTCGCCGCGCCCGAACGGCGGCGTCACGCTCGCGAGGGCCTCCAGCGCGACCGCCTCCGAGAAGTCGTCCCCGAGCAGCATCCGGGCCATCGTCGTCGCCGCTGTGGCGTTGATCATCGCGGCAAGCCCGCGCTGGAGCAGGGTGACCGGTCCGACCGCTCCTTCGCCGAAACGCATCGAGAAGGTCCGCTCGTCGTGCGGGTGGAGCAACCCGTCGGCGGGCGTGGGCTCGGGCACGGCGACCGGGTCCCCGGCGCGCACGTCGGCCTCCTGCAGGGACGGCAGCCCGGCGGCGACCGACGGGTCGATGCCGAAGTAGCGCACGGGCAACCCGGCCGGGAGGTCGGCACGGACCCGGGCGACGAAGGAGTCGTCCCGGTTGAGCACGACGCCCTCGGTGGTCTGGGTGGCCAGCGTGGTCAGCAGTCGCGCCGTCGTGTCGATCTCGGCGAACCGGTCGAGCTGGTCGCGTGCGACGTTGAGCAGCAGGGCGTGGGTCGGCTTGACGATCTTGGCGAACTGCAGGGCGTGCCACTCGTCGAGCTCGAGGACGGCGACGTCGGCGTCGAGCCGGCCCGCGAGGCTGACGTCCTGGAGCATCGCGGAGATGACCCCGCGGGTGAAGTTGCTGCCGGTGGGGTTGGTGAAGACCCGCTTGCCGTGAGCGGTCATCACGGCGGCGAGCATCTTCGTCGTCGTCGTCTTGCCGTTGGTGCCCGTGACGACGACGATCCCGCCCGCAACCGGGCTCAGGGCTGCGGCGAGGAAGGTCGGGTCGATCCGCTCCACGACGAGCCCGGGCATGGCAGAGCCACCCCCGCGCAGCCGGGCAGCCAGGCGGGCCGCCTTGCCGGCGACGACCGCCGCCGTCCTGCGGATCACAGCAGCGACAGGAGGACCACCGGGGTCACTCCCACTCGATGGTGCCCGGCGGCTTGCTCGTCACGTCGAGGACGACCCGGTTGATCTCCGGCACCTCGTTGGTGATCCGCGTCGAGATCCGGGCGAGCACGTCATACGGGACCCGGGTCCAGTCCGCGGTCATCGCGTCCTCGGACGAGACGGGGCGAAGCACGACCGGGTGGCCGTAGGTGCGCCCGTCGCCCTGCACGCCGACCGAGCGGACGTCGCCGAGCAGCACGACCGGGCACTGCCAGATCTCCCGGTCCAGACCGGCCGCGGTCAGCTCCGCCCGGGCGATGGCATCGGCCCGGCGCAGGATGTCGAGCCGCTCCGCGGTGACCTCGCCGACGATCCGGATGCCGAGGCCGGGTCCGGGGAAGGGCTGGCGCCAGACGATGGCCTCGGGCACGCCGAGCTCGAGCCCGACCGCGCGGACCTCGTCCTTGAAGAGGGCCCGCAGCGGCTCGACGAGCTTGAACTGCAGGTCGTCGGGCAGGCCGCCGACGTTGTGGTGCGACTTGATGTTCGCCGCACCCTCGCCGCCGCCGGACTCGACGACGTCGGGGTAGAGCGTGCCCTGGACGAGGAACTCCACAGGATGGCCGTCGTCCTCGACCGAGCCGACCACGTCGCGCGCCGCCTGCTCGAAGACCCGGATGAACTGGGTGCCGATGATCTTGCGCTTCTCCTCGGGGTCGGACACCCCGGCGAGCGCCTCGAGGAACTGGACGCGGGCGTCGACCACGACCAGGTGCACCCCGGTCGCGGCGACGAAGTCCTTCTCGACCTGCTCGGCCTCGCCCTCACGCAGCAGCCCGTGGTCGACGAAGACACAGGTCAGCTGGTCGCCGACGGCGCGCTGGACCAGGGCAGCCGCCACCGACGAGTCGACCCCGCCGGACAGGGCGCAGATCAGCCGGGACTCACCGATCTGCTCACGGACCGCGGCCACGAGCTCGTCGACGACGTTGGCGGGCGTCCAGTCCGGCTCGATCCCGGCACCCTTCCAGAGGAAGTTCTCCAGGACCCGCTGCCCGAACTTCGTGTGCATGACCTCCGGGTGCCACTGCACGCCATACAGCCGCCGCGCGTCGTCCTCGAAGGCCGCTACCGGAGCCCCCTCGCTCACAGCGGTGACCTGCATCCCGGCCGGCGCCTCGGTGACCGAGTCACCGTGCGACATCCACACCGACTGCTCGACCGGCTGTCCGGAGAAGAGGGTCGACGAGCCGCCGGTGATGGTCGCGGGGGTGTGGCCGTACTCGCCGCGACCGGTATGGGCGACGGTGCCGCCGAGGGCCTTGACCATCGCCTGGAAGCCGTAGCACATGCCGAAGACGGGGATCCCGGCCTCGAGCAGGGCCGCGTCGAGGGCGGGGGCGCCCTCGGCGTAGACCGACGACGGACCGCCGGACAGGATCACGGCAGCGGGGTCCCGCGCCACGAGGTCGGCGACCGCCATGGAGTGCGGTACGACCTCGCTGTAGACGTGGGCCTCGCGCACCCGGCGGGCGATGAGCTGGGCGTACTGCGCGCCGAAGTCGACGACGAGGACCGGTCGTGCCTGCAGCGGTTCGCTCACGCGCTCAGACTATCTGCCCGGCCGAGGCGGGCTTCGGTGTCCGCGGCGACGCGGCGCTCGGCGACGAAGGGCAGCACCGGGACGAAGCCGGTGAGCATGTTGAGCACCATCCGCGTCAATGACCAGCCCGCCTTGAAGCCGAGGTTGGCGATCGACGCGGCGTACGCCATGTAGATGACGCCGTGGATGGGGCTCCACACCGCGGAGAAGGCAGGGTTCTTCGGCGCGACGTACTTGACCACCATCGCGGCGATGAGGACGAAGAGGGCCAGGCCGGCGACGAACGCCATGACGCGGTAGATCCGCAGCGCCTGGCGGATGGCGGCGGGTCGGGCGGTCGGGGTGGTCTGTGCGCTGCTCACGGGCGGTGTGCTCCTGCCGAGGCGGGGTCGGGGGCTGGGCTGTCGGGTAGGGGCGGGCTGTCGGGTAGGGACGGGCTGTCGGGTGGGGCGGGGCTGTCGGGTGGGGCTGGGCTGCCGGGCTGGGCCGCGCCTCGCCGCGCGACGTCCTGCTCGTGGTCGTCGCGCACCATCCTCCACCAGATCCAGATGGCGAAGAGACCGAAGACCCACCACTGAACCGCGTAGGCCGCGTTGCGCAGGGTCAGTCCGGACGGCATCGCCGGCGGCGGCACCCGCTCGATGGCGCCCTGGGCGGAGCTGCCAGGAGGCCCAGCTGCCGTCGCGTCCGGGTTCTCGGAGATGGCGAAGAGGAACGCGTTGTAGATCTCGCCGTTCCAGCTGTTGACCAGCTGCGCGAGGTCGACCGATCCGAGCTGACCCGCGGGAAGCGGAGGCCCGGAGGAGGCCGGTGACTCACCGGGCGCCACGCTTCCGACGACGGTGACCTCGCCCGTGGTCGTCGGAGCGGCGGCATCGGCGGCTGAGCGGACGAAGCCCCGCAGGACGGCGATCCGGGCCCCGGTGTCCGTGACGACGAGCGGGGTGACCACCCAGAGTCCCGCGGCGCCGTCGAGCCGCCGACCTGCGACGAGAACCTGGCCGGTGGCGTCGTAGCGTCCGCTCGCGACGACCCGGCGCCCCGACGCGGTGGCCGGGAAGGGCCCGTACGGCGTGAGGACCGAGCTGAGGGCTGCGATGGGCTCACGCGGCGCCTGCTCGACGGCGGCTCGGCGGCCCTCGTCCTTGGCCACGCTCAGCTGCCACAGCCCGAGGACGGTGAAGGCCGAGAGCGCCACGGCGAGCAGACCGGTCAGCCCCAGCCACCGGGGTTTGAGCAGAGTCCGCAGCACCCCTCCAGGCTAGGCGACCGCCCAGGCTGGGGGGATCGCGCGTCCAGCGCGGTATGGCAGCCTAGGTCGAATGGAGACGAGCCGGATGGACATCACCCGACGGACACTGCTTCCGGTCATCGCCGCGGCGACGCTGCTGCTGGCTGGCTGCGGCGCCGGCACCCCGGCCACCCCGCGGACGACGACGATCACCGTGCCTGCGCCTCCGGCCACCTCGACGAGCGCACCCTCGTCGACGACGGCGACGACGCCGAGCGCCACACCGCCGACCAGCTATGACCAGGCCCAGGCCAAGTTCGCCGCGGCGCAGGTCGACGACGGGGTCAAAGGTCAGTTCACCAGCCCCACCGGCAACATCTACTGCGACATCGGGACCGACGCCAGCACGAACGGCTGCGAGCTGAAGACCGGGCGGATCGCGCCGCCGACGGCGAGCTTCTGCCCGGCGGGCGGGGCGCCCGACATCGGCCGGGTCCAGTTCAGCCCGCAGGGCCCCATCGCGGTGTGCAACTCCGACACGATCGCCAAGGAGGGCGTCGGGGTGCTCAAGTACGGCACCATCTCGCGGATCCAGGGCAGCCCGCTGCAGTGCGTCAGCGAGAGCATCGGGATGACCTGCGTCGACACGAGCCAGAAGAAGGGCTTCTTCATGGCGCGGGACACGTTCCGGATCTTCTGAGCAGGATCCGGCCGGGGCGGCCGGCCTGACCCCGGGGCTACGTCCGGGTGACGCCAGGCATCCAGCGGGCGATGACGACCAGCGCGAACGCCAGCACGAGCGGGAGCAGCATGGCGCGCTGCACCCCGAAGGCCTGGACCAGGGAGCCGAGGATCGCCGGGCCCGCGAGGAACGCGGCATACCCGAAGGTGACCACGACCGCCAGCATCCGGCCGCCGCCGAGGTGGCCTGCAGCGGCGTAGATCTGCGGAGCGATCATCGCGACGCCGAGCCCGACGAGCGCCCAGCCCAGCAGGATGAGGGGCAGCGAGGTGGCGAAGGCGGTCACCGTGTAGCCGACCGCGGCAGTGACCGACCCACCGCGGACCACCAGGCGGTGGCCGAACCGGGCCACCGCGGAGTCGCCGAGCAGCCGCATCGCGACCATGAAGACGGTGACGGTGACGAGCCCCGCCGAGCCGGCTCCAGGGTCGACGTGGGCCACGTCGGTCACGTGGATCGACGACCAGTCGTAGGCCGTGCCCTCCATCAGCCCGAAGCAGACCGCCATCGCACCGAGCAGCCACGCCACGCGGGGGATCCTGGTCCGCACGCCGTCGACGTGGTGGGCGACGGGAGCGGTCACCGGCACCCAGCGCGCGGTGACCGCCGTCGCCGCCAGGGCCAGCACCGCGGCCGTCAGCAGTGCGGGGGTGACGAGCGCGCCACCCCCCTCGCCGGCGAACCGTGACGTGAGCAGGATCAGACCGGCGCCGAGGAAGGAGCCGATGCTCCAGAACGCGTGGAAGCGGCTCATCACCGGCACCGGCCGGGCCTTCTCGACCTCGACCCCGACGGCGTTCATCGCGACGTCGCAGGCGCCGTTGCCGAGACCGATGAGCGCGCCGCCCAGAAGGACCGGAGGAAAGCTCGTGGAGAGAGCGATGACGACGGCCCCGACGACCATGACCGGCAGGGACCCCAGCGCGATCCCGCGGGCACCCCACCGGTCGGCGAGCCGGCCCCCGACCTGCATGGAGCAGACCGCCGCGACGCCGACGACGAGCAGCAGCACCGACAGGGTGCGCGCGTCGATGACGAGCCGGTCGCGCAGCGCGGGAAGCACCGCGGCATACGCGCCGACGAGCAGGCCGTTGATCGCGAAGACCGCCCCGACGGCGACGGCGGCCGCCTGCGAGCCGTGCCCGACGACGAGCGTCGAGGGGGCGGTCGAGGGGAGGTTGCTGGTCACGGTGAGGGCAGGTCCTGTCGGTCGGTCGTCGGCCCCGCAGTGGCGGGGGACGGGGGGGCGCCACCCCGAGCCTACGAGAGGACGGAGGCGGCGAATAATGAGTACCGGCGGGCGGCCGCGGACGCGTACGGTTGACCATCGTGCGCCGACTCCCCTACCCCCACCCCGGGACCCCGGATCTGCGCAGTCCGCTGCGTCTCCTGGGCTGGGTCGGCCGCACCCAGTGGGTCTCCCTGCTCGTCGCCATCGCGTTCGGCGTCATCTGGATGGTCAGCCAGGCGCTGCTCCCGGCCGCGATGGGCCGGGCCATCGACTCGGGCATCGTGGCGAAGGACCCCCAGGCGCTGCTGCGCTGGTGTCTGGTCCTCTTCGCCCTCGGCGTGGTCAGCGCGGTCGCTGGCGTCGTGCGGCACCGGTATGCCGTGGGCAACTGGCTGCGGGCGACCTTCCGCGCCGTCCAGCTCGTCGGCTGGCACAGCGCCGACGTCGGCGAGGCCCTCCCCCGCCGCAAGCCCACCGGCGACGTCGTCGCGGTCGTCTCGTCCGACGCCATGCGCCTCGGCAGCCTCTACGACATCCTCGCTCGCTTCGTCGGAGCGGTCGTCAGCTTCGTCGTCGTCGCCGTCATCCTGCTCAACGCGTCGAGGCCGCTCGGTCTCCTCGTCCTCATCGGCGTGCCCGTCCTCGTCTCGAGCCTGACCCTCATCGTCCGCCCCCTGCAGCGCCGGCAGGCCGAGCAGCGCGAGGAGTCGGGCCGGCTCATCGGACTGGGTGCCGACACCGTCGCCGGCCTGCGGGTGCTGCGCGGCATCGGTGGCGAGCAGACCTACCTCGCCCGGTATGCCGGGCAGTCGCAGCAGGTGCGCCGCGTCGGCTACCGCGTCTCCGGCGTGCAGGCCGCCCTCGACTCCAGCCAGGTGCTGCTACCCGGGCTCTTCGTCCTGGTCGTCACCTGGCTCGGCGCCCGGTTCGCCCTCGAGGGGCAGATCTCCGTCGGCCAGCTCGTCGCGTTCTACGGCTACTCCGCCTTCCTCGTCATGCCGCTGCGCACGGCCACGGAGTTCATCGACCGGTTCACCCGGGCCCACATCGGCGCCGGCAAGCTGATCCAGATCCTCGAGGTCGAGCCCGACCACCGGGACGAGCCGTCCGCCGCCTCGGCCGTGGAGCCACCCGCCGACGCCGTCCTCGTCGACGAGCGCAGCGGCGTGACGATCGAGCCGGGGCGCTTCACCGCCGTCGTCTCCGCCCGACCGGAGGACACGGCGGCGCTCGCCGACCGGCTGGGACGCTTCGGCACCGACGTCGCGGGCGTCACGCTCGGCGGTGTCCCGGTCCTCGACCTGCCGCTCGCGACGGTCCGGCGCCGGGTCGTCGTCAGCGAGAACGACCCGCGCCTGTTCACCGGCACCCTGCGCGACGAGCTCGACCCGTGGGGCCGGCACGACGACGAGCAGATCCTCACCGCGTTGTCCGTCGCGAGCGGCGAGGACGTCCTCGAGGCGCTGGCCGACGGGCTGGACAGCGACGTGGAGGAACGCGGCCGCTCGTTCTCCGGCGGCCAGCGCCAGCGGCTGGCCCTGACCCGCGCCCTGCTCACGGACGCGGACACCCTCGTGCTCGTCGAGCCGACCAGCGCGGTCGACGCACACACCGAGTCGCGGGTGGCCGGACGGCTCGCGGCAGCCCGGCACGGTCGCACCACGGTCGTCATGAGCGCCAGTCCCCTCGTCCTCGACCAGGCCGACCGGGTGCTCTTCCTGCGCGGGGGCGTCCTCGCCGCGAGCGGGACGCACCACGAGCTCATGCACGACCACCCGGCATACCGAGACGTCGTCGTCCGGGGAGAGGAGGACTGATGCTCCTCACCGTCGAACCGGCCCAGCGCACCCTGCCGGTCGCCGAGATGTCCTCGGTCCGCACCCACAGCGCCCGGCTGCTGCGCGAGCACCGGCGCAGCTTCGTCGTCGTCGTCGGCCTGCACGCCCTCGCCGCGGTGGCGGGGCTGGCCGCCCCGCGGATCGTCGGGATGCTCGTCGACGGCGTCACCAACGGCACGACGGCCTCCGCTATCGACCACCTGGCCGTCGTCCTCGGCGCAGCGGTGGTGGCCCAGACCATCCTGACCTGGTTCGCCCGCCGGGCGTCGTTCCGGATGGGCGAGGACATCTTCGCCAAGCTGCGCGAGCAGTTCATGGACCGGGTCGTCTCCCTGCCGCTCTCCACCGTCGAGCGCGCGGGCACCGGCGACCTCGTCTCGCGCACGACGAACGACGTCGAGGCCCTGTCCCACGTCGTCCGCTTCGGCATCCCGTCGATCTTCGTCGCCGTCGTCACCGTCACCATCACCGTGGGGGCCGCCCTGCTCACGGGCTGGCTGGCCGCCCTGCCGGTCTTCGTCGGGGTGCCGCTGCTCTGGCTGTCGACCCGGTGGTACCTGCGCTACGCACCAGCGGGCTACCTGCGCGAGCGGGCCACGTACGCGGTGATGAACGGCGTCGTCACCGAGAGCGTCGACGGTGCCCGGACCGTCGACGCGCTACGGCTCGGCCCGCGGCGGCGCGAGCGGGTCGACGAGGCGATCGGCCGGTGCTACGACGCGGAGATGTACACGTTGCGGCTGCGGACCATCTGGTTCCCCCAGGTCGAGGTCGCCTATCTCCTGCCGGTCGCGGTCACCCTGCTCTGGGGTGGCTGGCTGGTCTCCCAGGACCTTGCGACGATCGGCACCGTCACCGCCGTCGCGCTCTACGTCCAGGCGCTCGCGGAGCCGCTCGACAACCTGCTCATGTGGCTCGACGAGATCCAGGTCGGGGCGACGTCACTCGCGCGGGTCATCGGGATCGCCGACGTGCCGCCGGACCGGGAGGCGAGCGGCGAGACCCCCCAGGACGCGAAGCTCGACGTCGAGGACGTCCACTACGCCTACCGCGCCGGCCGCGACGTGCTCAAAGGCGTCAGCCTCGACCTCACCCGCGGCGAGCGGCTGGCCATCGTGGGGCCGTCCGGCGCCGGCAAGTCGACCCTCGGCCGGCTGATGGCGGGCATCGACGGGCCCCGAGCCGGACGGGTCTCCGTCGGCGGAGTCCGCCTGGTCGACCTCGAGCTGCCCCGGCTGCGAGGTGAGGTGGCCCTCGTCACGCAGGAGCACCACGTGTTCGTCGGCACCCTCGAGGACAACCTGCAGCTCGCCCGGCCCGGGTCGAGCCGCGAGACGCTCCTCGACGCCCTGGACGCCGTGGACGGGCGGGGCTGGGCCGAGGGGCTCCCGCAGGGCCTCGACACCCGCGTAGGCAGCGGCGGTCACGCCCTCACCGAGGCGCAGTCCCAGCAGCTCGCGCTCGCCCGGCTCGTCCTCGCCGACCCGCACACTCTCGTCCTCGACGAGGCGACGTCCCTGCTCGACCCCCGTGCGGCGCGTCACCTCGAGCGGTCGCTGGCGGCCGTCGTCTCCGGCCGGACCGTCGTCGCCATCGCCCACCGGCTGCATACCGCCCACGACGCCGACCGGGTGGCGGTGGTCGACGGGGGCCTGGTCACCGAGATCGGCACCCACGACGAGCTCATCGCGGCCGACGGGGCGTATGCCGCGCTATGGCGCTCGTGGCGGGACGAGCCCCGGAGCGCCGACGAGCGCGGCGGGAGCCGGGCGGGCGCGCGGGACCCGGCGTAGGAGCGGACCAACCCGGCCGAACCGGAAGTTTTTTGCCGGCCGCCCGTAACTCTGTGAGAGACATCTCGTTCTTACGGTGGTGTGGCTGTCCATTTCCACCCCGGCTCATGAACAGCCACACCTCTGCGTGGTGCCTGACTATCTGAGGGGTTTAGTCAGACACCGGAGCCCGTCCTGACAGGGGTTGGGACGGGCTCGACGCGGAGGGGCCGCCGCTCAGGCATCAACGGGCTGGAGCCGCACATACGGCTCGCCCTGCGGCGGTCGCTGGTCGGCCTCCCCACAGGCCGGCCAGTGTGCCATCGCCCGTTCGGCCTGGGCGGTGATGGTCAGGGACGGGTTCACCCCGAGGTTCGCCGACACGGCCGCGCCGTCGACGACGTGCAGCCCCGCATACCCCCAGACCCGCTGGTAGGGGTCGACCACCCCCTCCTGCGCCCGGTCGGAGATGACGGCACCGCCGAGGAAGTGGGCCGTCAGCGGGATGTCGGCGATCTCGCCCAGGGACGAGCCGGGCAGCGCCCGCAGCCCGGTCGTCCTCGCGAGCTGGGCCGCCATAGCTCGGACGGCCGTTCCCGCAGCCGGGATCCAGGTGGGGTTGGGCTCGCCGTGACCCTGACGCGAGGTCAGCCGCCAGCGCCCCAGCACGCCCCGACGCCCGCTCACGGTCAGCGAGTTGTCACGCGACTGCATGACCAGGGCGATCACGGTGCGTTCGCTCCATCGCCGTTTCGACAGCGACCGGGCGAACACGACCGGATGGCGCACGATCTCGCCGACGAACCGGAGCGGGCGGGGCACCGAGCCGCCGCCCTCGACCATCACCGTCGACAGCAGGCCCATCGCGTTGCTGCCCTTGCCGTAGCGGACGTTCTCGACGTGCGTGTCCTCGTCGACGTGGAAGGACGTGGTGATCGCGACCCCGCGCGTGAGGTCCAGGTCCGGCGGCACCTGCTCGGTCATCACCCCGGCCAGCGCCTCGGAGTTGGTCCGGGTGAGATGGCCCAGGCGCTCGGACAGCAGCGGCAGCCCCGCACGGGGTCCCGACCTCATCGCGTGCAGCAGGCGCTGGGTGCCCCACGCGCCGGCCGCGAGGACGACCTGGCCGGCGGTGACGGTGCGCCGGTCCTTGCGGAACCACGCCCCGGTGGCCTCGCTCGTCACGGCATACCCGGCCTCGGGGTGAGCCGGGTCCAGCGGCCGGATGTCGACCACGGTCCTCAGTGGCTCGATGACCACGCCCGCCCGCTCGGCGAACCACAGGTAGTTCTTGCGCAGGGTGTTCTTCGCGCCGACGCGGCAGCCCACCATGCAGTTGCCGCACAGGGTGCAGCCGGTCCGCTCCGGACCGGCCCCCCCGAAGTAGGGGTCGGCCACCGGCTCGCCCGGGGCCCCGAAGAAGACCCCTACGGGGGTCTTGCGGAAGGTGTGCCCGACGCCGAGGTCCTCGGCGGTGCGGCGCATGAGGTCCTCCACCGGCCCCTCGACCGGGTTCGTCACGACGCCCAGCATGCGGCTGGCCTCGGCGTAGTGCGGCGCGAGCTCGGCCTGCCAGTCGGTGATGTGCGCCCACTGAGGGTCGGTGAAGAAGGTGGCCGGCGGGACGTACAGCGTGTTGGCGTAGTTCAGCGAGCCGCCGCCGACCCCGGCCCCGGCCAGGATCATCACGTCGGGCAGCCGGTGGATCCGCTGCACCCCGAAGCACTTGAGCCGCGGCAGCCACAGGTAGCGGCGCAGGTCCCAGGAGGTGCGGGCGAGCTCGTCGTCCTCGAAGCGCCGCCCGGCCTCGTAGACGTGCACCCGGTAGCCCTTCTCGGCCAGCCGCATCGCGCTGACCGACCCGCCGAAGCCGGAGCCGACGACGACGACGTCGTGGTCGAGCCCTCCGGGCACCGCCTCCGCCGACAGGCTCACCGGCGGCCGAGCCTCTTCATCGTGGCGAGCGCGGTGGTCAGGACCCGCGTCCAGCTCGCGTCCGAGATGCCGAAGGCCGGAGCGAACCCGACCAGGTGCTGCGCGGTGACGTTCTGCGACTCGGTGTACTTCCGGATCCCCTCGGCGCCGTGCCGCCGGCCGAGGCCCGAGCTCTTCATCCCGCCCATCGGGGCGGCCATCGAGCCCCAGGCCGACGCATACCCCTCGTTGATGTTGACCGTCCCCGCCTTGATCGCCCGCGCCACCTCGCGACCGCGGCGCACGTCGCGGGTGAAGATGCTGGCGTTGAGTCCGTAGTCGGTGTCGTTGGCCAGCCGGACCGCCTCGTCGTCGGTCGCGACCCGGTAGACGGCGACCACCGGCCCGAAGGTCTCCTCGTCGCGGCACGCCATCGCGGCGGTGACGCCCCGGAGGACGGTCGGCTCGTAGAAGTACGGGCCGAGGTCCGGCCGGGCCCGGCCGCCGGCGAGGACCTCCGCCCCCCGGGCGCGGGCGTCCTCGACGTGCGCCGACGTCCGGTCGACCTGGGCCTGCGAGAGCAGGCTGCCCATGTCGCAGCCATAGGCCAGGTCCGCACCCAGGCGCATCGCCCGCACCGCCGGGACGAACCGGTCGAGGAAGGCGTCGGCGATGTCCGCGTGCAGCAGCAGCCGCTCGATGTGCATGCAGAGCTGGCCGGCCGAGGCGAAGCACGCGCGCACCGCACCGCTCACGGCCCGGTCGAGGTCGGCGTCGGCCCGCACGTACAGGGCGTTCTTGCCGCCGAGCTCGAGCGACACCCCCACGAGGCGCTTGGCCGCCGACTGCGCCACCGCCCGTCCGGTCTCGGTCGAGCCCGTGTAGCAGATGTAGTCGACCTGGTCGACGACCGCCTGGCCGATGGTCGGCCCGTCCCCGAGCACGACCTGGAGGACGCCCTCGGGCAGTCCCGCCTCCGCGAGCAGCTCGACGCCCTTGAGCGCGGTCAGCGCCGTCTGCAGGTCGGGCCGCAGCACGACGGCGTTCCCCGCCAGCAGCGCCGGGATGAGGTCGGTGATCGCCAGCGACAGGGGGTAGTTCCACGGGGAGATGACCCCGACGACACCCTTGGGGTGGAGCAGCTCGACACTCTGGGTGAGCACGGGGAAGGCGCCCGCGTGCCGGCGAGGGCGCAGGTATGCCGCCGCCGAGCGGGCGTAGTGCCGGGCGCAGACGGCCGTGTCGGCGACCTCCTCGAAGGCGTGCGCCCGGGCCTTGCCCCCCTCGACCTGGATGAGGTCCAGCAGCTCGACCTGGCGCTCGAGGACGAGGTCGTGCAGGCGCAGCATGATCGCCGAGCGGGCGTTCATGGTGGTGTCGGCCCAGGAGCGCTGCGCCGCCCGAGCGGACTGGACGGCGACGGCCACGTCGGCCTCGGTGGAGAGGGGCAGCGCCGCGATCGGCGCTCCGGTCATCGGGCTGTGCATGGTGCGCCACGCGGGTCGCGGTGCGCAGACCACCCGCGAGGTCAGCGCGCGGGCGACGGACGGCTCGACGACATACGTCGCCCGGGCGTCGGTCTCGGGGTCGGCAAGCGTCTCAGGGCCCATGCGTCCTCACAGTAGGCCGCGTCGGGCGCGCTGACTACCGGCGAGTAGCCAACATCTCATCGCGGCCCGGCCCCGTCCTCCCCGCTGGTCTGTTGCGGCCGCCGTCATCCCTGCTGGTAGGGGGCGACGACGACCTCGACGCGCTGGAACTCCTTGACGTCGGAGTACCCCGTCGTGGCCATCGCCCGGCGCAGCGCGCCGATGATGTTCGTCGTCCCGTCGGCCACCCGGCCCGGACCGAAGAGGATCTCGTCGAGCGACCCCGTCGCACCCACCTCGACCCGCTCTCCGCGCGGAAGCTCGCCATGGTGGGCCTCGGGACCCCAGTGGAAGCCGGAGCCGGGAGCGTCGGCGGCCCGGGCCAGCGCCGCGCCGAGCATCACCGCGTCCGCGCCGCAGGCGATCGCCTTGACCACGTCTCCGGAGGTCCCGACGCCCCCGTCCGCGATGACGTGGACGTAGCGGCCGCCCGACTCGTCGAGGTAGTCGCGTCGGGCGGCCGCGACGTCCGCGATCGCCGAGGCCATGGGGGCGTGGATGCCGAGGGTGCGCCGGGTCGTGTGGGCGGCGCCGCCGCCGAAACCGACGAGGACCCCGGCCGCCCCCGTCCGCATGAGGTGCAGGGCGGCGGTGTAGGACGCGGCGCCGCCGACGATGACCGGCACGTCCAGCTCGTAGATGAACCGCTTGAGGTTGAGCGGCTCGCTGCGCCCCGACACGTGCTCGGCCGAGACCGTCGTGCCGCGGATGACGAAGAGGTCGCAGCCGGCGTCCACCACGGTCTTCCAGTGCTGCTGGGTGCGCTGGGGGCTGAGCGCGCCGGCCACGGTGACGCCGGCCTGGCGCAGCTCCTGCAGGCGCTGGCTGATCAGCTCGGGCTTGATGTCCTCGGCGTAGATCTGCTGCATGCGAGCCGTCGCCCGAGCCGGCTCCAGCGCGACGATCTCCTCGAGAAACGGCTCCGGGTCCTCGTAGCGGGTCCACAGGCCCTCGAGGTCGAGCACCGGAAGGCCGCCGAGCTTGCCGAGCGTGATGGCCGTCTGCGGCGACATCACCGAGTCCATCGGCGCCGCGATCACGGGGATGTCGAAGTGGTAGGCGTCGATCTGCCAGGAGACCGAGACCTCCTCGGGGTCACGCGTGCGCCGCGAGGGCACGACGGCGATGTCGTCGAAGGAGTAGGCCCGGCGGCCGCGCTTGCCTCGGCCGATCTCGATCTCAGTCACCGCGCAAGGCTAGCGGTCGGCGGGGCGGCCCGAGATCGTGGTCAGGCCGGCGGTCCTAGGCTGATCCCGTGGACCGCCAGGAGCTCGCCCACGCCGTGCGGGGGACGCTCGGCGAGCTGGTCGACGCCGGTGTGCTCGCCGCCCCGCTCCCCGCCGCGGTCGACCTGCGCCCACCGGGTCCGGGTGGCCGCGGCGACTGGGTGAGCACCGTTGCCCTCGAGCTCGCCGGGCCGGCCGGTATGCCGCCGGCGCGCCTCGCCGACCTGCTCGCCGCGCGGCTGCGCGACGTCGAGGGGGTGGTCCAGGTCGTGGTCACCGGTGCCGGGTTCCTCAACGTCAGCGTCACCGGCGGAGCGTCGGACGGGGTCGTCGCCGCGGTGCTGGCCGCCGGCGCGACATACGGGATGCCGGAGGGGGGCGGCGAGGAGGCGCTCGGTCCGCCACCACTCGGTCCGCCCACACCGGGTCCGCCCACACTGGGTCCGCCCACACTGGGCCCCCCACCACGCTGGCTGGCATCGACCGGGCTGCCCCGGACGCCGGACAACCCCGTCTTCGTCGTCCAGCTGGCCCATGCCCGGCTCGCCGCGCTCGGCGGGACGGCCGACGCCACGGGAGAGGGGCACGTCGACGCCGGGCTGCTGCCGCTGCTCGAGGAGCTGCCCCACGTCGTGCGGCGCGCGGTCCGCTCGGGTGACCCCGAGGTCCTGGGCCGCCACCTCGAGGTGATGGCCCATCGCACGCTGCGGTGGCTGGATGAGCCAGACGGACCCCCCGACGCCGACCTGGCCGCGGCCACCCGGCTCGTCCTCGCCAGCGGCCTGCGGCTGCTCGACGTGTCGACGCCGGCCAGGATCTGACCGAGCAGCCCGGACGCCCCGCTACGGCCAGGGCAGCCAGCCACTGGCCACCTGCCAGTGCCGCCCCGCCCGCAGGTGGGTGACGGCCGCCCGCTCGAGCGTGGTGCGCTGCGGCAACGCCTCGAGCGGCGTCGTGGTGTCTCCGAAGACGAACCGGCGCACCGACGCGTCCCCGTCCTTGATGCGCGGCGGGCCCATCGTGAACCGCCGCTGGAATCGCACGAGGTTGGCATCCGCCGGGAGGTACTCCGCGAGCTGGGGGTCGAGCAGCCATGAGTGGCAGGTCAGCGCGGCATACCGCTCCCCCGGGAGGTGTCCGGCGAAGAAGGCGCGGGCCTGCGCCAGGGACGCGTCCACCACCTCCGGGGCGAGCGGGCCACCGGCGTGCGGGATGTGCAGGTTGAGCGTCACCGTGCCCGGCTCGGCCTGGAGCCCGGACTCCCGCAGGGCGTCAGAGCCGTCCCGGTCGAGGACCAGCCGCTCGTACTGCAGCCGGCCGAGCTGGTAGAGCGCGCCCACGAGGTGGCGGGTGAGCCAGCCGGCCAGCTCGTCACCCAGACCGGGAGCGCCCTCCCAGACCCGGTTGCGGCCGAGCATGCGACCGACGTCGGCCAGGGTGTCTGCGGTGACCTCCGGAGCCACGCCGAGCGCCCGGTGATGCTCCAGGAGAGCGGGCAGCTGTCGGGCCAGGACGAGCACCGGGAGGTATGCCGTGACGCCGTCGGGTGCGTCGGGGCGCGGCCCGAGCGACGGCCCGGGTGACGGCCGACCGGTGGCCGCGCCGAGGCGCTCTGCCGCCGTGGCGACCCAGGCAGCCAGGGCCGGCTCGCGGCATACCGTCTCGTGGGCGAGCCGCAGGGCGCCGAGGTCGTCCTGCGGCACCTGGAGGAGACCCGCCGCCTCGGCGAGCGGCTCCGGTGGCGCAGACGGCGTGCCCACGGGTCAGCGGACGGTGTAGTTCGGCGCCTCGACCGTCATCTGGATGTCGTGCGGGTGGCTCTCCTTGAGCCCCGCCGAGGTGATCCGCACGAACTGGCCGCGCTCCTTCAGCTCCGGGATGGTCCGGGCGCCGACGTAGAACATCGACTGGTGCAGGCCCCCGATGAGCTGGTGGGCCACCGCCGAGACCGGCCCGCGGAACGCCACCTGGCCCTCGATGCCTTCCGGGACGATCTTGTCGTCGCTCGTGACGTCGGCCTGGAAGTAGCGGTCCTTGGAGAACGACTTCTTGCCTCGGGAAGCCATCGCCGCGAGCGAGCCCATCCCCCGGTAGGTCTTGAACTGCTTGCCGTTGACGAAGATCAGCTCACCGGGGCTCTCCTCACAGCCCGCCAGCAGGGAGCCGAGCATGACCGTGTCGGCGCCAGCCACGAGGGCTTTGGCGATGTCGCCGGAGTACTGCAGGCCGCCGTCGCCCACGACCGGGACCCCCGCCGGAGCGCAGGCCTGGGCGGCTTCGTAGATCGCCGTGACCTGGGGCACGCCCACTCCGGCGACGACGCGGGTGGTGCAGATCGAGCCGGGGCCGACCCCGACCTTGACCGCGTCGACTCCCGCGTCGACGAGCGCCTGCGCTCCGGCGCGGGTGGCCACGTTGCCCCCCATCACCTGCACGTGGCGCGTGGCCGGGTCGGACTTGAGGCGCTCGATGAGCTCCAGCATCAGCCGGGCGTGGCCGTTGGCCACGTCGGGCACGAGCACGTCGACGCCGGCGTCGACGAGGGTGGTGGCGCGCTCCCACGCGTCGCCGAAGTAGCCGATGGCCGCCGCCACGAGCAGCCGGCCCTGGCCGTCGTTGCTGGCATCGGGGAACTGCTCGGACTTGACGAAGTCCTTGACGGTGATCAGCCCGGCCAGCCGGCCCTCACCGTCGACGATCGGCAGCCGCTCGCGCTTGTGCTGGCGCAGCAGGGCGGTGGCGTCCTCGCGGCTGATGCCGACGGGGGCGGTGACGAGCGGCATCGGGGTCATCACCTCGTCGACCTTGGTCGTCGCCCACTCGGCGACCGGGGTGAACCGCAGGTCGCGGTTCGTGATGATGCCCAGCAGGCGGTCGCCCTCGTCGACCACGGGAAGGCCGGAGACGCGGTACTGCCCGCAGATCCGGTCGAGCTCCTCGAGGGTCGCGTCGGCCCCGATGGTGACCGGGTTGGAGATCATCCCGGTCTGGGTCCGCTTCACGAGGTCGACCTGGTAGGCCTGGTCCTCCACGGACAGGTTGCGATGCAGGACCCCGATGCCGCCCTGGCGCGCCATCGCGATCGCCATCCGGGACTCGGTCACGGTGTCCATCGCCGAGGAGACCAGCGGCACCTTGAGCGTGATCTCGCGGGTCAGCCGCGCGGTGGTGTCGACCTCGCTCGGGATGACGTCGGTCTCCCCCGGCAGGAGGAGCACGTCGTCGTAGGTCAGACCCAGGACGGCGAACTTGTCGGGGACGTCGGACTGGCCTCGGCTCATGAGGCGATTCTATGGGACGCGCACCGGGCTGGCCGCGGCGGCGGAGCCGCCCCGGACCACGCCCCCCTGGGCACGGGCCGCGCCGGGTGCTCGTCGTCCTGGTCCCCGCGAGAACCCCCGGATCCGTGCTCCGGGGACCCGGCGTCGAGGCAATTCGACCGGCCGTCAAACTTTAAGGAATGTTGACCTGCCGCCCATCAAGGCGGGAAGTAATGCTGGCTAGCGTGAGAGCCGTGGTCCTCCCCCGGGCGGACGTCGGCATGGACGTCACGCGGCGGAGATCGCAGTCAGAACACATCACGAATCTGCATGACGTCGTTGCCGCCGAGGGGCCGCCACCGCACCGGCGGTGTCCTGGTGGTGGTCGCCGTTGCTACACACAAAAGGGGACCCAGATGGCAGAGATCTCCCGGTTGCCGGGCCCAGTCGCCGACCTGTGGGACTGGCAGCTCGCCGGCTCGTGCCGCACGGAGAACCCTGAGGTGTTCTTCCACCCCGAGGGTGAGCGTGGCCCGGCTCGACGGGACCGCGACTCGGCCGCCAAGGCCGTCTGCGCCGCGTGCCCGGTCCTGGCCCAGTGCCGCGACCATGCGCTTCGGGTGCGCGAGCCCTATGGCGTATGGGGCGGGATGACCGAGGACGAGCGCGAGGCCATCGAGGCCGGCCGCGTGGTGGCCGCCGCGTCGTAGCGGCCCGATACCGAGCTCCCGGGGCAGCGGCTGTCCCGCCTCGCGGAGCGGCAGGTTGTGCGCAGGGGACGTGACGCACAGGGGAAAGACGAGGGCCGCACCCACGGATGGGTGCGGCCCTTGTCGTGCCCGCCGACGACCGGTGCTGACGCCGGGCATCGATGGGCTATCTCAGGTCAGTGACCGTGGCCGTGCCCGTGACCGCCGGCGGACTCGGGCTCGTCCTCCTTCTTCTCGACGACGAGGGTGTCGGTCGAGAGGATCATCGAGGCGATCGAGGCGGCGTTCCGCAGCGCGGAACGGGTCACCTTGACCGGGTCGATGACGCCGGCCTTGATCAGGTCGCCGTACTCGCCGGTCGCCGCGTTGAAGCCGTTGCCGGCCTCGAGCTCGGCCACCTTGGAGGTGACGACGTAGCCCTGGACGCCGGCGTTCTCGGCGATCCAGCGCAGCGGCTCGAAGGCCGCCTTGCGGACGATGAGCGCGCCAGTGGCCTGGTCGCCCTCGAGCTCGAGCTCGTCGATGGCCGACGCGGCGTGGATGAGGGCCGAGCCGCCACCGGCGACGACACCCTCCTCGATCGCCGCGCGGGTCGCCGAGATGGCGTCCTCGATGCGGTGCTTCTTCTCCTTGAGCTCCACCTCGGTGTGCGCGCCGACCTTGATGACGCAGACGCCTCCGGCGAGCTTCGCGAGCCGCTCCTGGAGCTTCTCCTTGTCCCAGTCGGAGTCCGTGCGGTCGATCTCGGCCTTGATCTGGTGGACCCGGGCGTCGACCTCGGACTTGTCGCCGAGGCCCTCGATGATCGTCGTCGTGTCCTTCGTGACGACGATGCGCCGGCCCTGACCGAGCACCTCGAGGCCGGCCTGGTCGAGCTTGAGCCCGACCTCCGGCGCCACGACCTGGCCACCGGTGAGGACGGCGAGGTCCTGCAGCATCGCCTTGCGGCGGTCGCCGAAGCCCGGTGCCTTGACGGCGACGACGGTGAACGTGCCGCGGATCTTGTTGACCACGAGCGTGGAGAGTGCCTCGCCGTCGACGTCCTCGGCCACGATGAGCAGCGGCTTGCCGGTCTGGACGACCTTCTCGAGGATCGGCAGCAGGTCGGAGATCGCCGAGATCTTGCCCTGGTTGATGAGGATGTAGGCGTCCTCGAGGACGGCCTCCATGCGCTCCGGGTCGGAGACGAAGTAGGCCGACAGGTAGCCCTTGTCGAACTGCATACCCTCGGTGAACTCGAGCTCCGTGACGGTGGTGGAGGACTCCTCGACCGAGATGACCCCGTCCTTGCCGACCTTGTCGAAGGCCTCGGCGATGAGCGCGCCGATCGTCTCGTCCTGGGCGCTCAGCGAGGCCACAGCGGCGACCTCGTTGGTCCCGTCGACCTCACGGGCGAGCTCGAGCAGACGGTCGTTGACGGCCTGGACGGCCTTGTCGATGCCGCGCTTGAGCTCCGCCGGAGCGGCGCCGGCGGCCACGTTGCGCAGGCCTTCCTTGACCATGGCCTGCGCGAGAACGGTCGCGGTGGTCGTGCCGTCGCCGGCGACGTCGTTGGTCTTGGTGGCGACCTCCTTCGCGAGCTGGGCGCCGAGGTTCTCGTAGGGGTCCTCGAGCTCGATCTCGCGAGCGATGGTCACGCCGTCGTTGGTGATCGTCGGGGCGCCCCACTTCTTGTCGATGACGACGTTGCGGCCCTTCGGGCCGAGCGTCACCTTGACCGCGTTGGCGAGCGCGTCAACGCCGCGCTCCAGCGCCTTGCGTGCGGAGTCATTGAACTCCAGCGTCTTGGCCATGGAAATCCTTTGCGTATGCGGGACCGTCGCCTCTGCGACGCCGCCCCAGCGGGTGGGTGGTCCGTCTGTCGTGCAACCGCGCGCACCCCGGCGTGGGACTCAGGTGAGTCTCACGTCCGGGGCGCGGTCACGGCATACTGCGTGCGTGCTTGTCGCTCAGGCGACGACGGCGAGGACGTCGCGGGCGCTGAGGATGAGGTACTCCTCGCCGCCGTGCTTGATCTCGGTGCCGCCGTACTTGCTGTAGATCACGCGGTCGCCCTCTTTGATGTCGAGCGGGACGCGGTTGCCCTTGTCGTCGATGCGACCGGGACCGACCGCCAGGACCTCGCCCTCCTGGGGCTTCTCCTTGGCGGTGTCCGGGATGACGAGACCGGACGCCGTGGTCTGCTCGGCCTCGAGGGACTTGACCACAATGCGGTCTTCGAGCGGCTTGATGGAAACCGACACGATGCTGACCTCCCCTTCGGGAATGTCGAAACGGATAGATGTCTTGATGCCCGGGCAATCGCCGTCGCGGGGGTCGATCCCACCGAGCGGCTGGCACTTCCAGGTGGAGAGTGCCAACGACGCCAAATCTAGGTTCGCGGTTAGCACTCGGTCAAGTCGAGTGCCAGATTTGGGGGTGCGGGCTGTTGATCGGGTCACCCGATAGACGGGTCCTGTGCACGAGGAAGGTCCTCACGGGAAGGGACCGTTCATCGGGTGACCCGATAAAGTTCCGGGTCCTGACAGGATGGACAGATGGACCTCGCCTCGATCGCGCTGCTCGTCGGCGGCGAGGGCTGGGGGCTGCTGGAGTCGCTGCCACCGTATGACGCGGCCGGAGAGCTGGCCCTGCAGACGCGGCTGCGGACCGCCGGGTTCTCCCCCCAGCTGGTCTCCGCGGCCCTGACCCAGTCGAGGCTGCGGGCACGGGGCCAGGACAAGTTCGGGCCGTTCGCCGCGCAGATGCTGTTCACCCCGGACGGCCTCGAGCAGGCCACCCGGCTCGAGGTCGCAGCCCGGCACGCCGCCCGCTTCCTCAAGGCGGAGATCCGGGCCGTCCACGACCTCGGCTGCGGGATCGGAGCGGACGCCATGGCGTTGGCCGGGCTCGACGTCACGGTGCATGCGGTCGACTCCGACGACGTGACCGCCGTCGTCGCGGGCGTCAACCTGCGCCACTGGCCGCATGCCGACGTGGTCCACGGCCGCCTGGAGGACGTCCCCCTCCCGCGGGGCGAGGCGACCCGGCATACCGGTCTCTGGCTCGACCCGTCCCGCCGCGTCCGGGGAAGCGCCGACATCACCGGCCGAACCCGCCGCGTCTTCTCCCTCGACGCGATCGCTCCCTCGTGGCAGCAGGTGCTGGCGCTCGCCCGGGCTGTGCCGGCGACCGGCGCCAAGCTCAGCCCCGCCTTCCCGCACCAGGCGGTGCCGCCGGGGGCGGAGGCCGCCTGGACCTCCTGGAACGGCGAGGTCGTCGAGTGCACGGTGTGGTGGGGGCCGCTCGTCCAGACCGTCGGCCGCACCGCAACGGTATGCCGCGCCGGCACCACCCCGGTCACCGTCACCGAGGCGGACGCCGAGCGCGCTTCCCCGCCGTTGCCCGAGCTGGGTCAGCTGGGGACGTATCTCTACGAGCCGGACCGGGCGGTCATCCGGGCCGGCCTCACCGGCGCCCTCGCCGGCCTCGTCGACGGGAGCGAGCTCGACCACGGGGTCGGCTACGTCTCGAGCGACCGGGTGGTCGACGTCGCGTGGGCGCACCGGTATGCCGTGCTGGAGGCGATGCCGTGGAACGTCAAGGCGATCCGCGCCTGGCTGCGCGACCACGAGGTCGGCACCCTGACGATCAAGAAGCGCGGCGTCCCCCTCGACCCGGAGACAGTCCGTCGCCAGCTGCGGCCGAAGGGCAGCCAGGACGCCACGATCATCCTCACCCGCATCCGGTCGCAGCCGCACGTCCTCGTGGTGCGCCCCGGCTGACCCCTGCACCCCCAACTGACTCCTGCGCCTCCGGCTGACCCCTCTGGCCCACCCCACCCCCGGCAGCCCCAGCCTCCCGGTCAGAGCATGGGGTCGCCCTGCGCTCCGTGGTGGCGGACCGCCGCCGCCCCTGCCGCCGTGGCCGCCCGCAGCGCCGTCCCCCGGTCAGCTCCGTCCGCCAGCGCAGCGGCCAGCGCCCCGCAGAACGCGTCCCCCGCCCCCGTCGTGTCGAGGACCTCGCCCTCCGGCACGTGCTCGCCGTCCACCCGGTCGGCGTCCCACAGGGCTCCAGCGGCGCCGAAGGTCACGAGCAGCGACGCCGGCACGAGGCCACCGTCGGCGAGCAGGGCTGCCTCTGACTCGTTGACGACGACGGGGTCCGCGAGCGCGACGACGTCAGCCGGGAGCGCGGCATACGGAGCGCAGTTCACCACCACCCGAGCGCCGCGCGCGTGGGCACGCCGCGCGACAGCGGCCGCGGTCACGTGGGGGATCTCGAGCTGGATGAGCACCACGTCGCCCGGGCGGACCGCGTCCATGGCGGCCACCGCCTCCTGTGCGACGAGCGCGTTGGCGCCAGGGATGACGACGATCGAGTTCTCGGCGTCGGCGTCGACGGTGATCAGGGCGTGCCCGGTCGGTCCAGCGACGTGCTCGATCCGGGTGGCGATGCCCAGGGCGGTCAGCCGCTCGACATAGCGCCTGCCTGCGTCGTCCTCGCCGACGGCCCCGACCATCAGAACCTCGGCGCCGGCAGCCCTGGCCGCGACGGCCTGGTTCGCCCCCTTGCCGCCGGCGAGCCGCTCGAGCCCGTCGCCGAGCAGGGTCTCACCAGGGCGGGGTAGCCGCTCGACGTGGGTGACGAGGTCGACGTTGAGCGACCCGACCACCACGACGCGACCCATGGCAGGCATCCTGCCACCAGCGCCGGGGCCTCAGTCGTGCCGGCCGCAGACCGCATCGAGCCAGATCCGGCGGAACCGCTCCACGTCGACCTTCAGGGCCACGTCGATGGTCGCCGGCGCCCGTCCGTGGGGGTCGTGGGCCAGGTCGCCGGACCAGTCCCGGCGGTCGACGATGGTCCTGCCGCGCGACCAGGCGCCGCCGAGCTCCACGCGGACAGGCAGCGCCTCGCGCCGCACGGCACTGGGCTCGATGACCGCGCAGACCGCTCCGGCGTCGCCGAGTGTCGCGTCCTCGGCCCCGAACCGGTCGCACTGGAAGGCGATGAGCCGGCCCGCGAGCTCCGGGCCACCCCGTCCGCCCACGGCGGTCAGCTCGGCGGCCTCAGCGCGGCTGATCCTCGGGGCGTAGAAGACGTCCAGCCCATACATCGTGACGGGGATACCCAGCTGGCCGGCCGCGCCGAGGGCCATGGCCGCCGCCTCGGGGTCGTGGAAGACGTTGAACTCCGCGGAGGCGGTGGCGTTGCCCGCGCCCACCGACCCGCCCATGAAGACGATCTCGCGGATCCCCTGCGCCGCCTCGGGATAGGTATGCAGCAGCAGGGCGATGTTGGTCATCGGCGCCAGCGGCACGAGGGTGACCTGCTCGCCGGCGGCGGCGGCGTGGGTCAGCACGTCGCGCAACAGCTCGACGGCGTGCCGGGGGTCCGCCTGCTGGTCCGGCGGCGGCCAGCCGAGGTCGCCCATACCGTCCTCGCCGTGGACGTGCCGCGCGTCGGTGGGGGGCTCGAGCAGGGGGCGGTCGGCGCCTCGGGCGACGGGCACGTCGAGCCGTCCCACGGAGTCGAGGACGGTCAGCGTGTTGCGCACGACATCATCCACGGGAGCGTTGCCACCGACGCAGGTGACCGCCCGCAGGTCGAGCCCTCGATGCGTCGCGGCCAGCAGCAGGGCCGTCGCGTCGTCGACGCCGGTGTCGACGTCGAGAACCACGGGCCGGACGCCTCCGGTCCTCACCGGCCGGCTTGCCTCCGGCCGCCCACCCGGCGCGGATGACCCCGGCACGGTAGCGTCCCCTGGCATGTCGACGACGCTACCGCGGGAGCGGGCCGCCTGGAGGCGGGGTCACCGACTCGCCGCCGTCGCGGGAGTGGCCTGGTGCGTGGCGTCTCTCGCGGCCTGCTCCGGCGCCCCCGGCACCCCCACGCCCGGCGCCTCGACCGGACCTGCGACGTCGAGCCCCTCTCCGTCGAGCACGGCCTCGCCCACGCCGACTCCCAGTGCGACGCCCACCGTCTCCTGCACCGACCGGCTCGTCGCGGGGCTGTCGCCGCAGCAGCGGGTCGGGCAGCTGCTCATGGTCGGCATCCAGCCGGGTCAGGCGCCCGCGGGCCTGGACGCGACGATCCGCGACCAGCACATCGGCGCGGCGATCTACCTCGGTGGGTGGCAGGGCGCCCCGCTGGTCACCTCCACCTCGACGCACCTACAGGCCCAGGCCACCGCTGCCGCGACCGGCGGCCTGCGCCTGCTCATCGCCGCCGACCAGGAGGGTGGGGAGGTCCAGCAGCTGAAGGGCCCGGGCTTCACGACCCTGCCGTCTGCCCTCAGCCAGGGACACTCCACGACCGCCGCGATCACGGATCTGGCAAAGACGGCCGGGCATGAGCTGTCGGCTGCCGGCGTGAACATCAACCTGGCCCCCGTCGCAGACACGGTGCCCGCATCCGTGGGCCGTAGCAACGCCCCGATCGGGCGCTACTCGCGCGAGTTCGGCAACGACCCCGCCACGGTGAGCCGGGGCGTGAGCGCCGCGGTGTCAGGACTGACGGCGGGTGGGGTGTCGGCCACGGTCAAGCACTTCCCCGGCCTCGGCCGGGTCACCGGCAACACCGACGTGACCGCCACGGGGATCACCGACAGCATGGCGACGACGAGCGACCCCTACCTCGAGCCGTTCCGGGCCGGCATCGCCGCGGGCGCCCGCCTGGTGATGGTCTCGTCAGCCAGGTATCCCCTGATCGACCCCGACAACCAGGCGGTGTTCTCCCCGCCGGTGATCACCGGGTTGCTGCGAGGTTCCCTCGGGTACCGAGGGGTCGTCATCACCGACGACGTCGGCGCGGCCAAGGCCGTCGCCGCCGTGCCTGCGGGAGAGCGGGCTGTCCGGTTCGTGGCGGCCGGCGGAGATATCGTCCTCACCGCGAACCCCGCTCTGGCGCCGACGATGGCCGACGCCCTGCAGGCCCGGGTCAGCCAGGACCCGGCGTTCGCGACGCAGGTCGACACGGCCGTCGGGCGGGTCGTCGCGCTCAAGCACCAGATGGGCCTGGCGACCTGCTCCTGAGCACTGCATACCGGCCGCGCGCCCACTTCTCGTTGCGTCCGGGTCGAGAAGGGTTCCGACACCGCTGGACCCGGACGCAACGGGGAAGGTGGGCGTTGCCACGAGGTCAGGCGAGGACCTGGGTGACCGGCATCGAGGAGTCGGTCGGCAGGTCAAGCCGGGACGGCGCCCGGCCCCGGGAGACCATCTCGGCTCCGAGGGCCGCCACCATCGCCCCGTTGTCCGTGCAGAGGCCTGGCCGCGGCACGCGCAGCCGGATGCCGACGTCGTCGCAGCGGGTCTGCGCCAGCGCTCTCAGGCGCGAGTTCGCCGCGACCCCGCCGCCGATGAGCAGGTCGTCGACCCCGCTCTCCCGGCAGGCAAGCACGGCCTTGCGGGTCAGCACGTCGACCACTGCCTCCTGGAAGCTCGCCGACACGTCGGCCACGTCCACCCGCTCCCCCGCCTGCTCGCGCAGCTGCACCCAGCGTGAGACGGCGGTCTTGAGGCCGGAGAAGGAGAAGTCGAAGCGGTGCCGGGTCATGTCGTTGCCGGACGTGAGCCCCCGCGGGAAGTCGATCGCGACGGCGCTGCCGGACCGGGCGGCCGCGTCGATGTGCGGGCCTCCGGGGAACGGCAGACCGAGCACCCGCGCCACCTTGTCGAACGCCTCCCCCGCCGCATCGTCGATCGTCGCCCCGAGCAGCCGGACGTCGGCCGTGACGTCGGCGACGAGGAGCAGGCTCGAGTGGCCCCCCGACACGAGCAGGGCCATCGTCGGCTCGGGGAGCGGCCCGTGCTCGACGATGTCGACGGCAACGTGCGAGGCGAGGTGGTTGACGCCGTAGACGGGTATGCCGAGCCCCACCGCGAGCGCCTTGGCCGCGGCGACACCGACGAGCAGCGCCCCGGCCAGGCCCGGCCCGGACGTCACGGCGACCGCGTCGAGGTCGCGCAGCCGGACGCCGGCCTCGGTGCAGGCCCGCTCGATGGTGGGGACCATCGCCTCGAGGTGGGCGCGGCTCGCGACCTCCGGCACCACGCCGCCGAACCGCGCGTGCTCGTCGACGCTGCTCGCAACCGCGTCGACGAGCAGCGACTGGCCGCGGACGATGCCCACGCCGGTCTCGTCGCACGACGTCTCGATCCCGAGGACCAGTGGGTCGTCGCTCATCCGGGCACTCCGATCTTCCGGCGAAGCACGAGGGCGTCCACGTCGCCGGGCTGGTAGTAGCGCCGCCGCACGGTGAGCTGCTCGAACCCGTGCCGGGCGTACAGCCGCAGTGCGGGGGCGTTGTCGGCCCGCACCTCCAGGAGCAGCGCACCGGCACCGGCGGCGGCGGCCCGGCTGGTCAGCTCCGACAGCAGCAGGTCGCCGAGGCCGCTCCCCTGCCGCTGCGGGGCGACGGCGATGGTCATCACGTCGGCGGTGTCACCGCCGTGGTCGAGCCCGGCGTAGCCGCTCACCTGCCCGGACCGCTCGGCGACGACGTACTCGCGTCGCGGCCGGCCGGCGAGCTCGCTCCACCAGGTGGCCACCGGCCACGCGTCGGCGTCGAAGAGCCGTGCGTCCAGAGCGGCGAGGACGGGGATGTCCTGCCACCGCATGGCGCGCAGCGTCGTCTCGGAGGGCGTCGTCATCTCGTGCCTCAGCCCAGCGCCGACTTCGTCGAGACCGACGGCACGGCGTCCGGCCGACGCAGGTAGCGCGGCTCGTGCTCGTCGAGCGCGTCGCCGCGAGCCAGGCGAACCACCGCGAGGTCGGCGAGCCACGCCGCCGACACGTCGAGGGGTATGCCGTGCGGCCCGAAGGCGTGCGGGTAGAGCTCAGGCCCGCGCCCGACGGCCGGCAGCAGGGCGGCGTCCGGCGGCAGGTCCGCGGGAGCGCAGACGGCGGGCTCGGTGAGCCGGCGCACTCCGTCGGGCGAGACAGCATACCGGGCCCAGTAGACCTCCTTGCGCCGGGCGTCCGTGGCGACGAGCAGCTCACCCTCGGTGACGCGACCGGTGCGCCACGCCTCATGGGACAGCGCGTCGAGGCTGGGCAGCCCGTGCAGCGCCGCCCCCGTCACCAGGGCGAACGTGCGGCCGGTGACGATGCCGACCCGCAGCCCCGTGAACGGGCCCGGGCCGAGGCCGACGACGACCTGCGTGACGTCGCCCGGGGCGGCGCCTGCGCGCTCAAGGACCTGCGCGATGCTCGGGCTGAGGTGCTCGGCGTGACCGCGGGCGTCGAGGGTCGTCGCCTCGGCGACCGCCGCGGTCCCGTCGTGCAGGGCCACGGTGATCGCCGTCGTGGAGGTGTCGATGGCGAGCAGAAGCACGTCGGTCAGGCTAGCCGTCCGCGTGCCGGCCGCCGACCGGGGCGTCAACCAGGGCGTCGAGGGCCCGCTCTGCCTGCGGCGAGGTCCAGCGGGAGCCGACCGCCCGCAGGACGGCACGGCGGGGGACGTCCGAGCCGGGGTCACCCGCCTCGGCGCCGGCGTGCTCGGGCCAGGACGAGGGACCGTCGTCCTGCAGCACGATCTCCAACCGGTGGGCCGAGAGCAGCTCGGCCAGCCCACTGCCCCACTCGACGACGGCGACGCTGTCCTCGAGCGCGGTGTCGAGGTCGAGGTCGTCGAGCTCGAGACCGCCGCCGAGCCGGTAGGCGTCCACGTGCACGAGGGCGGGTCCTCCCACGAGGGAGGGGTGGCTGCGGGCGATGACGAACGTCGGTGAGGTGACCGGCCCACGGACCCCGAGCGTCTCGCCGAGGCCCTGCGTCAGCGTCGTCTTGCCGGCACCGAGGTCGCCGGTGAGCACGACGAGGTCGCCGCGCCGCAGCATCCGCCCGAGGGCGGCACCGAGCCGCCGGGTCGCCTCGACGGTGGGCAGCGGGACGACACGCTCCCGGCCGTCGGCGTCGCTGCTACGAGACATTGTCCCTGCGGCCGCGCCGGGTGGGCCGGTCCGCCTTCTGCTGCTCGAGCTTCTTCTGCTGCTCGAGGCCGCGCTCGATCCGGCGGCGCTTGCCGAGGTTGGTGACCACCCTCCGCACGCGGGGCTTGTGGTCCATCTCGACCTCGCGGGCCCGCGCGCGCACCGCACGCTCGAAGAGCGCCTCGAGCTGCTCGCTGAGCATCTCCGGGTGCTCGAGCATGATGACGTGCCCTGCGTCCCGGACGATGACGTGCTCGGCCCCGGGTATGGCGCGCACGATCGCCTCGCTGTGCTCGGGGGGTGTGAGCACGTCGGAGTCGCCGTTGAAGACGAGGGTCTCGATCCCGTCGAAACGCGCCAGGTCCGAGGTCTTGGCATACGCCTCGAAGGTCGGCGAGAACGAGGACATGACGCCGAGGTCGGTGCCGAGCAGCATGTTGGCCGTCAGCCTCACGACGCTTCGGGCCACCGGCGAGGCGAAGGAGTAGCGCTCCACGAGGAACTCCTCGAGGTCCTTGTTGGTGCGCAGCATTGTCTGCAGTAGCTGCGGGCGTGCCTCGAACATTCCGGCGACCCGCGGGCCGAGCCGGTCGATGAGGATCCGGCCGGCGCTCGCCACGATGTCGCCCGTCGCGAGCGGCAGCCCACCGGGTGAGGTCGAGATCCAGCCGAGGGCGATGACGCGCTCCCGGACCAGGTCGGCGTGACGGCGGCCCAGCGCCATCATCGTCATGCCGCCCATCGAGTGCCCCACCAGAGCGAGCTCGCCAGCCGGGGCCACCGCGGCGATCACCCGGAACAGGTCGGACCCGAGCTGGTCGATCGTGTAGGACTCCTTGGGGCCCTTCTCCGAGCGGCCGTGCCCCCGCTGGTCCCACACGACCACGCGGTAGCCGGCGGCGGCGAGTGCCCGTCGCTGGAACACCCAGCACTGGGAGGTGAGGCAGTAGCCGTGCGAGAGAACCACCGTCGGCTTCGGATGGCCGTCGATCGCGGTCTCGCTGCCCTCAGCCGGTTCGTCGATCTCGACGTGCAGCGGGACCCCGTCGTCGGCAAGCACGACCCGCTCGGCGCTCGGCTCCGCCACCAGGCTCTCACCGGTCTCCAGGGCCGCGCTGCGCCGCCGGTGCACCCGGTCGGCCACGACGCCGGCCGCCGTCGCGGCGCCGGCCACGCCGATGCCGACACCGAGCCCGATGAGCCCCCGCCTGCCGTTCGAGCTCATGGTGCGGGGTCCTCCTGGTCTGGGTGGGTCCCCGACGGTACCCGGGGGACGCGTGGGCCAATCCGGGTGACGATCTCATAGCTGATGGTGTCGGTCACATCCGCCCAGTCCTGGGCGGACGGACCGGCGGGGTCGGCGCCGAAGAGCACCACCGGGTCTCCCGCCTCGGCCGTGCTGTCCGGTCCGAGGTCGACGACGAACTGGTCCATGCATACCCGACCGGCGACCGTGCGCCGAACCCCCGCGACGCTGACCGGGCCCACGTTGGAGGCGTTGCGGGGTATGCCGTCGGCGTAGCCGAGCGGGACGAGCCCGAGGACCGTCTCCCGCGAGGTGCGGTAGGCGTGCCCGTAGCTGACGCCCTGGCCGGCGGGGACCCGTTTGACGTTGGCGAGCCGAGCCGTGAGGGTCATCGCCGGGGTCAGACCGAAGTCGGCCGGCGCGCCCAGCTGGGGCACCGGGCTGAGACCGTAGACCGCGATGCCGGGGCGCACGAGGTCGTAGTGCACGGCCGGGTTCGTCAGGGTGGCCGCGGAGTTGGCGAGGTGCCGGACCTCGAGGCGGCAGCCCGCCCGCTCGGCCTGGCCGACCGCAGCCTCGAAGAGCCGTTGCTGCTCGCGGACCGTGGGGTGCTGCGGCTCGTCGGCGTAGACGAAGTGCGACCACACTCCGACGACGGAGACCAGCCCCTGCACCTCGAGGCGCCTCGCGGCGCTGAGAAGATCGGTGAAGTCGTCACCGAAGGCGCCGTTGCGAGCCAGCCCGGTGTCGACCTTGAGATGGATCCGGGCGACGCGACCGCAGGTCCGCGCCGCTGCGGCCACCTGCTTGAGGGCCCACCGGGCCGAGACCGAGAGGTCGATGTCGCGGGTGAGGGCGGCCGAGAAGTCGGTGCCGGGCACGTGCAGCCAGGTGAAGATCCGCCCGCCGACCCCGCTGTCTCGCAGGGTCACCGCCTCGGCCAGCAGGGCCGCCCCCAGCCAGTCTGCTCCGCCGGCCCGGGCGGCTCGTGCGCTGGGCAGCAGGCCGTGGCCGTAGCCGTCCGCCTTGACGACCGCCATGAGCGCGCAGCCGGGCGCGAGCGCGCGCAACGCGCGGACGTTGGCGCTGATCGCGCCCACGTCGACGGATGCCGTCGCGAGCGCGTCCGGGGCCTGGTCAGCGGTCATGGGGCGACAAGTCTCGCAGGTCGCCGCTCACCCACGACGGAGCAGGGTGGCGACGGTCGACGGGAGGCCGAGCGCGAGGTCCCGCACGCGCACCGGACCTCCGGGGTTGCACCGGTCGGCGGCGACGCCGTGCACCAGCGCACCGAGCGAGCCGGCGTCCACGGGCGAGAGCCCCGCTGCGAGCAGCGTGCCGAGCAGGCCGCCGAGGACGTCGCCCGCGCCGGCCGTGGCGAGCCAGGGCGGCGCGTCGGCCTGTGAGCGGACGGGCGCCGAGGGGTCGGGGGTGACCACCAGGGTGTGGGCACCCTTGAGCAGCACGGTGGCCCCGGTGCGCTCGGCGGCAGCGCGGGCGTGCTCCAGCGGTGACGCCGTCACCTGCGCCCGCGTGACGCTGGTGCCGCCGAGCCGGGTGAGCAGCGCGGCAAGCTCGCCCGCGTGCGGGGTCAGCAGGGTCGGCGCGTCGCGGCGCTCGACCAGCGCGAGCGCTCCGGCGTCCACGACGACGGGCAGGTCAGAGGCCAGGGCCTCCTCGGCCCGCCGCCGTTGCTCCTGCCCGGCAGGCGACGAGTCGTCCGGGTCCATGCCGGACCCGACGACCCACGCCTGGACCCGCCCGTCTGCCGTGACGACCTCGGGAGCGGCCTGGTGGACCAGGTGGGCCACCTCGGGCGCCCCGAGGTAGCGGACCATGCCGGGACCGGCGCCCAGGGCGCCCAGCACGCTGAGGACGGCCGCACCGGGGTAGGTCGGCGACCCGGCGATGATCCCCACGACCCCCCGCGAGTACTTGTCGGAGGTGGCGTCCGGCGTCGGCCACAGCCGGGCGACGTCGTCGTGGGTCAGCCGCTCGACGGCTGCTCGCGCCCCAGTCAGGTCGAGACCGATCTCGACGACGGTCAGCCGTCCGACCGCGGGCTCGCTCGCGGGGAGCAGGTGCACCGGCTTGGCGACCGCGAAGGTCACCGTCTCGTCGGCGAAGACCGCATCCTCGGCAGCCTGCTCCCCGGCAGGGTCGGTGCCGCTCGGCAGGTCGACGGCGATGACCCAGGCGTCGGCAGGGACCGCGTCCACCCATCGCCGGGCCTCGTCGGCCAGACCGGGCCGGCCTCCCAGCCCGGTGATCCCGTCGAGGACCACGTCGGCCTCGGCGAGCACCTCGGCCCAGCCCGGCTCCCTGCGCGGGACCACGGTGACCCCGGCCTCCAGGGCGGCGTCGAGCGCCTCGGTATGCACGCCGCGGGCGGCGGTGACCGCCGCGGCGTTGACGCCCTGCGCCGCGAGCCGGGCGACCGCATACAGCGCGTCGGCGCCGTTGTTGCCCCCGCCGACGAGGGCGACGACCCGGGTGCCGCGGCTCTCGGCCAGCCGCGCCGCCGCGACGTCGGCCAGCCCGGCCGCGGCTCGGGCCATCAGCTCGCCCTCAGGCAGCTCCGCCATGGCGGCGGACTCGGCAGCGCGCACGTCTGCGACGGAGTAGGCCTCGATCACCGGCTCAGCCCTCCGCGATGACGACGGCGGAGGCGATCCCGGCGTCGTGGGACAGGGACAGGTGCACCGAGCGCACACCGAGCACCTCGGCCCGGGCGGCGACGCTGCCGGTCATCCGCAGGTGGGGTCGCCCGTCGTCGTCCTTGACCACGGTCGCGTCGGTCCACGAGAGACCGACGGGTGCGCCGAGGGCCTTCGCCAGCGCCTCCTTGGCCGCGAACCTGGCGGCGAGCGAGACCACCTGCAGGTGGCGCTCCTGCTCGGTGAACAGCCGGTCCCGCAGCGCCGGTGTGCGCGCGAGCGCCTGCTCGAACCGCGCGACGTCCACGACGTCGATCCCCACGCCGATGATCACCCCTGGCCGCCCTGCGCGCCGGTCACTCGACCGTGACCGACTTGGCGAGGTTCCGGGGCTGGTCGACGTCGAGACCCTTGGCTGTCGCGAGCTCGCAGGCGAACACCTGAAGCGGGACGACGGTGAGCAGGGGGGCGAAGAGCGGCGTCGACGCGGGTACCCGGATGATCTCGTCGGCGAAGGGCACGACGTCCTCGTCACCCTCCTCGGCGATGACGATGGTGCGGGCCCCGCGGGCCCGGATCTCCTGGATGTTCGAGACGACCTTGCCATGCAGCCCGTGCTCGCTCGAGGGTGAGGGGACGACGATGAAGACGGGCTGGCCGGCCTCGATGAGGGCGATGGGCCCGTGCTTCAGCTCGCCCGCCGCGAACCCCTCGGCGTGGATGTAGGCGAGCTCCTTGAGCTTGAGCGCTCCCTCGAGCGCGACGGGGTAGCCCACGTGGCGACCGAGGAAGAGGACCGCCCGGGTGTCCGCCATGAACCGGGCGACCTCACGCACCCGGTCCATCGAGTCGAGGACGACCTGGATCTTGTCGGGGATGCCCTGCAGGTCCTTCATCACCGCCTGCGCCTCGTCGGCATACGTCCCTCCCCGCAGCTGGGCGAGGTAGAGCCCGAGGATGTAGGTGGCGGTGATCTGGGCGAGGAAGGCCTTGGTGGAGGCGACGGCGATCTCGGGCCCGGCATGCGTGTAGAGCACGGCGTCGGACTCGCGGGGGATGGTCGAGCCGTGCGTGTTGCAGATCGAGATGGTGAGCGCTCCGAGGTCCCGGGCGTGCTTGACCGCCATCAGCGTGTCCATCGTCTCGCCCGACTGCGAGATCGAGACGACGAGGGTGCGCGCGTTCACCACCGGGTCGCGGTAGCGGAACTCGTGCGCCAGCTCGACCTCGCACGGGATCCGGGTCCAGTGCTCGATCGCGTACTTCGCGATCATGCCCGCGTAGGCCGCGGTGCCGCAGCCGATGACGACGATCCGGTCGATCGCGCGCAGGGCGTCCTCCGAGATCCGCAGCTCGTCGAGGATCAGGCGGCCCGACTCGTCCGTGCGCCCGAGCAGCGTGTCGGCCACGGCGCGCGGCTGCTCATGGATCTCCTTGTTCATGAAGGTCGCGTAGCCGCCCTTCTCGGCGGCGGCGGCGTCCCAGTCGACGTGGTAGCTGCGGCCGGTGACCGGGGCGCCGTCGAAGCCGATGACGGAGACGCTGTCCGGCGTGATCGTCACGATCTGGTCCTGCCCGAGCTCGAGCGCCTCCCGGGTGTGGCCGATGAACGCGGCCACGTCCGACCCGAGGAAGTTCTCGCCGTCCCCCAGGCCGACCACCAGGGGGCTGTTCCGCCGCGCACCGACGACGACACCGGGGGCGTCCGCGTGCACGGCCAGCAGGGTGAAGGCGCCCTCGAGGCGGCCGACCACCGCGCGCATGGCCTCGGTGAGGTCGCCGGTCTGCTCGTAGGCGCGGGCGAGCAGGTGCGCCGCGACCTCCGTGTCCGTCTCGGACGCGAACTGCACTCCCTCGTCGACGAGACCCGACTTGAGCGCGTGGAAGTTCTCGATGATGCCGTTGTGGATCACGGCCAGCTTGTCGTCGGAGCCGCCGCGGTGCGGGTGGGCGTTGTTGTCGGTCGGCGCGCCGTGGGTGGCCCATCTCGTATGGCCGATCGCCGTGCGCGATGCGGGCAGGGGGCTCTCGGCCAGCAGCTCGCGCAGGTTGGCCAGCTTGCCCGAGCGCTTCCGCGTCGCCACCTCGCCCCCGTCGACGAGGGCGACCCCGGCGGAGTCGTAGCCGCGGTACTCCAGGCGGGCGAGCCCCTCCATCACGACGTCGAGCGCCGTCCCGTCGCTGTGGGGGCCGACGTAGCCCACGATGCCGCACATGGTGCCCACCCTAACCGGGGCTCTGCGGGGCCCGCGGATGATCCGCGGACAGCCCGACCGGTTCTCGGCCCGCGGGTGGGACACAATGAGCCCGTGTCACAGCAGACCGCCGCCGACCGGAGAGCACTGCCCTCTCCGTATGTCGAGCTCGACCGTTCGGCCTGGTCCCGCCTGCGCGAGAACCACCCGCTCAGCCTGACGGCCAACGATGTCGAGCGGCTACAGGGCCTCGGCGACCGGCTCGACCTCGAGGAGGTCGAGGAGGTCTACCTGCCGCTGTCGAGGCTGCTCAACTACTACGTCGGGGCGACGGGGCAGCTGCACCGCATCACGAGCAACTTCCTCGGCGAGCGCCCGCCGCGGACCCCGTTCATCATCGGCGTCGCCGGGTCGGTGGCTGTCGGCAAGTCGACGACCTCGCGCATCCTGCGTGAGCTGCTCGCCCGCTGGCCGGGGACGCCCGAGGTGGAGCTCGTCACGACGGACGGCTTCCTCCTGCCCAACGCCGAGCTGGAGCGGCGAGGCCTGTTGCTGCGCAAGGGTTTCCCCGAGTCCTACGACCGCCGGGCGCTGCTGCGCTTCGTCGCCGAGGTCAAGGCGGGGAAGAGCGAGGTGCGCGCTCCGGTCTACTCCCACCTCACCTACGACATCGTGGCGGACGAGCAGGTGGTCGTCCGCCGGCCCGACGTGCTCATCGTCGAGGGACTGAACGTGCTGCAGGCTCCTCCCATCCGTGCGGACGGCGGCACCGGCATGGCGATCAGCGACTTCTTCGACTTCTCCGTCTACGTCGACGCCCGGGTCGGCGACGTGCAGCAGTGGTATGTCGACCGGTTCCTGCGGCTGCGCGAGACCGCCTTCGCCAACCCGGAGTCGTACTTCCACCGGTATGCCGCGCTGTCGGACGACGAGGCGCGCTCCACCGCTGCCCGGATCTGGCGAGAGATCAACGGCCCGAACCTCACCGAGAACATCATCCCGACCCGGTCGCGGGCCTCACTGGTGCTGACCAAGGGGCCGAACCACAGCGTGCGCAGGGTTCGGCTCCGGAAGCTCTGAGCCGACGACGGCTGCGGTCCCTCAGTACCAGTGGGGGGAGCGGTTGTTCCAGAGCGACCAGGCGTTGCACGGGGAGCCGTAGCTCGCCTTGATGTAGTTCATCCCCCACGTGATCTGGGTGACCGGGTTGGTCCGGTAGTCGCCGGCCACAGTCGCCATCTTCGAGGCGGGCAGCGACTGCGGGATGCCGAAGGCTCCGGAGGAGGAGTTCGTCGCCTTGTAGTTCCAGCCGCTCTCGCCGACCCAGAGCTTCTCCAGGCAGCTCCACTGCGAGTCTGACCAGCCGTAGTCGCCGAGCATCAGCCGGGCCACGGAGCGGGGGTCCTGCTGCGCGTTCGCGACGATCTCGGCTCGCTGCGCCTCGCGCGCCGCCCGCTGGTCGGACGCCTGACGCTCGTCGGCGATCCGTTGGGCCTCGGCCTGCTGCTGCGCCTTCTCCGCGTCGGCGGCGGCTGACTGCCTGGCCCCGAGGGCCGTTGTCGCCACCTCGCGGTAGGAGGACTGCTCGGCGTGCTCGGCGTTGCGGTCGTTGGCCTGCGAGACCGCCGAGGCGGGGATGGTGAAGCTGGCGGCGGACCCGGTCGTCGTCCCGGCCTTCGCATACCCGGCCGCGGAGGCGCCGAGGAGCGCGATGGCCGCGCCCGTCGACAGCACCGGCCGGCGGACCGCCTTCGCGGCGGCGTGCCGGGCGCTGCGAGGTGCCAGGGTCGACGGGGCAGGCGCCGGGCGGTGACGACCCGCGTATGGCTGTCGCATCGACTACAGATCCTCCACAGACAGTTGCCGTCACACCAGGCGGCCACGCCGGGGCGTGGGACCGGCGGACTGGAGCGCGTCGAGGGGGGCCGCGACGTGCTGCGTTACCAAACCGAGATGTTCGCCCCAGACCTTGCCATGGTCGCGCCCGGATTGCCAAATCGAGCGGTCGGCAACAGCCTCGGCACCGCAGTGGGCCTGCCGTGCCGAGGCTGCCGAGCGGGGGACGCTCTCAGACCTCGAGACCCTCGAGCAGGTCGGTGACCAGCGCGGCGATCGGGCTGCGCTCGCTGCGGGTGAGCGTGACGTGGGCGAAGAGCGGGTGACCCTTCATTGCCTCGATGACCGCCGCCACCCCGTCATGGCGACCCACCCTCAGGTTGTCCCGCTGCGCGACGTCGTGCGTCATGACCACCTTCGAGTTCTGCCCGATCCGCGACAGCACGGTGAGCAGGACGTTGCGCTCCAGCGACTGCGCCTCGTCGACGATGACGAACGCGTCGTGCAGGGAACGGCCGCGGATGTGCGTCAGCGGAAGCACCTCGAGCATGCCCCGGTCGAGGACCTCCTCGACGACCTCCGTCGAGACCAGGGCGCCCAGCGTGTCGAACACCGCCTGGCCCCAGGGCCCCATCTTCTCCTGCTCCGTGCCGGGCAGGTAGCCGAGCTCCTGGCCCCCCACGGCATACAGCGGCCGGAACACGACGACCTTGCGATGCTGACGCCGCTCCATGACGGCCTCGAGCCCGGCACAGAGCGCGAGCGCCGACTTGCCCGTCCCGGCCCGTCCGCCGAGGCTGATGATCCCCACGTCGGGGTCGAGGAGCAGGTCGAGGGCGATGCGCTGCTCGGCACTGCGACCGTGCAGCCCGAAGGCGTCCCGGTCACCGCGCACGAGCCGCACCTGCTTGTCGGCACCCACGCGCCCCAGACCGCTTCCCCGCGGCGAGAGCAGCACGAGCCCCGTGTGGCAGGGCAGCTCGGCAGCAGCGGCGTGCTCGACCCGTCCGTGCTCGTAGAGCGCGTCCATCTCCTCCACGGTGACGTCCAGCTCGGTCATGCCGGTCCAGCCCGAGTCGATGGCCAGCTCGGCGCGGTACTCCTCCGCCGGCAGCCCCACCGCCGATGCCTTGACCCGCATGGGGAGGTCCTTGCTGACGACCGTGACGTCGAACCCCTCGTTGGCGAGGTTCATCGCCACCGACAGGATGCGGGTGTCGTTGTCACCGAGGCGGAACCCCGCCGGGAGCGAGCTGGAGTCGGTGTGGTTCAGCTCCACCCGCAGCGTGCCGCCGCCGTCGCCGACCGCGACCGGGCGGTCCAGACGCCCCTCACTGATCCGCAGGTCGTCGAGCAGCCGCAGGGCCTGACGGGCGAAGTAGCCGAGCTCGGGATGGTGGCGCTTGGCCTCCAGCTCCGTGACCACGACGACAGGCAGGACCACTTCGTGCTCCTTGAAGCGGAGCATCGCGCGCGGGTCCGACAGCAGGACGGAGGTGTCCAAGACGAACGTCTTGTTGGTGGACGGGGACCGACGGGTGCTGGCCAATTCCGACTCCCTTGCGGCACAGGCTGTTGGCGTGCGCCTACTCGCGAACCAGGTTCCGGGACCGGGCCGTCCGGGTGCGGACGGACCGGGACCGGCCCTCCGCCCGGAGCGTGTGCTGCTCCATCCGTTCTGGCCTCCCGAACGCCGGACGGGTGCCCCGCGTCACTGACGACGGTAGGCGATGCGAGGACGGCACGACGCGAGACTCGCGGGAGTTCCCGCGGAGTTCGCAGGCGGCGCTCAGCGACCGAACCGGCGCTCCCGCTCGGCATACGAGCGCAACGCCCGGAGGAAGTCCACATGCCGGAAGTCGGGCCAGTAGGCCTCGCAGAAGTAGAACTCCGACTTCGCGCTCTGCCACAGCAGGAAGCCGCCGAGCCGCTGCTCGCCGGAGGTGCGGATCACCAGGTCAGGGTCCGGCTGGCCCTTCGTGTAGAGGTGGGCCTCGATCTCCTCGATGCTCACCGACTCGGCGATGTGGTCGATCGAGGTCCCCTGCGCCGCATGCTCGAGCAGCATCGCCCGCACGGCGTCGGCGATCTCCTGCCGGCCGCCATAGCCGACGGCGACGTTGACGTGCATCCCGTCGACGTGGCGGGTCGCCTCCGCCGAGGCCTTGAGGCTCTGGGCGGTCTCAGCCGGCAGCAGGTCGAGGGCGCCGATCGGGTGCAGGCGCCACCGGCCCTCGGCCGCCAGCTCGGAGACCGCGGTCTCGATGATCCGCAGCAGCGGCACGATCTCCTGCTTGCTGCGCCCGAGGTTGTCGGTCGAGAGCAGCCAGAGGGTGACCACGCCCACCCCGGCCACCTCGCACCACTGGAGGAGGTCCTTGATCTTGTCCGCGCCGGCCTGGTGACCGTCCTTGGTCTCGAAGCCGTTGGCCCTGGCCCAGCGCCGGTTGCCGTCGAGCATGACGCCGACATGGTGTGGGACGGCATCGGCGGGAAGCCGCCTGGCCAGCCTCCGTTCGTAGAGACCATAGAGAAGGTCGTTGAGCCGCACTTGCCCTCCTTGTCACGACACCTTCCCCGGCGACCTGCGTCGCCTACGCTACCCCCGCGCCGGTCCGCCTGCCCGGAGCGACAGCCTCCCGAGGGTTCACTCGCCATTCAACTTACGGTTCCGTAACTTACGGTTCGGTAAGTTAGACTCGTCGCATGACCAACGAACCGACCGAGACTGGGGGCAACCCCGTCGTGGACCTCGTCGCGGCCGTCAAGCCCCGGCTCCGCGGGTGGCTGCACGCCGGCACCTTCCCGGTCGCCCTTCTGGCGGGTCTCGTCCTCACCGTCCTCGCTCCCGAGGGCAAGGCCCGGGTCGGCGCCCTCGTCTTCACGATCACCGCGGCCCTGCTCTTCGGCACGTCCGCGGTCTACCACCGCGGCACATGGTCGGCCCGGGTGAACGGCGTGCTGAAGCGGCTCGACCACTCGAACATCTTCCTCATCATCGCGGGGTCGTACACGCCGTTCGCCCTCACCCTGCTGCCCGCCGACCAGGCGCGGTCGCTGCTGACGATCGTCTGGGCCGGCGCCGTGGGCGGCGTCCTCTTCCGGGTGTTCTGGGTGGGCGCCCCTCGCTGGCTCTACACGCCGATCTACGTCGCCCTCGGCTGGGTGGCCGTCTTCTACTTCGGGCCGCTGCTCCAGAACGGCGGCCCGGCCATCGTCTCGCTCATCACCGCGGGCGGGCTCCTGTACACGCTCGGTGCCGTCGTCTACGCGACGAAGCGGCCCAACCCGTCACCCCGGTGGTTCGGGTTCCACGAGATCTTCCACGCGTTCACCGTCGCCGCCTTCCTCACCCACTACGTCGCCGTCTCCCTCGCGGTGTACCGCGTGGCCGAGGTGACCGCCAGCTGAGCTGTACGGCACTCAGCCCGCGGGTCTGGCGGTCTCCCACAGGCCGGTCAGGTTGCCCTCCGGGTCGGTGAAGTATGCCGTGTGGCCCATGTCTCCGACCGGCTGCCTGGGCACGACGGTAGCGCCACCGAGCTCCTCGACCGTGGCCAGGACGGCGTCGATGTCGTCGACGTCGACGACCAGGACCGGGGCCGACTGCTCCGGGCTGCGGGCGAGCATGCCGCCGCCGATGTAGCCGGTCTCGGACGGCGCACCCGTCTGGTCGGACGGCCCCGTGGTGACCATCGTGTAGCCCATCTCGGGCATCCGCTGGACCTGCCAGCCGAACGCCTCTCGGTAGAACCGCTCCGCGCGGTCCGCGTCGTCGAACGGGATCTCGAAGTGAACCACTCGACCGCTCATCGCGCTGCCTCCTGACCACATCGGGCCCGGGTGACCCGTCCCTCCCAGCGTAGGACCGGGCCCCCGCTCAGGTCAGGGTTTGGCCGAGCCGGGGTCACCGGCGCTCGAACCCCCGCTGTCTCGCTGGTCGGTCCCCGCCCCGTCCCCGCCGCCGGCACCGCCGTCGGGGCCGGCCTGGCCCGTGCCGACGCCTTCCCCGGCTGTCGCCGCGCGCTCCTGCGCCTCCAGTGCCTCGATCCGCTCCCGCTCGCGGTAGGCCATCCGGCGCATCCGGGCGTTCATGTTGCGCATCAGCAGCCAGAGCAGCACCGCGAGGGCGAAGAACGCGATGAACGCGCCCACGCCTGGCCCGATGTCCGAGGCGCTCGGGGTGCCCATCAGGCGTCCTGCTCTTCGGGCACGACGACGACCGGCTCGACGGGCGTCCGCCCGTCGTACCGGACGGCCAGGCCCCCGGTCGTCGCGAGGGCGTCGGCCTCCTCGACCGAGCCGAGCCCGGCGAAGAGGTCGTCCTCCGGCTCCTCGAGCGGCACGTAGGACAGCGCGAGCTCGTAGTCCTCAGTCCCCCAGACCTCACGCTGGAGCTCCAGCGGGACCTTGAACCACAGCCCGTCCGGGTCCACCTGGGTCGCGTGGGCCATCAGTGCGCGGTCGCGGACCTCGAAGTAGTCCCCGCACGGCACCCGCGTCGTGGTCCTGCGGTCGGCGCGCGTCCAGTCCTTCAGCCAGTCGCCGTAGGGAGACTCCAGGCCCCGCTCGACCAAGGCGGTGTGGAAGGTCTGCACCCGGTCCCGGGTGAACGTGTGGTTGTAGTAGATCTTCAGCGGCTGCCACGGCTCCCCGGCGTCGGGGTATGCCGTCGGGTCGCCGGCGGCCGCGAACGCCGCCATGGAGACGACGTGGCAGTTGATGTGGTCCGGGTGGGGGTAGCCACCCTGCTCGTCGTAGGTCGTCATCACGTGGGGGCGGTGCTCCCGGATGACGCGGACGAGCGCCTCCGTCGTGACGTCGATCGGCTCGAGGGCGAAGCACCCGTCCGGCAGCGGGGGCAGCGGGTCGCCCTCGGGCAGGCCCGAGTCGACGAAACCCAGCCAGACGTGGCCGCACCCGAGGATCTCCTGCGCCGCGCGCATCTCGTCGCGGCGCACCTGGATGATGTCGCGCAGGATGTGCGCGTCGTCCTTCAGCTGGGGGTTGAGGATGTCGCCGCGCTCTCCGCCCGTGCACGAGACGACGACGACCTCGGCACCGGCGGCGACGTACTTCGCCGTGGTAGCCGCGCCTTTGCTCGACTCGTCGTCAGGGTGAGCGTGGACGGCCATCAGCCGCAGCCCTCGGGGATCCACCGGCATACCTGCTTCCCTCATCAGCGCCTCGTCGTTCTACGGTGGACCATCATGTCACCGCGGGTGGCGCCGTCTCGCACCGGAAGGCCACGACCCATGCCCCTGCCCAGGCCCGCCCCCGGGACCGGTCGGTGGTGGGTCGTCGGCGTCGTGGGGATCGGCCTCGCGGTGGCGGCCATCACCTGGGTCGGCGTGCGCGACGCGGGCCAGCGGATCAGCGCCACGACAGTGGGCTACAAGGTGGTCGACGACGCGACGGTGCGGATCACCTTCGACGTGATCCGGCCACGGGACCTCGCCGTGACCTGCACCCTCCGGGCGATGGACGGCAGCTTCACCGTCGTGGGAACCGCCGACGTGGTACTTCCCCCCGGCGACGAGACCGGCACCCGTCACGTCGAGACGATCCGCACGGCCACCCGAGCGGTCACCGGCGTCGTGCAGGACTGCGTCCGCGGGTCGTCCTGATGCCCGCCGGCCTGCTGGAGGTGGTGGCCACCCTGGTAGCACTGGGGTGCTGGGCGGTCTGCGCGCTCCTGGTGCGCTCGAACCGGCACCGGGTGCCGGTCGTGGGACGGGTGCTGCGCCGCAGCCGGGTCGGCTGGCCGCCGCGGCTCGACGTCAGCTATCCCGCGCCCGGGCCCGACGACGACCCAGAGGACCAGCAGGACGGTGAGCTCCGCGCGAGGCTGATGGCAGGGTTCGCGCTCGCGGACACCGGACAGCCGGTCACCGTCTACGTCAACCCGGCCGACCCGAGCGACGTCAGCCTCGGCCCCGGCGGGCCGGCCCACGTCTGGGCGGTTGTCCTGGGCGTCGCGGGGCTGATGGCGGCGGCGTTCGCCATCCGGGTCCTCACCCTCTGACCCAGGCCGACGCCCCCTTCGGGGGGGGCTTCCGCCCGCCGGGACGAGCGGCGAGTGCAGCGCATACCGGATATTTGTTAGCATGGCTGCTTACTCACCTGGGTCTGGACCGTCGCGGGTCCGGACCCTTTGCTTAGGCGGTCCGGGCCCTTTCGCTGAGGACAGGGCGATGCCCGTCTGGCACCACAGAACGACCACCCTTCGCCGCGTCGGCTTCGACGCCGCGGTGTGGGCAATCCAAGGAGTACCACGTGACCGAGACCGCAACCACGAGCTTTCTTACGCAGGAGGCCTACGACCGCCTCAAGGCCGAGCTGGAGACCCTCTCCGGGGAGGGCCGCAGCGAGATCGCCAAGCGGATCGAGGCTGCGCGCGAGGAGGGTGACCTCAAGGAGAACGGCGGCTACCACGCCGCCAAGGAGGAGCAGGGCAAGATGGAGGCCCGGATCCGCCAGCTGACCCAGCTGCTCGAGAACGCCAAGGTGGGCGAGACGCCCGCGGACGACGGCATCGTCGAGCCAGGGATGCTCGTCACCGTCGAGATGTTCGGCGAGGAGGAGACCTTCCTCCTCGGCCACCGCGAGATCAAGGACAGCTCAGGCCTCGAGGTCTTCTCCGAGCAGTCCCCGCTCGGCAAGTCGATCAACGGCAAGAAGGTCGGCCAGAGCGCGAAGTACCAGACGCCGTCCGGCAAGACGATCACCGTCAAGGTCATCAGCGCCCGGCCGTACCAGGCCTGACGTCGCACCAGACGGGAGCGGATGCCGGCTGAGTCAGCGGAAGATCAGCCGGTAGCCGTCCGTCCGCAGGGCTCGGAGCACCTCTTCACGGTGGTCCGGGCCCTTCGTCTCGCACTCGACCTTGATCTCGACCTCGTCGACGGTCAGGCTCGACTCGCTGCGCGCGTGCTGCACCTCGACGACGTTGGCGTCGGCCGACGCGAGGTCGGCCAGCAGCCGGGCCAGCGAGCCTGGCCGGTCGGGCACCCGCACCGAGAACTGCAGGTAGCGGCCCGCCGCCACGAGGCCGTGCCGGACGATCCGCAGGAGCAGCAGCGGGTCGATGTTGCCGCCCGACAGGACCGCGACGACCGGACCCTCGAGCTGGCGGGCGGAGGGCTCGAGCAGCCTGGCCACCGCGGCAGCGCCAGCCGGCTCGACGACGAGCTTGGCCCGCTCGAGCAGGAACAGCAGCGCCCGGGACAGCCCGGCCTCGCTGACCGTCTCCATCCCGTCGACGAGCTGCTCGACCATCGCGTAGGGCACCTCGCCGGGGCAGCCCACCGCGATGCCGTCCGCCATCGTCGTCATGGTGTCGAGCGGCACGGGGCGGCCGGCCTTCAGTGACATCGGGTAGGCCGCAGCCTGCTCGGCCTGCACCCCGATCACCCGGACGTCGGGACGGGTGGCCTTGACGGCAGCAGCAATCCCGGCCAGCAGCCCGCCGCCGCCGGTGCTGACGACGATCGTGCGCACCTCGGGGCACTGGTCGAGGATCTCCAGCCCACAGGTCCCTTGGCCCGCGACGATGTCGACGTGGTCGAACGGGTGGATGAGCACCGCGCCGGTCTCGGCCTCCCAGGCCCGGGCTGAGACGAGGCACTCGTCGATCGTCGCGCCGACCAGCTCGACCTCGGCGCCGTAGGCGCGGGTAGCGAGCAGCTTGGGCATCGGCGCCCCGTGCGGCATGTAGACCTTGGCCGAGATGCCGAGCAGCTGGGCGGCCAGGGCCACCCCCTGGGCGTGGTTGCCGGCGCTTGCGGCGACGACCCCCCGGGCCTTCTCCTCGTCGCTCAGCCGGGCCATCCGCGTGTAGGCACCGCGGATCTTGAACGACCCGGCGCGCTGGAGGTTCTCGCACTTGAGGAACACCTCGTTGCCGACCCGGTCGGACAGGGCGCGGCTGTACTCCAGCGGCGTGGGACGGACGACACCGCTGAGCAGGTCCTGCGCAGCGCGGATGTCGTCGATGGTGACGGGCAGGGTGGCCATGCGCGAAAGGCTATCGACCCGCCGTCCTGCCGGGGCATCCGTGCCGCGGCCCTCGCCGAGTCCAGGGTCTCGCGTCCCCGGCCCTTACGGCTCGAGGATCTGCTGGGCGAGCGCCGTGGCGAGCGCCGGCTCCTCGACGGCCAGCAGTCCCACCGCGAAGAGCAGGTATGCCGTGTCGACGCCGGTCCGGGCCGCCCGGGGGAGCGGCCACCCGCCGGCCCGGTCGGTCGTCACCGCGTCGAGCACCTGCCGGACCGCGACGGGGTCGCTGTGCCTCAGCACCCCACCCGACCCGAGCACGAGGCCCACGTCACCCAGCGGCCGCGGCCGCTCCCCGGCCAGGGCCGGACGGGCATGACGGCGCACCGCCACGACCGCCGCGAGGGTCGCGAGCTCCAGGTCCAGCGCCCGCTCCGCAGCGGCCGTGGGGACGTGACCCGGATGACCCGACAGCCACCCGGCATACGCCGGGAGGCCGGAGGTGACGCCCAGCCCTTCGGCGGCCGCCGCCTCGAGGACTCCGTCCGCGTTCCAGCGCATCCCGAGGTCGGCCTCGACGCTGCGTGCGTGCCAGAGCGGCGCGACGACCTCCTTGCGCAGACCCGCGTCCTCGCCGGCCGGTGACAGGCACGAGTAGACGTCGGTCGTGGCCCCGCCGACATCGATGACCAGGGCGTCGCCGCCATCAGCCTGCGCGAGGACCTCAGCCCCGCGCAGCACGGCGTCGGGGGTCGGCGCCATGACGAGCTGGGCGAAGCGCGGCCCGCGCGAGAGGCCCTTGCCGCCGATGACGTGCTCGAGGAAGGCGGCCCGGATCGCGGCCCGTGCCCCGTCGGGAGCGATCACTCCGATCTGCGGGACGACGTTGTCGGTCACGGCGTGGCGTCGTCCTGTCTCGGCGAGGACGGCCGCCACCTCGCCGCGGACCGCCACGTTGCCGGCCACGACGACCGGCCCCGCGACCCGAGCCCGGGCCAGCCGGGTCGCGTTGTGCAGCAGGACGTCGGCGTTGCCGCCGTCCGTGCCGCCGACGAGCAGGACGACGTCGGGGCGGGCCGCGCGCAGGGCGGTCACGGCTGCGGTGTCGAGCCGGCCGGCGGCGACGTGGACGACCCGCGCTCCAGCCGTGAGCCCGACCCGCCGTCCTGCCTCGGCCGTGACCTGACGCTCATAGCCCACCACGGCGAGCCGAAGGCCTCCCCCCGCGCTGGAGCAGGCCACCGTCGGGGTCGCCGGTGGGACCCGGAGCCGCTCGCGCAGCACGTCATGCCCGTCGAGCAGGTCGGTGCCGAGCGTGGTCGGTGTCGCAGCCGTGCCAAGCAGCTGCGCGCTCGCCGTGTCGACCAGGGCCGCCTTGGTGAAGGTCGACCCGAAGTCGACGAGCAGGACCGCGCTCATCGCGGCTCACTCATCTCGGCTCACTCATCGACGTCGCTCACGACGGTTCGCTCACGGCGGGTGCCGGCCGGGATGGCGGGACTCAGGCGTGCGCCGTCAGGGCCGCATCGAGGTCGTCGATGAGGTCATCCACGTCCTCGATGCCGACCGAGAGCCGCACGAGGTTGCGCGGGACCTCGAGCTCGGTGCCCGCGACCGAGGCATGGGTCATCCGGGCCGGGTGCTCGATGAGGGACTCCACCCCACCCAGGGACTCGCCGAGGGTCCAGACCCTCGTGGCGGCACAGACGTTCACCGCGGCCTGCTCGCCCTTGGCCAGCAGGATCGAGATCATCCCGCCGAACCGCTTCATCTGCCGCGCGGCCACGGCGTGACCGGGATGCGACTCCAGCCCCGGATAGAACACCCTCTCCACCGCCGGGTGGCCGGACAGGTGCTCGACGACCGCCTCCGCGTTGTCGCAGTGCCGCTCCATGCGCACGGCGAGCGTCTTGAGCCCACGCAGCACCAGCCAGGCGTCGAACGGTCCGGCGATCCCGCCGATCGAGTTCTGGTGGAAGGCGATCCGGTCTGTGAGGTTCTCCATGCCGGGCACGGTGACCTGCTTCGCCGTGACGACGGCGCCGCCGACGACGTCGCTGTGCCCCCCGGCATACTTGGTCGTCGAGTGGGTGACGACGTCGGCGCCGAGGGCCAGCGGGTTCTGCAGGTAGCTCGTCGCGAAGGTGTTGTCGACGACCAGCAGAGCTCCGGCCTCGTGGGCCACCTCGGCGAGGGCGCCGATGTCGGCGATGTTGAGCAGCGGGTTGGTCGGGGTCTCGACCCAGACGAGCTTGGTCGTGCCGGGACGGACGGCCGCGCGGACGGCGTCGACGTCGGAGAGGGCGGCGATGGTGTGCTCGATGCCCTGGGGACGGGCCACCTTGCTGAAGTAGCGGTAGGTGCCGCCGTAGGCGTCCGACGGCACGACGGCGTGGTCGCCCGGTGTGAGCAGCGACCGCACCACGGTGTCCTGCCCGGCCAGGCCGGACGCGAAGGCGAAGCCCCGACCGCCTCCCTCGAGGGCCGCGAGGCACTCCTCGAGCGCGGTACGCGTCGGGTTGGCCGAGCGCGAGTACTCGTAGCCGCCGCGGAAGCCGCCGATGCCGTCCTGCTTGTAGGTCGAGACCTGGTAGATCGGCGTGACGACCGCGCCGGTCCCGGCATCGGCCTCCTGACCGGCGTGGATGGCGCGGGTGGCGAAGCCGTGGTCGGCGTGCGGGGAGGTCATGCCCGCAGGCTATCCCGGCATCCAGTCGAGGTCAGACCCGCTTCTGCCACATCCGATGGACGGCGTCGGCGGTGAACCCCAGCTCCTGGTTGACGGCCAGCATGGGGGCGTTGTCGTCGGCGTTCCAGGTGCGGATGCTCCGGACGTCGGGGAGGCTCGCCATCACCGCGAGCGCGTTCGCCGCCTTGAGTCGCAGGCCGAGCCGGTGGCCGCGGTGCTCTCGCAGCACGAGGGTCGACCCCTGGTACGCCAGCTCGGGGCTGCCCGCCGAGATGGACAGGTCGGTGAACCCGACGAGCCGGCCCGAGGCCGACTCTCTTGCGACGGCTGTCTGGATCTGCCGTCCGGAGCCCAGCCGCCGCTCGTACTCGGCCCGCACCCGCTCGGCGTCCCAGTCCTCCTCCTCGAGGGCGAGGTCGCCCAGTGGTGCGTCCGTGCTCATCCGGCGGTTGAGCACGGCGAGGTCCTCGTGCCACTCGGCCGGTGGGAGTCCCTCGGCCACCTCCACCCGGTATGCCGCGTCGGGCGTCTCCTCGGCGACGTCACCATCGCCCCGGGCACAGCCAGCACGCCCGTCACGCAGGAGCGCGAGGTGGTCGGCGTCGGCGGGCAGCGCGAGGGCGCTGCGCAGGTTCGTCTGCGCCACGGCATACCCATGGAGCTGGGCGAACGGGGCCGAGACGTCGAAGCCACCCTCCGCCCACTCGGTCTCGGCCAACAGAGCCTGTCGCCCGGCGGCGCGGGCGGCCGACTCGGCCGTCTCCAGCAGGACCGTGCCGAGGCCACGTCGGCGGGCCAGTGGGTGCACGCCCAGCCAGATGGACGCCGAGCCGAGGTTGTCTCGGACCGTCTCCACGAGCTCGACGGACCCGACGACGTGGCCGTCCTCGACGGCCCCCCAGGCGCGGCGGCGGGTGTGGTCGGCCCGGTGGAACAGCTGGATCTCCGCGAGCGTCCACGCGCTGCCGTGCTCGCCGAACAGCTCGCGTTGACCGGCCGCGTGGACGTCGACCCACTCCTGGGCGCGGGCCTGGGCGTCAGGGTCGAGCAGGTCGATCGGATGGATGTCGGCCATGGGTCGAGCCTGTCCGACGGCCGCCGCCGACTCAACCGGGTTTGCCCGACGGGCTGAGCCTGGCGTCACGCAGAGGTAAGCAGCCCGTCAGGTTCCCGGCGGCTCTGGCCGCCGGACCACATGTGACACTGAGGTGGTGATGTTCGGACTCGGGAGGAAGACCACCATGCCCACCCCGGAGAACGCCCTGCCCGGGCGCGCCAGCAGGCCGTATGCCGTCAGCCCCCTCCACGTCGTCCTCGGCACACCGCTCGAGGGGCCGTGGCCCGACGGGTCCGAGGAGCTCTACCTGGCGATGGGCTGCTTCTGGGGCGTGGAGCGGATCTTCTGGAAGCAGCCGGGCGTCGTCGTCACGGCGGCCGGCTACATGGGCGGGATCACCCCGCACCCGACCTACGAGGAGACCTGCACCGGCCGGACCGGCCACGCCGAGACGGTGCGGGTGGTCTACGACCCGGAGCGGACCTCGGCCGAGCTGCTGCTCAAGGAGTTCTGGGAGAACCACGACCCGACACAGGGCAACCGGCAGGGCAACGACGTCGGCACGGCATACCGGTCCGCCATCTACTGGAGAACCTCGGAGCAGGAGCGCGCCGCCATCGCGACCCGCGATGCCTTCCAGAAGGTCCTGACCGACAACGGCTACGGGACGATCACCACGGAGATCCGGGCCGCGGACGCGGCCGGCGAGTTCTACCTGGCCGAGGACTACCACCAGGGCTACCTGCACAAGAACCCCGGCGGCTACTGCAACCACGGCCCCAACGGGATGACCTGTCCGGTGGGCCTGCTGCGCCAGGACCAGCTGCCCGCCCAGCAGGACGTCCTGCCCCCCAGCTGACCCGGCTGGCCCCTTGCGTCCGGCTGCCTCCTTGCGTCCGGCTGCCCCCTTGCGTCCGGCTGGCCCCTTGCGTCCGGCTGCCTCCTTGCGTCCGGCTGGCTCCGGCGCTTGCGTCCGGCTGCCTCCTTGCGTCCGGGTCGAGGTGGGTCCCGACCCGCCCGGACCCGGACGCAACGCCGGTGCCCCCCGTGCGTCCGGGTCGAGGTGGGTCCCGACCCGCCCGGACCCGGACGCAACGCCGGTGTGTGGTCAGGACGAGCGCCGCCGTCGGTCAGGGGATGTCGAGGTTCATCTGCACGGGGTCGTGGTCGCTGTTCGTGTTCGCCAGGTGGTGCAGGTCGCTGCCGGAGATCACGTTGTCAGCCATGAAGCCGTCGATCCGGGTCCCGCTGTTGGGCCCGTAGGGAGTCATGCCGCTGGCCTGGGCGATCCCGTTCGGGTCGTCGTCGACGACCTTGTTCCAGTCGGCCCCGATCACGAGCTTCTTGCCGGTGTCCTGCGCGAAAGCCTTGGTCTCCTCGGCCATGTCGTCATACAGGCTGCCCGGACCGGTCTGGCATCGCGCTGGCGGCATGTGCAGGGATGCGAGCCGGACGTTCGTCCCGTTCTTGAGGGTGACCTCGGCCCAGGCGATGTATCGGGCGAGGATCCCCCCGTCCGGGCAGGAGCCACCCGCAGTTCCGAGGCGCAGGTGCAGATCGCCGATCGCCCCCGAGAACGACGACTTGCGGACCACCAGGCCGCTGCCCTGCTCCGCCTCGCTGGCGGTGGACTGCCGCACGGCCCAGACACTGGTGTCGACGATCGCCGCGAGGTCGACGTTCTTCGCCTCCTGGACGAAGACGACGTCGGCGTCCTTCGAGATGGTCGGCCAGTCCTGCTTGACCTGCGCCTGGCTGAGCCCGAAGTCGAGGTTGGCCGTGACGACGGTGAGGGCCGTCGGCGCGGCCGAGGCCGGGGTCGGGGCGGCCATCGTCGCGGCGGCGACGAGCGCGGTGGACGTGAGGATGGCGCGCATGGTGGCGCGCGCTGACGGACGGGTCATGAGGTCCCCCTGGACGTCGATTGACGGTGTGCCGGGATCCGGTCGACCTCCGACAGCGCCTCACCGTGGCGGCCCTTCAGGTCGTTGTCAACACTCTTGACGAGAAATTTACAACGTTGAGTATGCCGGCCCACCATGTCCCACCGGTGCCCCTCGTTGCGTCCGCGTCGAGAAGGGTCCCGACCCGCCCGGACCCGGACGCATACGCCGGTGCCCTCGTTGCGTCCGCGTCGAGAAGGGTCCCGACCCGCCCGGACCCGGACGCAACGCCAGCGCTGGGAGGCGCGCGCCGAGCGACCGGCGGGACTAGCGTGTCGCCATGCGCGTGCGAGCGGAGTTCACGACCGAGCCTTTCACCGGTGAGGGCGAGCCGCCGGAGCACGTCACCCACGCCGCCGTCCTGCTCACCGAAGCCGGCCTCGACGCGGACCTCGGTCCGTTCGGCACCGCGGTCGAGGGCGACGCCCGTGTCGTCATCCCGACGTTGAGTGACGTCGCCACAGCCGCCTTCTCCTCTGGCGCAACGCGGTTCACCCTCCAGGTGGAGCTCCTCGATGACGCCGGGTGACCTCGAGGGCGCCGCTCACTCCGCGCCGCGAGAGGCCCTCCTCGACGCGATCGCGCCGTTGCTCTCCTCGGTCGACGGCCAGGTTGTCGAGACCGGCGGCGAGCGACCCGGAGACGTCCCGGTGGCCTGGGAGGGAGAGGTGCTCTTCCACATCCGGGTCGGCACGGGTCAGCCGCCGTCGTCCTCTCCCGCCGACCTGTCCGACGGGCTGTCCCGGCTGATCGCCGAGGTCGAGCAGGAGCTTGGCGCCAGCCTCGACGAGCTCCCCCGCGCCGACAAGCAGCGGGCCGTCCGGCTGCTCGAGGAGCGGGGCGCGTTCGAGATGCGCAAGTCGGCCGAGACGGTCGCCGAGGCGCTCGGCGTCACGCGGTTCACCGTCTACAACTACCTCAACCGCGCTCCCCAGGCGCCGGCATGACCGCGCGGCAATTCTTCAACAAACTGTTGACGGCGAGGGGTGCGATCCCTATCGTTCCGGTATTCGCAACACAGATTCCACATCCCGGTAGTCCACGTCGGCCCATCGCCGACGCGGCGTCGGGATCCCGGGACCCGGCACCGACGGGACCCCGGACCCACCGCTGAGCCGTTCGGCGCGTCGCGCCGACCGAGGGAAGTCGAGCCGCCATGAGCATCGTCCTGGGACCGAACCAGTACGGAAAGTCGGAGAACCGCGTCGTCCGGATCTACCGGGACACCGACCGGCACGAGATCCGCGACCTCAACGTCTCCACCTCGCTGCGCGGCGACTTCACCGCCGCCCACGTCGACGGTGACCAGAGCGCCGTCCTGCCGACGGACACCCAGAAGAACACCGCCTTCGCCTTCGCCAAGGAGCATGGCGTGACCTCCCCCGAGGACTACGCCCTGGCCCTCGGCTCCCACTTCCTTGACGCCGCGTCCGCCGCGACCGGGGCGCGGATCGAGGTGGAGGAGTATGCGTGGGACCGGATCCCCGTGGGCGGCGAGGGCCACGACCACGCCTTCGTCCGGCGCGGCGGAGACGTGCGCACCACCGTCGTCACCGTGGACGGAACCGGCGACGGGCGACGCGCCTGGGTGGTCAGCGGGCTGAGGGACCTCATCGTGCTCAAGTCGACCGGGTCGGAGTTCAAGGGGTACCTGCGCGATGCCTACACGACCCTGCCCGAGACCGACGACCGGATCCTCGCCACTGCGCTGACCGCCCGGTGGCGCTACGTCTCGGCCGGCCTCCCGGTCGGTGACGACTGGACCACCACCTTCTGCGACGTCCGGCGGATCCTGCTGGAGGTGTTCGCCACCACCCACAGCCGGGCTCTCCAGGAGAGCCTGTATGCCATGGGCGCGGCCGTCCTCGAAGCCCACCCGGAGATCGCTGAGATCAAGTTCTCCGCCCCCAACAAGCATCACTTCCTCGTCGACCTCACCCCCTTCGGGGTGGAGAACAACGGCGAGGTCTTCCACGCGGCCGACCGGCCGTACGGACTCATCGAGGCGGCGGTCACCCGCGACGACGCCCCCGACGCGGGCGACGCCTGGCTCACCGTGCCGGGCTTCTGCTGACCGCAAACCCGGAAACCCGACCCGACGAACGACCCCACCACCTCACCGCAGCAACACCACCCGCCGAACCTCCAGCACCCTTCAACCTCCAGCACCGACAGGATCGGGAACTACGACAGGAACAGGTGTGACATGACCGCTTCACCCGCCGTCACGGACGGTCCCTCCGCCACCAGGCCCACGAAGCACCCGGTCGACCAGGTCCTCCCGGTGCCGCAGCTGGCCATCTACGGCTTCCAGCACGTCCTCGCGTTCTACGCAGGGGCGGTCATCGTGCCCATCCTGCTCGCCAACGCGATCGGCCTGAACACCCAGCAGCTCATCCACCTCATCAACGCCGACCTGTTCACCTGCGGGATCGCCTCGATCATCCAGTCGGTCGGCTTCTGGAAGGTCGGGGTCAAGCTCCCGCTGCTCCAGGGCGTGACGTTCACCGCGGTCTCCCCGATGATCGCCATCGGCGCCGCTGCCGGAGGCGGCACCGACGGGCTGCTCGTCATCTACGGCGCGGTCATCGTCGCCGGCCTGTTCACCTTCCTCATCGCTCCATACTTCAGCCGGCTGATCCGCTACTTCCCACCGGTCGTCACCGGCTCGGTCATCACGATCATCGGCATCGCGCTGCTGCCCGTCGCCGCGGCGGACGCGGCCGGCGGGGCCGGCCCGACCCTCGACCCCACCAGCGGGCGCAACCTCGCGTACGCCCTCGGCACGCTCGCGCTCATCGTCATCATCCAGCGGGTCTTCACGGGTTTCATGGCAACCGTGGCCGTCCTGGCCGGCCTGGTCATCGGCACCCTCGTGGCGTGGACGCTCGGCGACGCCCACTTCGACTCGGTCAGCGGGTCGGCGTGGGTCGGCGTGACCCAGCCCTTCTTCTTCGGCTGGCCGAAGTTCTCCGCGGCGGCCATCATCTCGATGATCGTCGTCATGCTCATCACCGCGGTCGAGACGACCGGTGACGTCTTCGCCACGGGCGAGATCGTGGACAAGCGGATCACCCGCGACGACATCGGGCGGGCTCTGCGGGCCGACGGCCTCGCGACGACCATCGGCGGCATCTTCAACTCCTTCCCCTACACCTGCTTCGCCGAGAACGTCGGGCTGGTGCGGCTGACCCGGGTCAAGAGCCGCTGGGTGGTCGCCAGCGCGGGCGTGATCATGATCGTGATCGGACTGATCCCCAAGGCCGGCGCCATCGTCGCGGGCATCCCCCACCCGGTGCTCGGGGGGGCGGCGCTCGCGATGTTCGCGACCGTTGCGGTGGTCGGCTTCCAGACCCTCTCGAGGGTCGACTTCCACGACCACCGCAACGTCGTCATCGTCGCGACGAGCATCGGCCTGGCCCTCTACGTCACCGCGCAGCCCGACGTCTCCAAGGCCGTCCCGAGCTGGGCCCAGATCATCTTCGGCAGCGGGATCACCCTCGGCAGCATCACCGCCATCCTCCTCAACTACGTCTTCCACCACGTCGGTAAGAGCTACGGACCCGCGGTGGCCGGCCAGCCTGGAAGCCTCGTGCGCCTCGACCAGGTCAACGCGATGACCTCCGAGGAGTTCGTCGCCACCTTCTCCGGCCTCTTCCAGGGCCCGGACTGGGTGGTCGAGCGCGCCTTCCAGCAGCGCCCCTTCGACGACACCCAGGACCTGCGCCGCGCGTTCCAGGAGGCGCTGTTCTCCGCCTCGGACGAGGAGCAGGCCCAGCTGATCAGCTCCTACCCCGACCTGGGCGCGGACAGCGTCGCCGAGGGGGCCTCGGGTCCCGGGTCGATCACGGACCAGGCGTACCTCGGCCTGACCCACCTCGGGGAGGAGGAGCACGGGGAGCTCGGGTCGCTCACCGCGGCCTACCGCGAGCAGTTCGGCTTCCCCCTGGTCGCGTGCATCCGTGACGAGGACTCCTTCGACCAGGTGCTGCGTCACGGCTGGGACCGGCTGAACAACTCGGCCACTCAGGAGCACGCTGCGGCCCTCATCGAGATCGCCAAGATCGCGGGACACCGGTTCGACGACCTCGTCTCGGGCGCCAACCCGATCCACTCGGCCCGCACCCGGCACATCGACATCGACGGACGATGACGGCGGCCAGGACGTCGACCGTGACCGGGACATCACGCGGCGGGACATCGAGCGGCGGGACATCGACCGAGACCGGGCTCGAGGCGTTCAACGCCCTGAGCCGGGAGGACGCCCAGGCACGGCTGCGGACGTGCCTTGCCGTCCCCCGCTGGGTCGACGCCGTCGCGGACGGGCGGCCGTATGCCGACCGCGCCTCGCTTCGGCGCACGGCCGAGGCGGCGGCGGCGACACTCAGTGATGAGGAGCTCGATCTGGCTCTGGCTGGGCATCCGCGCATCGGCGAGCGCGCGTCAGCCGGCCACGACGCGGAGCACTCGCGCCGCGAGCAGGCGCACGTCGACCCCACGGACGAGGCGCTGGCCGACCGGCTGACAGCCGGAAACCGCGCGTATGAGGGGCGGTTCGACCGCGTCTTCCTCATCCGGGCAGCCGGCCGCTCGTCCTCCGAGATCCTCGCCGAGCTCGACCGGCGGCTGACGAACGACGACGCGACCGAGCGCGCCGAGACCGTCTCCCAGCTGCGCGAGATCGCGGTGCTGCGACTCGATAGCGTGCTGTGACATGAGCATGGACGCAGCGCCGGTGAGCGCCCTCAGCACCCACGTCCTCGACACCAGCCTCGGGCGACCCGCCCGGGGCGTCGTGGTCCGCCTCGAGGAGGCGGAGGCCGCCGACCCCGCCGCGGAGGCGCTCGGGGTCGAGACCACGGACGCGGACGGCCGGGTGGCCACCATCGGCCCGGTGCGCCTCAAGGCTGGGGACTACCGGCTGACCTTCGACACCGCGGCCTACTTCGCGGCGAGCGGCCGCACCGGCTTCTACCCCGAGGTCGCCATCACCTTCACGGTGACCGACCCCGAGGAGCACTACCACGTGCCCCTGCTGCTGAACCCGTTCGGCTACTCCACCTACCGCGGCAGCTGACCCGTGGCCGACCTCGTCATCGACGGCTGTGTCGTCGTCACCATGGACGCCGCGCGCACCGAGCACGCGGTCGGCCATCTTGTCCTCGAGTCGGGCCGGATCACCGCGGCCGGCGCGGGTGCGGCACCGGCGCTGCCCGGGGTCTCTCGGGTGGACGGGCGGGGCTGCGTCGCGACCCCCGGCCTCGTCAACACGCACCACCACCTCTACCAGTGGGCCACGAGAGGGCTTGCGGCGGACGCGACGCTGTTCGAGTGGCTGACGACGCTCTACCCCGTATGGGGTCACCTCGACGAGGACATCGTCCGGCCGGCGGCCACCGCGGGCCTGAGCTGGCTGGTCCGGTCGGGCTGCACGACGTCGATGGACCACCACTACGTCTTCCCGGCCGACGGCGGTGACCTGCTGGCCGCCGAGATCGAGGCGGCGCGTCAGGTAGGTCTGCGCTTCTTCCCGACCCGGGGGTCGATGGACCTCGGACGGCGTAGCGGCGGGCTGCCCCCCGACCACGTCGTCGAGGACCTCGACACGATCCTCGCGGCCACCGCCGATGCCATCGACCGGCACCACGACCCGTCCCCCGGCTCGATGCTGCGGGTCGGGGTCGCGCCGTGCTCACCGTTCTCGGTCACCGGGCAGCTCCTTCGGGAGGCGGCGGCCCTGGCCCGCGACAGGGCCGTCCGGCTGCATACCCATCTCGCCGAGACCCTCGACGAGGAGGCCTACTGCCGCGAGACGCACGGCTGCGGCCCGGTCGACTACGTCGGTGGTCTCGGCTGGCTCGGCCCGGACGTCTGGCTGGCGCATGGGGTGCACCTCGACGACGCCGCCATCACAGCGCTGGCGGCGGCCGGGACAGGCGTCGCACACTGCCCCACCTCCAACGCGCGGCTCGGAGCGGGTATCGCCCGAACGCCCGAGCTGCGCGCGGCCGGCGTGCCGGTGGGCCTCGGCGTCGACGGTGCGGCCTCGAACGAGGCCTCCTCGCTGCTGGAGGAGGCGCGCCACGCGCTGCTGTTCGCCCGCGCCCGTGGCGGCCCGCGGGCGATGTCGGTGCGCGACGCGCTCGAGCTGGCCACGATGGGCGGTGCCCGCGTACTCGGCTGGGACGACGAGATCGGCTCGCTCGAGGCCGGCAAGCTGGCCGACATCGCCCTGTGGCGGGTCGACACGCTCCCCCACGTGGACATCGTCGACCCGGTGGCAGCCCTGGTCCTCGGCAGCCCACCACCGCTGGAGCTGCTCCTCGTCGGCGGTCGACCGGTCGTCGAGGCGGGCCGGGTCGTGACCACGGACGAGGAGCGGGTCACGGCGGACTCCGCCGCCGCCACCCGGCGGCTGCTCGGCCGGGCCGGGGTCATCTCGGCGTGACAGGGGCCCCGCCGGTCCGCGGAACAAACTCCCGACGAAACCTTTTCAACAGTTCGTTGAATCTGTATCGTCGACGGATCACCTCGAGACCTGGTGTTCTGCATGGACAACCGCCAGGTCAGCGCCACCCGAAACCATGCCGCCGCTGTCCCCGCCCACGGGACAGGCGGATGATGAGACCACGGCGGCGCGACAGGAGCGAATGATGACCACCCAGGCACGGGACACCGAGCACGGCGGGGGGAGGCCCCGGTCCGGCACCGACGCGCCGCCCCAGCTGACGGTGAACGGCCGGGTGCGCTCCCTCGACGGGGTGCTCGCCCACACGACGGCGCTGAGCTTCCTGCGCGACTGCGGCCTGACCGGCGCCAAGGAGGGGTGTGCCGAAGGCGAGTGTGGCGCGTGCTCCGTCCTCGTGGCGCGAGCCGATGGTGCCGGCGCCACCCGGTGGACTGCCGTCAACGCCTGCCTCATCCCCGCCGCCGCCCTGGACGGCCAGGAGGTCGTCACGGCGGAGGGGCTCGGCACCGCCGACCGGCCCCATCCGGTGCAGCGGGAGATGGCGGTGCGCGGCGGGTCACAGTGCGGCTACTGCACCCCCGGTTTCGTCTGCAGCATGGCGGCGGAGTTCTACCGGCGCGGGCGGTCCGCAGAGCCGGCCGAGCCGGAGCGGGGCCACGAGCACGAGTGCGGTCCCAATGGCTTCGACCTGCACGCTCTGAGCGGCAACCTGTGCCGCTGCACCGGCTACCGCCCGATCCGTGACGCGGCCTACGCCCTCGGGGCGCCGTCCGCGGACGACGCCCTCGCCACCCGCCGCGACGCGGCCTCCCCCACCCCGCAGCGCACCCGCCTGAGCGCCGCCGACGGGGAGTTCGTCCGGCCCCTCAGCCTCGGCGAGGCGACCGGCCTGCTCACCGAGCACCCCGATGCGGTCCTCGTCGCCGGCTCCACCGACTGGGGCGTCGAGGTCAACCTGCGCGGCGCGCGAGCGGCATACAGCATCGCTGTCGACCAGCTGCCAGAGCTGCGGACCTTCGAGGAGGTCGACGGGTGGCTGGAGATCGGTGCCGCGCTCACTCTCTCCGAGGTCGAAAGCCGGCTGGAGGGGCGGGTGCCCCTGCTGACCCAGCTCTTCCCGCAGTTCGCGTCCCGGCTGATCCGCAACGGCGCGACGATCGGCGGCAACCTCGGCACCGGCTCGCCCATCGGCGACACCCCACCGGCCCTGCTCGCCCTGGAGTGCACCGTCGTCCTCACCTCCTCGGACGGCGAGCGCGAGGTGCCGCTGGCGGACTACTTCACGGGCTACCGCCAGAGTGTGCGACAGCCGGGCGAGCTGATCCGGGCGGTCCGCATCCCGCTGCCCGTCTCCCCGGTGACGGCCTTCCACAAGATCGCCAAGCGACGGTTCGACGACATCTCGAGCGTCGCTGTCGCCTACGCCATCGACATCGTCGACGGCGTCGTGACCAGGGCCCGGATCGGCCTCGGCGGCGTCGCGGCGACCCCGCTGCGCGCCGCCGCCACCGAGGAGCTCCTGGAAGGCCGGGAGTGGAGTGAGGCGACCGTCCGGTCGGCTGCGGCCCGGCTCGAGGCCGAGGGGACCCCGCTCGACGACCACCGCGCGAGCGCCGCATACCGCTCGGCGATGCTGGGACAGTCCCTGCTCAAGCTGTATGCCGAGCACGCACCTGAGCACACACCCGAGACCGAGGGGGTCAGCGCATGAGCGCGCTGTCAGAACGTCCGGACCACCCGGTCGTCGGCCAGGCGGTCCCGCACGAGAGCGCCTTCCTGCACGCCAGCGGCGAGGCGCTCTACACCGACGACCTCGTCGGGCGCACCAAGGACGTGCTGCACGCGCACCCGGTGCAGGCGCCCCACGCTCACGCCCAGGTGACCGCGCTGCGGACCGAGCCGGCGCTGTCGGTCCCGGGCGTGGTGCGGGTGCTCACCGCCGCGGACGTGCCCGGGGTCAACGACGCCGGCGTCAAGCACGACGAGCCGCTCTTCCCCGACGAGGTGATGTTCCACGGCCACGCCGTCTGCTGGGTCCTCGGCGAGAGCCTCGAGGCCGCCCGGCTCGGTGCCCTCGCGGTCGAGGTCGACTACGAGCCGCTGCCGTCGCTGGTCAGCGTCCGCGAGGCGATCGAGGTGGAGAGCTTCCAGGGCGGTCAGCCGCACATGGAACGAGGCGACGTCGAGGCCGGGCTTGCCCGGTCCGCGCACGTGTTCAGCGGGGAGATCGAGTTCGCCGGCCAGGAGCACTTCTACCTCGAGACCCACTGCGCCCTGGCGCAGGTGGACGAGAACGGCCAGGTCTTCGTCCAAAGCAGCACCCAGCACCCCTCCGAGACCCAGGAGATCGTCGCGCACGTCCTCGGCCTGCACAGCCACCACGTGACCGTGCAGTGCCTGCGGATGGGCGGCGGCTTCGGCGGCAAGGAGATGCAGCCGCACGGCTTCGCGGCGATCGCCGCCCTCGGCGCCACCCTGACCGGCCGGCCCGTCCGGCTGCGGCTCACCCGAGCGCTCGACATGACCATGTCGGGCAAGCGGCACGGCTTCCACGCCAGCTGGCGGGCCGGGTTCGACGAGACCGGCCACCTCGAGGCCCTCGACGCCACCCTCACCTCCGACGGCGGCTGGAGCCTCGACCTGTCCGAGCCGGTGCTCGCCCGGGCCCTCTGCCACATCGACAACGCCTACTGGATCCCCGACGTGCGGGTCAACGGCCGGATCGCCAAGACCCACAAGACCTCGCAGACCGCCTTCCGGGGCTTCGGCGGTCCCCAGGGCATGCTCGTCATCGAGGACATCCTCGGGCGCTGCGCCCCGCTGCTCGGCCTCGACCCGGCCGACCTGCGACGGCGCAACTTCTACGCGGCTGGACAGAGCACGCCATACGGGCAGCCGGTGCGGCACCCTGAGCGCGCCGCGACCGCCTGGGACCAGCTGGTGGCCAGCGCGGACGTCGCCAGCCGGACTGAGGAGATCGCCCGCTTCAACGCGTCGCACCCCGACACCAGGCGAGCCCTGGCGCTGACCCCCGTGAAGTTCGGCATCTCCTTCAACCTCACCGCGTTCAACCAGGCAGGCGCCCTCGTGCACGTCTACAAGGACGGCTCGGTGCTCATCAACCATGGCGGCACCGAGATGGGCCAGGGCCTGCACACGAAGATGCTCCAGGTCGCCGCGACGAGCCTTGGCATCCCGATGGACCGGGTCCGGCTGGCGCCGACGCGGACCGACAAGGTGCCGAACACGTCTGCCACCGCTGCGAGCTCGGGCGCCGACCTCAACGGCGGCGCGGTCAAGAACGCCTGCGAGCAGATCCGCGAACGGCTGGCCCACGTCGCGGCCACCCAGCTGGGGGTCAACGAGGCGGACGTGCGCATCGTCGACGGCGAGGCGCGGGCGCTGGGCTACGGCAGCAGCCGGATCGGCTGGGCGGACCTGGTCCGGCTCGCCTACTTCCAGCGGGTGCAGCTCTGGGCAGCCGGCTTCTACCGCACCGAGGGCCTGCACTGGGACTCCTCCCGGATGCAGGGTGAGCCGTTCAAGTACTTCGCGTATGGCGTTGCCGCGGCCGAGGTGGAGGTCGACGGCTTCACCGGTGGTTACCGCACCCGTCGGGTCGACATCGTCCACGACGTCGGCGACAGCCTGTCGCCCCTGGTGGACATCGGCCAGATCGAGGGCGGTTTCGTCCAGGGCGCCGGCTGGCTGACGCTGGAGGACCTGCGTTGGGACGAGAGCGACCGGCCCACCCGCGGCCGGCTCGCCACCCAGTCGGCCAGCACCTACAAGCTGCCGAGCTTCTCGGAGATGCCCGAGATCTTCAACGTCACCCTGCTCGAGCACGCGGCGGAGGACGGCGTGGTCTACGGCTCCAAGGCCGTCGGCGAGCCGCCGCTCATGCTGGCCTTCGCGGTCCGTGAGGCGCTGCGCCAGGCGGCCGCATCGTTCGGACCGGTGGGGACCAGTGTCGACCTCGCCTCTCCCGCGACTCCGGAGGCCGTCTACTGGGCGGTGCAGCAGGCCCGGACCAACGCCGAGCACGGCCACCTCGTCGAGGGCGGCCCCGGCGTCGAGCCGGCCCAGCCCGGCCCGGGCGCCCACCCGATGCACCCGCGCTCCGAGCAGGCGCAGCAGCCCGTGCCGGCGAAGGCCTGAGATGAGCTGGGTCGGCGCCGTCGAGCGACTGCGACGCGAGCGTCGGGCCGGTGTCGTCGTCACCGTCGTCACCGTCCGCGGGCACGCTCCTCGGGAGGCGGGCGCCAAGATGGTCGTCGCCTCCGACACGACCTGGGAGAGCATCGGCGGCGGCAACCTCGAGGCCACCGCGGTCAGCAGAGCCCGCCGCATGCTCGAGGAGCGCCATACCGCACCTGAGCTGATGACCATGTCGCTCAGCGACAAGGCCCCCGCCGACCATGGGGTGCAGTGCTGCGGCGGCGAGGTCACCCTGCTGCTCGAGCCGCTCGCGGTCGTGCCGGCCGTGGCGATCTTCGGGATGGGCCACGTCGGTCACGAGCTGGCGCTCATCCTCTCCCGCCACGACCTCGAGCTGCATGTCGCCGACTCGCGGGCCGAGCAGGTCTCCGAGCTTCGGCTCGCGCCGGTCCGCGGGGGCCGTGCCATCGTGCACGCACACCACGCTCCCGTGCCCGAGCTCGTGCTCGGCCAGGTCCCCCCGGGCACCCACGTCCTCGTCATGACGCACGACCATGCCGAGGACGCCGCCCTGTGCGACGTCGCGCTGCGCTGCACGCACCTGGGCTCCGTCGGGCTGATCGGCTCCGCGGCGAAGTGGGCACGGTTCCGCGAGCGGCTCCTGGCCGAGGGTCACGCGCGGGCGGAGCTGGACCGGATCCACACCCCCATCGGCGTGCCCGACCTGTCCGGCAAGGACCCGGCCACGGTCGCACTCAGCGTCGCGACCGACCTGGTCCGCACGATCGAGCGGGAGCGGTCCCGGCAGGCAGCGCGCCGATGACCCTCTACCGCGCCTGCGTCGTCGACACGCCCGACAGCCCCTTCGCCGGAGGGGCTGTGCGCTGTGAGCAGGACGGCGGCCTGCTCGTGGACGACGGCCTCATCTCGGCCCGCGGGGGTTTCGAGCAGCTCCACCGGGACCATCCCGAGGAGCCGGTCGTCGACCTGCGCGGCGGGATGCTGCTGCCCGGGTTCGTCGACGCCCATGTCCACTACCCCCAGGTGCGCGCGATCGGCGCGCTCGGCATGCCGCTGCTCGACTGGCTCGAGCGCAGCGCCCTGCCCGAGGAGGCCCGGCTGGCGGGCCTCGGCTACGCGCGGCAGGTCGCCGGCGAGTTCGTCGCCGGTCTGGCCGCCGCCGGCACGACCACCGCGCTCGTCTTCGGTGCCCACTTCGACACCGCGGTGGACGCGCTGTTCGAGGAAGCGACACGGGTGGGGCTGCGGGTCACCGCCGGCCTCGTCGTCGCCGACCGGGTCCTGCGACCGGACCTGCTCACCAGCCCGGCGCGGGCCTACGAGCAGGGCCGCGCCCTGGCCGCTCGCTGGCACGGCGTCGGCACGACGCGGTATGCCGTGACGCCCCGCTTCTCGCTCTCCTCGAGCGACGGCCTGCTGGAGTCGTGCGCCGCTCTCGCGAAGGACGTCGAAGGCTCCTGGGTGACGTCGCACGTCAACGAGAACCTCGTCGAGGTCGCCGAGGTGGCGGCCCAGTTCCCGGCCTCGCTCGACTACCTCGACACGTACGACCGCCACGGGCTGGTGACCAGCCGCAGCGTGTTCGCCCACAACGTCCACGCCACCGACCGCGAGCTCTCGGTGCTGGCCACCGCCGGAGCGCGGGTGGCGCACTGCCCGACGAGCAACGCGGCGCTCGGCAGCGGTCTGTTCCCCTTGCGGCGCCATCTCGACCGGGGAGTGCAGGTCGCCCTCGGGTCGGATGTGGGGGCCGGGACGGGGTTCTCCCTGCTCAAGGAGGGGCTGCAGGCGTACTTCATGCAGCAGCTGCTCGGCACCGAGGGCGTTTCGCTGACCGCGGCGCACCTCCTCCACCTGACCACCCGGGCCGGTGCGGAGGCACTCGGGTTGGGCGAGGTGGTCGGGGACCTATCGCCGGGGCGCCGGTTCGACGCCGTCTGGGTCTGTCCGGCCCCGGGGACGACCCTCGACACCGTCCTGCGGCACGCGCAGGACCCGGACGACGCGCTCGCCAAGGTGTTCGCGCTGGGCGCCGTCGCCGACAACCGGGCTGTCTGGGTCGACGGGGTCGAGGTCCTCGCCGGCCGGGCGCTCGTCTGACAGGAGGCGGTCCACCAGGGTCAGGACCGGTGGGTGCCGCCCCGCCTGCTGGCACGGCGCGCTGCGACGACGCAGCTCGTCGACGATCTCCGCGCCCCGGGCCTGCAGCGAGAGGCGGTCGGCGAGGGCCGCCGTCGGGTCGTCCAGGCTGCGGCGACCGCCTAGGCGGGTGCGGAGCAGGTCCTCGACGAGGGCGAGCGCGCCGATCAGCTCGCGGACCGACATCGCCGCGACGGGCACCGGCTGCGGTGAAGCGGCGGGCATGAGGTCGCGGTCCCGATCCGGCCGCCATCCGTCGTCGTCGACGGATGCGGTCCTATCCCCATCCACGCGAGGGGGACTACCCCTGTCCTGGCTCGGCCAAACCCGGTTCCCGGGCGCGCGCATCGCGGCGGCAGACGAGCGAAGGGACCGCCGAGTGTTCCCAGCGGTCCCTTCGGTCACCGGTCGCGCCGGTGGGGTTTGGTCAGTACCAGTGCTTGCGTCCTCCGACGGCCCGGCCAGTCGCACCGAGGAGGTACAGGATGACACCGATGACCAGCAGGATGACGCCGATCGTCACGAGGATGCTGAGTGACTTCACCAGCAGCCCGATGACGACGAGAATGATGCCAAGGACGATCATGTGCACTCCAGCCTTCGAGGAATCACTGGAACCGGTAGCCCCAGCTGCCGGAGGGCGCGTCACGCCAACCAGCGACCACAGTTAATACCCGATCGGGGCGCGAACAAACCTTCTCGGCGGCGAGTCATCCGGATGCCCCTCTGCACCCCGGCGAAGCGCCGAGGTGCCACACTTGTCGGACGCCATCCAGCGCGCTGGTCCCGTGGACCAGCCTCCACGACGACCCAGAAGGACGCTTGGCCGATCGAGCCACCGACCATGGACACTCCCACCACTCAGCGCCCGGACCCCTCGGCTGCGCCCGGCGCCATCTTCGACCGGCTGGCCGCGATCATCTACGGCGGCGCGGAGTTCAGCGAGATCTACACCTCCCTCTGCCTGGCGGCGACGAGCCTGGTGTCGGGATGCGACCACGCCAGCCTGATGCTCCGGAGGCACGGGCGCGCTGACACCGTGGCGGCGACCGATGAGGTGGCCCAGCAGGTCGACGAGCTCGAGCGCAAGCACCAGGACGGTCCGTGCATCGACGCCCTGTCCGTGGAGGTCCCCCAGGTCGATCCCGACCTGACTGACGGCAGCCAGTGGCCCGAGCTCGCCCGGGAGATCGTCGCGACGACACCGGTGCGGGGGGCAGCGGGGTTCCGGATCGTCATCGGGGACGAGAAGGTCGGAGCCCTGAACCTCTTCTCCGACCGCCCAGGGGTCTTCACCGACGAGTCAGCGCACCAGGGCATCATCCTCGCGTCGTTCGCCTCGGTGGCCATCGCGGCGGCCCAGAGCAGGGAGAAGGCCGACAGCCTGACCCGCGGGCTGCACACCAACCGCGAGATCGGAAAGGCGGTCGGGCTGATGATGGCCTTCCACAAGATCTCGGACGAGGCGGCCTTCGACATCCTCCGCAAGGCCTCGCAGGACATGAACCTCAAGCTCACCGAGGTGGCCCGCCAGATCGTCGACCACCACAACAGCCGCTGACCCCGCGACGCCGCCGCCCTCAGGAGGGCGCCGTGCCGTCCGGCTCGCCCAAACCGTCGTGCTCAGGTGGTGGACGCCTCGACCGGCCCCGGTGGCTCTCGGCCCTAGGCTCTGAGGCATGGCTCGAACCCTGCACCGTGTCGCCCTGCTGACCGCGGGCGGCTACGCCCCCTGCCTCTCCTCCGCGGTCGGTGGCCTGGTCCAGCGATACACCCAGCTGCTGCCGGACGTCGAGATCATCGCCTACCGGCACGGCTACCACGGGGTGCTCACGGGTAGCTCGCTCGTCGTCGACGACGCGGCCCGAGAGCGAGCCCACCTGTTGCACGCCTTCGGAGGCAGTCCGATCGGGAACAGCCGGGTGAAGCTGACCAACGCCCCGGACCTCGTCGCCCGCGGGCTCATCGCCGAGGGCCAGGACCCCCTCGAGGTCGCTGCCGAGCGGCTGCGCGAGGACGGCGTCGACGTGCTGCACACCATCGGCGGCGACGACACGAACACCACGGCAGCCGACCTCGCGGCATACCTGCTCCAGCGGGGCTACGACCTGACCGTCGTCGGCCTGCCGAAGACCATCGACAACGACATCATCCCCATTCGCCAGTCCCTCGGCGCCGCCACGGCGGCCGAGCAGGCAGCGCTGTTCGCGAGGCACGTGCTGGCCGAGCACGGGGCCAACCCGCGGATGCTCATCATCCACGAGGTGATGGGACGAGGATGCGGCTGGCTCACCGGCGCGGCCGCCAGGGACTACCAGGCCTGGCATGCCGACCAGGAGTGGGTGCCGTCGATCGGGCTCTCCCCCGGTCGCTGGGACATCCACGCCGTCTACGTCCCGGAGACGGTGATCGACATGGACGCGGAGGCGGCACGCCTCCGGGGGGTCATGGACGAGACAGGGTGCGTCAACATCTTCCTGTCAGAGGGCGCGGGGGTCAGTGAGATCGTCGCCCAGCTCGAGGCGGCCGGCGAGGACGTCCCGCGGGACCCCTTCGGTCACGTCAAGCTCGACACGATCAACCCGGGCCAGTGGTTCGCCAAGCAGTTCGCCGACCGCATCGGCGCCGAGAAGACCCTGGTGCAGAAGAGCGGGTACTTCTCCCGCTCGGCACCGGCCAACGAGCGCGACCTCGCGCTGATCCGCGAGATGGTGGCTGTCGCCGTCGACGCCGCGCGGGACGGCATCTCGGGCGTCGTCGGGCACGACGAGGACCGTGACGACGAGCTGCGGGCGATCGAGTTCGACCGGATCGCCGGCGGCAAGGCGTTCGACACCCGCAGGTCGTGGTTCCAGGACGTCCTGCGCCGCACCGGTCAGGCCTGACTCGCGAGCTGTCCCGTCAGTAGCCGCTCGCGGCGCTCGTCTGAGCAGCGGCCTGGACCGGCTGACCCTCCTTGGACAGCACCCACCAGACCTGCCCCACGCCCTGGCCGGTGACGTCCCCGGCCGCCTTGTCCTTCGCGTAGTAGTAGAGCGGCCAGCCGTTGAGGGTCACCTGCTTCTTGCCGTCCGCTGTGGGGATGGTGGCGAGCGTCCCGCTCACCCCGTCGGCGGTGGGCGTGCCGTCGGCGAACAGCGGCGGCCACAGGGCCAGGCACTGGCCCGCACAGGAGCTCTTGCCCGAGTCCTTGGTGTCCTTGGTGAACATGTACAGCGTCATGCCGGCCGCGTCCACCACGACCTCCCCGAGCGAGGTCCTCGCGGCATGGACGGTGGCTCCCGTCGCAGCCGACGACGTCGCCGCGCTCGGCGCGCCGCCACCGGCTGCCGGCGTGGTGGTGGTGCCTGTCGACCCGCAGGCCGCGAGCGTGCTCGCGAGGACCGCGGCCGCGACGAAGCGTGAGAGGCGGCTCGTGACCCCTCGCCGTGGGTGGACTGCTGTTGCTGACGGGGCCATGGCTGCTCCTCGGTATGCGGCGCCCTCGGCACGGGGCGGCTCATCAGAGAAGACGCCGGGAGGACGGCCTTCGGTTCAATCGGGCTTCGGCGATGGATGAACCGACCCGCCCGGGTTGACGTCTCCCATGTCACCGGACGGTCTCCGGAGGATGATGACTGACGTCGGAAGGAGGGGAGCGATGCCGCTGGACGAGGACGTCGTCGCGGACATCTACCGAGAGCATGCTCCTGCCCTCAGGCGGTTCATCGCCCGCACGTCACTCGACCGCTCCCGCACCGAGGACGTCGTCCAGGAGGTCATTTTGCGGGTCTGGCGCCAGGCGCCGCAGGTGTCGAGCATGCGGGCATACCTCCTGCAGTCCACCCGCAACCTCCTCGTCGACATGCACCGGGCCTCCAGCCGACGCGTGGCCGAGGTCTCCGAGGACCGCGACGACGACTCGCATGCCCGGCTCGACCCGCGGGCGACCAACCCCGTGGTGGCGATCGAGCGGGCACTCGACCAGATCCTCGTGGAGGAGGCGCTCGCCCGGCTGCACCCTGACCACCGGGCGGTCGTGGTCGCGCTGTACTACCAGCGACTCACCGTCGTCGAGGCGGCCACCGCGTTGCGTGTGCCCGTGGGCACCGTGAAGTCGCGCTCGTTCTACGCCATCCGGTCCCTGCGGGCCATCCTCGACGAGATGGGAGTGACCCAGTGAGCGACGGCATCGGGCGGGAGCTTGGACGAGAGCACGGACAGGAGCCTCGGCGGGATCACGAGCACCTGCACCAGCTCGTCGGCGCCTACGTCCTCGGCGGCCTCGACCCCGAGGACCACCGGGACTTCAGCACGCACCTGCGCTCCTGCCCCGTGTGTCAGCAGGAGGCCGCGCAGTTCTCAGCGATCCCGGCCCTGCTGGACCTCGTCTCGCCAGGCCTTGCCGACTCCGACCGCAGGGAGGGTGCGGAGGCGCCCGGACCGGACGGTGGGACGCGGGAGCTGCCCGTCCTGCTGAGCCGGGTCCGAGCAGCCCGCCGCCGACGTCGGGTCCGCCTGGCGGTCGCCGCCGTCGTGCTCGCGCTGGCCGCCGGGGGCCTCGGGTATGCCGTCGGGCCGGCCCTGGAGCGGCTGAACGCCAGCCCGACGGCGCATCTCGTGGCCCGCGCGACGCCGGCCAGCTCTGCGGCCGTGGAGATCGACCTGGTGACCAAGGGGTGGGGTACGCAGGTCGACCTGGTAGGAGCCGGCCTGCCCCAGAGCGGGCGGCTGTCCCTCTGGGTCACCACCGCTGCCGGTCACAGCTACAGCGTCGCCAGCTGGAACGGCACCCCGTCGGGGAGGACGAGACTGTCGGCGGCCTGCTGGATGACGACCTCCGACATCACCCTGGTCGAGGTCCGGGGGCCGGACGGCAGCGCCCTGGCCACCGCGTCGGCCTAGCACCGGGCACCGCCGGACAGCCACGCCCGAACAGCGCCTATCGTCGAGGCATGCGGATCGTCTCCCTGCTCCCCTCCACCACGGAGATCCTCTTCGCCATCGGCGCGGGGGACGACGTCGTCGGTGTCACCTTCGAGTGCGACTACCCCACCGCCGCCCGGACGCGTCGGATCGTGTCGACCTCCACGCTCCCCGAAGGGCTGGACCCGGCCGCCATCGACCGCGCCGTCACGCAGCGGCTGCACGCCGGGGAGGACCTCTACCACCTCGACGAAGGCGCCCTGAAGGACCTCGATGCGGACCTCGTCGTCACCCAGGACCTCTGTGCCGTCTGCGCGGTCGACGTCTCGGTGGTCGACGACGCACTCGCCCATCTGGGCTGTCGCGCCGAGGTCCTCACGATCGACCCGCACACGCTCGCCGAGGTGCTGCGGTCGGTCCTGACTCTCGGCGAGGCCACCGGTCAGGTCGGCGCGGCGCGGCGGATCGTCCACGATGCCCAGGCGCGTCTGCGGGCCGTCGCCACGGCAGTGGCCGGCCGCCCCCGCCCTCGCGCGCTCGTCCTCGAGTGGACCGACCCGCCCTTCGCGCCCGGCCACTGGGTGCCGGAGATGGTCACGCGCGCTGGCGCCGTCCCCGTCGTCGGGACCCCGGGGGACACGTCGGAGCGGGTCACCTGGCCGCAAGCCCTCGTCGGCGACCCGGAGGTGGTCGTCGCGGCTCCGTGCGGCTTCCATCTCGACGACGCCGCTGCGCTCGCCCGGGACCTCGTTGCCCAGGGCAGCCTGCCCCCCGGCATACCCGTCTGGGCAGTGGACGCCAACGCGTCCTTCGCCCGTCCCGGCCCCCGCCTCGTGGACGGGGTGGAGGCCCTCGCCGCGATCTTCCATCCCGAGGCGCTCGGCGAACCCGACCCGGCCATGGCCCGGCGGGTGGCGTGAGCCTCAGGCAGACCGCGGACCAGCCGAGAGGAAGCGCAGCACGGCGGGCCGGAACGCTGCGAAGTCCACCGCGCCGGTGTCGTCGAGCGGGATGACGTCGTCCAGCGCCGTCCGGCTGACCGCGTGCACAGCCCGCTTGGCTGCGCGGACGGCCACCCGCGGACTGAGGGAGATCACCCTGGCGAGATCCGTCGCCTCAGCCAGTGCCTCGCCGTCGGGGACCACCCGGGCGACGAGACCGAGCGCCGCTGCCTCCACCCCGCTGAGCAGCCGTCCCGTGAGGTAGAGGTCCGCAGCCAAAGCCGGCCCGACCCGCGAGCAGACCCTCGCCGCGAAGGCCGCGGAGGGCAGGATGCCCAGCCGGACGATGGGCATCCCCATCCGGGCGCTCTCCCCCATGACGACGACGTCGCACGCCAGCGCGAGCTGGCAGCCCGCTCCCACGGCGACGCCCTCCACAGCGGCCACGACCGGCACCGGCGCGCTTTCGACCGCACGGAAGCACCGCTCCATCTCCGCGAAGGAGCCGTCGACGTCACCGGGTCCGGCATCGGCCCACTCGCTGATATCGGAGCCGGCACTGAACGTCGCGCCGGTGCCGACCAGGACGATGACCGAGGTCGCCGGGTCGTGGGCGGCCGCCTCGACGACCGATCGCAGCTCGCTCCAGTCGCGGACCCCCAACGCGTTGCGCCGGCTGCCATCCCCGACCTCGATGGTGACCACGCCCGCATCCTCGGAGCGGCGCACCCGCGACTCGCTCATCGGACGGCTCCGTCGCGCCGCAGCGCGGCGATCTCCTCCGGCGACAGGCCCAGGCCCCGCAGGACCTCGTCGGTGTGCTCGCCGTGGGCCGGGGATGACGCCCGCAGCACCGGCGGCGTGGCGGACATCTTCACCGGGGACCCGAGGGTGCGCACCACGCCTTCGGTGGGGTGGGGCAGGTCGACGACCATCTCCCGGGCGAGGACCTGCGGCTGCGTCAGCGCCTCGTCGACGGCGTAGATCGGGCCGACGGGCACACCCGCCTCGGTCAGCCGCTCGGTCCAGTCGACGGCAGAGCGCCGAGCGAGGGCTGCCTCGATGACCGGCAGCAGCTCGTCCCGGTTGGTGACCCGGTGAGGGTTGGTGCTGTACCTCGGGTCGTCGGCGAGCTCGGCGAGACCTACGGCCGCCGCGAACCGGCGCCAGAGCGAGTCGTTGCCGACCGCCACCATGATGTCTCCGTCAGCTGTCGGAAACCCTTGGTATGGAACGATGTTCGGATGCGCTGACCCATAGCGTCGTGGTCGGACACCGGAGGCGAAGAAGTTCTGCGCGACGTAGGTTAGCCAGGACACCTGCCCGTCGAGCAGCGAGACGTCGACGTGCTGGCCCCGCCCGGTCTGCTCCCGGGACATCAGCGCAGCGAGGACGCCGATCGTCACCCACATCCCGGCGCCGAGGTCGGCGCTCGCGACGCCGAACCGGACCGGGTCACCCTCGCGCTGACCGGTCACGCTCATCACCCCGGACATCGCCTGGGCGATGGCGTCATACCCCGCGCGCCGGCTCAGCGGCCCGGTATGGCCGTAGCCGCTCACGGAGCCGTAGACGAGGCGCGGGTTGCGGAGGGACAGCTGAGTGAACCCGAGTCCGAGCCGCTCGGCCGTTCCCGGACGGAAGTTCTCGAGCACCACGTCCGCGCTGTCCGCCAGCCGCAGGACGAGGTCCCGTCCCGGTGGGCTCTTCAGGTCGACGGCGAACGAGCGCTTGTTGCGGTTCACCGAGTGGTAGTACGCGGCATCGGCGCCCTGGAAGGGCGGCCCCCACCGCCTCGTGTCGTCACCTTGTGCCGGGTCCTCGATCTTGATGACGTCGGCCCCGAGGTCGGCCAGGACCATCGAGGCGAACGGGCCGGAGAGGATCCGGGTGAGGTCGAGCACGCGGGTGCCGCGCAGGGCCCCCTCGTGCTCGGCCCAGGGCTCGGTCAGAGCCTCCGTCATTCCGCGCGTCCACCGGCCTCCACCGCCGTGGCACTGGCTGCGGCGGCCTCCACTGGCTGGGCGGCTCTCGGCATGAGCAGCAGCGCTCCGAACGCCACCACGCAGCAGCCGATGATGTACCAGCTGATCCCGGAGCTGGAGCCCGTGCTCTGCAGGATCGCCGCGGCGATGAGCGGGGCTGGGCCACCGGCGATCACCGAGGCGAGCTGGTAGCCGATGCCGGCCCCGCTGTAGCGCAGGTTGGTCCCGAAGCTCTCGGCGATGAGCGCCGCCTGAGGGCCGTACTGCATGTCGTGGAAGACGAGGGACAGCACGATCGCCAGCAGGACCAGCCCGGCGGACTTCGTGTTGAGCAGGCCGAAGTAGGGGAACGCGTAGACGGCTGTTCCGATGATGCCCAGCCCGTAGATCAGCCGCCTGCCGAACAGGTCGGAGAGATGGCCGAAGAAGGGCACGCTGACCAGCCCGAGGGCCGCCGCGATGAGGGTGTAGTTGAGCAGCTCGCCCTGAGCCATCTTGAGCTCTTTGGTGCCGTAGGTGAGCACGAAGGTGATGAACAGGTAGAACGGCGCTTGCTCGGACAGCCGCACGAAGGCCGAGGTGAGGATCTCGCGCGGGTGCTTCCGCACGACGTCGACGAACGGCCGCTTCACGATGGAGTTGGTGCGCTTGACCTCGGTGAACTCCGGGCTCTCGAGCACCTTCAGCCGGACGTAGAGCCCGATGAGGACGAGGACGAAGCTGACCAGGAAGGGCACCCGCCACCCCCAGCTGAGGAAGGCCTCCGGGGAGACGAGCCCGTTCATGACCTTGACCATCGCCGTCGACAGGAGCAGCCCCATCGGGACGCCGAGCTGGGGGAAGCTCGCCATCAGCCCCCGACGGCCCTTCGCACCCCACTCCATGGACATCAGGACCGACCCGCCCCACTCGCCGCCGACGCCGATGCCCTGGAGGATGCGCAGCAGCACGAGGAGGACGGGCGCGGCGATCCCGATGCTGCCGGCTCCGGGCAGCAGGCCGATGAGGAACGTCGCGATGCCCATGAGCATCAAGGTGGTGACGAGGATCGCCTTGCGGCCGACCCGGTCTCCGTAGTGGCCGAAGATCGCCGCTCCGATCGGCCGGGCGGCGAACCCGACGAAGAGGGTGCTGAACGACGCGAGGACCCCGGCGAACTCCGAGTCACCCGGGAAGAAGATCTTGGGAAAGACGAGCGCTGCGGCCGTCCCGTAGAGGAAGAAGTCGTACCACTCGATGGTGGTGCCGACGGTGCTCGCGATGACGGCACGCCGGCGGTTGGTCGTGAAGGTCTTCCGCTCATCCAGAGCTGAGGCTGACATCGGTCCTCCAATTGGCTCGGCCACTTGGCCACCCGGCCAGTTGGCCGCTATCTTTGACCTACGGGCGCTCGGTGTCAAGAGTCCCGAGGCCGCCGTCCAGCCCCGCAGAACCGACGAAGGAGCCGCCTGTGCCCCCGAAGCCGACCCCGGGCTCGCAGCTGCACAAGGTCTCACGTGGACGTCTCTACGAGCAGGTCGTCGAGCGGCTGCGCGCGCATGTGACGGCAGAGGGCCTGACCGCTGGCGACCGGCTGCCCTCGGAGCGCGACCTGGCCCAGCGGCTCGGCGTGAGCCGCGCTCCGGTGGCCCAGGCGATCGTCGCCCTCGAGGTCCAGGGACTGGTCGAGATCCGCCACGGCGGTGGTGTCTACCTGCTCAAGGACACCCTCGACGTCGAGCCGGTCGCGGACCTCGTCGCCCGCCGACAGCTGCTCCCCGACGTCCTCGACGCCCGGGACGCCCTGGAGACGAAGATGGCCGCCCTGGCAGCCACCCGGCATAGCGAAGCGGACCTCGGCGCGATCGACGCGGCGCTCGACGTCATGCGCGAGGAGATGGAGACCGGCGCGGTCCCGATGGAGGGCGACCGGCTCTTCCACCGGGCGGTCGCCGCCTCGGCGCACAGCGAGCTGCTCGCCGCCTTCTACGACGAGATCAGCGACCAGATCGCCCAGAGCCGGGCCGAGTCGCTCCGACAGCCGGGCCGTCCGCGCCAGTCGCTCGCCGACCACGAGCGGATCGTCGCGGCGATCCGCGCGGGGAACGCGGCCGGCGCCGCCGCCGCGATGCACGAGCATGTGGACCACGTCAGCGCGGTCCGGCTGCTCAGCTGGGACCCGGACGCACAGGCCTGAGCCGACTCCGCACGGTCGGCTGCCGGTCGGGGAGGCTCCACCATGGCGCCAACCGGCGCCGGTCGTCAGTCGCTGAGGAACCCCAGCAGGTCGGCCCGGGTGAGCACACCCACCGGCTTGCCCCCGTCGACCACGAGGATGGCGTCCGCCTGCTCGAGCTCGTGACGGGCGACCGCGACCTTCTCGCCCGACCCGACGAGCGGCAGCCCGGGACCCATGTGCTTCTCGACCGCGTCGGCCAGCTGCGCCTTGTTGGTGAACAGCAGCTCGAGCAGCGCCCGCTCGCTGACCGCCCCCGCGACCTCACCGGAGGTGACCGGCGGCTCGGCCTTGACGACCGGCATCTGCGAGACGCCGTACTCGCGCAGGATGTCGATGGCGTCGCGGATCGTCTCGTTCGGGTGCGTGTGGACCAGGACGGGAAGCTCGCCGGACTTCGAGCGGAGCACATCCCCGACGGTCGTCTCATGGGTGTCGTGCAGGAACCCGTAGGAGCTCATCCAGTCGTCCGAGAAGATCTTGGACATGTAGCCGCGCCCGGAGTCCGGGAGCAGCACCACGACGACGGCGTCGGCCGGCAGGTCTCTGGCGACGCGCAGAGCCGCGACGACGGCCATGCCGCAGGAGCCGCCGACGAGCAGGCCCTCCTCGCGGGCCAGTCGGCGCGTCATCGAGAACGAGTCGGCGTCGCTGACCGGCACGACGTCGTCGACGACGCTCGGGTCGTAGGCCGACGGCCAGAAGTCCTCGCCGACGCCCTCGACGAGGTATGGGCGGCCGGTGCCGCCGGAGTAGACCGAGCCCTCTGGGTCGGCCCCGATCACCTGGACGGCCCCCGCGGAGACCTCCTTGAGGTAGCGGCCGGTCCCGCTGATCGTGCCGCCGGTGCCGACGCCGGCCACGAAGTGGGTGACCCGGCCGTCGGTGTCGGCCCAGATCTCCGGCCCGGTCGACTCGTAGTGGCTGTTCGGGCCCTCCGGGTTCGCGTACTGGTTCGGCTTCCAGGCACCGTCGATCTCCCGGACCAGCCGGTCGGACACCGAGTAGTACGAGTCGGGGTGGTCGGGAGAGACGGAGGTCGGACAGACGACGACCTCGGCGCCATACGCTTTGAGGACGTTGCGCTTGTCCTCAGCCACCTTGTCCGGACACACGAACACGCAGTGGTAGCCGCGCTTCTGGGCGATCAGCGCCAGACCCACGCCGGTGTTGCCAGAGGTGGGCTCGACGATGGTGCCGCCGGGCTTGAGCTCACCGGACTCCTCCGCGGCGTCGATCATCCGGCGGGCGATCCGGTCCTTCACGGAGCCACCCGGGTTCATGTACTCGATCTTCGCGAGGACGGTGCAGCTCACCCCCGAGTCCTGCACCACGGAGGCGAGCTTGACCAGAGGCGTGTTCCCGACGAGGTCGGCGATGTGTTCGGCGTACTTCACGCGCCCATCCTCTCAGATCCTGGACACCTCGCAGGATGGCGTGAAAGGGCACAAACCCCGGCCGCCGCACGTTACCGTCAGTAGACACGCGGCATACCAAATCTGGGGGAACGGCATGGGACGGGCTCGGCGGGCGCGCCGGATCGCACAGGCGGCGGCGTATGGGGGCGGTTTCGGCGTAGCCGGGATCGGCGTCCTCGGCGTGCTGGGCTACGGCCTGATCAAGGTCGAGGCACTCCTGGCCCGCCGGATCGTCGGGCAGCACTTCGAGGGTGCTCCCGTCGACGACGGGCGGTACGGCTCGGGCAGCGGGCACCCGATCGAGCTGGTCGTCCTCGGCGACAGCTCCGCGGCGGGCATGGGTGCGGACACCCCCAGCGAGACGATCGGCGCCATCCTCGCCAGTGGCGTCTCCGCCTTCAGCGGGCGCCCGGTCAGGCTGACGAACGTGGCTGTGATCGGCGCCGAGTCCGGGGGCCTCGACGTCCAGGTGGTCAACGCCCTCGACGCGGTCCCGCACCCGGACGCAGCGGTCATCCTCATCGGCGCCAACGACGTGACCCACCGGATCGACAAGTCCATCGCGGTGCGGCACCTCGAGGGTGCCGTCCGGCGACTGCGCGACACGGGCGCCGAGGTCGTCGTCGGGACGTGCCCCGACCTCGGGACGCTGCAGCCCGTCGCCCAGCCGTTGCGGTCGCTCGCGCGTCGCTGGAGCCGGGACCTCGCCGCCGCCCAGACCGTCGGGGTGGTCGAGGCGGGTGGTCGCACCGTCTCGCTCGGCGACCTGATCGGCCCCGAGTTCGCCGAGCGCCCCGCCGAGATGTTCAGCCAGGACCGGTTCCACCCCTCTGCGGCAGGGTATGCCCGCGCCGCCGCCGCGATGCTGCCGACCGTCTGCTCCGTGCTGGGACTGTGGGCTCCCGAGGCGTCCGGGCCGCCGCGCGAGGCCCCGGCCGCAGTCGCCTCCGTCTCCGCGGCGGCCACCCAGGCGGTCCTCGAACCGGGCACCGAGGTCCGTGCCACGAAGATCGACGGGCAGGCGCGCGGGCCCCTGGGCCGGTGGGCCGTCGCCCTGCGCCGCGTTCGGCTGCCGTTCCCCGACCGCGCACCGCACCCTGTGGCCCTGCCGCAGAGCGACCTCGCCGTCGAGGTGCCGGCTCCTCCGGCGGTCGAAGCGGCACCGGTCGACTCGACCGCCTAGCTGGACATCACGCCTAGCCCCGGGGCCACGAGGGAAGCACGAGACCAAGGGCACATAGTGGCCGGGCTCGGCACGGCATACGATCGAGAGGATCACTGAGCGACCGCTCACCCCGCAGTCCAGGAGGACCTCGTGACCGACGCCGTCATCGTCTCGACCGCCCGCACACCCATCGGTCGCGCGTTCAAGGGCTCCCTCAAGGACGTCCGCCCGGACGACCTCTCGGTCGGCGTCGTGCAGGCCCTGCTCGCCAAGGTGCCGCAGCTCGACCCCGCCCTGATCGAGGACCTGTACTGGGGCTGCGCCGAGCCCTCCGGCAAGCAGGGCTCCAACCTCGCCCGGGTCATCGCCGTGCTGCTCGGCTACGACCACCTGCCCGGGGCGACCGTGAACCGGTTCTGCTCGTCCAGCGTCCAGACCACCCGGATGGCGTACCACGCGATCAAGGCCGGCGAGGGCGAGATCTTCATCTCCGGCGGTGTCGAGTCGGTCTCCTCCTACCGGAGCTTCGCCGGCGCCGGCGGCTCGGAGGGCGAGGACCAGAACCCGCTGTTCGCCGACGCGGTGGCACGCGGGGTCGAGACCGCGAAGTCCAACGCCACCTGGACGGACCCGCGCGAGCAGGGCCTGCTGCCGGACGTCTACCTCACGATGGGACAGACCGCGGAGAACGTCGCGACGTCTCGGGGGATCAGCCGGGAGCGCCAGGACGAGTGGGGCGTGAGCAGCCAGAACCGCGCGGAGAAGGCCATCGCCAACGGCTTCTTCGAGCGCGAGATCAGCCCGGTCACCCTGGCCGACGGCACGGTCGTCAGCAAGGACGACGGCCCCCGCGCCGGCGTCACCCTCGAGGCGGTCCAGGGGCTCAACCCGGTCTTCCGGCAGGACGGCACGATCACCGCCGGGAACTGCTGCCCGCTCAACGACGGCGCCGCAGCGGTGCTCGTGATGAGCGACACCCGGGCCACGGAGCTGGGGCTGACCCCGCTCGCCCGCGTCGTGTCCACCGGCGTCAGCGCCCTGTCTCCCGAGATCATGGGGCTCGGACCGGTCGAGGCGTCCAGGCAGGCGCTGGCCCGAGCCGGGATGAGCATCGGCGACATGGACCTCTACGAGATCAACGAGGCCTTCGCCGCCCAGGTCCTGCCGAGCGCCGACGACCTCGGGATGGACTTCGACAAGCTCAACGTCAACGGCGGCGCGATCGCCCTCGGCCACCCCTTCGGCTCGACCGGCGCGCGGATCACGACCACCCTCCTGAACGGCCTCCAGGAGCGCGACGGCACCTTCGGGCTGGAGACGATGTGCGTCGGCGGCGGCCAGGGCATGGCCATCATCTACGAGCGGCTGAGCTGATCGGCGACCGGCCGCACGCGCCGCTTCGGCCGGTCGTGAGCGTCCCGGCGCGCCTGCTCGGGCGGCTCGACGACCTCGGTCAGGTGCTGGAACGGCGAGGTGACGCGATCGCCCTGATCGGCGTCGGCTCCGTGGGGCACGACGTCGGGCGGCTCGACGAGCACTCCGACATGGACTTCTTCGTCGTCGTGCAGGACGCGGCCAAGCCGCAGTACCTCGCTTCGGTCGACTGGCTGGAGGAGGTCGGAGCGGTCGCCTTCAGCTTCGCGAACACCCCTGACGGTCGCAAGGCGCTCTTCGCCGACGGCCTGTTCGCGGAGTATGCGGTGTTCACCCTCGCGCAGGTGAGGGCTGCGGCATACACGGCGGGGCGGGTGGTGTGGCGGCGTGCGGATGCGCCCGACGGCCTCGAGGAACCGGCTGACGGCCCGCGGACGGTGACGGTCGGCGCGGGTTCGCCCGAGGAGGCAGCCGCCGCCGCGACCTGGCACGTCAACGAGGCACTGACCAACCTCTACGTCGGGATGCACCGCGAGCTGCGCGGCGAGCGGCTGAGCGGCGCCCGCTTCATCCAGGGGTATGCCGTCGACCAGGTCCTCGCCGTCCTCGACGCGACCGAGCCGGGGAGGGCGCCTCGGCAGGACGTGTTCGCGCTCGAGCGCGGGGTCGAGGGCCGCTACGACGCGGACGCGCTCCCGCTCCCCTCGATGGTCCCCGGCTACGAGCACAACGCCGACGCGGCCCGGGCGATCCTGGACTGGCTCGAGTCCCGGGCGCCGGCCCTGACGGTCGACGCCGCGATGGCAGCCGCGATCCGCGCCCTCACGTCGTAGGCGCGGACCGTCAGAGGCTCTGGCGAAGAGCCTCCAGCCGGCCGCGGAGCTCGTCGAGCTCGACCGGCTCCCGAGCACAGGTGTCGTAGACGAGCACCGTGAGCTGGTCCATGAGGACCCCAGGGCCGAGGTCGGGCACCGCCTCGGCAGGCGCCAGCGACTCCAGCAGCGAGCGCACCGCCGGCACGGACGACAGCGCGTGGTCGAGTGGCAGCAGGTGCCACCGCTCGACCACGCGCCGGAGCTCTGCCGAAACCTCCTGCGGGACAGGGGATCTCGGGACGGTCATCAGTCGCGAAGGCGCGCCAGCAGGCGCAGGATCTCAAGGTAGAGCCACACCAGGGTGACGATGAGGCCGAAGGCCAGCAGCCAGGAGTACTTCTCCGGGACGCCAGCACGGACTGCCGAGTCGATCGAGTCGAAGTCCATCGCCAGGGAGTACGACGCGAGACCCACGCCCAGCAGGGAGATGCCGATGCCGAGCAGCCCGCTGCCGCCGAACCCCCACCCGCTGGTCCAGCCGAACATCAGGGCGACCAGGTTCACGACGCTGAACAGGAGGTAGCCGAGCAGCATCATGCCGAAGATGCGGCGCGACTTGCTCGTGACCCGGATGATCCCGAGCTTGTAGCCCACGAGCATGCCGGCGAAGGTCGCCAGCGTCGCGACGACAGCAGTGGTGACGATGCCTGGGTACTGCCCCTCGAAGAACTGGCTGATCGCCCCGACGAAGCCGCCCTCGAGGACGGAGTAGAGCAGGATGAGCGGGACGCTGATGCTCTTCTTGACGGAGACGACGATGGCGACGACGAGGCCGCCGATGGCCCCGCCGAGCATGATCGGCAACGCCAGGGACGGCGTCCGCAAGGTCGTCACCCAGGCGACGGCCGCGACCACGACGAGGATGCCGAACATCCCGAGGGTCTTCATGACGACGTCGTCGTAGGTCAGCCGCCCGGTCTGGACGGGGCCAGCTGCGGGCTGCTGGTAGATGTCCTCCAGCTGGCGCTGGGTCATCGCGTCCTGGGGACCGCCGCTGGCCATGCCCGCCTGGGTGGGACGCTCGCCGAAGCCGGCATACCCGCGCTGCTTGATGTCCTTGTCGATCCGGCCGAAAACGGGGTTGTTGCTGGCCATCACGCCTCCGCCCTGTCAGGCACCCCCGAACAGGGCGCTTCCTACACTGTAGGCGTTTGGCGAGGTCCGTTTGTTCCCCCAGCGGCCAACCGTGATGCAGGCGTCATCAGTGCTCCCGACCAGGCAGGCGCGGTCAGTGCCCCCGACGAGATTTGAACTCGCACTTGGGCGATTTTAAGTCGCCTGCCTCTGCCGGTTGGGCCACGGGGGCGGACCCACTCTAGGGCGTGATCCGCTGGGTCAGAGGTAGGTGCGCCGGGGATGGACGGCGCGCGGACCGGCGACGCGGTCGAGGAAGAGCAGGCCCTCGGTGTGGTCGATCTCGTGCTGCATCGCCACGGCCTCGAAGGCGTCCGTGGCCAGCTCGACCCACTCGCCGGTCACGGGCAGCTGTCCACGAACAGTCAGCCTCCGGGCCCTCGCGACGTCCCCGGTGAAGTCCGGCACCGACATACATCCCTCGCGCCCGCGTTCGCGTCGCGTGGCCGACAGCACCGAGGCGTTGCAGAGCACGAGCAGACCGTGACAGGTCCGGGTCTTCGGATGACCGGTCACATCGACGCTGAAGACCCGCTGCGCCACCCCGACCTGCTGCGCGGCGAGGCCCACGCATCCTGGCGAGGCCGCCTGGGTCGCGACGAGATCAGCCGCGAGCCGGACGACGTCCGGCGCCGTCGGGTCGACGTCGAGGCCGGACGCGGAGAGGGCGGGATGGGGCGCCCGGACCACGGCACGGACCTGGCCCGCCGGCAGGTGAGGCAGCTGCGGGTTGGGCACGCTCACCACAGGTCGTCGTCGACCGGTCCGAGCTGCACCTCGACGCCCAGCCGGCTCGCAACGTCCGCGAGCTGGGCCTCGAGGTCCGGCAGGGACACCCCGTCGGGCAGGGTCAGCTCTGCGGTGAGGACGTACAGCCCGTGGCCGAGGCGGGTGCCGAGGTCGACGATGTTGCCTCCGTGGTCAGCGAGAACGCGGGTGATCTGCGCGACGATCCCCGTCCGGTCGGCGCCGTGCACATGCAGCGTGTATGCCGCCCCGGGCACCTCCTGCACCTCGCGCTCAGGGAGGGTCCGCGCGTCGACGACGAGCTCTCCTCCCGCTGTGAGCCCCGCCAGCGCGTCCTGCACCTCGGCCGCAGCATGCCCGGTCCGTACGAGGACGACCATCGCGAAGTGGCCTCGCAGCAGAGTCATCGTCGAGTCCTCGAGGTTGCCCCCGAGCCCGGCCAGCGCCGACGTGACATCGGCGACGATGCCCGGTCGGTCGTCCCCCAGGACGGTCACCGCGATGATCTGCTCTTCCATCCCGCCAATCTAGCCAGCCCCACCCCTGCGGCGTCCCCCTTCGTGCGACCAGGTCCCTTCCCTTGCGTCCGGGTCCCGACGGGTCAGAACCCTCCTCGACCCGGACGCAGCACCAGAGCTCCTCCCTACGTCCGGGTCCCGACAGGTCAGAACCCTCCTCGACCCGGACGCAAGGGGCGGGGGTATGGCGCGCGCAGGGGTCAGGCGCGGGTGGCCAGCGTGCAGAGCTGCTCGGCCACGGCAGGCGCGGCGATGACGAACGGGCCGGGCTGCGGCCACATCGACGGCTCGCCGGCGGAGTCGAGGACACAGGCGCCGGCCTCGGTACCGATGAGCAGCCCGGCGAGGTGGTCCTCCGGTTGGAACTGCCCGATCACGGCTCCCGCGGCGCGGCCCGCCCCGACGCAGCTCACGCTGAGCGTGCCCGACCCCATGATCCGCGTGGTGCACATCTCCTCCGACAGGGCCTGGAGCAGCGGCAGCATGCCCGGCCACGGCTGGTGTGCCGCCCACTCCGTCAGGACGACCTCCCCCGACAGGCCCTGGGCGGGCGACACCCGGAGCGGGTGGTCGCTGCCGCCCTCTGTCCGCCGGGACGCCCCACCTCCCGCGGCTGCGTAGAGGATCTCGCGTCGCCATGGGTCGGCGACCACACCGACGACGGGAGCACCGTCGACCACCAGCGAAAGCGAGAACGACGTCCAGGGCAGGCCCGTGGCGAGGTTCGTGGTCCCGTCGACCGGGTCGCAGTACCAGGTCGGGCCGCCGTGAGTGGTGCCGCCGAACTCCTCTCCGACGACGACGTGGTCCGGGAAGGCCGCCAGCAGGTGCTCGCGCACCGCCCGCTCGGTCTCGAGGTCGATGTCGGTGACCGGGTCGGCCGCGTGAGCCTTGCGGCGCACCTCGCCGCGGGGGGTCGAGTGCATCAGGTCGATAGCGAGGGACGCGGCCGCCAAGGCCACAGCGAGCGCGTCGTCAGCCACGTCCGAGCACCCCCAGCAGGTCGCGGATCCGGTTGCTGATCATCGCGTCGACGCCACCCTCGACGAGCCGCCGCATGTCACCAGGGTCGTCCACGGTCCAGCAGGACAGCGCGAGCCCCGCGCCGCGGGACCAGTCCCGGGCGAACGCCTCGACGGCCAACCAGTGCGGGTTGAAGGCCTCGGGACCCAGGGCCCGCACCAGGTCGGCGTCCGGCGGCCCACCTCGTGCCTGCTCACCCCAGGACAGGAAGATCCGGGCCCGGGGGTCGGCCTCGCGGATCTCGCGCATGCCGTCGAGGTGACCGCACCAGATCACCTGGCGGGGGCGCAGCACGTCCTCGTCGACGGCGCGTCGGACGCAGTCCAGGGCCGCGCCGGCCCACTCGCCACTGTCCATGTCGACGAGCACCGCCGTCGACGTCCCCGAGAAGAGCCGGAGCACCTCCTCGAGCGTCGGTATGCCGTGGTCGGGCGCCTCCTCGAGCCCGGCGACCTCGGCCGCTGTCATCGTCCGGATGTCGCGCTCGACCTCCCAGAGCCGAGAGAGGGAGTCGTCGTGCAGGACGATGCTGACGCCGTCACTCGTGGTCTTGACGTCGATCTCGACCACGTCGGCGCCGGTCTCGATGGCGGCGCGGATCGATGCCACGGTGTTCTCCCGGAAGGTGACCGGGTCGCCGCGGTGGGCGATGGCCAGCACGCCGGACTCTCCCGCGGCCCGGTCCTGGGCGGCAGCGTCCGTCACAGCAGCGCGCCCTCGCGGTAGACGAGCGCCCGCCGGAAGCGCACTGGCACGGTGCCGCTCGTCACGGCGTCGCCGTCGACGTAGGCGCGCACCGTCGTCCCCCCGAGCTCGAGGACCATCTCGGTGAAGTGGCCGCGCGGGATGACCCGGCTCACCGTGGCCGACGCGCCGGCACCGCCGACGATCACGTCCTCGGGACGCACCGAGATGGTGTCACCGTCGCGCGACGACGCCGAGTCCTCGAGGTTGGTCGACTCGACCGGCACGTGCTGGTCCCCGACGGCGATCGTCGGGCCGGTGCCGTTGCGCGAGAGCACCCCCGTCAGCGTGTTGGTCGCGCCGACGAACCCGCCCACGAAGGTCGTTGAGGGAGTCCGGTAGAGGTCGAACGGCGCGGCATACTGCTCGATCCGCCCGCCGTTCATCACCGCGACCCGGTCCGAGATCGACAAGGCCTCGTCCTGGTCATGGGTGACGACGACCGTCGTGATCCCGAGGCGCTGCTGGATCTCGCGGATGTCCTCGCGGACCCGGACCCGGAGCTTGGCGTCGAGGTTGGAGAGCGGCTCGTCGAGCAGCAGCACCTTGGGCTCCTGGACCAGCGCCCGGGCGAGCGCCACCCGCTGCTGCTCACCACCGGAGATCCGGGCCGGTCGCGACCGGATGTGATGGGTCAGGCCGACGAGCTCGAGCACCGAGCCCACCCGGTCGGCGATCTCGCCCTTCGGCAGCTTGCGCAGCTTGAGGCCGAAGGCGATGTTGTCGAAGACGGACATGTGGGGCCACAGGGCGTAGTTCTGGAAGACCATGGCCGTCGGGCGCCGTTCGGGCGGGAGCGAGGTGACGTCGGCTCCGTCGATCAGGACGCTGCCCTGGTCCGGGTCGAGGAACCCCGCGACCATCCGCAGCGTCGTCGTCTTGCCGCAGCCCGACGGACCGAGCAGGCAGACCAGCTCGCCCTTGCGGACCTCGAGGTCGAGGTTGTCGACGATGGGACGGCCACCGAGCACCTTGTGGATGCCGCGGAGGGTGAGCCCCTCGGCGGCGGCGGGGATGGTCATCGGATCTGGAATCCTTCCGCGAGCTGGCCACCCATGATGTGCTTGCGCACCAGGAGCAGCAGGACCCCCGACGGGATGGCCAGCAGAATGGAGAAGACGGCCGCCACCTGCGGCGGGTAGTTCAGGACGAGCGAGTACATCTGCGTCGGCATCGTGACGAAGTCCGGCATGCCGACGAGGTAGGTGCCCTGCGCCTCGTCGAACGAGGCGAGGAAGGCGAGGATGAGCGCGATGAAGATGCCCGGAGCGGCGAGCGGCAGGGTGACCTTGCGCAGCACGGTGAACTTCCCCGCGCCGGCGTCGCGCGCCGCCTCCTCCAGCGACCGCGGCACCGCGGCGAACGCCGCTGCCGGGATCCAGGTCATGAACACCACGGTCCCGAGCACGTGGACGATGACGACGCCCACGAAGGTCGTCATGAGGTTCAGCGCGTAGAACAGCGACGCGAGCGCGACGAACAGACCCATCTTGGGGAAGGCGTTCGTCGCGAAGAGACCGATGAGGAAGACCCGCCGGCCGGGGAAGTCGAACCGGGCGAAGGCGTATGCCGCCGGGAGGCAGATCAGTGCCGAGACGGCCATCGTGACGAACGCGAACTCGAACGACAGGGCCACCGAGCCCTTCAGGTTGGGGTCGTCGAAGACGGCGCTCCACCACTGCAGGGTCCAGCCGTCCGGCAAGAGGTTGGGGTAGGTCCAGCTCGTGGCGAAGGCGCGGATCCCGAGCCAGAGCAGGGGTCCGAGGATGAACACGGCGAGCACCACGGCGAAGAGCGCGGTGAGCACCCGGCTCGTCGGGCTGCCCTTGCGCCGGCCGGCCGCGGCGGGCACGGTATGGGGCGCCGGCTGCGTCGTCGGGTCGCCAGCCCCCGTGGCAGCGGGGATCGTCGGAAGGCTTGTCATCCCTAGACCCTCCCCGTGTCGGCCGCTGTGCGGTAGTTGGCCCAGACGTAGACCCCGCCGAAGCCTGCCGCGACGATGAACACGACGACGGCCATGACCACCGACGACTGCGGCAGGTTGTAGGAGGTGAAGTAGTCGGTCATGTCGACGCCGAGCATCTTCGGGGCGTTCGGGCCGGTGAAGTACGGCACGGTGAACGACCCCAGCGTGCCGATCGCCGTGAAGGTCCCGGCGATCACCGTGGGCACGAGGGCCATCGGCGCGATGACCTTGAGGACGGTGCGCGAGATCGAGGCGCCGGCGTCGCGAGCCGCCTCGATGAGCGCGTCGGGCACTCCCTGGACCCCGGAGACGACCATGAGGGTCGCGAACGGCAGGTGGGTCCAGACCAGGCCGATGAGGACGGCGGTGGTGCTGTAGCCCCATACCGGAGCGTCGAAGCCCAGCTGCTTCGCCGCGGAGCGCATGAAGCCGTCGGCGGCGTAGAAGGTGAGGATCGCCCACGAGGCGATGACGACCGGGATGAACATCGGCACGACGGCCAGGGCCGACAGCATCCGCGAGACCCGGGTCTGGGCCAGCCGCACGTAGAGCGCGACGGCCCAGGCGAGCACGAGCACGATGACGGTGGTCGCCAGCGAGACCATGACCGTGACGACGAGGTCGCGCTGGAAGCGCGGCTCGGCGAACACCTGCGTGTAGGCACCGAAAGTGACCTTCCACCAGGCGTCGACGGTCTGCTGGTCCTTGGCGATCAGCGCGACAGTGGCGTTCAGGCCGCCGACGTGGCCGAGGCTGTAGGAGATCGCGACGACGATCGGGAAGCCGACGAAGAGCAGGACGAGCAGCAGGGGCGGGCTCGCCAACGCGAGCCCGCCGAGCCGCCGACCGAGGGAGGTCTTCACAGGGACACCTTCACAGGGGACAGGTTCACACCTTCAGACTGACATCTTCATGACGAGGCGCCCAGCGGTGGGCGAGACCCGTCACTTGCCGGGGACGTTCTGGTCCCACTGGTTGTTGATGTCGCTGTTGTGGTCCGGGAAGTACCCCGGGCGCAGGTTGTTGGCGTCCGCGGCCTTGAACTTCGCCTGGATCTCCGGGCTCATCTTGCTCATCGAGATCGCGGGGTAGCCGGCGATCTTGTCAGCGATCTTCGCCTGCTCCGCCGGGGTGAGCATGAAGTCGGCGAGCTTGAACGCGAGGTCCTGGTTCTTCGACGCCTTGGTCACCCCGACATAGGCCGCCCCACCGGTGAAGGACGGGTTCTTGATCTGCTGGACCTGGTAGTTCTTCGGGATCGTGCCCGAGGCCTGCCCGGAGATGAACTGGTCGGACCACACCGGGGCCATGTCGATCTGACCCGAGGAGAGCAGCTGGAGGACCTGGTTGTTGCCGTTCGGGTAGACGCCCTTCTGGTAGACGAAGGGGTTCAGCCCGCGCAGGATCTCCCAACCCGGAGCCCAGTCCTTCTCGAGGTCCTTCTTGTAGGCCGTCGTCATCGCGTCGCGGTCGGCCTGGGGCACCTTGCTGTCGAGGACCGTCGCCACGAACGCGCCGCCGGAGCCACCGGACTTGGGCGAGTTGTAGGTGAACCGGCCCGGGTTGGCCTTGATCCAGGCCAGCAGCTCGTCGAGCGTCGCCGGAGGGTTGGCCACCTTGTCGGGGTTGTAGGCCAGCAGCACCGAGGAGGCGCGGTAGGGGATCGCTCCCTTGCCGCCCGCCGCGACGACCTTGGGGTCGACGTTGGAAAGGTTGGGGACCTTGCTCCCGACGTCGGCGAGCAGACCCGCGCTCGAGGCCTTGTCGGTGAAGCTCGCGAGGAGGTCGACACCCGGGTCCTTGTCCTGCTGGGTGGCGGCGGCGAGCTTGGCGAAGTTCTGCTGGTCGTTCGTCCCGTGCAGGTCGAAGCTGAAGTTGACCTTCGCCCCCGGGTTGGCCTTCTCGAAGTCCGGGATGAGGATCTGCTGCCACAGCTCCTGCACGTTGGTGTCGCCGCTGGCGGCGACGGTGATGGAGCCGCCACCCCCTCCGGCGGTCGAGCCGGGGTTCGAGGTCCCCGACGACCCGGAGGAGCAGGAGGCGACCAGGGCCGCGAGCGGGACGAGAGAGACGAGAGCGAGGTTGGTTCGGCGCATGGCTCACACCCTGTTGGGTGCGCGACCGTTTGGCAAGTACCCAGGCCGTGTATGCCGGATCGTCACCAAGTGGACCATGACAAGCCGCCCGCTTGTCATGTCTCCCACCCGGATTCACCGCGTCCGGACGGGTTTGCGGGCACCGGACCCCGTCAGAGCCGCGAGATCACGGCGTCGAGCATCGCCTCGGTGAGCCGGCCGGTGAAGGTGTTCTGCTGGCTCACGTGGTAGCTGCCGAGGAGCCGGACGGCGCGCCCCTCTCCCGAGACGAGCCCCACCTCGGCGCCATGGCCGAACCGCGGCTTGGGCCGGGGCACCGTCCAGCCCAGCCTGCGGGCGCTCGCGAGTGCCGCGTCCCAGCCGATGCTGCCGAGGGCCAGCATCGACTCGACGCTGCCGGACACGAGAGTGAGGTCCCGGTCGAGCCACTGGCCGCAGACGTCGCGCTCCTCGGGGGTCGGCTTGTTCGCCGGCGGGGCGCAGTGGACTGCGGCCACGAAGCGCACGCCTCGCAGCTCGAGGCCGTCGCCGCTCGCGACGCTCTGCGGCTGGCTGGCGTAGCCGGCCCGGTGCAGCGCGGCATAGATCCAGTCGCCGCTCCGGTCGCCGGTGAACATCCGCCCGGTGCGGTTTCCCCCGTTCGCCGCCGGGGCCAGCCCGACGACGAGGATCCGGGGTGCCGGGTCGCCGAAGCCCGGCACGGGGCGCCCCCAGTAGGGCTGGTCGGCGAACGACGCGCGCTTGCCCGACGTCGCCACGCTCTCCCGCCAGGACACCAGGCGGGGGCAGGCACGGCATACCGAGACCCGGGCGTCCAGGTCGGTCACCGAGGTGGCACCCGCCGCGAGCCGGAGCACCTGGGTGGAGCGGGTGGCCACCGGCGTGTCCGGGTCGGCCGGGTCGCCGGGCCACCCGGTGCCGGCCGGCACCGGCGAGGGGAAGGGCTGTCCCGTCACCGGGTGGGGCAGCCAGGTCTCGGTGCCGCTCGCACTCCTACGGCTGCTCAGCTCGCTCATCGTCGCCCATCCTGACACCGCCTCGCAGGAGCGTCGGGTGTCGCAAGTTGACTCGATAGTAGGCGGGCGGTGTGAAAGCCTCCTGGGGAGATGGTGAACCCCTCGGTTCCCGCCCTAGGAGGCATCGGTGAGCTTCTCCCGGATCGCAGTCGTCAACCGTGGCGAGGCGGCGATGCGGCTGATCCACGCCGTCCGGGACATCAACGCCGAGCACGGCTCGCACATCGAGGTCGTGGCCCTGTGCACCGACGGCGAGCGGGGCGCGATGTTCGTCCGGGAGGCCGACCTCTCCTACGACCTCGGGCCTGCCTCCGCGCGCCCCTATCTCGACTACGCGGTGCTCGAGCGCGCCCTGGTCGAGACCGGGGCGGACGCCGCGTGGGTCGGCTGGGGCTTCGTCGCCGAGGACCCGGTGTTCGCCGAGCTGTGCGACCGGATCGGGGTGACCTTCATCGGCCCGAGTGCCGACGCGATGCGCAAGCTCGGCGACAAGATCGGGTCCAAGCTCATCGCCGAGCAGGTCGGCGTGCCGGTCGCCCCGTGGAGCCGCGGACCGGTCGACACGCTCGAGGACGCCATCGCGATGGGCAACGAGATCGGCTACCCGCTGATGCTCAAGGCGACCGCCGGCGGCGGGGGCCGTGGCATCCGGGTGATCACCTCCGACGCCGAGCTCTCCGACGCGTATGCACGGACCCGCGACGAGGCCGAGCGCTCCTTCGGCAGTGGCGTGGTCTTCCTCGAGCGGCTGATCACCGGTGCCCGGCACGTCGAGGTGCAGGTCGTCGCCGACGGTCAGGGCAACGCCTGGGCGCTCGGCGTGCGCGACTGCTCGGTCCAGCGCCGCAACCAGAAGGTCATCGAGGAGTCGGCGTCGCCCGTGCTCTCGCCGGAGCAGGCCGCCGAGCTCAAGGCGAGCGCCGAGCGGCTGGCCCTCGCGGTGGGGTATGCCGGGGCCGGCACGGTCGAGTTCCTCTACCACCCGGGTGAACGCGTCTTCGCGTTCCTCGAGGTGAACACCCGCCTGCAGGTCGAGCACCCGATCACCGAGGTCACCACCGACGTCGATCTCGTCAAGGCCCAGATCCACATCGCCGCGGGCGGCCGCCTCGAAGGCAGCGCCCCGCCCGAGAAGGGGCACGCGGTCGAGGCCCGGCTCAACGCAGAGGACCCGGACCGAGACTTCGCGCCGTCGCCCGGCCGGATCGCCCTGCTCAACCTGCCGGCAGGCCCGGGCATCCGGGTCGACACCGGGGTGGGTGAGGGGGACCAGATCCCCGCGGACTTCGACTCGATGATCGCGAAGATCATCGCCTACGGCCGCGACCGCAGCGAGGCACTGGGCCGGCTGCGTCGCGCTGTCGCCGAGACCACGGTCGTCATCGAGGGCGGCGCCACGAACAAGAGCTTCCTGCTCGACCTGCTCGCCCAGCCCGAGGTGGTCGACGGGTCGGCCGACACCGGGTGGATCGACCGGGTCCGCGCGCAAGGACGGCTGGTCAGCCACCGCGACAGCGGCATCGCCCTCCTCGCGGCCGGCATCGAGGCGTACGAGGACGAGGAGCAGCTCGAGGTCGCTCGGCTGCTCGAGACCGCCCACGGCGGACGTCCTCAGGTGCAGCACCGGGTGGGTCGTCCCGTCGAGCTGAAGCTGCGGGGCACGGCATACAAGGTGACCGTGACGCGGATCGGGCCGCACCGCTTCCGGACCGTCATCGGCGACCTGCCGCCGCTCGACGTGGATCTCGAGCGGATCGACGAGTACACCGGACGCCTCGTCGCCGAGGGTAGGCGCTACCGGCTGGTCACGGCCACCCACGGACCGGTCCACACCGTGGAGGTCGACGGCGTGATGCACCGGGTCAGCCGGGACGAGGGCGGCGTGCTGCGCTCTCCCGCACCGGCTCTCGTCGTCGCCGTCCAGGTCGCGGTGGGCGATGCCGTCCCCGCTGGGGCCCCGGTCCTCGTGCTCGAGAGCATGAAGATGGAGACCGTCCTGCCGGCGCCGTTCGCCGCGACGGTCAAGGAGCTGCTCGTCGGGTCCGGGAGCCAGGTCGAGACCGGCGCTCCGCTCGTCCGGCTCGAGCCGACGAGCGACGCGGAGGTCGAGGCGGTGACGGCCGACACCGGGAGCATCGACCTGGGCCTGCCAGCGCCGTTCTCGCCCGCCAACGCCCACGAGCAGATGACGCGCCGGCTGACCGACCTCACGGGAATGCTGCTCGGCTACGACATCGACCCGCGGGACGACGCTGGCGCGCTCGCCTCCTACCTCGCCGCGCGGGACGAGCTCGCCGCAGCGGGGGTGGCGCCGATGGCCGAGGAGATCGACCTCCTGCGCATCTTCGCCGACTTCGCGGAGCTGAGCCGCAACCGCCCGGCCGGCGAGGAGCGGCACGTCGAGAACCGCGTCCACAGCCCGCGCGAGCATTTCCACACCTACCTGCAGAGCCTCGACGTCGAGCGGGGCGGCCTCCCCGACGAGTTCCGCGCCAAGCTCACCCGGGTGCTCGGCCACTACGGGATCACGTCGTTCGACCGGTCCGCTGAGCTCGACCACGCCGTCTTCCGCGTCTTCCTGGCCCAGCAGCACTCGACCTCCGACATCCAGCTGGCGATGTCGCTCCTGCAGCGCTGGATGAAGGAGCCGTGCCCCGCCGAGCTGCGCGACGCCGCCCACGACGTGCTGGACCGGCTCGTCCTCGCCACGCAGCTGCGCTTCCCCATCGTGGGTGACCTCGCGCGCAGTGCGCGGTTCCGCTGGTTCGACCAGCCCCTCGTCGACGCCGAGCGGGCCACCGTCCTCGCGGGGGTGCGCGACCAGGTGGCCGACCTCGCGGCGTCCCCCGACACCGCTGACCGGGTCGCGCGGGTCGAGGCACTGGCCTCCATCCCCGAGCAGATCGTGCGCTTCCTGGCGGAACGGCTGGAGGATGGGCTCCCGAGCGAGGAGCCGATGCTCGAGATCCTCATCAGGCGGCACTACCGCGAGCACGAGCTCACCGGCGTCGTCGCCCGGTCCGTGGGAGGACGTCCGTTCGCCGTCGCCGACTACCGGCTCGACGGCCGCGCCACGCACGTCGTCTCCACCATCGGCACCGTGGCGGAGCTCGTGGCCGGCAGCCCGCTCGACGACGCGATCCGTGCTGAGCTGGCGGCGGCGGCCCCCGGCCAGGAGTGCGTCGTCGACCTCTACCTCTCCTGGCCCGAGGCGCCGGACGGCCCTGACCAGGCATCGGCCGAGCTAGCCGGCGTGCTCGGGCGGCTGGCCTTCGCCACCGCGGTGCGCCGGGTCGCGCTGGCGGTCGCCCCCGGCGGGGGCCGCGCGGTGGGCTACTACACGTTCCGCCCGGACGGCCCGGACGGGGTGAGCGAGGACGACCTCGTGCGGGGGGTACACCCCATGGTCGGCCGCCGGCTCAACCTGTGGCGCCTCAGGGAGTTCGACCTCACCCGGCTCGACGGACCGGAGGACGTCGTGCTGCTGCACGCCGTCGCCAAGGAGAACCCCGCAGACCAGCGCCTGGTCGCTCTGGCCCAGGTGCGCCAGTTCAGCGTCGTGCGCGACGAGCAGGGCAAGATCAAGGACGTCCCCCACGCCGAGCGCGCCCTGGCCAACTGCCTCGAGGCGATCCGCGGAGCCCGGGCGGCTCAGGGGCCCGGCGGCGGGAAGCTGGACATGAACCACATCTGGCTGCACGTGTGGCCAGTGATCCAGGCCGAGGTCGGCCAGCTCACCGCGCTGCGGGACAAGATCGCCCCCTTGACCGTCGGAGCGGGCATCGAGGAGATCCTCGCCGAGGGACGCATCGGCGCCCCGGACGGCACGACGACCCCCATCTCGGCGAGGTTCTTCTACCAGCCCGGCTCGGGCGTCGTGTCGACGATCGGCCTCCCGTCGACCGAGCTGCTCCGGCCGCTGGACGACTACCAGCAGAAGGCGCTGCGGGCCCGGCGGCGCGGGACGGTCTACCCCTACGAGCTGCAGGACATGGTGGCCGGCCCTGGCGGCTCGTCGGTGGAGTACGACCTCGACGACACCGGCCGGCTGGTGCCGGTCGACCGGCCGTATGGGCTCAACACGTCCGGCATCATCGTCGGCGTCGTCACGACGAAGACGGCGGTGCACCCTCAGGGGGTCACCCGCGTCGTCCTCAGCGGCGACCCCACCCGCGCGCTGGGCGCTGTGGCCGAGGCCGAGTGCTCCCGCGTGGTCGCCGCGCTCGACCTCGCCGAGGAGATGGGGGTGCCGGTCGAGTGGTACGCCCTGTCAGCGGGCGCGCGGATCTCGATGGACTCCGGCACCGAGAACATGGACTGGGTCGCCCGGGGGCTGAAGCGGATCATCGAGTTCACCCAGGCAGGGAACGAGATCAACATCGTCGTCGCCGGCATCAACGTCGGTGCGCAGCCGTACTGGAACGCCGAGGCCACGATGCTCATGCACACCAAGGGCATCCTCGTGATGACGCCGGACAGCGCCATGGTGCTGACCGGCAAGCAGTCGCTCGACTTCTCCGGAGGCGTGTCCGCGGAGGACAACTTCGGCATCGGCGGCTACGACCGGGTGATGGGCCCGAACGGCCAGGCGCAGTACTGGGCGCCGGACCTCGGGGGCGCCCTCGCGGTCCTCCTCGCACACTATGACCACACCTACGTCCCGCCCGGCGAGAGCGGCCCGCGGCGCGCAGAGTCCAGCGACCCCGTCGACCGCGACGTCACGGCATACCCGCACACCATGGCAGGCAGCGACTTCACCACGGTCGGCGACATCTTCTCGGCGACGGCGAACCCCGACCGCAAGAAGGCCTTCGACATCAGGACCGTGATGCGGGCGGTCGCAGACCAGGACCACCCGACGCTGGAGCGGTGGGCAGGGATGGCGGACGCGGAGACGGCTGTCGTGCAGGACGCGCACCTCGGCGGCTACCCCGTCTGCCTCCTGGGCATCGAGTCGAAATCCGTTCCGCGGCATGGCTTCCCGCCCACCGACGGTCCTGACACCTATACCGCGGGGACGCTCTTCCCCCGCTCGTCGAAGAAGGCCGCCCGGGCGGTCAACGCCGCGAGCGGCAACCGCCCGCTCGTCGTCCTGGCCAACCTGTCAGGCTTCGACGGCTCTCCCGACTCGATGCGCGGGCTGCAGCTCGAGTACGGCGCCGAGATCGGCCGCGCCATCGTCAACTTCGAGGGGCCGATCGTCTTCTGCGTGATCTCGCGCTACCACGGTGGGGCGTTCGTCGTCTTCTCCAAGGCGCTCAACGAGTCGATGACCGTCCTCGCCGTCGAAGGCTCGTTCGCATCGGTCATCGGCGGCGCCCCGGCGGCCGCGGTGGTCTTCTCGGGAGACGTCGACGCCCGGACCGCCGCCGACCCGAGGGTCGTCGAGGTCGAGTCGCGCATCGCCCACGCCAACGGCGCCGACCGGGGTGCCCTCGCGGCCGAGCTCCTGCAGACCCGCGCCGCCGTCCGCTCCGAGAAGCTCAGCGAGGTGGCGACGGAGTTCGACACGGTGCACAGCATCCACCGCGCCGTCACGGTCGGCTCGGTCGACGCGGTCATCGGGCCGCGGGAGCTGCGCCCGCGCATCATCGACGCCATCGAGCGTGGTCTCGCGGCCCGCTCCTGACCCAGGGCGGCCGCTGGCGGGACGGTCGGTAAGGTGCAGCGCATGTCCTTCGCCTCCGGCCTGCCCAAGGCCGAGCTGCACGTGCACCACGTCGGGTCGGCCTCACCGCGGATCGTGGCCGAGCTGGCCGCCCGCCACGAGGGCACGTCCCCCGTCCCTGCCGACCCCCACCTGCTCGCCGACTACTTCACCTTCACGGACTTCGCGCACTTCATCGACGTCTACCTCTCGGTCGTCGACCTGGTCCGCACCCCCGAGGACCTCTGGACCCTCACCTACGAGGTGGCGCGCGACCTCGCGGCGCAGAACGTGCGGTATGCCGAGCTCACCCTGACGCCCTACACCTCGATCGTCCGAGGTCTCGCCGCCGAGGTCTACTGCGAGACGGTCGAGGACGCGCGGCGCCACGCGGAGGCGGAGCTCGGAGTCACCCTGCGGTGGTGCTTCGACATCCCCGGTGAGTCCGGGCTCGAGGCCGCCGACGTCACCCTCGACACGGCCCTGCGCCTGCGCCCCGACGGGCTCGTGAGCTTCGGCCTCGGTGGCCCCGAGATCGGCGTCCCGAGACCGCAGTTCGCGCCGCACTTCGGGCGGGCGCTGGCTGCCGGCCTGCGCAGCGTGCCGCACGCGGGCGAGTCGACCGGGCCACAGACGATCTGGGACGCCGTCCTGCACCTCGGCGCCGAGCGGATCGGCCATGGCATCGCCGCCGCCTCGGACCCGGCGCTGATGGCGCATCTCGCGGAGCACGACATCACCCTCGAGGTCTGCCCGACGTCGAACGTGCGCACCCGCTCGGTCGCATCCCTGGCCGAGCATCCGCTCCCCGTCCTGGTGGCCGCCGGCGTCCCGGTCACCATCAACTCCGACGACCCGCCGATGTTCGGCACCACGATCAGCGAGGAGTATGCCGTGGCCGCCGAGCTGCTGGGCCTGGACGACGCGGGCGTCGCCGAGCTCGCCCGCGTGGCGGTGCGCGCGTCCTTCCTGGACCAGCCCGGGCAGAGCGCCCTGCTCGCGGAGATCGACGCCTACGCGCTCAGCGAGCAGCCGCGCTGAGCGCGATCCCGTCGAGGATGTCGTGCTCGCTGGTCACGACCGGCAGGCGCTCGCCGAGGCCGGTGTCTCGTTGGACCCGGTCGACCACCCGCTCCCAGATGAGCGCGCCGGCGCCGATCACGTCGACCCGGCCGGGGTGCATGAAGCCGAGGGCGGCCCGCTCAGCCCGGGTCATCGCCAGCAGGCTGGCCGCAGCAGCGCGAACCCGCGCAGCCGGGAGCACGCTGAGGTGGATCCGGTCCGGGTCGTAGGACGACAGTCCCAACGCGTGGGCGGTGACAGTCGTGACGCTGCCGGCGAGCCCGACGAGCGAGCGAGCATCGCCGAAGCCGACCGAGGCGGCCGCCGCGTCGACCGCTGCGTCGATGTCCCTGGTCGCGGCCGCCACCTCAGCGTCCGTGGGCGGGTCCGAGACGAGATGCCGCTCGGTCATCCGGACACAGCCGACGTCGACCGAGAGTGCGGCCTCCACCCGGGCGTCGCCCCGGACGAACTCGGTCGACCCGCCGCCCAGGTCGACCACGAGGTAGGGACCGTCGATGCCAGCTGCCGCAACGCTGCCCGTCGCCCCGCGGAACGAGAGGGACGCCTCCTCGTCGCCGGTGACCACCTCGGGCGAGACCTCGAGCTCGGCGAACGCCTCGGTCACGCCGGTGACGAACTCCTCCGCGTTGGACGCGTCCCGCGAGGCCGACGTCGCGACGAAGCGCACCGACGACGCGCCGAGGTCACGGCACTGCTGCGCATACTCGCGGGCCATGGCAAGGGTCCGCGCCATCGCCACCGGGTCGATCCGGCCGGTGCGGTCGACGCCGTAGCCCAGCCGCACGACCTCCATCCGGCGCACGACATCGGTGAGGACGCCCGCCGTGGAGACGTCGGCGACGAGGAGGCGGATCGAGTTGGTGCCGCAGTCGATCGCCGCGACCCGCTGCGACGGCGCACGGGGACCGGCCTCAGCCATCGCTGGGCTGCTCTGCGTGCAGCTGCGCACAGCTCGTCGGCGTCCACCAGTCGTCCAGCAGCTCGAGCGCGTCGTCCCCGAGGGGGTTCACGCCGGGGCCGACGGCCAGGGAGTGGGCGACGAGGACGTGCAGGCACTTGACCCGGTCGGGCATCCCCCCGGCTGAGATGCCGTCGATCTCGGCGACCTGCCCGAGCTCGGCCCGCCGACGCAGGTAGTCCTCATGTGCAGAGCGGTAGCTCGCGGCGAGCGACGCGTCCTGCTGCAGGCGGTCCTGCATCTGCCGCATCACGCCCTGGGTCTCCAGCGTGCTGACCAGCCCGGTGAGGCGGGGGCAGGTCGCGTAGTACGTCGTCGGGAACGGCGTGCCGTCCGGCAGGCGCGGAGCCGTCCGCAGCACGTCCGGCTCCCCGCACGGGCAGCGGTGCGCGACCTCGACCGTGCCGCGCACCTGCCGCCCACGCTGCCGCGAGGCCGCGTCGAGGTCGGCCTGCGCGACCGCCGGGATCTGCTCCGGGAGCCCGGCAGGGACGGACGACCCAGGGAGTGACGGCGCCGGGCCGGAGGGGTCGGGAAGGGGTTGGTGCGTGCTCACTTGTCCGGGACCGGTGCCATCCCGGCTGTGGGCTGGTCGGCCAGCCGCACCGACTGCCAGAGCTGGCCGTACCACGGAGCCCCGCTGTTCGCCGAGGGGGCCGCGACGACCGCACCGGCCGGCACCTTCGGTGGCGTCGTCGTGCCGTCGATGACACTGTAGGACTTGTCGCCCACCTTGACGAACTTCAGCCGCTCGCGCGCCTGCTGCTCGACGTATGCCGGGTCCTTCCACCGCTCCTGCTCCCGGGTGAGCGTGCTCACGTCCTGGTCCTGCTGGACGACCTTGTCCTGCAGAGCCGAGATCTCGCCGCGCTGACGGATCAGCGAGCGGGCGGTCGGGAAGAGCGTGACCGCGAGCATGACGAGGATCGACACGAGGACCGCGCCGCGCACCCACGAGCTCGAGCCGCGATGATCGGGGACGGCGGTCCTCGCGCGGGCCGAGACCCCCGGCCGCGAGGCGGCGACCCGGGCAACGGCAGGTCTCGAGGTCCCCGCGCGGGCGCCGGGCCGGGCGGTGCCGCGGGCCGTCGTCCGGGCAGCCGACGTGCGGACCGCGCCGGACCGGGAGCCCGTGGCGCGAGCAGAAGTCACGTGAGCGGGCCGGCCCGTGGCTCCCGGCTCGCCCGCCCCCGAACGCTGCCCACTCATCTCTCGTCCTCGCCCCGCGTGCGGCTCAGTCCTGCTTCTCGTCCTCGGTCGCCGGATCGCTCGCGCCGGTTGCCGTGGAAGCGGGCACGTCCGTGTCCGCCACCCCACCAGTCTGAGGTGCATCGGCCCCCTCAGCGGCGACCCCGGCATCGCTCGGCGCGTCGAGATCCGCGGGCGGCGCGGCCTCCTCGGCCGCGTCCGCACCAGCAGGGCTGTCGGGGGCCCGGCCCTCGTCCTTGGTGAGGAACCTCGGGAACGCGCGCATACCGGCATACACGGCCGCCTCGTCGAGCTCCTCCTCGATCCGCAGCAGCTGGTTGTACTTCGCGACGCGCTCGGAGCGGGCCGGGGCGCCGGTCTTGATCTGGCCGCAGTTCGTGGCGACGGCCAGGTCGGCGATGGTGGTGTCCTCGGTCTCGCCCGAGCGGTGGCTCATCATGCACGTGTAGCCGTTGCGGTGAGCCAGATCCACGGCGTCGAGCGTCTCCGTCAGCGAGCCGATCTGGTTCACCTTGACGAGCAGGGAGTTCGCGGTGCCGCTGCTGATGCCCCGCTGCAGCCGCTCAGGGTTCGTCACGAAGAGGTCGTCGCCGACGATCTGGACCCGGCTGCCGAGACGCTCGGTGAGGGTCTTCCACCCCTCCCAGTCCTCCTCGTTGAGGGGGTCCTCGATGGAGACCAGCGGGTAGTCGTCCACGAGCTGCTCGTAGTAGTCGGTCATCTCCTGCGCGGTCCGCGTCTGGCCCTCGAACCCGTAGCTGCCGTCGTCGTAGAACTCCGACGCGGCGACGTCCAGGGCCAGCGCGATGTCCGTGCCCGGGGTGTAGCCGGCCTTCTCGATCGCCTCGAGGATGAGGTCCAGGGCCGCGCGGTTGGACTCGAGGTCCGGCGCGAAGCCTCCCTCGTCACCGAGCCCGGTGGCGAGGCCACGCTCCTTGAGCACGCCCTTGAGCGCGTGGTAGACCTCGGCTCCCCAGCGCAGCGCCTCGCGGAACGAGTCAGCCCCGACGGGCGCGATCATGAACTCCTGGATGTCGACATTGGAGTCCGCGTGCGACCCGCCGTTGAGGATGTTCATCATCGGCACCGGGAGCACGTGGGCGTTCGGGCCACCGATGTAGCGGAACAGCGGCAGGCCCGCGGAGTCCGCGGCAGCACGGGCGACGGCGAGGGAGACGCCGAGGATCGCGTTGGCGCCGAGGTTCTCCTTGTTCTTCGACCCGTCGAGAGCGATCATCTCGGCGTCGATGAGCCGCTGCTCACTGGCGTCGAAGCCCACGAGGCGCGGGTGGATGTCGTCGAGCACCGCATCCACGGCGCTCTCGACGCCCTTGCCGCCATACCGGGCGCTGTCTCCGTCGCGCCGCTCGGACGCCTCGAAGGCCCCGGTCGACGCACCGGAGGGGACCGCTGCGCGGGCGATGGTGCCGTCGTCGAGCGCGACCTCCACCTCCACGGTCGGGTTGCCGCGAGAGTCGAGGATCTCGCGTGCGCCTACTGCCTCGATGCTGGCCACAGTCATCTCCTGCTGGATCGGAACGGGGTGAGGGAACAGCCTGGGTGGGCGCTCAGCCGGTCAGCGCCGCGGATCGTCAGCCTAACGGCTCGGCGTGGGTGGCCGGCCCGCCCAGCCGGCCGGTGAGCTGCCGCAGGGCACCGCGCAGCGCGGCGTCGGGGTCGACGCCCGCTCGCCTCAGCTCGGCCACGAGAGCGAGCAGCCGAGATCCGGGGTCGGCCGCCACGGACGCCACCTCGTCCACCAGCGAGGCGTGGCCCGCGCGGTCGAGCCGCCCCACCACCTTGGCCGCCCGGGCCAGCGAGGGCATCGCAGCAGGTATGCCGTGCAGCAGGTCGGTGCCGGAGGGAGCCGTCGGCTCGCCGTCGGCCGCCTGGCGGTGCTCGCGCTCCGCCGCCTTGATGGCCTCCCAGGACGTCTCCACCTCGTCGGCGTCGTCGAACCCCTCGTGCCCCTCCGCGAAGACGTGCGGGTGGCGGCGGACCAGCTTGGCGACGATCGCCCCGGCCACGTCGTCGATGTCGAACGGCTCCCGGGCGTGGTCCTCGGCGACCCGGGCGTGGAAGGCCACCTGGAGCAGGACGTCACCGAGCTCCTCGACCATGTGGCCGCGGTCGCCGGACTCGAGCGCCTCGGCCGCCTCGTGGGCCTCCTCGAGCAGATAGGGCACCAGGGACTCGTGGGTCTGCTCCGCGTCCCAGGGGCACCCACCTGGCGAGCGGAGCCGGTCCATCACCGCGACGAGGTCGAGCAGCCGGGAGCCCTGCGCGTCGTGCGAGCCGAGGACGACCTCCACCTCGGGTGGGTCCGGCAGGCGGGAGACCTCGGCCGCCAGGGCGTCGGTCAGCCCGGGGTCGCCGTCCGACGAGCCGATCCACACGACCTGGTTGTCGGCGGTGGCGCCCGCACGCGCCAGGAGAGCTCGGGCGAGCTGGGCGCCACTCTCGTGCGGCAGCTGGGTCACCGGCATACCGGTCTCCTGCACGGCCTGGACCTGCGGCTCGTCGAGCCCCCCGGCGACGAGGTCGGCGTCCTCGAGGGCCCGCCAGCCGTCGCGGCTGAGGATGCCGGCCACCACCCGAGGGCTGGTGAGCAGCAGGGTCAGCCGTCCGGGCATCCGGTCACTGACCCTGCGGCGTGGCCTGTGCCGGTGCCGGGGCGAGCCAGTTGTGGTCGGCGCTGACGAAGCCGCCCGCGGTCGCGTCGAACTTCCCGTAGCGCGGGTCCATCTGGATGTCGGCTTTCTTCATCGTCTCGAGGATGGCGTCGACATCCTTCTGGGCCAGCACGTTGGAGGAGCTGATCGCGATGAACTTCAGCAGGTTCTTCGTGTCCTCGGTGGCGTCGGGAATCTTGGCCAGGTCGCTGTTGTAGCGCGGGTCCGGCTTCCAGACCCCGGTGCGGGCGGCGTAGTCGACGACGAACCTGGCGATGACCAGAGTGCCGGCAGCCTTGGCCTCCGTCAGCTTCGCGGACGGGTCCGTGACCAGAGCCGAGTTGTACTGCTGCGTCGTCTTCGCCACCGCCTCGGCCGAGATCGGCGTGCCGTTGACGATGGCGACCGACCCCGCACGCTGAGCGACGCTGCACCCGCCGAGGGCGAGGGCGGTGACGAGGGCGGCGGCGGGCAGCAGCACGCCGCGTCGGGTCGTCCGGGGACGTCGCACCTGCATCGACGGGTCCTTTCGTGCTGCCGCCACCGCAGCGGTGGCTCTGGATGGAGTCGGAGGGGTGAGCTCGGTTCGGGTACCGGCCCCATTGTGCACGGCCCACCCGTGCGTCCCCAACGTCGGGTCGGGCAGGGCGAGGACGAGCCGACGAACCTCAGCCCACTGGCGCCGTCCCGATCCGGGCCGCCTCGGCGAGGTCGTCATGGAACACCGCCCGCACGAGCCCGGTCGCCCAGCGCAGCACGTCCTGGTCGCGCAGCGGCTGGCCGCCGACCCGGGCGGTCATCGGCCGGGGCACGAGCACGGTGTGGAGGGCGTCCTTGACCCGGGAGCCCGGGTAGAGCCGGTGCAGGCGCAGCTGCTGGCTGTCGCGCAGCTCGACGGGTCCGAAGCGGACCGTCGTGCCCTGCAGGGCGATGTCGCCGATCCCCGCCGCCCGGGCGACCGTCCGCAGACGGGCCACCTCGAGGAGGTTCTCGACCGGCTCCGGCGCCGCGCCATACCGGTCGCGCAGCTCCTCGGCGATCTCGTCGACGGCTGCCTCGTCGACGACCGCCGCGAGCTTCTTGTACGCCTCGAGCCGCAGCCGCTCCCCCGGCACGTAGTCGTGGGGCAGGTGGGCGTCGACCGGCAGCTCGATCTTGATCTCCGCTGGCGCCTTGTCGCCACCGTCGCCGCGGAAGTCCGCCACCGCCTCGCCGACGAGGCGGACGTAGAGGTCGAAGCCGACCCCGGCGATGTGTCCGGACTGCTCCCCTCCGAGCAGGTTGCCGGCGCCGCGGATCTCGAGGTCCTTCATGGCCACCTGCATGCCGGCGCCGAGGTCGGTGTGGCTGGCGATGGTCGTCAGCCGGTCGTGCGCCGTCTCGGTGAGCGGCTTCTCGGGCGGGTAGAGGAAGTAGGCGTAGGCCCGCTCGCGGCCCCGGCCCACCCGACCCCGCAGCTGGTGCAGCTGGCTCAGCCCGAGCACGTCGGCGCGCTCGACGATCAGGGTGTTGGCGTTGGAGATGTCGAGGCCGGTCTCGACGATCGTCGTGCAGACGAGCACGTCATACCGCTTCTCCCAGAAGTCGAGGACGACCTGCTCGAGCTTGTGCTCGCCCATCTGCCCGTGGGCGGTGGCGATCCTCGCCTCCGGGACGAGCTCGCGCAGCCGGGTTGCGGCCCGCTCGATCGAGCTGACCTTGTTGTGGACGAAGAAGACCTGCCCCTCACGAAGGAGCTCACGGCGGATCGCCGCGGTGATCTGCTTCTCCTCGTAGCCGCCCACGAAGGTCAGCACGGGGTGGCGCTCCTCTGGGGGCGTCGCGAGCGTGGACATCTCGCGGATGCCGGTGACCGCCATCTCGAGCGTCCGCGGGATGGGGGTGGCGGACATCGCGAGCACGTCGACCGCGGTCCGCAGCTGCTTGAGCTGCTCCTTGTGCTCCACCCCGAAGCGCTGCTCCTCGTCGACGACGACGAGGCCGAGGTCCTTGAACCGGACCTCGTTGCTCAGCAGGCGATGGGTGCCGATGACCAGGTCGACCGCACCGGAGGACAGCCCCTCGACGACCTCCTTGGCCTCACGGTCGCTCTGGAACCGGCTGAGCGCCCGGACGACGACGGGGAACTGCGCGTAGCGCTCCGAGAAGGTGTTGAAGTGCTGGGTGACGAGCAGCGTCGTCGGCACGAGCACGGCGACCTGCTTGCCGTCCTGGATCGCCTTGAAGGCTGCTCGCACGGCGATCTCGGTCTTGCCGTAGCCGACGTCGCCGCAGATGAGCCGGTCCATCGGGACCTCGCGCTCCATGTCCGCCTTGACCTCCTCGATGCTCGAGAGCTGGTCGGGAGTCTCGACGTAGGCGAAGGCGTCCTCCAGCTCACGCTGCCACGGGGTGTCGGGGGCGAAGGCGTGCCCCGTCGTGGCCATCCGGGCGCTGTAGAGGCGGATGAGGTCGGCGGCGATCTGCCGGACGTAGCGCTTGGCTCGCGCCTTGGTCTTGTGCCAGTCCGAGCCGCCCATCCTGTTCAGCGTCGGGGCCTCTCCCCCGACGTACTTCGTCACCTGGTCGAGCTGGTCGGTCGGCACGAACAACCGGTCTCCCGGCTGGCCGCGCTTGGACGGCGCGTACTCGAGGACGAGGTACTCCCGGGTCGCCCCGGCGACCGTGCGCTGCATCATCTCGACGAACCTGCCGACGCCGTGCTGCTCGTGGACGACGTGGTCCCCGGGTCGCAGCTGGAGCGGGTCGACCTGGTTGCGGCGTCGCGACGGCATCCGTCGCATGTCCTTGGTGGAGCCCGCCTGCCCCGGCTGACCGGTGAGGTCGCTCTCCGTCACCAGGGCCAGGCGCTGGTCGGGGTCGACGAAGCCGCGGCCCAGAGAGCCGGTGGTCACGTGGACCGTCCCGGCGGTCACCTCGTCTCCAGCGCCGTCCATGCTCGACGGCACCTCGTGCTCGCCCAGGACCTCGTGGACCCGCTTGGCGAGACCGTGGCCGTCAGTGACGACGACGACCCGCCAGCCGTCGGTCACCCAGTCGCGCAGCTGAGCCACGGCGACCTCGGTGTCCCCGCGGAACGGCTCGACGTCGGTCGTCGCGAGGTTGATCCGCTCGGCGTCGTCGTCCACGAGGGGGTCGAGCTCCTCGTCGGAGGCGAACGACGTGAAGGTCCACCATGGTCGGCCGTGGGACCGCGCGTGCTCGCGCACCTCGGCTAGCGACCAGTAGGAGGCCGTGCCCAGGATGCCCTGCAGGTCGACCGGGACGACGTTGCCGGCGGCAGCGTTGGCCCAGCTGGCGTCGAGGAACTCCGCACTCGTGGCGACGAGGTCGTGAGCCCGGGTGCGGACCCGCTCGGGGTCGGAGACGAGCACGAACGACCCGGCTGGCAGCACGTCGAGCAGCGACTGCATCCCCCCGGAGTCCTGCAGCAGGGCTGGGGCGAGCGACTCCATGCCCTCGACGGCAATGCCCTCGGCCACCTTGAGCAGCATGTCGGCGACCCCCGGCAGCTCCTCGGCAAGGCGCCGGGCCCGCTCCCGGACGTCGTCGGTGAGCAGCAGCTCGCGGCAGGGCGGTGCCCACAGGCCGTGCTCGGCGATCTCGAGGCTGCGCTGGTCGGCCACCTTGAACCAGCGGATCTCCTCGACCGTGTCTCCCCAGAAGTCGACGCGCACGGGGTGCTCCTCCGTGGGCGGGAAGACGTCGAGGATCCCGCCTCGGACAGCGAACTCGCCGCGCCGCTCCACCAGGTCGGTGCGGGTGTATGCCGCTGCGGCCAGGTCCGTGACGACGTCGCCGAGCGGACGCTCGTCGCCCGGCATCAGCCGCACCGGTGCGAGCTCGCCGAGGCCGGGGGCGATGGGCTGCAACAGGGCACGGACCGGGGCGATGACCACAGCGAGCGGCCCGTAGGTCGCGTCGGCGGGGTCGGGGTGGGTGAGCCGTCGCAGCACCGCGAGTCGGCGTCCGACCGTGTCGGAGCGGGGGCTGAGCCGCTCGTGGGGCAGCGTCTCCCAGCTCGGGAAGGTCGCCACCGCCTCGGCCGGCATCAAGGAGGCGAGCGCGGTCTCGAGGTCCTCGGCCTCCCGCGTCGTGGCCGTGACGAGCAGGATGGGGTCACCGGCTGACGACGGGTCGCCCCCTGATGCCCGGGTCGCCACGAGGGCGGTCAGCGTGGCGCGAGCGCCGGAGCTCACGGCGATGTCGAGCAGCGGGGTGCGGGACCTCGCCGCCTCGACGACCCGGCATACCCCCGGGCTGGAGCTCCAGGTCGAGGCGAGCGCCGCGAGGCGAGGAGGGGTGACGGGTGAGCTCATGACGACGACTTTCCCAACATGTCCAGACAGCACAAAAGCCCCGCGTCGAGGAGAGCGCGGGTTGGCTCCAGCCTACGCCGGGCCGGCGGCCGTCCGGACCGGGCCGGACCGGGCCGGGGGCTAGGTTGTCAGCACACCTAGGCCGATTCGTCGCTCAGCGCGGCACCTGGCTCGCCGTCGTCGGTGAGCCGCTTGGCCGCGGCCACTGCGGCCCCACCCAGCAGAATCGCTCCGGCGCCCATGGCCACCATGGCTGCGTTCCCGTCTGAGCCGGTCTTCGGCAGCGCTGAGCTCGCCTGGGCAGCGGCCACACCAGAAGGCGCCGAGTTGACGGCGGACACCCCTGCGACCCCTGCGTCGGGGACGGCGGCTGTGGTCGGGTTCGGCCCGCTGCCGGGGAGGTTGGCCGGCGCGACGTCCGTCGGCGGCGAGACCGTCGGGCGGTCCGTGGCCGTCGGCTCCGAGTCAGGGTTGGTCCCCCCGGGGGGCCCCGTCTCGACTCGGGTCGGTGGTGTCGACGCGGCGGCCGCGCTCTCCATCGAGACAACCGAGATCACCGGCGTCACCCACGCGGCGGTCCCCACCACGGCCGCACCTTTGAGGGTGGCCCGGCGGCTCAGTCGCGGCGCTCGCTCCTCCGGAGCACTGCTTGCCGGCTCGTGCGCGGACTCGTGTTCGGTCATGACAGTCCCCCCTGTTCATCCGCGTCCTCCGGACGCGAGATGACCTATCCCCCACGGCAACTGGTGCCGCCTGACCCGCGAAGTCGGGCAGAAACCCATGCTAGGACCCCGGGCCGGCCAGTATCGGGGATTCGCGAAGTTTGCCTCCGTCGATGCCGTGGTCTCGCTACGGTGTCCGCATGGCAGCCACCGTCGGACATCCCGCGCCGACCGTCCGGGAGATCGAGCTCGACGACGAGCTCTCGCTCTTCGACGTGGCCACGGGACGGGCGCTCGCGCTGAACAGGACGGCCACCGACGTGTGGGCTCTCGCCGACGGCAGGTCCGACGTGGACGAGGTCGTCGCGGTCCTGGCACGGGCATACGCCACCTCACCAGACGCGATCGCGCCCGACGTCCATGCCGTCCTCGAGGCACTTGCCTCAGCCGGGGTGTTGGTTCGCGCAGAGGCCTGAGCGCCGCCGTGCGTCAGCTGCTGCGGTTCTGGACGGCGGGTGTCGGCGTGGACGTCGACGGTGTCGACGACTGGCTGGCGGCTGAGCTGAGGATCGCCGGCTCTGGCATGCTGCCGTCGGCGGAGGACCGGCGGGCCGGCGGCGCCCAGTGCCTCCTGACCATCGACTCGCCGCGGGAGGGCGCGTCGCGCTTCGGTGGGCGGGACCTCGATCGGGATCCTCGGGTCGCCGCGGCCAGCATCCTCACGGCGGTGGACCGTGCCGCTCTGGCCGCGACGCGGTGCCTGACCATCCACGCCGCGGCGCTCGAGGGAGCGGTGGGTGCGGCCGTCGTGCCCGGGCCCTCTGGCATGGGCAAGAGCACCCTGGCGGGAGCAGCGATGCGGTCGGGCCTGCGGCTGCTGTCGGACGAGGCCGCCTGCCTCGACCCCGACGACCTCCGGCTGCGGCCGCACGCGCGACCTCTGGGGCTGTCTCCCACCAGTCGGGGACTCCTCGGAGTCGATGGCGGGCCAGCGGACTCGGCGCAGGAGTGGGCGGTGGCTCCGGGGCTCCTGGGACGGTGCGCACCCTCGACCGCGTCCTGCCCCGTTGCGCTGGTCGTCCTGGCCGAACGCGTCGACGGACCCGCCCACTGGGCGCCGGCGTCGCGCGCTGACGGCGCGACGGCGCTGTTGGCCAGCTGCCTCAACACCGGGCCGGGAGCCGCCTGGAGCCCCGAGGAGGCCTGGCTCCTGGTGACCAGGCTGATGCCGGGTGTCACCGTCGCGCGACTGCGCTACGACAGCCCGCACGATGCTGCCCAGCTTCTCCTCCAGCGCCTCTCCAGCAGCGCGGAGACTCCGCTGCCGCTCGAGCGGGAGGTCGCGACGGGTCTGGGCTGACCACGCGCTCCCCGCCGCTCACCAGGCATGGTGCGCGATGCCTACCGACTCGGACGCCCGAGGGCCCGATAGGTCCACCCGGCGGCCCGCCACCGTTCCGCGTCCAAGGCGTTGCGACCGTCGACGACGCGAGGGACCGCCACCGTCAGCCGCAGCTCGGCGGGGTCGAGGTCGCGGTACTCCTGCCACTCGGTGAGGTGCAGCACGACGTCCGCGCCGAGGCAGGCTCCATCCACCGACTCGGCGTAGCTCAGCTCAGGGGCGGTCGCCTTGGCATGGGGAATCGCCTTGGGATCGTGCACGGTGACAATCGCTCCGACCCGCTGCACGGCGACCGCGACGTCGAGCGCCGGTGAGTCCCGGATGTCGTCGCTGTCCGGCTTGAAAGCCGCCCCCAGCACCGCGACCCGCTTGCCCACCAGGGTGCCCCCGCACTCCTCTCGCGCCAGGTCGACCATCCGCGACCGACGCCGCAGGTTGATGGCGTCGACCTCGCGCAGGAAGCTGAGCGCCTGGTCCGCTCCGAGCTCGCCGGCTCGCGCCATGAACCCCCGGATGTCCTTCGGGAGGCAGCCCCCACCGAAGCCGAGCCCGGCGTTGAGGAACCGCCGGCCGATGCGGGGGTCCATGCCGATCGCGTCAGCCAGGGCCACGACATCGCCGCCGGCTGCCTCGCACACCTCCGCCATCGCGTTGATGAAGGAGATCTTGGTCGCGAGGAAGGCGTTGGCGGACACCTTGACGAGCTCCGCGGTCGCATAGTCGACGACCAGCCGCGGCACACCCTCTCCGAGCTGGCTCGCGTAGACCTCGTCCAGCAGGTCCACGTCGCGCTGCCCGTCCCCGGGGGCGACACCGTAGACGAGGCGGTCGGGATGCAGCGTGTCCTGGATGGCGAGCCCTTCGCGCAGGAACTCCGGGTTCCACGCCAGCCGCACCTCATGGCCGGACTCCGTGCTGAGAATGCGTTGCAGCTGAGGGGCCGTGCCGACAGGCACGGTCGACTTCCCGACGACCAGCGAGCCGTCCGCCAGATGCGGAGCGAGGCTGCGGGCGGCACCGAGCACGTAGGACGTGTCGGCGGCGTTCTCACCGGCGCGCTGGGGTGTGCCGACGCAGATGAACCACACGTCGGCGCCCGCGCCGTCCGAGTAGTCCGTCGTGAAGCGCAGCCGTCCCGTCGCCAGAGCCGCAGACAGCAGGTCGTCGAGGCCCGGCTCGTAGAAGGGCGCCTCGGCTCGCGCCAGGGCGCGGACCTTCTCGCCATCGGTGTCGACCGCCACGACGTCATGACCCACGTGCGCCATGCATGCGGCATGAACCGCCCCCAGGTAGCCGGCTCCCACGACGGTGACCCTCAGTCCCATGTTCTAACCCCCACATCGGACGAATCCGACAATTCCATTGCGGCTCAACGAGATCCCTGACCATCCCCGGCTGCCATGCTCTCAGCCCGACGGCCGCCCGTCTGGGAAACCGGCAATGTTGCGGATGCCGGCGCCGTCGTCCGCGCGAGGTGCGCGAAGAACTGCTCCCGCCCCTCGGGGCCGCCTGCCGGATGGAAGCACGACTCGGGGTGTTCTGGCCCGAGCATGTCTGCGGCGAGGGGCGGCCGCTCCCGGTCGCCGACCCACCAGGCGCGGCTTTTCAACGCCATGGCACCCAGGCTGTCACGCGTTCCCGCTCGACATGACCGAGCCACCAGCCGGGACACGCTCCCGTTCAGCCCGACCAGGGAGGGCGGAGCCCACCAGTCGGCCGCACGGACCACGAGCCCCCAGACTCTGGCGCGAGGAAGCCTTCTCAGGTCCCGGCTGACCGGGTGGCCGAGGGTGCGCGACAGCCGTCCGAGCATCAGTGCCACTGCGGGCCGGGCGCCCCACTCCTGCGCTGTCCCCACGAGATCCGCCTCGGATGCCGACGACAGTGCGGTCACGAGTGCAGCACGGAGGTCGACAAGATAGCTCAGTCGGTGACCTCCCGAGCAGGCGGCATGGACCGCGAGGTGGACGACGGTGTCGCACGGCCCGAGCGTCCGCACCCGCCGCCCGTCGACGATGACCGGCACCGAGCGGTCCATGAGTGTCTGCACACTCGGCGACGTGTCCTCACGCAGCGGCTCGCGGCCGATCGACCAGTGCAGGTCGATGGGGCCCCCGCTGGGACCGACAAGGTGCAGCTCGTGCCCGTCCGCGGTCAGGAGCAGCGGCCAGTTCGCGTCGAGCAGGCGGCAGCCGGCCCGCTCGAGCCGCTCCGTCGCCTCCCTCAGGTCGAACGGGCGGACGACGACGTCGAGGTCGACGTACGAACGCAGCGACGGGTCGGCGAAGGAGGCGCTCGCCAGGGCCGGCCCCTTGACCACGAGGAACGGAACCCGCTCCCCCAGGGCGGCGGCCACCACCGCGAGGTCGCTCGCAACGCGGAGCCGCCGGGCCTGCGCGGAGTGGACGGCGGCGTCGACGGCCGGCACGGCAGCGGGCAGACCCCGGCGGAGCCAGCCCTCCACGCCGTGCAGCTGGGCGGCATGACTGAGCCCCTCCACCTCGACGACGTGAAGCGGCTGGATCCGAGCGCCGTCCGGATCGGCACGGCGCAGCAGGCTGACCAGTCCCGTCACCGCCTCGGGCCAGCCGGGCTGCGCACTGCCAGAACCATCCAGGAGTGCAGCGGCGCCAAGGCTGCCGCCGACGAGCAGTGCGGCGGTGAGGACGACGGCGAACACGGTCAGGCTGACGGCGTCCCCGCTGTTGCCGTACTCGTCAGGGACCAGCCGGGGCGCCAGGACGGCGACCACGAGAAGGCCCGACGTCGCCGCCCCGAGGAGGTAGCCGGCTGTCGCCGGCAGCCCGGTGGTGGAACGGTGTCCGGCACTCCTTCGGCTCTCCCGGTTCGCGAGCCGAACGACGAACACGAGGAGGATCGCCCACCCCCCGCACACCACCATGGGGATGACGACCTCGGAGACGGTGTGCCAGCGGGTGAGGATCGTCCCCGCTCCGTATGCCGCCAGCAGACCGAACGCGGGCCACGCCGACACGGCCCTGACGCGACGCGGCGCCACGACCACCGAGCCCAGACACAGGGCCGAGGCGACGCCGACCTGACCACTCAGGTGTCCGATCACCCTCATCGTCTCGAGGTCGGCGAGCGGAGGTTGCTTGAGGGCCTGGATGACGAGGTTGGCTCCGACGTAGCAGGCGAGCAGCGCCACGCCCAGCCGCACCGAACGCCGCAGGGTCAGGACGACGCTGACCCCCATGATGGCCAGCAGCACCGGGACGGCGGGGTACTCCAGCACGGTGCGCAGCACCAGCACCCCGGTGTCCTGCCCGTCGATGGTCTCGGTCGCCAGGTCCTGCCAGCGTCGGACGGTGTCAGACTCCGCCAGCCTGGTCGCGAACAGCCACACCGCCCCGTGGATGAGCGCTGACCCGAGGATGAGCAGGGTGATGGTCTGCCGGCGATGCCTCGTCCACCACGGGCGCCGGCGGGACCCCCTGGAGCTCGCGGCCACGGAGTCCGGGGCCACGGAGTCCGGGGCTACGGCCACTCACGACCACCCCCGTCAGGGGCGAGGACGGACACCGACGCCCATGCGCGGGTCCGGACGAACCGGGCGAGCTCGACGCGGTCGTCCAGATCCACCAGCACGACATCCGGGCCGGCCGACGCGGCTGGGGACTGCAGATCCCCGGAGAGGACGTCCGGCCCGCGGTCCCGACCGTTACCATTCCCCCCGAACAGGTCGTCGAAGACCCTGACGTAAGCAGCCGCCTGCGACGCCCAGTCGAGGTCGCGCACCACGCGGTCACGGGCGGCGAGGCCCATGACGACACGGAGCTCCGAGTCGTCGAGGAGCTCCTCGACCGCATCGGCGAACGCACCGATGTCGCCCGACGGGACGAAGCGCCCGGTGTCGCCGGCGCTCTCTCGAGCCTCCACCAGGTCGAACGACACCGACGGCAGGCAGTAGGCCATGTACTCCATCGTCTTGTTCATCGTCGAGACGTCGTTCAGTGGCGTCTTGAGGTCCGGTCCGACCCCCAGGTCGGCGGCGCTGAGGTACTGCGCGATGGTGGCCGGACCCACGCGTCCGGTGAACTCCACGTGGTCGTCCAGACCCAGGAGACGGCACTGACGTCGGAGGTCCTCGAGGCAGTCGCCGAAGCCGAGCAGTGCCAGCCGGACTCCGCGTCGTCCGCGATGGTGCACCAGCTCGTCCATGACGAGCAGGAGCTGGTCGACGTTGTCCTGCGGCCCCATGATGCCGAGGTAGACCAGCAGCGCGTCGGTCCCGTCCCGCACTGCCGGGACGGGATACACGGGGCGCATGGAGGTCGTGTCCGGACCGCTGCGGACCACCGTCACGTCGGCCGGGCGGCGGTCTCCGCGCCGGTAGGCGACCTCCTGGTAGGACCGGTTGGTGGAGATGACCCGGTGCGCCGTCCGGTAGGTCATCCGTTCCAGCCAGAGCAGTCCCCGGTACTGCCACCGGTCACGCCGGGTGCGCGGCTCCCCGAACCGGGACAGGAAGAGCTCAGGGTTGAGGTCGTGCTGGTCGTAGACGAACCGCACGCCGCGCACGCGCCAGAGGAGCGCGAGAAGCCAGTAGGTGTCCGGCGGGTTGCATGCCTGGATGACGTCGAAGCCCTGTCGGCGCCACACCCGCAGCGAGAGCAGCGCCGTCCGTACCCAGGAGTAGACGAACTCCCGCACATAGCCGGCGAAGCCCACGGCCTCCGGCGCCGGCGGGTAGGTGTGGATCTCGACCCCGTCCACCGTGTGCATCGCCGGGTCGCCAGGCTCCTGCGGGCAGATCACGCTCACGACGTAGCCCTGGGCCGCGAGCGCCCGGCATTCGAGCCAGACCCGCCGGTCGAGCGGGACAGGCAGGTTCTGCACGATCACGAGGACCCGCCGGGGTGTCGGCCCGGACATCAGACCGCCTCCACCGCGGGCAGATGGGACTGCACCATGTCGGCAAGGGTGCCCAGCGTCTCGAACACGTCAGCAGACATCTCGTCGTCGGTGATGATGATGTCGAAGTGGTCCTCCAGGGAGGCAGCGAGGCTGACGATGGCCAAGGAGTCGAGCTCCGGCAAGGCGTCGAGCAACGGCGTGCTCGCGTCGATCCGGTCGTCGCGTCCTTCGAGGCCGAGAGTGCCCACCATGACCGCCTTGACGGACCTCAACGTTGCCGGGTCGTGTTGCATGTCGCTCCTTCAAGCTCGCATGGCATTGTCAGACAAGAACTTCCGGCGGTGCCGGATGACTGAGGAAGGCTGTTGGGCTCGCGGTGAGGCCGTAGGCGCCGGCTTGGAAGATGACGACGAGATCGCCGATCCGGCCGGGCGGCAGCTCCACGCGGTCGCCCAGCAGGTCAAGTGGCGTGCAGAGGCAGCCGACGACGCTGACGACCTCGCGCGTGCTCTGGTCCATCCGGTTGCCCAGCGCGAGCGGGTAGTTGCGCCGGATCGCCTGCCCGAAGTTTCCTGAAGCCGCGAGCTGGTGGTGCATGCCGCCGTCCACGACGAGATAGGTGTGCCCGCGTGACTCCTTGCGGTCGATGACCGAGGTGACATAGACGCCGCACTCGCCGACGAGATAGCGCCCGAGCTCGATGGAGACCGACGCGGCCCCGAGCTGGGTGCGGATCGGCCCCGCCACGAGCTCGGCCAGGTGCTCACCGACCGCGGAGAGGTCGAGCGGCACGTCCCTGCTCGTGTAGGGGATCCCGAAACCGCCGCCGAGGTTGAGGGTCCGCACCGGGACCCCCGTCTCCTCCTGGAGGCGAGCAACCAGGTCGACGGTCTGGGCCTGCGCCTGCGCGATCAGCGTCGCCTGGAGGTTCTGCGAGCCCGCGAACACGTGGTAACCGACAAGGTCGACGCCAGCCCCGACCAGGTCCTTCACCAGCTGAGGCACGACCTCGGAGTCGACCCCGAACTGCTGCGGGCCGCCGCCCATCCGCATTCCGGCTCCCTTGATCGCGAAGTCCGGGTTGACGCGGACCGCCGCACGCGGGGTCCGTCCGACCCGGTCCCCCACCGCGACCAGTCGCTCGGCCTCGACGAAGGACTCGACCTCGACGGTGACCCCGGCAGCGACCGCCTGGGTGAGCTCCGCGACCGACTTTCCCGGCCCGGCGAAGCTCACCCGCTCGGGCGCCATCGGGGTGTCGAGCGCGACGCGCAGCTCCAGCCCCGACGCCACGTCGAAGCCGTCGACGAGCCCGCTGAGGTGCTGGACCACCGCAGCCATCGGGTTCGCCTTGATGGCGTAGCTGAGCCCCACCTCGGCCGGCAGCGCGCTGCGCAGCAGGGCGACCCGTTCGGTGAGCAGCTGCCGGTCGTAGGCGAAGAACGGCGTGGAGCCAACCCGGTCGGCGAGCCGGGTCACCGGGATCCCGCCGACGAGGATCTCGCCGTTCTCGACCGGGAAGTGATGGGGCGGGTGAGCCGCGCTCATGTCGAGAGCTCCTCACGCAGTCGCACCCGGTCGAACTTGCCGTTGCCGTTGCGAGGCAGCTCGTCGAGGACCCTGACCTCAGTCGGGACCATGTAGAGCGGAAGGCTCGCCCGGAGGGCGTTGCGCACCGCGTCGCCCGACACCGGGTCCGCGGTGCTCTCGTTCGCAGCAGGAGTGACGAGCAGGACGATCCGCTGCCCGAGCCGCTCGTCGGCGAGGCCGAGGGCGACCGCATCACGCAGCAGGCCGGTCTCGTAGGCGGCTTCCTCCACCTCGGTCGGGCTGACTCGGTAGCCCGAGGTCTTGATCATGTCGTCGTCGCGTCCCACGAAGTACAGGTAGCCCTCCTCGTCACGGACCACCTGGTCGCCAGACCAGACAGCCATCTCCGGGGTGCAGAGCTCCGGCTGGCGGCCCGGGGCGGGGCGGAACCGCTCAGCCGTCCGGGCAGGGTCGTTCCAGTAGCCCAGGGCCACGAGAGGGCCCCGGTGCACCAGCTCGCCGGGGACGCCCGGGGGGCAGGCCCTCCCGTCCTGGTCCACCACCAGTACCTCGGCGTTCGGGATGGCCATGCCGATCGAGTCTGGGCGGCGGTCGACCTGGTCGGGGTCGAGGAAGGTCGACCGGAACGCCTCCGTCAGCCCGTACATGAGGAAGGGACGCGCCGCGGGAAAGGTCTGCCGCAGCAGCCCGAGGGTCGGGCGCGGCATCCGGCCGCCGGTGTTGGCGACATACCGCATGCTCGCCGTGGCCTCGGGCGGCCAGCGCTGGTCCATCAGCTGCAACCACAGGGGCGGCACTCCCGTCAGCCCGGTGACGCGGTGTCGCGCACAGAGCCGGACGACGTCCGCCGGGAGGAGGTAGTTCACCAGCACCACGTGGGCGCCGGCGCTGAAGCCGGTGGTGAGCTGGCTGAACCCCGCGTCGAAGCTCAGCGGCAGGACCGCGAGGATGACGTCGGACGCGTCGTTCTGCAGGTAGGCACTGACGCTCTGCGCACCGACGACCAGGTTTCGATGGCTCAGCACGACCCCCTTGGCCCGACCCGTGCTGCCAGAGGTGTAGAAGATCGCGGCCACGTCCCCGTCCGTGGGCGCTGGGTGAACCCGCCAGGGGGCGGGCTCGCGGACTGCGTCGCCTGCTGCCGCGAGGTCGGACCAGCTGTGCAGTACGGGTCCGTCCGGCCGTCCGACTCCGGAGGGCCCGACGAGCACGACGTGCCCGAGGCCGGGCAGCTCGCCCAGCCCCTCCAGGCGGTCGGCCGTGGTCACCAGCACCGACACCGAGCAGTCGGCCAGGATGTGCCGGACCTGCTTGCTGCGCAGGACGGTGTTGACGGGCACGAACACGAGGCCGGCGCGGGCCGCCCCGAAGATCGCCACCACCGTCTCGAGCCGCTTGTCGAGCAGGACGGCGACCCGCGCCCCCCGCTCGAGTCCCAGCCGGGCCAGGCCTGCCGCGACGGCGTCGACCGCCGAACGCAGCTCCCCGTATGTCGTGCTCTGGGCGCCGACGGTCAGCGCAGGGGCGTCGTCCGCCCCGGCGAGCAGCAGGTCGCCCACGGTGGTCACCAGGGGACGCATGTCAGCTCGCTGTAGAGGTAGTCGATGTCGCTGTCGGCGAGCGGGCTGCGCACCATCTTCGGCCGCGCCGACGCCAGTCGGCGGCTTCCCGACGGCCGCCCGCCCGCCACCCGCTCCTCGACCAGCGTGAACATCACGCGGTGGCGCAGCAACAGGTGACGGCAGAGCGCCGGGAACTCTCGGCGCAGAAGCTCCGTGTCGCTGGCGTGGATGACGGTGGCGAACAGCGGGAGGCCCTTGCGTCGGTCGCGTCGAACCATGACATAGCACGAGCGGTCGCCACTGCGGATGACGACATGGTGGACCGCAGCCGCCGTCCGGTGGTCGAGGTGGATCTGCAGCTGCCTGTCATCGAGGGCGGCCACGACGTCCTCCTCGTTGCTGAGGATGGTGCTCGTCGGCTGCCACGCGGGGAGCCGCGTGTTGACCGCGATCGCCGTGGTCGTGTCGAGGTGACGAAAGCCCAGCCGGGCGTTGAGGGGGACGACGTTCCCACTCGGGGAGAGGTCGGTGAAGTGGTAGCCACGCTGGGCCAGCAGCGCTCGGACCAGCCGCAGACCCTGGGACCGGTGCTCGGGAAGGACACACCAGGCACCGATATTGCAGAAGCGCTGGACGGTGCCGTCGACGATGCGCTCGGAGTAGAAGGCAAGCAGCACGCCGACGACGGCGTCAGGACCTGCGTCCGACGCCGACCGCAGCACGAAACCGTGGTTGGGTGCGTCCCCGGGCCACGGGGTCACGATGGAACGAGACCACTGGGCGGCCGATATGCGCTGGTTGAGGTGCGCGTGGAGGAAGGCGGCCACCGCGGGGATGTCGGCGGCCTCGATCCCGGTCACGCTTGCCGCTGTCCTCACGCCGTGCATCTGCCCCCACCTCACGTCCGACAACGGAAATCGGACCCCCGATCCCCTGTTGCAGGCTAACCTCAGGGGGGAACACGGCACCGAGGAATAGACGAATTGGCTTGGAAACACACGGTTTGTTTGTCCGTTTCTCACCGCTACAGGACGATTGTCCGCAGCGTGGCGCTGGCGGCTCACGACGCGACCGACCAGCAGGAGGAGGGGGACCCATGTGCACCGTGGTGATCGCGGCCCATAACGAGGGGCCAGTTATCGGCGCCTGCCTGGACGCGCTGCTGCTCGACGCCGACGTGGGCGAGTTCGAGGTGGTCGTGGCGGCCAACGGCTGCACCGACGACACGGCGCTGGCGGCCGCACGCGACGGCGTGACCGTGATCGAGCTGGCCGAGGCGGGCAAGGCCGCCGCCCTGAACGCCGCTGAGCAGGTCGCCTCGCGGTATCCGCGGATCTACCTCGACGCAGACGTCAGGCTGAGCACGAGGTCCGTCCGGGCTCTCCGCGATGCTGTCAGCGCCCTGCCCGGCGAGGCGCCGCGAGCGTTGGCCGCGATGGCTCGACGGGACCTCCAGCTGCGCGGCAGGCCGATGACGATCCGGGCGTACTTCGCCATCAACCGCCACCACCCGGCATACACCGGAAGCCTGTTCGGCCGGGGGGCGGTGGCGCTGTCCGCTGAGGGGCGCGCGCGCTTCGGCCCCTTCCCCCTGATGCAGGCGGACGACCTCTTCCTGGACTCGCTGTTCTCCCCGGCTGAGAAGGCGGAGGTGCCGCAGGCCGTGTCGACCGTGGCGACGCCGTGGCGCACCCGCGACCTCGTCCGGCGGCTCGAGCGGGTCCGACGGGCGAACCGACAGCTCCGCGAGGCCGTCCGGGCGGGCGCCGGCCCTGCACCCGGGGCCTTCATCGGCCGCTCGGACCGGTGGGCCTGGCTGCGCGAGGTCGTCGTCCCCCGACCGTGGCTCGCTCCCGCCGCCGTCGTCTACCTGGGCGTCACCCTCGTCGCCGAGATGCGCGCCGCCCGCCAGCCGGACCTGCTCGGCTGGGGCCACGACCAGTCGACCCGGAGCGCCCATGCCCACGGCTGAGCTCGTCCACGTGTGCTTCCACGGCATCGGCACGCCCGCCCGTGACCTGGAGCCCGGGGAGGCGGGCTACTGGCTCCCCCACGACCGCTTCCTGGAGATCCTCGACCTCCTCGCAGAGCTGCCGAACGTGCGGATCAGCTTCGACGACGCGAACCGGTCCGACGTGGAGAAGGGCCTGCCCGCTCTGCTCGAGCGCGAGCTCACGGCGACCTTCTTCGTCGTCGTCGGACGTCTCGGGCGCCCCGGCAGCCTGGACGTCGGCCACCCCTCGGCCCTCCTGGACGAAGGGATGTCCGTGGGCAACCACGGCCTGCGCCACATGCCGTGGCCGCTGCTCTCGCCCGACCAGCTCGACCATGAGCTCATCGGCGCCCGCGAGGTCCTCGAGGGCATCACCGGACGCCCGATCGACCGGGTCGCCCTGCCCCTCGGCCGCTACAACAGATCCGTCCTGCGCCGGCTGCGACAGCTGCAGTACTCCCAGGTCTGCACGAGCGACCGCCGGCTCACCCGCACGGGGGCCTGGCTGGAGCACCGATTCAGCCTCCGGCAGGACGACACGCCGGAGACCGTCCTGGCGACCATCGCCGCGGCTCAGCGCCCGCGGCGGCGGCTGAGGAACAAGGCCGTCGGACTCGTCAACAGGATGCGTTGACGTGAGTCGAGCAGAGTGCTCAGACTCTGTGCCGGGCGAGCGTCGCCGGCCCGGGGAGCTCGTGGTTGCGCGGGAGGCGGATCAGCTCGGCGAGGGCGGCGCGGCCGGTGCGCTTCCCGATCAGGGCGCGGCTCGCCTCTCGGGCCACGAGCACGAGGTAGAACATCGCGCCGTGCACCTTGCCGTGACGGCGGCAGAAGAGGCGGACCCGGTTGGTGGCGACAAGGGCCCAGAGCGCCGGGTTGCTGGCCGAGCCGCCCTGCAGATGCACGGCATGCGCGGACGGCACATACCGGGTGACGAGGCCGGCATCTCGGGCGCGCAGGGCGAAGTCGGTCTCCTCCGAGAAGAGGAAGAACGACTCGTCCCACGGTCCACAGCGACGCCAGCACTCGGCGCTGACGAGCATGGTGGACCCTTCCGCCCAGTCGGTCACCTGGGGGTGGTCATAGACCCGGTCGTCGGCGATCACCTCACCCAGGGCCGCGTAGCGACCCACCCGCTGACCCCCGACCAGGGTGTCGGCCAGCAGCCGCAGCAGGCTGGGCTCGCGCCGCATGGAGTGGATGAGGACTCCGCGGCCGTCGGACAGCCGCGGAACCGCGATACCGGTGCCCTCAGTGCGCAGCGCACCCAACAACGTGACGACACAGTCGGTGCCGAGCCGCACATCCGGGTTGAGGATGAGGATGGCGGTATGCGGCGCAGCCGCCTCGACGCCCGCGTTGATGCCCGCCGCATACCCGCCGTTGCGCCCGGTCTCGACGACCAGCGCCTCGGGGGCCAGTCGTCGCGCGACGGCTACGGACTCGTCCGACGAGGCGTTGTCAACCAGGGTCAGATGCCAGCTCACGCCGCGCAGCCCTCGGCCAAGCGACCGCAGGAGATCGGAGATGAGCCTGGCGCTGTTGAACATGACCACGACGACCGCAACGGTCTCGTCCTCGATCATCGCTCCTCCTGCCAGTTCCCCCACGTGGCAACGCGCCTGGCGTCGATCGCCTGGGCCAGACCGCCGTACACCCCCCCTGGGAGATTGAGTATGTCATCGCCGAGGCGGCGCGGACGTCGGGTTCGCGGATTCCCCAGGAGACTCACACTGGTGCTCGTCACCGCGGCATCGGTGAGCGCTCTTCTCGCCGGCTGCGCCGACAGTTCCACGCCGGCCGGTCGACTCATCGCGCCGGCTCCGTCGACCTCTGCCAAGGTGACGGTGACCGACACGCCGACCGGGCCATGCCGCCTGCGGCCGGACGGCACCAACACCGGCGCCACCGGCACCCGGACCGCCTACCGCGGCACTGTGCTCGACAACGGGGTCACCCTCAAGGACGCGGACGCTGAGAGCCTCGACATCAAGGGCAGCGGGGTGACGGTGAGCAACGTCGCCGTGGCCGGCAACATCCTCATCACCGGCGACCACGTCACGCTCGACCACGTCACCACCCAGGGCATCGCCGTGTCCAGCGGGTCGGACGTCACCATCCGCTACACCAACATCGGATTCGGCACCGAGGACGCCATCCACCTCACCTCCGACCGCGAAAGCCAGGTGACCAAGGTGGTCCTGGAGTACAACTACATCCACGACCCCCGGGTGCAGCCGGGCTCGCACTACGACGGCACCCAGATCCGGGGAGCGGACGGGGTCTCGATCAGCTGCTCGACCTACGACCCCGGTCCCTACCAGTCGACGTTCAACGCGGCGATCTACCTGGAGAACGCCAACGGAGGAGTACGTAACGTGAGCATCCAGAACAACTGGCTGTATGGCTTCGGCTTCAGCGTCATGCTCGATGCCACCGGCACGACCATCACCGGAAACGAGATCGGTGGAGACATCAAGTGGGGAGACTGCTACCTGAACAAGGACACACCTCTCGACAGCATCACCGCCAGTGGGAACCACGACGAAGCAGGCAAGCCCATCGCGGTCTGCGCCAACCACTGATGCGCGTCCTCTACAGCTTTCCGCACCCCCTCGGCGGATCCGGGATCGGAACGGTGGCCTGGCACCACGTCGACGCCCTGGCCCGGGCCGGAGCCGAGGTCCTCGCTGTCGTGCCGAAGGTGGTCCGCCCCCTGGACCCGACGCTCGGGATCCGCACGGTGCCCGTGCTGGGACCGGTGCGGCCGCGCATGATCGGCCGAGCGCGCGCCTACGGTCTCATCGACAGGGTGACGGCGCATCAGGTGCGACGGTGGGCCCCTACGGTCGTGCACAGCTGGCCCGGAGCCGTGCTCCGCACGGCTGCCGCAGCCCACCAGGCGGGCATTCCGATGGTGCGGGAGGCTCCCAGCCCCTATACCCGCGCCGCGGTGCAGCAGGCCGCTGCCGCGTGGGCGGACATGGGGCTGGCTGTGCCGGAGGGGCACTTCCACCAGCTGACGAACAGCGCGCTCGACACGGAGGACCACGAGTTCGCTTCTGCTGACTGCCTCCTCGTCGGTTCGGAACAGGCGGCAGCCTCGTTCACCGGGCTGCCTTTCGCCGGCCGTGTCGTCGTCAACCGGTACGGCTTCGACCCTCAGGCCTTCCACGTCCAGCCCTTCCGCGCCGGTCCACCCACCGCGGTCTTCATCGGTCGGTGCGAACCGACCAAGGGCTTCCACGTCCTGCTTCGGGCCTGGGCGGCGGCTCGACGCCCGCCAGGAGCGCGGCTTCTGCTGTGTGGCCTGATCGGTGCCGAGGTCCGTGACCGCCTCGCAGCAGAGCTCGCCGACAGCTCGGTCGTCGAGTGCGGCAGGGTGCCGGACATGGCCGACTTCCTCGCGGAGGCAGACATCATGGTGCTGCCCAGCTTCTCCGAGGGGAGTGCGCTGGTCACCTACGAGTCCATCGGCGCCGGCGTCGTGCCGCTGGTCTCGACCGCGTCCGGCCCACCCCTGACCAACGAGGTCGAGGGCCTCGTCCATGAGACGGGCAACACCGGGCAGCTGACCGCGCATCTCGACCGGATGCTGAACGACCCCGAGGACCGGGCGCGGCTGCGCGAGAACGGAGTGGCCCGCAGGTCGGAGCTGGAGTGGTCGGTGGTGGGAGAGCGGCTGAGCGCCCTCTACACCGACCTGGCCGAGGTGACCGCGCCGAGGCAGGCCGCACGCCACGACACATAACGGCGATCCCAGTCGTGCCGCTCTCGCCACATCTCGAGCTCGCCCCGCTCGACGGGAGGCAGCGCGGCGGCGCGGCGGACTGCCGGGGCGAGGGGCTCACCTTCGGCGACGAGCAGGCACCGCTCGCTGATGCCCCGCAGCGGAGGCAGGTCGATCCCCACCACGGCCGACCCGGCGCCGAGGTACTCGTAGAGCTTCAGCGGGCTCATCGACACCGACATGGGTGTCTTCCGGTGCGGGATGAGGCAGACGTCGGCGTGCTGCATCATGGCCAGCACCCGAGGTCGCGGCTCGAGCCCACGGAGGATGACGTTCGGCCTCGCCACCAGATCGGCGAACAGGGCCGGCTCAGCGAGGTACCCGACGAGGACGAAGGTCCAGTCCGGCAGGTCGCGCGCGCAGGCCAGCAGGGCGTCCACGTCGATGCGCTGCTCGAGCGACCCGGCATACATCGCCACCGGGCCGGTGAGGTCCGTGAACCACGTCGGAGGCTCCGGCAGGTCGCGAAAGTCCGACGAGCTCATGCCGTTGGGCACCACCGTGCTGCGCGGAGCACCGATCCGCTCCACCAGCGCCCGCGTCACGCCGATGACGTTGACGTCCCGGTCCACCATCTGCTCGTAGCTCCAGCGGAACAGGTCCTCGGCGTCCGCGTAGGGCGGGTAGGCGAGCCAGTCGTCCCAGCCGTAGTAGACGACGTCACGCCAGCGAGAGCGGTCCGCGACCGCGGCGTGCACCGGGTGGCAGGTCACCAGGACCGCTTCCATCCGGCGACGGACGGCCTGCTGGTGGAGCCACCGGTCGAACCGTCGGTACTCCGCCGCGGTGGTGTGGCGGTCGAACGAGTCGCGGCGGCGAAGACGGCGAGGGTGCAGCAGGTCGCGGGTCGGGTCGTCGGGAAAGCCCGCTCTGGCGCGTGGTCCTCGTCGGCGCAGCCGGCTGAGCTGGCTGCGCAGCGGGTCGCTGACGAGGAGCGTCGACACGTCCGGGTCGGGCAGGAGGCGCTCGAGCATCCGGTTGGCCGACCAGGACATACCTCGGGACACGGCGTCGGCCCACGTCTCGTAGGCGAGGGCGAAGACCACCGACGAGGCCGGCCCGGCCGCGCGGGCCGCGCTCATCGCACCAGAGCCAGCGACGCCGCCGACTCCTCGCCGGCTCCGGACCGCTCGGACGACTCGGACCGCTCCGACAGCTCGGGCGCGGGTTTCCCGCGCGCGAGTGACCACGCGGCGCCCGCACATCCGACGAGGAGGAACAGGGTGAAGCCGGTCTGATGGAAGCTCAGCTCGTCGAAGGTCACCGCGGACGCCCCGAGAGCACCGATGCAGGCGGCGAGGGCTTGGCCGAGGCCACGGTCGGCGGTGTCGATGCTGCGCTTGCGATAGCCCCGCGCGACGCCCATCCCGACGACCACCACCGCGATGAAGGCCGCGACGCCGACGAGCCCTCCTTCGAGGAGCGAGCCGAGGTACTGGTTGTCGAGGTAGAAGTACGCCTGGGGCTGGAACGTCCCCAAGCCCCGCCCAAAGAGCCATCGGCCCGCCATGAGGCCGGGAATCCTCGCGTAGTCCTCGGTCCGCCCGGCGATGCTCGGATCCTCCTCTCCGACGAAGACCAGCGACTTCAAGGTCCCGAGCAGGCCCGGGATGGCCGCGCGGAACAGCACGAGGCCGATCACCGAGAGCACGAGGGCGTTGAGCTTGGCCCGGTAGCTGAGCTGCACGGCATAGATCCCCAGTCCCACCGCCAGCGCGAGCAGGCCGGAGCGAGAGACCGTCATCGGGTTGACCACGAGGATGCCGACCAGGGTCAACGCGCCGACCCGGCGCCGGAACCGGGTCGCGGCGGACATCGCGTGGTGCAGGGCGAGCGGAGCGAGGCTGGCCAGGGCAACGGCATACTCGATCGGGTGCGCCGCCGCCGCATCGATCCGGTGGAAGCCGGAGCGCTCGTCGTTGATGATCTCGGTGTTCGTGACCAGGCCTGGCAGGTGGGCGAAGTGCAGCCAGCGGAAGGTGGGCAGCACGTACTCCATGAGTCCGATGACCGCCGACACCCCCGCGACGGCGACGAGGATGAAGAGCAGGTCGTCCAGCCGCTTCTTGGTCACCAGCCCGTCGACGGCCAGCAGGGTGATCCCCAGGAGCGCGATCACGGGGAAGAAGCTCCGCACGGCGCCGGCGGACTCGTCCTCGTTGAGGATCCTCATGGCTGAGGCCCCGAACGAGGTGAGCGTGACGATCGCGTAGGCGAGCAGCACCCATCGGACGGGGTGGTTCGCCCGCGGTCTCAGCAGGCCCAGGAGCCGGCCGGCCCCCCAGATGACGAGGCAGACCATACCCACCAGCTGCGCCGGGTTGCCCACGGACTTGAGCGGACCGACGAGCACGTAGTTCTCCGGCACCACGAACAGCAGCACGACCATGAGTGACAGCACGGAGGCTGCGTCGCGACGTGATATCGCGCCGACGCTGACGACCGTGACCAGGCCCAGCAGGCCCAGCAGGACGAACGCTCCGGCGCTGAACCCGCTGAGACTGAACGAGATCAGGCCGAACCCGCTGACGAAGGCGAGCGCGATCGAGATCCGTGCCCCGCGAGACCGCAGGACGGCACGGCCCGTGCTGTCAGACACGGCTAGTGGACGCTGACGTCGGCTACCCGCTCCAGGCGGGGTGCATCACTCGTCTCGCCGACCTCCGGAACCGCGGGCACAGCGGGCACAGCGGGCACAGCGGCAGCTGACCGGTTGCGACGCCGGATGCGCGGAGCCCTGACCGTCAGGTCCGGCTGGACGTCGAGCGCTTCTGTCGTCGGCTGGGGCGGCACCGCCGTGTCAGGTGCAGGAGTGTCAGCCCCAGCGGCGTCCAGCTCAGCAGTGTCGGGAAGAGCGGAGACGGGCTCCGCGGTGTCGGGCTCCGCGGTGTCGGGCTCCGCGGTGTCGGGCTCCGCGGCCGCGAGCTCCGCGGCCGCGAGCTCCGCGGCCGCGAGGCGCCGGCGGGCGAGGGCCGAGGCTCGCCGGCTGAGCAGACGGTCGACGATGAGTGAGAGTGCCGCCCCGGACATGAGACCGACCCCGAGCACCGGGAGCAGGATCTTCACCTTGGACTGCGGCGGGAGCTCGATCACCTGGGTGGGCGCCGTGACGAAGGCAGTCAGCTGGCTGCCGTCCGGCGCCCCCGCCCGACTCTGGATCTGCTGGGCCCGACCGGGCGCTGCGGCGAGGACCGCGTCCACCGTCGCCTGCACAGAAGCGGGCGAGTCACCCCAAGTCTGAACGAGGTACGCCTTTGCTCCCTGAGGGATGCTCACCGAGTAGGAGCTCCCGGTGTCCGTCTGGCCAGGGGCTGAGCCTCTGTTCCCGTAGCCCAACGCGGCCTGGGTGTCTGCCGAGAGCAGGCCGGCTGCCACGGCCTCACCGAGCAGCACCCCGCCGTCGACGGCGAGCGGGTTGGCGTTCAAGGGGTTCGGGGCGTCCGGTTTGACCGCCTGAGTCTGCTTGTACAGCAACGCATAGCTGGCGAAAGCGCTGTATTCCGGCTTCACTTGCTTGGCGAGCCCGAGGCTCGCCCCCCAGGCAAGCAGCAGTACGGGGACGATGACCCACCATCGCCTCACGCATACTCGTGCCACATCCAGCGCATCCACGTGTTGCCCCTCCCCTTCCGGCCCACCTGACCGGCACAGCCACGGTAACTCGTGCCCGATTTCTTTGGTGGCGGTTTGGGTGGATCGTCTCGCCGTGAAGTCGCTGAGAGCCCGACAGAGGCAGTTTCAGCATCTCACCACGCCGCTACCAAGCGCCGAGGTACGTTGACTGCATTGGGATTGCGAGACGGATCACCGTCCGCTGCATGACGTTCGGGGGCGGGAATGACGAGGGCAACGATGGGCGATGGGGGTCGCCTGGCGTCGGAGGCGCCACGCGCCAAGGGCCTCAGACGAGGGGACCGGGTGAGGGTGCGAGACGCGAAGGCCATCCTGGCCACCCTGGACGACTCCGGCGATCTCGACCATCTCCCCTTCATGCCTGAGATGCTGCCGATGTGCGGCCAGACGTTCGTCGTGCACGCGAGGGCCGACAAGACGTGTGACACCGTCAACATCACCGGGTGCAGCCGGGAGATGGACGACACCGTCCACCTCGTCAACGCCAGGTGTGATGGCTCCGCGCACGGTGGGTGCCAGGCCGGCTGTCTCTTCTTCTTCAAGGAGTCCTGGCTCGAGCCGGCCGGGGACGGCGCGCCGAGCCCCGGCCCAGCTGCAGACGACCGGGCGGCAGAAGAGCTGTCAGAGCGGCTGGTCGCGCACACGCAGTCGGAGCCGGACACCTATCGCTGCCAGGCGACGCAGCTGCCCGATGCGACCAGACCGATGGCTGGACTGCGTCACCATCTGCGGGACGTGCAGACCCGCAACGTCCCGGTCCCACTGCTGGTGCGGGGGCTGCTCATCTCGTTCGTCGACCGCTACCAGCGGTTCGCGCGCCGTCGGCTGCCGCGCGTCCTCCGCTACCAGGATGGCGAGGAGGTGCCCCGAGTCCGAGGCACGTTGACCAAGACGCCGACCGAGACCCTCGACCTTCAGCCTGGCGAGATCGTCGAGGTGAAGAGCCTGCCGGAGATCGTCGCCACCTTGAGCGTGAACCAGCGCAACCGCAACCTGTGGTTCGACCGCGAGATGATTCGCTACTGCGGCAAGCGTTTTCGGGTTGTTCGACGCGTGGACCGCCTCCTCGACGAGAAGTCCGGCCAGATGATCGAGACCAAGACACCGAGCATCATCCTCGACGGCGCAGTCTGCGTCGGCGACTACCACAAGCTGTGCCCCAGACAGGACTACGCGTTCTTCCGCGAGATCTGGCTGCGTCGTCCTCAGGACGCGGTGCCGGCCGAGACAGGGGTGTGAAGGGCATGCGCGTCCTCGTGACGGGAGACAGAGGCTACGTCGGCGCCGTGATGGTGCCGTACCTGCAGGAGGCCGGACATCAGGTGGTTGGCCTGGATGCCGGCTGGTACGACGGGTGCGACTTCGGCCCACAGCCGGAGGGCTATGAGCAACGCACAGGTGACGTCCGGGACCTCACCCCCTCGGACCTGGAGGGCTTCGACGCGGTGGCCCACCTCGCGGCGATCTCCAACGACCCCATCGGGCACCTGAACCCCGACGTGACGTACTCCGTCAACGCCGATGGCGCGGTGCACACCGCAGCCATGGCGAAGATGGCCGGGGTCGAGCGGTTCCTGTTCTCCTCCTCGTGCTCGCTCTACGGCGCCGCCGGCGGCGGCCCGGTGAACGAGGACGCCGAGTTCCACCCCGTGACTCCGTATGGCGAGAGCAAGGTGCGCGCGGAGACGGGCATCCGCCTGCTGGCGGACGGTCAGTTCAGCCCGACCTACCTGCGCAACGCCACCGCCTACGGTTCCTCGCCACGGCTGAGGGCGGACATCGTCGTCAACAACCTGACCGGCACGGCATACACCCGGGGCGAGGTGGTGCTCCAGAGCGACGGCAGCCCGTGGCGGCCGCTGGTGCACGTCGAGGACATCGCCCGGGCGTTCCTCGCCGTGCTGGAGGCGGACCGGGATGTCGTGCACGACCAGGCCTTCAACGTCGGGCGCGACGAGGACGTCGTGCAGATCAGGGACATCGCCCTGCAGGTGTCGAGGCGGATGTCGGCGCCCGTCACGTTCGCCGAGGGTGCCGGCCCGGACAAGCGTGACTACCAGGTGGACTTCACCCGGATCACCACGCAGCTGCCGGAGTTCACGCCCTTCTGGACGGTCCCGAAGGGGATCGACCAGCTGGCCTCGGCGATGTCGCGCTACCAGCTGACCGCTGCCGACTTCGAGGGCCCGCGCTTCGTCCGCCTGCTGAAGGTCCGCGAGCTCATGGCCTCGGGGCACCTCTCGGACCAGCTGCGCCTGGCGGCCATGGAGAGGACCACGTCATGACGGCTCCTCTCTGCCGGCTGTGCAAGGCCGAGCTCGCGCATACCTTCGTCGACCTGGGCATGTCGCCGCCGTGCGAGAACTTCCTCCACGCCGAGATGCTCGACCGCGGCGAGACGTTCTACCCCTTGCACGTCCGCATCTGCTCCGAGTGCCTCCTCGTGCAGCTTCCGGCCTACCTTGCCCCCGAGGACATCTTCACCGACTATGCCTACTTCTCGAGCTTCTCGGACTCGTGGGTGGAGCATGCTCGACGGTTCGTCGAGGACGCGGTCGCACGGCGTGGGCTGCACAGCGGGTCGTTCGTCGTGGAGGTGGCGAGCAACGACGGCTACCTGCTGCAGCACGCGGTGGCCAAGGGGATCCGGTCGCTCGGGATCGAGCCTGCCGCCAACGTGGCGAAGGCTGCGGTGGCCCGCGGGGTCGACACCACGGTGCAGTTCCTCGGGGCCGGCACCGGGAGGGCCATCGCTGCCGAGCACGGCAAGGCGGACCTTGTCGTCGCCAACAACGTCTTCGCGCACGTGCCAGACATCGTGGACTTCTCGCGCGGCCTGCGGGCGCTGGTGGCGGACGACGGGGTCGTCTCGATCGAGATCCCGCATCTCCTCCGACTCATCGAGGGGCGGCTGTACGACACCATCTACCACGAGCACTTCTCGTATCTCTCACTGCTCACCACCCAACGGGTGCTGGCCGAGGCCGGCCTCACCGTCGTCGACGTCGACGAGCTGCCCTCGCACGGCGGCTCGCTGCGCACCTGGTCCGTCCCGTCGGAGCATGCCGAGGCGCCGAGCGAGGCGGTCGCCCGGGTGCTCGCCGCCGAGGATGCCGCCGGGCTGCACACCCTCGCGGGGCACGAGGGTTTCGCCAGCGCCGTGGCGACCGCGCGCAACGACCTCATCGAGTTCCTGGTCGAGTGCCAGCGCACCGAAGCCACCGTCGTCGGCTATGGGGCTCCCGGCAAGGGCAACACGTTGCTCAACCATGCCGGCGTGCGAGCCGACCTCCTGAAGTTCACCGTGGACCGCAACCCGTTCAAGCACGGCAAGTTCCTCCCCGGGACGCACATCCCCGTGCACCCGCCGGAGCTGATGGACCAGGAGCGTCCCGACTACATCCTCATCCTCCCGTGGAACCTGCGGACGGAGATCGCCGCCCAGCTCGCCTACACCCGTGAGTGGGGGGCGCGTCTCGTCGTGCCGCTGCCGAAGCTGGAGGTCTTCTGATGAAGGTCGTGCTGTTCTGCGGGGGCCTCGGTCTGCGGATGCGCAGCGGCGACGACCCGCGTCCCAAGCCGATGATGACGATCGGTGACCGTCCGGTCCTCTGGCACATCATGAGGTACTACGCCCACTTCGGTCACAAGGACTTCATCCTGTGCCTCGGGTATGGCGCGCAGGTGGTCAAGGACTACTTCCTGAACTACCAGGAGACGGCCTCGAACGACTTCGTCCTCAGCAAGGGTGGCGCCTCCGTCGAGCTGCTCGACACCGACATCAGTGACTGGCGGATCACGTTCGTCGACACCGGGATCGACACGCAGATCGGTGAGCGGCTGCGGCGAGTGCGACACCACCTCGACGGCGACGACACGTTCCTGGCCCACTACGGCGATGTCCTCACCGATGCCCCGATGAACGACCTCGTCACGGAGCTGCAGCAGTCGGATGCCGTCGGGTCGCTGCTGGCCATCCGGCCGCCCGGGTCCTTCCATGTGGTCCACCTCGACGGGCTGTCGAACCGCATCCAGGGGTTCCAGTCGGCAGTCGACCTCCCGCTCTGGATCAACGGAGGCTTCTTCGTGCTGCGCCAGGGCATCTTCGACTATCTCGACGAGGGGGACGACCTCGTGTCGGACGGATGTGAGAAGGCCGCCCGGGCGGGCCGGATGCTCGCTATCCCGTACGAGGGTTTCTGGGCGCCGATGGACACCCTCAAGGAGCGGGCCCACCTCGAGAACCTCTACCTGCGTGGCCAGAGCCCCTGGACCCTGTGGCGCACCTCGCGCACCCCCGCGGCCGCGGACCCGCAGGCGCCGACGGTCGTCGAGCCGTCGGTCCCGGACCTGGACCCGGCGGAGGCCACCCTGGAGGCCGCCGCCTCCCGACCGAGGCTGCACGTCGGAGTGGCCCGATGAGCGAGGGCCGGGTCAGATGATCTCGCTGGCGCTGCCGACGGGCGCCCGGTCGGTGCTCTGTCTCGGTGCCCACCCCGACGACGTCGAGATCGGGGCCGGCGGGGCGTTGCTCGCCCTTGCCGACGCGGGCGACGTCCGGGTGACCACGATGGTCCTGACGGGCAGCACCGAGCGGCAGGACGAGGCACGGAACGCGGCAAAGCTCTTCCTGGGCGACTGCTCGGAGGAGCTGGTGACCATGTCGCTCGCCGACGGGCGGCTGCCCGAGGCCTGGGGGCAGGTCAAGGACGCGCTGGAAGGGCTGGCCGCCCGGGTCAGGCCCGATGTCATCCTCGCTCCGCGCCGCGACGACGCGCACCAGGACCACCGTCTGCTCGGTGAGCTCGTGACGACCGTCTGGCGCGACGCCCTCGTGATGCACTACGAGATCCCCAAGTGGGACGGCGACCTGGGACCGGTCACGCACTACGTACCGCTCTCCGCGGAGCAGGCCCAGCGCAAGTGGGAGCTCCTCGACACGGCATACCCGTCCCAGCGGACACGCGACTGGTGGAGCCGCGAGACCTTCCTCAGCCTGCTCAGGCTTCGCGGGATGGAGTGCCGGTCGGAGTACGCGGAGGGCTTCGTCGTGCACAAGGTGGTCATCGATGTCGGCGCCCACCCGGGACGGAGCGCCCGTGGGTGACGGCCGTACTCCGCCCGACGTCCCGACGTCCGGGTGCCCGGTCTGCGGTGCGGGTGGCGGGGAGCAGGTGCACCTGGTGCCGGCGGTGCCGGTCAACAGCTGCCTTCTGGTGGACACGGCCCAGGAGGCGAGGTCGCTGCCGACAGCACGGCTCGAGCTGGTGAGCTGCAGCCGGTGCGGCCATCTGGCCAACCGCGCCTTCGACGAGGAGCTGGCCCGCTACACGGACCGCTACGAGGACTCCCAGGCCTTCTCCCCGACCTTCATGGAGTATGCCCGCGACCTGGCCGGCAAGTGGGTCTCGACCTGGGACCTGCGCGGCCGGACGGTGGTGGAGATCGGCGCCGGACGCGGTGACTTCAGCCGGCTGCTCGTCGGGGCGGGCGCCGGACGGGTGGTCGCCATGGACCCCACGATCACGGCCGACCGCGCAGGCGACGACGAGGGCGGCCGGATCGCCTGGCTGGTAGAGCAGTTCGACGACCCGTCTGACCTTCCCGAGTGCGACGCGGTCGTCTTCCGGCACGTGCTGGAGCACGTCGGTGACCCGAGGCGGCTCCTCGAGGCGCTGTCCGCGGCGCTGCGCTCCCGACCCGAGGTGCCCGTGCTCGTCGAGGTCCCGGATGCGCGGCGGGTCCTCGCCGAGGGCGCGTTCTGGGACGTCTACTACGAGCACTGCGCCTACTTCGTGCCCGACACCCTGGAGGCGCTGTTCACGTCCTGCGGCCTGGTGGTCCGGGACATCACGAGCGTGTATGCCGGGCAGTACCTGCTCGTCGCGGCGACGGCGGCGGCCGCGGGCGTCGCCTCTGACGCCCTACCTCCCCCGGACCGCGTGGAGGCGTTGCACGTCCTCGCGGCCGGCTTCCGCGAGCAGGTGGCGGTCGAGGTCGACCGGTGGCGTCGTGAGCTGGCTGAACGACAGGCGCGCCACGAGGACGTCGTCCTCTGGGGGGCCGGCTCCAAGGCCACTGCCTTCCTCACGCTGACGCGCCCGGGTCGGTGTGTCAGCCGGGTGGTGGACGTCAACCCGTACAAGCAGGGACGGTTCGTCCTCGGCTCGGGGGTGCCGATCGTCGCGCCGGAGGATCTGCGTGACCGGCCATGCGACGTCGTCATCGTCATGAACCCGGTATATCTGCGGGAGATCCGCGAGCAGCTCGCCGCGATGGGGGTCTCGGCCGAGGTCCTCACCCTCGGCGCGGCGGTCGCAGACGCTGCCGAGCACGGATCCTGACCTCACCGAGGAGGACCCGCCAGCGGCGATGGGTGACGACCCACTGTCCCACCACCGCGAGCGCGCGGGCCCGGTCGGGCGGCGTCATCCGGACGCTCAGCACAGCCCGCAGGTAGCCGGCCAGGAGCCTGCTCTGGGGCATGGGAAAGTGGGTGTCCTCGCGGGCCGGGTCGAACCACGCGGCGATCTCCTCGGGTGACTTGTCGACGGCCGAGGAGTCGGCATGCCGGCGGTTGTAGAACAACCACTCGGGAAGCTGGGTCCACCCACCGCGCAGCGCGAGCTCCACGAGGAGCACGGTGTCGGCGGCGTTGTTCGTCCCCAGCAGCCGGGTGTCGAGAAGGGCGTCCCGCCTCATCACGCCATAGACGGGGTAGCACATGTGCAGCAGTGACTCGTCGGTGCGGGGGCCGAGCAGGCTGCGCACCCGGCTCAGCGCCGACCGGTTGTCCCAGGGCAGGTCCACGCGGTAGCGGCCGGTCTCGTCGCCCGCCTCATCGATGACGACCGTGCGCGGCCAGGCCAGGACGATCGAGTCGTCCGCGTCGAGGGCCGCCGCACAGCGCTCGATGCACCGCGGGTCCATCCGGTCGTCGTAGGCGTACCACCTGAAGTACGGCGCTGTGGACATCAGCACGACGATGTTGTGGTTGGCTGCAGCGCCCCGGTTCACGCTCTGGCGCAGGTAGCGCACCCGCGGGTCGGCCGCCGCATACTTCTCGCAGATCTCCTGGGTGCGGTCGGTTGACGCGTTGTCGCTGATCACGATCTCGAGGTCCTCGTGGGTCTGGGAGACCAGAGACTCCAGGGCCGTCTCGAGGTAGCGCTCGCCGTTGTAGACGGGCAGCCCCACGGACACCCTCGTCATGACGTCCCTCCGGTCGTCGCCCGGCCGGTCACAGGTAGACCACCCGATGGCGCAGGCTGCCTTGGACCCGTCCGATGACCGAGCCGGCGATGGCACACCAGAGGAACCTGCGCCGGGTATCCACCAGCGGGTAGAAGCTCCGGGACAGCACCCACCAGACCCGGCCGACCACCGTGGCGGCGCTCTGCCGTCGGGCACCGACGGCTCGGTACCGCAGGTAGAGCAGCGGCTCGGCGCCGGTGTAGCTCAGCATCTGCCGGTAGGTGCCCGCGGCGGTCGACCGGAACCGGTAGCCGATCACGGCGTTAGGAGCCAGGGTCAGGACCAGGCCGCCGAGCTGGGCGCGCCAGGAGAACTCCACGTCCTCGCAGCTCGTGAGCGACTCGTCGAACCCTCCGAGCGAGAGATAGAGGTCGCGCCGGACCATCATGTTGCCGGTGTTCGCGAAGGGCAGGAACCCGCACGGTCCCTGGGGCAGCCCGTCCCAGTGCTCCCGCGGGCCCCGCATGGCCCACAGCAGCGAGGGGTTGACCCGCTCCACGTCGTAGACGCCGGCCACCACGTCTCCCGTGTCCCTCGCGGCGTAGAGCTCTCGCAGCCATCCCTGCGCGGCCACGTCGTCGGCGTCGCAGAACGCCAGGCACCGCCCCGCCGCGGCCTGGGCGCCGACGTTGCGGGCATGGGACGGTCCTCGTCTCGCGGAGGCGTCGACGACCCGGACGGGCGGCCCGCCAACGAGCTCGGAGAGGTCGTCCAGAGATCCGTCCGTCGTGCCGTTGTCGGCGATCACGATCTCCCACGTCCCGTCGAAGTCCTGTCGGCGCAGCGCCCGGAGCTGTTCCGCCAGCAGGGCGCCCGGGTTGTACACCGGCACGACCACCGACACGTCGTACGCGGGCTCGACGACTGCATCGACGTGCTCGGCATCTGCCGGGGTCATCCTCGACGCTCCTTCACGACTCGCAGGGCCTCGGTGAGAGCCGGGAGGTGGGTGGCCACCGCCAGGCCGAGGTATGTCGCGCCGCCCACGACCACCCCCGCCCCGAGCTCGACCCACGCGGCACCGTGCAGCAGCCGGACGCCATACGTCGCGCCGACGGTCGCGAGGACCATGACCGCGGTGATCCACAGGTGCGGGATGAGTGACGCGGCGAAGTCCCGCAACGGCAGACCGATCTGGCGGAACGCCAGCAGCAGGCCGGGAGCGGTGAGCAACGCGATGGCGATCGCGTAGGCCCCGGCGACGCCGGTCAGCCCCCAGCGGACCCCGACCAGCTCGAAGAGGACGATGACCCCGCTGTAGACGAGGGCCCACCTGAAGGACAGGTCGCTGCGTCCCTTGGCGAGCAGCAGCTGGTTGCAGGGGCCGGTGACCGACTGGACCGCACCGATGGGTGCGAGGATCCACATGAGTGGCACCAGGCCCGCCCAGGTCGGGCCGAACACGACGGGGACGAGCGAGCTCGCCACCGCAGCCACGCCGAACATCAGTGGCCAGGTCACCAGCGCGATGACGCGCGATGACCGGATGAAACCCGAGCACAGGGCCGCGTTGTCGTCCTGGCGACGCGAGAACGCCGGGAAGGTCACCTCACCGACCACCGTGCTCATGGAGCTCACCGGAGCCGACACGGTGCGCTGAGCCATCGAGTAGAGGCCGACCCCGGCCCCGCCGAAGGCATGGCTGACGATGACCTTGTCGATCTGGGTGAAGAAGAAGAAGAGGACGTTGGAGAGGAACAGGTGGAGGCTGTAGGCCCAGATGGACCGCAGGCTCGTGAGGTCGAGCTGCCAGCTCGGACGCCAACGGTCGTAGACCCAGACCAGGACGGTGCCGACGACTGCCCCGGCGGCCATTCCGTAGACGAGTGCCCAGTAGCCCTGACCGAGCAACGCGCTGACGATGGAGACCGTCGCCGTCACGACAGCGCTCACGGCGCTCGCGACCGCGATCTCGAAGAACCTGAGGTTGCGGCGGAGCAGCGAGTGGTGGATCTGGCCCAGCGACGTGATGACGGTGACGACAGCGAACGCGCGCATCACCGGGGTCGAGCCTTCCGAGCCCATCAACGCGGACAGCACGGGCGCCACCGTGAACAACGTGACGCCGAGCACCGCCCCGAGGGCCAGGTTGAGGTAGAAGACCGAGTTGAGCAGGGCGTCGTCGACGGTGCGTCGCTGGATGATCGCCGCTCCGGTGCCCGCGTCCTGCAGCTGGTCGAGCAGCAGCGAGATGACGAGGGCGATCGCCACCACGCCGAAGTCGTCCGGCGTGAGCAGCCTCGCGAGGACGATATTCGTGAGGAACCGGACACCCTGGGCGACGATCTGTGACGCCGCCGTCAGGCGGGTGCCGCTGGCCACCGCGCTGGTGTCAGCGACAGGGGCCACCGGGTTGCGTCCCCGACCCTGCCCACGACCCATCATTCCCACCCTCTGCCGCCATCCCCGTGCTCGTCATGCTAGGTGGGAAACGGCTGTCCCCGTGGGCTTTTGGTCAAACAGACGACCGCGGGCCGCCCTGGTCAGGGCGGCCCGCGGCCGGTGCTCGTGGTCAATCGCTCACGCCCGTGGGCGCGTGACGACTACTGGCAGAGGCTGACCGGCTGGCCGTCACGGGTGTTTCCCGTGCTGGTCAGGCCGGGGTTGCCGACCCCGGTGCCGACGTAGCACTCACGCCAGTGGATGTCGCCGCCGAGCTGGTTGCCGCGCAGCGTGATGTTGCGGGCGTCCATCATCACCGAGAAGGCGAACCCGTTCAGCCAGTTGTTCTGCACGACGATGTTGTTGTCGCCGCCGTTGGCGTCCTCGAGGTAGACCGCCGCGTTGAAGGTGGACTGGTACGGACCCGGGTCGATCGTGTTGCACGCGATCGTCGAGTTCGAGGCGCCCCGGACCTGGATGCCGTCGTAGTGCGACGACGGCGCCACCCGCGGGTCGTGCAGGTAGTTGTACTTCAGCGTGACGTTCTGGATGTACGAGCCGCTGTCGGAGGTCACATGGATCGCGTCCTCCTCACCGAACCCGATGTTGGTGTACTGCACCGTCACCCCGGAAGCACTCGAGATGCCGATGTTCTGCGTCGTCACGTGGTCGATCATCGCGTTGTTGCCCGCAACGAGGATGCCGCCGGCGACGGCGACGTTCTTGACCGTGACGTTGGAGCCGCGGATCTCCAGGCTGGAGACGTTCGCGTTCTGCAGCACCGCACCGTCACCGAGCACCGTCTGCGAGCTGTTGGTCCGGCTGCCGGAGGCGCCCGTGTTCGAGGCCGACGGCCTGATTGCACAGGTGTTGTTCGGGCCGGGCTGCGGGGGAGCTGGGACGGTCGCGGTCGGCTTCGGCGGCGCGGTCGACGTCGCGGTCTGCGGACGCTTCGTCGGGAGCGCCGTCGTGGTGGTGGACGGGGCCTCGGTCGCAGTCACCGGCGGTTCGGTCGAGGTCGAGGCCTCAGGAGCGGTGGTGGGGTCGGCCGGACCCGAGGTCCCGGTGCTCACGCTGTCGGCGCAGGGGGTGACAGCCGAGCCGTCCGCGAGCCGGTTGCCGGCAACGGCCATCGGCTCCGCGGCGCGGTTGGAGCAGATCCCCCAGTGCGCGTCGCCGCCGAACACGTTGTCGCGCAGGCTGACGCCGTTAGCTCCGTTGAAGACCGTGAAGCCGCCACCGTTCAGCCAGTTGTTGGCCACCCGAACGCCGTCGGTGCCGCCGTTGGCGTTCTCCATGAACAGGGCGCCGTTGCCCGCTGACCCAGTGTCGTACCGCGAGCAGGAGATGTCGATGTTCGTGCCACCGCGCAGATGCGTTCCGCTGTAGCTTCCGGAGGACCCGGCAGGGTCATGGATGTAGTTGTGGCGCAGCGAGGTTCCGGTGACCGGGCGGTCGGGGCCACGGTCGGCGGTGACGTGGATCCCCTCGCCGCCGCCGGAGATGTTGGCGTAGGACACCGTGGTCTTCGCCGCTCCCGAGATCACCACCCCCTTCGCCGTCACGTGGTCGAGGGTCACGTCGTTGCCGAGCACCATGATCGTGCCGTCCACAGCCACGTTGCGTACGACGGCCCCGTCCCCGCTCACCGTCAGGTCGCCGGCGACCTGGGCAGCCTCAAGGGTCTCGCCCGGGGTGGAGAGGCCGGTTGTCGACGTGGGCTCGAGGCCGCCGAGCGCCCCGGTGTTGGTCGGTCCGGGCACGCTGCCACACGCGGCAGCGAGGTTCTTCGAGGGGTCGGACGCACTCTGCGCCGTGGTGGCGACGGCGAGGGAGCCGCCGATCATCGCGACGCCGACGGTCATCGCGACCCACGTCACCTTGGTCCGTGACACACGTCCTCCGAGGCGGATTCGGTGGGTCCTCATAGGCTGCTCCTTCTGTTGTGGCACGACAGCCTGGCCGCGTGGCTCACGGATGCGCCACGGGGAGCCGGGCTGCTGCCCAGGCACAGGGGACCTGGGCGGCGTGCCGAAAAATGTCTCGTTCAGCCGCGTGGAGCTGGTACTCCATACGGGTCACTGCGGTCGCACCAGGTGCGGTCACACAAGGCGCAATGGCGCCATGTGGGGTTGGGGTCCGGGGCCGACGTCGGGCGGGCGCCTCTCGGTGGAAGTCGGGCGAAATGCCCACTCCCACAGAGAAAGGGGGCGTAGCCCAATGTTCGGGATACGGCCCCCCTAGCGTTCACCGTTCGCACAGCCTGAGTGCCGGCTGACGCAGACCACGATGCGCGAAGGTCACGAAAAGGTCAACTTCGGCGCCGCCCGACGTTCAGGATGTGGGACCGGTCGGGTCCAGCATCTGGCTGGGTGGCGGTGAGCCACACGCGAACGGCTCCGGACCACGTCCCCGCAGGCGGACACCCGAGAACGACGCCAACGCCAGGGGTCGAGCGTCGCCGGACGTGGAAGGACGCACCGCGCCCCGTCCAGACGATCGGTGTCCGACACGCAGCCGACCGCAGCCGCTGGGGCACCGAGCGCGGGGTCAGTGGTTCTGTGGCGTGATCTGGGCGAAGAGCGACCGGACAGCCTGCGCGTCCAGGATGGCGAGCTCGGCCAGCTCCGGTCTCGGGTAGACCCTGTTCGAGAGCCGGTGACCGTCGATGAGCGCGTGGAAGCCGATGGCGTAGTCGCCTCTGATCGTGCCCTGGTACTCGGCCTGCTCGTTCAGCACGTCGGTGTCGGTGTTGCTCACCTTGACTCGTTGCATGAGTCCCGTCCCCTCGTTGGTCTGTCGCGGCTGCGTACGTGCGTGTCAGTAGGCCCCGGCGCCCGCGACGACGGCGCGGAAGGTCCGGACCAGGATCTGCAGGTCGAGCAGGGGCGACCAGTTGTCGACGTACCAGAGGTCGAGGCGCAGGGACTGGTCCCAGTTGAGGTCGCTTCGGCCGCTGATCTGCCAGAGGCCGGTCATCCCCGGGCGGACGCGAAGCCGCTGGACGGCATCGGGCTCGTAGTCGTCGACCTCGCGACGCAGCGGCGGGCGGGGCCCGACGAGGGACATCTCGCCACGCAGCACGTTGAACAGCTGGGGCAGCTCGTCCAGGGAGTACTTGCGTAGCACCCGGCCCACGGAGGTGACCCGAGGGTCGTCACGCACCTTGAACAGCACCGCGTTCGTCTGTCCCTCCCGGCTCATGCAGGCCAGCCTCGCCTCGGCATCCACGACCATGGTGCGGAACTTGAACAGGCGGAAGGCCTCGCCCCGGATCCCGACCCGCTCCTGCTTGAAGAACACCGGCCCACGGGTCGTCGCCTTGATGAGTCCGGCGATGAGGAGGAAGAGCGGGACGGCGAGGACGAGCAGGACGATGCCCGCGGCTGAGTCGGTCAGTCTCTTGATGACCATCCGGCTTCCGGAGCTGATCGGCCGCTCGACGTGCAGCAGCGAGAGACCGGCGGCAGGGCGCAGCGAGAGCCGCGGTCCGGCCACCTCGACGATGCCGGGCGAGACGCACAGGTCGACCTTTCGTTCTGCCAGTGCCCAGCCGAGACGGCGCAGCGGCTTTCCCACCAGGTCCGGGTGGCTCGAGACCGCGACGACCTGGGCGCCGAGGTCGTCGACCGCGGCGAGAGCAGAGTCCGGCGGTCCGTAGATCGGGACCGACTCGATGTGCTGCTGGGCGCTCCACGCGGAGTCGAGCCCCGAGACACAGGCTCCGACGACCCGCATGCCGGACTGGGGCGAGCCCTGGATCTCGCGGATCATCGCGGCGACGGAGTCGGCCCGACCCACGACGATCGTGGTCAGCAGGCTGTCGCCGCGGCGGCGCTCACGGACCAGCCCTCGGCGCAGCAGCCAGTGCACCAGCAGGCTTCCGCTCAGCACGGTCGGCGCCAGCGGCAGGACGAGACCGCGCGGCAGCTCCAGCGCACCGAGATAGCTGATCATCGCCACGGCACAGGCGACGAGGATGGCCGACTTCCCGATCGCGCGGTACTCCTCGGACCCTGCGCCGAGATGCTGCGGCCGGTAGGTGTTCATCAGGAAGAGCGCCACGCCCCAGATGACCGGGACGATGAGGACCGGCCAGGCGGTGCGTAGCACCCCGGTGCCGAACCGCAGCGCGTAGCAGAGGGCGCCGGCCAGGACGCCGACGATCAGGTCTCCGACGACGGCGCGCGTGCGATACGTGTCCAGCCAGGCCCGGCTCGACCCGGTGATGGCCCACCGCAGCCGGACTGCCCGAGACACCCCCGTGTCTGCTGATGCCTTCTCGGCGCCCCTGCGCCCTCTGTCGAACGTGCCCACATACTCAGTCACGACCAGTACCCGAACTTCCCCACCGCCCGGGCACGCGGAAGCGCCCCAGATGCGTGAATCTCTAATCGAGCGGACCGGGGTTCCCACAAACCCCGGCGTGCAGATGACCTCGACGGTGAGAAAAAACGTCTCACCCCCCATCACGAAAGCGTAAAGAGGGGAAGCCGCGACCGGCCATAGTCCAAAGGGATGATCATCGGATTACGTTGAGGCACAACAAAATCCAGCAAAGCCCCTGGAAAGCGGACATTCGCGACTGGCCTGTTTTCGGAGATGTCCGGAGGCACCCCAAATGCCCGGTGTCGGCGGGAAACCGCCTACCTATGGGGAATGGAACCGTTGTTGGCTTGCGACGAGACCGTCGCCCACGAGGGCCTCGACAGCATCGGACGCGGTGTCGATCGTGAAGGGCAGCTCGGCGCGTTCGTCCGCGGAGAAGTCACGCAGCACGAAGTCCGCAGGATCCATCCGGCCGGGCGGCCGGCCGATGCCGACGCGCACCCGTAGGTAGTCCCGGGAGCCGAGCGACTTCGTCACCGAACGCAGTCCGTTGTGGCCGCCCTCGCCCCCACCGAGCTTCAACCGGACGGAGCCTGCGGGGATGTCCAGCTCGTCGTGGATGACGACGAGCTGCTCGATGTCGATGGAGAAGAACTTCATCAGCGCCGAGACGGGGCCGCCGGACTCGTTCATGAAGGTCGTCGGAACGGCGAGCACCGTGCGCGGTCCGGGGGCGCCTCCAGCCGCGGCGCCCAGGCGGACCTCGGCGACCAGCGCGCGAGCCTTGTGGGCCCGCAGCGGTCCCATCGGTCCGCGGCTGCTCGATCGGGACGCCCCGAGCGGCGGCGCCGTGTGCCGTCGGGCCAGCTCCTCGGCGACCATCGCGCCGACGTTGTGCCGGTTCCCGGCATATGTCGCGCCGGGGTTGCCGAGTCCGACGACGAGCCAGGTGTCCACGAGGGGCAAGTATGCCGGGCCGCCCACCGAGACGACGAAAGGGCCCGGTCGAGGACCGGGCCCTTTCGGCTGCATGGCTGTCCTGCGGTCGAGATCAGCCCTCGTCGTTGCCGGCGTCGCCGCCCTCGCCCGACTCCGTCTCGCTCTCGGCGTCGGCGTCCCCCTCGGCAGACTCGGGCTCCGGGTGCTCGATGCCCGCCTCGGCCTCGGCCTCGGCCAGCTCGGCCTCGAGTGCCTCCGCAGTGATCTGCTGCGTGACGTTGACGATGAGCACCTCGGGGTCGGTGACCAGCTCGGCGCCCTCCGGCAGCACCAGCGCGTCCGCGTGGATCTGCGTCCCGGCCGTCAGGCCCTCGACGGAGACGACGACGTGCTGGGGGATGTTCGTAGCGAGCACGAGGAGCTGCACGGTCTGGGAGTCGACCGTCACGACGGTCTCCGGAGCGGCCTCGCCCTCGGTGTGGACCTGGACGTCGACGGTGACCTTCTCGTCGCGGTTGACCACGACGAGGTCGACGTGCTCGATGACCGGACGGATGGGGTCGCGCTGGACGTCCTTGGCCAGTGCCAGCTGGCTCTTCCCGTCGATCTCGATGTCGAGCAGGGCGTTGGCGCTCTTCAGGGCCATCATCGTGTCGTGGCCGGGCAGGGTGATGTGGACCGGCTCGGTGCCGTGCCCGTAGAGGACAGCGGGGATCTTGTGGTCGCGGCGGATCTTGCGGGCCGCGCCCTTCCCGAAGGTGGTGCGGGTCTCTGCGACGAGCTTGATCTCGGACATGGGACGTCTTCTCCTCAGCGGAACGGGGTGGCGACAGGCCTGGGGGGCGATGGGCCTCGACGCGGGACGCGGCACGGTCAGACAACACGTGGGCGCACCCTGACGGACGACCACCGCGTCGATCACGGACAGGCGACCAGGTAAGGCCGCGCGACGTCCCTCGCCGAGGCAACCCGCCAATCCTAGGCGAGGTCACGGCATACGAGAAATCCGGCGGGTGGCGCCGTTCTCAGCCGTGTGGTGCTCGCAGCTCGCCGGCCCGCACGGCGACCACTCCGGCGACGATGAGCACGCCGCCGACGAGCTGAACCGGTCGGGGCAGCTCGCCGAGGAGCAGCCAGGCGAAGAGCACCGCGAAGAGGACCTCGCTCAGCCCGACGAAGGACGCGACGGTCGAGCCGAGACGGCGAGCGGCGAACGTCCCCAGCAGGTATGCCGCGGCCGCAGCGATGACGGCCACCTCGAGGATGGGCACCCACCAGGACACCGACCACCCGGCCACGACGACGTCAGCGGCGGAGAACCGCATCGGGAGCAGGCCCACCGCACCCAGCACCGCCAGCGCGACCGTCCCGGTCCCCATGCCGAAGGCCGCCATGACCACGGGAGGAAGGCGGCTGCCCTGGTCGGCAGCCACGACGAAGAAGGCGGCCAGGCCGACGGCGGCGAGCAGGCCCCAGAGCACCCCGGCCGGGTCCAGCCGCACCTGGCCGGTGATATCGAGGATCAACGCCAGGCCGAGCAGGGCGATGACGACGCCCAGCCAGGTGAGCCGGGTCGGCGCCTGGCGCGAACGCAGCCAGATCCACAGGACGACCAGGAGGATCCCGCAGTACTCCAGCAGGAGGGCGACCCCGACGGTCAGGCGCTGGACCGCGTTGAAGTAGGCCACCTGGCACCCGGCCACGGCCACGAGACCGTAGATGAGGATCAGCCGGGCCTCCGCGCGGAGCATCCCCCAGCGGCCGCGGCACGCCCAGACCGCCGGCAGGGCGAGGATCGCCGTCGCGATGCCGACCCGCAGCAGCACGATGGCCCCGGATGACCACCCCGTCAGGAGCAGCGCCTTGGCGAACGGGCCGGAGGTGCCGAAGGCGGCGGCCGAGACGAGGGCGGCCGCCAGACCGACATCCGCGCCGGGCACGCGCCACGGCGCTCGCGGCAGCGTGCGGGCAGCGGCGCCGCCATGGGCCAGCCGTGGCTCGGTCGATCGTGTCGTCACGGCACTGGCCCTTGCTGTCATGAGTAAAATGGCGGACGGCCCTGACCCTAGGACCCGTCGATGTCAGGAGTCAAGATGATTTTTGCTCATGACACGCAGGTATCCCTGCTCGCGGCCGCCGCCCTCGTCAACACGATGGCCGGCTCGGTCCCCGGCGACACCGACCTCGACCGGCTCGAGTCCGTGGAGGACCTCGACGCATTCGTCGGCGAGTGGGACTGGACCGGCAGCCGCACCGGCGACGCCGACGAGCTGGACGCCGTCCGGCGGCTGCGGCCGCGGCTGCGCGCGCTCTGGTTGATGGAGCAGGACGAGGCCGTGGCCGAGGTGAACTCGATGCTCGCGGAGGCCAGGGCGCTCCCCCAGCTGGTCCGCCACGACGCGTGGGACTACCACCTGCACGCCACGCCGGCGGACGCCCCCCTCGCGACCCGGATGGCGGTCGAGGCGGCGATGGCCTTCGTCGACGTCATCCGGGCCCAGGAGATGGGCCGGCTCAAGGTCTGCGACGCGCAGGACTGCGACGACGTGGTCATCGACCTGTCGAAGAACCGCTCACGCCGGTTCTGCGACGACGGCTGCGGCAACCGGGCCAACGTCGCGGCATACCGGGCCCGCAAGGCGAGCAGAGGCTGACCTCAGGCGCGACCGTCGAAGAGGCTCGTCACCGAGCCGTCCTCGAACACCTCACGGATCGCCCGGCTGAGCAGCGGCGCGATCGACAGCACGGTGAGCTTGTCGAACTCCCGGTCGGGCGGGATCGGCAGCGTGTTGGTGACGATCACCTCGGTGGCGCGGCAGTTCTTCAGCCGGTCGACGGCCGGCCCCGAGAGGATGGCGTGCGTCGCGGCGATGATGACGCCGGCCGCGCCTGCGGCGACAAGCGCGTCGGCCGCCTTGGTGATCGTGCCGCCGGTGTCGATCATGTCGTCGACGAGGACGCAGATGCGGTCCTTGACCTCGCCGACCACCCGGTTGGCGACCGTCTCGTTCGGCCGGCTGATGTCGCGGGTCTTGTGGATGAACGCCAGCGGCGCTCCGCCGAGCCGGTGCGACCACTCCTCGGCGACCTTGATCCGGCCGGCGTCCGGTGAGACGACGGCCAGGGGCTGGTCGCCGTAGTGCTCGGCCACGTGGTCGCTGAGGATGGGCAGCGCCATGAGGTGGTCGACAGGGCCGTCGAAGAACCCCTGGATCTGCGACGTATGCAGGTCGACGGCCATCAGCCGGTTGGCTCCGGCGGTGCGGAAGAGGTCGGCCATCAGGCGCGCAGAGATCGGCTCGCGGCCGCGGTGCTTCTTGTCCTGCCTGGCATAGCCGTAGAACGGCAGGACCACGGTGATCCGCTTGGCCGAGGCGCGCTTCAGCGCGTCGACCATGATCAGCTGCTCCATGATCCACTCGTTGATCGGCGCGGTGTGGCTCTGGATCACGAAGGCATCCGAGCCGCGCACCGACTCCTCGTAGCGCACGTAGATCTCGCCGTTCGCGAAGTCGTAGGCCGAGGTCGGCACGATCACGGTGCCGAGGCCCTCGGCCACCTCCCTGGCCAGCTCCGGGTGCGCACGCCCGGAGAAGACGAGCAGGTTCTTCTGCGTGGTCCTGAGGATGCCGGTCACGGCTGGCTCCCGCCGTCGGGTACATGTCGCGGGTCGTGCTGGACGTCCGACGTGCCGGGACGGTCGGTTTGGTCGGGCGGGGCGCTCTGCGTGTCAGCCCGCTTGGCGTCCTCCGCGGCAGCGGCTGTGCGGCTCCCGGGGCGCTGCCGGGCCACCCAGCCGGGGATGTTGCGCTGCCGGGCCCGGGTCACGCCGAGCTCGCCGGGCCCGATGTCCTGGGTGACCGCCGAGCCGGCGGCGACGTAGGCGCCGTCGGCGATGTCGACCGGCGAGACGATCACCGAGTTGCTACCGATGAAGCTGTGCGCGCCCACCGTGCTGTGCGACTTCCGCACGCCGTCGTAGTTGGCGAAGATCGTGCCGGCCCCGATGTTGGCGCCCTCACCGATGGTGACGTCACCGGCATACGAGAGGTGCGGCACCTTGGCACCCGCCTCGATCCGGGCGTTCTTCGTCTCGACGAAGCCACCGACCTTGGCGCCTGCGCCGAGCTCGGTGCCGGGACGAAGGTAGGAGAACGGCCCGACGCTCGCCCGGGGGCCGATCACCGCGAGCAGCGCCTGGGCACGCACGACGGATGCGCCGTCGCCCACCTCGCAGTCGGTCAGGGTCACCTCCGGGCCGATCGTGCACTCCGCGCCGATCGAGCTGGCGCCGTGGAGCTGCGTGTGCGGGTGGATCACGGTGTCCTCGCCGACCGTCACCTCGGCGTCGATCCACGTCGTGGCGGGGTCGATGACGATGGCGCCGTCGCGCATGACGCGCTCGACGGTCCGCCGGTTCAGCTCGGCACCGAGCCGGGCGAGCTGCACCTTGTCGTTGACGCCCTCGGTCTGCCAGATGTCGTCGATGTGCAGAGAGCCCACGGACAGGCCGCGTCGCCGGGCGATCGACAGGACGTCGGTGAGGTACTTCTCGCCCTGGGCGTTGTCCGTGCCCGCCTCGGCGAGCGCCTCGCGCAACACCGCAGCGTCGAAGGCGTAGAGCCCCGAGTTGATCTCGTTGAGCTCGCGCTGGTAGGCCGTCGCGTCCTTGTGCTCGACGATCGCCTCGAGCAGGCCCTCGTTGTCGCGGACGATCCGTCCGTATCCGGTGGGGTCGTCGAGGGTGGCCGTGATCACCGTGACCGACCGGCCCGACCCGTCGTGGTCGGCGACCAGGCTGAGCAGGGTCTCCGGCTGGAGCAGGGGGACGTCGCCGTAGGTCACCAGGACCGTCCCCGAGAGGTCGGCCGGCAGGGCGGCCAGGCCACACTCGACGGCCCGTCCTGTCCCCTTGACCTCGTCCTGGTCGGCGATGACGGCCTCGGGGTCGAGGCCGCCCACATGCTCCGCGACGAGGTCCCGCTCATGCCGCACGACGACGGAGAGGTGGAGCGGGTTGGTGCCCCGGGCGGCGGCGACGGCATGGCCGAGCAGGGACCGTCCACCGATCGCGTGCAGGACCTTGGGCCGACGGGACCTCATCCGCGTACCCTCACCTGCGGCGAGGACGATCACGGCGGCCGGGCGAGATGCGCTCACGTCCTGAGACTCCCACGGTTTGTGACGGTCAGGCCCTCGGCGAACCCGCCTGACGACCGTGCGCAACTCTACCGGTCGGTCCACCGGCGGTTCATCCCGGCGCGAGGGTCGAGTCAGGCCACCGCTCACCGGGCGGGACGGGCTGGCGGCGGGTGCTGCGATCGACGGGTGCCCGGGTCAACCCGGCGGTCGCGCGCCCCGCAGTCGCGCGACATACCTGTCTGCGGAGCGGCGGATGGCCGCTGCCCCATCCCCGACGACGACCTTTCCCCACCAGCCGCCGTAGACCCGGTCGAAGGCGAAGCCACCGACCCGGTCCGCGATGTGGCGGACCGTGGTCTCGTCGAGCGGGATGAGGTTGGGATAGCTCCACATGAAGCTGACCCAGTCTCGGTCCTGCACCACCATGATGGTGTCGCCCGTGAGCAGGGCTCCGCGTCCACCCGACCCCTGCGGCCAGTGCAGCACGGCCGCCCCGTCGAAATGCCCTCCGATGCGGGCCAGGGTGAGCCCGGGCACGGGCTCGGCGTCGTCGTCGAAGAGCTCGATCCGCGGTGACGCCCGCTGGACCCACTGCCGGTCGGCACGAGGGATGAGAATGCGCGCGTCGAACGCGTCAGCCCAGTCGACCTGAGCCGCGTAGAAGTGCGGGTGCGACAGGCAGATGGCGTCGATCCCCCCGAGCTCTTCGACCTGCGCGACGGTCTCGTCGTCGAGCAGCGGGATGCAGTCCCACAGCACGTTCCCACCCGGGGTCCGCACCAGCAGCGCCCGCTGTCCGATCGCGAACCCCGGCTCCAGGCCGATGCCGACGAGGTCTGGCTCCTCCGCACGGATCTGCACGGTATGCCGTGTCGCCAGGTCCGCCATCGTGGTCCACCGCTGCCCCTCCCATCCCACGTACTGCCGTTCGTCCTGACAGATCGGGCAGCGGTCGGGCGGGTGCTCGGTGTCGGGGTACTGCATGGCACAGGTGGCGCAGATCCAGGTGGCCATCGAGGCTCCTCGTCTCTCGTAGGAAGCCCCTCGGATGCTAGCGGCGACGCCTCAAGCGGGGAACGACGAACCGGGATGACACCTCGGCCCGCGGTAGGGTCCCTAGCCAGACGGGCAGGGTCAGGGCGGGAGGAGTCGCGTGTTCTTCGATGGCTGGGGCGGCCTGGCGCGCGTACTGGTCGTGGGGCTGTGCGCCTACGTCTCGCTCCTCGTGCTGAGCGGGTGGTCTCGTCCGAATGGGTGGACCTGACGTGGCCTCCCTGCCGCGTGAAGCCGAACTACGGGCTGTCGTGGTGGCTGAACGACACCGGACCGTGTGGCCGTCGGCGCCATCTACGGGACGGTGCGCCCGCGGCAACGCCGGTGCCCACGGAGTCGGCGTAGGCCACGGCGCTCACATGGGTGGCGGGTCCGGTGTCCGGTTTCCCGCACTGGCGCGCAACGGTTCTGCCCCCGAGGAGGTGTGTCTGCTGTTGCCGTGGCCGCCGTGCCAGTCCAGGACGAGCAGGGTAGCGTCGTCGGCCAGCACTCCTGCGGACAGGGCCAGGACCATGTCGGTCAGTCGCCGGGTCGTCTCGCGCGGGTGCAAGGCCCGGGTCCGCCCGATCTCGGTGATGAGGTCCAGGTTGGCGGCGTCACGTTCGAGCATACCGTCGGTGACCATGACGAGCCGGTCACCGGGCTGCAGAATGATGTCGGTGGACTGGTAGGTGGTATTGCGGAACATGCCGAAGGGTCGGTCCACCGGCAGGGTGACGGTCGCCGTGGTCCCGGCCCGACACAGGTATGGGGCGACGTGGCCGGCGTTGACCATGGCGAGGCTGCCGGTGGCCAGGTCGAGGCGCCCAAGCATGCCCGTCGCGAAGCTCTCGGCGCCACTGGCGGTCGTGTGCTCGAAGAGAGCCAGGTTCGCGGCAGCCGCCTGCCCGAGGAGGGAGCCACCCCGCCGGCGGGTGTTGCGCAGACTGCCCACGCACAAGGTGGCCGTGAGCGCGCTGGCCACTCCGTGGCCCATGGCGTCGGTCATTGACAGGTGCAGGACGTCACGGCTCAGGCTGTAGTCGAAGGTGTCCCCGCCCACTGACGCCGCCGGTTCGAGCCAGGCCGAGAGGGCGAAGGCTCCGGCCTCGCACGTGAACGCCGCCGGCAGCAGCCGGCGCTGGATCTCGGCCGGAAGCGTGAACGCCATGCTGCGTTGTCCCCACTCGAAGAGATCCGTGTGCCGCCGGTTCGCGATGACCACGAAAGCCAGGACGTGTCCGATCCGGGCGATCTGGGCCAAGGTCGCCGCGTCCGGCGCGGTCGGCAGAGACAGCTGTAGCAGCCCCAGCACCTCTCCGCGCTCGGTCACCGGCGCGAGGACCACCCATCGGCGGGGCTGTCCTCCGGAAGGATCGGACACCGGGGGAAGAACCTGGACGCTCTGGGTGCGCAGCGCCTCCTCCACCGGCCCACCGTCCAAGGGCACCACCACGGCCTGCTCGCCGTCGTCGAGTCGGGTCACGCCCTCCAGACCGCCAAGCCCCAGGCTTGCCAGCACCGCGTCAGAGGCGCCGTGGGAAAGCCGCACCAGTCCGCGTCCCGAGACGTCGGCGATCAGGAAGAACGCGGCCGGGGCCCCCAGAGCTGTCGCCAGGGCGTCGGTCACCGCCTCCACCGCCTGCAGCGGTGAAGCATCTTCGGCAGCATCCAGCACCCGGCTCAGGGGCCGGTCGAGCTCCAGGCGTTCGCCCACAACTCGGACACTACGGCCCAGACGCCCAGCACGGCCCGACAACGAGGGAGTCCTGTCGGCCCCCCGGCGCCAACGAGGCACACGACCGGCGTCTCGACGGCCACGGCCACAGACCTGTCACCTTTGCGTTCATGGGTGGTGGGCCTGTCTGAGTGCCAATGTCCTTGATCGGTCGTCGGTTGAGACACGATTGTGGGAACGACGTAGGCCTGGAGGCGGTGGCCGGTCGATGGGCGTGCTACGTTCCACCACGCAAGTGGTGAACCTTGGAGCGCGCGGAATCCCCCGTGGTGTCTTTCACCATCAGCACGTTCCTGGGGGTTCCGCATGCGCTGTGTTCGTGGTCTCGGCTTCGGTTTCGCAGTGACCGGCCTGCTGTCTCTGGCGGTGGCCGGCATCGAGGCAGGGTCGGCACCAGCAGCCGCCGCCGCACCGGCTGCGGCCCCCGCATACGCGGTTACGGCGACCATCCCGGTTGGCGGCGGGCCGGCGTCGATTGCCGTGAACCCCCAAGCCGGCCGGGTATACGTCGCGAACGGCTCTGACAACACGGTCTCGGTGCTGGCCACCGCGAACAACACGGTGAGCGCGACCGTGCCCGTTCTTGGAATGCCCTTCTCCATCGCGGTCAACGCCGTGACCAACAACGCGTACGTCACCACGGGGACGTGCGGGAGCGGCTGCCACTATGGAGACCTGGTCGTGATCGGTGCCGCGAACGCCATCACTGACCGACGCGCCCTTCAGCCTGATGGAGACGGGCCGCACTTCGGGACGGCCGTCAACTCGCGGACCAACACCGTGTACGTCTCTCACTTCTACGCTGGCTCGGTCTCGGAGATCTCCGCCCCCACCCTGGCCACCACGGCTGTCTTCAACGCGGGTCCCATCGTGACTGGAGTGGCGGTCAACGAGCTGACCAACACCCTCTACGTAGCGAACCTCGACAACGGCACCGTGACAGTGATCGACGGCGCGACCCGTGGACTGATCGCGACCATCCCGGTCGGCGGGCGTACCGGAACGATCGCGCTTGACCCTTCTCGGCGGACCGCCTATGTCGCCACCAGCGCCAACACGGTCGCCGTGATCGACACGACGACGAACACCGTGAAGGCCACCGTGCCGGTGGGTCAGGCTCCAGGGGCGGTCGCGGTCGACCCGAGCGCGGGGGTCGTCTACGTCGCCAACAACACGGACAAGACGGTGTCCGTGATCGACGAGGCGACGAACGCGGTGACCGCCACCGTCGCGGTCGGCCCGGGTCCGAGTGGCGTAGCCGTCGACCCGGGCACCCACACCGCCTATGTGACGAACAATGGAAGCAACACGGTCTCGGTGATTCGCACCATGGCGTCGAAGCCCGTGGTCACCAACGTGCCGACCGATGCAGTGGTTGGCGGGTCGTTCACCGCGACCGTGGACACCACCGGGGACGGAACGCGGTCGGTCAGATCGTCCACGCCCACGGTCTGCACCGCCTCCGGCCTGACGGTCAAGCTGGTCGGCGTCGGAAGCTGCACCCTGACCGCCGCGGTCACCTCCGGCGCCCACTTCGGCGCAGCCACCGGATCACCGCAGTCGTTCCAGGTGTCCCAGGGGGCGACAACGACCACGGTGTCCACCACCCCGACCGCCGCGTTCGCGGACGCGGTGTCGTTCACCGCCCATGTCGGTCCGGCCCCGGCGAACCCGCTGACCCCGACTGGCACGGTCAGCTTCTACCTCAACGGCTCACCCACCCCGTTCGCCACCGCATCCCTGCAGGCTGACGGAACCGCCAGTGTCAGCACCGCAACGCTGCCTTTGGGATCGAACAGCGTTGTCGCGGTGTACAGCGGTGACGCGAGCTTCACCACGAGCACCTCGCCGGCCGTCACGATCACCGTGAGCACCCCGACGACCTCCGCCCGGACCGCTGAGCTCGCCGACACCGGTGCCAACGCGGTCCCGCTCGTTCCCGCTGGCCTGGCCCTTATCGCGGCCGGTGCAGGCGCCATCGCCGGTAGCCGCCGCCTCTGGCATCAGCGCCCTTGACGCAACCGCTTTCGTGCTCACCTGCCGCCCAAGGTCGCGCGGTCTGTGGCGGGGAGGAATGGAACCTCCGTCGCCAGTCCTGGTTCACAGATCGCTCCAGCCCTGGTGCGGGGTTCCAGAGGTACTCGACTGTGCTTCGGGTGAGGTCTTCCAGTCCGTCCAAGCCCGCCGTCCCGATGGACAGGATGCGCCGCGAAAGCCCTCCTCGACCAGTTCGTTAGCGGCTTGTCGACCCTGGACAGCGGTTGATCACGGGTAGCTGGTGACGGTGACAGGGACGTCCGGGTTGGCGATCGTCGAGGAGCCGCCCACGCCGCTGACGACGTTGCGGATGCCGCCCTTGCCAGCGCTCGAGTTCAGGAAGATCGTCAGCATGTCGTGCAGACGCACGCCGGGGGTCTGCGGCACCTCGAACGCGTTCTCCGAGAAGATGTCGATGCCCTGGTTGAAGAAGCTGTAAGACCCCATACCGGCGCCGGTGAAGTGCTCGACGCCGTGGGCGACGAGCAGGGCCGGATAGCCGTCGTGGCCGGGGGCCGACCGCCAGGCCGCCTGGCTCGGCGGGTCGTAGGGCATCTCGTTCTGGAGGAAGGTGACCTCGCCGTGTTCGCCGTTCCAGATGATCTCGGTCTTCTGGTAGTGCTCGACGAAGAGGCCTGTGGCGGTGACGTGGTCGCCGTTGACGACGACGCCGGTGTCGGCGGTGTTGTCCGTCCAGCCCACCCCGTTGCCGTGGTCGGCGCGCCACGCCCAGATGTCGTCGATGACGACGTGGCTGCTGTTGATCTCGAGGCTCACCGTGGCCTTGCCGAGACTGGGACCGCCGATCCGGAAGAAGACGTCCTGCAGTCCGGTCGGGTTGGCGGCGCTGCTCTTGCCCCCCTTCGCGGCGTGCGCGGTGCCCACCTGGAGCAGGACCGGCGAGCTGACCGGGCCAGCGTCGAAGGTGATCCCGGCGATGTCGACACCCGGCACGTCCGCGACGCTCATCGCGATCTGCCCGCCGGTCGGGGTGATGCTGGCCAGGCCGAGTCCGAGCACGACCGTGTCGGCCCGCTTGACCTGGATCGTCCGGTCGAGGTGGTAGACGCCGGGCGTCAGGAGCAGGTGGCGCCCCCGGGCCAGCTCACGGTTGATCACCTGTGCCGAGTCCGACGGCTTCGCGACGAAGAAGTCCGAGATCCTGATCGACCGGCCAGGTGTGCTGCCGGCTGCCCAGGTGACGCCGCTGCTGTCCCTGGCTGCGGCCGGGACGAAGACCCGGTAGGCGCCCTGGGCGTCGATGTAGAGGTAGGGCTTCTCGCGACTGACCGAGGTCTTCGCCACGGTCGTGTAGGGGCCGCCACCGCAGCTGTCCGACTTTGGGAAACACTCGGCGGGGGCGCCCTCGGTGCCGGAGAACACCTGGTTCCACACCCCGTTGCTCCAGCCGCTCAGGGCGCTGTTGCGGACGAAGAACTGTTGCTGGGAGCCGTTGATGATCCTGCCGGAGAACTTCGAGTCGGCGATGAAGCCGCCGCTCGCAAAGCTGGGGTTGGTGCAGTAGTCCATGAGGGTCGTGGTGCCGTTGACCTGGACCCGACGCAGCGGAGCGGCCTGGGAGACGGCCCAGAACTCGTTGGCGTAGCAGCCGAAGTCGGGGTTGGTCACATTGATCGTGAGGTTCGACATCGAGCGCCAGAAGTTGGTGAGGGCGATGCAGCTGCCGCCGTAGCACCGGTTGCGCACATAGATCGAACCGTTGACGACGACGTCGCCGGGGTTCTGCCCCAGGCCGGCGACCTCGGTGTAGTAGCCCACCTGGAAGTTGAGCGGCTTCTCGGCCGTGCCGTAGGTGCCCGGCGTGAAGAGGATGGCGTCGCGCTCGGGGCCCATCTCGTTGGAGATCTGCCTCCCCGCGATCGCGTCGACCTTCGCCTTGATCTGCTCGACCGACATCGACGGGTCGAGGATCGTCGTGCTGGGCCCGAGGTCCGGGACCGTCGTCGACGGGGGCTGGGCCGCCGGCGCCCCGAACGCTGGGGCCGACCCGTTCGCGGAGGACACTGGGGAGCCGGCGGCGAAGGCCACCGAGGGGACGACCATCAGGGCGGTCGCGATCGTCATCATCGTGAGAGGGCGAAGGACGCGTGAGGGGCGGTGGCCCTGGCCTCGTCGTTGAGTCATGCCGACCACCCTGCCGCCTGCTGTCTGGCTCGGCAACCGGTGGTGGGGGGCCTTGAGCTGCTGCTCGGCATCGGCTCGAGGTTTTTTCGCACGGGCGGTGGCTTCGTGGCTCCCCGGGTAGGAATCGAACCTACGTCGCTAGTCCTGATTCAAAGTCAGGCGGGCCCTGCCAGCAGACCAACCGGGGAACGTCCCGCTCGGGCCGGACGCCAAAAGGGTAGTCGACCCCGGGCGACTCGCCAGACTGCCGGACCGTCCGCGGGCGTCGTTCGAGCCTGACACGGCCGGCACCGGACCCCGCGTCCCCGGCTCCGTCGAGCCGGGACGGCAGACTGGGCCGGTGACCCCACCCCCGAAGGCTGACGACGCCCGGGCGGTGCGGTCCCGGATGACGGGCAAGCAGCGCCGTGAGCAGCTCCTCGAGGTCGGCCGGAAGCTCTTCGCGGAGAAAGGTTTCGAGGGGACGACGGTCGAGGAGATCGCCGCCAAGGCCGGCGTCTCCAAGCCGGTGGTCTACGAGCACTTCGGCGGCAAGGAGGGCATGTATGCCGTGGTCGTCGACCGCGAGATCCGCTCCCTCCTCGACGGCATCACCAGCGCCCTCAGCGCGGAGACGACCTCGCGGGGGCTCCTGGAGGCAGCCGCGATGTCGCTGCTCGACTACGTCGAGGGGTCGACCGACGGCTTCCGGATCCTCGTACGGGACAGTCCTGCCGGGCAGTCGACCGGCTCGTTCGCCAGCCTGATCAGCGACGTGGCGAGCCAGGTGGAGCACCTGCTCGCCGCTGAGTTCAGGACGCGCAAGCTCGACCCCAGGTCGGCTCCCCTCTACGCCCAGATGCTGGTCGGCATGGTCGCGCTGACCGGACAGTGGTGGCTGGACTCGCGCAAGTTCAAGAAGGCCGACGTCGCGGCACACCTCGTGAACCTCGCCTGGAACGGCCTGAGCGGTCTCGAACCGAAGCCGACGCTCCGAGCCCGCGACTGACCGGCGCGCGATCCCGACGAGGGCTGAGACTCAGGCGCTGGCTCACGGCCCTGGCTTGCGCCCCACCGCGAACGTCCGCGTGAAGGGGAAGACCACGCCGAACGACGTTCGGGGGTAGGCCCGGTCGAGCTCGGTGACGTAGTCGTCGAGGAAGTCCTGCAGCTCGGCCTCGGCGGTGAGCAGCTCGAGCACCGGACGCAGCCCGGTCCCACGGACCCACTCGAGGACGGGCGAGCGCTGGACCCCACCCGGGTCGAGAACGTGGAGATAGGTGGTCTGCCAGGCCTGCGCCTCCAGCCCCTCCCCGGCCAGGACGCTCAGGTATGCCGTGGGGTCGGCGACGGTGAGGCTGCCACGCAGGGCAGGGCGCAGCTGGTCCGCCCGCGCATGCCGGGCGGCGACCTCGCGCATCAGCCGGTGCGACGGCGAGTCGAAGTTCGCCGGGACCTGCATGGCGAACCAGCCGCCGGGCGCGAGCGCTGCCAGCCAGCGCGGGATCAGGTCGAGGTGGCCGGGCACCCACTGCAGTACCGCGTTGGTCACAAGCACGTCGACCTTGCCGACGGACCCCGCATCCCACTCCTCGGCGCGCGCCTGCACCCACTCCACCCGGGAGCGCTCGTCGTGCGCCCGGGCGGCGTCGAGCATCTCGGCCGACGAGTCCACGCCGACGACCCGCGCACCCGCCCAGCGGGCCGCGAGGCGGAGCGTCAGCGGGCCGTCGCCGCACCCGAGGTCGACGACGAGTCCGGGCGACGGCGCGGCGACCTGGCTGAGCAGGTCGGCGAACGGCCGGCCGCGATGGTCGGCGAAGAGGGCGTACTGACCCGGGTCCCACATGGGCAACCACCTGACTGACGCGGGGATCTATCTTGACATGAAGATACTTGACGATAGGTACACTCGGCCCGTGCCTGCAACCCCGGACGACGAGGTCGACCGCATCGTCGCGGCGTGGCGCCGGGAGCGGCCGGATCTCGACGTGGCTCCCCTGCAGGTGCTCTCCCGCATCACGCGGCTCGCCCGTCACCTCGACCTGGCCCGCGGCTCGGCCTTCGCGCTGCACGGCCTCGAGGGGTGGGAGTTCGATGTCCTCTCCGCACTGCGCCGCTCCGGTGAGCCCTACCAGCTCTCGCCCGGGCAGCTGGTCACCCAGACCCTCGTGACGTCCGGCACGATGACGAACCGGGTGGACCGCCTGGCCACCCGCGGCTTCGTCGAGCGCAGCCCCGACCCCACCGACCGACGGGGCGTCATCGTGGCGCTCACCCCGACCGGGCGTCGGGTGGTCGACTCGGCGCTCGCCGACCTGCTCGCCCGCGAGCGCGAGCTGCTGAGCAAGCTGCCCGAGGGGCAGACCGAGCAGCTCGCCGCGACGCTGCGCGGACTGCTCGAGCCGTTCGACCACTGAGCCCGTCCGACCCCTGAGCCTGCCTGCTACTCGACGGCCTCGGCGGCGGTCAGCCAGGCCAGCTCGAGCTCCTCGCGCTCGTCGACCAGCGCGCGGAGCGTGTCGTTGAGCCGGAGCACGGCTGCGTGGTCGGCGGCCTTCGCCGCCATGTCGCGATGGATCCGGTCCTCCTGCGCGGCGATCTTCGCCAGCCGCCTCTCGATGCGTCCCATCTCCTTGCGGGCCTCGCGCAGCTGAGCCGACGACGGCTCGTCGCCCCCGGGCGCCCGGGAAGACCCCGAGCCGGACGACGCCGACGCGGCCGGCCTCCCCGGCCTCTGCTCGGACGCCGTCAGCAGCTGGAGGTACTGGTCCACCCCTCCGGGAAGCTCACGGACGGTGCCGTCGCCCAGCAGCGCGACCTGCCGGTCGGCCACGCGCTCCAGCAGGTAGCGGTCGTGCGACACGACGAGCAGGGTGCCTGCCCAGCCGTCCAGCACGTCCTCCAGCGAGGTCAGCGTCTCGATGTCGAGGTCGTTCGTCGGCTCGTCGAGGATGAGGACGTTAGGCTCCGACATGAGCAGCCGGAGCAGCTGCAGCCGGCGCCGCTCCCCACCCGAGAGGTCGCCGACGCGGGTCTGCTGGCGTCCACCGCTGAAGCCGAGGCGTTTGGCCAGCTGGCTGGCGGTGACCTCCTTGTCGCCGAGCATGGTGACCTTCTTGACGTCCTCGATGGCCTCGATGACCCGCCAGGACTCGAACCGCTCGAGCTCGCGGACCTCCTGGCTGAGGAACGCGACCGCCACGGTCGACCCCACCTTGCGCTTGCCCGCGCTGAGGGGCACGTCTCCGGTGAACGCGCGCAGCAGGGTGGACTTGCCCGAGCCGTTCACCCCGACGATCCCGACCCGCTCCCCCGGAGCCAGCCGCCAGGTGACCCGGTCGAGCAGCAGCCGGTCGCCCAACGCGACACTCGCGTCGACGAGGTCGATGACGTCCTTGCCGAGCCGGGTCGTCGCGAACCGGACGAGGGTCACCTCGTCGCGCGGCGGAGGCTCGTCGGCGATCAGCTCGTTGGCGGCGTCGATGCGGAACTTCGGCTTGGTGGTGCGGGCGGGCGGTCCACGCCGCAGCCAGGCGAGCTCCTTGCGGAGCAGGTTGTCCCGGCGCTCGGCCGTGACCGCCGCCATCCGCTCACGCTCGGCCTTGGCCAGGACGTAGGCGGCATAGCCTCCCTCGAAGCTGGTGACGGTGCCGCTCCCGACCTCCCAGGTGAGGGTGGCCATGGCGTCGAGGAACCACCGGTCGTGCGTGACGGCGACGGTCGCCGAGTCCGGCCGGATGCGCTTGGTGGAGAGGTGGGCGGCCAGCCAGGCGACGCCCTCCACGTCCAGATGGTTCGTCGGCTCGTCGAGCAGCAGCAGGTCGGGGTCGTCCACGAGCAGCTGCGCCAGTGCCAGCCGGCGCCGCTCGCCGCCGGACATCGGGCCGACCACCGCCTCGAGCCCTCCCACCGCCTCCGCCGCGATCCCCCCGAGCAAGCCGGTGAGGACGTCGCGCACCCGGGGGTCGCCGGCCCAGACGTGCTCGGGGAGGTCGCCGAGGACGGCCTGCCGGACGGTGTGCGCCGGGTCGAGCGCATCCACCTGGCTCAGCATCGCGATGCGCACGCCGCCGGCTCGGGTCATCCGGCCCGACTCGAGTGCCTGCTCGCCCGCAAGGACCCTCAACAGGGTGGACTTGCCTCCGCCGTTGCGGCCGACGACACCGATGCGCTGGCCGGTGTTGACCCCGGTGGACAGCTCGTCGAGCACATGCACCGTCCCGAAGATGACGCTGGCGCGTTCCAGCGCGACGAGGTTGGCCATCAGACGCGCGACGGGCCGGGCATGACCGTGGCCCCGTGCACCGGTGCCTTCGCCCGCTTGACCTCGCCGGCCACCCCGGAGGCAGCCAGGGAGACACACAGGTCGAGCGCGGCCTCGGCACTGGCAGTGAGGAACGCCACGGTGGGCCCCGAGCCGGACACGATGCCGCCGAGTGCCCCGAACTCCTGACCCGCGTCGAGCACCTCGCGCAGCCCCGGCTGGAGGGAGATCGCGGCGTCCTGCAGGTCGTTGCGCAGGGCCCGCCCGAGCGCCTCCGCGTCGCCCGAGCGCAGTGCCGTCATCATCGCCGCCGACGGCTCCGGCACCGGCACCGCCGTGTCGCCACGCAGCCGGTCGCACTCGGCATACACAGCCGGGGTCGAGAGCCCGTCCTCGCTCACGGCGAAGACCCAGTGGAAGGTGCCGCGGGCGAGCACCGGCGCGAGCTGCTCGCCGCGACCGGACCCGATGGCGATGCCACCCGACAGGGCGAAGGGCACGTCACTGCCCAGCGCCGCGGCCATCTCGGCCAGCTCCTCGCGCCCTACGCCCGCCGCCCAGAGGTGGTCGCAGGCGACCAGGGTCGCCGCAGCGTCGGCGGAGCCTCCCGCCATGCCCCCGGCGACGGGGATCTCCTTGTGGATCCGCACGGACACGGCCTCGCTGACGTCTGCGGCCTCGGCCAGCGCCCGGGCTGCGACGAGGGCAAGGTTCGTGTCGTCCGTCGGCACCCGGTCGGCATATGGACCAGTGACCACCACCCCCCACTCGGGCGCGAGGGTCACGGAGACCTCGTCGTAGACCCCGACGGCCATGTAGACCGTCGACAGGTCGTGGAAGCCGTCCGTCCGGCGGGCTCCGACGTTCAGCTCGAGGTTGACCTTGGCGGGGACGCGCGCCGTCACGGACCGGGGCAGCGGTACGGCGGAGGTCACCTGCTCACCCTAGGACCTCGCGGCCGCGACGCTCGACCTCGGCCTGCGCCGCGGCCACCGCCGCGAACGCGGTGATGTCGAGCTCCTCTCCCCGGGCGCCCGGAGAGACCCCCGCGGCCCGCAGCACGCTCTCGGCCGCGGACGGCGATCCCGCCCACCCGGCGAGGGCGGCGCGCAGGGTCTTGCGGCGCTGCGAGAAGGCGGCATCGATGCACCGGAAGACGTCGACCCGATCGGCGGTGGTCTCCGGCGGCGGCCTCCGCGTGAGCGCGACCAGACCGGAGTCCACGTTGGGGACGGGCCAGAACACACTCCGGCTGACTGTGCCCGCGAGCCGCACATCCGCATACCAGGCCGCCTTGAGGCTGGGCACGCCATAGGTCTTGCTGCCCGGCGCCGCGGCCAGCCGTTCCGCCACCTCGAGCTGCACCATGACGAGGACGCGCTCGATGCTGGGGAAGCGCGCGAGAAACGACAGCACCACGGGGACGGACACGTTGTAGGGCAGGTTCGCCACCAGTGCGGTCGGCTGAGGGTGTGGCAGGTGGGTGACCGAGAGGGCATCCGCCACCACGAGTGACAACCGGTCGGCGTAGGCGGGCTGGCGCTGAGCGACCGTGTCAGGCAGCGCGGCGGCGAGCAGCGGGTCGATCTCGATCGCGCACACGTGGGCGACGACCGGGAGCAGCGCCAGCGTGAGCGAGCCCAGCCCCGGCCCGACCTCCACGACCCGGTCGTCCGGACCCACGCCGGAGAGCCGCACGATGCGGCGCACGGTGTTGGCGTCCACGACGAAGTTCTGACCTCGCTGCTTCGTCGGCCGCAGCCCGAGTCGGGTGGCGAGCTCTCGGACATCGCTCCCGCCGAGCAGCTGACGGTGCGGCCCCTCCCCGCCCTGCCCCGTCACGCCCGCGCCCGTCATGGCCGCCACCCTAGTTGTCCCCCTCCGGCATCCGGCGGTCGCGCCAACCAAGGAGGAATCGGACATCCGCGACAACGCGAGGGACAAAAGGCGAGACTCGTTGGCAATGCGGCCAATTCCCCTAACAGGACACGTCGCCGCAGGTATCGTCGAGCGAGTTCAGGGGACACGTCGGGGGAGGGTGCGGGACATGATGGCGGTCGTGCTGGCAGGGGGTCTCGGGTTGCGCCTGCGGCCCTACACCATGAACATCCCGAAGCCGTTGCTGCCGTTGGGTGACACCCCGACGATGGACATCGTGCTTCGACAGCTGGCCGCTCAGGGGTTCAGCCGGGTGGTGATCACCCTCGGCCACCTGCCGGAGCTGATCACGGCGATCCTTGGCGACGGCAGCAAGTACGGCATCCAGATCGACTACCAGAACGAGCCGGAGCCGCTGGGCACGGCCGGCCCGCTGCGCTTCGTCGAGGACCTCGAGGAGACGTTCCTCGTCATGAACGGCGACCTGCTCACCACCGTCGACTACGCCGGCGTGGTCGCGGACCTGGCCGCGCGTCCGAGCGCAGCGAGCATCGTCCTGGCGCGCCGCGCGGTCGACATCGACTACGGGGTCGTCCACACCGACGAGCACGAGTCGCTGGCACGCTACGAGGAGAAGCCGACCCTCGACTACTTCGTCAGCACGGGAATCTACGGGCTGACCCGCGAGGCGGTCTCACACATCCCCGCGGGCCGGTACGACATGCCGTCGCTGATGAGCTCGCTGGTCCAGAGCGGCCACGACGTCCACTGCATCAAGTCAGACGCCTACTGGCAGGACATCGGCCGCTTCGACGACTACCAGAACGCCAGCGCCGACTTCGTCGCCGAGCCCAGCCGCTTCCTGCCGCCGGTGCCGGTCGACGGGCCGGTCCGCGAGCCCGAGCGAGCTCGTCTTTGAGCATCCGGCACCCGGCCCACATCCCAGACCTGGCCAAGGTCGTGGTGCGGCGCACGTCGTCGCTGCTGGACGAGGACATGGCCCGGAACCTCGACGCCGTCACCGAGAAGGTGGGCGGCAAGCGGGTGCTCGTCGTGGGCGGTGCCGGGACGATCGGGTCGGCGACGGTGGCGCAGCTGGCGGGGCTGCGACCCAGCCAGCTGCATGTGGTGGACACCGACGAGAACGGCCTGACCGAGCTGGTCCGGGACCTGCGCAACCGTGACCTCGTCGGACGCGGGACCGACCTGCGCACCACGCCCGTCGACGCCGGCAGCCAGACCATGCTGCGCATCCTCCGGGAGAACGGCGGCTACGACATCGTGCTGAACTTCGCCGCCGTGAAGCACGTCCGGTCGGAGAAGGACGTGTTCTCCCTCCTGCGCATGCTCGACGTCAACGTGCGGCTCCCACGCCGGCTGCTCGAGTGGACCGGCCAGGACTGCGAGCGGTACTTCGCCGTCTCCACCGACAAGGCGGCTTCGCCCGTCAACCTCATGGGCGCGTCCAAGCGCGTCATGGAGCACGTCATCCTCGACCAGCCGTTCGGCCCCGCGGTGACCAGCGCGCGGTTCGCCAATGTCGCCTTCTCCCAGGGCTCGCTGCTCGACGGCTGGCTGCGGCGCTTGGCCAAGGGGCAGGCATGGGCGGTGCCGCGCGGCACCCGGCGCTACTTCGTCACCCCGCAGGAGTCCGGCGAGCTGTGCCTACTCGCCGCCACGCTGGGGCCGCCCGGTCACATCGTCATCCCCGACCTCGACCCGAAGTCGCAGCTGCGCGACCTCGTGGACGTCGCCCAGGACGTCCTCGCTGCGCTTGGGCTGCGGGCGGTCTTCTTCGAGGAGGAGGCAGCAGGCTCGGCAGGCCGCGCGGCATCATGGCGAGGGCGAGTGGCCGGTCCTGCTCACTCCCCTGGACACGGTGGGCGAGAAGGAGTACGAGGAGTTCGTCGGTGAGGGTGACGTCGTCCACGACTGCGGGTTCACCGCCCTCCGCTCGATCCAGGCTCCCGCCGCCGCGGGCGCAGACGTCACGCTCCTGCTGGAGGAGCTCAGCCTGGTCCTCGACGACGCCGACCGGTTCGTCGACCAGGCTGCCGTGACCGAGCTGGTCCACCGGCTGGTGCCGGAGCTGCGGCATCGCGCTGGCGGCCGGTCCCTCGACGACCGGATGTAGCGGGCCGAGGGCGCTGCTGGAGCGCCGCTCGGGTCAGGAGGCAGCCACCGTCGCCGAGGCCTGGCGCAAGGCGACCTGCGCCAGCTGCCGCAGGCTCTCACGGGGGACGTCGGGCAGGAGCAGCCTCAGCCTGGCGGGGTCCCCCACGACGCGCCGCAGCCCTCCCGGGGAGGTGTCGACGACCTGCGCCTCGACGCCCCGCTCGGCGGCCATGGCGTGGATGAGCAGGCGGTAGGAGGTCGCTCGCCCGGAGCACACGTTCACCGTGTCGAAGACCCCCGCCCGGCCGCTCAGGTCGATGAGGCGGTTGGCCACCCAGTCGATCGTCGAGAAGTCGCGCACGAGGCTGGAGTCCCGCGCCCGGACGCTGCCGCCCGCCGGAGTCAGGGCTCGCACCCCGGCGGCGACGTCGGTCACCGGGCTCACTCCCGGACGCCCGGCGCCCACCACGTTGAACACCCGCGCGACCGTCCCGACCAGCCCCTCCTGCTCCCGCAGGGACTGCACCTGCCGAGTGGCGGCGAGCTTGCTGGCCCCGTAGGCGTCGACCGGCCGCTCCACGTCGCGCTCGCTGATCCGCGGGGAGCCCGGGTCGCCGTACTCGGCGGCCGATCCCACGGTGACGAACGCGGCTCCGGCCTCCAGGCAGGCGCGCGCGAGCAGCAGGCACAGCTCGACATTGGCGACGTCGAGCTCGCGCGGCGAGCCCGCCGTGCGGCCGACCGCGTTGAGGACGACCGAGTCGCTGTCGAGAACGGCCGGGATGTCGCGCAGCCCCGCCCACCCGGCCGGAGCCGACCCTTCGAGCCGAGTCGACAGCGAGGTGGTGGGGATGCCGCGGCGAGCCGCAGCAGCGCGCACTGCACTGCCGATCCAGCCGGTTGCCCCCGCAAGGACCAGATGCCTCGGTTCGGCCATGCCATGCTCCCCTCCCGGTCGCCCCCCGGGCCTCAATGCGCGCGTGTCTCGCGCCCTCGTCCCCGGGCGGTCGCACTCGCGCGTCGTCACTCATCGTGCGTCCCGGCGACCCCCGCTGAGGCCCGACTGCGCCAAGTACACAGCGACTTCGCAGGCTGGCCCGGGCGGCAAGGTCGCCCTCACGACCAGGCGCCGCCCCGGGATGGGACGGCGCCTGGTTGGTGCGCGCGGGCTAGCCGAGCGCGACGTGCTGGTCGTTGGTCACGCGGCGTGCGCGCACCCCCACGGCTGGAGGCCACGCGCGGCGTACACGCGGTTCGCCACGGTGATCTGCTCCTCACGCGAGGCCAGGTCGGCACGGGGCGCGAAGTCCCCACCACCGTTGCTGGTCCAGGTGCTCGCGTTGAACTGCAGGCCGCCGTAGTAGCCGTTGCCGGTGTTGATCGACCAGTTGCCGCCGGACTCGCACTGGGCGATCCGGTCCCACATGTCGGAGTTCGCGGTGTTGAGGCCGGCGCCCGAGGTGTTCCCCGCGTCGCGCGGTGCTGCGGCCGGAGCGGCCTTCGTGCCGACGGCCACCACCTTGGCGACCGGCTCCTTGGTGACCTGCGAGGCGGTTTCCACCCGCTCCGCGAGCTTGCCGTCCACCCAGGTCTCCTGGAACGTCACCGTGCGCTCCCCGGCGACCCCCGGCGTGGTCGTCTTCGAGGTGCCCTTGGTCAGCGTGGCGTCGTCCTGCTTGACGGTCGGGAAGCCGACGGCCTGCGTCTCGGTGCCGGACCTCTGCTCGACCCGGTTGACCGTGACGGCCATCCCCTCGGCGACGTCGCTGTCGAGAGCGGGCGTGACCCGGTCGAGCGGGCCGAGGGTGACCTCCGCCTGCTGGAGCAGCTCCGACACCTTGGTGCCGGTGGTCACCTTGGGCACGCTCTGCCCGTCGACGTTGACCGTGACGTTCTTCGGCGTCGTGATCGTCATGGTCAGCCCGGCGCGGCCGAGCGGCTCTGAGCGCGAGACGGACAGCTTGGCCGAGTCGGCACGGATGCCCAGCTCGGCAAGCGCGGCATCCACTGTCGTCGCGGTCGTGTAGTACTCCGTGGTCTTGCCGTCGAGCATCACGACGAGCTTGCGCCCGTACCGCACGACAACCGTCTGACCGTCGCGCAGCGGCTGGTCTGCCGCGGGGACGACCAAATCGTGTGCGCCGACCGTGATGTCCTGCTTCGCAAGCAGGTCGCCGACGGTGCTGCCGAGGACGTGGACCGGGGTGGACTGCCCGTCGAGCGAGAGAGTGACCGCCTTGTCCAGCTGGGCGATGGCGAAAGTCGCCCCCGCCACAACGGTGAGGATGCCAGCTTGCGCGACGTAACGAACCGAACGTGAGATCACAATGCTCCAGACGTGGGACTTCCCGGGAGATGAGCACTGACCGGCATACGCAGGGGCGCGGGTGGTCCGAACAGCGGTCGCCATCCGGGAGACACATGCGCCCCGTGGTGCGCCGGCCGTGGGTCACCACCGGCCAACAGCGCACCACTGTTCCTGACAGGACAGCCAAAGGTCAAGTTTCGGTAACGGGACGCAGCGTAGGCGTGTGACTGATGTGACAAATGAGACGCATGGGGCATCCTGTCCCGGCCACTCCGCTGTGGCGTCGGCCACGTCCGGCCCGACTGTCCCGTCCGGGCGGTGGGGCCCTCAGGACCAGGACCCGTAGACCCGCTCCGAGCTCTCGGCGATCGCCTGGCACAGCGTCGGGACGGCGACGTTCAGCACGTCGGCCATCGCCCGCACGGTGAGGGGCACGAGGTAGGAGGCGTTGGTGGCGCCGCGGTGCGGGCTGGGGGTGAGGAAGGGCGCGTCGGTCTCGACGAGCAGGTGCTCGAGCGGCGTGACCGACAGGGCGTCGCGCAGGCCGCCCGCGTTCTTGAAGGTCACCGTGCCGGAGAAGGACAGCATCAGCCCGAGGTCGACAGCGCGGCGGGCCATCGCGAGGTCGCCGGAGAAGCAGTGCAGCACCGTGCGCTCCGGAGCGCCCTCCTCCTCGAGGATCCGCAGCACGTCGTCATGCGCGTCCCGGTCATGGATCTGTAGCGCCCGGCCGGTGCGCTTGGCCAGGTCGATGTGCCAGCGGAACGCCTCCTGCTGGGCCGGTATGCCGTCCGGCCCGGTCCGGAAGTAGTCGAGGCCGGTCTCCCCGATGACCCTGACCCGCGGGTGTGCCGCCAGCCGCTCGATCTCGGCCAGCGCGTCGTCCAGGGCTCCCGCGACGGCGAGCCGGGGGACCTCGTTGGGATGCAGGGCGACCCCGCCGAGCAGCGCGGGATGCTGGTCGACCATCTCCACGGTGAACCGCGCACCCGGCAGGTCGCAGCCGATCTGCACCAGCCTGGTGACCCCCACGGCCGCCGCCTCGCGGATCGCGGTGGCGACGTCGCCGAGCTCCTCACCGTCCCGAGCGATGTCGAGGTGCACGTGGTTGTCCACCACGGAGATCGGCAGAGGGGCCGGCGGCTCCGGCTTCGCGCGCGGCGCCGAGGACGACGGCGGGCTCATGCCTCGCCCCGCTCCTCGCGCATCCTGGCGAGCTCCTCCTCGACGACGGAGGGGTCGAACTTGGTGAAGACCGGGACGGGCTTGGCGATCGTGGCTCCCACCCGGACATCCCGGGTCTCCCAGCGAGGGGTCGCCGAGTAGTCCCCGGTGATGACGGGATAGCCCGGTCCGCCGTCAAGGTCTGCCACCTGCTCGAGGCGGGGCATCGGCACGAGCTGTCCGGACCCGCCCATCACGAGGTGCACGGCGTTGGAGCCGTGCGGGAGGAAGGGGGAGATCAGCGTGTTGAGGTCGCTGACCGCCTGGGCGAGCACGTGCAGGACGGTCCCGAGCCGCTCGCGCTGCTCGTCGCCCTTGAGCTTGAACGGCTCGGTCTCGGAGACGTAGCGGTTCGCCTCGCCGACGATGCGCATCACCTCGGCGATGCCCGCCTTCTGGCGGTGTCGCCGGATCAGGCCGCCGACCGTGTCGAACCCGCCCCGCACCGTCGACAGGAGCGCCTCGTCCACCGGCTCGAGCGCCGCCGCCGGGGGGATCTCACCGAAGCTCTTGTGGATCATCGACGCGGTCCGGTTGACCAGGTTGCCCCAGCCCGCGACGAGCTCGCTGTTGTTGCGCTGGACGAACTCGGCCCAGGTGAAGTCGCTGTCCTGGTTCTCCGGCCCGGCGGCGCAGATGAAGTAGCGCAGCGGATCCGGGCCATAGCGCTCGAGCACATCCCGCACGAGGATGACGTGGCCACGCGAGGTCGAGAGCTGCTTGCCCTCCATCGTCATGAACTCCGAGGCGACGACCTCGGTGGGCAGGTTGAGCACGCCGTACTCCCCCGGCTCGCCGCCCCTGGTGCCCTTGCCCGCATACGCGAGGAGCTCGGCCGGCCACACCTGGGCATGGAAGGTGATGTTGTCCTTGCCCTGGAAGTAGTAGCTGAGCGCCTCCGGGTCGTTCCACCAGTCGCGCCAGCGCTCGGGGTCGCCGGTCCGCCGGGCCCACTCGATCGAGGCGGAGAGGTAGCCGACGACGGCGTCGAACCAGACGTAGAAGCGCTTGGTCGGCTGCTCCCGCCAGCCGTCGATGGGCACGGGGATGCCCCAGTCGAGGTCGCGGGTCATCGCCCGGGGCCGGACGTCGTCGAGCAGGTTCTTGGAGAAGTTGATGACGTTGGGCCGCCAGGTGCCCGAGGCCTCCCGCTCCTCGAGCCACTCGCGGATCGCGTCGGCAAGCGCCGGCAGGTCGAGGAAGAAGTGCTGGGTCTCGACGAACTGCGGCACCTCGCCGTTGATCTTCGAGACCGGGTCGATCAGCTCGGCGGCGTCGAGCTGGTTGCCGCAGTTGTCGCACTGGTCGCCGCGCGCCTCGCCGTAGCCGCAGATCGGGCAGGTGCCCTCGACATAGCGGTCGGGCAGCGTCCGGCCGGTCGAGGGGCTGATCGCTGCGCGGGTGGTCTGCTCGACCATGTAGCCGTTGCGCCAGTCACCGGTGAACAGCTCCTGCGCGACGGCGTAGTGGTTGAGCGTCGTCGTGCGCGTGAAGAGGTCGTAGGCCAGTCCGAGGTCGGTGAGGTCCTGGGCGATGACCGCGTTGAACCGGTCGGCCAGCACGCGAGGACTGACCCCCTCCTTGTCGGCCTGGACGAGGATCGGGGTGCCGTGCTCGTCCGTGCCGGAGACCATGAGCACGTCGTGGCCGGCCATCCGCATGTACCTGCTGAAGACGTCGGACGGCACGCCGAACCCGGCCACGTGGCCGATGTGGCGCGGGCCGTTGGCATACGGCCAGGCGACGGCGGACAGGATGTGGCTCATACCGGTGATCCTAGGGCGCTGCGACAAGCGCGTTTTCCGCGCCGTGGCGCGCTCTCACCGGTGGAGCCGTCGGCCCGCCGCCGGGCTCAGGAGGCGAGGAACTGGCCGAGCAGCCCCGGATCCACGGCGTGGGCGAGGGCCACGGCCTCACCACGAGGGAGGTCGTATGCCGTGTAGTGCTGGCGCCCGGCAGCCGTCGTCGCCGACAGGCTGGACAGGCCGGCCCGGCGCTGGAAGAACGTCTCGCGGATGGTGAACCCGATCACCCCGTCGCGGCGCAGCAGGTCGCGGCGCCGGGTCAGTGACCCGGAGCGCACGACCAGGTGGACGGCGCTCAGGTAGTGGCCCAGCCCGGCATACCGGTCCCCCGCCAGGAACGGCGAGGTCACCAGCACCACGGCCGCAGCCGCGGCCACCCAGCCCGACCACGCCTGTGCGAGGACGAACCAGAGCGCCGCGGCGGCGAGCACGAGAGCCGGCACCACCGCGCGGACGTAGCGCCGGCGTCGGGCGGCCGGCCCGTGCTGGTGCAGCGCAGCCGCCAGCGCCTCCCGGTCGCCCACGACCTCTGTCGCGACGCGCAGGACCGTCTCGCGCGGCGCCGGTGGGACGAGCAGGGCGCTGCCGCGGTCGTCCTCGCGCCGGGACAGCCCGGTGGTGATGGCGCCCAGCCGGCCCCCACCGGCACTGCGCAGCAGCAGCTGCTCGCCGACCTCGACGCCGCGGATCCGCTTCTCCTCGATGCTCGTCGCTCGCGTGGTGAGCAGGCCCCGCGCGACGTGGAGGGTCCCACCGGAGTGCCGGGTCAGCCGGAACTGCCAGAACTGCAGGACGTAGCCGACGACGGCGAGCACGCAGACCGCGACGGCGAGGCCGCCGAGGAGGGCGAGCACGTCCACCCACATCGGCTGGCGGGTGAGGTTGCGCAGCCCGTTGCGGATCTCGCTGGCCTGGAGATACCGCTGCACCCACTGGAAGCCCAGCGCGAGCAGCGCCAGCGCGGAGACCAGTCCGGTGCGGGTCAGCGGCGCGAACCGCACCCAGGCCAGGTCGAGGGTGAGCAGCGTCGTCTCGGCCGGCGGGAGGGGCTCGGGCGACCCGCCCACGGTCGCACCGGCCGTCGCGTCGGGCGGGGCCGGGGCCAGCGAGCGGTGGTGGATCAGCTCCTCCCGCAGCCGGCGGGCCTCGGCCATGGGGAGGGCGTCGAGGACGAGGCCGTGCCGCGCCGCTCCGGCGGTCCCGATCTCGACCTTCGCCAGCCCGAGCAGCCGGTGGAAGACCGGGGCGGTGACGTCGACCGTGCGGACACGGTCGGCGGGGGTGGCGATGACCTGCTTCGTGAAGACGCCCGAGCGCAGCTCGATCTGCCCGTTGTGGATCCGGAAGCGGGTGGTGAGGTAGCGCAGCACGCCGATGCCGACGACGATGGCGAGGATGGCCGCCTCCACCCAGTACCCCTCCGAGCCCTGGCTGCGGCGGATGAGCAGGGCGCCGATGAGGGCGGGGAGAGCCTGGATCGCCGTCTGGACGGGGTGCACGAGCAGCATCCGCGGGTCCAGCCGTCGCCAGTCGGTCTCCACCGCACTGAGCGGTATGGCGCGCTCCTCGCCGGTGCTCACGTGGCGTCCCCGGTCTCGGCGACGGTGGCGTCGGTCAGCTCGGCGACGAGCCGCCGGGCATCCTCGATGTCGAGGCCCTCGATCCGCAGCGGGCCCGCGGCCGAGGCTGTCGTCACCGTCACCGTCGCGAGGCGGAACAGCTGGGCGACCGGCCCGCGGGACATGTCCACCGTCTGGATCCGGCTCACCGGCGCCACCCGGCGCTCCTGGGTGACCCACCCGGTCTGCGTGTAGACCGCGGTCGGGGTCGCCTCCCAGCGGTGCACGCGGTAACGCCACTGCGGCATGACGACGACGTAGGCCACCGTGACCACGAGGAAGACGGCACCGACGACCAGGTGCGGTGTGGCGACGCCGCGCCGGTCCAGCAGCCACCACGCCACCTGCACGGCGAGGAGCACCGCCATCTCGATCGCGGCGACGCTCAGCCACATCAGCCGCGCGCGGGGGCTGACGAGGTTCGACGGTGGCCGTAGCCGCATCGCGACCTGCTCGGGTGCGCCACCCGGCATACCGGTCCCGTCGCTCATGCCATCTCCCCATGTCCGTAGCCGAGAGGGTCGGCCACGCTCACCGTAGGCGATCGCTCACCCTGTCATTTTGGTGGGAGTCGCCGCAATGCGAGGATGGCCGGATGGCGGATATCCGGGAGACCAGGCACATCGCGGCAACCCCGGACGAGGTCTACGCACTGGTGGCCGACCTCCCGCGGATGGGTGAGTGGTCGCCGGAGTGCGAGAAGGTGACCTGGCGTGACGGGGCGACGCATGCCGTCAAGGGGGGTCACTTCGTCGGCCACAACCGAGCGGGGGCCTTCCGCTGGGTGACCTTCGGCGAGATCGTCGGCGCCGACCGGGGTCGCAACCTGGCGTTCGAGATCACCGTCGGCCCGGTGAGCGTGGCGCGGTGGGAGTACTTCTTCATCCCCGACGATGATCGCGCAGGCTGCACCGTCGTCGAGGAGTGGACCGACCGCAGGCCGGCGTGGTATGCCGTGCCGGCGGACCGTCTCCTCGGCTCGCGGGCCCGGCGCAACGCCACCGGGATCCGGCGCACGCTCGACGCGCTGAAGCGAGCCGCCGAGGCGCAGCGCGTCGCCTGAGCCACGTCGGCTGAGGGAGTCGCCGGACGGCGCCGACCGTCAGCCCTGCCGGGCGGCCAGAGCGGCGTCGTAGAGCCCCTTCTTCGACAGCCCGGTCGACGCCGCGACGTCGGCACAGACATCCTTGAGGCGCTCACCGGCGGCGACCCGGGCCTGGACCACCGGGAGCGCCTCCTCGACCGAGCTCGCCTGCGCCGGAGCACCGGACACGACGACGGTGATCTCGCCCCGCACCCCGTTTTCGGCCCAGACCGCCAGCTCGGCCAGCCCTCCGCGGCGGACCTCCTCGTAGGTCTTGGTCAGCTCGCGGCATACCGCCGCACGCCGGTCGTCGCCGAAGGCGACCGCCATCGCCTCGAGCGAGCGGCCCAGCCGGTGCGGCGCCTCGAAGAAGACCATGGTGCGCCGTTCCCGGGCCAGCTCGGCGAGCGTCCGCGAGCGCTCGCCCGGACGTCGAGGGAGGAACCCCTCGAAGCAGAACCGGTCGACTGGCAGCCCCGACACGGCCAGCGCCATGAGGACCGCGCTGGGCCCGGGCACGCAGGTCACCCGCACCCCGGCCTCGACGGCGGCGGTGACGAGCCGGTAGCCGGGGTCTGACACCGACGGCATCCCCGCGTCGGTCACGACGACGATCCGCTCCCCCTGTCGCAGGCGGACGACGAGCTCAGGTGTTCGCGCTTCCTCGTTGTGCTCGTGGTAGCTGACCACGCGGCCCCGTGGCTCCACCCCCAGCTCCCCCAGCAGGCGTCGTAGGCGCCGGGTGTCCTCTGCCGCAACGACGTCGGCGCGCAGGAGCTCGTCGGCAAGACGGGGGGCGGCGTCGCGCGGGTCGCCGATCGGCGTGGCTGCGAGGACGAGGGTTCCAGCGGTGGCAGCGGGGGCCGTCGGGGTGGTCACACCCCATTGTGTCGGAGCGCCAGATTGTGTCGGACCGCCGCGGAGGCTCCAGATGCGCGGGTTAGGCTCCCTTCATGTCAGCCCCTTCTCCCGACCGGCCCGCTCGGCGGGCCCGGGGAGGAGTCCGCCGACGCGGTGCCGAGGCCCTCGGTTCGGGCCCGCTCGGACCCGTGACGGTCCCGGTCCTGGTGGGCCGACTGCTCATGGCGGCGGTGCTCCTCGGCGCCGCGGTCGCTCCGGGGCTGGTCGGAGCATCCGTCGCTCGTGCCGCGACCGAGGCGCCGAGCCCGGCGCCGGCAGCGCCCGAGCAGCCCCTGACCGTCCCGGTCGGCCCGGAACCGGACGGGACCGCCGTCACGCTCGACGCGTCGGTGTTCGCGCCGGCTGACTCTGGACGACACCCGGCGGTCCTGCTGGCGCACGGCTTCGGCGGCAGCAAGGCCGACCTGGCGCGGCAGGCGAGCGACCTCGCCGGTCGGGGGTTCGTCGTCCTCACCTACACCGCCCGCGGCTTCGGTGCCTCCGGCGGCCGGATCCACCTCGACGACCCCGAGTACGAGGTGGCGGACGCGCGCCGGCTGGTCGACCTGCTCGCTGCCCGCGACGACATCCGCCTCGACGGGGCAGGCGACCCGAGGGTCGCGGTGGTGGGAGCCTCCTACGGCGGTGCGCTGGCCCTGATGGCCGGTGCCTCCGACCCCCGGATCGACACCGTCGTCGCGCTGATCACCTGGAACGACCTCGCCGACGCCTTCTTCCCGCAGAACGTCACCACCGGCGCCTCGCCCACCAGCCCGGCCCAGGTCGACCGGGTCGCGCAGCCCGGCCCGTTCAAGCAGATCTGGGCCTCCCGGTTCTTCGGCTCGGCCGTGGCAACGGCGCCCCGCAGCGGCACCGGCCCGGCGTCGGTGTGCGGACGGTTCGACCCGGCGGTGTGCCGCCTGTTCCTCACCGCCACCGAGACCGGCCAGCCGACCCCCGAGCTCCTCTCGCTGCTGCACGCGCACAGCCCCAAGCCGACCCTCGGCGCCCTCACGGCGCCCACCTACCTCATCCAGGGGATGGCCGACTCGCTCTTCGGCCTCGACCAGGCCGACGCCACCGCCCGAGCCCTCGCCGCGGGAGGCACCCCGGTCGCCGTCCGCTGGATGGATGGCGGCCACGACGCGGTGAGCAGCACGGCGACCGCCGACGAGGAGTCGGTGCGCACCTGGCTCGCCGCGTACCTGCTGCCCGAGCCCGCCGGGACGGTGTCGCCGGCGCTGCCGGTGCCAGCCTTCGCGTATGCCGCGCCGTTGCCGCGCGGCGCGCAGTCGGCTCCGGTCCTCGAGGCGCCCGCCTATGTCGGGTCCGCGACGTGGTCGACCCTGCCTCTCGGCGCGGGCGCGTCCGCACCCAAGCCCCTGCTCGCACCGCCCGGCGGACAGCCCGCGTCGGTGACCCTCATCCCCGGCCTCGGCGGGCTCACAGCTGGCGTCGCGGCATACCAGCTCGCAGCGCTGCCAGGCCAGTTCGCGGCCTTCGACTCTGCGCCGGTGACCCAGCGGACCACCATCGTCGGGGCACCGCGCGCCCGGCTCACGGTCGTCTCGAGCGGCTCGTCGGCGACGTTCTACCTCAGCCTCTGGCAGGTCGACGGTGGTGTGGCGCGGCTCCCCCGGCGCCTCGTGTCGCCGGTGACCGTGGCGACGACGCCGGGCGTCCCCACCACGGTCGACGTCACGCTGCCGCCGGCCACCCTGACCCTGGAGCCCGGCAGCGTCGCGCGGGTGCTGGTGACGAGCACCGACTCGGCCTACTCCGGCCCCCGGTCGGCCCGGGTCGACAGTGTGCAGCTCATGGACGGCAGCCTGAGCCTCCCCACCGTTGCCGGAATGGCACTGCCGACGTCCGGCGAGCGCGACTTCGAGGCGATCGGCGTCGGCGCCGCGATCGCGGTCGCCCTGCTGGCGCTGGGCAGCGCCGCCTGGTGGCAGCGGCGACGCCGCCAGCACCTGCCCGGGCGTGACGACCTCGCCGACGTGCCGCTGGTCATCGACAACCTCGTGAAGACGTATGCCGACGGGCACCGAGCCGTCGACGACGTCTCGTGGCGGGCGGACCGGGGCCAGGTGGTGGGCCTGCTCGGGCCCAACGGCGCCGGCAAGACGACGACGCTGCGGATGGTGATGGGCCTGATCGCACCGGACTCCGGGACGGTGCACGTGCTCGGCAAGCCGATCCGCTCGGGTGCGCCGGTGCTGTCCCGGGTGGGCGCGCTCATCGAGGGGCCGGGGTTCCTGCCGCACCTGACGGGGATGCAGAACCTGCGCGCCTACTGGGCGGCCACCGGTCGCGCCGAGGGGGACGCTCTTTATGACGAGGTGCTCGACGTGGCCGCCCTCGGCGACGCGATCGACCGGCCCGTGCGCTCCTACAGCCATGGGATGCGGCAGCGGCTGGGCATCGCCCAGGCGATGCTCGGCATGCCCGAGGTCCTCGTCCTCGACGAGCCGACGAACGGCCTCGACCCGCCCCAGATCGCGGCGATGCGACCGATCCTGCACCGGTACGCCGCCCAGGGGCGGACCGTCGTCGTCTCCAGCCACCTGCTCGGAGAGGTCGAGATGACCTGCTCGCACGTCGTCGTCATGCACGCCGGACGGGTAGTCACCGCCGGCACCGTTGCCGAGCTCGTGGACAGCGCCGACACGACCGTCCTGGTCCTCGGGCCCGGCAACGACGTCGTCGCCCTGGCCGCCCGCCTCGAGCAGGTCGCGGGAGTCACCGGCACGGAGGTCGTGGACGACCCGCTCGAGCCGCAGCTCACCGTCACTGCCGACCTCCCGCGGGCCGAGGTCGTGCGCACCCTTGCGGAGTGGGGCGCGGACATCGTCGGGGTCACCAGCCGAAGGCACCTCGAGGAGGTCTTCCTCGGGGTCATCGCCCAGGCCGGGGCCGGCGGCACCGACCAGGGCGCCCCGCGCTCGATGGCCGACCGGCTGCGGCAGGTGAGGTCCCGATGAGCGCCCCGACGACGGTGGTCCGGCCGCTGTCCTGGCGCTCGGAGCTCGGGCGACAGCTGCGCCGGCGGCGCACCCTGTGGGCGTTCGTGCTGCTGTTGGCCCTGCCGCTCGTGCTGGTGGGCGCCTTCGCGGTCGGGCGGTCTGGGCCTCCGTCGGCCGCGACCGGCTCCCGGTTCGTCGACCTGGCCCAGGCCGGCGCCGGCAACTTCGCCGTCTTCGCGACCTCGGCGGCGGCCTCGTTCCTCCTCGTGGTGCTCACGGCCCTGTTCGTCGGCGACAGCGTGCCCTCGGAGGCCTCGTGGTCGACGCTGCGCTACCTGCTGCTCGCGCCGGTCCCCAGAGCGCGGCTGCTCACCAGCAAGCTCGTCGTGGCGATGGCCACGACGGCCGTTGCCGTGGCACTGCTCGTCGTCTGGTCGCTGCTCGTCGGGGGGGTGGCCTACGGCTGGGCGCCCTTCTCCAACCCCGCCGGTGGCGTCGTCGGCTGGTCGGACCTGTTGCCGCGGCTCGTCCTCGCCGTCGGCTACCTCGTGCTGCTTCTCTCCCAGGTGGGAGCCATCGCCTTCTGGCTGGGCGTCCGCACGGACGCGCCGCTGGCCGCCGTCGGCGGCGCCGTCATGGTGACGATCGTCGCGTCGATCCTCGGACAGATCGACACGCTCGGCGACTGGCGGCACGCCCTGCCGATGTACTACGACCGGGCCTGGCTCGACCTGCTGACCCAGCAGGTCGACTGGACGTCGATGACCCGGGGGGCGCTGTGGTCGGCGTTCTACACGGTGGTCTTCCTCGGGCTCGCCTACCGCACCTTCCGCCGCAAGGACATCCTCAGCTGAGCGGCCGTCCCGGCTGTCACCGGTCGGTGGGAGCGTCGTGGTCGTCAGCCCGGCCTAGGACAAGGAGCACGCCATGCCCGGTCTCCCCCCACCCGTCCCCACGGAGCACGAGGGCCTGCGCGCCTTCCTCGCCCAGCAGCACGACGGCATCCGCAACGCCGCGTTCGGCCTGACCGACGAGCAGGCCCACGCGACGCCGTCGGCCAGCGCCATCTCGATCGCCCGGCTGCTCAGCCACCTCGCAACCACCGAGCAGTCCTGGATGGAGCGGGTGTATGCAGCGCCGGAGCCCGTCACCCCCGACCCCCGCCCCATCGAGGAGCAGGCGGCCGGCTACGGCAAGGACTGGGACGCGACCGGCCGGACCCTGGCGGAGCTGCTCGCGCGGTTCGATGCGGTGGCCTCCGCAACGGAGCAGGCGATCCCCAGCCTCGACCTCTCCGCCCCGGTTCCGGTCCCGCGGGGGGCTCCCTGGTTCCCGAGGGACGTCGAGGCGTGGTCGGTCCGATGGGTGCTGCTCCACCTGATCGAGGAGGTTGCGCGGCACGCCGGCCACGCGGACATCGTCCGGGAGTCGCTCGACGGAGCGACGATGTACGAGCTGCTGGCCGCCGCCGAGGGCTGGCCCGAGACCCCGTGGCTCACGCCATGGAGGCCATCCAGCTGAGGGTCAGCTGGAGCTGAGGTTCCGGAGGCTGAGCGCCCCGGGAAGCGCACGTCAGGCCGTCGCCGGCTCGATGTTGGCGTTGCGGTGGAACACGTTCCGCGGGTCGTACGTCGCCTTGATCCTCGCCAGCCGCTCATAGGTCTCAGGTCCGTACGAGGCTCGGACCCTCGCCCCGGGCAGGTCCGTCAGACCGTTGACGTAGGCCTCGTTCCCGATCGCGACCGGCTGCATGGCATCCGCGAGAGAACGGACCCACTCCCGCTCGCGCGGCAGCTGCTCGGCAGTAGGGCACACGCCGACCATGAACACCCCGTAGCGCGGGCTCCGTCCTCCGCTGAACGCCGTCTCCGCGTCGGGGACCGCGCTATAGGCGTGGTCGAGGCGGTAGAAGAGAACCACGGAGAGCGGCGAGGTCTTCTTGGGGAGGTGGGCGGCGAGGACCTCGATCACCTCGTCCGTGAAGTCCTCGATGTAGCAGCCCTTGTCGTAGCAGTGGAAGCCCCAGGCGTTGCCCTCGTCGAGCATCTGCTGCAGCGCGACGTAGGGCATCGGCGCGACCGACTCGAAGAGCGGGGGGAGGCCAGCACGGATGGTCTCGAGGACGGCGGAGTGCTCCTCGGCGGAGCCGAACCCGGTGACGAGCAGCGCGACTCCCGGCGTCATCTGGTGCTCCTGCGGCACGAAAGGAGCGGGGGGCGCATTCAGCCCGGCGACGACGATGTTGACGTCCGGCGACAGGACGGCCATGACCTCGCGCGCCCGCCGCAGGACCGGTCCGAGCTGCCCCAGATCCCAGAACATCATCGCGAACTGCACGATCGGGTCGATCTCATGAAGGGCGAACTCGAACTCGGTGACCACCCCGAAGTTGCCGCCGCCACCGCGCAGGGCCCAGAACAGGTCCGGGTGCTCGTCGGCCGAGGCCCGCAGGACGCGGCCGTCCGCGGTGACCACCTCGGCGGACAGCAGGTTGTCGATGGTCAGCCCGGCCTTGCGGCTCAGCCAGCCCATCCCTCCGCCGAGGGTGAGCCCGGCGACGCCGGTATGGCTGACCAGCCCGGCCGGAACCGCCAGACCGTGTGCCAGGGTGGCCGCGTCGAGATCGCCCAGCAGCGCTCCGCCGCCGACCCGGGCCCGCTTGGCTGTGGGGTCCACGGTGACCTGGTTCAGTGAGCTGAGGTCGATCATGAGTCCCGCATCGACCACGGACGCACCCGACATGCTGTGGGCGCCAGCCCGCACGGCGATCTCCAGGTCGTGCTCGGTCGCGAGCTGCACCGCCGCAACGACGTCTGCCGGACTGCTGCATTGGGCGACCAGAGCGGGTCGGCGGTCGATGTCCGCGTTCCAGACGGTCCGCGCCGCGTCATACCCGTCGTCGTCGGGTCCGACGACCTTGCCCGTGATCCGGGTCCGCAGGGTGTCGACGATGTTGCTGGCCTGCAGTGTCACGGGGCCCTCTTCTCCTGGTGGCGAAGACGGCAGACCCCCCGCTGACGCCGTCATGAAGCCCTCCACGCTAGCCACTCGCCCGCACGGACATGCGGGAAACGGCCGACAGCGTTCCCCGTCAAATCTTTACCCGGCCGAGTCTGCCTGCGGAGAAATTTCCTGCTAGACCATCCCCGGGGGGAGAAATCTCACCACCTGCCAGTCCACCACGCAGCCTCGGCTGCTCCTGAAAGGACCGTGATGATGTTTCTCTCTCGCACCCGCCGCGTGCTGCTCACGCTGGCCGTCATGGGTGCCCTCCTCTCCGGGCTGAGCCTGACCGTCGCGCAGACCGCGTCCGCGGCCACGGCGCTCTGCAACACCACGCTGCGCAAGGGTGACAGCGGCTCCTGCGTCACCAAGCTCCAGACCCGCCTCAACGAGCTCGGCTCGGACCTCGCCGTCGACGGCTCGTTCGGTGGGAAGACCGAGGACGAGGTCTACGCCTTCCAGGGCCGCTCGCGGATCGGCTTCGACGGCATCGTCGGGCCGACCACCCGCAGCTACCTGGCCAACCCCGGCACGGTGCGGCTGACCCGCGCGTCGGCAAGCACCATCGGCGCCTACATCGACGCGAAGTTCGGCTCCGCCGCACCCACTGCCCGGCGGATCGCGAGCTGCGAGAGCAGCTACCGCGAGACGGCGATCAACACGAACACCAACGGCAGCATCGACATCGGCGTGTTCCAGATGAACACCATCCACGACGGCGGCAACCGGACCGCCTTCGCGCACGACATGCTCTACTACAGGACCAACGTCGACAAGGCCTACCAGCTCTACCAGCAGTCCGGCGGCTTCGGCCCCTGGTACTCCAGCCAGTCCTGCTGGGGCTGACCGCAGACCGTGCTCGCCGGCCCCGCGCGCAGGGGCCGGCGGGCACGCCCGCATAGAGTGCGACCATGTCCGTGACGTCGGCCGCCGAGCCTCCCGCCACGGCCGAGCCGGCACCGGTGGCCGCCGACCGCCGGGGCACCCTGGGCCGGGAGGTCCTCATCGTCCTCGGGCTCTCGCTGGGCGCCTCGGGCGTGTATGCCGTGCTGCGGATCATCGACCGGCTCACCGTCCAGGTTGCGCTGGGCCAGCAGTCCTCGTCGCTGAACAACTCGGTGACTCCGGACCGCCCCTGGCTCGACCTGGCCTACCAGCTGGCCGGGATCGGGCTCGGGCTCGTGCCCGTCGCCGCAGCGATCTACCTCCTGCGGCACGTGCTGGCCCCGGCTCCATACTCTCCCAGCCGTTTCCTCGGCTTGGACTGGCGCCGGCCCCGTTTCGACCTCGGTGCCGGGCTGCTGCTGGCCGCTGTCGTCGGCATCCCGGGGCTCGGGCTCTACGTCGCCGCGAAGGCCCTCGGGTTCAACACGCAGGTGGCCGCGGCCAACCTCGCCGGCGCGTGGTGGACAGTGCCGGTCCTCGTCCTCGCCGCCATCCAGAACGCGGTCCTCGAGGAGGTGATCGTCGTCGGCTACCTCTTCACCCGCCTGCGCCAGCTCGCCTGGCGGACGCCGGTCGTCGTCGTGACGGCCGCCGTGCTGCGGGGGAGCTACCACCTCTACCAGGGGTTCGGCGGCTTCGTCGGCAACCTCGCGATGGGCCTGCTCTTCGGCCTGGTCTACCTGCGCTGGCGCCGGGTGGGCCCGCTCGTCGTCGCCCACACGGTGCTCGACGTCGTGGCCTTCATCGGCTACACGCTCGCCAAGGACCACGTCAGCTGGCTGCGCTGAGGCGGCCGACCGGCAGGGAGCCAGCCACGCTGCATACGATGTCCGGCATGACGACGGAGGGACGGGTGCGCCGTCGGCTGCTCCCCTCACCTCCCGGCGACCGGCTGCTCGGCTGGCTCGGACCGCTCGTCGCCGCCGCCGTGGGCGGGTTCCTCCGGTTCTGGAACCTCGGCAACCCCCACCAGCTGATCTTCGACGAGACCTACTACGTCAAGCAGGGCTGGTCGCTGATCCAGTTCGGCGTGGAGATGCGCAACAACCCGCTCTTCGGCGACCAGATCGACCCGATGTTCACCAACGGCACGCCGAACGTGTTCGGGACCGAGGGCGACCTCGTCGTCCACCCGCCGGTGGGCAAGTGGCTGATCGGCTGGGGCGAGCAGCTCTTCGGCATCACCGACTCCTTCGGCTGGCGGTTCGCGGTCGCCGTCATGGGCACCCTCTCGATCCTCATGGTCGGTCGGGCGGCCCGGCGCCTGCTGGGCTCGTCCTTCCTCGGCACCGTCGCCGCCCTGCTGCTCGCCTTCGACGGCCACCACTTCGTCCACTCGAGGACCGGGCTGCTCGACCTCATCGTCATGTTCTGGGCCTTCGCCGGCTTCTGCTTCCTGCTGATCGACCGGGACGCCTCGCGGGCCGTGCTGGCCCGGCGGGTAGCCGCCCTCGCGCCGGACCGGCTGACCCGGTTCGGGCCGTCGATGGGCTGGCGCCCCTACCGGTGGGCGGCCGGTCTGTGCCTCGGGCTGAGCACCGGCACGAAGTGGTCCGGCCTCTACTTCGTCGTCGCCTTCGGGCTCATGACGGTGCTGTGGGACATGGGGGCCCGGCGCGCGGCCGGCATACCCCGCTGGCGCTGGGCCTGGCTGGTCCGGGACTCACCGCCCGCCTTCGTCTCCATCGTGGGCACCACCGTGGTCACCTACTGCCTCAGCTGGTGGGGCTGGTTCGCGACCTCCACCGGCTACAACCGGCAGTGGGCCGACACCCACGGGTCCGAGCGGTGGGCGTGGGTCCCCGGGGCGGTGCGGTCGTGGTGGAACTACCACGCCCAGATCCTCCAGTTCCACATCACGCTGAACTCAGACCACCCGTACAAGACCAACCCGTGGTCCTGGATGATCCAGGGCCGGCCCACGTCGTTCTTCTACGAGGGACCGAAGAAGGGCGAGATGGGGTGCACCGTCGACATCTGCTCGAAGGCGATCACCTCGATCGGCACGCCGACGATCTGGTGGGGCGGCACGCTGGCCATCGTCGTCCTCGTCTTCATGTGGGCCCTGCACCGGGACTGGCGCGCGGGCGCCATTCTCGCGGGGTTCGTCGGTGGCTACCTGCCCTGGTTCCTTCTCGGCGAGCGGACGATCTACTCCTTCTACGCCGTGGCGTTCGTGCCGTATGTCGTGCTGGCCTGCACCTACGTCCTCGGCCTGGCCATCGGCGGCCGGACCGCGAGCCCGAGCCGGAGGCAGGTCGGCATGCTCGTCACCGGCTCGTTCGTCGTGCTCACCGTGCTGCTCTTCGCCTTCTTCTACCCGATCTACACCGCGCAGGTCGTGCCGCAGGACTTCTGGCGGATGCACATGTGGTTCCCCAGCTGGGTGTGACTCCGCCGCGTCGACTGCGCAGCCCCCGATGTGTCAGTCATTGTCACCTGGAAGAACGCTGCGTGAATCGTTACCCACCGTCGTCCCCGCTCTGCTAGCGTCCGGCGCCATGGTGATCAAGGGGGGCGCCTTGCGGCGCTATGTCGTCGTGGGTGGCATGGTCGCGCTGGTCACGTCTGGAGGGGTGGCCACCGCCAGCCCGGCGATGGGCTCGGCCACGAGCGCGACCAGCCCGGCCGCGGTCCCGACCGCCGGCCCTGGTTCGGGCCTGATCAGCACCATCGCCGGGGGCGGCCCGGCGGACGGCAATCCCGTCGCCGCGGTTGCCTTCCTCCCCTGGAGCGTGACGGCCGCGGCGGCAGGCGTCTACGTCTCGACGAGGACCGCGGTCTTCCGGGTCGACGGCGCCGGCACGCTCATCCGAGTCGCGGGAGTTCCCGATGGGCCGGGGTTCTCCGGCGACGGCGGGCCGGCTGTGGAAGCCAGGCTCAACCGCGATACGCGGATAAGCGGCTCCTCGACGTGCTCAAGCTCCTTTCTCGAGCGGTGCATGGGGTTAGCCGTCGATGGTGGCGGCAACCTGTACATCGCCGACGGCGCCAACTCCCGGGTCCGCAAGGTGACACCGGCAGGAACCATCACGACCGTCGTGGGGAACGGGTCAGTTGGAGTAGGCGGGGACGGCGGCCCGGCGACTGAGGCCCAGCTGGAGAACCCGGACGGCCTGGCTTTCGATGGAGCCGGCAACCTCTACATCGCGGGCGCTGGTCGGATCCGAAAGGTGGACCACAGCGGGATCATCTCCTCCGTCGTCGTGGTCGTCGACAGTCAATGGGGTGACAGCCCGGTTGGTTTGGCGGTCGGTCCGACCGGTGACCTCTACTTCACCACTCAGGACCGCCGGGTCCGTCGACGTGCCCCCGATGGAACGCTGACCACCATCGCCGGCGGTGGAACGGACACCGGCGACGGGGGGAAGGCGACGGATGCCCTTCTGACCAACCCTGGGGGGATGACCACGGACGACAAGGGGGCCGTCTACTTCACCGAGACGAGCCCTGGGCGCGTCCGTCGCGTGACCCCGGACGGATCCATCAGCACCGTCGCGGGTGGTGGGACGGACACCGGTGACGGCGGCCCGGCGACGAGCGCCCAGATCAACAGGCCCAAGGGCATCGTCATCGACGGACAGGGCCGTCTGCTGGTCGCGGACTACTTCTCCCACCGAGTGCGCGCCGTGTCGCTGACCGACGGGACGATCGGCACCATCGCCGGCAACGGCTCCTTCGGCTTCTCTGGGGACAATGTCGCGGCCACGTCTGCCCAGCTGTACCAGCCGGGCCGTTCCGCCGTGGACGCCTACGGGAACGTCTACGTGGCCGACATGGGCAACCATGTCGTCCGGCGGATCGCGGCAGATGGCGTCATCACCACCGTGGCGGGAACGACGGTGCCTGGCTACTCGGGAGATGGTGGTCCGGGACAAGCGCCCAGCTCAACACCCCGAGCGGGGTGGCGCTGGACGCTGCGGGGAACCTCTACATCGCTGACCGGCAGCGGGGAATCGACGTTCAGCGGCGACGGCGGCCCGGCCGGGGCTGCGAGGCTGGTGGATCCCAGCGGGGTCACTCTCGACTCTGCAGGAAACCTCTACATCTCCGACCAGGCCACGAACCGGATCCGCGTCGTTGGTGCCGCCAGCCCCTCCGCAGGACCAGGCAGCACCTTCCACCCGGTGACGCCGCAGCGTGTGCTCGACTCCCGGGACGGCACCGGCGGCTACACGTCACCGTGGCCGGCCGGGAGCTCACGGAACCTGACCGTCACCGGCGCAGCGGGCATCCCGGCCGACGCGACGGCCGTCGCGCTCAACATCACGGTGACCCAGCCCAGCGAGATGGGCTACCTGACGCTCTACCCCGCCGGAGCAACCCGTCCGCTGGCCTCCAACATCAACTTCAGCCGCGGACAGACGGTGGGGAACCTCGTCGTCTCGGGGGTCGGCTCAGACGGGCAGGTCAGCATCTACAAGGACGCCACCGGAACGGCCCACGTCATCGCCGACGTCATGGGCTACTACACCCCGACCGGCGGCAGCACGTTCACACCACAGGCGCCGACCCGGGTGCTGGACTCGCGCACGGGCACGGGCGGCTATGACACGCCATGGCCGGCCGGGGGTTCGCGCGACCTGACAATGACGGGCGGTTCGAGCGGGACACCGGCTGGCGCCACAGCCGTGGTGCTCAACGTCACGGTGACCGAGCCGGCGGAGGTCGGATACCTGACGGTCCACCCCGCCGGCTCCAGCCGCCCGCTCGCCGCCAGCATGAACTTCAGTCGCGGGCAGACCGTCGCCAACCTCGTCGTGGCCGCCCTCAGCGCGGACGGACGGATTACCATAGCTAACGACGTCACCGGCACGGTGCACGTCATCGCCGACCTCGTCGGCTACTTCGCGCCCACCGGTGGCAGCACCTACACGCCGGTGAACCCGCAGCGGATGCTCGACACCCGCTACGGACCAGACGGCCGCAGCAAGGGATTCACCCCCGGCTCCGACAACGTCATGCCGATCACGGGGGTCGGCACGGGCGTCCCGCTCGACGCGACCGCCGTGGTCTTCAACCTCACCGTCACCGAACCCAGCGAGGTGGGATACCTCTCCGCCTACCCCGCCGCTGCTCCACGACCGCTCGCCTCCAGCATCAACTTCAGCACCGGACAGACCGTCGCCAACCTCGTCGTCGTCCGCGTCGGCGACGGCGGCCAGATGGACATCTACAAGGACCAGACCGGCACGGCGCACGTCATCGCCGACGTCGTCGGCTACTACCGGTGAGCTGAACCCGCCCGGGGCGGCAGGACCGGGCTATGGTCGGTCGGATGCACCACCTGAGTGAACCGACTGAGGGAGACCGGCCATGACGGACCCCACCTCCAACCCGGCAGAGGATGTGTTCCGGCTGATGTACCGCAGCCGCAGCCGGATCGCCTCCGAGGAGCGCCCGACCGAGCTCGGCAGCCTCTTCGCGACCGCACGCTCGAACAACAAGAAGCGTGACATCACGGGGGCTCTGCTGGTCTCCGAGGACCGCTTCGTCCAGGTCCTCGAGGGCGACGCGGGCGGGGTGCAGTCGCTCTACCGGACCATCGAGCGGGACTCGCGTCACCACGAGGTGGAGCTGATGGACAGCGGGCCGGTCACTGGCCGCGCCTTCGAGCACTGGTCGATGGCCAAGGTCGCGACGGAGGGCGACGCGGACATCCCCCTGATCGCCACGATCGGCGAGGCAGCGCCGGTCACCGCCTGGTCGACCACGGCCGAGCAGGACCGGATCCTCGACGAGATGCGGCAGGCGGCCGAGACGACCTGACGAGCGAGCGCCGCGCCCCGAGACGCGGCGGGTGGTGTCGGGTCCAGACCCTAGGCTGCCGGGCATGGACCTGGAGTTCAGCGGCGAGATGTGGTTCTGGAGGGGGCCGTCGCCCTGGCACTTCGTCACGGTGCCGGACAAGGAGTGCGCTGCGCTGGAGGCGACGTCCGCGCTGGTGAGCTACGGCTGGGGGATGATTCCCGTCAGTGCGCACATCGGCGGCACGACCTGGACGACCGCGCTGTGGCCCAAGGGCGGGCGTTACATCGTGCCGCTCAAGACCTGGGTCCGGAAGGCCGAGGACATCGAGCTGGGCGACCAGGTGGCGATCCGGCTGGTCGTCGACGTCTGAGCTCGAGCCTCGCCTGCGATGCCGGGGTGGCACCCCGGATGGCGCAGATGCCAGTCGCTGGAGGCATACTCGCGCGCGCAGCGGTCTCGGGCACGACCCTCCGAAGCCCGAGAGCCAGCCGGTCGGCGTCCGGCGTCCAGCACTCCGTCGCGACGGTCATCGGCAGACCCGCAGACCGCTCCATCGCCCAGTCGACCAGGCGTCGTCCGAGGCCCCCGCCGCGATGGTCCGGGTGGACCAGACCGGATGTCGTGGCCGAGTCCGGTCCGCGGTGGACTGCCGCGGCGGCGACCACCCTCCCCTCGCCGTCGTGTGCTGTGACGGTGTCCGGCCCAGCCGGCCGAGCCGTCAGCAGGTCGTCGTCCTCAACGAGGAGGGGCAGGCCCCGTCCCGGTCGAGGCAGGCGGACGCCAGCTCGCGAAGCTCGGAGAGCTCCGCGGGGCCTGCCTCGTCCCAGGCCAGACCCCGCGCGGACCTGCTCACGACCACCCAGGCGTCGGTTCGGAGGTGCCGTGCACCCGGCGGGCGTAGGCCCGGAAGGAGCGGCGGCCGAGCCGGGGAAGCAGCACCCGCATGAGGAACGGGACCTTCTCCATCTCGATCGCGATGACCTCGGGGTCACCCTCGTAGAGCATCATCCCGAAGCCGGTGAACATCATCTTCTTCGGGATCGACTCCATTCCCTGACGGGTGAACTCCTCCCACTCCTGCTCCGTGATGTGCTGGGCCATGAGCGGCAGGACCCGCGCCTCCTCGGTGTCCAGGTGCTCGCAGAGCGCCTCGACGAGCTGCGCCAAGTGAGAGGCGAGGGCCTCCCCGTCGGCGCGCGACGCACCGGTGCGCCATACCTCGAGGAGCGGCGGGACGCCGGCCAGGTATGCCGCGACGCCAGCGTGCTGATCCTGCATCAGCTCGACGAGTGGCGCGACCGCGTCCGGGACACGCGCTGCCAGGGGCTCCCACAGCAGGTCATCCTCGATGGTGTGATGGTGATGGAGCAGACCGATGAAGAGCTCGACGTGGTTGGCGACGACGGCGAGCCGCTTGCGGTCTCCGTCCTCGACCGCTCGGACCGCCGCCGGCGACAGCCTGAGCTCGCGCCGGAAGCTCGTGTGAGCCACCACCATCATCCGCACGTCGGTCAGGCCCGGCCCGTGCAGGGCGGGTACGTCCGTCGCCGTCATCGCGCACCACCCATCGTGTGAGCACCCATCGTGCGAGCCAGCGCCGACTGTGCTGTCTCACTGCCGTATTCGAGCAGGTCGTGGATTTTGTTGTCGCGGAAGAGGACCCGCATGACGATCCGGTTGATGTAGCGACCGCCCCCGGCGAGGTCCGCAGTCATCCGCTCCTCGACGACCGCGACGTCCGGGTCGTCGGTCTGGTGGAAGGTGACCTCGTCCACACCGACGTGCTGGGCGACACCCGTCATCGCCGAGAACACCGCGCGCAGGTCGTCGCGGCCCCGCACGACACTCGGGAATCCTGCGACGGGATAGGCGAGGCGGTACCGCGCGTCGGCGGTCCAGTGGTCGAGGAGCTCCTCGACATCGCCGGCGTGCAACGCCGAAGCCGCGGCGCGCCAGGTCGACTCGTTGCGGGCCCGGGCGGCGGCCAGGTCCGGATGGCGGGCGGTGGATGCGGGCGTCGTGGGGGATGACGTCGTGGTCATGGTGCCTCCTTGATGGTTTCGATGAGCTCGAGAATGGCGCCCCACGACGGTCGGGAACATCGGGGAAATCCCTACCGAGCCCATCCGAGGGACTGCCATGCTCAAGCGATGGACCTAGTGGGTCGTGCACGCGAGTGGGCAGCACTGCGCAGAGCACTTCAGGCGTCGGCGGCCAACCACTCCGGTGTCGTCGTGCTGCGGGGTGAGGCGGGGATCGGCAAGACCAGCCTGCTCAGTGCCGTGGTGGCGGAGGCTGAAGGCCTGCCTGTGGACGTCGTGGCCGGGCGGGCGAGCGAGCATGAGGGCGACGTGCCGCTCTCGCTGTTCGCCGAGATGATGCGGGGCCCCGGCGCCTGGCCCAACCTGCCCGCCGGCGCGACGCCGCGGTGGCGGTTCTTCCGCGGGCTCGTCGACGAGCTGGAGGACCGCTGTCTGGTCCGGCCGCAGATCGTCGCCCTGGACGACGTGCACTGGGCAGACCCCGCTTCGCTCGAGCTCCTGGACGTGCTGCTGCGGCGGCCTCGACCCCGCGGCCTCCTGCTCGTCCTGGCTCTGCGTCCGGGGGTCGTCGCGGACCGCCTGCTCGGCGCCCTGCGCTCGGCCGGGCGCCCCGTCGAGCTGCTCGACGTGGAACCGCTCGACCGAGCGGCCGCAGGTGAGCTGCTGGCTGGGCTCCCCCGTGGTGGCGGCGACGTCGACCGGCTGCTGGAAGCCTCCGGGGGCAACCCCCTGCTGCTGACCGAGCTCGCCCGCAGCGGCACCGGGGTCGTGGAGGCAGTCGCACTCGAGCTGAGCCGCCTGAGCCGCCCGGCGAAAGCCTTGGTCGAGGCGGGAGCACTCCTCGGCGACCCCTTCGACGCTGCCGTTGCCGGGGCTGCGGCTGGGCTGGACGACACCGCCTGGGCCCTCGGCCTCGACGAGCTCGTCGAGTCGGGCATCGTCACGCGGACGTCCGCGGTCCGGTCGTACCGGTTCCGCCACCCGGTCATCCGGACGGCGATCCACGACGGCATGCGCCCGGCCGCCCGCCTGGCCGCTCATACCCGGGTCGCCGCGACGCTGGCGAGCATCGGAGGCTCCGTCGAACAGCAGGCGCGCCACCTCGTCCAGGTCGCCGCGCCGGGTGACCTCGCCGGCGCGCAGACGCTGCGCGTCGCCGCCTCCCGGGTGCGCGCCGAGGCGCCCACGGTCGCCGCAGACTGGCTGCTCGCGGCCAAGCTCGCGCACCCCCCGGCCCGGATGGGCGACTTCTCCGATCTCGCCGAGGTGCTCGTGGCGTCAGGGCGGTTCGCCGAAGCGCTTGCCGTCGCCGACGAGGGGCTCAGCTTCGGTCATGGCGACTCCGCCTCCAGGCTGCGTCTCACCATCGCGGCGGCCTCCGTCGAGCGTCAGCTGGGACGGCACGACGCTGCACGTCGCCGGTTGGTGCGCCGGTTCGAGGAGACCGCGGCCGCCGTTGACCGGACCAGCCTGATGGCCGCGCTGGCGCTCTGCGCCTACGTCCGCGGCGACTACGATGGCGTCGCCGAGTGGGCCAACCGTGCCCACCTCGCGGGGCCGTCCGACCGCCTCGTCCGGGGTGTCGTCTGCGCGCTGGTCTCTCTGGTGCGCCGGCTGGCGGGCGACGTGGGCGGGTCCGCCACCATGGCGATGGCCGCCGTCGACGACGTCGACGCGTGCACCGACGCCGAGCTGGCGGCACAGGCCGACCTGCTGACCGTCGTGCCGTGGGCACTGGTCGCCGTGGAGCAGCTCGACCTCGCGGCTCGGGTGAGCCGCCGCGCGTCCACGGCGGCACGACACAGCGGCGCAGATGTCGCGGCGGTCGCCCTTGCCCTGCCCGAGATCCTCGCCTTGGCGCTGCAGGGTCGCCTCGGGTCAGCAGCGGAGGCCGTCCACTCGGTGGAGGTGGCCGCCCGTCTCACCCATAACCCGCAGACCATCCAGTGGGTGCTGTGGATGCGGGCGTGGGTGCTGCTCGAGCAGGGTCGTCGGGACGAGGCCATGGTCGCCGCCACCGAGAGCGTGGAGCTGGCCGAGATGCTGGAGGACTCGGCCCTGCGCATCGTCGCCCGGACCGTGTTGGGGGCCGTGCTGCTGGCCGACGGCCAGCCCGGCCTCGCCGCCCCCTTGCTGGCGGCATACGACCTCGAGCGGACGTGGGTATGCCGCTGGGCGCCGCTGCTCGTGGAGGCGCGGCTCGGCATCGGGGACCGCGACGGCGCGCGCACCGCGGCCGCCCGCGCCACGGACCTGGCGGCCGAGTCGGGATTGGCCGGGTCGCGCGCCGCTGCTGCTCGGGCGACCGCTCTGGTCGCACTCGCCGACGGCGACCATGCGGAGGCGAGCCGGCAGGCCCGGGCGTCCGCGACCGCGGCGGCGTCGATCGGCGCCACGCATGACCAGGCTCGGGCGCTGCTCCTGGCCGGCCGGGCCACCGTCGATCCGGCCGCGGCAGTCCCGTGGTTCGTGGAGGCTCAGCACCTGGCAGCCGTCTGTGGCGCGCGCACCACCGAGGACGAGGCGGTCAGGGAGCTGCGTCGGCGCGGGAGAAGGGTCGGGCGTGGTGGCTCCCGGGCCCTCGGGGCTGACGGACTGGACTCGCTCAGCCCCCGGGAGCGCGAGATCGCTGACCTCGTCGCCGAGGGCCGCACGAACCGAGACATCGCCGGGCGCCTGTTCCTCAGCGAGAAGACCGTCGAGTCGCACCTGTCCAAGGCGTTCGGCAAGCTCGGCGTCACGTCACGAGCTGCCCTGGCCGGCCAGGTGTCGGCGAGACGGCGCGATGACGGGTCATCGACGTCCGAGCTCGCCTAGCTGGCCGGCGTGGCAGCCCGGACCACGTAGATCCGCAGGGACGGCTCCGCTCCGACGCTCCGGAACAGGGCGGGAGCAGCGGGTGGCTCGGGTGCCGCCCGCATGGCGTCGAGGGCGGATTGGTCCCGCCACAGGGAGTGGACCCGCCACTGGCCGTCAGGACCTGCCAGCAGCTCGGTCCGCACCAGCCCTTCCGGAAGGCTGCCCCGGATGAGGTCGTCGAACGCGCGGAGCACCTCCTCCTCGCGCCCCTCGGGAACCGTCGCGCTGACCTCGGTGAGCAGCTGGGACATGGTGATGCTCCTTTGTCAGATCCCCTGCACTCACGCTAGCCCTGACGGCTCCTGGTGTCTGGACGACAGCAGGACTCGCCGGCACCTGGGCAGGCTCGTCAAGGCCGCCGCGCGCCACGCGCGGCTCCCGTCCCCCGAAGCCCGAGGAGCTGCTGGGTGTGCACGGGCAGGTGGTCGTCAGCGAGTCCGCTGATGAGGGCTCGCAGCGTGAGGGGCTGGTCGACCACGACGGCGTCGTGGGACACGAGCAACGTTGACACCATGACCTTCTCAACCGGCGACGCGAGATGACTGGCCACCTGACAAAGCACCGTGGCCTGCCGACGCACCTGTTCGACCAGCCCGAGGCGTCCGCCGTGCTCGGCAATGATCCGGCCGAGGTTCCAGGTGTCGAGACTGACCCGGTTGTCGAAGCCCGGTCGTGCTCCGGCGATGACCCCGAGCGCGACCGCAGTGACCGAGGCGTCAACGCTGAGCACGTGCGCAAGGACCTGGTCCGCGTCCCACTCGCCCCCCTGGGCGGGGCCGAGGTCGGGTGTGGCCGCCGCGTCGAGGAACCGGGCGTAGGCGTTCTGGAGCCGGGTCGTGTCCATGCTGAGGGTGCGCCTTTCGGGCTGGGGATGGGCAGAGATGCAACCCCAAGGTTGCATGATTGTGGCCTTTGTGCAACTGTGGGGTTGCACATCACCCACTCGAAGGAGCTGACCGATGGACCTGGACCAGATCGAGCGCGACACCGTGATCAGGGCTCCGATGGAGCGCGTCTGGTCGTTCGTCTCCCGGCCGGGGTTCTGGGTGGCGGACGAGGCCGGCCTGCCCGACCGTGAGGCACGCCCAGGCGAGCTCCTGACGGCCAGGGGTGCGCATGGCGACTTCCCCGTCCGGGTCGAGAGGGTCGAGCGTCCGACCTATCTCGCCTACCGCTGGACGAGCGCATTCCCCGGCGAGGAGCTGCGCGAGGACAACAGCACGCTGGTGGAGTTCACGCTCACCGACGAGGGCGATTCGACGCGGCTGCGGGTCGTGGAGAGCGGGTTCGCCGCCCTGAGCGGCTCCGACGAGCTGCGCCGACGCGCGATGCAGGACAACAGCGGGGGCTGGCCCCAGGTGCTCGAGGCCGTGACGACCCGGCTGGAGAAGCTGTCCGCGTGAGCGGGCACGTCCCTCCCGAGCCGGCCGCCGTCGACAGCGTCCTCGTCGCGCTCGCCGACCCGACCCGGCGCCGGCTGCTCGACCTGCTCGGGGCCGGGGATGGCGCCACCGCGACGGTCCTTGCGGAGCGCCTGCCGGTGTCGCGGCAGGCCGTGGTCAAGCATCTCGCCGTCCTCGACGGAGCCGGGCTGGTCACCAGCAGACGGGTCGGCCGCGAGGTGCGGTATGCCGTGAGCGCGCAGACGCTGGACCTCACGGCGCGGTGGATGGCCGGCTTGGCGACCGAGTGGGACCGGCGACTGGCACGGATCAAGCGGCTCGCCGAAGCCGCCGAGACCAAGGGCGATACACACGTTTGCTAACGTCCAGAAGAGTGGAGCTGAGCCAATCCGCCATCGGCGCGCGACTGCTGCAGAGCCGCCTCTTCGTCCGGGCCCCGATCTGGGTGCTCCGTCGCGGCGGTGGGTGGCTGTTCGCCGGTCGGGTCCTGCTGCTCGAGCACCGGGGCAGAGTCTCGGGCCGGGCGAGGTACGTATGCCTCGAAGTGGTGGACCGGCCTACCGCGGAGACCGTGGTGGTCGTGAGCGGGTTCGGGCAGCGGGCCCAGTGGTATCGCAACCTGATGGCCAACCCAGCCTGCTTCGTCAGCATCGGCCGGCAGCAGCGGCTTCCGGCGCATGCACGACTCATGTCGGACGCTGAGGCAGCCTCTGCCCTGGGCCGGTATCAGCGCGCGCATCCGCGCGCCTGGGGTCGGCTGCGTGATGTGATCGAGCGGGCGGTGGGGCACCCGGTCGACAGGTTGCCGATGGTCGAGCTCACGCTTCTGACGAGCGGGCTGCCACCGGTTCCGGCCAGCCCCAGCCAGGAGTGATGTCACCAGTCGGCCGATGTCACAGCCGGCAGCGCCATCTCGTCTCTGGTCGGAGGGAGTCACAACCAGACCGAGGAGAGTGATGTCATGCGGGTCTTCGTGGCGGGTGGCACCGGAGTCGTGGGGCGCAGGCTCGTGCCGCAGCTCGTAGCGCGCAAGCACGAGGTGACGGCGACGACGACGGACCCGGGCAAGCTAGCCGTCCTGACGGACCTCGGTGCCGAGGCGGTGGTGATGGACGGGCTGGATGCCGGCTCGGTCGGGGAGGCGGTCGCCATGGCTCGCCCGGACGCGGTCGTCCACCAGATGACGGCCATCTCCCCCGCGCATGCCGGCAAGCCCGATCTGCGGCACATAGACCGCTGGTTCGCCCTCACCATCCGCTTGCGCACCGAAGGGACAGACCACCTGCTGGCGGCGGCAGCCGCGGCTGGTGTGGCGACGTTCGTCGCCCAGAGCTATGCCAGCTGGAACGGCATCCGTCAGGGTGGGTGGGTGAAGACCGAGGAGGACCCCTTGGACCCCGAGGAAGGGACGAGGGCGCATGCGGGAGCGATGGCGATCCGTCACCTCGAGGAGGCGGTCGTCTCGGCTGGCGGAGCGGCCCTGCGCTATGGCGGTCTCTACGGGCCGGGTGCCACCGACGACCAGGTCGAGCTCGTGCGCCGGCGGCAGTTCCCGCTCGTCGGACGTGGCACCGGCTACTCCTCGTGGGTGCATCTCGATGATGCGGCAAGCGCGACGGTCCTGGCCGTGGAGCAGCACGCGACGGGAGTCTTCAACATCGTCGACGACGAACCTGCGCCGGCCAACCAGTGGCTGCCATACCTCGCGTCGTGCGCCGGCGCGAAGCCACCGATCCGGGTGCCCGTCTGGCTGGCCCGCGTGCTGGCCGGAGACGTCGCTGTGACGATGATGACGCAGGGACGCGGCTTCTCAAACGCCAAGGCAAAGCGAGAGCTCGGCTGGACGTTGCGCTACCCCTCCTGGCGTGAGGGATTCGCGAAGGAGCTGGCGTGACCTGCACCGAGGAGTTCGAGGAGCTGAGACCCCTGCTTTTCTCGATCGCCTACCGGATCCTCGGCAGCGTCTCCGAGGCGGAGGACGCCGTCCAGGAGGCCTGGCTGCGGTACGACGCATCCGAGACCACTCCCACGTCGGCGCGGGCCTTCCTCTCGACCGTCGTCACCCGCATCTCGATCGACGTGCTGCGCTCAGCGCGAGCGCGCCGGGAGACGTATGTCGGGCACTGGTTCCCCGAGCCGCTGCTCACCGACCCGTATGACGATCCCACGCGGTCGGCTGAGCTCGCCGACTCGGTGTCGATGGCGGCCCTGCTGCTGCTGGAGCGGCTCAGCCCGCTCGAGCGCGCCGTCTTCGTCCTGCGTGAGGTGTTCAGGTTCGGCTTTCCTGAAGTCGCGTCCGCGGTGGGCAGGTCCGAGGCGGCGTGCCGCCAGCTCGCGGTGCGGGCGCGTCGCCACATGGACGACGGGCGGCCGCGGTTCGACGCCGACCGGCGAGAGCGGGAGGAGCTCGCCGGACGCTTCTTCGACGCGCTGCGTGAGGGCGATGTCGAAGAACTACGGGAGCTGCTGGCCGCCGACGTGCACCTGATCGGTGACGGTGGCGGCCGGGCGCCCCTGTGGGGCCGGGGCATCTTCGGTGCCGACGCTGTGACTCGGGTGCTGGCCTCGATGCTGCCGTCGTTCGTCCGGATCGGCGGGAGCGTGCAGCCACGTGAGGTGAACGGCGAACCGGGCGCGATCCTGCGTGACGGGGACGACCAGGTGGTCGCCTCCTGGTCGTTGGACGTCCTCGACGGGCGCGTCCAGACGATCCGCGCGGTGCTCAACCCCGACAAGCTCGGTCACCTGGGACCCGTCGCGGACGCCTGGGCGGTGCTCCACGAGGCGAGCCGGGTCCGCCGCACCCCAGACTGACCGGACCGGCGAGCGGCCCTACACCGTGCCCGTCACCCTGGGCGGAGCGAGCGCCCAGCATCGGCAGCGATGACGACGAGCATCACGATGCCGGTCAGCACGGCTGACGCCGGTGCGGCCCGCTCGTCCCCGAGCCACCCGAGCCACCCGAGCACCAGCCCGGCTGCGCCGATGGCGGCCATGAGAGACCCGAGGACCGCGAACATGGCGGTGTGGAACGCCCGGGCGAAGGGCAGGAAGTGCAGGCCGACGGCCACGACGATGAGCGCCGGACGGAGTCCGGCACCCCCCGCAGCATCGAGCAGCGCGGTGCCGAGGCGGATCAGGACGAGCATGCCGACGACGCTTGCCAGGTAGGTCACTCCCGCGCGTCGCCCGACCGGTCCCAACTCGGGGAACTCCCGGGGTCTGACGAAGACGAACCACACGTAGGCGAGGAAGGCCAGGGCCCACACGAGCTCCGCGACGCGTGGCCAGGGCTGCGCGAAGGCACTGCGGTTCGTCATGACGAAGACCGTCGCGCCGGCGGCGCCGACGACCGTCCCCCACACCCGAGGGTCCCAGAGGCGACGCACCCCACGGCTGGACCAGGACGGTTGAGGCTGTTGGGTCTCTAACACCCGGTCAGGCTCTCCCACCGCTGCGGGACGAGGCAAATCGCAGAGAGCATCCCAGGGCAGCGGGCGCGAGCCCTGGCACCCGTCAGGAGCGGCTGGACGAGCCCGCCGGCCTGCGAGCACGCTCATCACATGCCGACGACACCGTCCGTCGTCTCACGCAGCAGGTCGAGATGGCCACAGTGCCGTGCCGTCTCCTGGATCATGTGGATCATCGCGTAGCGCAGGGTGAAGTCCATGCCCTCTCCGCGGGCGGCATCGTTGAGGTGGGAGCCTGCTACCGCCTGTCGAGACCTCGCGCACTCCTCGACGTAGTCAGCCACGATCGTGGCGAGCGTGTCGCCAGGCTCGATCCGGAAGTTGCCGTGGAGGTCGTCGTCGGGCCACGGCCAGGTCACGTCGAGGTGCGCGAAGTCGATGCTGAACCAGAACCGCTCCGTTCCGGCCAGGTGCTTGACCACCGTGGCCGGCGTCAGCGTGGACGGCGCGACGGTCGCCGTGAACGCCTGCACGTCGGTCAGGCCGGCCACCTTGCTAACCACCGTCGCGCGATAGAAGTCGAGCATGCTCTCCAGCATGGCCCGCTCGGAGCCCTGCTGGATCGGTCGCGTACGAGTCACCGGTGTCACCTCGGGCATGGCGACAGCCTAGGCACGGCGCGTGGACAGCGCATCCAAGCGAGCCAGTCAGCGATATGAGCGCGTCTGGGTGGCTGACAGACTCAGCTCGTGACCAGACCTCAGGACGAGCCCGCAGTGAGACGGGCGTATGACGAGGTCGCCGACACCGACGCCGGCCACCTCCGGTCGACCGATGCGGAGCTGCCCCACATCATGAGTGAGGCCCGCCGCGTGCTCCGCCCGGACGGGGTCCTCCTGGTCGCCTTCCAGTCCGGCCGCGGGGTTCAGGACGCCTCCGAGAGCTACCGGCGAGGTGGGCACGACATCGCGCTGCACCGCTACGACCGGACACCGGAGGAGGTCTCGCACGCCGTCATGTCTGCCGGCCTGACCGAGGTCGCTCGGCTCACCCGCGCCGCCGCTCCGCACGAACGTGACGCTCAGACGGTCCTCGTCGCTCAGGCGTGAGCCGACCTGCGCATCAGCCGTTCGCTGGGGTCGTGGGGCGACGGGCCGGCGTCGGCGAAGCCGTGACGTTCGTACAGGAGGGTCGCAGGCTTGTTGTTCGCCTTGACGGACAGCACGACGGGGATGTCGCCGTACTCGGCACGCGCCCACGTCAGGACGGCGTCGATCGCTGCGTCGCCGACCCCCTGACCGCGAGCTGACGGCGCGACCCACATCGAGATCAGCTCGACCGCACCCTCGCGACCCGGCGCGGTGGCGCTGACCATCCCCACCGGCCGCCCGGCCACGGTCAGCACGACATTGAACGCGACCCCCTCAAGGCGTCCACGCCACCTCTGCTCGGTGTCCCCGTCTCCGGTCCACTGCGCCAACGTCGAACCGAAGGCGTCCGGGGACTCTGCGAGTGCAGCGAGACGGCAGTCTCGCCAGACCAGCCAGTCGTCCGGCGAGAGAACCATCTGCTGGATCACGGTGCCGGTCCGCCCCCAAGGCCCCTCAGTCACCGGCTGACAGCCGCGATCTCAGGTGGGTACTCGACCCGTCCGCGGGCCTGGGGGTCGTAGCTCGACAGCGGGTAGACCTGCGCGGCTTCGCGCGGCGCCCAGTCCGGCAGCTCGATGGCGATCCCGTATCCAGGGGCGAACTCGAACCCGAGCCGTCCGTAGTAGCGGGGACTGCCTTCAAGGACCACGAGCGGCTCATTCCGGCGGTCCGCCTCATCCAACGCTGCGCGTACCAGCGCGGTGCCGATCCCGCGCCGCTCGTACTCGGGCGCCACGGCCAGAGGCGTCAGGGTCAGCACCTCCCGCCGTTCTCCGGCGTCGTCGACCAGGTCCGTGCCGCTGAGCATCACGAAACCTGCGACGTCGTGGCCGGCCCGGGCGACGAGCGCCAGGCCGGGCCGGTATCGCGGCGATGCGCGGATTGCCGCGACCATGTCGGCCACTTCCTCATGGTGCGCGAAAGCGCGCCGCACGACGTCATCGACGGCGGCCTGGTCATCGGGCTGCTCGGCCTCGATCAGGAACTCCCCCACGGGGCCCCACGCTAGGCGAAGCAAGTCATGTATGCGACTGGTTATCGACCGATAGCGGCGAGCGAGTCGCCGGCTCGGTCCGGAAGCCGCCGCCGCCTAGTGATCGGCCTTGATCACGAAGTAGGAGCCGCGGATGGTGCCGGCCAGCTTCGACTTCTGCCTTGCGAACTTGAAGCGCGATGCGAGCTCCTCCGGGACCTCCATGCCCTCGGACAGCTTGAACCCCACGGCACGCTTCTCCCCGTCCTCGAGGCCATACATCACGTTGACGGACAGACCCGACTCGTAGAACACGTACGCCATCCGGGTCCCGTCGACCACGAAGGACGTCGCCTCGAGAGGGCGGGAGGCGATCACGATGTCGCGCTCGTCCTTGAGGATGTCGTGCACCCAGTCGATCGTCTCTGTGGCTTCGCTCGCCGGGTCGACACTGAAGACGTGGTCGTACTTGTTCTTGAAGTAGCGCGCCTCGTTGGCTCTCAGCCCGGCGAGGGCCTCCGCCACCGGCGAGGACTGCAGCCCCTCGGTGGATACCTCGGCGAAGTCAACGACATGTGGCATGTGAACCTCCCCAGCGGCGAACCTGACAGGGAGAGACTATCCGTCGACCCCCAGGGACCTGTGTCGAGCGAGCCGGGCCGGCACGCCGGGGGCACGCGGTTCCAGACGCGGAGGGTGGTCCCGATAGAAACCACGCGGGTCGGCGCAGTGACCCGGAATCGAGTCGCCGGGCGGTAACCGGCTGCGATGCCGGTACGAATCTGGAGTCCACGGGCCTGAAACGGCGCGCCGGCTGTGATCCGACGGCTGGGCATTCGGCAGCCGGGCACGCGCTTGCCCGCTGCCGTCACCAGCGCAGTAGACGGTGATCATCGCCTGAGCTGAGAGCCGCGTCCTGGAACGGATCCAGGGCGCCGCTTCATGCTGTTAGCGCGCGGTGCGGTGGGGTGCGCGCAGGGCGCGAAGCGCCCCATCGCGGGGCCCCATCGCGGGGCCCCGCACCTCGGGGCGGAGCCGCGCTTGAGCTATGTGAAGAAAGTCCTCACCGCGGCGCCCAGGACTGGTCGATGGCAGGGCTCGCAGTCCACTGTTTGTCAGCGCTTCACGCATTGCGGACTGCCAGCAGTCGCCACCGCTCGGGCCCCTGACGGCAGCAGGATGGCTTGGCAGCATCGCTCTGGTGACCGGACCCACATGTGCCGACCAACCGTCGTGCGGGCCAGGTGTCGGTTATTGTCGCGCTCTACCGACAGGCAGGTAGGGGGCACACACTCGTGGTCGACATCGACTGGCCGAAGATCGACCGGGCACACAAGGCCCTTGGAGGCGAAGGGGCCTGGCTCGTCGAGCTCCGCTCCACAACGGCTCCAGACCTGGGTCGCCTCGACGAGCTGACTACCGAGAACTCGGACGAGGACCCGACGAACGGTGGGTGGTTCGCGACCCCATCGGGTCCCATGCTCTTCCTCGAGGGTCTGCCGGACGCCGTACGCCCCTGGCTGACCCGACTCGCGTCCCGTCTGACGGACGCCGGCGTGGAGGGCTCGCTCACTGGTGGGCGCACCGCCAGCTCAAGGAGTATCGCGTGGGCGCGAGAGCTGATGAACTCGTTCTACCCGGCGCCCTTGTCGCCTGCCGACCTCAAGGCGGCCAACGCGCGCCCGCACTGGACGGCCCTGCTTGGATACCGATCGGTCGAGAGATGGTGGGAGCAGGAGCCCCTGAGGTGGACCTGTGGCCGACCCGCGCTGGACGCAGCAGTAGGTCATGCCATCGATTGGATCCACACTCCCGGCAGCCGGCTGCAGGTCTCCGTCGACCTGAAGGCCAACTTCTGGGTCGACCCAGCGGCGGCCACGACCATCCTCGCCAGCGAAACCCTGCGCGAGTACACCGCCATGGCGTCCGCCTACGACGCCGCCGCGCGTGAGTACCGCATTGCGTCGACCAGCTCCTTCAACAAGGTCGACCTGACGGTCCACAGTGACGGGCAGACTTGGGACAAGGTGATCGCCGAGCTGCGCCGCGCCCTAGTGTCGGCACCCATGCCGTGGCTTAGCGTCGCCATGATCGCTCACCGTGGCTGGGGGTCGCTGAACGAGGTCGGTGCCTACGGCTACCGCCACGGGTACGACCTGCATCCGCACCGGTGGGACGAGTTCACCCTCGATGCCCGCGGGCTCCAGGTGCTCACCACCAAGCACCTGGAGAAGGCCCATGACCTATCCGGCTGGACGACCACGCGGCTGGACGAGAGCCACTTCCTCGTTGAGGCTCGCGACCTCGGCGCCTGGTACGCACGGTCTCTCACCGCCATGGACCTCCACGACCCTGATCTGCTGGACCAGGCGCGTCGAGACTTCGGGCGGATGATCCTGACCGAAGCGGAAGCACGAATTCACGACATGGTGGGCAACCCTCGCTTCAAGAGCGACTCGTAACACCAGGCGGGGCAGTAAACAGGGGCCAGCGTCGACCCGCCCCCTGAGATTTCCCTGCATGCCGTCCGGGCGCGCGCAGGTTGGTGATCAGACGAACTGGCGTGCGTGTAACTGTCCCGACGGTCCTCGTCGACATGGCCGGGACGTATGGCCCGGTTGAGGGTCGCCTCATCGGTCAAGCGCAGCGATCGCCGATCGCATCGTTCATTTCGTGCATGAGAGCGCCCTTTAGTAAGAAGTGGGTCAAGGAGTCGTCCGAGGGGTTGCGACGCGTGGACCGCTGTCGGTGGGCGGCGTCATGGTCGCTGTGCGGACAACTCCATACAAGACAAAGACAAAACTTCTGAACCGCCGCCTGCCTTTGGCTTGCGCGCGGGGTGGATCCGGGCACCGTCCAGGCCTGGATCGGGCACGCGTCGATCGCGACGACCAACCTCTATCTGCACCACCTCGGCACCCCTGCTGACCGGGCAGGACTTGCCCGGCTCAACCGTCCGGGGCACGCGGGGGGCACGTGGAAGGAGGCGGGGTCGGAATGACAACGCAGGAACCCCGCCCGACCTGGCGAGTTTGCGCTGGTCAGACGGGGTTCCGATGGGGTGGAGCTGCGGGGATTCGAACCCCGGACCTTCTCATTGCGAACGAGACGCGCTACCACCTGCGCCACAGCCCCATGGTGCGACCGAAACTTTAACACCAGCCGACCCGGCGCCTGAAACCGCGCGGCGAGAGCCCACGGCATACGCTCGCTGGCATGCCGTCCGTGACCTCGCCAGTCCCGCCCGCTGTCCGCGCCGCGACGGAGTGGGCCTGGCGGCTGATCGTCATCGGGGTGGCTCTGGTCGCCCTGCTCTACCTGCTCGGCTTCCTCTCCGAGGTGGTCATTCCGCTGGTCGTGGCGACCCTGCTCACCGCACTGCTCACGACGGTGCACCAGAGGCTGAGCCGGGTCATGCCCCGAGGCGTCGCCGCCGGGGTGACCGTGCTCGGCACGATCCTCGTCATCGCGGCGCTGCTGACGCTGGTCGGGTCGCAGATCTCCGGCGGCTTCGGCGACATGTCGCGCCAGGTCGGCGACGGGATCAACCAGATCCGCGACTGGCTGCGCACGACGTTCAACATCACCGACCGCCAGTTCAACGGCTATGTCGACCAGCTGAAGACCGCCCTCGAGACGAACGCCGACCTGCGCCAGACGGCCGCCCGCGCCGGCATCAGTGCCACCCACGCGGTCGCCGGGCTGTTCATCAGCCTCTTCTCGCTGTTCTTCTTCCTCTACGAGGGGCCTCGGATCTGGGCCTTCGTCGTGGGCCTCTTCCCGCGCGGGGTCCGCGACCGGGTGGACTCCTCGGGTGCGGTCGCCTGGGGGCAGCTCACCTCCTATGTCAAGGCCACCGTCCTCGTCGCGGCCGTCGACGCCGTGGGCATCACGCTCGGCGCGGTCGTCCTGCGGGTGCCTTTCGCCCCGGCCATCGGCGTGCTGGTCTTCCTGCTGTCCTTCATCCCCATCGTGGGCGCCCTGCTCAGCGGCGCGGTGGCGGTGATCCTCGCGCTCGTCGCGAACGGTCCGGTGAACGCCGTGCTCATGCTGTCGGTCGTGCTCGTCGTCCAGCAGGTCGAGTCGCACGTGCTCCAGCCGTTCATCCTCGGCCGGTCGGTGCGGGTGCACCCGCTCGCCGTGATCATCGCGATCGCCACCGGCGCGATCCTCGCGGGCATCGTCGGGACCCTGGTGGCCGTCCCGACCCTCGCCGTCGTCAGCGCGGTCTTCCGTCACCTGTTGGGCAGCGACGGCGAGGACGTGACCGACCCGGACGACCCAAGTGACTGACCGAGCGGGGCGCACGGTACGAACCGCAGGAGCGGTTTGACCTGCGTGTCGTCGAGTGATGGAGGTGATGGCGGTGGGTGGTTATGGAGCGCTGTCTGACGTGTACGAGTGGCTGATCGGGGACGACAAGCTCACTCCCGCCGATGCAGCCGCGTTCTACTGCAGGGATGTCGTGGGCTCTCTGCCGCCCGGAGCGCGCGTCCTCGACTGCGCCTGTGGAACCGGCCAGCTCGCCGTCGGTCTCGCGAGTCTGGGCCTTGATGTGGTCGCCGCAGACGCCAGCGCTGGGATGGTTCGTCGGACTGAGCAGCTCGCCCACCAGCAAGGTGTCTCGCTTCGGGCCCTCCGCGCGAGCTGGGACGAGCTGCCCGACCACTTGGAGGACTCCACGTTTGATCTGGTTCTCTGCGTCGGCAACTCGCTCGGGCACGCCGAGGGGGCAGCTGGGCGCCTGACCGCGCTGAGGGCGATGTCGCGGCTGTTGACTCCGGGCGGACGGCTCGTGCTCACGTCACGCAACTGGGAGCTCGTGCGCTCCGCCGGCTCACGGGTAGACGTTCGCGATCGACTCATCCGCCGCAACGACCGCGATGCGGTCGTCAGCTACTACTGGCGGATCAAGCAGCAGTGGGAGGAGGAGCACTTCCTCGAGATCGTGGTCGCCGAGATCGAGCCGGGTGGGGCAGTGCGAGCCCGCTCGGAGCGGTTGTCCATCTGGCCCTACCGGTACGAGGACCTCATGGCGCAGTTGCGCGACGTCGGGCTCACGGTCCAGTCCACTACCTTCGACGCCGACAGCGATGGATACGTGGTGGTCGCCTGCCGCGATAAGGCGCAAGGCACATCCGAGTCGGCGCGCTGACCCGCCCCTAGGGGCCGGCGAGCGGTCAGCCGCCGACGACGCGGCGCTGGTGCGCGGCGAGCATCAGCTCGATCTCGTCGTCCTCGACGTCGATCGGCACCGGCCGCTGGGTGACCTCGGCGGGCTCGGGGGCACGACGGGGGGCGGCGTCCTTGAGGGTGTAGGTCGGCGGCGGCACCGGCACGGGGCTCCAGCCGCCAGGCGTCAGGGGCGCCGGAGCCTCGGCGACGAACCGCTCGGACGACGCGTGGGCTGCTCCGGCAACCGGCGCCGCTGCGTCGAAGACCACCCGGGAGGCCAGCTCGCGCGGCGTGGCCTGCGCGGAGCGCTCCTCGGCGTCCTCCTCCTCCGACGACTCGGTGGTCTTCGAGGTCTCCCGAGCGGCTGCGGTCCCGCGGAGAGGGGTGCCTCGCGGAACCCGGCGAGCGGCGCGGGCCCTCGCCTGCTCGCGCAGCACGCCATGGCGGAGCCAGCCCACCACCGCGACGAAGGCGACCAGGGCGATCGCGACGCTCACCCAGAGCAGGATGTGCAGAGCCGACAGTGCCGCCGTGACGGGCACGGCGCCGAGCGTGACGAGGAAGGCGACGCCCCGGAGCTTGCGGACCAGCACCTCCGTGGAGGTGCGATGGGGCCGCGCCAGCACGGGCCGCGAGGGTGTCCGGGCCGGGGCGGTGGCTGCCGTACCGGCACCAGGCCGCCGGGCAGTCAGCGGTGACCGGTGGGCGACCGTCTCCGACACGCGAGAGGTGGCCCGGGCCTCGCGCGTGGCCACCGCGGCAACCGTCGTTGCCCGCTTGACCACGACGGCAGGGCGCGAGGAGGCCGGCTTGAGGGCGTAGGAGTGGGGGTGCGGCGTCGCGAGCTCAGGGCGGGGCAGCGGGCTGCGCCGCTCGAGCACCCGCATCGCCTCGCTGAACCGGTCGACCGACCGGGCGGTGGCGACGTGCTCGCGCCGGCGAACCCAGTGCTGGATGAGGTAGGCAGCCCAGATCGCGACGATGACGAGGAAGATGAGGCTGCTGAGCTGCACGAATCCGACGGTATGCCGTGCGTGGCCAAGCGTGGCGCACCTGCGGCGGTGTGTCGCTGAAGTGGCTGGTGTTACTGCTGTTTCCAACGGTCCAGCACGCCCTGCCCCTGCAGGTCCTCGGTGGTGAGCGCGAAGGTCCGGTGGTCGCGCCAGCTGCCGCTGATGTGCAGGTAGCGTGCCCGCAGCCCCTCGTCGCGGAAGCCCAGATGCTCCACGACCCGCAGCGACGCGGCGTTCTCCGGCCGGATGTTCACCTCGACGCGGTGCAGCCCCGCGGCCCCGAACGCAAAGTCGCAGAGCATCCCCAGCCCACGGGTGGCCACCCCGAGCCCGGCGTGCCGGCGGCCGACCCAGTAGCCCGCCGCACCGGAGAGGAGCGACCCGTGGACGATGCCGAAGAGGTGCATCTGCCCGGCGAGCTGACCGTCCCGCTCGATGACGAACGGGATGATCCGGCCCTCCTTGGCCTCGGTGTCGAGCGTACGGACATACTGCCGGAACGAGATCCGGCGCCCGATGCCGTCGGGGGCGGTCGGCTCCCACTGCCCGACGTAGTCGGCGTTCTCGCGCCGCACGAGGTTCCACTGCTCCTTGTCACGGGTCTTCAGTGGACGCAGCACCAGCTGCGGCTGCCGGTCGTCCTGCGAGACCAGCGTGACGGGCCACTGCGTCATCGATGGTCCCCACCGCGGATCTGGTCGACGGCGTGCGGCACGACCTCGGCCAGCACCGCGAGCGCGTCGCGCACACCGCCGGTGGAGCCGGGCAGGTTGACCACGAGAGTGCGCCCGGCCACTCCGGCAACGCCCCGCGACAGCATGGCCGTCGGCACGCCCGTGGCGACGCCGGCCGCCCGGATCGCCTCGGCGATGCCCGGCACCTCCCGGTCGAGCGCGCGCCGGGTCAGCTCCGGGGTCACGTCCGTGGGTGAGATGCCGGTCCCGCCGGTGGTCAGCAGCACGGCCGGCTCGGCGGTGAGCGCCTCCGTGAGCGCCTCGGCCACCGCGTCGCCGTCGGGCACCACGATGGGCGCGTCGACGGCATACCCCCAGCCCCGCAGGGCCTCGACCAGCAGCGGTCCGGTGCGGTCCTCGTAGACCCCGCCCGCCGCACGGGTCGAGGCGACCACCACCACGGCCCGGTATGCCGGGTGGCCGGCGTCGCCGCCTGGCTCGCTCATGCCTGGCTCCAGTCGCCCGAGCGGCCGCCAGACTTGGCGACGACGCGCACGTCGGTGATCCGGGCGTGCCTGTCGACCGCCTTGACCATGTCGATGAGCGCGAGAGCGGCCACGGCGACAGCGGTGAGCGCCTCCATCTCGATGCCGGTGCGGTCGGCCGTGCGGACCGTGGACCGGATGTCGACGCCGTCGTCCGCGACCTCGAGCTCGACGACGACGGCGTGCACCGCGACCGGGTGGGCGAGCGGGATGAGGTCGGGAGTCCGCTTGACCGCCTGGATGCCGGCGATCCGGGCCACGGCCAGCGCGTCGCCCTTCGGCACGCCGCTGCCCCGCAGGGCCGCGACGGCCGCCGGGCTGAGCAGCACCCGGCCGGCGGCCGACGCCTCGCGGGCGGTCACCGATTTCGCGCTGATGTCGACCATGTGCGCCGACCCGTCGGCGCGTACGTGCGTCAGCCCCGGCCCGCCCTCTCCCGACGGCAGCTCCGGCCCTGTTGTCCCCAGAGTCATGGAGTGGCCGCTGTCATGGAGTCTCCGCTGTCATGGGGTCATCGTGCCCTCATCGCGGGCGAGCAGCCACACCGCGACCTGGTCCCCGGCGGCCAGCGTGGTCACCTCGGGCGGGACGATGACCAGCGCGTTGGCCCGGGAGAGGTCGGCGACGAAGTGCGAGGCCTGACCCCAGACCGGGTCGACGAGCCAGCCGGACCCGTCACGGGTGGCGACCGCTCGGGCGATCTGGGTGCGGCCGGACGGCGAGCGCAGCTCGCGCTCGAGCCGGGCGGTGACGGCCCGGCGGCTGACCGGCGACAGCCCCATGAGCAGGCGGAGCGCCGGCCGGACGAACACCTCGAAGGAGACGTACGAGGAGACGGGGTTGCCGGGCAGCGCGAAGAGCGGGACGCTCCGCTCCCCCACCGTGCCGAAGCCCTGCGGCTTGCCGGGCTGCATCGCCACCTGGACGAAGTCGACGGTGCCGGAGTCGAGCAGCGCCTCCTTGACGACGTCGTAGGCGCCCATGCTCACGCCGCCGGTCGTGATGATCGCGTCCACCTGGCCGGCGAGCTCCTCGACCATCTGGAGCACCTCGGAGCCGACGTCACCGATGCTCAGCCGGTGGGTGGTCACCGCGCCGCACTCGGCGACGGCGGCCGCGACCATGTGCGAGTTGGAGTCGTAGATCTGCCCCGGCTGCAGCGGGTCTCCTGGAGGCACGAGCTCCGCCCCCGTCGAGACCACGGCGACCCGCGGCCGGGGCCGGACCAGGGCGTCGCCGTGGCCGGTCGCGGCGAGCAGGGCCACCCGACGAGAGTCGATGACCGAGCCGGCGACCAGCACCGTGTCGCCGGTCCGGACATCCTCGCCGGCCGCGCGCAGCGACCTGCCTGCGGGGACCCCGGCTCGGATCTGCACGTGCTCGGTGCCGCCGTCGGTGTCCTCCACCTTGACGACCGCGTCAGCGCCGTCGGGCATCATCGCGCCGGTCATGATCCGCACGGCCTCGCCGGGGCCGACCGGGACGGTCGCCACCGAGCCCGCGGCGACCTCGCCGACGACGGGCAGCATGACGGCGGAGTCCGGGGCGTCGAGGGTGACGCCGGCGACATCGGCCGAGCGCACGGCATACCCGTCCATCGCGGAGTTGTCGAAGCCGGGCAGGTCCACGAGCGAGTGGACGTCCTCGCACAGCACGAGCCCGAGGCAGTCGGCGAGCGGACGGCGCACCGGGTCCGCGGGGCGCACGGCCGCGAGGATCGCCCCGAGGTGCTCCTCGACACTGCGCATGGTCAGACCTTCCCGGTCAGGCGGGCGCCGTCGTCGATGGTGCGCGGCTCGTCCGCGCTGACGACGACGTCACCGACGCAGACGACGCCTGCGCCGAAGCTGACGTCGCCCTCGACGCGCAGCGACGTCGCTTCGCGCATCGACGGCACACCCTGCGGGAAGTGCCGGTCGAACTGCGGCACGAGCTTGTAGACGCCCGAGTCGAGGTCGACGAACGGCTCGGCGTGGTCGATCACGGACACGACGTTGGACTCGTCGTCGAGCTCGAAGATGTCGGATCGCACCAGAAGCAGCTCGTTCGTCGTCTTGACCGGCCGGAACCGGGTGCGCGGCACGTGGATGGCTCGGGCTCCCTCGATCCGCTCGATGGCGGTCCCCATCGCGGTCTCGATCTGGATCACCGCGGTCGAGTCGGCGTCCGAGGGGTCGACCGTCTTGCGGTTGACGATGATCGGCAGGCCCAGACCCACGCCCCCCCTGCTGCGGGCCGCGGCGAGCAGGTCGGCAACGACCTGCAGGTCGACCCAGAGGTTGTTGGCGTGGAAGGTCGTATGCCGGGTGGTGTCCTGGAAGTAGTGGTCCTCGCCGTCGGCCACCATCGCACTGTCGCGCAGGACGATCCGGCCGTCGCTGGCGCGGACCGCGAGGTGGCCGCCCTTGCGGTCGTTGCTGGTCCGGTCGCACACCTCCGCGAGGTACGGCACGTCGTGCTCGACCAGCCACGCAGCGATGCGCGGGTCGCAGGTGGCTCCGAGGTTGTCGGCGTTGGAGAGGAAGACGTAGCGGAACCCCTTGTCCAGCAACAGGTCCAGCAGACCGGAGCTGTGCAGCGCGAGGTAGACGTCGCCGTGCCCCGGCGGGCACCACTCCATCTCGGGGTCGGCCGGCCATTCCACGGGCGCGAGGTCGTCCGCGCGCAGCTTCGGCTCGGCGCTCTGGAGGAAGTCGAGGGGCAGCCCGTCGACGGCCAGGTCGGGATAGGCCCCGAGGATCCTGAGCGAGGCGTCCCGGGTGCGGAACGAGTTCATCAGGATCAGCGGCAGGTCGACGTCGTGCCGGGCGCGCAGGGCGAGCGCCTGCCGAGCGATCACGTCGAGGAAGGTCAGGCCGTCCTTGACCGGCAGCGCCGACTTCGGCCCGCTGACGCCCATCGAGGTGCCGAGGCCGCCGTTGAGCTTGACCATGGCGACCCGGCCCAGCGCCGCCGCCATCGCCTCGTCGGACGGGGCGTAGGCGTCCAGCGACGGCACGTCGGTGAGCGGCTCGATGGTGCTCTCGGGGATCGTCCCGCCCGCGCCGCGGCGCAGCAGCCCCTCGAGCTCCGCATACGCCGCCTCGAAGGCCAGCACCGTCTCCTCGTGCTCACCGTGCTCGACCATCTTCTGGCGTGCCCGGTCCAGCCCCTCAGCGCTCATGGCGCCCACCCTACGATGAGCGCCATGACCGCCGAGTCGAAGGCCGCCCTGCGGTCCGTGCTGCGCGCGCGCCGGCGCGAGGCGGCCGCCGCTCGCGACCGCGAGGCCGACGCCCGGCGCCTCGCCGACCACGTGCTGGCGCTGGTCGCCTCGCGCCACCCCGACGGCGGGGTATGCCGGGTGGCCGCCTACGTCGCGCTGCCGAGCGAGCCGCCGACCGACCGGCTCGTCGCCGCGCTGGAGGAGGCCGGACACGAGGTCATCCTGCCCGTGCTGCTCCCGGACCGGTCGCTGGACTGGATGCGCGCCGACCCCGACGCAGCAGGGGAGACCGGCGTCGCAGCCGGCCCGGGCGCAGCCGACCTGCGGGGGGAGCCCGACCTGCTCGGGCCGGACGCCATCGGCTCGGCCGACGTCATCCTCACCCCGGGGCTGGCCGTCGACCGGCAGGGCACCCGGGTGGGGCAGGGGGGCGGCTCCTACGACCGGGCGCTGACCCGGCGCCGGCCGGACGCGCTCGTCGTCACCCTGCTGCACGACGGCGAGCTCGCCGACGCGCCGCTCCCGCGCGAGCGGCACGACATCCGGGTCGACGCGGTCCTCAGCGCGGACGCGGGTCTGGTCAGCTGCCGAGCCTCGGGGTGAGCACGAGCTCCTGCTCCTTGGCTGCGTTCACCGCGTCGGGGGTCGACGGCCACGGATAGGTCTCGCCGGCGGCCCACGCGTCCGCCTGGTCGATGTAGTTCGGGCTGTAGGGATGGCCGCTGTTGCCCGTCTGGTTCACCCACCGGGAGGCGTTGAGGTCGCCGAGGTTCACCACCATCCGCATCGACGGTCCCGTGTGCACGTCGAAGCTGCGCGTCGAGGCGTTGTAGCCGTTGGCGTTGACGATCGACGACCCGCCCGGCAGACCGATCGGGCCGCGGTTGAAGATCGCCTGGACATAGCTCGGCACGCTGGCGCCCCCGAGCACCTGATGGGTGAACGTCACCTGGTGCAGCTTGCCCCAGTTCCAGGTCACCGGCTCCTTGCCGAGGTGCTGGGCCAGGTCGAGCCGACCCCGCACCAGCGCCTGCCGGAGGATCTCGTCGCGGGTCTCCACCAGCCCCGGAGTCTTCTTGTCGTCCCACCAGGGGTTCTTGGGGTCCTTGAGCAGCGTCGTCACCGCCGCCATCCACCGGTCACCGCCGTCGGCCTGCAGGTCGGTCGGCAGCTCGTCGTTGAAGGTGTACTGCAGCAGCCGCATCCACACCGCGTTGAAGTATGCCGCGCGCACCGACGCCTTGCTGCGGTCGGCCGGTTCGGTGAAGTCCCAGTCGCCGAGCAGCAGCTGGGCCTGCTGGGTGAACTCGTCGGTGGTCCGCGCGTCGGGGCCGCCGCCGAGGTCACCGGGGTTGGACGGGTCCGGCACCTGCGAGGCCGACAGGTCGATCTGCAGCAGCGCCTGCACCAGCACCGGGGCGAAGCCGTTGTGCGTGTCGAGCTGGAACTGGGCCATCTGCTCGGGCGAGATCTTCGGGCTCTGCTCGAGCAGCTGCCGGATCCGGTCGCTGCGGTAGCCGTAGTCCCAGTCGGCGGTGAGGAACGGCGCGCCCGGGGAGGCGGTCACCTCCTGGTTGGCGGTGACGATGAACCCCTCCTTGGGGTCCAGCGTCCAGGGCAGGTCCGCGAACGGCACGAACCCCTTCCAGTCGTAGGTGCTGTCCCACCCCGGCGCGGGCCAGTACCCCGGCGGGGTGTTCGGCACCGACGACGCCCGCACCGGGATCAGCCCCGGGGCCTGGTAGCCGATGTGCCCCTGGGTGTCGGCGTAGACGAGGTTCTGGGCCGGCACCGCGAACTTCGCTGCGGCCTCGCGGAACTGGTCGAACGTCTGGGCGGTGTTGAGGTCGAAGATCGCGTCCGCCGTGTTGCTGGGCGTCAGCCCCGTCCAGGCGAGGGACACGGCATACGACTCCTGCTGGGGGGTGAGCCGCACCAGCGCGTTGCGCCCCACCGCGCCGATGGAGTCGATGACGTCGGACAGGATCGGGCCGTGCACGGTCTTGCGCACCTGGAGCGTGACGTCGTTGCCGCCGGCCACCTTGATCGTCTCGGTCGAGACGTCGAGCGGCACCTGCTTGCCGTCGCGCAGGTAGGTCGAGTCGGTGATCTTCTCGAGGTAGAAGTCGGTGACGTCCGGGCCGAGGTTGGTGAAGCCCCAGGAGATGGTGTTGTTGTGGCCGATGACGATGCCGGGTAGCCCGGCGAAGGAGAAGCCGGACACGTCGAAGGGGCAGCCGGCACCGACGGTGCGGCAGTGCAGGCCGGTCTGGTACCAGATGCCGGGGATCGACACGCTGAGGTGCGGGTCGTTGGCCAGCAGCGGCTTGCCCGTGGTCGAGTGCGCGCCGTCGACGACCCAGGAGTTCGAGCCGATCCCCTCGCCGTGACCGACGCTGACCGGCACCGCGTTGATCGCGGTCTGGACGCTGCGGTAGAGCGCCGCGGTGGCCGCGCCGTCGGCCAGCGGCGGGGACGGCGGGACGTCAGTGACCTGCAGCGACGGTGGCAGGGCAGGAGTATGCGCCGCCGCGGAAGGGGGCGCCGCCTGCGGACCGGCCGGCTGGACGGGCGTCGACTGGACGGGTGTCGACTGGCCCGGTGTCGACTGCAGCGCGGAGGGCAGGGCCGAGCCTGCGGGGCGGGCACCCGGCGCCCAGTCCTGCGGGGAGAGGATCGGCGGGTGCCCGAGCGAGGCGTAGTCGGGGAAGATCACCTTGAGCTGGTCGGCCGAGTAGGTCGTGCCGAGCCGGGCCCGGGTCAGCTCGTCGTCGTAGTTGCCGCGCAGGTCCCAGGCCATCGCCTTGAGCCAGGTGAGCGAGTCCAGCGCGGTCCACTTCTCGACCTTGTAGTTCTCTACCCGCTGGCCCAGCACGACATACTCCAGCGCCATGTTGGAGGCCTCGCCGCTGCGCGCGATGTAGTCGTTGACCCCGTCGGCGTAGGCGTCGAGGTACTGCCGCGTCGTCGGCGCGAGCTTCGGCAGCTCCTGCTCCGCGACCTTGCGCCAGCCGAGGGTGCGGATGACCTTGTCCGTCTCGATGCCTGCGGGCCCGACGAGCTCGGAGAGCCGGCCCGCGGTCACGTGCCGCCGGAAGTCCATCTCGAAGAAGCGGTCCTGAGCGGCGACGAACCCCTGCGCCCGGAACAGGTCGTCGGGGGAGTCGGCGTAGATCTGCGGCACGCCCTGCGCGTCCCGGATCACGCTGACCTTCGCGCCCAGGCCGTTGAGCTCGATCTGGCCGTTGACCGTGGGCCAGGACTGGCGGACCAGCCCGGTGACGGTCACGGCGAGCGCGCCGATGACGAGGACGAGGAGGATGACGACACCCAACCCGATCCGTCGGCCCACCTTCGCGCGCTGCACCCTGCGAGACTAGGACACCGCCACCACCTCAGCGTGCAGGCCCACCCCGGATGCGGGGGTCGGTGATGGGATTGCAACCCGACCGCGCCACCGCCCCGCGACCGAGCTGAGGAGGCCCCACGTGACATCCGACGTGGCGGCCCTCCCCCTCGCGGCGCTCTCCCCGCTGCTGCCGAGCGACTACACCCTGCGCGACCTGACCGGCTCGCTGCTCATCGGCTCCGCGGTGCTGCTCATGGCAGTCGCCGCGGTGCGGGTGTCCGTGCGCTCGGGGCTGCCCGCGCTGCTGCTCTTCCTCGCCATCGGCCTCGGCATCGGCGAGGCCGGTCTCGGCATCGACTTCGACTCCACATCCCTCACCCAGGTGCTCGGGTATGCCGCGCTCATCCTCATCCTCGCCGAGGGCGGCCTGACGACGAAGTGGTCGGGCATCCGTCGCTCCGTGGGCCCGGCGGCCGTGCTGTCGACCGTCGGCGTGGCGATCTCCGTGCTCGTCGTCGCCGTCGCGGCCCGCTACGTGCTCAACCTGTCCTGGACGGTCGCCCTGCTTGTCGGGGCCGTGCTGACGTCGACGGACGCTGCCGCGGTGTTCTCCGTGCTGCGCACCGTGCCGCTGCCCCGGCGGCTCAGCGGCATGCTCGAGGCCGAGGCTGGCTTCAACGACGCCCCGGTCGTCATCCTCGTCGTGGCCCTGGCGGCGCAGTCCGTGCCCGGCGCTGAGAGCCAGCCGTGGTGGGCGCTGCTGCTCCAGGCGGTGGTCGAGCTGGCTGGCGGGTCGATCATCGGCCTCGGGCTCGGACGGCTCGGCGGGGCGGGGCTGCAGCGGCTCGCCGGCGCCTCGTCGGGACTGTTCTCCATCGGCGTCATCGCCCTGACCGTCCTCGCGTACGCCGTGGCCTCCTTCGTGCATACCTCCGGGTTCATCGCCTGCTACCTGGCGGCGCTCGTGCTCGGCAACATGGGCCTGCCGCACCGCCCGGCCGTGCACGCGTTCTCGTCGGCGCTCGGGTCGCTCGCCCAGATGGGGCTGTTCATCCTCCTCGGGCTGCTGGCCAACCCGGCCCGGCTGATCGGGCAGATCGAGCCGGCGCTGCTCGTCGGCCTCGTCCTGCTCCTCGTGGCCAGGCCGCTGTCGGTGCTCATCTCGCTGACGCCCTTCCGGATCCGGTGGCGCGACCAGGCCTTCCTCTCCTGGGCCGGGCTGCGCGGGGCGGTGCCGGTCGTGCTGGCCACGGTGCCGGCGACGACGGGCACCCCCGGCACCGAGTGGATCTTCGACCTCGTCTTCGTCCTCGTCGTCATCTTCACCATCGTCCAGGCCCCGACCCTGCCGTGGGTGGCGCGGCGGCTCGGCCTCGCGGAGTCGGTGCAGCAGGTCGAGCTCAGCGTCGAGTCGACACCGCTCGAGCAGCTCGGCGCCGACGTCATCCAGGTGACCATCGGCAAGGAGTCGCGGCTGCACGGGGTCGAGGTCTTCGAGCTGCGGCTGCCTGCCGGGGCCAACGTCACCCTGCTCGTGCGCGACGGCAAGGGGAGCGTGCCGCTGCCCAACACCCCCCTGCGGCACGGCGACCAGCTGCTCATCGTCACCACCGCCGAGGCGCACCACGCCGCCGAGTCCAGGGTGCGCGCCGTCGACCGGGAGGGCCGGCTGGCCGGCTGGGGCTGACCCGCCTCCCCGCTTCCCCTCCGCTCCTCTTCCCGCTCCTGCTCCCGCTCCTCTTCTCGCTTCGCTCGCTCTCTCTTCTCGCTCCCGCTTCTCTTCTCGCTCCCGCTCCTCTTCCCGCTTGCGTCCGGGTCCAGGGGGGTCGGGACCCTCCTCGACCCGGACGCAACAGCGGGGTATGGCGTTGCGTCCGGGTCCAGGGGGGTCGGGACCCTCCTCGACCCGGACACAAGGGGAGAGCCGCGAGGGGTAGCCGTGGACGGATTCGGGGGGAAGGCATCCGGCGACGTAGACTCAGCCCGGCCTCGACCACGACCTCAGGAGGGACTGCTGTGCCGACCTACGCCTACGCCTGCACCGAGTGCGGCCACGCGTTCGACCTGGCTCAGAAGTTCACCGACGACGCGCTCACCCAGTGCCCCGAGTGCGCGGGCCGGCTGCGCAAGGTCTATGGCTCGATCGGCGTGACGTTCAAGGGGTCAGGGTTCTACCGCAACGACTCCCGGGCGTCCTCGAACGGGTCGAAGAGCTCCTCCACCGGGTCCAAGAGCTCGGAGAAGTCCAGCGAGAAGTCCGGCCCCTCCTCCGACTCGTCCTCCGGGGCGTCGAGCTCCGAGAAATCCTCCCCCAGCGGCTCCGGCTCGGGCGGTTCCAGCTCGGGCGGTTCCAGCTCGGGCGGTTCCAGCTCCAACACCTCGGGCTCGTCCGGCTCCGGCTCCTCGACGTCCGGCGGGTCCTCCGCGGCGGCCGCAGCCTCCTGACCTGCTGGGCCCCTTGTCCCCAGCCCCCGGGCAAAATGCGCGTCGCGCACAGGGTGCGGACACGGTATGCCCGCACCGGGTGAGTCCGCATAGTGTCGTCGCATGACGACCGACTCCTCCACCACGGCGCGGGCCTCGATCGGGGTGATCGGCGGCTCGGGCTTCTACGAGTTCCTCGACGACGCCCAGCGGGTGGCGGTGCAGACGCCGTTCGGCGACCCGAGCGACGACCTCGTCATCGGCGAGCTGGACGGCCGGCAGGTGGCCTTCGTGGCCCGGCATGGCCAAGGACACCGCTTCCCTCCTCACCGGGTGAACTACCGGGCCAACCTCTGGGCGCTCCGCTCGGTCGGCGTGCGTCAGGTGCTCGCGCCGTGCGCGGTGGGCTCGCTCCGCCCGGAGCTCGGCCCGGGCACCCTGGTCGTGCCCGACCAGGTCGTGGACCGGACCTGGGGGCGCGACCACACGGTCTACGGCGAGGTCGGCCCGGTCGTGCACGTGAGCTTCGCCGACCCCTACTGCCCACGGGGGCGCCAGGTCGCGACGGCGCGGATCCAGGCCGCGGGTCTGCCGCTCGCCGAGTCCGGCACCCTCGTCGTCATCAACGGCCCGCGGTTCTCCTCGCGCGCCGAGAGCCTCTGGCACCAGGCCGCGGGGTGGTCCGTCGTCGGGATGACCGGTATGCCGGAGGCCGCTATCGCGCGCGAGCTGGCCATGTGCTTCACCACGATCGCCCTGGTGACCGACCACGACGCCGGCGTCGAGGGGGACGACGGGGTGACCCATGCCGAGGTGCTCGAGGTCTTCGCCAAGAACATCGCCGGCCTCAAGTCGGTCCTTACCGAGGTGATCGGTCAGCTGCCTCCCGACGAGCCGGATGCGACCGCCCAGTGCCCGTGCCGTCGCAGCCTCGACGGCCTCACCCTCCCGCTCGCCCTGCCGACATGACCGACCGGCCCCGCCTCATCAGCCCTCCGCCGGAAGACGGCGACGCGGTGGGCGGTGTCCTTCGCCGACGGCTGCCGACGGCGCTGACCTCCTCCTCCCGGCGGGCGAGGTGGCGCCGGAGCAAGCTAAGGCGGCTGCTCTGCGCGTTCCTCACCGCGCTCGGGGTGTGGCTCATCGGGTCAGCTGTGATGCCCGCGGGTGCCGGCACGGGGGAGCCGGTCGTCGTCGCCGCCCGGGCAGTCCCGCTCGGCGCCACGGTCTCCGCGGACGACCTTCGGCTGGAGCGACGCCCGGCAAGCCAGCGCCCAGCCGAGGCCCTGGCCGCCGTCGAGCCGGTCGTCGGGCAGGTCGCCGCCGGGCCACTGGCCGAAGGTGAGCCGCTCACGCCAGCCCGGTTCCAGGGGCCGCATCAGCTCGCGGGGATGCCGCCGGGCCAGGTCGCCGTCAGCGTCCCGCTCGTGGAGAGCGGGCTGGTGGCGACCCTGCGCCCAGCGGACACCGTCGAGGTGCTCGCCGCCGGGAGCGGCGAGACGGTCGCCGCCCGCGCCCTGGTCCTGTCCGTCGCCCGGCCCGACCCGAGCCTGCTCGGCGCGTCCGACGCGGGTGGCCATGTCGTTTTGGCGGTGACCAGCGACGAGGCCCGCAGGGTGGCCGCCGCGATGGCTGCCCAGGCCGGGCCGTCCGGGTTCGTCCTGGCGCTGCGCGGCGCCTGACCCACCACGCCAACCGCTCTGGCCCGTCATCCCCAAGCCGGCCCGGACGAACGGCCCACTTCGCTAGCCTCGGACGGTCCGCTCCTCGACCCAGGCAGGAGCGCCAACAGAAGGTACGGGGTAGCGATGTTCAAGGGTTTCAAGGAGTTTCTGCTGCGGGGGAACGTCGTCGACCTCGCCGTCGCAGTGGTCATCGGCGCGGCCTTCGGGTCCGTTGTCACCGCGTTGGTCAAGGGCCTGATCAACCCGCTCATCGCGGCGATCTTCGGCAAGCCCGACCTGACCAAGGTGGGCGAGTTCACCGTGAACAACTCGGTGTTCTCGATCGGGCTCATCCTCGACGCGGTGCTGAACTTCGTCCTCGTCGCGGGCGCGATCTACTTCGTCATCGTCGTCCCGATGAACAAGCTGATGGCGATGCGCAAGAAGGGCCAGGAGCCCGAGCCGGAGTCGCCGTCCGAGGAGGTGCTGCTGCTGACCGACATCCGGGACGCCCTGCGCACCCGCGGCTGACGCCCGGAAGCCGGGGCTGACCCGTCCACAGCCCGCCCCGCGTCAGTCCCAGTGCGGCGGCCGCTGCTCCTGCAGCCAGCGGTCGTGCTCGCTCTCGTCGACCCGTTCGCCCCAGCCGGCGTCGGTGTCGTCCAGGCTCTGGTCGGCGCTCGAGCGGCGGAACCCGCGGCGGCGCTTGCGTTTGGCGCGGCGGCTGGCCCTCGTCTCCAGCTCGGCCGGGCCCTGCTCGACACGCTCACCCTCCTCGGCGCCGCCGTCGACCTCGCCGCTGTCCCGCGTCGCCGCCACCACCCGGGCCACCTCGCGGGCCGGGTCACGGTAGAGGTCGGTCGAGAAGATCCGCACGTGCCGCCAGCCGAGGCGCTCGAGCTGCTCGACCCACAGCCGGTCGCGCTCGCGGGTGCCGGACAGGGCGGCATACCCCGGACCGTCGCCCTGGACGGCGACGAGGTAGCGGCTCGGCTCATCGGGGTCGGCGATGACGAGGTCGACCTTCGGCAGGCTCGACCCGACGTCCTCGCGGACGACGAGGCCTTCGCGGCGCAGCCGCTCGGCGAGGTCGGCCATGAGCGGGTCGCGGCCTCGGCGGTCCCCGCGGGCGGGGTCGTCTCCCCCGCGCTCTGCGTGGTCGAGCAGTTCGCGCAGCAGCAGCGCGGCCCGGCTGCGCAGCCGCTCGGGGTCGAGGTCGCTCACCGTCAGCGCCGAGACGACAGTGCAGCGCCGACGGGCGCGGGTGGTCGCGGTGACGAGCATCCGCTCCGCGCCCGGGGCCGCGAGCGCGGGGAAGCTGTGGATGAGCCGGCCGTGCGGGGTCTTGCCGTAGCCGACGCTGAGGATGACGGCGTCGCGCACCTCCCCTGCGAGCTCGTCCATCGAGCGGACGAAGAACGGCTCCGTCTCACTTTGGTCGAAGAACGACCCTGGGTCGTCCTCGTCGCGACGGGCCGAGCGGAGCAGCGCGATGTCGAGCGCCCTCGAGAGCAGCTCGGCGTGCCGGGCGGTGAGGGTGACCACCGCGAGGGACTCCTCCGGCCGGGTCCGGGCGTGCTCGAGGACCAGCTCGACGACCCGGTCGACCTCGGCGCCCGTCGACGGCACGGCGGACTTCTGGCCGGGCTCGACCGGGGCCGACCCGTCGACCAGGTCGAGCCGCAGCGGTGACTCGGTGAGGATGCCGGGGAAGGTGACGAGGGACCCGGCATACGCCTCGCGGTTGGCGAAGCCGATGAGGCGCTCGTCGACCGAGCCGTAGTGCCAGCCGAGGCTGCGGGCGGGCAGCACGCCGGAGAGCGCGTCGAAGACGGACGGGCTGGCCGGTGCCTCCTCCGGCTCGTCGTCGAGGAAGGACGCCGGAGCCGTGACGGCGGTGGTGAAACCCGTCGGCGGCGGCTGGCTGCGGTCGCCGAACGCGACCACCTGCCGCGCCCGGGAGATCGCGGACACGGCCTGCGCCGGCGCGAGCTGGGACGCGCCGTCGATGACGACGACGTCGAAGAGCTGCCCCGTCGGCACGATCTCGGCCACCGCCAGGGGGCTCATCGCCCAGCAGGGCCGGGCCGCGAGGAGCAGCTCGCTGGATTGGGCGAAGACGTCGCGCACGGGGCGCGGGCGGCCGGTGCGCGTCGTCTCACCGCCGAGCATCGCGACCTCCTGCCGGTGCGACGTGGCGGCCCGCAGCGCGACCCGGTCGGCGGCGACCAGCACCTTCTCGGCCGACGCGTCGATGTGCGCGCGGTCGACGGCGACATAGTCGGCCACCGTGCGCCGCAGCTGGTTGCCGTCGTGCTTGCCGTAGCGCGGGTCGACATCGGTGATGTGCATCGCCAGCGAGACCCACCAGATGTGCTCGAGCTCGGCGGTGACCTGTTCGCCGGGCACCGCACGCCGGGAGAAGTCGTCGACGACCGCGCCCATGCCGCTGCGGCGCAGCTCCTCGATCACCGGGACGACCCGGGGCAGGACGGCGAGCCGGTCCGGTCGGGCGGCGAGGTCACGCAGCCGCTGCTTCAACGCCGCGATCGGTATGCCGTGCAGCTCGCCGCCCCCGGCAGTGGGCGCGAGCGCGGCCGAGAGCCAGCGCAGGTCGGCGTCGAGCACGTCGTAGGCCGCCTCGGCCTCGTCCAGGCGCGGCGAGATCTCGGGGCGTCCACCGGCGCCGACGAGCTGGTGCCATGCCTTGCGCTGGCGCCGGGCCTCGATCAGCTCGGCATGCAGGTCCTGCGGCGGGCGGCCGGGACGCAGCATCCGGGTGGCCTGGCGTCGCACCCGCGAGCGCGCCCACGCCCCGAGCTTGATGTCGTGCTCGGCGCGGTAGGCGTGCGAGGCGGTGGCGGCCACGTGCTCGTCGAGCGGCACGTCGAAGATCTCCGGGCGGAACACCTCGAGGGTGTCGCGCACCCCGCTCATCGTGCGCAGCGTGGTGGCCCAGTCCGAGACGGTCCGGGCGGGCGGCAGCGAGGACTCCGCGAGGATCCCGTTGAGCACCGCGGCGAACTTGTCGAAGCCGCCGGCGCTGAGCCCGGTGACCAGGTCGCCGGCGCGCTCGGCCTCCGCCTCGGTGACGATGTGCGCGCCATACCAGGGGTCGGTGCCGGGGTCGGCCGACCAGGCGCCGATCTGGGCGGCCGCGGTGAGCTGCCGGGCCAGCTCGGCCAGCCGCTCGCGCGACAGGTCGCCGAGCGAGGGGCCGTCGAGCCGCACCCGGGACGCGGGTGCCGGGACGCGCGAGCCGAGCTCGGCGATCGCCCACTGCGCCTCGTACGCGCTGACCCCCCAGGGCCGGCGCACCTCGTGCAGGGCCTCGACGTGGTCTCTCAGCTGGTTGCGCCGCTCGGTCAGCAGGTCGAGGTCGGGCGCCGCGAGCCGGGCCGCCTCGCGGGCGGCGTGGTCCTGCGGGCCGGGCCGCACGCTGTCGCGCTGGCCGGCCCGCTCGAGTCCGGCGGCGATCTGCTCGTAGGTCTGGCGCCGGGCGAGCCCGGCGTCGGTGGCGTCGAGGACGAGGTCACCGAGCCCGACCTGCTCGAGCCGCTCGACGGCACCGGTGATGGCCGAGCGCGCCTCGGAGACGAGCAGCACCGACCGTCCGTCGGACGCGAGCGCGGCGATGAGGTTGGCGATCGTCTGGGTGGCGCCCGTCCCCGGGGGGGCGTTGACGACGAGGCTGGCGCCCTGCCGGACGGCCTGCACGACGCTGGCCTGGCCGGAGTCGGCGTCGAGCACGAGCCGCTCGCTGGTCGGGTCGGGGTCGGGCTCCACGTGCGGGTCCGCCGACGCGGTGCGCAGGGAGCGTTCGGCCTCGGGGTGGCCCGCGAGTGCCGCCACGACGTCGTGCGCCAGCAGCACCTCCTGCTGCCCGGCGAGGTCGGCGACCATGTCGAGCTTGGTATGCGGGAAGGTGCTGACCACGAGCCGCGGCGCCACAGAGAAGCCCGGCACGCCCCGGCAGATCCGGGACAGCGCCGCATACACGGCGGCCGGCTCGAACCCGGTCGACACCATGCCCATCTCGGCGAGGGCCACGCCGTCGACCTCGAGGCCCAGCTCGGAGATGAGGTACTGCTCCAGCACGGGGTTGACCTCGACCTCGTCGCCGAGCTCGACCTCGAAGTCGGTCGAGCTGGCGTCGATCGGGCGCAGCACGCAGGTGCGCAGCAGCACCGGCGCCTGCGGGGCCCGGGCCATGCCGGGCACCTCCCAGGTGGCCATGCCGATCGCGAGGAAGCCGGTGCTGACGCCGCGCTGCTGGTGCAGGGCGAGCGTCTTGCCGCGGATGGCCCGCGCGCGGGTGCGCGCCTCGGAGAGCGCGGCCGGCTCGCGGACGAGGTCGGACAGCCGGGTCTTGCGCCCCGCGAGCAACATGGAGACGCCGCCGGGGTGCGCCATGGTCAGGTCGAGGCTGCCGGTCGGCAGGTCCTGGTACCAGAGCAGCGTGTTGCGCCCGCCGACGTCGGCGAGGTGGCGCTGCCAGGACGCCACGGCCTCGGTGACGCGCTGGCGACGCGCCGGGTCGACCCGCGCGGCGGGCTCGCTCCGGCGCCCTCTCTCTCTGGCGGGGGGGCTCACTCCGGCAGGCTAACCAATCCGGGACGAGAAGTGGCTCGGGCGCGCGCGCCCGAGCCCTCCCGGTTTGTCTGATCTGTGCTTTCGCGGAAGGCACCCCGGTCCCGGAGCCGCCAGGACCCGTCGGTCAGGGCAGGGCGAGGCGGAAGATCTTGCCCCAGGCCGAGCCGACCTGCTTCCACATCGGGCCGGTGTTGTAGGGCAGGCCGTAGCGCTCGCAGAGGTCGCGCACCTTGGGGGCGACCTCGGCATACCGGTTTGACGGCAGGTCGGGGAAGAGGTGGTGCTCGACCTGGTGCGAGAGGTTGCCGCTCATCAGGTGCAGCGCCTTGGAGCCGGAGAAGTTGGCCGAGCCGATCATCTGGCGCACGTACCAGTCACCTCGGGTCTCCCCGTCGATCATGTCTTCGGTGAAGGTGTCCGCCCCGTCGGGGAAGTGCCCGCAGAAGATCACCGCGTGCGCCCAGATGTTGCGCACCGCGTTGGCGGTCAGCGTGCCGGCCAGGGCCGGGAGGGCCGAGCCGGTCAGCGCCGCGACGGCCGGTGTGGCGGCGTAGTCCTTGCCGAACTGGCGCAGCACCTTCTTGCCCATCGCCTTGAGGTCGCGGGTGAAGTCGGCCTTGGACTTGTTGCCGTTGATGAACTCGTCGACCTCGAGGTCGTAGACCGCGATGCCCCACTCGAAGACCGGCGCGAGCATCATGTTGTAGACCGGGTTGCCGAGGTTGAACGGCTTCCACGGCTGGTCCTTGCTCACCCGGAGCATCGTGTAGCCCACGTCGCGGTCCTTGCCGACCACGTTGGTCCAGGTGTGGTGGATGTCGTTGTGGGTGTGCTTCCACGACGCGGCCGGGGTGACGAAGTCCCACTCCCAGGTGGTCGAGTGGATGTCGGGGTCACGCATCCAGTCCCACTGGCCGTGCAGGATGTTGTGGCCGATCTCCATGTTCTCGAGGATCTTGGCGACCGAGAGCATGCTCGTGCCGGCGACCCACGCGATCGGGTTGATCGAGAAGACGAGGGCCGCTCGTCCGCCGATCTCGAGGGCGCGCTGGGCCTTGATCACCCGGCGGATGTAGGCCGCGTCCTTGGCGCCGCGGTCCGCGATCACCCCGTCGCGGATGGCGTCGAGCTCGCGGGCCAGCTCGGCCACCTGCTCGTCGCTGAGGTGGGCGGCGGCGGTCGGGCGGACCAGCGGTGAGCCGGACTCGGCGAACATCGAGCGCCGCCCGGTGGCCGGGGGCTTGGTCGGAGCGGCGGCGAGGGTGGCCGCGTTCCGGTCCATGGGGGTGACGGTCTCGTCGGTGGTGGGGCGGTCTGCGGTGATGGTCATGGGTGCTCCTCAGATCTCGAGGTGGACGGGCCCTGCAGCTGCAGAGACACAGGTCTGGATGAGCTGGCCCTCGTCGCCGTGGACCTCGCCGGTGCGCAGGTCGCGCACCTGACCGGCCAGCAACGGGGTGACACAGCTGTGGCAGATGCCGATCCGGCATCCGCTCGGCATGACGACGCCGGCGGCCTCGCCGGCCTCGAGGAGCGTGGTGTCGGCGTCGACGTCCAGCTCCTTGTCGGACTTCTCGAAGGTGACGAGCCCACCCGCGCCCCCGGCTCCGGGGAGCCGGACTGCGGCGAAGCGCTCGACGGTGAGCTGCTCGGGGACGTCGGCGGACTGCCACAGCGTCGTGGCCGCGTCGAGCATGTCGGTGGGGCCGCAGACGTAGGCCGCGCGGCTGCGCCAGTCGGGGCAGACGGCGTCGAGGTCGGCGGTGGAGGCGAGGTCGACCCGACCGCGCTCGCCGGTGAACCAGTGCACGACCTTCAGCCCCGGGAAGTCGGCAACCAGGTCACGCAGCTCGTCGCGGAACAGCGCGTCGGCCTCGGTGCGCGAGGAGTGCACGAGCACGACGTCGGCGTCGGCCCGTCGCCGGACCAGGGTCCGGATCATCGACATCACCGGGGTGAGGCCGCTGCCGGCGGTGAGCATCAGCAGCGGGCGCGGGTGCTCGGGCAGGACGAAGTCACCCTGCGGTGGGGCGAGGAAGAGCACGTCGCCGGGCTTGGTCGCCCGGACCAGTGCCTCGGAGACGAAACCCAGCGCCGAGACGGTGATGGCCGGGTCGTCGCCGTCCGCAGTCGTCAGGGAGTAGGAGCGCCACTGCCGGACGCCGTCGATCTCCACCCCGATCCGGGCGTACTGACCGGCACGGTGCGCCTGCCAGCCCCGGCCGGGCCGGAAGTGGATCGTCACCGAGTCGTGCGTCTCGGGAACGACCTTGGTGACCACGCCGCGCAGCTGGCGCGCCGAGCTGAGCGGGTTGACCAGCCACAGGAAGTCCTCAGGCTCGCGCGGCGTCGTGAAGACGGACGCGGCGCGGGCGAGGGGACGGAACTTCGGCATGTATCGAGACTGTCACCGCGAGGTGCCGATCTCTCGTGCAACGGCATACGATGTGGAGCAGGAAACTGTCGCCGCGAGACAAAAGGAGGGACGTGGGCATGACCCAGGTCACGAATGACCCGCCGTGGTTGGCTTTGCCCGCTGAAATCAACGATCGTCTGCGGCCACTGGTTCCCGAGGTCGTCGAGGAGATCATCGCCGCGATCCCGCTCGCCGTGCCGGCCTACGCGCGCCCGCTCGAGGGCCACTTCGGCGACAACGTCCGACGGGGTGTCGAGGTGGCGCTGGACCGGTTCTTCGACCTTCCGGGGACCGACCAGCCGGCGTTGTCGCCCGAGAGCCGCCGGGTGTATGCCGGGCTGGGCCGCGGCGAGGTCCGCCAGGGCCGCACCCTCGAGGGGCTGCTCGCGGCATACCGGGCGGGCGCCAGGGTGACCCTGCGGCGGCTCTCGCGTGGCGCGCTGGAGGAGGGGATGGACACCGACGTCCTCGTGGCGATCGGCGAGTCGGTGCTGGCCTACATCGAGGAGCTGTCGGCCGCGAGCGCGGAGGGATATGCGTTCGAGCAGTCGGAGCGCGCCGGTGAGCTCGGCCGGCGCCGGGTCGAGCTGCTCGAGCTGCTGCTGCACGGCCGGGGTGACGAAGCGGCGGTGCAGCAGGTCGCCGCACTGGCCGGCTGGGCCCAGCCCGCGTCGCTCGTCGCGGTGACCATGCCGCTGGACGAGGCGGCCGGCGTGCGGTTCCAGCTGGGGCAGCGGGCATTGGCCATGCCGCGGGCGACCGACGCGGTGGCGCTGGTGCCGGCGCCGCAGAGCGTCCGCGACCGCCGTGAGCTGGAGCGGGCGCTGCACGGCCGCGGGGCGGTGGTCGGGCCGCCGCGCGACTGGCGCCAGGTGCCCGAGTCGCTGCGGCTGGCCACCCTGGCCGCCGCCGCGCTGTCCGCCCACTCCGTCAAGGACGCCCCGCCCCTGTGGGTGGAGGAGCACCTCGCCGACCTCGTCCTTGGCGCCGAGCCGCAGGCACTGGTCGACCTCGCGGAGCGGCGGCTCGCGCCGCTGGATGGGCTGCGGGACTCGCAGCGCGAGCGCCTCGCGGTGACGTTGCTCGCCTGGCTGCGGCACTGGGGCCAGCGGGCGCCGATCGCGCAGGAGCTGAGCATCCACCCCCAGACGGTGGGCTACCGGGTCGCCCAGCTCCGCGAGCTCTTCGGCGGCGACCTGGACGACCCGCAGGCCCGGTTCGAGCTCGAGCTCGTGCTGCGGGCCGGGCACGCGTGAGGCGATCCACAGCGACGTCACGGGTTCGGCGTCGCAGACCTGGGCAGGGGCGGTGTATGAAGACACGCACCCTCGGAAACCTGACCGTCTCGGCCATCGGGCTGGGCGGGATGCCCATGTCCATCGAAGGCCGGCCCGACCGCAGCCGATCGGTCGCGACGATCCATGCGGCGCTCGACGCCGGGATCACCCTGATCGACACGGCCGACGCCTACCACCTGCACGCCGACGAGGTGGGCCACAACGAGTCGCTCATCGCCGAGGCGCTCGCCACCTACGGCGGCGACACGGACGGCGTCGTCGTCGCGACGAAGGGCGGCCACCTGCGCCCCGGCGACGGCTCGTGGACCAAGGACGGCTCGCCCGAGCACCTGCGGGAGGCGTGCGAGGCCTCGCTGAAGCGCCTCGGCGTCGACGCGATCGGGCTCTACCAGTTCCACCGGCCCGACCCGACCGTGCCCTACGCCGAGTCCGTGGGAGCGATCCGCGACCTGCTCGACGAGGGCAAGATCCGGCTGGCCGGCATCTCGAACGCCGACCCAGCCCAGATCCGTCAGGCCCAGGAGATCCTCGGCGGCCGGCTGGCCAGCGTGCAGAACCAGTACTCGCCGAAGTTCCGCAGCTCGAAACCGGAGCTCGACCTCTGCGCCGAGCTGGGCATCGCGTTCCTGCCGTGGTCACCGCTCGGCGGCATCTCCAGCGCGGCCGACCTCGGCTCGACGTATGCCGCGTTCCAGGAGGTCGCCGACGCCCGCGGAGTCAGCCCGCAGCAGGTGACCCTCGCGTGGATGCTCGCGACCGCCCCGGTCGTCATCCCGATCCCCGGCTCCTCCCGACCGGAGACGGTCCGCGACTCTGCCCAGGCGGTCGACCTCGAGCTCACCGCCGACGAGCTGGCCCGGCTCGACGCGTCGGTCTGACCCGGTCCGCCTCCGCAGAGGTGACCGCGGACGGACCAGCAGCGGCCGCAGTCGGCCGACGACCTCGTCCGCGCACAAGGATGGCCAGGGGTATGCCGGCTCCGAGCACCAGGAAGAAGATGGCGACCGCGACCACGAGGGGGGAGGTGCCGTTCACCGGATCCTTCCTGAGCCCGGAGGAGTCGGCGGCGGCCCCGGCACCGGGCACGATGATGCTGGCCGGGAGGGGGTCGGGCGAGACCACCCCCGACGGTGCACCGCTCGTGCCGACGGCGAACCCGATGCTCTGCAGGCCGCGCGTCTTGCTGACGGCGTCGACCTCGGCCTTCCACCCCCCTGGCGCCAGGTGAAGGGTGCTGGTCCAGAACCCGGCTTGTGACGCTGTGGGCACGAGGCTCAGGGGGACGACCTGCCCGGTGGTCGGGTTGTAGGCAACCCCGACCAGCGTCTCCCCGACGACCGGGTCGTGGTCCGGGTAGCGGACCTCGGCGGTCAGCGTGACCGTCGGCCCCGACCCGGACACGTCCAGGGTGATGACGCAGATCAGGGCGTGGGCGTCGGCGCTCGGAGCCGCCGGCAGTCCGAGCAGGATCGGGCTGGCGACCGCGATGAGAGCTACGGTCAGGCGCCGTACCTGGGACATCCGCAGGTGCAAGCGCAGCATGTCCGGCCTCCTCCGACGTCACAGTCGCCTCACGTGTCACCGATGGTAGGAGCCCGACGCGGCGCTCAGCTGCCGAACCAGAGTTTTGCCGAAGCACCCCGATGGAAGGGGCCCCTGCCCCTACCCTGGGCCGGTCACCACCTCGGGAGGTTCGCTCATGGTCGGTCTCACCTGCGCCCGTCCGGCAGGTTTCCTCCGGTGACCCGATCCGCGCTCCGACTCCTCACTGTGGCAGCGGCCGTCGCTGCCCTGGGTGGCGTAGCCAGTGGCTGCACCGGCGCTGCACCCTCCAGTTCAGGGGGTGGCGGGTCTGCCAGCGGGTCGACAACCTCCGTAGCAGTGTCCGGAAGCAGTGCCGCGACCACGAGCAGCATGCCCAGCCCCACCAGCACGACGCCGGTGGTGACCCCGCCCGCGTCCGCGGGCAACCTCACCCTGGCCGTCAGCGTGCGGGGAGCCACTGTCACGCCCGCGCCGTCGACCGTACAGCTGGGTGTGGGCCAGACCCTGGTCCTCACGGTCAGCAGCGACCACGCCGACGACGTCCATGCGCACGGGTTCGAGGTGGAGAAGTCGATCGCGAAGGGGGGGTCCGTCACCCTGGTCCTGACCGGATCCCAGCCTGGGGTGTACGAAGTGGAGATGCACCACCCGGCCGTGACCCTGTTGAAAATCGCCGTCAGCTGACCGGGCTGTCCCGTGGCATCTACCGCACCCGACCGGGTGGTCTCGGCGCTGGTCCCGATGCACGGGGTGGGAAACCGTGGTGACCTTCCGCTGCCTTTCACCGCGGTCGTCATCGGGGCGTGCGTCGTGCTGGTCATCTCGTTCGGCGCCTTGGCGCTGTGGAGGGGCCGACCGGTGGAACCGTCGCGGGCCGGCCGCCTGGTGCCCGTACCCGCCGCGCTCGCCCGGAGCGGCAGGGTCCTTCGCGGCGGAGCCGCCGTCGCGACCGCCGTCCTGGCGGCTGTCACCCTGGCTGCGCTGCTGTTCGGCTCGGACGGCGCCGACAACCCCGCGCCCTACGTCATCTTCGTCTGGCTGTGGATCGGTCTGCCGTTCCTGTCGGTCCTGCTCGGCCCGGTATGGCGCGCCGTCAACCCGCTGCGGTGGGTCCAGCGGGGGATCGCCTCGCTCGCCCGGGTCGAACCGGCCCATGCCGTCCTCAGCCCGCCGACCTGGCTGGGCTACCGCCCGGCAGCGGTCGGGCTGTTCGCCTTCGCCTTCCTCGAGCTCGTCCAGCCCGACCGCACCTCCCGACCGGTCCTGACCCTGTACGTCACGGCCTTCATCGTCATCTCGGTCCCGGCCTCGTTGCTACTGGGGTCGCGCTGGTTCCAGCGCGGAGACCCGTTCGGAGTCGTGTCCGACCTATATGGCGCGCTCTCCCCCATCGGGCGACGTACCGATGGCCGGTTGGCTGCCCGCGGTCCCGTCGCGGGGCTGAGCGGTGTCAGCGTCGCTCCCGGGCTGCTGGCCGTCGTCAGCGTGCTGCTCGGCAGCACCGCCTACGACGGCTTCCAGGGCAACCTCACCTGGACGACCTTCACGCAGAGCGCCGACCAACCCACGCTCATCCAGACTGCCGGCCTGGCCGCCTTCTGCCTTCTGGTCGCAGCGAGCACCGGGGCCGCAGCGACTCTCGCTGGCCGCCTCGCGGGCCGACCCGGGCGCGGAGTCGCGACGGCCTTCGCGCCGTCGCTGGTCCCCATCGCGGCCGGATACCTCGTCGCCCACTACTGGTCCCTTCTGGTCTACGGAGGCCAGGTCACCCTGCGGCTCCTCTCGGACCCGCTCGGCACCGGCGCGGACTGGCTGGGAACCACCCACCTGACCCCCAACAGCAGCCTCATCGCCCCCACCCTGACCGCCTGCATCCAGGTCGCCGCCATCGCCAGCGGGCACGTCGTCGGCATCGTCGCCGCCCACGACCGCGCCCTGCGGCTGTTCCCCCGCCGCGCGGCCGTCGTCGGCCAGCTGCCCCTGCTCGTCCTCATGGTCGGCTACACGGTCGCAGGTCTGCTCCTGCTCTTCTCCTCGTAGGCATCCTGCGAGCGGCGCAGCGCCGGTGAGGTGGCCCACCGCCTGGTGGAGGCGCTCTCGACGGCTGTGGCTCAGGCCCGTCGGGCGACGTAGGCCTCGACGGCTCGGTGGCGCAGGGGCCGCAGCGCGTAGTCCCACTCGCCGACGAGCTCGACCGCCTCACCACCAAGGCCCAGCTTGAACCGCAGGAGGCCGAACAGCGGGTCCGTCTGGTCGAGGGTGTCGGAGATCCCGCGCAGGTCGTAGAACGACGCGCGCCGCTCGTGGGCGTCCGAGAGCATCGCCCACTGCATGGCGTTGCTCGGCCGCCAGGGGCGGCCGGCGTCGGAGGAGGCGCCGTAGACGTAGGAGACCTCGTCACCCACCCGGGTCAGCAGGGCTCCGGCGTGCACCTGCCCCTCCCGCTCCGCGAGGTAGAGCGACACGCGGTCCGGGTCCTCCGCGGCGAGGTCGTCCATCATCCGCGTGAAGTACGTGAGGGGAAGGGGCGGGAACCCGTCGCGGCGGGCCGTCTCGAGGTAGACGGGGTAGAAGGTCGCGAGCTCCTCGGGCGCTCCCCGGCGAACCGCCACCCCGCTGGCCTGCGCCCGGCGCAGGTTGCGGCGCCATGAGGCGTCGACGCGCTGGCTGGGGTCGCTCCCGTCGAGGGGCACGTGCGAGCGGTACCGCGGGTGCATCCGCCCACCGAACCCCACCCCCGGCGCCTCGTACCGGCTCCACCCGAGCCGCCGCAGGTCATCGACAAGGAGACGGGCGCCGTGGTTCACCTCGTCCGGTGCGAGGTCGCCCAGTCGGCCGCCATCGGCACGGCGGACCGCCGCCCGCAGGGTGTCGACGCGCCACCGGTGCAGAACGACCGCGGGGGTCATCCGCACGGTGAACACCCGCCCGTGACGCAGGAACTCGAGCAGTGCGGTGGTCACGGCCTCGGCGCCGAGGTCCGCCCAGTCGACCACGGGGCCTTCGGCCAGGTAGGCGAGTGCGCCCATCAGCGGGACGTCCCGGTAGGACACCAGCCCCACGCCGCAGAGCCGGGACCCGGCGAACCAGCCGAGGCTCTCCGCCCGCCAGCCCGGCCGCATCCCGGACCACGACGGGCACTGCATGAACGACGCCCCCGCCGGGCCGTCCGGGCCGCGCAGGAACCCCAGGTGGTCGGCCGGCGAGATCCCGCGGACGACGAGCGAGGTCTCCGCCCGGGTCATCCGCGCCGCATGAGCCGGCGACGGGCCGCCCGCACGCCGCCCACGACATTCCACTTGACGGCTCCGGCCAAGTCGCGCGCGTGCTCCACCGGCGTGAAGTCGCGAGCGGACTCGGCTGCCACGAGGGCGCGCTCGAGGTCGTGGTCCGACTCCTGAAGGGTGCGCCAGAAGTCGCGGCGCATCGGGCCCAGCGCCTCGTAGCCGTAGGAGCGGTAGATGCCGGCGAACAGCGGCTGGTAGAGCCGGATCCGCTCGTGCAGGCCGCTGGAGTGCGACATCGGGTTCTTGTGCCGGTCGCGGATGTAGTCGGGCAGGACGTCGGCGAAGGCATGCCGCAGGATCCATTTCTCGTAGCCGTCGCGCTGCTTCATCGAGTCGGGGATGCGCATCGCCATGCTGAGCATGTCGAGGTCGAGGTACGGCACCCGCGCCTCGACGCCGTTGCCCATGCTCGTGCGGTCGACCCGCTGCAGCTCGGTGCGGCTGAGGTGGCGGATCTTGTGCCGGAACAGCGATGTCGACTGGTCGGGGGAGATGTCGCGGTACATGTCGTAGCCGCCGAACAGCTCGTCGGAGCCGTCCCCGGTGAGGACGACCTTGATGCCGCTGGCGTGCACGCGCTCGAAGAGCCGCATGGACACGACCGAGTTGATGACGTCGCCGTACTCGGTGGCCTCGCTGACCCGGATGGCCTCGCGCACGTCGGCGAGGCCGATGTCGCGCGGCCGCAGGGTGACCACCTCGTGGCGGACGCCGAGCTCTGCGGTTAGCCGGCGCGCGTACGCAAGGTCCTCGCTTCCCTCGGTGCCGACGGTGAAGGCGACGCAGTCGGGGTGCATCTCGCGCACATGGATGAGGGCGAGCGAGCTGTCAAGCCCTCCCGAGAGGACCACGCCCACCGGCAGGTCGGTGTCGACGCGCATCCGCACCGCCTCGCGGTAGGTGCTCCGCACCAGGGCGGTCGCCTCGTCGAGGTCCTCGACCATCGGCTCGCCCTCTCCGAGGCGCAGCAGGTCCACGTAGGGGTGCAGCACGGGTTCCCCGCCCGGCTCGGCCCAGCCACAGTGACCCGGGGGGACCTCGTGGACCACGACGCCCCGGCCGAGTCCGCTGACGAGCGCCTTGACCTCCGAGGCGATGGCGAGCCGTCCTTCAAACTGGGTCCAGTAGAGCGGCTTGACGCCGGCCGGGTCACGGGCAAGGAAGACCCGGCGGGTGTGCCGGTCGACGAGGGCGAAGGCGAACTCACCTCGGAACCGCAGCAGGGCGTCCTCGCTCCAGGCCAGCATCGCCTCGAGGACGACCTCGGTGTCGCTGTGGGACCGCAGACCGTGTCCCTCGGAGACGAGCTGCTGGCGCAGGATGGCGAAGTTGAACACCTCGCCGTTGTAGGACAGCGCCCAGCGGTCGTCGCCCGAGCGCCACGGCTGGACGGCGTGGTCGCGGTCGACGATGCGCAGGCGGTGAGTGCCGAGAAGGGCGTCCTCGTCGGCGAGGGTCTCCTCCACCTCGCCGCGCGGCGCGACGGTCGCGAGCATCGCCGCGAAGGACGCGTACTCCGTCCGGGCTCCGGGTCCGACGAGAAGGGCTATGCCGCACATCGAGAGGTCACTCGCTCACGTCGGGTCGGGGATGCCGGGGTCGGGGATGTCGGAGGCTCGCATGCTCGGCCCCTCGCCCGGCCGGCCGGTAGCCGACCTGTCGGCGTAGGCCGGCACGTGGTGGGGGCTGAGGCAGAGGTGCCAGGCCTGGCCCTCGTCGATGACGTTGAGGACGTTGCGATCCCGGTAGTCGAAGAGGATGTCGCGCAGGATGTCGCCGGCACCGAAGGTGCGGAACCACGCCATCTCGACGTCGACGCCGTAGCCCTGGCAGTGCGAGCTCGGCAGCAGCGCCGAGTAGCCCAGGCTGCTCAGGTGCTTCTGGTGTTCGATGCTGCGCACGGTGCTGTTGACCCAGAGGGGCGGCGTAGCGGCGGGAGCCTTGATGGCGAGGGCCCCGGCGATCTCGTTGAGGACAGCAACGACCTCGGCCCGGGCGACGAGGAACCTCATCCCCGAGACGCGAGGGCGACGGCCGGGGGCGAACCGGCGCAGGGCGTAGTCCCGGCCGCGGCCCAGCCAGCCGTCCGGCTGGGCGGCGAAGCGGAAGCGCAGCCTCCCCGCCTTGTTCAGGGCGACGAGGGACAGCAGCTCCGGGGCTGCCTCGACGGCCGCCTGGTCGACGTAGGGCGGGACATCCGACCACCACATGACGTCGACCTGATGGAGCAAGAGGATGCGTACGAGTCCCGCGCGGCTCTGCGCGTTGGACGGAAGATGCAGCTTGGGGCACTCGAGCTCCCGCCGGGCAGCGGCGAGCAGGGCGTCGCGGCCGTAGGGGAGACGGTCGACGACCTGTCGGGCGCACGGACCCCGCAGGCTGGAGTCCAGCCGGGCGATGGCGACGGGGATGTTGTCGCCGCGGGCGAGCGATCCGTCCATGTCCGCGACCGCGACGTCGACCTCGCGGTGATAGTCGGAGATGCGCAGCGACGGGGCGGAGTCGCTGGCCATAGTCCGCGCACACTATCGGGCCCGCGTCACCCACCTCAACTTCCCAGCCAGCAGGCAGGATCTGGGAGTGGTGGCGTGGTGGTCGACTCGCCTGGTCACCGCCAGGAGTGCTGCGGGCTGTATCCCAGCACGCGGCGGGCCTTGTCGATCGACAGCAGCGTGTCGTGCTCACCGAGCTGTCGGGTGAGGGGCACGCCGGGGAAGACCTCGGCCACCAGGTCTGCGTTGGACCGCGACATGACCGTGTCTGCCGCGGCGATGATGAAGCTGTCGAACCCCGGCCTGTCGAGCTCGAGAGCCTTCAGCACAGCCTGCGCGCCGTCGCGCCCGTCGATGTAGCCCCAGAGGTTCCACTTGCGCAGGCCCGCATCCGCATCGAAGGACGGGAACGCCGCGTAGTCCTCCGGGTCCATCACGTTGGAGAAGCGCAGGGCGATGATCTTCAGCGACGGGTCCCACCTCACCAGCTCGACGGCCATCTGCTCCTCGAGGTGCTTCACCAGCGAGTAGACACTCTCCGGGCGCGCGGCATACTCCTCGTCGACGGGGATGTAGGGCGGCGGCACGTCGAACGGCAGCCCCAGGACCGTCTCACTCGAGGCGTAGACGATGTTCTTGATGCCGGCCCTGCGAGCCGCCTGAAACACGTTGAACGTGCTGAGGATGTTGTGGTGGAACGTCGCGACGTCGCTGCGAATGCCAGGTGCGGGGATCGCGGCCAGGTGCACGAGAGCGTCGAACGCCGGGGTCGCCGCCTGGTCCGGCCCGGCGGAGGGGTCGTTCTCGCCGAAGAGCGCGTCGACCGTCTCGCCGTAGTCCGTGAGGTCGACCTGCACGAAGCCCGGACCCCGCTGCCCGACGGCGTCGAGGTTGACGACGTCGTGTCCAGCCTGGCTCAGCACGGCCACGACCGTGTGCCCCAGCTTGCCCGACCCACCCGTGATGGCGATTCTCACCGTCGGCTCCTCTCGAGACTCCTACGCCCTACCTTGCCACCCGCCTCGAGGTCGCAGGGCTAGAGCCCCGCGGCGATGAGCGCGAAGAGCGGCGGCACGCTCGACGACACCGTGCCGAGCACACTCCCCCCACGGGGTCTCCACCACCTGAGCAGGTCCGTGACGCCCATGGCGAGGCTGGCCAGCAGCATGTACCAGACCGCTGTCAGGACGATGGCCCTCCCGGCCGCCTGGTCGCCGGTGTGCAGGACGAGGAGTCCCACGATGGTGGCGAGGCCGGCGAGCAGGTTCCGGAAGCCGATGAGGAAGGCCCACATCCGCACGTCCGCAAGGTTCTCCGCCTCCACGTGCAGGAACCGCCGTGCTGCCGGCCGGTCGAAGAAGAACATCTCCAACGGAGCGGCTCCGATGTACGCGATGGCGCCGACGAGGGCCGCGATCTGGCTGAGACCGTTCACGATCCGCCCCCCGCGACGCGGTCGGGGACTCCGGGGGCGGTCCGGAGCTGGCCGAGGGTGACTCCATGGCGGGTCGTGACCGACACGATCGCGCCCATCGACTCCTCCACCGGCCGGTCACGCGGGACCGAGCTGGCGAAGTCGGCGAAGAACCGCCCAGCGCCAGGTCCTGAGGTGATCGCGAGGAAGCGAGCCGCGTCTCCGACCACCTCGAACGTGCAGGGTGCGCCGGCCGGCATGGTCACCAGGCCGCCGGGCTCGACGTCGTAGGTCATCCCGTCGACCTGGACCGAGACGCGGCCGCTGAGGAGATAGAGCACGGCGGTCCACGGCGAGGCGTGTGGCGGGCTGGCCGGGCCCGCAGGGGCGTGCACCTCGAAGACCTCGAACTCGCCGTGGGTGTCCTGGATGATGGCCTTGGCGAGGTGGTCGCCGTCGGTCATCGGGTAGTGGGTGCCTGCGCCGGGGGGTACATATGAAGCGGTCATCGCGTCCTCCAGAGGGTCGGTCCGACCAGCGTCGGTCCGCCCCGGGCTGGCAGCGCGAGTAGCCGGCTACTCGAGTCCGTCAGGTGATCCGAGGATGTCGGCGAGCGCGGCGCGATCGGAGAGTCCGAGCTTGTGACCGGCCCGATACAGGTGCCCCTCAACAGTCCTGACCGACACCGTGAGGCGCTCGGCAACCTCACGGTTGGTCATCCCGCGCGCCACGAGGCCGGCGATCTCACGTTCCCGAGCCGTCAACGGCAGGGGCAGCTCAGCTGCTGCCAGGGCCGGTGTCCGGGCACCGGACCGTCGGGCCAGTCGCTTGGCGCTCTCGGCCGCGGAGAGGGCCGAGCCGTGCCGCCCCTGCCGGCGATGGAGGTCGGCCGCCTGGGCGGCTGCGTCCCCGGCTGCCACCAGGTCTCCGAGCCGCTCCCAGACCTGGGCTGCGGCACCCAGGTCGTCGGCGTCGTGCGCAGCCAACGCCCGAGCGTGGGCGGTCGCGGCGCCGGCGCGTGGACCGTCGACCTGCGCTCCCAGGGCCTCGAGGCGGCCTACGGCGCCGGTGGGATCTCCGAGCTGCACGGCGGTCTGCCAGGCGAGCACCTCGTAGGCAGGTGAGCGCTGCTGACGCGCGGCGGTGGCCGCGGCCACGGCGAGCGCGACGGCCTCGGTAACGGCGCCCTCGGCGGCCGCACCCCACGCCCGTGCCAGCAGGTCGTCGGGAGCGAACAGCCGGTATGCCGGGTGCTGGCGACGGGTCACCTCGTCGAGCAGAGGTGCGGCTGCCTGCGCCTGCCCGGCCATGGCATACGCGGTGGCCAGCAGTGTGCAGCACCGGAAGCGGAACTCGTGGCGGGAGGACTCCAGGCCGGCCCAGCCCTCCCGCAGGGGCGTGAGTGCGTCCTGCACGCGACCCGCCGCGAGCAGGGCATGGCCGTGCAGCACCAGCCCCATCAGGCGTGCCGGGCCGGGGACATCGGCAGACGTGTCCTGCAGGTGCTGAGCCGCGCGGGCCGCCGAGCCCGGGTCACCGGCAAGCCGGAAGCCGAGGACCTGCCAGTCGGCGAGACCGAAGCGGGGGATCCCGTGGAGCTCTCGGGCGGCGCCACCAGCGCGCGCGGCCGTCCCCACCAGGTCCAGGCGTCCGGCCACGGCCGCGGCTGCGGATACCGCCGAGGCGGTGAGCAGCAGCGCGAGGTCATCGACCCGGACCTCGCGAAGAAGGGGAAGCCCGCGCGCGAGCGCGGTGTCGACGTCGCCCACGGACGCCTCGAGCGCAGCCGCCATGGCCTCTAGGCGCAGCCGCGCCGGTCCCTGCTCGGCGTCCGAGTCCGCCAGGGCGACGGCCAGCGCGTCGCGGGCCTCCTCGGCTCGGCCGAGGGTCCAGAGCAGGTTGCCGATGCGGAAGGCACTGGCCGTGGCACGCAGCGTTCGGCTAGCTGCCGTCTCCACCAGCTTGCCCAGGAGGTCGTCTGCCTCCTCCCCGCGACTCAGCCAAGACAGGGTGCTCGCATGCGCCAGACGGGCGTCCCAGCCACCGGTGACGGCGGCGGCCCGGGCCAGCCGCTCCGCCAACGGCAGGTCGTCGAAGCCGATCGCCGCCTGCGCCGCGCGCAGGAACAGACCCGGATCGGGCGCCAGGTCGGAGTCGAGCATCAGCACCGCCCGGAGCATCGGGTCCACCACGGCGTCAACGGTCACCGCGACGAGACCTCGCAGCCGACGCGCTCTCAGCTGCCCCATCGCCGCCCGCCGGACCTCGCCATACAGCGGATGCGCGAGCCGGGCGGTCAGGAAGCCCTGGGCGATGTCCACGTGCAGGAGTCCGCGCGTCTCCGCAGCCTCGACCGCCAGCGCCGACGTGAGCGAGACGAGCGTCGAGACCGCGATCGGCTCGGCCAGAGCGACGAGGTCGACGGCGTCCAACACAGCAGGGTCGAGGCCGCCGATCTCCTTGTCCACGAGGGCGGCCAGCCGGGGGGAGATGTCAGGCTGCTGAGACCAGCACCACATCCCGGACGACGGCGTGAAGCGGCCCGACTCCACCTCACCGACGAGCAGGTGGCGAAGGAACAGCGGGAGGCCCTCGGTCAGGCTCCAGAGGCGCCGGGCCGACGCGGACTCGACCGGCCCTTGGAGCACCTGCGCGATGAGGGTCGTCGTCGCCACCGGGTCGAGGGGCGCCAGCTCGAGGCGGGGGAGGTGGTTCTCCTTCCACAGCGCGGTGACCGGGTCGGGGGCAGCAACCCCGGATCGGATGGTGACGACGACCGGCGCGAGTCGCCGCATCACCACGCGATGCAGCACGGTCGCCGAGAGCTCGTCGAGCAGGTGCGCATCGTCCACGGCCAGGATGAACGGGCCGTGCCGGCCCAGCTCCTCGAGCAGTCGGGCGACCCCCGGGGTGGTGGCGTCGTCTGCCGGCAGGTCGGTGACACCGGCGAAAGCGCCGAGGGGGTATGCCGCGGCCGCGGTGTTCCCGTATGCCCAGACGGCCCGTCTGCTGCCCTCGAAGCGGGCCACCGCCTCCTGAGCGAGCCGGGTCTTGCCCACGCCCGCGGGGCCTGCCACGACGATCCCGGCTGCACCAGGGCGCAGCGCGTCGGTGATCGTGCGCAGCTCCGCATCGCGCCCGGTGAGCGGCCACCACCGCTTCATACGTCGATGCTAGCCGCGTGGTGTCGGGTTCCGGGGTGCTCGCGCGTGCTCGGCTAGTCCCCGAGGATCGGACCCGGGATCACGACGTCTCCACGGAGGAATCGGACGTGCTCGGGGCTGCGACGCTGTCCAGGAGCTGGAGCGCGCGCTGGACGAGCAGCGCCGTCGCCGCCGGGTCGTATGCCGCCAGCGAGGAGTCGGTGAAGAGGTGCTCCTTGCCCGGGTAGAGGAACACCTGCGCCTGGTCGGTCGACGCGGCCAGCGCCCGAGCCGCGTCGAGGTCGCCACCCTCCTCGGTGAAGAAGGGGTCGGCGTCCATGCCATGCACCTGGACGGGGACGCCGTCGGGCCAGCGCTCCCCGAACTCGGAGACCGGCACGCAGGAATGAAACAGCAGTGCTCCCCGTGCGTCGTCACGTGTCTGGGCCAGCTTCTGGGCCGGCATCACTCCCATGGAGAAGCCGGCGTAGACCACATCCCCTGACGTCAGGCCCTCGGCGGCGGCCACGCCTCGGTCGAGAAGGGCCTCGAACCCCGTCTGGCGGGCGTAGCTCATGCCGTCCTCGATGGTCGCGAACGTGCGTCCCTCGAACAGGTCCGGGGTATGCACGGTATGCCCGGCCCGGCGCAGCTCGTCGGCGATCGCCACCACTCCCGTGGTGAGCCCCTGGACATGGTGGTACATGACGACGTCGGCCATCAGTTTCCCTTCCTCGCGCCAATTGATCCAATAGTTTGGAACGTTCAGTGAGAGTAGTCTGATGACACTATGGCTGGCAACACCCCTCCCGACTACGAGCTGGCGGACCGGCTCGCGCTCACGACGCCGACGCAGGTCCGTGGCATCAGCAACCCGCTGCGCACGTCGGTCCTGAGCCTGCTCCACGAGCGCGCAGCCACCGTGACCGAGCTGGCCGCCGCGGTGGGGAGGCCGAAGAGCACGGTTGCTCACCACGTCAAGGTGCTGGCTGAGGCGGGGTTGGTACGCGTCGTCCGCACCCGGCGGGTCCGCGCGGTCGAGGAGCGCTTCTACGGCCGCACCGCGCGGATGTTCTACGTGGCCGTGGAGCAGGGCGTCGAAAACCCGGCGCTGACAGGCGACTTCAACGACTTCGAGGTCGCGGCACAGGAGTCGGCGGCCGCGTTCCGGGACGGAAAGCTGTGGGGCTTCATCCGGCACGCACGTCTCCCCGAGGAGCGGGCCGGCGAGTTCTGGGAGCAGATCGCGGCTCTCGTGCAGGAGTTCGACCAGCTGCCCCGATCCGGCGACACCGTCTACGGCTTCGCCGTCGGCATCTATCCCACCGACGGCCCAACCCTGCCAGACCCTCCCTCGTGACCGGGCCTCGTCGGCGCACCCAGCGGGCCTTCCACAGGCCCGCGCCCTAGCGTGGAACGCGCCCCATGACACCGTCGTCGATCAGGAGATCACTGTGACCATCAAGGACATCGGACCTCAGCCCCAGAGCTTCGACCTGGAGAAGGCCACGCTCGAGAACGACCACTACCGCGCGGTCGCCTGGTCGGGCACGTACCTCCAGCTGACGCTCATGTCGATCCCTCCCGGCGAAGACATCGGCCTCGAGGCGCACCCACGGACCGACCAGTTCCTCCGCCTCGACGGCGGCCGTGGCCGCGTACAGATGGGTCCCTCCGAGAACGAGCTCGACTTCGACCGGGAAGTCGAGGACGGCTGGGCGGTGCTGGTCCCCGCTGGCACCTGGCACAACGTCACCAACATCGGCGACGAGCCGCTCCGTCTGTATGCCGTGTACGCACCAGTGCACCACTCCGCCGGGGCGCTGCAGGCGACGGCCGGCGACGCTGAGCGCGACGAGGAGTCTGGCGCCGACGAGCCGCCAGCGTGGTCCGCCCAGCCGGAGGAGCACGCGTCGGACAAGCACGCCTGAGTCGGTTCCGGACACCTCCGCGAAGCTGCTGATGGAGCCGTCCTCCGTCCTCTTCAGCCTGGCCAGGATGAGCGTGGGCCCGGAACCGCGCCTACGATGACCGGCATGGAGAGGACTCCCCTGGGCTTCACCGCCGGTAGTCCGCCAGAGTGGGACGTCGAGCGGTTCCTGCGCGGCGACGAGGTCGACACCGCCCTGATCACCCTGGAGCGCAACCGGCTCACGTTCGCCTGGAAGTGCGCCGACCTCGACGCTGAAGCCATGGCCCTGCCCCTCGCGTCCTCGTCGGTGACGTTGGGGGGCCTGCTCAAGCACCTGGCCTGGGTCGAGGAGCTCTACTTCCAGCACCGCCTGGCGGGGCGGCCAGTGATGGCGCCGTTCGACGGGCTCGATCTCGAGAGCGACTGGGAGGACTGGCCCTGGCGCACCGCGACCCACGACACCCCGCAGGACCTGCGCGCCCTGTGGGTCACCGCGGTGCACCGATCCAGGGCCTCACTCGCCGAGGCCCTGTCGGACGGTGAGCTCGGTCAGCCGACCCACGCCGGGATGAGCCTGCGCCGCTTGCTGGTCGACATCATCGAGGAGTATGCCCGTCACACCGGCCACGCCGACCTGCTGCGCGAAGCGGTCGACGGGTCCACCGGCGAAGGGGCACCCCCAGACTTCCCCGTGCCGTAGCTGCCAGGCCAGGACTAACGGCGACCTTCCGGGCCTGTTGACGGCCCGCTCGTGAGGGCGGAAACTCAGATGCAGGAGTAAGGAGAGCGCCATGGCCTGGAACCTGACTGGTAGCTACAGCGAAACCTGCTCGTGCGAGCTGATGTGCCCCTGCAACCTGTCGCTCGACCATGGGGCCACCTACGACTTCTGTCGCGCGACCCTCGCCTTCAACCTTCGCCAGGGAACGGTCGAGGGCACCGACGTGGCCGGACGCAAGGTCGTGCTCATCGCCGATACGCCGAAAGTGATGACCGAAGGCAACTGGCGGGTCGGGGTGTTCATCGACAACGACGCCACGGACGCGCAGTTCGATGCGCTCGTCCAGGTCTTCAGCGGTCAGCTGGGCGGACCGATGGCGGGCCTGGCCCCACTGATCGGCGAGATGCTCGGCGTGCAGCGCGCGTCCATCGAGCTCGAGGACGACGGGCTGGTCCACAGCGTCCGGGTCGACGACCTCATCGACTTCGAGATCAAGGACATCGTCCCGATGGGTGTCGAGACCGGCGAGCCGGTGCGGTTCTCGGGGATGTTCCACCCGGCCGGTTCGGACCTGACGATGGCCGAGGCAAGGCGCTCACAGATCAGCGCCTTCGGCATCGAGTACGAGGGCAAGACCGGCTTGTCGAAGTCGGACTTCTCGTGGGCCGCCTGACGAGATGAGCGGCGTCGAGTCGGCAGCCGGCTCGGGCCTTCGTCCCGCATACGCTGCTGCCCGTGCCCAGCTCGGCCTCGTCGTCGTCCTCTTCGCGCTCGCCGCAGCCGGTTGGTGGTGGACGGTCGGACAGATGCAGGGCATGGACAACGGGCCGTGGACCGATCTCGGGACGTTCGGATGGTTCCTCGTGGTCTGGGTCGTGATGATGGCGGCGATGATGTTCCCATCGGTCGCTCCGACCGTGGCGCTCTACTCGCGGATGAGCACGACGAGGGCGCTCTCCCTGGTGTTCACCTCCGGTTACCTCGCCACGTGGGCCGGCGCCGGAGTCGTCGCCTTCACGATCGGGGTGGCCGCCAGCCGAGCGGCCGGCGACGGCCTCGCGTGGGACCATGCCGGACGCGCGATCGCCGGGGTCACTCTCATCGCTGCAGCGGCCTACGAGCTGACACCCCTGAAGAACGTCTGCCTGGGCAAGTGCCGAAGTCCTCTCGGCACTCTTCTCGGGTCCTGGCGCGAAGGCTGGTCTGGTGCGTTTCGTATGGGAGCCGGCAATGGCGTCTGGTGCGTCGGGTGCTGCTGGGCCCTGATGGCGTCACTCTTCGCGCTGGGCGTCATGAGCGTGACCTGGATGGCGGTCGTGGCCGGGATCATCGCCTTCGAGAAGATGGTCCCGTGGCGCCGGGTGGCGACCTACGGAACGACGCTGATCCTCCTCGTCCTGGGTGTGCTCATTCTCGCCTCCCCCGCCGCACTACCCGGTCTGACCATTCCTGGTGGGAGTCAGATGCCCGCAATGACCACGTCGGGGTCCTGACTGTCCTCAGACGCCTCAGACCCCGTTGATCGCGCGACGCCGTCGAGGCAAAGGTGATCAGTGGCGCGACGGCGACGCAAGGGGGCACACCCGGTGCCAGGCCAGAGTGGGCTAGCCTTCCTCAGGCGAGTCATCCAGTCTCGAGGCTCCAGCCAGCCTCTCGGCGAGGATTCCAGCCATGCCCCGCCCTCGTAGCTCAGGGGATAGAGCACCGCTCTCCTAAAGCGGGTGTCGGCAGTTCGAATCTGCCCGAGGGCACAAGCCAGACGGCGACCAGGCTCCTGTCGCTTTGGTCGAGGGGTGTCGTAATGGGATGGGCCGAACCGCCCGTCGTCCGTCTCAGCGGGC
>CAWGWN010000008.1:0-139726 GCA_963826375.1 uncultured Actinomycetota bacterium | reverse complement strand
ACAGTGGCCGTGCGTTGCATCAAGGGACAGCGACCGCAGCTCGCTGGCTCAGTTCCTAGGAACCTCAAGTAGGTGGTGACACCGATCCGTCGAGGACCTAGCGCTCAAGACGACGCCCCCTGCCACTGCTCCACGTCTCCTGGCCGTGACCCGACCCGGTCAGGAAGGCCAGACCGTTTCGGCGATGAAGGCGTCGATGCGGTTCACGATTGTGTCGAGTACGGCGATGGAGTCCCTCAGCGGGCCAGGGACGCTGAGGCCGTGGTCGGCGCCGGGGACCTCCATGACGTGAGGCGTCAGTCCGTGTGCTGACCGCCAGTACCGCCTTGTACCGCTGCTCAGCCACGCTCATCTCCCTCATCAAGGGAGGGTCAAGGATCAGCCGTAGTAACTGTCAACCGTCAGCCGAAACACTGTCAGGACTGTCTCGCGTCAAGGAGTTGGCAGGATTTCGGTGGATTCAAAGGTGGGGATTCTCGGGTCGGCCAGGCCCAGGTGCACCTCCTGCGGCCGGTTCCAGGCCAGGGCCTCGTGGGGCCTGACGGTGTTGTACTCGATGCGGTAGTCCTCGGCGTGCTTGGCAAGCATCACGGCGTCGTCGATCTCGTCGATGAAGAGCCGCTCGTACTTCAAGGTTCCGAAGCCTCGTTCGCGTGACCCGTTCTGCCCAGGGGTGCGGACCCTGGTCCGCACGTGGTGGAGCTCGTCGTGGGCGGCGATGAATGCCTCGAACCGGAACGATCGGAACGGGCCGCCGTTGTCGGTCACGATCGTGACCACGGGCAGGATCTCACCGGTCTCGACGTCGACGCCGCAGTCAGCGCTCATCGGGTGGCCGAACATGGCTTCGTAGTCGGCCAACGCGAGCTCGACGGCGTCGATCGCGTCGAACTGGTTCGCGGTCGGTGAGACATGGAATCGATGCTCGAACTTCGACCAGTAGTCGCGACATCCCGCCAGGCGCCAGGTCCCGCCGGAGGTGGTCTCGAACTCGGAGAAGTCCAGCTGCCAGACCTGGTTCGGCCCGGTCGGCTCCTTGGCGAACGATGCCTTCCTACGCTCGGCAAGCTTGCGGCGTTCGCGCTGGTACTGGTCAGGCAGGATCAGACCACGGTCGCGCAGCCGGCGCAGCACCGTGGCCTTCGATACGACGTGGCCCTCGTGACGGACCATCGCCCAGATCTTGCGGTGACCCCAGGCCGGGTGCGCCAGCGCGTGCTTGTCGATCAGATCGGCCGCCGCGTTCCTCGCGGGCTGCGGCCAAGGTCCCTTCGGCTGGCCGCCGGCGCGGGTTTTGGCCTGCCAGCGACGCCAGGTCCGTTCGGGCATGTCGATCAACTCGCAGAACCTCGTGGTCGACATGCCCGCCTCGATGCGGATCACCTCGAGGTCCTCGAAGGGCCCAATCGGCCCTCCGCGGATCTCTTCCATACGCGTAGCTCGACCGCGGCCTCGCCCAGTGCCTGGGTCAGATCAGCGACCTCGGCCTCGAGCTGCTCCTCCCGCGTCGACGGCCCTGACTTTCCCGCCGCCAACGCCGTCTTGCCGGCCTCGAGGAAGTCGGCCTTCCAGCGGCCGATCGACTGCTCGCTGACCCTCTCGCGACGGGCAGCCTCAGCAACGGTGAGCTCACCGGCGATCACGCTCATCACGATCCGGGTCTTCTTCTCAGCCGGGATCGATGGTGGTCTTCCCATGTCTTCGATTCTCCTTCAGGACTGACACAACAGCCCTGCCAGGAATCTTGACGCGCGACAAGCGCCGAAACACTGTCAGGCATCAGCCGAAGCCCAAACGTCAAGCATCAGGCGGAGTCATACAGATGGTGGAGCCGGCGGCGGGACTCGAACCCGCAACCCCTTGTTTACAAGCTGCCTCCAGGCCCTCCGGATGGATCATCTGGGCTCTCTGCACGCTCAAGCCGGCCTGCCCGCTCCACCCGTGAACGCATTCTCCCGCGCTGGGGTTAGCAAACTGTTAGCAAGCCTCATGCCGTCGGGGCAGGCTGGGTTCCGACCCCCGTTCTGAGGACGGACTCTTGTGATCTGTTTCTTACGAGGCATTTACAGCCCCCGCTTGGCCTCGGCGTCAACGGCGAAAACCGTTTTAACGCAACGAATCCCTGACGGCCGTGCTGCTCGCCTTAGACCGACGTATGGCCAAAATACGGCCCGGGCTTGCCTACCTCGGGAGTCCACCCCGTTCGGGTGCCCGATCAAGGCCAAGCAATGGCCAGGTGCCTGCACCCAAAAGCCTCAGGCTTCCTGGCTTGGCGCGGAATTTGGCGGGTTCGATGCAGCGTGCGTCGGGGGCCCGTCTTGAGGCAACTGCGGCACAAAGGGAGCCCGGCCCGGCTTCCAAGCGCACGGGAGCGAGGGGGCCCGCGCGACGAGAATGGTCAAGACTTGGTCAAATCGGTTGCGCGGGTTCGGGGGGAGTGGAGAGTCTGCGAGCCGACGGGCGGCGTGAAGTTCTAGGGGGATGTTGTGAAGTTTGGCTCCGATCTAGCACGCCTGACTGCGGCTGTCGTTGTCGCTAGTGCACTTCTCGCGGGAGGGCCGCCCGGTGCCGGGGCGCTTTCGGCGCCACTCTCGACGCGGTCTTCCTACCCAGCTATCGGCCATGGAGGGATTCCGACGCCGAGCGACTTCTACAACATGGAAAGGGCGACTGTCCGTGGCTACGGCGGCTACGCCCCTGTTCCTTGGGTGGGCTGACAATGGCAACCAAGCATCCGGACTATCGGCCTCACCGGCGGTACACGGTCACCTTGCGCTCAGGCAACGGTTCCGTGAAGACTGTGCGTGTTCTCACCAATAGGGGCAAGGCCAAGGCCGCCTATCTCGCAGCAGTCGCCTCTAGTGGGCTAGTGCGCCGGTGGTTTGCCCTCGAAGTCGAGGTGAGCGACGATGGCCCCCCGAGTTGGATTCTCAGGGGGCGCCGATTCTCCGGGGATACGCGATTGATCGCGATGAGTGGTAGTGATGCGACGGCAGCCGCGATCCGGGGCAGGCCGTGACTAGTTGTCCGCAATGGCTTCTTCGGTCGACGAGGAGCTGGCAGCCGCGCGTTCTCATCACGGCTCTCATCGCCGCCTTGGCGGCGATCCTGCTGGGCACAACCGCTTCCGCGTCAGCGGCGGTTGGGGTTGAAACTCGCGTTGGGGCCTTCAACGTGGCCGGCGAGGTTCTCGTCGAGCCGCTGCAGGGCGTTTCCGCTGGTCAGGGTCGGGTTTCAGCCGAGGAATCGGCTGACACTGCGGTGGCTACCGGTGATCCCGCAAACAGCGGCAGCCGAGTCTTCTGGTCGGGTGGCGATGTAGCGAAGAATGCTGCGGCGGACTACGCCAAGGCCAACGGGGGCAAGGCCCGGGAGATGACTCTCACGGGCCGGGCCCTTGAGAAGATCCCGTACAACCGATTCACCAAGCCCGTCACCGGGAAGCTCTGGGATGCTGCATCTTGGCGGTTCGCCCGCAGTGCCCGCGGAGATGCGCACGTCTCCTTCGGCCCCAATGCTCCTAGACCCGGTTCGGTATTCGCCCGGATCGAAGGCCCGATCCTCGACCGCAGGGTGAACACGATCCTCCAGCACTTCTTGGAGTGATGATGGCCGAACACTTTCGCACGACCTGGCGCGGTTGGATCAAGTCATCCGAGGGGTACTCAGTTCGCATCGGAGGTCGGTCGGGGGTTGACTTCCGCGACGCAACCGGACAGATCCACATCAGCGCGGAGCGGATGTCATCGCCCGCTAACGAGGTCGTGGTCTACACGAACTCGATTCCCGACACCCCAGAGCGACCCCGCGAGACCGTCCTGGCGCAGTTGCGACGGGCGTTCGACTCTGCTGACGTCGTCCTGACTCTGGAGGATTCATGGTTCGAGTAGCCCGGGCCGGCATCACCTACAGCTACGAACCTCAGAACCCTCGTTTCGGAAGTCAATGCCTGATCGTGCGGGCAGTTGGCCGGCTTCTGTGGCTGTGCTTGGTCGCGCTCGTCGGCTCCCTCCTGATGTCGACCGTTGCTGTCCCGTACCGGGTCTGATGGAGGCTCACATTCCACCGGAGGGATGAGAGTCATGGCAGCACCGAGGAAGTACCCGGAGGAGCTTCGGGAGCGGGCGATCCGGATGGCGGTCGATCTGCAGCGCGAGCCGGCGACCAGGACAGGTGCGTTGCGTCGGGTCGGTGAGCAGCTCGGGCTCAACCCGAGACGCTGCTGAACGGGGTCCAGCAGGCCGAGATCGACCGGGGGCATCGGCCCGGAGTGACCGCGGCCGAGGCGCAGCGGATCGCCCAGCTGGAGCTGGAGAACCGCGAGCTGAAGCGAGCCAACGAGATCTTGCGGACGGCGTCGGCGTTTCTTTCGCCGCGGCGGAGGTCGACCGCCCAAAGCCACAGCACACCTGGCCTACGCTGCAAGGCGACCACGCGGGTATGCGCAGTGACCTGAAGCTACTCCCCCAAAAGGTGACCCGCTGCGATGCGGGTGCGAGCCCTGCCCACGCGGGTGTGAAAAGCCGCCCCGCTGGCAAGTGAGGGCTGGGGCTTACGGCACTCAGGCAGGCACCACTCCCTGCCCTCGCCAGCGCCTGAATGGCGCCCCCCACCCGAGCCCGCTACCCGAGGACGAAACCCGGGTCGCATCTAGCTCGTCCTTCTGGCGCGCGGTGGCGGGAGGGACCGGCCGCCAGGCCGCATGCCCGACCGTCGCCGCGCGGCCGCCGGCGAAGCCGGCGGCTTTAACGCAGAACAGAAATTCTTCACAGCTAAGTCCTCTGGCACATGTGCTGTGGCGGGTGATGTGCGACATCTGCCTGTACGACCAACCTGATCGAGTCGACCTTCGCCACCGTTCGCCTGCGGTAACGAGTCGACAAGGGACGGATCTAGGCCGCCGGCCTGGCGATGGCCTTCAAGTCCATCGAGTCCGCCGAAGCCCAGTGGCGGCCCGTGAGCGCACCCCGCCTGGTCGCTCTTGTCCGAGCCGGCTCAGGTCACCCCGCACGTCACTGACGGGCTTTGGGCGCCACGCCACTCTCGCCCAGGCACGGTCGCCGACCTTGACCCGCCAGGGGCTGGGGAACGTCCAGTTGCCTCGATATGCATCCCATTATGGTATTGTTTTGGTATGAGCACACAGATCGCCATCCGCCTGCCCGATGACCTCGTCGACTTCGTCGACGACCTGGTCAGCCACGGCGACGCCACGAGCCGTGCCGCAGTAGTGTCTCGAGCCCTCGAAAGGGAGCGTCGTCGCAAGGTCGCTGAACGAGACGCGGCGATCCTCATTCTCGCCGGCACGGACACCGACCTGGACAGGCTCGCCAAGTACGCGGCCACGACGTCGATGGATGACCTCGTCTGATGCGACCCATTCATTCTGCGCGCCTGGACAAGACGCGGCCGGTGCTGATTCTCACCCGCGAGGTCGTGCGCCCCCACCTCAGCCGGGTCACAGTCGCGCCCATCACCAGCACCATCCGTGGCCTGTCGACGGAGGTCCCGGTAGGTCCGGCCAACGGGCTCGAACACGACAGCGTGGTCAGCTGCGACAACATCGTTACGGTGCCTGCGAGGGTGCTTGGACGCCAGCTGGGCTTCTTGCTGACGGGACAGGAAACCGCACTCGCGGAGGCGATCCGGGCCGCGTTCGACCTCGACTGATCGGGCCACATCACCTAACTCGGTACGTCCGCCATTGCCGCATTCCGTGCGCGCTCATGCTCCGGCCGGGAGTGCGCGCCGGTGCGGTCGGGCTCGCGAGGGGTGGCGCGCAGGGTGGTGGCGATGCCCGCAACCCGGGGCCGGCCGGTCTCGGAGGTGGTGGTGTTCTCGAACGACTTCGCCAGTCGCCGGGACCGGCCGCGGCGTCCGTGCACCCAGAAATTGGACACACCCAGTTCGAAGAAGTCTTGCGCGTCCTCGGGTTTGGCCGGAAGCGGCGCCGATGTCGTATACGTGCTTGCCTGGCCCGTTGCTGGTGTTGTGCAGAATGAAGCTAGACATCCAGGTCGGCGGCGGAGCGGTCGGCGGCGGAGCGGTCGTCGACCCGCGTCGTTGGCCGCACCACCGACAGTGGCCGTGCGTTGCATCAAGGGACAGCGACCGCAGCTCGCTGGCTCAGTTCCTAGGCACCTCAAGGAGGTGGTGACACCGATCCGTCAAGGACCTACCGCTCAAGACAACGCCCCCTGCCACTGCTCCACGTCTCCTGGCCGTGACCCGACCCGGTCAGGAAGGCCAGACCGTTTCGGCGATGAAGGCGTCGATGCGGTTCACGATTGTGTCGAGTACGGCGATGGAGGCGCTCAGCGGGCCAGGGACGCTGAGGCCGTGGTCGGCGGCGGGGACCTCCATGACGTGAGGCGTCAGTCCGTGTGCTGCCGCAGAGTTCCACGTCGCGTCTCCCGTCCCGCCGACCAGAAGGAACGGTGCTTCGGTCCGGCTCAGGGCCTGGACTACCCAGGGCAGGTTGAGCAGCGGAGTCAGCCAGATAGCCGGCAGTGACCGCTCGGCCGCGAGGATGGCGGCGACACTGCCTAGTGACTTCCCGATGAGCAGGGGACGGCCGGGCAGGGCGTCGAGCAGGGGAGTGACTTGGGACTGCACCCACTCCCGGATCTCGGGTTCGAACGCGCTCGTTGGGTCCGCGGACCACGTATGGCGGTGGACCGTTGCCCCACGGCGCTCCGCGACGTCGCCGGCATACATCAACATGCCTGCGGCGGGCCCAAAGAAGCCACCGGGTATCACCAGAGCGTCCGGCATGGGTCTCAGGCTATGTCCTGTAGCCCGAGCGCGTGCGGCTGGGGGGTTCTGACCGCACGCGGTCCTGCGGAGGTCGTAAGGGCCAGCGACCGCAAGAGCGTAGGTGTTCGTCAGATCCGTCCCCTCCGCGGACGTTTCCCTCTCGGCCAGGACGTCCTGAAACGTCCCGCAGGGTGGTGATGCCGTCCCTGTGGATAGCGGTCCCATGGCAGGGAGCCAACCTGGCTCAATGACCATGGAGGACAAAACTGTGGCTCTCTCCGAAAGGTTGACCGGCTCCCGGCAACGTCCCTTAGCCGCGACGGCGAGCGGTGCTTCACCCAACTCTCTTGCGTCCCTTGGGCCCGTCATCGATCGGGTCCTCGGCACCGCGCGCCGGGACCGTCGGGTGGGGGCTGCCTGATGGAGGCTCTGGCGGAGCTGACGGCCCGGGTGGGGCATTGTCACCGGCCGGTGAAGCTCGTCGGGCGGGCGCACACGGTCGACCGGGGCAGCGGGGTGGTGATGTCGACGGTCGACTCGGGTGACCTGCCGGACGGGGTGTTGTACGTCAAGTGCGGCAACCGACGAGCCACAGCCTGTGAGCCGTGCTCGCGGGAGTACGGCGCGGACATGTGGCACCTGCTGCGGGCCGGCGCGGCGGGTGGAGACAAGGGCGTCCCTACTTCGGTCGTCACCCACCCGATGGTGTTCGCCACGCTGACCGCGCCGTCGTTCGGGCCCGTCCACGCCGTCAAACGCCCCGGGTCCCGCAGTAGCCGCTGCCGGCCCCGTACCCGCGGGGAGACCTGCCCCCACGGGGTGAACCTCAGCTGCATGGCAGTGCACCGGGACGGTGAGGCCGTGGTGGGGCAGCCGTTGTGTGTGGAGTGCTACGACCACGAAGGGCACGTCGTGTGGCAGTGGTGGGCTCCGGAGCTGTGGCGGCGGTTCACCATCGCCCTCCCCCGGATCATCGCCAAGGAGCTGAGCCTGACCCAGCAGGCTGCCCGGCGGCTGGTCCGGGTCTCCTTCGCCAAGGTCGGCGAGTACCAGCACCGCGGCATCATCCACTTCCACGCCATCATCCGCCTCGACGGCCCACCCGAGGACCTGCAACCCTTCCCGGCCCCGCTGGTCGAGGTGGACTCGACCTGGCTCGCCGACCGCATCCGAGCAGCCGCCCGCCACGTCGAGCTCACCGCGCCGCCGGTCTACCGCCACGGACCAGAGCGCCACCTGAGCTTCGGAACCCAGCTCGACGCCCGACCCATCCACGTCCGCGCCGGCCGGGACGACCTGCACGGGCCGATCCACCCCGAGACCGTCGCCGCCTACATCGCCAAATACTCCACCAAGACCGCGGCCGACCTCGACCCCGCCGACCGCGCACCAGCCAACCCACACCTGACCCGGCTACGACGCACCGTCCTGCGCCTCGCCGACGGCGCCGACGAGCTGTATCCGCCCGGCGGAGCCGTGGACAACCCCTACCTGCTGCTCGGCAAGTGGGGACACATGCTCGGCTTCCGCGGCCACTTCGCCTCCAAGTCCCGCCGCTACTCCACCACCCTCACCAAGATCCGAGGCACGAGACGCCGGTTTCAACGCGCCAAACACCGCAACCCCCACCAGCCCATCGACCCCGGCGCACTCGAATACGACGAGCAGGACGAGAGCACCCTCATCGTCGGCACCTGGCGCTTCGCCGGCACCGGATGGGCCACCACAGAACAGACAGACGCAGCCCTCGCCGCAGCCACCCACGCCCGAGAACGCGCCCTCCATCGGAAGGGCCCGAACAACAAGCCGATGCATGATCTGAGAGGACAGGGACATGGATGAGAAGCTGCTTTACCGGATTCCGGAGGTTGCGCACTTCCTCAGCCTCGGCAAGTCGAAGGTCTATGAATTGGTCCGGTCGGGGGCCTTGCCTTCCGTGCGGATCGATGGATGTCGTCGGATCAAGGGAGTCGACGTGATCATCTTCGTCGAGGAGCACAGGATCGCCGCCTGATGGCTGGGCTCAAAGACGGAGTGATCAAACGGGGTAGGTCATGGTCGTACGTCATCCGTGTCACGGACCCCCTGGGCATCAGCAGGCCGCGATGGGTCGGCGGATTCCCCAGTGAGGCAGCTGCCAAGGAAGCTCGGGACAACGCCCGGATCGCCGCGAGGCGGGGGCAGTATGTCGACAAGAGCACCATCACCGTGGGGCAGTACCTCCGGCAGTGGCTCGACTCGCACGCTCTGGAGGTGAAGCCGTCGACTCACGCGGGTTACGAGTACCTCCTGACGAAGTACGTTGTGCCGGCTTTGGGTAAGACTCGGCTCCAGACCCTGCGCCCCACGGCGCTGAGCGACCTGTACAAGACACTCCTCGAGGAAGGGGGCCAAGGCGGGCGACCCCTGTCAGTCCGAACCGTGCAGCTGGTCCATGCCGCTCTTCGCAAGGCCTTGGGCGACGCCGTCCGGACGGACCAGCTCCTCGCGAGCAACCCGGCTGAGCGCGCCAAACGCCCGCGGTCGGTCCGTGACCACGTGGCCGAAGGAGTCTGGTCCGCCGCTCAACTGCGGGCGTTCCTCGACAGAGCGTCGTCGCACCGGCTCTTCGCCTTCTACCGACTTGCCGCCTACTCCGGGGCGCGTCGAGGTGAGCTGCTGAACCTCCGGTGGGCTGACGTGACGCTCGACCATTCGCCCCGCATTCGGATCCGCGGGACGGTCGGTCTCGTCGCCGGCGGCACGCGCTACGAAGGAACGACCAAGAGTGGACGCGAACGGGTCGTCAACATCGACTCGGGGACGGCCACGGTGCTCCGGGAACACTTGGCCCGACAGGAGCTGGACCGCGCGAGGGCAGGCGGCTCGTGGGTAGCCGGCGACTGGGTGTTCCGCAAGGAGATCGGGACCCCGATTCATCCATCCACGGCCACCGCCCTCATGCGCTCGCTGCTCGCCGACTACAACAAAGAGCACCCGGATGGGCGGGTCCCGGTGATCCGGCTGCACGACTTACGCCACACCCACGCGACCCTGCTTCTCAGGGTCGGTGTGCCCGTGCACGTTGTTGCAGCTCGCCTCGGGCACGCCGACCCCGCCATCACGCTCCGGGTCTACGCACATGTCCTCGGCGACCAAGCTGCCGAGGTCGCGGACGCCTTCGCCCAGGCTGTCGACAACGACGAGGACGGGCGGCCGGGTCGTGGCTGTTAGCAAACCCGTTAGCAAAGCGGCCTTTGAAGCCCCACGCGTACGGCTATGAGGTCGATCGGCGCGTCGTATTTCTGCAGGTCAGCAGCCTATGGATGGTGGAGCCGGCGGCGGGACTCGAACCCGCAACCCCTTGTTTACAAGACAAGTGCGCTGCCAATTGCGCCACGCCGGCAACTCGCCGCGGAGGGCGAGGACGGGCGAAAGCGTACCGGCTGCACCCGCGTCGTCACGAAGGCCGGACGGCCCCCGCGGCCTCTCCGGGCCGGTCGGGCCCGGTCAGCCCGAGCGGAAGAACCGGCCCGGGTCACCCGGCAGTGGCGCCCAGCTGACGTCCCCGTGCCGGATGACGGCCATGGTGCAAAGGGCCACGGCCGCCACCACGAGCCCGGCAACGACGACCTGGGTCGCCGTCCCCGGGCGGACCACCCCCCGGACCATCGACCTCGAGCCGCGCCGCAGGGCCACACCTCCGGGACCCCACCACGAGACCATCGAGCCGGCCAGGAACCCCAAAGCAAGTGCAGGTGCGGTCGCCGCGCGGGCGTCGAGCGCACTCACGCTGGAGATCCCGAGGACGGCCGAGAAGGTCGTCGCGAGAGCCACCACGGCCGGCAGCAGCAGGCCGACCACCGTCCCCGCCGCGGACGCCAGGACGTGCCAGGGGCTGAGCACCACGGCCATCGGGACGTCACTGCGGCGGCGGCCGCGGTCGTGGCGCCGGAGCACCAGGGCGGTGACCGAGCGGTCGCAGAACCGCGCCACCCAGCACCACACGAGCACGACGACGAGCGTGACCCCCGGCCACACCATCGCCGCCGCCGCGAGGGCGAGCGCGAGCAGTGCGATGGTGCCGGTGCGCATCGGCCGGCCGATCCGCGGGTCGGGCTCACCCGGACCGGCCTCCCAGGCGGCCTGCCAGTCCGACTCGTCCTCATCCCACGGCTCGTCGCTGTCGGGCGCCCACCGCTGGCCCGCGGGCTGCGCCCACTCCTCGCTCGGCCAAGCGTCGGCGTCCCACGGGACAGGGCTCTGAGGCAGCACGGCGGTATGCCCGGCAGACGTGGGCTCCGGCCGGTCCGGGCCCGTCTCGTGAGGGATGGCTACTGTCGCCGGCCCGCCCACGGCATACCGCTCCAGCGCGGAGACGACCTCGGACGCCGGCGGCCGCGCCGCGGGGTCCGGCGACAGCGCGGCGGTGAGCAGCGGGGTGAGCCGTGGGTCCACGCCGGTGAGGTCGGACTGCCCGCGGCGCACCCGGTCGAGGACCGCGTCCATCGGGCCGCGTCCGAACGGCGGCCGGCCCGACGCGGCGAAGGCCAAGGTGGCCGCCCACCCCCACCAGTCGGTCGCCTCGGTCACCTCGGCCCCTTCGATGAGCTCGGGCGAGAGGTAGCCGGGGGTGCCCATGACCAGGCCCACGCTGGTCAGCCGGATGTCGTCGGCCACGTGGGCGATGCCGAAGTCGATCACCACCGGGTCGCCGTCCTCCAGCAGGACGTTGCCCGGCTTAAGGTCACGGTGCACGACGCCGACCCGGTGGATGGCGTCGAGCGCCCCGACGAGCCCGCGCCCCACGCGCAGGAGAGCGTCGCCGCTCAGCGGCCCCTGCTCGGCGACGACCTCGTCGAGCGAGGGACCGGGCACGTAGCGCGTGACGAGATAGGGCCTGGCCCCGAAGATGTCCGAGTCGATCACGGCAGCGACCCGCTCGTGGTCGATCCGGGCCAGGGTGTCCACCTCGCGCTCCAGCCGCGAGCGCGCGTCGGGGTCGTAGGCGATGTGGGGCCGCAGCACCTTGATGGCCACCGCCCGGCCCTGGGGGTCGAGCGCGAGGTGGACGACGCCCATGCCACCCTCGCCGATCTGGTGGACCAGGCGGTAAGGGCCCAGGCGCTCGTACGCCCCGGCTGACACCTCGTCGCCGGGACGGGCCTGCGCCTTCATGGCCTCTACGTTAGGCGAGAAGCGATCGGGCGCCGAGCACCCTCACTGCTGGATGTAGCCAACGAGTTGGTCACGTTCGGACTGCAGGGTGTCGATCCGCGACTTGACCACGTCGCCGATGCTGACGATGGCGTGGAGCTTTCCGTCGACCACGACCGGCAGGTGCCGGATCCGCTGGTCGGTCATCGTCCGGGCGAGCACCTCGAGGTCGTCGTCGAGCTGGGCCGTGGTGACCTCGCTCGTCATGATCGTGCTCACCGCGCCGTCGACCACCGAGGCACCGTCTCGATGCAGATGACGCACCACGTCTCGCTCGCTGACGATGCCCACAACCGACGTGCCGTCCTCGCTGACGACGATCGCCCCGATCCTGTGCTCGTCGAGCAGCGCCAGCAGGTGGGCGACGGTGTCGTCGGGCCGAATCGTGACGACCCCCCCACCCTTGCGACGCACCACGTCAGAGATCTTCATGACTGGACGGTAACCTGACTCTGCAGGGACACGCCAGAGGTCGCCGGATGGGGTGCCTCTAGGGTGGGTAGGGGTCGCACACCGATCCCCCACCCAGGAGTTGAGCACCTGTGCCCGCCACGCGTCGTCAATTCGACCTCGTCATCGCCGCCAACCGCCTTCCGGTCGAGCAGGTGGTCGCGGCAGACGGCAGCACCTCCTGGGGACGCAGCCCGGGCGGCCTGGTGACCGCGATGGAGTCGGTCATGAAGGGCCGCGACGGTGCCTGGGTCGGCTGGACCGGTGAGGTCGGCGAGGCCCCGAAGGCGTTCACCGAGGGCGGGATGTACCTGCGCCCCATACCCCTGTCGGCGGAGGAGATCCGGGACTACTACGAGGGGTTCAGCAACGACACCCTGTGGCCGATCTACCACGACGTCATCGTCCAGGCCTCCTTCCACCGCGAGTGGTGGCGCTCGTACGAGCGGGTCAACCAGCGGTTCGCCGACGCCGTCGCCGAGGTCGCCGCGCCGAACGCCACCGTGTGGGTGCACGACTACCAGCTGCAGCTCGTGCCGGCGATGCTGCGCCAGCTGCGGCCTGACCTGCGGATCGGCTGGTTCGACCACATCCCCTTCCCCCCCGTCGAGCTGTTCGCCCAGCTGCCGTGGCGCCGGGCCGTGCTCCAGGGCCTGCTCGGTGCCGACTTCCTCGGCTTCCAGCGGGTCGCCGACGCCCAGAACTTCGTCCGGGCCTGCCGCCAGCTGCTCCGCGCGCCGACGAGGAAGGACACCGTCGTCACGACGGCCCCGGACGGGTCGACCCACCGCACGCGGGCCAGCGCCATCCCCATCTCGATCGACTTCTCCGGCCTCGAGGAGCTGGCCCGCCAGCCGGAGGTCCAGGCCCGGGCGGCGGAGCTGCGAGAGCAGCTCGGCAACCCGAGGGTGCTCATGCTCGGCGTGGACCGGCTCGACTACACCAAGGGCATCCGCCACCGCCTCAAGGCGTATGAGGAGCTGTTGCGTGACGGGGTCGTCGCTCCCCCCGACGTGACGTTCGTCCAGGTGGCGACTCCGAGCCGGGAGCGGGTCGACTCCTATCGCGACCTGCGCACGCAGGTCGAGCTCACCGTCGGCCGGATCAACGGCGAGTTCGCCCCGATCGGCTCCCCGGCGGTCCACTACCAGCACCACTCCTACCCTCGCGAGGAGATGGCCGCCCTCTTCCAGGCCGCGGACGTCATGCTCGTCACTCCGTTGCGTGACGGGATGAACCTCGTGGCCAAGGAGTACGTCACCTGTCGGCACGACCTCGGGGGGGCGCTGGTCCTCTCGGAGTTCGCGGGGGCCTACCACGAGCTGCACCAGTCGTTCGTGTGCAACCCCCATGACATCGAGGGCCTCAAGCAGACCATCCTCCGGGCGATCCACACCCCGGACAAGGACAAGGCCCGGATCATGCGCGCCCTGCGTCGCCGGGTCGCGGACCACGACGTCAACCGGTGGGCCGCCCGCTTCCTCGAGGCGCTGGCCGCAGCGCCGGAGCGGCCCGACCGACAGGACCGGCAGGACGTCGAGGACCTCGAGTCGATCTCTCAGCGCCATGAGGGCGAGGACCGCAAGGAGCGTCAGGAGCACGGCGAACGGCTGCGGCACCGCCTCCCGCGGCCGCCCGCCGACCCGCCGACCGGGCGACGTCGTGAGCGCCAGGAGCTTGAGGCGTGACAGAGCGTGAGGCACCAGTGACCCGGTTCGAGGCATGAGCGACGGCGACCAGGTGCTCGAGGAGGCGCTGGCCCGGCTGGCGGAACGGCGGGTCCTGCTCGTCGCCACCGACCTGGACGGCGCGCTCGCCGAGTTCACCCAGGACCCGGAGGCGACCGTCCCCGCTCCGGGCGGGATGGAGGCGCTGCGCGGCCTGGCGGCGATGCCCGACACCCACGTCGCGGTCGTCTCCGGGCGCGACGTGGAGACGCTCGTTCGCCTGACCGGCGTGGGTCGCAGCGAGCCGGTGGTGCTCATCGGCAGTCACGGAGCCGAGTCCAACCGGCCCGAGGTCGCTCCCGACGGCGCGCTCGACGCGGATCAGCGCCAGCTGCTCGACGGGCTCGTCGAGCAGATGGCGGAGCTGATCGACCGGCATCCGCACGCCCGCCTCGAACGCAAGGGCGCCGCCGTCGCCGTGCATACCCGCGGCCTCCCGGAGCAGGACGCCGAGGCCGCTTTGGCGGAGGCCGTCCTGCTCGGGGACGGCAGGCCGGACGTGCGCGTGATGCGCGGGAAGTCGGTTGTCGAGCTGTCGGTCTCGCATGCCGACAAGGGCACGGCCGTGCTAGCCCTCGCCCGTGCCGTCCGGGCCGACGCGACGCTCTACTGCGGCGACGACGTCACCGACGAGGACGCCTTCTTGGCTCTCGACCCGGCGCGGGGCGACGTCACGGTCAAGGTGGGGTCCGGGGAGACGGCGGCCACCCACCGCGTCGACGACGTGAACGGGCTCGTGCGCGTGCTGCAGCGGCTGGAGTCGCTGCGGGCTGAGGCCGGCGGTTAGCGGGAGCGTCGTGCTCCGGTGGACCCGCGGACGACGAGCTCGGGGCGGAAGACGTACTCCGTGCGCGGCGACGGGCTGCCGGCGATCTCGCTGAGCAGTGCCTGGACGGCGGCGTCCCCCATGGCGGGGACGTTCTGCCGGATCGTGGTCAGGGGCGGGTCGGTGAACGGCATGAGCGTCGAGTCGTCATAGCCCACCACGGAGATGTCCTCCGGCACCCGCATCCCGACGGACCGGACAGCCCGGATCGCGCCCAAGGCCATCAGGTCCGAGCCGCAGATGATGGCCGTGGCTCCACGCTCGAGCAGCCGGGCGGCCGCTGCGGCGCCGCCCTCGACGGAGAAGACCGACTGCACGACGAGGTCATCCACGTCCGACCGGCCGAGGAGGGAGGCCATCGACCGGCGAAACCCCGCCACCTTGCGGATGACCGGCACGTAGCGGTCCGGCCCGATCGCCAGGCCGATCGAGGTATGCCCGAGATGCACGAGGTGCCCCACGGAGAGGTCCATCGACGCCTCGTCGTCGTTGGAGATGAACGGCGCGTCCACCCCCGCGAGGTATCCGTTGACGAGCACGATCGGCAGCCCCCGGTCGCGCAGCTGGACGTAGCGCCTCGGGTCGGTCGTCGAGTCCGCGTGCTGCCCCGACACGTAGATGATCCCGGCCACGCCCCGGTCGAGCAGCATCTGCACGTACTCGTCCTCGTGCACCCCGCCCGGGGTCTGCGTGCATAGGACCGGCGTGAACCCGTGCCGCGAGAGCGCCGTCTCGATGACCTGCGCGAACGCCGGGAAGACCGGGTTGGTCAGCTCCGGCATGACCAGCCCGACCAGTCCGGCGCTCTTGCGTCGCAGGCGGCTCGGCCGGTCGTAGCCGAGCACGTCCAACGACGTCAGCACCGCCTGGCGGGTGCCGTCCGCGACCCCCGGCTTGCCGTTGAGCACCCGGCTCACCGTGGCCTCGCTGACCCCGGCGTGCTGGGCGATGTCTGCCAGTCGGGCCCGCATCACAACCCCTGTCATCGTCGTGCTCGGCGAGCCCGGGAGAGGCTCCGGGGCCGCGGTGGTGACCACAGCCTGACACTGATCTGAGGCCCGCCGGCCGTGACTCTCACCCGGCCGGCCCGGGCGGCGATGCCGTTGCCGTACCCCGTGCGACCCCTCGTGACCCCCGGCAGGAGCCGGGCGTCGAGCTCCACCGCTTCGTGGGCGGCCCGGGACACCGCCACGAGCGCGACCTGGCCGGCCGCCTCCCGCAGGTAGACCAGGAGGTCGTCCGCGGCGTACACCCAGCGCAGGCCCCCGCGGGTGAGGGCCTCGGACCGGCGACGCAGCCCGATGAGGTCGGTGTATGTCGTGAGCGTGGCCTGGTCCCACCGGCGCCGGTCCCAGGGCATGGGGCGCCGGCCGTCCTCACCGAACGAGCCCTCCATGCCGATCTCGTCGCCGTAGGTCAGCATCGGGATGCCGGGCATCGTCATCAGCAGCCCGGCGGCGACCTCGACCAGCCGCGGGTCGTGCGAGACGAGAGAGCGGAGCCGGGTCGTGTCGTGCGAGCCGACGAGGTTGAACGAGTGGGTCAGGGCCTGCCAGGAGATGCGGGAGGTGAAGTCGCGCATCGTCTCGACGACCGCCTCACCCCCGAGTCTCGGGACCACCACGGGAGCGCCGAGGAAGTCGGGGGCGTCGTCCGGGTTGCAGATCCAGGTCCAGACCGGCTTGGTGAACCCGGCGTAGTTCATCACGCCGTGCCAGCCGTCCCCGGGCACGTCGAGGCTGTAGTCGTGCACGTGCTCGCCGATGAGCAGCGCGTCCGGCTTGGCGTCGACGACAGCGTCGCGCATCAGCCGGGCGACCTCGTGGTTCAGATCCTGAACCCCTTGTCTGCCAGTCATGTTCGCGACGTCGACCCGCCAACCGTCGAGCTGGCCGGCAGGTCCGAGCCACTTGCGCACGACCCCGTCCTCGTCGTCGAAGACCCGGCGCCTCAGCTCGTTGCTGGCGTAGTTGAGCTTCGGCAGCGACGAGACCTTGAGCCACGAGATGTAGCGCCGGCGGCTGGTCCAGAAGTAGAACTCGCGCTCCGGGGCGCTCGTGCTGGTGCTCGCGGCGACGAACCACTCGTGGCTCGAGCCGGTGTGGTTCGTCGTGAAGTCGCCGAGCAGCTTCATGTCGCGCCCGTGCACGGCGTCGCTGAGCCGGCGCAGCGCGTCGCCACCTCCGAGCACCGGGTCGACGGAGAGGAAGCTCGACGCGTCGTACCGGTGGTTGGAGCGAGCCGGGAAGAAGGGCGTGAGGTAGACCACCGTCGCCCCGAGCTGCTCGACGTGGTCGAGATGCTCGGTGATCCCGTCGAGGTCCCCGCCGAACAGCTGCCGGCTGAGGGGCTCGCCCGGGAGGTCACGACCGGCAACCGGGTCGGTCCATCGGGCCGGAAGGGCCCAGTCGGGGACGAGGTTTCGTCGCTTGCCGGCGAGCACCGACCTGCTCGACTTCGCGAACCGGTCGGGGAAGATCTGGTAGACCACCGCACCCGCGGCCCAGGCAGGCGGTGGGGCGTCGTGGGCCACAAGGCGGAAGTCGCTCGCGTCGGGCACGTCGCGCAGGTGCAGGCCCGTGCCGTTCAGCCAGGCATACCGCGTCGGCCCACCGGCCAGGACGAAGCGGTAGTGGGTCACCGGGCTGTGGCAGACGAGGTCGGCGCGCCACCACGTCTCGGCCTCGGTGGTGCGCTCCGGGTCGACGGTGGCCGGCACGAACGCCTGCTCGCCGTCCGGTGCGACCCGCACGTGCACGTGGTCCAGCGGCATCTGCGCGGGCACGCGCGCCCAGACCCGCACGCTGTCGCCCAGCCTCGGGGTGAGATCCGAGACGTAGAGCGCGGACCCGTCGTGGTGCGGCACCGTCAACCAGCCCGTCCGCGGCTCCGCGGGGATGGCAGGGGCCTTCGGGGTCACTTGACCGATCCGGTGGTGAGCCCGCCGACGATCTGCCTCTGGAGCGAGAGGTAGAGCAGCACGACCGGTGCGGACGCCAGCAGCGCGCCCGCGCAGAAGGCACCGAAGTAGAGGTTCTTGTCCGCCGTGAGCAGGGCCCAGAGACCGACACCGAGGGTCTGCTGGTCGACGTCCTTGAGGAAGACGCTGGCGAGGAGGAACTCGTTGAAGAGGCCGACGAAGGACAGCATTCCGACGGTGACGAGGATCGGGATGACGAGACGAAGCTGCATCGTGAAGAAGATCCGGGCGTGGCTCGCGCCGTCGACCTTGGCGGCCTCGTCGAGCTCGCGCGGGACGGTGTCGAAGTATCCCTTCAGCAGCCAGACGTTGGCGCCCATCGCGCCCCCGAGGTAGGCGAGGATCAGGCCGGCGCTCGTGTTAAGCCCGATGGCCGGCACGACGTCACCGACGGCGAGGAAGGTGATGAAGAGCGCCACGAACGCCAGCGGAGCCGGGAACATCTGGATGAGCAGGAGGAACAGCAGGCCGGGCCGGCGGCCGATGAAGCGCATCCGCGAGAAGGCGTATGCCGCGAGCGCCCCGATGAAGATCGACCCGAACGCGCCGACGCCCGCGATGACGAGGGAGTTCTTGTACCAGCTCCAGTAGGGCCTCAGGGCGAACAGCTGGGTGAAGTTCGCAAAGCCGGCTCCGGACGGGATGAGGTTCGTCGTGCTGAGCGTCCCGGCGGGGTTGATGGCAGCCGAGACGATGAAGACGAGCGGGAACAGGGCGAAGACCAGGGCCAGCGCGACCCCGAGATAGCGCAACCCGGTCCGCCACTCGCGCCAGGCGTTGCGCCGGTGGGCCTGCCGGAACTCCTCGGCGAGGCGTTCGGCACGGGGTGTGTCGACGGCCATCAGTTGACCTCCTCCAGCTGGGCGGACTTGCGGAACCCCTGGAAGGACAGCAGCCCGACGATGATGAAGATGAAGATCGAGATGGCCGACGCATACCCGAAGTTCGGCGTTGTGCCGCCGATCGCGAGCCGGTAGGCGTAGGTGATGAGCAGGTCCGTGGAGCCCACCTGGGTCTGCGAGTTCTCGAAGGGACCGCCCTCGGTCATCAGGTAGATCACCGTGAAGTTGTTGAAGTTGAAGGCGAACGAGGCGAGCAGCAGCGGGCCGACGGCGACGAGGATCAGCGGCATGGTGATCGACCTGACGGTGCGCCACCCCGTGGCGCCGTCGATCTGGGCCGCCTCCTTGACGTCGGCAGGCACCGCCTGAAGAGCGCCGGTGCAGATGAGGAACATGTAGGGGAAGCCGAGCCAGAGGTTGGTCGCGAGGATGGCCGCCTTGGCCGCGGTGGGGTCCCCGAGCCAGTCGATGTTGCCGGGGATGAACGAGTTGATCAGGCCGTAGTCCTGGTTGAACATCGACTTCCAGACCAGTGCAGTGACGAAGGACGGCAACGCGTAGGGAAGGATGAGGATCGAGCGCCAGAGGCCCTTGAGCTTGATCCGGTCGTCGTTGAAGAGCAGCGCGAGCAGGAATCCGAGCGCGAACGTCGTCACGACCGACAGCAGCGCGAAGACGACGTTCCACGTGAAGATCTTGACGAACCCGGCGCGCAGGGTCGGGTCGGTCAGCGCGGCGGTGAAGTTCTGGAAGCCGATGTTCTCCTTCCAGCCCACGGTCAGCACCGAGCCTTGCCCGTCCTGGGGGACCCACGAGGCGTCGCGCGCGACATACCTCTTGCCGGTCTTGGTGTCGGTGATGGTGTCGCTCGCGGCGTCGTAGGTGAGCGTCGGCCGCCCGACGAAGGCCTCCGAGAGGCCGACCCGTTTGATGCCGCCGCCGTTCGTCGTGGGCACGGCGAAGTCGATGAGGTCCTTGCGGTCGTTGACCTCACGGGCGTTGAGGATCGTGTAGCCCTTGGCCTTGGTGATCTTGCCGGTCGTCGTCTTCTCGATGGAGGAGGCGGGCAGGTCGGCCAGGCCCTTGTCGCTGCCGACGTAGCTCTTGCCGGTCTCGGGGTCGGTGAGCAGGTAGACAGCAGGCGCCGTCGCGACCGGCGCCCCTTCCTTGACGCCGACCGAGAGGGCGTAGCGCGGCGACCCGGGGACCTCCTGCACCGACTGGGCGATGAGGTAGGTCACCGACTCCTGCTTCGTCTTCTGGTGACCGGGGCCGTAGTTCGTGAAGGATGTCGCCACAGTGAAGACGATCGGCCAGATCTGCAGGGCCACCATGAAGAGGATGCCTGGCAGGAGGTACTTCATCGGGATGGCCCGGCGCGTGCCGTAAACCGCGAGGATGCCCAGCCCGACCAGCCCGGCGACGATGACGGCGAGCATCAGACCCTGGCTCGCCAGCACGGTCGCCAGCCAGAAGATGCCCGCCATGGTCACGGCGAGCAGGACCCACTTGACGACCAGGGGAAGCGTGCGACTCATCGGTGAATCTCCATGCTCGAAGGGCGCTGGGACGCAGAGACCGCAGGGAGCGCTGGAACCGCAGGGCTCCCGACCCGCCGGTCACCGGTGGCCGCGGACCGCGTACTGACAGGGTCCGCGACCACCGGTGCGTCGTGCGGGCTGGGGTCAGCCCTTCGCGATGTTCGCGACGATCTCCGCCTGCGCCGCGTCGAAGCGCGCCTTGGCCGGTGCCTTCTGGGCGATGACGTCCGCCGAAGCCTGGCCCAACGGTCCCCAGACCGAGTTCATCGCGGGGATGTTCGGCATCGGGATGGCCTTCTTGCCGGCGTCGAACCACGCCTTGACGTCGGGGTCCGTCGCAGCGACCTGGTTGTAGGCGTCGGTGAGCGCGGGAGGCCGGTGGCCGGCGTTGAAGAGCTCGACCTGCAGCTCCTTCTTCGTCACGTAGTTGGTGACGAACTCCTGGGCGAAGGCGTCGTTCTTGGCTTTGGCCGAGACGTAGAACATCTGGACGCCGAGGAACGGCTCCATCTGGCCGCCGCCGATCGTGGGCAGCGGCGAGATGGCGTACTTGATGCCGCCCTTCTTCGCGTTGTCGATCGCCCACGGGCCGGTGATGTAGTACGGCGCCTTCCCCGAGTCGAAGATCGAGTCGGCGGTCGCCAGGTCCATGTTGGTCGACAGGATGCCCGCCTTGCCGAGCTTCTCGAGCTCCGCGGCCCCCTTCACCGAGCCCTCGCTGTTGACGATGACCTTGGTGGGGTCGTAGTCGCCGCTCGGCTTCTGGGCGAAGATGCCGCCGCCGAAGGCCTTCATGTACGGGTAGGTGTAGTAGGCGTTACCGGTCTTGCCGACCTCCTGGAGGACGACGTTGGTCGCCTTCCCGGCGGTCACGAGCGCCTGCCCCTTGGTGACCATGTCCTCGTAGCTCGCCGGGACGTCCGGCGCGAGGGCGGTGTTGCGGACCAGGGCGATGTTCTCGATGGCGTAGGGCACGCCATAGAGCTGGCCGTTGAACTTGGCCGCGGCGATCGCCTGAGGCGCGAACTTCGCCTGCGCGTCGGCTGAGAGGTTGACCGGCTTGACCGCGCCGTTCTGGACCAGCTCGCCGAGCCAGTCGTGCGCGCCGACGATGATGTCCGGGCCCTTCCCGGCGTCGTTGGCCGCCTTGAAGTCCTTGCGGACGTCGGTCGAGACCTGGACGGCGACCTTGATGCCCTGGGCCGTCCCGAAGTCGGCGGCGTACTTCTCGATGATCGGCTTGCGGTCGTTGTCGGTCCAGATGACGAGGTCGACGTTGGCGTCGCGGACGGGCGCGGCGGTGGTCGCGTCCCCCGTCGGCGTGGCGGTTGTCGTCGTCGCTGCGGCGGTCGACCCGCTCGTGGTCGACGAGCCACCGCAGGCGCTCATGAGCAACGCGGCGACACCGGTGACGGCGACCGCGGCAAACGCACGGTTGTGCATGGATTCTCCTTTGAAGCCAGGCAGCCGGCGGCCGCCTTCGCGGCGCCGAAGGTAGCAAGAACTTGCAGGCAGGCGCCAGACGATGCAAGAAGTTGCGGGCGAGTCGTGACCAGGTCGTGACCCGGCCGGCGAGGGCTCTCAGCGGCCGAGCCGACCCGCGCACTCGATGCACCAGCGCGCCGCCGGCCGGGCGGACAGCCGTTCGTCGCCGATCGCCCGGCCACAGCTCTCGCACCGGCCGTAGTGACCGGCGTCGAGCCGAGCGAGGGCCGCGTCCACCTCGGCGAGGTGCCGGCGCACCTGGTCGGTGAGTGCGCCAAGCTGCGAGCGCTCGTAGGCGATGGTCGAGCCTTCGGGGTCGTGCTCGTCGTCGGCGTTCGAGCCGGCAGATGCCACCACCAGAGCCGCGAAGTCGTGACCCATCTCCTCGAGACGGGCCAGCAGCTCCGTCCGCTCCCTGGCCAGCTGGAGGCGCACGGACGCCCCGGTAGAGGAATCGGGCAGGTCGGTCATCTTCTTCTCCTGCCCAGTCGGCAGGCCGCCTATGCCTCTCGGCGCGCCCAGCGGTTGCCGCCCTGGCCCCCGGGGTAGAGGCCTGCGGTGCTGACCTTGACCCGCCTCGTCGAACGCCTCGCCAACGCCGTCGAGCGGGCGGAGGTCCTCGACCGCCCCGCCGAGCTCGGCCAGGCCGTCACCTCCCGGCTCGGACCTGGACCCGCGAAGGACGTGCTGTCGGGCTCGCACGTCGGCCACCCACTGCATCCGGCCCTCGTCGCGGTGCCGCTGGGTGCCTTCACCGGCGCCCTGGCGCTCGACCTCTGGGGCGACGACGACCGCGCCGCCAGACGGCTGGTCGGGCTCGGCCTGCTGAGCTCCGTGCCCGCCGCGGCGACCGGCCTGTCGGACTGGGACGACACCCAGGGCGCCGAACGACGGGTCGGGGTGGCCCATGCGCTCTGCAACACCGTCGGGCTCGCCCTGCTCACCGCCTCGTGGGTCGCCCGACGGCGACCCGGTCGTGGGCGCGTGCTCGGCGCCAGCGGAGTGAGCGTGATGGGGCTCTCCGGCTGGCTCGGCGGCCACCTCGCCTACGCGCTCGGGGTCGGCGTGGACACCACGGCCTTCCAGCGCCCTGCCACCGAGTGGACCGACGCCTGTGCGGAGTCGGACCTCCACGACGGTCGACCGTATGCCGTGACGGTGGCCGACACCCCGGTGCTGCTCGTGCGCCACGACGGGACCATCCGGGCGCTCGGCAACCGGTGCACCCACCGCGGAGCCCCTCTCGACGAGGGGGAGGTCCTCGACGGCTGCGTGGAGTGCCCGTGGCACGGCAGCAGGTTCGCCCTCGTGGACGGCGCCGTGGCCCGGGGCCCGGCCACCCGCCCCGCTCCGGTCTTCGAGGCCCGGGTGGTCGACGCGCGGGTGCAGGTGCGCCGGCGCGAGGACCGCACGCTGCGCCTCAACCCCACCAGCTGAGCCTGCCCAGGGGTCCATCCCCTGACCACGTCTGGCGCTCCGGCTGTCGATCGGTCATGATCGACCTGCCGGAGAACGACCTCCGGCAGACCTTTACAACGGATCGTCCGGCACGTTCCTGCCGGTGAAGGAGAGTTGATCATGGCTACCGTGACCTTCGATGACGCCACCCGGATCTACCCGGGCACCACCCAACCGGCTGTCGACAAGCTCAACATCGAGATCGCCGACGGGGAGTTCCTCGTCCTGGTGGGGCCCTCGGGGTGTGGCAAGTCCACCTCCCTGCGGATGCTCGCCGGGCTGGAGGAGGTCAACGGCGGCCGGATCATGATCGGTGACCGCGACGTCACCAACCTGTCCCCCAAGGACCGCGACGTGGCCATGGTCTTCCAGAACTACGCGCTCTACCCGCACATGTCCGTGGCCGACAACATGGGCTTCGCCCTGAAGATCGCCGGGGTGTCCAAGGACGAGATCCGCAAGCGGGTGCAGGAGGCCGCAAAGATCCTCGACCTCGAGCCCTACCTCGACCGCAAGCCCAAGGCCCTCTCCGGTGGCCAGCGCCAGCGAGTCGCGATGGGCCGGGCGATCGTCCGCAGCCCTCAGGTCTTCCTCATGGACGAGCCGCTGTCGAACCTCGACGCGAAGCTGCGGGTGCAGACCCGCACCCAGATCGCGTCACTGCAGCGCCGGCTCGGCGTCACCACGGTCTACGTCACGCACGACCAGGTCGAGGCCATGACCATGGGTGACCGGGTCGCCGTGCTCAAGGACGGCCTGCTCCAGCAGTGCGACACCCCGCGCAACATGTATGACCACCCGACCAACGTCTTCGTCGCCGGCTTCATCGGGTCACCCGCGATGAACCTGCTCGAGCTGCCGGTCACCGAGGCCGGCGTCAAGTTCGGGGACGCGACGTTGCCCCTGACGCGCGAGCAGCTCGGCCAGGCCGGCAAGACGGTCACCGTGGGCGTGCGCCCCGAGGACCTCGAGGTCGCCGACGCGGGCCAGGGCCTGCCGGTCACCATCGACGTCGTCGAGGAGCTCGGCGCCGACGCGTACATCTACGGCTCCACGCAGGAGCACCTGGTCAACACCGAGGGCGACGCGGAGGAGATCCGGCCGTTCATCGCCCGGGTCGACGGCCGCCAGCCCCCGGAGAAGGGCTCGGTCATCAACCTCGCCCCCAAGCAGGGCCACCTGCACGTCTTCAACACCGAGAGCGGTGAGCGGATCACCGTCTGACCCTCGTCCACGACGGCGGCGGCATCCCCTGGATGCCGCCGCCGTCTGCGTCCGAGTCCGTACGGCGAGCCCCCCGATCCGTGGAACGATGAGCCCGTGGCCCTCCAGCTCACGACCGCGCGCCCCGACCCGGCTCTGCTCGACCTGCCCTGGTCGGTCCCTCTCGAGGAGTGGCCGGACGAGACCCTCGCGGCCCTCCCGCGCGGCATCTCCCGGCACATCGTGCGCTTCGTGCGCCTCTCGGGACGGGTGCTCGCCGTCAAGGAGATCAAGGCTGAGCTCGCCCGGCGCGAGTACGACATGCTCCGGCTGCTCAACCGGATGGACCTGCCGTGCGTCGAGCCGTTCGGCATCGTCAGCGGGCGGGTCGCGCCGGACGGGACTCCGCTCGACGCCTGCCTGCTCACCCGCCATCTGCAGTTCTCGCTGCCCTACCGTGCCCTCTACAGCCAGACCCTTCGACCCGACACCGCCCAGCGGCTCATCGACGCGCTCGCCGTGCTGCTCGTCCGGCTGCACCTCAGCGGCTTCTGGTGGGGGGACGTCTCCCTGTCCAACACCCTCTTCCGGCGCGACGCCGGCGCGTTCGCGGCATACCTGGTCGACGCTGAGACCGGAGAGCTGCATGCGAGCCTGTCCGACGGCCAGCGCGAGCACGACCTCGACATCGCCCGGGTGAACATCGCGGGGGAGCTGATGGACCTGGCGGCGGGCGGTCTGCTCGAGGAGACCTCGGACCCGGTCGAGGTGTCGAACCGCATCCTCGAGCGCTACCACTCCCTCTGGTCCGAGCTCACCGCCGAAGAGCGCTTCGAGACCGGCGACCGGTGGCGGGTGGAGGAGCGCATCCGCAAGCTCAACGACCTGGGCTTCGACATCGACGAGCTCGCCATGTCGACCGACTTCGACGGCACCACACTCCAGATCCAGCCGAAGGTCGTCGACGCTGGCCACCACTCCCGGCGGTTGCTGCGTCTCACCGGACTCGACGTCGAGGAGAACCAGGCCCGCCGGCTGCTCAACGACCTGGACTCCTACCGGGCCGCCACGAACAGGCAGAACGAGGACGAGGAGCTCGGTGCCCACGAGTGGCTCGCGTCCGTCTACGAGCCGGCCGTGCGAGCTGTGCCGCGAAACCTCACCGTCAAGCTCGAGCCGGCCGAGGTCTTCCACGAGATCCTCGAGCACCGCTGGTACATGTCCGAACGAGCTGGGACCGACACCCCGCTCAGCGAGGCGATCCGGGACTATGTGGACAACGTCCTGCCGGCCAAGCCGGACGAGCAGGCCGTGCTGGGCGTGGACACGGTCGAGATGCCCGTCGTGGCCCTGCCGGCCACCGACGACTGACGTCTCGGTCGACCATTCAGCCGGTCGCGTCGGCAGCGGCCGGGCCGCGGCCAGGCTCGATGAGGATCTGGCCGAACAGCAGGGCGGCGAAGAGCAGGAAGGTCACCACGTGGACACCGGTGCACCACAGGCAGATCGCGCCGATGTGGAAGAGCTCGGCCCACACGAGGTAGAGGGCGAACCCGAGACCGAGGGCGCACCATCCGAGCCGGAGCGCGTCCGAGCCGCGGCCCCCCTCCCGGAACCGCCGAGGGCGGCACAGCGCAAGCATGACGACGAAGAACACGACGCCGAGCACCGCGACCGGGATGCCGACGAACGTCGACCACGGGCTCTCGGTGACCTTCTGGCAGTTGATCGTCCCCGTGGTGGCGCAGGCAAGGGTCGCATTCTGGGTGAAATGCTCGTAGGTGAGGTAGAGCCCGAGGACCAGGCCGAGGGACGACAGCCCGAGCGTGGTCGGCGCCAGCCACCGCGGGACGACTCGGGAGGTCGGCCCAGGGCCGCGCTCGGCCGTCACGGACCGGACAGCACTCACGGCAGCTTGGCGGCTGCCGCGGTCACGCCGCTCGAGGTGCAGACCGCCGCAGGCTGGTTGCCGGTCAGCCGGCACAGCTGCGCACTGATCAGGTTGGCCGCGCCGTCCACCGACTTCGCCACGTCCGAGGACGGGTCCGCCAGTGCTGCGGCGACCTGGGCCTGGCTCTTGCCGAGCAGCAGGCTGCCGTCGACAGACGACCCGGACTGGACGGCCTTGCCAGCGAAGTAGATCCAGGGGATGGAGGAGCCGCCGTACTTCGCCTGGAGCGCCTTGATGTCGTCCGGCTCGGTCTGGAGTGGTGCTCCGTTGCGGTCCTGGACCTCGTAGCCGTCGAAGGCCAGGTAGGTGCTGGAGTAGGTGGCGTCCTTCAGGCTCAGCGTGGGCACGTTCGCCGGCTGGTCGGTCGGGGAGGACACGGCATAGGCCAGGCCGGTGAAGTCGCCGAACCGCTCGAGCGCGGCGACCAGAGCCCAGCGCTCGCTGGCGCAGTAGGGGCAGTACTCCGCGCCGACATAGACCACCCGCGGCTTGCCGTCCTTGGTCAGCGCGTCGCCCTGCACCGCGGTCAATGGCCGCGTGTCTGCCGAGCCCAGCCCGATCGCGTCGAACGTCGCCGCCGGGACACCGGCAAGAGCGGTGCTTACCTCGCTGCTGACCGCTCCGGAGGTCTGGGCGGAGGTGTCGACCTTCTTGGGGGCCGTGAGGGCCGCGATGACGACGGCGGCGATGATCACCACGACGACCGCGAGCGCTCCTGCGGCGATGAGGAGCCTGCGGCGACGCTCGCTGGCCTGCTGCTGCGCCTTGAGCTGGCTCAGCCGCGCGCTCTCCTGCCGTGCGCTCTTGGTCACCAGGACTCTCCCCGCTGCGGACTCACGTCATCCACCGTACCCAGCGACCCTGTGGGCCGCCCATCGGGGTGCTGTGGGTGGGGGTTCAACCCCGGCCCGCGCGCTGGCGGGCCACCTCGTAGAGGGTGACGCCGGCAGCGATGCCGGCGTTGAGCGACTCGACGGTGCTCGCCATCGGGATGGACACGATCTGGTCGCACGTCTCGCTGACGAGGCGGGACAGCCCCTTGCCCTCGGAGCCGACGACGACGACGATCGGCTCCGTCGCCAGCTCGAGCCCGGGCAGCTCGACGTCTCCGTCCATGTCGAGGCCGAGGATGAAGAAGCCGGCCCGCTTGAACTCCTCGAGGGCCCGCGTGAGGTTCGCGACCTTGGCCACCGGCACTCGCGCCGCTGCTCCCGCGGACGTCTTCCAGGCGCTGGCGGTCATGCCCGCCGAACGCCGCTCGGGCAGCAGCACCCCGTGGCCGCCGAAGGCGGCGACCGACCGGATCACCGCGCCGAGGTTGCGGGGGTCGGTGATGCCGTCGAGCGCGACGACGAGGGGTATGCCCGGTGCCTGCGGGTCGAGCAGGTCGGTGTGCGGGACGTACTCGTACGGCGGCACCTGCAGGGCAAGCCCCTGGTGCACCGCGCCGTCGGTGAGCCGGTCCAGCTCGCCGCGGGGAGTCTCCAGGATCGGGATCCCCCGCTCGGTGGCGGTCTTCAGGGCCTCGCGCACCCGGTCGTCCGAGTCGATCCGCCCGGCGACGTACATCGTCGTCACCGGCACGTTGGCGCGCAGCGCCTCGACCACCGAGTTCCGTCCCGCGACGACCTCGGACGACGCCTTCGCCTTCCGCCCGCCGCTGCGGGTGCCTGCGGCGTTGCCCCGCGACGGTGCCGAGCCCCGCTTGGCCGAGCCGGACCGCTTCGCGGCGGGGTGGTACTCGCGCTCGGTGGCCTTGGGAGTCGGGCCCTTGCCCTCGAGACCGCGGCGTCGCTGGCCGCCGGAGCCGACGGAAGGACCCTTGCCGCTCTTGCGCACGGCCCCGCGCCGCTGGGAGTTGCCTGCCATGGTGTCGCCTCTCAGGCGTCGGTACGTCGGCCCAGCGACCAGCGGGCGCCGGCCGGGGTGTCGTCGATGGTGATGCCCGCCGCACTGAGCTGGTCGCGGATGGCATCTGCCGTGGCGAAGTCGCGGGCGGCGCGGGCGCTCTCGCGGGCAGCGAGCTGGGTCGTCACGAGCTCGTCGAGCGCCGTCATGGCCTCCGAGGCCGCGTCCGAGGCGCCGCGTTGCCAGGTCGGGGAGAGCGGGTTGACTCCGAGGACGTCCGTCATCGCGACGACCGACGCCGCCGCCTCGACCGCGGCCTGGTCGTCTCCCTCGTCGAGCGCCGTGTTGCCGAGCCGGACGGTGTCGTGGACGACGGCGAGCGCGCCCGAGACGTTGATGTCGTCGTCCATCGCCGCCCTGAACGCCTCCGGCAGCTCAGCCATGACCTCGGCGAGCGAGCCCACCCGAGAGGCCCGCTCGAGGAAGCCGCTGATCCGGTCCACCGTCGCCGAGGCCTCGATCAGCGAGCCCTCGTGGTATTCGATCATCGACCGGTAGTGCGCCGAGGTGAGGTAGTAGCGCACGGCCAGCGGGCTGGCGACCTCGACGATCCTCTGGACCTCGAGCGCGTTGCCGAGCGACTTGCCCATCTTCTCGCCGCGGACCGTGACCCACGCGTTGTGCAGCCAGTAGCGGGCGAAACCGAGGCCCGCGGCGCGGGACTGGGCCTGCTCGTTCTCGTGGTGGGGGAAGCGCAGGTCGATGCCGCCGCCATGGATGTCGAACGTCCCGCCGAGGTACTTACGAGCCATCGCGGAGCACTCCAGGTGCCAGCCCGGGCGCCCTCGTCCGTATGGCGTGGGCCACGAGGCGCTGAGCGGCTCGTCCGGCTTGTGCCCCTTCCAGAGGGCGAAGTCGCGCGGGTCCTTCTTGCCGCGCGGGTCGGCGTCCTCGGCCGCGCTCATGTCCTCCGGCGACTGGTGGCTCAGCGAGCCGTAGTCCTTCCAGGACAGCACGTCGAAGTAGACGTCCCCACTGCCGTCCGGAGCGGCATAGGCGTGCCCTCGCTCGATCAGCGTGTCCATCAGCTCGACCATCTCGGGGACATGTCCGGTGGCGCGCGGCTCGTACGTGGCCGGCGCGACGCCCAGCAGGTCCAGCGCCTCGGCCGTCCGCCGCTCGTTGCGGTAGGAGAGGGCGAACCACTCGACGCCGCTCTCGGCGGACTTGCGCAGGATCTTGTCGTCGATATCGGTGACGTTGCGCACCACGGTGACGTCGTAGCCGTGCCCGACCTCCAGCCAGCGCCGCAGCACGTCGAACGCCACCGCGAAGCGCACGTGCCCGATGTGCGGCGCCCCCTGGGTGGTGAGCCCGCAGATGTACATGCCGACCTTGCCCTCGTGCAGCGGGGTGAAGTCGCGCAGCTCACGCGCGGCCGTGTCGTAGAGGCGAAGGGTCACCCGGCGGAGTTTACCGGCGCTGGGCTACCCCGGCCGCCAGCGCGGGATCAGGCGGCTTCCAGCCCGGCACGGCATGCTGGGCCGGTGAACACCGTCATCGTCGTCGTCGCCACCTATGCCATCTATGCCGTCGCGCTCGGGCTCATCGCGACCTGGGTGCTGGCCGACCGGGCGGCCCGCATCCAGCTCATCGTGGCGTCCGTCGTCGCGTTCGCGGCGGTGCTGCTCGCGATCTCCCTGGTCGGCTCGGCGTGGGTCGACCCGCGACCCTTCGTCGTCGACGGGCAGACCCCCCTCATCGCCCATGGCGCCGACAACGGCTTCCCGTCGGACCACATGGCGGTGGCCACCACCGCCGCGGTCCTCGTGCTGTGGATGCGCCGCCGCCTGGGAGTGGTGCTGCTGGTCGTGGCGGTGGCCATCGGTGCGGCCCGGGTCGCGGCAGGGGTGCACCACGTGCCGGACATCGTCGGCGGCCTCGTCGTCGGGGTCCTCTGCGCGACCGTCGGGATGCTCGTGGCGCAGCAGGTCAGCGCCGCGACCGAGCGCCGCCGAGCCTCGGCGGGCGGTCAGTGACCCCGGGCGACCCACTCGTCCAGGTGGGGGCGCTCCGCGCCGACCGTCGTCGATTCGCCGTGGCCGGTGTGCACCACGGTCTCGTCCGGCAGGGTCAGCAGTCGGTCGCGGATCGAGTCGATGATGGTCCCGAAGTCGCTGAACGAGCGCCCAGTGGCTCCCGGGCCACCAGAGAAGAGCGTGTCCCCGGTGAAGACCACGCCCAGCTCGGGGGACGCGAAGCAGCAGGATCCCGGTGAGTGGCCGGGGGTATGGACCACGCGCAAGGTCGCCTCGCCGACCGTGAGCACCTGACCGTCGGACAGCTCACCTCCGGGGGCCGCGTCCTGCGCCTGGTCCCAGAGCATCCGGTCGCCCGGGTGGAGGTATGCCGTGGTGCCGGTCACCCGGCATACCTCGGCCGCGGCGGTGATGTGGTCGTCGTGGGCGTGGGTGCACAGCAGCGCCACGACCCGGCGCCCTGCGACGAGGTCGAGCACCGGCCCGGCGTCGTGGGGAGCGTCGATGACGACGCATTCCTCGTCGTCACCGACGACCCAGACGTTGTTGTCCACGTCCCAGGTGCCGCCGTCGAGCGAGAACGAGCCCGAGGTGGTCGTGTGGTCGACCCTGACCGAGCCGGTCACAGCCGCACCACCGAGCGAAGGACCTCGCCCGCCTGCATCTTGTCGAAGGCCGCCTCGATGTCGTCGATTCCGATCGTCTCCGTGACGAACGCGCCCAGGTCGAAGCGCCCCTGCTGGTAGAGGTCCACGAGCATGGGGAAGTCGCGAGAGGGGAGGCAGTCGCCATACCAGCTCGACTTCAGCGCACCGCCGCGCCCGAAGATCTCGATCATCGGGAGGGTGACCCGCTGCTCCGGAGTGGGGACGCCGACGAGGACGACCGTGCCCGCGAGATCCCTGGCGTAGAAGGCCTGCTCGTAGGTCTCCGACCGGCCGACCGCCTCGATGACGACGTCGGCCCCGAAGCCTCCGGTCAGCTCCCGGACCCGCTCGACGACATCCTCACGGGTGGAGTTCACCGTGTGCGTGGCCCCGAGCTTCCGCGCCCAGTCGAGCTTGCGGTCGTCGATGTCCACGCCGATGATCGTCGTCGCACCGGCGACCTGCGCGCCGGCGACGGCCGCCGCCCCGACGCCGCCGCAGCCGATGACCGCCACCGTGTCCCCTCGGCCGACGTTGCCGGTGTTGACCGCAGCGCCGAACCCCGCCATGACGCCGCAGCCCAGCAGCCCGACCGCTGCAGCGTCGGCCCTGCTGTCGACCTTGGTGCACTGACCCGCCGCGACGAGGGTCTTCTCGATGAAGGCGCCGATCCCGAGAGCCGGGGTCAGCTCGATGCCGTCGGCGAGGGTCATCCGCTGCGTGGCGTTGTGGGTGTCGAAGCAGTGCCACGGTCGCCCCTTGGCGCAGGCCCGGCACTGGCCGCACACCGCGCGCCAGTTGAGAATGACGAAGTCGCCGGGCGCCACCTCGGTGACGCCGTCGCCCACCGCCTCGACGATGCCTGCCGCCTCGTGACCGAGCAGGAACGGGAAGCCGTCGTTGATCCCACCCTCGCGGTAGTGCAGGTCGGTGTGGCACACCCCGCAGGCCTCGACCCGCACGACGGCCTCCCCCGGACCGGGGTCGGGCACGACCACGTCGACGAGCTCGACGGCTGCTCCCTTGCCTCGTGCGATGACGCCCTTGACGGTCTGTGCCATGTCGGCTCCCTGCTGCGGTGGCTGGTTCGGCGAAGCGTTCGGACCCAGCACATCACACTCCCCGTCGACCACAGAGCGGGCCTCGTCGCTACTCTCGCGCTATGGCCGGTGCACCGATCCTCGTCGTCCAGCACGAGAGCGAGTGCCCACCAGGCTGGGTCGGCGAATGGCTCGCCGAGGCGGGCGCGCGGCTCGACGTGCTCCTCCCGTTTGCCGGGCAGCCGCTGCCTGCCGACCTCGCCGGGCACGACGGGCTCGTCGTCCTCGGGGGGCACATGGGGGCGATGGACGACGCCGAGGCCCCCTGGCTGGGCCGGACGAAGGAGCTCGTCCGCGCGGCGGCGGCGCACGGCATACCGACCCTCGGGATCTGCCTGGGTCACCAGGTCGCGGCCGTGGCACTCGGCGGCGAGGTGGAGGTCAACCCGCGCGGCCAGCAGGTCGGCGTGCTCGACGTGGGGTGGCTCCCAGCGGCGGCAGCCGACCCGGTCCTCGGCAGATGCGGGCCGCGCGTCGTCCAGTGGAACAACGACATCGTGACCAGCCTCCCGCCGGGTGCGCAGGTCCTGGCACGGGCGGAGAGCGGGGAGCTGCAGGCCGCGCGGCTCGCCCCGACGGTGTGGGGGGTGCAGGGGCATCCCGAGGCTGGGCCGGAGGTGGTCCGGCCCTGGGCCGACGGTGACCGCGAGAGTGCCCGCGCGCGAGGCGTCGACGTCGACGAGCACGTCCGACAGATCGAGCGGGCGACCCCGGCGCTGCGTCAGGGTTGGCGGCCGCTCGCCGAGGACTTCGCCGCGCGGACCCGAGGCGAGCGCCGCGCCGGGCTCAGCTGAGCGAGACCAACGCCGTCGCGATCGCCGCGACGCCCTCGCCACGGCCGGTGAGGCCGAGGCCGTCGGTCGTCGTGCCACTCACCGACACCGGAGCCCCGGCTGCGGCAGAGAGCGCCTGCTCGGCCTCCCGACGACGACTGCCGATCTTCGGCCCGTTGCCGATGACCTGCACCGACACGTTGCCGATGTCGAAGCCGGCTGCTCGGACCAGCCGGGCCGCCTCGGCGAGCAGCTCGACCCCGGAGGCGCCGGCGAGCTCGGGACGGTCCGTGCCGAAGTGCGCGCCGAGGTCGCCGATGCCCGCGGCAGAGAACAGCGCGTCGCAGGCCGCGTGGGCCGCGACGTCGGCGTCGGAGTGCCCCTCGAGGCCGCGCTGGTCAGGCCAGTGCAGGCCGGCCACCCAGAGGGCCCGGTCGGACCCGTCGCCGGCGAAGGAGTGCACGTCGACCCCGACGCCGACCCGAGGGAGGGCCGGCTGCGCGCCGGACGCGCTCATGCCTCGCCCCGCGCGTCCTGGTCGGAGTGCTCCAACGAGGCAGCTCCGCCCCACGGGATCGCGCCTCGGTGGACCTTGTGCGGCGCCGCCTGGGCGAGCGGCTTGACCACGAGCCGGTCCACGTTGACGTGCTGGGGAAGCCCGACGCAGAAGGAGATGCAGGCGGCCACGTCATCGGCCACGAGCGGCCGGTCCACGCCCTCGTAGACGGCGTCCGCTCGGGACTGGTCTCCCTGGTAGCGGGTGAGCGAGAAGCCCTCGGTGCGCACCATCCCGGGGGCGATCTCGACCACCCGGACCTGCTCGCCGTTGACCTCGAGGCGCAGCGTCTCGGTGAGTGCGCGCTCGGCGTGCTTCGCCGCGACATACCCTCCGCCGCCCTCGTAGGTGACCAGGCCGGCGACCGAGGTGACGACGACGACGGTCGCGCCGCTGGACCGGCGCAGGGCAGGCAGCAGCGCCTGGGTGACGGTCAGCGTGCCCAGCACGTTGGACTCGTACATCGCCCGCCAGTCCTCGAGGCGAGCGCTGTCGACGCGGTCCGCTCCGAGGGCCCCTCCGGCGTTGTTGACCAGGACGTCGCAGTCGCCGATCTGCGCGACCGCTTCAGCGACGCTCGCCGGGTCCGTGACGTCCATGACGACGGCGCGGCACGTCGGACCGAGCTCGGCGGCCACGGCCTCGAGCCGGTCCCGGCGCCGGCCGGTGACGACGACGTCGAACCCGTCGGCCAGCAGCCTTGCTGCGGTGGCGGCTCCGATGCCGGAACCTCCCCCGGTCACCACGGCAGTACGGGTCATCTCGGCTCTCCCAGCAGGGTGTCGGCGAGGACGAGGTCCTCAGGGGTGGTGATCTTGTGGGCGTGGGCGTCGCCGGGGATGACGTGGACCGAAACTCCCAGCAGCTCGACGAGCGACGCGTCGTCGCTGACGGTCCGGCCGGCGCCGGTGGCCAGCGCGGCTGCGTGGGCCCGGTCGAGGACGGCACGATCGAAGCCCTGCGGCGTCTGCACGGCGCGCAGCGCGGACCGGTCGGGAGTGGCGACCACCCGTCCCGACTCGTCCACCTGCTTGATCGTGTCGACGACGGCCAGCCCTGGCACGACGGCCGGGTGCCCGGAGCGGACCGCCTCGATGACAGCCGTGAACAGCGAGGTCGGGGTGAGGGCGCGGGCGGCGTCGTGCACGAGGACGACGGAGGTCGAGGCCGGCACCGCGGCCAGGCCGGCTGACACCGAGGCGCACCGGTCGGCGCCACCCGCCACGACCGTCACCTCGACCGCGGCGCGGGCCTCGCGGGCGGCGGCCGCGGCCTCGGCCAGGTGGCTCGCGGGCGCGACGACGACCACCAGGCCCACCAGGGGTGAGCCGCCCGCGCCGACCACCGCCCTAGTGAGCAGGGACTGGCCGCCCACGCGGACGAACGCCTTGGGCTGGTCGGCGCCGAGCCGGGCACCCGACCCGGCAGCGACGATGACCACCGCGACGTCGCTCGCGACGCGTGTCATGACAGTGACAGCCGGATCACGAGGCCCGGCTCAGCGCAGGACGCTCAGGACGCGAGGACCTCGTCGAGGATGGCCTCGGCCTTGTCCTCGTTGGTCTTCTCGGCCAGGGCCAGCTCGGACACGAGGATCTGGCGCGCCTTGGCGAGCATCCGCTTCTCACCGGCGGACAGGCCGCGGTCCTTGTCACGACGCCACAGGTCGCGCACGACCTCGGCCACCTTGATGACGTCGCCGGAGGCGAGCTTCTCGAGGTTGGCCTTGTAGCGGCGGGACCAGTTGGTCGGCTCCTCCGTGTGCGGCGCGCGGAGGACCTCGAACACCTTGTCGAGACCTTCCTGGCCCACGACGTCGCGGACACCCACGAGGTCGCAGTTCTCTGCGGGGACTTCGATCGTCAGGTCACCCTGGGCGACCTTGAGCTTGAGATACAGCTTCTCCTCGCCGCGGATCGTTCGGGTGTTCATTTCTTCGATCAGTGCCGCCCCGTGGTGGGGGTACACGACCGTTTCGCCGACCTTGAAAACCATGTGCTGTTTTCCCCTTTCGCGACCTCCAGAATACCACGCTGCCGAGGTCGGCCGCGACCGGAGGAGTGCCCGTTTGCGCAGGTCAGAGCCCCAAGCCGACCCCATTGTGGACCTCTCAGACACTTGACAGCGACGCCGTCGGCGTGCAACGCGCGATGTGTGACGGGCCACGGCCGGGGCCGTCGGGGCGCCCGGGGTGCGGTGCGCCGTCGCCGGCCTCGCCGCGCGACAGGAAAGCTCGGGCCTGACAGGCTGGCTCGGGTGACGACTACCACCCCGGCGACGCCGCCGGCATACGAGACGACGTTCCTGGGCCAGCCTCGACAGCTCGCCACCTTGTTCTCGGTGGAGATGTGGGAGCGGTTCTCCTTCTACGGCATGCAGGGCATCCTGCTGATCTACCTGTACTACACCGCCACCGAGGGGGGCCTCGGTCTCGACCGGACGGCGGCCACCAGCATCGTCGGCGCGTACGGCGGGCTGGTCTACCTCTCGACGATCCTCGGTGCCTGGCTCGCCGACCGGGTGATGGGCGCGGAGCGAACGCTGTTCTACGCGGCCGCGACGGTGATGGCCGGCCACATCGCCCTCTCGCTGATCCCGGGGATCGTCGGGGTCGGGGTCGGCCTGGTCCTCATCGCGTTCGGCAGTGGCGGGGTGAAGGCGAACGCGACCTCGCTCGTCGGCAGCCTGTACGAACGGGACGACCCGCGCCGCGACGCCGGCTTCTCGATCTACTACTTCGGCATCAACCTCGGCGCGTTCATCGGACCCCTGCTCACCGGGCTGCTGCAGACCACGGCCGGGTTCCACTTCGGGTTCGGCCTCGCCGCGGTCGGTATGGCTCTCGGCCTGGGCATCTACACGATGGGGCGCAAGAACCTGCCGGAGGAGGCTCGCGAGGTCCCCAACCCGCTGCCCTCGGAGCAGCGCTGGCGCTTCGTCGGGGCCGGGGTCGCCACTCTGGTCCTCGTCGCGGTCCTCTCCCTCACCGGGGTGCTCACCGCCGACCGGCTCGCGGGCATCGTCGTGGGCATCACGATCCTCGGCTCGATCGCCTTCTTCGCCGTCATCCTGTCCAGCCGCCAGATCAGCGGCGAGGAGCGCCGGCGGGTCTTCTCGTTCATCCCGATGTTCCTCGTCAGCGCCGTCTTCTGGTCGCTCTACCAGCAGCAGTTCACCGTCGTGACCGTCTACTCCGACAAGCAGCTCAACCGGGACCTCTTCGGATGGGAGATGCCGGTGAGCTGGGTTCAGAGCATCAACCCGGTGTTCGTCATGATCCTCTCCGGCGTGTTCGCCTACCTGTGGACCAGGCTGGGGTCGCGGCAGCCGCCGACACCGGTGAAGTTCGCCCTGGGCGTCATCATCATGGGGGTGGCGTTCCTGCTGTTCATCCCGATGGCGAGCACGGTGCCCAACAGCGCACCCCTGATCGGCCTGGTCGGAGTGCTGCTCACCTTCACGGTCGCTGAGCTGCTCATCTCGCCGGTCAGCCTGTCCCTCGCGACCAAGCTCGCCCCCAAGGTCTTCCGGACCCAGATGGTCGCCTTGCTGTTCCTCTCCATCGCGCTCGGCACGGCGATGGCGGGAGTGCTGGCCGAGTTCTACTCCGACGACAACCAGGTCCCCTACTTCGGCGTCCTCGGCGGCGTCGCCATCGTCGTCGGCATCCTCCTGCTGGTCTTCACCGCGCCCATCCGCCGGTTGATGAGCGGGGTGCGCTGACGGGGTATGCCGGGTGGCCCACCGGCCGGCGCCGGCCGGTAGGCTGGCGCCCGTGAACCGGCCTGCGACCTCCTCGGCGTCCTCGACCTCTGCTGCGCCCTGGCGCGCCACGGCGCGCCGACGCACCCGCACCACCTCGACGGCCGCGGGCCTGCTCGGTGCTGCGGTGCTCGGCGCGAGCCTGCTCGGTGGCTGCTCGACGCAGTCGCCCCTGCAGTCCGTGGTGCCCTACCAGCCGGCCGACGGCGTGGCCGCACGCAGTGGTCCGGTGGAGGGTCGCGACCTGCTGGTCATCGCCTCGCAGAAGGACGGCACGGGGGTGGTGTCCGGGTCACTGATCAACACCGGCACGGATGCGGTCACCGTCTCCCTCCTCACCCGCGCCGACGCGGAGGCCGGCACGGCCGCGGCCAGTGACGCCACCGTCACCCTGAGCTCCCGCGAGCAGAAGCGGCTCGAGATCCCGTTGGCCAAGATCGCGAACGCCCCCGGGGCGATGACCGACATCGTCATCCAGACCCCTGCGGGACAGACCATGGTCAGCGTCCCCGTCCTGCCGCCGGCCGGCCCCTACGCGAGCCTCACGGCGACAGGGACGACACCGACGCCAACCGCGACTCCGACGGCCACGCCGACACCGACGGCCACCGGCTGACGGCTGAGGTCGGTCCTCGGGGTCAGGCGGCTTCGAACTTGTAGCCGAGGCCGCGCACGGTGACGATGAAGCACGGGTTGCCCGGGTCGGGCTCGATCTTCGCGCGCAGCCGCTTCACGTGGACGTCCAGGGTCTTGGTGTCACCGACGTAGTCACTGCCCCAGACCCGGTCGATCAGCTGCATTCTGGTCAGCACCCGCCCTGCGTTGCGCAGCAGCATCTCCAGCAGCTCGAACTCCTTCAGCGGCAACGACGTCGCCTCACCGGAAACGGTCACGGTGTGCCGCTCGACGTCCATCCGGACCGGTCCGGCCATGAGCGTGACCGGCAGCAGGTCCTCCGGCTCGGCCAACCGGCGCAGCACCGCCTTGATCCGGGCCAGGAGCTCACGCGAGGAGTAGGGCTTCGTGACGTAGTCGTCCGCGCCGATCTCGAGCCCGACCACCTTGTCGATCTCGCTGTCCTTCGCGGTCAGCATGATCACCGGCACGCTCGAGCGCTGTCGGAGGGCACGGCATACGTCGGCGCCGGGCAGGCCCGGGAGCATCAGGTCGAGCAGCACGAGGTCGGCGCCGTTCTTGTCGAACTCCGCCAGCGCCGCCGGTCCGGTCTCGGCGATGGCGACCTCATACCCCTCCCGGCGCAGCAGGTAGGACAGCGGGTCCGAGTACGACTCTTCGTCCTCGACAACCAGGATGCGGCTCATGGGACCTCTGCTCTAGCGGGGGGCGGGGTGGGCGTGCTGGGCAGGTCGAGCGGCGCAGGGGTGGGCGCCTGCTCGGGCTCCTCGCGGTCCTCGGCGGCGCGGCGCTGGCCGACCGACGCCGACGGCAGGCGCATGGTGAAGGTCGACCCGCGGCCCGGCTCGCTCCATACCGACACCTCGCCGCCGTGGTTCGCACAGACATGCTTGACGATGGCGAGCCCGAGCCCGGTCCCGCCGGTCGCCCGCGAGCGGGCCTCGTCGACGCGGTAGAAGCGTTCGAAGATCCGCTGCTGGTCGGCCAGCGGGATGCCTTGCCCCTGGTCGGTGACCGCGACCACGACCAGGCCCGACTGGTCGGCGCTCACCTTGACGGTGACCCGAGTGTGGGCCTCGGAGTAGGTCACCGCGTTGCCGACGAGGTTTCGGAGCGCCGTGATGAGCAGCTCCGGCTCGCCCCATACCAGGCAGCCGGGAGCGGTCGTGAGGACGAGCTCGATGTCACGGTCCTCGGCGGCGACCCGGGACCTCTCGACGGCCTCGTGAGCGGCGCTGGCCATGTCGACGCGTTCCGGGTCGGCGAGGGTGTCGGCCACCTGCAGGCGCGACAGGTCGACGATCTCCTGGACCAGCCGGGTCAGCCGGGTCGACTCGACCTGCATGCGCTTGGCGAACCGGGCGACGGCCTCGGGGTCGTCGTGGGCGTCGAGGACCGCCTCGGCCAGCAGCGCGAGCCCGCCGACCGGAGTCTTCAGCTCGTGGGACACGTTGGCCACGAAGTCGCGGCGGATCTCCTCGAGGCGGCGAGCCTGGCTGCGGTCGTCGACGAGCAGCAGCACGTGGGATCCGCCCAGCGGCGCCACCCGGGCGCCCACGACGAGGCTGGGCCGGCCCAGCGGACCGCGAGCGAGCTCCAGCTCGGCCTCGCGGATGACGCCGTCACGGCGCACCTGGCGGGCGATGTGCAGCAGCTCGGCGTGGACGAGCTCGCCCCCGCGGACCAGGCCGTGCGAGACCGCGGCCGGGGAGTTGTTGACGACGGCGTCCGCGGAGTCCAGGACGATGCCGCTCGACTTGAGCACGGCGAGGACGTCGCCCACCCCGTCCGGCAGGGCCGTCGGCAGGTTCATGCTGTCGGGAACCCTTCGCTGCTGGCGTTCGGATGCGCGGACGGCGATGACGGCGATGACGGCGAGCGCCACTCCGGCGAGCCCGCCGAGGACTGCCGCGGTCGTTGCATCCACATCCCCAGCCTACGGGCGGGTGCGGCAGACTGGCACCGACACCCGACGCCTCGTGCCGACGCCGCCGCGACTGTTCATCCAATCTGCGCCGATCGTTCACCGGGGCGTGCGACCCTCACGCTGGCCGCCCACCCCCGCACGAAGGACACTTGATGCGCGACTCTTTCCACGAGGACCTCGACACGATCACCGACCGGCTCGTCGAGATGACGCACCTCGCGGGCTCCGCGATGGCCCGTGCCACCACGGCGCTGCTCGACGCGGACGTGCACCTGGCCGAGAGCGTCATCGCGGCGGACAAGCAGCTCGACGAGATGCGCGCGGACCTCGATGCGCTGTCGATCGACGTGCTCGCGCGCCAGCAGCCGGTGGCGACCGACCTGCGCATCGTCGTCACGTCGATGCGGATGAGCTCAGACCTCGAACGGATGGGCGACCTGGCCCGTCACGTCGCGAAGGTGGCCCGGCTGCGCTACCCCGAGAAGGCCGTGCCCGCCGCGTTGAACTCGCACGTGCTGCAGATGGGGCAGGTCGCGGAGCGGATCGTCACCAAGGCCGGCTCGGTCATCGCCTCCAAGGACGCCGACTCGGCGATCAGCCTGGAGAAGGACGACGACGCCATGGACGAGCTGCACCGGCAGCTGTTCGCCGCGCTGCTCTCCGAGAAGGCCGGCTACCCGGCCGAGACCGTCGTCGACCTCACCCTGCTCGGCCGCTACTACGAGCGGTTCGCCGACCACGCGGTGTCCGTCGCCCGCCGGGTGGTCTACCTCGTCACCGGAGAGTTCCAGAACGAGGCCGAGACCGACCACGAGGAGCAGGAAGAAGCGAGCGGGGGGTCCGGGCAGATTATCGGGTGACCCGATAATCAGGCGCTTCCCTCGAGGAATGTTCTCCCGGGAAGGGCTACCGACCCTGGCTGGCCACGGCTGCGGCAGCCTCAGCGGCTGCCTCGGGGTCGAGATACCGACCGCCGCGCGTCACGGGGGCGAACGCGTCGTCCAGCTCGTAGACGAGCGGCATACCCGTGGGGATGTTCAGCCCCGAGATGTCGTCGTCGCTGATCCCGTCGAGGTGCTTGACCAGTGCCCGGAGCGAGTTGCCGTGGGCCGCCACGAGCACAACCTTGCCGTCTCGCAGGTCGCTGCGGATCTCGTTCTCCCAGTAGGGGATCAGCCGGTCGACGACATCCTTGAGGCACTCCGTTGCGGGCATCGCGTCGCCCAGCCCAGCGTATCTTGGGTCGCCGTTCTGGCTGAACTCGGCGTCAGTCTCGATCGGCGGCGGAGGGGTGTCGTAGGAACGGCGCCAGAGCATGAACTGCTCCTCACCGAACTGCGCCAGCGTCTGCTTCTTGTCCTTGCCCTGCAGCGCCCCGTAGTGCCGTTCGTTGAGCCGCCAGTCCCGCCGGACCGGGATCCAGTGCCGGTCGGCGGTGTCGAGCGCGAGGTTCGCCGTCGTGATCGCGCGCCGCAGCAACGAGGTGTGGACGACATCGGGCAGCAGCCCCTCGGCGACGAGCAGCTCGCCGCCGGCGACCGCCTCCGCCCGGCCCTTCGGCGTCAGGTCGACATCGACCCAGCCCGTGAAGAGGTTCTTGGCGTTCCACTCGCTCTCGCCATGGCGGAGCAGCACGAGGGTGTAGGTCATGCCGCCAGCCTAACGAGGGGGCAGCGAGGCCCCGTCGTGGTCCAGCAGATGGCGGAACGCCTCGAGGTTGCGAGTCGACTCACCGCGCGAGATGCGCCAGGCCCACTCCTTCTTCATCGACGTGAGGAAGCCGAGGCGGAGCAGCTCGTTGAACGGCGTATCGGCCGCCTCGAGGACGACCCCCAGCAGACCGTCCAGGTATGCCGCGTCCACCGCCCCGACCGGCACCTGCCCCCGCACGTAGACGTCGCCGGACGGGTCGATCGCGTAGGCCAGCCCCGGCATCCGCAGGTTCCGCCGCAGCAGGTAGCGGTAGAACTCGGCGTGGTTCTCGTCGGGGTTGCGGATCACGAACGCCGACACCGACATCGACTGCTCGCGGACGACCAGTGACACGACGGTCTTGAGCTTCTTCTCGCCGGGCAGGGTGAGCGCATACTCGCCGCTGCGGGCGCCGAGCTCCCACTCGATGTCGGCCTCGTCGAGGTATGCCCGGATCACCTCGTCACACGCGCCCCCACCTCGTGCCGGACTCACGGGATGACGGCCCGCGGCGCGTCGCCGACGGCGGACGCCGGGGCGGCGGGCTGCATCACCGCGGACATCGCTGAGGCGGACATCCCTGAGAAGGTGTCGCCACGGGCGGAGTTCTGAGCATGACGGGCCTCAGCGTAGACCTCGAGCAGCCGGTCGGTGGTGGCGTCCCAGCCGAATCCGGCCGCGTGGCGGACCGCCCGGCGGGAGAGCTCGGCCCGGCGGTCGGGGTCGAGCAGCAGCCCCTCGATCGCGTCGGCCCAGTCACCGGTCTCGTGGGTGGGCACGAGCAGGCCGGCGTCGCCCACCGCGAACGGCAGGCCCCCCACCTGCGCGGCGACCACCGGGGTGCCGCACGCCTGCGCCTCGACGGCCACCAGCCCGAACGACTCGCTGTGAGACGGCACGACGACGAGGTCGGCGGCGCGGTACCACTGCACGAGGGTGGGTCGGTCGACCGGCGGGACGAACCGCACCGAGGCGGCGACCCCGAGCTCGGCCGCAAGCTCCTCGAGTCGTCGAGGGCGCGCCAGACCGGTGCCGCTCGGGCCGCCGAGCACGCCCACGACGAGCTCGCCGCGCCAGCCCGGGTTCCTCTCGAGCAGCTCTCCCGCCGCGCGCAGCAGCACGTCGGGAGCCTTGAGGGGCTGGATCCGCCCGACGAAGAGGAGCACCTTGGCATCCGCCGGCAGACCCACCGAGCGGCGGGCCTCGCGCTGGTCGCCGGGGGTGAAGACGGCGAGGTCGACTCCCGGGGGGACGACGCGCACCCGGTCGGGGTCCGCGGCATACAGCTCGACCAGCTCGCGTGCCTCGTCCTCGGTGTTGGCGACGAGCCGGTCGGCGGCCTCGACGACCTGCGCCTCGCCGATCTCACGACCAGACGGCTCCGGGGCGTCGTCCGCGGCGACGTGCTGGTTCTTCACCTTCGCCATCGTGTGCATCGTGTGCACCAGCGGGACGCTCCAGCGGTCGGCAGCCAGCCAGCCGACCTGGCCGGACAGCCAGTAGTGCGAGTGGATGACGTCGTAGTGGCCCTCGTCGCGTCTCGCGCCCGCCCGCATGACCCCCGCCGCGAAGGCGCACAGCTGCCCCGGCAGGTCGTTCTTGCGCAGCCCTTCGAACGGTCCGGCTGCGACGTGGCGCACGAGCACGCCGGGAGCCATCTCCACGGTCGGCGGCTGGGCCCGGCTGGTCGAGCGGGTGAAGATCTCCACCTCGCGGCCACCGGCGGCGAGCTGGCGGGCGACCTCGGCGATGTAGACGTTCATCCCGCCCGCGTCGCCGGTGCCCGGCTGCTCCAGGGGCGAGGTGTGGACGCTGAACATCGCGATCCGGCGGATGGCGTCGGCGTTCGCCACGAGGTGCGTCTCCTTGTCTGCGTCGGTGGGTGTCTGCAGGTCTGGTTGTCGCGTCAACCGGGGCGCCCCTTGGGGCCGTCGCCCATGCCTACCACTGGCAACATCCGTGTCGGGGCGGTGATTCCCCGCGTCGGGGGCCGCGAGGAGCCGGCCTCCCCGACCGCACGGCATACCCTCAGCAGGTGACGCGCGCCAAGCCCGTGGGGGTGATCACCCGGGGCACGACGAACCCCAACCGGCTCCGGCGCGTGGACCGGTGGTTGGCCGGACCCCAGGCCTGGCGGCTGCGACGGTCAGCAGGCGCGCCTGTCGTCGTCGACCTCGGGTATGGGGCGTCCCCGGTCACCGCGGTCGAGCTGCGCGACCGGCTGCGGCGGGTCCGGGCCGACGTCGAGGTGGTCGGGGTGGAGATCGACCCCGCCAGGGTCGCGGCGGCGCGCCCGCTCGAGGGGGACGGGCTGAGCTTCCGGCAGGGCGGCTTCGAGCTGCCACTGGCCGGCGACACACGTCCCGTGCTCGTCCGCGCCTTCAACGTGCTGCGCCAGTACCCCGAGGAGGACGTCGCCGGGGCCTGGCGCCGCGTGGTCGGGCGGCTCGCTCCCGACGGTCTGCTCGTCGACGGCACATGCGACGAGCTCGGCCGGCGCAGCACGTGGGTGGCTGTGGACGCCACCGGGCCGGTCAGTCTCACCGTCTCGCTGCGCCTGGCCGACCTCGGCCAGCCGTCCGACGTCGCCGAGCGGCTGCCCAAGGCGCTGATCCACCGCAACATCGCCGGCGAGCGCGTGCACGACTTCCTCGCCGCGTTCGACCAGGCCTGGCTGCGGGCCGCCCCCCAGGTGTCGTATGGCGCGCGGCAGCGCTACCTTGCCGCGGTCGCGACGCTGCGTGACGAGGGGTGGCCGCTGCTCGACGGTCCGGCCCGGTGGCGGCTCGGGGAAGTCACCCTCGCCTGGGACGCCGTGGCACCCGCCACGCGCTGACCGGTCGCCGCTGACAGGCCGGCTGTCACCAGCGGCCGTACGGCCCCTCGCTCGGGCGGCCCCGCCCTGAGACCTGACGCAGGGCCGGACGCACGTCGGTGAGGTAGACCGCCGCGGCGACGAACGCGATGATGCCGATGAAGTTGAGGACATTGAGGACGAAGATGACGCCGACGGCGAGCGCGACGGCGAGGATGACCATCCAGAACGTCTTGGTCCGCTTGCCCGCCGCGACGAACGCCTCGGGACGGTGGCGCAGGACGTCCACCATGGCGAAGACCTCGCAGCCCAGCGCGAGCACGCCCAGCACGAGGACGAGGGTGTTCTGCACGGTGCCGAAGATCGCCATGGGGCCAGCCTAGTTCGCAGTGTCCGCCCCGCTGCGGTCCCGGGTCGGGTCAGACGTCGAGGATGAGGGTCACGGGACCGTCGTTCACCATGGCAACCGCCATGTCGGCCCCAAAAGTTCCCGTCGCCACCTCGAGCCCCCTGCCCCGCAGGGAATCGGCCACGGCGGCGACGAGCGGCTCCGCGTGCTCACCGGGAGCCGCCGCGGTCCAGGTGGGACGGCGGCCCTTGCGGGCGTCGCCGTAGAGGGTGAACTGGCTGACCACGAGCACCGGCGCGTCCACGTCGAGCGCCGAGTGCTCGTCACGCAGGATCCGCAGCTCGGCGATCTTGCGGGCGGTCCGCTCCGCCTGCTCCGCCCCGTCGGCGTGGGTGACTCCGACGAGTGCCAGTAGCCCCGGGCGGGTGATCTCGCCCACGACCACGCCGTCCACCTCGACCGAGGCCGAGGTGACCCGCTGCAGCACGGTGCGCATGCTCAGCGGCCCACGGCGACGATCGCACCGACGGGTTCGCCGTGACCCAGCACGGGAGCGAGCTCGAGCTCGGCGAACGCGGTCGGAGCGTCCACCCGCATCCGCCGCAGGGCCGCCGCGAGGACCACGCCCTTGGCGCGCGGAGACCCGTCGGCGATCTTCAGGGCGAGCCCGCGGCCGTCCGCCAGTCCCACGGCATACACCGACTCCGCGCCGTCCTTGGCGATGAGGCCCGGGACCTCGCGGATGAGCGTCGTCACCTGTCTGCGGGTGCCACCGAGATACTCCGGCCACGCCCTGATGGCCCGGGCGACCCGCGCCTCGGGGGTGCCGCTCGCGGCGGACGCGAGCCGCCCGAACGCCCGGGCCAGGCCTCCCACCGAGAATCCCAGCAGGGGGGCGCCACAGCCGTCCACGCCGGCGTGCGCGACTGGTTCGCCACTGAGCTCCTCGATCGTCGCGCCGATGGCTCGCTGCAGCGGGTGGTGCGGGTCGCGGTAGGTCGTGGCGTCCCAGCCGTTGCGGACGCAGGTCGCCAGCATGGCGGCGTGCTTGCCCGAGCAGTTCTGCGCCAGCGCCGTTCTCGGCCGGCCATCCCGGATCCATGCCTCGCGCTCGAGCTCGTCGACGGGGTGGTCCGGGGTGTTCTGCAGGCTGTCCTCGGTGAGGTGGGCCCGCGCCAGGATCCGCCGGGCCGCGTCGAGGTGGAAGGGCTCGCCGGAATGGCTGGAGCAGGCGAGGGCAAGCTCGTCGTCCGGCAGGTCGAGACCGAGCCGCACCATGGCGACCGCCTGGAGCGGCTTGTTCGCCGAGCGGGAGAAGATCACGCCCGTCGGGTCCCCGAGGGCCCACTGCACGGAGCCGTCCGGCCCGACCGCGGCGACCGTGCCCCGATGCACGCTCTCGACGAAACCGGAGCGGACGACGTGGGCGACGACCGGCGCGCCAGTCAGCGCGCTGGACACGACGAGGTGGGCTGGACCAGGGCTGTCGGCGGGCACGGCGTCAGTGTGTCAGAGGACGGGCAGGCCCAGAGCGGGGGCGCGAAAGCCGGCGGCGCACCGAGGGCGCACCGCAGAAGGACCGGCCCGCGTGATGCGGACCGGCCCCTCGGTGCTGGTACCTGCGGGTCACCCCAGGAACCAGGTATGCGGTCGTGCGGCCGTGCGGTGGTCAGCTGGGTGGGTCAGCTGCCGACCTTCTCGGCGCCGGCCGCGGTCGCCTTGCGGGCGCGGGTGGCGGTCTTGCGGGCCGTGGTGGTGCTGGCCTTCGCGCGCGAGGTGCTGGCGGCGGCACCCTTGCGAGCGGTGGTGCTGGTCCGCTTGGCAGCCGTGCGGGTGCGCTTGGCCGAGTCCTTGACCTGGGCGGACGTGGCGTCGACGTCCTTCTCGAGCGTGGCGCGCACGGTGTCGGCCGTCTTCGCGGCCTCCTTGCGGCCGGTCGTGAAGGTGGCGCGGGCCGACTGCTGGGTCGAGGCGACAGCCTTGCGGACGGTGGTCACCGCGCCCTTGCTCACGGCGACGGTCTGGTCGACCTGGCCAAGGAGGTCCGTGGTGGCCTTCTGGGTGCGGATCCGGTCGACGAGCTTCTCACCGCGGGCGGCGAAGGCGCCATACTGCTCCTGCGCCTTGCCGGCAATCTCGAGGCTGCGGTTGAGCAGGTGGGCCGGCAGGTCCTGGACCTGCTTGGCGGCCTTCTCTGCCTGGACCGTCAGCTCCTGGCCGAGGCCCTTCGGGTCGACGGCGGTGACGGTCTTGCGGGCGGCCAGTGCCTGGGCGCGGGCGTCGCGGACCTTCTCGACCGCGAGGTCGGTCACGCCGACGGCGGCGAAGACAGGGGTGGCGTCGGTGACGGTCTTCTTGAGGTCGGTGACGAGTGCCATGGTGGATCTCCTTCGGTGGGCCGTGCGGGGTCGGGATCTACTGCTGGTCGGGACTGCCGGTGGCAGCTGCCGGCCGCGTCGCAACGCTGCGCGCGGGCTTGCGGGCGGGCTTCGCAGGGGTGGCCCTGCGCGTCGATCTGGTCCTGGCCCTGCTGGACTCGGGTGAGGCCGGCGGGGTCGAGGCGGGTCGGGTGGATGCACGAGCAGTGGTGACGGCGCCCCGCGCAGCCGCGGGGGTGGTTGCGTCGGCGGCGGCCACGAGGGACTGGTAGACGTCGAGCAGCACCGCGCGCTGGCGGTCGGTCAGCCGCGGGTCGGCGGCGATGGCCTCCGGGACGCCAGGCGCGCCCTCCGCCGAGACGGCCGCGTCCAGGATGCCGGCATGGACGTAGAGGGTCTCGGCCGACACCTTCAGCCCGCGGGCGAGTCCCTGCAGGATCTCGGCGCTCGGCTTCTTCAGCCCCCGCTCGATCTGCGAGAGATACGGGTTGGAGACGCCGGCGAGGTCCGAGAGCTGACGCAGCGAGAGGCGGGCCGCCTGTCGCTGCTCGCGCAGGAAGGCCCCCAGCTCGTGTCCGCTCAGCTTGCTCATACCCTCAGTATGCTTGCTCTAGTTAGCAAAGTGCAAACTCAGGGCAGCGTGAGAGCGGTCACACGGTGAACAGCCACCGCCGGCCCGGCCCCCCGTTGCGTCCGGGTCGAGACGGGTCAGAACCCGTCCGCACCCGGACGCAAGGAGGGCACACCCCGTTGCGTCCGGGTCGAGACGGGTCAGAACCCGTCTCGACCCGGACGCAAGCAGGTATGCGCAGACGCAGGCAGGTATGCGCCGAGGGAGCGAGTCAGGCGGCCGGGCGGCGGCTGATGTTGAGCAGCTCACGCGCCTCGGTGGTCGACATCGCCGGTCGCTGCACCAGCGCCGCGATCTGCGCCGCTCGGGCCACCAGCTGCTCGTTGTGCTGCACCGGCTCACCGCGGGCGAACACGAGGTTGTCCTCCATCCCGACCCGCAGGTGGCCACCAGCACCCAGCGCAGCAGCCAGCACCGGCAGATGCGACCGGCCGATCCCGGTGGCCGACCAGCTGGTGACCTCGGGCGGCAGCAGCCCGACACCGGCCATCAGCGCGGCGGCCGTGCCCGGCATACCTCCAGGGACACCGGTGACGAAGTCGACGTGCACCTTCCCGCCGTGGGGCAGGCCTTCCTCGGCGAGCAGCCGCCGCAGCGCCTGGACGTGCCCGAGGTCGAACAGCTCGAACTCCGGCACCACCTGGCGCTCGATGGTCTGGCGGTAGAGCTCGACCATGAACGGCCACGGGTTGAGGAAGACCCCGTCGCCGAAGTTCGTCGTCCCACAGGTGAGCGAGCACGAGTCCGGCGCGGCATCGAGCACGGTGAGCCTCTGCTCGAGCGGGTCGTGGATGCTGCCTCCGGTGGACAGCTGGATGACGAGGTCGGTCGACTCCCGCAGCGCAGCCACACTCTCGTTCAGCAGCCGGCGGTCGAGCGTCGGCTCGTGGTCTTTGTCGCGGATGTGCAGGTGGATGAGCGCCGCCCCGGCCCGTTCGCATCGCACCGCAGTCTCGACGAGCTCGTCGAGCGTCGTCGGCAGCTGCGGCACGTCGGCCTTGGCACTCTCGGCCCCGGTGGGGGCGACGGTGATAAGGGTGGTGGTCGCGGCGCTGCGGCTCATGCGCTCATGATGTCAGCCGCCGTTGACGTCAGCCGTTGAGGTCAGCGCCTCGACGTCGGAACCCTGCCGGCTCATCGCCTCGTCGCTCAGGGCGCGACGATGACCTCCTGCGCCGCGGGGAGCCCGTCGACGGTCAGCGTCGCCGCGGGGTCGAGGCTCCGCTTGAGCAGGGCCAGCCCGATCGGCCCGTCCTCGTAATGCCGGCCGACCGAGGTGAGGAAGCCCACCGCGCGTCCGTCGTCGGTGATCTCGCTGCCCCGCGCGGGCAGCACGTGGCCAGAGCCGTCGAGATGGAGGAAGGTCAGGCGCCGGGGAGGGCGGCCCAGGTTATGGACTCGCGCCACGGTCTCCTGCCCCCGGTAGCAGCCCTTGTGCAGGTGGACGGCGGTCCGCAGCCAGTCGACCTCGTGGACGAGCGTCCGGTGGTCGGTCTCGAACCCGAGCCGCGGCCGCCAGTCTGCGACGCGAAGCGCCTCCGCGGCCCACATCCCGGCGAGGGGGCGGTCCCCCACCACCGCCTCGAGGTCGCCCCGCGGCACGATGAGCTCGCGCCACTGCCGCCCCGTGGCCGGGTGCATCTGCGGACCGTATGCCGTGGTGTCGCCGACGAGGTCGGGCCACGGGTCGCGCCAGGCGAGCGGCTCGCCCTCGACCGACTCGGCGCCGTGCGGCTCGCCCAGCACGGCATACTCCGCGCTGACGTCGGTGACCTCGACCCGGAGCATGAACCGCATCGCGTCCAGCCACCGGATGAGCGCCTCGCCGGCACCCGGCTCGGTCGTGATCCAGGTCGTCTCGCCGTCGTCGACGAGGTGCAGGCTGTGCTCGACATGACCCTTGGGTGTGAGGATCAGCGACTCTCGGGACGTCCGCGGCGTCAGCCCGACGAGGTGCTGCGTCGTGAGCGAGTGCAGCCACGTGATCCGGTCGGCACCGGTGACCGTGATGACAGGTCGGTGCGAGAGGTCGACGACAGCCAGCCGCTCGACCAGAAGCCGCTGTTCGCGCATCGGGTCGCCGTAGTGGGCGGCCACCGGGCCGTCGACGCCGTCACCCGCCACGGCCTTCGGGCGGGCGAGGAGCGGTGACGCAGCCCCGGGGGTCACGCGTGGTTCGCTGAGCACTGGTTGCACCATCCGTGGATTGCCATATGGGTGACGTCTGCTTCAAAGCCCGCAGCCTCCCGAAGATTCCCGGCGAACCCGTCGGCCACCCCGATGGGAGCCTCCCCGATCGAGCCACACCCCAGGCAGACGAGGTGGATGTGGGTGGCGTGGTCGGCGAGGTGGTAGGTCGGCGCCCGGTGGTCGAGGTGGGTATGGGAGACGAACCCCAGCTCCTCCAGCGCCTCGAGGCCGCGGTAGATCGTCGACAGCGGCAGCGCCGAGCCGTCCGCGTCTGCGGCCACCTCCGCGGCGATCGCGTCGGGTGTCCCGTGCTCGAGGTGGGCCAGGGCGTCGATGATCCGACGGCGCTGGGGAGTCAGCCGCATACCCCGTGCCCGCAGGGCCGAACCGAGATCAGTCATCCCTGCCAGGGTAGCCCCGCAGGCCGGGCGGTCGGATCGGCTCAGCCGACCCGCTTGAGCTGAGCCGAGACGTGGCTCTGCAGCTGCTGGCCCACCGCGGCCATGTCCATCACCCACATCAGCTGCGAGTCGACCAGGCCGTAGAGGCGCGAGGCCGCGTTGTACTCCTTGGCGGTCGGGCTGCGGACGACGCTGTCGGTCTGCACCTGGATCTTGGCCGGCTCCATCGAGCCGTAGTACATCTCGACGATGCCGGTCGGGTGGGTGAGCAGCAGCTCGACCTCACGCCCGTCCTCGCTGGGCCGCCAGAACCCGAGCTCGGTCGCCAGGGGTCGCACCCGCTCGCCGGTCTCGGCGTCGAGCAGCCAGGTGTGGCTCTGCCACTCGAGGAAGCCCCGGCCGTCGTGCGAGCAGACGATCTCCTGGCCGAAGTTGACCGACTCGATCGTCGGGTAGCCGACGACGCCCGCACCCTCCCACCGGCCGATCAGCCAGGCCATCGGGCGCAGCCGCTCGGGCAGCGTGACGTCGAGCTCGAACATCAGCGTGCGCCCCTGCGGTCGGTCAGCATCCCAGGATCGTAGCCTGGCGCCGTGACCACCGATGCGCCCCCGCCGACCCCGTCCGAGCCGGTCAGCGGCGCTACCGCGCCGAGTGCGGCGTCGGCCGCCCGCCGACTCGTAGTCAAGGCGACCTGCGGAGCGGAGGCCCCCGAGCGCTTCTCCCAGGCGGTGACCGTCGCCGCCGTCGCGCTCTCCGCCGGCGCCGAGGTCAGCCTCTGGCTGACGGGCGAGGCCACCCTGCTTGCCGTGCCGGGACAGGCCGAGAGCTTCGAGCTGCCGCACGCCGCGCCCCTGGCGGACCTGCGTGACGCGCTGCTCGCGGGGGCCACGGTCACCGTCTGCAGCCAGTGCGCCGCACGGCGGGGTCTCACCGCAGCCGACCTGCTGCCCGGTGCCCGGATCGCCGGGGCCGCCTCGTTCGTCGAGGAGGCCCTCGCCGAGGGGGTGCAGGCGCTGGTCTACTGAGCCGCCGTTAGCGACCGACGAAGACCCGTGCGACGAGGTAGACGACCACCCCGACCACCAGCACGGAGGCCGCGCCGCTCGACATCCGCGCCTGCAGGGCGTCCGCCGACGGAAGCGCACCGAGGACCCGGCGCAGCGCGTGCGAGACCGCCGCGACGAGGACCCCGAGGAAAGCCGCCACGAGCAGGGGGATGCCGGTGACCAGGTCTGCTGCAGCGGCGCCGGTCACCGCGCCGGCGGCGAGGACCATGGCGAGCATCCACCGTCGCCAGGCGGCCCACCGGCCCAGCAGCTCCACCAGGGCGGCGACGACGACCACGGCGCCCGCCACGACGGCATACTGCGCTCCCCGCGGGTAGTAGGGCAGCACCGCCACCGGGGCGCCGGCGCTGGCCAGGGCCAGCCCAGACACCGTCACGGCCATCCCGTAGGTGAGGCGCTCGCGGCCGTCGCGGCGGAACAGCTGGTGGAAGAACGCCGCCATCATCCCGCCCGCCAGTGCCACCGGCACCCAGCGCAGGTACGGCTCGCTGTCGGTCAGCCCGGTCGCCGCGGCGATGAGGACGGCGGCGGCACCGATGATGCCCGACGTCGCCCGCGCGCTCGGGGCGTCGAGCAGGACCGGCCAGCCCCAGGCCAGCACGACACCGGCGAAGCCCAGGGCCACGGCGGCCTGGACCGGCCCTGTCGCCACGGACAGGGCCAGGAGCACCGTCAGGCCGACGGTCGCGAGGACGACGGACACCGGGGTGGACACCGGCTCCGCGGGCGCAGCTGGATCCCCGGGTCCGTCCGTTGTGTCCCGCCGCGAGCCGCCCAGGCGGTGACGGGTGCCCAGTGTGTCGCTGCGCGTGGCGGCTGCCTCGCGTGCCGCCCGGAGCGCGCTGCGGGTGAGCGGGACCGTGTCCGGTCCCTCGCCGCGTGGCCCGGCCGGAGACGGCCCACCCTCAGGTGGCCCGGACGACGCGGAGCCCGCTTCAGCCCCGCCCGCCGGACGTGGGTCGTCTGCGGGGGGCATGTCAGGCATCCTCGCATCACCCACCGGCGAAGGGCGGGAGCACCTCGATGGTGGCGCCCGGCGGCACGGGGTCGGCGGAGCCCGCCGGAGACCCGTCGAGCAGCAACGTCGAGACGTCCAGCACCCCACGCAGGCCCGGGCGCAGCTGGGCGACTGCGGCGACCGCCTCGCCCACCGTGTCCGCGGCGATCCGGTCGAGGTCGACCCCCGCGGCGGCCCGAGCCCCCGCCCAGTAGCGGACGGTCACCGTCGCGTCGACCGGCTCGGCGGCCTCGGTTGCCACGGCTTCCACGGTGCGGTCCTCTCCGGGTCAGGCTGACGGCGATACGGGTAACGCTCGGGGCGGTGCGGTGCGGTGGTGACGCCTGGGACGGCATACGGCGTCGCAGCGCGCCAGCGGCTGCCGAGGTCTCACGCTGCAGACGACCCCGTCCCGGTGGGGCTCACTCGATTATCCTCGACGAATGGCACACCTGCTGCTGCTGACCAACGCGCTGGCTCCCAGCGCGCAGGTCCTGCCAGCGCTGGGGCTGCTGAGCCACCAGGTGCGCATCCTTCCCGCTGAGCCTACGGCGCTCGTCGACGCCCCGAACGGCGACCTCGTCCTCGTTGACGCCAGGTCGGACCTGGCCCAGGCGAAGTCACTCTGTCGGGTGCTGCGGGCCACCGGACTGTCCAGCCCGATGATGGCGATCCTCACCGAGGGTGGTCTTGCTGGCCTGACCAGCGAGTGGGGCATCGACGACGTCCTGCTCGACAGCGCCGGCCCGGCCGAGGTGGACGCCCGCATCCGGCTGGCGCTGACCCGCACGGACGACGCGGACCTCGAGGAGCCCGGGCCGATCCGAGCCGGCGAGCTGACCATCGACGAGACGACCTACTCCGCCAGGGTCCGGGGGCGGATGCTCGACCTCACCTACAAGGAGTTCGAGCTGCTGAAGTTCCTCGCCCAGCATCCCGGTCGGGTGTTCAGCCGGGCCCAGCTGCTCCAGGAGGTGTGGGGCTACGACTACTTCGGGGGCACCCGCACGGTAGACGTGCATGTGCGCCGGCTGCGCGCCAAGCTGGGCCACGAGCACGAGGCGCTGATCGGCACGATCCGCAACGTCGGCTACCGGTTCGTCGCGGAGCGGCCCCGAGAGCTCGACGTCGCCGCCGAGGTGTGAGACCAGGCGCCCTGGCTGCTTATCGGGTGACCACCCGCCCAGCACGCTGGCGGGGTATGCCGGGAGGTCCCGGCATACCCCGCCTGTCCGGACCTGCTGGGGCCTAGAGCGACCCCCCGATCCGGCTGGGCGCGCTCGGCGAGTACGGCGACACGGTCGGCAGGTAGTTCGCGAAGGCGTCGATGTCGAGGCCTCCGAAGTACCGTCCGGTGCCCAGCTTGAAGGCCGGGAAGCTGTCGCCGCCATCCGCGAGGAAGTTGTTCGTGACGATCCGGTAGCTCGCGGCCTTGTCGACCGGCACGCCGCCGATCTTCACACTGCCGTCCACGGCTCCCGTGGGGCTCATCGTGTAGGTGAACCCGTTGGAGACCTGGAGCGTCTTCGTCGACCCGGCGTTCGGCCCGGTGACCTGCTGAGCGAGCAGGTCGTAGATGTTCTGACCGGTCAGCGTCATCGACACGAGGTAGTTGTTGAACGGCTGGACCGTGAACGCCTCCTCGTAGGTGACGTCACCGACAGCCTCCGACCAGCTCGAGGCCGCGGCCGTGAGGTCGGACCGGATGCCACCGGGGTTCATGAACGCCGCCACCGGTGGCTGGCCGCCGGTGACCGTGCTCGGGTCGGCCAGCTGGGCGTCCGCGATGAGGTCGCCGAGGGCCGACTCGCCGGCCGGGTTGCCCGTGCGGGTCACATCGGCGTTGATGTGGCCGATCACCTTGCTGGCGATCGGGGCGATGACCGTCTTGTACTGCCCGATCAGGGCCGTCTCGGCGGCGTCCTTGGGGACGTCCCGGGTGACGAGCATGTTCGTCCCCGTGACGGAGGCCCGGACGATGTCCTGGGTGCGCCGGTCATAGGTGAGGTTGGTCTCGGTGAACAGCCGGCCGAACGACGACGCCGAGGTCAGCAGCCGAGGCTGGCCGGCCGGGTCGGTGACGTTGCAGGTGTACGGCTGGTGGGTGTGACCCGAGACGACCATGTCGATCGCCGGGTCCAGGTTGGCGGCGATGCCGAGGATAGGCGAGCTCGCCGGGATGAGGCTGCCGCCGCCGTCACAGGTGTAGTCGTAGTTCGGGTTGACGGGGTACTGCGTCCCGTCCGGCCCGGTCCACAGCTGCTTGTCCGGCGTGCCGCCCTGGTGGATGAGGACGACGATCGCGTTGACGCCCTTCTTGCGCAGCTGGGGCACGAGCGCGTTCGCCGTGGCCACCTCGTCGGTGAACTCCAGCCCGGCGATGCCGGCGGCGGTGACGATGCTCGGGGTGTCCTTCAGGGTCATCCCGATGAAGCCGATCTTGGCTCCGTTGACGTTCTTGATGCTGTACGCCGGAAGGATGGTGTCCCCCTTCTTGGGGTCCTTGCCCTTGTCCTTGTCGCCCTTGTCCTTCTCGCCCTTGTTTTGTCCTTGTCGCCCTTGTCCTTCTCGCCCTTGTCCCCCTCCTGCTGGGCGCTCCTGCCCGCCGCGGCCGTGGCCTGCGCGTCGCCCCTCGGCGTCGTGGCGTACTTGACGTTGGCCGCGAGGAAGTCGAACTTCGCGCCCTGGAAGGTATGCGCGGCGCAGGAGTCCTGGTTGTTGGCGCCGGCGCCGTCATCGAGGCAGCCGCCGTTCTGCATCCGCAGGAGCTCCTTGTAGCCCTCGTCGAACTCATGGTTCCCGACCGCCGTGACGTCGAGGCCGAGCGTGTTCATCGCCTCGATGGTCGGCTCGTCGTGGAAGGCCGCGGACAGCAGTGGCGAGGCGCCGATGATGTCTCCTGCGGCGACCGTCAGGGTGTTCGGGTGTCCTTCACGGGCCTGCTTCAGGTGGGTCGCGAGGTACTCGACTCCGCCCACGTCCTGGGTGACGTCGACCGGCTTGCCGCTGACCGGGTCGATCTTGTGGTCGGTGACGAGTCGCCCGGAGGACCCGGACGGGGGCTCGAGGTTGCCGTGGAAGTCGTTGAAGGACAGGATCTGGATGTCCATCGTGGGGCCGTTCTTGGCCGCTTCGGACGTCCCGCTCGTGGCGGTGAGTCCGGCGAGCGCGCACGCTCCGACCGCGAGGGCGCCGAGTGCGCGGCGCCTCGTCTGTGCTCCTGACATGGTTCTCCTTCTGCGAGTTCCCTGTGAATTCGCTGTATTCCCTGTGATTTCCCTGAGTCCAACCCCGGCAGGGTAACCGCTTCGTCGGACGCGCGGGGGGTTTGCCGGCCACCGCATGATCCAATCGGGTCATGGTGCAACCCGAGGTGCGCGAGGTGTCCCATCTGTCCGCCGAGCAGCGCACGGAGGTGGAGGCCCTCGTCGCGGCCGCCACCCGGGAGGACGGGTCATCCCCCCTCTCCGAGCAGTTCCGCTTCCAGCTGCAGCGCCCCGCCGGCGCCCGACACCTGCTGGCGTATGCCGGGTCGCACCTCGCGGGGTACGCCCAGGTCAGCGACGGCGCCGGGGCCCTCGTCGTCGCCCCCGAGCACCGGCGCCAGCGCGTCGGAACCGCCCTGCTGGGCGCCATCCCGCCCGACGTCGCCGTCTGGGCGCACGGCGTCGTCCCCGCCGCGGCGGCGTTCGCGCACGCCGACGGGATCGAGGTCACCCGTGAGCTGCTCGTCCTGGGTCGGTCGCTCACCGAAGGGTCCCTGCCGGCGGTGGCCCTTCCGGACGGCTTCGTCGTGCGCGCGTTCGAGCGCGGTCGGGACGAGGAGGAGCTGCTGCGGGTCAACGCCGCCGCGTTCCACGCCCACCCGGAGCAGGGCGGTCTCACCCGGGCGGACCTCGAGGAGCGGATGTCGCAGGACTGGTTCAGCAGCAGCGGCCTGCTGCTCGTCGTCCCCGGCGACGACCCGGACGCCATCGCCGGTTTCCACTGGACCAAGATCCACCCCGACACGTCGACCGGAGCCGCGCCCGACGCCGAGACCGCGGACCGTCGCGTCGGAGAGGTGTATGTCGTCGCCGTCCACCCGGCATACCAAGGCCAGGGTCTCGGCGCGCCGGTGACCCTGCTCGGGCTGCACCACCTGCGCGACCAGGGGGTGTCCGAGGCCTTCCTCTACGTCGAGGGCGACAACGCCCCCGCGCTCGCCGTCTACCGCCGGCTGGGGTTCGTCACCCGGAGCGTTGACCGGATGTACACACGCACCGACCCTCAGACAGTGGAACGATGAGCGCATGACCGCGAACGCCGCCGAGCGTGAGCTCGAGCCTGTCCTGACCACCGACTCCTCGGTGCGGTCTCTCGCGAGCGCGATCCCGGTGCGCCGGGGCTACCAGCCGCGGGCTGCGAACGGGCAGTTCGTGCGCACCGACGACGGCGGCGAGGACAGCCTGCCTGCGGACCGCTTCCTCGAGCGCGAGATCTCCTGGCTGCAGTTCAACGAGCGCGTGCTGCAGCTCGCCATGGACGAGGACGTGCCGCTGCTCGAGCGGGTGAAGTTCCTCGCGATCTTCTCCAACAACCTCGACGAGTTCTTCATGGTCCGGGTCGCCGGCCTGAAACGCCGGATCGCCACCGGCCTGGCGATCCGGTCGGCGTCCGGGCTCGAGCCCCGCGAGGTCCTCGAGCGGATCGGTGAGGTGGCCCAGCAGCTGATGGGCCTGCAGGCCTCGGTGTTCCGCGAGCAGGTGCGGCCCGCGTTGGCGGACGAGGGCATCGCGATCACCCGGTGGGACGAGCTGAGCGACGCGGAGCGCGAGCCCCTCCACGAGATGTTCCGCGACCGGATCTTCCCGGTCCTCACCCCCTTGTCGGTCGACCCGGCACACCCGTTCCCCTACATCTCCGGGCTGTCGCTCAACCTCGCAGTGACGCTGGTGAACCCCAAGACGGGCCACGAGCACTTCGCCAGGGTGAAGGTCCCGCCCTCGCTGCCGCGGCTGCTGCAGGTGCGGGAGAACCCGGACGGCGAGTATGCCGTGCGATTCGTGCCGCTCGAGGACGTCATCGCCGCACACCTCGACCAGCTCTTCACCGGCATGGAGATCCACGAGCACACGACCTTCCGGGTCACCCGCAACGAGGACCTCGAAGTCGAGGAGGACGACGCCGAGAACCTGCTGACCGCCCTCGAGAAGGAGCTGACCCGGCGCCGGTTCGGGCCGCCGGTGCGCCTCGAGGTGGAGGAGGACATCGACGAGCACGTCCTCGACCTGCTCAGCCGCGAGCTGCAGATCACGACGAGCGAGATCTACCGCCTTCCGGCGCCGCTCGACATGCGTGGGCTCTTCCTCATCGGCGACCTCGAGCGCTCCGACCTCAAGTACGACCCTTTCGTGCCGCTGACCCAGCCCGACCTGTCGCCGACGGAGAGCTCCAAGGCCAGCGACATCTTCGCGGCCGTCCGGGCCAAGGACATCCTCCTGCACCACCCCTACGACTCGTTCTCCACGTCCGTCCAGGCCTTCATCGAGCAGGCGGCGCTCGACCCCCGGGTGCTGGCGATCAAGCAGACGCTCTACCGCACCTCCGGCGACTCCCCGATCGTCGACGCGCTGATCGACGCTGCCGAGGCGGGCAAGCAGGTGCTCGCCGTCGTCGAGATCAAGGCCCGCTTCGACGAGGTCAACAACATCAGCTGGGCGCGCAAGCTGGAGCAGGCCGGCGTGCACGTCGTCTACGGGATCGTCGGGCTGAAGACCCACGCGAAGCTCTGCCTGGTCGTCCGCCAGGAGGCCGAGGGCCTGGTCCGCTACTGCCACATCGGCACCGGCAACTACAACCCCAAGACGGCCCGCAGCTACGAGGACATCGGCGTGCTCACCCGCGACCCCCAGGTCGCCGAGGACATGACCCGGCTGTTCAACCAGCTCTCGGGCATCGCCCCGCGGAGCCGGTTCAAACGCCTCCTCGTGGCGCCGCGCACCGTCCGCTCCGGGCTTCTCGAGCAGATCGAGGCCGAGACCGAGCGGCACGAGAAGTCCGGCGACGGGCACATCGTCTTCAAGGTCAACTCGATCGTCGACGAGCAGATCATCGACGGCCTCTACCTCGCCTCGCAGGCGGGCGTCCGGGTCGACATCTGGGTGCGCGGCATCTGCGCGCTGCGGCCCGGGGTCGAGGGGCTGAGCGAGACGATCAGCGTCCGCTCCACCTTGGGGCGCTTCCTCGAGCACTCCCGGGTCTTCTGGTTCGGCGGTGGGGGCGACCCGCAGGTGTTCATCGGCAGCGCCGACATGATGCACCGCAACCTCGACCGCCGGGTCGAGGCACTGGTCCGGATCACCGACCCCAGCCACATCGCCGAGATCCGGTCCCTGCTCGAGCACGGGGCGTCCGACTCGTCCTCGCGGTGGGAGCTGAGCGGGGACGGCCGCTGGACCCGGCACCATCGTGGCCCGGACGGCGAGGTGCTGACGGACATCCAGGCGGCCCTGATCGAGACGCACATCAAACGCCGCCGCAAGGCGAGGCGTCGGTAGGTCCACGTGTGTGTCATCCCCGCCGCCGGGACCCTGCCCTGGCGCCGCCGCCGCGGTGTGCTGGAGGTGGCTCTGGTCCACCGTCCGAAGTACGACGACTGGTCGTGGGCCAAGGGCAAGCTCGACCCCGGCGAGGAGTGGCCCGTCGCGGCGGCGCGGGAGACCGTCGAGGAGACCGGGCTGGAGGTCCGGCTGGGCCGGCCGCTGCCGGCGACCGCATACACCGTCCTGGACCGCGACGGCCTTCCTGCCACGAAGGAGGTCCGCTACTGGTCGGCCGAGGTGGTCGGCGGCAGCGGCGAGCTCGAGAACGAGATCGACGAGCTGGCCTGGGTCGATGTCGTGACCGCTCATGACCAGCTCGACTACGCCAGGGACCGCGAGCAGCTGCGGGCCCTCGTGCGCTACGACGCGGCCGGTGAGCTCACCACCTGGCCGCTCGTGCTCGTGCGCCATGGGAAGGCCCGGCCGCGCTCCGGGTGGTCCGGCGACGACACGCTGCGCCCGCTCGACGACCGCGGAACGGCACAGGCCCAGTCGTTGGTCGCGCTGCTCACGGCCTTCGGCGTCTCCCGGCTCGTCTCCTCTCCCTCCACCCGATGCGCGGACACCCTGCGCCCGTATGCCGTCGCCTCCGGGCTGCCCCTGCGGCTGAGGGACGGGCTGTCCGAGGAGGGACATGAGGCGGACCCGCCGCGCGCGGCCCGGCACCTGCGCCGAGCCCTGGAGCGGGGCACCCCCGTCGCCGTGTGCAGCCACGGCCCGGTGCTGCCGTCGCTCATCGACGTCCTGTTCGACCACGCCGGGCCCCCGGATACGGAGGCCCACGCCGTGCTGCGCGCCGTCCGGGAGGAGCCGATGGGCAAGGGCGAGGCCGTGGTCTGCCACCTGGTCGGCACCGGAGACGCCGCCCGCATCGTCAGCGTCGAGCGGCACGGCGGCTAGGGACGGCCCGCCCCGGACCCGTTGCTTACCAACGGTTTGACCGCTGTCCCCCACGGAGCCAACCCGCGCACCCCAGACCGTCGACCGCCGTTCACCGGGCGTTCACCCAGCGAGGATCTTCCTTCACCCGGGCCACCTATCTTCGCAGTCGTGGGCGTGTCAGCACCGTCGCTGGGCCGCGCCCCCAACAGCCACCTGAGCCTCTCGAGAGGGAATACCCCGTGCTCCTCACCCGTACCAGCGCCCTCGGCGCCCTCGCACTCACCAGCGCCCTGGCTCTGTCCGCCTGCGGCAGCGACAACAACTCCGCCGGTGCCGCCGGCAGCACCGCCAAGCCGGCCGGCGGCACCGCATCGGCCGACTGCTTCTCCGGCACCCTGAACGCCGAAGGCTCGACGGCCCAGAAGAACGCCATCGAGGCGTCCATCAAGACCTACCAGCGCGCCTGCGCCGACGCGACGATCAACTACAACGCCACCGGCTCCGGCGCCGGCATCAAGCAGCTGATCGCCGGCCAGGTCGACTTCGCCGGCTCCGACTCGGCCCTCAAGCCGGAGGAGGCCGCCTCCGCGAAGACCACCTGCGGCGCCGACGCCTGGAACCTGCCCATGGTGGCCGGCCCGATCGCGGTCGCCTACAACGTCGCCGGGGTCGACAAGCTCGTGCTCAACGCCGAGGTCACCGCGAAGATCTTCACCGGCGTCATCACCACCTGGAACGACCCGGCCATCGTCGCCCTCAACTCCGGCGTGACGCTGCCGGCCACCGCCATCAAGGTGTTCTTCCGCTCCGACGAGTCCGGCACCACGGAGAACTTCACCAAGTACCTCAAGGCCGCTGCGCCGTCCGCCTGGACCGCCGACGCCGGCAAGAAGTGGACCGGCAAGGGCGAGGGCAAGGAGAAGTCCGCCGGGGTCTCCAGCGCCGTGGCGCAGGTCGACGGCGGCATCACCTACACCGAGTGGTCCTACGCGACGCAGAACAAGCTGGCGATGGCCCAGATCGACAGCGGTGCCGGGCCGGTGGCCCTGACTGGTGCGACGGCTGGCAAGGTGGTCGCCACCGCCAAGCAGTCCGGCACCGGCAACGACCTCGCCCTCAAGATCGACTACGCGACCAAGGAGGCCGGGACCTACCCGATCGTCCTGGTGACCTACGAGATCGTCTGCTCGAAGTACGCCGACGCGAAGAAGGGCGCCGCCGTCAAGGCGTTCCTGAAGTCCTTCGCCTCCGACTCGACGCAGGCCGGTCTCGAGCAGCTCGGCTACGCTCCGCTGCCGAAGGACGTCCAGACCAAGGTGCTCACCGCAGCCGCCGCCATCGGCTGAGCGGGTAGTCACATGGCACGAGCGAGCACAGGATCGGTATGACGTGTCCTCAGTGACCGGCGTCTCCGCCGTGGACGAGCTGCCCGGCGACGGCCGCGCCCCCCTGCTCGGGGACGCCGCGTCGACCGGGCGGCTCGGCGACCGCCTCTTCGGCGGGGCGGCCCGAGGCGCCGGCGTGCTGGTCATCGCCATGGTGACCGCCATCGGCGTGTTCCTGCTCGCCCAGGCCGTCCCGGCCATCCTCAAGGACCAGGCGAGCTTCCTGACCTCCCGGGAGTGGTCGCCCGGCGGCACCACGCCCCGGTTCGGCATCGTCGAGATGCTGTGGACGACCGTCACGGCCTCGACGATCGCCCTCGTCATCGCCGTCCCCGTCGGGGTCGCCGTGGCCCTGTTCATCACGCAGTACGCCCCCGGCTGGCTGCGGGGTCCGGCCGCGAGCCTGGTCGACCTGCTGGCCGCCGTGCCGTCGATCGTCTACGGGCTGTGGGGCGCGCTCACCTTCCGTGACGTCATCCGACCGGTGGAGAACGGCATCCAGGACGGCCTGGGGTGGTTCTCGCTCTTCGCCCCCACCGGCATCAGCGGCGGCACGATCTTCTTCATCGGCATCGTCCTGTCGATCATGGTCCTGCCCATCGTCACCGCGCTGTCGCGCGAGGTCTTCGACCAGACCCCCACGACGCACAAGGAGGGCGCGCTCGCCCTCGGGGCCACCCGCTGGGAGATGATCCGGGTTGCCGTGCTCCCGTTCGGGCGGCCCGGGGTCATCTCGGCATCGATGCTGGCCCTGGGCCGAGCCCTCGGCGAGACGATCGCCGTCACCTTCCTCGTCTCCAAGCTCGCCGACAACACGAACTGGACCTGGTCGCTCTTCAACGGCGGCGAGACGTTCGCCTCCCGGATCGCCAACAACGCCGCGGAGTTCGACAGCCCCTCGAAGACGGGTGCCTACATCGCCGCCGGCCTCGTGCTGTTCGTCCTCACCTTCATCGTCAACGCGATCGCCCGCGTCGTCATCGAGCGCAGGAAGGCCTTCACCGAATGACGGCCCCCACGCATGTCATGACCACACCCCCGTCAGGCGTGCCCCTGAGCGGTGGTTCCGAGCTCGGTCGGCGCTCCGCCTCACGCCGGGTCAAGGACGTCGTCGCCCGGGTTGTCATGTGGGCGTCGTTCGGCGTCGCGATGATTCCGCTGGTCTGGATCCTCTACACCGTCATCGGCCAGGGGATCGGCCTGGTCGTCCAGTCCCAGTGGTGGACGAACTCGCAGCGCAACATCAACTCGACCGACGTCGGCGGCGGTGCTGTCCACGCCATCCAGGGCACCCTCATCCAGGCGAGCGTCACCGCGCTCATCGCCGTCCCCATCGGGGTGCTCACCGCGATCTACCTCGTCGAGTACGGTCGCGGGCGCCTCGCCAAGAGCGTCTCCTTCATGGTCGACATCCTCACCGGCGTGCCGTCGATCGTCGCGGCGCTGTTCATCTACGCCGTGTGGGTCACCACCCTGGGGCTGCAGCGGGTCGGGTTCGCGGTGAGCCTGTCCCTGGTGCTCCTCATGATCCCGGTGGTCGTGCGGTCCACCGAGGAGATGCTCAAGCTGGTGCCGAACGAGCTGAGGGAGGCGGCATACGCCCTCGGCGTGCCCAAGTGGGTGACGATCAGCAAGGTCGTCATCCCGACGGCGTTCTCCGGCATCGTCACCGGCATCCTGCTCGGTCTCGCCCGGGTGATGGGTGAGACCGCGCCCCTGCTCATCCTCGGCCCCTACACGAAGAGCATCGCGACCAACCTCTTCAGCGGCCCGATGCCGACGCTGCCGACGATGATCAACCAGGACCGCACCGAGCTCGGCATCGCCCCGGCGGTCGAGCGCATGTGGGCCGCCGCGCTCACCCTCATCCTCCTCATCCTGCTGCTCAACGTGGCGGGGCGGATCATCGCTCGCCTCGGCGCGGTCAAGCGCTGACCGCTCGACGCACGGACCCAGAAAGGGACCACGGAACCATGGCAAAACGGATCGATGTCAAGGACCTCAACGTCTTCTACGGCGACTTCAAGGCCGTCGCGGGCGTGTCCATGACGGTCGAGCCGCGGTCGGTGACCGCCTTCATCGGGCCGTCGGGCTGCGGCAAGTCGACCCTCCTGCGGACGCTCAACCGGATGCACGAGGTGATCCCGGGCGGCCGGGTCGAGGGCACGGTCATGCTCGACGACAAGGACCTGTATGCCGCGAACGTCGACCCCGTCGCGGTGCGCCGCACGGTCGGCATGGTGTTCCAGCGGCCGAACCCCTTCCCGACGATGTCCATCTACGACAACGTGGTGGCGGGCCTGCGGCTCAACGGGGTCCGGGGCCGGGCCGCGCTCGACGAGGCCGCCGAGCAGTCCCTCAAGGGCGCGAACCTCTGGACCGAGGTCAAGGACCGGTTGAAGAAGCCCGGTGCCGGGCTGTCCGGGGGCCAGCAGCAGCGGCTGTGCATCGCCCGCGCGATCGCCGTGCGTCCGCAGGTCCTGCTGATGGACGAGCCGTGCTCCGCGCTCGACCCCATCTCGACGCTCGCCATCGAGGACCTGATCAACTCGCTGAAGTCGAGCTACACGATCGTCATCGTCACCCACAACATGCAGCAGGCGGCCCGGGTCTCGGACCGCACGGCGTTCTTCAACCTCGCCGCGACGGGAGAGCCCGGCCAGCTGGTCGAGATCGGTGACACGACGAAGATCTTCAACAACCCGAGCCAGCGGGCGACCGAGGACTACATCTCCGGCCGCTTCGGCTGACGCCCTTCCCGGACCCCATCGTTGCGTCCTCCTTCCCCGTGCGTCCCGTCTCCCCCTCGTTGCGTCCGGGTCGAGAAGGGTCCCGACCCGCCCCGACCCGGACGCAAGGGGATGGGAAGTGCGTGCAGGGGGTGGCGAGGGCGCGCGCAGGGGGTGGCGAGGGCGCTCAGCGCAGGAGGAGGCAGACCCAGTAGGTCAGCGCCGCGACGATCCCGGCGCCGGGGAAGGTCAGCACCCAGGCCCCGACGATGTTGCCGGCCACTCCCCAGCGGACCGCGGAGAACCGCTTGGTGGCCCCGACGCCCATGATCGCCGAGGTGATCGTGTGGGTGGTCGAGATCGGCGCGCCGAAGGTCAGCCCCGCCACGTAGAGGATCGAGGCGGCCGTGGCCTCGGCCGCGAAGCCCTGCGGAGGGTCGAGGTGGATGATCCGGCGGCCGAGCGTGCGCATGATCCTCCACCCGCCGGCATACGTGCCGAGGCTGATGACCACCGCCGACATGACCAGCACCCACAGCGGCACGGAGCTCCCGCTCTGGTGCCCCGACACGGTCAGGGCGAGCACCACGACCCCCGCCGTCTTCGCGGCGTCCTGGAGCCCGTGCCCGAACGCCATCGCCGCCGCGGACACCGTCTGCGCGTAGCGGAACCCACGCGACACCTTGCCGGGGTGGCTGTTCCGGAACAGCCACAGGATCGCGGCCATGACGACGTAGCCGACGAGCACGCCGACGATCGGCGAGACGATCATCGGGATGATGATCTTCTCGAAGATCCCCTTCCACATGACCAGCGCACCGGCGGCCAGCGCGGCGCCGCCGAGGCCGCCGATGAGCGCATGTGAGGACGACGAGGGCAGCCCGAGCCACCAGGTCAGCAGGTTCCAGCCGATCGCGCCGACCAGGGCGGCCCCGACCAGCCAGAGCCCCTCGCTGCCCTGCGGAGCGGCGATGATCCCGCTGCCGATGGTCGCGGCGACCTTGGTGCCGAAGAACGCCCCGAAGAGGTTCGCGACGGCCGCCATCGCGAGCGCGATCCGGGGGGTGAGCGCCCGGGTCGACACCGAGGTGGCGATGGCGTTGGCGGCGTCGTGGAAGCCGTTCGTGTAGTTGAACCCCATCGCCAGGGCGATGACGATGCCTACGGGGACCCAGTCCACGCGGTCAGGACTCCTTGACGGCAATGCCCTCGACGGTGTTGGCGACGTTCTCGAACGCGTCTGCCGCTGCCTCGAACGCCGACACGATGTCCTTCATCTTCAGCACCCGGATCGCGTCGGAGTCCTCGAAGAGGGTGGCCACGAGCCGCCGGTAGTGCTTGTCTGCCTGGTTCTCCAGCCGGTTGATCTCGATCCAGTACTCCGACAGGTCGCGCATCGAGCGCAGCCGGGGCATCGCGGCCGCGGTGAGCTCGGCCATCCGCCCGATGATCTCGATCTGCTTCGCGACGCCCTTGGGCAGGTCGTCGACCTTGTAGAGCTCGATCAGGTCGGCAGCCTCCTCCATGTGGTCCATGCAGTCGTCGAGGCGGGACGCCAGGCGGTGGATGTCCTCCCGGTCGAAGGGGGTGATGAAGGAGCTGTTCACCCGGCTGATGATCTGGTGCGTCGCCTCGTCTGCCTGGTGCTCGAGGTCCCGCATCGCCGTGACGACCGCGGTCCGCGCCTCCGGCGTCTCGGCGGCGAGGAGGTTGGTCAGCTCACGCGCGCCCGAGACGAGATGTGCGGCGGAAACGGCGAAGAGGTCATAGAAGCTGTCCTCTTTGGGGGTGAGGCGAAATCCCACGGGGTCTCCGGTCCTTGGTGGCCTGGCCGCGGCAAATGCTACGGCTATCCGGGCCCCTCCACGCAACCGGGTGTTCCGGCTCAGGTCGCCTGCGGTTCACTCCTCATCAGGCGTCCCAGCAGCCCCAACCTCACCGGCGGTTCCGACGCCGAGCAGCTGGTCGATCTCGGCCTGGGTCAGGTGCCCGGTGGCCGAGGTCGCTGCCACGACGAGCTCTCCGACGAGCTCGATCTCCTGGTGCAGCACCGCGTCCCGCAGCTCTTCGTCGGGTGGCTGCTCGCTGGTCACCTGCCCAGCCTAGGTGTGCGGCAATGGTCGGAGCCGGCGAAACCTCTCGGGTGACGAGAAACTGACATCGCAGACTAGGACAACTGGGGTCACCGGCCTCATCATGGGCACATGGCGTCCCCCGCGCAGACCGAATGCGACCCCACGCCCCCCGCCCCTCCCCCGGTCCGCGACGCCCCGTCGCTGCGTGAGCAGGGCTCCTTCGCCCACGGCAGCTGCGACGACTGCGCGTGGACCGGCCCGGCCCGGCGGGCACGACAGAGCGCCCACCGCGACCTGTCCCGGCATCGCTCGGCGACGCATACCGAGGACCTCGGCGGGAGCTGAGCACAGCTCGACCTGGTGTATGCGTCGGGCCGGGAGCGCCTCACGGCGCGAGGCCGCTCGAAGCGGCTCAATGTGGGACCCGGGGCTACCGCGGCCCGACGCAGGACCAGGATATAGCCCGAGGTCCCCCGTCGCGTCGAAGGTGGCCGAAACCCGGCCGGACCGTTCCGTGCGCGTGCGGGATCCTGGCCGGGGGTGGATCCTGGCCGGGGGTGGATCCAGGCCGCGGGTGATCCAGGCAGTGAGTTGACCCAGACAGGGGGTTCTAGAGCAGCTGACCCGCGCGCCACAGGTTCGCGGCGCCGGCCAGGTCGTCAGCCGTGAGGAGCAGCTGCGCGGCGCGCTGAGCCGCCTCCTCACCTTCGGACAGGTCGGCCCGGCCCGCGGAGACGACCCGGCAGAACGCCGCCGCGCGGTCCAGGGCGACGGCGAGGTCGCCCGAGAAGACCCCGGCGAGAACGGCGTCGGTCATGGCCGCCACCTCGTCCGGCCCCGGAGGCTCGGCCACTCCCGCCACGGCGTGGTTCACGTCCGTGAACCGCATCCCCGCGACGTAGTCGGCACTCGCGCCCGCCGGGTCACGGCGGACCCACTCCCGCAGGACGTACAGCCGCCACAGGCAGCCCGGCAGGCTTCGAGCCGGACGGGACGCCCAGAGGTCCGCGACGGTCGACAGGCCCAGCTCCTCGACCAGGGCCACGAGCCGGGCCGTCAGCTCGGGGTCCCGCGAGGTCCGCCCGGTGCGCACGAGGATCGCGGCGCTCTCGTGGGCCGCCTCGATCTCCTGCATCGGGTCGACCGAGGCGGCGTGCGCCTCCATCGCGGCCGGGCTGAACATCGCCGGGCGCCGGGGGTGCGGCCGGTCGTCGTCACTCATGGCACCCAGCATGAACCCTGGTGCGGACCCGCCGGCGCCGACCCGCAGGAAGAGACGTACCCGCAGGTCGGGGCGGCCCGCAGGGGGGTCGACCCGCAGATGCGGATGCTCACCGGGTTCATACAGAGTCTTGACACGTTCTTGGCAGTTTCGGGGATAACCCAGGTGACCTGAGGGCGGTTCTCAGGCAACACCCCCTGCCGCCCCTATGGAGGATCACCCATGCCCCGACACATCCGATCAGGCACCCGCCTGACCACGTTGGGGGTGTGCCTGCTCTCCGGAGCCATGCTCGGCACCCCCCTGCTCACCGCCCAGGCGAACGTCGCGCCCCCGCAGGCCGCATCGGTCCTCGGTGACCCGGCCGGCGCGACGAGCCAGACTCTCGACACCCGCGCCGTCGCGAAGACGGTTCTGCCCACCACAGCCGCCAAGGACGCCGTGACCCGGCTGCTCGCCTCGGCCGGCACAGGCGCCCGCGCCACGTGGGACCCCCGGCTGGGGACCCTGCGCAGCCTGTCGGGCAGCGGCTACCTCTCGGCCGCGACGCCGGGCGCTCCGGTGGACGTGGCCCGGGCCTGGGTCGGCTCGCAGGCGGCCGCCTTCGGCCTGTCCTCGGCCGATGTCGCCGCGCTGGCCGTGGTCCGTGACCACGCACTGCCCGGGACCGAGACGCACGTCGTCGACTTCGTCCAGACGGCGCAGGGCATGCCCAGCGCCCGGGGCGGCCGGCTCAACATCGCGGTGACCAAGGACGGCCGGATCCTCTCGTATGCCGGTGACCCAACGCCGAGCGGCGACCTCACCTCTGGCTGGGGGCTCGGCGAGGCCGGAGCCGTTGCCAAGGTCGTGACCGGGCTGGCCTCGGGCGTCAGCTTCTCCCCCAAGGCCACCGGGACCCAGGCCGGCTACACGACGTTCGACCGCGGCCCGTTCTTCGGCCCGGCCTACGCGAAGCGGGTCGTCTTCGGCACGAAGTCCGGCCCGGTCGCCGCCTACAAGGTGTACTTCCTCAAGAGCCAGGACGAGGCCTTCGAGGTCATCGTCGACGGCACGAGCGGCGCCACCCTCTACCGCACCCAGCTCATCGAGCACGAGTCCGACCCGCAGGGCACCGTCTACGACAACTACCCCGGTGCCGCCAAGGGAGGCCAGGCTCGCCAGCAGTCCTTCGGCCCGACCGCCCAGTCCCCCAAGGGCTGGGTCGACCCGACCGGCCTGACCGGCAAGGGGATCACCACCCTGGGCAACAACGCCGACACCTACGCGAACTGGTCGAACTTCATCGCGCCGGCTGACACCGCGGTGCGCCCGGTCTCCCCGACGGGCAACTTCTCCTACGCCTACTCCAACCAGTGGGCGGCCACCAGGGGCGGCACCCTGCCGCCGTCATACGCGGAGGACCTCAACTCGGCCGCGACGAACCTGTTCTTCCAGCACAACCGGATCCACGACGAGTACTACGCTCTCGGCTTCACCGAGACGGCCGGCAACTTCCAGGTCGACAACGGCACCAAGGGCGGCCTGGGCGCAGACCCCGTGAAGGGCCTGGTCCAGGCCGGCGCCGCGTCCGGTGGCTCCCCGACCTACACCGGCCGGGACAACGCCTACATGCTCACCCTGGACGACGGCATCCCGCCGTGGAGCGGGATGTTCCTGTGGGAGCCGATCAACGACGCGTTCGAGGGCCAGTACCGCGATGGGTCGTTCGACATGTCGGTCATCCAGCACGAGTACACCCACGGCCTGTCCACCAGGTATGTCGCGGGTGGCGCGGCTCTCGGCTCGCACCAGGCCGGCTCGATGGGCGAGGGCTGGTCCGACTGGTATGCGCTGAACCACGGCTTCGCGGCCGGGCTGCTCACCAAGCCGATCGTCGGCGACTACGTCACCGCCAACCCGACCCGGGGGATCCGGAACTGGAACTACGACCAGAACCCGACCACCTTCGGTGACATCGGCTACGACCTGACCGGGCCCGAGGTCCACGCCGACGGCGAGATCTGGACGGCGACGATCTGGGACCTGCGCAAGGCCCTCGTGGCGAAGTACGGCGAGGCGGAGGGCGGCAAGGTCGCCGCCCAGCTGATCACCGACGGCATGCCCCTCACCGCTCCGGACCCGTCGTTCCTCGACGCCCGAAACGGCATCCTCAGCGCGGACCTCGACCGCTACCACGGCGACAACACCGACCTCATCTGGTCGGTCTTCGCCAAGCGCGGAGCGGGTGCCTCGGCGACGAGCAACACCGGCGACGACACCGAGCCGCAGCCGGGCTTCGACCACCCGGCCCCGGCCAAGAACGGCACGGTGGCGCTGACCCTGGTCAACGCGAAGACCAACGAGCCGATCAAGGACGCCCGGATCATCCTCGGTGTGTTCGAGGCACGCGTGTCCGCGCTGACCCGCACCGGCTCGACCGGTGGCGCCAGCGTCAAGGCGCAGGCCGGCTCGTACCCGTTGACCATCCAGGCCCCCGGCTTCGGGGTCCAGACGATCGACGGCTTCTCGGTCACCGCGGGCAAGAACGCCGCCAAGACCATCAAGCTCTCCCCCAACCTGGCCTCGACGGCCTCCGGGGCGAGCATCGTGACCGCGTCCAGCCAGGACGACGCGTCGCCGGCGAAGTTCGCCTTCGACGACACGGCGGCGTCGGTCTGGTCCACCCAGGACACGGGCGGCACGGCCTACAACGCCGGTCCGGACCGCTACGCCACGGTCAAGCTCGCCGCTGACGACACCATCACCTCGGTGCGGGTCAGCGCGTTCAAGGCGACCAACGGCTCGCGGTTCGCGGCGCTGAAGGACTTCACCTTCCAGACCTCGCCCGACGGCATCACGTGGACGACGGCGAAGACGGGGTCGTTCGGCTACGAGGCGCCGCGGCCGACGGCCCCGGACCTCAACTTCGTCACCTTCAACCTGGACAAGCCGGTGAAGGCCGGCTACGCACGGTTCTTCATCGACTCCGTCCAGGGCGACACGACCCGCTACGCGCAGGTCGCCGAGGTCGAGGTGTTCGGCAAGAAGGCGGAGGTCGTCAACGGCACCATCACGCCGGACCAGCCGTTCACCGACAGCGGCACCATCGTGGCCAACAACCCCGCCGCGGGTGACCCGACGGGACTGCAGAACGTCTTCGGCGTCACCGGCACGGAGATGAACACGGCATGCCTCTTCCCGCCCGCCTCCCAGGGCGCGGACGCGTGGGTCTCGAAGATGCCGAGCGGGTTCGCCGACGGTCTGCACTCCGTGACGGTCAAGGGCGAGTCCGACCCGGTGGTCGGTCACGACCTGGACCTGTACTTCCTCGACAGCAAGTGCCAGCTCACCGGAGACGCGGCGACGGCCAACGCAGACGAGTCGGCGATCATCCCGCCCGGCACCGTCTACGTCCTGAGCCAGCTCTGGACGGGGGCGAACGTCGGGGTGACGGTCACCGCGGTCGACAACCGCTGACGCTCAGCTGACGGCACGACCCTGACGGGGGTATGCCGGGTGCGCACCACACGCACCCGGCATACCCCGTCGTCGTGGTCGGGGACAGCGCCGGCTCCCTGTCGGCTGGTGCCGTCTCACTCCAGCGCGTCGGGCGCGGGCCCCGTGCGCAGCACCCGGACCAGGCGCAGAGCGGCCACGGACGCCACCGCGAGGAACGCCACCCAGATCCCGACCGCGCGGTGGCGCGCCAACGGGTCGGGGTCGACCTCGACCGAGACCGGAGCTGCCAGCGCGGCCGGGGCAGTCGGCGCCGGGTAGCCGGGCAGGGCCGGCCCCGCCCGGTTCGGGTCGAGCGTCATCGTCAGCGCGTCATACGGAGAGAGCACGCCCCAGCCCAGCGCGGTGTCCTTGCGGTCGGCGAGCGGTCGCAGGGCGGACGCCTCGATGCGGTACTTCCACATCGCGGGGGTCTCGGCCGGGAACCGTTCTGCCAGCAGCGCGGCCGTGGCCGAGACGAGCGGGGTGGCATAGCTCGTGGCCGCCGGGCCGTCCAGGACGCAGTCGCCGACCGCGCCGAGCGCCACGGTCAGCCCCTGCCCCGGGGCGGCGACGGTGATGTGCTCCCCCTGGATGTTGTTCGCCGCGTCGACGGTATATCTCGAGGTCAGCGCAGTGACCGAGACGACGTTGGGGAAGGCGGCCGGATAGCGGGGGCCGTCCGCCTTGTTCGTGGCCGTCGCGCGGTCTCCCGCACTGGCGACGACGAGCGCACCCCGGTCGTTCGCGAAGGTCACCGCATCGGCCAGGCCCTGGTCCGGTCGGTCCAGGCTCAGCGAGACGTTGATGACCTTGGCGCCGCGCTCGGCCGCGGCGCGGATGCCGGCGGCCAGCCGATCGGTCTGGGGGACGACCGCGGTCAGCCGGGGGTCGGAGCGGCCCTGCTCCTCGGTCACGCCGTAGACCTGCACGGGCAGCAGCTGGGCATCCTTGGCCAGGCCCACCTGGCCGGAACCGGGGACGGGCCGGCCGGCGATGATGCTCGCGACCGTCGTGCCGTGCCCGGACAGGTCGCTCCAGCCATGCGGCTCCGGTGCATACCCCTCGATGGCGGGCAGCAGCGTCTGGCCCGGAAGGACGGCTGAGCCCTGGGGCAGGTGGGCGTTGCCGACGTTGATCCCCGAGTCGACCACCGCGACGGTGACGCCCCGGCCCGTCGCGATCCGCCACACCGCGTCACGCCCCAGGTCGGTCAGCACGGTGCTCGGCGCCGGCACGTAGACCGGCGCCGTACGCCGATCGGCGCAGCTGGTGTCGGCCGCCCACGCCGGCGCCGGGCCCCCGGCGATACCCGGTGCCATCCCCAGCGGCAGTGCGGCCACCCCTGCGGCCAGGCTCGCCGCACCCGCACGCACCACCCACCGTCGGGGCAGGGGGGTCACGTGCCCCCGCCCTCGATCTTGGGCGCGTTGACCGCAGCCTCGCTCAGGGCCGGTCCTGGCTGGAAGAGCGTCACCCAGGCGGCAGGGACGAGGCGCGGCGGGACGGTGGCGTAGCCGAGCCGGGCCAGTGTCTCCGCAGACGGGTCGGTGATGCTGAACGCCCGGCCGGACTGGTCGACGACGTACACCGGGCCCGTCGTCCCGGTCGAGCTGGCCCGCGCCAGAGCGCCCCGGCCAGGCTGGACGTACGTCCTCAGCTGGTGGGGCAGCTTGACCCAGGGCGACTCGGCGGACTGGAGCAGCAGATGGGTGACGGCCGGCTTACCGGTGGCGGTCTCGAGGACGGCGCACGGCTTTCCCGGACGGTTGCCGGGCACGTCCTGGGGCCAGCTTGCCGGGTAGAAGGCGCGTGCGTCGCTGGGCTGGATCTTGGCGAGGTCGGCGTTCGACACGGTCTTGGCCTGCCCCAGCGTCCCGGGAGCGGTGGCCTGGTAGACCGCCGCGGCGAACGGGCTCAGCGGCACGGTGCCGTTGGCGAGCATCACCGACATGGCGTCGTCCTGGTCCTTGTTGACGATCAGCTGCCCGATCGAGATCACGCGCTTGCCCAAGGTGAACTGCGCCGGCAGCGGCTGCCCGGCGGGGCTGGCAGCAGGAAACGTGAACGACCCGAAGGCCAGGTCGTCGCCGGCAGTGAAGAGGTCGACCCACGTGCCAGGGACGGTCGCCGGGGTCTCGAGCTTGTTGACGTACTGCTTGACGCTGTCGTAGCGGTCGGTCGGGATCCGGAACCGCTCACCCCCGGCGAGGAGGTAGCGCACGTCCTCGCCGTTCGTGGCGACCTTGACCGTGACCCCGTCCCGGTCGTTCGTCGCGGGGACCTGCTGGGTGGAGATCGTCGTCGAGACGGCCGTCCCATCGAGGCAGGCGACCCACCCGGACTGCACCAGGGCGTCGGCCGGCGGCAGGTCGTCCGGCGCGCCGATGATCCCCAGCGTCGAGCCGTGCGGTGTGGCGGCGATCTTCTCGTCGTCGACCACCTGGACGCGGAACCCCGTGGAGGACGGCAGGATCAGCCGAGCCGAGGTGGCGTTGAGGACCGGGTGAAGGTTGCCCTTGATGCTGACGAACCGCGCGGCGGACGACCCCCCGATGATGACGTAGCCGTTGTCCCACCCGGACGGCAGCGGCTTGGTGAGCAGTCCGGCGACGGCCGCGCCGGCGAGCAGCAGGCCGCCGAGCGTGACCCCGGCGACCACGGGCCGGGCTCGCGAGACGCTCTCCACCTCACGCCCGCCCGGAGCTCCCGAGAGGAAGGCCGAGATGAGCCGCCGCCGGTTGTAGGCGTGCGCCTCGACGAGGTCTCGCTTGCTGGCCACATCAGCCCCGGATCGAGGAGATCAGTCCGAGCGCGAGCACGAGCAGCGGGACCATCGCGAAGAGCAGGAGCCCCTCGACGACGTCCAGGATCCGACCCCGGCGCACGGTGGCCGCAGCGGGTAGCGCGAGGCTGGCCAGGACGCCGACCGCGCTCACGCCGACGAGGGCACCGACGACCAGGCCCCACTCGGGATGCTGCACCAGGGCGGCCACCGTGCCGGCAGCCACCCCGACGGACCCGCCGGCGAGCCCCACGGCGACATCGCGTGCGAGGAGGAACTGACGGGTGCGCATCATCTGGACGAGCCCGGCGGCCCACACCACCCCCAGGCCGGCCCAGCCCAGACCGACCAGCGCCGGTGCGCCGAGCAGCACGATGAGGCTGACGCTCATCGACAGGCCGAGGACGAGGTCGTGGGCCAGGCCGATCCCGCGACGGATCCGGGCGAGGTCGACCGGCTCCGGCTCAGCGACGATCTCGGCCTCGGACTGCAGCGGGGCCACCATGGTGCGAGTCGAGGCCAGCGCGAACCATGGGATGACACTCCCGAGGATGACCGCGACGACCGTGACGATGGCGACGACCCGTCCCGCGCCCAGCGATGTCCCCATCAGCACCGCACCGATGGCCGCCCCGGCGAAGCCGAGGACGAGAAAGGGCAGGAACGCCCAGCGACGCGCTGGGAGGAGCAGCATGCTCGCGCCGCCCACGACGGCCAGGCCCAGCCCAGCCGCGAGCACCGGAGGCCCAGAGCCTGCGGCGCCGACGCCGAGCCCCGCCGCGACGGCATACAGGCCCGCGCCGACGAGCACGACCACGGCCGTGGTCTCGTCCCGTCGGACCCGCGCGAAGACCGCCCCGGACAGCAGGAGGAGCACCGTCGCGACGGCCGCGACGACGAGGACCACCACGCCGCTGCCCCGGTTCAGCAGCAGCGCCAGGGCCCCCAGGACGAGCAACAGTCCGGAGACTCCCAGCGTCGTCAGGCGGGCGTGCTGCTCGGTCCACCCCGCACCGAGATCCTCGACCGAGTCGGCCACCGCCTCGACGACGTCGTCGTAGACCTTCTTCTCCTCGGCCTCCGCGCCGGTCACCAGGGTGAGGATCGCGCCGTCGTGGACACCCTGCGCCAGGAAGCTCGCGTCGAGGTCCAGCGCCCGGCCGTCCGTGCCGACGAGGGTGTAGCCGCCGTAGGCCTCGTAGGCGTCAAGCGACCCCGACAACGCCACGACCTCGGGCAGGATCTCGGCCAGCGGAAGACGTGAGGGCAAAACCAGGTCGACCATTCGCTCCCCGGCGAGCACGCTCAGCCGCACCAGATCCGCTGACTGGGTGCTCGTCGTCACGTGCCCTGCTTCCCCTGATGGTCGTTGCGTGCCGGATTCTAACCGAATGCGGGCGCTGGCAGCGGCCCGCGACAGGCCCCGTGGCGGCCTCGCCCGAGACGGTCAGCGGCTCTCAGCGCACCACGCCGTCGGTGCTCTCCCCATCGTCGATCCACTGATCCTCGGTGACCAGCGAGAGGTCGTCGGTCCGCTTGCGTCCCTGGGGTTTGCTGCGGCCCGTTCTCGGCGCGCCCGCTGTGGATCGGGCAGTCGCCCCTGCTGTGGCGCGGGCACCCGCCCGACCGCCGGCCGCGGATCCGGAGCCGCCCCGGCCGCCGGCGGCCCCGGCCCGCCCTCCTGCCGTGCCTCCGTTGTTGACGACCATGCCGGCCGACGACCTTCCAGCCGTGGCTCCACCGCCGCGCACCTGTCCTCCCGCGCCCGACGCGCCGGCACCGGTCGTCCCTCCGAGCACCGTTCTCGCATCGACACCAGGGCGGCCCGTCGCAGCGATCCCCGACCCAGCCCGTCCTGACGTCATTCCCAGCGTGCCGGCGGCGACCCCCATACCTCCGCCGGCGACCCCGGCCGCGGCACCAGCCCAGGAGCCGGCGCCGAGACCTGCTCCACCCACGCCACCAGACGGGCCGCCGGGGCCATAGAGGCCCGGACCGTCCGCCGCGGATGCTGCGACCCCCCCGAAGCCGCCGTCCACCGATGGCCCGCCGAGCGGGGGCGGGTGGACGGCGCCGGAGCCCGACGGTCCAGGGCCGTTCGTCGAGGGAGGGTTGCTGTGCACCGGACCGCCGTGCACCGGGCCACCGTGCACCGGACCACCCGACGGCAGCGTTCCGCCACTCGTGTGGCCAGGTCCGACGGGCTGTCCCGGGGAGACCGGCTGCGGACCACCGCCGACGGGGGCAGCACCGCCGCCCGGGGCTCCCCCACCGCCGCTGCCCGCCTGGGCGTCCCACACCTCGACGCTGTTGACCTGGGCCATGTTCCGCCCGGCGTCGCCGAGATCGGCCTGGTAGGTGCGGTAGTGCTGGTCCATGGCCGCCTCGCGGGAGGACATCTGCGAGTCGTAGGCCGCCTTGTCGCTGTTGTACTGAGACTGGGCGTTCAGCCCGAACGGGTCGCCCGGTGTCGCCTGCGGGCCGAGCAGAGGGGTCATCCCGGACGGCGGGGCCGTGGGAGGGGTGGGCGGCGGCTGCTGCTGGGACCAGTAGTCCTGGGCGGCCTTCACGGCGTGGCGCGCCGTGGCGAGCGCCGTGGCCGTGCCGTCGAGCTGGTCGCGCTTGGCCAGGAGGGCTTTGGCGAGGTCCTTGGTCGAGGCCGCAGCCGCCTGGCCGTCGGCCGACGTCCAGGAGTCCTGGAGCCGCGGGACCAGCTTGTCGAGCTGGGCCGCGACGATGCCGAGGTTCGTGGCGGCCGTGTCGACCTGGTCACGGGCCGTGTCGATCTGCGACCACGACGCACCGAAGGCCGCCGAGAAGAGCCGCTGCTCCTTCGGGCCTCCGGAGGGTCCGCCTCCTCCACCGCCTGCGATCTGGTTCATCTCGAGTCCTTCCCCTCTGCTGCTGTCTTCGAGACCCTGGTGCGTCCGGCGGACCGCCGGTTCCGGAGAACCGCGGCCGCCCCCAGCGCGACCAGGCACCCGAGAATCACTGTAGCCGTCCAGGCGCCCGGGGTGCCCCCTGCGTCCGCTGCCGTCGAGGCCGCCTGTGGCGCAGCCTCGTTCGCCGGTGCCTGACCGGTGGTCGGTCCGCCCGGGGCCGTTGTCCCGGGGCCGGGTGAGCTCGCCGGTGCTTGGGGGAGATGGCCATCGGTGTCGACGGCGACCGGGATGAACGGTGCCACCGGGTGGTCGCTGTAGACGTTCCCCGGATGTCCGTAGAACGGGTGCACGTCCGGGTATGCCGTGGGGTCGGTCGTGAGCGTCCTCTCGAACGACGTGGTGCCGTAGCCGGACCGCGGGTCCCAGGGTGGCGACCCCGCGGAGCGGTTCGCGTTGCGCAGCAACGAGTAGAGCAGCTGGTTGCCCGTCGCCGTCGGCCATCTCTGCTTCATCAGCGCCAGCTGTCCGGCCACGATGGCGCTGGAGCCCGACGTGCCGTTCTGCAGGACGTCGGACTCCCACCTGCCAGCGGCCAGCCCTCCACCGATGATGTCGTTGGCGGGGGCGAGGAGGTGGATGTCGGAGGTCGGGGCGCTCCGGAGCTGGGCGACGTCCCACGACGAGGACACGCTGGTCGGTGACTGGGCGGAGACCTGACCGGACCTGTCGACACCGCCGACGACGAGGACTCCCTGCTGGTCGGCCGGCGGCATGGGGTTCGTCCCCGGCCCACCGTTGCCGGCCCCGGCCACGAGGATGACGCCCTTGGCGACAGCCCGGTTCACAGCGGCGGTGAACTTCGGCGTGAAGCCCTGCAGGGTCACCGGGATCTCGATGATGTCGGCGCCGTCGGCGACGACGCGGTCGACGAGGCCGGGCATCGCCGCGAGGTCGCACATGAGGTTCTGGTGCTTGGCCGGGTCGGTGGTGTTGAAGATCGCGTAGGTGCGCAGCGTGGCTCCGGGAGCGACCCCGACGACGCCGCCGCCGCCCGGTCCGGTCCCCCTGCCGTTGCCGACGATGAGCGCGGCCATCGACGTCGTGTGGAACGACGCATCCCCCAGCGGCACATCGGGGCTGAGCGGGCCGTCGGAGGCTGAGCTCTCGTCGCACGTGCTGAGGGTGGGGCGCACGTCCTGGCCCTGGAGCTCGGGGATCGTCGAGGTCACCGGGCCGTCGATGAGGGCGATGTCGACGCCCTTGCCGGTCAGCCCCTGATCGTGTCGCTCGCGCAGCCTGGTCGCGTCGATCCACCATTGACCCTTCTGCCAGTCGGCGACGTTGCCGCCGGCCTGTGGGGTGGCATACGCCGACGCCACTGGGGCGACCAGGGCGCAGCTCGTCGTGACCCCGAGCACCGTCGCGAGCAGGCCCAGGCGGACGGGCACCGTGGAGCCGACGGTGACAGGGGAACGGCGCATGGGGCGGACCAGGATCCGGGTGCGCTAGTCGACGAGGTTCGGGGCGGAGACCGGCACGGACGGCGAGACTGTTGGAGCCGTCGGGTCGGCAGGCGGTGCGCCCGCCTGGCCGGCCCCGGGGGCCTGGTCAGCCGGGGGAGGCTGGTAGGCCTCCTCGCCGGGCTTGATGCCCGTGGTCTCCAGGTTGCTGACATGCGCCCGGTTGTCGGCCGCCAGCTTGTCGAAGTCGACGCCCGACGCCTCCTCACCCTTGAGAACCCGGTCGACCGAGAGGGTGAGGTTGTCGTTGAGGATGGTGATGGCCCGGTTCACCTCGGCGATCAGCTCGTCGATGACCACCGACGAGCGGTCGAAGATGCCCTCCGTGTGTCGCCCGGCCGGGGACGGCCCGAAGATCGCGCTCCCGCGCAGCGCCGTCAGGCTGGCCACCGCCTCCTTGGCCGCGGCCAGCGCTTCGGCGGTGTTGGCGTCGTTCTGCCGCGCGGCGTTGAGGACGCCCTCGGTGTCCATGTACATGTTCGGTTCCCCTCCGCTGACCATGTCTACCCCACCTGCCAGGCCGCCCGCCCACCCTCGGCTCGGGCGGGCAGCCCGAGCCGGACCGCCTCGATGGGCGGACCCGCCCCCCAGGGGCAGGCCCACCCACCGTCAGTCGTGGACGGTCAGGACCCGCCCTGCCACATGCCGGCGTTCTGCTTCTCCCGTGCGGCGGCATCGGCAGCCGCCTGCTGCACGACCGGTGGCATCTTGGCCACCGCGTCGAACATCTCCTGGAAGAGGTTGTCGACCCGCTTCTTGAACGCGTCGTATGCGGCGCGCGACTCGGTGCCCTCGCCCCACTCGGGCAGCGTGCGCAGCAGCTCGGAGGAGAGGTCCTCGAAGCCGTTCTTGAGGTTCTTGTGGGTCGTCTGGATGTGACCCGCCATCTGCTCGAGCGACTCCTTGCCAACCTTGATGATGGTCATGCCTTGTCCCCTAACGCGTCGGTCGGCCGTCAGGCCTGGGTGGAGAGCCGGGTGGCGGCCTTGGTGAACGTCTGAGCGGACTCCTCCTGCGAGGTGTTCACCGTCGACTCCTGGACGTCGAGCTTGCTGGCGAAGTTCTCCATGTCCTTGACGATGGCGTCGGCGTCCTCGAGCCATCCGTTCACCAGGACGAAGAACGAGTCGGCCGCCGGACCCTTGTACTCCGGGCGCAGACCCTCAGCCTCACCGCGCAGGGTGCGCAGCTGCTGCTGGAAGTCGGACTCCTTCGCGCGGACCTTCCCCGCGGCGGCCTTCTGTGCACCTTGTCTCTGCTGCGTGGTCGTTGCCACAACCCCTCCACTTCATCCCCTGAGTGGGGCTCGTTGTCCGTCACCGCCCATCCAGACTGCCCGGCCACTGAATCGGCCTGTGCTGCGGTCTAGGACAGCGTCGTGACCTTCGGTTCCCGCCGGACCAGATGGTGCGAACTCGGGTGTCCCCCTGCTTCGGCTGCTGGAACCATACCGATCCTGCTCCCGTCATTGGCGGTTCGGGAAGGGCGAATGTGCCCCATCGGCCCAATTTAGGTGCGCATACTCATGGTCGGTGAACGGGCGAAGACGCCCGTCCGACCGGTGGCGAACGACCCTCAGGCGAGCAGCCCGGTGGCCCACTCGAGCAGCCCGGACGCCCAGATCGCGAGGGGCAGGACCCCGAGCAGGGCGACCATTTCGGCGAGGTCGGCGAGGCGGGCGGCCCACAACGAGCGGTACCCGCGAGCGACAGCAGTCGACAACCCGGCCACCACCAGGCCGAGGGGCACGGCGACCGCCGCCAGCCAGACGGCGCCCGGCATGCCGAGTGCGGCCACCCAGGGCACCAGCAGCGCCACCGCGGGCCCGATGGCCGCCCACCGCAACAGGACCCGGTCGCGTCGGCGCCGGTAGGCACGGGCGGTCAGCGCGAGGGCGACGGCTGAGCACGCCAGCAGGAGGCGGAGCGGAAGACGAGGCCCGGCCAGGACGTCCGGCACCAGGACCGCGGCGCTGCCGGCTGCCACCGCCGCGAGCCCGACCAGGGTCGCGAGCTGCTCCACCACGGCGGCTGCCACCACCGACCGGACGGCCAGGTCGTCGATCCGCCACCCACGCCGCAGACGTCTCCGCGCCTCACGCGGCGACCAGCTCGTGACGGACAGGCGTCCGATGTCGAGCAGCACGTCGTCCGCGACGTCGAGCACCAGGTCCGGCACGACCCGGGCGAGCAAGACGGCGCCGGCGAGACCGAGGACGGCCACCGCCGACATCCCGGCACCACTGACAAGCGCCGCGAGGGTGAGCGCCCCGACCGCGGCGGTGAAGCCGAGCCATACCCGGGGCAGGCCCCGGTCGGGTCCGATCCCTGCCCGGCCGGCGAGCGCGACGAGCGCTGCGGCGGCACAGGCGCCGATGACCGGCACGTGGGCTCCGCCGACCAGCTGGCCAGACGCGACGGCGCCGCCGGCGAGCCCGAGGACCGGTGACAGCAGGCGGGCTGACCGCGGCGCAGCGGGGACCTGGGCCATCGCCACCCCGGTGACGACGAGCAGCAGCCCCACGACCAACCCGACGGCGGAGCCCTGGGTGTGCGCCCGCGCGAAGGCGAAGACCGCGAGGGCGGCGAGGACGAGGACGGTGATGACCAACCCGGACCGCGATGACCCCCAGGACCGCTCCGGCGATCCCGGTGACTGGGGCGCCGACCCGTGCTGCCCCTCTGCCGCTGCCCGCCGCGAGCGACGGCTCTGCTCCGGCGGGCGGGCCACCACGCGCGAGCCCGGACCCGAGGGAGTCAGCGCCGTTCTCGAGCCTGCCGTCGCGAGTGCGGCGAGGTCGGCAGGCGCCGCTGGGCCCGGGGCCCGGGGCCCGGGCGCAGGGATCGGGTTCGCGCGCACCCGAGGAGCGACGACAGCCCCTCGCACGACGGTCGTGAGGACCATCGAACCGGTCGCCAACGCGGAGTCGGCGACACGCTGGTCGAGCTCGAGCGGCTGGCCGCCCACCGTCATCGCCTCGAGCTCGAGCCCCGGCAGCACGAGGGCCAGCACCTCACGGACAGGAAGCACCTCGTCGACGACGATGTCGTAGCGGCGCGGGCCGAAGACCACGGTCAGGCACCGGGTGGCCGCCGCTGACGCGCGCGTCGGTGTCTCGGTCACTCGCCCTCCCCTACGGCCTCGCGTCGCCGCCCAGCCACCCGTCGCTGCCACGCACACAGTAGGCCAGGCGCGCCCGGCCTGTCCGCAGACAGGTCGGGCCTATCATTCCGCCTGGGACACATCGTAGGGACGGCTGCGTGCCGCTGGGCCTCCTGACACCCATGATGGTCCTGACCCGTGCCGCACCCGAGGGGGAGACGCCATGTCCGCGACGCCGACCACCGCCCGGCGAGAGGGCCGCATCGAGCCACCCCCGATGCCATACGGCGACCTCGAGCTGCAGGCGCCGCCGCCCCTGTATGCGGGCGAAGGCGCCGGGTCGAACGTCATCATGACCGCCGTCCCGATGCTGGGGTCGCTCGGCTCGGTGGCCTTCGTCGCGACGAGCGGCAACGGGTCGATCCAGAGCTATCTCGCGGCGGGGATGTTCCTGCTCGCCTCGCTCGGGTTCGTCGGGGTGAGCATCTGGCGGGCGCGCTCCGGCAAGACGGCTCAGGTCACGAGCAACCGGCGGGAGTACCTCAGCTACCTGCGCGGGGTGCGGGAGCTGGCCCGCCGGGCGAGCGCCGAGCAGCGCACCCACCTGCGCTGGGTCCACCCCGACCCTCCGGCCCTGGCCGCGGTCGCCGAGGACCGGACCCGCGTGTGGGAGCGCTCCACGGACGACGACGACTGGATGCTGGTCCGCTACGCCACCGGACCACAACGGCTCGCGCTCGAGCTCAAGCCCCCGGAGTCGGACACGATCGACAAGCTCGACCCTGTGTCGGCCTCTGCGCTGCACCGGCTGCTCGCGACGCACCGGGTGGTCCCCGACCTGCCCACCGCGGTCGCGCTGACCTCGTTCGCGCGGATCGAGGTGACCGGAGACGAGGAGCACGCCCGCGCCCAGACCCGGGCCCTGGTCACCCAGGCGGCGCTGTTCCACCCGCCGGACCAGCTCGTCATCGCCGTCCTCACCCGCCCGGAGGCCCTGCCGGACTGGGACTGGGTCAAGTGGCTTCCCCATGCACAGAGTCGGCGCGAGGCTGACGCCGCCGGGCCGCGCCGACTGGTCTGCACCGATCTCGAGCAGCTCGTGGCACTCCTGCCTGCCGACCTCAGCGAGCGGCCGCGCTTCGGCCCGTCGAGCACCGCGACCGTGTCCCCGCAGGTGCTGGTCGTGCTCGACAACGTCTTCGTGCCCGTCGGGCACTCGGTCATCACCGAGGACGGCGTCCTGGGCATGACGATCATCGACATCCCGGAGCGATGGGGTGAGCTCACCGACGAGTCCCGGGTGCGCCTGCATCTCGAGGGCGACGGGGGCTCGTCCCGCGTGCGGGTGGCGGCTGTCGTCCCCCGCCAGCAGCCGGTCCGCGGTTTCGCCGACCAGATGAGCATCCCCGTGGCCGAGGCTGCCGCCCGCCGCCTGACCCCGCTGTATGCCGGAGAGGGTCCGGTCCGCGAGGACGCCCTCACCAAGAGCACGGAGCTGACCGACCTCCTCGGGATCGGCGACATCCACACGGTGAACCTCGAGCGCTCGTGGCGCCCCCGGCCACCTCGCGACCGGCTCCGCGTGCCCATCGGGGTCGGGGCGGACGGCGGCTCGATCAACCTCGACATCAAGGAGTCCGCCCAGCAGGGGATGGGGCCGCACGGCCTCGTCATCGGCGCGACCGGCTCCGGCAAGTCCGAGCTGCTGCGCACCCTCGTCGTCGGTCTCGCCCTGACGCACTCCCCGGAGATCCTCAACTTCGTGCTGGTCGACTTCAAGGGTGGCGCCACCTTCGCCGGCATGGCCGGTATGCCGCACGTCTCGGCGATCATCACCAACCTCGCCGACGAGCTGACCCTCGTCGACCGGATGCAGGACGCCCTGTCCGGGGAGATGACCCGCCGCCAGGAGCTGCTGCGCGCGTCCGGGAACTACGCCTCGCAGCGCGACTACGAGAAGGCCCGCACGTCGGGTGACGCGCCCCACCTCGAGCCGCTGCCCAGCCTGCTCATCGTCTGCGACGAGTTCTCCGAGCTCCTCAGCGCCAAGCCGGAGTTCGTCGACCTCTTCGTCGCCATCGGGCGGCTCGGGCGCTCGCTCGGCATCCATCTGCTGCTCGCCTCGCAGCGGCTCGAGGAGGGCCGGCTGCGTGGCCTGGACAGCCACCTGTCCTACCGGATCGGCCTGCGCACGTTCTCGGCGTCGGAGTCGCGCAGCGTGATCGGCGTGGGCGACGCCTACGAGCTGCCGGCCGTGCCGGGTCTCGGGTTCCTCAAGCCGGACCAGTCCTCGCTCTGGCGGTTCAAGGCGGCTTACGTCTCGGGGGCGCCGAAGACCCGGGCCCGGGGAGCCGTCGGGCCGGCCGGCGAGGCCCGGCGCGAGGCCCTGCCGTTCGTCGTCGGTCCGGTCGCCTCGCGGCTCGAGGCCGAGGAGCGAGCCAGCACAGAGTCCGAGCCCGTCGAGTCGGCGGCGTCGGGCGAGAAGCGCTCGGTCTTCGACATCGCCGTCGACGCGATGACCGGCCACGGACCGGCTGCCCACCAGGTGTGGCTGCCCCCCCTCGACGTCCCTGACACGTTCGATAAGCTCTTTCCCGACCTGGCCGTCGACCCGCAGCTCGGGCTCGTCTCGCCCACCTGGCGTCGCCAGGGGCCGCTGCGCTTCCCGCTCGGCACGGTCGACATGCCTCGCGAGCAGAAGCGCGAGCTGCTGCGGGCCGACCTGTCCGGAGCCGCCGGGCACGTCGCGGTGGTGGGCGCTCCCCGGTCCGGCAAGTCGACCCTGTTGCGGTCCATCGTCACCGGCCTGGCCCTGACCCACACCCCGCACGAGGTGCAGTTCTACGTGCTCGACTTCGGCGGCGGCACGTTCACCGGCCTCGCGGGGCTGCCGCACGTCGCCGGGATCGGTTCGCGCTCCGAGCCCGACGTCGTCACCCGCATCGCCGCCGAGGTCGAGGGCATCACCGACGCGCGCGAGAGCTACTTCCGAGCCAACGGCATCGACACGATCGAGACCTACCGGGCTCGCCGCGCCGCCGGCGAGGTGGACGACGGGTATGGCGACGTGTTCCTCGTCGTCGACGGCTGGAGCACCGTCCGCTCGGACTTCGACGAGCTGGAGATGGCCCTGCAGACCCTCGCCCAGCGCAGCCTGACCTTCGGGGTCCACCTGCTCACCGCGGCGACCCGGTGGATGGACTACCGCTCGGGGGTGCGCGACATCATCGGCACCCGCTTCGAGCTGCGGCTCGGCGACTCGATGGACTCCGAGATCGACCGCAAGCTCGCGGCCAACATCCCCACCGACCGGGCCGGCCGCGGGATCATGATGGCGAAGTACCACTTCCTCGGCGCCCTCCCCCGCCTCGACGGCACCCCGGACCCGGCGACCCTCGGATCAGGGGTGGCCCAGCTCGTCGGCGCCGTCAGGGACGCCTGGAGTGGTCCGCCCGGGCCCAAGCTGCGGCTGCTCCCGACTCGGATCAGCCTCGACTCGGTGCGGGAGATGGCTCCGGACACTGACCTGCTGCTCCTCGGCATCAACGAGAAGGCGTTGGCACCCGTGGGCATCCGGGTCGACCGCGACCCGCACCTGCTGGTGTTCGGCGACGGGCAGTCCGGCAAGTCGTCCTTGCTGCGCACCTACATGAGGGAGGTCACGCGGCTGCACACCCCGGAGACCGCCCAGCTGTTCCTCGTCGACTACCGCCGGGCGAACCTCGGCGAGCTCGACGACGAGTGGGTCGCCGACTACGCGACCAACGCCGAGACGGCGTCCTCGCTGGCACAGGGCCTCGCCGAGTTCCTCCGCGCCCGTCTTCCCGGCGCCGACGTCACACCCGAGCAGCTGCGCAACCGCTCATGGTGGCACGGCAAGGAGGCTTTCGTCGTCGTCGACGACTACGAGCTCGTCGCGACCAGTCAGGGCAACCCGCTCGAGCCGTTGCTGCCGCTGCTCGCCCAGGCGGTGGACATCGGTCTCCACCTGGTCATCGCCCGCCGCAGCGGTGGAGCGGGGCGGCTCTACGACAACCTCGTCACGGCGATGCGCGACCTCGCCCAGCCCGGCATCCTGCTCAGCGGCGACCCGTCCGAAGGTGCGCTGATCGGCCAGCTGCGAGCAGTGCCAGCCGTGCCCGGGCGCGGACGGATGCTCACCCGGGACGGCTATCACCTGCTCCAGGTCGGCTGGGTGCCGTCGGTCCACGCGCCCTGAGCCGAGGTGGGACCGGGGTCGATCTGGGGCCGGTAGCCGCCGACGAGCGCGGCCACGCTCGACGGTGGCGTGAGCACCTCGACACGTCCGCGGGGAGGGCGTCGTGCCGGCGCGCCATACCCCTGTGGCGACCAGGGGACGATCCTGTCCCCCAGGACCAGGCTGGGAGCGTCGTCGACCACGACGAAGGCACCGGACGGGACCTGCGCCCACACCGCGGGGTGGAGCCGTCGCCGCCACGGACCCCGGTGCAGACGCTCGGCATGCAACCGCCTGTCGAGCATCGCAGCCGAGGACGGGGGATCGTCCGCCTGGGCGGCCAGCGCCGCGCGGTATGCCGTGTAGTCGGGGCGCCGACAGAGCGCGCACGGCCGATGACCCGCCGCCAGCGAGAGCGCCTCGTCGTGGAAGAAGAGCACCGTGAAGTGATGCGGCTGCCACTGCGGAAGGCGTCGGTCCTTGAAGGTCAGCGCGCAGGTGATCCACGCCCGGGACGCATGGTTCCGGACCACCACCGCGGGCTCGCCCTCCGGGGCCGAGTGGAGGATTCCACGGTTGCCCAGCCAAGCACCTCGCAGATCGGTCGTCACGAGGTCGCCCATCGGGGTCACCCGGTTACGGCGAGGGCCACTCACCTCTGCAGGGTACGGCGGGCAGCACCCGCGAGCCGACCGCGAAGCGATACACGCCCGGCTCGAACACCCGGGGCGCTGGTCGGACGGCACGATTCTCGTCGCTACTGCGCCGTTCGACGCACCGGTTGGCGCAATATCGTGCTGAGCTTCTCCGCCGCCGTGCGACGCGGGTCGCTGAGGTAGATCTCGTGGTGCTTGCCGGTCATGGTCAGGGACTGGCTGGGGATGACCTCGTGGTGCATCGTCTCGAGCACCGGTCCCTCGTCGTCGTAGGAGCCGACGTGGAGGGTCTGCACGCTCAACCCCTCGTCGAGCCGCTCGAGGCGGAGCACATCGAGGACCGGCGCTCCCCCCTTGCTAGCCACCGTGTGGCGCGCCGCGTCGAGATGCTCGGCCGTGACCCAGTCGGGAACCATGTTCATCATCGTCCAGTCCCAACGCGACGCGTCTCGCGCGCTGGTGAACGAGTCCATGTCGTCGGACCACCACAGGGCCTCGAGGGGCATCACCGAGTAGTCGCGACCGAGCTCTGCCTTGCTGAGGAACTTCACCGTGTAGGCGACGGGGTAGATCGTCCTGAGGGCGTCTGCGTATGCCGTGGAGGTGTTGGGGTCTCCGTGACCGTCGATCATGAGGAACTGCATCACCGGCACGGTCACGATGTCGAACCTGCCGCGGCGCGCCGCGTAGGTCTCGATCTGCTTCCTGAAGTCGGCTTTCACCAGCACTCTCTCCCGTCGCGGCGGAGGCCACCCTGTCGTCCCCGCCGAACGTGCTGAGGGTATCGGAGCAAAACCTTGTCTCAGAGTCCTGGCCGCTGACCAGCCAGCACCGGAGTTCGCACGCGGGGCTGATCATCACGGGTGTCGCCCCGCTGGGCGGGCTCCCTTGGGGAGCGCCCCCTGTGGCCTCCACCGGCAAGCACCAGCACGACGGAAGCCACGAGGTAGGCAGCTCGCAGATACCCCGCCATCGCGGGCAGTGACATCGCGTTCAGCGCCGCACCCGACGCCAGCCAGACGACGACGCCGACGGTATGCCAGGGGACCAGCCGGTGTCCACGACCGAGGAGGTCGAGCAGCAGGGCCGCGACGACGAGCCCCGTCGTGTAGTACGGGTAGGTCCCCGGGTCGAGCAGCATCCGCACGGCCAGGACGACGAACGGGACGGCATATGCCCGACCGCGCTTCACCAGCCACACTCCCAGGGCGACGCCGAGGGTCAGCTGCAGGGGCCGGTCCCAGGCGGGGGTCGAAGCGGCCGAGACGCCGAAGGCCCGCAGGGCTGAGTCGGGCGCCACATCGATCGCGAAGGAGGTGATGTGCAGAGTCGCCGGATCCCGGACCACGAAGTACGCCCAGGGCACCGCCACCAACGCGAGGAAGAGGGCCAGGTGGCGGCCGGCCCGCGGTCTGGCCAGGAGGACCACCGCGAACGGCGCCGCCCACGGCTTGCAGCCGGTGGCAACCGCCAGCAGGACGGCCACCAGCCACGGCCGGGACCGCGTCATGGCCAGCATGGCCGCCACGGTCGCGGTGAGGGCGAGGGCATCGTCGAGGTGTCCGTAGTGAACGGCGAGGACGGCCCACGCGGGCGCGAGGAGCGCCCCGACAACCAGCAGGCGCGCCAGCCGCTCCACGCCCGGGATGAGAGGGACCACATGGACCAGCATCACCAGGACGAGCACCCCAAGAAGCATCATCGTTGCAGCCCCGACGATCACTCCGGCGGCACCGCCAGAAGGGGTGATCAGGGCCGCCACGACGAGGGTGAGCGGACCCATCTGCAGCTCCGGATGGGCGGCGAACACGTGCGCCGCGTCGGGCGAGCTGAGGATGCGCGCCCCCGTCGCGAAGTAGTGCCATGAGTACATCCCCTGCGGCGCGCACACGGCGACCCAGAAGGTCGCCCAGACCCCGAGGGCGATGCTCACGGCCCTTACACGCGGGTCCCGCCACGCGAGGAGGGGGAGCGCGGCGCCGGACCCTCCGGGCATGCCGAGCCGGGGTCGGGTGGTGTCGATGATGGCCTCCATGGTCGTGGGCGAGCCCGCTCGACCACCGTCGTCGAGCGTGGCTGAGCGCGCGCTGAGGGTTGCTCCATCCACCTGACGGCTCCTAGGTGCGGAGGGGGAGTGGACCAGGCCCAGTGCCTGAGCGGTAGCTCTCGCGGCGTTAACCGGACTCAGGTGGCTCTCAGGTCACCCTCAATAGCCTTGCGGACCATGACACCCAGCCAGGCACTCAGCTCGACGGATCCCGCATGGTGAGCCTCCCCGGGCCGCTCATCGTGGTGGTGGCGCAAGTATTGCCGCTGCTCGTCGTGGCGATCGCGGCCGTGGTGTGGCTCGTACTGCCGCGGCCCGACAAGGTCAGAGTCGCGATCCACGCCCTCGTCACCGTGGCGCTGGCGGCAGGGGCGGTGTGGGTCGCCGGCAAGCTGCATGCCGATCCCCGACCCTTCGTCGTCGATCCTTCTCACCCCGCGCTCTTCGCACATCCGTCGGACAACGGGTTCCCCTCAGACCACACGACGTTCGCGGTCGCGGCCGCCCTGGTCGTCGTTGCCGTGCGCCGTCGGACCGGCGTACTGCTGGTCGTCCTGGGGATCATGGGGGGCATGGCGCGGGTCGCCGCCAACGTTCATCATGTGCAGGACATCGCCGGCGGCGTCGTGATCGCCCTCGCAGCAGCCGTCCTCGCCGCCTTCATGACCCGGCGCTTCGTCGAGGCCGCCCGAGCCAGAACGCTGACGCACCGGTCGGTCGCCGAGGAGACGAGCCACCTCGGGGCGTGAGCACGCCAGCGCTTTGCCCTCTCAGGGTCGCCGTTCGCCAGTCCTGGTATGGGCGGGCAGCGTTGCGCCCACACCTTCTCCCGGGGCGCTCACGGGAACGAGCAGGGTGAAGCGGGTGGGATCCGCGTCGGCCAGGGTGAGGCGTCCACCACCGGCTTCGGCGATGGACCGGCCCAGAGCGAGGCCGATGCCTGATCCGTCTCCACCGGACCGTCCCCGCACGAACAGGTCTGCGGCGGGCAGGGTCACCACCCCCTCGTCGGCCACGTCGACCGCTACCGCGGTCGTGAGGTCTCGGAACGAGACCTCGACGCACCCCCTCCCGTGCCTGGTTGCGTTGTCGATCAGGATCGTGAGGACATCGGTGGTGAGGAAGAGCGGAACCGCGACCTCTGGGTCGATGTCCGGGCCCCGGACGACCAAGAGCCGACCCGCCGCAGCCAGCTGGCCGTGCCATCTGCGCTGGACGTCCTGGATGAGGTCGGCGATGGTGCGCACGCCGGAGGCGCCGAGGGGCTCGGCCTCGGGACGAGCCAACCGCAGGATGTCCTCGATGGTCCGCTCGACGTCCTGAACCTGCTCGGTGGCGTCGACGAGTGCCTGGCGGAGGTCGGTGCGCGGGTCCACCCAGTGGGAGTGCAAGGCATTCTGCAGACCCAGGGTGAGCCCGGTGAGCGGGGTCCTCAGCTGGTGGGAGACGTCGGCGGTGAAGCGACGCTCGCGGGTGACGACATCGGAGAGCCGGTCCAGCATGTCGTTCTGGGTCTGGGCGAGCCGGACGAGCTCGGGGCCTCCCGCCGGCACGGTCCTGATCTGGAGATCTCCTTCTCCCACGCGCTCGGCAGCGGCGGCCAACGCCTCCAGCGGTGCGCTCAACAACCGGGCCTGACGTCGGGCCACCAGGACCGCGACCGACAGAGCGGCGGCAGCGCAGAGCGCGAGCGCACTCCACGCCAGCAGGACCCAGCCCCAGACAAGCCGCTGGGCGGTGGCCACCCGGACGACCGCGACGACGTTCTCCGCGGCGGTCACGGGAACGGCGACCACCAGGTCACCAGCGACCACCCCGTCGGAGGTGTTCCCACCAGCTGCCACGCGAGTGACCTCGTCAGCTGCTACCGGGCCCGTTCCCGGCGCGGAACGCAGCGTCAGCCGGGCATCGTAGATGGCCACCTGCTTGTCGCCCTCGACGGGCGGCAGCTCGACGGGGTCTCCGGCCAGGAAGTCCGGGCCGACCTGGCGAGATGCCAGCAACGCCGTGCGTTCGAGCTCTCCCCGCTCTTCGGTGAAGATCATGGTCTTTGCCGCGAGGGCGAGCGGGACGCCGAAGAGGACCAGAGCCACCGAAACTGCCACCACAGCCACCTGGAGGATCCTTCGTTGCATCCCCCATGATCACCTGGCTGGTGTCGATCCGTTGCCTCCTGGTGGATTCACGGGCAGGTTTTGCTCTCCGCTAACCCTGCGTGACCTTCCGCCTAACCCACCGGCTCCTACGTTGGTCTCAGCTGCGCGCGTGGCGTGACACCCCGATTGGAAGGCGCGAGAACCCGATGACCGTCAAGACAACACTCCTGCTGGGCGTTGCCGCAGCTGCGGCGATGACCCTCTCGGCCTGTAGCGGCACGTCGGCGGTGAGCCCGGTGACACCTGCCACTGCGGCACCCTCGGCGGGGTCACCCGCTTCGGCCGCGACGGAGAGCAACCCGCCAGGAGACATCCCTGACAACCAGGCGTACGTCGCCTTCACGCCCCCGGGCAGCCCGGTCAGCGTGAAGGTGCCTGAAGGGTGGGCCCGGTCCACGACCGCCGCTTCGACGGTGTTCACCGACAAGCTCAACCGCATCGAGATCCAGACCTCGCCAGCAGCGGCGGCGCCGACGACGACGTCGGTCTCCGCCGTCGACGTGCCCCAGCTGCAGGCCACCGTGCCGAAGTTCGCGGCGGGTCAGGTTACCTCTGCATCTCGTGCGGCCGGCCCGGTCGTTCTGCTGACCTACCAAGGCGACTCGGCGTCGGACCCCGTCACGGGAAAGGTGGTCCGCGACACGTTCGAGCGGTACACCTACTTCCGGGCTGGGACGCGGGTGGACCTGACCTTGTCTGGTCCCACCAACGCCGACAACGTCGACCCCTGGCGAATCGTCTCTGACTCCGTCCGGTGGGCCCCGTGACCGCCGCACCGTCGACGACATCCGCCGCGCCTCAGCATCCGTCGCGGGACGACCTCACGCGTCCCCCGGGTGACCAGGTGCCTGCGGCAGCTGCCCTGACTGCCGACCACCTCTACCGGTTCTTCCGCACGGGCGACGAAGAGACCCTCGCCCTGCGTGGTGTCTCCATCACGGTGGCCGCCGGGGAGACCGTCGCGGTGGTGGGGCCGTCCGGATGCGGCAAGTCGACCCTGTTGGCATGCCTCGCCGGTCTCGACGAACCGGACGGAGGGACGGTCTGGGTAGGTGACGAACGACTCAGCCATCGGCCCGAACCGGAGCGCGCCCGGATGCGCGCCGAGCGGATCGGCGTGCTTCTGCAGAGCCGAAACCTCCTACCCCACCTGGATGTTCGTGCCAACTTGCGACTGACACGGCTGGCGGGTCGCACCGGTTGGCCGAGCCGAGGAAGGGGCCTCTCGTCCCCCGGGCTCCAGATCGACGAGCTGCTCGAACGTGTCGGTCTGGGCAACCGCGGCGGCGCGTATGCAGCGGAGCTGTCCGGCGGCGAGCTCGCCCGGGCAGGCTTGGCCGTGGCTCTGGCCAACGACCCTGACATCGTGCTCGCCGACGAGCCCACGGGGGAGCTCGACGGACACACCGAGGAGCAGATCCTCGAGCTGCTGCGCGACCGCGCCGGTCGGGGCGCCGCCCTCCTGGTGGTCACCCACAGTCCACGCGTGGTCGCTATCGCTGACCGCGTCATCACCCTTCACGACGGGACCATCACCTCATGACCTCACGCACGTCCCTTCCGACCGACCCACGCGTGGCCACCTCGGCGACGACAGGCCTCCATGCCGGCGCACCGGTGCAGCCGTCTTCGTCGAAGGACCGCGTCCCGCTGGTCGCGTGTGAGGAGGTGGCCCGCACCTTCGGTCAGGGCGACAGGGCCGTGGTGGCCGTTCACGGCACCACCTGCGAGGTTATCCGCGGATCTCGCATCGCCATCGTCGGCTCCTCCGGCTCAGGCAAGTCGACCCTGCTGCACCTGATGTCCGGCCTCGAGCAGCCGACTGCAGGGACCGTCTGTTGGCCCGGCCTCTCCACTGCGACGGAGGAGCGCGGGCAGCAGATAGGTGTGGTGTTCCAGAGCCCCAGCCTCGTCCCCGCACTGACGGTCGCTGAGAACGCTGCCCTCCCGCTGACCCTCGCGGGGCTGGCAGAGGCGGAGACCGAGGAACGGGTCCGCGCCGCGCTCCACCTCGTGGACATGCACAAGCTCGCCGACCAGCTCCCCGAGGAGCTGTCTGGGGGCCAGGCGCAACGGGTCGCCGTCGCTCGGGTCCTGGCTCAGCGTCCCTGCGTGATCCTGGCCGACGAGCCCACTGGACAGCTGGACCGTGCGAGCGGGCAGCACGTCATGGATGTCCTGCTCGCGACGGCAGGCCAGGTCGGAGCGGCGCTGGTCGTCGCCACGCACGACGACGAGGTGGCTGACCGGCTGGACTGGCGATGGACGATGCATGAGGGGCGGTTGGGCCACGGCGACACTCGTCTGCGACCCGACGGCGCCTACGCCAACTCGGCCCTCAGCACGGATGTCCGGTCGCCGCGATGACCGGCACCTGGACCCTTGGGCTCATGCGACGGCGTGGAGGGCGGCTGCTGTCCGTGTCTCTAGGCATTGCGGTCGCGGTCGCTCTCATCGCCTCCCTCGGGACGTTCTTGACCACATCCAAGGCGACCATGACCGCCCGGGCGCTGCACGCCGTCGCCGTCGACTGGCAGGTGGAGGTCCAAGCCGGCGCCGACCCGGTGGCGGTGCAGGGGGCGGTGGCCAAGACAGACGGAGTGCAGGCTGCCCTGCCCGTGAGCATCGTCCACAGCTCCGGCCTGACGTCCACCGCCGGGGGAACCACCCAGACCACGGGTGCCGCCGTCGTCCTCGGCCTCCCGGACGGCTACCGTGCGCAGTTCCCCGGTGAGATCCGGCAGCTCAGCGGCACTCCGGACGGCGTGCTGGTGGCCCAGCAGACGGCCTCCAACCTGCACATCCGCCCCGGAGACGCGATCACGATGGGCTTCGGCACGTCTCATCAGGCCACGGTCACCGTGGCAGGCGTGGTGGATCTGCCGCAGGCGGACTCCCTCTTCCAGAAGGTCGGCGCCCCGCCCGGCGCTCAACCCTCAGCCCCCCCGGACAACGTCGTGCTCCTGCCTGCAGCCACCTTCACCAGCGTCATGGCCACAGCCAGCGCCCCCCCGGCGACCGGCTCGACGCCGCCGCCCGGGCCGATGGCTCCGGTCTCGACGCAGATCCATGTGGCTCGCACCGCGCCGCTGGCCACGGACCCTGCCGCGGCCTATGCAGAGGTGCTCGGCGCCGCGCACAACCTCGAGGCGAGACTGGCCGGAACGGGAGTCGTCGGCAACAACGTCGGAGCCGCCCTCGGAGCAGCTCGATCCGACGCCGCCTACGCCCAGATGCTTTTCCTCTTCCTCGGGCTGCCCGGTGCGCTCCTTGCGGCCATGCTGACGGCCGCGCTCGTCGGAGCCGGGGCCCAGCGCCGACGTGACGAACAGGCACTCCTGCGGACCCGTGGACTGCCTCCTCGGGCCATCCTCCGGCTCGCTGCTGCCGAAGCGGCTCTCGTCGCGGTCGGTGGGGGCGCCCTCGGTCTGGTCGGCGGGGTCATCGCCTCGCAGTGGGCGTTCGGAGGGTCGACGGCCGCCGGTCGGCCAGGGCTATCCCTCATGTGGGCAGGCGTGGCAGTCCTGTTCGGAGTCCTCGTCGGCGCGCTCACCGTGCTCGCTCCTGCGGCCCGGGATCTGCGCGCTCTCACGGTTGCCGGTGCTCGGCATGCCGTGGGCCGGGCTCGCTCGCCATGGTGGATGCGCTATGGGCTCGACGTGATGGTCGTGGCGTCAGCGCTCGTCGTGTTCTGGGTCTCCAGCAGCGACAACTACACCCTTGTCCTCGCCCCCGAAGGCGTCGCCACGATCTCCGTCTCGTACTGGGCCTTCCTCGGACCCGCCCTGCTGTGGCTCGGGGGAGCAATGGTGCTGTGGCGCCTCGCCACCTGGGCGCTCGCCCACGGACAACGACCCCTTGGCCGTCTCATCGCTCCCTTGACCGGACGTCTGGCCAAACCAGCGGCCGCCACCATGTCACGGCAGCGTCGCCCACTGACCCGCTCGATCGTCTTGCTGGCCCTCGCCATCTCCTTCGCGGCATCGACGGCGACCTTCAACGCGACATACCAGCAGCAGGCCGAAGCCGACGCGCAGCTGACCAACGGGGCGGACGTCAGGGTGACGCCGGCTCCTGGCGCCCCGTTGGCCCCGGCCGCTGAGTTCGCCATCTCCTCGACACCGGGAGTCACGCACGTCGAGCCGATTCAGCACCGCTTCGCCTACGTCGGGTCCGACCTGCAGGACCTCTTCGGAGTTCACCCGGGCAGCATCGCCTCGGTCACCTCGTTGCAGGACCCCTACTTCCAAGGAGGCACGGCTGCCCAGCTGATGGGCATACTCGCGGCCAAGCCCGACTCGATCCTGGTCAGTGACGAGACCGTCAAGGACTTCCAGCTTCACCCAGGAGACCTGCTCAACCTGCGGTTGGAGGACAGCTCGACCCATCAGCTCAAGACCGTCCCCTTCCACTACGCGGGGATCGCCAAGGAGTTCCCGATGGCTCCCAAGGACAGCTTCTTCATCGCCAACGCTGACTACGTCGCAAAGGCTACCGGGTCCGACGCCGTCGGCGCCTACCTCATCGACACGTCTGGGACCAACCAGGCTGCCGTCGCGGACGCCCTGCGCCAGGCGGTGGGCGCCAACGCCAGCGTCACCGATGTCACCCAGGCCCGCGCCCAGGTCGGGTCGAGTCTCACCTCCGTCAACCTGGCGGGGCTGACCCGGCTCGAGCTCGCCTTCGCCGTCCTGCTCGCCGCCGGGGCGGGCGGCCTGGTTCTCGCCGTCGGCCTCGCCGAGAGGCGACGCACGGTGGCGATCATCTCCGTTCTCGGCGCCCGACGTCGGCAGCTGCGGGGCCTGGTCCTCGCGGAGGCGTCGGTCGTCGCCATCGGAGGTCTGGTCGGAGGCGCTGTCATCTCATGGTGGCTGGCCGTGATGCTGGTCAAGGTCCTGACCGGGGTCTTCGACCCACCCCCCTCCAGCGTCGCCGTACCGACGGCATACCTGTCCGTCACAGTGGCCACGGTGCTGCTCGCGCTGGCCGCCGCCGCGGGGTTCAGTGCTAGGACGTCCACCCGCCCCGCAGTGGAGGAGCTGCGTGACCTGTGAGCTCGAAGGGCCCCCCGGGCCCGGAAGGACTCCGCGAGGGCGGGGGCCGGGTGCCTGCTCCTAGGATCGACCATATGCGGTCCGGTTCAGTGCCTTCAGGGGTCGAGATCCTCGTGGTCGAGGACGACGACACCATTGGCCGCCAGCTCCAGCAGGTGCTGGACAGCCACCGCTACCGGACAACGTGGTGTCGCACGGGCAGCGATGCTCTGGAGCACCTGCGGACGTCGCCCTGTGAGGTGATGCTCCTCGACCTGGGGCTCCCAGACATCGACGGCGTGGACGTGGCGCGCCAGGCGAGAGTCGATGTGCCAGCTCTGCTCATCATCATGCTCACGGCGCGCACCGACGAGATGGATGTGATCGCCGGGCTCGAAGCGGGCGCGGACGACTATCTCACCAAGCCGTTCACCATCACCGTGCTCTTGGCTCGGTTGCGGGCACACCTGCGCCGCCACGCCATGCCCGACGGGCAGCAGGCTGCGATCGTGATCGGCGACCTCACTCTCGAGCCCTTCTCTCGCCGGTGCCTGGTGCGCGACCGGGAGGTCGCCCTGCGGCCGAAGGAGTACGACCTGCTCACGGCCTTGGCCTCGCAGCCAGAGATCGCCATCAGCCGCGCCGACCTCATGGCCGAGGTCTGGGACGAGCACTGGCATGGATCCACAAAGACGCTGGACGTGACCCTCGCCCACCTGCGAACGACACTCGGTACGGCCGCAGGAGGGGTCGGCGCTCGGATGCCATCCATCACGACGCTCCGCGGGCATGGGTACCGCCTCGACCCTCCCGGGGCCTCCGGTGACGGTGACTGAGGAGGGAGACGTTCGGCTGCGTGCCGGTCGACCAAGTCACGCCGGGCGGGTGCTGCCTGCGCATCTGACGCCGTGAGGGTCGCGGTGAGGGCGAGGGCATCGTCGAGGTGTCCCTAGTGAACGGCAAGGACGGCCCACGCGGGCGCGAGGAGCGCCCCGACAACCAGCAGGCGCGCCAGCCGCTCCACGCCCGGGATGAGAGGGACCACATGGACCAGCATCACCAGGACGAGCACCCCAAGAAGCATCATCGTTGCAGCCCCGACGATCACTCCAGCGGCACCGCCAGAAGGGGCGATCAGGGCCGCCACGACGAGAGTGAGCGGACCCATCTGCAGCTCCGGATGGGCGGCGAACACGTGCGCCGCGTCGGGCGAGCTGAGGATGCGCGCCCCCGTCGCGAAGTAGTGCCATGAGTACATCCCCTGCGGCGCGCACACGGCGACCCAGAAGGTCGCCCAGACCCCGAGGGCGATGCTCACGGCCCTTACACGCGGGTCCCGCCACGCGAGGAGGGGGAGCGCGGCGCCGGACCCTCCGGGCATACCGAGCGGGGGTCGGGTGGTGTCGATGGTGGCATCCATGGTCATCGGCGAGCCGGCTCGCCCACCGTCGTCGGGCGTGTGTGCGCCCGCACCGACGGCGGTCGCACTCCGGCGGCGACTGACGCGAGCTCGGGCGCGGATGCATGCATGGGGCCAGACGTCGACGTGGGAGGCTGGCGCCGACCGGTGGCGGCGGCCATGACCGCGGCGTTGGCGAAGCTCATCGAACCCTCGTCGGTCTCCAGAGTCGTGTAGGTCAACGAGATGTCGCTGACGAACCCGTCGTACTGTCCGCCGAGGCTGCCTGAGCGCAGGGTGATGTAGTCCCCGACGCGGAACGGCGCTGAGAGCATCAGAAGGATCCCGGCGAACGCGTTGCCGAGCGACTGCTGAGCGGCGATGCCGAGGATGACGCCGGTGACCGCCCCAGACAGCAGCAGCTGGCCGACCGGGACCCGGAGCACCACCAGGGCGGTGACCGCTACCACGAGATAGCCGGACGCGGTCACTCCCATCCGGACGAGGTGGGCGGCCGAGGCCCCCGCCCGCGCGTGGACCGGTCGGGTCACGCGGTGCGCGACGTTGCGCAGGGGGATGCCGGCGAGCAGGACGAACAGCGCGCCGGCCGCGGCGGCGATGAGCTGGTCGAACCGGTCCCGGTTGGGCAGGCCGCCAGCCCAGGTCGCGGCCGCCGCCGCTGCGGCCGCGCATCCGGAGAGCAGCAGGTCCCGGCGGTTCGGCGAGCGCTCAGAGGGCGCCGCCTCGGGTGACGTGCATCGCCGCATGATGGTCCTTCCGGCTCAGGATGGTCCGACCGTCGCCCGAGGAGGTCCCGGGTCTACCCGCCAGCCTCGGACGCTGTTGCTGAGGCGGCGCTGAGGACCGGAGTACCGTCGCTCAGGTCCTTCTCAGTGGACCTGACCGATGCTTCGGACCACGGAGTTGTTCCCCAGGGCGGAGTGGTGCAGTGCGGGTACTGGTGGTTGAGGACGAGGTGTCGCTGGCGGAGGTGGTCCGGCGAGGGTTGGTCAGTGACGGGTTCGTCGTCGATGTCGTCCATAACGGCGAAGACGGGCTCTGGGCGGCCTCGGAGAGCGCCTACGACGTCATCGTGCTCGACATCATGTTGCCCAAGCTGAACGGGTACAAGGTCGTCGAGCAGCTTCGTGGTCGGGGGGTGTGGACCCCGGTCCTGATGCTGACCGCCAAGGACGGCGAGTATGACCAGGCCGACGCCTTCGACCTCGGCGCGGACGACTACCTGACCAAGCCGTTCAGCTTCGTCGTCCTCATCGCCCGCCTCCGGGCTCTGATCCGGCGGGGAGCGCCCGAACGCCCCGTCGTCCTGTCGGCGGGCGACCTGACCCTGGACCCTGCGCGTCGACGGGTCGGACGGGGTGAGGCAGAGATCGCGCTCACCCCGAAGGAGTTCTCCCTGCTGGAGTTCCTGATGCATCGGCGGGGGGAGGTCGTGACCAAGAGCGAGATCCTGGACAACGTCTGGGACCCAGCCTTCGACGGCGACGTCAACATCATCGAGGTCTACGTCGGCTACCTCCGACGCAAGATCGACGTCCCCTTCGAGTGCCACTCCATCGAGACGGTCCGCGGGGTCGGCTACCGGCTCACGGCCGACGGACGATGAATCCATGACCGGCCTCCTGACCTCCGCGGTCCAGACGTTGCTCGCCCTGAACGGATGGCCGGTCTACCTCGTCGTCGGCACTCTGGCGTTCGTCGAGTCGGCCGCCTTTGTCGGCATGGTCCTTCCGGGCGAGACGGCCATGGTCGTGGCCGGCATCCTCGCCGCCCGGGGGAACATCTCCCTTCCCCTCATCCTGACGGTGTCCGTCCTCGCCGCGGTCGGTGGCGACCAGGTGGGATATCTGGTCGGACGCCAGTTCGGGCCGCACCTGCGGCGCAGCCGTCTGGGGCGCAGAGTGGGCGAGCCTCGCTGGGACCGTGCCCAGGACGCGGTGACGCGGTACGGCGGCTGGGCCGTCGTCGGAGCTCGCTGGGTGGGAGTGCTGCGCGCCCTGGTTCCCACGGTCGCCGGCACTGTCGGGATGCCCTACCGGCGCTTCCTGGTGTCCAACGCCGTCGGGGGGTCGACCTGGGCACTCGTCGCCGTCCTCGTCGGGTATCTCGCGGGCGGCTCGGTCCGCACCGCCCAGGACCTGCTGGGTCGCACCTCTCTCATCGGAGCCGTGATCCTCGCCACCCTGGCGACCTCCATGCTCGTCAGGCACCGTCGAGCCCGGACCGCCACCGCGCGAACCCAGGACCTGGCGTCGACGAAGGACACCATGACGGCGGAGCTGTCAGCCGCGACCGCTCTCGTCCCGAGACCGACGGCGCGCTGACCCGTCCCAGTCAGGGCGGACCGACGGGAACTGGGCGCGGAGCTCGGCGCCGCCCAGCACTGACTCGCCGACCGTCAGGGACCCGCCGTGGGCGAGGACGATCTCCTCGGCGATGGGCAGGCCCAGCCCGGACCCACCGGATGCTCTGGACCGGCTCTCGTCCAGGCGGACGAAGCGGTCGAAGACCCGCTCCCGGTCCGCCTCGGCGATGCCGGGGCCGTCGTCCTCGACGGTCAGGACGGCGTCCGGCCCCTCCGCCCGGACCGACAGGCGCACCTGCGAGCGCGCGGCTCTGGCGGCGTTGTCCGCGAGGTTGCGGATGAGCTGGGCCAGTGCGTGGGCGTCGCCGCTCACCCGGGTCGGCGCAGCCCTGGTGACCACCGTGACCTGGCCGAGCCCGCGCAGGCGCTGCCCCTCCTGGTTGACGAGGTCGTCCAGGTCGACGTCTGCGCGGGTCAGCGGCAGGCCGCGGTCGTCGACCTTCGACAGGAGCAGCAGGTCATCCACCAGGTGCCGCATCCGGGCAGTCTCGGCCTCCATGATGGGGTTCAGACCGCGCCAGGTCTGCTCCCTTGGGTCCGACTTGACCACGTCGATGGCGGCGGCCAGGGTGGCCAACGGCGAGCGCAGCTCGTGGCTGGCGTCGGCGACGAACCGGCGTTGGGTGCTGTGCGAGGTCTCGAGTCGCGCCAGCATGTCGTTCATCGTCGAGGCCAGATGAGCGATCTCGTCCTGGCTGGCCGGCACGGGGACCCGGTCGCCCAGTCGGGTCGCGCCGATTCGTTCGACCTGGGCGCGGATCAGCTCGACCGACCGCAGCGCCCGCCCGACCAGCCACCACGTGACGCCCCCGGCCAGCATGATGAGCAGTGGCACGCCCGAGAGGAGCAACAGACCGGTCGTCGCGACCGCCTCCTGCTGGGTGTCCTGCGATGCGCTGGCCAGCACGACGTATGCCGTGCCGGCGTGCGCGACGCCCTGGGCCACCGTGAGCGGCTGGGCCAGGTCTCCGATCCGCGGCAGGAGGTTGTGTCCACTGCTGGCCACCTGACCGGGGCCGGGGCGCAGTGGTGATGCGGGGACGGTGTTCGAGACCTGGGAGCTGTACACGACGATGCCGCCGCTGTTGATGACCTGGACGATGATGCCGCTGCCCGCATCCGACTCGTTCGAGGCCAGACCGGCGGGTCCGTCCTCGGACACCGTGGCCGCCTCCTGCGAGACCCGCGCGGTCAGCCCCGCCTCGAGCGAGGAGGTGAGGGAGCGCTGCAGCAGCAGCACCAGTGCGAAACCTCCCAGCACCAGGGCCGCACCCACGACGATGGCCGCGACGGCGGTGGTCTGCCGGCGTACTCCTGCGCGAACCGGTGTCCGCCTCTGTGTGCGCATGGTGCCCATTCTGGTTCGCTCAGCGGCGCTCAGCGCCGGCTCAGTCCGGATTGACGACGGTGTGACTACCCGCCGAGATCCGGCGGGACGACACGAAAGGCAAGACCCATGCGACGAATCACTTCCCGAGCCGCGGCCATCGCCGTCCTGCTCTCCGGCGGGACTCTCCTCGGCGGCGCGGCCCTGGCCAACGCGGCCCCGGCGCCCGGCGCAACCACGTCGACACCGGCTGCACCGACCCCGGTAGTCCGGGGCGGCAGTGTCAGCGCGGATCCGCTCACGCCCGGCGACACGGTCGACAACCCCGCCGACCCCCAAGGCGGCCAGCACGAGGCCAGCAACGAACCCGGCGACGCCGCGGAGGCCCAGTCAGGGCCCGAGACGGCCGACCCATCGGGCGCCGAGAGCGGACCCGACTCCGCAGCCAGCGCCCAGGGTGACGCCGAGACCAATGACGGACCGGCGCCCAGCACGCCGCCGGCGGCGGCCTGACCGGCCTCGAAACCGACCAGAGGGTGGTCCGGACACTCGTCCGGGCCCCCCTCTGGATGCGTCCAGAGGTCCCCACGCGGGGTCCCACGCCGACGTCGGCGGCGAGAAGAGCAAGTCCGGGCATCGGGGTGTCTGGTGTCATCGTCATCCTCGGTCGGGCACTCCCTGGTCCTGGCGCACGGCTCTCAGGCTGTCCCTCGGCGACTGAGAGGGTCCTGAGAAGCGGCCAGTGCCGCCCACCATCGGGCGAGCTCTTCGCGCTGTCGCAGGCTCAGGGTTGGGTCGCCCTCCTCGTCGTCACACCCAGGGCAGCGCCTGGCCATGGCTGGCCGTCGTCACGACGCGACCCCTCGAAGTCCCACTACGACGGGTGGCTGGTAGCCGGGTGGGGGCCCTTGCGGAGTGGGCCGAAAGGCTTGCCCTCGCGGGCAGGTCCACACGGTCGGCCGCGGGAAGCTCACATGGTCGACCGCGCTCGAACCATAGACCGAGCCATCCTCAGCCACGACATGGGACAACGCTCCGTCCGACCAGTCGAGGGACAGCGGCAAGAGGCTCAGGGGGTCGCTGGAGCGGGGCCAGTAGAGGACATGGCGCACGATCCGGGCAAGGTTCGCACCCTCGAAGCCGCTGACATCGCCTCGGTCGTTGACCCCGATGGCCCGGGCGAACTGCGCGTCGGCGAAGAGGCCAGAGTCAGTCACGCGGGTCCGGTCCCATCGCAGCGCCGTGGGGGTGGCAAACCCCCGTCCGACGACGAGGTTGCCGTCGTTGATGTTCGCAGCCTCCGCGTCCAAGTTCGGTGGCCCGACGCCTTGGACCGCCCCGGTCCTCGACCACTGCGTGGCCCGCGTCGGCAGGGGTCCGAAGGAGTAGCTCGCTCCGACGACAACTCCAGCGTCGTTGACTCCCTGCGCGTACGACCCGTCGTATCCCGTGACCGGGGCGAGCCTGGCCGGAGTCGACCACCAGTGCTGCCACATCGCCGCATAGTCGTTGCCCGCCGCGTCGAGGGCCTTACCGACCATCTCACCGGAGGCGTTGATCGCGCGGACGTAGGCGTTGGTCCCCCCGGCGAAGTCCTTGAGCTGGTGGGCAACCCCATGGGTGAGAAGCCAGCCGGCCATGATGTCGGAGCTGACGCCGACGGCCACCTCGCCGCGGGCGTCGACACCGGTGGCGCCGAAGGGTTCGCCTGCCGGGAGTCCGAAGTCTCCGAGGTCTCGGACGACCCATCCCCCGTCAGCCCTCGTCCACTGGGCAGCGTGCTGCGGACCCTCCGCATCCGCGACGAAGCCGACGGCAGTGTCCTCGCGGACCGCGAGCACGTCACCACGTATCGCGCCGGGCGGCAGGGGGAGCGCGACGATGGCGGGCGCGCACTCTCGGCCGACACCGGTCCCGGCGCCGACGGCGGGCGCCGCGCCGGTGCCAGCCAGGCTCGCCGTGACGAGGCCGAACAGTGCTAGCGAGTGCCGGAATCTGGTCGTCATCTCGCATCTCCTTCGACCACGGACATCGCGGCGCAGCGCCGGGCTGGGCCCATGCTGAAAACGCTAGGTCGGATGAGCGGCCTACGGCGATAGGGAAACCCCTAGCCGACCACCTGACGCGCGGGCTCGGCCACCACAGCGAGGACGAGCTGGGTACGCCCCGTGACGGCGTACTTGCGGTAGAGGTGGGTGAGGTGCTGCTCAACGGCCTTGGGGGAGACGTAGAGGGCGACGGCGATCCGCCGGTTGTTCCACCCTCGGAGTAGGAGCTGGAGCACCTGATGCTCGGCCGGGGTGAGGGCGGGACGATCCCGCCCGCCCGGTAACCGAGGGAGGTGTCCGGGGTCGGGTCCTGCGACCGCCAGGGCAGCGAGGTGCTCGCGGGCCGCGGCCAGCTGCCAGATCGCACCGAGGGGGCGGCGGACGTGGTCGAGCAGGTCGCGTTCGCGGTCGGTGAAGTCACGCCTCCGACGAGAGGCTCCGACGCCGACGACCTCGGTCCCCGTTCGCGCGATCACGGCATACGCCGCCCAGCGGATGCCTCTGGGCCGGTAGAAGTCCGCGTAGTAGGGCAGACGCAGCAGGCTGGCACCGGGGTGGACGTCGCTGAGGAGCAGGGCGCCGTCGTCGTGGGTTTCCATGAGATGCGCCAGCCACGGGTGCTCGAGAGCCCGAGTCCGCCAGACCTCGGTGACCTCGGGCAGGTCGTCGGGCGTCGTGGGGTAGCCATACGTGCTCGTCACCCGGCCGGACTCTGGGAAGAACGTCGAGCACGAGGCCTCGTCACTGGCAAGCAGGGCATGCAATGCAGGCAGCATCGTCGCGAGGAGCTGGGCTCGGCTGGAGGCGTCGACGCAGAGACCGACCGCGTCAAGGCCTCGAAGGTGGTCCGACTCGCTGACCCAACCGCCCACGACGCCTCCTGGGTTCTAGGACGAGGCTACTCGGCGACGCCGCCACTTCGTGGCTCTTCCCGCAGGCCCTGCAGGAGAGCAACATCCAGTCCCCGGGGCACGCTGGGTAGCCCTCAGGGTTTGGCACCTCAGCCCTGCACCGACACGGCGACTCACCCTGCCCGAGTGCCCGACACCCTCCAGCTCCCCGGATAGGTCTCGCGCATCTTTTTGCGGCCATCTCATCCAACCCATCGAGGTGGTCGTCGTTCCGAAAGAAGCGATGAGGCTCTGGCTCGGCCGCGACCACACGTGTCCACAGCTCGTGCGGGTCCGAGTGCTCGAGCAGCTCGCGGGAGGCGCCCAGGAAAGTGCCGGTGATCCTCGGATCGAGGGCACGCCCGGACCCTCGGCTGAGGGTCTCGACGGCAAGGGCAGGACCACCCACGGCTTCGAACATGTCCGCTGCCAGCCGGCAAGTACCGGCGGAGTCGTTCGGAACCCTCCACGTGGCCACGTGCGTTGTCCGGCAGAGGCTGTTTCCGGCGCCGGTAGGTGGGGCTGTTGGACTCATGGTGATGACCTGCCACGCCGTGATCGTGAACTCGAAGCTGGCCGGAATCGTGGTGGGCCGCACACCAAGGGCCAGAACTTCGGCGGTCGCGACGTCTGGTTCCGCATCGTAAGGACGACAAGCTCGGCCATCTCCGTGACCATCGTCGCCGAGACCTGCGTGCACCCGGCCGACCCGGTGCCCGACGCTCCGAGGCCCGCGTCCACGACGCGATACGTTGGTTTCGTGTCTCTGCCGGTGCGGCAAGTGACACCCTGGTGGTGTGAAGGTCGTGATGGCGGCCCTGCCGGCCTTCGGGCACGTGTATCCGCTGGTTCCCCTCGCGGTGGCTTGGCAGCGGGCCGGGCACGAGGTGCTCATGGCCGTCGGTGACGGGCTGTCTGCCGACCTGCCCGGGCGCCGCATCCCGGGGGCGGAGCCAGGCTGGACGTTGGCGGAGAGCGGCGCGCGGGCCCAGAAGGAGGTCGGCCACCACGCTGGCACGCCACCGCCGGAAGACATGCCCACGATCTTGTTTCTCCAGGAGTGCGCGCCGCACGTGGTCGAGGTGATGCGCGAGCAGATCCACCGTGAGCGGCCCGAACTGGTCGTCTTCGAGCAGTCCAACCTCGGCGCCGCGATCGCCGTCCGGGAGGCGGGTTGCCCGGGCGTGGCCGTCGGGATCGTCGGCTGGAGCAACCGATGGGGCCGCGCCTACAGCGCGGCCGCCGCCACCACCGGTGCTCTGGCCCACGAGCTGGCGACGACGTTCGTGGACACCCACCCTGCTTTCCTTGCCGATGCGTCCGCGGTCCCGCCCCCATTCCCCGTCACCGCGATGCGCCCCACCCCGTGGGCGCCGGGGGGCGGGTCGGTGCCCCGATGGCTGCTCGAGCCGCACCGCGCGCCCCGGGCGTACCTCACCTTGGGCACGATCTGGGGACGTGGGGACCTGCTCGCGGCCGCGGCGCACGAGGTGGCCCTGGCCGGCTGCGAGGTCCTCCTGGCAACCGGGCCCGGCGTCGACCCGTCAGATCTGCCCGATCTGCCGCCCTCGGTGCACGTTGAACGGTTTGTTCCGCAGGCGCGCGTCCTGGCCCACGTCGACGTCGTCGTCCACCACGGGGGTACGGGAACGGTGATCGGATCTCTGGAGCACGGGCTGCCGCAAGTCGTCCTACCACGGGGCGCCGACCAGTTCTGGAATGCCGAACACCTTGCCGCCCAGGGAGCCGCACGCGCCGTACTCCCGGACGCACGACCAGGATCGGTGACCGACGCGGTGTCACAGCTCCTCGCCCCCGAGGCGCCGGAGCGGCGCGAGGCAACCAGGCTGGGAGCCAGCGTCGCAGCCATGCCAAGCCCCGAGAAGGTGGCTGCAGCGATCGCCGACGCGTGTGCCACTTGAAGCGCGGTCCCGCCGTCCTAGCGCGCCGAAGGCGCGAACGCGCCCCACCCGCCGCGAAGCGGTCGCATACTCCCGGCTTTGTCCGGCTGTCAGGCGGGGTTTCGCACTGCGTGACGAACATAGATCACGCCGTTGTCGAACCGTCGGTGGTCCAGCAGCTCGAGGTCGAGTCGCATGCCCTGAGGCAGCGCTGGCTTGCCGGCGCCCACGATGACCGGGTACAGCAGCAGCACACATTCGTCGACCAGACCGTGCCGGAAGGCCTCTGCCGCGATACTCGCGCCTCCGATGCTCAAGTCCGAGCCGGAGGTCTCCTTCAGCTGTCGCACCGCATCGGGCTCGAACTGAGGCTCGATCCTCGTGCGTGCGGTCGACACGTCAGTGAGTGAGGAGGAGTAGACGACCTTGTCGGCGTCGCGCCAGATATGGGCGTACTCACGGACCACCGCGGGCTCGTTGAGCAACCAGTCGTCGCTCTCCCAGACACGCATCGTCTCGTACATGCGTCGCCCATAGAGCGACGTCCCGATGTGCCGCTCGTGCTCGTTCCAGAACGCGTGCACGTCCTCGTCGGGTACGGACCAGTCGAACGAACCGGTTTCATCCTCGAGGAAGCCGTCGAGCGAGATGTTGGCTGCATAGATCAGCTTGCCCATAGAGCCTCTCCGCCGTAACGAGGGCAACACGATAAGGCGTCACGCCGAACGCCGGCAACGTTGGAGTGTGAGAAGGCTGAGCCCAAGCCGGGAGTCAGACTCACGAACCTGCCGCAGAGGGTCCGTCTCTCCAGAAGGGGCGTGACGGTGTGGCTGAAGCCGCTCGCGATCGGGAACGAGAATTGTCCACCGATCGCATCTGAGGCAGAGCCTCACGACCTGACACGACGAGGTGCGTCACATCGCCGCCTCGCTACACCACGTGGAACTCCACTCGGTGGACAAGGGTGTCATCGTCGATCGGCCCAGAGTGCGCTGCGCGATCGCGGATCGCCTCGCGGTCATTCTCACCCGAGGCGGCAAGATCCTCGTCGGTGATGGCAGAGAAGGGCAGAACCTCGAGGGAGTCGATCTCGATGGTCACCCCGGCGGTCCGGTAGCGGGCGCCGACCTTGACTTGTGGTCGGCTCCACAGCCTGATGGAGACCGTGACGTCGCCACATGCAACAGGGTCGCGGAGGTTTCGACTGAACATCATCCCGAAACGCTAGAAGGACCTCGAGGTGGCCGTCTAGACGCCAGGTGCCCGACGTGCCGTTCCTCGCCGGCGGCCGGCTCTGGTGAGCGCAGTTCCGGAGTGCCTCAACCACGGACATCTGGACGCTTCCCCCTACGAGCTGCCTCCCCGAGCAGGAGCGATAGCATCCTCGACGGCGTTGTTCCTTGCGTTGTTCCTACCCTTGTTCCCATGGTTCTTCCCATACGCCGGGCCTCTGGGCTATGGGAACAACCATTCTGACCTGCAGGTTCACCGCCCGTCGCGCACGACGATCAACGCCATACCAGGACGCTTCAGCGCCCTCCATGGAATGCCGAGACAGCTGCATCGGAACATCCCTCCCTCCAGTCTCGAGGCTCAGCCTGAGTCGAACCGCTGAGCCGCAGCACCCCCGACCGCGGCTGGCCCTGCGCACGGTGAGCGCTCGCGCGCCATCGGCAACCAACCCCCGCCGTCCTCGGGCCAATGCTCTCGCTCAGCGGGTGCCCCTACTCGGGGCTTGCTACATCGCGGAGGCAGCTGTCGGGCGAAGGTGCTTGGTCCCTACTCGAAGAAGTCCTCGTCGACTTCAACGATGTGTACGGTGCGCTTCACCTGCACCCCCACCCCGAAGCGGATCATCAGTGCTGCCATCCGGTTGCCGTCGATGAGCACGACCCTGCTGGCTACGGAGTCGGCGTAGGCACGGGCGCCAGCGCTGAAGCGAGCGGTGGTGATGAAGACACCCTGGTTGGCCTGGTTGCCGTGCAACGCCCCGACGAAACCCTGGATCTCCGGACGCCCCACCGAGGAGTCGAGGGCGTACCGCTTTGCCTGAACGTAGATGCGGCTCAGGCCGAGGGCATCTTGGTCGACGATGCCGTCGATGCCGCCGTCGTTGACCAGCTGGGTGCGTGTTGCGGCGCCCTCAGCGCCGCCGTAGCCCATGCCCATGAGGAGGTCGAGGACCGCTTGCTCGAAGAAGGCAGGCTCGCGGTCGTGTAGCCGTCGAAGAAGGTCTCCGGCGACCTCCGCGTGGATCCGGGCGATCCCGGACTCGATTTGCTCGACCGGGTCGAGGGCTGCTGCTTCGTGCTCGGACGCGGTCAGTTGCGCGACGTCCGCCGGATCGGCCGCCACCAACGGGGACACGAGCTCTTGCGCAAGATGCACTCCTGTGATTCCGCCCGGGTGACGGGCCAGAAGCGAGCGGCCGGCGTCGGTGATGCAGTAGCTGCCCCGAGTCGGGCGATCAGCTGCGCCGTAGCGACCCAGATAGGAGAGGGCCCAGTTTGCCCGGTTCTCCCAACGGCGTTCGCCCGAAGGGATGAGCTCTTGCCGAGCAGAGTCGCTGAGCTGCAACTGCACGGCGACGGCCTCACGAACCTCCCTGGCTCGATGGATCAGCCCATCAGACAGGAAGCGCAGCGATGGCGCCATGAACTGGTCCCACGTGGGCACCTCGGTCATCGTCCACCCCTGTCCTCAAAGTCGTCCTCACCGGCGACGGCCCAGCACTCTGTTGGAGGACAGCCGGCCGCCACCGAGGAGCACGAGAGCCGCTTCGACGGAAGTCACAGCGGCGCTCGCTCAAGACCGATGCCGACGTCCGTCGCGAGTCTAGCCAGGGTGACCATGGCGCTATAGGCAACCTGCCGGTGGCCGGCAGCAGCGCCAACCACCGGTCGAGCGAGGCCATCTCACCCCGCACACCACCCTCGCCCCTGGTCGAACGACGCCCAGGCCGCTGGCGCCCACCACCAGAGCATCACCCCCCTAGGGCGCCACTAAGCATCCCGATCGGCCCCGGCCGAACTCCCTTCGCGGGGACCAGACTTACTCGATCACCCAGACGTCGATGGTCGCGCCAGGTGACTCGCCCGGGCCCGATGGGCGCTTGACCGCCTCGATCCGGTCCACTCGGTCATCGGCGGGCTGGGGCCTCCCCCGCCACGGGCGCATGCCGAAGACGCCCTCCATCGCGTCAAGCGTGGGTTTGACCAGGTTGTCGAGATCCCAGACCTCACCCGTGGTTCTCGACGGGCCGAGCCGGAACTCGATTCGGACAGCGAAGCGGGCCTCGAGAGGCTGGCAGTCGGCCTCTGCAACCCCCTGGCGAACAGCTTCCTTCCACGCCGACTCACCCGCCGTCGCAAACGTCGCCGGGCGCCCGGTCACCCGGATTCGCGCCAAGAACCGATCCGCCATGAGTGAAGGGTAGGGCCAGGGGACCTCGACAGGACGCGCGTCCGGGCCGCGCTGAACCCTCGGCACGCATGTGCCGTACCTGCTGACCCCGGCTCCCCGGTGACGCTCACTCCAGGAAGGACGCGAACGCGGGCGCGTGCTCCCTCCCCCCGTCGCAGCAGACGTAGAGCTTGGTGGGGTAGCAGCGGCCTCCTGCGTGTCGACCACCACGGCGGCCCGTCTCCGCTACTGTCCGCTCCCCCGGCCCCGGCCGAGCGGCACGCCGGGCGCGTCTGCCGACACCAGTGACGAAAGGCGCGATGACGGCGGCGCAAGGCGAGTGTGGCTCATCGCTGACCCAGGCATCCCCGGATGACCTATACATCGCGTGAAGTATAGACAGATATAGATGGCGACCTCGGACGTTGACGGTGGCCAGTTGCGCCTCGAGCGCATCGTCGTCGACGCCCGGCCACGCCGCGACCAGCACCCGGGTCTGGCCCGGAGTCACCCCCTCTCCGTCCAGCAGGATCTGCCCCGTGTCTGGGTCGTAACTCCCGACCCGGATGACCTCATCGGCGCGTGATGGCCGGTCGGCGCTGGGTCAGGTCAACACAGAGACGTTGCCGCCGAAGCCTTGTGGCTTCGGCGGCAACGGACCAGGCGCGCACTGTGCGAGCGATGCGACTCAGCGATGGGTCATGTGCGCGTTGGTCGCGGCTTGCGCTGCCTCGGTGAACTGGGCGCTGCCTCGGAAACGGGGCCGGCCAGGCTACGTCGGCACGTCCACATTGCGACACCCCTTTAGCGGGTCAGGCGGAGCGCAGCGCTGTCGGTGGCGCGGTCGTCTTCTGTGGTGCGGTTGGTCTTCGCCCAGCTGCCACGGCGGGTGACGATCCGTCCCAGCGCCTCCCATTGAGCCAGGAACCAGATGTAGTTGTAGATGAAGAGCAGGTGGCCGAGCGCGAGAGCGCGGGGAAACGAGATGTCGCGGGAGCGTCGCCAGTAGATGAGTGACATCAGCATGGAGGGGGTGAAGCTGACCAGGTACAGCAGAGCGAAGTAGACCGCCCAGTATGGCGACATCCATCGCCCTGGGTCGATGACCAGGCCTGCAAGCCCCCAGATGAGGGGGACGGTGAACAGGATGGAGGCGGCCAGTGAGATCGCGGGTGCCATGAGGTAGTAGCACAGGTCGAGCACGGTCAGCGTAGGCAGCGGCGAGGCGATGATGCGGGGGATGAGACGCCAGCACTGGAAGTGCCCCTGGGCCCACCGGGTCCGCTGCCGCAGAAGCAGCGGCACCGAGTTCAGGCCCTGCTGGTCGACGAACGTCTCACCGCAGAACCGGTTCGACCAGCCGGCGATCGCCAGACGGACGCCCAGGTCGAGATCCTCGGTCAGGCAGTCACTCCACGGCTCGTGCCCGAGTGTGGTGAGCGCACTAAGGCGGGTGAACTGACCGTTGCCACCCAGGCCGACGCTGCCGACGTGCTCTCGTGCGGTCTGGGTGAGGGCGGAGAACAACATGAACTCGTAGTCCTGGAACCGGGTCAGCAGTCGGCCCCGGTTGCGGATGCGCACGAGAAGCTGGACGGCGCCCACTGCCGGGTCACGGAAGTACGGCCCGATGTGGTCGAGGACGTCGGGTTCGACCCGGCCGTCGGCATCGACGATGCCGAGGATGACGGACGCAGGATCGACGCCGTCCTGCGCGAACTTCGCCGTCAGCATCGCGTAGGCGTCGTTGAGTGCCCTTCCCTTGCCGAGCCGCGCCTGTGGAAGGGCCCGGGTGAAGACCCATAGTCGGTCTTGGTCCGTGCGGCGGAGGGAGTCGAGGATCTGGGCGGTGTCGTCGTCGGACCCGTCGTCGACGACGAGCACCCGGCCACGCTCGCCACACGCCGCCAGCAGGTTGCGCACGGTCGCTTCGATGACTCGCGCTTCATTGAGTGCTGGGACGACGAAGACGACTCGTCGAGGTTCGTCGCCCCCCGGCGGCAGTCGCAGCTTGCGACGAGACAACCCGAGCGTGACGACCATGTAGCCGAGGCTGGACAGGACAATCGCCAGCGCGAGAGCGTGGATCATTGGGTTCTGGCCCATGGTCTGAGGCTTGACGCTCGGTTCGCCCTCGGTGTCAGCTGTTCTGGGGCAACCGTGGTGACGGGTTGCCTGTGGTCGCTGGGAAGAGTCTGCGCCTGAAGACGGTGGTTCGGATGAGGGCAAAACCTGTAATGATCATGCCGACAGCGCCGAGGATCCACGCGGCCGCGTCGAAGCCCGTATGAGCTAAGGCTGCTGCCGCAGTCGTGGAGGCGATGGTCTCGATGTCGACAGGCGACTCCAACGAGCGTCCCTCGAGGTTGGGGCCATCGCCTAAAGCGACGATTTCATGGCTCCCGAGAAGGTCCATCGGCACCGTGACTGTCGTGGCGACGTTTCCGGAGCTGTCAGCCACGGCGCTACCGAGCACGCGCGGGGACGAGTAGACCCCGAAGATGACGTCTGCGTTCCCCGCGAACCCGGTACCAGACAGGGTCAACGTCTGCCCGGGAGCCAGTGTGGTTGACCCCGACGTTCCCAAGGTCAACGCCGCAGAGGCTGCCGGGAGCTGGTCCGGCGGCGTGGGCAGCCCGGCTGCGCCGCAGACGAAAATGGCAGTGGCGACACAAAAACCTGTGGCAGGGCCGGTGTACGGCATCGGTGCTCCCGAGGATTGGCCGCCCTCAAAGGGCCACCATCGAATGGACAATTGTGGGCAAAATACTTTGAAAGGGATATAACGCCATCAAAACTGACTGGAAGTTAGCCCCCAAAGACGTGGTTTAAGCCTGAATGCGCGCGTCCACCCTTCTTCACCACCATCCCGGCGGGCAAGCATGAGTTGTCATGTGCTGGGCGCATCGGTGACTGCAGCCACATGAGGCGCCTGGCCTCTCGAACGAGTGTGCTCAGCGGCGGACCGTTCGGACGGTGGTGGAGGCAAGGAAAGGGGCTGTGGATGGATCGTGAAGTGCCAGTCGTGGCGCTCATCGTGGGTACCCGCCCCGAAGCAGTCAAGGTCGCGCCGATGGTCAAGATCTTGCGCCGGACGGGGATCACCCCGCGGGTGATTGACGCCGGCCAGCAACCGGGCAGAGTCGCGGAGGCGCTTGCACCTTTCGGTGTGAGCGTTGACGGGACCCTGGCGCTCGAGCGCAGAGATGGGAGCCTGAACGAGCTGATCAGTCTGGCCGTGACCGCCGCGGATGCGTACCTGCGGGCGGCCAAACCGGCCGCGGTGCTCGTCCAGGGGGACACCACAACCGCCTTGGCCGTGGGGCTGGCGGCGGCGATGCTCTCGATCCCGCTCGTGCATCTCGAGGCGGGGCTGCGGACCGGCGATCGCACGCAGCCGTTTCCAGAGGAGACCAACCGTGTCATCCTTGCCGACGTCGCGTCCTTGCACCTGGCACCGACCCCGGGTGCTGCCCGTGCCCTGGCGGCGGAGGGGCTCGCCTGCGAGCACGTTGTGATCACCGGCAACACGGTCGTCGACGCACTGGGGAGCCTTCTGCCGATGGTCAGGGATCGTCCCCTGCCGGTGGGGGTGACCGCAGGCCACCGGAGCCAGATCCTGGTGGTCACCGTCCACCGTCGCGAGTCCTGGGGACCGGGTGTCCGCGCGGTGGCCGGCGCGGTCAAGCAGCTGCTGCTCGCTCGACCGAACCTGCACGCCGTGGTCGTGACCCACCCCAATCCGGCGGTTCGCGACGATGTCCACTCAGTGCTCCGCGGCGCCTCGCGCTGCGACCTGCTACCGCCTCTGCCGTATGACGACATGCTCGCGCTCCTGAGCCGCGCCGACGTCGTCCTGACGGACTCCGGCGGAATCCAGGAGGAGGCACCCACGCTGCGGGTGCCGGTCGTCGTCACCCGGACCGTCACCGAACGACCGGAAGGGGTCCTGGCCGGCTGGGCGGACTTGGTCGGAACGGACCCGATCGCCATTCGCTCGGCTGTCGGCCGACGGCTCGACGACCCCGCACTGCCGTCGTCGGTGAACAACCCCTACGGAGACGGCAGAGCTGCAGAGCGGGCGGCGCAGGCAGTGGCCTGGCTGCTCGGCCGGGCCGAGCGACCCTGCGACTGGACACCCGGACCGGACTCGCCCGCGCACCGGGTATCCGACCCCGGCGATCGGGACTGCGTGGGTGGTCCTCCAGCCATCTGACGTAATCTGTGCGCATGAATGCAAGTAAGGGTGATAGTGGGCTGGCTCTGGATCAGGCCGAGCTGGCCGTCGAGGTGTTCCGGATGTTGGCCGACACGACCCGGGTTCGGCTGCTGTGGGAGCTGCTCGAGGACGAGGCCGCCGTGTCCGACCTGGCACGGCGGCTGGGCAAGCCCACCCCGGCGATCTCCCAGCACCTGGCGAAGCTGCGGATGGCGCGGCTTGTCCGCTCTCGCCGGGACGGGGTGCAGGTGTTCTACCGGGTGGAGAACGAGCACGTGGCCCGCCTCGTCCGGGATGCGGTGTACAACGCCGAGCACGCCGGCACGGAGGTCCCAGCTCACCACCGCGGCGAGGTCCGGGCCGTGGCGAGGACGGCTGCGCCGCGAGCTCGGCAGGGCACCAAGTGACCCACCACCAGGCGGGCTCGGCAGCGCAGTCGCAGGAAGTCCGCGAAGGTTGCCGGGATGGCGACGGGCACGACCACGACGGGCACGACCACGACGGGCACGACCACGGACATCAGCCCGCCGGCCCGATCTGGTCACGACTGACCCACGTGTTCAGCCCGCACTCGCACGACGCAGCTGACTCCCTCGATGCCGCGCTGGAGTCGAGCGCACAGGGCATACGCGCGGTGACGATCAGTCTGCTCGGCCTCGGCGTCACGTCGCTCCTGCAGCTGGTCGTCGTGGTGATCTCCGGATCCGTCGCGCTGCTGGCCGACACGATCCACAACTTCTCCGACGCGCTGACCGCGGGCCCACTCTGGCTCGCCTTCCTGGTCGGCCGCCGCGCCGCGACCCGCAGGTACACCTACGGATACGGCCGCGCCGAGGACCTCGCCGGGCTGTTCGTCGTCGCGATGATCGCCTTGTCCGCGGTCGTTGCCGCCTACGAGGCCATCAGCCGCCTGATCCAGCCAGCCCCGGTCCAGCACCTGCCCTGGGTCGCCGCGGCTGGTTTGGTGGGCTTTATTGGCAACGAGCTCGTCGCCGTCTACCGGATCCGGGTGGGACGCGCGATCGGGTCCGCCGCCCTGGTCGCCGACGGCCTGCACGCTCGCACCGACGGGCTGACCTCCTTGGCCGTGCTCCTCGGCGCTGGGGGCGTGGCGCTGGGCTGGCCGCTAGCCGACCCGCTCGTGGGGCTCGTCATCACGATCGCCATCCTCGCCGTGCTCCGCAGCACCGTCCGCGACATCTTCGGTCGACTCATGGACGCTGTTGACCCGGCCATGGTCGAGGCGGCCGAAGGGGCTCTAGGCGCGCTGCCGGGGGTCGTCGCCGTCCGCCGGGTCCGGATGCGCTGGATCGGACATCAGATCCACGCCGACGCCGACCTGGAGATCGACAGCGACTCCACCCTCGCGGACGCACACCGGCTGGCCCACACCGCCGAGCACGAGCTCACCCACGCCATCCCGAGGCTGACCGCCGCGGTCGTCCACGCGTATGCCAGCGGGGGCGACCCGGTGCTCCAGTAAGCCAAGCCGGAACCCCGCTGAGGGCTTCAGGACGCTGGCCTCGTGCCAGACCGCCCGTGAGCGCGGCGGTGCCGCTCCCGGCTCGACCCAGGAAGTTCCCAGCCCGCTCCAATGATGCGTTAGCCAGCGGCCGCTACCTTCCGGGTTGAGAGGGGACCGGGGGGCGTCCAGGGAGTCTTCCCCGTCTCTCCCGCCTCTCGCGCTGGGATGCGAGGCCTGCCAGCCTTGCGCCCTGGGCCGTGCCCCGGAGCCCCCCCGACTCCGGGGCACGGCTCGGTCTCGACAGCGTCTACCCGCCGGCTGACGAGCCCGCCTTCCCCGCCCCAATAGATGGGGCCTCGTCGTTAGGCTCCAACACCCGATGACAGGGGCAACCCCGGCGGACTTTCAGCAGGTCGGTCATCACCGCCAGGCAGACGGTCTGGATGCTGCGCCAGCCCTGGTCGCGAAAGCCGGCCCGGGCGCCGGTCCTGGTGGATTCTCCCGTGGTTTCGCGAACGTCGGCCCGATCAATGCGCCGACCCCGTCCCACCGCACTGGGGTGCATGGCGCGGCGGGACGGGGCGGGAGGTGGCTCGGGTCAGCCGGTGATCGTGGGAAGCAGACCGGTCATCGTTCTGATCTCGGCGGTCTGTCCGTCGATGATCGTCTGGGCGAGCTTCTTGGCGTCGGGGTTGGTGCCCGCGGCGAGCTCGGTCTTTGCCGTGGCGACGGCGCCCTGGTGGTGCCTGATCATCAGCTGTAGCCACATCCGGTCGAATGATGGCCCGGTGGTGTTGGACAGCTGTCGCATCTCCTGGTCGCTCATCATGCCGTCGCCGGCACCCGGGTCGGAGCCGCTGGTCGTCGCGCTCCCGGAGGCTCCCATCTGGGACATGTCGTGGCCGTCGGTGGCCGGGACGGGTTGGCCCCAGCCGATGAGCCAGCCGGACATGGTCTTGATCTCCGGGTCCTGGGCGGCCTTGATCGCGGCCGCGAGGTCCCTCACCTTCGCGTTGGTGGCTCGGGTGGAAGCCATGTCGGCCATCGTGACGGCTTGCGCGTGGTGCGGGATCATGCCGGTGGCGAAGGCGACGTCGGCCTGGTTGTGCGGGCCCGACGCGGCAGGCCCCTGAAGCGGGGCGGCGGAAGGGGTGCTCGACATGCCCGGCATCCCCTCGTGCCCAGAGGCCGAGGTGGTGGAGCTGCAGGCGGCCAGGGCAAGGGCGGTTGCGACCGCGAGGATGGGTGGCGCAGTGCGGGTGAGGGTGCGGTTCATCGGTGGGTCCTTTGCAGTGTCTGAGTGAAGGCGCGCAGGGTTCTGGCGCGCTGACTGAGCTGGCGTCGCGGCTGCTGTTCGGGCGGGCCGATGCCAGTCGACGAGGTCAGCTCAGGTGCGCAGGATGCAGAGCTTCGACAGCGAAGGACGCAGGTGCGGACCCGGCGGGGCGCGTGCAGCCAGGACGAGCGATGACAGTCGGGCTGCGAGCGCCGCGGCGTCGTGGTTATCCGCTCGAGCGCGCACGGCCATCAGGAGGAGCAGGAAGAACAGCGGGAGCGCGGCCAAGCACATGGCGTCCATGTCACCGCCGCCGTGGCGTGAGTTGGCGCTGAGGACGGCCGTGCAGGCGCGGCAGGGCGACCATCCGGTGGCTGTTTGCGGTTGTGGGTCGACGTCGTGGCCCACCCCGGCCGGGCTGGAGGTGGCCGTCAGTGCGTGGCCGAAGCCGAGCGAGTGCATCGTGACGACTGCGGCGATCAGCGCCATGACGGCGAGCCCCAACATCGGGTGCCGCCCGGCGCGTCGCCCAAAGCGGTAGCGGCGAGCGCCAGCACTGAACATGATGGCAACTATTTCACGGAGGCTAGGCAGGCCGGCTTCTAGGTCGAACTTCAGGTCTAACTAGGTGTGTCCCTATTGCTGTGGCGAGGCGGGTCGTCACCGTGCGATGCATGTTGTACCCCATGTAATCTGACCGACGACCAGTGGGAACTGCTGGAGCCAGTGTTCAACTCGCCGGGCAGACGGCCGCAAGCACGGCGGTGACCTGCGCAGCGTCGTGGACGCAAGCCGCTACATCGCCCAGACTGGGTGCCAGTGGCGCTCCTGCCCGGTGGTTCGAGCTGTGGACCCCGTGCACCACCATCTCGGCAACCGGGTGGCTCCAGATCGCTTGCATCGCAACTACGTTGCACCACCTGTCAGAGGAACGGCCCCGCGGGCGCAAGTTGCGTTTGCAGCGTAAGTGAGGACCACTCCTCGACCGCGCGGAGGTGTCGGGTGAGTTGGTTGGGCTACAGGCGCTGGAGGCCGACGACTTCGCGAAGCTCCGCACCGTCGACTCGGGCTCGTGGCTGGCAACCCATGCGCGCGGCCGCGGCACTGCCGTGGCAATGCGCACCGCAATCCTGGCGCTGGCCTTCGACCACCTCGGCGCAGTCGCTGCGATCTCCTCCGCGCGCGTCGACAATGCGCCGTCTCTGGCGGTGTCCCGTCGGCTGGGATACGTCGACAACGGCATCAGCCTGACCGACTCGCCCACCGGCGTGGTCGAGCTGCAGCACCTGCGGCTGACCCGCTAGAGCTGGCCGTCTCACCCCGTGAAGGTCACTGGTCTGGCCCCGTGCCTGGCTTGGTTCGGCGTCAGCGACTGACGAGCGCCGCCAAAGCACTACCTGTCACCAGTCAGCTCGCCCGCTGTACCGCGTGCGGTTATCTGCTCTGGGCGTCGTGCTGCATTCGCGGAGCTGCCGTACGCCGTTCGTCTTGCGAGACGGCCGGACGTAGCCGACGTGCGGGCGTCGGATCATCGCCAGCTGCTACCGCAGGCTGCCGCTTTATGGACCTTAGCGAGCTTTATCGAAACTCGATAAACCGGCTCATCCCAAAGCAGGGTGTAGGCGGGGTCTGAATGTCGCGCGTCAAGATTCCTGGCAGGGCTGTTGTGTCAGTCCTGAAGGAGAATCGAAGACATGGGAAGACCACCATCGATCCCGGCTGAGAAGAAGACCCGGATCGTGATGAGCGTGATCGCCGGTGAGCTCACCGTTGCTGAGGCTGCCCGTCGCGAGAGGGTCAGCGAGCAGTCGATCGGCCGCTGGAAGGCCGACTTCCTCGAGGCCGGCAAGACGGCGTTGGCGGCGGGAAAGTCAGGGCCGTCGACGCGGGAGGAGCAGCTCGAGGCCGAGGTCGCTGATCTGACCCAGGCACTGGGCGAGGCCGCGGTCGAGCTACGCGTATGGAAGAGATCCGCGGAGGGCCGATTGGGCCCTTCGAGGACCTCGAGGTGATCCGCATCGAGGCGGGCATGTCGACCACGAGGTTCTGCGAGTTGATCGACATGCCCGAACGGACCTGGCGTCGCTGGCAGGCCAAAACCCGCGCCGGCGGCCAGCCGAAGGGACCTTGGCCGCAGCCCGCGAGGAACGCGGCGGCCGATCTGATCGACAAGCACGCGCTGGCGCACCCGGCCTGGGGTCACCGCAAGATCTGGGCGATGGTCCGTCACGAGGGCCACGTCGTATCGAAGGCCACGGTGCTGCGCCGGCTGCGCGACCGTGGTCTGATCCTGCCTGACCAGTACCAGCGCGAACGCCGCAAGCTTGCCGAGCGTAGGAAGGCATCGTTCGCCAAGGAGCCGACCGGGCCGAACCAGGTCTGGCAGCTGGACTTCTCCGAGTTCGAGACCACCTCCGGCGGGACCTGGCGCCTGGCGGGATGTCGCGACTACTGGTCGAAGTTCGAGCATCGATTCCATGTCTCACCGACCGCGAACCAGTTCGACGCGATCGACGCCGTCGAGCTCGCGTTGGCCGACTACGAAGCCATGTTCGGCCACCCGATGAGCGCTGACTGCGGCGTCGACGTCGAGACCGGTGAGATCCTGCCCGTGGTCACGATCGTGACCGACAACGGCGGCCCGTTCCGATCGTTCCGGTTCGAGGCATTCATCGCCGCCCACGACGAGCTCCACCACGTGCGGACCAGGGTCCGCACCCCTGGGCAGAACGGGTCACGCGAACGAGGCTTCGGAACCTTGAAGTACGAGCGGCTCTTCATCGACGAGATCGACGACGCCGTGATGCTTGCCAAGCACGCCGAGGACTACCGCATCGAGTACAACACCGTCAGGCCCCACGAGGCCCTGGCCTGGAACCGGCCGCAGGAGGTGCACCTGGGCCTGGCCGACCCGAGAATCCCCACCTTTGAATCCACCGAAATCCTGCCAACTCCTTGACGCGAGACATGAAGCCGCCGGTCTCGAGTAGTGATCTGGCGATGTAGTTGGTGAGGTTGCGGAAGCCGAGGGCGGAGCCGCGTAGGTGCTCGAGCCGGCCGTTGAGTGCTTCGGTCGGGCCGTTGCTGGTTCCGGGCCGGTCGAAGTAGGCCAGGATGTCCCCAGCTCGGTGGGTCAGGGTCCGACGGTGCTGAACAGCAGCACCAGGCGCTCCCGTTGCCGGTCGGTGAGCAGGTCGTCGCCCGTGTGCAGGGTCCTCCTGGCCCGGTACAGCGGGTCGCCGGCCAAGCCACGGTGCCCGTGCAGCTCCTGCTGGACCCGGCGCCGGCAGCGGTCCAGGGCGTCCCCGCCCAGGCGCACTACATGGAAGGGATCCATCACCGCGACCGCCCCTGGGAGCTCTTCGGTGGTGGCGGTCTTGAACCCGGTGAACCCGTCCATCGCGACCACCTCGACCCGGTCGCGCCAGGGCTGCTCGCGCTCGGCAAGCCAGGTCTTGAACGCCGCCTTGGAGCGGCCTTCGACCATGTCCAGCAGCCGCGCGGGGCCTCGACGGTCCCGGATCGGGGTGAGGTCGATGATCACGGTGACGTACTTGTCACCCTTGCGGGTGTGCCGCCACACATGTTCGTCGACGCCGATGACGGCGACCCCGTCGAACCGGGCCGGGTCGTTGATCAGGAGCCGCTTGCCTTCGGCCAGGACCGCGTCGTTGGCGGTGTCCCAGGCGACCGCGAGCCCCTCGGCGACCCGGGCGACCGTCAGGTGCTGCACCACCAGTGCCTCCAAGGCCCACCGCAGTCCGGCCCGGGAGATCTTCGCCCGCGGCGCGGCCGCACGGGTGGTGTCCTGGCGCCACACCCGTCCGCAGCCGGTGCACCGGTACCGGCGGACCGTGACCAGCAGCGTCGTCGGTCGCCACCCCAGCGGCGCGTGCGCAAGCCGCCGCTGGACCGTGTCCCGTGCGGTGCCCTGGCAGCCGCACCGACGGCACCAGTCATCCGGATCGACCACCCGGCAGGCCAGCACCGCACGATCGGGCTTGAGCCGTTGGCCGGTCACCACCAGGCCGAGCTCATCCAGGCGACAGAACGTGGTCAGGTCAGGGTCAGCGAAGGTAGCGTCAGACACGTCGGGGTCTTTCGGGTGGGCAGCGTCAGAACTCCCATCATCGGAAGACCTCGACCCCTACCCGGCACCGACGCGCCCGACTTCGCTACACCCTCGTTTGGGATGAGCCGATAAACCCCCATAAAGAAGGTGAGGTCCGTACGTGGACCCGATCCGGAACCCCTACACGCCAAACGCCGGTGCGCGGCCGCGACGCGCAGCTGAACACGTTCGACTTGCTGCTGCGTCGGATGAGCGCCGGGCGCACTGAGCAGTCCATGATCATCACGGGCCTCCGAGGCGTCGGGAAGACCGTGCTGCTCGGCCGGTTCCGAGGCACGGCTCAGGAACTCGGCTGGGTCGTGGTCGAGCGCGAGGTGTCCAAACACGACGACGAGCAGTTCCGGCGGCAAATGGTGAGCGCCATCCGCACCTCGCTGTTCGAGATGTCTCCGAAGGCCCGCTGGGGCGACCGAATGCAGCGCGCTGCCGCCGTGCTGAAGTCCTTCAGCGTGTCGGTCGACCCCACCGGAACGCTGACGGGAGGGATCGACGTTGACGCCGCACAAGGCTTCGCCGACCAGCAGGAACTTCAAGCTGACCTCACCGATCTGCTGGTAGCCGTGGGGGAAGCTGCGAAGGACGCGAAAAGGGGACTCGTGCTGCTCTTTGACGAGGTGCAGTTCTTGTCGACTACGCAACTGGAGGCGCTGATCTCGGCGCTCCACAAGACCGTCCAGCGAGGACTTCCAGTAACGATGGTGGGCGCTGGCCTGCCGCAGATCGCAGAACTGGCCGGCGACGCGAAGTCCTATTCGGAGCGGCTATTCAAATTTCCCCGGATCGGCAACCTAGATGACAAGGATGCACGCGCCGCCCTGACCGAGCCCGCCCAGGCCGAGGACGCCGACTACAGCGACGGTGCTCTCGACCTGAGGTCACCGGCGGTTACCCGTACTTTCTCCAGGAGCTCGGCTACGCCGTGTGGGGCGTCGCGGACGGCCCGACGATCGCACGGGAAGACATCGCCCTGGCTGTCCCCACCTACGAGGCGAAGCTTGACGAGTCCTTCTTCCGTGTGCGGCTGGACCGAGCCACCGAGATGGAGCGCATCTACCTGCGCGCAATGGCTGAGCTCGGTCCAGAAGCGCAGAAGGCCCAGGACGTGGCCGCAGTCATCGGGCGCAAGTCGACGCAGATGGGTCCCACGCGTGCACAGTTGATCAACATGGGGCTGCTCTACACGCCGGAGCACGGTTACGCCGCCTTCACCGTGCCGCACTTCGACAAGTTCCTATTGCGGGCCATCCCGGAACTCATCCTGCCGCCGGAGCGTTCGGGGAGATCTCGGAAGAAGGACTGACCATGCCCGGCTCCCCAGCGCTGTGGCGCCCCTCGTCATGGCACCAGCATGTGCGCCAGAACGCTCGATCACGAGGGGCGCGTGCGCGGGTTCCCGCGACGTGGTTCACCTCGCGCGGGACGCGCGCCCTGATGACCGATCCGCTTCGACGGCGTCGCCTCTCATCCCCGCGGACTTCACCGTCGCCGTACATCGATCCCGCTGCGGCACGCTTCGCGTGCCGCTTGGCTTGCTCATCGGCTAGTTTCCTCCGATGGAGGATCTGGGAGTTGTCGCTTGGCCCCCTGAGTCGATCAACACCGAGCGGCTCGTGCTTCGTGCGCCCGAGGCGCAGGATCGTGCGACGTTCATCGACCTGCTCGCCTCACCCGAGGTGAATGTCTACCTCGGCGGTCCCCGACCGCGTGAGGAGCTTGAGCGCGAAGTGCCTGCCGTGCCACCACAGCGCCCGGGGAGTTTCGTGGTCGACCGCAACGGGAAAATGATCGGCCAGATCCTGCTCAAGAGGAATGCGTTGACGCGTCCGGTGGCTGCCGGAAAGGTCGACCTCGGCTACCTGTTCCTGCCCCAGGCATGGGGGTTCGGGTACGCCATGGAAGCATGCACAGCCGCACTCGGCTGGGTCACCGAAGCGCTTCTCGGCGATCCGGTCATGCTCGCGACTCAGACCGCCAACGTTCGCTCGATGAGTCTCGCGGCGAAACTGGGGTTCACCGAAGTTGAACGGTTCGAGGCGTGGGGCGCGGAGCAATGGCTCGGCGTGTGGTCTTCGGGCACTTCACGGGTCCATTGTGACTGACCAGGATTCGCCCCCCGGGAGATGACGCCCGTCTCACCGACGTTCCGAAGGGCGATCCCCTTGCGGCGTTGCCACCGTGCAGTCGCGCTACACGACGTGCTGGTTCGCCAGTTGCGTGGGTCACCCAGGTGTGCGTCCCATCGCGAGGAGGTGGGGGCTCAGATCGCGAAGTCCTGGCTGCGACTCGAATGCCTCCGCTAGCGTTCGCGCGGCCGCGACCAGTTCTCGGGCGTGTGACCGGCTGATCTCGATCGCTTGGGCGCCTGGGCCTTCAATGCCGATGACCCGCACCCCGACGAGGCCTGCCGCGAGTGCTTCCTGCTCCAGGTCGTCGGCGAGGTGAAAGTGCCCGCCCGGAAACCCACGTGGGCCGAGTTCGCCGGCCCCGTCTTCGATCATCCGCCGCCACTTCTTCGGCATGGGAGACCGATCCACCGGAACACCCCAGTCTGCGAACGCGATTGATGGCTCGATTACGGTGACCCACGCCATCGCGGAGAGCCGCGAGACAGCGGCAGCAAGGATCCAACCCCCGGGGCGAACAGCCCGGATCGCCTCGCCCCACACGCGGAGTCGATCGCGCCGATCAACTAGGTGGTAAAGAGGCCCGAACAGCAGCGCCGCGTCGAAGCAGTGATCATCAACGGGCAAGGATCGTGCATCGCCCAGCGCGGCACTGAAGGTGCCGTGTGCCTTGGCCGCTTCTACGTGCCGTGGCACCGGATCGATGAGAAGAACTTCGTGGCCTTGTGCGGCGAGAGCTGAAGCGTGCGTTCCGGTGGCCCCTCCGATGTCGATGATCCGAGACCCGGCAGCGAGCCGATCGCGAAGGATCGACTGGGTTCGCTCGAACTCCAACAGCCCTTGGCCCGAGCGGCCAACAAGACGATCGCTCTCATCGAACTCGGTGCCGTAGTACGCAAGAACTCGACTGTCGAGGTGCTCTTGGGGTGGAAGATCTGCCATACAGGCAGTCTCACGGATGTAGCTTTCCGTTGCATCCGGATTCCGGTCGCACCCGGCAGTCAAGGTGTCAACCCGCCGATTCGGCATTAGTTGCGCTCAAACCGCCGTTTCTTTTCCGACACCCCTGCGGGACGGCGGCGCGTTTCAGCCTTCCGGCGCGCTGCGCACCTCCGGTCGAGGTTCCTGCGGACGGTGCGCCGTAGGTCTGCCTCGGTAGTCGAGGCGGGCTGTCAGGCGAAACGAGGATCGGGCACTTTGCGCCCGTGCACCAAGCAGAAAGGGTGGCCGGCAGGGTCCTCGAATACGCGGTAGCCGGTCTCTGGGGCGCCGGGCCGGCGCACGGCGCCTAGCGCAAGCACGGCGTCCATGGCAGGCCCGAAGTCTTCGACGGCGATGTCGATATGGAGTTGCTGCGGGTGTTGAGGGTCGGGCCATCGGGGAGCGACGTACAGGTCGACCTTCTGGAAAGCCAGCTCCCGCATGTGCTTCTCACGGCCGATCACGACCCAGTTCCACTGGTCCTCGAGCACCTGCATGCCGAGAACCTCCGCATAGAACACCGCGAGAGAGTGCGGATCCGGGCAGTCGAACACGGTCTTCTCTAGACGGCCGATCATGGTTCCATCATGGGATACATCGCTCCGAACCGCGAGGACATCCCCGGAAGGACACGCGCACGCCCGTCGCAGGGCGCTCGAGCCATTAAGGTGTTGCAGAGCCGAGGGGAAACTCGCGAAGCACGTGCCAGGATCGTGGAGCCTGGGCGCCGGCGATGAGTAAGACTCGGTCGACGCGAGCGGACAGCGGCAATCCCGTCAGAACGGCCTGCTCCGCTTCCTGCATCGTGGGCACATCGCATAGCCGGCGTTCCGCAACTGTGAGGTGTGGAACGACGTGCTCATGTGCACCGCCGTAGGGCGCCTGTTGCGGAAAGGCATCCCAGACCGCGTTCGTGAGTCGGCGGAACGGCCCGGGCGGCTCCGGGGCGAGCCATAGGACGTCGTCGGCAAACCATTCGGTTCGCAGGAAGCGGCAATCGAAGGCACCCACGGAGCCAACGGCTGCCGCCAAGCTGGCGATGACGTGGTCGTCGATCGCTGTCGGCTCGACGAAGGGATACAGGATAGTGACGTGAGCAGGGACGCCTAGCGCCGCAGCTGCGTCCAAGCGGTCGCGATGAGCGCCCACCACCGGGTCGGCCACTGCCACCGGGGCGATGACTGCAGACTGTACCGGGGCAGGCACGCCGGTTGCAGGGCTGAGGTACTTCACACGCCCGGACGATACCAACGCGCCCCGACCTCAGCATGTCTGGGCGCTCCAGCTCGGACAGCCTCAGTTCCCGGGTCTGCGTGCTCGGCCAGCGACGACGGCTCGTGTGCGCTCAAGGTTGCGAGGGCCGAGGCGCGCAGCATCGAGCAGGTGACAGGTTTGGGGCTCATGCCCGGGCATGGTCCGCCAACCACTCCCCGCGCATTCACCTGACCGCGCCTCGGTCGGCTGCGGCTCAAGATGCGCTGGCGCGCCGAAGCCACCAGGATACTGCCACAGCGCGGCCGGTCAGCACGGTCAGGCCTGCATCGGGCACTGGCCCCGGCACGAGGGTCGGTCAGCGACCCGGGTGAAAGGACGGTTCCGGTCGATGAGGCTGCCTGTTGCGATAGTTGTCGGTGTTGTGTTCGTGACAGGGTTGGGTACGCTCGCCAGCACGCCAGCGCTGGCCGGTCCCGCCCACCGCGCCAGCGCGACCGGGAAGGTCCACCGGATCGAGAAGGTGTGCGCACCCACCGCGCAGCACCTGTCCTGCGGTGCGCTGCGCCAGGCAGACCCGGACCAGCCGCCGGTCAGCCCACAGGCCGCGGGCACCTGGGTGGCGCAGGCGAGCCTGCCCAGCGGATACGGTCCGTCCGACCTGCGCAGCGCCTACAACCTGTCCGCCAGTGGCAGCCCCGCGCAGACGGTCGCCATCGTCGACGCGTTCGACGACCCGGCGGCCGAGTCAGACCTGGCCACCTACCGCTCCACGTACGGGCTGCCGGCGTGCACCACCGCCAACGGGTGCTTCCGCAAGGTGAACCAGTCCGGCGCGGCCAGCCCACTACCGAGTCCGGATGTCAACTGGGCCGGGGAGATCTCGCTCGACCTGGCCATGGTCTCGGCCATCTGCCCCGGCTGCCACATCCTGCTGCTCGAGGGTGACGCTTCCACCGTCGAGTCGCTCGGCACGGCCGTCAACACGGCCGTGGCGATGGGGGCCAAGTTCGTCTCGAACAGCTACGGCACGCCCGAACCGGCGAACGCGGCCAGCTACGACTCCTCCTACTACTACCACCCGGGCGTGGTCATCACCGCCTCCAGCGGCGACACCGGCTACGGCACCCAGTACCCGGCCTCCGGCCAGGGCGTGACCGCGGTCGGCGGGACCAGCCTGACCAAGGCCCCGGGCACCGCCCGAGGCTGGACCGAGACGGCCTGGTCCGGCGCCGGGTCGGGCTGCTCGGCCGCTTTTCCCCGGCCGGCGACGCAGACGAACCTGAACACCGGATGCGGCAACCGGGCGGTGACCGACGTCTCCGCGGTGGCCGACCCGCAGACCGGCGTCGCGGTCTACCAGTCGTACACGTCCTCGACGATGAAACCCGGCTGGCAGGTGTACGGCGGAACCAGCGTCGCCGCACCCGTCATCGCCGCCGTGTACGCCCTGGCCGGCGACCCCGGCCCCAGCGACGTCCCCAACAGCTACCCGTACGCCGGCCCCGCCGGCTCGCTCAACGACGTGACCTCCGGCAGCAACGGCACGTGCGCCGGGACCATGTGCACGGCCGGGCCCGGCTGGGACGGCCCGACCGGCCTGGGCACCCCCGACGGCCTGGCAGCGTTCACGGCCCCGCCCGCTGCGGCGCCGGTCGCCACCACACCAGCCGTCGGGTTCGTCCCGGCCGGACCGGCCCGGGTGCTGGACACTCGAACCGGCGTCGGCGCCGGCGGGACGGTCGCCCGGCTCGGCCCGGACTCCTCCCTGGTCCTGACCATGCCGAACCCACCCGCCGGGGTCAGCGCCGTCGTGTTCAACCTGACCGCGACCAACATGGACGGCGCGCCGGCCACCTACGTGGCTGCCTGCCCCGCCGCGCAGCCGCTGCCCGAATGCTCAGCCACGTCGGCGATCAACCCGAACGCCGGGGTGAACATCGCCAACCAGGTCACCGTGCCCATTGCGGCCGACGGCAAGGTGCGGCTGTACAACAACTCCGGCCGGCTCGACCTGGTCGCCGACCTGGCCGGGTACCACACCACCGGGTTCACCCCGGCCGGACCGACCCGGGTGCTGGACACCCGCACCGGCGTCGGCGCCGGCGGGACGGTCGCCCGGGTCGGGCCCGGCGAGGTGCTGACGGTGGCCATGCCTGCCCCGCCACCTGGGGTCAGCGCGGTCGTGTTCAACCTGACCGCGACCAACATGGACGGCGCGCCGGCCACCTACGTGGCCGCCTGCCCAGCCGCGCAGCCGCTGCCCGAATGCTCAGCCACGTCGGCGATCAACCCGAACGCCGGGGTGAACATCGCCAACCAGGTCACCGTCCCGATCGCGTCCGACGGACTGGTCCGCCTGTACAACAGCCAGGGCAGCCTCGACCTGATCGCCGACCTGGCCGGTTACCACACCGCCGGGTTCACCCCGGCCGGACCGAACCGGGTGCTGGACACCCGCACCGGGACCGGAACCGGCGGGAAGGTCGCCCGGGTCGGGCCCGGCGAGGTGCTGACGGTGGCCATGCCTGCCCCGCCACCTGGGGTCAGCGCGGTCGTGTTCAACCTGACCGCGACCAACATGGACGGCGCGCCGGCCACCTACGTGGCCGCCTGCCCAGCCGCGCAGGCGCTGCCCGAATGCTCAGCCACGTCGGCGATCAACCCGAACGCCGGGGTGAACATCGCCAACCAGCTCACCGTCCCGATCGCGTCCGACGGACTGGTCCGCCTGTACAACAGCCAGGGCAGCCTCGACCTGATCGCCGACCTGGCCGGGTACCTGACCGGCTCGTAGCAGCGGGCACTGGGGAGCCGATTGCCGCAGCTGGCCGGTGGGGCGTCGTCCCATCACCGGTACCGGACCCCCACCGGAACAGTTCGACCTCCCCTATCGTCAGGAGCTCTCGATGGCCAAGCTTCGCCACCTCGCGGGACTTCATCTGCGGCGATCCCGAGCCGACGGGTCATCATCCAGGCTGATGGGGACTATTGGCATGGATGGGAGTCGGAGTCCCGTAACCACCCGACGATGGCTGCAAATATCCGCCGAGACCGAGAGCATTGGCCCGAGGACGGCGGGGGTTGGTTGCCGATGGCGCGCGAGCGCTCACCGTGCGCAGGGCCAGCCCCGGTCGGGGGTGGTGCGGCTGAGCGGCTCGGCTCAGGCTGAGCCTCGAGACTGGAGGGAGGGATGTTCCGATGCAGCTGTCTCGGCATTCCACGGAAGGCGCTGAAGCGTCCTGGTGCGGCGTTGATCGTCGTGCGCGACGGGCGGTAAACCTGCAGGTCAGAATGGTTGTTCCCATAGCCCAGAGGCCCGGCGTATGGGAACAACCATGGGAACAAGGGTAGGAACAACCCAAGGAACAACGCCGTCGAGGATGCTATCGCTCCCTCGTCGCGGGCCTGGGCGGGGGACTGATGCTCCTATTCCGTGTCAAGCCTCAGGCAGCGGTGAGCCAGGCTCGGTAGCGCTCGGCTAGGTCTTGGTTGGGTCGACGCCCCAGTTCGAGCTCGCCGATCCTGGCCGGCCACACGCCGAGGTGGGTGGCGGCCGCGGTGAGGGTGAGGTTCTTGGCGCGACGGGCGGGCCGGAGGTCGGAGTAGTCGGGGGCGGCGCAATGGCCGGTCAGGGCGCGGAAGATCTCTCGGGCGACGGCACGTTTGAGGGCGCGGAAGACAGCCTTGGTTGTCCAGCCCTTGGCTAGGCGAGCGTCGCGGTACGCGCGGGTGCCGGGGTCGTAGGACATGCGGACCTTCACGATGTGGTGCAGGGCGGCGTTGGCGGCCCGGTCCCCGCCGCGGGAGAGGCGGTGCCGGTCGGTGCGGCCGGAGCTGACCGGGATCGGGGCGGTGCCGCACAGCGCAGCGAACGAGGCCGAGGACCGCAGCCGGTCGGGATTGTCGCCGGCGGTGATCAGCAGTTGGGCGCCGACGACGGGCCCGACGCCCTTGACGGCGAGCAGGGCGGGGTTGGCGGCTGTCGTGCGGGCCAGCATTCGCTGCTCGAGCTCGGCGATCTCCTCGGCCAGGGCGTGGTGTCGTCGGGCCAGGGACCGCAGCGCGAACAGGGTGTCGGCATCGCCGGCGTCGGCGACCGCGGCGGGGCGGGTGTTGGCAAGTGCCGCAACGAGTTTGGCGTCGGGCAGGTCCCGGTAGCGGTCGCGCAGTATGGCCCGTGCGTTGACGAGTAGCGCGCCGATCTGACGCCAGGTGGCCTGCTGGGCCTTGACCGCCGAGCGTCGTGCCACTGTCAACGCCCGCAAAGGCTCGATCGAGGCATTTTTGGGGTTGGTGGTTGCCTCCCCGGACAGCACCGACCGGGCTGCCCGGTAGGCGTCCAGGCGGTCGGTCTTGCCCCGCTTGCGTCGCTCGGCCGGGCGGGTCCGGTTGACCTCGATGACCTTGACCCCGACCGCGCTCAACGCGGTGCACACGCCAACGCCGTAGCTGCTGGTGCCCTCCACGCCGACCGAGGAGAGCGGTCCGTGGCCGATCAGCCACCCCACAGCTCGCCGGTAACCCGCCACGGTCGTCGGGTACTCGTGGTCGTCGACCTCTTGGCCCAGGCCGGTGAGGACCGCGACGTGGATGGTGTCCTTGTGGGAGTCGATTCCGCCGATGAAGCCTGACTCGTTTGTCATGATGGTGCTGCCCTTCGTTCCGGTTGGGTCGACACCGGCCGGACCGGTCAGACAGGACATACACCAGGCCCCGGTACGGGCCAGGCTCGTATTAGGTCATGCCCGACCGGCCGGTGCCGTGACAACGTGAGCGAGGGCCGGACTGATCAGTCCATCGGCAACCCAGCAGGGCGCCAGTCAGTTGAAGGGTCACGACCCCCGCGCAGCCATACCAGCATGTATGTCCGGTGAACGGTGTTTCTGGCCCAACACGCCGACGGAGTCGGCGAGGAAGGCTGGTCACCGATGACCGAGACACTGAAGGGCATGAGCTCGATGCCCAAGGATGCGAAGAAGACCGCCAAGCCCGGCGAGGCCGAGCGGGCCGCGGTGCGGGAGCTGGTCAGGGCCGCCCGCGCCAGGGGTGAGGATCTGACCGGCCCGGACGGGCTGCTCAAGACGATCACCGCCACGGTCCTGGAGGCCGCGCTGGAGGAGGAGTTGACCGAGCATCTGGGGCACGAGAAGCACCACGCCCCGGCCGGCGGTGCGGGCAATGTCCGCAACGGGACCCGACCCAAGACGGTCCTGACCGACGCGGCTGGCAATGTCGAGATCGAGGTGCCGCGGGACCGGGCCGGCACGTTCGAACCGGTCATCGTCAAGAAGCGCCAGCGCCGCCTGACGGACGTGGACGCGGTGGCGATCTCGTTGTACGCCAAGGGATTGACCACCGGGGAGATCAGTGCGCACTTCGCCGAGGTGTACGGCGCCTCGATCTCCAAGGACACCATCTCCCGGATCACCGACGCGGTCGTGGAGGAGATGCAGGCGTGGTCGTCTCGGCCGGTGCAGGGCGTGTACGCGGCGATCTTCATCGACGCGATCTACGTCAAGGTCCGCGACGGGCAGGTCGGCAACCAGCCGTTCTACGCCGCGATCGGGGTCGACCTAGGTGGCCGCCGAGACGTGCTCGGGCTGTGGGCTGGGCAAGGCGGTGGTGAGTCGGCGAAGTTCTGGATGAGCGTGCTGGCGGATTTGAAGAACCGCGGCGTGCGGGACGTCTTCTTCGTGGTCTGTGACGGCCTCAAAGGCCTGCCGGACAGCGTCAACGCCGTCTTCCCCCAGGCGATCGTGCAGGCCTGCGTGATCCACCTGATCCGGGCCACCTTGCGGTACGCCTCCCGCAAGTACTGGGACCAACTCGCCAAGGACCTGCGAGCGATCTACACCGCACCCACTGTTGAGGCCGCGTGGACGGGGTTCGAGGAACTTGAGGAGAAGTGGGGCAAGCCGTACCCGGCGATCCCCAAGCTGTGGCGGGCGGCGTGGGAGGAGTTCACACCCTTTCTCGCGTATGACGTGGAGATCCGCCGAGTCCTGTTCTCCACCAATGCGATCGAGAGCTTGAACGCCCGCTACCGGCGGGCCGTGACCGTCAAGGGCCACTTCCCGACCGAGCAGGCCGCGCTCAAGACGCTGTACCTGGTCACCCGCGGGCTGGACCCCAAGGGCACCGGGCAGGCACGATGGACCATGCGGTGGAAGCCGGCGCTGAACGCGTTCGCTGTCACCTTCGCCGACCGCATGCCGGCCGCCGAGAACCTCTAACAAGATGAACGCCAGAAACACCGTTTATCGGATAGACCCGATGAGGACTCAATGGAGAGCATCGCCAAAAAGGTCGCCGAGCTGGTCTCCGTGTAGATCCTCGCCGCTGCTGTCCGGGCGCGATTCTTCGTCCCGACGGCGGTGCGCCGTCACAGGTACTGGCACTGCTTGGCGTCTCAATCACTGGGGGATCGGATGCCACCTAACGTGTGGGGCGCACGTGGCCCCCGCGGAGCGGATCTACTTCCTCAGCGAGGCGAGAGACGAGGGCCTGGTGAGCGACCAGCACCACCCTGAGTGATACGTACCGTCACGTCCGTTCGCAGTCCGAGGCGCTGAGTCACGGACGCCCAGCTGTGCCACGGATGTCATGGCTATCAAGGATGCGCAAGTCCGGTGAACCTGTGTCGAAAGGCGCCGGCTTGACCGTCTTCGCCCACGAGTGGCCTAGCGTGACCCTATGGCTGACGAGTACTGGACGCCCGCGTTTGAGTTAATGCTTGACGAGGCCAGGCGGTCGATCGATCGGCAAAGCGAGCGAGTCCAGCATGTCCGCGAGCGAGCCGTTGGCTTGGTGGGATTCGGCTCAATCGTTGCGGCCGCGATGGGACTGGGGTGCCAACACGACGTCGGTCCCGTTGGCTACGTGGGCCTGGCGGCTTTTGTAGTCGTTGCGGCGACCGCCTTGTTCATCTTGTATCCCAGAGAGTTCAAGTTTGAGCTCAGCGCGCGGGGGATGGACTCTTGGTTTGATGACCCTGTCGACGGCGCTCCAATTCTGTGCGGTTTCGGCGCTTGAAAAGTGAGCGGTTGTCGGGCGTCTAGGTTTCGTCTGGGCTGTGGTGTTGCGGTCCTGAGGGAGAATGCGAAGACATGGGGAGACCGCCAGTGCGATCCCGGCTGAGAAGAAGACCCGGATCGTGATGGAGCGTGATGCCGGTGAGCTCACCGTGGCTGAGGCTTGCCGTCGCGAGAGGGTCAGCGAGCAGTCGATCGGCGCTGGAAGGCCGACTTCCTCGGGGCCGCAAGACGGCGTTGGCGGGGAGTCTCGGGTCGGCGCGGGCCAGGTGCAGCCTCGAGGCCGAGGTCGCTGATCCGAGCCAGGCACTGGGCGAGGCCGCGGTCGAGTACGCGTATGGAAGAGATCCGCGGAGGGCCGATTGGGCCCTTCAGCACCACGGCGTCGTGATCTCGTCGATCGAAGAGCCGGCATGTCGACCACGAGGTTCCGGCCGAGTTGATCGAGCATGCCCGAATCGGACCTGGCGTCGCTGGCAGGCCGAAACCCGCGCCGGCGGCCAGCCGAAGGGACCTTGGCCGCAGCCCGCGAGGAACGCGGCGGCCGATCTGATCGACAAGCACGCGCTGGCGCACCCGGCCTGGGGTCACCGCAAGGATCTGGGCGATGCCGTCACGAGGGCCACGTCGTATCGAAGGCCACGGTGCTGCGCCGGCTGCGCGACCGTGGTCTGATCGCTGCCTGACGGCAGTCACCAGCGCGAACGCCGCAAGCTTGCCGAGCGTAGGAATGTGCATCGATTCGCCAGAGGTCGCGACCGGGCCGAACCAGGTCCGGCAGCTGGACTTCTCCGAGTTCGAGACCACCTCCGGCGGGACCTGGCCCTGGCGGGTGTCGCGACTACTGGTCGAAGTTCGAGCATCGATTCCATGTCTCACCGACCGCGAACCAGTTCGACGCGATCGACGCCGTCGAGCTCGCGTTGGCCGACTACGAAGCCACGTTCGGCCACCCGATGAGCGCCTGACTGCGGCGTCGACGTCGAGACCGGCGAGATCCTGCCCGTGGTCACGATCGTGACCGACAACGGCGGCCCGTTCCGATCGTTCCGGTTCGCGGCTTTCATCGCCGCCCACGACGACTCCACGCACGTGCGGACCAGGGTCCGCACCCTGGGCAGACGGGTCACGCGACGAGGCTTCGGAACCTGAAGCGACGCAGGCCGCTTCATCGACGAGATCGACGACGCCGAGACGCTTGCCAGGTACGCCGAGGACTACCGCATCGATACAACACCGTCAGGCCCCACGAGGCCCTGGCCTGGAACCGGCCGCAGGAGGTGCTACCTGGGCCTGGCCGACCCGAGAATCCCCACCTTTGAATCCACCGAAATCCTGCCAACTCCTTGACGCGAGACACTTTTCACCGCCGAAACTGTTCAGTTTTCGAGCGCCGCCGACAGCCCGGCCATGACTGGGCTAAACCACATGCTGCACACGACGGCAGTGCGCCACGACGAACATCATGCGTACAACCACGCCAAGCTGGCGCGCCTACAGCAGGCGATCGCGCTCGCGGTGTTGGCTCTCGCCATCGAGACTGTCGCGCTGGTGGGGCAACTCATGCTCTGATGTTGCTCATGAGCAACGAGGAGACGCCAGCATCGCAGCCACAACCACCGACGCCACCACCGCAAAGACCGACTCCGTTGCCCGACCCGGTGGTGCCGGATGTTCGCGAGACCCCTCAGCCCCCTTCTCGCCAGCCTGATCGTGACGTGAGGGGGGACTGATCGGAGGCGTTGCCGCGCGTTCGATATCCAGCCACGTATGGATGTTGGACCACCGTCATCGCTCGAGCCGACACCATGCGACCCAGCTCTGGCGATCTCTGCTGTGCGAGGAACTGGAGCGGATCGCAGATGCGCGGGTCCACCCATCCCACCGGACCCCGAAGAGCTGACCTAGTGGAGGGGTGCCCGGGGTCGGAATGCCGCAGCCTGCTCCGCCGCTCAGTCGCCTGCTGCCTCGTCCGCTCCGAACGCCACGGCCTCGTCGCGCATGCTTTTCAGAATCTCGAAGTTGCCCAACACGATGTCGGGGTTGTAGGTGTGGGTCGGCTTCAGCCGGGACATCCGCTCGAGCACCTCCTCGTCGGTCAGGTGGTGCAGCCACGCCCCGACCTGTTCGGCACTCACGGAGCCCTCCATCTGGGCGAGCGTGTCGACCATGTCGATCCGGACCGACGCCGCGCCCAGGCGCTGCTTATGCCGGTCGGCTGCTGACATGGTCGACCCCGCCGAGATCGCGCGGCGCTCGTCGACGTGCCCGACGGCGATGTCGTAGCGCGTCGGCAGCTCGGGCCAAGGCGGATCCATGCCGGTTACGAGACGCGGCACCGCCTGGGTACGGACCCAGTGGGAGATCTCGTCGAGCTCCTGCATGAGCACCGGCCACCGGTTCGTACCGGGCCGATTGATGCCGATCGTCGGAAAGAGCGCGACCGGCACCCGCCTGCCGAACGGGGTCTCCGCGATGACGTCCCCCACCCGCAGTGGCACCTCGGGCCGCGGCGGAAGGCTGCGGACCGAGCGCGGCATCTGGTCCTCCTTGTACATGGCAGCGATGCGGACCGCCGTGACCGCTGGAGTCCGGTGCTTCGCATGGTTCGTGTGGAGGACGAGGCGAGCCAGCGGGTGGTTTTCGGCGTCCTTCCGGTTGAAGGGCTGCAGCCCTTCGATCCGCTTCACCAGGTCGCTGCCTGGCTGCAGCGAGGCCGGGCCGTTCTTCACGCGGCCCTTCGTCCAGGACTCGAAGTCCTCGGCCTTGCGGGACGCCGGGATCTCGACCACGCGCGCGGCCTTCTCGTCCAGGGTTCCATCCCGGAACTCGACCTCCGCGAACAGAGCGTGTTCAATCGCTGCTCGGAGCGCAACCAGCGCATCGGCGACGAGCAGTGGGACCTTCCGCGGCATCGGGGCCACATGCGTCACGACGGCCCTAGTGTTGGGGAAGGCGAGCTGTTCCTCGAGCTCGAAGGTTCCATCGGGCCGCGTCTGGTAGGCGAAGAGCACGTCGGCGACCTGGCTGACCAGCTCATCCGCATGCGACAGGGTCGCGGCCACGCCGAGCTGGTAATCGGGCAACCAGTGGTGCATCGAGTCCTTCACGACGGGATCCTATGGCGTACGCATGTGGCGGCGAGGTCGCCGGGGAACCCTGGAGGTGTCCGATTCGACCTTGTCGGTCAAGTCCTCGGACTGATCCGCTCGTTACTGCCAGGCGCGTCGATCACCGGCATTGACATCGGATAACCGCATACATTGGGTGCGTCATTTGGCCGCCTGAGCAGCGCTGTCGAGATAGTCAGTGACCGACGGGCTAGCGTCCGTCGAGATGCCTCGATGTCTGTGCGGTGATCCGTCACTGAGCTCGGTTGTCAGATCGCCGCGGAGCGGGCCATGCTGAATCCCCCACAGATGGGGCCCCCGCTACGGGACTTGATGACGCCGTCCCGCCGGCAGCGAGTCCGCCCCGGGACCGCAGCTGTCCCGGCGAGCCTGACCAGCACCGCGCCGGGGTAGCAGGGCGGGAAGTGAAACCGCGGTGGTCTGGTTTGTCCATCGACACGTCTGCGGCTGGCGCGTAGCGTCGAGACGCCCCGCCGAGACAGTCCCGGGCCGCCCCAATCCGGGCCGGGGAGGACCGATTAGGCGAGGGTAGTCCCATGAGTTATGGCGTCGTTCACCAGTTCAAGGGTGGCACGAAGGACCAGTACGAGGCCTCGATCGCGGCAGTTCACCCAGCCGACGGGAGCCTGCCGACCGGGCAGGTGTTCCACGCCGCCGGCCCGTCTGCAGACGGCTGGACCATCGTGGCAGTGCACGACACGAAAGAGAGCTGGGAGACCTTCCGCGACTCGACCCTGATGCCACGTATGCAGGAAGGCATCCCCGGCGGGTTCACCGAACCCCCGCAGGAGACCCTGTTTGAGGTGGTCAACGAGGTCAAGGCACCTGCGCACGCCTGAACCGCTTTGGCCGCGATGACCCGAACCCGACCGATGTAGCGAGTCCCAAGGCCGCCTGCGACCGACTGCCAGGCGGTCAGGTCACAGTCGTCGCGGGTTGGCTCAGCCAGATCTGCCCCGACGGCAACGGCAAGCACGTTGGTGCCGCGCCCGGTCGTGCCGATGTCAGCACTCACGAGGCTGAACTGGATGCCGCTTCGAGGTTGCGCCCCCGAATGCTCCATGAGCCGAAATGAAACCCCGGAAGACCAAGACGACCCACGTCGGAGCCGCGTCCTTCAGCCGCAAGAGACGCCATGTACCCGACGTGCCGTTGGCGCCGGCGGCCGGCTCTGGTAAACGCCCAGTGCTGGAGAACCTCAACCCCAGGAGCAGCTGGACCCTTCCCCCTCCGAGCGGCCTGCCCGGCAGGGCGATAGCATCCTCGACGGCGTTGTTCCTTGCGTTGTTCCTACCCTTGTTCCCATGGTTCTTCCCATACGCCGGGCCTCTAGCTCAATTGGCAGAGCTGCGGACTTTTAATCCGTAGGTTGTGGGTTCGAGTCCCACGGGGCCCACAAACGCCCAGTTCAGAGGCTTGAAGGGCGCTCTCAGCCGCTCAGAGGGCCCGGAGAAGGACACCGAGCAGGACACGCTCACGAGCCCTTCTCCTCGTCGGGACCACGTCCGGCGTCCGGATCGAAGCCCTCCAGGGCCAGGGCAACACTCGGGTCGACAGCACGCCTGCCGAGGTAGACGTCCTGCGTCATGGACACCCGGGAATGCCCCAGCTGGTCGGCGATGAGCCGTGCCGTCGCGCCACTACCGTCGAGCAGGGTCGCCACAGTTTTGCGGTAGGTGTGCGGCTTGACCCAGTCGAAGTCCGTCCCGGCTCGCACGTCTCGGAAGGCCCTGCCCACGTTGTTGCGGTCCCGATAGCCGCCCTTGGCGTCGGCGAAGACCGGGCCGTCGAAGGCCCCGAGACGCACCCGTCGGGTCTTTAGCATGGCGAGACACCACCCTGGCAGGAGGAGCACGCGATAGGACGTCTTCGACTTCAGCCGAGAGGCTCGCAGCCCCTTGCCCTTGATCCGGATAACCGTGCGCTCGACGTTGACCACGCCCCGATCCATGTCGATGTCGCTCCAACGGACCCCCAGCGCCTCACCCAGCCGCAGGCCAGTGGCAAGGATGAACCGCGCCAGCTCGGGCAGGTCCTTCCTCCTCGCCACAGGATCCGCGTCCAGGATCGCGAGCCATTCGCTGATCTCGCCGACCGACAACGCGCGGGCGGTACGGTCCCGATCCGCCTCCAACGGCGTCACATCGCGCACCGGGTTGACGCTCAGGCCGTCGCGACGGACCAGCCAGCCACAGAGCCCCGAGAGCACTGTGCGGCAGAGCTTCGCCGTGGCGTAGCCCTTCTCCTCGAGGACGGCCTGGAGGAACCGGTCCATACGAGCCGTGTTCACCTCACCCAGCCTCAGCGCCCCGACACCCGGAATCACGTGTCGCTCAACTGCATCGCGATACAGGTCCAACGTCGAAGGCGAACGGCTACCGCGCTCGACCAGACCCTCGAACATCGCCAGCCATCCACGGGCACCGTCGGCCAGCGTCGACCGTGGAGTGAAGTCGCCATCAGCCCCAACCGTCAGGGCCCGACGCAACGCGGCCTCAACGGACCGACGAGCTTCGGCCTTCGACTTCCCCGACGCGCGCAGACGCCGACGGATGCCCGAGAAATCGCGGTAGTAGACCATCGCTACGTGCCGGCCACGCTCCGTCACGAAGAAGACTTCGCCGTGCTCGCCGAGCCCGAGAAGGCTCATGCTGACACTCCGTCAGCGAGCGAGGCGAACCACGCCTTCACGTCCTCACCGCGGTACCGGACCCGCTTGCCAACGCGACGCCCAGGCGGCCCCTTTCCAGCCCCACGCCACCAGTACACGGTCTGCACCGGCACGCCCAGGTAGTAGGCCACATCCTCAACCGTCCAGAGGCGGTCCTCCGGCAGCACCCTCGTCTCCATCATTGTTCTCCTTCGTTACCAAGTTGGGCCTTGCGCTTGCATTCCGCTGTCTCCTGGGCGTATTCGCGGGCCCGGGCGGCGGCTGCGGTCGCGAGAGCGGTTTCGCCGTCGTTGGCCCAGCCGGTGCCGGCGTAGGCCCAGGACCCGATCAAGACCGTGGTCTGGTCGGTGTCGTCGGCGAGGAGCTCGGCTTCGATGGCTCGCAGGTCGAGGGGTGTGCCGGTGCCGTGGGCTTCGGCGATCCGGGCTTGGGCGCGCTGTCGTGCACGGCGAAGGGCACCGAGGGTGACGGAGTAGCGCCGTGACTTGGTGGCGAAGTGGCCGCGGAACCCCAGGGTGTGCGCCCATTTGCCGAGCAGCCCGTACGGCGCTGCCGGATCTTGCTCGACGCTGGTGGTGCGGGCGGCCAGGTTGCGGGCGGTGGCGTGCAGGCGCCGCAGGTGGGTGTTGTCCTTGGCTTCGGTGTCGGTGGCGGACTTGGTGGCGTACTTGGCCAGGTACCCCGCGACCTGTCCAGGAGTGAGTTCGCGGTCCGGGTCGTCGGTGCGTGACGAGGTGCGCACCGGGCGGGTGTCGACCTGGGTTCCGAACGCCAGCACCCGTACGACGTCGTCGTTGTGGACTGGGTCGGCGCTGACCCTGACGGCGCGGGCGGCTTGCTCGACCAGCGCGGACAGCACCGGGGCGGTCACCCGGGTGGGGGCGGGGGCAAACCCCTCGGGAGTTTGGGGGCCGTCCAGGCGGACCAGGGCGTGGAAGTGCACCGCGCCCCGCACCTGGTACTCCGCGACCTTCGCGTACTGCACGCTGGCGACCTGACCCAGCTGTGCAGGCTGCACGTGCAGGTGCTGGGCGAGCATGCGGCGCAGGGCGATGGTGAAGCGGCGCCACAGCTCGGGCGCCCACCACTGCCACACGACCGCGGAGGCGTACTCGTAGCAGTCCGGGCACAGCGGCTGCCCCAAAGATGGATCGTCCCGCTCGTGGATCGCCATGCAGGCCAACGGTCTTCCGTGCGGGCAGCGGGTCGCGGTGTCACGCCGTGGCCGGCATCGACCGTGGTTCGGGCGGGTGCCGTGGACCGGCCCGAACGAGGGTGCTGTCAGGGTCGCGAACACCAGCGGGTTCTCCGCCACACTCGTCGGGACGCCCTTGCCGCCGGTCACTCCGGCGCGGATCAGGTGGAACGTGTCCGCGGCGTACAGCCGGGAGCAGGACTCGCATTCGGAGGCGCGCCGGTTACCGCAGCGCACGAACGTCACCCCGGTCGGCTCCTCCGCCGACGCGTACGACCGCACCAGTTCACCGGTTCTCCGGTCGAAGGTGCGGGAGTGCCCGAACAGGCGAATTGGCTTGGCGCAGAACCCGACCCGTGATGCGGCCACCGACCAAGCGTCAAAATCCGGCGACAGCAACCGGGCCACCACCTGCGCCTGCGTCGCGGCGTCCAGGTGCGGCAGGTCCAGCGGGCGGTCGTCGCGCTCCCCGACCGGGGGCAGCGCCGACCACACCTGGTTGCGGGTCGTCAACGTCACGACCACCACGCCCTTTCCCAAGGGTGTGCCGCGCAGAACTAGTGCGACCCGTTCCACACGACACACCCGGTACTGGGGCGGCCACTTGAGGTGGTGCTCACCGACGCTGGGGGTCGCTCAAACGCCGGACACAGAAGAATCAAAGGGGGTGCGGACGAAGAGTTTTGTCTGTGTGTGTTTGAGCGGCTGTCAGTTGGTGTGCGGCCTCAGGCCAAGGGCGGAGGAGCCGACCCTCCAGGGATATACCCGTCAAGTTTGTGTGTTTGTTTTATGTGGAATTGTCCGCTGCTTCGAGGATGACACCCACCACCTACAGCTATCCACTCTTCCTCCCGCCGAACGGCGATCCTTGACCATTTCCTTACCCAACCAGCCGGGTTGCATCAACCGCCCCGGCGAGTCCGGAGACTTATTGGTTTGAGACTCCGGCGGTTGCTGGGGTCTGGTGGTGAGCGTAGTGAGCGTGCTCGGCCTCGGCTGGTGTCAGGTCGTCGCAGTACTCGTGGGGTCGGCGGTGGTTGTACCAGTCGACCCACTCGGCGGTCGCGATCTCGAGGTCGTCGAAGCCCTTCCACGGGCGCTGCTTCTTGACTAGCTCGGTCTTGTAGAGCCCGATGATCGACTCGGCCAGGGCGTTGTCGTGGGACGAGCCCACGGCCCCGGTCGAGGGCTTGATCCCGGCAGTGTCGAGCTTCTCGGAGTAGGCCACGGACAGGTACTGGACTCCGTGGTCATGGTGGGCGATCAGGCCGGCCAGGTCACTGCCCTCGCGGCCGCGGGTCCAGATCGCCTGTTCGACGGCATCCACGACGAGCTGGCTGGTCATCGTGGTCGCGACCGACCAGCCCAGGATCCGCCGCGCGTAGGCGTCGATGACGAACGCCGTGTAGCACCAGCCCGACCATGTCGAGCAGTAGGTGAAGTCGGCCACCCACAGGCGATCGGGTGCCAGCGGTTGGAAGTTCCGATCGACCAGATCCAGCGGCTTGGGTGTCTTCGGGTCGCTGACCGTGGTCCGCTTGACCTTCCCGCGCACCACCCCCGCCAGGCCGAGCTCGCCCATCAGCCGCTCCACGGTGCACCGTGCGATCGGCGGCGCATCGGCCGCCCGTTCGCGGTTGAGGGTCAGCCAGACCTTCCGCGCGCCGTAAACGCCGTAGTTCGCCGCATGGACCTGCGCGACCTTGGGCTTGAGCTCCTCTCTCGCCGCTCGCGGGTGGTGGGCCAGCGGCGCCGGTGTTCGTAGTAGGTCGCAGGGGCGATCTTGGCGCCCGCTTGGTCAGCTGGTCGCAGATCGACTCGACACCCGACGCAGACCATCATCGTGGCGCTGACCGACGTGCTCGTCGATGTAGCGCACGATCAACGCTGTGGCCGGTGAGGCTTCGGCCGCGAAGAAAGCCGACGCACTCCGCAAAATCGCGTTCGCCCGCTTCAACTCGGCGTTCTCCCGCTT
>CAWGWN010000007.1:0-444538 GCA_963826375.1 uncultured Actinomycetota bacterium | reverse complement strand
CATGGCTCCCCTCTGTGTCAAGACGCGACTGGCAGTGGGGTCGTAGGCTCGGTGGTGGCGGGTCCGGGAAGTGGCTTGTCCGAAGAGTTGGTGTGGGGCTGCGAGCCGGCCGCGCTGGAGTCAGAGTCGTTGCCCCGTTGCCCTCCCGGGCCCGTCGCCATGTGTCGTGCAGCGTCGTTGACCATGGTTCGGTACACGATGTCGGACAGTCGGCGTTTGAGCAGCCGCATCGACTCGTTCGAGGTCTTCCCGCGGGCCTTGGTGCGGTCGAAGTAGGCGCGTCCCTCGGTGGGGTTGCGCAGCTGGACGGTAGCCATGATGTGCAGCACCCGGTTGATCTGACGGTTGCCACCTCGGGACAGTCGGTGGCGGACGTTGTCCCCCGACGATGCGTCGATGGGTGCGGTGCCGGTCCAGGAGCCGAAGTGGTTGTTGTCCGGGAACCGAGTGATGTCACCGACTTCGACCAGCAGCCGGGCAGCGCCGGAGGGGCCGATCCCGTTCAAATCCATCAGGGTGGTGCCGGTCGCGGCGACCAGGTCGGTCAGCTCCTTGTTCGCGGTCTTCTTGCGCTGGTAGATCCGCTCGAGGTCGGCGACCAGTTCAGCCGCGACACGACGTCGAGTCTTACCGGCGGCATCGCGTGGGCGGACGGTGGCCACCAGCGCCTTGGCCTGGGCGGCGGACAGGTCCTTCTTCGCCCCGCCTGGGATCAGCTCGAGCAGCAGGTGGTGGACCTGGGACATCTTGCGGGTGTGTTCCTCGCCTAGGGATCGTCGCCGGTCGACCAGGATCCGCAGCACCGCCAGCTGCTCGTCGTTGACGACCGGACGCAGCCCACTCATCCGGGTGCCGACCAAGGCGACGGAGTGCGCGTCGGTGGCATCGGTCTTGCGGCCTTGACCGGTGGCGAACACCCGCGCCCGCGCGGACAGCTTCGGCGGAACGTCCAGGACCTGCTCGCCTTCGGCCAGCAGCCGGTTGGCCACGTGCCGGCCGATGCCCTGACATCCCTCGATCGCCCACACATGGTCCGGCCACGCCGCAACGTACCGGCGCATCGCGGCAAGACCCTCACGGTCGGTCGCGAATCGGCCCGTCCCGACAATAGATTCGTCACCGGTCATAACTTCGATCGTGACCGAGCGTTTGTGCGGGTCCATCCCGATGACCACTGGTGATGCGGTGCCTTCCATGCTGTCCTCCGAACTCGAACCTGATGGGTTGTCGAGCTGGGAGGGCAACGCTACTTCGAGCTAGGGCAAACCCCTCTTGAGCCTCTCCCGCCCTGGCGACGTCCGGGGATGCGCAGGCCAAATGAGAGCCACACCGAGGTGAGCAGCCGAAAAGAGAGCGACAACCCCGAACGCCTAGACCGAGCCTCGTCAGATCCCGGCCATGACGTCAATGAAACAAGTAGCCGATGAGCGAGCCCTCGTCTAACGCGATTGCTGGACTGCCCAGGACCACGAGAGCCTAGGGTGAGCGCATGCGAACCTGGACTTCCGAGGACGCCTGGATACTCGCTTCACTCGCCAAGGGGCGGGGTCTCGATCTCTCGGAAGTCATCGCAGGAGCAGACGCCGCCAACCACAGCGTCCCCTCTCGCGAAGAACTTTCCTCATCCCTTGGAGCCCTCATCGGGTGCGGTTTTGTGGAGGTCCGAGGCGGGCGGTTCTGGCTCACCAAAGAAGGCAATCGGATTCGTAAGCACTGGAAGGGTGGCATGTTCGCGTGGGCTTCCATGCTGCCCGAGTTGGAGAAGTCTGGTCGCCCAGTCGAGAGATTCCCGCTCGAACAGTCCGAGGTCGATCAGGCATACAAGGACTATTCGGCGCGCTTCGCCAAGACGCTTCGCCGCATGAGGCGGTTTGGGCTGTGACCCAACTGCACTGACCTCGACATCCGCTCATGCCGCGCCTGGTGAGACTTCTTGACCGTTGCTGGCGTCGGGCGGACGCTGCGGAATGGCTACTTCACAGATTCTGATTCCTGCCGTGCTGCCTCCGGTCTCGGACCGTCTTCGTCACGCCGTTGCCGCCTACCTTGCTCGGTTTAAGGGGCAGTCGCGGGTGCACACCGAGTCCGACTTGCGCTGCTTCGTCGCCTGGTGCGAGGAACGCGGATTGGACCCGTTGGCCGCCCAGCGGCCCCACGTCGAGCTGTACGTGCGGTGGATGCAGGAAGTGCACCGGTACAAGCCGTCTACGATCAGCCGCCGGGTGGCGGTCGTGGCCGGCTTCTACCGCACCTGCGTCATCGACGAGGTTCTGGCGCACTGCCCCGGCGGAGTACGTGCGCCGACCCAACGTTCCGCCCGAGTCACCGACCCTCGGTCTGACGCACCTGCAGTTCGAGGCGATGCTGGCCACGGCCCGCCACCTCACCGAACCTCAACGACTTCGCCCTGGTGGCGATGCTGGGCCTGCTCGGTCTGCGGATCTTCGAAGCCTGCGGCGCGAACATCGAAGACCTCGGCGAGGAGCACGGCCACCGCGTGCTCAAGGTCCGCGGCAAAGGCGGCAAGGTCGTACTGACCCCGCTACCACCGGCGGTGGCCCGCGCCATCGAGCGAGCCGTCGCCGACCGGGAGCGACGGGCCGATCCTGCGCACCCGAAACGGCACCCGGATGGACCGCCACTGCGCCACCCGCCGCCTGCACCGCCTGGCCCAGACCGGCGGGGTGCACGCTGCCGCGGATGCACCCGCACATGCTGCGCCACACCTTCGTGACCACCATGCTCGACGCCGGCGTCGACCTGCGCGACGTGCAGATCGCCGCCCGCCACGCCGACCCACGCACCACCATGCGCTACGACCGAGCTCGCAAGAACCTGGACCGCCACCCCAACTACATCCTGGCCGCCTACATGGCCTCCGGAACCTGAACGACCCGCCGGTCTAGGCTCGGTGGTACTGTTGGTAGTACCATCATTACGTGGCGTCCATCGAGAAGATCCTCACCGCCATGAGGGCCAACCCGAAGAACGTCCGCTACGCCGACCTGCACAAAGTGTGCGAGCACTACTTCGGGTCACCGCGCACCACCGGCGGATCCCACGCCGTGTTCCGCACCCCGTGGCCCGGCGACCCCCGCGTGAACATCCAGAACGACCAAGGCATAGCCAAGCCCTACCAGGTGCGGCAGGTCCTGACCGCGATCGAGAAGAAGGAGGCCAACTGATGCAGACCATGCCCACCGCTGACATCTCCCACTACACCTACCGCGTCACCTGGTCCGTCGAGGACGAGGAGTTCGTCGCCACCTGCCTGGAGTTCCCCTCCCTGTCCTGGCTGGCGGTAACCCAGGTCGACGCTCTCACCGGGCTCGAGAACCTCATCGCCGAGATCGTCCAGGACATGACCGCCCAGGGTGAGCCCATCCCCGACCCGCTCGCCGAGCGCACCTACTCAGGCAAGTTCAACCTACGAGTCGGTGAAGCCCTGCACCGACGGCTGGCCATCCAAGCCGCCGAAGAGAAACTCAGCATCAACCAGCTCATCGTCCGGCGACTCAACACCGCCAGCTGAGCAGACCTCCACGCACATGCCGCGGGTAGCGCGATTCCTGATCTTGTGGGCGCATGGCCTGCACAATGGGCGGGTGACAGACGTCCCGCCCGACGAGCCCTTCCTTGTCTGCTACGACTACGGGATGGGTGGCCTGTGGGGCGTCCTGATGGCACCTTCCGACGCGGCGATCAAGGTGAAGTATCCAGAGCTCTTCCTCGCCAACGGTCCGCCCACTTGGATGAGCCGCGAGCGGTATGAGGCCTTGATCCGGGAACCGCTGTGGCTGGACGACGAGCCACCCCAGGGCCTGCTCGAGGCGTTGGTCAGCGACCGAGCACACGACTAACGAACCGCACGCTCATACCGCACGTCATGCCGTTGAGCGGTCGCTCAGATACCGGCCATGCACCGTGGCACAATGCGGTCCGTGAACGAGGCGACGTTGGCGCGTGCCTACCGCGAGTGTGCCGCTGAGGGGCTGACAGAGAGGGATTGGCGGACCAGCTACGACGCGGCAAAGGGCTGGGTAGGGCCCGGACACGGTTGGCCGCCTAGCATCCGATCGCTTAGGGCTCCAGGTCCGGTTTGAACCTAAACCTCTCAACGAGTAGGGCGTAATCGGTCTCGTATTTGGCTACCCGTGCGGCCTGGGCGGTCGAGTTGAGGAATGGTTTGCCCTTGCCCGCCACCATCACGTCGCGATCGCCAAGGGAGCGGGGCATGCGAACAACGCCGTCCAGCGCGTCTGAGCGGACGTGATCGCCAAGGTGCGCCCTTAGCCAAGCGTACTGCTCGGTGGTGAACAGTCGCAACGAGCAGCGCAGCGCGAGCAGGCCGGTGAGCCCAGCCAACGGCTGGATGCGTCCGTCGGTGATTGCCTTCGGGACCAGCCAGAGACGCTGCAGACCATCCAGGGCGGCCAGGGGTTCCAACGTGGCGTAGGTGCTGACGTCGTTGATGGCGTCGCCCAGGTGCATCTCGGTCAGAGCGGTTCCGTCGGCTAAAGCGCTCAGGTCGTGCACTCGGCGGAAGTCGCACAGTCCGAGCGCGCGCAGTCGGCGGGTCTTGGACAGGTCCCACAACCGCGTGGCGCGCTGGTTCCAATAGACATCGAGGACCTCCAGCCCGGGTAGGTCCTCAAATGGGGTGAGGTCAGTAATGCGCGGGCACTTCCACAACCGGATCTCGCTGTAGCGATGGCCGTGCTCGCTCACGAAGTGTTCGAACGTGGCCTGGTCCAGCCCACTGACGGCCACTGCGGTCGCGTGTGGCATGGCGTGGAGTTGCTCGAGGTCGGCGGCCGTTACCTGACCCCCACCAATCTCGCTAGCAACTACCTTGGCGACCCAAGGCGCATCTTCAGCTGCGGCGCGACCGAGCCGGAACAGCTGCGGACAGATGTCCATTTCAGACACACCAACCCCCTTTCGCCATGTGGCGACTCTATGGTCCGCGCTCGTATTGACCGCCAACCTATGCGTCCGCTCATGCCGCGATCCGCTCGTGCCGAATTGAGGACCTTGCGGAAGATGCTCAGATTGCATTCGTCAGGCCCGCTCTCGACGGCTCCCGACCGTCGCGTGCCAGTAGGCCGCGTCGCGGCTTCCGACTCGAAGCACTGCATCGGGCTCCTCGAGAGCGAGCCAGAGCTGAGCCAGGTAGAAGTCGACTGGTTCCTCAGCAAGCTCGTCAGCTCGTCCGGCATCGCGACCTCGAGCGCTCACGCGCATCCGGTATGTGCCTGCGTCCAATCCAGCGATGGCACCCACGTTCTCGCCGGCCCAAGAGCACCAGCGAATGTTGTCAGCCTCCGGGAGGCTTATGGACACCTCGACCACGTCCTCCCACAACGGATCAGATTCGGCTGGTGCGGTGTCGACAAGCACGATCCGTACGGGTGACCCGCCGGAGCGGCGGGCAAGGTTGAGATACACCCCGCCTGGATCAGCGGCTCCAACGAGCCCGTTGTTCTGCCCTCGGAAAAATCGGTCAAAGTCACCATCGAACCCTGTGCCGCCGGCCCAGATCAAATCGAACTGGCCGTAGTCGGTGGAGATGACCTCGTCCAGCAGTGTGAGCTCCATGCGACGAGGGTATGGCGTACGGGCCATCGGTCACGTGGCACCTATCCGCTATTGCCGCTCTGCGGATGATCAGCGCATCGATTCCAACGATCAGACTCCCGGACTTCGGCAGAAGACTTCGGCAGACGTGACGTGTGCCAGGTGACGTGCGACGAATTTGTGCCACCTGATGTGCGACACGTGGGCTAGAGAAGTGAGGGTCGATCCGCGGTCGACCTAACTGATCGTAGGGCCGGCTAGGCCGTTCCGGCCCTGGGTCGGAAGGCCTTGATGTTGCGGACCGCGAGGTCGGTGGTGCGCGGCACGACGCGGGTGTCGCCGTCGCCGAGGTCGATGGCCAAGGGTGGTTTCGGACACGGCGACGGCGACGACTTGTCCGGCGTGGATGCGTCCAAGGTTGACCCGTTGCCGGCATACCAGGATCACGCCGGTGGCCGAGGCTCGCCGGTGGACGGTGACGGGTTCGGTTGACGGACGCGGTGGGGGTCCGGCCCGTCGTGCCCCACGCAGGTGGATCATCTGTTCGGGGGTCAGTGGGTTGAGTCGCACCCGCAGCAGTTGACGGGTGTCGGGGTCGAAGAACATCAGCAGGGTCGGTTCGATCCGGATCCCCAGGAGACGGCCGGCGAGGATCTCGGCAGCCAGCAGACGTCGTGGTCCGAGCGCGACCAGGCCGTGGCGGCTGACCAGCCGTTCGACCTCGACGGCTTCCCCGTCCTGGGCTCGGGGCAACGGCGGCCGGCCGGCGGGGACCGCGCCCTTGGTGCGCAGCCGGGACAGGTCGGCGACGCTGAGGTGGGAGCGGATCGTCTTGATCCGGGCGGCGCCCATGGTCAGGTGGATCAGGTCGCAGTCGGCCCACACCCGCACCGTGCGTCCGGCATGTGCTGGCCCCATCCACAGCTGCTGCACGGCCAGGCGCATGTTTCCCGAGGCGGGCACGACCATGTCGAGCTCGATCGGGTCGCCGTCGCCGGGACGCGGGCCGAACGGGCCAACCGTGCCCTGCGGCTGCGGATCGACCGGCTCAAAGGCGCCGGCGTCGGCGACGGTGGCAATCGTTGGTGGCAGCCACATCTCGACCACATCCCGTTCGGCCGCCGGCACCGGAGCGAACCGCTGGGATGGGGTCACCGGGACGTGCTCGTCCAACCCTTGGTGCGGGCGGTCAGTGTTGTACTGGTCCACCCATTCATCGACCGCGACCTGGGCGACCTCGACCGACTCGAACGGGCCGGCTTCGGCCAGGAAGTCGGGCCGGAAGGTGCCGTGGAACCTCTCCACCTTCCCGTTCTGGTTCGGCGACCTCGGCGCGGTCAGCAGGTGGGTGATCCCGTTCTTGCGGCAGATCTTGTCGAACAACACTTCCCCGCCGTGGCCGAACCGGTCGGTGAACTGTTTGCCGTTGTCGGTGATCACCTGCTCGGGGACCCCGTACCGGACCAGTGCCTGGGCGAACGCCAGGCACACCGACCGGGACGTGGCGCGCTCCACCACCATGGCCATCACGCAGTACCTCGAGTGGTCATCGACCCCGGTGACGACCTTGACCTCTCGGATCTCACCGGTGCGGACATCGACCAGCTGCACCCCGCCGACGATGTCGATACCCCACAGTTGCATCGGCCCGGGCCGCTCGAACCGCACATACGAGTCGCGCGGCCCGCTTGCGCGGACGCGACTGAGCCAGGCCTTGCCGATGCAGGATTCGCACGATGGTGCGCACCGCCGGGATAGTCACCCCATTCACCGGCTTGCGCAGCAGCTCCATCCGGATCCGCTTGGCCCCCCAGCGAGGATGCCGCCTGCGCATCTCCGCGACCAGGACCTCCACCGAGGCGTCCACCTGGTGAGGACACGACGACGGCCTGTGCGACCGGTCCACCAAACCGGCCAGCTGGCCAGTCAGATACCGGCCCACCCACCGGTGCACCGTCGACCGGTGCACCCCAGCCTGCGCGGCAACCTCGACGACCTCAGCACCTCCCAGAACCGCACGGACCGCATCCAAACGCTGCTCGACGACAGACAAGACAACCAGTGCCAATCCCGGCCTCCCTGAGTCCCGACGCCCCGCGGAGACGTCGCTTCAGAGTGCCGAACCGGCCCACGTGTCGCACATCAGCTGGCGCACCCGTGTCGCGAATCAGGTGGCACAGGACAGACTTCGGCAGACGGATCGGTGAGGAGTTTCCTTACTGGCTCAAGAGCGCGGCTCCGCCGCGCAAAGAAGCGCGGGGCCCCGCGATGGGGCCCCGCGCTTCGGGCGCTTCGCGCCCTACGCGCACCCCACCGCACCCCACGCCACTACCTCGTTGCAGATGACCATGGAGCGAGCCGTCGGGCACACTTCGAGAGTGGACGCCGCCGCCCTGGTCATCTCGCTTCTCGCCCTGCTAGCTAGTGGAGCCTCTGCCCTCTTCAGCTGGCGGCAAGCCCAGGCCGCGCATACCTCGGCGCGCATAGAGAGCGAGCGACGCGTCGAAGAGGTCGAGGCACGGGAGCAGACCGAGACCGAGCAGAAGATTGCCCATGTATCCCTCCAGCTCTCACCACCCACACGAAACACCCAACCAACCCTTCTAGTCCGCAACGCTGGACCAGCCAAGGCCGAGAACATTCGCGTCACCTTCGATGCCAGCGACGACGGGCTTTCAGCACCCATGACGCGCATGTGGTCCGACCTCCAAGGCGACCTCAAGCCGGGCGAGTCAGCATCCGCCGGCGCCGGCCTGACCGCGGAGACCACGAGGCGATTTCGCGTCACGTTGGAGTGGATCGACGGACGCGGTCCGCAGCATGAGACGGTTCTGCTTCGCACCTGACGCCGCCGACCCTGCGCTCCACTGTCCGCCCACCTCCGGGCCGCATCAAGGGCGCTACGCGTCACTGCGTGATGGACTACGTCCACCCTTGACCCGACCACTCCGGCAGGCTCCCCTGCTCCGCTATCGGGTCGGCGGCTCTCTCTGGTCGGGCTAGGGTTCACCTCGTGCGAGCCGAGCAAACTGCGGAAGCGGCCATCAACGCCTCGAGCGAGATCCTGAAGGGCGCGACGCGAGGCCCCTATACAGTCGATGAAGTCTTCTGGTACGGGGACGTCGACATCGACACGCGGCACCTGGTCGTCTGGGTTCTGCTGTCTGGGGCATCCGACGACAAGCTCCCCAAGTGGTACTTCCCCGTCGACGGCCAGCTGGCGGCAATCCAGGATCACTTGGACATCGCCCTGCGTGGATGGTTGGACGAAATGCGAGAGACCCTCCGCCATGAGTTCACCAAGGTCGACTGGCCCCACGCGGATTCTGTGAGGGTCGGCTTCGACAGTTCGCATCGAGCACAAGCCGAAGGCGGCTGGACATACTTCAAGTAGGCCGTGAGCGCCGATAACCCGCGCCGCCTTGTACCGAGCCGGCATAGCAGGACACGGGGCAGGACACGATGGCTGCATTCGCCGCACGAACAACCACATGCAGACAGCACCCACCAAGCACGAGAACCGCACCAAAGTGTTCACCGCCGCAGGACTGACGGGCACTCCGTAGGTTGTGGGTTCGAGTCCCACGGGGCCCACCGCAGGACCTCAAACAGACAAGGCAGGAGAGCTGACCGATGGCAGGGACGGCCCAGGAAGCCCACGTGGACGCGCCCGACGGCCAGACGGGCCGTGGCAGGGTACGCATCCACAACCTGTCCGTGTCACTTGACGGATTCGCCACAGGCGAGGACCAGACGCTCGACATGCCGATGGGCCACTCCGGACACAAGCATCTCGAGTGGATGTTCGGCACCCGTTTCGGCACGGCCATGATGGGAGGCGAAGGAGGCACGAACGGCGTCGACGAGGCCTTCGCCCGGCAGTGGGGTCCGGGAATCGGCGCCGAGATCATGGGCTCGTACAAGTTTGGCCCTCCCGGGTGGCAGGACGACCCCGACTGGAAGGGCTGGTGGGGCCCGAACCCACCGTTCCACACCCCGACCTTCGTGCTCACGCACACGCCGAAGCCGTCGATCGAGATGGAGGGCGGCACGACGTTCCATTTCCTTGACGCCACCCCAGCCAAGGCCCTGGAGATCGCGTTCGAGGCGGCGTCCGGCCAGGATGTGCGGATCGGCGGCGGCCCGACCGTCGCTCGCGAGTTCATTGCAGCCGGCCTGGTCGACCACATTCACATCGTCCTGACGCCGGTGCTCTTCGGCCGTGGGGTCCGCCTCTGGGACGGCCTCGAAGGCATGGAGAAGCACTACAACGTCGAGTCGGTCACCTCACCGAGCGGCGTGACGCACATCGTGATGGAGCGGCTCCCCTGAGGACGCAACTGATGATCGTCTGCTCGGCCGTCACGTCCCTCGCCCCCCTTCGCCAACAACGCAGCAGCAGGTCCGCGTCGTGATCGCGCACGCGACTTCACGCCCGGCCACCACTTGACCTCACCGAAGCGTTAGTAGACACTAACCGTTAGTGACTACTAACCAAGCAGGAGACAGCTGGGTCGCCCTGGCGGATGGCACCCGTCGGGCCATTGTGACGCGCCTGGCCGATGGTCCTTTGGCCGTGGGGGAGCTCGCGGACGAGCTCCCGGTGACTCGCTCGGCCGTCTCGCAACACCTCAGGGTGCTCAAGGATGCCGGTCTGGTCACCGAGCGGGCCGCCGGCACGCGCCGGATCTACCGGCTCAACCCCGTGGCCGTGGCGGCGCTCCGCGACCAGCTCGACACCTTCTGGCAGCGGACCCTCGCCGGATACACGGACATCGTCGCGGAGACCGCGGATCAACAGACCTAGGAGAGCCCGTGACGCAGCGTGACGCGAGCGTGGTGCGCAGAGAGATCATCGTGCAGGCGCCGATGGGTGAGGCGTTCACGGTCTTCACTGAGCGCTTCGGCGACTTCAAACCCCCAGAACACAACCTCCTCGGGGCCCCTATCACCGCGACGGTGTTCGAGCCTCACGTCGGCGGGAACATCATCGACCGGGCCGCGGACGGTAGCGAGTGCCGCTGGGCACGCATCCTCGTGTACGAGCCGCCGGACAGGGTGGTGTTCAGCTGGGACATCGGCCCGCGATGGCAGGTCGAGACCGACCCGGCTCTTACCAGCGAGGTGGAGGTCAGGTTCTTCGCCGACGGTCCCGGGCATACCCGGGTGGAGCTCGAACACCGCCACCTCCACCGTCACGGCCCCGGCTGGCAGGCCGTCACCGACGGCGTCGGCGGCGACGCGGGCTGGCCGCTCTACCTCACTCGGTACTCCAGGCTCTTCACGAAGGGCAGCTGACATGTCGCCCATCACGACAACAACGGTCATCGACCGGCCGGCAGCGGAGGTGTTCTCCTACGCGACCGACCCGACTCGGTTCAGTGAATGGCAGAGCAGCGTCGTCGCCGGCCACATGGATGAGACGGATCCCGGAGCTGTGGGATCCAAATGCTTCACTACCCGCCGCATCGGCGGCGCCACCCGGTCGGTCACAGCCGAGCTCACCCACATCGACCCGCCGACGACGTGGGGCATCCGGGGCATCGACGGTCCCATCCGCGCCACCGTCGATGTCACCGTCGAACCGATCACCTGCGCCCAGTCCCGCCTGACCATCGCCATCGAGTTCCACGGGCATGGGATCGGTAGGGTCCTCGTCCCCCTCCTCGTCCGCCGTGGGGCCGAACAAGAGATGCCGGGCAACCTCGCTCGGCTCAAGCAGCGGCTTGAGGGTCGAATCTGCTAGGCAAGGACACGCGGCCAGAACCCCGCGAAGGCGATCCGCAATGACCCTGACCGCAGCAGCGACCCGGTGCTTGAGCTCCGCCTTGGCCGGGAGGTGTACCGCGAGCTCGGAACGGCTGCCAGACGTCGAGCAACGGGACTACCGTCGGCATCATGAGGATCTGGGAGCGCCTCACGCAGGCGCAGAACGCCCACGACGCGGCTCGCATGGCGTCCTGCTTCGCCGAGGACTACGTCAGCAGCACACCCGCCCACCCCGCCCGGGCGTTCACCGGCCGAGCCCAGGTGCTGAAGAACTGGACGTCGGTCTTTTCCGCCATCCGCAACTTCCGGGCCGAGCTACTTGACTCGTCGGCGGAGGGAGACACCCAGTGGGGAGAGTTCGACTGGCGGGGCGAGCACTCCGACGGCTCCCCCTTCGAGATGCGCGGGGTCATCATCGCGACGGTGCGCGACGACGAGATCGCCAGGGCCCGGTTGTACATGGAGCCTTTGGACCGCGGCGATATGGACATCGAGGCTGCGGGGAAGCAGCTGAGCAGATCCCCCGCAGAGCAGTCAGGGTCGGAGCCGTCAGGGTCGGAGCAGTCAGGGTCGGAGCAGTCAGACTGACCAGGCCGCCTCGCTTCACGAGGGCGGTCAGGAGGGCCTGAGGAACCTGAGGTAGAACGCCGCGAACACCATGACGGTGCCTACGTTGACGAGGAGCCGCGCCCACGGCTGGTCTCGGAAGAACAGCAGGTCGACGCCGACGATGACGGCGACCATGACGAGCCCGTAGAGCACCAACGATGCTTGTCTCCCCATCACTCCTCCATCTCCAGCCGCCGACCCTGCCCACCCCAAGATATGCCTGGCGAACCTGCCCGACGCTCAGCTGCGCGTCCGACCGTCCCGGAGCATCTGCAGGGTCTGCTGGACCCGACGTTCCCTGGTCTCCTCGCGCTTGGCTTCGGCGACCCAGCGCCCGAACTCCTTGCGGTGGGTGAAAGCGAGCTGGTCGAAGGCCGCGGCGGCCTGCTGGTCCCCAGCCAGCGCGGCGGCGAGGGCCTCCGGCACCTCCACCTCGCGCTCCGCGGTATCGAGAGACAGGCTCACAGCCACCTCGTCACCCGCCTCCACTCCCGCCCCGTGCCGGATCTCCCGGTTCAGCCCGAGGAGGAACTCGCCACCCATCCGGACGACCCGTCCGCGCCAGGTGAACCCGTTGACCGTCGCGACCACCGGAAAGCTCTTGGCGCCCTCACCGACCAAGGCCACCTGGTCGTCGTCGAGAATGACAGCGGCAGCGGGGCCGCGACGGTGCAGCCGGGTGGTGAGTCGAATCTCGCCCATGCCGTCATTCTGTCCCAGGGGTTGTCACGCGTTGCCGCCAGGCTCGCCGGCTACCGGTCGCTGACCTCGACCTGGCGCGTCCTGTTGGGCGGCACAGCCCGGGTGCGAGCGAGCCACATCCCGGCCCCGACGAGGACGGCGGCGACGGCCAGCCCGGGCGTGATCCGCTCCCCCAGGAGCAGCACGGCACCCACGGCGGTGAGGACGGGGATGACCAGCTGGACGGTGCCCGCCGAGGTCGCGGAGAGCGCGCGTTGGCAGGCGTACCAGGCGATGTAGGCGAACGCCGTGGTGCCCGCGCCCATGACGGCGCCCCAGGCGACGCCGCCTCCGGTGACCACGACACGGACGGCTGGAGTGAACAACAGGACCACCATCGGCAGCACGAGGACACCAGCCAGGACGACGAAGTGCCCGGTGGTGGCTACCCGCGGGTCGGCGGCGGAGCGTCCCGCCGCGGTGTAGAGGCCCCACGCCACCCCGGTGGCTGACAGCAGCACCACCCCGAGTGGGGTGACTGCTCCGGACGCCTGCGTCGCCAGGACGGCGAGCCCAGCCAGGGCGACGCCGGCTCCCGCGAGCCGCCGCCACGGCACGGACACCCCGCGGGCCAGGTCGGTGGCCAGCAGGGTGAGCAGGACCGAGGCGTAGAAGACGAAGGTCCCTGCTGCGGCTCCGATGAACAGGTAGCCGTAGGAGATGCACACCGCGTAGACACCGAGCCAGAGCGCCGGGACGAGGTTGGGCCTCCCGACCCGGGGGCGCTCACGCAACACGGCGGCCAGAGCCAGGAGTGCGACCGCCCCCGACACGAAGCGCACCGCCGTCAGCAGACCCGCATCGAGAAGCTGGCGCTGCACGACATATCGGGTGATCAGCGAGTTCACCGCGAAGGACACCAGCACGAACGGCAGGAGGATCGGCAGGCCGAGGCTCGGCGGCCCGCTCCGGTTCACGTTCGGAGCATCCCGAGGCCGGGCACCGCTGTCAACCGGGCCGGCATGGCCAGCTAGGGCTCGGCTACGGACTCGCCGCCGGCCGGGCGGCGTCGCCGCAGCTCAGCCGCGAGCTGGTGCTCGCGCCGCACCAGAGCCGCCCGCCTGTGCATCTGCCCCGGCAGCCGCCGGAACCCCGCGCCGGCGGCGTCGTGGTTCAGCCGGTCTCGCACATGGGTCAGCTCGGCGTGCAGCTCGTCCAATGCCAGACCGGCCAGCTCCTCGGTGGTGTATGCCGTGGGCTGGCTGAGGGGGGGACCGTCCAGGGCGGGATCTGAGGGGTTGTCCGTCATGGCTGTTCCTCTCGGGTGCGTAGCTCCGCGTTCTGCTCCTCCAGGTCGAGCACCATCGCGATCCCGGCCAGGTTGAGGCCGTCGTCGAGCAGCTCGGCGATCCGCCGGACTCGCTCCAGGTCTGCGGCACTGTACCTGCGCGTTCCCCCGTCGGTCCGGTCCGGCGTGAGCAGGCCGCGAGCCTCATACAGGCGCAGTGTCTGGGGCCCGAGACCGACCAGCTCGGATGCGACCGAGATCCCGTACACACCGCGCCGCGCACCCACTGGGGTGGAGGAGCTCATCGCGCCACCTCACTTCTGGACATCGGGACTTGACGCATTCTTCCCTAGGTGCTACAAAAAATCTACAGCGCATGCCACAGATCACCAGACCTGTGGCGCTCCCCGGGAGCAGCCCGCTTCCGAGGGGACATCACACACATCGACCAGTGGAGGTGGTAGAGATGCTGATGCGCACCGACCCGTTCCGAGAGCTGGACCGGCTGAGCCAGCAGGTGTTCGGCAACCAGGGGACGCTTGCCCGCCCCGCCGTGATGCCGATGGATGCATGGCGCGAGGGCGACACCTTCGTCGTTGAGCTCGACCTCCCGGGCGTCAACCCGGACTCGATCGACCTCGACGTCGAGCGCAACGTCCTCACGGTCAAGGCCGAGCGGCCCGGTCGGGAGGGGGACACCGAGTTCATCGCCGCCGAGCGGCCCCGCGGCGTCTTCAGCCGCCAGCTGATGCTCGGCGACACTCTCGACACCGACCGCGTCTCCGCGAGCTATGACGACGGCGTGCTCAGCCTCCGCATCCCGGTGGCGGAGCAGGCCAAGCCGCGCAAGATCGCGATCGGCCACAACACCAGCTCGAAGAACGGCAGCCTCGACCGCGAGGCCATCAACGCCTGACCGGCCGCGTCATGGGTGATCACGTGACCGCGGCTCTGCCACCCGACACCATCGACCTCCGGCGCGCCTTCGTGGACCTGCTCCTCGAGGATGAGGAGCTGGTCAGGTCGGAGTTCGAGGCGATCGTCGCCGAGGAACAGTGGTGGGAACCGACACCGCCCGAGGTGCCCCAGGTGGACCCGGGCCAGCCGCCCGAGCGACGCATCCCTCCCTCCGGCGCGCCATGCAGTCCGGCGGTGACGGGTGGACCCCCGCGGCAGAGGTGGGTGCGAGAGCGATCCCCTCCGCAGGAGATGTCGAGCTGATGCCTCCACCAGTGGGCGAGAGACTCCGAGGAGTCTCTCGCCCGCTGGTGTGTCAGGTGACGTCAGACCGAGGTCACCGGTCGTCCGGGAGCGAGCCGACGGGTGATCGAGGAACGGCGTTGGTCGCGTTGTCGACTCCCGCGTCGGGGGCGGCGACCCGCCCGTCGGACAGCACCGCCGGCTCACCCACCCCGGTGGCCGTCCGGCCGAGCGCTCCGCGCTGCAGACCCTTGAGCATCATGCCGATGAAGCTCGGCCGACCCTGCGACTTGGACCTCACGTCGAAGGCAACGGCGCCGAGCAGCACCAGGCCCTTGATGATCTGCACGTAGTTCGAGTCGACGCTCATGTTCGCCAGCCCGAGGTTGAGCACGCCCATGACCAGGCCCCCGATCATCGACCCGGTGACCGTGCCGACACCACCGGCCACGGCTGCGCCGCCGATGAAGACCGCGGCGATGGCGTCGAGCTCGAAGCCCACACCGTCCTTCGGGTTCGCGGCGTTGAGGTATGCCGTGAACACCATCCCCGCGACGGCGGCCATCGCGCCCATGTTGACCATGACGAGGAAGTCGATCCGCCTCGTGTCGACGCCGGAGAGGCGGGCCGCGCTGGAGTTCCCGCCGACGGCGTAGATGTGGCGGCCGGTCACCGTGCGCTGCATGACGAAGGCGTAGAAGATGACGAGCGCCCCGAGGATGAGGCCGACGACGGGCACGCCCCGGTAGGAGGCCAGCAGGAGTCCCAGCGTGAGGATGAGCGTGCTCACGATGACGAGCTTGACCACCGAGAGGACCATCGGCGGCACCGCCATCTGACGCCGCTTCAGCGCCGCGCGCTTGCGCAGCTCGACATACACCACGACGGCGATGGCGAGCACCGTCAGCGCCAGCGTCGGGTTGTGATAGCCCGTCACCGGGCCCAGCTCCGGCAGATAGCCGTTGGCGATCTTCTGGAACTCGTCCGGCACCGGGATGGACTGGGCGTTGAGGATGATGAGGTCGAGCCCGCGGAAGAGCAGCATCCCCGCGAGAGTGACGATGAAGGCCGGGATGCCGACGTAGGCGACCCAGTAGCCCTGCCACACGCCGACGAGCGCCCCGAGCCCCAGACCGAGCAGCAGCGCGACGTACCAGGGCACGTGGAACTGCTGCATGGCCAGGGCGACCGAGGCTCCGATGAAGGCCGACACCGACCCCACGGACAGGTCGATGTGGCCGGCGATGATGACCATCACCATGCCGATGGCGAGGATGAGCACGTAGCCGTTCTGCACGAGCAGCGACGTGACGTTCCGCGGTTGGAGGAACAGGCCGCCGGTGAACACCTGGAACATCAAGACGAGCAGCAGGAGCGCGATCATCATCCCGTACTGGCGCACGTTGCCACTGGTCACCCTGCGGATCTGGACCATCAGCGAGCCCGCTGCGGGGTCACCTGTCTCAGTTGCCATGGTCAGTCAGCCTTCCGTTGGGTCATGTAGCGCATGAGCAGCTCCTGGTCGGCCTCGGCGCGGGGGACGTCAGCCGTGATGACGCCGGCGCTGAGGGTGTAGATGCGGTCGCAGAGCCCGAGCAGCTCGGGCAGCTCCGAGGAGATCACCAGGACGCCGCGCCCACTGTCGGCGAGCTGGTTGATGATCTCGTAGATCTCGTACTTCGCCCCGACGTCGATGCCGCGGGTGGGCTCGTCGAGGATGAGGATGTCGGGCTCGGTGAACATCCACTTGCTGAGCACGACCTTCTGCTGGTTGCCACCCGACAGCTTGCCGACGCCTTCCTCGATGGTCGGCGCCTTGATGTTGAGGCTTTTGCGGTAGCGGTTTGCGGCGACGACCTCGGCGTGCTCGTCGATGACGCCACGATGCCGCAGCTTCGAGAGCCCGGCCGACGTCACCGAGACGCGGATCGAGTCGAGGAGGTTGAGGCCGAGGGACTTGCGGTCCTCGGTGACGTAGGCGAGGCCGGCGTCGATGGCCTGCTGCACCGTGCGGATGTTGAGGACCTTCCCCTCCTTGACCAGCTCACCGCCGACCTTGTGGCCGTAGGACTGGCCGAACACGCTCCGGGCCAGCTCGGTGCGACCCGCACCCATAAGTCCCGCGAGGCCGACGATCTCCCCCCGCCGCACACTGAGGTTGGCCCCTTTGACGATGAGCCGGTCGACGTCGTGCGGATGGCCGACGGTCCAGTTGCGGATCTCCAGCAGGACCTCGCCAATCGAGGGCTCGTGCGGTGGGAACCGGTGGTCCAGGTCGCGGCCGACCATGCCCCGGATGATCCGGTCCTCGTTGATCTCACCGGTGCTCACGTCCAGTGTCTCGATCGTCCGACCGTCGCGGATGATCGTGATGCTGTCGGAGATCTCCTCGATCTCCGCCAGCTTGTGGCTGATCATGATCGAGGTGATGCCCTTGGCCTTGAGGCCCAGAAGCAGGTCGAGCAGGTGCCGCGAGTCGGTGTCGTTGAGGGCGGCCGTGGGCTCGTCGAGGATGAGCAGCTTGACGTCCTTGGCCAGGGCCTTGGCGATCTCGACGAGCTGCTGCTTGCCGATCCCGATGTTCTTGACCTGGGTGTTGGGGTCCTCGGCCAGCCCGACGCGAGCGAGCAGCTCCTCGGCGTGCTGGTATGCGCCCAGCCAGTCGATCACCCCCGCCTGGGACTCCTCGTTGCCGAGGAAGAGGTTCTCCATGATGCTCAGCTCAGGGATGAGGGCGAGCTCCTGGTGGATGATGACGATGCCACTGGCCTCGCTCTCGCGGATGTTGCGGAAGGCGCACATCGCTCCGTCGAACCAGATCTCACCGTCGTAGGTGCCGTGGGGGTAGACGCCGGAGAGCACCTTCATCAGCGTCGACTTGCCGGCGCCGTTCTCACCGCAGATGCTGTGGATCTCTCCGCGCTCGACCTCGAACGTCACGTCCGCGAGGGCCTTGACCCCGGGGAACTCCTTGGTGATCGAGCGCATCGACAGGATCGTGCTCATGGGGCTCCTTCGGTGTCCGGGTGGGCCAGGTCGGTGAGTCAGGTGCCAGCGACCCCGTGGCGGTGGGTCGCACCGCCACGGGGTGCGGTCTGGGCTACTTCAGCTGGTCGGCCGTGTAGTACTTGGCGTCGATCAGGACCTGCTGGATGTTCGCCTTGTCGACCGGCACCGGCTCGAGGAGCTGGGTCGGGACGACCTTGATGCCGTTGTTGTAGCTCGTCGTGTCGTTCGTCGTGACGGCCTGCTTGTCGGCGATCTGCTGGATCATCTTCACCGTGGCCTGGGCCAGGTCGCGGGTGTTCTTGAAGATCGAGGAGTACTGCTCCCCGGCGAGGATGGACTTGACCGACTCGAGCTCGGCGTCCTGACCGGTGACCACCGGCAGCTTCTTGCCGGTGGCTCCGTAGCCACCGCCCTTCAGCGCGGCGATGATGCCTCGCGACAGCCCGTCATACGGGGAGAGCACGCCGTTCACGTCGGCGCTGGAGTACGACTTCGTCAGCAGGTTCTCCATCCGCTTCTTGGCCGTGCCGGCGTCCCAGCGCAGGATGGCGACGGTCTTGAAGTCGGTCTCGCCGGAGGCCACCTTGATGTCGCCCGCGGCGATCCTCGGCTTGAGCACCTCCATCGCCCCGTTGAAGAAGAAGGTCGCGTTGTTGTCGTCCGGCGAGCCGGCGAAGAGCTCGACGTTCCACGGCTTCGGGGTGCCGCTGGCCTCGAGGCCCTTGAGCAGGGACTCCGCCTGCTGCTTGCCGACCTTGAGGTTGTCGAAGGTCGTGTAGTAGCTCACGGCGTCGGTGTCGCGCAGCAGCCGGTCGTAGGCGATCACGGGGATGTTGGCGTCCTTGGCCTCCTTCAGCGCGCCCTTGAGTGCCGTGCCGTCGATCGACGCCACGACGAGGACCTGGTTCTTCTTCGTCACCATGTCGTTGACCTGGGTGACCTGGGTCGGGATGTCGTCGTTGGCGTACTGGAGGTTCACCTGGTAGCCGGCGGCCTCGAGCTGCTGCTTGATGTAGTCGCCGTCCTTGATCCAGCGCTCGGACGTCTTGGTCGGCATGGCGACCCCGATGGTGCCCTTGGCCGCCGCACCGCCTGACGCTGCCACGGTGGCGGTGTCGGCCTGCCGACCACAAGCACTCACGGTGACCGCGAGCGCTGCGACGGTGACCGTCGCGAGGATTCTGCGCACTGTTCTCTCCTTTGTATGGTCAGCCTGCGGCGTGCGTGCTGATCCGGGGGCCTGCTGTGGGGTCCTGCTCGGGTGTCTCGCTCGCGAATGGTGCTGGTGGCTCAGAGTCGTTGGGCGAGACGGTGGTACGCGTTGTTCCAGCGCAGCTCCTTGGCGAAGCCGCGGGTGGTCGTGGTCGTGTCGATGAGGGCCAGCTCGACGCCGGTCATCTCCGCGAGGTCCTCGAGGTGCTCGACGGTCAAAGCCGTGGAGAGGACGGTGTGGTGTGGCCCACCGGCCAGCAGCCATGACTCCGTCGACGTGGCGAGGTCGGGCTCGGGGCGCCAGACTGCACGCGCCACCGGCAGGTGAGGCAGCGCCTCGAGGGGGGCGACCACCTCAGCGGTGTTCACGACGAAGCGGAACCGGTCGCCGAGGTCGCAGGTGCCGAGGATGACCGCGTCGCCCGGGTCGGCGTCGAAGACCAGCCGGACCGGGTCCTCACGGGCACCGATGCCGAGCGGGTGGATCTCCAGGCTGGGGCGCGCGGTGGTGATCGACGGGCAGACCTCGAGCATGTGCGCTCCGAGGATGACCTCCTTGCCGGGCTCGAGGTGGTAGGTGTAGTCCTCCATGAACGAGGTGCCACCGGGCAGGCCGGCGGCCATCACCTTGAGGGTGCGCAGCATGACCGAGGTCTTCCAGTCGCCCTCACCGCCGAACCCGTAGCCGTCCGCCATGAGCCGCTGGACGGCCAGCCCGGGCAGCTGGCGCAGGCCGCCGAGGTCCTCGAAGTTCGTGGTGAACGCGTCGAAGCCGCCGTCGACGAGGAAGGTCCGCAGTCCGGCCTCGATCCGGGCGCCGTAGCGCAGGGCGTCGCGCTGCTCGCCCCCGGCCCGCAGGGACGGCGCCACGGCATACACGTCGTCGTACTCGGAGACCAGCGCGTCGATCTCGGCGTCGGACACGGCGTCGACGACGGCCACAAGGTCGTTCACCCCGTAGGTGTTGACGGAGACGCCGAAGCGCAGCTCGGCCTCGACCTTGTCGCCGTCGGTCACCGCGACGTCGCGCATGTTGTCGCCGAAGCGCACCAGCCGCAGACGGCGAAGGCTGGCGCAGGCCGTGGCAGCGCGCGCCCAGGTGGCGATCCGCTCGACGACCACAGGGGTGGAGACGTGCCCGGCGACGGTCTTGCGGCTGACGCCGACCCTGGTCTGGATGTAGCCGAACTCCCGGTCGCCGTGCGCGGCCTGGTTGAGGTTCATGAAGTCCATGTCGATGTCGGACCACGGCAGGTCTCGGTTCGCTTGGGTATGCAGGTGCAGCAACGGCTTTCGCAGCGCATCGAGACCCGTAATCCACATCTTCGCGGGCGAGAAGGTGTGCATCCACGCGATGACGCCGATGCAGTCGTCGTCGCTGTTCGCGTCGAGCATCACCCGGCGGATCGCGGCCGAGCTGGTGAGCACGGGCATCGCCACGACGCGTGCCGCGATGCGCTCGTCGGAGGCCAGCGCGTCAGAGATGCCTCGGGACTGCTCGGTCACCTGGGCGATCACGTCCTCGCCGTAGAGACCCTGGCTCCCCGTGAGGAACCAGATCTGCGGCGTGCGCTCGGAAGTCATCAGTGCTGTCCCTGTCCTGGCGTGGTCTGCCCGTAGACGTTCTGGTAGCGGTCGTGGAGCCGGTCGATGTCGGCCTGCTCGAGCCGGGCCGGCTCACCGAGCTGGCGGGAGATGTGCACGGTGCGGGCGACCTCCTCCAGCATCACGGCGACCTTGACGGCGCTGCGCGCGTCCCGGCCCACCGTGAACGGCCCGTGCCCGGCCATGAGGACCGCCTTGGACCGGGAGTGCCGGAGGGTGGCGACGATGCCCTGGCCGATGGAGTCGTCGCCGATCAGGGCGAAGGGTCCGACGGGGATGTCTCCCCCGAACTCGTCGGCCATCATCGTCAGGACGCACGGGATGGGCTCGTGCCGGGCTGCCCAGGCCGTCGCGTAGGTCGAGTGGGTGTGCACGACGCCGCCGACCTCGGGGAGGTGCCGGTAGACGTAGGCATGCGCAGCCGTGTCGGACGACGGGGTGTGCTCGCCCTCGACCAACGAGCCGTCGAGGTCCGTCACGACCATCGCCTCCGGCGTCAGCTCGTCGTAGGAGACGCCTGACGGCTTGATGACGAGCAGGTCCGCCCCCGGGACGCGCGCCGAGACGTTGCCCGCGGTCCACACCACAAGCTCGTTGCGGGTCAGCTCGCTGTGCAGCTGCGCGACCGTCGCCCGCAGCTCGAGGACCGTCTCACGGACGGCGGCGGTGAGAGTGGTCATGCGACGGCCCGCCGACGGATCGCGCGCAGCCGGCGCATGACGTCGTTGCCGCCGCGACCGAAGTGGTCGTAGAGCCGGGTGTACTCGGCATACAGCTCGTCGTAGGCCGCCGCCTGCGCCGGCACGGGCCGGTATGCCGCGACCGTCCGCCCGCCCATGGCTGCGGCGGCGGCGGTGATGTCGGGGTAGGCGCCCGCTGCCACCGCTGCGTGGATGGCGGCGCCCAGCGCCGGGCCCTGGTCGGAGGTGACGACCGACAGCGGCATCCCCAGCACGTCGGCGTAGATCTGCATGAGGAGGGCGTTCTTCGTCAGGCCGCCGGTGACGATGAACTCGCGGACCGGCACGCCGGAGGCGTTGAACGTCTCGACGATGGTCCGGGCGCCGTAAGCCGTGGCCTCGAGCAGCGCGCGGTAGGTGTCCTCAGGGCGCGTGGCCAGGGTCAGACCGACGACGAGCCCGGAGAGCTCGTGGTCGACGAGGACCGACCGGTTGCCGCTGTGCCAGTCGAGCGCCATGAGACCGTGCGCGCCGATCGCCTGGGCGGCGGCGAGACCCGTGAGGTAGTCGTGGATGTCGACGCCCTGCGCCTCGGCCGCCTCGTGGTAGGCCGGGGGGACACAGCTCGAGACGAACCAGCCGAAGATGTCACCGACGCCCGACTGGCCGGCCTCGTAGCCCCACAGCCCGGGGACGATCCCGCCCTCGACGGCGCCGCACATGCCCGGGACCTCGCGGAGCACGGATGCGCTCATGACGTGACAGGTCGAGGTGCCCATGATGGCGACCATCTGACCCGGCTCGACGGCCTGGGCGGCGGCCGCGGAGACGTGGGCGTCGACGTTGCCGACGGCGACGGGGATGCCCGCGGGGAGACCGGTCCAGCGGGCCGCCTCGGCGGTCAGCAGCCCGGCGCACTCACCGAGCTGGCCGATCTTGTGCTCCAGCTTGTCCGAGACGAAGGACGCGAAGTCCGGGTTGAGGGCGGTGAGGAACTCCCGCGAGGGATAGGTCCCGTCCTGCAGGATGCCCTTGTAGCCGGCCGTGCAGGCGTTGCGGATGTAGCTGCCGCACAGCTGCCAGACGATCCAGTCGGCCCCCTCGACGAAGTGGTCCATCGCGGCATAGACGTCGGGCGCACCCTCAAGCATCTCCAGCCCCTTGGCGAACTCCCACTCGGACGAGATGAAGCCGCCATAGCGAGGCAGCCAGGACTCGCCCCGCTCGGCCGCCGCAGAGTTGATCCGGTCGGCCTGGGCCTGAGGCGAGTGGTGGCGCCACAGCTTGGCGTAGGCATGCGGGCGCGAGGCGAACCGGCCGTCCTCACAGAGCGCGGTGCCGTCCGCACGCGTCGGCACCATCGTGCAGGCGGTGAAGTCCGTGGCGATGCCGATGACCTGGGCGGGGTCGATGCCAGCCGCCTGGACCGCCTGCGGGACCGCGGTGCGCAGGACCTGGACGTAGTCGCTCGGCACCTGCAGCGCCCAGTCGGGGGGCAGCACCTCGCCGGTGCCCGGCAGGACGCTGTCGATCACCCCGTGGGGGTAGGCGAGGACGGCAGAGGCGAGGACCTCACCGTCGCGGACCCGCGCCACGAGCGCCCGCCCGGACAGGGTCCCGAAGTCGACGCCGACCACGTAGGTCTCGCCATCCTCGACCGCCATCGAATCGCTCCTGTCGCCACGCTGCGGGGGTGTGCGTCAGGTTCGACGCCGTCGTCTGCGCCTATGTTAGCGCTAACATTTGATCCGTCAAGAGGTCTCGTTGACCTTTCTTCGCTGGCGCAGATCAGGGTCGATGGGCCCGGGCAGTCGAGGCGCGGGCCATCAGCATCGGTGGGATCAAACGGGATTCGACGTCCTGGCCCCCGAGAGCGCCGACCAGCATCCGGAGCGCCTCGTGACCCAGGGCGGTGAAGTCCTGGCGCACGGTGGTCAACGGGGGGTGCAGGAAGGCCGCCTCGGGGATGTCGTCGAACCCCACCACGCTGACGTCCTCCGGGATCCGTCGGCCGGCCTCCCCCAGCGCACGCATCAGCCCGATGGCCATCTGGTCGTTGCCCGCGAAGACCGCCGTCAGCGCGGGGTCGAGGGCGAGCTGCTGCCCCAAGCGGTAGCCGCTCGCCGCGCTCCAGTCTCCGACGAGCGGCGCGGTCGCCTCGATACCAGCACGCACCATCGTGTCGCGCCATCCGCGCTCGCGCTGCTGGGCCTGGAACCACTCGCTCGGCCCGCCCAGATGCGCGATGTGCCGGTGGCCCATGTCAACCAGATGCTGGGTGGCGAGCTCGGCGCCTGCGTAGTGGTCCACCCCCACGCACAACGGGATAACCGCCCCCTCCCCGTCGAGGACGACTACGGGCACGGACAGGTCCGCCCCAGGCCCCAGGTCGAGGTCGGTGTGGTGCGGGGCGATCAGCACGACGGCCTCCGCGCCGGCGGAGGCCACGTGCTCGAACCCCTCGACGAAGGCCGCGGCAGACACGTCATGCAGCGAGGCGAGGACCGTGCTGTAGCCGGCCTCCCGGGCAGCCGTCTCGATGCCCATCACCGTGCTGGACGGCCCGAAGTGGCGGAGCTCGGCGACGACGACGCCGATGACCCCCGAGCGACGCGTGACCAGGGCTCGGGCGGCCGAGTTGCGGCGGTAGCCGAGCTCGTCGATGGCCGCGACCACGCGCTGCCGGGTGGTCTCCTTGACGGTGGCCGAGCCGTTCAGCACGCGCGAGACGGTCTGATGGGAGACGCCGGCCCGGGCGGCCACGTCGGCCATCCGTGGGGCACTGCGCTCCGGCCGGGTCATGCGGGGATCCTATGGCTCGGCCGGCGGCGCGGGACCGCAGGCGCCGCCGTCACGAGACCCTGACCGGGCGACGGCGCGGCAGCGCGACATACTGCCCGGGTGTCCGCCTTCCTCCTCAGCCTGGGTGTCATCTTCGTCGCGGAGCTCGGTGACAAGAGCCAGCTGATGGCGATGACGTTCGCCGCCCGCTACCGCACGCGCGACGTGCTGGTCGGAATCACCGTCGCCACCGCCATCGTCCACCTGGCCTCCGTGGGCATCGGCCGCCTCATCGGCACCGGCTTCGCCGCCAGCCAGTGGCTGATCTCCATCGTGGCCGGGGTCGCCTTCCTTGCCTTCGCGGCCTGGACCCTCAGGGGGGACGAGCTGACCGAGGCGGAGGCGGACAAGGCTCGGCGCAGCACCGGTTCGGCGCTCTTCGCGGTCGGCGGTGCCTTCTTCCTCGCCGAGCTCGGTGACAAGACGATGCTGGCCACCATCACCCTCGCCACGAAGGAGGACTGGCTCGGCACCTGGATCGGCAGCACCGTGGGCATGGTGGCAGCGGACGCCCTCGCCATCGCCGTGGGAGCGCTGCTCGGGCACCAGCTGCCCGAGCGGGTCATCCGGTACCTCGCAGCGACCGCGTTCGTCGTGTTCGGCCTCATCCTCATCGTCGAGGGCGTCACCTCGCGCTGATCCCGGGCCCTCGCGCTGAGCTGGGCCGTCCGGAAAGCCCACCTCGGGGCAAATGGGGATAAACAGGGCTAACTACTCTATCCCCCGCGAAGATCCACCCCCGCGGATCCCCGATGTGAGCGCGTCGGTCGATTACTGTGACCGGTGGACCGGCCGCGGGGGTCGCGCGACAAAGGACCACAAGGACACATGAACGACGAGCTTGCTCGGGACGGACGACGCACGGCCGCAGCGTTGCTGGCCGTGGGTGCCATCGTCGTGACCGCGTTGATGGCGATGTTCTGGCTCCTCAACGGCGCCACCGCTCTGTCGCTGAACCCCTCCGTGGTCCGCGCGACGGTGACGGGGACCCCCACGACGACCCCCGAGCTCACGGCCACGTCCGCGACCACCACCTTCGTGCCGCCCACCCCGGGGTGGGTCACCCCGAGCGAGACTCCTCGGATCGCACCGGCTGAGCTGCCCACGATGACCGCACCCGTGCCCGGTCAGACAGCGGACTCGCCTCCCGCGGCGCCGGCACCCGCACCGGCCGTCAGCAACGTCCAGCTGACCTGCAAGGCGGACGGCAAGAAGGCCACCTCCAAGCTGACCTTCACGACGACGACCACGGTGGACGTCACCCTCGCTGCCGGCGATGCGGTGGACCGCAAGTCCGTCGGACCGGGCGCCGTGACGATGTCCAACTCGGGCAAGGGCAACGCCTGCGCGGCAGTGGTCGACGGCCAGCCGGTCGGCCCGGTGGCCGCCTCCTGATCCGACGACGTCCCGCTTCCAGGGAACGATCGGACAGCGCCGCGTGTCCTACTGGTGAAGAGTGGTCCTCGAGCCGGAGAAGGGCGGGTGAGACGTGACGCGGGCGCGGGACGACGAGTTCATGCAGTTCGTCCGCGACCGGTCGTTGGCCCTGCGGCGCACGGCATACCTGCTCTGCGGCAGCTGGGCGGACGGTGACGACCTCGTCCAGGAGTCCCTGGCCAAGGTGTATGTCGCGTGGCCGCGCATCTCGTCGAGCCGTGCGGTCGAGTCCTACACCCGCACGACGATGCTGCGTACCTACCTGAACAGCCGGCGCAAGTGGGGCCGGGAGATCACCCTGGCGGTGGTGCCCGAACGGGGCGTCGACGACCAGGATGCCGCGCTCACCGTCACCCTCTCCGCACTGCTGCGCGAGCTGCCACCCCGGCAGCGGGCGGCGCTCGTGCTCCGCTTCTACCAGGACCTCAGCGTCCCCCAGATCGCCGAGGAGCTCGGCATCCCGGAGGGCACCGTGAAGAGCCAGCTCTCCCGGGGGCTCGCGGCGATGCGCACCCGGCTCGACGACCCAGACCATCCCGACGACGACACCCATGACGACGACACCCATGACGACGACGCACAGGACAAGGAGGTGACGTCATGACCGAGGACCAGCTCCGTGAGCAGCTGCGTGAACAGCTCCACCGGGTCGACGACCTGACGCCCCCTGACCCCGCCGGCTTCGAGCGACGGGCCCTTGCTGGCGGCCAGCGGCGGCTGTCCCAGCGGCGTGCCTGGTCGACCGGCCTGCTCGGCGCAGCGGCGGCGGTCGTCATCGGGACGCTCGTCGTCGTGAGCGTCCCGCGCGGCGGGGGCACCACCGCCTCGTCGGTCGCCGGCGCCGCGCCCGAGCAGCGCACCGGCCAGGCGGCGCCGACGGCCGGGGTCGGCAGCGCCGACGGCTCCAAGCAGGGGCTCGCGGGCCCGACGGTGGGCGCCGACTCGGCCGCGGCACCCCCCACCCTCGTCGCGCGCGCCGGAGACCCGGCCTTCGCGTTCAGCTCGGTCACCCGCCAGCTGGACGACATCGCCGCGACGCTCGCGGCGCCTCCGTTCGACGACCTCTACAGTGGGGTCCAGCTGGTCCCTGCACCCGACGCCCAGGCGAGGTACTACCTCACCCGGTTCGACCCCGCGGCGATGGCCGTGGTCACCGAGCGGCTTCCGGCCGATGCACCCGTCGTCTTCGTCCAGTCCGCCTTCTCCGCCAAGGCCTGCGCCGCCACCCTCGAGCGGGTCACTGCGGACGCCCCGGCCCTCAGGGCGCAGGGCGTCCCGGTCGACGGGCTGGGCTGCGACCTGATGGGGCGGGTGGACGTCACCCTGCCGGGCGGAGCGTCACCCTCGCAGCGGGCAACGCTCGGCGGCCGGTATGGAGATGCCGTGGTCGTCCGCTGACCGCTCGGTTGACCGCCCCGTCGCGAGCCGTCGGGGGATGCCAGACTGGCCCGGTGATGCTCGTCCAGCCGCTGACCGCGCCGGTGACGCCCTCGGAGGCGCTGCGGCGGATCGCCTTCCTCCTCGAGCGCTCCCGGGCCGGCACCTACCGGGTCGAGGCCTTCCGCAACGCCGAGAAGGCCCTCGCCGCCCTGTCGGAGGAGGAGCTGACGAGCCGGGTCGAGCAGGGCACGCTCACCGAGCTCAGGGGGGTCGGAGACTCCACCGCCGCGGTGGCGAGCCAGGCGGTGCGAGGCGAGCTCCCGGCATACCTGGAGTCGTTGCAGGAGAAGGAGTCCGCGCCACTGGTGACCGGCGGTGAGGAGCTGTATGCCTCGGTGGTCGGCGACCTGCACAGCCACTCGGACTGGAGCGACGGCGGCTCGCCGATCCAGGAGATGGTCCTCGCCGCGGTCGAGCTCGGGCAGGAGTGGCTGGCGCTGACCGACCACTCCCCCAGGCTGCGGATCGCGAACGGCCTGTCCGTCGCGCGGCTGACCGAGCAGCTCGGCGTCGTCGAGGCGGTCAACCGCTCGCTCGGTGACCGGTTCCGGCTGCTCAAGGGCATCGAGGTCGACATCCTCGACGACGGCACTCTCGACCAGAGCGAGGAGATGCTCGGCAGGCTCGACGTCGTCACCGCCTCGGTCCACTCGAAGCTGGCGATGAACGCTGCGCCGATGACCCGGCGGATGGTGGCTGCGGTGCGCAACCCGCGGGTCAACGTGCTCGGCCACTGCACCGGCCAGCTGGTCACCGGGTCGCGTGGCAAGCGCGGCCGCTCGGAGTTCGACGCCGAGGCGGTCTTCACCGCCTGCCTGGAGAGCAGCACGGCGGTGGAGATCAACTCGCGTCCCGAGCGACGTGACCCGCCGGACGAGCTGATCGAGCTGGCCCGCGACCTCGGCTGCCTCTTCGCCATCGACTCCGACGCCCATGCCCCGGGTCAGCTGGACATGAAGGCCTACGGCTGCGAGCGGGCGGCGCGCCTGAAGATCCCCGCCGAGCGCATCGTCACGACCTGGCCGCTCGACCGGGTGCTGGAGTGGGCGCAGGGCTGACGCGGGGCGCCTTTCGGAGCGCCCGTGGAGCTCTGCTGGGCGATTTTGACCGCGTCGAGCCATCCCCTATGCTTTCGGAGTCCTCGACGGATCCGAAGCGCTGTTTGACTAGGTCGGCTCAGTACGGCGGGGGGTCCCAGAAGGCACCGGGTCCCCATCGTCTAGCGGCCTAGGACTCCGCCCTTTCACGGCGGCAGCACGGGTTCGAATCCCGTTGGGGATACGCACGTCAGCACTATCTAGGCCCCGTAGCGCAGTTGGTTAGCGCGCCGCCCTGTCACGGCGGAGGTCGCCGGTTCGAGCCCGGTCGGGGTCGCTCGAGGAAGGACAGCCCGTCACCATGGTGGCGGGCTCTTCTGCGCCATGGCTGCTCGTGTGGGCTGGTCAGGCGAGGGCGTAGGCGCCGGCCTCGTCGAGCGCGGCGGCGACCTCGTCGTCCGCGACCGTGCGGTCGGCCTCCACGGTCACCGTGGAGGTGCCGGACGGGACCAGTGCGACGTCGACGGCGGTGACGCCGGGCACGGACTCGATCTCCTCGGTCACCGCGTGGACGCAGTGGTCACAGGTCATGCCGGTCACCTGGAAGGTCTGGGTGGTCATCGTGTCTCCTGTCGGTCGTTGATGTGTGTCATTCGTGCGTCACAGCGGGTGTCACGAGCGAACGAGCCGGGCGATCGCCTCGGAGGCCTCGCGCACCTTCTCCTGCGCCTCTGGTCCCCCACGGCGGGCGGCGTCGACCACGCAGTGCTCGAGGTGCTCCTCGAGCAGCTGCAGCGAGAAGGCCTGCAGCGCCTTGGTGGCGGCGGAGACCTGGGTGAGGATGTCGATGCAGTACTCGTCGGTCTCGACCATCCGCTGCAGCCCGCGGACCTGGCCCTCGACCCGACGAAGCCGCTTGAGGTGGCTGTCCTTGGTGTCGTGGTAACCGTAGGTCTGGGTCATCCGCTCTCCGCCTTCCGCGCTACCCCCTCGGGGTATGTCGTCAACGTCAACCTATGCGCGGGCGGCGTTGTTCCACAACCAGCTGGCTTCTCGCCTGGAGTCGGCCGGTCAGCCGGTGCCGGTCGGCTCAGTAGGTGTAGAACCCTCGACCGGTCTTGCGTCCGAGCAGCCCGGCGTCGACCATCCGGTTGAGCAGCGGCGGCGCGGCATACAGCGGCTCCTTGAACTCCTCGTAGAGCGACTCGGCGACGGCCTTGGTGGTGTCCAGCCCGATGAGGTCGGCCAGCGCGAGGGGCCCCTGAGGGTGCGCGGCGCCGCGGACCAGGCCCTGGTCGATGTCCTCGGCCGTGGCGAAGCCGGACTCGAGCATCCGGATCGCGCTGAGGATGAACGGGATAAGCAGCGCGTTGACCACGAAGCCGGCCCGGTCCTGGCAGTCGATCGCGTGCTTGCCGAGGGTCCCCTCGACGAAGGCCCGCGCCTGCTCGGTCGTCTCCGGGTCGGTCAGCAGGCTGGGCACGAGCTCGACGAGGGACAGCACCGGGACGGGGTTGAAGAAGTGGATGCCGACGACGTGGCTCGGGCGCTCGGTGACGACGGCGAGCTTCATGATCGGGATCGAGGAGGTGTTGGACGCGAGGATCGCCCCGGGCGAGCTGATGATCGCGTCGAGCCGGCGGAACAGCTCGATCTTGGCGGCCTCGTCCTCGATGATCGCCTCGATGACCAGCTCGCGGTCGGCGAGGGCCTCCAGGTCCGTCACGAGGGTGACCCGGGCGAGGACCTCGTCGGCGTTGTCGAGCTTGCCGCGCTCCTGCGCCCGCCGGAGTGACGTCTCCAGGCGCCTGCGGCCTGCGGCGGCGGCCTCGTCGCTGGACTCCGCGACGACCACATCGAGCCCGGCGCGCGCGCAGACCTCGGCGATGCCCGCACCCATCAGGCCGCACCCGACGACCCCGATCTTCGTCATCCCCACGTCGACATCCCGCTCTCTGCTGTGGCGACCGCATCGTCGCCGGACCAGTGGACCGCTCGATCGTAGGACACCTGCGGTGCCGGCTCCGGGCGTCCTCAGCGGCCCCTCTCGTTCGGGTATAGTCGGGCGCGGCCGGAGCGATCCGGCTGCTGTCTGCGCCGGTGCACCTTGACCCGCAGACTCGGCCAGGTAGCTCAGTTGGTACGAGCGTCCGACTGAAAATCGGAAGGTCGGCGGTTCGACCCCGCCCCTGGCCACCTCCGAAACCGCAGGTCACAGACCTGGCTCGCGACCTGCGGTTTCGCAGTGTCTGGGCTCTTTACGCACCTCCCCCAGCGCCCACCACGCCGAGTGCCCGTCACTAACTGGGTGTGTCCCTATTGACGGCCATGAGCAGGCCAGGCGCCCTTTTCCGGCTCTGCCGACGTGCGGACCGCTGTTCCTTGCGAGGTATGTCGGCGGCAGGTGGAAATGGTTCAGTTGTGGCGATCACGGCTGACGAGCTTCGTTCATACTTCCGCTCGGCCTGGGGCGCCGGTACCTGCTACCCGGGCAGCCGAGAGGAGTGGACTCCCCTGAACCCAGCCCGCGACCAGTGCGGCATGACGGCGCTGGTCGTGCAGGATGTCCTTGGCGGTGACTTGATCATCGGCGAGGTCCACGTCGGCGGCGTCCACGTCGGCCATCACTACTGGAACCAACTACCGGATGGTTCTGAGGTGGACCTCACCGCGGATCAGTTTCGACCAGACGAGGAGGTTGTTGCCGCCAGGGTGGTCGCTCGACCGCCTGACGCTCCGCGTCGTCACCGCGAGCAGTACGAGCTCCTGCGCAAGCGAGTCCTCGCAGCTCTAGCCGCCGATGCAGGAGCCTGAACCGTGCACGACCCGGTCGGGCTGGGGACAGCTACGCCTGCCTCTTCATGCTTAATCGTGCGGCTACATCACCTTCGTTCCGGACTCATCCGACGCTCTCCCAGTCGCTGAGTCACCCCCGGGAATCCCGCGCCGGAGAAGGGCTCGTAGCTGTTCGGGGACAACCATGTTGGGAGATTCTGACTGCCTGTCCGCGAAAGCGCGGCGCAGCAGCGGCAGGTTGAGATCCAGTCGGCTGCTCTCAATGGCGGCGAGGACGGCCTCGAGGCGCACGTGTTGTTCCCGGGCGGCCATCGTCGCGAGTTGCGTCTCGATCGGGACAGTCGGGACGCGCTCGCCTTGGCACGTCAGGGTGTCTCGTTCGCGCCACACCGCCGATGAGCGTGTCTCGATCATCAACTCCGCCACGGCCGGTGCGTCAATGTGCGCCAGCTCAACCTTGACACCCTCGATGAACCAGACACCGAAGCTCCACCGCTCACGCGCGTCACCGAAGTGAAGCGTCGGTTCGGCCACCGTGCTGACCCACGCAGGCGGTTCATCAGCCTTGCCCGGTTCCACGGACAGCGGCGTGGGCAGAACGGTCGCGGCGCGAGAGACGTCGTCGGGATAAAGGACGACGATGTCAATGTCCATCGGAGTGATCGCCCCGACGCGGAGCGCTGTTGCCGCACTTCCGACGAGCATCCACTCGAGCCCATCGCGACGGCTGAGCTGCTCGGCCACCGCCGCCAACGTCTTCGTCCAATCACCATCCATGCCGCGACGCTAACTGTCGACACCGACACCCAGACCCATCGCCGGCCGAGTGGCAGGCGGCACCAGTGACTCGACCATCCTTCGCAGAATGCACTCTTCTGTCGCATTCCGCGCGCTTCAGGTCCTCACTCACGCTGCGACCGCGACCTGGCGCCGGCCAGACCGTTCGTCTGACAGGTGGCGCAAGGTAGTGGCGATGCAGGCGACCTGAAGCCACCCGGTCGCCGAGGTGGTGGTGTTCTCGAAGGACTTCGCCAGGCGGCGAGAACGTCCTAGGCGACCATGAGCGACCTCGACGCGCCAGGCGTGCCGGATGGGCCGGAAGGCCGGTTGCTTGTCGTCCCATCCGACCCGGCGGACCTCGAGGTCCTGGTGCTCGCCAAGTGCCCGGGCAGCAGCCGCGGTGACACCACGGTCCACCAGGACGAGCTCGAGCCGGCTGGCGACGCCCTGCAGGCGCAGGTGCTCCAGCATCAGTTCGGTGGCCCGGTTCTCGTGGGTGGAGGCGGGCACGACCAGGGCGCCTACCGGCAGGCCGGTCACATCGACGGCCACGATGCGCTTGGCACCCTTGGTGCGGCCGTAGGGCCCGCCCGCCTCGGTCATGGAAGGTGAAGCCTCCGTTGGAGGCCCCACGGGCGAGGTGGGTGTCGATGACGACCATCGAGGGCGACCCCTCGGCGCGCCCATCGGCCTCGCGTGCGGCCGTGTGCAGCACCGTCAGCGCGCGTGCCCAGGTCCCGTTGCGCGACCAGCGGCGAACTGCGACCAAACTCGGGTCCAGGGGCCGAAGGACTCCGGCAGATAGCGCCACTGGCACCCGGTCTGAGCGATGTAGAGCATGGCGTCCACGATGCGGCGCAGGTCATCGCCGTGCTTGCGGCCGCGCTTGCCCGGCGGGTTGAACACCCGCTTGAGCAGTTCCCACTGCTCGGTGGTGAGGTCACTTGGGTACGACATGCCGTCCAGGGTGACCACCCGCCGCGTCACGGCAATAGGGACACAGCCTCTAACAGCGACACGGCCAGGCTCGCCGAAAGTTATCGCACGACTCGTCGCACGAACTCTCGACGTCAAGACACTCCGGCCCTCTGGACCATGACTGCAACTCTGCCGCTGGCTTCGAACTCGCGGCGGCGCCGTCAAGCAGGGCTGGTGCCGGATGCGGCGCCTTGGCAAACGCGGAGCGTGCCGATCGGAACATGGGAGCCGCTGTACCCCACTGCCGTATCCGGCGAACGGCTGTGACTGCCACTTCGCTGGTCGTGCGTAGGGGTGGCCCTGCCCGTCCGAAACCGTTCTGAAGCAGGAGCTGGAGCGCGGGCACTGGCAGCCGGATGCGCGGCTCGGCCAGCGAACACCCCGCGCTCCTGCATGCTGCATACGTCGGTGCGACCTGCTGATCGCCGAGGGTGCTCGAGGTCACGACTGGGCTCGTGACACCGGTGGTGCCTCGCAATGACGAGGAACCCGGCAGCGCCTGCGCGCGCTGCTCTGGGCAGCGCTGCCCTCGGCAGCGCGCTCTTCCCCCACGGGTACCTGCGGCCGGAGGCTCAGGTCCATGAGCGAAATCGACGTCGATCCGGCGCAGGTGTTGGACCAGGAGCTGTACCGCCAGCTGTTCGAGCGGCGAACGCTGCTTCTCGGTGAACCCCTTGAGGCCCGCAACAGCAACCGGTTGTGCACCGCGTTGCTCGTCCTGTCGGCCCAGGACCCGCACTCGGACATCCGCCTGCTGATCAACTCGCCAGGTGGGTCGGTGCCGGGGATGCTCGCGATCCGGGACTGTATGCGCGCGATCCCCAACGACGTGAGCACCGTTAACGTCGGCATGGCCTACAGCGCGGGACAGTTCCTCCTCTCGTCGGGCACCAAGGGCAAGCGCTACGCCATGCCACACGCAAAAGTGCTGCTGCATCAAGGATCTGCGGGAATCGGGGGGACCGCGATGGATATCGCCATCCAGGCGGACGACCTGCGTCACACTCGGGACACCGTGCTCGCGTGCATCGCCGAGGACACCGGGCAACCGGTTGCGCAGGTGGAGGAGGACTCGCGTCGCGACCGGTGGTTCACCGCGGAGGAGGCGCGGGCCTACGGCTTCGTCGACGCGATCGTCGAGACGGTCGACGACGTGCTGCCGGCCCGTCGCACCCCGGTCGGGCTGGGGACGTCACGATGAGCAGCTACACGATCCCGTACGTGACGACGCGCACCAACCAGGGTGAGCGAACTGTGGACATCTATAGCCGGCTGCTCGCCGAGCGGATCATCTACCTCGGCACGGGGATCGACGACGGCGTGGCCAACGCCGTCATCGCCCAGCTCCTGCACCTCGAGAACGACAACCCCGACACCCCTGTGTCCCTGTACATCAACTCGGCGGGGGGTTCGATCCCGGCAACCTTGGCGATCTACGACGCGATGCAGTTCATCCGCCCCGTGGTCGAGACCACCTGCGTCGGACAGGCTGCCGCGACAGCGGCGGTGCTCCTCGCCGGCGGAGCCCCGGGCCGGCGCAGCATCCTCCCGCACGCGCGCGTAGTCATCCATGCACCGGCCGCGGAGGGCCGAGGCGCGATCCCCGACCTGATCCTCGAGGCCGACGAGGTCGAACGGGTACGCACCATGCAGGAGGAGATCCTCGCCGCGCACACCGGCCGCAGCACCGAACAGGTCCGGCGCGACACCGACCGGGACCTCATCCTCACGCCGCGTGCCGCGGTGGACTACGGGGTGGTCGACTCGGTGCTGGCGTCCCGCGACGCCTGAGTCAGGCGGCGACGTCAGGCGCCGGACGGCTCGGTCAAGCGGCCAGGCACACCGGCCCGGAGGACCGCCCGGTTGCTCGGGCCAGCTGCCCAGCTGCTCCGCGCATCAGGTCCAGCACTGTGGTGTCCAGAGCGCCCGCGACGGCCGACAACAGCTCCGAGGACCCGTCCTTCCTGCCGCGTTCGAGCTCGGAGAGGTACTGCGCTGAGACGCCGGCGCGGGCCGCCACGTCGAGGATGCGCTCACCCCGGATCGTGCGCTCTTCGCGTAGCTGCCGTCCGATCACCTCACGCCACAACGGTTCGGCCGCTGACGCGCGGATCGCTTCGGTCTGGTGCAGGCGCACGACGTCTCCCATCTCTCCACGGTAGGCGCCGGACCGCCCGAGGCGCACTGATCCCGTTTCGCTGTCAGCGGACAGGCGGAACAGGTAGTCGAGCCCGTCGGCCGGGGCAGGCCCCCCACGCGCAGGTCAACCCGTCGTCGCCCGGTGCTCTCAGCGGAGGGGGCGGCGGCCCGCTGTGCGGCGGTGTGCCGCAGGTGCGATCCACTCGGTCAGGCTTGAGGAGCGAGCAGGCGCGGGACGAGGGCACCGAGTCCCTGAAGTCTGCCCAGTCCCTGAGGTCTGCCGAGCCGCTGGGCCGGTTCGACCCCGCCCCTGGCCACCACCACCACACCGCAGGTCACAGACCTGGCTCGCGACCTGCTGCCCCCCGGTGGCCCTGGTGGCAGGGTGATGCCCATGAACGACGACGCCGCGAAGGCCAGCCTGTACAACTACCTGAAGCACGAGCGCGAAGCGGTGCTCGCCAAGCTCGACGGGCTCTGCGAGTACGACGCCCGTCGTCCGCTGACCGTCACCGGGACCAACCTGCTGGGCCTGGTCAAGCACCTGGCGACCTGGGAGGCCAGGTATCTCGGCGAGGTCTTCGACCGTCCCTTTCCCGAACCCCTGCCTCGGTGGGACGTTGAGGCAGAGCGCCTCGCCGACATGTGGGCGACCGAGCACGAGTCCCGCAGCGCCGTCGTCGACCGCTACCGACGCGTGTGGGAGCACAGCGACGCGACGGTGGCCGCCCTGGCCCTCGATGCCACGGGCCGTGTGGCCTGGTGGCACGACGCCGAGGTGCCCCTGTTCACCATCCTCGTCCACCTGCTCGCCGAGACCAGCCGGCACGCCGGCCACGCCGACATCCTGCGTGAAGGCCTGGACGGGGCGGCGGGAACCGACGCGGAGGACATGGCCGTGAAGCAGCACGACCCAGCCTTCTGGACGGAGCGGCGCGAGAAGATCGAGGCGGCCGCCAGGTCAGCCGGTTGACCTCGACCGCAACACCCCGGGCCCATGTGGCGACAAACCTGCTCAGGGCGCTTCGAGCTCGAAGAACAGGAAGCAGATGAAGGGGCGACCATCCGGGTTGGGCAGCAGCTCCGCTGGGGTGTCTGGCGCGGGCGGCGGCTCGGTGACCGTCTTGATGCGGAACCCCGCGTGGACGAACGCGCCGATGACGTCCTGAAGGGGCCTGTGCCAGTAGGTCATCCACACGGTCTGATCACCGTAGTCGTAGTCCTCGGAGTACTGCGTGAGGGCGAAGTAGTTGGCCTCTGGGTAGACGATCGCGTAGACCATGGGGTGGATGATCGAGACGGTGAGTCGACCGCCGGGCTTGAGCACCCGCCGGAGCTCGGCCAGCGCCGAGGCCCAGTCCTTCACGTAGTGCAGGGACAGCGATGCCACGACGAGGTCGAACCTGTCGTCGGGATAGGGCAGGGGCGCACCCAGGTCGGCGACCCTGAGGTCCGCCTCATCGCCCAGCCTCGTGCGGGCCAGCTCGACCATGACGGGGCTCAGGTCGAAGCCGGACACGACCGCGTCCCTGGCTCGCAGGGCCTGCGTCAGCGGGCCTGACCCGCATCCGGCGTCGAGGACCTCCAGACCAGCGACGTCGCCGGCGAGCCGGAGCATCTCCGGACGCTCGTAGTAGGCGTTGAAGAGGCTGTTCTCGTTCCTGGCCGAGTAGGCGGCCGCGAAGCCGTCGTAGCCAGCGGCAGGGGTCGGGGCCGTGGACGTGGTCTCAGAATCGGGCATGCCAGGTTCCTACCCCGGCCGCGTGCGCGCGGCAACCCAGGCGGCGCACGCTCAGTCGCTCAGCCGGCAACGATGACCTGGGTCCCCGTGGTGCGCAGGTGTGCGGCGGTCGCAGGTGAGGGCGCGGTGTCGGTGACGAGCGTGGTGACCTGCTCGTGGGAGCACAGCAGGACGGGGGCGGAGATGCCGAACTTGGTGTGGTCCGCCAGCAGGACGACCCGGTCAGCGACCTCGATGAGCGCCAGCTTGGTGGGTCGCTCGTTGTCAGTGGCCACATAGACGCCTCGGTCGTCGACCGCAGCAGCGCCGAGGAACAGCGTCTCGACCCGCAGGCCGCGTGCGGCGTCGACGGTCATCTGGCCCGCGAACGCCTGGCTCTCGTGGAGCAGCTCGCCGCCCAGGCCGACGACGCGCCCCCGGCGACGATTGAGGAGCAGCTGGATCACCGGGACGGAGTGGGTGACGATCGTGCCCTCGAAGGTATGGGGAATCGCCTGGGCGAGGGCGTATGCGGTGGTGCCCGCGTCGATGGCGATGGTGCCGGTGTCTCCCACCAGGGTCAGCGCCGTGGCCGCAATCGCCTTCTTCGCCGCCGCGTCCATCCTCGCCCGGCTCACGAACGCCGGGTTGTGCAGTGGGCCGTGGGCGCTGACCCCGCCGTGGACGACCCGGACGTCGCCTTGCTTCTCGAGCTTGCGCAGGTCGCGCCGCACGGTCATGTCGGAGACGCCGAGATCGCGGGTCAGGCTGGTGACCGAGATGAACCCCGCCTCCCGCAGCCGTTCCATGATGAGCCGTCGACGCGCTGGCGCGCTGTCGTAGCGCATCGCCTCCCCTGCCATGGGACCCCTTCCGCTGCGGTCTTCCCGGTGAACCCAGGTGAAGAATAGTTGACACAAGATGTTGACTTTCCAACACCGATTGTTAGTCTAGCAACATTCCTCTCGCCGACGTCACCGTCGACCTCGGCATTCCTCCAGGAGACGGCATGCCGGACACCGCAGTCACCACCTCCACCGCGTACCCGGTCGCGTTCGTCGGCGCTGCCACCCTCGACTCGATCGCCCTGGTGGGCACGTTCCCGGCACCGGATGACCGGCTCGTGGCAGAGGACCTCGTCTTCGCCGGCGGCGGCCCGGCGGCCACGGCTGCGGTCACTGCCGCACGTCTCGGGGTTCCCGCGGCCTTCGTCGGAACCGTGGGGGACGATGCGGATGGCGAGCGGATCGTCGACGGCCTGGCCGCTGAGGGGGTCGACGTCTCACGCGTCACCCGGAAGCGAGGCGCCCGTTCGGCAGCCAGCGTGATCATCGTGGACCGGTCGGGTGGCACCCGCGCCATCTGTGCGCGGCCTGGTCCCGGCGTCGATGTCTCTCAGGCCGTTGAGCTGATCACCAGCGCTGAGTGGGTCCACACCGACCACCTCGGGTGGGCATCCGTGCGAGGCGTCCTGGGCTCAGGCTCCGCCAGCCGGCCCCGCCTGTCTGTCGACGCCGGCAACCCGATCCCGGGCTTCACCCCTGCGGGTGTGGACCTGTACGCCCCGACCATCGAGGCGCTCCAACGGATCCACGGCGACGGGACGGCGGACGAGCTCCTCGACGCGGCGCTGCGAGACGGCGCCCTCCGGGTCGTGGCCACCGAGGGCCGCCACGGTTCACGAGCGGCTGACGCGTCAGGAGAGCGCGCCGTCGCCCGTGGAGTCCCGGTCGAGGTGGTGAGCACCCTCGGCGCCGGTGACGTCTTCCACGGAGCACTCGTGGCCGCCCACGTCCGTGGACTGGCTCTGACCGACGCCCTGCACTACGCCAACACCACCGCGGCCCTGTCCTGCCGCGGACTCGACGGCCGATCCGCGATCCCCACTCACGACGACGTCACAGCGCACCTTCGCGCGCACACCGCCTGAGCCGAAACAAGGAGAACCATGGTGAGCAGCAGCCCCACACCCACGGCATACACCCTGTCGTCCATCGCGCGTCCCAGCGGCGGTTTCGCCATGCTGGCCGTGGACCAACGCGAGGCGATGCGGGGGATGTTCGCGGAGCACCAGGACGCACCGGTGACGGACGAGCAGCTGACCCGGTTCAAGGTCGCGGCCACCCGGGTCCTTACCCCGTACGCGTCCGCTGTCCTCGTGGACAAGCAGTTCGCCTTCGACGCCGTCGTCGACGAGGGAGCCGTCGACCCCTCGTGCGGCCTCATCGCCGCGGCCGACCACTTCGTCGCCGGCAACGGCGAGTACGTCACCGACGTCGAGATCGACGAGGCCGTCGACCCCACGGCGGTCCGGGCGCAGGGCGCGGTAGCCATGAAGCTGCTCGTCATCCACCGCCCCGACAACGACCCGGCAGTCCGCGTCGAGATGGTGCGCCGGTTCGTCCAGCGGTGCCGCACCGCCGGCCTGGTCAGCATCATCGAACCCGTGGCCAAGGCACCCCGCGACGGACGGGACTGGGACTGGGACGCCTGCGTGGTGGAGGCGGCCAGGGAGCTCGGCGACCTGGGGGTCGACCTCTACAAGGCGGAGGTCCCGGGCAAGGGGGTGGGGGACGAGAAGGAGATTCGGCGGCGCTGCGCCGAGATCACCGACGCTGTGGCGTCCCCGTGGGTGGTGCTCTCCTCAGGCGTGCCCGCCGAGGTCTTTCCCCGCGCCGTGCAGGTGGCGTGCGAGGAGGGGGCATCCGGTTTCCTTGCGGGCCGGGCGGTATGGGCCTCGGTGATCGGCAGCGACGACCTCGAGCGAGACCTGCGCGAGGTGTCTGCCCCCCGGCTCCAGAGCCTGGCCGAGATCGTCGACCAGACGGTCTCCCGATGACGTCCGCCACCGCGCCCAGCCGGCGCCCCCGCGTCGTGGTCATTCCCACCGCGCGGCCGACCTTCGCCATCGAGGTCGCCGCCCAACGGGCTGCCGAGGCGCGAGCCCTGCTCGAGGAGCTCGGAGCCGAGGTCAGCGGGCCGACCGAGCTGGTCATGACCCCCGAGGACCTGGAGAAGGCCGCGGCATACCCTCTCGCAGAGGCCGACCTCGTCGTCAACGTCTGTGCGTCGTTCTCCGACGCGAGCCCCGCCCTGCGGCTCTACGCGGACCTCGACACCCCCATCCTGCTCTGGTCCTTCCGTGAGCCGGGGCCGGTCGGAGACCGGCTGTGGCTCAACAGCCTCTGCGGAGCCAACCTGTTCGGGCACGCGCTCGTCGTGCACGCGGGGCGCACGCCGCGGCTGGTCTACGGCGACCCAGCCGAGGCGGGCGTGCGCACAGCGCTCGAGTCCGCCCTGGCCGGGCGGCTGCCCGACATCCCGAACCTCCCCAGCACGCAAGGCAAGCGGGCAGTCGACCCTGAGCCGGTCCGTGCCGCCCTCGCCTCGCTGCGGGGGCGCACCCTGGGTCTGGTCGGAGAGGCTCCCCCCGGCTTCACACCCAGCCAGTACGACGCCAACCTGCTCGACCAGCTCTTCGGGATCCGGGTGGAGGACATCAGCGTCGAGGAGATGTTCGACCGGGTGGGGCGGGTCGGAGCCGAGGCTGCCGCGGCCGAACATGCGGCGGCGCTGGCTGCCCAGCCGTCCCTCGGCGCTGTCGACCCGGCACAGGCGGAGCTGTCTGCCAGTGTGACCACGGCGATGCGCGGCTGGCAGAGCGAGTCGGACCTGTCCGCGATGGCCATCCGATGCTGGCCCGAGTTCCCCGCTTCGCTCGGGGTATGCCCGTGCTCGTCCCTGTCACGCCTCGCCGACGCGGGCACCCCGACGGCCTGCGAACGCGACGTCTACGGGGCGGTGACGATGACCCTGCTCGAGGCGCTCGGGTCGGGGACCACCTACCTCGTCGACACGGTGGACCTCGACGCCGACGCCAACGTGGTCCGGCTCTGGCACTGCGGTGCAGCGGCCACCTCACTGGCGGCCGACCCGTCCGAGGCCACCCAGTCGGTGCACTGCAACCGCAAGATCGGGGTCGCCGGCAACTTCCCGCTCAGGACCGGGCCGGTCGTGATGGCCCGGCTCACCGAGGACACCGCCGGAGGGCTGCGGCTGCTCATCGCGTCCGGTGAGTCCATCTGCGAGCCGAACCGGTTCCAAGGCAACACCGCCGCCGTACGCCTGGACACCCCCGCCGCCGACTTCGTGCGATCCCTCGTCACCCACGGTTTCCCCCACCACACGGTCCTCGCCTGGACCGACGTCCGCCCGGCCCTGCGCACCGCTGCAGACCAGCTCGGCATCCCCGTCATCGAGTTCGTCGCCACACCGAGCAAGGAGCAGTCATGACCAGCACGTTCACGACACCGCCCGTCAACCGCCGCACGGTCCTCCAGCTGCTGGGAATGGGAGGGATCGGGCTCGCCGCCGCGTGCGCCGGACCGGGCAGCACGTCCGGGTCGGCGACCGCGGCGGCCCCCAAGGTCGGCAGCGGCTCGGCCACCGGGGACATCTCCTTCGCCCACTGGCGAGCGGAGGACAAGGCCGTCTTCGACAAGATCATCACGTCCTTCCAGTCGAGCCATGCCGGGGTCACGGTGCGGCAGGACATCTCCCCGTCGAACGACTACCAGTCCTCGGCCCTGCAGCGCATTCGCGGCGGCTCGGTCGGTGACGCCTTCACGGCGTTCCGTGGCGCCCAGTTCGTCGACATGGCCAAGGCGGGGATCTACACCGACCTGTCCAGCCAGACCTGGGCGAAGAACTTCAGCCCCGAGCTCATCGCGGCCGGCAAGTCCAGCGGCGCCCAGCTCGGGTTCCCCTACCAGGTCGTCTTCAACATGCCGGTGACGAACGCCGACCTCGTCTCCCAGGCCGGCGCGGGCACCCCTCCGAAGGACTGGGACTCCTTTTTGGCACTGTGCGACAAGCTCAAGTCCCAGGGACTCGTTCCGATCGCATGGCCCGGCGGTGACCCGGGCAACGCCGGCCAGCTCTTCAACTCCATGGTCATGAACAACGCACCCAGCGACGACATGTGCACCAAGATCGAGGCCGGCGAGCTCAAGTGCACCGACGACTGGTTCCTCACCACGCTCAAGCAGTACGTCCAGCTCACGCCCTACTTCCAGCCGAACAGCACCGGGACGGCCGTCGAGCCGTGTCAGCAGATCTTCGCGACCGGTAAGGCAGCCATGATGGCCACCGGGTCCTACCACATCGCCGCCGTCCGGGCGCTGGGGGCGAAGTTCGCGATGGACCTCCTCTCACCCATCACCACCTCTGCCGACAAGGCCAAGTACGAGGGCATCTACAACGCGACCTTCATCCTCGGTGTGAACAGCAAGTCCGCGCACCAGGGCGCCGCCGTCGCGTGGCTGGAGTACCTGTCGACACCCGAGGTGGCGGGGCAGTACGCCAACGGCACCAGCCAGCACGTCACGGTCAACGGGGTCGACTACACCAACGCCGACCTCAAGGCACTGTCACCGTGGCTGAAGAAGAAGACCCTCCTCGCGCCGCGGTTCCAGTTCAACAACCTCGATATCCGGTCCGCCGTCGAAGGCGCCTGCGTGGCGGTGGTGGGCGGCAAGTCGCCCGATCAGGCCGCGGCGGACGCCCAGCGCGTGGTCGACCAGCAGCGCAAAGGCTAGGAGCTGCCATGTCCGTCTCCGACAAGACCCGTGCGGTGCCCGCCGGCGAACCCCGGGTGACCTCCAGGTGGCGCCCCGGGGGCAGCGGTTCGCCCAGGGTCCACCCGGCCCTGTGGTTGTTCCCCCTGCCCGCAGTGGTCCTCTACGTCATCTTCTTCGTCGGTCCCACTCTGCAGGCGTTCCAGTACTCCGTCACGGACTGGGACGGCATCAGCTCAGCCTTCACGAACGTCGGGGTAGGCAACTTCACCCGGATCGCGACCAGCGACGACCTCTTTCTCGGCGCCCTGACCAACAACGTCAAGTTCCTCCTCGTCGTCGTCGTGGCGCAGACCGCGCTGTCGCTTCTGCTTGCGCTGCTGCTGCAGCGCAACTCCAAGTCCTCGACCACCCTGCGCGCACTGTTCTTCCTGCCCGCCATCCTCTCCTCGGTCTCCGTGGCCTTCGTGTGGAAGTTCATGTACGACCCGAACTTCGGCCTGATCAACGAGGTGCTCGCCGGGATCGGGCTGGGGGGCATGCAGAGCGCCTTCCTGGGCGACGCGTCCAAGGCGATCTACTGGGTCGCCATCGCGCAGGTCTGGGCGCACGCCGGCCAGCTCATGGTGATCTTCGTGGCCGGGCTGCAGCAGATCCCCGAAGAGCTCTACGAGTCTGCTGCGCTGGACGGCGCCGGGACCTGGAACCGCTTCCGGTACGTCACGTGGCCGATGATCGCCCCGGCCACCGCCATCGTCGTCGCCTACACCACCATCCAGTCGTTCAAAGCCTTCGACCTGATCCTCGGCCTGGGGGGCAACCCACCCAAGGGATCGCTGGACATCCTCTCCACGCGTATCTACACGACCTTCACCAACTCCCGGTTCGGTTATGCCGCAGCGGAGTCCGTGGTGTTCATGGTCATCATCGCCCTTGTCAGCTACCTCCAGAGGCGGGCCGTCCGGCTCACCCAGCATGGTGTGTGAAAGGAGCCCGTCATGACTGGAGCCGTCGGCCGCCGCGTCATCCTCGGCGTCTATGCGCTGCTCATCATCGTCCCGCTGTTCGTCGTCCTCAGCGGGTCCTTCAAGTCGACGAAGCAGCTGTTCGACTCGCCGTTCTCGCCGCCCACCTCGCTGTCGGTGGCCAACTACCAGTCGGTGCTGACCGACGCCAGCATGGCCACGGCCTTCGTCAACAGCACCGTGGTGACCCTGTCCGCCGTCGTCATCACTCTGGCCCTCGGCAGCCTGGCGGCCTACGGCCTGGCGCGGATACCGGGACGGCGCGGGCTGGCCATCTACGGCTTCCTCGTCCTGGGCATGGCAGTTCCCGCGCAGTCCAACATGATCCCGCAGTACGTGCTCTTCCAGAGCCTGGGTCTGCTGGACAGCCGCTTCGGGCTCATCCTCATCGAGATCGTCGCCACCTTGCCCGTGGCGATCTTCATCATGACCGGGTTCATGCGCACGCTGCCCCGGGAGCTCTTTGAGGCTGGGTCCATCGATGGTGCCGGGCCGTGGCGCACCTACCGGTCCATCGCCCTGCCCGTGTCGATCCCGTCGCTGGCCGCGACCGCGATCTTCCTTTTCGTGATCCAGTGGAACGACCTGCTCTACCCGCTGCTGTTCATCCATGACCCGGCGAAGGTGACACTTCCCCTGGCCCTGCTGAACTTCCAGGGCGAGTTCCTGACGAACTACCCCCTGCTGTTCACCGGCGTGATCGTGGCCTCGGCTCCTCTCGTCGTCACCTACGTCTTCCTGCAGCGCTACTTCGTGGCCGGCCTCACCGCCGGCTCGGTGAAGGGATGACGGCGGCCACGACGCTCCTGCTGCGGCGCGTCACCTCTGTGCGACGGCACGCCGATGCGGTGGCCGTGTCGGTGGACGCGCTGCCGGCGGTCCAGCTGGGCATGATGCCGGGCTGGCTGACGGGCGAGCCCCCACTGGCCCAGGGCGTCGAGACGACCATGCCGAACCTCCCAAACCTGGAGCTGCCGCCCACCGACGCGACGCCGTACGAGCTTCGTGTCACCGCCCCTTCCCCGTCGGTGCTGCGGCTCACCCTCGCCCCGGTCGGCGCCTCCGTGCTGTCCGATGACGGGACCTGGCTCGGCATCGTCACCGACCCAGCCCCGGCAGCTGCGGACCTGACGGTCACCGAGACCGACGAGGCGCTGGTCATCGCCACCGCTTCCACCCGGCTGCGCATCGGGCGTGCCCCGTTCACCCTCACCCTCGAGGACCCTGCCACCGGCCGCGCCCTGCTGCGTTCGGCCCATCGACTGCGCCAGGTGGCAGGACTGATGATGGCGCCCACCGCCATGGTGGACTCCGCCGGTCTGACCCTGAATCTCGAGCTTGCGCCGGACGAGGACGTCCTCGGGTTCGGCGAGCAGTTCGGCCGCCTGGTCAAGAACGGCCAGCGCCTGGTGCTGCGCAGCGAGGACGCCTGCGGCACCGGGACCGGCCTCGCCTACAAGCCGGTCCCGGTATGGCACTCCACCGCTGGATATACCGGCTTCGTCAACACGGGAGCGGTCGTTACCGCTGATGTCGGCCATGACCGGCCGTCGGTGCTCGGGCTGGGCGTCGCCGACGAGGCGCTCGACCTCTACCTCGTCTGCGGGGGGACTCCCAAGGAGAGGCTCACCGCCTACACCGCGCTCACCGGCAGACCGGATGTCCCGCCGGTCTGGGCCTTCGGCTACTGGATGGGTCGCTGCCGGTACCACAGCCGCGAGGAGATGCTCGAGGTCGCGCACACCATGCGCGAGCACCAGGTGCCGCTCGACGTCCTGCACCTGGATCCCGACTGGCTCGTCGTCGACCGGCTGAACTGCGACTTCATCTGGAACGAGAGCCGGTTCGGCAACCGCAAGGAGTTCGTCGAGGCACTGCGGGAGCAGGCAGTCCGGCTCTCCGTCTGGGAGCTGCCGTACCTGGACCCAGCGAGCCCGCGCTTCGCCGAAGCCGAGGAGAAGGGATACCTCGTGCGGCGCGCGGACGGCAGTCTCGCCGGCATCCAGAAGACACCTACCCCCGATGGGCGGATGCGGGCGCTCATCGACTTCACCAACCCCGACGCCGTCGCCTGGTGGCAGGGCATGCACGAGGCCTTTCTCGACGACGGAGTCGCCGTCTTCAAGACCGACTTCGGCGAAGCCCTGCCTGACGACGTGCAGCTGTTCGACGGGACGCCCTCACACCACGCCCACAACATCTACCCTCTTCGCTACAACGGCGCCGTCAGCGACGCGATCGCCAGGTACACCGGGCGAGCACCCTTGGTCTGGGGGCGCAGCGGGTGGGCCGGCTCGCAGCGCTATCCGGGCCAGTGGGGCGGCGATGCCGAGTCGACCGTGGCCGGCATGCAGGCCACGGTCCGTGGGGGACTGTCGTATGCCGTGAGCGCACCGGGCTTCTGGAGCCACGACATCGGCGGGTTCTTCGGTCCTGAGCTGACTCCCGGCCTCTACGTCCGCTGGACCCAGCTGGGTGCGCTCTCGCCGCTGATGCGCGCACATGGCCTCCGGCCCCGCGAGCCGTGGGCCTTTGGCGACGAGGCCCTGGACGCGTCGCGCCGCTGGATCCGGCTGCGCTACGAGCTGCTGCCGACTCTGTGGCAGGTGGCGCACGAGTCCGCCTCTCGTGGCTGGCCGGTGATGCGACCGCTCGGGCTGGAGTTCCCCGACGACCGGGTGGCTCAGTCCGTCGACGACTCCTTCATGCTCGGCTCCGACCTGCTGGTCGTGCCCGTGTTCGACGACGGTGACACCCCCGTGACGCGACGCTTCTACGTCCCCGAAGGGAGGTGGCACGACCTGCTCGACGGCACGATCTACAGCGGACCGGGCTTCCACGAGGCGCTGGTGCCGCTCGACGCGATGCCCGTGCTGGTCCGGAGCGGAGCCGTGCTGGCTCGGGTGGACGTCGACGAGGACGTGCGCAGCACGGACGACCTGCTGGAGCTGCCCTGGACCCTGCATGCGTACGACCTCGAGGCGGACGTCACGGTCACGCTCATCGGCTTGGACGGCAGCCCGACTGTCGTGCAGATCGAGGGTGGTCAGGCCAGCTGCGTTGGTAGTCAGCGGATCTCATCGCGGGTGCAGCAGCATGGATGACCGCTGGGCTGATCTCACTGGTCGGCTGGAGCGCCTCGCCACCGTCGCATCGGATGCTGGGGTCGACACCGTGGTGCTACGCGACCCGGCGACCCTGGCGTGGCTGCTCGAGGCGCGGGTCCACGTCCCGCTCACGCTCGACAGCGCCTGTCTCGACGCCGTCGTGGACGTCGGCGGGGCGACGCCTCGGCTGACGATCGTGACCAATGCGATCGAGGCGCCGCGCCTGCAGGAGACCGAGCTCGCAGACATCGTCGCCGACTGGACCGTCCTGCCCTGGTGGGAGCCCCGCGACAGCCGGCTGCCCGGCGGCTCCAGCACGGGCAGCGACCGTCCAGCCGGACGCACGGTGGACCTGAGCGTGGCCCTGAACGCCCTGCGCCGCACGCTGTCGCCGCGCCAGCGGTCACTCCTGGCTGGCGTGAGCCGGGACGCCGCCGCTGCGGCGACCCGCGCCGCGACCCGGCTCACCCCGCAGACCACGGAGTACGCCGCTGCCGGGCTCCTCGCCTCCGAGCTGATGGCGGACCAGATGGACCCCATCGTGCTCATGGTCGGCGGCGAGGACCGGGCAGGCCGACACCGCCACCCACTCCCCACGGACCGGGCGGTGGGGCGTCGCGCCATGCTCGTCTGCTGCGCGCGGCGCAGCGGTCTGGTGGCCAGCGTGACGAGGATCGTCTCCTTCGACCCCCTGACGGGTGAGCAGGACGACAGCTACCGGCGGCTGCTGGCCGTCGAGCAGGCCTTCCTGGACGCGACCCAGGCGGGCGCCAGGCTGGGCGACGCCTTCGCGACTGGAGCCGCGGCATACGAGCTCCACGGCTTCGACGCCGACGAGTGGCACCGGCACCACCAAGGTGGCCTCTCCGGCTTCCAGCCTCGGGAGTTCCCGGCGAACCATGGGACGGACCTGACGTTGACGGACGGAATGGTCGTGGCCTGGAACCCCAGCGCGGCCGGCCTGAAGGTCGAAGACACCGGTGTCGTGGCGGCCAGCGGTCCCGAGCTGCTCGTCCACGACCCGGCGTGGCCGTCCCTCGAGGTAGGGGGCCGGTCACGTCCCCGCGTCCTCATCCGATAGGCCGTCGTGAAACCACCACAGCACCAAGGAGATCCGCCGTGATAGCTCAAGCCTTGTCCCTGATCGACGGACGCTGGGAAGCCCACGACGAGATCGTGGACGTGACGAACCCAGCCGACGGCAGCGTCGCCGGTCAGCTCAGCTGGGGTGGGCCCGACGACGCGTCGCGCGCTGCCGACGCCGCCGCAACGGCCTTCGAGGGCTGGTCCGACCTGCCCGCTCGGTCGCGCGCCGACATCCTTCGTGCAGCGGGGGACCTGATGGCCGACCGAGCTGAGCAGATCGGCCGGCTGCTCGCACTGGAGGCCGGCAAGCGCCTCCCGGAAGCGGTCGGCGAGGTCGCCTTCTCAGCCGAGTACTTCCGGTGGTTCGCCGAGGAGTCCCGCCGGCCGGCGGGTGAGGTGCTGCCGCACGAAGCCCCGCACCGCCGGCACCTCACGATCACCCGTCCGGTGGGGGTGGTGGCGTCGCTGACGCCCTGGAACTTCCCGTGCTCGATCCAGGCGCGCAAGCTCGCTCCGGCGCTGGCCGCAGGCTGCACCGTCGTCGCCCGGGTCTCGGAGAAGGCTCCGCTGGCGGTCAGCGAGCTGGTGCGCTGCCTGGTCGACGCCGGGGTGCCGGCCGGTGTGGTCAACCTTGTCCATGGTCCCGCCAGAGCCGTCACCCAGGCCCTCCTCGACCACCGGGCCGTGCGAGCCGTCAGCTTCACCGGGTCCACCGAGGTGGGTCGCGAGATCATGGCCTCGGCGGCGCGACGGGTCGTGCGGCCGCTCCTCGAGCTCGGCGGTGACGCCGCCTTCATCGTGTTCGAGGACGCCGATCTCGACGCGGCCGTCGAAGGGGCCATGCTTGCGAAGTTTCGCAACACCGGGCAGTCCTGCATCGCGGCGAACCGGTTCGTGGTCCACGAGTCGGTCTATGAGGAGTTCACCCACCGGCTGACCCAGGAGATCGACGCCATGACGGTCGGAGACGGGCTGGCCGAGCCGCTGCCCGACCTCGGACCGGTCATCGACCAGAGCCGCGTCGAGGCAGTCCAGGGCATGGTGGACGCTGCCGTCATGGCCGGCGCGACCAGGCTGACCCGCTCGTTCGAGCTGCCGACGACCGGCACCTACGTGGCGCCGGCCCTGCTCGCCGACGTGCCGGCCGATGCCGCCCTCTCCTGCAGCGAGGTGTTCGGACCCGTGGCGGCGGTCTTCTCCTTCCGCGACGACGACGAGGCGATCGAGCGAGCCAACGCCACCGAGATGGGCCTGGCCGGCTACTTCTGGTCTCGCGACATCGGCCGCGTCTGGCGGATGGCCGAGCGGCTCGAGGTGGGCATCGTCGGCGCCAACAACGCGCTGCCCACGGTGTGCTTCGCGCCGATGGGAGGGGTCAAGCAGTCCGGTCTCGGCCGCGAGGGCGCCTCCGCCGGCCTCGCGGAGTTCCAGGACGTTCGCTACCTCTCACTGGGGTTGTGAGCAGCGACCCATGACCTCCGACCTGATCTTCCTGCCCCTCGGCGTGGCGGCGGGAGCAGTCACCCAGAGGGTGACCGGCATCGGGTTCGCTCTCGTGGCCGCCCCCCTGCTGGTGCTGGCCGCTGGTCCGTTCGACGGCATCATCCTGGCCAACGTCCTCAGCCTCCTCGTCGGCGTCGTCGTCCTCACCACGACCTGGCGCGACGTGGAGTGGCGCCGGGGCCTCCTGCTCGCGGTGCCGGCGCTGGCCGTCATCCCGCTGGGGGCCTACGTCGCACGCACGGTGCCGGGTCCGCTCCTCCTCGTCGTGACCGGCACCCTCGTGCTGCTCGCCCTCGGGCTGGTGCAGCTGAGCCATCGCGCCGCCGTGCTGCGCGGCACCGCTGGCGCGGTCGGGGCCGGCGCGGCCAGCGGGTTCATGAACGTCACCGCGGGTGTCGGCGGACCGGCGATGGTCCTGTATGCCGTGAGCACCAAATGGGAGCACCGGCGGTTCGTTGCGACCTTCCAGTTCTACACGGTCATGGTGAACTGCGCCTCGCTGCTGTCCAAGGGCCAGCCGCGGCTGCCGCCTTCGGCCTTCGTCGTGTCCGTCGGCGCGCTGGCGATCGGGCTCCTCCTCGGCGAGCTGCTGTCGCGCCGGGTCCCGGCTGCCAAGGCCAAAAGGGCCGTCGTGCTGCTGGCGATGGCCGGGGCTCTCGCCACCGTCGTCAAGGGCCTGATCGCGCTCTGACGGGGACCCGGCTAGCCGTGGTCCTGGACCGCCCACAGGTCCGGGCCGAAGACCTCGTAGCGGATGTTCTCGGGCGGCACGCCGCGCCGGAGCAGCGTCGAGCGGACATGCCGCATGAAGGGCAGCGGTCCACACAGAAAGGCCTGGACGTCCTCCGGGAGGGGGATTTCCGAGAGGTCCATGAAACCCTCCCGCGCGTTCCGGTCCTCGGGAGCGACCTGCTCGTACCACCGATATGCCGTGAAGTGGTCGAGCTGGCGAGCCATGTGGAGCACCGTGTCGCGCAGGGCGTGGTCCCCCGCGGTCCGGTCGGCGTGGGCGACGATCACCGGGCGCTGGGGCTCGGTGCGGGCGAGGTGCTCGACGATCGGCAGCACCGTCGTGATCCCGGCCCCGGCGCTGGCCAGGAGCAGCGGGCCTGACGAGTCCTGGACGAGGAAGTCGCCGGCGGGGGTGCTGACGTCGAGATGGTCGCCCACCTCGGCGTGGTCGTTCAGGTAGGAGGAGACCTGGCCGTCTGGTGCCCCGCCGACGCCGCGGACCCGGCTCACCGTGATCTGCAGCCGGGTGCCGGAGGTCGTTGACGACACCGTGTACTGCCGCGGCTGGCGCCTTCCGTCCGGCAGGTCGACGAAGACCGAGACGTACTGCCCCGGCCTGATCGGCGGCAGGGGCGCGCCGTCGTCGGGCTCGAGCACCAAGGACACGACGTCATGGGTCTCCTCGATGCGGCGCATGATGCGGTAGCGGCGGACGGGCCGGGCGGGGTCGACACCGGACTGCTGGTAGAGCCTCGCCTCCTCGGCGACGAGCTGGGTCGCGAACAGCCAGTAGACCTCGTCCCAGGCCGCTGCCACCTCAGGGGTCACCGCCGCCCCGAGCACCTCGGCGACCGCGTCCATCAGATGCCGTCCGACGATCGTGTACTGCTCCGGACGGATCCCGAGGGAGATGTGCTTGTGGGCGATCCGCGTCAGCACGTGGGTGAACGAGGGAGCCGCTGGGTCGATCAGCTGCACGGCATACGCGACGACCGAGGCCGCCAGGGCCTTGCTCTGCTCACCGGTGGCCTGGTTGCCCATGTTGAAGGTGTCGAGCAGCTCGGGGTGCGCTGCGAACATCGCCGGGTAGAAGCGGGCGGTGATGAGCTCGGCGTGCTCGGCCACGACAGCAGCGGTCTCGCGGATGACGGCCTCCGACGCCGACGACAACAACGAGGTGGGGGTGTTCACGGGCGTGAGGGTCACAGCTGCTCCAAGGGGTCCACGCCTGGGGCATCCCAGACGGTCCTGCCAGGCCGGCGGTCCAGCCACCGGTCCATGCTCTCGTCGAGGGACGCGGGGCAGAAGGGACGAACGTCCCCAAGACGGGCGCGTGGGGGTCCCGGCTCGCGTGGCATGCGGAAGGGCATCGACCTCAGGAGAGGCCGACGCCCTTCCGGTCACTCGTGCCGTCAGGTCATCAGCATCCGCTAGCCGGCGCTCGGAGCCGACGTTGCCGGTGCGGACGGTGCAGGAGCGCCCGCCGGACCGCCGTGACCACCGCCGCCGCCGCTCCCGCCGCTCCCACCGACCTGGACGTCGGTGACCGCGAAGTCGGCGCCGACCTGGACGATGATGTGCGTCCCGTCGGTCCGGACCATGTGGGCCTCGTAGACCCCGTCGGAGTCGGTCTCGACCCGCTCGATGGTGGCGGTCGGCTCCTTGGCCTTCGCCGCCGCGGTCACTGTGGTGAGGTTGTCGCCGGTCAGCAGCTGCTCATCCGAGCGCATCGGCTTGCTCGGGTCCGTGTTGCCGTTCGACGTGCCGGGAGCCGTCCCCTCGCTGGGAGCGGAGGTGGCTCCGGGCGTCGGGGTGGTGTCCGCCTGCGCCAGCGCCGCGCCGCCGAGGGCGAGCCCGGCCGCTGCGACGATTCCGGCTCCGGTTGCCATGAGGGTGCTTCTCTTCATCTCAGTCTCCTTGTTCGGGATGGCTGGGGTGCCATGAGTAGAGACTGGGTGGGTCGCCTAGCCGTCAGGCGCGACTCCCCTCTGACTCCCCTGTGCTTTGCGTCCGCAGCCACAGGCTGGAAGGCGAGGCAGCACATACCGGTTCGCCATGGAGACGGCTGCCGGGGCTCAAAAGCTCAACTCGCTCCGGACGGGTCAGGCCGCCCACGGCGGGGTGAGGCGCCGTCCGTCCTCGGTGACGGCAGCCAGGCCGGCCGACGTCGTGACCCAGAGGGTGGCCGTGGCATCCGACGTGTTGTCCAGCCGGAGCGTCGAACCGGCCGGCACGAAGACGACGTCGCCGGGCAGGAGGTCGTGCCTCTCGCTCCTCGAGCGTCACGGTCGCTGCACCGGTCAGGGCGAGAAACACCTCCTCGTGCGTCACCGTGTGCGTCGCTCCCCGCTGGCCTGGGGCCACCTCGACCCGCCAGGCGCACAGCTGGGTGCTGCCGAGCGCCGGCGCCACGTAGGAATGGAAGCGCGAACCGTGCATCTCGTACACGGTCGCTGCGTCGCGTGAGATAGAGGACAGAGGGGACATGATCGAGCCTTCCATAGTAGACAGTCTTCCTGTCCTTATTAGACAGATACGCTGTCTACATGTCAACCGCTCGCCCTGCTCCGACCGCCACCTCTCGCCCCGACCTGCTCCTGCTGCTCATGCGCGCGAGCTCCGGCGTGGCGGAGCGCGTGAACGCGGCCGTGGTCGCCGCCGGCCACCCGCACCTCCGCCCACGGCACGGGCTGGTCTTCGTGCGCGCCTCGGGTGCAGGCGCCACCGTCAGCGAGATCGCGGCGTTCCTGGGGATCCGGAAGCAGTCGGCGGCGGCGACGGTCGACCAGCTGGTCGCGCTCGGCTACCTGACCCGCGAGGCTCATCCAGAAGATGGCCGGGCTCAGCTGCTCCGCCTCACTCCGGCCGCCGTGGAGGTCACCCACCTCGCCACGCAGGCCTCCATCGCCGAGTGGCAGGGTCTGGATGCGACGCAGGAGGCGGGACTCGGGCCTGGGCTGGCGAGGGCGCTGGAGCACCTCGGCCGCGACGCCGGCCCGCGACCCGTCTGGTAGCGAGCTCTGGTCAGGGGGTCTGGTCGCGAGGGCCGCTACAGCCGCTCAGGGTCGCCAGGTGTCGTTGAGGGCCACCAGCCCGCTGGCCGGCACGGTCGCCGAGCGGTTCGCCCCAGACTCCCAGGTCACCGCGCCGGCGGCGTCCTTGCGGACGTACTTGTACTGGATCGTCGAGCCCGCCGGCAGCGCGACGTCGAGCTTCCACACCGGGTATGCCGTGGGCGAGAGCTTGAGCGCCTGGCCGGCGTTCCAGCCGCCGAGAGCCGGGACGTCACCGACCACGGAGATGTCCTGGCCGGGCGAGGTCGTCGCGTTCACCGCGAACGCGGCGCCACTGACGCTGGCCATCGGCGGTCCGTAGAGAGCGATCGAGTCGCCCGCTCCGACACTGGCCGAGAACGTCCCGTTGGAGGCCACGAGATACGTCGGGCCGGTGCACGAGCCGTTCGAGGCGCGGTCGCCGTGGATGACGTCGCAGTAGCGCCCCGCCGGCAGCGAGGTCTGGAACTGCTGGGTGATCGAGCTGCTCTCCTTGTTGATGACGACGTATCCGGCGCTCCCCCGGCCGAAGGCGATGGCGTTGTTCCCGTTGGACCACCAGTTCGTCACCGCCGTCCCGCGCACCGCGTTGCGGAAGCCGACCATGTTGGCCACCGGCCGGATGGCGTGCTCACAGGTCCAGCCGTCGGTGTAGCAGGCGTTGACCGTGCCGCCGTTCGGCGGTCCCGCGTCGCTGTTGCTGAAGGTGTAGCCGGAGAAGACGTTGGGCGAGCCGTACGGCCACGCGAGGACGTAGACGTTGGCGAGCGTGTACGTGCTGCCATAGGTGACGTTCAGGGTCGAGCCGTTGCGCTCGGTGTCCCAGTTGTCCACGAACACCCGTGCGCTGGCGCTGGGCAGGTAGCCCCACGACTGGCCCCACGTGTTGAGGTAGGTCAGCTTGTCCGTGGTGAACATCCGCTTGAGGTCGAACGCCGCGCGGAACTCGTCCACGTCACCGGTGCCGGTGTACTCCGTCGGCTGCACCGCCTCCCCCGCCCCCGAGATGACCTCCTGCGCCCAGTAGACGCTCGGGTTGGTGAGCTTGGCCTTGATCGCGGACAGGTCCGAGGCCGCGATGTGCTTGGCGCCGTCGATGCGGAACCCGTCGACGCCGAGGTCGGTGAGGTGGTTGAGGTAGGCCGCGATGGTGGAGCGCACGTCGTCGCTGCCGGTGTCGAGGTCGGCCAGCCCGACGAGCTCGCAGTTCTGCACGTTCGAGCGGTCGGCGTAGTTGGTGACCTCGGTCCGGCAGGAGTGGAAGTCCTGGTCCTGGTAGTAGCCGGGGTAGCTGTACTTCGTGTATGCCGTGCCGCCCGTCCCGGTGCCCGACCCGGCGGTCATGTGGTTGATGACGGCGTCAGCGACGACCTTGACCCCGGCTGCGTGACAGGTGCTCACCATCGAGGAGAACTGTGCCTCGGTCCCGAGCCGCCCGGCGATCTGGTAGCTCACCGGCTGGTAGGAGGTCCACCACTGGCTGCCTTGGATGTGCTCCTGCGGCGGCGACACCTCGACGAAGCCGTAGCCCTTGGGCCCGAGCGTGCTCGTGCACGCCGTCGCCACCGAGGCGAAGGACCACTCGAAGAGCGTCGCGGTCACGTCCCTGGTCCCCGGCGGGGTGGCGGACGCCGGCGAGGTCGCCCCGAGCCCGACGGCCGCCGTGGCGGACAGCAACATCGCCAGACCCACGGCCAGCAGCCGGGGCCGCTCTCGGCCCGGCATCCCCCATGTCGCGTCCCGCCGCCGACGACCCGCTCCTGCTCGCACCGCATACCCCCTGCTGTGACGGGAAGCGACCGTGCTCCCCCGGACCGACGCCGTGCGCACATGCTGGCACGCGCCGGGCGGCCCCGCGCGCCGAGTGGCGAGCGACCGGACCGCCCGTGCGGCGACCGTGCAGGGCGAGCACGGCCGATGCACAGCCCCCAGGGGCTTGCCCCGGATCCCCTCGGTGCGCCAATGTAGGAGCTGCGCGAATGTATACAGTCTACGTTCGCCTGCCACCACGATCCCGGGAGCGCGCCCATGCCAGGACCCACAACCCACCCAGGCCGCCTCTCGCCGGGCCGGGCGATCGCCCTGGTCGTCGCCGTCGGCCTGACCGCCGCGGCCTGCTCCTCGATCACGCCGGCAGGCCCCGGACAGACCACCGGGTCCGGCGGCGCGAGCACCGGCCAGGACGTCTTCGGCTCCCCCGCGAAGGCCGGCGAGGTCAAGGACGGGGGCACACTGGTCATGGCGCTGTCCGCGGAGCCGGACAAGCTCGACCCGACTCTGTCGCGAAGCCTTTACTCCCGCTACGTCTTCCACGCCATGTGCGAGAAGCTCTATGACGTCGACTCCTCGGCGAAGGTGGTTCCCCAGCTGGCGACCGCCTTGCCGAAGGCCTCGGACGACGGCAGGACCGTCACCATCCCGGTGCGCGACGGCGTGAAGTTCGCCGACGGCACCGCCTTCAACGCCGCCGCCGTCAAGGCGACCTTCGAGCGCAACCTCACCACCGACGGCTCGGGCCGCAAGAGCGAGCTCGGGCCGATCACCAGCGTCGACGCCCCGGACGCCACGACGGTCGTCGTGCATCTGAGCAAGCCCTTCGCCCCGCTCACGGCAGCGCTGGCAGACCGGGCAGGCATGGTCGTCAGCCCCACCGCGGCTGCCGCAGAGGGCAAGGACTTCGCCAACAACCCCGTCTGCGTCGGTCCGTTCAAGTTCTCCAAGCGGGTGCCGCAGAACTCCATCGACCTCGTCAAGGACCCGAACTACTACGACGCCGCCAAGGTCCACCTCGACGGCATCTCCTACCGGATCATCACCGACGCCAACATCCGCTCGGCCAACCTGCGCTCCGGCGACGTCCAGGTCGCCGACTCCCTGTCGACCCAGGACGTGCCGACCCTCCAGCAGGACCCCACGATCCAGGTGCTCCAGTCCCAGTCGCTCGGCTACCAGGGCCTGACCTTCAACGTCGGCAACGTCGACGGCGTGGGCAAGCCGGCCAAGCCGATCGACCGACCCGAGGCCAAGAACGCCACCATCCGCCAGGCCTTCGAGCTGTCCATCGACCGGGCGGGCCTCGTGAAGGTCATCTTCAACGACCTCAACGCGGTGGCCTGCTCGCCGATCTCGCCGCAGGTGGAGTTCTCCTCGCCCGCGGCCCAGGCGTGCCCGGCCCACGACCCGGCCAAGGCCAAGCAGCTGCTGCAGACGGCGGGCGTCCCCGTGCCCTTCCCGATCGAGATGTCCATCTCCAACAACCCCGACAGCCTGCGCTATGCCCAGGCCCTGCAGTCGATGGTCAAGGAGGGCGGCTTCGACCTCAAGATCAAGCCGGTGGAGTATGCGTCGCTGCTCGACCAGCAGGACCGCGGCGACTTCAGCCTGCTCGCCCTCGGCTGGTCGGGCCGGGTGGACCCCGACGCCAACATCACGAACTTCGTCGGCACGGGGGGCAGCCAGAACGTCGCGGGGTACAACAACCCGCAGGTCGACGCATGGCTCTCCCAGGCCCGCGAGAGCCAGGACGTCGCCCAGCGGCGCGAGCTCTACGGCAAGGTCGTCACCCAGCTCCACCAGGACGACCCGCTGATCTACCTCTACCGGCAGCGCAACCTCACCGGGGTCAGCAAGAAGGTGGGCGGCGTGCAGGTGTTCCCGGACGGCGTCATCAGGGTCGCCTTCGCCGGCTTCGCGAAGTAGGGCGGGTGCGCCACTACCTGCTCCAGAGGGCGTGGCACTCAGTGGTGACCCTCTTCCTCGCCACGGTCGTGGTCTTCCTCGGGGTTCGCGCCCTGCCCGGGCGACCCGGCCCTCGCGCTGGCCGGCGAGGACCGCACGCCCGAGGCGCTCGCCGCGATCCGGGCGGAGTACGGGCTCGACCAGTCGCTGCCGGTGCAGTTCGTCCAGTTCGTCGTCCACGCAGCCCAGGGCGACCTCGGCATCTCGATCCGCACCGGCGCCTCCGTCCGCTCGATGCTGAGCACGGCGCTGCCGGTGACCATCGAGCTGTCCCTCCTCGCCATCCTCATCGCGACCGTCCTCGGCGTCGGCACCGGAGTGCTTGCCGCGGTCCAGCGGGGGCGCCCGGCGGAGTGGGCGGCGAACGCCTTCGCCCTGCTCGGCCTGTCCGTCCCACACTTCTGGCTCGGCCTCATCGCGATCCTCTACCTCGCGGTCGCCACCGGGATCTTCCCTGCATCGGGGTTCGTGCCGCTGGGCCAGGACCCCGTCGACAACCTGCGCCACCTCGTGCTGCCGTCGGTCATCCTCGGGACGGGGCTCGCCGCGATCATCATGCGGCAGACCCGCTCGGCGATGCTCGACAACCTCTCGGCCGACTTCGTCCGGACGGCCCGCGCGAAGGGGCTGCCGAACCGGACGGTCATCGGGCGGCACGCCCTGCGCAACAGCCTGCTCGTCGTCGTCACCATCGTCGGCCTGCAGCTCGGCGGCCTCATCTCGGGAGCCGTCGTCACCGAGCAGATCTTCGGCCTGCCCGGCTTCGGCAAGATGACCATCGACGCGGTCTTCCAGCGGGACTACCCCGTCCTGCAGGGCGTCACCCTGGTGACGGCCACGGCATACATCGCCATCAACTTCGCGGTGGACCTGCTCTACTCGGTGATCGACCCCCGTGTGCGCGTGGGAGGGGAGGCAGCGTGAGCGTCGACTCGACCCTGGCCACCGAGCCGCTCGCGACCGGTCCCGCCGCCTCGCGGCTCGCTCTGGTGCGGCGCCGGCTGCTGCGCTCCCCGCTCGCCGTGGTCAGCTTCGCCGTGCTGGCCCTGGCCGTCACCATCGCCGTGCTCGCCCCCTGGATCGCGCCGTACACCCCGGAGCAGACCGACTTCGCGCACGTCCTCTCGCCCCCAGGGACTCCCGGACACCTCCTCGGGTCTGACGACCTCGGCCGGGATGTGCTGTCCCGCATCATGTTCGGGATGCGGGCGTCCCTCGAGGTCGGGGCGCTCGCGGTCCTCACCGCGCTGGCCGTCGGCGTGCCGCTCGGTCTCGTCGCGGGCTACTTCCGGGCGGCGGATGCCCTCATCTCCCGCCTCACCGACCTGCTGCTCGCCTTCCCCTTCCTCATCCTCGCCGTCGGCCTCGCCGCGATCCGGGGAGCGAGCCTGACCAACGCCGCGGTCGCGATCGGCATCGCCCAGATCCCGGGCGTGATCCGGATCGTCCGGTCGGACACCCTGCGGCTGAAGTCGCTCGACTTCGTCGCCGCCGCCGTCGTCGACGGGGCGAGCGACCTGTGGATCCTCGCGCGTCACATCCTGCCCAACGCCATCTCGGTCATCCTCGTGCAGGCCACCATCGCCATCCCCACAGCCATCCTCGGAGAGGCGGTGCTCTCCTTCCTCGGCCTGGGGATCCAGCCGCCCGACCCCAGCCTGGGCACGATGCTCGCCAGCGCCCAGCAGTTCGCCGTGCGTGCCCCATGGGCCGCGGTGCTGCCGGGCCTGACCATCATGGTCCTGGCGCTGGGGTTCAACGTGTTCGGCGACAGCCTGCGCGACGCCCTCGACCCGAAAGCGAGCCGTCGGTGACCTCCCCCTCCATCGCGCCATCCTCCGAGCGCCCCTCTGCCGAGCCGGTTCTGGAGGTGCGGGACCTCTCGGTGTTGTTCCACACCGAGAGCGGCACGGTCAGCGCAGTCGACGGCGTCGACCTCAGCGTGGGTCGGGGGGAGATCGTCGGCATCGTCGGCGAGTCCGGGTGCGGCAAGAGCGTCACCGCGATGAGCCTGTCCGGGCTGCTGCCGCGCAGCGCCGCGGTGACCGGCTCGGTCCGCCTCCTCGGCTCCGAGCTGGTCGGGGCGAGCCCGTCGGCTCTGCGCGCCGTGCGCGGCACGCAGATCGCCTACATCTTCCAGGAGCCGATGTCCTCGTTGAACCCGGTGCTGACCATCGGACGGCAGGTCACCGAGGTCCTTCAGGTCCACCAGTCCATGTCCAAGAGGAGCGCACTGGCCCGCGCGACCGAGCTGCTCCAGGTCGTCGGGATCCCCTCTCCCCGCGAGCGGCTCAAGCAGTACCCCCACCAGCTGTCCGGCGGGATGCGCCAGCGGGTGATGATCGCGATGGCCCTGGCCGGTGACCCCCAGGTGCTCGTGGCCGACGAGCCGACGACCGCGCTCGACGTCACCGTCCAGGCGGGCATCCTCACCGTCCTGCGCGAGCTGCGCGACCGGCTCGGCACGAGCATCCTCATCATCACGCACGACCTCGGCGTCATCGCCGAGATCGCCGACCGCGTGGTGGTCATGTATGCCGGCCGGGTCGTCGAGCGCGCCGCGGTCGACGACCTCTTCGCGAACCCCCGACACCACTACACGGCCGGCCTGCTCTCCGCAGCCCCCACCGCGGGACGCCATGCGAGCACCCACCGGCTGCAGGAGATCCCGGGCCTGGTGCCGGTCCTCAGCGCGCAGCCGGACGCCTGCACCTTCCAGGAGCGCTGCCCGGCCGCGGACGGCACCTGCGTCTCCAGCCGGCCTCCGCTCGCGAGCGTGGGCGCCGACCCCGCCGGCCACCAGGTGGCCTGCTGGCACCCCCACCGGGCCGGCGCCGAGACCACCGCGGGGGCGACGCCATGAGCGAGCCGGCGTACACCGCCGCGCCGGGGACCGCCAGCGCGGACGAGGTCGTCCTCGAGCTCGAGGACCTCGTCATGCACTTCGGACCGGTCCGCGCGGTCGACGGGGTGTCTCTGCGGCTGCGCCGGGGACAGGTGATGGCCCTCGTCGGCGAGAGCGGGTCGGGCAAGTCCACGGTGGGCCGGTGCATCGTGCGGCTGCTGGAACCCACCGCCGGCCATGTCCGGCTCCGCGGGACCGACGTGACCCACCTGTCCCGGGCCGAGCTGCGCGAGCACCGGCGTGCGGTGTCCATCGTCTTCCAGGACCCCGCCGGGTCGCTCAACCCGCGCATGCTGGTCGGCGACGTCGTCGGCGAGCCGCTGCGCCTGCAGGGCCGGAGCATGTCCCGACGCGACCGGCAGGCCAGGGTGACTGAGGGGCTGGGCAGGGTTGGCCTGCGTCCGGAGGTCGCCCGGCGCTACCCCCACGAGCTCTCCGGTGGCCAGCGCCAGCGCGTAAGCATCGCCCGCGCTCTGATGTCCGACCCGACGCTTCTCATCGCGGACGAGCCGACGAGCGCGCTCGACGTGTCGGTGCAGGCCTCGGTGCTCAACCTGCTGGCCGACCTGCAGCGTGACATCGGTTTCGCCTGCCTCTTCATCACCCACGACCTCTCGGCCGTGGAGTACCTCGCCGACGAGATCGCCGTGATGTACCTCGGCCAGCTCGTGGAGCAGGGCAGCCGCGAGCGGGTCTTCGCGGCCCCGCGGCACCCCTACACCCAGGCGCTGCTGTCCGCCGCCCCGGTCGCCGACCCGGTCCTCCAGCGCGCTCGCCGGCCGGTCCTGCTCGGCGACGACATCCCCTCCGCGATGGACCCGCCGTCCGGCTGCCGGTTCCACACCCGGTGTCCCGTCGCCGTGGGGCGGTGCGTCGACGAGGTGCCGGCCCTGCGCCAGGTCGCCCACTCCGGCACGGTGGCCTGCCATCTTGTCGCCGCCGACGGCGCCGGACCCGACGTCCGGCAGACCGACCAGCCCCCGCACGACGAGAACTCCTCCAGGAGGAGCCCGTGAGCTTCACGACCCGCCCGACCCTGCAGGGGACGTTCGGCATGGTCTCGTCCACCCACTGGATCGCCTCCCAGTGCGCGATGCGCGCGCTCGAGCGCGGCGGCAACGCCTTCGACGCCGCGGTCACGGCCGGCTTCGTCCTCCACGTCGTCGAGCCTCACCTCAACGGCGCCGGCGGGGACATGCCGGCCATCATCGCGACGGCAGAGGACCCCACCCCGCGCGTGCTCTGCGGCCAGGGGCCCGCACCGGCCGGGGCGACGGCCGAGCACTTCACCGGGCTCGGGATGGACCTTGTGCCCGGGTCCGGCCCGCTCGCCGCGGCGGTGCCTGGCGCCGTCGACGCCTGGCTGCTGATGCTGCGCGACCTCGGCACGCTCACCCTCGAGGAGGTGCTCGAGCCGGCCATCGGGTATGCCGGAGCGGGCCATCCACTGCTCGAACGGGTCAGCGTCACCATCGGCTCGGTACGCGAGCTCTTCCAGGAGGCGTGGCCCACGTCCGCGGACCTGTGGCTGGTCGACGGGCGGCCACCTGCCGCAGGGTCCCGCTTCACGAACACGGCGTATGCCGAGACACTGCACCGCCTCGTCGACACGGGCAGGTCCGCCGGGCCGGACCGGCAGACCCAGATCGACGCCGCCCGCCGGGCGTGGAGCGAAGGGTTCGTCGCCGAGGCGGTCGACCGGTTCATGCAGCGGCCGTTCCGCGACTCCAGCGGCGAGGCCCACCCGGGCCTGGTCAGCGGCGCCGACCTCGCGGCCTACTCCGCGACCTGGGAGGACGCGACGACGCTGGACTGGCAGGGCCACACCATCGCGAAGACGGGTGCCTGGGGGCAGGGCCCCGCCCTGCTCCAGACCCTGCGGCTGCTCGACGCGCTCGGTGACCCGGCGGCGCTCGACCCCTCCACGGCATACGGGGTGCACTGCGCGACCGAGGCGATGAAGCTCTCGTACGCCGACCGCGAGGCGTGGTACGGCGACGTCCCCGACGTCCCCCTGACCACGCTCCTGTCCCGCGAGTATGCCGCGCAACGGGTCGGGCTGGTCGGGCCGAAGGCCTCCCTCGAGCTGCGTCCGGGGAGCCCGGACGGCCGCGAACCGCGTCTCGCCGCAATGCTTCTCGCCCAACCAGGCGCACATGGGGGTGACGCGACCACGGGCGAGCCGACGGTGCAGGCGTCGGGCGTCACGCGCGGCGACACCTGCCACGTCGACGTCGTCGACCGCTGGGGCAACATGGTCTCGGCCACCCCGAGCGGCGGCTGGCTGCAGTCGTCGCCGACCATCCCCGAGCTCGGGTTCTGTCTCGGGAGCCGGATGCAGATGTTCTGGCTCGAGGAGGGCCTCCCGTCGTCTCTCGCACCGGGACGGCGACCGCGGACCACCCTGACGCCGACGCTGGTGCTCCGCGACGGCGAGCCGGTGATGGCCTGCGGCTCTCCCGGCGGGGACCAGCAGGACCAGTGGCAGCTGATCTTCCTGCTGCGTCACCTCGTCCAGGGCGCCTCGCTGCAGGAGGCGATCGACGCGCCGATGTGGAACACCCCCGCCTTCCCGGCCTCGTTCTGGCCGCGCGAGACCGAGCCAGGAGTCATCATCGCCGAGGACCGACTGCCCCCCGGGGTCGCTGAGGACCTCCAGGCCCGAGGTCACGAGGTCAGGCTCGCCGGCCCGTGGAGCCTCGGCCGCCTGTGCGCCGTGGCCCGTGACCCCGCGACCGGGCTGCTCAGCGCCGGCGCGAACCCGCGGGGGATGCAGGGCTACGCGGTCGGGAGATGACCAGCCGTGCCGCCCGCGGCGTTCGCGACGGCTGCCCGAGCCGCGGCGACGAGATGCTGGCGCGACTCGGCCTCCGCCTCGTCGGGGTTGCCCCGCTCGATGGCGTCGACGATCCGGATGTGCTCCATCCACGAGTGCGGAGCACGGTCGGCGGCGCCCAGCCGGAAGATCCACTGGACGTGCATGTAGAGGGCGCTGGAGATCGACGCCAGCCACCGGTTGCCGGTGACCGAGGTGACCCTCGCATGAAAGGCGTTGTTCAGCTGGGCGACCCGTGCGAAGTCACCCTCGTCGGTGGCGACCCGGGCCGCGTCGAGCAGCTCACGCAGCTCGGCGATGTCGTCCGGGGTCGCCCGCTCGGCCGCGATCCGGGCCGCCGTCGCCTCCAGGCTGGCTCGCACGGCGAACAGGTCACCGATCGCCTCGGGGTCGGGTGTCGCGACGACCGCGCCACGTCGCGGCGCCATGGTGACGAAGCCCTCCGCCTCCACGACCCGCAGCGCCTCGCGCACCGGGTTGCGCGAGACGCCGAAGTCCTCCGCCAGCCGGTCCTCGGTGAGCCGCTGACCGGGCAGGTACTCCCCGTCGACGATCCGCTGCCGGATCTCGGCCAGCACCTGGTCGCGCAGACCGAGGTGGCGACCCCCGATGGTGCCGGTGCCCTCGCTGTCGCCCATGGACCGTTCCCTGACGCTGCAGCCGCGCCCCGACGGCGCGGCAGTGGACCGATCGTATACCAAAGACAATCCCGTCGACCCTGGGAGACACCGTGACCGAGATCCGGGAGTACCGACCGAGCCGAGAGCAGTACGTCTACACGTTCGGCGGGGCAGCACCGGCCTTCCGGGTCCGCCCGGGCGAGGTGCTGCGTCTGTGGTCCGACGACGCGTTCGGTGGCACGCTGCGCACCGTGGACGACCTGTCCTCCGCCCGGTCGGACCCTGACCTGGTCAACCCGCAGACCGGACCGTTCTACGTCGACGGCGCCGAGCCCGGTGACACCCTCGTGCTCCACCTCGTCGACCTCGAACCGGCGCGCGACTGGGGCGTCTCGGCCGCGATCCCGTTCTTCGGCGGGATGACGAGCACCGACCGCACGGTGTCCCTCCAGGAGGCGCTGCCCGACACGACGTGGATCTACCACCTCGACCGCGCGCGGGGGACGGTGACGTTCGCCGCACGGCATACCGACTTTCAGGTCGACCTGCCGGTCGCGCCGATGCTGGGGACGGTCGGCGTGGCGCCGGCCGGGCGCGAGGTGCGCTCCTCCCTCGTCCCGGACCGGTTCGGCGGCAACATGGACACCCCACAGATGCGCGCCGGCTCGACCGTCTACCTCGGCGTCAACGTCGAGGGCGCCCTCTTCTCGATCGGGGACGGACACTACCGGCAGGGCGAGGGCGAGGCCTGCGGCACCGCCGTCGAAGGGGCGATGACCACGACCCTCATCGTCGAGCTGGTCAAGGGTGGCGCACCGGCCTGGCCACGCATCGAGGACGACACCCATTGGATGACGGTCGGCTCCAGCCGGCCGATGGAGGACTCCTGGCGGATCGCCAACGGCGAGCTCGTGCAGTGGGTCAGCCAGCTCTACGGGCTGCACCCGATGGACGCCTACCAGCTGGTCTCCCAGGTCGCGCTGGTGCCGGTCGCCAACGTCGTCGACGCCAGCTACAGCGTCGTCGTCAAGGCCGCCAAGGCCCTCCTGCCGCCCGTCCGCGCCTACGACGGCCTGCACGACGAGCTGCGCTCGCGCAGCCGCTCGCTCTGAGCGTGCGGCCCCGAGCGCATCTGCGGCTGACGAGACGTCAGTGCGCCGGGCTGGCGACCGGACATGTCAGCCAGGCGTGGCCGCGTCACCTGTCGCCGCACCAGCGGGAGCGCGACCGACCACGAGGTGGTGCGGGTGGGGCCGGCGCCGGTCCACCCGATGGTTGGTGGTCACCTCGAGGCCGGCGTCCCGCATCGTCGCGGCCAGCTGCTCGGGCGAGAGGAACGCCATGTCGTGACCCTCGGTGATGCGCAGGACCTTGACGGCCAGCGTCTCCTGGGTGAGGTTCCACCGGTACTTCCACCGGGGCTCGAAGCCCACCTCCTTGAGGACCAGCACCCCACCGGGAGCCAGCCGGGCGATGCACTCGCGGATCAGGGCTCGCTGCTCGTCGTGCGGGAGGAGGTAGAGCACGTCGATGATGGTGACGGCGTCCCAGGGCCCCTCCGGGACCGCGCCGGAGGCCGCCACCGCGAAGGAGACCGTCGCCCCGTCACGCCGGGCCTGCTCGGCGGCGGCTTGGGCGTCGACGATCTTGTCGGCGTCGAGGTCGACCCCGTGGACCTCCCGCTCGCGCGACTCGAGCGCGAGGTAGCAGGAGAACAACCCGTGGCCGCAGCCGACCTCGAGGATCCGGCCCGACCTCGGGATGGCTTCTGCCGCCTCGGGGAACGGGCAGCTGACCCAGCGTCCGGCGACATGGAGCCGGGTGGCGACGGGGCGGCTCCGATAGAGGGCGCGGGCCTGACGGCCGGTCTCGTTCATGGCAGGTCGTCCTTCGTCGTGGCCAGCTGGCGCCAGGAGGCCAGCTCGAACCCGTGGTCGGTGATCAGCGCGCGGGATGCCGGGTCGGTCAGGACGGCCAGCTCGCCGCCCCACCGGTAGCCCCAGGAGAACCGCGCGAGGTCGGGGTCTGCGTCCTCCCCCGGATGGGCGTTGAGCTCCGCCGTGCGCGAGCCGCGGCGGGCCAGGCCCGACACGGCATACCCCAGCCTGCGGTGTAGCGCGCCGGCCTCGTCCAGACCGGCGAAGTCACCGGTCTGCGTGAGTCCGGCGCTCTCCAGCCGGCGGTGCAGCAGGGCGGCGAGGGCTGACACTCCGAGGCCGACCGGCCCCCGCCGGTGGCTGCGCGGAAGACGGACCCCGGGGATGCCGAACTCGTGGGCCAGCTCGACGACCACCGCACCGATCGACGGCCACAGATGCAGGTGCTGGTGGGTGTCGAGGTGGGTCACCGCGAGCCCGTCACCGACCACCCGCTCGATCTGGGCCCGGAACTCGCGGCGCAGGTCGTCGACCTCCAGCCGGCCGAGCATTGCCCGGCGCAGCACAGCCGGATAGGCCAGCGGGAAGTGGCCCGCTGCGTCGACCAGCGACGGCACGGACGTGGCCGGCAGGAGCGGCGGGTCCTCACCGACGGCCGCGAGGTGCACGCCGACGGCCAGGTCCGGCGCGGCCTTGGCCATTCGCACGGCGTCCTCGTAGGCACGGCCGACGGCGAGCACCGAGGCCGAGGTGACGATGCCGTCGCGGTGGGCGCGCAGCACCGCGCGGTTGACGCCCTCCGTCAGGCCGAAGTCGTCTGCGGTGACCAGGAGCAGCCGGGTCATCGGTCGAGCGGGGTGAGCGCGCGCAGCTCGGAGCGCAGCTCACGCATCTCACGCACGATCCCGCCGATGACGGCCGGTGAGGACAGCGTCGACACCCCGCGCGAGCGCGGGAAGTAGTCCACCCCGATCTGGACGGCCGAGAACCCGAGCCGCTGTGCCCGCACGAGCAGCTCGGCGTCGATGAAGGAGCCCTCGCTGCGGAGGCAGACGGCGTCGAGGACCTCGCATCGCACGAGCTTGAAGGCGAAGTTGATGTCGCGCAGCCGGGTGCCGAAGGCGAGCTGGATGAGCCAGTTGTAGGCCCAGGAGTAGACCGCCCGGCGGGGGCCCTCCCCGGTCCGGTCGTGCCGGAAGGCCGTGACGATGTCCGCCTCGTAGGCGCGCAGGATGCGCACGGCCCGGTCGAGCTCGAGCATGTCGAACGGCAGGTCGGCGTCGGTGTAGAGGACCAGGTCCCCGCTCGCGGTCGCGAGCCCGGTCTTGACGCTGCCGCCGAGCTTGCGGTTCACCGGGTGATGCACGACGACGATGTGCGGGTCGGACTCGGTCAACGCGTCGGCGAGCTGCGGCGTCGCATCGGTCGAGGCGTCGTCGATGATGACGATCTCATGGTCGAGGATGAGACCGGCGGCCCTGATCCGCAGACACGCCTCCGTGCAGACGCGGACCGAGCGATGGATGTACTCCTCCTCGTTCCACATCGGGATGACGATGCTCAGCTTGCGGAACGGCGGCGGGGGGCCCAGCGGGTCGGTCGGGCTCGGGTCGGTGGAGCCGGTCATGACACCTCATATCCCATGCCATAGCCCAGCAGGGCGACCACGAGCAGGGCGCCGGACCCGCTGAGCACCAGCACGCGGTCGCGCTTGGTCGCCCTCTCGGCCAGCAGGTGGGCGACCATGGCGAAGGCGGGGAAGGCCACGAGCAGGTAGCGCCCGCAGCCCATGAAGTCCTTGGTCCCCACGATGGGGATGGCGATCACCACGGCCGTGTACACGGCATACCCCCAGCCGAAGAGGCGGCGGATCCGCGGAAGCAGGATGACCGTGCCCAGCAGCAGCAGGGCGGGAAGCAGCAGCCGCGCGATCTCCCACATGCTGCCCTTCCAGAGCACGCCGAAGAAGGCGAACTTCAGCCAGACCCGATAGCCGGACCCCTGGTCCCACCCCGGGGAGGACTCGGTGGCGACGAAGGCCAGCGGGTTGCCGAACGCCCACCACTGGTAGGCCATGTAGGCCGCCAGGCCCGTCCCCGCGAGCAGCACCCCTGCATCGCCCCAGCGGACCTGTCGCAGGGCGAGCACGACGGTCGCGAAACCCTCGCGCAGCCGGGCGAGGCGCCCGGGCGAGCCGCTTTCCCCGGCTCCCGCCTGCGCCCGGTGATGCGCCTCCGAGCGCTCCCAGGCCAGCTCGACCGCCCGGACGGCCAGCCCGAGCACGACGGCGACCCCCACCGGTCGCCCGGCGCCGGCGAGCGCGCCGACCAGGCCGGCAAGCCACGGATGCCCGCGCTCCAGCAGCACGAAGGCGCCGAGGGCGCAGGCGAGGAACAGCGCATCCGCGTAGACGGAGCCATAGAGATAGAGCGAGTAGGGGTAGAGCAGCAGCAGCCCCACCGCGGTCATGGTCGCCCGACGGGAGAGCCGGCCGACGCACCAGCGGGAGAAGAGCAGCACCGCCGACAGCCCCGAGACGACGGTCAGGACGACGCCGGCGAGGTGCACGCCGAGGACGGTCCCCACGCCCTGCATCATCAGCGGGTAGGTGGGGAAGAACGCGACGGGCGACTGCACCCCTTCCTGGTAGGAGTACCCCATCATCGCGATGTGGTAGTACCACCCGGAGTCCCAGCGGACCCAGGGCTGCAGCCAGTCCGGGAGGTCCGCGACCGGGGGAGACAGCCCGAAGCTCGCGCCGACGTTGACGAGCACGAGGGCGACCAGGGCCATCCCGACGAAGGCGGCGGCGACACGTCTCAGGCTCACCGCGGGCGGAGCCGTCGAGCCGGGAGCGGGCCCGGGCTCGAGCAGCGACACCTGTGCTGCCGCAGGCTGCCGTTCCCCCTGAGTGGCTTCGTCCCGTCGCGAGGTCACGGGCTGTACTGTATGCCACCGCACCCCTGCCAGGAGGATGGACACAGGAGCAAGCTGCCGTGACCTACGCCCTGCTCGCCGCCCTTGGCGCAGCGCTGTGCTCGGGGGTGGCCGCCATCCTCCAGGCGCGGGCCGTCGGGACGCCGGCACAGGCCACCCGGCTCGGCGTCGGCCTCGCCCTGCGGCTGGCCCGGTCGGGCACCTACCTCGGCGGCCTGCTCCTCGTCGGCGCCGGGTTCCTGCTGTCTGTCGTGGCGCTCCAGCAGCTGCCCGTCTTCGTCGTCGCGGTCGCCCGCTCCTGCAGCCTGGGCGTCACGGCGCTGCTCGCCTGGCCACTGCTCGGTGTGCGACTGGGCCGCACCGAGGCCTCGGCGCTGGTCGCCCTCGGCTGCGGCCTGCTCCTCGTCGTCTCCGCCAGTGAGAGCGGTCCGCCCGCCCGCGTCGGCGCCGCCGTCCGCTGGGGGCTGCTCCTCGCCCTCGGGCTCCTGGTCCTGCTCGCCTTCCTCCTCGAGCGCGGCCACGGGCCCGGCGCGGGGGTCGCCCTGGCGACGGTGGCCGGCCTGGACTTCGGCCTCGTGGGTGTCGCCGCCCGGATCCGACCGACGGGCGGTCTGTCGGAGCTCGTCGCCGACCCTGCCCTATGGGCTCTGGGAGGCGCGGCGCTGCATGGCCTCGTCGTCTACGCGGCGGCCCTGCAGCGCAGCACCGTCACGAGCGCGACCGCCGCACTCGTCGGCCTGGAGACGTTGTCCGGAGCGGCCGTCGGCGTCCTGCTGCTCGGGGACGGCCCGCGGCCAGGCTGGCTCGTCGCGGGGGCGGCCGGCTTCGCTCTGGCTCTCGGCGGGGCGCTCGTCCTCGCCCGGTCGGAGGCCACCCGCGTGGTGCATCCGGCGTCGGCGGACCCCGCGCCGGAGCCGGAGGTGGCTAGCTGAGCCGCACGCCAGTGTCCAGGTCGGGCGCGAGCTGCCGGATGGCCGCGACGACCCGCTCCGGATGGGTGAGCGGCAGCATGTGCGCCCCGCCGGGCACCGTGACGACCCCCGAGCCGGCCCGCCCGAGGGCGTCCAACCAGGTCGCGTCCGCGATCCGGTCGGTCTCGCCGCGCAACGCCAGCACGGGAGCCTGCAGCCGCTCGAGCGCGTGGTCCGTGCGGTAGCAGCGGATCGCGGTCATCCCCCGCACCATCGCGGCTACGCCCGTCCGGGCATACTGCGGCACGAGCTCTGGCCCCTCCCACGGCCGCTCGTGCACGGCAGTACGCGTCCACTGGCCCAGCATCCGCGGCCAGGTCGCTGCCCGGGGGTCCGTGACCGGTCCCAGCAGCACCAGCCCCACCACGTCGCGGCTCCGGAGCGCTGCCTCGACGACCACTGGGCAGCTGGCGGAGTGACCCACGAGGACGGTGGCCCCGACAGACATCCGGCCCAGCTCGTCGAGCAGCCGCCCGGCCTGGCTGGCGACGTCGAGGGCCTCCCCCGCCCACGGTCGACGCCCGAGCGTGGGCAGGAGCACCACGTGCGACCGCGCGGGACCCAGCCCGGCGTCAACCCTCCTCCAGGCGCGTGCGTCCAGCCCCAGCCCCGGGACCATCACCACGGTCGTTGGGCTGGTCATCCGGTCCTCGGTCATGTGGTCCTCGGTCATCCGGTCCTCCCGCGGCTCGAGCATGCGGGAAAGTATGCCCGCTGCCGCCAACCGCCCCGCCGCCCCGAATGTGAGAATGTCCTGACACCCACTGGCGGCGGTGGCGGATGTGGTGAAGAGTTGACGGACGGCCGCCCGGCCGGTCCCCTCTGATCCAGGAGTGCAGCTTCCGTGTCGGTTCGCCTCACGTCTGTGACATCCACCGAGCGCTTCGTCGGCACGACCGAGCAGCCCCGCCAGGTCCTGCACGTCACGCTCGAGCGGGGTATGCCGGACGGCCGGCTCGAGCTCGTCGTGTCAGGTGCATCCGTGAGCGGCACGGCCCGGCTCGCCGCCGGTGACGGCACCGCCCGGGTCGAGGTGCCGCTGACCGTCGAGGGCGCCGAGGTCGGGGCCACTCTCCCGGTCGAGGTCTCGGTGACGGACGAGGGCGGAGCCACGACCCGGGCCACCGGGGAGGTCGTCGTCGCCGAGCCGGGCTGGACGATGGTCATGGTGTCGCACTTCCACTACGACCCGGTGTGGTGGAACACCCAGGCGTCGTACACCACCGACTCCGACTTCCTCGGGTCGGACTGGACCACCCGCCCGGCCTTCCTGCACAACGCCTTCGCGCTCGTCGAGGCGCACCTCAAGCTCGCGGTCCGCGACCCGGACTACCACTTCGTCCTGGCCGAGCTCGACTACCTCAAGCCCTACTTCGACACCTTCCCGGAACAGCGCGCGGTCCTCCGGCGGCTGATGGCCGAGGGTCGGGTGGAGATGATCGGCGGCACCTACAACGAGCCGAACACCAACCTGACCGGCAGCGAGACGACGATCCGCAACATCGTCTACGGCATCGGCTACCAGCGCGACGTGCTCGGCGGCGACCCCCGGACCGCCTGGCAGCTGGACGTGTTCGGTCACGACCCGCAGTTCCCGGGGCTCGTCGCCAAGGCGGGGATGACCGGGAGCGCGTGGGCCCGCGGCCCGCACCACCAGTGGGGGCCGCTGCGCCAGCACTGGGACCAGGACCGCAACGGCGACATCGGCGTCATGCAGTTCGAGAGCGAGTTCGAGTGGATCTCCCCGAGCGGTGACGGCGTGCTGACCCACTACATGCCGGACCACTACGGCCCCGGCTGGGAGATGCAGCACGCGCCGAGCGTCGAGGCGGCCGCCGACATCGCCTACCACCTCTTCCAGGTGCTCAAGCCGGTCGCCGCCACGAAGAACACCCTGCTCCCGGTGGGCGGGGACTACTGCCCGCCCAACAACTGGGTGACCGAGGTGCATCGCTGGTGGAACGCGGCATACGTCTGGCCGAAGTTCGTCTGCGGGACCACGGCGACGTTCCTCGACCGGGTGCGGGCCGAGCTGGCCGAGTCGGGACGCACCCCGTCGCCACAGTCGCGGGACATGAACCCCGTCTACACCGGCAAGGACGTCTCCTACATCGACACCAAGCAGGCGCAGCGCGCGGCCGAGACCGCAGCCGTCGACGCCGAGCGGCTGTCCACCTTCGCGTGCCTGCTCGGCGAGGGAAGCTATCCCGAGGCCGCGCTGGACAAGGTCTGGCGCCAGCTCGCCTACGGCGCCCACCACGACGCGATCACCGGCTCGGAGTCCGACCAGGTCTACATCGACCTGCTCACCGGATGGCGCGAGGCGCTGGACCTCTCGGTCGCGGCCCGCGACGCCGCAGCGACCGCACTCGTGTCCCGGGTCGACACGACGGGAGAGGGGTCCGCCCTCGTCGTCGTCAACACCCTCGCCTTCGAGCGGACCGACCTCGTGCGCATCGAGCTCGCAAGCACCGAGCCGGTCCGCGTGGTCGACGACGCCGGCGTCGAGGTGCCCGCCGTCCTCGAGGCTCCGGGCATCCTGCGGTTCGTCGCGTCAGCAGTGCCGTCGATGGGCTGGCGAGGATACCGGCTGGTCCCCGGCCGCGGGTCGGGCGGCGGTCCGACCGGATGGCAGGACCTCCCCGGCGGGAGCGCTCGGATCGAGAACGACCTGTTCGCCGTGACCGCCGACCCCGCCCGCGGCGGGACGCTCAGCAGCGTGTGGGACAAGCGTCGCGACGCCGAGCTGCTCACCGGGCCTGGCAACGAGCTGCGGGTGTATGCGGAGTACGCCCAGCACCCGACCTTCGGCGAGGGCCCCTGGCACCTCCTGCCCACCGGCGAGATGGCGGCCGCCCGAGCGTCTGCGGCCGAGGTCACCGTGCAGCGGAGCCCGGTCGGTCACCGACTGGTGGCGCGCGGCCGGGTCGACGGGGTCACCTACGAACAGGTGGTCACGCTCGTCGACGGCCTGGACCGAGTGGACTTCGTCACCCGGGTCCTCGACCACGAGCAGTCCGACCGCCTGCTCCGGGTGCGCTTCCCCGTCGACCTGCCGGGAGCGCTGCCTGTGAGCGAGGTGGCCGGCGCGGTGATCGGTCGCGGGTTCGGGCTGATCGAGGCCGACACCGCGACCGCCCCCTGGACTCTCGACAACCCGGCCAACAGCTGGTTCGGCCTCGGCACCACCGCCCGCGTCGACGTCGTCGATGAGGCAGGCGCGGCGGTCGGCACCCGCGCCATGGCGGTCGCCGAAGTGGTCCTCGCCGACGGCGCGGACTCGGCGAGCGCCCGCGAGCTCGTCGTCGCGCTGGCCCGCGTCGGGGTCACGGCGACCACCTCGACCGCCTCCGGCGCCCGGTACGGGCGGCTCGACACCGACTCCAACCTCCCCGACATCCGGATCATCCTGGCCGACCGGCCGCATACCCTCCTCGACGAGCTCGAGCGCCGGGTGGGTGCTCTCCCGGCGCAGGGGTCGGTCCTCGTCCCCGCGGCCAAGCCGCTCGCCGAGGTGTGGGTCCCGAACGCCGACGTGCGTGACCTCGACGACCTGCCGTCGCTCGTCATCCGGGATGTCGCCGGCGCCGTCGAGCAGCTGCGCGAGACCCGCATCCGGGCGGTGCTGGCCGGTGGCCGTCCAGTCGAGGAGCACGGCGACGGCACGCTCGCGCTGCTGACCTACGGACTGCCGGGCTTCGCGGTCGACCCGCAGGGCGGGCTCAACCTCTCGCTGATGCGCTCGTGCACGGGGTGGCCGTCGGGGGTCTGGATCGACCCGCCGCGCCGGACCGCGCCCGACGGCTCCGCCTTCCAGCTGCAGCACTGGTCGCACGAGTTCCACTACGCGCTCGTCAGCACCGGTGGGGACTGGCGCGACGCGAGCCTGCCCGCCCGGGGCCAGGAGTTCTCCACCCCCATGCTCGGCGTGGAGGATGCCGGCTCAGCCGGCGACCTCCCGGCGACCCACTCGATGCTCAGCGTCGAGCCCGCCCGCGACGTCCTCGTGGCCACGCTCAAGGCCACCGGCAACCCGGTGGCCCAGGGATCCTCGCAGGGCAGTGACCCGCGGCGCAGCGTCACGCTGCGCCTCGTCGAGTCGACGGGTCGCGGGTGCTCCGCCCGGGTGAGCCTCTCCACCACACCCCTCGCCGCCGCCAGTGCTGCGGACCTGCTCGAGGGCCGGGCAGGCGACCTCGCCCTCACGGGCGGGGCTCTGGAGCTCGGGCTGCCGGGAAGCGCGATCGAGACGGTCCTGCTCACCCTCACCCCGCCGGCGAAGCAGGGCGGCCGGACGGACGTGCTCGGGACCGCCGCCGAGGTGGTCGACCCCAGCTACGCCCGCTACTGGCTGCACAACCGGGGACCCGCCCCGATGGGCTACCTGCCCGTGTCCGTCTCGGTCGAGCCGGCCATCGCGCGGTGCAGCCCCGGCAGCCGCACCGAGGTGAGCCTCGTCGTCGCCAGCCAGTACGGCGACGCCGACGTCGACTACCGGGCCGAGCTGGTGCTCCCGACCGGGTGGAACGCGTCGACGCCGTCCTTCTCCGGCCGGCTCGGGCCGCGCGGCCACGCGCGCTTCCGGTCCTGGGTCGAGGTACCCGAGGGCGCCCCGGCGGGACAGTATGCCGTCGCCGCCCGGGTGACCCCCGCGACGACGGACCTGGCCGGCGGAGCCGGCGTCACGACCGTCGAGGACGTCACGACCGTCTTCGTCGGTGACTCAGCGGCGGCGAGCAGCACCCTCGGCTTCGACCTGCCGACCTCGGCGGACCTCGACCGCAACGTCCAGCTCGGTGCGGTGGCGCAGGACGCCCCCCGGCCGACCGGCCTGGAGGTGGAGGTCTCCACCACCCGGCTCCGGCTCACCCCGGGAGAGGTCGCGACCCTGGTCGTCACCCTCACGAACACGACCCTGAGCGAGATCCGGGCGGAGCTCCAGCTCGCCTCTCCGTGGGGCACCTGGGACTGGATCGCGGACGCGACCCGGGCGGTGACCGTGGCCGTCGACGCCAGCGCCGAGGTGAGGGTCGCCGTCCGCCCGCCGGCGGACGTGGGGCCGGGGCACTCCTGGGTCATGCCGAAGGTCATGTGGTTCGGGCGCGCGCAGTACGCCGAGACCGTGCGGCTCGAGGTGCTGCCATGAGCCTCGCCGCCCCCCGCGCGCATACCGAGGCGTCGGGGCCGGCCCACGCGCACCCGGGCGAGGAGGCCGCCGCCTGGGTCGCTGGACGGGCAGTCGCGGTGAGCGAGCTCGAGCGCCGGCTGGCGAAGCTGCGCGCGTCGGACCGGGCCTGCGTGCTGCCGGCGTCCGGCACCCGCGAGGCTCGTCAGCTGCGCCGGTGGATGGCCCAGGTGATGGTCGTCGAGCAGCTGTGCGTCGACGAGCTGGCCCGGCGAGGGGTCGACTGGTCCGACGACGAGCCGCCCGGGATGCCGTCGCGGACCGACGCCGTGGCGCTCGGCTCGATCGCCGCAGCAGCCTGGTCCGGCCATCCGGGCGTCCGGCGGGCGGCGCTGGAGGTGACGCGTGACGTCCGGCTCGGCCAAGCCGCCGTCGAGTCGGCGCAGCGGTTCGGCCAGACCGAGGACGGGGGGCTCGCCTGGAGCCTCGACGAGCTGCTCGCCTCGGCCCGGTTGGACGCCTTCTCCCGCTGGCTGGCCCGGGTCCAGCATGAGCGGGTCACCCTCGTGCCCGGGCTCGAGCACCCCGGCGACTCCAGCCAGCCGGACAACCTGCACCGGCACTGACCCGCCGCGGTCCAGCGCCCCGGCACCGAGCGAGCCCTACTCCGGGCCGGCGCCGCGGGCCACGGGCTCGCCCGAGCCGGCCGTGGCCGCGGCGTCCGTGTCACGGGCCTGTCGAGCCTCGGCCGCGCCCGGCGACGCGTCCGGCGCGACCGACTTGTCGGGGGTCGGCTGCTCGTCGGCCGCCGGCTCGGACATGCCCTCGAGCTCCTCGAGGTCGGCGAGCTCCGGCAGCAGCTCGTGGCGGCGGCGGAAGGTGTCGACGATGGTGAGGGCCGCCGCGGTCACCGGGATGCCGATGATCGCCCCGATCGGCCCGAACAGCGCGGCCCCCACGAAGACCGAGCCGAGCGCGATGGCCGGATGGACGTCCATCGTCCGCTTGCTGATCTTCGGCGTGAAGACATAGTTCTCGAGCTGCTGGTAGACCGTCGCGAACAGCGCGATCCACAAGGCGTTGATCGGGCGGTCCAGCAGCGTGAAGAACGCGGGGAGCAGGACGCCGATATAGGTGCCGATCGTCGGGATGAACTGCCCGACGATGCCGGCGAGGATGCCGAGGGGTAGCCAGAAGGGCACGTCGATGAACCAGAAGAACAGCGAGTGGAAGAACGCCGACAGGGCGGCCAGGACCAGCTTCGAGATCACGTAGCCGCCGGTCTTCTCGACCGCGATCGTCCAGACCGTCGTGAGCACCTTCTGGTAGCGCGGGTGCATCCAGGACCCGATCGCCTGCCGCAGCCGGGGGCTGTCGGCCGAGAGGTAGTAGGTGAAGACGAGAATCGTCACCGCGTCGAAGATGAACGTCAGCAGCGACCCGAAGACCCCGAGGAGGCCGCCGCCGTAGCGCCCGGCGAGCTCGCTGAGCTTGTCCGGTGACAGGTTGAGCGCCGACTGGATGTTCGTCACGTCGAACTGCGTGTGGAACGTCGAGTTGACCCAGTCGAGCGAGTCCTTGACCGCCTTGGGGAACTGCGCCCCCAGCTGGGAGGCCTGGGAGACGAAGACCTGCCCGAACAGCCCCATCGTCCCGGCGACGAGCAGCAGCATGACGACCATGACGATCGCGGTCGCCATACCCCGCCGCTTGACTCCGTGAGCTGTCAGCCACAACACCGGCGGCTCCATGGCGATCGAGAGCAGCCAGGCCAGCAGCAGCAGGAAGAGGAAGGAGCTGAGGGCACCGAACACCCACGCGCCGATCCACAGCCCCACGATCAGCAGGATCACGGTGACGGCCGTGCGCTTCGCGCTTCCCGGTGTCAGGGCGATCCAGACCGGCCGCCCTTCACTGGCCGCGGTGGCCCGCGCGGGACCCGATGACAGTGCGCCGTCCCGCGGCGGTGTGGTGCTCACCGGGCCAGCCTAGAGCCCGAGAGCCCCGTCGACCGCTGCGGCCCACGCGACATCGGCCGCCCGACTCACCACACACTCACCACACACTCGCCACCCGGCTCACTGCTCCAACGCTGCCGAGTCCGGGCCACGCCCCCGCGAGGCCCGGACTCGGATCTCAGTGCGTCCCGAGCAGCCGGCTGACCTCGCTCTCGAAATACCGACGGTGACCCCCCAAGGTCCGAATTGCCGTCAGCTTCCCTGCCTTGGCCCACCGGGTGACCGTCTTCGGGTCCACCCGGAACATCTCTGCCACCTCCGCAGGCGTCAACAACTTCTCATGATCGTGTCCGTGCATGGACATGGCCATAACCTTCCCCGCATTCTCTGAACCCGCACCAGTGCCCCCACTCGTGCAAGTTGCCCCACAAACAAAGTACTTGAGGAGTCAGTCAGTTGGGGCGTTTTGGCGAAGTTCCATCGTCCGTACGGCCATTTATCGGACATGTCGAGCGTGGCGGCTCGACATACCGGCGGGTAGCCCTCCCAGACCGCCTCACTAGGCTGTCCGGGCGCACCATCCGCGCCCCCACCGCCACTCCCCGCACCCCTGAGGAGCCACCAGCATGAGCCGGTCCACCGACGGACACCCGTCCCCCCTCAGCCACGAGCAGGTCGTGTTCTGCCACGACCGGGCCAGCGGGCTGCGGGCCGTCATCGCCCTCTACAGCACGGCGCTCGGGCCCGGTCTCGGCGGCACCCGGTTCTACCCCTACCCCAGCGAGGACGAGGCCGTCGCCGACGTGCTGCGCCTCTCCCGCGGGATGGCCTACAAGAACGCCCTGGCGGGGCTCGACCACGGAGGCGGCAAGGCCGTCATCATCGGCAACCCGGCCCGGGACAAGACTCCGGAGCTGCTGCGCGCCTACGGCCGGTTCGTCGAGAGCCTCGGTGGCCGCTACGTGACCGCCTGCGACGTCGGCACCTACGTCGCGGACATGGACGTCGTCTCCGAGACCACCGCCTTCGCCACCGGCCGGTCCGAGGCCAACGGCGGGGCCGGGGACTCCAGCGTGCTCACGGCATACGGGGTCTTCGAGGGGATGCGGGCCAGCGCGGAGCACGTATGGGGCGAGCCCAGCCTGAGCGGCCGCACCGTGGGGGTCGCCGGCGTCGGCAAGGTGGGGCGGCTGCTCACCGCCCATCTGCTCGAGGACGGCGCCCGCGTCGTGGTCACCGACGTCAACCCCCAGGCGCTCAGCGACCTCGTGGCCCGCCACCCCCAGGTCGAGGTCGCCGAGAGCGTGACCGCGCTGACCGGGTCGCGCCTCGACGTGTATGCGCCCTGTGCGCTCGGCGGGGCTCTCGACGAGGCCACCGTCGAGCGGCTCACCGCCCGCGTGGTCTGCGGCGCCGCGAACAACCAGCTGGTCACCGAGGGGTCCGGGGGGACGGCCGAGCGACTGCGCGAGCGCGGCATCACCTATGCACCGGACTTCCTTGTCAACGCCGGTGGGGTGATCCAGGTGTCGGACGAGCTGCACGGCTTTGACTTCGCCCGGGCCCGCGAGCGCACGGCCGGGATCTTCGACGCCACGAGCCGGGTGCTCCGGACCGCGGACGAGCGGGGGGTCACCCCCGCGGAGGCTGCCGACCACCTCGCCGAGGAGCGGATGGCCGCCGCGGTGCCCGGCGGGATGTGGCTGCCCGGTCGCGGAGCCTGACCGCCGCCCCACATCCGAGGGTCGCGGTACGCAGATCCGCCAGCCCTGAGGTAGCGTTAGCCCCACGAATACACACGATTCCCGGGGCCGCTCCGCGAATGGTCGAAGAACGCAGGTTCTCCGACCTGAATGATGCCGCCCCGGCAGACGCATGAGGGGGTCACGCCATGGGGCGCGGCCGGGCGAAGGCCAAGCAGACCAAGGTCGCTCGGGAGCTGAAGTACTTCTCTCCCGACACGGACTTGAGCGCGCTTGAGCGAGAACTACACGGGTCCACCACGACGCGGCGCGAGCCGGAGCGCAGCTCCGAGCGCGACGACGCCGGGGACTACGACGAGTACGGCAAGTGGGCCTCCGGCGAGCGGTGACGCGCGCCAGGCCCTGACAGACCTCATGCGTCCCCCGTGGACGCGAAACCGGCGGGTGCCGGTCGGCGCTGGCTGCTGCCCTAGCTCCCGCCTCCGGGCCCGAGGTTGGGTCACCCCGTGAGGGGATGCCGCCCGATCACCTGGACGGCGCCTCCGGTGACGCCCTTCGACCCGCTGACGACCTCGACGCCGGGCTCGAGGTCGGCACGGTCGAGCGTCGTCACCTCGCCCATGGGCCACGCCGGGATGCCCCGGTCGCGGCATACCCTGATCGCGGCATCGACCTCTGCCGCAGGGAGGGCGACGACGAAGCCCACCCCGAGGTTGAGGGTGCGCTCGAGATCGGGCTGCGGCACCCGGCCGAGCGCGGCGACCAGCGAGAAGATGGGGGGCGGCGCCCACGTCGAGCGGTCCACCCGGGCGAACGTCCCGGGCGGCAGCACGCGGGCGAGGTTGGCGGCGAGCCCACCGCCGGTCACGTGGCTGAGCGCGTGCACGTCGATGCCGTCGGTGCGGACCAGGGCCAGCAGGTCGGCGGCGTACACCCGCGTCGGGCGCAGCAGCTCCTCACCGAGCGTGCACCCCAGCTCGGGCACGTCGCGCTCGAGCCGCCACCCCGCGGAGGCAACGACCCGGCGGACGAGGGAGTAGCCGTTGGAGTGCAGCCCGCTCGAGGCGAGCCCGACGAGGACGTCGCCGTCGGCGACCCGATCGGGCCCGAGGAGGTCGGCGTGCTCGACCACCCCGGTCGCCGCGCCGGCCACGTCGTACTCGTGCGGCTCCAGGAGACCCGGGTGCTCGGCCGTCTCGCCCCCCACGAGGGCCACCCCGGCCTGGGTGCAGGCGGCGGCGATGCCGGAGACGATGGCCGCGATGCGCTCTGGGACGACCTGGCCCGTGGCGATGTAGTCGGTCATGAAGAGCGGCTCGGCGCCGCAGACGACGATGTCGTCGACGACCATGCCGACCAGGTCGAAGCCGATCGTGTCGTGGATGTCGAGGGCCTGCGCGATGGCGACCTTCGTGCCGACCCCGTCGGTGGAGGTGGCGAGGACGGGCCGGCTCATCCGGGTCAGCGCACCGGCGTCGAACAGCCCGGCGAAACCCCCGAGGCCCCCGAGGACCTCGGGTCGCTGGGCGCGGCCGACAGCGGCCTTCATCAGCTCGACCGCCCGGTCCCCGGCCTCGACGTCGACGCCGGAGTCGGCATAGGTGATGGGGCGCTCGCTCGTCACCGGTGCAGCCTATCGGCGCCCCGCGTGCGTCCCGACCGCGGCAAGACGGCCACGGCCCACCCGGTCAAGGATGGAGCAGGGCGTTCTCGCCGCCTCCGGCCACGCCGAGGGGCACCCCGTCGGCGTCGTTCGGGGAGGGCGACGTGTCGATGCTCGAGTCGTGCCCGGTCCGCACCGAGATGGGCAGCGTCTCGAGGACGTGCTTGCCGATCCGTCCGTCCTCGGGCAGCTCGATGGGATAGCTGCCGGTGAAGCACGCCGTGCAGAGCTCGGCCCGGGGCTGGTCGGTCGCCGACACCATGCCCTCCTCGGAGATGTAGCCGAGCGAGTCGGCCCCGATGGAGGCCCGGATCTCCTCGACCCCGAGGCCGGTGGCGATCAGCTCAGCCCGGGTGGCGAAGTCGATGCCGTAGAAGCACGGCCACTGCACCGGAGGGCTGGAGATGCGCACGTGGATCTCCACGGCGCCCGCCTCCCTCAGCATCCGGATCTGGGCGCGCTGGGTGTTGCCGCGCACGATCGAGTCGTCGACCACGACGAGCTTCTTGCCCCGGATGGTGTGCTCGAGCGGGTTGAGCTTGAGCCGGATGCCGAGCTGGCGCAGCGTCTGCGACGGCTGGATGAAGGTCCGCCCGACATAGGCGTTCTTGACGAACCCCTGGCCGAACGGGATCCCCGACTCCTGCGAGTAGCCGACCGCGGCCGGGACCCCCGACTCCGGCACCCCGATGACCAGGTCGGCGTCGACGGGGTGCTCGCGGGCCAGCTGGCGGCCCATCTCGACCCGGGCCTCGTGGACGACCCGCCCGCGGATCACGGCGTCGGGACGGGCGAGGTAGACGTACTCGAAGACGCAGCCCTTGGGCGTCGGCTCGGCGAACTGGTGGGTGCGCAGGCCGTTCTCGTCGATGACCACGAGCTCGCCCGGCTCGACCTCTCGGACGACGCTGGCGCCGATCGTCTGCAGCGCCGCCGTCTCGGACGCCACCACCCAGCCGCGCTCCAGTCGGCCGAGGGCCAGGGGCCGCACGCCGTGCGGGTCCCGCGCGGCATACAGGGTGTGCTCGTCCATGAAGACGAAGCAGAAGGCGCCCTTGAGCAGGGGAAGGATCTCCAGTGCGCTGGCCTCGAGGCTGCGGTCCTGGTCGGCCGCCAGCAACGTGGTCACGAGAGCCGTGTCAGAGGTGTTGCCGCGGCCGAGCTCGCCGAGCTTGCCGGCGCCGAGCCCGAGCCGCTCGGTGACCAGCTCGCGCAGCTCGACGGTGTTGATCAGGTTGCCGTTGTGGGCCAGGGCGACGCTGGAGTCACCGAGGCCACCCAAGGTCGGCTGGGCGTTCTCCCACGTCGAGCCGCCGGTCGTGGAGTAGCGGGTGTGGCCGATCGCGAGGTGGCCCCGCAGCGAGCTCAGCGCTGCCTCGTCGAAGACCTGGCTGACCAGGCCCATGTCCTTGTAGACGAGGATCTTCTCGCCGTCGCCGGTGGCGATGCCGGCCGACTCCTGGCCGCGGTGCTGCAGCGCATAGAGGCCGAAGTAGGTCAGCTTGGCGACGTCCTCGCCGGGCGCCCACACACCGAACACGCCGCAGGCGTCCTGCGGGCCCTTCTCGTCTGGACTGAGGTCGTGCGAGAGCCGTCCGTCGCCGCGTGCCACGGGCTCAGTGTCCCACAGCGCTGCGAGCCGAGAGCCGGGGCGTGCCGCCCGGCGACGGCGTCTGGTGACGGCCGGGGCGCGCGGTCAGGGACGCCGGTCGAGCAGGACCGCGGCCAGGGCGGCGAGGAGGGCGCCGAGCGCCGCACCGATCACCCCGAAGTAGCCGAGCTGGGTCCCCGAGTCGTAGGCCGCGGCCGGGGCGCCGACCACCGCGACCACCGCACCCGCGAGGAACCCCAGCACCACCCCGGTGATGATGAACCGCTTGAAGTTGGGGGCGCGCCGTCGCTCGGTCGAGATCACCTCTCCAGGGTAGGCGACCACCGCGGGCGGGCCGCGGAGGGTGGAGGTCGGCCCGTGCCCGTGGCCGTCAGACACCGTCCAGCGGCAGCTGTTCGGAGAGGTCGGCCCGCTGCCCCGAGGCGCGCACCGCCCCGGTGGCGAGCGCGTCGGCCCAGCTGAGCGACCCGGTGACGAGGGACAGCCAGGTGCGGGCGTCCGTCTCGAAGACGTTCGGCGGGGTGCCCCGTTTGTGCAGCGGCCCGGCGATGCACTGGACGGCCCCGAAGGGCGGCACCCGGACCTCTACGGACCGGCCCGGATGACGCACGGACAGCTCCTCGAGCGTGTAGCGGACCGCGGTCGCCAGGGTGGCCCGCGGGGTGTCCTGGGCGTCGAAGCCCGCCGCCCGGCATACCGAGAGAGCCTGCCGGCCCGTGGCGGGGTCCACGCGACGACGAGGAGGCACCCGCTCATCGTGCCATCCGGGCGGGGCGGCAGACTGGCTGCATGCGCGCGACGACCCTCCAGGCTCCGTATGACATCCGCTTCGGTGACGTGGCCGACCCGCACGTCCAGCTGCCGACGGATGCCGTCGTCCGGGTCACCGCCTCGTGCGTCTGCGGGAGCGACCTGTGGCGCTACCGGGGCGAGAGCGACTTCACGGCGGGGACGCGGATCGGGCACGAGTTCGTCGGTGTCGTCGAGGCCGTCGGCGACGAGGTCGGCACGCTCAGCGTCGGCGACTTCGTCATCTCGCCGTTCACCTGGGGTGACAACACCTGTCGCAACTGCCGCAACGGGATCAACACCTCGTGCGAGAACGGCGGCTGGTTCGGCGCGGACGACCGCGATGGCCGCCTCGTCGACGGAGGCCAGGGCGAGATGGTGCGGGTGCCGCTGGCCGACGGGACCCTCGTCCCGACCCCGACGACGCCGACGGATGACCAGGTGCCTGACCTGCTGGCGCTCAGCGACGTCATGGGGACCGGGTGGCACTGCGCCCGCGGTGCGGGAGTGCGGCCGGGCGACACGGTGGCGGTGATCGGCGACGGTGCGGTCGGCCTGTCCGCCGTCCTGGCGGCCACGCTCATGGGCGCCGCGCGGGTCATCGTCATGTCCCGCCACGAGGCACGCCAGCGGCTGGCCGTGGAGTGGGGCGCCACCGACGTCGTCGAGGAGCGGGGCGCGGCCGGGGAGGCTCGGGTGCTCGCCCTCACCGACGGGCTCGGCGTCGACGCGGCGCTGGAGTGCGTGGGCACCGACGCCGCCATGCAGACCGCGATCACGGTGACCCGACCGGCGGGCCGGGTCGGCTACGTCGGGGTGCCGCACGGGATCGAGATGCCGATGGGGACGCTCTTCTCGAAGAACCTGCAGATCGCCGGAGGCGTCGCCTCGGTGCGGCAGTACCTCCCCGAGCTGCGCGACCGGGTGCTCGCCGGGGAGATCCACCCTGGGCGGGTCTTCGACCTGACTCTGCCGCTGGCCGAGGTCGCCGAGGGGTATGCCGCGATGCACGAGCGTCGAGCCATCAAGACGATGCTGCTGCCCTGAGCCGGGCGCGGATCGGGCTTGCCACTGCGGCGGTGAGCGCTGCGGAGGTCAGCGCAGCGGCGGTCAGCGCAGCCCGGGGATGACGTGCGACGCGACGGCCTCCAGGGTGGCGACCGACCCCTGGTAGGGCGACTGCGGCCGGGGCCAGTGGGTGATGACGTCGGTGAAGCCGAGGTCCGCGGCCCGGCCGGCCATGTCCTCGAACCTGGCCACGCTCTCGAGGGCGTACCACCCACCGCCGTCGAGGTTGAGGTGCCGCTCGAAGGTCTCGGCCCCGCGGCCGGCGGCGGCGAGGCTGTCGTCGAGCCGTCCGCCGAGGTCGCGCAGCGTCTCCCACCACTCGTCCTCGGTGTCGCGACGGTTGCCGTAGGTGACCCAGCCCTGGCCCAGGCGCGCCGCGAGCGCGAGTGACCGCGGCCCGTTGGCCGCCATGATGAACGGGATCCGGGGCCGCTGCACCGGCCCGGGAGCTGTCCGGGCGTCGAGCGCCTCGAACCACTCGCCGGCGGCGTCCACGTGGTCCTCGGTCAGGAGCCGGTCGAGCAGCTGCGCGAACTCGTGGAACCGGTCGACCCGCTGCCTGAGCGACAGATCCGGGCCCCCGAGCAGCCGGGCGTCGAGGTCTCCCCCGGTGCCGAGGCCGAGGGTGAACCGGCCGCCCGAGATGTCGTCGAGCGCGAGCAGGTCGCGCATCAGCGTCACCGGATGCCGGTAGTTCGGCGACGTCACGAAGGTGCCCAGCCGGATGGTCGAGGTGACCAGCGCCGCAGCGGTCAGCGTCGGAGTCGTGCCGAACCACGGCGAGTCCGGCAGGCCCGCCCAGACCAGGTGGTCGTAGGTCCACGCGTGGTCGAAGCCGAGCTCCTCAGCAGCTCGCCACCTGGGCGCGGCTTCGCTCCAGGTGTGCTCGGGCAGGATGGTGATGCCGAATCTCATGCTCGCGAGCCTAGGGTGGGCGCGTGGCCAGCGGACGTCGGGACCCAGCGCCAAGCGGGCAGCCCCGGATCGCCCTGGTCGCGGACGAGCGAGGCGGCGTGACCGTGGTCATGGACGGGTCGCCGCAGTCGCACGTCCAGCTCGACGACCCCGGCCTGCTGGCGTTCGAGTACGTCGCCCACCTCGGGCTGGTTATCGACACCCTGACGTCCGGGCCGGTGGCGGTCACCCATGTCGGGGGCGCCGGGCTCACCCTGGCCCGCTACGTCAACCACACCCGCCCCGGGTCACCTCAGATCGTCCTCGAGCCGGACGCGGCCCTGACCGAGCTGGTCCGCCGCGAGCTGCCCCTGCCACGCCAGCACCGCATCCGGGTCCGGCCGGTCGACGGGCTGTCGGGGATGGCAGGGCTGGCCGACGCCAGCGCCGACGTCGTCGTCCTGGACGCGTATGCCGCGGGCCGGGTGCCGCCCGAGCTGACCACCACGGCATACCTCTGCGACGTGGCGCGGGTGCTGCGTCCGGACGGGGTGGCGCTGCTCAACCTCGCGGACGAGCCGGGGCTGCGGTATGTCGCGCGCGTCGTCGCCTCGGTCGACGCCACCGGCCAGTTCGCCGACACCGTCCTGGTCGCCACGCACGAGGTGCTCAAGAGCAAGCGCTTCGGCAACGCGGTGCTCGTGGCGGCGCGCGGCTCCCTCGACCTGGCCGCCATCCGACGGCACGTGGCGGGATCGGCGTTCCCCACGGGCGTGCGCTCCGGGGCCGAGCTGGCCCGGCTGGTGGCCGGCGCCCGGCCGTTCACGGACGCTGACTCAGCCCCCTCGCCGCCGCCCCCGGACGCGACCGGCTGGCGGGTCCGCTGAGGTTCCGCTGCTTGCGTCCGGGTCCGGCAGGGTCAGAACCCGTCTCGACCCGGACGCAACGAGGCGCTACCTGCTTGCGTCCGGGTCCGGCAGGGTCAGAACCCGTCTCGACCCGGACGCAACGAGGTTCAGCCCCGCCACCCTCTCGACCTCAGGAGGCGGCGCAGTCTCTCGAAGAACGGGTCCGGCAGGGTCAGGACCCGTCTCGACCCGGACGCAAGGAGAAGGCGCCACGGCGGAGGTCTCAGGTGCCGAAGACGGAGGGCAGGAGCGCGGTATGTGTCTGCCGCAGGGTCTCGAGGTCGACCTCGAAGAGGTCCTCGACCCGGAGCCCGTCCACGCTGTCGTCGACCTCGCCGAGCCGCAGCGCCGGCATCGCGTCGCCGACGAGGGCGAGGAAGTCCTGCTCCGAACCGGGGGTGACGGACACGAGGACCCGACCGGTGGACTCGGAGAACAGGGCGGTGAACGGGTCGAGGTCCACGTCGTCACCCTCGACGCCGGCCGCACGGTCAACACCGTCAACACCGTCCGCACCGTCACCGGCCACACCGTCGATGCCGACACCGTCCATCCCCACACCGTCCATGCCGACTCCGGCCAGGGAGACCCGCGCACCGATGCCGTTGCGCAGCACCGCCTCGGCCAGAGCCTGCGCCAGGCCACCCTCGGACAGGTCGTGGGCCGCGTCGAGCACACCCGCGCCGGCCGCCCGGACCAGCAGCTCGCTGAGCCGCTGCTCGTGCGCCAGGTCGACGACCGGAGGCTGCCCGCCGAGGTGGCCGTGGACGACGTGCGCCCACTCCGACCCGTCGAGCTCGTCGCGGGTGGTCCCCAGCAGGTAGATCGGGGAGCCGTCCGTCCGGAAGCCGCTCGGTGTCCGGTTCGCGACGTCGTCCATCACCCCGAGGACGCCGATCACCGGAGTGGGGTGGATCGCGGTGTCCCCGGTCTGGTTGTAGAACGACACGTTGCCGCCGGTGACAGGGATCCCCAGCAGCTTGCAGCCCTCCGCGATCCCGCGGACAGCCTCCCGGAACTGCCACATCACGCCGGGGTCCTCGGGCGAGCCGAAGTTGAGGCAGTCGGTGACGGCCAGTGGCACCGCTCCCGCGGTCGAGACGTTGCGGTAGGCCTCGGCCAGGGCGTGCTGCGCCCCGACGTAGGGGTCGAGCTTGGCGAACCGGCCGTTGCAGTCGGTCGAGACCGCGACGCCGCGACCGGTCGCCTCGTCCACCCGGACCACGCCCGCGTCGTCCGGCATGGCGAGCGCCGTGTTCCCGAGCACGTACCGGTCGTACTGCCGGGTGACCCACGACTTGTCGCAGAGGTTCGGGCTGCCGAGCATGGTCAGCAGGGTCCGGCGCAGCTCGTCGGGGCTCTGCGGGCGGGCCAGGCCGCTGGCGTTGTCGGCCACGAGGACGTCGAGGTATGCCGGGCGCTCCAGCGGGCGGTGGTAGACCGGGCCGTCGTGGGCCACCGACCGGGGCGGCACGTCGACGATGACCTCACCGTGCCAGGTGATGACCAGCCGGTCCCCGTCGGTCACCTCGCCGATGACGGTGGCCTCGACGTCCCACCGGTCGGTGATCGCCAGGAACTGCGCGAGGTGCTGCGGCTCGACGACCGCCATCATCCGCTCCTGCGACTCGGACATGAGGATCTCCTCGGCCCGCAGCGACGCGTCGCGCAGCGGGACCGAGCTCAGCTCCACCTGCATCCCGCCGTCGCCGTTGGAGGCGAGCTCGCTGGTGGCACAGGAGAGCCCGGCCCCACCGAGGTCCTGGATGCCGGAGACGACCCTCGCGGCATACAGGTCCAGGCAGCACTCGATGAGCACCTTCTCGGCGAACGGGTCGCCGACCTGCACCGCCGGCCGCTTGGCCGGGCCGCCGTCCTCGAACGTCTCGCTGGCCAGCACGGACACCCCGCCGATGCCGTCGCCGCCGGTCTTCGCACCGAAGAGGACGACCTTGTTGCCGACCCCGGTGGCCTTGGCGAGGTGGATGTCCTCGATCCGCATCGCGCCGACGCAGAGGGCGTTGACGAGCGGGTTGCCCTGGTAGCAGTCGTCGAACACGACCTCTCCGCCGATGTTGGGCAGCCCCAGGCAGTTCCCGTAGCCGCCGACCCCGGCGACGATCCCCGGCAGGACGCGCTGGGTGTCGGGGTGGTGGATGTTGCCGAAGCGCAGCGGGTCCATGATCGCGATCGGGCGCGCGCCCATCGACATGATGTCGCGGACGATGCCGCCGACCCCGGTCGCTGCTCCCTGGTAGGGCTCGACGTATGAGGGGTGGTTGTGGCTCTCGACCTTGAAGGTCACCGCCCAGCCGTCCCCGATGTCGACGACCCCGGCGTTCTCGCCGATCCCGACGAGGAGCTTCTCGCGCATCTCGTCGGTGGTGTTCTCGCCCCACAGGCTGAAGTGCACCTTGGAGGACTTGTACGAGCAGTGCTCGGACCACATCACCGAGTACATCGCCAGCTCGGCCGACGTGGGCCGGCGTCCGAGGATCTCGCGGATGCTGGCGTACTCGTCCTCCTTGAGCCCGAGCTCGGTCCAGGGCTGGGACGTGTCCGGGGTGGTGGCGGCATGACCGACGGTGTCGACCGTCGGCGCCCCCGTCAGCACGCTCTGGTCGGCGCCCGTCGGCCCTCCGCTCATACCGACACCACCTGGCGCAGCACCGAGGTGAAGAAGGCCAGTCCGTCGGTCGACGGCCCGTAGCCCGGTTCGATGGCATGCTCCGGGTGGGGCATCAGGCCGACGACGTTGCCCCGCTCGTTGGTGATGCCGGCGATGTCCCGGTAGGAGCCGTTGGGGTTCTCGCCGACGTAGCGGAAGACGACGCGACCCTCGCCCTCGAGGCGGTCGAGGGTCGCCTCGTCCGCGACGAAGCTGCCCTCACCGTTCTTGAGCGGGATGGTGATCTGCTCACCGGCGGTGTAGTCGCCGGTCCAGGCGGTGTCGGCGTTCTCCACCGACAGGACCTGGTCGACGCACCGGAACGTGCGGTGGTCGTTGCGCACCAGGGCCCCCGGAAGCAGGTGCGACTCGCAGAGCACCTGGAAGCCGTTGCAGATCCCCAGCACCGGCAGGCCGCCTTGGGCGGCGGGGATGAGCGCGTCCATGACCGGGGCGAATCGGGCGATGGCCCCGCAGCGCAGGTAGTCGCCGTAGGAGAACCCGCCGGGGAGGATGACCGCATCCACACCGGCCAGGTCGGCGGCGCCGTGCCAGAGGGCGACCGGCTCCGCGCCGACGGCGAGGACGGCGCGAGCCGCGTCGCGGTCGTCGAGCGAGCCGGGGAAGGTGACCACCCCGATCTTCACGAGGGCTCCCCCGCCGGAGAAGGCTCGGTCAGCGCGTGCACGGCGACGACGTCCTCGATCACCGGGTTGCTCAGCAGCCGCTCGGCCGCGTCACGGGCGTGGGCGAGGTGCGCATCCGTGACCTCGCCCTCGACGGTGAGGACGAAGCGCTTCCCCTGCCGGACGTCGGTGAAGCCGTCGAAGCCGAGCCGGGGGAGCGCGCCGGCGACGGCCTGCCCCTGGGGGTCGAGAATCTCGGGTTTGAGCATGACGTCGACGACGATGCTTCCCATGACAGGGGGCTCCTCGAGAGAGTGCGGCGCGGGGTGGCTTCAGGATATCGGCTGTCTGGCGCCGTCTCGGACGGCGGCCCGGCGCGTCCGTCGCGTCGGCGCCACCGCGGACCGCTCAGCCGAACCGGCGTCCGGTCAGCCGCTCGTAGGCCTCGACGTACTTCGCCCTGGTGCGCTCGACGACCTCGTCCGGCAGCGGAGGGGGCGGTTCGCCGGACGACCTGTCCCAGCCGCTCGCCGGTGAGGTGAGCCAGTCCCGGACGAACTGCTTGTCGTAGGACGCCTGGGGATGGCCGGGCTCCCAGAGCTCCGCCGGCCAGAACCGCGAGGAGTCGGGGGTAAGCACCTCGTCCGCGAGGACCAGGCCGGGCTGCCCGTCCGAGGGTGACTCCGGGTCGAGCCCGAACTCCACCTTGGTGTCCGCGATGAGGATGCCGCGACCCGCAGCGATCTCGTTGCCCCGGGCCAGGATCCGCCGAGTCAGCTCGTCCACCCGCCCCCGCAGCGGTGCCCCGATGAGCGCGTCCACCTCGGCCTGGGTCATCGGCAGGTCGTGCTCGCCAACGGGCGCCTTGCTGGTCGGGGTGAAGATCGGCTCGTCCAGCCGCGACCCGTCGACGAGCCCGGCCGGCAGCGGGACGCCGCATACCGACCCCGACTGGGCGTACTCCTCCAGCCCGCCGCCGGTCAGGTACGCCCGCGCGACGCACTCGACCGGCACCATCTCCAGCCGTCGCACCAGCACAGCCCGCCCTGCCACCTCCGCCGGCACGTCCATCGAGATGATGTGGTGGGGGACGAGGTCCTCGAGCTGCTCGAACCACCAGAGCGAGAGCTGGGTGAGCACGGCTCCCTTGTCGGGGATGGGGGTGTCGAGGATGAAGTCGTAGGCCGAGATCCGGTCCGAGGCCACGAGGAGCAGCTCGGAGCCCCGCGGCGCCCCGGAGCCGTCGAGCGGCACGTAGAGGTCGCGCACCTTGCCGGAGTAGGTCGGCACGTAGCCGGGCAGGTCACGCATCGGAGCCTCCGGGGAGCAGGATCTCGCCGCGGACGGCGGCGAGGGCGATGTCGGTGCGGTGGTGCGACCCGTCGAGCTCCACCAGCCGCACGGCGCGGTATGCCGTGTCGCGGGCCTCGGCGAGGGTGCGGCCGGTCGCGACCACCCCGACCACCCGCCCACCGGCCGAGACGAGGAGGCCGTCGCCGTCGCGGGCCGTGCCCGCGTGCAGGACGTAGGCGCCGTCGACCGCGTCGGCCTCGTCGAGCCCGTCCACGGGGTCGCCGGTCCGGGGAGGGCCGGGGTAGCCGTCGGCGGCGACGACGACGGTCACCGCGTGCTCGTCGCTGACCCGGAGCCGGCCGAGGCTGTCCAGCGCTCCCGTGGCGGCGGCGTGAAGCAGCGCGCCGAGAGGGGTGACCACGCGGGCGAGGGAGACCTGACCGTCCGGGTCGCCGAAGCGGCAGTTGAACTCGATGACCCGTAGGCCCCTGGCGGTGAGCGCGAGCCCGACGTAGAGCACCCCGACGAACGGCGTGCCCCGTCGGCGCATCTCGTCGACGGTGGGCTGCGCGACGCGGCGCACGACGTCGTCCGCCAGGCCGGCCGGTGCCCAGTCGAGTGGGGAGTAGGCGCCCATTCCGCCGGTGTTCGGGCCCGCGTCCCCGTCGCCGACCCGCTTGAAGTCCTGGGCCGGCGGCAGGGCCAGGACGGTGACCCCGTCGGTCACGCAGAAGACGGACACCTCAGGGCCGTCGAGGAACTCCTCGACGACCACCTGGCCGTCAAGCTTGTCGAGGCACGCGCGGGCGTGCTCCACGGCCACCGCTCGGTCGTCGGTGACGACGACCCCCTTGCCTGCGGCGAGGCCGTCCTCCTTCACCACATGGGGAGCGCCGAGGGCGTCGAGTGCGGACTCCACCTCGTCCATCGTCGAGCACACGTGAGCCAGTGCCGTCGGCACGCCGGCACTGGCCATCACGGTCTTGGCGAAGGACTTGCTGCCCTCGAGCCGGGCCGCGTCGGCGGACGGCCCGAAGACGGCATACCCGGCCTCGCGGAGCACGTCAGCGACGCCCGCGACGAGCGGTGCCTCGGGGCCGACCACCACGAGGTCGACCTCGTGGCGCTCGGCGACCTCGAGCACGGCCTGCGGGTCGGTGAGCCCGGAGCCGGCGGCGAACGGCTCGCACCGCGCGATGGCCGCGATCCCGGGGTTTCCCGGTGCGGCGATGACGGCACTGACCCCGTCGTCCTCCTGCAGCGCGCGGACGAGGGCGTGCTCGCGCGCTCCGGCACCGAGGACGAGGACCTTCACGGCGCCCACCCTATGGGCAGCGCCCGGCTCGGCGATGACGGGCTCCGGACAGCGCGAACGCGGTGCTCCCGGGAGGCAGGGGGGACAATCACCCGGGAACACCGCGCGTCTCGCATCTGGCCGCTGGGAGGGGGACCCGCGACGTCAGACACAGGAGTCGGTTGAACCGACAACGTCACCTTGGCAAATTCTCCGGCGCGAGTAAAGCGGGAGGATGGCGGAGTACAGTCAGTGTCGGCAATCCGCCACCTCTGCACCCGCCGATCCTGAGGGCCACCCGATATGCCGTCCCCGACCGACGACCTGCTCAGCGCGCTGACCGGGTCGCTGCGCGACTCGCAGATCGACGGGACCGCGACCAGGGTCTACCTCGCCCTGCTGCGGATGGAGCGACCGAGCCGCGAGCTGCTGCTCGCGCAAGGGATCCCGGCCGCCACGCTGGACCCCGCCCTGGCCGTCCTGGACGACCGCGGCCTGATCACGACCGGCCCGGACGGCAGCCTCGACGTGCCGCCGCCGCTGGTGTCCATCCCGCACCATGCCCTCGACCTCGAGCGACAGGCCAAGCAGGTCCGGGCGGTGGCGCACGAGCTGACGCAGGTCTACTACAACAGCCGCACCCGGAGCCGGGAACGCGAGCCGGACACCGGAGTCGTCATCCTGCACGACCTGGACGAGCTCGCGGCGCAGACCAACCTCATCGTCGCGGGGGCCCGGACCGACATGCTCTCGGCCCGCTCGCTGACCTCGCGAACCCGGGATGTCATGCGGGCCCCCCTGGCCTCGCACCGGGAGCCGAGCATCGGGGCGGACGGGCAGGCGGTCGGCATCCGGACGGTCTGGGACACCCAGGTTCTCGAGCTGCCCGGAGCGGTCCACGCGCTCGCCGCCCGGGTCGACGGCGGCGAGGCGCAGCGCTTCCTCGGCCGGGTGCCCATCACCGTCGTCGTCGTCGACACCGCCGCCTGCCTGATCGAGTGGTCCTCGACGGACATCGACGGCCCGCAGGGCATGCTCATCCGCACCCACGGCATGGTGCTTGCTGTCCGGTCGCTCGTCGAGCGCCTCTGGGAGATCGCCACCCCCGTCAGCCGCGGACGCACCCCCACCGAGGAGCTCGACCCGCGGGACGCGGTGATCCTGCGGCTGATGGCCGCCGGCATCCCGGACGCGTCGGTCGCCCGGCAGGCCGGCGTCTCGCAGCGCACGGTCGAGCGACGGATCCGCTCGCTGATGGACCGGCTGAGCGCCGAGACGCGGTTCCAGGCCGGCGTCCAGGCAGCCCGTCGCGGATGGCTCTGACCCGCCGTCAGCACCCCAGGCGAGCCGCGAGGCGAGCCCGCACCCCTACACCCAGGTCGCTGTCCCCCACCAGCCGGACGGTGTATGCCGTGCGGCCCGGGCGGCAGCCGGGTCGAGGCGGACGACCTGCCCCACCAGCGGCGCGCCAGCTGGCGGGCGGGTGGCGAGCGACGGCATCCGGTCAGACTAGACTTTCCCGTTCCTTGCCATGACCCACGCGCGATGACCAGGCGGAGCCCGTGACCGGTTCGAACAGCACCAAGGCGACGGCTGCCCAGGTGGCCGACGAGATCGCCCTGGAGCAGGCCCATGTGGACACGGTGTATGCCGAGCTGGCCAAGGCCGGGGTGCGTGCCGACCTCATCGAGGCGGACGGCCTGGCCCGCGGGCGCACCGACCGCACCGGCGAGGCCCGGGACGAGGAGATGACCGGGCTCTTCGAGCGTGACGCTCTGGTCTTCCACGCCGCCCGCCGCCGCAACGCCCTGGAGAGCCAGTACGAGGGCCTGGTGTTCGGACGGCTCGACATCGACCACGAGGTCGTCGACGGGCCGCCCGAGCGCGAGGTCCGCTACGTCGGCCGCCTCGGGGTGCGCAACGACGACTACGAGCCGCTCGTCATCGACTGGCGGGCGCCCGCGGCGTCGCCCTTCTACCGCGCCACCCCGGTCGAGCCGCTCGGGGTGCTGCGCCGCCGCGTGCTGCGGTGCAAGGGCGCGGACGTCGTCGGCATCGAGGACGACCTCATGGCACCGCAGGCCCCCGACGACCTGGTCATCGTGGGCGACGGCGCGTTGCTGGCTGCGCTGACCCGCAGCCGCGGGACGCAGATGCGCGACATCGTCGCGACCATCCAGCGTCACCAGGACGAGGCCATCCGCGCCCCCGCCCGCGGCATCACCGAGATCACCGGCGGTCCCGGCACCGGCAAGACCGTCGTCGCACTGCACCGCGCGGCCTACCTGCTCTACTCCGACCGGCGCCGCTACGAGTCCGGCGGGATCCTCGTCGTCGGCCCGTCGGCGGCCTACACCTCCTACATCGAGCGCGTGCTGCCCTCGCTCGGGGAGGACACGGTCACGCTCCGCTCGCTCGGCGACGTCGTCGACGCGGTCAGCACCGAGCGGCTCGACGACCCGCGCGCCGCCGCCATCAAGGGGTCGCTGAAGATCCGTCAGATCCTGGCGCGTGCCGCGCGCGACGAGGTCCCCGACGGTCCGACGGAGCTGCGGGCGTTCGTCGCCGGCCACGCGGTCCGGCTCACCCGTCCCGCTCTGGAGCAGGTCCGCACCCGGGCGCTGCGGCAGCACCAGCGCAACCTCGCCCATGAGGCGCTCGTGCAGCTGCTCGCCGACGCGGCCTTCCGGCAGAGCCAGCACCCCGACCGGGCCGAGTTCGTCGACCGGTTCGAGGACCACCTCGACGTCGCGACGTTCATGGAGTCCTGGTGGCCGCAGGTCGACCCCCGCGAGGTGCTGCTCTGGCTCGCCGACGGAGAACGCCTCACGCGGTATGCCGCCGGTGTCCTCGACGACGCCGAGGTCGCGGTCCTGCGGGACTCGATGCAGGCCGCTCTCGACACGGGGTCCTGGTCGGTGGCCGACGCGGCGCTCGTCGACGAGCTCGCCGGGCGGATCGGGCCGATGCAGGACCAGCCCCGCGAGGAGCGTGGCTTCTACGAGGTCGAGGAGCTGGACAGCCTCAGCGACTACGGCGTCACCGAGGTGCAGCCGGTCGCGACCCCCGACCGGGTGGAGCGCGGCTACACGGTGACCCCGGCCACCGCGCGGGAGAGGCTGCTGGTCGGCCGGGTCGGACGGCCTGAGGAGTATGCGCACGTCCTCGTCGACGAGGCGCAGGACCTCTCCCCGATGCAGTGGCGGATGCTCGGCCGGCGGGGCCGCTACGCCTCGTGGACGGTCGTCGGCGACGCGGCGCAGAGCTCGTGGGCCGACGCGGAGGAGTCACGCACCGCCCGCGAGGAGGCGTTCGGCACCCAGCAGCGCCGGTTGTTCCACATGGACACGAACTACCGCAACGCCCGCGAGATCTTCGACTACGCCGCCGACCGGATCCGGCGGACGGTGCCGGATGCCGACATCCCCCAGGCTGTGCGGGAGACCGGTGTCCACCCGGTCGAGGCATCGCTGGACGGCGACGTCCGCGCCGCGGTCGTCGAGGCGGTCACGGCCCAGCTCGACGCCGTCGAGGGCCCCATCGCGGTCATCACACCCGCCGTCCACGCCGCGGCGCTGGCCGGCCTGTCGTCCGACCCCAGTGGGCGGGTCCAGGTCGTCGACCCCATGTCGACCAAGGGGCTGGAGTACGACGCCACCGTCGTCGTCGACCCCGACGCGATCGTGGCGCAGTCGCCGGGCGGGGAGCGGGTCCTCTACGTCGCGATGACGCGCGCCGCGCACCGGATGACCGTCCTGCGCTGACCCCGCGGAGCGGTTCCTAGGGGATGCGCACCTCGAGCGCGCGCACCCTCACCGCCGCGTCGTCGAGCTGCAGCCGCCACGGGGCGGCGCCCTCGACCCGGTAGGTGGCCGCCGGGGCACCGGCCGGGTAGACCTCGACGACGTCGCCGTCGAGCCACACCTCGGTGGCACGGTCGACCGCGACCAGGACAGAACCACCGCTCCCGACCAGCCGCACTGTCGCGGGGGCAGCCGCCGGCTCGTCCGGCGTGATGGCCAGATAGGCCCACTGCGGCAGGGTGTCGTGCGCGTCGACGACGTCGCCAGCCAGACGTCGGACCGCCGGGTCGACCACGCTGACGAGCGCCCCGTCGACGAGCGAGAGCCGCCGCGGCAGGGTGAGGCAGCCCGCCACCGCGTCGAGGGGGGCATCATCGGGTGCCCCCTCCTGCCGCACCCAACCGAGCAACAACGGCCCGTCCCGGTCCGGGACCGCTTGCGGCGCATACATGCTCGGCCCGGTGTCGACCAGGCCGCCACCTCGGACCCGGTAGCGCGGCAGGCCCGCGGCGGACTCCAGGTCGCCGACCAGGTAGACGACGTCGCCAAGGACTCCTCCGGCGAGCAACGAGAGCGCCAGGACCCACTGGCCGTCCACCTCCAGCAGCTGTGGGCACTCCCAGATATCGGCGGGGGTCTCGACGCCCGCGGGGAGGTCCGTCGGTGTGAGCCAGACACGTTCGAAACGCCACGCCTGGAGGTCGTCACAGGAGTAGAGCAGCAGGGCGGGGGTGCCGTCCTCGAGGCCGGCGCCGAGCAGGGCGAAGCGCCGCCCGTCCCAGTCGAAGAGGTAGGGGTCCCGCATCTCCAGCAGTCCCACGGCACCGGGCTGCGTGGCGACGACCAGGGGCTCGGACCATCCGTCGAGACCCTCGTCCACGGCATACCGGACACACACCGTGGTGTCGCCGGCTCCGTCACCGACCCCGGTGTAGGCCACCGCCGCCGACGCCGCGCCGGCCAGGAAGACCCCGCTCCAACAGCCCCCGCGGTCGGGGCCGCCCGGCTGCGGGCCGAACGCGACCGGATGCTCACGCCAGGTCACCAGGTCGGGACTGCTCACGTGGCCCCAGTGGATGTGGCCGTGCCGGGCCTGAGCGGGGTTGTGCTGGAAGAACACGTGCCAGCGGCCGTCGAGGTGGACGATGCCGTTGGGGTCGTTGAGCCACCCTCGTGCGGGGCGGGCGTGATAGCTGGGCGAAGGCATGGTCACCAGGACATCCCGCTCAGGGGCGCGCGTGCCGCATCTCGTGGCGCTCGATGATCGCGTCGCGACCCGGCCCCACCCCGATGGCCGAGACCCTGGCCCCGATGAGCTCCTCGAGCCGCAGGACGTAGCCCTGGGCGTTGGCGGGCAGCTCCTCGAAGGTGCGACAGCCCGAGATGTCCTCCCACCACCCCGGCAGGTCCTCATAGATCGGCTTGGCATGGTGGAAGTCGCTCTGCCCGACCGGCATCTCGTCATGGCGCACGCCGTCGACGTCGTAGGCCACACAGACCGGCACGGTGTCCAGGCCAGTGAGGATGTCGAGCTTGGTCACGACGAAGTCGGTGACGCCGTTGATCCGGGTCGCGTAGCGGCCGACCACGGTGTCCACCCACCCGCAGCGGCGCGGCCGACCGGTGGTCGTGCCGTACTCCGCCCCGGTCTTGCGCAGGAACTCGCCCAGGTCGTCGTGCAGCTCGGTGGGGAACGGACCCTCGCCGACCCGGGTGGAGTAGGCCTTGAGGATGGCGATCACCGAGTCGACCCGGGTCGGGGGGATGCCGGAGCCGGTGCAGGCTCCGCCTGCCGTGGCGCTCGACGAGGTGACGAACGGGTAGGTGCCGAAGTCGACGTCGAGGAGGGTGGCCTGGCCGGCCTCCAGCAGCACGGTGTCGCCGCGGTCGAGCGCCTCCTTGAGCAGCAGCGAGGTGTCGCAGACCATCGGTCGCAGCCGCTCGACGTAGGTGAGCAGCTCGCCGACCACCTCGTCGACCTCGACGGCCCGCCGGTTGTAGATCTTCGCGAGGACCTGGTTCTTGAAGGAGAGGGCCGCCTCGACCTTCTGGCGGAGGATGTTCTCGTCGAACAGGTCCTGGACGCGGATGCCGGTCCGGGACATCTTGTCGGCATAGGTCGGGCCGATGCCGCGGCCGGTCGTGCCGATCTTGCGTGAGCCGAGGAACCGCTCGGTGACCTTGTCGAGGGTGCGGTTGTACGGCGTGATGATGTGGGCGCTGGCGCTGACCACCAGCTTGGAGGTGTCGACGCCCCGGGCCTCGAGGTCGTCGATCTCGTGGAAGAGGACGGCGAGGTCGATGACGACGCCGTTGCCGATCACCGGCGTGCAGCTCGGGGTGAGGATCCCCGAGGGCAGCAGGTGCAGGGCGTACTTCTCGCGGTCCTCGCCCTCACCGATGACGATGGTGTGCCCGGCGTTGTTGCCGCCGTTGAACTTCACGACGTAGTCGAGGCTGCTGCCGAGCAGGTCGGTGGCCTTCCCCTTGCCCTCGTCACCCCATTGGGCTCCGACCAGCACGATTGCGGGCATCTGTCGCCACCTCCAGTGTGCGGGTTCTCGTCACCGGAGGCCGCCGGTGCCCGGCAAGGTTATCGGCTGCCGCGACCGTCCCCAACCTGCCGCGGCCTCGGCGCCGGGGCTGGGGCCCGGCGCTCGAGGTCGCCCCCGAGATGCCCGGCGCGGGCGGCCTGCGCGCCGAGCTGGAAGCGGGTGCGCGCGCCGAGCTCGGTCATCAGCCGCGCGATCCGCCGACGGACCGTGCGCAGGCTCCATCCGAGGTAGCGGGCGATGGCCTCGTCCTTCAGACCCCGGGCGAGCAGCTCGAGCAGTGGACCGTCGCCGATGCCGTCGGCCTCCGGCTCGCTGGTCCGCAGCGGGTAACCCTCCGCCCAGGCATGGTCGAAGAGCGACGTGAAGGCGGCGACGAGCATCGGGTGCCGGACGATGACGTAGTCGGATGACGGGTCGCCCCAGCTCGCCACGGCGACGACCGCCTCCGCGCCGAAGACGCAGAACTCGGTAGGCAGGTCCCAGCCGATCCGCTGGTCCTCGCCGGTCTCGGCCCACTGGGTCAGCCGGTCACGTGAGCGGGGGTCGTCCAGGACTGCCGCGTCATACACCGTGCGCTTGGGCCGCCCGGCCCGGATCACCCGCTGGCTGTGCTCGCGCAGACCGGCGTCGGCCGCCGCCCCGACGAACGGGGACATGACGTGGTTGCGCACCAGTCCCGTGCTCGTGTCGAGCAGGTCGCGGACCACGCCGGGAGCGACGTCCACCGTCAGCAGCGCGACGGCCGACGAGGCCGCGTCGATGGCCACCCCCTGCAGCTGGGTCAGGGCGTTGCGCGCCTCGGCCAGGTCGCTCTGGTGACGGCGGGTGCGCTCCTCCTGGCTCTGCAGGACCCGGGCCAGAACCACGCGCGGGTCCTCACGAGGCACCGAGACCGAGACTGGTGTCGCCTTGCCGGAGCGTGACAGGGGTGGCACGCCTGGCATCTTAGGGTCAATGGCAGGTAATAACCTGTGTCAGGTGAGGTGAGGTGTTTCTATTGGTGCACGCTGAACGGCACGTCCGGGGGGACTGGGTGCCTCAGCTGACGGATGGCCCGGCCAGGCCCCCGTCGCGGTCACAGGGGGTGGTGCTCGGGGAATGGGCGATCGGGGGTCCATTCCCCGGCATCCGCCCACGGCCACCGGCCCTGTCCCCAGGCCCGGTCAGGCATCCGACTGGTCGTCGCAGGAGAACATCAGACGCCGAGGACCTCGGCGGCCTCGCGGGAGGAGTCCCGCAGGAACGTGGCGCAGCGCGCCTCCTCGTCCTGCTCGCCGATGGAGCGCGCCGCACGGGTGAGCGCCGCGAGCGCCCGGAGGAAGCCACGGTTCGGCTGGTGCGACCACGGCACCGGTCCCTGTCCACGCCAGCCCGACTTGCGCAGGGCGTCGAGCCCGCGGTGGTAGCCGGTGCGGGCGTAGGCATACGCCTCCACGGGGCGGTCACCGTCGAGGGCCGCCTCGGCCAGCAGGGCCCAGGCGAGCGACGAGGTCGGGTGGGCAGCGGCCGCCGCGGTCAGTGTCGCGACGTCCAGCGGTCCGCTCTCGGAGCCGGCAAGCTCGGTCGCCGCGGGGTCGGCCGCGAGCCGGGTCTCCGGGATGCCCAGGAGGTTCTCGCTCATCGGTGCGTCCCCGCCGAACGCAGGTTCTCGCAGGCCTGCACGATCCGGGCCGCCATCCCCGCCTCGGCCTCCTTGCCCCACGCCCGGGGGTCGTACTGCTTCTTGTTGCCGACCTCACCGTCGACCTTGAGGACGCCCGCGTAGTTCGTCAGCATGTAGCCCGCCACCGGGCGGGAGAACGCATACTGCGTGTCCGTGTCGACGTTCATCTTGACGACCCCGTAGTCCACCGCCGCCGAGATCTCCTCCGGCAGCGAGCCGGACCCGCCGTGGAAGACGAGGTCGAGGGGGCGGGCGTCCGCGTCGAGGCCGTGGGCCTGCGCGATGGCCTGCTGCGCCGCCTTGAGGATCTCCGGGCGCAGCTTGACGTTGCCGGGCTTGTAGACCCCGTGCACGTTGCCGAAGGTCAGGGCGGTGAGATAGCGGCCGCTCTCGCCGAGACCGAGGGCTGCAGCGGTGTCGATCGCGTCCTGGGGAGTCGTGTAGAGCTTCTCGTCGATCGCCCCTTCCACGCCGTCCTCCTCGCCACCGACGACGCCGACCTCGATCTCGAGGATGACCCGTGCAGCCTTGGCCAGGGCGAGCAGCTCGGCGGCGATCGTGAGGTTCTCCTCGAGCGGTACCGCGGAGCCGTCCCACATGTGCGACTGGAAGTAGGGCAGTCCGCCACTCTTGACCCGCTCGGTGGAGGCGGCGAGCAGGGGGCGGACGAAGCCGTCGAGCTTGTCCTTCGGGCAGTGGTCCGTATGGAGCGCCACATGCACCGGGTAGTTCTTGGCCACCTCTTCGGCGAACGCGGCGAGCGCGAGCGACCCGGCGACCATGTCCTTGACGCTCGAGCCGGAGAGGTACTCCGCTCCCCCGGTGGAGACCTGGACGATCCCGTCGCTGCCGGCGTCGGCGAAGCCCTTGAGGGCGGCGTGGAGGGTCTGCGACGAGGACACGTTGATCGCCGGGTACGCGAACGAGCCTGCCTTGGCGCGGTCGAGCATGTCCGCGTAGACCTCAGGGGTGGCGATGGGCATGAGCAGTCCTTCGAGACGGGGCCAGGTGTGCGGCCCATCCTTCCACCACGCCGACCGGGGGAGCAGCGCCGTCTCACGGCGCATCGGCGCGAGCTTGCCGAATATGTGCCGTGTCGTGGGAGGGGATCGACCAGCCGTGGTCAATGATTCACATCACGTCACCGCAGACGTAACTTAACAACACAGGTACCACATCGACACCCCGGGCCGCACGGACGGAGCAGGCGGGACCGCCGCCGCCTACGTGGCCTTCACGGGGACCACGACGGTGTCCTACACCGAGGGCTACGTCAACGACACCTGCCCTGCAGACGGGTTGGGTGTGTGGTCGCGCGCCATCGCCAAGGCCGGCACCCAGACCATCTACGGCAGCACCTGGCACAAGGACACCGGCGGCTGCGAGGGCATCCCGGCCGAGCGCTGGAGCGGAACGCTCAGCTCGAGCGGGGGCAAGATCACGGCAGCGGGGCTCCAGGTCTGCCTGTACGACAACAACAACAGGGTGGACTGCAAGACCAGCACGATGATCACCCGGTAGGCGAGGGCCCGAGCGACGCGGTCGGTGATCGAGGCCGAACCTTCCGCGACGCGCCCTGCGGCAGCGGCTCGCCCAGAGTCGTTGCCGCAGGGGGACCACCGGCCCGTCCCACCCCCGCGTTACCCTCGCACCGTGCGCATCGCCACCTGGAACGTCAACTCCGTCCGCTCCCGCATCGAGCGGGTCGAGGCCTTCGTGCAGCGGCAGAACATCGACGTCCTCGCCCTACAGGAGACCAAGGCCCGCGAGGACCAGTTCCCCCTCATGGGGCTGCAGTCCCTCGGCTACGAGGTCGCCGCAGCCGGGACCAACCAGTGGAACGGCGTCGCCCTGGTCAGCCGGGTCGGCATCGAGGACCTCCAGGTGGGCTTCGACGGGATGCCGGGGTTCGGCGACCCGGCCGACGCCGAGGCCCGCGCGATCGGCGCCGTCTGCGGCGGCGTGCGGGTCTGGTCGCTCTACGTGCCGAACGGCCGCAAGGTCGACGACCCGCACTACCTCTACAAGCTCGACTGGCTGGCCCGCCTGCGAGAGACCGCCCGTGGCTGGCTCGACGGCGACACGGCTCTCGTCGGCGACTGGAACATCGCCCCGCTCGACGAGGACGTCTTCGACATGGCGCAGTTCGCCAAGAGCACCCACGTGACGCCCCGCGAGCGGGCCGCCTTCGCCGCGTTCCTCGAGGACGGCTACGCCGACGTGGCGCGTCCCTTCACGCCGGGGCCGGACGTCTACACCTACTGGGACTACTTCCGTCAGCGGTTCGAGCGCAACCGCGGCCTCCGGATCGACTTCGTCCTCGGCTCCCCCTCCTTCGCGGCGAGGGTGACCCACGCCGTCATCGACACCGACGAGCGGGCCGGCGTCGGAGCCTCCGACCATGCCCCCGTCATCGTCGAGGTCGGCTGAGCGACCCGCCTGGGAGCATGGGTGTGCGCCGGTTGGCCCGCTCAGCTCCGAACACGTGCTGCCGGACCCAGCAGTGCATGGCGATCGCCGCGGCGGCGCCGGCGTTGATCGAGCGGGTCGAGCCGAACTGGGTGATGTGCAGGACGACGTCGCACGCCTCGCGCATGTCTGCGCTGAGGCCTGGTCCCTCCTGGCCGAAGACGAGGACGCACGCGCGCGGCAGCGATGCGGTCTCCAACGCGAGCGACCCCGGCAGGTTGTCGATGCCGACGAGCGGTATGCCGTGCCCGCCTGGTCCCGCGGTGGCGGCCCACCGCACGAGGTCGTCCACGCTCGGGTGGTGGTGCTCGTGCTGGTAGCGGTCGGTGACCATGGCTCCCCGGCGGTTCCAGCGCCGTCGGCCCACGATGTGGAAGGCACGTGCTCCCAGGGCGTTCGCCGTCCGGATCACCGAGCCGATGTTGAAGTCGTGGCCCCAGTTCTCGACGGCCACGTGGAAGTCGTGCCGGCGGGTGTCGAGGTCGGCCAGGATCGCGTCGTGCCGCCAGTAGCGGTACCGGTCGTCGACGTTGCGGCGGTCCCCCTCCGCGAGGAGCGCCGGGTCCCAGGGGTCGCCGGTGCGTGGCTCACCGGTCCACGGGCCGACACCGACCTGCTCGTCTGCCGTCACGAGAACCCAACCTAACCGCATACTCTTGGCTGCGTGATCCACTCCCTCGGCCCCAGCTGGCTCGACCCCAACTACCTCCTCGAGCAGTTCGGGACCCAGCTGATCTGGGTCAGTCTGGCGATCCTCTTCATCGAGTGCGGGCTGCTCTTCCCGTTCCTGCCCGGTGACTCCCTGCTCTTCGCCCTGGGGCTGTTCATCGCGGCGGGGAAGCTGCCGATCAACCTCGGCCTGGCCCTCGTCGTCCTGTTCGTCGCGGCGTTCGCAGGCAACGTCTCGGGCTACGAGATCGGCCGCGCCGTCGGCCCGGCGCTCTACAGGCGCGAGGGCCGGCTGCTCAAGAAGCAGTACTTCGACCAGACCCACGAGTTCTTCGAGAAGCACGGCAGCAAAGCGCTGGTCATCGGCCGGTTCGTGCCGATCGTGCGCACCTTCATCACCGTCGTCGCCGGCGTCGGCCGGATGGACCGCCGCCGCTTCTTCCTGTGGTCCGCCGTCGGCGCAGCCCTCTGGGTCGGTGTCGTCACCCTGCTCGGCTACTTCCTCGGCCAGGCGTTCCCCGTCCTGCAGGACAAGCTCGACATCGCCATCGTGCTCGTCGTCCTCGTCTCCCTCATCCCGGCGGCGTTCGAGTGGTGGCGGCACCGCCGCGCCGGGCGCGCCGACGACATCGCGCCGGCCGACGCGGGTCGCGAGTCGGTCGAGATCGTCGACGACTCCACCGACCGCTGACCCGGGTCAGGCGGACCGGTCCGGACGCCTGCCGCTGAGCCGGCGCTCCAGCGCGGGAGCCACCGGGCCGGTGCGGCCGGCGAAGCCGTCCCGCCAGCCGGCCAGGACGGCCCGCGCGAGCAGCGCGCGGTCCGGGCTGAGGAGCAGGCGCAGCAGGTGCGCCTTGGACTCCTCGAGCAGCCGGCGGGTCACCCAGCGAGGCTGTCCGCGCAGATGGCGGCGGGTGAGGAGCGTCCCGTTACGGGTCAGGTAGTACACCCGCACCGGAGCATGGCGGTTGTAGGCGAGGGGCCTCCCGCCACGGCGCAGCGGCCGTCCGAGGATGACGGCCGGTGTCCGCACCCCCTGGCTGTGCTCGAGGGCGCACCCCTCGCCGACCAGCGGCCACAGCCCGGCTGCCCGGCATCGCGCGGTGAACTCGGAGTCCACGGCGTCGATGACGAGGTCGCTCTCGAGGAGGCCGACCGCGTCGAACGTCGTGAGCGGCACGAGCCAACCCGACTGCATCGGGTCGAAGGCGCGCGCGAAGCCGTCGACGCTGCCGTCGGTCGGCGCCGGCCGCCCGCCATACGACTCGGCGGTGACGAAGGCGAGCGGCACCCCGACAGCGACAGCCCGACGCCAGGTCGCCACGGCCCGGGCCACGTAGTCCGCTGCCGGACGGGAGTCCTGGTCGAGGGTCAGCACGACGTCGGCTGCCGCCCGCGCGCGCGTCAGGGCGACCCCCGCGTTGAGCGCGCCCGCGATGCCGGCGTTGGCCTGGTGGTGCACGACGGCACCCAGTCGCTCGCCGGCCGCGAGCACATCGGTGCCGGTCGTCGAGCCGTCGTCCACGAGGACCACCTCGTGGACCTGCGGGGTCAGGTCGCGAACGAGGTCCAGGAGCTGCGGGCCGGGGTTGAAGCAGGCCACGACGGCGCAGACCACGGGGACGCGGGGTGTCGGCACGGTGCTCATGTGCCGGCCCCATCGCCGGCGGACGGGGCGTGCAGGGCCACCGACTGGTCGCGCAGCACGCGCACCGCCGGGGCCAGCAGCCCGAAGAACATCGCGGCCTCACTGACCGCCATCCCGAACGCCACGCCCGCCAGCCAGCCGCTGCGAGCCGCGGCGAACATCAGGGCCAGCCCGGCGACCGCTGAGACGGCGGTCCAGCCGAGGACCAGGCGGGTGCGGCCCGCCGGGATGAGCAGGTTGCGGATGAGCGGGCTGCTCGCCGAGATGAAGAGGAAGGACAGTCCGTAGGCGAGGCAGATCTCCCGCGTCGCGGCCACCGCCTCGCCGAAGAGCACGCCGGTGGCCCAGGGGCCGAGGAGGGCGAAGGCCACGGCCCCCACGGCGCCGAGCACCAGATGCGAACCGATGGCCGACAGGTGGCGCGATCGGCGCGGCGCTCCCCGCTCCAGGGTCCAGCCCTGGAACGCGTTGCCCATCGCGGTCACGGCGAAGAGCCCCAACCGGTATGCCGTGTCCGCCGACGCCAGCGCGGACGACCGCGTCTGCGCGAAGGTCGCGGTCGCGATCGGGACTGGGGACGATGCGTAGGCGGTCGCCGTGAGGTTGATGGCCGCGGTGCTGCCCTGGGCCCCCAGCTCGCGAGCGGTGCCCCGCAGGGGCCACGGTGACCACCCCGACCCACCGGCGACACCGCGGTGGAAGGCCAGCAGCCCCACGACGACGGAGAGGGCGAGCAGCACCGGGTACGGCCAGATCTGGCGGGTCACGAGGACGACCGGGGTCGCGACGACCGCGGCCACGACCCGCGGCAGCGTGTCGTACCAGAGCAGCAGCATCGGACGGCCGACGCCGATCCCGAACCACGCGGGCGAGAGCCCGAGCAACGCGGTCGCGGCGGCCATCGCCGCCGAGATGAGCCGGTAGTCCGGCCGGGCGATCGCGACGCTGACGGCCATCGACACCGGGAGCACGACGATGAGCAGCCCGAGCCGCGTCCGCAGGCTCGCGGCATACACCTCGGCCCGCGCGCGGGCATCGAGAGCCCGGGCGATCTGCACCGGACCCACGACGTTCCAGCCCCAGAAGACGACGGTCGCCCCGAAGGTGCCCACCGCCTGCCCCGCCACGACGCTCGACCAGCCGTCACCCCCCGCGATCCGCGCCACGACCGGCATGAGCAGGAAGGGGGTGACGAGCGAGAGCAACGGCAGCAGCGTGAAGCCGGTGAGGCGCCGCAGCACGGTCGTCATGGGATTCCTGACAGTCGAATCGGTCGGGCTCGAGGTCGCGCGCGTGGGCGCCGTGCGTGCCTCAGCGTAGAGTGGCCGGGCTGCGGGGGCGCAGATGTGGCCGCGCGCCGAACCGGTGCCGGCTCCCAGCTGCCGCGCGTCGACAGGTCCCCAGGGGCCGAGATGGGATGCCGAGATGCCGCTGACCTTGGGCGTGTTCGCGACGTCGAGCAAGCCCGACGAGCGCCGCCTGCCACTGCACCCGCTCCACCTGGAGCGGGTGGACGAGTCCCTGCGTCCGCACCTCCTGCTGGAGCGCGGGTATGGCGAGACGTTCGGCATCTCCGACGCCGAGCTGGCGCCGCTCGTGGGGGGGTTCCGGACCCGCGACGAGCTTTTCGCCGACTGCGACATCGTGCTGCTGCCCAAGCCCCAGGTCGCCGACCTCGACCGGATGCGCGAAGGCCAGACCCTCTGGGGCTGGCCACACTGCGTCCAGGACCGCGCCGTCACCCAGCTCGCCATCGACCGCCGGCTCACCCTCGTCGCGTTCGAGGCGATGAACCACTGGGGCAGTGACCAGGGTTTCGCGCTCCACGTCTTCCACAAGAACAACGAGATGGCCGGCTACTGCTCCGTTCTCCACGCACTCCAGCTCACCGGGTCCACGGGGGACTACGGACGCCGGCTCAGTGCCGTGGTGATCGGGTTCGGAGCCACCGCCCGCGGCGCCGTCACGGCCCTCAGCGCCCACGGCATCCATGACGTCTCCGTCGTCACGCAGCGCGAGATCGCCGCGGTCAGCGCCCCCATCCACTCTGCGCAGATCGTCCAGCTCGACCAGCCCGACGGCGGCGGGCAGCCCAGCCACGTGGCCACCGACCAGGGGCCGGTGCCCATCCCGGAGTTCCTCGCCGACACCGACATCATCGTCAACTGCACGCTCCAGGACCCGAATGCGCCGATGATGTTCCTCACCGACGCCGACCTGCCGTCGCTGAGTCCGGGCACCGTGATCGTCGACGTGTCCTGCGACGAGGGCATGGGCTTCACCTGGGCGAGGGCGACGTCCTTCCAGGAGCCGATGTTCGACGTCGGCCGCGACGTGCACTACTACGGCGTGGACCACAGCCCGTCCTACCTGTGGAACTCGGCGACCTGGGAGATCAGCGAGGCCCTGCTGCCCTTCCTCGAGACGATGCTCGGCGGCCCGGCAGCCTGGGCCGAGAACCTGACGGTGAGCAGGGCGGTCGAGATCCGTGACGGGCAGGTCCTCAACCCCGCTGTGCTCGAGTTCCAGGACCGTGAGGCGCAGTTCCCGCACCACGAGCGCGGGACGACCTCACGCTGACGGCGGCTGGCTGCTCGTCGGGGGAGCCGGCGCGTCCTGGGGTGTCGCGGTGGGCTGGGGTGTCGCGGTGGCCTGGGGAGCGGGGGGCATCTGCGTCCCGCCGGCCACGGGAGGAGCCGTCGGCCCGGTGCCGAAGCTGACCTGCGGCGCCGAGCGGTCCACCTCGTCCGTCTCGAAGTACTCCGCCTTGGTGACGCCGGCGAGGCCGGCCACGAAGTTCGTCGGAACGGTCTCGACCTTGGTGTTGAGCTCGCGCACGTTCGCGTTGTAGTAGCGCCGGGCGCTGGCGATCCGGTCCTCGGTGGCTCCGAGCTCGTTCTGCAGGGCCAGGAAGTTCTGGTTGGCCTTGAGATCGGGGTAGGCCTCCGCGACGGCGTTGAGCTTGACCAGCGCCTGGCTCAGCGCGGCCTCGGACTTGGCCGCCTCGGCCGGACCCTGCCCCGGAGCCATCGCGCCGGCGCGCGCTCGCGTGATCTCCTCGAGGGTCCCCTTCTCATGGGCGGCGTAGCCCTTCACGGTCTCGACGAGGTTGCCGATGAGGTCGTGCCGGCGCTTGAGCTCGACGTCGATCTGTGCCCACGCCTCCTGGACGAGGTTGCGCAGCTTGATCAGGCCGTTGTACATGCCGACGAACACGAGCGCGATCAGCACGATGACGACAAGGACGATGATTCCGGTGATCATGGGACTTCCCCTTCGATGGAGTCGAGTCCGATCCTATCGAGTCGCGAGCCCGAGCTCCTCGAGACCGTAGGCGAAGTGGTAGGCGACACCCTCGGCCTCGATCTTCTCGCCGGCCCCGGTCGCCCGGTCGGCGATCGTCGCGACCGCCACCACGTGGGCACCGGCCTCGCGGGCGGCCCGCACGGCGGTGATCGGAGAGGCGCCGGTCGTCGTGGTGTCCTCGACGACGAGGACGCGCCGCCCGTCGACGGACGGTCCCTCGATCCGCCGCTGCAGCCCGTGCGCCTTGCCCTCCTTCCGGACGACGAAGGCGTCGAGCCGCTCACCCGCCGCGGCAGCGGCGTGCAGCATCGACGTGGCCACCGGGTCGGCACCGAGCGTCAGCCCGCCGACGGCGTCGTAGTCGAGGTGTCGGGTCAGCTCCCGCATGACGATGCCGACCAGGGGGGCCGCCTCGCCGTCGAGGCTGATGCGTCGCAGGTCCACGTAGTAGTCGGCGACTGCGCCGGAGGAGAGGGTGACCTTGCCGTGCACGATGGCCTTGGCCGTGATGATCTCGAGCAGCCGGGCCCGAGCCGCGTGGACGTCTGGCGTCTGGTTCACGGGTCCCACCCTAGCCATCGTGAGTAGCCTCCGAGGATGGGCACCCGAGCGAGGTCGACAGCAGGCACAGCGCATCCCACGGCCGTGACGAGCCCCGAGGAGCTCCGCGAGATCCTCGGGCCACCGAGCGAGCGCGCTGCCACGAAGGTGCGCGACCGGCTCGCGCCCATCCAGGCCGAGTGGATCGCCGCGTCCCCGCTCTGCCTGGTCTCCACCTCGTCGGCCGCCGGCCGGTGCGACGTCTCACCCAAGGGCGACCCCGAAGGGGCGGTGCTCGTCATCGACGAGACGACCATCGCGGTCCCGGACCGGCCCGGCAACCGGCGCGCAGACGGCTACCTCAACGTCCTCGAGAACCCGCATGTCGGTCTGATCTTCCTCGTGCCCGGACGGGTGGACACCCTGCGGGTCAACGGGTCGGCGCGCATCCTGCGTGACGCGCCGTACTTCGACGACCTCACGGTCAAGGGCCACCGGCCCGCCCTCGCCCTGGAGGTGCGCGTCGAGGAGGTGTTCTTCCACTGCGGCAAGGCGTTCCTGCGCAGCCTGGTCTGGGACCCGGCGACGTGGAACCCCGGGGCTCTGCCGTCGCGGGCCCGGATCGCCCAGCTGCTCGAGCTGTCGTCCGCGCCCCTCGAAGTCCTCGAGGCGTACTACGGGCCGAGCTACGCCGAGAACCTCTACTGACTGCTGCGGGCGACCTGCGCGCCGGACTATCCGCGCCGGCGGCGGCGGTGAAGCCCGCCGGACGTGCGGGTCACCAGCCCGCGCGGCGCGAGCCGCAGTCCGGCGACGAGGGCCTTGTACTGCGCCCCGGGAACCGAGACGCGCCGGCCCCTAGCAACATCGGACAGCGCATCCCTCACGAGCCGGTCCGCGTCGAGCCAGAGGGCCTTGGGCAGCCGCGACATGTTGAGGGCCGCGCGGTCGTGGAACTCGGTATGCGTGAAGCCGGGGCACAGGGCGGTCACCGTGACCCCGGTGCCGGCGAGCTCGGTGGCCAGGCCCTCGGAGAAGACGGTGACCCATGACTTGGCCGCCGAGTAGCTGCCCATGCTGACGAAGGAGGCCACCGACGAGACGTTGACGATCGCCCCGTGACCGCGCACGCGCATCGCCCGGGCAGCGGCGTGCGACAGGACGAGGACGGCCTTGCAGAGGACCTCGAAGAGCGCCTCCTCGACCTCGACCTCGTTCTGCAGGAAGGAGCGCCCGAGCCCGTAGCCTGCGTTGTTGACCAGCAGGTCGACCGGCCTGGCCTCGTCCGCCAGGCGCTCGGCGACCTTGCCCATGTCCGCCCGGTCGCTGAGGTCGGCCACGAGGATCTCGGTGCTCACCTTGTAGGTGCGCTGAAGCTCGTCGGAGGCGTTCTCCAGCCGGGCCCGGTCGCGCGCGACGAGGACGATGTCATGACCCCGCTCGGCCAGCTGCCGGGCGAACTCGAGGCCGATTCCCGCGGTGGCTCCGGTCACGAGTGCAGTCGTCATGCCGCCAGCCTAGGTGACACGGCTGCGGGCCCGCCCGGGAGAGCGGCGGCGGCCCATATCGGCCCCGCACGCCCTGGCGACCTGGAAAGCGCGTGCGGTGGGGGCCGTAGCGGGCAGCCTCCGGGGGCCACCTCGACCTGCTGCCGTCCGTTTCGACGCGACACCGAGCCCCGGACGGTGTAGATGTACATCGTTGTATTCCAGGTGGTGAGGCAGGGGGACAGCGACCCTCGTGCCCTGCCCACACTCCAGGGGGAGCCACATGACACCGATGGACCGACGACAGTTCCTCGCGGCGACGGGGGCTGGGGTGGCCGCGACCGTGGTCGGAGCACGCGACGCGGCAGCCGCGCCACGCGGCGTCAGCTCCTTCGCCACCGACCCCTTCGCGATGGGCGTGGCCAGCGGCGACCCGACGAGCACCAGCGTCGTGCTCTGGACCCGGCTCGCCCCGGACCCGGTCAGCCCGCCGACCTTCGGGATGGGCAGCTCGGGCGACGTCTCGGTCCACTGGCGCCTCGCCTCGAGCGAAGGTGACGCGACCTCTGACGCGACCAGCCTGATGACCGGCGACACGGTCGCCCGCAAGAGCACGGCCTGGTCCGTCCACGTCGACGTCCAGCCCTCCGGCGCCGCGCTCGCGCCGGGGACGACGTACTACTACCAGTTCACGGTCCCCGGCTGGAAGAGCCCCGTGGGTCGGACGAGAACGGCGCCGGCGCCAGGGGCCGACGTGGCGCTGCGCTTCGCCGTCGTCAGCTGCCAGAACGCGGCCGGCAGCGACGTCGCTGGGGCAGCCAACCCGATGTACTTCAACGGCCTGTCCCACCTCATCACCCGCGACGACATCGACTTCGTGCTCTACCTCGGCGACTACATCTACGAGTTCGGCCGGCAGGCACACATCCCGCCGTCCACGTGCACGACCCTCGCGGACTATCGGACCCGGTACGGCCAGTACCGGCAGCGTTCCAGCCTGGCCGAGATGCACCGGCTGTTCCCTGTGTATGCCGCTCCCGACGACCACGAGTTCTTCAACAACGTCACGGGGGGAGCGCTCGCGAGCGCTGACGTCGACCGCTTCAACGCGGCACTGGTCGCGCTCTGCGAGAACATGCCCGTCCGCGGGGCACTTCCGACCGTGCCGACCGACGGCAGCCAGGCCGGCTTCGTCTTCCACCGCTCCGTCCGCTGGGGCACCAACCTCGACCTGTACCTCGTCGACAACCGGCAGTACCGGACCGGCGCGACGATCCTCGGAACCCCCTCGCGCACCACTCAGAAGCAGTGGCTGCTCGACGGGATCGGCGCCTCGAGCGCGACGTGGACGGCCATCGCCTCCGGTGTGCCGATGGCGTGGTTCGGCAGCGGCTTCGGCGGCTCCGAGGACAAGTGGACCGGCTTCAACACCGACCGTTCCGACGTCACAGCCGCCCTCTCCAGCCGGATCGCCGCCGACCCGACGAGGTTCAACCCCGTCGTGGTGTCCGGCGATGTGCACTGCGGCATCGTCACGCACGTCCGCAAGGCCGAGAACGCCACGTCGCAGCTCGTCGCGACCGAGTTCGTCGGACCGCCGATGACGAGCGGGGGCACTACCGCGTTCCAGCCGTCGATGGACCCCGGCGCCCTGAAGAAGGCCTTCAACAAGGGCTCGGGCGGGGGCTGGGAGAGCTGGAAGGGCTATCTCACCTGCCGCGTCACGTCGTCGGTCTGGAACGCCGAGTTCATCCTCGGGGACGAGGTGGACAAGCCCGGAGGCTCCGTCTCGTCCTTCGGCACCTGGCAGGTCACCGCAGGACAACCCGTCGGCAACGTCTCGAAGATCTGAAAGGGAGCACCATGCGCTCACGAAACACGGCCCTGCGAGGGCTGCTCGTCGGAGGTCTCGCCCTCGTCACGTCGGTGGCCGGACTGGTCGCGAGCGGACCGCCGACCCAGGCCAGCGTGGCAGCAGCGAAGCCACCGGTCTCCACGCTCCCCATCGCCGATCCCGGCGTCGTCCTCACCGGGGGCGACTTCATCACCTACGCCACCGGGACCAAGGCCCCGGCCTTCCAGGGCGACGTCGCCTCCGGCCCCTGGGTGTCGAAGGGCTCCGTGCTCAGCAGCCTCGGCAGCTGGGCCTCCTCGGGTGCGGTCTGGGCGCCGGACGCCGTGCAGGTCGGCGGCTCGACCTGGGTGCTCTACTACTCGGCCAAGGTCGCCGGGCTGGTCGACGACGGGCAGCGGTGCATCGGAGCGGCCACCTCGACCACCGGCCCGCTCGGCCCGTTCCAGCCGGCCAGCCAGCCGCTCAGCTGCACGGCCGGTGCGACCTCACCCTCCGGCACCGCCCTCGACCCGAGCGACCTGTCCTCGACCCCGAACAACGCCAAGGTCGGACTGATCGACCCGGCGCCGTTCCAAGCCGACAACGGCAAGCGCTATGTGCTCTACAAGACGCAGAAGCTGCCGGCCTCGTTGCGGATCGTCCCGGTCGACAGCACCTGGACCACCACCACCGGGCCGAGCGTCGAGCTGCGACGCGACAGCACCGACACGATCGAAGCCCCTGAGATGGTGCAGCGGGGGTCCGACTTCATCCTGTTCGCCGCGAAGTACGCCTACGACCGGTGTCGCTACTCCACCGTCTGGTACCGCTCCGGCTCCGCCACCAGCGGGTTCGCGAACGCGTCCGAGCACGACCTGATGACCCAGTCCAGCACCGGTGGGGTGTGCGGCCCGGGTGGAGCGGACATCACGCCGGCTCAGGACGGCGGCACCCGGGTCTTCTTCCATGGCTGGGTCTGCGACGCGGCTCACACCACCCCCTGCACCTCGACGGGCAGCGTCCCGTCGTCGGCGCAGCGGGTCCTGTATGTCGGGGTGGTCGGGTGGGGCGCCGACGGTGCCACTCCCACGGTGACGAAGTTCCTCGGCCCCGGGGAGTGACCGGGCGGGCGCCGCACCGCTGAGGCGAGGCGGCCCTGCGCCTGCTCTTGTGCCAGGAACGCTGGCGCGGAATGGTGGAGAGGTGAGCAAGGGAGCCAGCCGCGACGACCAGGTGGGGGCACCCGCGCCGGAGACGCCCGACCGCATACGGAACGTCGTGCTGGTCGGGCCTGGCGGGGCGGGCAAGACGACCCTCTTCGACCACCTCATCGGGGCGCGGGTCCCCGGGCGCCGGCACCAGGACGGCGAGCCCGAGCGCTCGGTGGGCCTGGAGGTGGCTGCGGTGGAGAGCCACGGCCTCACGGTGAACCTCATCGACACGCCCGGCTACCCCGACTTCGTGGGTGAGCTGCGGGCCGGGCTGCGCGCCGCCGACGCCGCGATCTTCGTCATCTCGGCGGCCGACGGCATCGACGGCGCGACGGCGCTCCTGTGGCATGAGCTGGCCGCCGTCGGCGTGCCCCGCGCCATCGCCGTGAGCAAGCTCGACCTGCCCCGCTCGGACTACGCCGAGACCATCGCCACCTGCCAGCGCGTGTTCGGCGACGTCCAGGCGCTCTACCTCCCGCTGCACGACGCCGCCAAGGCGGTCGTCGGCACGATGGGGCTGCTCAGCGGACAGGTCTTCGACAGCGCCGCGGGCGAGCGGGCCGGCCGTGACCCGTCCGCCGACGAGGCGTCGGCCATCGAGCGGCACCGAGGTCCGCTGATCGAGGCGATCATCGAGGAGTCCGAGGACGACAGCCTGCTCGACCGCTACTTCGACGGAGAGCCGATCGAGACCGCCACCCTCGTCGCCGACCTCCGGGCGGCGGTCGCCCGGGGCACACTGTTCCCGTTGCTGCCCATCTCGCCCGCGAACGGCGTCGGTCTCGAGGAGGTCTACGAGCTGGTGGAGCAGTGCTTCCCGGCTCCGGACGGCCGACCCGTCCCGGTGGTCTACAGCACCGCCGGGGCGACCTTGGCCGACGTGACGTGCGACCCCGAGGGACCCCTGGTGGCCGAGGTGATCCGCACGTCGAGCGACCCCTACGTCGGCCGCCTGTCGCTCGTGCGGGTCTTCTCCGGCACCTTGCGCGCCGATGACACGGTCCATGTCTCCGGGCACCTGGGTGAGTTCGTCGGGCGCCCTGTCGAGGGTCACGGGGACCACGACGCCGACGAGCGCGTCGGGCCGCTCGGCTCGCCCCTGGAGGAGCTGAGCCGGCCCAAGCACCAGGCGATCGCGGGCGACATCGCCCTCGTCAGCAAGCTCAGCCACGCGGAGACCTCCGACACGCTGTCGGACAAGGACCGCCCCGCCCTCGTCACACCCTGGGTGCTGCCGGAACCCCTTCTCCCCGTGGCGATCCATGCGAGCAGCAAGAGCGACGAGGACAAGCTCGCGGGTGCGCTGCAACGTCTCGTCGCCGAGGATGTGACGATGCGGATGGAGCACAACAGCGAGACGCACCAGGTGATCCTCTGGACGATGGGGGAGGCCCATCTCGACGAGCTGCTCGCCCGGCTCAAGGACCGGTATGGCGTGTCCGTGGAGGCCGAGCCGCACCGCACCGCGCTCCGGGAGACGTTCGTGCGCCGGTGCAGCGTCCAGGGACGGCACGTCAAGCAGTCGGGTGGGCATGGGCAGTACGCCGTGTGCCATCTGGAGATCGAGCCGCTCGAGCGAGGTGCGGGGTTCGAGTTCGTCGACAAGGTCGTCGGAGGGGCCGTGCCGAGGCAGTTCATCCCGTCGGTCGAGAAGGGCGCGCGAGCCCAGCTCGAGAAGGGTGTCCTGTCGGGCTATCCGGTCGTCGACGTGCGGGTGACCCTCACCGACGGCAAGGCCCACTCGGTCGACTCCTCGGACATGGCCTTCCAGACGGCCGCGGCGCTGGCCTTGAGGGAGGCGGCCAACGAGGCCACGGTCGCACTGCTCGAGCCGATCGACGCGGTCGACATCACCGTCTCGGACGCGTTCGTCGGCGGGGTGATGTCCGACCTGCGCGGGCGCCGCGGGCACGTGCTCGGGACCGAGCCGGCACCCGAGACCGGATGGACGGTCGTGCACGCCGAGGTCCCGCAGACGGAGCTGTCCCGCTACGCGATCGACCTCCGCTCCGTCTCGCACGGCACGGGCACCTTCACCCGCGAGCAGCTGCGCTACGACTACATGCCCGCCGAGCTGGCCCGCCGTCAGCGCGTGGACGCCTGAGCCCCAGACCAGCCGAGGCTCGACACGGCCCATGCTCCCCGGCCTGCGTACATCTGGCGTCGCACAGTCCATCTCGTGTGCGGTGGCTGCGCGCGAGAGCGCCGGTCACCTCAGGACGAGGGTGTCGAGCTCGTCGTCCCGGTCGACGACGGCCGTGCCGCCGTCGCGGACATCTCCCGCGAGCAGCGCCTTGGCCAGCCGGTCACCGATCTCGCGCTGCACCAGCCGCCGCAGCGGCCGGGCCCCGTATGCCGGGTCGAAGCCGGTCAGCGCCAGCCACTCCCGCGCCGCGTCGGTCACGTCGAGGCTGATCCGGCGTTCATGGAGCCGGGCCTGGAGCCGCTGGACCTGCAGGTCGACGATCCGGGCGAGGTCCTCGGTCGTCAAGGGGTCGAAGATGACCACCTCGTCGAGCCGGTTGAGGAACTCCGGTTTGAAGGCCGTCCGGACGATCCCCATGACCGACTCCCGCTTCGCCTCCGGGTCGACGGTCGGGTCGACGAGGATCTGGGAGCCCAGGTTGGAGGTCATGACGAGGATGACGTTGCGGAAGTCCACGGTCCGGCCCTGGCCGTCGGTCAGCCGGCCGTCGTCGAGCACCTGCAGGAGGATGTCGAAGGTCTCCGGGTGCGCCTTCTCGACCTCGTCCAGGAGGACGACGGAGTAGGGGCGTCGGCGGACGGCCTCAGTCAGCTGTCCGCCCTCGTCGTAGCCGACGTAGCCAGGGGGCGCGCCGATCAGTCGAGCCACGGCGTGCCGCTCGGAGTACTCCGACATGTCGATCCGGACCATCGCCCGCTCGTCGTCGAAGAGGAAGTCGGCGAGCGACTTCGCCAGCTCCGTCTTGCCCACGCCGGTCGGCCCGAGGAAGAGGAACGAGCCGGTCGGCCGGTCGGGGTCGGCGATGCCGGACCGGCTGCGGCGTACGGCGTCAGAGACCGCGCGGACCGCATCCTGCTGCCCGATGAGCCGGGCGCCGAGGTGCTCCTCCATCCGGAGCAGCTTCTCGGTCTCACCTTCGAGCAGGCGCCCCGCCGGGATCCCGGTCCAGGACGAGATGACGTCGGCGATGTCGTCGGCGCCGACCTCCTCCTTGACCATCGGAGGTGATGTCGGCGCCTGGCCGGACGGCATACTCGACTGCTCCTCGGCAGCCTGGGCGGACGCGAGCTCGCGCTCGAGAGAGGGGATCCGCCCGTAGAGCAGCTCGGAGGCGCCGGCGAGGTCGCCCTCACGCTGCATCCGCTCGGCCTGTCCGCGCAGGTCGTCGATCTGGGCCTTGAGGTCGCCGACCCGGTTCAGCCCGGCCTTCTCCGCGTCCCACCGTGCAGTGAGTGCGGCCAGCTGCTCGGAGCGGTCCGCGAGGTCGCGGCGCAGCCGTTCGAGCCGCTCGCGCGACGCCTCGTCGGTCTCCTTGGCGAGGGCGAGCTCCTCCATCTTCAGCCGGTCGACGGCGCGGCGCAGCTCGTCGATCTCGACAGGGCTGGAGTCGATCTCCATCCGCAGCCGGGAGGCCGCCTCGTCGATGAGGTCGATGGCCTTGTCGGGCAGCTGGCGTCCACTGATGTAGCGGTCGGACAGGGTGGCCGCTGCCACGAGGGCGGCGTCGGCGATGGCGACCTTGTGGTGCGCCTCGTAGCGCTCCTTCAGCCCGCGCAGGATGCCGATCGAGTCCTCGACCGACGGCTCGCCGACGAAGACCTGCTGGAACCGGCGCTCGAGGGCGGCGTCCTTCTCGATGTGCTTGCGGTACTCGTCGAGGGTCGTGGCCCCGACGAGGCGCAGCTCGCCGCGGGCCAGGAGCGGCTTGAGCATGTTGCCGGCGTCCATCGGCCCGTCCCCGCTGGCGCCGGCGCCCACCACGGTATGCAGCTCGTCGATGAAGGTGACCACCTGGCCCTGGGCGCCGGTGATCTCCTCGAGCACGGCCTTGAGCCGCTCCTCGAACTCGCCGCGGTACTTCGCCCCGGCCACCATCGCGCTGAGGTCGAGGCTGATCAGCCGCTTGTCGCGCAGGCTCTCCGGCACGTCCCCCGCGACGATGCGCTGGGCCAGACCCTCGACCACGGCCGTCTTGCCGACACCGGGCTCACCGATGAGGACGGGGTTGTTCTTCGTCCGGCGGCTGAGCACCTGGACCACCCTTCGGATCTCCGCGTCGCGGCCGATGACCGGGTCGAGCTTGCCCTGTCGAGCCCGCTCGGTGAGGTCCGTGCCGTACTTGGCGAGGGCGTCGAAGGTCGCCTCCGGCTGCTCGGTGGTGACCTTGCGGCCGCCGCGCAGCTGCGGGATGGCCGCCTCGAGGGCACCGGCGTCCAGCCCGAAGTCGCCCGTCCTCGCCAGCGCGAGCAGGAGGTGGTCGGTGGACACGTAGGTGTCTCCCATGGCGCTCATCAGCGAGCGGGCCGCCTCGAGCGCGGCGAGGGCGCTGCGGGACAGCCCGGGGGCCGAGACCGACGGTCCGCTCACCGAGGGCAGGCTGGCGAGCGCCTTGTCGGCTGCCTCGAGGGCCTGCGCCGGCGAGGAGCCCGAAGCCGTGAGCAGCGCCGGAGTGGTCGAGTCGGGCTGCTGGCACAGGGCGCGGAGCAGGTGGGCGGGTTCGGTCTGCGGGTGCCCGCTCCCCGCGGCGTCCCGGACGGCGGCAGCGAGGGCCTCCTGGGCCTTGGTGGTGAGCTGAAGATCCATCGGTACATGCTCCTGTGCGGACGTCTGGCGGCGGGCCGGGTGGGCGTCGGGTCCCTCAGGTCAACCCCGACAAAGTTGAGTGTATTCCGCTCAGGTTTGAGGGGGAAGGGACGGAGGTCCCGACCCAGGAAACCGGCGTACAGTGCGAAGGACGGGGACTGTTCTCGCCCCGACACCCGCGTCGCTGCCAGCCCCCGTGCGTGCTCTGCGCCTCCCGATCCGCTCGAGGCCGCGGAGCGGGCGCCACCGAGGCAGGACAGCATGATCGCTACCGTCTTCATCGTCGTTCTCGTCATCCTCGTCGCGCTGGTGCTGCTCGCCGGGATGGCCGTCCGGGTCGTCCAGCAGTACGAGGACGGCGTCGTCTTCCGGCTCGGGCGGGTCCAGGACCCGCCGCGGGCGCCGGGGCTGACCATGTTGGTTCCGATGGTCGACCGGATGGTCAAGGTCAACCGGCAGGTGATGACGCTGAGCATCCCCGCCCAGGACTGCATCACCCGGGACAACGTCTCGGTGCGGGTCGACGCCGTCGTGTACTTCCGCGTCGTGGACGCGGTCAAGGCGACGGTCAACGTGCAGAACTACCAGTACGCCATCTCGCAGCTGGCCCAGACCTCGCTCCGGTCGGTCATCGGCAAGGCCGAGCTCGACGACCTGCTCTCGAACCGGGAGAAGCTCGGCGCCGAGCTGACCGCGATCATCGACGCCCCGTCCGAGCTGCCATGGGGGGTCAAGGTCGAACGGGTCGAGGTCAAGGACGTGACGCTGCCGGAGTCGATGAAGCGCTCGATGTCCCGGCAGGCCGAGGCCGAGCGTGAGCGGCGGGCGCGGGTCATCGCGGCCGACGGGGAGTTCCAGGCCTCCAAGAAGCTTGCCCAGGCCGCCGCGGCGATGTCCGTCGACCCCGCCGCGCTCCAGCTGCGGCTGCTGCAGACCGTCGCGGAGGTGGCGGCCGAGAAGAACAGCACCCTGGTCATGCCGTTCCCCGTCGAGCTGCTGCGCTTCCTCGAGCGGGCCACTGACCACTCCATCCATGACCTTCACCCAGGAGTGACCGCGCCATCGGAGCGGGACCGGGGGTCAGAAGGCGCCGTCAACGGGGACCGATGATCGACACCATCTGAGCCGGACGGGCCGGGAACTCCAGGCGCAGGCGAAGGTGGCCGGTGCGGGCTAGGTGGCCTGCCAGCGCGAGCGCGGCGAGCGCGGAGCACGCCCCGGCCAGGACCAGACCGACCCGGGGGCCGTGAGCGCCGACCACCGCGCCGACGACGGGGCCGCCGATCGCGCCGCTGCCGAAGAACACGAGCATGTAGATGGCGAGAACTCGGCCGCGGAGCCCGGACGGCGTGGAGAGCTGGACCATCGACTGCGCCGTGGTGATGAACGACAGGGCCGCCGCACCGAGGACGACGAGCAGCGGCACGAAGGTGACCGCCGTCGGCGCCAGCGCGCAGAGCACCTCAGCCAGCGCCAGCGCGGCCGCACTGCCCACCAGCCGGCGAAGTCGCGGAGCCCGGCCGGTCCGAGCGCTGAGCACGGCTCCGGTCATCGACCCGAGCGCCAGCGCGGAGCTGAGCAGGCCGTAGCCCGCCGATCCCGAGTGAAAGACCGACTTGGCGAACGACGCCATCGTCACGCCCAGGCTGAGGGTGAACATCCCGACGACCCCGACGAGCGCCACAGGCCATCTCACCGAGAGGGTGTCCCAGACGAACCTGACGGCCGGCTGCAGGTCCCGCGAGGAGCGGTCCGAAGCCGGACGGGCGCTGGGCCCGATGCGCGACAGCGCGACCAGCGCGCCGATGTAGCTGGCTGCGTTGACCAGGAAGGCGTAGCCGCTGCCGACCCCGCTGATCAGCAGGCCGCTGACCGCCGGCCCCAGCATCGCGCCGAGCTGGAAGGTCGAGGAGACCATGCTGACCGCGCTGCGGAGCTGGTCAGCCGGTGCCAGCTCGGCGACGAAGGCCTGCCTCGTGGGGTTGTCGACAGCGATCGCGGCGCCCAGGAGGACGGCGACGGCGTTGACGTGCCAGACCTGGATGTGACCGGTCACGGTCAGCACGCCGAGCACCGCGGCCAACAGGCCCATGGCCGTCATCGTCACCGTGAGCACGGTGCGCTTGGGGAACCGGTCGGCGATGACCCCGCCCCCCAGGCCGAGCACGATGATCGGCAGGAACTGGCACATCGTCGTGATCCCCACCGCGGTCGGCGAATCGGTGAGCGCGAGGACGAGCCAGTCCTGCGCGATCCGCTGGACCCAGCCGCCGGTGGAGGTGACCAGCAGACCGATCACGTAGTAGCGGAACTGCGGCCGCGCCAAAGCGGCGAACGCCGTGCGCAGACCTGAGGGTGAGGGCAGTGGCGGCGAGGAGGTGAGCGTGCGGTCGGGGGGCGCGGAGTCGAGGGTGGGGACGGGGGGTGCTGCGCGGGTGGTCACGGTCGTCCTAGCGAAGGTGCGTATTGGTGCCTCGATTCTCCCGGCACCACCCTCATGCCGAAAGACAATGGGTCGACTCACTGTCATGATGGTCCGTAATGGCCAGTGAACCCGTGACCTTCGACCCCGAGCAGCTGCGCAGCTTCGTCGCCGTCGCGCAGGCGCTGTCCTTCACCCAGGCGGCCGAGCGGCTGGGGCTGAGCCAGCCGACCGTCAGCCAGCACGTGCGCAAGCTGGAGCTTGTCGCCGGCCGGTCACTGCTGATCCGTGACACCCGCAGCGTCAGCCTCACGGCGGACGGGGAGGCCATGGCGGGGTTCGCCCGGGAGATCCTGGCCGTCCACGAGAAGGCGGTCGGCTTCTTCACCGGCTCGGGGCTGCGGGGGAGGTTGCGGTTCGGCGTGACGGACGACCTCGCGCTCACTCCCCTGCCGAAGATCCTGCGCCAGTTCCGCCAGCTCTACCCGCGGATCGACCTCGAGCTCACCGTGGCGCAGAACGACGTGCTCCGTCGCCGGATCGACTCCGGCCACCTCGACGTCGCCTTCGTCAAGCGGGCCGCTGACGAGCCGGAGCGCGCCGACAGCACGCTTGTCCGCCGTGACCGTCTCGTCTGGGCCGCGGCGGAGGGCCAGCGGCTCGACCCGAACCTGCCTGTCCCTCTGGTCGTCTACCAGGCTCCGAGCCTGAGCCGGTCGGTCGGCGTACGGGCGTTGGAGGACGCCGGCCGCCCGTGCCGGATCACCTGCACCGTCCGCGGGGTCAACGGGGTCATCGCCGCCGTGCGGGCCGGCCTGGGCCTGGCCGTCTTCGCCCGCAGCCTCATGCCGGGTGACCTGGTCGAGCTCGGTGCCGGCGCCGACCTGCCGGACCTGCCGTCCATCGACCTGGTCCTGCTCACCGGACCGCGGGCGGCGGCCGAGTCGGCCACGGCACTCAAGACGGCCATCCTCAGCAGCGGCGCGCCGCTGCAGCCCAGCACCGACTAGCTGAACCAGCCCGTGGGTCTAGCGTTCGGTCCATGGGGAGGCACCGGAGCGAGGGCAGCGCCAGGATCGAGGTCGTGCTCGGAGACATCACGACCGAGCAGGTTGACGCCATCGTCAACGCCGCCAACTCGTCGTTGCTCGGGGGTGGGGGGGTCGACGGCGCCATCCACCGCGCGGCGGGGCCTGCGCTCCTGACGGCCTGCCGGGAGGTCCGGCGCACGGCATACCCTCACGGCCTGCCCGTCGGCGAGGCCGTGGCCACGCCGGCCGGGGACCTGCCATGTCGCTGGGTCGTCCACACCGTGGGCCCGAACTGGCATGCGGGAGAACGGGACCCACGGCTGTTGACCTCGTGCTTCTCCCGCTCGCTCGAGGTCGCCGCCGAGATGGGAGCCAGGTCGATCGCCTTGCCAGCCGTCAGCGCCGGCGTCTACGGCTGGGACCTCGACCTCGTGGCACGGTTGGCCGTGGGAGCGGTGGTCGACCATCCGGCACCCTGGCTCGAGCTGGTGAGGTTCGTCCTGTTCAGCGACCTTGCCCTTCGGGCGTTCGCCGCCGCTGCCGCGAGACAGCCACCGCGCCAGTCCCGCTGACCAGCAGGACGAGACCCCAGGCGATGTAGGGCAGCGGCGAGGCGCCGGTTGCCGCCAGGTCGTCGGCGGCCGCGAGGGTGCTCACCACAGGCGCGGCTGCGCGGGTGGTGATCAGGCCCGCGACCGACGCCACGTTGTTCGCGAGGTCGGGGTCGGCGGTGGACGAGGAGGACTCGGCCGCGGCGGTCAGCGTGCCCGTGGCGGCGGGGTCGACTCTCGCGGTGACCGTGATGGTGACCGTCGTCGCCGGGTCGAGGTCCCCGAGTGAGCAGGACAGCAGGTTGGCTGCGTCGACCGAGCAGGTCCCAACCGACGTGGTGACCCGAGCGCCGGTCAGGCTCGGCGGCAGCTGGGAGGTGACCTGGACCGCGCGGGCGACCGACGGTCCGGCGTTGGTCACGTCGATGCTGATGACGACGTCGTCACCCGCAACCGGCGACGGCGGGCTCATCGACGTGGTCACCGACAGGTCCGCCGACTGCTGCACGATCCCCTGCGCGGTCGACTCGTTGTTGTCCGCGCTGGGGTCGATGGTGTCCGAGCTGATCCGGCCCTGGTTGGTCAGGGTCCCGACGAAGCCCGGTGTCACCGTCGCCGTGATGGTCCCCGCCACGGTGTACCCGGCGCGGAAGAGCGGCCCCTCGCAGGTCACCGTCGGCGCAGCGGGGTTGTCGTCGGTCCCCGGGTCCTCAGGAGCGATGACCTCGCAGCTCGAGGCTCCCGGCGGCGGCGTGACGGAGACGTCAGTCAGCCCGGCGGGAAGCTGGTCGATGAAGCGCGGGTTGACCGCGTCGGACGGTCCGGCGTTGGAGGCGGTGAGCGTGTAGGTGACGCGCTGACCGGCGACCGGCGCCGCAGGTGACATGGTCTTGACCACCTGCAGGTCCGACTGCCGAATCACGTCTGCCGACGCGGTGGAGGTGTTGTTCGCAGCATCCGGGTCGGGCGTGGTGCTGGTCGACGCGGCCGTGTTGGAGAGCTCGGTGCCGGCGAAGCCCGGCGCCATGTCGGCTCGGATCTCGATGCTCACCTGGCCCACCGGCAGTGTCCCGATGGTGCAGGTCACGTCCTGGCCCTGGATGGCGCACGGGGAGCCGTCGACGGTCGCGTCGGTGACGGCCAGCCCGGCCGGCACCGCGTCGCGGACGACCACCCCAGTGGCCGTCGAGGGGCCGGAGTTCTCCACGACGATAGCGAAGTCCACCGCGGTGCCGGGGACCACGCTCTGCGGGCTGATCGACTTCTCGACCACGATGTCAGCGCTAGCAGTCACCGTGACGTCGGAGGTGGCGCTGTTGTTCTTGCTGTCCGGGTCCGGCACAGCTGACTGCGCGTCGGCCGAGTTCGACAGTGCTCCCGTGAAGCCGGGGTCGATGCTCGCTCGGACGAGCACCGTCACCGCCTGCCCGGGGTCGATGACTCCCAGGGAGCAGTCCACCTGGGGAGGGGTCCCGCCGCAGGTGCCCTGCTCGGGAGTGACGTCGACGAGCGTGAGCGCGGAAGGCAGGTCGTCGGTGAGCCTCACCGTTGAAGCCAGCGACGGACCATGGTTGACGACGGTCACCGTGTAGGTCAGGCCGGTGCCCGCGAGGGGCTGCTGGGTCGCGGCGGTCTTGACCACCTCGAGGTCCGCGGACTGCTCGACGAGGGCACTCACCTGGCCCTGGTTGTTGCCCGTCGACGGGTCGGGAGTCGCGGCCGAGGCGACTGCGCTGTTGCTGATCGTGCCGCTGGCCCCCGGGTCGACGGTCACGGCCAGACGCAGGACGATGCTCGACCGCAGGACCAGGCTCGACTGCGTGCAGGTCACCAGCTGGTCCGATATCCCGCAGGTCGCCCCCGCCGCCGTCGCTGACACGATGGTCAGGCCGGCCGGGACCTGGTCGCGGACGACCACGTCCCGGGCGGTCGACGGTCCGAGGTTGGTCACCGTCACCGTGTAGACGGCGTCCGCACCGGCGGTCAGCGTGGTCGGGCCGACCTTCTTGGCGACGGCGAGGTCCGCCGACGCGGCCACGGTGCTCGCGCTGGTGGCCCGGTCGTTGCTGCCGTCCGGGTCAGGAGTCGCGGACGACACGCTCGCTGCGTTCGTCAGCGCCGTCCCCGCTGGCACGTCGGAGCCCACCAGGCCGGTGAGTGAGATGTTCTGCGACCCCTTCACGGGCAGCGTGCCCACCGGGCACGAGACGAGTGGGCGCAGCCCCTGCACGATGGTGCAGGCACCGCCCGGTCCGAACCCGCGGACGAAGGTGACCCCAGGTGGAAGGGTGTCGCGGACCTCCGCTCCGACCGCGTCAGAGGGCCCGGCATTCGCCACCGTCAGGGTCCAGGTCGCCTCGGTGCCGGCAGTGACCGTTGAGGGGCCGGTCTTGGTGATGCCGAGGTCGGCCGACTCCTCGATGGTCGCCGTGGCCTCGTCCGTGTTGTCGGACTGCGTCGGGTCCGGTGAGTTCGAGGTGGCCGAGGCCTGGTTCGTCAAGGGACCGGCCCGGGTGGCCGATGAGACGGTGCCGGAGATGGTCACGACGAAGGACTCACCGTTGAGCAGGCCCGACCTGGTGCAGGTCACCGTGTTGCCGACGCTCCCGCAGGAGGTGCTGACGTCGGAGACCGCTGTGACGTCACGGACCGCCGAGGGGACGGCGTCGGTCACCGTGATCCCCTTGGCGTCCGACGGACCGTCGTTGCGCACGGTCAGCGTGTAGGTGACGGGCTGACCCGCCACGATCGTGGTGGGGCTCACCGACTTGGACATGACGATGTTGGCCTGCGGCGTGGTGCTCAGCGTGGCGGTCGCCTCGTTGTTTTCCGGCACGGTGTCCTTCGCATCCGAGGTGACCGTGGCTGTGTTCCGCACGCCGTCCGCCCCGCCCTTGCTCGGGGTGGCCGCCGTGACGTCGATGCTCACGCGCTGCCCGACCGTCAGGGTGCCGAGGTCGCACGTGACGACCGCGCCGGACTCGGTGCAGTCTCCCTGGCTGGGTTTCGCGCTGACGAAGGTCAGCGGGTCGGGGACCGGGTCGGTCACCACGACCGATCTCGCGTCCGACGGCCCGCGGTTGACCACCGTGAGGGTGTAGGTGACATCCTCGCCGTCGACCACCGTCTTCGCGCCCGTCGACTTGGTCAGCGAGAGGTCGGCACGCTCCTCGACCGGTGAGGTGACCTCCGCTCGGTCGTTCTTGGAGTCGGGGTCGGCGGTCTTGGAGGTCGCGCTCGCCGCGTTGGTGACGGTGCCGGTGGTGCCGGCGAGCACCGTGGCGTTGACGATGACCGACACGCTGGACCCGGCCGACAGGTCCCCCAGCTCGCAGGTGACCGCCGGCGCGCCCGAGCAGGAGCCGGTGCCGGGGTTCGCGCGGGCGCCGTCGAGCTCCTTCGGGACCTCGTCGGTGAGCACGACCGCGACGGCGTCGGACGGTCCGGCGTTCTGGACCGTGAGGCGGTAGCTCACCGGCAGCCCCGCGACCACCGGGCTCGTCAGCACCGTCTTGGTGACCACCAGGTCGGCCGACGGCGCGGCCGGGGTGAGGGAGGAGGTCGCCTCGTTGTTGGCCGGGTCGGGGTCCGGCGTGTCGGACTGGACATCGGCGCGGTTGGTCAGTGTGCCACCGGCGTATGCCGGGTCGAGAGTTCCCGTCACGGTGACCGTGAAGCTCGCTCCGGGGTCCACCGACGCGATGGTGCAGGAGACGGCGCCCGAGTCGACCGTGCACGTGCCTCCCGTCGCCTTCGCGCTGACGTCGCCGAAGGAGGACGGGACCACGTCCGTCACCACGACGTTGTGCGCTGTCGACGGTCCGCCGTTGCGGGCCACGACCGTCCAGGTGACCGCGGTGCCCGGCACCGGGTTCTCGGGAGCGGCGCTCTTGGTGACGGACAGGTCCGCAGCCCGCGCCACCGCGGAGCCCACCGAGGCATGGTTGTTGGCGAGGTTGGGGTCGGAGGTCGAGGTGCTGACGTCGGCGACGTTGACGATCTCGGTGAGGCTCGAGTCCGGCGGCACGGAGACCACGACCGCGACCGTGGCGCCGGCCCCCGACGCGACGGCGCCGAGCAGGCAGGTGACCGTGCGGTCCTGCGTCGAGCACGATCCCTGGGACGGCGTGGCCGAGGCGTAGGAGACTCCCGACGGCAGGGAGTCGACGACGGTGACGTCGGTGGCCACGCTCGGCCCGACGTTGGCGGTGGTGAGCGTGTACGTGACCGACGTGCCGGGACGCACCGGCCCGGTCGGGGCCGTCTTGGTGATCGAGACGTCGGCCGACTGGCTGACCGGCGTGCTCACCGGAGGCGTGCGGTAGACGAAGCTCTTGCCCAGCGTCTGCGCGGTGTAGTCGAGCCTCCCGGTGTTCTCGACAGTGGTGCCGGCAGCGGCCGCATCCACCTTCACGCGGAAGCTGACCGTGCTGCTCGCGTCGATCCCGAGGGCTCCGCCATCAGTCTTCGTCGCTCCGGTGCCGACCCGGAACCGCACCGTCCGGCTGGGGGCGTCATACTCCGCCTGGTCGTCGCCCGTGGCGTCGGTCCTAGCCCCCGGGTTGGCGCCCGCCGCCACCTTCAGGGTGCCGGGGACGTAGGTCGTGTTCAGTGGGAGGACATCGGAGGCGACCGCCTTGATGGCGTTGTCGTTGCCCACGTTGGAGTAGGTCATGGAGTACTCGAGGGTGTCCCCGACCTTGGTGGGCTTGCCTCCGCTGAGGTTGCGGACCGACTTCGTCCCCCGGATGGTCGGCGCATAGAGGTCGATCTGGGCGGTGAGCGCGGCGGGGTAGTACCAGTCGCCCGCCGTCGCGAAAGTGAGGTCGGCCGAGGTCGCCCCGTTGGGGATGACGCCTGGCGCGTCGACCACCTTGGCGTCCGGGCCGAGGTTGTTCAGGTAGGCCGGGGTCCGGTCGGCGAGGTTTGCACCCTGGTCGGTAATCCGGCTCCCGAAGAAGTTCGCCGAGGGGTTCTGCGAGTCGGCGAGCCGGGTGTTGTTGACGGCGAGGTAGTCGCCGGTGATGTCCTCGTCCCCTTCGTAGGACACGGCGCCGAAGGTCGCGTTCACGGCTCCCTGCGGCGGGGAGAGAAAGCCCGAGATCGTCGTGCGGACCGTCTCCCGGTTGGTGACGGAGGCATAGCCGGAGAAGACCGTGAGGTCTCGGAGGGGGGCGTTGCTGTCCTCGTACGCGACGACGAGGCTCCACCCGGCATACCGGTCGCGGCCCGTCGCGGCCGCGATGTCGGCCGCCCAGTACTGCCCGGCGCCCGCGGCGGAGACGACCGAGGTGACGTCGGCGAAGGCGGAGTAGTCGCGGGCTCGGCTGCTCGAGAGCCGGTCCACGCGGTCTGCGCTGACGTCCTGGTAGCCACCCCCGGGAGCCCGCAGCCGGAGGGTGCCCGGGTCACCGGCGGCGTTCGCGCCGCGGTCGCCGGCCACGGTCGCGGCGCCCCAGAAGAGGCCGGCGAACAGGACGCGCCCGCCGGCGGGGACGTGCACCGTCGCCGCCGACGAGCTTGTCGTCCCCGCGTCGGCGTCCGCGTCGAGCGGTCCCATGTCGAAGCTGTTGTTGTTGCCCGAGCTGCTCGTCCCGTCGTGGGCGCGGTCACAGGCCGGCCCGCTCGCACAGGTCTCGAGGGTGTTGCCCGTGATCGTGATGGCGCCGTTGGCCTGGGTGGCGAAGACGCGCTCGAACGGGCGCTCGGTGGCGGCCGACGCCTGAGGGTTCACCATGCCCAGGCTCGAGCCGACGGCGACCAGTATGGCGAGCGCCGCGCGGACCCTGAGCCGCCCGCGTGCGGCCTGGACTGGACGGCGGTGCCGAGCGCGCATGCTGAAGCCTCACTGTCTGGGGAGGCGGCCCCCCTGTGAAACCGCCCGTCGGCGCGCGCCCGAGCCCGCTCCGGCGGCCGGGGCTGGGGCCGGGGTCGAGCGTAACCGGCACAAGTGTCACATCAGTCACAACAAGCCCAGGATCAGGTCAAGAAGTGACGGTGATCAGGCTGATGCGGTGGGGTCGGGGTCGTACCAGCCCTCGTTCGCGCTGGCCAGGGACGCCATCCGTTTGCGCTCCGCTCGCTCGTCCGACTCGGGGCGCTCGTCCACGATGTAGACGGCCCACTCGTGGGCCTCCGCGTCGTCCTCGCCGGCCAGCGCCTCCCGGATCACCTGGACCCGGGCGTAGTCGTGCCGGTCGATGCTGTCGGCGACGGCTTCGGCCGCGGTGCGGTCCGTGAAGACGAGCAGGTGCTCGATCGGCGTCATCGGGAGGGCCTCCACACCACGAGGGCCTGCGAGGAGGAGAGCATCCGCGGAGGGCGCTCGCCCGGGCGCATGGCCAGGATGTCGCCGCGGGCGCCGGCGGCGAAGATCCGGGAGCCGGAGGCGGTGCGGGCGTTGGCCCGCTCCACGTCGGCGCTCAGCTCGGCGACCCGGGCGCGCAGCGCCGCGACCTGGTGCTCGAGGTCGAGGATGCGCTGGATGCCGGCGAGCGAGACGCCCTCGTCCTGGGAGAGTCGCTGGACCTCGCGCAGCAGGGCGACGTCCCGCCCGGAGTAGCGCCGGCCGCCACCGCGGGTGCGCGACGGCGAGACGAGGCCGAGCCGGTCATACTGGCGCAGGGTCTGGGCGTGCATCCCGGCCAGCTGGGCCGCGACCGAGATGACGAACACCGGGGTGTCGTCCTCGGGTCCGAAGCTCGCGGTCACCGCACGCATCATCACACCTGCTCCGTCCGTCAGGTCCGGGCGCGCTCGAAGAGCTCGGCGCGGGGGTCGACCTGGGCCTCGTCCGCCTGCAGCTTCTCGATGGCCTCCCGGGCGGCCTCCGTGAGCCGCTGCGGCACGACGACCTGGACCCGGGCGAGCAGGTCACCGGCCTGGTCGTCGCGGGCCACGCCCCGCCCCTTGACCCGGAGCACGCGGCCGCTGGGCGTGCCCGGCGCGACCTTGACCCGGACGGGGCTGCCCTCCAGGGTCGGCACGGACACCGTGGCTCCGAGCGCGGCCTCGGCGAAGGTGACCGGCAGGTCGACGGTGAGGTCGTCGCCGTCGCGACCGAAGACCGGGTGCTTCTGCACGGCGACGGTGAGGATGAGGTCGCCGGCCGCGGCACCGGTGTCGCCGCGAGACCCCTTGCCGCGCAGGCGGATCTTCTGGCCGTCCCGGACACCGGCGGGGATCCGGGTGGTGATCTTCTGACCGTCCGCGGTCGACAGGGTCACCGTGGACCCGCTGACGGCGTCGCGGAACGGGATGCTCGTGCGCGCCTGGACGTCGGTGCCGCGACGCGGGCCACGAGGCGCCCCGGCATACCCGCCGCCGGGGTATGCGCCGCCCCCTTGGCCGAAGAGTCCCCCGAGGAGGTCCTCCAGGTCGGGCTGAGCGCCACCTCCACCGGTCGAGTAGCGCACCCGGGGGCCGGCTGCGCCGCCCGCACCACCAGCGCCGAACATGCCGGAGAAGAGGTCCTCGAACCCGCCGGCGCCGCCACCGCCCGCGGTGAACCGGGCTCCTCCGCGGGACATCGTGCGGATCTGGTCGTACTGCTGACGCTGCTCGGGGTCGGAGAGGACCGAGTAGGCCTCGCCGATCTCCTTGAACCGTGCCTCCGCCGCGGCGTCCCCGGCGTTCTGGTCGGGGTGCATCGTGCGCGCCTTCTTGCGGTAGGTCTTCTTGATCGCCGCCGCGTCGGCGTCCTGGGGGACGCCGAGGATGGCGTAGAAGTCCTTGTCGAACCAGTCCTGGCTGGCCATCGTGGCGTCCTCCTCTCTCGGCTATTTCGGGTCCGCGACGGAGACCCGGGCGGGCCGCACGACGCGCTCGCCCATCCGGTATCCCGGCTGGAGCACCTGCACCACGGTCGTCGTGGTGGTGCCTTCGTCCAGGTCGGCCTCGACATGCATCAGGGCCTCGTGGACGGCCGGGTCGAAGGTCTCACCCTGCTCCCCGAGACGGGTCACGCCGAACCGGCCGAGGATCGTGTCGAGCTTGTCGGAGATGGAGGCGAACGGGCTGCCCTCGAGGTCGCCATGCGCGCGGGCGAGGTGAATGTCGTCGAGCACCGGCAGGAGCGCCTCAACGACCTGGGTCACCCCGAGGTCGCGGGCCACCGCCCGGTCGCGGTCGACGCGCCGCTTGTAGTTGACGTACTCCGCCTGCAGCCGCTGCAGGTCGGCCAGGTGCTCGTCGGCCCGGCGGGCGTCGGACCCGGAGTCGGGCTCCTGCGCCGCGCCGGCGACCGCCTCACCGTCGACCACGTCTCCCTCGGCCGGCTCGTCGAGCAGGCGAGAGAAGTCGTACTCGTCGGTGCCCCCGGGCTCGGACGACGCCTGGGCTCCGTGCGGACCCTGGCCGGTATGGCCCGGCGCGGCTGCCGGCTCGACCTCGGTCGGGCCGGCAGCCGCCTCGTCACCGGCGACGGGCTCGTCGCGGTCGGTCACTTGCTGTCCTTCGGCGCATCGTCGTCCTCGACGACCTCTGCGTCGACGATGTCGTCGTCGCTCGCCGTCTCAGCGGAGGCATCCGGCTGGGCGTCGCCGTCCGCCGCCGCGCTCTCGTTGGCCGACGCGGCATACATCGCCGCGCCCATCTTCTGGGAGACCTCGCTGAGCGCTGCCGTCTTGGCCTTGATGTCCTCGATGTCGGTGCCGGGTGACTCCTTGGTCCCGACGGCCGTCTTGAGCTCACCGAGGGCCTTCTCGACGTCGCTCTTCTCCGCGTCGGGGACCTTGTCGCCGCTGTCGGTGAGGAACTTCTCCGTCGAGTAGACCAGCTGCTCGGCGGCGTTGCGGGCCTCGATCTCCTCGACCCGCTTCCTGTCCTCGTCGGCGTGCGCCTCGGCCTCCTTGACCATCCGCTCGATCTCGTCCTTGGGCAGCGCCGAGCCGCCGGAGATCGTCATCGACTGCTCCTTGCCCGTCCCCTGGTCCTTGGCGGACACGTGGACGATGCCGTTCGCGTCGATGTCGAAGGTGACCTCGATCTTCGGCACGCCGCGGGGAGCCGGCGCGATGCCGGTCAGCTCGAAGGTGCCGAGCCCCTTGTTGTGCTGGGCGATCTCGCGCTCACCCTGGAAGACCTGGATGAGGACGGACGGCTGGTTGTCGTCCGCGGTCGTGAAGATCTCCGAGCGCTTCGTCGGGATGGCCGTGTTGCGCTCGATGAGCTTGGTCATCCGGCCGTGCTGGGTCTCGATGCCGAGGCTGAGCGGCGTGACGTCGATGAGCAGGACGTCCTTGCGCTCACCCTTGAGGACGCCGGACTGCAGGCTCGCGCCGACCGCGACGACCTCGTCGGGGTTGACGCCCTTGTTGGGCTCCTTGCCCCCGGTCAGCTCGGTGACGACCTTCGACACGGCGGGCATGCGGGTCGAGCCACCCACGAGGACCACGTGGTCGATGTCGCCGACCTTGATGCCGGCGTCCGCGATGACCTTCTGGAACGGCGCCTTGGTGCGCTCGAGCAGGTCAGCGGTCAGCTGCTCGAACTGCGCACGGGACAGCTGCTCGTCGAGGTGGATCGGGCCGTTCTCCGACATCGAGAGGTACTGCAGGTTGATGTTGGTGTTCGTCGAGGAGGACAGCTCCTTCTTGGCCTGCTCCGCCGCGTCGCGCAGCCGCTGCATGGCGATCTTGTCCTTGGACAGGTCGACGCCGCTGCTGTTCTTCACCGTGGTGAGCAGGTGGCTGACGACGCGCTCGTCCCAGTCGTCGCCGCCGAGCTTGTTGTCACCGTTGGTCGCCCGCACCTGGATCGTGGAGAACCCGTCGTCGGGGTCCTTGCCGACCTCGAGGAGGGAGACGTCGAAGGTGCCGCCACCGAGGTCGAAGACGAGGATGAGCTCGTCCTCCTTGCCCTTGTCCAGGCCGTAGGCGAGTGCCGCGGCGGTGGGCTCGTTGATGATCCGCAGGACGTTGAGGCCCGCGATCTCGCCGGCCTCCTTGGTGGCCTGGCGCTCGTGGTCGTCGAAGTAGGCCGGGACGGTGATGACCGCGTCGGTCACCGCCTCGCCGAGGTAGGACTCCGCGTCGCGCTTGAGCTTCTGCAGGATGCGGGCGCTGATCTCCTGGGGGGTGTAGTTCTTGCCGTCGATCTCGGTGCTCCAGTCGGTGCCCATGTGGCGCTTGACGGAGCGGATCGTCCGGTCGACGTTGGTGACCGACTGCCGCTTGGCGATCTCGCCGACCAGCACCTCGCCGTTCTTGGAGAACGCGACGACGGAGGGGGTGGTGCGCCCGCCCTCGGCGTTCGCGATGATCGTCGGCTCCCCGCCCTCGAGGACGGCGACGGCCGAGTTGGTGGTGCCGAGGTCAATTCCGACCGCACGTGACATGGTGATCTCCTGTTGCTGTTCGGTATGCCGGGGCGTCAGGCAGAGCGTCCGCCCGCAGGGTGAGGCTTCACGACTCAATCTGCACCGCGGTCCGCCCTCTTGTCAAAACCGCACTCGACAAAGTTGCGTACATCAGGCTCAACTTCGTGCGCGCCTGCTTTGTTCCCCGCGCTTGGGGGATGATGGCGCGTGACCTCATCGCCGCAAGGGGACTCGCCGCAGTGGGATCTTCCCGGTGTCGAGGCGAGCTGGTGCGCCGGCCCGGTCGGCGGCGAGGCCGCGGTCGGCCACCGGGAGGATGACCTGGTCACCCCGGCCTCCGTGATGAAGGTGCAGGTCGCCCTGGCCGCGTCGGTCGCCATCGAGACGGCCCGCCTGGACGGTTCCGAACGCGTGGTCCTGTCCGCCGAGAACCGCACCCCTGGCCCGGTCGGGATGTCGCTGATGGCGGACCCGGTCGTGATGAGTGCTCGAGACCTGCTCGTGCCGATGATGACGCTGAGTGACAACGTGGCCACTGACGCGCTGCTCGGCCTCCTCGGCCTGGCGGACGTCAACGCGACCACGGAGCGTCTCGGGCTTCCCGTCACCTGGGTCGCCGGCGACCTGGCCACGATGCTCGACGAGATGGCCGGCGAGGCCGGCTTCGAGGACTACGCCGACCTCGCCCGGCACGACCCAGCAGCCGACGGACCGCCGACGGACGACACCATCAGGGCGGCGATCGTCCGGTCGGCCGCGCTCGACCCCACCCGCGGGTCCCGGACGACACCCGCGGAGATGGTGCGCCTCCTTCGCCTCATCTGGAGCGACGCCGCCGGACCACCGCCCGCCTGCGCCCGCATGCGCACGCTGATGGGCCAGCAGCTCACGCGCGACCGCATCGCGTCCGGCTTCGACCAGGACTGGACAGTGGCAGCCAAGAGCGGCGCCCTGATGGGGGTCGTCCGAAACGAGGTCGGCGTGGTCACCGAACCCTCAGGCTCGTCCTACGCGCTCGCCATCTTCACCCGGCGGCCAGCCTCGGACCGCACCGACCCCCGAGACATCGACCGAGCGATCGGCTGCCTGGCCCGACGGCTCGTCGACCAGCTGCAGACGTCGACGCAGGGGTGAGCCGGCCGGCGACCGTCGGTGGCGTGCTGCGGGCGCACCCGTCATGCGCCCGCAGCCATCCACCCTCCCCGGCGACAGTGATGGCCGGCAGACTCGTGGGGTCAGAACGTTAGGCCGTGACCGTGATCTCGTGGACCTCGTCGGCGGGGTGACCAGCCCGCTCATGGATCTTCTGGACGGCCTCCGCGCTGGGCGCCTCAGAGAGGCAGAACACGTGACCCGTCTTGGGGTCTGCCCACGCATGCTTGAAGTTGACGCTCTCATCGTCCTGGATGGCGAGGTCCGCGTTGTGCGCCTCAAGGAGCTGGTCGGCTGTCACGCCCACCATGCTGGTGTGCACGTCCATGAACTGTGGCATGTGAGAACCCTCTTCCGGCTGCAGCGATATGCCAGTTCCCCTGCGTCGACTCAAGATACTCGTGCTGCGTGGGCGCCGGAGGGCATTTACGGAAATGGATCCTTCGGACATTCAGTCGTCGACGTCGACCCAGTCCAGGGTGCGGTCGACGGCCTTGCGCCACCCCGCATACCCGCTGCTGCGCTGTTCGGCGGACCAGGTCGGGCTCCACCGCTTCGACTCCTGCCAGTTGGCCCGCAGCTCGTCCGTGGTCTCCCAGAACCCGACCGCCAGACCAGCGGCGTATGCCGCGCCGAGGGCCGTCGTCTCGGCGACGACAGGGCGAGAGACCGGCACCCCGAGGATGTCGGCCTGCAGCTGCATACAGAGGTCGTTCTGGGTGACCCCGCCGTCGACCTTGAGCACCTCCACGTGCACTCCGGAGTCGGCCTCCATGGCTTCGGAGACGTCCCGGCTCTGGTAGCAGATCGCCTCGAGGGTGGCCCGGGCCAGATGCGCGTTGGTGTTGAACCGCGAGAGCCCGACGATCGCGCCGCGGGCGTCGCTGCGCCAGTACGGCGCGAACAGGCCGGAGAAGGCGGGGACGAAGTAGACGCCACCGTTGTCCTCGACGCTGGCCGCGAGGGTCTCGACCTCGGCGGCGCCGGAGATGATGCCGAGCTGGTCGCGCAGCCACTGGACCGCCGACCCGGTCACCGCGATCGACCCCTCCAAGGCGTAGACAGGCGCCTCGTCGCCGAGCTGGTAGCAGACGGTGCTGAGCAGCCCGTTGCTGCTGCGGACCAGCTCGGTCCCGGTGTTGAGCAGCAGGAAGTTGCCGGTGCCGTAGGTGTTCTTCGCCTCGCCCGCAGCGAAGCAGACCTGGCCGACCATGGCGGCCTGCTGGTCGCCGAGGATCCCGGTCAGCGGGATGCCGGAGTACTCGGTGGCGGCGACCTCGCCGTAGCCGTCGGGGCATGAGGACGGCTTGATCTGCGGCAGCATCGAGCGCGGGATGTCGAAGAAGCCGAGCAGCTCGTCGTCCCAGTCGAGGGTCTCGAGGTCCATGAGCATGGTCCGGCTGGCGTTCGTGACGTCGGTCAGGTGCACGCCGCCGTTGACCCCGCCGGTGAGGTTCCAGGTCAGCCAGGTGTCCATCGTGCCGAACAGCGCGTCTCCGGCCTCGGCCGCGGCCCGCACCGCCTCGACGTTCTCGAGGATCCACTGGACCTTGCCCGCGGCGAAGTACGTCGCGGGCGGCAGCCCGGCCTTGCGCCGGATCACCTCACCCCGTCCGTCGCGCTCGAGGGCGCTGGCGATCCGGTCGGTCCGGGTGTCCTGCCAGACGATGGCGTTGCCGTATGGTCGGCCGGTCCTGCGGTCCCAGACCACGGTCGTCTCGCGCTGGTTGGTGATGCCCACGGCCGCGAGGTCGGAGGCGGCCAGGCCGAGCGAGTTCATCGTCGACTGGACGACGGAGCGGGTGCGCTCCCAGATCTCGACCGGGTTGTGCTCGACCCATCCGGCTCGCGGCAGGATCTGCTCGTGCTCGAGCTGGTGGCGGCCCACCTCGGCGCCGGCATGGTCGAACACCATGAAGCGCGTGCTGGTGGTCCCCTGGTCGATCGCGCCGACGAAGTCAGCCATCGGTCCTCCTCCTTCAGCTCCGGACGTGCTCGGCAGGTGCCATTCTGGTCGGCAGCCAGGCCAGCTGGGTGGCCACCTGGAACGGGCCACCGCCGTCGTGGCCGTTGAAGGGATACTCCTCGATCTGCTTCGGACCAGCCCAGGCGTTGTAGGCCGCGTAGACGGTCGAGGGCGGGCAGACCGGGTCCATCAGGGCGACCGAGAACAGCGCCGGCACGCTCGCCCGGCGCGCGAGGTGCGCGGCGTCGACATACCCGAGCGTCGCCATCACCTGCGCGGTCTTGTCCCGGTGGGTCGCCAGGTAGCGGACGATCTCCTCGTAGGGCGCGGTCGTGGCGAGCTCGAGCGCCCGCGGGAAGTCGCAGAGGAAGGGCACGTCTGCCATCGCGGCGACCACGCCGTCGGCCAAGGCCGCGGCGGCGATCGCCAGCCCGCCGCCCTGGCTGCCGCCGACCACGGCGATCCGCCGCTCGTCGACCATCGGGGCCGACCTCACCGCGTCCACGGCCCGGACCGCGTCGACGATGAGCCGTCGGTAGTAGTAGCCGGCGGGGTCCGTGATGCCCCGGGTCATCACCCCGGGGAAGGCCGGCCCGCTGCCGACCGGGTCGTCGGTGACGCCGACGGACCAGGCAGAGCCCTGGCCGCGGGTGTCCATGACGAAGTGCGCATAGCCCGCCTGGGCCCACACCGTGTTCTCGTGGACCAGGCCGCGCCCGCCGCCGTACCCGACATACTGCACGACGCACGGCAGCGGGCCGTCGGCAGTGGCCGGGACGTGCAGCCACCCGCCGACCGGGTGCCCGTCGAAGCCGGCGAACGTGACGCCGTACGAGTCGATCGTGGTCAGGTTGTTGTCCGTCGCGACGAGCTCGGCGGGGCGGTCGTCGGCCCGGGCCTCGGCCAGGCTGGCGTCCCAGAAGGCGTCCAGGTCGCCCGGCTCGGTCCCCGCCGTGACGTGAGCCCGCAGCTCGGTGAGGGGCAGGTCGGCGTAGGCCACGGGTCGGTCACCCTTCAGCAACGATGGTCAGGAGACAGTGCACGGGTGTCTACCGTAGGTGCTGTGCCGTCCGCCACAGGAGCCCAGGGAGAGACGCCCGTGCCACCACCTCGCCGAGACCGTTTCGGGCTCTTCCTTGCCTGCTGTCTCGGTATGGCGCTCACCGCGTGCGGCTCCGGCGGATCCGTTGACGCCACACCACATCCCGTCGTCTGGGACCGCGCGACGGTCGGGTCGCCGACGTCCCTGAGGGTCGACTGGACCGGCTCGGCCTGCACGGAGCTCGTTGACGCGACCGCGGTCGAGTCCTCGACCTCGGTGACCATCACGGTGCGCGAGCGCAGCACGACGTCCGCCAAGCAGTGCCAGGCCTCGGCCCGGCTGGCGAGCGCGACCGTCGAGCTGACGACGCCACTGGGCGGCCGGACGGTGCTCGGCTGCGGCCGGGCGGACTGCCTGACGCCGCGGCCTGCCAGCCAGACGCCCTCCGCTCAGACGTGACCCATCATCCGGTCCACCGGGATGTGCAGGACGACCCGCTCCGGGTTGGGGCGGGGCTGCCGGTAGCGCACGGCATACCGCTCCTCGGCATCGCGCACCGCATCCGGCTCGGAGACGACCGAGCCATGCCCTTCCAGCGTCAGCCAGCGGCGGCCGTCGACCTGGCACAGCACGGCGGGACCGCCCCGGGCGAGGTTGCGCGCCTTGCGGCTGCCACCGCTGGTGATCACCCGTGCGGTGCTTGTGACAGGGTCGAAGGTGAAGGCGATCGCGACGACGTGCGGTGACCCGTCCGGGCGCAGCGTCGTCAGCGTCGCAAGGTGCCGCTCGGCGAGGAACGTCAGCGCCGGCTCGGGCAGGTCACGCAGGCTCAGGTGCACCGGGTCATTGTCGCCCACGCATCGTGGTGTCAGTTGAGGCTCGAGGGTCCGTCCGGCAGGCTCGCGACGACGCCCAGGCTGGAGGTCAGGGCTATCTCCCGCTGCACCAGCCGCAGCGTTAGGGAGAGCCGCGAGGCGGTGTCCGGGGACGCGAGGATCCGTTGCCGTTCGCCGGTGTCGAGCCCGACGGCGGGCGCGACGACGTAGGACAGCTCGGTCGGGTCGCCGGGCAGGTCGAGCTCCTCAAGCCCGAGGCTCGCGCGGTAGCCGGAGACGACGGCGCGCATCCGGGTGACCAGCCCGCGGAGGGCTGCCTGCTGTCCGAGCGGCTCGTCCAGCCAGGACACCTCGCCCGTCAGGTATGGCGTGCCGGCACCGCGGTCGATGCCGTCGAGGCGGAACCGCCGCGTCCCCGTCGCGAGGACGACGAACATCGCGTCACCGGCCTCGGCGATCTCGTCCAGGACGGCCAGGCAGCCGACCCCGTGCAGGTCGTTGTCCAGCTCGCCACCGACCTCGAACCCCCGCCGGATCGCGACCACCCCGAAGCCACGCTCGTCCCCCGGCTGCTCGAGCAGGTCGCGCAGCAGCACGACGTACCGCGGCTCGAAGACCCGCAGCGGGAGACGTCCTCCGGGCAGCAGGGTGGTGCCGAGCGGGAAGAGCGGCAACGACGGCATACCCGACGATAGGCCCCCGAGGCCCGGGGTCCGCAGCGCGGTCGGACAGAATCGATGCATGCGGCTGACCAGCTACGAACACGCCGGCCTGACGTTCGACGTGACCGACAGGGGGCCGCTGGACGGACCGGCGGTGGTGCTGCTGCACGGCTTCCCCGCCGACCGGCACTGCTGGGACGAGATCGGTGAGCACCTGACCCGGGCCGGTCTGCGGGTCGTCGCACCGGACCAGCGCGGATACAGCCCCCACGCCCGACCGCAGAGCCGCGCCGCCTACGCGATGACCGAGCTCGTCGGCGACGTGCTCGCTCTGCTCGACGCCGCCGGGCTGGACCGGGCCCATCTGGTGGGGCACGACTGGGGCGGTGCGGTGGCCTGGGCGGCGGCCGGCACCCACCCGGACCGGTTCCCGACGCTCACCGTGCTCTCCACTCCCCACCCGGCGGCGTTCGCCCGGGCGCTGCGGCATCCGGCTCAGGCCTGGCACTCGCTCTACATGCTCTGGTTCCAGCTCCCCCGGCTCCCCGAGCTGACCTTCTCGCGGATCTTCCCGCGGGCGCTGCGGCGATCCGGGCTGCCGCCCGACGTGACGCAGCGCTACCTGGCCGCGATGGCGCAGCCCGGAAGGCTCACCGCGGCGCTGGGCTGGTACCGCGCGAGCAGGCTGTCGCACGGGCTCGTGCACCGCATCCGCATCCCGACGACCTACGTGTGGGGACGGGCGGACCGGTTCTTCAGCCGGCGCGGCGCCGAGGCGACGGGAGCGCTGGTCACGGCCGACTACCGGTTCGTCGAGGTGGCTGAGGGCCACTGGCTGCCGGAGGTCGCGGCCGCCGCCTGCGCCCGGGAGATCCAGGTCCGGGTGACGAGGGCGGCTGAATAGGTCAACGCCACCCGGCGGCACGCCTGGTTGGTGAGATGTTTCCGCTTAGCCCTTCACGAACGTGACTTGTTGGCGGTAGAACCGTGGGGTGACCTCCCCGCGCTCCACCCGCCGTCCGTATGCCGTGCTGCTGGCTGCCGCCGCCGCCGCGACCACCGCGCTGGCCACCCTGACCGGGCTGCCGGCCCGGGCCGACGTCCCGCCGCCGCCGCCGACAGCCGTCACCCTCGCGCCGGGGGGGATCGCACCGAGCGCCCAGGAGTCCAACGGCTACGACTTCACGGCCGGCGGCGAGGCCCTGGCGACCGTGGCGACGCAGCAGGTGGCGCCTGGCCTGGCGCTGACCAGCTTCCAGCGCCGGGAGCCCGGCGGGTGGAACAAGGGCAACGTCCTCACCGCCGACCTCTCCGTGCCGACCCTCTCGCTCGACGTGCGCAACTCCGGGACGGTCGCCGGCGTCGCCGACCTCAGCACCCAGATGCGCGGCACCGGAGCCGTGGCCGGTGTCAACGGCGACTTCTTCGACATGAACTACAGCGGCGCCCCGGTCGGATTGGCGCAGGGTTCGTCCGGCCTCCTCAACGCCCGGGCGGGCGCCCGGCCGGCCTTCTCCATCGCCGACGGGCGCGCCGCAGTCGGCGCCCTGACCGCGAGCGGATCGGTCAGCGTGGCCGGCCAGCAGCACCCCATCGCCGGGCTCAACACCCCGGCAGTAGGCCGGGACGGCATCGGGGTCTACTCGCCGGCGTGGGGACCGTCCACACTCGACCGGCCGATGGGTGGCCCGGATGCGTTGTCCCCCAAGGTCGCTCGCGCCACAGTCGTTGACGGTGTCGTCACCGACGTGCGTTCCGGGGCCGGCGCGCCGGACATCCCCACGGGCGGCCAGGTCCTCGTCGGACGCGAGGCCGGAGCCGACGTGGTGTCGTCGTTGCACGTGGGCGACCCGGTCACGGTCACCGTCGGGCTCGACAAGAGCGTCAACCTCGCCCTGAGCGGCGCCGAGCAGATCGTCGTCGACGGCGAGGTCAACCCCGCCCTGTCCGACGACGGCCTGCACTCGCGCACCGCCATCGGCGTCTCGCGCGACGGGGCCAAGGTCATCGCGCTGACCCTCGACGGCCAGACGGCAGCGAGCGTGGGGATGCGCCGCTCCGAGCTCGGTGCGTTCATGAAGAGCCTCGGCGCCTACCAGGCCCTCAACCTTGACGGCGGCGGGTCGAGCATGATGGCCGCCCGCGTCTCGGGGACGACGGCGCCGCTCATCGTCAACACCCCCTCGGACGGGCACGAGCGCCTCGTGTCCAACACCCTGCAGTTCTTCTCGTCCGCGCAGCCGCAGGGGGTGGCCACTGACGCCCAGCTGCGGCCGGTGACCAACCGAGCCGGCGCCTACACCGTCCTCAGCGGCCAGACCCGGACCCTGTTCGGCTCCGGCATCGACGCGGCCTACGCCGCGGTGGAGCAGGGCGGGACGTTCCACGCCGACGGGTCGCTGCTGCGTCTCGGGGACCACCGGGGCGACCGGACGACGGTGGTCGGGCGGCGGGCCGGAGACGCGGAGGTGAGCTTCGACCTCACGAAGGGCCGGCGGGCCTCGATGCCGCTGACCGTCCTCGGCCCGCTCGACCACCTCGAGGCGGACCGCGCCGTGGTCCCCTTCCTCGACTCGTCCAGCAGCGCCTCGGTGATGCTGACCGGCTACGACGCCGACGGCCGGCCGTCGCCCGTCGAGCCGGCCGACGTGCAGGTGAGCGCCGACCCGGGCATCACGGTGACCGCAGACGGCAGCAACGGCTTCACCGTCCGGCCGACGATGGCGAAGGGCTCGGGCGTCATCCACTTCCAGGTCGGCGACCACCGCTACGACAGCACCGTCCTTGTCGGGCTCGACCAGCACGTCGTCGCCGACTTCGCCGACGCCGCCTCGTGGACCGCCGACACCGCCCGAGCATCCGGCACCGTCACGCCCGCACCGGGGCAGGACGGCCACGCCGGGCTGCGGCTGCAGCACGACTTCACCCAGAGCACCGCCACGCGAGGCATGTATGCCGTGCCTCCGGCCGGGCTCGCCGTCGCCGGGCAACCGCTCAACCTGACGCTGTGGGTCAAGGGAGACGCCTCCGGGGTCTGGCCCCGGATCCAGGTCACCAGTGGCAACGGCACCGTGAGCAACCTCGACGGTGACCTCGTGACGTGGGACGGCTGGCAGCAGGTGACCTTCCCGGTGCCGACCGGGACGGCGATGCCGTTACGGGTCGACCGCATCCGGTTCCTCGAGACCCGGCCGACCGCGCAGTACCACGGCGACCTCACCATCTCCGACCTCGTCGCGAACGTCGCGCCGACAGCGGCGCCGAGCCAGAATGCCGCGGTCCACGACCCGGTCGTCGTCACGGACGGCACCGTCGACGAGCGGCCGCAACGGATCGCGGTCATCTCGGACGGGCAGTTCGTCGCGCGCAGCCCGGACAGCCCGCTGCTGGAGAACGTCCGGCGCACGCTGCGCGAGATCGTCGCCGCCCACCCGGACCACCTCGTCATCGACGGGGACTTCGTCGACGAGGCGAGCCCGGAGGACTTCGCACTGGCCAAACGGGTCCTGGACGAGGAGGTCGGAGACCGGGTGCCGTGGACCTACGTGCCCGGCAACCACGAGGTGATGGGCGGGCCGATCACCAACTTCACCAGCGTCTTCGGGCCTACCCACACCTCGACACTCATCGGCTCGACGCGCCTCATCACGCTCAACACCTCGTCGCTGACGCTGCACGGCAACGACGACGGGATCGCTCAGCTGTCGCAGCTCGAGCAGCAGCTCGACGAGGCCGCCCACGACCGACGGGTGACCGGGGTGCTCGTCGCGTTCCACGTGCCCGTCGACGACCCGCTCTCCGACAAGGCGAGCCAGCTCACCGACCGGGTCGAGGCCCAGCAGCTCGAGGACCGGCTGGGCCGGTTCCGGGTCGAGTCCGGCAAGTCGGTCGCGGTGGTCAACGGCCACGTCGGTGTCTTCCATGCGTCCTCCGTCCAGGGGATCTCCATCCTGGTCAACGGCAACTCGGGCAAGACGCCGGCGGGCAACACCGCCGACGGCGGCTTCCGTGGCTGGACGATGCTCGGGATCGACCCTCGGGCCGGCGTCGTCGGGTCCGCCCCGAAAGCCCCCGGTGACCGGATCGACTGGCTGCGCGCCGAGACGCACCCGAGCGTCGACGCCGTCCAGCTGAGCTCACCAGCGAGCCTGGCGGTGGGGTCCAAGGTCGAGCTGGCTCCCACCTTCACCCAGGGCGGGGCCACGGTGCCCGTCGCGTGGCCGGTCAGCGCCCAGTGGTCGGGGGACAACGTGCAGATCGGCGAGGACCGCTCCGGCGCGGTCCGGTTCGACCCGGACACCCATTTCCTGACCGCCGTCCGGCCGGGCACGGCCACGCTCACCCTGCTCGTCAACGGGGTCAAGGCGAGCACGACCATCCGGGTCACCGGCCGGGACCGCCCCCGCGAGCACTGACCGCGACCGCGACTGCCTACAGTGAGGCGCGTGACGAGCGACAGCGCGCCGGCGACGAGCGCCCGGCATACCGACGAGGCGGTGAGCGGGAGCTCGAGCAGCTACTACCGGCCGCTCGGTGACGGTGCATACGAGCCGACCAGCCACGTGGAGGGCGCCTGGAACCCCGGCGAGCAGCACATGGCTCCGGTCTCCGGGCTCCTCGCGCACGCCATAGAGACCCACGAGCCGAGAGAGGAGATGCAGCTCGCCCGGGTCACCTACGAGATCCTCGGGATGATCCCGGCCGAGCGCAGCGAGGTGACCGTCCGGACGGTCCGGCCCGGGCGCACGATCGAGCTCGTCGAGGCCAGCCTCGCCGCGGGCGGGAGGGCCGTCGTGCGGGCCCGCGCCTGGCGGCTGGCCGGCCACGACAGCGCCGAGGTCGCCGGTGGAGGGCCCAACCCGCTCCCGCACCCGGACTCGATGCCAGTGTGGGACGGCGCGAAGAACTGGCGTGGCGGCTACATCGCGTCGGTCGAGGGAAGGGCCGCGACCGCGAACGGGCCCGGCCGGGGTCAGGTCTGGCTGCGCACCGGGATCACCCTGATCGAGGGGGTCGAGGTCAGCCCCACCGCAGCCTTCCTCGGCCTCGTCGACACGGCGAACGGCATCGTCGTCCGCGCCGACCCCCGAGCCTGGATGTTCCCGAACGTCGAGCTGAGCGTGCATCTGCACCGCCGGCCCGTCACCGGCTGGGTCGGCTTCGACACCCGGGTCGTCTTCGGCCCGGACGGGGTCGGGCTGACCACGTCGACGCTCCACGACATCCGCGGCCCGGTCGGTCGCAGCGAACAGCTCCTCACCGTGCGGCGGCTGCCCGAGGGCTGACCAGGGTATGCCGCAGAGCGGGCTCGGCGGCATACCCGTCGACCTCAGCTGACCGGCGTCGCCGCCTTGACGAACTCGTCGGTGTAGGTGGCGGTGAGGTCGATCGACTTGCCCTTGACCTTGTCGTTGAACTTGCTCAGCACGGCCAGACAGGTCGCGGGACCGTCGGCCGGCATGATGCCCGTCGGGTTGAAGATCCCCTTCTCGCTGTTCAGCGCCGCCACATAGGCGTCCTTGCCGACGCCCTTGTAGTAGTCAGCAGGCATCTTGTCGGCGATCTCCGCTCCAGAGTGAGCCTGGATCCAGGCCAGGGTGGCGACGTAGGCGTTGACGAGCTTCTGCACCGTCGGCTTGTTGGCGTTGACCCAGTCGGTCGGCATGTAGAGGGAGGTGGCCGGATACGTTCCACCAAGAGCCGCCTTCGACCCTGCTGCGGTCCGCATGTCCAGGAGGATGAACGCGGTCCCGTCCGAGAGGGCCTGCGAGACGGTCGGCTCGGTGGTCATCCCGCAGGCGATGGCCTTCTGCTTCATCGCGGCGATGAAGGTCTGGCCGGCGCCGACCCCCTGGCGAGTGGTCTTGGCGGGGTCGACCCCGGACTTCGTGGTCAGGTACTGCGTGAGGAAGTCGGTCGACGAGCCGGTGTCGGTGATGCCGAGCACCTGACCGGCGAAGTCGGCCGGGCTGTTGACCACCCCCTTGAGGTCGCTGCGGCACAGCTCGACCTCGCCGGGGATCTGCAGCATCGAGACGACCGACTCCGCGGACTTGCCCTGAGCCTGGAGGGCGATGTTGTGGTCGTAGAAGCCCCCCACACCCTGGACCTGACCAGCCAGCATGTTCTCCGTCGCGTCGCCCCCGGCTGGTTCGTCGATGAGGTTGACGTTGACCCCGATCTTGTCGTAGTAGCCCAGCTGCTTGGCGAGCATGTAGGGCAGGTAGATCTGCTTGCTGAGACCACCGACCATGATGGTCACGGTAGGAGCGTTGGCGTCCGCCTTGGTGGCGGCGGTGCTGGGGCCGGCGGCCGTGTTGGCGCAGCTGGTCAGCAGGGACGCGACCACCAGGGCCACGGCGGGGAGGGCAAGACGAGGGTTGGGCACGGGTGTCTCCTTGGATGCGGTGTGGCGATGAGCAGTGGTCGGTGAGGTCACAGGACAGCGGCACCCCCGTGGCTCTGAGGGGGACGCCAGCGCAGGAGGCGGCTCTCGAGCATCGTGATCAGTCCCTCGGCGGACAGGGCGATGAGGGCGACGATCACCATCCCGGCCAGCACGCCGTTCATGTCGAAGTTGTTCTGGGAGGAGCGGATCAGCAGCCCCAGACCCTTGTTGGCGCCCAGGATCTCGCCGACGAGCGCCCCGATGAGCGCGAAGCCGAAGCTGATGTGCAGGCTCGCCAGGATCCAGGTGAACGCCGATGGCAGGACGACGTCGCGGGTGACGCGCCACCGAGAGGCACCGAGCAGACGCGCGTTCGCCGTGAGGTTGCGGTCGACCTCTCGAGCTCCCTGGAACGCGTTGAAGAAGACGCCGAAGAAGACGAGCACGACCGCCAGGATGACCTTCGACTGCATCCCGAAGCCGAACGCCACCGTGAAGATGGACCCGAGGATGATGCGCGGGATCGAGTTCGCGGCCTTGAGGAAGGGCGCGAAGAGCTCGGCGAGCCCCAGCACCCGGCCGAGAGCGATCCCGCAGACGACACCCAGCACGGAGCCGATCGCGAAACCGAGTACCGCCTCCTCGAGGGTCACCAGCACCTGCTCGAGGAGCGAGCCCTGTGGCGTGCCGAGCAGGGTCCAGTCCTGGAGGGTGAGCCAGACCGCTCGTGGCTCACCCCAGAAGAAGGGGTCGACCGCCTTGACGTTGACGGCCACCTGCCATGCCGCGAGCAGCAGCCCGACGATGCCCAGCCGAACAGCCCCGAGCCGCACGCGCCGGCCGGTGTCTCTGCGCCGTCGGCGGCCGAGGACTCGCGGCGGGCGGCTGGTGGTGATCGTCGTGTCGGTCATGACGCCACCTCGCTGAAGGTCATCGTGCGGCTGTAGGCCTCTTCGACCTCGGCCCGCAGCGCTTCCCAGATCAGTCCGTACAGGCGGGTGAACCGCGGGTCGAAACGGATCTCCTGCACGATCCGCGGCCGAGGCAGGTCGATCACGAACTCGGCCTTCACCGTGCCCGGGCCGGCGGTGAGGACCACGACCTTGTCGGCGAGGGCGATGGCCTCCTCGAGGTCGTGGGTGACGAAGACCACTGCGGGCCGCGTCTGGTCCCACAGCTGCAGGAGCTCGGTCGACATGATCGCCCGGGTCTGCACGTCGAGCGCGCTGAAGGGCTCGTCCATGAGCAGGACGCTGGGGCGGTTGATGAGGGTCTGGGCGAGGGCCACCCGCTTGCGCATCCCCCCGGAGAGCTGGTGGGGGTAGCGGTTCTCGAACCCCGTCAGGCCCACGCGACGCAGCCAGTCTCGGGCGAGCGTCGTCGCCTCGGATCGTCCGGCTCCCCGGTAGAGCGGGCCGGCGGCCACGTTGTCCAGGACGGAGCGCCAGGGGAACACGGCGTCCTGCTGGAAGACGAAGCCGGTGCCGGGATCGATATCGGTGACCTGCTCGCCGTGCACGAGGGCCTGTCCGGCAGAGGGCCGTTCCAGGCCGGAGATCAAGGTCAGCGTCGTGGACTTGCCACACCCCGTCGGACCGACGACGGCGCAGAACTCGCCCTCATCGACGCTCAGCGACAGGTCCCGCAGGGCGGTGTAGGTCCCGCCGTCTGCCGTGGCGAACTTCTTGGTGACACTGCGGAGCTCGATGGCTGGCATGGCGGGCGCCTCTCCTCGACGTTGAGTTCCGTCACCGTAGGGAGGGCGGGCGCTGCGGCGACACTCTTGTGCTCGTTGACGCCGATAGCCGCGATAGCAGTGGTTTTGTGCATTCTGCTCGGTCATGCTGGGGGCGGCGCCTTCGACGCCGGCGACGGGGCTGAGGTCTGTGAGGAGCGGTATGCCGAGCATGGCAAGGACGCTTGCCTCCCGGATCCTCGTAGCCGTCCTCGGCATCGTGGCGGTGACGATGCTCGTGGGTCTCGCGCTCTACTCGACCCTGGCGAGCCGCGCGGCAGACGACCAGGCGGTCCAGCAGGCCCGGAGCATCGCCGTCACCCTGGGCAACGCACCGGGTGTGGCGGATGCCGTGGAGTCCGGAGATCCGCAGCACGTCCTGGCCGCGCTGGGGGAGCGAGTACGAAGCGACTCGGGGGCGTCATACGTCGTCCTCATCGACCGGCTGGGGACCCGGTACTCCCACCCGAACCCGGCACTCATCGGGCAGCGCATCGAGGAGCCGGTTGTTGCGCTCGACGGGACGGTCCGGGTCGGAGTCGACGACGGCAGCCTCGGGCGCTCGGCCAACGCCCGCGCCCCGATCCTCGACGCTGCCGGCCGACCGGTCGGGGAGGTGTCCGTGGGAATCCTCGAGTCGGAGGTGGGTAGCCGGTTCAGCCGCCAGATGGGGTGGGTCATCCTCTACTCCCTCGTGGCGCTGGGGCTCGGGGTTGGTGCGTCCTTGGTCCTGGCCCGCGCCATCAAGCGGGCCACCTTCGACCTGGAACCAGCCCAGATCGTGGGTCTCGTCCAGGAGCGGGAGGCCATGCTGCACGGCATCCGCGAAGGGGTGCTCGCGGTGGACGAGGAGGGCAGGATCAACGTCCTCAACGAGGAGGCACGACGGCTGCTGGGCATCTCGACCACGGGCGTCGGGGAGCCCGTCGACGAGGCGCTGCCTCCCGGCCGGCTGCGGAGCATCGTCAGCGGCGAGGTGCCAGGGTCGGATCTCGTCGCCGTCACCGACGACCACCTGCTCGTGCTCAACAGGATGCCGGTGGTCGTCGCCGGGCGACAGGTGGGCTGGGTCGTGACGATCCGCGACCGCACCGAGCTCGAGGCGCTGATGCGCCAGCTGGACTCGGTGGAGGGCCTCACGACAGCCCTGCGCGCGCAGGAGCACGAGTTCTCGAACCGGCTTCATGTGCTGTCCGTCCTGCTGGAGCTCGGTGAGGTCGCCGAGGCCATGAGCTACAGCCAGCAGCTGCAGCTCCAGACGGCACTGGCCAGTGAGGACGTGCGCTCCCGGGTGGGGTCACCCGTGGTCACGGCCCTGCTCCTGGCCAAGATGAGCGTCGCTGCCGAGGCCGACGTCGTCATCCGGATCGACCCGGCCAGCAGGCTCTCGCGCATCGAGGTGGACCAGGTGCCGATCGTCACGGTGCTGGGCAACCTCGTCGACAACGCGCTCGACGCCATCACCACCGACCCCACGGGTCCGGTCCAGCACCCTCGCGGTGTCATCACCGTCCACGTCACTGACGAGGGGGATGTCCTGCGGATCAGCGTGAGTGACACCGGGCCCGGCATACCCGCGGACCGGCTCGCGGACGTCTTCGTCGACGGGTTCTCCACCAAGCAGCCCCGGTCCGGCATGCGGCGCGGGGTCGGGCTGGCCCTCGTGCACCGGCTGGTCACCCGGGTGGGAGGCACCATCACCGCCAGCAGTCCCGGAGGCGCCCGCTTCGACGTCGTCCTCCCGCTTCGCGTCCGCGAGGGGGCGTGGTGATCCGCGTCCTGATCGTCGATGACGACTACCACGTCGCCCACGCCCATGCGCTCAGCGTGTCTCGGATCGACGGCTTCTCGGTGACCGGTGAGGCACACAGTGGCGCGGCGGCTCTCGAGAGCATCTCGGCCGAGGCACCGGATCTGCTCCTGCTGGACATGTATCTTCCGGACTTCAACGGGCTCGAGCTGATGCGACGGCTGTCCGCCTCCGGCGAGCCCCTCCCCGACTTCCTCCTCCTGACTGCAGCTCGAGACATCGACTCTGTCCGCACGGCCATGCAGCTCGGCGCGTTCTACTACCTCGTGAAGCCCTTCACGTTCGTCGCCCTCCGCGAGCAGCTGGAGGCCTACCGCAGCTGGCTGAACCGCCTCAGCCAGGTCCCGGAGGCGGACCAGGAGGATGTCGATGCCTTGTTCGGACTTCGGCGCCGCCCCAGCCGGAGGGCGACCGCCACGAGGAGCCTTCCGCCGACGATGGCGCGGGTCCTCGACATCATCCGGGACGCCCCGCACCCCCTGAGCGCCGCGGACGTGGCTGGGCTCCTCGGCGCCAGCCGGCCGACGGCCCAGCGCTACCTCGCCGCACTGGTGCAGCGACAGCTGCTCGACCTCGACCTCACCTACGGGACGACCGGCCGCCCCGAGCACCGCTACGCCCCTCGACGGCGCGCCTCACGGTGACCCCGCGGGGTCCCGATAGACAAACCCGTGGTGAGGTGTCGGCCCCACGCCATACGGTGGTGGGGTGGACTCCTCCCCCGCCATCGAGGCCGTCAACCTGGTCAAGCGGTTCGGCGAGACGCTGGCCGTCGACGACGTGAGCTTCTCCGTCCCGCGCGGCTCTGTCCTCGGGCTGCTCGGCCCGAACGGCGCCGGCAAGACGACGACGGTCCGGATGATGACGACGCTGAGCACGCCCACGAGCGGCACGGCCCGGGTCGCCGGGCACGACGTCCTCGCCGAACCCCACCTGGTGCGCCGCAGCATGGGACTCACCGGCCAGGCCGCCACGGTGGACGAGCTGCTCACCGGGCGCGAGAACATCCGGATGATCGGCTCGCTCTACGGCCTGTCCCGCGCCTACCTCAGGACGGCCGTCGAGGACCTGCTCGAGCGGTTCTCCCTGACTGAGGCCGGCAACCGGGTGGTCAAGACCTACTCCGGCGGTATGCGACGCCGGCTCGACCTCGCCGTCAGCCTGGTCGCCACCCCACCGGTCCTCTTCCTCGACGAGCCGACGACCGGGCTCGACCCGCGCAGCCGCGTGGAGCTGTGGGACGTGCTGCGCGAGCTCGTCGCGGACGGGACCACCCTGCTGCTGACGACGCAGTACCTGGAGGAGGCGGACCAGCTCGCCGACCAGGTCGTCGTCATCGACCGGGGCCGGGTCATCGCGGCGGGCACCCCGCTTGAGCTGAAGGACCAGTCCGGCCGAGCCAGCCTGGTGCTCACCGTCTCTCACGCGGTCGACCTGGCGGCGGCCGAGGCGCTGCTTCGCGACCATGTGACAGAGGTCCATGTCGACGCCGCCGCCCGGCAGCTCACCGCACCGGCCGACGGGCTCCGAGACATGACGAGGATCGCGGGGGTCTTCGAGGACAGCGCCATCGTCCTGGACGACCTCGGCCTCAAACGCCCGAGCCTCGACGACGTGTTCCTCCACCTCACCGGCCATCGCGCCGAGGAGCTCGACGCCTCACCCGAGCCGGTGGAGGTGGCATGACCGCCGTCCGCGCTCCCCTGGCCCGCCCCGAGATCCATCCCACGGGCGTCCTGCGCCAGTCGCTCGTCATCGTGCGCCGCAACCTCCTGCACATCCGCCGGATGCCGGAGCTGCTGCTCGACGTGACGATCCAGCCCGTGATGTTCGTGGCGTTGTTCGCGTTCGTGTTCGGCGGCTCGATCGCCACCGAGAGCTCGTCCTACCGCGAATGGCTGCTGCCCGGGATCATGGGTCAGACCATCGCGTTCGCCTCGTTCATCGTCGCGATCGGGCTCAACACCGACATCGACAAGGGCATCGTCGACCGCTTCCGGTCGCTGCCGATCTCGCGGTCCTCGGTGCTCATCGGCCGCAGCATCTCCAGCCTGATGCACTCGAGCATCGGCATCGTCGTCATGGCCGTCACCGGGCTGCTCATCGGCTGGCGGATCCGCGGCGGGTTCGCCGATGCCGTGCTGGCCTTCGTCCTCGTGCTGCTCTTCGGCTTCGCGATGATCTGGTTCGGCATCCTCGTCGGCTCGATCATGCGCTCGACGGAGGCGGTCAACGGCTTCATGTTCACGGTGATGTTCCCGATCACGTTCCTGGCCAACACCTTCGCGCCGACCGAGCGGATGCTCCCGTGGCTGCGCTTCATCGCGGAGTGGAACCCCATCTCGTCGCTGGTGCAGTCGATGCGCCAGCTCTGGGGCAACACCCCGCCGGCCCCACCCGAGGCTGCCTGGCCGCTGCACCATCCGGTGCTGATGACGGTCGTCTGGTCGGTCGGCCTGACCCTCTGCCTCATGCCGCTCGCCCTGCGCGCGTTCACCCGGCGCACCCAGGACTGACCGTCTGCTTGGACCACTGCGCGCCCGCTCATCGCGGATCGCGCACGGATGACGTGCGCGCGGCGGGCGGAACGTGCCCGCGGACACGCTCGGCACGGAGCGCGCGGGTCACTCCCCCGGGTAGCGCACCCCGACCTGGCGCCGGGCCTCGTCCATGACCGACATGACCGCCCGGGACGAGTCCCAGGTCATCCGTTCGCTCTCGTGGCCACCGGCGGCCACGCACCGGGCGACCTCGGCAGCCTCGAACTGGAACCCGTTCTCGACACTGCCGTCCCACTCCTCGACGACGGTCCGGTCGCGGTCGGCGCGCCGCAGACGCACCGTGTTCGGCTGGTAGAAGTCGCCGTCGATCTCGAGGCTGCCCTCGGTGCCGGACACCACGGCCGTCGTCGGCGTCTTCGTCCACAGCGTCGTGTCGACCTGGGCGATCGTCCGCTCCCCGTAGCCGAGCACCATGGTGACGTGACCGTCGACGCCGGTCTCGGTGAGCCGCCCCACCGCGGTCACCTCAGCCGGTGCCCCGAGCAGGTCGACGACGAACGAGACCGGGTAGACCCCGAGGTCGAGGATCGCGCCGCCCGCGAGGTCGGGGTTCTTCAGGCGGTGCTCGGCCGGCAGGTCAAGCGACTGGCCGTGGTCCGCAGTGACGGTGATGATGTCGCCCACCGCTCCGGAGGCGATCCGGTCGCGCACCCAGGCGATGTGCGGCAGGTGGCGGGTCCACATCGCCTCCATGACGAAGACGCCGGCTTCCTGCGCGGCCGTGAAGATCTCCTCGACCTCACCGCTGTTGCGGGCCAGCGCCTTCTCGATGAGAACGTGCTTGCCGGCCCGGATCGCCAGCAGTGCGTGGTCGCGGTGGCCGGAGTGCGGTGACGCGACGTAGACCGCCTGCACCTCGGCGTCCTCGGCGAGCTGCTCGTACCCTCCATACGACCTCGGTATGCCGTGTCGCTGGGCGAACTCCGCTGCCCGTCCTGCGTCCCGCGAGCCGACGGCGACGACCGACCCGGCCGTGAAGCCGTGCACCGCCTCGGCGAACTTGTTGGCGATACCGCCGGGCGCGATGATCCCCCAGCGCAGCGCGGGAGCATCCTGGGGGTCGGGAACGGTCATCGGTGCATCCCTGGTGTCGAGGGGCTGGGTCCTGGCCATCCTTCCATCCCGCACGACAACCGTGGCCATCTTGCGGCGGCCGACACCGGGCTCCGGGCTACGTCCAGGAGGGCGTCTGGCCGAACGCCGCCTCGTCGGCCGTCATCAGCAGGTCCATGAAGGCGAGCGCGTCGCGGCGACGCCGGAACGGGTCGCTGTAGAAGGAGGGCCGGTCCGGGCGGTGGCGGATCCGGAGGCACTCCTGGAGCAGGTCCTTCCACTCCGGCTCGCAGATCGACAGGGCCCACTCTCCTGCTCCGCACTTGGAGGTGACCCTGCCGGTGGTGAGCAGGTAGTGCGCGCGGATGACGCCGAGGACGCCAGAGGCCGGCGCCCACGCGCCGAGGCTGCCGAGGCCGGGGGCACTGAGCAACCTCGCCGTGCGGAACCACCAGGGGGTCCACACCTCGCTCAGCTGCCCGAGGCCCCACTGGCGCAGTGCTTCCGGGTCGAGCGCGATGTCCGCGGTCTCGAGGCCGGGACCGCGCACGTGCAGCCCGTGGTCGTGCAGCTCGTGCCACGCAAGGATCGGCGGCACCCAGCTGCGGCCGGAGCGCAGCACGCCCTCCTTCGCCTGCAGCCCGAGCGTGGTGTCGCGCTCGGGCGGCGCGGCGAGGTCGGCCCAGGTGAGGTAGGCGCCGTCGAGCCGCGGGCGGCGGTGGCGGGTGGACATCCGCTCGTGGACGTCGGCGAGCCGGGTCTGCTGAGCGGGGGTCGGCCGCTCGCGCAGGACGGTGACGAAGTCGACGTCGCTCCAGGCTTCGTGGAAGTCGGCGAGTGCCACCGAGCCGGTGAGGTAGACCCCGTCGACCAGGCCGGGCAGGCTTGCCTCGAGGTCGGCAAGGTAGTCCTCCACCACCCTGGCGACGGCGTTGGAGACGTTCGCGGGCAGCACGTCGGGCTGCACGTCCGGCAGCACGTCCGGCAGCACGTCGCTCGTCATAGATCCGACGATAGGCGCTGGGACGGGCATTTCGGTGACGCCACTCTGGTCACATCTGTCACACGAGGGCCACGGTCGCGGGTCAGCCGGGCCAGGCTTCGGCAAGCAGCTCGAGTGACCGACGGCGGGCGCCACGGTCGTATGGCGAGCTCGCGACGATCACCTCCTCGACCCCGGTATGCCGGACGAACTGGGCGAGCTCGTCGCGCACCTGGGCGGGGCTACCGACGAAGGAGCAGCGGGTCATCTCCTCCACGGCGGCCCGTTCCGGAGGGGACCACGCGGCGGTGGCGTCACCCGCGGGCGGCGGGCGCAGCGGTCCCCGGAGACCGGTGACGATGCTGTGGTAGCGCTCGAGGACCGACCCCCAGAGGTGGCGCGCCTCGGTCTCCGTCTCCGCGACCATGACGTTGACTGCCGCCATTGTGCGCGGCACGTCCACGGCTCCCGGGCGGTCAGCCGGCCGAAAGCCCTGGCGGTAGACGTCAAGGGCGCTGAGCAGCATCCTTGGCGCGAAGTGTGAGGCGAAGGAGTACGGCAGGCCGAGGGCCGCCGCCACCTGTGCGCCCCCGTGGCTGGAGCCGAGGATCCAGACGGGGACGTCTGTCCCCTCCCCCGGCACGGCCCGCACCCGAGCCGCTTCGTCGACCGGCCCGACATACCGCAGCACCTGTGTCACCTCGGCGGCGAAGTCGACAGCGGCCCGCTCGTCCCGCCGTAGCGCCCAAGCCGTCACCTGGTCGGTGCCTGGTGCCCGCCCGAGCCCGAGGTCGATCCGGTCACCATGGATCGAAGCCAGCGTCCCGAACTGCTCGGCGACGACGAGCGGAGCATGGTTGGGCAGCATGATGCCGCCGGCACCGACCCGGATGGTGGAGGTGCGGGCCGCGACATGGGCGATGAGCACGGCCGTCGACGACGAGGCCACACCGGTCATGTTGTGGTGCTCCGCCATCCAGTAGCGGTGGTAGCCCAGGCGTTCGGCGACCTGGGCCATCTCGACCGTGGCAGCGACGGCCTCGCCGGGGGTCCCGCCCTCGACGACCGGGACGAGGTCGAGGACGTTGAGCAGTGTGGCGGCCACGGCTACGTGACGACCGTGGAGATGTCGGCGCCGAGCATCACCGTGCGGCTGACGGTGCACAGGCGGTCGTGTGACTTCTTGACGATGTCGGGCAGCACGGCCCGGGCGGCGTCTCCCCCATCGCCCTCGGGGAAGACCACCCGGAACGTGACCACGATGTCCTTGAGATGGTTGCCGTCCGCGTCGGCCACCTTCTGCGCGTCGACGTCGATGACGAACGACTCGGGCTCGGCCCGACGAGCGGTGAGGAAGTCGACGTCGATCGCCGAGCAGCCGGCGACCGCGGTCAGCAGCAGCTCGACCGGGCTGAAGTCGTCGCCGCTGTTCGAGACGGTGATGGTCCCGCCGCGGGCGTTGGTGGCTGTGTACTCCCCCTTGGCCCGCCGCTCGATGCTGACGTGGCGGTGAGCCGGCTTCTCCGGCGGCATGTCCTGGGGTCGCTGCTGGTCGGTCGACATGCGCCCAGCCTACGGTCGGTGCACGATGCGCCTCCCGGCGGATGCGACGATCGCGGGTATGACCTTCGACGTGAGCGCCCTGCGCGCGCAGTTCCCCTCGCTGGCCTCGGGCACCGCCTTCTTCGACGGGCCCGGCGGCTCCCAGGTGCCCCAGGCAGTGGGCGACGCGGTGGCCGCCGTCCTCACCTCGCCGATCTCCAACCGCGGCAGTGTCACGCCGTCCGAGCGCTTCGCCGACGAGGTCGTCGTGCAAGCCAGGTCAGCCTTCGGCGACTTTCTCGGCAGCGACCCGGCAGGTGTCGTCTTCGGCCGGAGCATGACCGCGCTGACCTACGAGATGGCACGCGCACTCGCCAAGACCTGGGGCCCGGGTGACGAGGTGGTCGTCACCCGGCTGGACCACGACGCGAACATCCGTCCGTGGGTGCAGGCGGCCGAGGGCGCGGGCGCGAGCGTCCGGTGGCTCGACTTCGACCCCGAGACCGGCGAGCTCGACCCGGTGGAGCCGCTGCTCAGTGACCGCACCCGGCTGGTCGCGGTCACCGCGGCGTCCAACCTCATCGGGACCAGGCCGGATGTCCGGGCCATCGCCGACCGGGCCCATGAGGTCGGCGCGGTGGTCTATGTCGACGGCGTGCACTACTGCGCGCACACCCTGGCCGACCGGGTCGGCCTGGGGGCGGACGTGCTGGTCTGCTCGCCGTACAAGTTCCTCGGTCCGCACTGTGGCGTGCTGGCCGCCGAGCCTGGCTGGCTGGCGTCGGTGCACCCGGACAAGCTGCTGCCCTCGAGCGACGCGGTGCCGGAGCGGTTCGAGCTCGGCACGCTGCCCTACGAGCTCCTCGCCGGGGCGGCCGCGGCGGTGGACTTCATCGCCGGCGTGGCCGGGGACCCGGCTGCCGGCCGCCGCGCTGCCCTCACCTCGTCCTGGATGGCCATCGAGGCGCACGAGGACCGCCTGCGCGAGCGGCTCGAGACGGGCCTCGCCGACCTCGGGGCCACGGCATACTCGCGCGCCGGACGGCGCACGCCCACCCTGCTCGCGGCCATGGCTAGCCACCCGTCGAGCGAGGTCCGCGCCCACCTCGCCGCGGCGGACATCAACGCGCCGAGCGGCTCGTTCTACGCGCTCGAGGCGTCGCGTCGCCTCGGCCTCGGTGACGAGGGGGCGCTGCGGATCGGCGTCGCGCCCTACACGGACGACGAGGACGTCGACCGGCTGCTCGCGGCGCTGGGCACCCTCACCGGCGATATCGTGGACGGGTGAGCCAGCCGCCGCAGGACGGACCGCACGCCCCTCCCCCCTGGACACCGGACGGGGCGCCGCACCACGCGCCACCCCAAGCGCCGCGCCAGAGCCCACCCCCGGCCCCGACCACTCCGGGGGCGCCGATGCCCGCCTACGGCAGTGGCACCTACCCGTATGCCGCGACCGCCGAGCACAGCGGCGCCACGATGGCGTTCGTGCTCGGGCTCATCTCGGTGCTGATGATGCCGCTCCTCGGCCCGGTCGGCTGGTATCTGGGACGCAAGGCGGTTCGGGAGATCGACGCCGACTCGGGGACGACCTACCGCAACCGGGGACTCGCGGTCGCGGGGATGGTCCTCGGGATCGTCGGCACCGTGATCTGCGCCCTGATCGCGCTCGTCCTCATCGGCATCCTCGTCTTCGTGGTCATCCTCGCCGCCGCGGCGCCGAGCTGAGGCCGCGAGGCCGAGCTACTGGCTGTAGGTGGCGAGGAAGCTGCCGATCTTGCCGATGGCCTCCTCGAGGTCGTGCACCCGCGGCAGGGTGACGATCCGGAAGTGGTCAGGGCGGCCCCAGTTGAAGCCGGTGCCCTGGACGACGAGGATCTTCTCCTCACGCAGCAGGTCGAGCGCGAACCGCTCGTCGTCGTGGATCTGGTGAACCTTCGGGTCGAGCCGAGGGAAGAGGTAGAGCGACCCCTTGGGCTTGGTGCAGGAGACGCCGGGGATCTCGTTGACCAGCTCCCAGGCACGGTCTCGCTGCTCGAGCAGCCGCCCGCCGGGCAGGATGAGCTCGTTGATCGACTGGTGGCCGCCCAGGGCGGTCTGGATGGCGTGCTGGGCCGGCACGTTGGCGCACAGCCGCATGTTGGCGAGGATGTTCAGCCCCTCGATGTAGCTGCCCGCGTGATGCTTCGGTCCGGAGATGCCCATCCACCCGCTGCGGAAGCCGGCGACCCGGTAGGCCTTGGACAGGCCGTTGAAGGTCAGGCAGAGCACGTCCGGCGCAAGGGACGCGACGGAGGTGTGCACCGTGTCGTCGTAGAGGATCTTGTCGTAGATCTCGTCGGCCATGACGATCAGCTCGTGCCGACGGGCCAGGTCGACGATCGACTGGAGGACCTCGTCGGGGTAGACCGCACCGGTCGGGTTGTTGGGGTTGATCACGACGATCGCCCGGGTGCGGTCGGTGATCTTCGCCGCCATGTCGTCGATGTCGGGAGCCCAGTCGGCACCCTCGTCGCAGACGTAGTGGACCGGCCGGCCTCCGGCGAGGGACGTCGCCGCGGTCCAGAGCGGGTAGTCCGGCGACGGGATGAGCACCTCGTCGCCGTTGTTGAGCAGCGCCTGCATGGCGAAGACGATGAGCTCGCTGACCCCGTTGCCGAGGTAGATGTCCTCGATGCCCACGCCCTCGACGTTCTTCAGCTCGAAGTACTGCGCCACCGCGCGACGGGCGCTGAGGATGCCCTTGGAGTCGCTGTAGCCCTGGGCCGTGGGCAGCTGGTGGATGACGTCGACGAGGATGTCCTCGGGAGCCTCGAAGCCGAAGGGCGCCGGGTTGCCGATGTTGAGCCGCAGGATCCGGTGTCCCTCATCCTCCAGGCGCTTGGCCTCGTCGAGGACCGGGCCGCGGATGTCGTAGCAGACATCGGCGAGCTTGGTCGACTGGATGATCTCGCGCATACCCCCAGCCTCCCACCCCGAGTCATCCCCGCGCGGGAGGCGCCTCACCCCTCGGGGGTGACCGTGGTCTCGTGCCGGTCCGGCGGCGGCTCCGCCAGGCTGAGCAATGCCCCCCACGGGTATGCCGCGGCGGCGCGGGCGGCGCGGGCCAGCACGACGAGCGACACGAGGACCATGAGCGGGACCCCGACGGAGGTGGTCGTCAGGGCCAGCCCATAACCCCCGGGGAGCACGGCGAGGGCGAGCAGGGCAGCGACGCCACCCAGCACCGTGAGGGCCCGGCGGCTGATGGTGGTGGCCGCCAGCACAGGCAGCGCCCAGAGGAAGTACCACCCGTGGAAGGCCGGCGCGAGCACGACGACGGCGAGCAGCGCGAGGCCGGCGGACTGGCAGACCACCCGCCGATCGTGGCTGTGCCTGACCGCGTGGAGCCAGATCCCGACGAGAACGAGCCCGAGGAGCGCGAGGGCCACCGCCCGAGACACCGCGATCGCGCCGTCGGTGATGTCCACCCCCGCGAGGTGGCCGAGCGCCCCGACCGCACTGCCCCAGGCCGTCGACACCGACGTCCACTGGATGCTCCTGCCCGGGGTCGCGAGCGCCGGCAGCCACGAGAAGCCGAGCCCGGTGGCGAGGCTCATCGCGACGAAGGCGACCACGGTCGCCGCCCCGGCGAGCAGGCTGCGCGCGATCACCCGGCCCCACGTCAGGGCGCGCCCCGCGCGACCAGCGCCTCGGTCGTCCACCGCCCAGAGGATGGCCACGAAGGGCATGACCACCACCGCCGGCGCCTTGACCGTCATCGCGGCCGCGATCGCGAGGATCGACAGCAGGTAACGACCCCTCAGCGCCAGGGCGAGACCGGCGAGCATCCCGGCGACCATCAGCGCGTCGTTATGGGCGCCCGAGACAAGATGGCCGCCGACGAGCGGGGTGAGGAACCCGAGCCACGCCGCGCGGGCCGGGTCGACGCCGAGGCTCCGCGCGATCGCGGGAACGGCCCACATCATCACCAGGACCCCGGCGACGGCAAGCAGCCTCAGCAGCACGAGCGCGACGAGCAGGTGACCACCCGACACGGCGGCCGCAGCCCGCGCCAGCACAAGGAACACCGGACCGTAGGGGGCCGGGGTGTCCAGCCAGGTCCGGGCGACCGCGTCGAGCCACGGTGACTGGAGAGCCTGCGCGCCCTGGGTGTAGGGGTCGAGGCCCTGGTGCAGCATGAGCCCCTGCGCGGCATACGAGTAGATGTCGCGGCTGAACAGCGGCGCGCTCAGCAGCAGCGGGGCGAACCACGCTGCGGCGGTGCGGACCAGCCAGCCCGAGGTGACGTCGAGGTCGCGGACGGCCCACCACGCGTAGAGCATCGCGCCGACGGCGAGCAGGGCGACGGTGCACGCGAGTGGCGAGCCGCGCTCGGGTCGCCAGAGCGCCACTCCCGGCCAGACCACGGGGAACTCAGTCGGGACGGCGGCGCAGAACCACGACGTGGCGGCGAGGACGACGCCGGCGAGCAGACCGGTGAGCCGCCACCGGCTGGCGGGAAGCCGCTGCCGCGACGGACGCCACCGGTGCAGCGCGGCCAGCTTCACGAGTCACCTCTTCGACGGGTCACCCGGATTGTATGGCTGGCGGCTGCCACGCGGCTGCTGTGCCCGGTCGAGCCGGCCGGCTCAGGCGGGGGCCAGTTCCTCGAGGAACTGGCAGATCGCGCTGAGGCAGGCCGGGTCCGCCTCGAGCACCGGGAGGTGGGCGACGCCGGGGAGGGGGACGAAGCGCGCGCCGGAGATCCGCGAGGCCGCGAGCCGGTTGCTGTCGCGGATCTCGGCGAGGTCGAGGTCGCCGACGAGCAGCAGCGTGGGCACGGCGATCTCCTCGAGCCGCGCCCAGGTCGCGACCTCGTGCTCGTCCCCCGCCGGGGGCCGCGTGAGAGCGGCGCCGTTCATCTCGAGGAAGAGCCGGCGCACCGCTCCCCCGACGCGGCCCTCGTCGGCGGGGACCCCGTCGAGCCAGAAGCGGGCCTCGGCGCGGTTCACCGCGTCGAGGTCTCCGGCCTCCTCGGCGTCCTTGACCACCGTGTAGGCAGCCACCACCTCCGCTGGGTCGTCCTGCGCCTGCGGCGCCCCGTCCATCGGGGCCCCGAGGAGGACGAGACCCGCCACACGCTGCGGCTGCTCCAGCGCCACCTCGATGGCCGTCTGGGCGCCTCGGGAGCAGCCGATGAGCACGGCCCGGTCCATCCCGGCGGCGTCGAGCGCGGCAACGGCGTCGGCCGACCGCGAGAACGGTTCAGCCAGATAGCTGCTCGCGCCGAAGCCGCGCGCGTCGTAGCTCGCAGCTCGTACGTCGTCCGGCAGCGCCTCGAGGAGTGGTCCCCACTCTCGCCGGTCGCCCACTCCCGAGTGCAGGAGCAGGACGTCGACACGGGCCGGTTCATCGGGACCTGGTCCGGTGAGATCGAGGGGCAGGTGGGCTGAACCGCTGGTGACTGTCATCGCCGGACACCCTGACAGGTCACCTGCCTGGCGGTCCACCTTTTTCAGCCGTTGTCTCAGGCGTCGCCGACGCTGATCGCCTGGGCCTCGTCCTCGAGGCGCTGCACCGGCGCCTCCTGCCCGTGCCGGTCGTCGTCGATGTGCGTGAGGTGCCGAGCCGTTGCCGCCAGGACCGCCACGGCGAGCAGCACCGCGGCCGAGCCGACCCAGAACGGGACATGGGCGTTGATCTCCTCGCCGAGCTTGCCGGCCAGCCACGGGGCCACCGCCCCACCGGAGAAGCGGACGAAGCTGTATGCCGCCGACGCCACCCCGCGCTCCACCGGAGCCGCCTTCATCACCGTCTCCGTGACGAGGGTGTTGTTGATGCCGAGGAAGACCCCTGCCACGACGACGCAGGTGGCCAGCACCGCCTTGCTGTCGGTGCCGATGGCCATCACGGCCAGCAGTGCCGAGAGTGCGGTGAGGTTGACGAGCAGGGTGCGGACGGTGCCGAACCGCGCCTGCAGCCGCGGCGCGACGACGACCGAGGAGAAGGCCAGGGCCAGGCCCCAGCCGAAGAAGATCAGCCCGATCTCGTGGGCTCCCATGTTGAGCGGGAAGGGGGTGAAGGCGAGCAGGGTGAAGAACCCGAAGTTGTAGAGCAGGGCGGTGATGGCGATGCCGAACAGGCCAGGGTGCCGCAGCGCCCGGAAGGGGTCGAGGATGCTCGACGCCTTGGCAGCCGGGGGTGTGGACGGCAGGAGGAAGGCGGTCACCACCAGGCCGATCGCCATCAGGACCGAGACGCCGAAGAACGGTCCGCGCCACGAGATGCCGCCGAGGACGCCCCCGACGAGCGGTCCGACGGCGATGCCGAGGCCGAGGGCCGCCTCGTAGAGGATGATCGCCTGAGCCACCGAGCCGCGGGCCGAGCTGACGATCGTCGCCAGGGCGGTCGCGACGAACAACGCGTTCCCGAGGCCCCAGAGGGCCCGCCAGCCGACGATCGCCCCGACCGAGTCGGAGGAGCCGGCCAGACCCGCACCGACGATGATGATGACGAGCCCGATCAGCAGGGTGCGCTTGGCTCCGATCCGGCTGGAGACGACGCCGGTGATGAGCATCGCCAGCCCCATCACGGCCATGTAGCTGGTGAACAGCAACGACACCTGCGAGGGCGTCGCCTGGAGCTGGTCCGCGATCGGCTTGAGGATCGGGTCGACGAGCCCGATGCCCATGAAGGCGATGACGGAGGCGAAGGCTACGGCCCAGACGGCCTTGGGTTGACGCCACATACGGGTACTTGCTCCTCGTGGTCGGTGTGGTGCGGGGTGTGGTGTGCTCAGCTCTCGAGGAGCCGGCGGAGGATCTGGACGGACTCGGTCAGGGTGGTCCGCTCGGCGGCGGAGAGCTCGGCGATCCGGGGAGCGACGACGGCCCCGCGCGCCGCGCGGAACTCGGCCAGCCGGGACCGGCCGGCCGGTGTCACCGAGACGAGGACGGCACGGGCGTCCGCGGGGTCGGGGACGCGGGCGACGAGGCCGCCGGCCTCGAGCCGCTGCACCTGTGCCGTCATCGTCGGCTGGGTGCAGTGGTCCGCGGCCGCGAGGTCCGAGATCCGCGACGGCCCCCGGTCGTCGACCTGGGCGAGCAACCGTCCCTGGGCGACGGGCATGCCGAGACCGGCCTGCTGCGTCGCGAAGCGGTTGAGCCGGGCGACGACGCTGAGCAGGTCCGCTCCGAGCGCGTCTGCCGAGAGTGAGGGGGAGGCCACCCGCTCATATTACATAGGTTGCCTATGCATTTCCAGCCGCAGTCCCGGTTGTCCGGCAGCGCGCCTTAGATCTTCGGCGGGGCGGTGTCCGCCCAGGTGTGAACCAGCCACCCGTCGTCGGGGTCGCCGTCGAGAACGATGACCGCGGTGTTCCCGAGCCGGGCGTCGGCGACGTAGGCGTGGTCGACGTTCCTGGCCCGCGCTCCGGTCCATGCCCGGATCACGGCACCGTGGCTGATGACGGCTGCATGCTCGTGGTGCTCGGCGATCTCGCGGATGACGGCGTCATACCGCGTCGTCACGTCGATCCCGTTCTCCCCGCCGGGGATCCGCGCCGCCACGTCGCCCTCCGCCCAGCGGTAGAGCACGGCGAGGTAGGCGTCCCACGACTGCTGGTCGGGCGCCATCTCGTAGTCCCCGGCCTGGATCTCGCGCAGCCCGGGCCTGATGACGGGCTGGAGGCCACGGGCGGCAGCCAGTGGCGCGGCGGTCTGGTGCGTGCGGACGAGGTCGGAGACGTAGAGCCCGTCGATCTGCTGGAGCTCGAGCTTCCCGACCAGCCGCTCCGCCTGGGCCAGCCCCTCCGGGGTGAGGTCTGCTCCGGGGACCGCGGTGTCGAGCAGCTGGGCGACGTTGGCGGACGTCTGACCGTGCCGGATGAGGAGGAGGCGCACCGGGTCAGGCTAGCCGCCGTCAGGGCGACCCCCACGACGGGTGCCAGCCGGAGACGGTTCAGCCGGAGACCGTTCAGCCGGGGAGCAGCAGCCGGACGGCGACAGCCGATGCGACGACGAGCAGGCCGCCCGACAGGACGACCCAGTCGGCGCCGGTCCAGGGACCCGGCCCTGCCCAGGTGCGCCGGGTGACGCGGGCGAAGCCCCGGGCGTCCATGGCGAGGGCGAGCCGGGAGGCCTGGCCGAGCACGCCGACGAACAGCTCGAAGGTGACCGCGGCGAGCTCGCGGAAGCGTGAGGTCCACGACCGGCCCGGCCCGACCCCGCGCACCCGGCGCGCGAGGGTGAGCTCCGACCAGAGCTGCCCGAACACCTGGAAGCGCTGCAGCGCAGCGGAAGCCGCGACGACGGGCCGCGCCGGCAGGTGCAGGCGCTGAGCGAGATGGTCGCCGAGCAGGTCGGGGTTGACGAACGGCATGAGGACGATGGAGGGGACGAGCAGCGTCAGGACCCGAAGCGCTGCGCCCACCGCGACGGCGATGTCGCGACCGCCGAGCAGCCACGCTGACCACCCGACTCCGAGCGACCCGAGCAGGGCCGGGGCGAGGCGTAGGGCGAGGCGGCCGGCCCGCTGACCCGACCCGGACCTGCTTCGGGGACGTCCCCGCTCGGACGGCTCCGGGGCGGCCGGGGCGGGCCAGAGCGCCCCGACGGCCAGCAGCCCCTCGACGGCCAGGACGACGCTCGAGTGTCGCCAGGAGTCGAGCAGGCCGGGCAGCGGGAGCACCAGCAGGCTGGCGAGGAAGAGGGAAAGCGGTCCGGCGCGGGCGGCCAGGGCTGTGCTCGCGGCCGTCGGCCCGGCGTCGTCGTGCGGCGCGGTCATCGTCAGGAGGGCGTCGGCCGTCTCGCGGACCGCCTCGTCATGCGTCGTCACCACGACCGCCGAGCCGCTCTCGCGGCACGCGTGCAGCACCCCGACGACGGCGGCCCAGGTGAGCCGGTCCTGACCGACGGTCGGCTCGTCCGCGAGGAGGACCGCAGGCTGGTGCACCACCGCGGCGGCCAGGGCCAGCCGGCGCTGCTCGCCCCCGGACAGCTGCCGGGGGTCCATCTCCTCGAGCCCCTCAAGCCCGAGCCGCTCCAGGAGCGCCCGCGCCCTACTCCGGGCCCGCTCCTCGTCGACCCCGAGGGCCCGAGGCGTGGCGAGCACCTCGTCGAGCACCGTCCGGGCCACGAGCGTGCTCGCCGCGGACTGCGGCACCCAGGCGACGACCCTGGCCAGGTCGGTCGACGACCAGGTCGACGGGGCGCCGGTGCCGAGACGAGGGTCGGCGACCACGTCGCCGCTCGTCGCGGTGACGAGGCCGCCCAGCACGCGCAGCAGCGACGACTTGCCCGAGCCGCTGGGGCCGACGAGCGCGAGGGTCTGCCCGGCCCGGGCGGTGAGGTCGACGTCGGCGAACGCCGTCGTCTCGCGGGGCGGAAGGTTCAACGGCCGAGAGGTATGCCGCAGGGTCGCCGCCCGGAGCGACACGACCGGCTCGCCGGTCGGAACCACGACGCGGCTGCTCGGGTCGGCCCGCTTCGGTGCCACGACGCGGCCGTTCGGCCCGACGCCGTTCGGCCCGGTGCCGTTCGGCAGGTCGGCACCCGGGAAGAGGTCGCCGAGGTCCAGCGGCTCCGGCTCGGGCCGGCCGGGCACCCAGATGCCCTGTTCCGACAGCCACTCGCCCTGCCGCTCGAGGACCTCATCCGGGGCCCCGTCGGCGACGACGGACCCGTCGGCGTCGAGGACGACGAGCCGGTCCACCTGGTCGAGCCACGGGCCGAGGCGGTGCTCGACGACGACCATGGTCAGCCCGCGCTCGCGCACGACGTCGTCGACGACCTCCCGCACCCCCGAGGCGTTGTCCGCGTCGAGCATCGACGTGGGCTCGTCGAGGAGCAGCACCGACGGCGACATCGCGAGCGCCCCGGCAAGCGCGAGCCGCTGGTGCTCGCCGCCGGAGAGCGAGGACGTCGAGGAGTCGGGGTCCATCCCGAGCCCGACCGCGCGCAGGGCCGCGGTGACGTGCGCGCCCATCTGGTCGCGCGGCATACCGGTGTTCTCCAGGCCGAAGGCCACGTCGCGCCGGAGGCTGGACGCGACGACCCCAGAGGCCGGCTCCTGCAGGACCAGCCCGACCGCGCCGGGTTGCTCCTGCGCGTGGACGCCGCCCACGGTCACCGACCCGCTGAGGTCTCCCGCGTCGGCCGTGAGCAGCAGGCCCGCGAGCGCCCGCAGCAGGGTCGACTTGCCCGAGCCGCTCGGGCCCGCGAGCAGGACCCGCTCCCCGGCGCCGATCCGCAGGCTGAGGTCGTCGAGGACGGGGCGGGCACGGCCATACGGGCGCCAGGTGAGGTGGGAGACCTCGACGCTGGCGCCCGTCCGTCGGGCAAGGTCCAGGCTCATCCCGACTGGCGTGCCTCCCGCGTCTCTTGGCCCGGCGGGAACGCGCTCAGGGCGCCGGCCCTCGCGAGGGCGCGGGTCAGCGCCCAGGACAGCAGCCCGGCGAGCCCCGCTCCCGCGGCCGCCAGCAGACCGAGGTAGGCGAGCTTGAAGTCCCAACCCCAGTCCGTCCAGTAGCTGTACCACTCGAAGACCGCCTCGAACGCTCCGGACAGCGCCCCGGACAGCGCCGCGGCGAGCGGACCGAAGGCGCGGTAGGCGAGCAGCGCGAAGGCCAGCTCGGCGCCGAGCCCCTCGATGACGCCTGACCAGAAGGTCGCCGCACCCCACTGGGTGCCGACAAGCATCGACACGACGGCCGCGAGCACCTCGGCGAAGAACGCCGCCCCGGGACGGCGGATGACCAGGCCGCCGACGATCCCGGCCATCAGCCACGGCCAGTTGGTCAGCGCCCCGAGCGGGGGGAACCCCGCGGAGATGGCGGTGTTGGGCACCTCGTAGGCGATCCCCCAGGCCCAGTAGACGACACCGAAGGCGACGCCGACGAAGGCGCAGGTCAGCAGGTCGATGGTGCGCCAGCGGCCGAGTGGCGCGGTGGCGAGGATGGTGCGTCCGCGGCGGGCTGCGTCGCCCAGCTTCCGCGGGTGTTCGGTGGTGCTCATGTGTCCCTCTTCCCGTGGTGTCCGATGGATACCTCGGGGAGGTGGGCTCCCGGCATACCCCAGGTGCGGTATGCCGGGAGCACACCTGAGATGTTCCCGACTTCCTTCGCCGGTACTAACCGGTGCAGGTTCGAGGGTCTGCGGCGGACCGCACTCTCAGCGCCTAAGGGGCGCTCCCCTGTCGTTCGTGAGATGACTTTACCCCCACCGTCGTGCGAGAGTCAGCGAGGAGGTCACCCCTACTCGGAAGAGGTGCACAGATGGGTTCGTTGGCGTGGAAGGTCCTCGGCACCGGCGCCGCCGTCCTCGCGGGCGCGGTGGCCAACCAGGTCGTCAGCAAGGGCTGGCAGCTGGCCTCGGGCAAGCCGCCGCCGAACGACCCGTCCCACCCCGACGAGGCGGGCTGGAAGGAGGCGCTGCTCTTCGCGGCCATCACCGGCTTCGTCGTCCAGGGCGCGCGGGTCGCGGCCCAGCGCAAGGCCGCGCAGTACTACCAGCACTCCTCCGGGCAGCTCCCCAAGGCGCTGCAGCGCGACTGACCCGCTCGGGTCAGGCGAAGGCCCGGTAGGCCCGGTAGTTCTCCATCCGGACCACGGCCGCCCGGCCGGTGCCGGCGATGACGCGCACCCGAGGGCGGGGGATGAGGGCGTCGAGCGGCCCGAGGGTCGCGGTGGTCCCGTTCGCCGCCACCGCGCTCGAGGTGCCGGTGAGCTGGACGAAGACGGTGGCGCCCGCCACGGTGATCGGGCCCTGGGAGAGGTCCTCGACCCGCACCTGGGCGCTCATCCGGGCGGTCTTGGTCATGACGTTGACGATCCGGACCGGCCCGGAGGTGGGGACCGCCCGGGTGTGCGCCTCGGCGTCGAAGGCGAACGGCTGGTAGGCGCGCAGGGTGTGCTGCGCGCCGGCGACGGTGAGCGCGAGGCCCTCACCGTCGATGAGGGTGGCGGTGCGCTCCACCCCCGGGAAGGTCGAGAACTCGCAGTCGTCGGTGATCTCGGCGACGCTGAGCCGCCAGACGAAGTCGGGGCCGACGACGCCGAGCAGGCGGGACGCGATCTCCCGGGTCGAGCCGTGGCCGTTGCGCCATGGAGTCGCGGGACGCTCGTCGAACCGGACCAGGCCGAGGGGGTCGCGCGCCATCAGCGGCTCGGCAGGTCGAGAAGGCGGGCGAGGGGCACCCCAGGACGATATGCCAGGTGGAGGTAGGACGGTGCATCAAGCACGGTCAGCCCCGGCGCTCCCCCCACGACGATGCGACCGATGTCACAACGGCGCAGCGAGGCGGCCGCGCCGAGCGTGGCGGCGCGAAGCGCCTGAGCCGGTCGCAGCCCCATCTCCCGCACGGCCAGGGCGATGACGAACGGCATCGACGTGGAGTTGCAGGTGCCGGGGTTGCAGTCGGTGGCGAGCGCCACCGGGACGCCGGCGTCGACCAGAGCCCGCGCGTCCGGATACGGCGAGCGGGTCGAGAACTCGACCCCCGGCAGCAGCGTCGCGACGGTGGGGCGTTCGGAGCCGGCGGCGCCCGCGAGCGCGTCGACGTCGGCCGGCGTGAGATAGGTGCAGTGGTCGACGCTCGCCGCGCCGAGCTCGACGGCGAGCTGCACGCCCGGGCCAGGACCGAGCTGGTTGCCGTGCACCCGCAGCCCCAGTCCGGCGGCACGGCCCGCCTCGAGGATGGTCCGGGACTCCTCGCCGGTGAAGGCGTGGGGGCTGTTCGGCTCGCAGAACACGTCGACCCAGCGGGCATACTCGCGGGCCGCGTCGAGCATCGGTCCGGTCACCAGGTCGACGTAGTCGGCACGCCGGCCCGTGTAGCCAGGCGGGACCACATGGCCGCCGAGGAAGGTCACCTCGTCGGTGACCTCTCGCGCCAGCCGCATGGCCCGGGTCTCACCCTCGAGGGTGAGGCCGTAGCCCGACTTGATCTCCACGACATTCGTGCCCTGGGCACGCATCTCGGCGAGGCGGGCACGGATGAGCCCTCGCAGCTCGTCGTCGCTCGCCTCGCGCGTGGCGGTCACCGTGGTGGCGATACCGCCCCCGTCGTATGCCGTGCCGGCCATCCGCGCGGCGAACTCCGCCGCCCGGTCCCCCGCGAAGACGAGGTGCGTGTGCGAGTCGACGAAGGCGGGGATGACGGCTCGCCCGGCGACGTCGACCCGCTCGTCCGCGTCCGGGGCGGAGGCAGCGGGCCCGACCCAGAGGATCTCGTCGGACGCCCCGACGACGAGGGCGGCGTCGCGGACCAGACCGAGCCCCTCGCTGTGGTCGGCGCCGGCGAGGCTCTCGTCGTGGGTGACGAGCTCGTGGATCCCGGTCACGAGGACGGTCCGCTGCGCGCGCTCCGCCGCGGTGTCGGTCACGGCTCCTCGCGGAGCAGGTCGAAAGCGTCCCGGAAGAGCGGAGCGATCGGGCCGAGGCGCAGGTGCTCGCCCCGCTCGACGACCAGCTTGCCGCCCACCATGACGGTGTCGACGTCCGCGGCGGTGGCGGAGTAGATGATCTGGCTGGCGCGGCTGCCCACGGTGCGCACCGTGTCGTCGCGGACGACGACGAGGTCGGCCAGCGCCCCCGGGGCGAGGACGCCACCTCCGAACCAGCCCAGGCTGCGGTAGCCGTTCGCGCTCGCGGCCCGGATCAGCTGGCTCGGGGAGAACCGGCCCCGCTCCATGGCGCTCAGCCGCTCGTGCATCTCCAGCGCGCGCAGCTCCTCGAACGGGTCGATGACTGCGTGCTGGTCCGAGCCGAGGCTGAGGCTCACCCCGGCGTCCGACAGCGCCCGGGCCGGGCCGATGCCGTCAGCAAGGTCCCGCTCGGTCGTCGGGCAGAACGCGGCCTGGCTCCCCGAGCTCCCGAGGAGCGCCACGTCGCCGTCGCTGAGATGGGTCGCGTGGACCGCCGTGAGGTCGGGGCGGAGCAGGCCGGAGGCCTCGAGCAGCTGCGTCGGGGAACAGCCGTAGTGGGCCACGCAGGCCATGTTCTCCCCCGGCTGCTCCGAGAGGTGCAGATGGAGCGGCATGTCGTCGACGAGCGCCCCGACGACCTTGAGGTCGTCACGTGGCACCGCTCGGACCGAGTGGACCGCCGCGCCGAGCCGCACGTGCTCCGGTGCCTCCCGTGCCGACATCCGGGCGTGCCAGGACTCGACGCTGCCGTCCGAGAACCGCTGCTGCACCTCGTCGAGCGGCAGGTGCCCGTCTCCGGACAGGCCGCCGGAGAGGTAGCAGGTGTCGAGCAGGGTGAGCCGCAGTCCGGCGTCGGCAGCGGCCTCGGCGAGCGCGGCACCCATGGCGTTCGGGTCCGCGTATGCCGTGCCGCCGGGCGCCCGGTGCACGTAGTGGAACTCGCCCACCACGGTCGTCCCGGCCAGCACCATCTCCGCGTAGGTCGCCCGCGCGAGCGCGAGGTAGGTCTCGGGCGTGAGCCGCTCCGTCACGGCATACATCTGCTCCCGCCAGGTCCAGAAGGTGCCCGACCCGGCGTGGGTGCGGCCGCGCAGCGCCCGGTGGAACGCATGGCTGTGCGTGTTCGCGAGGCCGGGCAGGACGACCCCGGGCAGGAGGACGTCGCCGGGCTCGGCGTGGGCTTTGACCTGGACGTCGGCGAACCGGTCGCCGTCGACGGTCAGCCGGACCGACGTCGCCGGACCGGTGGGCAGCCAGGCGTGCTCGGCCCAGTAGGTCGTCATCCGGCGTCCGTGAGCATGGCGACGACCCGGGTCAGCGCTGCCACCCCGGCGTGGCAGTCGGCCGCCTCGGCGCTCTCCTGCGGGGAGTGCGAGACGCCCGTCGGGTTGCGGACGAACAGCATGGCTGAGGGTATGCCGTGGGCCGACAGGATGCCCGCGTCATGGCCCGCACCGGTCCCGAGGACCGGCGTCCCGTGGCCGAGGGTGTCGACCAGGCTGCGGACGAGGTCGGGCTCGAACCGGGTGGTCGCGGTCCACGACTCCTCGCTCACGGTGGCGCCCACCCCGGCGGCGAAGGCCTCGACATCGTGCACGAGGGCGCGGACCGCGTCCTCCTCCGCCCCCCTGGCGTCGAGCCAGCCGGTGACGTGGCTGGGGATCGCGTTGACGGCGCCGGGGTCGACCCGGACCTTGCCCATCGTCGCGACGCAGCCACGCGCTGCGGCGATCTCGCGCGCGGCGAGGACGGTCTCGGCATACCCGAGCATCGCGTCGCGGCGGTCCTCGAGGCGCGTCGTGCCGGCGTGGTTGGCGGTGCCGGGGATGTCGATGCGCCACCGGCCATGGGGCCAGATGTCGGAGCCGACGGCCACGGCGGAGGTGGCGGGGTCGAGGTCGGCCAGGGCCCGCCCCTGCTCGACGTGCAGCTCGACGAAGGTGTCGACCCGGTTGAGGCTCTCGCGGTCGGGGCCGAGCCGGCTCGGGTCGCGGCCGGAGGCACGCATCGCCTCGGCCATGCTCACCCCGTCCGCGTCCCGCAGCGCCAGCGCGCGCTCGCGCCCCAGGGCACCGGTCAGCAGCCGGGACCCGGCGCACGCGATGCCGAACCGTGCCCCCTCCTCGTCGCCGAAGCAGACCACGGCCAGCGGGCGGCTCGGGGTCAGCCCCTCGGCCCGCAGCGCGTCGACGGCGGCGAGGGCGGAGACGACGCCCAGCGGACCGTCGAAGGCGCCGCCGTCGGGCACCGAGTCGAGGTGCGAGCCGATCGCCACCCCACCGCTCGAGCCGTCGGGTCGCACCGCGTCCGGGTCGCCCCACCACGCCCACTGGTTGCCGGCGCGGTCCTCGACGAGATCGAGGCCCCGCCCGGCGCACTCCCCCGCGAACCACTCACGCAGCACGGCGTCCTCGCGGGTCCAGGCGAAGCGGCGGTAGCCGCCGGTGGAGCGGTCACGCCCGATCGGCTCGATCGCCGACCACATCGCGTCGAAGGTCACGGGGACCAACCTAGGCCGCCCGCATCAGGGGCTCACCTCGGCCGCCGCGTGCTCCCCGAGTCCGGTGTCGGCGGGGTAGATCATCGCGGACGGCGGGCGGCTGGTGCGGCGGGCGAGCGGGTAGTAGATCGCGGCGGTGCCGACCAGGCCGACGACCCAGGAGACGTCCGCCCCGCCGAGCCACTCCGTGACCGGCCCGGTGTAGAGGGCCTGGGCGAGGAAGGGCACCTGGGCGACGATGCCGAGCGCGTACGCCCCGAGCGCCGCGCCGTTCCACCGCCCATACCGGCCGTCGGGGTCGTAGAGCGCCGGGATGTCGACCTTCTCGCGGGAGATGAGGTAGTAGTCGACCAGGTTGACCGCACTCCACGGCGTGAAGACCATGAGCAGCACGAGGACGAAGTTCTTGAAGTTGGCGAGGAAGTCGGCCGACGCGAGGATCGCCACGAGCACCGACACGAGCAGGAACCCCACGACGTATGCCGTGCGCGCGACGGTGGACACCCGCGCGTCGCGGCGGAACGCGGACGCCGTCGTGAGCAGGGTCATCGAGCCGCCGTATGCGTTGAGGCAGTTGACCGTCAGCTTGCCGATGACGATGACGAGGTAGATGACGATGGCGATGGCTCCGCCGCCGGCGAGCGTGCCGATGGAGCCGACCTGGTCGGCGAGGAACCCCGTGCCGGTGACGGCCGGGACGGCGGCGATGAGCGCGCCGAGGGTCATCGACCACTGCGACCCGAGCACCGTGCCGAGGTAGGTCGACCGGAAGGACCGGCGTGTGGGCGTGTCCGCCGGCAGGTATCGGGAGTAGTCGGCGACGTAGGGCCCGAAGGTCAGCTGCCAGCCGGCGCTGAGCGAGATGGCCAGCAGGAAGGTGACGACGTCGAAGGCCTTGGCGCCGAGCAGCGACCCCACGTCATACGTCATGAACAGCCGGATCGCGAGGTAGGTGAAGCCGACGGCGCCGACCACCGTCGCGATCCGCCCCATCTGGTGGATCCACCGGTAGCCCACCGTGGCGACGACGGCTGTCAGCGCGCCGAAGATGGCGATGCCGACCGCCGGGGTCGCGCTCGTGCCGATGACGTTGCTGATCGCCTGCCCGGCGAGCACGCTGCCGGTCGCGGCGAAGCCGAGATACATCACCACGACGAGCACCAGGGGGACGATCGCGCCGAGGACCCCGAACTGTGCCCGGCTGCTGATCATCTGCGGTAGGCCGAGGCGCGGGCCCTGCGCCGAGTGCAGCGCCATGACGGCGCCGCCGGCAAGGTTCCCGATGAACAGGCCGATGATCGCCCACAGGGCGTCCGCGCCGAAGACCACGGCGAGCGCGCCGTCGACGATGGCGGTGATCTGGAGGTTCGCGCCGAACCACAGGGTGAACTGGCTGGCGCTCGTGCCGTGCCGCTCGGACGCGGGCACGACGTCGATGCTGCGGCGCTCGAGCGCTGGTCCGCGGGTGTGCTCGCTCTGGCTCATCGAAGCTCCTTCATCGGGATGGGGACGCCTCGGTCGCGGGCCACCTCGTCGGCCCGGTCGTAGCCCGCGTCGACGTGCCGGATGACGCCCATCCCGGGGTCGTTGGTCAGCACCCGGGCGAGCTTCTCGGCGGCCAGCGGCGTGCCGTCGGCGAGCGAGACCTGCCCGGCGTGGATGGAGCGGCCGATGCCGACCCCGCCGCCGTGGTGGATCGAGACCCAGCTCGCTCCCGAGCTCGTGTTGACCATGGCGTTGAGCAGCGGCCAGTCCGCGATCGCGTCGGAGCCGTCGAGCATCGACTCGGTCTCGCGGTAGGGGCTCGCCACCGAGCCGCAGTCCAGATGGTCGCGGCCGATGACGATCGGGGCGGACACCTCCCCGCGGGCCACCATGTCGTTGAACCTCAGCCCCGCCACGTCGCGTTCGCCGTAGCCGAGCCAGCAGATCCGGGCGGGCAGTCCCTGGAAGGCGATCTTCTCCCGGGCCCCCCGCATCCACTTCTGCAGCCGGTCGTTGTCGGGGAAGAGGTCCATGACGGCCCGGTCGGTCGCGTCGATGTCCTTGGGGTCACCGGACAGGGCCACCCAGCGGAACGGGCCCTTGCCCTCGCAGAACAACGGCCGGATGTAGGCCGGGACGAAGCCGGGGAAGTCGAACGCCCGCTCGTAGCCACCCTGCCGGGCCTCGTCGCGGATCGAGTTGCCGTAGTCGAAGACCTCGGCGCCGGCGTCCATGAACCCGACCATCGCCTCGACATGGCGGGCCATCGAGGCGCGGGCCCGGTCCGTGAACTCCTCCGGCTTGGCTGACGCGTAGTCGTGCCAGTCCTCGATGCTGATGCCCTCGGGCAGGTAGGACAGGGGGTCGTGGGCCGAGGTCTGGTCGGTGACGATGTCGATCTCGACGCCGCGACGCAGCAGCTCGGGGAAGACCTCGGCGGCGTTGCCCACCACCCCGATGCTCCGGGCCCTCCGGTCGGCCTTGGCCGCGAGCGCCTGCTCGACCGCGTCGTCGAGCGAGGCCGCGACGGTGTCGAGGTAGCGGTGCTCGACCCGGCGGTCCAGACGGGTCTGGTCCACGTCGACAACGAGGCAGACGCCGTCGTTGAGCGTGACCGCGAGGGGCTGCGCGCCGCCCATCCCGCCGCAGCCCGCGGTCAGGGTCAGCGTGCCGGCCAGGGTGCCGTTGAAGTGCTTCTGCGCGACCGCCGCGAAGGTCTCGTAGGTGCCCTGGACGATGCCCTGGGTGCCGATATAGATCCACGAACCGGCAGTCATCTGGCCGTACATCGTCAGGCCGAGCTGCTCCAGGCGACGGAACTCCGGCCAGCTGGCCCAGTCGGGGACGAGGTTGGAGTTGGCGATGAGGACGCGCGGGGCCCACTCGTGCGTCTGCATGACGCCGACCGGCCGGCCGGACTGGACGAGCATCGTCTCGTCGGGGCGCAGGTCGGTCAGCGTCCGGACCATCGCGTCGAAGGAGCGCCAGTCCCGCGCTGCCCGGCCCGTGCCGCCGTAGACGACGAGGTCGTCGGGCCGCTCGGCGACCTCGGGGTCGAGGTTGTTCTGGAGCATCCGCAGGGGAGCCTCGGTGGTCCACGACCGGGCGGTGAGCGTGGTGCCGCGAGCGGCTCTGACGGGGCGGGCGCCGTCCATGGTTGGTCTCCTTCGTCGGTCGGAATCGTGGTGCGGGTTCAGGCGAGCGGACCGCAGACCTGCTCGGCGGCATACCGGGCCCGGCCGGAGGCGACCAGCTGGACGGCCGCCTCGATCTCCGGCGCCAGGAAGCGGTCCGGGCCAGGCCCCGGGGTGGTGGCGCGCAGCGCGTCGATGACCGCCCGGGTCGCTGGGGCAGCGGCCAGAGGCGCGCGCAGCTCGATGCCGCGGGCGGCGGTGAGCAGCTCGATCGCCAGCACCCGGGTCAGGCCGTCGACGCTGCGCCGCAGCTTCCGTGCGGCCGACCACCCCATCGAGACGTGGTCCTCCTGCATCGCGCTGCTGGGTATCGAGTCGACGCTCGCGGGGTTGGCGAGGCGCTTGAGCTCGGAGACGATGGCCGCCTGGGTGTACTGCGCGATCATGTGCCCCGAGTCGACTCCGGGGTCGTCGGCGAGGAACGCCGTGAGGCCGCCGTTGCGGTTGCGGTCGAGGAAGCGGTCGGTGCGGCGCTCCGAGATGCTCGCGAGGTCGGCGGCGACGATCGCGAGGAAGTCGAGCACGTAGGCGACCGGCGCGCCGTGGAAGTTGCCGTTCGACTCGACCCGCCCGTCCGTCGTGACGACCGGGTTGTCGATGGCTGCGGCGAGCTCCCACCCAGCCACCCGGGCTGCGTGGTCGACGGTGTCGCGGGCGGCCCCGGCGACCTGGGGCGAGCAGCGCAGCGAGTAGGCGTCCTGCACTCGCGGGCAGTCGTCCGTGTCGTGCGACGCGCGGATCTCGCTGCCGGCGATGAGGGCTCGCAGGTTCGCGGCCGATGCGGCCTGCCCCGGGTGGGGGCGCAGGGCGTGCAGGTCGGCGGCGAAGACGTCATCCGTGCCGAGAAGCCCCTCGACGCTCATCGCGGCGGTGATGTCGGCCGTGGCGAGCAGGGTCCGCAGGTCGTGGATGGCAAGGACGAGCATACCGAGCATGCCGTCGGTGCCGTTGATGAGCGCCAGGCCCTCCTTCTCTCGCAGCTCGACCGGCGGGATGCCGTTGTCTCGCAAAGCGGTTGCCGCATCGGTCAGCGTGCCGTCGGCCGTCCGTACCGGGCCCTCGCCCATCGCCGCCAGGGCGCAGTGGGCCAGCGGAGCCAGGTCGCCCGAGCAGCCGAGCGAGCCGTACTCATGGACGACCGGGGTGATGCCGGCGTTGAGCATCGACGCGTAGACGCGGGCCGTCTCCGGTCGGACACCGGTGCGTCCGGTCGCAAGGGTCGACAGTCTCAGCAGCATGAGGGCGCGCACCACCTCGCGCTCGACCTCCGCGCCAGAACCCGCCGCGTGCGAGCGGATCAGGCTCCGCTGCAGCTGGGCGCGCAGGGACACGGGGATGTGCTTCGTCGCCAGGGCACCGAACCCGGTCGAGACGCCGTAGTGCGGCTCGACGTCCTGGGCGAGGCCCTCGACCACGAGCCGGCTCGTGGCGATGGCGGCGAGGGCGTCGTCGGTCAACTGGACCCGGACGTCGTGTCGGGCGACGGCGACGACGTCGTCGACCGACAGTGCGCCGAGGTCCACCAGGACCGCGGCGGGGCCATCGGTGGCCGCCGGTGGGAGCTGCGTCTGCGTCATGCCTCCATTGGAGCGGGTGGCCGCCCCCCGTGGTTACCTGGAGCGCCGATTCTGTCTCAGATCCCAGACAACCGCACTCCCCGTCCACTTCCCTCTCCTGCGTCCGGGTCGAGACGGCACCGGTGCCTTCTCGACCCGGACGCAACGAAGGGCCGGGAGGATACTGCGTCGATGGGTCTGCGCAACTACCTCATCGAGGGCGGCTCGGGCACGGGGAAGACCTCGGTATGCGACGAGCTGGCTCGCCGTGGCCATCACGCGATCCACGGCGACCGAGAGCTGGCCTACCACGGCGATCCCGAGACCGGTGCACCCCTCGACGGTGCCAACGGCGGCCACCTCTCCCCCGTCGTGGTGCACGAGCACCACATCTGGGACGCGGGCCGCGTACGGGACCTGGTGGCAGATCAGCGCGAGCCCGCCACCTTCTTCTGCGGCGGCTCGCGCAACCTCGCGCAGTTCATCGACCTGTTCGACGAGGTCTTCGTGCTGCACGTGGACCTGGACACTCTGCACCGGCGGCTCGACCAGCGACGGGCGGACGAGTGGGGGTCGAAGCAGTCGGAACGCGCACTCATCCTCCGACTTCATCGAACCAGGGAAGACATTCCCCGCGGTGGCATCGTCATCGACGCGACAGCACCGCTGGCCGACGTGGTCGACGAGATCCTGCGGCATACCGGATCGCGCGACCGCAACGGCGCACCGTAGGAGCAGCGGATGGCGCGCCTCTTGCGTCCGGGTCGAGACGGCACCGAACCCTCCCGCACCCGGACCCAGGGAAAGGCCCCGTTCTTGCGTCCGGGTCGAGACGGCACCGAACCCTCCCGCACCCGGACGCAGCGAGGGGCACCGCGACTGGGCGACGTCCGGCTCGAGTAGCGCACTTCCGCTCGAGTAGCGCACTCCTCCGGGCGGCCGTACATTTTCTACGCTTGGGACAAGCAACGAGGAAGTTGTTGACATCTGCACGACCTCGTCAGGCAGGAATCACCACACAAGGGGAACAGAACCATGACCAGACTGAGAACGGCCGCAGTGGCCCTCGTGGCGCTCGCCGCCACCGTCACCCTCATGCCGGTCGCGACGGCGTCGTCGCTGCCCGGAGCCTCACCCACCATGCCGGTGCCGACCACGCCGGCACCGAGCGCGCTCACGTCGGCCAGCACCGGTGGCAACGCCATCGGGATGAGCCCGAACTCGACCGAGCTCGTGGCGGCCGTGAACCGCACCAACGAGAAGATCGCCTTCGACTTCTTCGTCGCCAAGGGCCTGTCCAAGAAGGAGGCCGCCGGCATCGTCGGGAACCTCGACCAGGAGTCCCTCATGGACCCGAACGCGGCGCAGTCCGGCGGCGCCGGGCGGGGCATCGCGCAGTGGAGTGTCGGCGGGCGGTGGGACACCTACAGCGGCGACAACGAGGTGCACTACACGAACGTCACGCTCGGGGTCTCCCGGTGGAACCTCAACGGCCAGCTGAAGTTCATCTGGTACGAGCTCAGCAACTTCTCCTACTACGGCCTGTCGCAGCTCAAGGCCACGTCGACCATCGACGGCGCCGTGGTCGCCTTCCAGGACCACTTCGAGGGCTGCGGGACCTGCAACACGACGGCGCGCAAGGCGTACGCCCACGACGCGTACAACCGCTACGCCTGACGCCAGACCACCGCCTGACCGGTCGGGCCCGCGACGACACCGTCGCGGGCCCGATCGCTGCGAGACTGGCGCGGTGACGAACGTCCCGGCCGCGGCCCAGGCCCTCGCGGTGCTGGGACTGCTCTCGCGGCATACCGAGCCGATGCCGGCGGCAGCGATCGCCCGGGGGCTGGGCATCCCGCGCTCCTCGACCTATCACCTGCTCGAGGTGCTTCGCGAGCACGGGTTCGTCGTGCACCTGCGCGAGGAGCGACGCTTCGGCCTCGGCGTCGCCGCCTTCGAGCTGGGCTCCGCCTACTCCCGACAGGCGCCGCTGCAGCGGCTGGCCCGCCCGATCCTCACCCGCCTCGTGGACGAGACCCGGCACAACGCGCACTTCGCGGTGCTGCACGGCACCGACGTCCTCTACCTCGTGGAGGAGCGGGCGCCGCGGCGACCGTCCCTCGTCACCGACGTCGGCGTTCGGCTGCCGGCCCAGCTGACCGCCAGCGGGCTGGCAATGCTCGCTGAGCTCCCCGCCGCGCAGGTCCGCGCCCTCTACCCCTCGCGGGACGCCTTCGTCCAACGGCATGGTCTCGGCCCCAGGTCCTTGACCGAGCTGCGGGCGGTGCTCGGCCGCCACCGCGCGCGCGGGTATGCCGTGGAGGAGGGCACGGTCACGCCGGACTTCTCCTCGGTGGCCGCCGCGGTGCTGGACCACTCCGGTCACCCTGTCGCGTCGTTCGCCGTGACCTACCGGGGCGGCCAGGTGGACGACGTCGAGCGAGCCGCGATCGTGGAGGCCGTCCGCGCCAGCGCCACCGAGCTCTCCGGCCGAATCGGCCGCACCCGACCACTGCGCTGACCTGACGGCGGCAAACCCGGTGGACGTCCTCGGGAGGACGTGCGAGAGTGCGCGCCGTGACCAAGCCAGCACTCTCCGCCCCCGGCGCGACCCCGGCTGGCGAGATGCTCTCCCGCCTCGAGACGTACTACGACACGGTCCCCCGTCCGCTGGCCGACGTCGAGGAGCACGGGCCGCTCACCCTCTTCGTCGCCCGTGAGGGATGGCCCTACTACGCCCGACCGCGGCTCGGCGGCGGTTCGGTGACGGCAGACGACGTCCGCTCCGTGCTCGAGCGCCAGCGCGAGCTCGACGTGCCGCGGGCGCTCGAGTGGGTGCACGAGACGACACCGTCGCTCCTCGGCGCCGCTCGCGAGGCCAACCTGCCGGTGCAGGAGTGTCCGCTCCTGGTCCTGGACGGCGAGCCGGTGCTGCTTCAGAGCGATGTGCAGATCCGGGTCGTGCCTGCCGACGACCCCGAGCTGGGCCTGGTCCGGGCGGCGATCCATGTGGGGTTCTTCACCCACGGGACGGCCGTCGGGACGGCGTCGGTCGCCGAGCGCGATGCCGCCCAGGCCGCCGACCCCGAGGCGGCGGACCGGACGAGGACCATGGTCGAGGCCGGGCTGTCGGTGCTCGTGGGCGCCTTCGACCCGGTGGTCGGTGCGGTGGGCGGGGGCAGCCACAACCCCCGCGGCGACACCAGCGAAATCGTCGGTGTCGCTGTCCTGCCGGCGTTCCGGCGGCGCGGCGTCGCGAGGGCGGTGACGGCCGTCCTGGCCCGCGACGCGCGCGCTGCGGGGGTGGCTACGGTCTTCTGCTCGGCGCAGGACGACGCGGTGGCGCGGGTCTACCTCTCGGTGGGCTTCCGGCGGGTGGGCACGGCCTGCATCGCCGAGCTGGACTGACCACCCCGAAGGCGACGCGGGTCGGGCAGAGTGTAGGTCATGCCCATGACCGCGATCGTGCTGTGCGGCGGCGAGTCGCGGCGGTTCGGTGCGGACAAGACCCGCCAGCCGCTGGGCGAGGGGAGTGTCCTCGAACGGCTCATCATGGCTCTGCCGGCCGAGTGGGTCGTCGTCGCCGTCGGCGTCCCGAGACAGCTCAGCCGACCGGTGACCTGGGCTAGGGAGGATCCGCCCGGGGGTGGGCCGCTGGCCGGCATTGCGGCCGGACTGGCGTGTGCGACAACGGCTCTCGTCGTCGTCGTTGCCGGTGATATGCCCTTCGCCGGCAGCGCCGCTGTCCGTCTCGTCGACGCCCTCGTGGACGAGGCTGGCGTCGACGCCGTCGTCTCGCTCGACGGCGCCGGGCGGCAGAACCCCCTGCTCGCGGCCTACCGGGCCGACGCGGTGCGCGCCGCCATGCCGCCGGAACCGCACGGCGCGCCCGCGCGGCTGCTGCTCAGCGCCATCCGGCACACGACGTTCCGCGTCGATGATGACGAGGCTCTCGACGTCGACACCCCGCAGGCGCTCGACCGCGCCCGCCATAGGCTCGAGCCATGAGAGCCATCACCATCCCGGTCCCCGGTGACGCCGACGCGCTGGTCTCCGCTGAGGTCGACAGCCCGACGCCGCAGCCCGGCGAGGTGCTCGTCGACGTCGTCGCCGCGGGGGTCAACCGGGCCGACATTATGCAGCGGATGGGCCACTACGACCCGCCGAAGGGCTCGTCCCCCCTCCCGGGGCTCGAGGTCAGCGGTCGGGTCGCGGCCCTCGGCGACGGGGTCGATGGCTGGCAGGTCGGTGACGAGGTCTGCGCGCTGCTCACCGGCGGTGGCTACGCCGCCCAGGTCGCCGTGCCCGCCGGGCAGCTGCTGCCCGTGCCCCGCGGCGTCGACCTGGTCGACGCCGCCGCCCTCCCCGAGGTGACGGCGACCGTCTGGTCCAACGTCTTCATGACGGCGGGCCTCCAGCCCGGGCAGCTGCTGCTCGTCCATGGAGGCTCGTCCGGCATCGGGACGATGGCCATCCAGCTCGCCCGGGAGGTCGGCGCGCGGGTGGCGGTCACCGCCGGGTCGGCCGAGAAGCTCGCGGTATGCCGTGAGCTCGGCGCCGAGATCCTCGTCAACTATCGCGAGGAGGACTTCCTCGACGTGGTCCGGGGCGCGTCGGACGGACATGGCGCCGACGTCATCCTGGACAACATCGGGGCGAAGTACCTCGAACGCAATGTCGACCTGCTCGCCGTCAACGGACGGCTCGTCGTCATCGGCCTGCAAGGAGGTCGCTCCGGCGAGATCAACCTCGGGGCGATGCTCGCGAAGCGGTGTGCGCTGATCGCGACCACGCTGCGCGCGCGGCCCGCAGCCGAGAAGGCGACGATCGTCGCTGCCGTGCGCGAGCACGTCTGGCCCCTGGTCGAGTCCGGCCGGGTACGACCCGTCATCCATTCGACCTACCCCCTCGACCAGGCCGCTGACGCCCATCGTGAGATGGAGTCCTCGCGGCACATCGGAAAGATCCTGCTGACGCTCTGAGGCAGGAAACCGCCTGGTCACACGGCGTGCACAACCACCCGAACTGACTATCCCCCCGGGCCCGGTCGTCACTGATGATGGGACTGGCTGCCCGGGTGGCGCTGACACCGTCGGCGCCTCCCTGCCCCTGTGGTGGCCGGCGGCAGGGGTCAGGCGCGTGCGCCAGGCCCCTGTCGTTTCTTCTGCGCGACCCGAGGCCAGCCTGCGAGTGCGATGAGGCAGGATGGGCCGCATGACTGAGCAGGGCACACCGGACGACAACGCGGACGAGGGCCAGCGGGTCGTCGTCGTGACGCAGGACGGCATGGGCGTCTCCTCCGACGGCGCCGGGGCCGACGAGGAGCAGACCAACCCGGCCGACCTCGTCGAGCAGCCGGCCAAGGTCATGCGCATCGGGTCGATGATCAAGAACCTGCTCGAGGAGGTGCGCAACGCCCCGCTCGACGAGGCCGGCCGCACCCGCCTCGCCGAGATCCACAAGCGCTCGATCAAGGAGCTCAAGGCCGGACTGGCGTCCGAGCTCGTCGAGGAGCTCGACCGGATCGCCCTGCCGTTCAGCGAGGCGGCACCCTCGGACGCCGAGCTGCGGATCGCCCAGGCGCAGCTGGTCGGCTGGCTCGAAGGCCTCTTCCACGGCATCCAGACCGCGCTGTTCGCCCAGCAGATGGCCGCGCAGCAGCAGCTGCAGGGAATGCGCCGAGCCCTGCCGCCCGGGCACCCGGCCGCCGAGCACGGCGAGCCGGGTCGTCCCGGACCCGGGACGCCTCAGGGCGGCCCCGGTCCAACCGGCCAGTACCTCTAGAGCTGCCCGGGCAGTCCCACGCCCGGTGTGGTTGGCTCTGGTGTCGTGACCACCGAGTGGACGGCTCCGGCCGTCGAGCGAGCCGAGCCTGACCGGGTCAACGGGGAACGAGCCGCGCTGGAGCAGTGGCTCGACTACCACCGCCTGACGCTGCTGATGAAGTGCGCCGGCCTGACCGCGCCGCAGCTGAAGGAACGGGCCACGCCGCCGTCGACCCTCTCACTGCTCGGGCTCGTCCGGCACATGACCGAGGTCGAGCGCTGGTGGTTCCGGATGCACGCCAACGGCGAGCAGCTCGACTTCCCGTTCGACCCGGACCAGACCGGCGCGGACTTCCTCGACACGGTTGGCGCCGACGCCGCAAGCGACATCGCGGTGTACAGAAGGGAGGTCGAGGCAGCCCGCGCGGCGACGGCCGACAAGCCCCTAGACCTGGTCGTCCCGAGCCGGGGCGACCACCCGGAGCGCACTCACGACCTGCGCTGGATCTACCTGCACATGATCGAGGAGTATGCGAGGCACAACGGTCACGCCGACCTGCTTCGCGAGGCCATCGACGGCGTCACCGGAGACTGAGCCGACCTGGCTCGACTGACCCAGGGTCTCAGCCCGGCGGCTCGGTTGCCGGCTCAGATGGCGCGAGCCGCCGCCCGCCCGGCGGTCCGACCGGAGAACAGGCAGCCGCCGAGGAACGTGCCCTCCAGTGAGCGGTAGCCGTGGACGCCGCCGCCGCCGAACCCGGCCACCTCGCCCGCGGCATACAGGCCCGGGACCGGCCGCCCCGCCGCGTCCAGCACGCGTGCCTCGAGGTCGGTCTCCAGCCCACCGAGTGTCTTGCGCGTGACGACACTGAGCCGGACCGCGATGAGTGGCCCGTTCTTCGGGTCAAGGATCCGGTGTGGCGCGGCAGTGCGGATCAGCCTGTCCCCGAGGTACTTTCGCGCGCCGTTGATCGCGACCACCTGGAAGTCCTTGGCAAAGCCGTTGTCGAGCTGGCGGTCCCGCTCGAGGATCTGCCGCTCGATGTCGACGGGGTCCAGAGGTGCCTCCGGGGTCAGCGCGCTCATCTTCGCCACCAGCTCGCTCACGGTCTCTGCCGTGACGAAGTCCGCCCCCTGGTCGACGAAGGCCTGCACCGGAGGCGGTGCCCCCGGCCGGATCCGTCCCAGGACCTGCCGCACCGAGCGACCCGTGAGGTCGGGGTTCTGCTCCGACCCGGAGAGGGCGAACTCCTTCTCGATGATCTTCTGGGTGAGGACGAACCAGGAGTGGTCGTGTCCGGTCCCGCGCAGGTGCTGCAGGGTGGCGAGGGTGTCGAAGCCGGGGTAGAGCGGCGCGGGTAGCCGGCGGCCGGCGCCGTCGAACCACATCGACGACGGCCCGGGCAGGATCCGGATCCCGTGGCCCCGCCAGACAGGGCTCCAGTTGCGGATGCCCTCGACGTAGTGCCACATCCGGTCACGGTTGACGAGGTGCGCGCCGGCGCGCTCGGCGATCGCGAGCATCCGCCCGTCGACGTATGCCGGCACGCCCGTGAGCATCGTGTGCGGCGCCGTGCCGAGCCGGTCGGGCCAGTGCCGGCGGACCAGGTCGTGGTTCGCGCCGATCCCGCCCGACGTGATGACCACGGTCTGGGCCGACACGGTGAACTCACCGACCCAGTCGCGGTTGCTCGCCACCCCCCGCCCCTTCGCAGTCCGGGCGAGCACACTGCCGCGGACCCCCGTCGCGACGCCACCGTCCACCACGACCTCGTCGACCTGGTGCCGGAAGGCGAAGCTCAGCAGCCCCGCCCGCTCGGCGTCGAGCGCCTTGCGGACGAACGGCGCCAGCACCCCCGGACCGGTGCCCCAGGTGACGTGGAACCGGGGCACGGAGTTGCCGTGGCCCCCGGCTGAGCCGTCTCCCCGCTCAGCCCAGCCGACGACGGGGAACCACCGCATCCCCATGTCATGCAACCAGGACCGCTGCGGGCCGGCAGCGAACTCGACGTACGCCTGCGCCCACTGTCGCGGCCAGTGGTCCTCGGGCCGGTCGAAGCCGGCGCTGCCCTGCCAGTCCTGCCAGGCCAGCTCGGCGCTGTCGCGGATCCCCATCCGCCGTTGCTCGGGTGAGCCGACGAGGAAGAGCCCTCCGAAGGACCAGTGGGCCTGGCCACCGAGGTTGGCGCGGGACTCCTGCTCGACGACGACAACCCGCCGCCCCGCCGACGTGAGCTCGGTGGCGGCGACGAGCCCCGCGAGACCGGCTCCGACCACGACGGCGTCGGCCTCGGTGTCGACAGCCCCGGTCATGGCGCAGAGCCTACTGCGCGGGGTCAGCCGCTCTGCGGGCTCGCCACCGGGATCTGCGCCGCCTGGCGCACGAGCTCAGGCAGCGGCGCGAGGAGGCCCTCCTCGTGGACGTCGGCGAGGCCGAGGATGACGTGGTCGGTGCCGATGGCGGCGAGCCGTCCCAGCCGGTCGATGATCTGGTCGACACTCTCGGTGCGCAGGTCGGCCCGGGACAGCACGGTGTGCTCGATCTCGGCAGGGTCGCGGCCCACCGCGGCGCAGTGCTCGCGGATGACGTCGTACTTCGCCCGGACGGCCTCTGGGCCCATGTCGAAGATGTTGCAGGCGTCGGCGTACTGAGCGACGAGCCGCAGCGTCTTCTTCTCGCCACCCCCGCCGATGAGGATGCGGGGATGCGGCGAGGACAGCGCCGGCGGCGAGTTGAGCGGGCGCTCGAGCTGGTAGTGCCGCCCGCTGAAGGCGCGCTCGTCCCCGGTCCACATCTGGTGGGCGAGCCGGAGGGTCTCCTCGAGTCGCTCGAACCGCTCGGAGGTGCCGGGGTAGGGGACCCCGAGGCCGCGGTGCTCCTCCTCGTTCCAGGCGGCACCGATACCCAGCCACGCCCGCCCGCCGGAAAGCACGTCGAGGGTCGTCACCGTCTTCACGAGCAGACCGGGGTGGCGGTAGGTCACCCCGGTCACCATGGTCCCCAGGGTGATCTGTCGGGTGACCCCCGCGGCGAACGCGAGGGCCGAGTAGCCCTCGAGCATCTCGTGCTCGGGCGGCCCGATCGAGGAGATCTGGAAGAAGTGGTCCATCACCCACAGACTGGCCAGCCCGGCCTCGTCGGCCTCCCTCGCGATCCGCCCGAACACCGGGCCGATGCTCGCGGGCGCTCCGGGCCAGGTGAAGTCCGCGACCTGAAGTCCGATCTTCATGTGCTAAACGTAGGCCGTGACCCCCCGACCGGCACACCCGGCTCCCCCTGCCGCTTTCCGCTCCCAGACTCTTCCCCGGGTGCCCTGGTGGGGGGTGGCCTCCGCCGTCCTCGCCCCCGTCGCCCTCATCGGCGGTTTCCTGTATGCCGGATCGCGGGTGCCGGGGTATGACCCGGTCCGCTCGACGATCAGTGACCTGGCCGCCGGTGACATGCCGGGACGGTGGCTGATGACCGCGGCCCTCGTGCTCACCGGTCTGGCCCACATCGTCACCGCGGTCGGGCTGCGGCCGGCGGACGGGACGGGGCGGGGACTGCTCGGCTTCGGCGGCGTGGCCACCCTGCTCGTCGCGTGGATCCCCAACACCGACGTGGGACACAACGTGGTGGGCCACATGATCGCCGCCTACCTCGCCTTCGCCGCACTCAGCGTCTGGCCGGCCGTCATCGCCCGCAACGTGCCGGATCCGCCGCTGGTCCTGCGGCGACGCTTCGGTCAGGTGGCCGCCGCCCTGCTCGGCCTGCTCGTGCTGCTGACCATCGCCGACATCATCACGGGCGGGGCCACCCTCGGTCTGCGCGAACGCGTGCTCGCCGGCGCCCAGGCCCTGTGCCCCCTCGTCGTCGTCATCGGTCTGCACCGCGCCGTGGGTCGTGGGCCCGCTCCGCGCGGCATACAGTGACCAGGTCATGACTCGGGGGCAGGTATGGCGGGCTGGAGCCCGCGCGACGCGCTGGCTCGCGATGGTGGCCGTCTGCTACGTCGGGGGCGTCGCCGCCACCAACCTGTCCCCCACGACGATCGAGACGAAGAACTACGCCGCCACAGTCCGGCTGTCGGCGCTGCCCGTGCACAACCCCGCCCTGCACAGCCCCACGATCCTCGGTGACGTCGACCTCGACTTCATCTCGCCCATCATCGCGCCCGGCATCGAGGTGGCGGCGTCGGTCAAGGACTCCATCACGTCGGTCTTCTCCGGCCGCGACCTCAGCGTGCGGTCCCTGCAGCCCACGAACGAGGAGATCTCCCAGGCGCTGCGCGACGGGATCCTCGGGGTGGGCTGGCGGTTCGCCCTCGGCGCGTTCGTCGCCGCCCTCGTGCTCTCGCTCACGGTGCACTACGCCCGGGGACACCGCTGGCCGGACACCCGGCACCTGGTCACCGTCGCGACCGCTCTCGTGGTGGCCTGCGCCGCAACCGGGCTGGGCATCTGGCAGACCTACCGGCCGTCGAACTTCGACAGCTTCCGCACGAGCGGGCTGCTGTTCGAGGTGGAGCGCAACAAGGACGTCCTGCAGAACGTCGAGGCGCGCAGCTCCCAGGCCACGCCCTACATCCTCAACCTGCTGGCGCTCTCGACCTCGCTGCGGGAGAACCTCGTCCCGACGACGGTGGACAACACCGTCTCGACCCGGATCCTGCTCGTCTCGGACATCCACGGCCAGAACCAGTACGCCCTGATGAAGTCGATCGTCACCTCGCAGAAGATCGACGCCGTCCTCGACCTGGGCGACCTGGTGAACTTCGGCAGCGTGGCGGAGGCCGACGCCGCCGGGCTGTTCGCGGGAATCGAGTCTCTCGGCGTGCCCTACCTCTTCGTCGGCGGCAACCACGACTTCAGCTCGCCCACCGAGCGGAGCCTGCTCACCCGGATGGCCACGGTGCCCAACGTCGTCCTGCTCGAGCCCACGGACGGCACCTATACGACATACACGCTCAACGGGCTGCGGGTCACCGGCTTCAACGACCCCCGCTACTTCGGCGACGACGCGAAGCAGACCTCGCAGAAGCAGCAGCCGGCCATCGACGCCTTCAACGCAGCACTCAAGGACCAGCCGACCCCGGACATCGTCGCGTCGCACGAGCCCGCCGCCGTCGAGGGCGCGGTCAAGGGGGACCTGCGGATCAACGGCCACCAGCACGCCTCGATCCTCCAGGGGAACCGGATCGGCGTGGGCACCTTCACCGGAGGCGGCGTGGTGTCGCACTACATCCAGGAGGGCGACTCGGGCGAGCTCCTCGGGCAGCCATACGCCTTCGACATCGCCGCCTTCGGCCCGACCTGCCAGCTCAGCTCCCTGACGCGCTACACCTACCGCAACCTCATCGAGGGCAACCCGGCCTACGACAACGTCACGGTGATCAACGGCGCGACGATCGAGAAGGCACCCAAGAACCCGGACCCGTCGCGCTCCTGCTCGTCGGTCGCACCCTCCAGCCAGTCCACCTTCACCGGCCCGCAGCCCGGCTCCTGACCCGGCTAGCTGTCGTCGCGGACGGCCGGCGTCCGCAGCTCGGGGAACTGATCGTCGCGCCACTCTCCGGGTGGCTGCCCCGCGGCCGCCTCGGCGAGCTCCTCCTCGCGGGCGCGCAGCTCGACCCGGCGGATCTTGCCGGAGATCGTCTTCGGCAGCGGGGCGAACTCGATGCGGCGCACCCGCTGCCAGGGCGCGAGATGCTCGCGCGCATACCGCAGCACGGAGAGCGCCGTCGCCTCGTCCGGCTCGTGGCCGGGGGCGAGGACGATGTAGGCCTTGGGCACCGCGAGCCGTACCGCGTCGACCGCGGGCACCACGGCCGCCTCGGCGACCGCCGGGTGCTCGATGAGCACCGACTCCACCTCGAACGGGCTGACCTTGTAGTCGCTCGCCTTGAAGACGTCGTCGGTGCGGCCGATGTAGGTGATGTATCCCTCGGCGTCCACGGAGGCGACGTCACCGGTGTGGTAGAAACCGCCAGCCATCGCCTCGGCGTCGCGCTCGGGGTCCCCGAGGTAGCCGGTCATCAGCGGCAGTGGCCGCTCGGCGAGGTCGAGGCAGATCTCGCCCTCGGCCGGCTCGCGTCCCTGGGGTGTCGCGCGGCTGCCGGTGACCGGGTCGACGAGCACCACGGGCACGCCGGGCAGCGGCCGGCCCATCGACCCGGGCTTGACCGGTGACCCGGGAGTGTTGCCCACCTGCGCCGTGGTCTCGGTCTGCCCGTAGCCGTCACGCAGGGTCAGGCCCCACGCGCGCCGGACCTGCTCGATGACCTCGGGGTTGAGCGGCTCGCCCGCACCGATGACCTCCCGGAGCCGGCCCGGTCCGCCGGAGAGGTCGGCGTTGATGAGCATCCGCCACACCGTCGGCGGCGCACACATCGAGGTGACGTCGTTGGCGCGGAGCACCCGCAGCAGCGCCGCTGGGTCGAAGCGGCTGTAGTCGTAGAGGAAGATCGTGGACTCGGCGTTCCACGGCGCGAAGAAGCTCGACCAGGCGTGCTTTGCCCAGCCCGGCGAGGAGATGTTCAGGTGCACGTCCCCTGGCTGGAGGCCGAGCCAGTACATCGTCGACAGGTGCCCCACGGGGTAGGACACCTGCGTGTGCTCGACGAGCTTCGGCCGGGAGGTCGTGCCCGACGTGAAGTAGAGCAGCAGCCGGTCGCCGGCGAGAGTGCCGGGATGCTCCACCGGCTCCGCCGGGCTCCCGTATGCCGTGTCGAACGACTCCCACCCGGGCGGCGCGTCCACCCCGCGGGCCACAGCGATCCGGGTGTAGCCGCCCTCGACGTCGTCGAACGCGCCGGCGTCGGAGGCGTTGGCGATGACGAACCGGGCCTGCCCCCGCTCGATCCGGTCCCGCAGGTCGGCTGGTCCGACCGCGGTCGTCGTCGGCATGATGACCGCGCCGAGCTTCATGATCGCGAGCATCGACTCCCACAGCTCGACCTGGTTGCCGAGCATGACGATGACCGAGTCACCCCTGCCGACGCCGAGCCCGCGCAGCCAGTGGGCGACCTGGTCGGACCGATGGGCGAGCTCGGCGAACGTGTGCGACGTCGGCGGACGGCCCTGCGTCTGCGCCGCCTCGTCGAGGATGACCAGACCGGGCCGGTCGTTGCCACGGGCCACCACGTCGAACCAGTCGACCGCCCAGCAGAACCGCTCCCCCACGTCCGGCCAGCGGAAGCCGGCCACCGCATCGTCATGCCGGCCGCGCCAGCCGAGGAGCTCGTCCCGGGCGACGCGGAAGGCCGCCGTCGCCGTCGGCTCGGCGGTGCTCACTGCTCCACCTGGCGAGCCGCGGGTGCATCGAACAGCGGCGTCAGCTCGCGGACCGCGGCGACGGTCACGCCCTCGGCGGCGTAGTACGGGTCGGCCGCGAGGATCTCGTCCACCCGCTCGCGCGTGGTGGTCAGGAGCAGCACCGACCCGGCGCCGTCGGCGAGCGGACCGGCGTTGAGCAGCTCGCCGCCCGCGTGCAGCTCGGCCAGCAGCTCACGGTGGCGCGGCCGGAGCGCGAGCCGGGCGGGGTTGTCGCTGAACGAGAGCTCGACGATGAACATGCCACCACCGTATGCCGTGGGGCAGGTGGCGAAGGCCCGGGCTCGTCCGCGGCGCGGCACGCCGGGTGGCATGCTCGACGCGTGCCGCACCGGATGTTCGTCGCCGTCGTCCCCCCGCCCGAGGTGGTCGAGGACCTCTCGGACTTCCTCGAGCCACGCCGCGACGTCGGGATGCCGTGGATCCACCCGGAGCAGTGGCACGTCACGCTCGCGTTCATGGGTGCCGTGCTCGACCGCTCGGTCGACACCCTGCTCGAGCACCTGGAGGCCGCCGCCCTCAAGCGGCGGCCGTTCACCCTGCGCCTGGCCGGCGCCGGAGCCTTCCCCGACGCGGTTCGCGCCAAGGTCCTCTGGCTCGGGCTTCGTCCGGGAGAGGCCGGTCCGACGGGCGCGGCTGCCGACCCGGACGGCCCGGCCGAGCTGGAGCGGCTGGCCGTCAACGTCCGGGCCGCCGCCGCCACGGCGGGAGCGCCCGTCGACGGCAAGAGCTTCCGCCCGCACCTGTCGCTGGCCCATCTCAAGCGGCCCGTCGAGGGGACCCGCTGGCTGCGCATCCTCGACACGTACTCGGGGCCGACCTGGCAGGTCGAGCAGGTCGAGCTCGTCGCCAGCCATCTCGCCGAGGGTCCCGGGCGCCGCCCTCGCCACGAGGTGGTGCGCCGCTTCGACCTCGGGGGCGGATCAGCCGACGGCGGGCGAGGGGCGTCTGAGGACGGGTAGCAGGCAGGCGAGGGCCGCGAGCTGGATGACGGCGACATAGACCCCGACGAGGTCGGGCGACCGGTCATAGATCCACCCCACCGTCGTCGACCCGAGCAGCCAGGCTCCTCCCTGGACGGCCGCGAAGGTGCCGTAGCCCGTGCCGCGCCGGGCCGGCGGCAGAAGGTCGGCGAGTGCCGCGCGCATCGTCGAGTCCTGGATGCCCACGACGGCGCCCCACAGCACCGCGCCGGCCACGAGCGCGGCCGCGGCGGTGGAGAAGGAGAGCCACGGAACGGCTGCGGAGAGCACCGGCACGAGGAGCAGGCCGCGCGGTCCGGAGCGGTCGTAGACCCGGCCGAGCAGCAGCGCCGCACCACCGGCCGCGGCCATCGCGACGGCATACAGCACCGGAACCCAGGCCGGAGCGAGGAGCTGGCGAGCGGTGATGTGCACGGCGAGCACACCCCAGGTGGAGAACCCGAGCATCGTCGTGCCGCCGAAGGCCGCGAAGGCCCAGAACGGCCGCCCCAGGCCGGCGCCCAGCTGCCAGCGCTTCGCGGGAGCGACCTCGACGTGCGGCTCCCATGCCACGGGGTCGGGGGCCTGGCGGCGCAGCCGGAGCAGCTGCCCGACCGCGACGAGCCCCGGGAGGCCCATGAGTGCGAACGCCAGCCGGTAGCTGCCTCCCGCGAGGGCCAGCACGCCCGCGATGAAGAGCGGCCCGGCGACCGCTCCGGCCTGGTCGAGCAGCTTGTGCAGGCCGAACGCGCGGCCCCGGCCGATGACGGCCGAGGCGTGCGCCAGCATGATGTCCCGAGCGGGGGTCCGGACCGCCTTGCCGAGCCGTTCGCCGGTGTAGAGCGCGGCCGCGGCCGTCACGCCACCGGTCAGCGCGATGAGCGGCACGCACACCGCGGTGAGGACGTATCCCACCAGCGTCTGCGGCCAGGGCCGACCCGACCGGTCGGCGACCCGCCCCGTCAGCAGGCGCACCACCAGCGCGGTGGCCTCGCCGAGGCCGGTGACCAGGCCGACCACGGCGGCGGTGGCGCCGAGCGTGCCGAGATAGGGGCCGATGATGGAGCGGGCGCCCTCGTAGACGATGTCCGCCAGCCCGGAGACGATCCCGAACCCCACGACGAACCGGGTGGGCGTGATGGTGTTGCGTGAGCCGCTGCCCGCGGCTGCTCGGCCGGCGTCCGACGTGGTCATCGCCCCGACCAGCGGTACTCGACCTCGGGCCGGCCCGCAGCCGTCCGCTGGGTATTCCGGGTGTGCCGCCGGGCGAGGGCGCTGTCGGCCAGGTGCTCGAGGTAGCGCCGGGCGGTGACCCGGGAGACGTCGAGGCGCGTCGCGACCTCCTGCGAGGACAGGCCCGTGGCCGACCCCCGGACCTCCTGGAGCACCCGGCCCCAGAGGTCCTCGGAGAGCCCCTTGGGCAGGGTGCTCGCCGACCTCACCCGCAGCTCGGCGAAGACCCGGTCCACGTCGCCCTGGGTGGCCACGGCGCCGTCGGGCTGGGTTCGCCCCCGGTAGTCGGCGTAGCCCTCCAGCCGCTCCCGCAGCGAGGCGAACACGAACGGCTTGAGCAGGTACTGCACGACTCCGAGGGACACCGCCGCGCGGACGACGTCGAGGTCGCGCGCCGACGTCACGGCGATGACGTCGACAGCCATCCCCTGGGCGCGCATTGCGCGGACGACATCGAGACCGTGCCCGTCCGGCAGGTGCATGTCGAGCAGCACGAGGTCGACCCCTCCGGCTCCGAGTGCCGCCAACGCGTCCCGGCCGGTGTGCACGGTCCCCACCACCGAGAAGCCGGGCACCCTGGAGACGTAGGACGTATGCGCGGCCGCAGCGATCGGCTCGTCCTCGACGACGAGGACGGACAGGCTCATCCGGGCACCGAGCCCGGGGCGGGACCGTCGCTCGGGGGGCGGGTGGGCAGCCGGACCGTCATGGTGGCGCCCGGCGGCTCCGACACCGAGACGGTCCCGCCGAGCCGGGTCGCGCACTGCTGGACCAGGGCGAGCCCCAGGCCGCGGCCGGGCAGCCCCGCGGCGCCTCGCATACCGCTGGCCGGTGGGCCGGACGGCTTCGACGTCCACCCACGGGTGAACGCCCGTTGCGCCTGCTCGGGTGTCAGTCCCGGCCCGTTGTCCGAGACGGTGAGGACGCAGCCGCCGCCGTCGATCCGGGCGCCGAAGCTGACCCGGGCCGACGGCAGCCCGGAGACCGCATCGAGGGCGTTGTCGACGAGGTTGCCGACGATCGTCACGAGGTCGCGCGACGGGGCGACCCCCTCCGGCAGCTCGGTCCTGTCGTCGATCCGGAAGTCGATGCCCCGCTCGTTCGCCTGGGCCGCCTTGCCCAGAAGCAGGGCCGTGAGTGCTGGCTCCTCCACTGCGGAGACGAAGCTGTCGGTGAGCTTCTGCGACGACGTGAGCTCCTCGGTCGCGAAGCGCAGCGCGTCGTCGACGCGGCCGAGCTCGATGAGGGACACGACGGTGTGCAGCCGGTTGGCCGACTCGTGGGCCTGGGAGTGCAGCGCCTCGGCGAGGCCGCGCGCCGAGTCGAGCTCGCCGGTGAGTGCCTCGAGGTCGGTGCGGTCGCGCAGCGTTGCGACCGTGCCGAGGTCGCGTCCCTCCCAGCTGGCTCGGGCCTGGTTGAGCACCACGACACGCGCTGCCGTGACGTGCAGCTCGTCGGAGCGGGTGTCTCCGTCCAGGAGCGCGGCGGTGAGCCCGGCAGAGAGGCCGAGCTCGCTCACGGCCGTCCCCGCCACGTCGCCCGGCAGGTCCAGCAGCCTCCGGGCCTCGTCGTTCACCAGCTGCAGCCGGTGCTCGCGGTCGACCAGGAGCAGGCCCTCGCGGACGGCATGGAGGACGGCGTCGTAGTACTCGTACATCTGACGCAGGTCGGAGGTGTTCATGCCCCGGGTCTCCCGCCGGACCCGTCTGGCCACCAGCCAGGTGCCCAGGCCGGCCATGAGCGCCGCCATCGCCCCGGCGAACGCCAGTCCGGGCACCTGGGCCGCCACCGCGTCGCTGACCGCGCTCAAGGTGATGCCCACGGAGACCAGGCCGATGACCGGGCCATTCGGGTCGCCGGCGGCGAACACCGGGACCACGGCCCGGGTGGAGGGTCCGAGGGTGCCGATGTAGTTCTCGGTGACGTCGCGGCCGGCCTGGGCGTCGGCGATGTGGCCGATGAACTGCTTGCCGATCTGGGTGCTGTCCGGGTGGGTGAACCGCGTGCCCTGGGGGCTCATGACGACGACGAAGTCGGTGCCCGTGGCCTGCTGGACGCGGGTCGTGTACGCCTGCAGCGTCTCCGTGGGCCCGGGGCCGGTCACGGACTGGAGGACGACCGGGTCGGTGGCGAGGGTGTGGGCCACGGCCAGGACCCGTTGCCGGGCCTGCTCCTCGGTGGCCACCCGCGCCTGGATGTAGGCCGCGACGAGGCCGCCCGCGACGACGATCACGGCGACCGCGACCTGGAGCGCGAAGATCTGCGATGCGAGGGCCCAGCTTCGCGGGTCGAGGCGACGGCGAGCCGTCAGCATCGTGCCCGAACCTGCTGCGGCGCCGCATCCGCCACGAACACTGCTCCCACGAACACTGCTCCCCTGAACACTGCTCCCACGAACACTATGAACACAACGGTGACCTTACGCCGCGCAGGCCGCACTCTTCCGAGAGCAAGCGGGCCCTTTCTCGGGGCCATCCACTGGGCAAAGGAGCACACGTGTCGCACCCCGACTCGACCACGGTGACGGCGTCACCGCCGCGCAAGGACCGGACGCACTACCTCTACATGGCGGTGCTCGGCGCGGTCTTCCTCGGCATCCTCGTGGGGCTGGTCTTCCCCGACTTCGCCGTCCAGCTGAAGTGGCTGGGCACGTTCTTCGTCAGCCTCATCAAGATGATGATCGCCCCGATCATCTTCGTGACCATCGTTCTCGGCATCGGCTCGGTCCGGAAGGCGGCCAGCGTCGGGCGGATCGGCGGTCTCGCACTCGGCTACTTCCTCGCCATGTCGACCGTCGCCCTGGCGATCGGCCTGGTTGTGGGCAACATCATCAAGCCCGGTGAGAGCCTGCGCCTCACCGACACGATCGCCAAGTCCGGCCAGAAGGCCCTCGGCAGCGAGCCGGCGACGACGGTCGACTTCATCCTCGGCCTCATCCCCAAGACCCTCGTCTCGGCCCTCACCGACGGCTCGGTCCTCCAGGCACTGCTCGTCGCCCTCCTGGTCGGCTTCGCGCTGCAGATGATGGGCCCGGCCGGGCAACCTGTCCTCACCGGCATCAAGCACCTCGAGCGGCTGGTCTTCCGGGTCATGGCGATGGTCATGTGGCTCGCCCCGGTGGGCGCCTTCGGTGCGATTGCCGCCATCACCGGCGCCAAGGGCTTCGACGCCCTCAAGAGCCTCGGCGTCCTCATGTTCGCCTTCTACCTCACCTGCGCGATCTTCGTCTTCGTCGTGCTCGGCACCATCCTGCGGATGGTCACCGGTGTCAGCGTGTTCTCCCTCTTCCGATACCTGGCTCGCGAGTTCCTGCTGATCCTGTCGACCTCGTCCTCGGAGTCGGCGCTGCCGCGGCTCATCGCGAAGATGGAGCACCTCGGCATCGAGCGGTCCACCGTCGGGATCACCGTGCCGACGGGGTACTCCTTCAACCTCGACGGCACCGCGATCTACCTGACCATGGCCTCGCTGTTCATCGCCGAGGCCATGCAGAAGCCGTTCAGCCTCGGCGAGCAGATCTCCCTGCTCCTCTTCATGATCATCGCCTCCAAGGGCGCGGCGGGCGTCTCGGGAGCCGGCCTGGCCACCCTCGCCGGCGGCCTGCAGTCCCACCGGCCGGACCTCCTCGACGGGGTCGGCTTCATCGTCGGCATCGACCGCTTCATGTCCGAGGCTCGTGCCCTGACGAACTTCGCGGGCAACTCGATCGCCTGCGTCCTCATCGGCACCTGGACGAACACGATCGACCGGACGCAGGTCGACCGGGTGCTGTCGGGGGAGGACCCGTTCGACGAGCAGCAGATGACCGCGGCCGATGACCACGCCGTCCACGGCGGAGCCCAGGAGGTGCCTGAGCCGCAGCTGGCTCAGCGGTAGCCGGGCAGCAGGCCCCGGACGAGGTGGCGCTGGGGGGCCACCTCGTCCACTGCCGCTTCGACAGACGACTTCCCCACCACGTGCCAGACATACCTGGGTTGTTGCGGCGACGACACGGCCGGATGGGTTCCTCCCCGCCGTCCGGACATTTGCCTTGCATACCTGTTGCATCTATCTTGGATGCATCATGGCCGACCCCACCCCACCCTCCTTGCCCTCCGCGTCCGCTCGCGTGTATGCCCTGCTCAAGGACGACATCCTCGAGGGGCGCCACCCCGGTGGCAGCTTCGTCACCGAGGGCGAGGTGGCCGAGGCGACGGGGGTCTCCCGGACCCCGGTGCGCGAGGCGCTGCTCCGCCTGGAGGCCGAGGGCCTGCTTCGGCTCTATCCCAAGAAGGGCGCCCTCGTCGTGCCGGTCTCGGTTGACGACGCCCGCGACGTCCTGGAGGCCCGGCTGGTCATCGAGCAGTGGGCCGCCGGCGCCATGTGGGGCCGCCGCGCCGAGGTGATGCCCGAGCTCGAGGCGCTGCTCGCGCAGATGCTCGTGGCTCGCGGTGCCGGTGACGTCGGCGCCTTCGTCAGGCACGACCGCCGGTTCCACGAGGTGATCGTGGCAGCGGCCGGCAACGACGTGCTGGCTCGGACGTACCAAGGCCTGCGCGACCGCCAGCTCACGATCGTCGCCACCCAGCTGCGGATGTCCGTGCGGCGGCTCGAGCACGCCCTGCGCGGGCATACCGAGCTGCTCGAGCTGCTGCGCTCCGGCACCAAGGCGGCGTTCCAGGCCGCCACGCGAACCCACGTCGAGGACGCCATGGCGCGGCTGCAGGGTGCTCGGTGAGCCTGGCCCCCACCCCGGCGCCGCTGCAGCTGCACAACATCGGCGGCCGTCGGGCGTATGCCGTGTGGCTGGCTGCGATGGCGGTCTACATCCTCGGCGTCTTCCACCGCACGTCCCTCGGGGTGGCCGGTCTCATCGCCGCCGACCGGTTCCACATCTCGGCGGCCCAGCTCGCGACGTTCACCGTCGTGCAGCTCCTCGTCTACGCCTCGATGCAGATCCCTGTGGGCGTGCTGCTGGACCGGTTCGGCTCCCGCCGGCTGCTGATCACCGGGCTGCTCCTCATGACCGCGGGCCAGCTGTGGTTCGCCTTCGCGGGCACCTTCGCCGCCGGGCTGGGCGCGCGGATCCTCATCGGCGGCGGCGACGCCATGGTCTTCGTCAGCGTCATCCGGATCGTCGCGCTGTGGTTCCACGTGCGCCAGACGCCGCTGCTCACCCAGCTCACCGGGCAGCTCGGTCAGCTCGGGGCCATCGCGGCGTCGTTCCCCCTCTCGGCCGCGCTGCTCCATCTCGGCTGGACCACCTCCTTCCTCATCTCCGCCGGCGTGGGCGGCGTCCTCGCCGTCGGGCTCCTCTTCGTCCTCAAGGACTCACCCTTCCGCGGCACCCCCCAGGAGCCGATCCGAGTGCGGGCCGTCGCAGCCACGCTGCGCACCACCTGGGGCATGCCCGGGACCCGGCTCGGGCTGTGGTCCCACTTCACCAGCCAGTTCGGCGCCACCGTGTTCACCCTGCTGTGGGGATACCCGTTCCTCGTGCGCGGACAGGGCCTCAGCGAAGGCACGGCGAGCGCGCTGCTCGTCGTGATGACGGTGGCGGCGATGGTGAGCGGGCCGGTGCTCGGCAGCCTCGTGGCGCGCCACCCCTACCACCGCTCACGGCTCGTCCTGGGGATCGTCGGGTCGATCGCCGGGGTCTGGGCGCTCGTCCTGCTCTGGCCAGGCCGGGCACCGCTGCCTGTCCTCGTCCTGCTCGTGATGGTCACTGCCCTCGGAGGTCCCGGGGCGATGGTCGGCTTCGACCTGGCGCGCAGCTTCAACCCGCAGCACCGGATCGGCAGTGCGCTGGGCGTGGTCAACGTCGGCGGGTTCGCCGCCTCGTTGCTGGCTATGGCTCTCATCGGGATCATCCTGGACCGGCTGGCGCCGGGGGGGCCGCAGGACTACACCCTGGACGACTTCCGGATCGCCATGTCCGTGCAGTTCCTCTTCTGGGCGGTTGGGGGCGTCCAGGTCTGGCGCTACCGGCACAAGACGCTCGGTCACCTCGGCCGGACCAACCCCGAGGCGCTCGCGGCCCTCCGCCGCGGCGAGTCGACACTGCCGGGCACGGCACACCTGTCCTGAACCTTCCGCATCGCCGTGGGGAGATCGCATCGCCGGGAGGCATCGCTGGGCACCTCGCCGCGGAATGTCATCTGCCGACCTCGCCCGGAAACGGGGGAGCGCGGTGACGCCGGGGGGACGTCACCGCGCTCGGCGTTCCGTGTCCTTTGGGGGTGGACGCGGTCCGCGGCACACCGAGGACCTGGGGGGGGCAGCCTCGGCGGCGTGGCCCACTATACGAAGATTGGCTGGGAAAACACCGCGACGTGACGAGGATCGCAGGAGTCGAGAGGATCGGGCATGGACTCACAACGGTGGAATGACCGATATGCCGAAAAAGCCCTAGTTTGGTCGGCTGACCCGAACGCCCTGGTCGCCGCCCAGACCGCGGCGCTGTCGCCGGGCCGGGCGCTCGACCTGGCCTCTGGAGAGGGCCGGAACGCCATCTGGCTGGCCGAACGCGGGTGGCGCGTCACGGCAGTCGACTTCTCCGCGGTGGCCTCGGACCGGGCCCGCGCCCTCGCCACCCAGCGACTCGGCGACGAGGTCGAGCGGTTCGCGGCGGTGACGGCCGACGTCCTGACCTGGCAGCCGGAAGGCGCGGCATACGACCTCGTGCTGGTGGTCTACTTCCACGTCGAGCGGGAGCACCGTCGCGCCCTCATCCGGCGGGCCGCCGGCGCCCTCGCGCCCGGTGGCCGGCTGCTCGTGCTCGGGCACCACCGCGACAACATCGGCCAGGGCGTCGGCGGCCCTCAGGACCCCGACCTGCTCTTCACGCCGGAGGACATCGTCGACGACCTCGACGGACGCGACCTGGTCATCGACCGGGCCGAGATGGTGCGCCGTCCCGTCACCGCAGAGGGGACGACCCTGTCTCCCGGGAGCGCCGCCCCCGGAGGGTCGCGAGACGCCCTGGACGCCTTCGTCCTCGCCCGGCGACCGGCATGAGCCGGCGACCGGGACGCGCGGACGACCTGCCCTTCCCGCCCATCCGGGGCGTCATCTTCGACTTCCACTCCACGCTGGCGCACGGCGGTGAGCCGGAGGACTGGGTCGAGACGGCGTGGACGGCGCTGGGTCGCGAGCCGGGCCCGGCCCTAGCCCTCGGGCACGGGGTGCATCGTGCGCTCGTCCACTTCCTCGACCGGATCTGGGAGCACGCCCGGGTCATCGACCCGGACAGCGCCCGGGACACCAGCGCCGAGCAGCACCGGTCGGTGTTCGACGCCACCGTCGCCGACGCGCCCGGCATGGACCGCGACCTCGTCGGGGCCCTGTACGCCGCGATGCCCGGGCGGTGGCGGGCCTACGACGACGCGGTCCCGGTGCTGCAGGGCCTGCGGGAGCGAGGCATCCGCGTGGCGGTGCTGTCCAATGTGGGCTTCGACCTGCGCCCGGTCCTCGAGCGCAACGGGCTGCACGAGCTCGCCGAGGCGCTTGTCCTGTCCTTCGAGGTGGGGATGGTCAAGCCCGATCCGGAGATCTTCCGCCGGGCCCTTGACGCCATCGGGGTGCAGCCGAAGGAGGCCCTGATGGTCGGTGACAGCTGGCAGGACGACGGCGCCGCCGCGGCCCTCGGCATCCGCACGCTCATCCTTCCCCGCAGCACGGGGACCCGGCACGGCCTCGACGCGGTCCTGCGGCTGGTCGGCGGCTGACCGCTCTGCGCGACCGCACTCGCTGCGCGCCTCAGGGCAGTGCGAGGACCGGCCCGTCCCAGCGCGAGCGCAACCACCGGTCGTGGCTGGTCACGACGACGGTCCCGGCCGTCCGGCCGAGCGCCTCCTCGAGCTCGGCCGCCAGCGACAGCGAGACGTGGTTCGTCGGTTCGTCGAGCAGCAGCAGGTCGGGCCGGCTGACGACGACGAGGGCCAGACCCAGGCGGCGCTGCTGCCCGACGCTGAGCACCCCGACCGGCTTCCCGAGCTCACGAGGATGCACCAGGCCGAGCTCGCCCAGCGGGGGGACGTCGTCTCCACCGGACGCCGCGGCATACACCTCGTGCGCTGACAGCTCGGGCTGCGCGAAGGAGACGTCCTGCGGCAGATAGCCGATGCGCCTCGCCCGCACCTCGACCGCACCGTGTGCCCAGCCCAGCTCGCCCGCCAGGACCGCGAGGAGCGAGGACTTGCCGCTGCCGTTCGGGCCGGTGACGAGCACCTGCTCACCGGCCCCGATGTCGAGCCGGTCCACCGCCACCCGTCCGGTCACCTCGAGGTCGCGCACCGCGACGGTGGCCGTCCCGGCGGCCAGGGTCTGGCTGAAGCTCAACGGCCGAGGGGGCTTCGGGATCGCCTGACGCTCGACGGCATCGATCCGTCGCTGGACGTTCTGGACCCGGCGCGAGACCGCGCGGGCGACGTTCCCGCCCTTGAAGGCGTAGACGAACTTGTCGTTGTCCCGCGGGGTCCGGTCGTGCGCCACGGTCCGCGCGGTCGTCTTCTCGGCCAGGCGGAGGGCCTTCAGCTCGTCCCGCTGCGCGAGAAACGCTGTCTCCCATCGGCGTCGGGCTCGGCGCCGCTCCGCGAGGTATGCCGTGAAGTCGCCGGAGAACCGGCTCCCGCCGTCGCCGTCGACCCCGAAGTATGACGGGTCGAGATCGACGATCACTGCGGCCGTGTTGTCGAGGAACGCCCGGTCATGGCTGGCCACCACGACCACGCCCGGGGCGCTCGCGATGAAGTCCTCGACGAACCCCATCGCCTCGTCGTCGAGGTGGTTGGTCGGCTCGTCGAGCAGGACGCACTCCGGCCGGCGGGTGATGATCGCGGCGAGCGCGAGCCGGGTCCGCTCGCCGCCGGAGAGGGTGGCCACCGGCCGGGCGCGCTCCAGGTGCCGCAGCCCGAGCCGCTCAGCCGCGAGGTCGGCCCGACGGTCGGCGTCCCAGGCGTCGTGGTCCTCGGCCCAGGCGAGCTGCTCTGCATACGCGTGCGCCGTCTCGGGTTCGCCGTCGCCGAGGTCGGCGGCGAGCCGCTCCAGCCGCGCCACGGCGTCGTGCAGCGGCGCGAGGACCGCCGTGAGGACGTCACCGATCGTCGACCCGGCCGCGAACTGCGGGTCCTGGCTGAGGTAGGCGACGTCGTCAGGCCGCTCGACGCTGCCGGCGTCCGGCTCGTCCTCGCCGGCCAGGAGGCGCAGCAGGGTGGACTTGCCCGCGCCGTTCTCGCCGACGAGGCCCACCGGCTCGCCGCGGTTGGCGAGCAGGTCGAGGCCGTCGAGGACGACCTGCTCGCCGAACCTGCGGACGAGGCCGGTCGCCAGCAGAGCGGCGCGCGGCGGCACAGAACCTGCGGTAGGGACGGCGGGTGAGGTCATCGGGTTCCTTGGACGTCGGTGGGTCCCCGCCGGGCCGGGCCTCGGACGCGGGGCGGTCGATGTCGTCAGATCCACATGGTCCCCCGATCGTCCCGCACCCGGCCACGAACCTGCAAACCCATTGCCACCCGGACCTCGTGTGAGGATGGGCTCATGCTCACCCTCGACCTGGCCCAGCGGCTCAAGGCCGTCGGGCTGGCCTGGCACCCGACCTCCGGCGACCGGTTCGTCGTCCCCGTCACCGACATGGAGGAGGACGTCTTCGTCCTCAGTGAGGTCACGGCCGACGTGCACCGCTTCTCCGGCGGGGACGTCATCGGCTTCAACGGCACGACCGAGTGGGCGCTCGACAGCATCGAGCAGGATGCCGTGGTCTGGCTGCCGCGCGAGGAGCAGCTGCGCGACCTGCTCGGCGACTCGTTCCTCCGGCTCGAGCCGGTGGCCGGCGGGTATGCCGTGACGACCACCCACCCGCAACACGGGGAGCGACGGTTCGTCGACCTCGACGCCGAACGTGCCTATGGCAGAGCTCTGCTCAGCCACCTCGGCGAGGCCGACCACTGAGTCACTTCGCGTCTGGACGGACCAGACGCAGGACGTCGGCGAGGGCTCCCCGCGTGCTGTCCGACTCCACCGCTCCTGCGGTGTCGGTCGACCTGGCCTGCTGGGCCAGCGCCCGGTCCATCGTCTCCATGCTCTGGCCGGACAGCACCCAGCCCAGGGGGGCCGTGACTGCGGGGACGGTCGACTGGTGGACGACGACGACCGCTGAGCCGCGCCACGTGTTGACCTGCGTGATGAGCTCGGCGTCGGGCGGGGATGCCGCTCCCGCGCCGAAGAGGCTCGGTGCCGCGATAGCCCTCTCGGCGTTGTCAAGGTAGACGACGACGGGGACGATGCTGCTGCTCCGGCTGGCCGTCGCACGGGCCGAGCACCCCGGACGGGGTGACGAACGGGAACCGTGACGCCAGCAGGGCGCCGGTGGCGGCGATGATCGAACCGAGGCACCGGTCCGTGGGCGTCATCGTGCGGCCCGCCGCGCCGTTGCTCAACGAGGCGAACAGGTCGGTGGTGTGTCTGGACGGCATCGTGGGTGAGTCGCAGTCCCCCGTGCTGGCGGCCGGTCGTCGCCCTGCCCCTCGCGGGCCGTGACCCCATCGAAGCAGCAGCGGCCGGCTGGCACGTGGATACGGACCGAATCTTTGCCATCCGGGGGCGATGGGGCCGCCTCGGCGTGGCATCACGGGCCCGCGGACCCCCGGGGAGACACTGGCGTCGAGGAGCGGTGGGAGGCATGTGGAGGAGGTAGGGGATGGAGATGGCTGAGCTCGCCTGCTGCGAGAACCTCTGGTGCGGCCTGGAGTATGCCGTCGTGGACGGATGGGACGGCTACTGTCCCTCCTGCGTCGCCCTCCTCGACGACCACCTGGCCCGAGGCCACGCCACCCCCCAGGCCGAGTGCGTCGCCTGCCGGCGCACGGAGTCCGCCCGGTCCCACAGGCCGGCCCCGGACCCAGCGGTGTCGGCCTGAGCGCTACCGGCGCGGTGGCCGGGGCAGGAAGTAGCTGGTCCGCTGCTGGTACTCGCGGTAGCCGGGTCGCTCGGCCATGTGCTTCTCGAGCAGCCGGGCCCCGGTCGCGAAGACGAGGAAGTAGGTCATCGCCACCGGCGAGACGACGGTCAGCACCCCGGGCCAGGCGCTGGCACTGAGGATGAAGATGCCCCACCACACCGACGAGTCCCCGAAGTAGTTGGGATGCCGGGTCCACGACCACAGTCCCCGGTCCATGACCGCGCCCTTGTTCGCCGGGTCGGCCTTGAAGGCGGCGAGCTGCCGGTCGCCGACCGCCTCGAAGGTCAGCCCGACGAGCCACAGGAGCACCCCGAGTGCCGCCACCCATACGATGCCGTCCCCCGCGGCTGCTGACACCTGGATGGGCAGCGACACGAACCAGACCGAGAGCCCCTGGATGAGATACACCTTGCGGACCGCCACGAGGAACGGGTCCCCCGGCTGTCCCTCGAGCATGGCCTGGTAACGCGGGTCCTCGCCCTTGCCGGCGTTGCGGCGGTGCATGTGATGAGCGAGCCGCAGGCCCCAGACGGCCACCATCACGAGCAGGACGACCCGCCGCGGGCCTGACCCCGAGCCGAACACGGCCGCGACGGCCGCGACGAGGACGAACCCGAGACCCCACGCGGTGTCCACGACGGTGACCCGGCCCTGCCTGCGCCCGACGAGGGCCGTGATGACCATGAGCACCGCCACCGCGAGGAGCGCGGCGCCGCTGACGGCGAGGAATCCGGCGAGGTCGAACCCGGTCATGACCAGTCCGCGGAGCGCACCGGCTGCCCGCCGGAGCCGCCCGAGGTGTCGGGCCGGACCGCGAGGATCTGGTCGACGCCCATCCGCCCGTCGCGGAAGGCCATCGAGCCCCCGACGAGGTACAGCCGCCACACCCGGGCGACCTCCTCCCCCACGAGCGCGACCGCGGTGTCCCAGTTGCCTTCGAACGTCTCGTGCCAGGCGTCCACCGTGCGCACGTAGTGCTCGCGCAGAGCGTGCACGTCGCGGACCTCGAGGCCACCCTCCTCGATGAGGGCGACCGTCTCGCCGACGGGACGCATGTGCATGTCCGGGGCGATGAACGACTCGATGAACGGGCCGCCGCCGGGGAAGCGTCCGCGCCGCGACATCTGCTGGATGAGGACACGGCCATGGGGGCGCACGTTGTCGTGCAGCGCCCGGACGTAGGTCGGGTAGTTCTTCTGGCCCACGTGCTCGCCCATCTCCAGCGAGATGACGGCGTCGTAGTGGCCGTCGGAGACGTCGCGGTAGTCCTGGAGGCGGATCTCGACCCGGTCCTCGAGGCCGCGCTCCCGGATCCGCGCGTCGATGAACCGCTTCTGCTCGGCGGCGATGGTCACCCCGGTGACCTGGGCGCCGAAGTGCTCCGCGGCATACAGGCTCAGCGACCCCCAGCCGCAGCCGACGTCGAGCAGCCGCATCCCCGGCTCACCCAGCCCCACCTTGCGGCAGACGAGGTCGAGCTTGTCGCGCTGGGCGTGCTCGAGGGTGTAGTCCGGGTCCTCCGAGCGCCAGTAGCCGCTGGAGTAGGCCATGTGGGGGTCGAGGATGAGCGAGTAGAACTCGTTCGACAGGTCGTAGTGGTGGTGGATCGCCTGCCGGTCCCGCAGCGCGCTGTGCAGCCGGCCCCGGATCTTGGCCTGGCTCGCCGGGGCCGGGAGTGGTGGCCCGACCGCACCGACCTCGCGAGCGGTGCGCACCAGCGCAGCGAGCGCGGCGGGGGTGCGGCGGACGCCACCGAGGCCCCGCTGCCGGGCCACGGACCAGACATGGGTGAGGGTGGCCTCCAGGTCGCCCTCCACCTCCAGCTCGCCCGTGACGTAGGCCTGCGCGGCGCCGAGCTCGCTCGGATGCCACAGCAGCCGGCGCAGGGCGTTCGGCGAGCGGAGCACGACCGACGGCGCGTCCTGCGGTCCCGCGACGCTGCCGTCCCACGCGGTCAGCCGGACGGGCAGCTCGCCGCCTGCCACCTCACGCAGGACCGCGGCGAGCGCCTGTGCGACGCCTGGGGTCTGCGCGGGCGTGGAGCCCGTCGGCGCGCCCGTCATGGACCGCTCGGTCCGGTCGATGAGGCTCATCCGAGCACCCCCGCCTGGTGGTCCTCGCGCTCGAGGAGGATCTGCTGCACGTCGAGGTAGCCGGAGAGGAAACCCGCCCGGGAGTACTCGAGGTAGAAGTGCCACATGCGGCGGAACACCGCGTCGAAGCCGAGGCCGTCAATCTCCTCGGTGTGGCCGGCGAACCGCTCGTCCCACAGTCGCAGGGTCTCGGCGTAGTGCTGCCCCATGGACAGCCTGCCGGCGACGCGCAGCGACGTGTGCCGCCGGGTGATGTCCTGGATCGCCTCGGTCGACGGCAGGAAGCCGCCGGGGAAGATGTACTTGTGCACCCAGGTGTAGGTGCCCTTGGTCGCGAGCATCCGGTCGTGCGGCATCGTGATGGCCTGGATGGCGACCTTGCCGCCCGGGGCGAGGAGGGCGTCGAGCGTCTCGAAGTAGGTCTGCCAGTACTCATGGCCGACCGCCTCGATCATCTCGACCGACACGATGGCGTCGTACTCGCCCTCGACCGCCCGGTAGTCGAGCAGGTCGACGGTGACCTGGTCGCTGAACCCGGCCGCGGCGATGCGCTCGCGGGCCAGCGACTGCTGCTCGGTCGAGAGGGTGACCGTCCGGACCGCAGCCCCCCGGCGCGCGGCGCGCACGGCCAGCTCACCCCACCCCGTGCCGATCTCGAGCACGCGGCTGCCGGCTCCGACGCCAGCGAGGTCGAGCAGCCGGTCGATCTTGCGCTGCTGTGCGGCGGCGAAGCCCGCCCAGCCCGGGGCCTGCGCGGGGGCCTGCGCGACCACGACCTGCTCTCCGGCCAGAGACGCTGCGGCAGACAGGGGTGTGTCGAAGAGGGCGGACGAGTAGCTCATCGTCGGGTCGAGAAACCGCTCGAAGAGGTCGTTCGAGAGGTCGTAGTGACGCGAGATGTTGGATCGGGTGTTCTCGGTGGTGTTGCGCTCGTGGCGCGGGTGCCGGGCCACGTAGACCGCCCGCAGCTTCTGCAGTGGCTCGGGCACCAGGGTGCCCATCCGCTCGGCGAAGACCGCGAGGAGGGCGCCGAGGTCGGGCGCGCTCCAGTCACCGGCCATGTACGACTCGCCGAACCCGATGAGACCTCCGGAGCCCAGGCGGGCGAGGAAGGCGTCCGGGCGGTGCAGCACCATCGACGGCGCGCCCGGGACGTCGGCCGCGCCCCCGCGGATTGCGCCGTCGGGATACTCCACACGCACCGCGAGCCGCTGGACCACCTGACGGAACAGCCGGTCCGCGACCCGGGCGTGCACGCGCCGCTTCAGGCCGCCGGGGTGGCGGACCAGATCCGGCCAGCGGGTCGTGTCGATGTGCGGCAGCTGGATGGACTGCGGAGAGAATGGTTGGGGCGCAATGGTACTCATCGGACGGCCTCCTGGTGGGCGTGAGTGGGACGCGGCCGGATCGGCAGGTGGCGAAGCCACAGCCGGATCCCGTGCCAGCGGATCTTTGCCATGATGGCGAGGGGTTCGAGGGGTTGGGTGACCGCCAGGCGCAGTACCGATGCCGGGCTGACGTCGCGAGCATCGCCGGTGAGGACGGCGACGAAGGGTGGCCGCCCAGGACGGCGCAGCACGACGCTGACCCGGACGTGGTCGTCTGGCTCGGGGACGGTGAGGTCGTAGGACCCGTCGACGTCGTTGAACGGGCTGACGTAGAGAGCCTTGTCGGTGGTGGCCCGGCCTGCGGCGTCGGTGCGCACGAGGTAGGCATGCCGCTCGCCATACGTGTTGTGCACCTCGACGACCACGCACTCCAGGCCGCCGTCGAGGCGGTGGCACCAGAAGACGCTGATGGGGTTGAAGACGTAGCCGAGCACCCGGGCGTTGGCGAGCATGTGGATCCGGCCGCCGCCCAGGTCGACACCGTGCGTCGCGAGGAAGGCGTCGAGGTTCTGGCGGAGGGTGCGGTCCGGCGCTCCGAGGTGGTCGCGGGCCTCGAACCGCGCCAGCGCGCGCAGGACCCCGAGCCGAGGCAGGGCGTCGAGGTCGACGAGCCATGAGTAGCTGCGGTGCTCGAAGTCGCTGCGCACCGGCTCGGTGCGCACGTGCCGGATGGAGGTCGCGTAGATTCGCGGCGCGGCACTGATGACGGTCATGAGGCCGGCGCCAGCTCGGGCTCGGGCGCCTGAGCAGCCTCGCCGGGCGCCTCGACCCACTGGACGCCGAGGTGCTCGGCGGCGCGCAGGCCGGACAGGGCACCGTCCTCGTGGAAGCCCCATCCGTGGTAGGCCCCGGCGAAGGCGACGCGCGCGGTGTTGATGAACGGGAGCTGACGCTGGGCCGCCACCGACTCCGGGGTGTAGAGCGGGTGCTCGTAGGTCATCGTGTCGATCACGAGGTCGGGGTCGATGAGGTCCGCGCCCCCGAGCGTCACGATGAACCGGCGGTCCCTGACGTCCAGCCGCTGCAGCCTGGTCATGTCGTAGGAGACGAGCACGCTGCCCTCCGACTGGCCCTGCGGCCGGCGCCAGTAGTTCCACGACGCGCGGGCCGCCTCGCTCCGGGGGAGCACCGACTCGTCGGTGTGCAGCTGGGCGACGTTGGTCGAGTACGGCATCGCCGCGAGCACCTCACGCTGCAGCACCGACGGCTCCGTGAGCATCCGCAGTGCCTGGTGCGGGTGGGTGGCGACGACCACGGAGTCGAAGGTATCGCGCCGTCCGTGGGCGTCAAGCACGCTGACCCCGCCCGGGGCCTCGGTGACCGAGGAGACAGGGGTCGACAGCCGGATCTCGGCGATGCCGGCGGCGACCTTCTCGACGTAGCGGGCCGACCCGCCGACCACGGTGCGCCAGGTGGGAGACCCGAACACCGTGAGCATCCCGTGGTGGTCGAGGAAGGTGAAAAGGTAGCGGGCCGGATAGTCCAGCGCGACCGCCGGGTCGCAGGACCACACCGCCGCGACGAGCGGTTCGAGGAAGTAGGTTGCGAAGTAGTCGCTGAAGGCGGCGCGTTCGCTGAACTCACGCAACGTCTCGTGGGTCGACGTCCCTGCGGGAACGGCCAGCACACCACGGGCCAGCTTGTGGAAGCGTCGCACCTCACCGAGCATCCGCAGGTACGCCGGGCGGCCGAGGTTGCGCGGTTGGGCGAAGAGACCCACGAGGCCCTTGGCCCCGGCATACTCGAGCCCCTCCTCGTCACACCGGACGGACATGCTCATGTCCGACTCCTGGGTGTCGACGCCGAGCTCCTCGAAGAGCCGGACGAGCGTGGGGTACGTGCGGTCGTTGTGGACGATGAAGCCGGTGTCGATGTGCACGCTCCGGCCGTCCACGACGACCTCGTGGGTGTCGGCGTGACCACCGAGACGGCCACTCGCCTCGTAGAGGGTGACCTCGCACTGCCGGGAGAGCACGTGCGCCGCGGTGAGGCCGGCGACGCCGCTGCCGACGACGGCTACCCGACGGGTGGCTGGTGGGGCTGACGGAGCGAGGTGGCCTGGCATGGTCGATCCTGTCCGGTGGAGGTGGCGGTGACGACAGTCATTCGTCACCCTCCCCTGGCTGGATTGGCCGGTCAGGCGAAGCTGAAGAGCGCAATCGGCTCAGAGGTGGGAGCGGAGGAGCCACCTGCGGGCTCGACCGTGATGCCGGCGCCCTTGGCGGTTGCCGCATTGCCGTCCAGGACAACCGTCTGGTCGCTCTGCGGCGGCATCAGGCCGGCCGGCGTCATCGCGCCCTGGTCGTTCTGCAGCCAGAGCTGGTAGACCTTGCCGGTGGGCGCGTTGGGCATGTTGTGCGTGATGAGGACGGCGCGGCCGACCTCCTTGGACCGCACGAGGGTCGCCGACGCTCCGCCGGGGAAGGTCTGGGCGGTGGTCTGCTTGTCGCTGGCGTCGAGGACGCGCTCTGCCACGGTCAGCTGTCCCTGTGAGGGTCGGTCCCACGGTCGGGTGACGGCTGCCGCGCCGCCACCGAGCAGGACGACAGCCGCGGCTGCAGCCACCCACTGGGTGGACCAGCGACTGCGAGCCCGGGCGACCGCGGGGGTGCTGGGAGAGGCGACGTGCTCGTCGATCCGCGCGGCGGTCTCGTCGCGCAGGCGCGGCGGCAGCGGCCGGACCGCGGTGATGTTCTGGAGGACCTGCTCGCGCAGCCGGGCCGGGGGCATGGTGTCTGCGAGGTGCGACAGCTCGATGGCGGCGGACCGGAGGCTCTCGACCTCGTCACGGCACTCGGGGCAGACCGCGAGGTGCTGCTCGAAGCGGGCCCGCTCGAGGTCGTCGACCGCGTCCACGGCATAGGCGCCGGAGAGTGTGTGGATGTCGTCGTTCATGACTCGAGTCCCAACGTGTCGCGCAGTCGGATCAAACCGTCACGGATCCTGGTCTTGGCCGTGCCGAGGGGGAGGTTGAGCATGGTCGCCACCTCCGAATGGGTGTAGCCGCCGAAGTACGCCAGCTCGAGCGCGCTCCGTTGTGCGGGAGTGAGTGTCTGCAGGGCCCGTCGAACGCGTTCCGCCTCGAGTGAGGAGTGGGCTGCGTCGGCGGTGGTGTCGTATTCCACGTCGTGGTTCGCGTCGTGGTATCGGTTGTCCCGACGTCCGGAGGCCTCTGCGGAGCGGACCCGGTCAACCGCCTTGCGGTGAGCGATGGTCATCATCCAGCTGAGTGCGCTGCCGCGGTCCTGGTCGAACCGGGAGGCCGTCCGCCAGATCTCGAGGAAAGCCTCCTGGGAGACCTCCTCCGACTGGGCCCGGTCACGGATGACGCGGACCACCAGTCCGAACAGCCGTGCGGACACGGCGTCGTAGAGCTGGGCGAACGCCCCTTCGTCTCCCTGCGACGCCTGTCGCAGCAGGGCGGCGAGCCGTTCTGAGGGAGCAGTTCCCCCCGGCGACACATCGCCGGAGGGAACTGCGTGCAGGTCAGCCATGCTGAGCATTCTGCTCTCTCATCACTTTCGCTGTCCGATCGGCCTCGGGAGATCAGGGCATCAGGACCGAGTCGATGATGTAGACCGTGGCGTTCGCGGTCTGGACGTTGCCACAGATGACGTTGGCGCTGTCCTTGCCCACGGTGAACTTCTCGCCGGAGCCCTTGACCGTGATGGTGTTGCCCGCGAGGGTCTTGTGGTCACCCGCGAGCTGGTCCGGGGAGAGCTTGCCGGCGATGACGTGACCGGTGAGGATCTTGGTCAGGGTCGGCTTGTCGGCGAGCACCTTGTCCAGGTCAGCCTTCGGGATCTTCGCGAACGCGGAGTCCACGGGGGCGAAGACGGTGATGGCGGGAGCGGAGTTCAGCGTGTCGCCCAGACCAGCGGCACCGACAGCGGCGACGAGGGTCTTGAGCAGCGGGTTGTTGCTCGCAGCGGTGGCGACCGGGTCGGTGGCCATGCCGTTGAACGAGCCCTTGCCGTCGGCGGGCACGGAGGCGCAGCCGGGTCCGAACGGCTTGGCCATGGCGTTCGCGGCCGAGCTGGTCGGGCTGGGCGCTGCCGTCGAGGAGGACGAGGAGGCGGCCGGCGCGGCCGGAGCAGAGGCGGTCGTGGTGCTGGAGCCACAGGCGGCCAGGACGATCGGCAGCGCGGCGACAACGCCGACCAGTGCGAAGGTGCGTCGGATGTTCATGGGAGGTAGCTCCTTGGATCATGTGGGGTGGTGAACTGTCAGAGGTGATTCGCCGCTGCGCCCAGCATGGATTGGTCGGATGGGAACGAGTTTCGAGATTTCTGAGCCGGGTCCAGTGGCTGGTCGTGGTGCCGGCGAAACGAGGACAGCACGGCCGGTCGCGGGTGCGACGGCCGTGCTGCGGGGGTTCGACGGTGCTCAGGCGACGAGCACGACGACCTCCTGGATCCCGCTGGAGCCGTCCGGGAACGGGGTGGCGCGCTTCTCGACCTGCACGGCTCCGGTGAGGTCGACGGCGCGGACGGCCACGGTGTGCTGGCCGCTCGTCGCGTCCCACGGCAGGTACCACTGCCGCCAGTAGTCGACGCCGGCGTCCGGGCCGAGCATGGCCGGCTGCCAGGCGCCGCCATCGATCCTGACCTCGACCTTGCCGACGCCGCGGTGCTGGGCCCAGGCGACGCCGCCGATGGCGGTCCGACCCGGCTGGATCGTGGTGAGCGGTGCGGGGGTGTCGATGCGGGCCGAGGTCTTGATCGGCGCGTCCGTGGCCCAGTCGCGCTTGGTCCAGTAGGCCTGCTGGGCGGCGTAGGTGGTCAGGGTGAGCTTGGTCAGCCACTTGGTGGCGCCGACGAAGCCATAGATGCCGGGCGTGATCAGCCGGGCGGGGAAGCCATGGGTGTCCGGCAGCGCGGTGCCGTTCATGCCGATGGCGACCATGGCGTCGCGACCGTCGCGGACGACGGCGAGGGGGGTGCTGATGGTGTAGCCGTCCACGGCCGTGCTGAACAGCTGGTCGGCCCCCGGCCCGACGCCAGCGCGGTCGAGGATGTCGGTGACCCGGACCCCGAGCCACCGGGCGGAGCCGATGTAGCCGCCGCCGACCTCGTTGGAGACACAGGTCATGGTGATGTCGCGCTCGATGAGCGGCATCGCGGCCAGCTCGTCGAAGGTGAGCGTGAAGGGGTTCTTGACGTCGCCGTCGATCTCCAGGCGCCAGGAGCTCTTCGCGACCTGAGGCACCGCGAGGTTGGTGTCCACGCGGTAGAACTCGGCGGTGGGGGTGCGGAACCTCGACACTCCGGGCACCTGCGCCTCGATGCCGGCGGGCAGAGGCGGCGCCGCGTTGGCGGCGGCCGGCAGCGTCACGGACGACGGGTCGGCCGCGCTGGCGGCGATGCGCTGACCAGCTCCGGCGACGACGACGGCTCCGGCCGTGACACCGGCAGCGCCGACGAGGAACTGTCGTCGCGAGCCGCCTTCAGCATGGGCGTCCTCCAGCAGGCTGGGAGCCGACGAGCCGGCCCGGCGGGGCGCTCCGAGCAGGACCCAGCGCAGGCCGAGCAGGATCGCCACCCCGACGATGCCCGTGACCACAGCGGGCACCAGGTCGGCGGGGGCGGCGGTCGGGCGGGTCATGGCCGCCGCACCGGCGAGGACGACGAGCAGGACGACCAGTCCCAGTCCGACCTTGGGCCGTCGCCTCGACAGCAGGCCCGCAGCGGCGGCGAAGAGGATGGTCACCACCCCGATCGACCCGAGCAGCACCGCCTTGTCGGCGGTGCCGAACTGGGCGATGGCGAACTCCTTCAGCGGAGTGGGCGTCAGGTCGATGAGGGTCGAGCCCACCGAGAGGACGGGCGAGGCGGCAGGGTTGACGAAGGCGGCGACGAGATGACCGGCAGCCATCCCGCCGATCGCTGCGAGCACGCCGATCAGAGCGAAGGCGAGCCGGCGACCGGCGCGGTGGACGGGTGTGGAGGTCATACTCACTGGTTCGGAGCGGTGGCCTCGGTTGGATTGGGTCAGGGCGAGCGCAGGCCGGGGGACGACCCGCAGATCTCGAGAAAGCGCTCGAGCATCGGCGCCACCTGGTCAGCCGCCTCCAAGCCGACGAAGTGTCCAGAGCCGACAACCCGGCCGACGTGGGCTCCCGGGAGGGCGTCGACGAGACCACGCTCGGGATCACCCGCGGTGACGAGCAGAGTCGGCACCGCAACCCCGGCAAGCACGGAGCGGGCGTCGACCTGCGCGATGGCCTGGCACTCGGCCGCCGCCACCGGGGGTGGCACGGCCAGGAACGCGGCCATGAGCGCGGCGGCTCCTGGCCCCTCCGGACGGCGGAGCAGGCGCTCGACGAAGCGGCGACGCCACGCGCCGTCACTGTCAGCGGCGACCTGGTCGACGGCTCCGGAGAAGAACTGCCTGCCGCGCCGGTCGAGGAGCGGCGAGGGGTCGAGCGCGACCACCGACGCGACCAGGTCGGGTCGAGTCCCGCAGATCAGCGCGACGACGGCGCCCATGCTGTGGCCGACCAGGCAGCAGGGGCCGAGGTCGCGCTCGGCGAGCCAGCCCAGCACGTGGCCGGCCAGAGCCACGAGGGTCACCGGATGCTCGTCCGGTGCGGCCGGGACGCCCCCGTGACCCGGGAGGTCGACCACCAGCACGGGTCTGCTGCGGCGCAGGATGGCGACCAGCGGGGCGAGTGACCTCTCGTCGCAGCACCAGCCGGGCACCATGACGACGGGAAGCGCGGTCCCGGGTGAGGTGGGACTCGCGTCCCCGGCCTGAGCTCCTCGGCGGGTCACCGGTGGTCCAGCGGCCCGGTGAGCAGCCGCTGGATGAGCGGCGCCACGTCGGCCACCACGACGTCACGCGGCGTGCTCGCCAGCGGCTCGACCCGCAGCACGTAGCGCAGCAGGGCAAGGCCCACCATCTGCGTGGCCGCGAGGATGGCACGGCGCTCGGCATCGGGACCGTCGATGGCAGCGCGGTACCGGCCGAGGATGCCGTGGCTGACGAACTGGCCGAAGGCGGCGCTCGCCTGCTCGTTCGACGCCGCGGATCGGAACATCGCCAGCATCGCCGAACCCATCTCCGGGTCCTCCCAGGCACCGAGGAAGGTCCGCACCAGCCGCTCCCCGGCATCGTCGAGGCCCTGCTCGAACACCTCGCCGATGACGTCCACCGGGTTGAGCGGCAGGTCCATCGACGCGGCGAACAGCTGGTCCTTGTTGCCGAAGTGGTAGGAGACCAGGGCGACGTCCACGCCCGCTGTGGCCGCGATCGCGCGCAGGGTCGCGCCGTCGAATCCGCGCTCCCCGAACAGGGCCCGGGCTGCCCCCAGGATGTCGTCGCGTCGGCTCACCGGCACAGTCTAGCCAGATCCTCATCAGGTGTTGAAACGGCGCCCCGGACGTGTCACAGTGGGGTTTCAACACCTGATGAGTTTCGGAGGTCGTCATGTCCACCCTCACCCGCACCGAGCCCGCCGTCGAACCGGTCCCGTCGCACCCCGGGCGGCACGTCCTCGAGGTGGTGGTCGGCCTGGCCCTGCTGCTCAGCCTGCTCGTCGCCGCCTTCGCCCTGCCGGCCGTGAACGCCGCGCCACGCGACCTTCCCCTCGGGCTGTCCGGTCCTCCCCCCGCCACAGCGCAGCTCGGCCAGCTCCTCACCGCCAGGCAGCCGGGCGCCTTCGCCGTCACCACCTTCCCCGACGAGCCGGCCCTGCGCTCCGCGATCCGGGACCGCGACGTCTATGGCGGGCTCGCTGTCGGCACGGGAGCGCCGAGGCTGCTGGTGGCCTCTGCAGCGAGCCCCGCGGTAGCTGCGGCGTTGACGAGCCTCGGCCAGGCTGTGGGACAGAGCCAGGGCGTGACCCTGGTGCCTGAGGACGTGGTGCCGCTTCCGGCCGCGGACCCGCACGGTGCCGCGCTCGCCACCGCGCTGCTCCCCGTCCTGATCGGCGGCATCGCGCCGGTCGTGCTGCTCGTGCGCCTGGTCCGCCGGCGCGGCATACAGGTCCTGGGGGTGCTGCTCAGCAACGTCGCCACCGGCTTCGCCGTCATCGCCGTGCTGCATGTCGGGATGGGGGCGCTCACCGGCAGCTACCTCCTCGAGTCGCTGGCGCTGTTCCTGCTGCTCGCGGCGATCTCGACGACCCTCCTCGGGCTGTATGCCGTGGCGCGCTGGGAGGGCTTCGGGGCGGGGGTCCTGACCATGGTGCTCCTCGGGCTGCCGCTGTCCGGTGTCCAGAGCGCCCCTGAGCTGCTGCCCGGCTTCTGGGCCACGGTAGGGCAGGCGCTCCCACCCGGTGCCGGTGGCCGGCTGCTGCGGTCGGCCGCCTACTTCGACGGCCGCGGCGCCACCACCGCGGTCCTGGTCCTCGCGTGCTGGCTGGGTGCGGGCCTGCTGGCCTGCTGGCTCGGTCGCCGAGACCGCCGAGATCGCCAGGTTGCCCCGGCCTGAGCCAGCCTGCTGTCTCATCGATCCCATCCGAAGGAGAACGCGCGAATGCCGATCCCCCGGGTCATCACCCGCTTCAACAAGAGGTACCTCAACCGCCTGACCGCCCGGCTGGTCGGGCGCGGGGACTTCGCCGAGGTCGAGCACGTCGGCCGCAGGTCGGGCGCTGTGCGCCGGACGGTGATCATGGCCTTCCGGCACGGCGATGCGGTCACCGTCGCGCTGACCTACGGCCCACGGGTCGACTGGCTGAGGAACGTCCGAGCGGCAGGCGGCTGCCGGATGCGGCTGGGGCGGGAGGTGCTCACGCTCGGACCGCCCTCACCCCTCGACCCGCTCGAAGGGCTGCGCCGGATGCCGTGGGGTCCGCGCCACGTCCTGCCACTGCTACACAGTGAGGACTTCGTCGAGCTGCCCGTCCTCGACGCACGGCCCGATCTGCGCCTGTCCTGACTACCCTGGCGTCATGTACGTCCCGCGGTTCAACGTCATGGCCGACCGCCCCGAGATCGAGGCCTTCGTCCGCGCCCACCACACCGGCCAGCTGATCACCGTCGGTCCGGACGGCGTCCCCGATGCCAGCCTGCTGCCCGTCCTCTGGGAGGGCGATCGGCTCGTGGCCCATCTGGCCCGAGCCAACCCCCAGTGGCAGCGGATCGCCGACGACAGCCCGGCCCTGGTGGTGGTCACCAGCCCGGACACGTACATCTCGCCGGGCTGGTACGAGAGCAAGCGCGAGCACGGACGGGTCGTCCCGACGTGGAACTACTCCGCCGTCCACCTCACCGGCACGGTCCGCGTCATCCACGACCCCGAGTGGCTGCGCGAGGCCGTCACGGCGCTGACCGAGCAGCACGAGTCCCGCCGCGAGGAGCCGTGGCAGGTCACCGACGCCCCGGCGAAGTACGTCGACGGGCAGCTGCGGGCCATCGTCGGGCTCGAGATGACCGTGACCCGCGTCGAGGGCAAGGCCAAGCTCAGCCAGAACCGCTCGGACGAGGACCGCCAGGGCGCCATCGACGGACTGCGTGCCACGAGCGACCCGGCCGCCCACGCCGTCGCCGAGGCGATGGCCGCCGTCCTGTCAGCCGAGCGGCAGGTCTGACGGGTCGGCGTTGCCCCCGCAGACGATGACGACGACCCGCTCGTCCTCGTCGGGAAGGTATGCCCCAGCCAGCAGGGCCGCCAGCGCGACGGCGCCGCCGGGCTCTGCGGCGACGCGCAGCTCGTGCCACAGCAGCTCACGGGCTCGGACGATCTCCTCTGGAGCGACGAGCAGCGACCTGGCCTCGGCTCGTGCGCAGGCGGCAAAGCCGATCGAGCCGATCCGGGAGGCGCCCAGCGAGTCGGAGGCCAGTCCACCGACCTCCACGTCCACCGGCTCACCCGCAGCCAGCGCGGCATGGAGGGTGGGGCAGCCCTGGGGCTCCACACCGACGAGACGAGCCCGGCCCGACCACCAGGCCGCGACGCCGCCGAGAAGGCCTCCACCGCCGACTGCGACGAGGATCGAGTCAGCGTCGGGCACCTGGGCCTCGAGCTCCCGGCCGAGGGTGCCCTGTCCCGTCACGGTCGCCGAGCTGTCGTAGGCGCTGACCTCGAAAGCGCCTGTCTCCTGGGCGAACTCGACGCTGGCCCGATGGGCCTCGCCGTAGCTTTTCCCGGCGAGGTGCACGCGAGCGCCGCGGGCCCTGATGCCGGCCACCTTGACCGCCGGGGCCGACTCGGGCACGAAGATGTCTGTGGGTATGCCGATGGCGTGGCCGACGTGCGCCACGGCCAGGCCGTGGTTCCCACCCGAGGCCGCGACGACCCGCTCGGGGGCGGTCGGACACGACAGCACCGAGGTGAACGCGCCCCGGGGCTTGAACGAGCCGGCGTGCTGGAGCAGCTCGAGCTTGAGGGTCGCGGTCCGCCCAGGCGCGTACTCGAGCTCGACGACCGGTGTCCTTCGCACCCGTCCCGAGATGAGCACCGCCGCGGCCTCGATGTCGGAGCGGGTCGGCACGGCGGTGGTCACCGCTCCACCCTAGGTCTGCGCTCGCAGCAGGGCATACCTGCACGCCCATCGGGTAGGCCGTCCTCGTCGCGCACGGCCCCTAGCGGAGGAGCAACCATGGACATCAGTGAGGTCATCCTGCACCAGCACGCCGAGCAGAGAAGGATGTTCGCGATGCTGGAGGAGTGGCCGCGCGACGACGCCGAGGGGCTGGATGCCGTCTGGACCCGGCTCGAGATCCTGCTCGAGACCCACGCGGAAGCCGAGGAGCGCTACTTCTACCCCGAGCTGCTCAAGCTCGGGAAGGGCGCTGGCGACGCGGACAGCGTGCACGAGGAGGTCGTCGACGCGGTCAAGGACCACAACGAGATCCGCGAGGCCACCCGCAAGGTCCGCGACTGCACACCGGGGACCGACGACTGGTGGGAGGCCGTCGTCGAGGCGAACGTCGCCAACAGCGACCACATGGCCGAGGAGGAGCGTCAGGACCTCACCGACTTCCGGCAGCAGGCCAGCCTCGAGCTGCGCCACGACATCGCGGTGGCGTTCCTGCGCTACGAGTCGCTCAGGGCGGCGACCGGGGTCACCCCGAAGGACAAGGACCCGGAGAAGTACGTGAAGGAGCGGGAACGGCAGGGATGACGCGGTACCAGCGTCCCCCGAGGCGCCGGGTCACCTGCACCTCGCCGTGCACCGCCACCGCGGCGACGGCCTGCGCCAGGTCGGCCGCCGCCTCCATGCGCCTCTGTGTCCTCGGCCGACTGGCTCGCGGACTCGACGAGATAGCGGACCCGGACGATCGGCATACCGCGGACGAGGTCGAGCTGGCTGGCCTCCACCAGGTGGTGACGCTCGACGCCGGCGACCGCGGCGGCCATCACCTCGTCCGGGGCGTGACCGGGGCGCACGTCGACGATGTGGATGCTGCATCGGTAGGACGGCACGCGGCGCTCCGGCTCAGGCGAGCGCGTCGGGGATCGGGGTCGTGCCGGCGTTGAAGGCGATGGTGCGGTGCACGGTGGACGCATGGTCGATGACGTATGCCGCGACCGCGGCGACGTCGTCCCGGCTCACCTCGCCGGCCCGCACCTCGGAGCCGGCTGAGCCGACCTCGATCAGCCCGGTGCCCGGCTCGTCGGTGAGCGAGCTCGGCCCGAGGATGGTCCACTCGAGGCTGCTCTCTCGCAGTGCCCCGTCCGCTGCCGCCTTGGCCTGCGCGTAGACCCGGAACGGGTCGCCCTCGGGGAGATCCTGCTCTCCCGCACCGAAGTAGGAGACCATCACGAAGCGCCGGGTCCCCGCTGCCGCGGCGGCCGCCATGGAGCGGACGGCGGCATCCCGGTCGACGGCCACGGTCCGCGCCGGGGAGCCTCCTCCGGCGCCGGCCGACCAGACCACGACCTCCTGGCCGCGCAGTGCCTCGGTCATCTCGGCTGCGGACAGCTGCTCCACGTCGAGCACCGCGACCGAGGCCCCGGTGTCCTCGACGTCGGCTCCCTGCTTCGGGTCCCGGACCCACGACGTCACGTCGTGGCCGGCCTCCGCCAGGAGGCGGCTCAGCCGCAGGCCGATCTTGCCGTGCCCACCGATGATCGCGATGCTGCTCATCGCGCCAGCCTACGGCCGACCAGGGTCAGTGGCCCTCGAGCTCGTGCGCCGCATGGCTCCTCGGCTCGAGCTGGAGGGTGCAGTGCTCCATCGCGAAGTGGCTGGCGACGCAGTCCTGCAGCTCGTCGAGCAGCTGCGGCGCGTGTCCGTCCGAGAAGCACGAGTCGTCGACCACCACATGGGCCGAGAGGGTGGGCATGCTCGAGGTCACGGTCCACACGTGCAGGTCGTGCACGTCGTGGACGTGCTCGTTCCTCATCAGGTGCCGGCGGATCTCGGCGAGGTCCACCCCGTCGGGAGCCGCCTCGAGCAGGATCCGTCCGCTGTCGCGCAGCAGCCCCCACGCCGCCCGGAGCATGAGCCCGACGACGACGAGCGACGCGAGCGGGTCCGCCCGCGTCCAGCCTGTGGTGATGATGACCACGGCCGCCACGGCCGTGCCGAGGAAGCCGTAGAGGTCGGTGAGGATGTGCTGGTAGGCACCCTCGACGTTGAGGCTGGTCCGGTTGGCCTGGGCCACCATCCAGGCCGCGGCGATGTTGACGCCGACGCCGGCCACCGCGACGACCAGCACCGGCCCACCCGCCACCTCCGGAGGGGCGAGCAGCCGCCGGACCGCCTCGTAGCCCACGACGCCCGAGATCAGCAGCAGGGTGACCCCGTTGCCCGCGGCGGAAAGGATCTCGGCGCGCTTCCAGCCGAACGTCCACGCCCCGGTGAACGGCCGTCGGGCCAGCCGCATCGCCCAGAGCGCCCCCGCGATCGCCCCGACGTCAGAGAGCATGTGACCCGCATCGGACAGCAGCGCCAGCGACCCGGACACGAGGGCCACGACCACCTCGACGAGGAGGAAGGCCACGAGCAGGGCAAGCGCCCCGGCCAGGGGTCGCCAGTCGCTGCCGGCCGAGACCCGGTGGGTGTGGCCATGGCCCGCGGACGCAGACGGGTCGACACGCTTGCTCATCCGACGACGCTAGCGGTACTGCTCGGGCAGCTCGATGTCGAACGCCTCGCAGAGGGCCGTGACGTCGGCGACGTCGTCGGCGTCGTGCTCGTAGCCGGTGTGGAACGCGACGAGCGTGCGGGCCTCCATGCACCGCACCGGTCGTCCGTCGACCACGCCGCGCCCCGTGAACGCCACGGCGGGGTATGCCGGGCCGCCGACGTCGTACTGCCCGTCGCCGTTCTCGTCGAAGGTGACCAGGTGCAGGTCGACGCGGCGACCGTCCGGGTGGGCCATGACGTAGTTGCAGGCCCGGCGGTCCGCGCTGTCGACGTCGACGAAGCCCCACGCCTCGAGTGCTCCGCGGAACGCCGCCTCGTCGGACGTCTGCAGCACGACGTCGACGTCGTCGTGGTCGCGGGTCTGCCGCCCGAGGAGCGCGTCGACGGACCAGCCCCCGTCGAGCCACAGGTCGAGGCCCAGCCCGTCCACGAGGTCCAGCAGCTCGTGGACGTCGACGACCGTGAACATGCCGAGACCCTACGGCGACGCGGCCGGACGTGTCACCGGCATTCCCCGGTGGGAACGGACAACGTGGGGCGCCCGCACGCCTGCCGAGGGCGGCCCTAGAGTCACCGGATGACGGACTTCCGGCACGGCGAGCGCGAGCGCCATCTGGCGAGGCTCGCCTACCAGACCTTCGAGCCGCTGCACCTGGTTGCCTACTTCGGCCCCGCCGTCGACGCGGCCCGCATCCGGATCGACGCGGGCTGGCTCGGCAGCTATACGGGGATGAGAGCGGCTCCGCTGGGCCCGGTGCCGTCCGCCGTGGTCGCCGCGACGTTCTTCGGGTTCCGCCCCGACGCGGTCGACCGCGCCTGGACCCGCGTCCTCGCCACGCACACCACCGACGAGCTCGACGCCATCCGTACCGAGACGGTGGACTCCGCCCTGCGCGAGTGCCTTGGCGACCTGGCCGCCACTCCGAAGCTGGCCGGGCAGGCCGCCCGGATGCGCGAGATCCTCGGCGCGGCCGGCTTCGGCGGACGCCCCCTCGCCGCCGCGTATGCCGCGCTGCCCTGGCCCGAGGTGCCGCACCTCGCGCTGTGGCACGCCACGGCGGTGTGGCGGGAGTGGCGTGGTGACGGCCACAACGCGGTCCTGCTCACGTGCGGGCTGGCACCCCTGGAGGCGCTCGTGCTCTACGACGCGAGCCTGCGCGACGCCCCGCCCCAGGTTGCCGTCGGGCGGGACCGGTCCATGCTCCAGCCGAGCCGCCGATGGAGCGACGACGAGTGGCTGGCGGCCGCGGCCGCGTTGGAGGGCAGGGGCCTGGTCGCGGTGGCCGCCGGCGACGTCACGACGGTGACCGACGCCGGAGCCGCCCTGCGTCAGCACATCGAGGACGCGACCGATGACGCCGCCGCCTCGGTGTGGGTCGACGTGCCGGACGCCGAGGAGGTGCTCGGCGCCTTCCGACCGTTCTCCAAGGCGGTCATCCGCGCCGGCATCCTCCCCGGCACGACCCGACGCGAGTGACGGGGCGCCGGTGACCTGAGCGGAGTGACATTGGCAACGCTGGTCGCCGGCCCCTGCGGGGAATGAAGTCACGGCACGCCTCCTTGGACCTAATGGTTGAACATTCCACGATCTAAGGAGCCTGTTACTCGTGTCCCGTGCCTTTGAAACCGTCCGGATCGGCCGCTGGGAGCTGCCCCAGCGCTTCATCATGGCTCCGCTCACGCGCAACCGCGCCGGTGCCGACGGGGTGCCGACGGAGCTCAACGCGACCTACTACGGGCAGCGCGCCTCCGCCGGTCTCATCGTCACCGAGGGCACCCAGCCCAGCGCGGTCGGTCAGGGCTACCTCAACACCCCGGGCATCCACTCGCCGGAGCAGGTCAAGGGGTGGTCGCTCGTCGCTGACGCGGTGCACGCCCACGGCGGACACATCGTCGTCCAGCTGATGCACGTCGGCCGGATCGCCCACCCGGACAACAAGAACGGCCTCGAGTCGGTCGCTCCCAGCGCCATCGCCGCCCCGGGCGAGGTCGTCACGCCCACCGGCCAGCAGCCGTACGTGACCCCGCGCGCCTTGGAGACCGACGAGGTCCCGGGGATCGTCGCCGACTTCGTCTCGGCGTCCCGGGGCGCCATCCAGGCCGGCCTGGACGGCGTCGAGATCCACGCCGCGAACGGCTATCTCCTGCACCAGTTCCTCGCGCCGTCGAGCAACCAGCGCACCGACGCCTACGGCGGCTCACCGCAGGCGCGCGCGCGCCTCGTCGTCGAGGTCGCCACCGCCGTGGCAGCAGAGATCGGCGCGGACCGCGTCGGCATCCGGATCTCCCCGGCTCACAACATCCAGGGTGTCCTCGAGCAGGACCCGGCCGAGACGGCCGCGACCTACGAGGCGCTCGTCGACGGCATCGCCCCGCTCGGCCTGGCCTACCTGAGCATCCTCGCCGACCCGGCGAGCGACCTGGTGCGCGACCTGCGCGCCCGGTTCGGTGGGCCCGTCGTGCTCAACAACGGCTTCGCTGACATCACCTCCCTCGATGCCGTCGAGCAGCTCATCGCCGACGGTCTGGCTGACGTCGTCGCGGTCGGCCGGCCGTTCCTCGCGAACCCCGATCTGCCCCGTCGCTGGCGCGAGGGCACCGACCTCAACGAGCCGCACCAGCCGACCTTCTACGGCGGCGGCGCCGAGGGCTACGTCGACTACCCCATCTCGGCCTGATTCTGGCCGTTTCTCACCACCCGAGGGCGTATGCCGCAGTGCGGCAGACGCCCTCGTGCGTGGGCGAGCTCACTCAGGCCAGGCCGATCGACCGACGGAACGCCTCCACGCCCTCCACCACCAGGGAATGCGGTCCGCGGACGAGGTCCTCGGGGGCCAGCAGCAGCATCCGGTTCACCGCCAGCTCGTCCGTGCGGCGCTTGAGCCGGCGCACACCGTTGTCGCGGTAGCCGACCTTGCGGCTGACCGCCAGCGAGGCGGGGTTGTCGAAGAACGCCCCGGAGGTGACCTCGGTGGCGTCGAGATGGTCGAAGGCGAACGCGCAGATGGCCTGTCGCATCGCGGTGCCGATGCCCCGGCCCTGGAAGCGCTGGCCGAGCCACGACCCCGTCTCGCCCGTCCTGGTGACCAGGTAGTCGGTGGTCTCGATCGACTGGGAGCCGACGAGCTGGCCCGTGTGCCAGACGCCGAGGTTGAGGGTCCACTGGGCCGGGGAGAACTCGGCGCGCTTGCGCCAGTGGTACTGCGCGACGCTCCGGGCGAGCTCACCCTTGGGCAGGTCGGTCCACGGGAAGAAGAAGGGCATCCGCTCCGGCGGGTGCACGCCGTCCTCGGCGAGGGCACCCAGGGTCGGCAGGTCGTCGTCCCCGATCCCGCGCAGCTCCAGCGGACCGGCGATGATCCGCAGGCCGAGCGCGGGCAGCAGGTCGGCGGCCGTCATGGCGGAAGGCGTCATGGCGGCCATCGTGGGTGTCCCGGCCCCGGTGGTGCAACCGGGTTCCGCGCTCAGCCGCTGGGGCGCAGCTTCTCCAGCCGGGTCCGCAGCAGCGCCTCCCGGTGCGCGTTGCCATGCAGCGCGAGGTAGCGCTCGCCGAAGACCGCGAGCAGGGCGTCGTCGAGGCGCCGGACCGCCCCGGCCGGGTAGCGGTAGCCCATCCGCGCGTCGATCGCGGAGCTGTCCACCGAGGTCAGCAGCGCCCCCAGCTCGTCGAGCGAGGTGATGCCGAGCTCGAGCAGCAGCCCCGACACCCACTCGTAGTGGTCGGTCCGGGACCAGCCCGCGTCGGCGTACTGGCCCGACAGGAAGGTCGCGAGGTCCTGCGCGCTGATCCGCGGGTCCGTCGCGTCCGCCTCGGGCCGCTGGTCGGTCATCGTCGCCTGCAGCCGGTCCCGGATCGCCGAGAACTCGCGGTCCGCCAGCTCGAGCAGCCCCGCAGCCAGGGTGAACCGCCGGTCCAGGTCGGGGGCGTGCTCCTCGGGGATGGTTCCCTTGTAGCGGATGTCGTGCTCGAACTCCGCCCAGGCGTGCTGCAGGACGGTCCGCACCTGCACCTGCGCGCTGCGCCCGCCGAGCAGTGCGTATGCCGTGGCCTCCCCCCGCGCGGGGTCGGGCGCCACGAGCAGGTGCCGGCTCGCGTAGCCGAACCGGCCCTCGCTCGCCGTCTCCTGGCCCATGTCGCGGTCGTCGAGCACCCGGAACTGGTCGGTGAGCAGATCGGCGACGGCGACGACGTCGCTGTGCAGGTAGGTGATGACGCGGATCCCGATCTGGTCGGTGATCTGCTCCAGGGGGTCGGTGAAGAGCGGGTTGCCGGCGACCGCCCGGGCAGCCTTGCCGGCGAACGACGAGACGCTCTTGGCCCGGCCCGTCACGGTGAGGTAGTTGATGCCCGCGTCGTCGAGGAGGGTCGTGACGACGGCGACGAACTGGTCGGTGACGGCGCTCAGCTCCGGCTGCCGCACGGCATACTCCTGCACCGCGGCGCGGACCGGGTCGGGGACATCGGCGATGTCCTCGGTCCTCACCCTCTCGGGGGCCGCAGCCACCCGTGGCGACGGCAGGTGGCCGGCGGGCAGGGCCGGGGTGACGATGTAGCCGGTCGCGAGGTCGCCGAAGGTCGTCGTCAGGTCGGGTCGCCGGGTGGCGAAGAGCGCGACGTACGCGCAGACCACCGCGTCGACCTCGTCCTCCGCCGGCCGCAGCTCGCTCTTGCGCTCGGCCGACCGGATCCGCTCGACGAGGGCACGCCAGCCCTCGTGTCCGGTGACGTCCATTGGCACCGGCGAGGCGCCCAGGCCTTCCAGCAGCCCGACCAGGCGCAGCAGCTCGCTCTTCAGCTGGGCCAGCGGGCGCCCGGGCTTGTGCTTGTACTTGACCGTCCGGCCCAGCCGGAAGAGCGCCACGACGGCCGGATGCGGGTAGACCTCGATCGCCCGGCGGCGCGCGCTCGATGCCGGGTCGATGTCGAGCCCCAGGCCCAGCGCCACCCTCGCCCCGCGGGGGTTCTCACCGAGCTCCTTCTTGCCGGTGTTCGACGGATGGGCGCCCGCGTCGAAGCGGGCGAAGACCTTGTTGAGGGCCGCCTCGGCTGGGCGGTTGCCGGTCGCGTTGGTCACGACGAGGGGTGCGTCGATGGCGACGAGGCAGTCGGCGGCGGTGTAGCGGGCCAGCTCGGTCTCGATGGCCTCGTCCGTCACGGCCGCCGCGAGGTGCACCAGGCGCCCGTCGGCGTCGAGCACGGCCAGCCCGGTGGGCTTCTTCTCGCCCCAGGCGAGGTCGACCCCGACGAAGAAGGTGGGCTCGGTGGTCCTGGGTCCGGCTGGCATGACCACACCTTGCCCCATCGCGTGCTGTCCGTCGCGCTGCCGTGACGGGGAAGGGTCAGCTGGACGGTTCGTCAGACGCTGATGTTGACCATCCAGGTGCCGCCGAACCGGTCGGTGCACATGGCGAGCTCGTCGCCCCACATCTGCTTCTCCAGCGGCACCGACACCCGGCCGTCGGGCGCCAACCCCTCCCAGTAGCCGCGCATCTGCGCGCCGTCGTCGCCGCTGAGGCTGATCGACATCGTGTTGCCGGGCTGGAACTCCATCCGCGGAGGGATGTCGACGCCCATCAGGGTGAACCCGGCGTCCGTCTCCAGCACCCCGTGCATGGTCCGGTCGGTGTCGTCCGGCGTCGAGGCCGCTCCCATCTCGCCGTAGGTGCGACTCGGGACCGAGGCGTAGGTTGGAGGGGATGGGTGATGAGACGCACCCTCACTCGTGGAACGGATCCGACATGGACAAGGCGCAGGTGCTGGCCCGGCTGACCCGGGCGGTGGCCAGCGAGGACCGCACCCAGGCGCTGCCGTTGCGCCTCTGTGTCGCGGGGGTGGCCCTGGTCGGAGCCGACGGAGGGGCCATCACCTTGGCCTACACCCGGCCGCAGCGGCTGACGGTCTGCGTGACCTCCGACGTCGCGGCCCGGCTGGAGGACCTGCAGGACGTCCTCGGAGAGGGTCCGGGCCCCCAGGCGTTCCAGTCGGCGCGGATGGTCACCTCCAGGCCCGTCACCGACGATGCGGGGCCCTGGCCGGTTTTCGCGAAGGCGGCTCTCGCCGCTGTGGGCTCGGCTGCCATCTACGCTGTGCCGATGTCCTCCGCGGGTGGTGTCATCGGTGTGCTGACCTTCTACCAGATCCCGCCCCGGGCTCTGGGGGAGAGCGAGGAGGTCGCCCGCTTCGTCGCCGACTCGATCGGCGCAGCGCTGCTCAGCGACCAGGGGATGCGCAGTGTGGACGACGTCGGGACCTGGGCCTCCCGCGCGATGGTGCACCAGGCGACGGGGATGGTCATGGCCCAGCTGGGGATCAGCGCTCCCGACGCGCTGGCCGTCCTTCGGGCCCATGCCTTCGCGGACGACACGACCCTGGAGGAGATCGCCGAGAGTGTCGCTGACCTCCGCTTCGACTTCTCGCGTGACATGGGCCGTGGTGATCAGCCATGACGGAGAAGTCCGTGGCCCAGTCGCTCTCCGAGGCGGCGGCGATGCTCGTCTCCAGCGACGACGTCACGGGGACCCTCGTGGGTGTGCTGCAGGAGTGCGCCGAGGCGCTCGGAGCGGACGCTGTGGGTGTGGTCGTCCGGGCTGACCGTGGCGAGGTCGAGCTCTTGAGCGCGACCTCGCACGAGGCGTCGCAGCTGGAGGTCTACCAGATCCAGCAGGACACCGGCCCCTGTCTGGAGGTCCTCACCTCCGGCGCGGCGGTCGTCGCCATCGGTGCCGACGAGCTGGCAGGCCGGTGGCCGAAGGTCGGACCCAGCATCGTCGACAGCGGGTTCCGGAGCGTCCATGCGGTGCCGATCCGGTGGCAGGGAACGGTGTTCGGCGCTCTGAACACCTTCTACCACGGCGCTCACGCCCTGGACGCCGACGAGGCGCTGCTGCTGCAGACCTTCGCAGACGTCGCGACCCTGGCCATCCTCGCACCGGCCCGGATCACTGCAGAGAGACTGGCCGAGGTGGTCGACGCCGCCCTGGCCGGACGGGCCGTCGTCGAGCAGGCGAAGGGGGTGCTCGCCTACACCCATCAGCTTTCCGTGTCTGAGGCCTACGAGCGCCTGCTCGCCCTGGCCGCGGGCAGCGAGACCAACCTGACCACGGTGTCGGAGCAGGTCCTTCGTGGGGTGCTTCGTGGCCGGGCCAGCGACTGACCACCCCAGACCGGCGGACCCCGGTGCGTTGGGTGGCGTGCGCCGAGCCGAGGTGCTGGCGGCGCTGTCGATCTCCATCGACCTCGGCCTCGGCCTGCCGATGGAGCATGTGCTCCGTTCGTCGATGCTGGCGTCGATGCTCGCCGACGAGCTCGACCTGGGTGCCGACGAGCGCGCCACCGTCTACTACACGAACCTCGTGCTGTGGATCGGGTGTCACGCGGACTCCCACGAGTTCAGCAGGTGGTTCGGTGACGACCTGGCGATGCGCCGCGACAGCTATGAGCTGGACTGGAGCGGCCTGCCATACCTGAGCTACCTCCTGCAGCGCACCGGCTCGGACCAGCCGCCTGTCTCCCGGGCCGTGCGGCGGCTGACCATGCTCACCACGCCCCGGGCCCGCATGTCCGCCCTCATCCACTCGCACTGTCTGTCCGCCGGGCTGATGGCCGACCGCATCGGCCTCGACCCGAGCGTGCGCGACGCCGTGACCTGCTCCTTCGAGCGATGGGACGGCGCCGGGCTGCCCGGCGGCCGGAAGGGCGAGGAGATCCCCCGGGCCACCCGGCTCGTGCACCTGGCCGACGTCGCCGAGGTGCACCTGCGCTCCCATGGCACCACGGGAGCCCTGGCGATGGCCCGGTCGCGCAGCGGCAAGCAGTTCGACCCGGCGGTCGTCGCCGCGCTCGAGCGGTGCCGGGACCGGCTCGACGCCCTGCCCGACGAGGACGTATGGAGCCTGGCGCTCGCCGAGGCACCTGACCACGACCTCCTGCTCACCGGCGAGGCCCTCGACGCACTGCTGGAGGCGATCGGTGACTTCGCCGACCTCAAGTGCACCTTCACCGTGGGTCACTCACGGGCGGTGGCCGAGCTGGCCGCCGCCGCCGCGACACGGGTCGGTATGCCGGCTGCCGACGTCGACCGCGTCCGCCGGGCCGGGTTCGTGCACGACCTCGGACGGATGGGCGTGCCCAACTCGGTGTGGGACAAGGCGGGCGCACTCGGCGAGGCGGACCGGGAACGGATCCGGATGTATCCCTACCTGACGGGGCGCATCCTCAGCCGCGTTCGCGGGCTCGAGACCGAGGCGCTCATCGCCAAGACCCATCGGGAGCGGCTGGACGGCTCCGGCTACCCCGGCGGGCTGGGCGGTGGCGCGCTCCCCATGACCCAGCGGGTGCTGGCCGCCGCGGACAGCTACCAGGGGTCCCGCGAGCCGCGTCCCCACCGGCCGGCCCTCACCAGTGAGCAGGCCGAAGCGAGGCTGCGCGCTGAGGCGGACGCCGGGAGGCTCGACTGGTCCGCGGTCGACGCGGTGCTGGCGTGCTCCGGACACCCAAGCCGCGGCATACCGGGCGGCGGCCCGCGACAGCTGACCGGCCGCGGGGGGCCGACCCGCCGCGTCGCCGGCCCGTCCGGGCTGACCGCCCGCGAGGTCGAGGTGCTCGCGCTGGTCGCCCGCGGGCGCAGCACGGCCGAGGTGGCGCGCGAGCTCTCGATCAGCACCAAGACGGCCCGCAACCACCTCGAGCACGTCTACCTCAAAGCGGGCGTGACCAACCGGGTCGGCGCCGCCCTCTTCGCCCTCGAGCACGGCCTGCTGAGCATGGACAAAGATGGGGCAGCCGCCCCATGACGGGCTGAGGCGGCGTCCGCGACGCTCACGGGACAGCGCATCCGCGCTGGAACCATCGTCTCGAGGAGCCCGCCGTGAAGACCACGTCAGTCATCAGCCTCACCACCGGACTGGAGGATCCGGAGAAGGTCACTGTGGCCTTCCTCGTCGCCGTCGGCTCGGCCGAGTCCGGCCGCCCGACCCTCATGTTCCTGACCAAGGAGGCGACCCGCCTCGTCGTGGGCGAGGTCGCCCAAGGAACCGCCTGCGACGGGTGCCCGCCGATCGAGGAGCTGGTGCGCCGCTACGCCGCCGCGGGAGGCACCTTCCTGACCTGCCCGATCTGCTTCAACGCCCGGCACCTGGCCGAGGCGGACCTGGTCACCAACGCGACGCTCGGGGGAACCGTCCAGATGTGGGAGTGGATCGGCGATGCCGCAGCCAACACGTTCAGCTACTGAGCTCTCGCTCGGTGAGCAGCTGGCCCACGCGCTGGCTGCCCAGGACGCCCCTCGCCTCCGGGCCCTGTTCGCGACCCCGCTGACCTTCCGCGCGGTTACTCCGAGACGGTTCTGGGACGCGGAGACCGCCGTCGAGGTCGTCGACGACATCATGCTCGGCACCTGGTTCGGCTCGGGGGTCACCGTCACCGGCATCGACGAGCTGGAGAGCGACGAGGTCGCCGACGTGCACAAGGTCCGCTACCGGCTGAGCGTCGAGCGCGACGCGGGTCGGGCCGTCCTCGAGCAGGTCGCCTACTACAGCGTGTCCGACGGCCTGATCAGCGACATCCGCCTGGTGTGCAGCGGCTTCCGGCCGGTCTGACAGCCGCCTGCCGCGGCACAGGACGAGCGTTGCGGGACCAGCGTTGCGAGACCAGCGTTGCGAGACCAGTGTTGCGGGACCAAGGCCCCTGCCGGGCTCCAGCGTCTCGGGTTACGGTCGAGGCCAGAGAGACATCCGCGACGGAGGGACCGGCCATGATGTACGGCGACAACGGCATGTGGGGGTTCTGGGTGTTCGGTCTGCTGATGGTCGTCGGGGTCGTGCTTCTGGGGGTGGTAATCGCCCGGGCCCTCGGCGGCGGCTTCACGACCCGGGGCCACTCCGGCATACAGCCGCCGTCGGGTGACCAGCTCGCTGCCGGCCGCAACCGCGCGCGGGAGATCCTCGACGAGCGGTATGCCCGCGGGGACCTGACCACCGAGGAGTACCAGGAGAGGCTCCACGCGCTCGGCGGCGGGTGATGGAGCCCATCACCCGGCGGAGGGCGTTGCAGCTCGGGGGCCTGGGCATCGCCTGCACGGCCGCGGGAGCCATCGGACTCGGCTGGGGACCAGGATCTCAGTTCGACCCGGTGGCGAGCTCCGAGCTGACCGAGCCCCCCGTTCTGCGCAGCGCCGGGGGCGCCCTCGAGGTGGTGCTCGAATGCGCCCTGGGCCCGGTCACCGTCGCCGGCCGGCAGGCCACCACCCTCAGCTACAACGGCAGCCTCCCGGGGCCGACGATCCACCTCCAGCCCGGAGACCGGCTCCGGGTGCAGCTGGTGAACCGGCTGGACGCCCCCACCAACCTGCACGTCCACGGGCTGCATGTCTCTCCCCAGGGCCGCGCAGATGACGTCTTCGTCATGGTCGAGCCCGGCGGCTCCCATGACTACGAGTACGAGATCCCGTCCGACCATCCGCCTGGCGTGTACTGGTACCACCCCCATCACCACGGGAACGTTGCCGACCAGCTCTTCGGGGGGATGTACGGCGCCATCATCGTCGGCGACGTCCCGTCCGCGGCGGAGCCGGCCATCCCGGTGACCAGCGAACGGGTGATGGTGATCTCCGACATCTCCCTCGACGGAGCGGGCGCGGTGGTAGGCCCGTCGCAACAGGACCGGATGGTGGGCCGCGAAGGTCAGCTCGTCCTCGTCAACGGGCAGCTGCGCCCGCTCCTCACCGCACGCCCGGGTGAGCGTCAGCGGTGGCGGGTCGTCAACGCCTGCGCGGCGCGCTACCTGCGCCTGCGGCTCGACGGTCAGCAGCTCCAGCTCGTCGGGATGGACTCCGGCCACTACCCACGTCCGCTCGAGGTGACCGAGGTGTCCTTGGCCCCGGGCAACCGGGCGGACCTGCTCGTGACGACGACGTCGGGGACGAGCGAGCTCCAGGCGCTCCCGGTCGACCGCGGCCGGATGATGGGGATGGGAGGTTCCTCCAGCGAGGACACGGCCCAGGTGCTGGCGCAGCTCACCGTCTCCGGAGCAGGCGCGACGTCGCTGCCGCCGCTGCCGTCCCGGGCGGCATCGCGAGACCTGCGCGCCGCGGAGGTGGCCACCCGCCGAACCCTCGTCTTCGCCAACGGGATGGGAGCAGGCATGGGTATGGGGGGCATGCGGTTCACCATCGACGGCCGGGAGTTCGACCCGAACCGCGTCGACCAGAGTGTCCGCCTAGGCACGGTCGAGGAGTGGACGATCACCAGCACCTCGGAGATGGACCACCCGATGCACCTGCACGTGTGGCCGATGCAGGTCATCCAGCAGCAGGGCCAGCCGGTCGAGCTGCCGACCTGGCGGGACGTCGTCAACATCCCCGCCCGGGGCAGCGTCACGGTGAGGGTCGCGTTCGACGACTTCGCCGGCCGGACGGTCTACCACTGCCACATCCTCGACCACGAGGACCTCGGCATGATGGGCGTCATCGAGGTGCGCTGACGGGCGGCGAGCGATCGCGATGCTCCGACTGCGGCATACCTGCCGGCCGCCGTCCCCGCCCGTCGGACAGTGTCTCCGGTTGTCGTCGCCTGCTAAGCCTTGTGTCCTGTTACGTTGACCTTCGGTGAGTGCATCAGCATGCACCCTGAGTCATTTTCTGGGGATCGACAACGCTTTCGAGGGGCTACCTACGGTGCCTCGGCCAACCTGAGGACGGACGTCCATGCATCGCTTCGGCACACCGAGCACTCGTCGCACCTCAGCACGGGTGGGCCTCGCGCTGGCAGTCAGCGTCGTCGGTCACCTGCTGATCGCGCCTGCCGCCGAAGCGGCGACCACCCTGACCGTCTCGACCACCGCCGAGGTAGCTACCAATACAGGTGCGTGCGGTAAGCTCCAGCACCACCCCGTCGAGTCCGCTGAGCCTGCGCGAAGCGGTCTGTCTGGCCAACAACATCGGCGGGGCGGTCACCATCAACATCCCCTCCGGCACCTATAACCTCACCAACGGTGAGCTTCAGGTCGGCAAGGCGGGCGGCAACGACGTCACGCTGAGTGGGGCGGGCCAGGCCAGCACGGTCATCAGCGCGGGCGGTTTGAGCCGGGTGCTCAACCTCGACCCCAGCGTCCTTGGCGGGGTCGCTGTCAGCATCTCCGGCGTCACCGTCACCGGTGGGGCTGTGACCACCTTCGGGGGGGCAGGGATCATCGGGGGCTCGGGCACGGCAGCCACCGCGGACACCCTGAGCATCAGCAACACCACCCTCACGAACAACTCCGTCAACTCGGCGACCACCAACAAGCCGGGCGGCGGCCTGCAGTTCATCGGCGGCTCACTGACCATCACCAACTCCACCTTCAGCAACAACTCCTCTGGCAGCAGCCCGGGCTCGGGCGTGCACTACTCCGCGCGAGGAACCGCCTCGGGCGAGCAGCTCACCGTCAGCGGCACGACCTTCAGCGGCAACAACGTCAACGCATCGGCGGCCTCCATCACCGTCGGCGGCGCGCTGTCGACGCAGATCCAAGCTGGCTCCCCGGCCGCCTTCAACGTGAGCAACTCCCGGTTCGTCAACAACACGGTCACCGGCAGCGGGACCGGCATCCCTCACGGCGCTGGCATCTTCTCCCAGAGCGGCGTCCTCAACGTCACCGGCTCGACGTTCACCGGCAACTCAGTCACCGGCGGCTCGAACCCCTCTGGCGGCGCCATCTCGGTGCTGGGAGGCGTAGCGACCGCGCACTACAACCGGTTCACCGGCAACGTCGGGGCGAACGGTGCCGGGATGTTCGTCGGGGCCTCGGCCACGATGGACGCGACCGACAACTGGTGGGGCTGTAACACCGGCCCCGGCACCGCCGGCTGTGACAGCGTGGGGGGCACGCCCACCGTGTCGCCGCGGCTGGTCCTGACGGCCGCGGCCAGCCCGGCAACGGTGGTCGGCCCGAACGCGACCGCGAACATCACTGCCAGCCTGACCCAGGACTCGGCCGGCTCCGCCGTCGGCAGCGGGAACCTGGGGGCCTTCGCCGCCCTCCCGGTCAGCTGGACCGACCCGCAACCGGCCGGGGCCACGGTGTCGGTCGGGTCGTCGAACATCAGCTCGGGTTCGGCCGCCACCACCTACAACTCACACGCGACCACAGGCCCCGGCCATGTCCTGGCGACCCTGGACAGCGGCACCGCGACCGCGAGCGTCACCGTCAACCAGGCGCCGGCGATCACCAGCGCCAACACGGCCACCTTCAGCCAGGCTACAGCCGGCTCCTTCACCGTCACCACCACCGGCTACCCGGCGCCGGCTATCACCGAGACCGGCGCCCTGCCCAGCGGAATGACCTTCACCGACAACGGCAACGGCACCGCCACCCTGAGTGGCACGCCGACAGCCGGGAGCAGCGGGACCTACGCGCTCAACCTGACTGCGGCGAACGGAGTCAGCCCGAACGGTACCCAGACCCTGACAGTCACCGTGGGCCAGCCCCCGACGATCACCAGCGCCGACCACACGACCTTCGCGGTCGGAAGCGCCGGTTCCTTCGCGATCACCACGAGTGGCGTGCCGAGCGCGACGATCAGCCGCACCGGTACATTCCCGGCCTGGCTGACCCTCACCGACAACGGTGACGGCACCGGCTCTCTGACAGGAACCCCGCCAGCCGGCAGTGGAGGTAGCTACCCGTTCACCCTCAAGGCGGCCAACGGCTTCACCCCCGCGGCCTCGCAGGCGTTTACCCTGACCATCAACCAGCCCCCGGCGATCACCAGCGCCGACCACACCACCTTCACGGTCGGAAGCGCGGGCTCCTTCACCGTCACCACCAGCCCCGGGACCCCGGCCGCCACCACGATCACCGAGACCGGCGCCCTGCCGGCTGGGGTCACCTTCACCGACAACGGCGACGGCACCGCCACCCTGGCCGGCACCCCCGCCGCCGGCACCGGAGGCAGCTACCCGCTCACCATCACCGCCAGCAACGGCGTCGCCCCGAACGCCACCCAGGCGTTCACCCTGACCATCAACCAGCCCCCGGCCATCACCAGCGCCGACCACACCACCTTCACGGTCGGAAGCGCGGGCTCCTTCACCGTCACCACCAGCCCCGGGACCCCGGCCGCCACCACGATCACCGAGACCGGCGCCCTGCCGGCTGGGGTCACCTTCACCGACAACGGCGACGGCACCGCCACCCTGGCCGGCACCCCCGCCGCCGGCACCGGAGGCAGCTACCCGCTCACCATCACCGCCAGCAACGGCGTCGCCCCGAACGCCACCCAGGCGTTCACCCTGACCATCAACCAGCCCCCGGCCATCACCAGCGCCGACCACACCACCTTCACGGTCGGAAGCGCGGGCTCCTTCACCGTCACCACCAGCCCCGGGACCCCGGCCGCCACCACGATCACCGAGACCGGCGCCCTGCCGGCTGGGGTCACCTTCACCGACAACGGCGACGGCACCGCCACCCTGGCCGGCACCCCCGCCGCCGGCACCGGAGGCAGCTACCCGCTCACCATCACCGCCAGCAACGGCGTCGCCCCGAACGCCACCCAGGCGTTCACCCTGACCATCAACCAGCCCCCGGCCATCACCAGCGCCGACCACACCACCTTCACGGTCGGAAGCGCGGGCTCCTTCACCGTCACCACCAGCCCCGGGACCCCGGCCGCCACCACGATCACCGAGACCGGCGCCCTGCCGGCTGGGGTCACCTTCACCGACAACGGCGACGGCACCGCCACCCTGGCCGGCACCCCCGCCGCCGGCACCGGAGGCAGCTACCCGCTCACCATCACCGCCAGCAACGGCGTCGCCCCGAACGCCACCCAGGCGTTCACCCTGACCATCAACCAGCCCCCGGCCATCACCAGCGCCGACCACACCACCTTCACGGTCGGAAGCGCGGGCTCCTTCACCGTCACCACCAGCCCCGGGACCCCGGCCGCCACCACGATCACCGAGACCGGCGCCCTGCCGGCTGGGGTCACCTTCACCGACAACGGCGACGGCACCGCCACCCTGGCCGGCACCCCCGCCGCCGGCACCGGAGGCAGCTACCCGCTCACCATCACCGCCAGCAACGGCGTCGCCCCGAACGCCACCCAGGCGTTCACCCTGACCATCAACCAGCCCCCGGCCATCACCAGCACCGACCACACCACCTTCACGGTCGGAAGCGCGGGCTCCTTCACCGTCACCACCAGCCCCGGGACCCCGGCCGCCACCACGATCACCGAGACCGGCGCCCTGCCGGCTGGGGTGTCCTTCACCGACAACGGCGACGGCACCGCCACCCTGGCCGGCACCCCCGCCGCCGGCACCGGAGGCAGCTACCCGCTGACGTTGACTGCCGGAAATGCCAGCGGCGCGAAGGCCGCGCAGAGCTTCACGCTCACGATCGGCGCGGACGTTCCTCCCGCCGCAACGGACGTTCCTCCAGTCGCATCCGCAGGGAGCGGCGGACTGCAGGTCACCGTCACCGCCTCGAGCCTCCCCCAGACCGGACCAGCTGGCGACCTGCGGGCGCCCGTTGGATACGGACTTGCGGCGATCCTGGCTGGGTTCTTCCTCGTCATGGCAAACCGGCGTCGTCGGCCGCGCTGGCACTGAGACACCTATCCTCAGCGCCGTGCCCACCTCCGGTGACTCACGAGGTGGGCACGGCCGGGCGCCCGCGGCTACCTCGTCAAGGGCGCCGAGCAGGACGAGATCGCCCGGGCGATCAGCGCGGTCGCTGCCGGCGAGGCGATCTTCGGGCCCGGGATCGCGCAGCGGGTGCTGGGCTTCTTCTCCGCGCCGCCACCGGCCAGCGGTCCGTTCCCCGAGCTCACCGCGCGCGAGCTCGAGATCCTCAACCTGCTGGCCGGTGGCCTGCCCAACGGGGCGATCGCGCAGCGCCTCGGAGTCGCACCGAAGACGGTGGCGAACACCGTCTCGACGATCTTCACCAAGCTGCGGGTCGCCGGCCGCTCCGAGGCCATCGTCCGAGCCCGTGACGCCGGGCTGGGAGTCGACCTGCCGCGTCACCCGGCAGCGGGGAGCACCTGACTCCTCGGCGCCGTGGCGCGGGAGGCGGCGGTGATCTCGCGCAGGCCGAAGACGACGGCCCACAGCCAGAAGAGGAAGAGCGGGAAGTAGAACGCCGCGAGCAGACCGCACACGCCGCCGACATACGTCGCCGTCCGCAGCCACCCGGGCAGGCTCGCCTGCCGGGCGACGACGAGGGCGACGGCTCCGACGAAGAACGCGCTCGCGCAGACGGCGACCAGGTTGCTCATCTCCGTGAGCAGGTGGACCACCGGGTGCGGCGTGGAGACGAGGTCCTGGCCCGCCTCGGCGAACGCCACCGCGACCCCGCCGACGAGGAACCATCCGACCACGGCCGTCGCCGCCCCGGCCACCGCGAGTCCGGAGACCAGGTCGCCATTGGAGCGGACCTCCCGCCGCATCGACCGGGCGAAGACCAGCAGGCCCAGGGCAGCGAAGGCACCGACGTAGGCCGACGCGATGGCGGTGGCCGCGTGCCCCGTCGCCAGGTAGGAGACGACCGCTGCCTCCTGGTACTCCCCCCCAGGCGACCCGCTGGCGATGAAGGCGGCGGGTGTGCCGATGCCGTAGGCGAGCAGGCCGAGACCTGCTGCGCGTCGGTTGATGTCCATGACGTCCTCCCAGAAGCGTTGGGGCTGCCGGTCTTCCGGCCGGTCCGACGGTAGGTGCGAGGGCCGGTCGACGTCGTCGGCCGCGCGAGCGAACCCTGCCTCCCCCGGGCGGACGACGGCCCGATCATCCCCAAGGCGGACGTGCGCCCGCGAAGTTGGACGTACCGTGCTCGGGTGAGGACACGTTCGCTGGTGTTCGACGTGCTGATGGCGGGTGCCGTCCTGGTGGCCGTCCAGATCGAGGTGTGGACCGGCGCCCTGGCCACCACCCTCCAGGGTCCGGCGTGGGTGGAGGCGACGGGGTACGGCATCGCCGCGCTGCTACTCGCGGCGCGTCGGGTCCACCCGTTCTTCTGCGTGCTGTCCGTCTGCGGCGTGCTCGCCGTCGAGTTCGCCGCGGTCGGGTCGCCCGAGGGCTTCGGGGTATTCGTCCTGCCGCTCATCGCGGCCTACACGGTCGCCAACCGGGAGGACCGCCGACGTGCCCTCTGGGGGCTGGGGGCTGTCCTGGCTCTGGGCGTGGCCTGGGCCGTCTTCGACCCGCTGACCACGGGGCCGGTCGAGCTCGCCCAGCACGCCGTCTGGCTGTCGCCGTGGGTGATCGCCTGGCTGCTCGGTGCCTACCTGCGGACCAGGCGCCTGTATGTGGAGGGCCTCGTCCGCGAGCGGGAGGAGCGGGCGCTGACCGCGGTCGCGGAGGAACGGACCCGGCTGGCCCGCGAGCTGCACGACGTCATCGGGCACAGCGTCAGCGTGATGACCGTCCAGGCCTCGGCGGTGCGCCGGCTGATGCGGCCCGACCAGGCTCGCGAGCGCGCCGCGCTCGAGACCGTCGAGGCGACCGGCCGCGAGGCGCTCACGGAGATGCGCCGGATGGTGGGCGTCCTCCGATCCGGGGACGAGGCGCCGGACCGCGCACCGCCGCCGACGCTGGCCCAGCTCGACGTACTGGTCGAGACCTTCCGTCAAGCCGGCCTGGACGTCTCCTGCGAGACCGACGGCGTGCCGGCGTCGCTGCCTCCGGGCATGGACCTCACGGCATACCGGCTCGTGCAGGAGGGCCTGACCAACACCCTCAAGCACGCCGGCGCCCGGAGGGTCGTCGTCCGGCTCGGCTACCGGCCGGACACGCTGGTGCTGTCCGTGACGGACGACGGGTGCGGACCGAGGGAGACAGGCGAGCCGGGCGTCGGGCTGCTCGGGATGCGCGAGCGCGTCGAGGTGTATGGCGGCTCGCTGGTGGCCGGGGCCGCGACCGGCGGCGGGTACGAGCTGCGGGCCGTCCTGCCCGTGCCGGTGGCGGCGTCATGACCATCCGCGTGCTCGTCGCCGACGACCAGACCCTCGTGCGGGCGGGGTTCCGGATGATCCTCGAGGCCGAGCCGGACCTCGTCGTCGCGGGCGAGGCGGCCGACGGGCTGGAGGCGGTCAGCCAGGTCGAGTCGTGCCAGCCGGACGTGGTCCTGATGGACGTGCGGATGCCCGGGCTCGACGGGATCGAGGCCACCCGACGCATCCTCGCGGACGAGCGCCACCGCGACCTCAAGGTCATCATGCTCACGACCTTCGACATGGACGCCTACGTGCACGACGCCCTGCGCTGTGGGGCGTCCGGCTTCCTGCTCAAGGACGTGCCGCCCGAGCAGCTCGTCGACGGCATCCGGGCCGTCGTCTCCGGCGACGCCCTGCTGTCGCCGACGATCACCAAGCGGCTGATCCAGGTCTACCTCGACCGCGAGCCTCAGGCCGTGCCGGCTCCGCGCATCCTCGAGGTGCTGACCCCCCGCGAGGCGGAGATCCTGGCCCTGCTCGGGCGAGGCCTGTCGAACGCGGAGATCGCCGACCTGCTCGTCATCTCGGGGACGACAGTGAAGACCCATGTGGCCCGGGTGCTGATGAAGCTGGGGCTGCGAGACCGGGTGCAGGCGGTGATCTGCGCCTACGAGAGCGGCGTCGTCTCGGTCGGTCGGCAGGACAGCGACGAGCCGCAACGGACCCGCCCTGAGAACCCACCACCATCCACATCGACCTCGGAAGGACGCCATGACCGCCCAGCTGAACCACACCATCGTCCACGCCACCGACCGTGACGCGACGGCGACGTTCCTGTGCGAGATCCTCGGTCTCTCGCCGGCTTCGACCTATGGGCCGTTCCGGGTCGTCGAGCTGGGCAACAACGTCACCCTCGACGTCATGACTGACCCCGGCACGGTGCATCCCCAGCACTACGCCTTCCTCGTCAGTGAGGGCGAGTTCGACGAGATCTTCGGTCGGATCACGGAGCGGGGCCTGGACTACTGGGCCGACCCGCACCATCGCCGTCCGGAGCAGATCAACACCAACGACGGCGGCCGGGGCCTCTACTGGCAGGACCCCAACGGCCACAACCTCGAGATCATCACCCGGCCCTACGGTTCCGAGTGACGCTGCGGCTCCTCGGCGTTCCCCCCTGCGAGGACGTGCTCAACGGATGTCTCACACTCGGACCCGCCGCTCGTCCCGTCCCCCGACGAGCGCAGCCATCGTCGTCGCCAGCGCAATGACGACGAGCAGGATCGTGGTGAGGTGCACGGTCAGCGGACCGCCGTTGTACATCGTCACGCCCACGGCCACGAGGAGCGCGACGACCGTGGCCAGGGCCCATCGCGCCACGGGCCACAGCCCGGCGACGACGAGCAGGGCGGGCACGGCATACAGGACCATGCTGGTGACGCCCATGCCGTTGACGCCGTCGACGTAGCCACCCGCACCGGGCACGGATCGTGCCCCGTCGGTGAAGAACATGGCCACGCAGTGGGCGACGAGCCCGACCACACCGAGACCCAGGGCGGTCATCCGGCCTCCGCTCAGCGAGCGCGCGCCCGGCAACGGCAGCTGTCGCACCGTGACGCGCAGGGCCACGGCAGCAATGACAACCCCCGCGAGGGTGAGGGTCCACGGGAGGCTCATGTGGTCACGCTACGTCGGTTTCGCCGGGTCCTGGGCCCCGCAACACCACACCGGCTGGCGGGGTCGGGCTGGCGTCTGGCCGTGGTGGACCTAGGCCGGCTCCAGCGTCCGGCGCATCACAGTGTGGTTCTTGCCCTTCGGCCGCTCGTAGGTGAAGCCCGCACGCTCGAACAGCGCGCGGGTGCCGTTGTAGAGGGACGAGGCACCGACCCTGCGGCCATCGGAGGTGTCCTGGGGGTAGCCCTCGACGGTCCCGCCGCCAGCCTGGGCGATCAGGTCGAGCGCGCCCGGCGAGGTACTCCTTGCGGTGTTTGACGTTCGGCAGCTCCTCCGGCGTGCCGTACTCGCACCACGCCCCGGCTCGGTCACCGTCGAAGGCCAGCGCGGCGAAGGCGCGACCGGTCAGCCGCCGTCGTCGCGGGATGGTCACCGAGGTCGGCCACACTCCGTGACCTCGACCCGGCGAATGCGGACAATTCGCCTTCGGTGGCGGGGATGATCTCCTACACTCCCGGGAGGCAGGCCGGCAGCGCGAGGGGGATGCAGTGCCGAGGACCACATGCACAGGAGCAATGGAGGCGGGCGCGCAGCCTGCCACGACGCCCCAGGCGGGTCGACCGCATGACTGACTCTCCCGACTCCCCGCGCCGTCCCGACCGCGTGGACAGCCTCACGATGACCCGGGCCCGTCACACGAGGATGGCGCGGGACCTCGTGGTCCAGATCATCGCGTCCAGCAAGGGCTACGGCCGCCTGGCATTGCTGGCGGTGGTCGCCCTGGTGATCGGAGGCCTGGCTTCGGGCTGGCTCCTCGCCGTGGGACTGGCCGTCGCGGTGGTTCTGATCCAGGTCCTGTACTGGTGGGTGAAGGTCGAACGCTCCATGCGTGCGGGCCTGGGCGTCGGCCAGACCATCACGGTCGGCTACGCGAGCACCGACGAGCTCACCATCACGGACGTCACCACCCAGATCTGGCTGCCGCGCGGTTCAGCGCTCATCGCGCTGCGCTACCGCAGCGCCGTGATCGTCCTGGCCCGCGGCATCTCCTTCGTGCTGCCCAGCGAGCTGCTGACCGACGGCGACATCGCGTTCCTCGAGGGCCGCGGCGAGGTCCCCCGGGAGCCGACAGCATCCGGACCGTGGATGCCGCTGGCGATCGAGATGACCGCGGAGATCCAGGCGCAGCTGGTCGAGCGAACGACCAAGGTCATCGCCACCTCCGCCGACTTCCTGATGCCCTGGGTGGCGGCCGCCATGCTCCTCACCTTTGCCGCACTGACCCGTTCCTGGGCCATCTTCGTCCCGACGGCGGTGTTCTGCCTGGTCATCACCCTGGTGACGCTTCCGCAGCTCGTCGAGGTCCGACGCCAGGTCCAGCGTGCCTATCCCGTCGGCACGACCATCCTCGCGGGCGTCACCCCGGAGCACCTGACTCTCGCCACCAGCAACCTCACCCAGCGGATGCCGCTGGCGGGTTTCTACGCCCACCGGCTCACGCCCAGAACCGTGATGCTGCGCCGACACCGTCGTCGCCCGGTTGGCACCTACGTCCTGCCGCGAGCCCTCTTCAGCCCGGAGGCCCTTTCGGATCTGGCAACCGGCGTGCCCCGCCGGTTCTAGCCCAGGAGCGGTGTGATGCCTGGCCGCGGTGCGCCCCGGCCGTAACCGGGCATCGGGCTGGCAAGCTGTCACGAGTGACGGAGAGGGAAGACAGCCTGCTCGAGGGCCTCTACGAAAGTCTGGTCACCAACGCGCTGCAGCAGAGGCTCGAGGGTATGTCGGGCTACGACCTCCAACACGGCGTGGTCGATGAAGCGGACGAGCCGGACGTTCTGGCCCGACATGTCCGAGACGTCGCCCTGCGCGCCCTGCGTCAGGAGCGAAATCCTGAACGTCGCCTCGCCCTGGTCAATCAGCTTGTCGCCATCCTGGGCTCACCCGAGGACTCCATCCTCGCGCCTCGGCAACTCCTGGCCATCACCGAGCCTGCGGGGCCCAACCGCGCTGCCCAGGCCCTCAGGGACCGGCCATCGACGCCTCTTTCGGATGCCGCACTGCTCACCAATAGCCCTGGTGAACCGGGGCTTGGCCACGAGATCCGCGCCGAACTGACAAGTGCCGACCGGGTGGACGTCATCATGGCGTTCGTCAAGTGGTACGGCTTGCGCCTGTTTGAAGACCGGTTGGAAACACTGCGCGATCGCGGCGTTCCCCTGCGTGTCATCACCACGACCTATATGGGTGCTACTGAGCGGGCCGCCCTCGATCGTCTCGTCAGGGACCTGGGTGCTCAAGTGAAGATCCAGTACGACTCTCAGCGAACGCGGCTACACGCCAAGGCCTGGCTCTTTCGACGCAATACAGGCTTCGACACCGCATATGTCGGTTCGAGCAATCTTTCGCGCGCGGCCATGCTCGACGGAGTGGAGTGGAACGTCCGAGTCTCCGGCGTCTCCACGCCAGCCCTCCTGGAGAAGTTTCGAGCGACATTCGAAAGCTACTGGAACGACGCCACCTTCGAGACGTATGACCCCGATGAGGACGGTGACCGCCTGGACGATGCGCTTGCCGAATCTGCCGGTAAGCGGATCCATGATCGCGTCACGCTCACGTTGTCAGGGCTGGAGGTTCGCCCCTACCCATACCAACAGGAGATCCTCGACCAGCTCGAGGTTGAGCGCCTGGTCCACGGCCGCCACCGAAACCTCGTCGTCGCAGCGACAGGCACCGGAAAGACGGTCATCGCTGCGCTCGACTACCGCCGCCTCGCCCAGGCAGCGCCATCCCTGCCCCGACTGTTGTTCATCGCGCATCGCCGAGAGATCCTTCACCAATCCTTGCGCACCTATCGCGAGGTGCTCAACGACGTGAACTTCGGTGAGCTCTACGTGGATGGCCTCCGCCCTGAACGGTGGGACCACGTCTTCGCCTCCGTGCAGTCCCTCTCCTCCTACGGCATCACCAACATCGTGCCGGGCGCGTATCGGATCGTGGTCGTCGACGAGTTCCATCACGCAGAGGCGATGACCTATCGACGGATTCTCGAGCACCTGAATCCGCGAGAGCTGCTCGGCCTCACGGCCACGCCCGAACGCGGGGATGGACTCGATGTGCGCTCCTTCTTTGGCGGACGCACAGCCGCAGAGCTTCGCCTCTGGGATGCTCTCAAGGCGGATCTCCTGACGCCCTTTCACTACTTCGCGATCGCCGACGGCACGGACATGACACGGCTGGAGTGGAAGACCGGCGCCTATGACGTCGGTGGACTGTCGAACCTCTTCACGGGAAACGATGCCCGAGCGCGCGTCGTTCTCCGCGCCGTTAGCGACAAGATCTCTGATCTCAGCGCCATGAAAGCATTGGGTTTCTGTGTTTCCCGCGACCACGCTCTCTACATGACTCGAGTCTTCAACGAGGCGGGCATCAAAGCGGCGACGGTGCTGGGGACGACGGTCACGCAAGACCGGGATAGGGCAGTTCAGGACTTGCGCGACGGCGTCATCCAGGCCGTGTTTACGGTGGACGTCTTCAACGAGGGCGTGGATGTTCCGGCAATCAACACCGTGCTGTTCTTACGCCCCACGGAGAGCACCACCGTCTTTCTCCAGCAACTGGGGCGCGGCCTGCGTCGTGCAACGGATAAGGCGGTACTCACCGCCCTAGATTTCGTAGGCCACCATCGTAAGGAGTTCCGTTTCGACCAGCGGTTCCGTGCGATGACCGGCAGCACGCGTGCTGGACTTGAGCGAGACATCAGGCAGGGCTTCCCGTTCCTCCCCGCTGGAACACAAATCGTCCTGGATCGGCAGAGCCAAGACCTCATTCTCGACAACATCAAGAGTCAGGTGACCAAGCGCTGGCCAAATATCACCGCAGAGTTGCGTGCCCACCGCACCGATGATCTCGGCACCTTTCTGGCCGAGTCGGGGGTCGAACTTGCTGATGTGGTCACCGGCGGCCGGTCCTGGGCACGGTTGCGCCGTGAGGCAGGCCAGTCAGTCCCGCCTGAAGGGCCGATGGAAGCGGCGATCCTCAAACGAGTCCGCGCCCTGTGTCACGTCGACGACCTCGACCGCGCCACGGCCTACCTCACGTGGCTCAACGACGATGCGCCGAACTACGACGAGGCGCCACCCGCCCTCCGTCCGTTCGGGCGGATGTTGGTCTTCTCGCTATGGCCAGACGGCGGGGGCTTCGATTCATATGGGGCGGCGCTGGCCTCGCTGCGTCACGAAGCCGCCGCACGCCAAGACCTGAGGGCAGTCATAGGTCTTGGGCTACACGGCGCAGAGCGCGTTACCTCGCGGTTGGCCGGTGAGCTCGCTGTGCGACCCCTTCGCGTGCACGCTCGCTACTCGCGTGAGGAGATCGTGGCTGCGCTGGACTATGCGTCAATCGAGGGCCGAAAGCCCAACAGCTTCCGCGAAGGTGTCCTATTCGCTCCGGAGGCGAACGCCGACGCCTTCCTCGTGACATTGCACAAATCGGAGGCCGAGTACTCGCCCACCACGATGTATCAGGACTATGCGATCAGTCCAGAGCTGTTTCATTGGGAGTCTCAATCAGGAACCACCGTCGCGTCCAAGACCGGTCAGCGGTATCTCAACCACAACGCCACTGGCAGCCACGTGCTCCTCTTCACCCGCCAGCACAGGGTCACCCCGTTCGGAACGGGTGCACCCTACCTCTGCTTGGGTGAAGCCGACTACGTAGAGCACCGAGGAGAAAGGCCGATCGCCATCACGTGGCGTCTGCGATCTCCGATGCCCGCAGTCGACTTCGGCGTGGCGAGCGTCGCGGTCTAAGAAAGCCTCTGACCAGCGGTTTCTCTGGTGGAGCCAAGGGGACTCGAACCCCTAACCCCCTGCTTGCAAAGCAGGTGCGCTACCAATTGCGCCATGGCCCCGGGCGGGTGACCGCCGGGCGGACAGCTGTCGCTCAGTGAGACCCAGGCGCCCGCACGTCGTCGGTGGCCTCGGACCAGAGGTCCTGCTCCGCACGCTGGTCACGCAGCTTCTTCTGGATCGCCACGGCGCCGGCGGCGGTGGCCGCGATGATGAGCAGTTTCTTGAGCACGAGGAGCTCCTCAGACCGATCGGGTGGTGATGGTGGGCCTAACAGGACTTGAACCTGTGGCCTCTTCCTTATCAGGGAAGCGCTCTAACCGTCTGAGCTATAGGCCCGTCATCACCCTCGATCGCGCCAGGTTCCCCTGACGCGACGCGCCAGATTACCCCACTGCCGAGCAGCCAATCAAAACGGCCGTATGCCGTGCACTCAGCCGACCAATGCGCTCCCTCCACCCCTTGCGTCCGGGTCGAGACGGGTGGGGACCCTTCTCCACCCGGACGTAGGGGAACCGGCCCGTCCCGGCGCCCGGATCAGTCGTCGGTGAGGGTCAGCTGCACGCCGCCGACCAGCGAGGAGCAGATGTTGTAGAGGAACGCCGCGAGCGTCGCGATCGCCGTCATGAGGATGATGTCGATGACCCCGACGACGATCGACAGCGAGATCACCCGGCCGAAGCCGATGTAGTCCATCACGTTGAACGGGTCGGTCGTCGAGGGCTGGATCTCGCGGATCACCCGGTCGACGTCCGCGAAGACGCCCATCCCCGACAGGATCAGCCAGAGCACCCCGGTGAGCACGACGCCGGCGATCCCGGCCGCCACGGCGAGCAGGAACGACATCTTCATGACCGACCACGGGTCGACCCGAGCCACCGCGAGCTTGACCCGCCGGGCGACCGCACGGCGGGTCGCCGGCTGGCTGCCCGTCGTGGCCGGGCGCGCTCCAGTCGGCCGGGGACGCCGGGCCGGGTCGACTGCCACTCCCGCCGCCGCGCCACCTGCCGCACCCGCTGCTGCGCCTGCCGCGACGGGCCGGGCGCCGGTGGGCACCGAGCGGGTGGTCGTGCCGGTGGCTCGAGGGGCGCGAGCGCCGGAGACCGGCGTCGTGCGGGTGGCCGACGTCGAGCTCGCGCCCGTCGCCGGGGCCCGGGTTACCGGAGAGCTGGTCACCGGGCTGGCCCCCGCCGAAGGGCGGGCGGCCGTCTCGGGGGTCGAGGTGCCTGACGTCGAGGGGCTTGACGAGCTCGCCGGGCGGTTCGCTCCCGGCGGCGGAGAGGTCGCGGGGCGAGCCGTGGGCTCAGGCCCTGGCCCAGAGGCAGTGCTCTCGCCCTGTCCTGGTGTGCTCACTCGCTGCCTCCATCGCTCTCATCCGATGACACGGAAGTCTCGTCAGACGGTACGCCATCGGTCTGGATCGGCGCTGCACCCTGCGCCGTCGGTGAGACGGCCGCTGAGCCGTCGTCCGTGCTCACGCCGGCAGCGGACTCCCCTGCGTCACCCTCGACCAGGGCCTCCACCTCGGCCTCGACGAGCCGCTCGGCGTTGCGGGCGACCGCGACGATGGTGTCTCCGGAGTCCGGAGTGGCGAAGATGACGCCCTGGGTGTTCCGGCCGCTGCGCCGCACGCCGGCGACCGCGGAGCGCATGATCTTGCCCTTCTCCATGACGACGAGCACCTCGTCGTCCTCCCCCACGGTCAGCGCCCCGACGAGGTCACCGCCGCGCTCGGAGAAGTTCGCCACCTTGACGCCATAGATCGCCCGGCCCTTGACCGCATACTCCGAGGTCTTGGTCCGCTTCGCGACACCGTTCTCGAAGACGACGAACAGGTCCGGGTCGGCCCCCTCGGGCACCACGGAGAGGGACAGCAGGTGGTCGGCGTCCTGGAACTTCATCCCGGTGACCCCCGAGGTCGCCCGGCCCATCGGCCGCAGCGCCGTGTCGGTGGCGTGGAAGCGCACCGACTTGCCCTTGCGCGAGACGAGGATGAGGTCGTCCTCTGGTGAGGCCAGCCCGGCACCGACGAGCTCGTCACCCTCGCGCAGGTTGACCGCGATCAGGCCGCCGGTGCGGGGGGAGTCGTACTCCGCCAGCTTGGTCTTCTTGACCAGCCCGCCGCGGGTGGCCAGCACGAGGTAGGGCGAGGACTCGTAGTTCTTGATCGCGAGCACCTGCGCGATCTGCTCACCCGGCTGGAACGCCATGAGGTTGGCGACGTGCTGGCCCTTGGCGTCGCGGGACGCCTCCGGCAGCTCGTAGGCCTTGGCGCGGTAGACCCGGCCGAGGTTGGTGAAGAAGAGCAGCCAGTGGTGGGTGGTCGTCGTGAAGAAGTGCTCGACGACGTCCTCCCCTCGCAGCTGTGCGCCCTTGACGCCCTTGCCGCCGCGCGCGACGGAGCGGTAGAGGTCGACCTTGGTCCGCTTGGTGTAGCCGCCGCGGGTGATCGTCACGACGACGTCCTCCTCGGGGATGAGGTCCTCCATCGACATGTCGCCGTCGAAGAACTCGATCCGGGTCCGCCGGTCGTCGCCGTACTTCGCGACGATGTCGCCGAGCTCGGCCGAGATGATGTCGCGCTGGCGCTGCGGCTTGGCGAGGATGTCGGTGTAGTCGTCGATCTTGGCCTGGAGCTCGTCGTGCTCCTCGATGATCTTCTGCCGCTCCAGGGCGGCCAGCCGGCGCAGCTGCATGTCGAGGATGGCGCGGGCCTGGATGTCGTCGATCTCCAGCAGGCTGATCAGGCCCTCGCGGGCGATCTCCACCGTCTGCGAGGCCCGGATGAGGGCGATGACCTCGTCGAGCGCGTCCAGCGCCTTGAGCAGCGCCCGCAGGATGTGGATCCGCTCCTCGGCCTGGCGCAGCCGGAACGTCGTCCGCCGGACGATGACGTCGACCTGGTGCTCCACCCAGTGCCGGATGAAGGCGTCCAGCGGCAGGGTGCGCGGCACCTCGTCGACCAGCGCCAGCATGTTCGCGCCGAAGGTGGTCTGCAGCTGGGTGTGCTTGTAGAGGTTGTTCAGCACGACCTTGGCCACCGCGTCGCGCTTGAGCACGATGACGAGCCGCTGGCCGGTCCGGCCGGAGGTCTCGTCGCGGATGTCGGCGATGCCGCTGAGCTTGCCGTCCTTGACCAGCTCGGCGATCTTCTGCGCCAGGACGTCCGGGTTGACCTGGTAGGGCAGCTCGGTGACGACGAGGCACTGCCGGCCCTGCAGCTCCTCCACCTGGACCACCGCGCGCATGATGATCGAGCCGCGGCCGGTCCGGTAGGCCTCCTCGATGCCCTTGTGCCCCATGATCAGCGCGCCGGTCGGGAAGTCCGGGCCCTTGATGATGCCGAGCAGGGCCTCGAGCAGCTCTTCCCGCTTGGCCTCGGGGTGACGCAGGTACCACTCCGCACCCTCGGCGACCTCGCGCAGGTTGTGCGGCGGGATCTGGGTGGCCATGCCGACGGCGATGCCGGCCGAGCCGTTGACCAGGAGGTTGGGGAAGCGCGACGGGAGCACGACCGGCTCACGGGTCTTGCCGTCGTAGTTGTCCTTGAACTCGACGGTGTCCTGCTCGATGTCGCGCACCATCTCGATGGCCAGCTGCGCCATCCGGCACTCGGTGTACCGCGGGGCGGCGGCGCCGTCGTTGCCGCGCGAGCCGAAGTTGCCCTGACCGTCGACGAGCGGGTAGCGCAGCGACCAGTCCTGGACCAGCCGCACCAGGGCGTCGTAGATCGCCGAGTCACCGTGCGGGTGGTACTGCCCCATGACGTCGCCGACGACCCGCGAGCACTTGTTGTAGCCGCGGTCGGGCCGGTACCCGCCGTCGTACATCGCGTAGAGCACCCGGCGGTGCACCGGCTTCAGCCCGTCCCGCACGTCCGGCAGCGCCCGCGACACGATGACCGCCATCGCGTAGTCGATGTAGGACCGCTGCATCTCGGTGTTGAGGTCGATCGCCTCGATCCGGTCGGTGATGACCTCCCCGGTCAGCACCCCACCGTCCCCCTCGACCACGGGCTGGTCGCCCTCGGGGTTGAGGTTCTCGTCGTCCTGCGGGCCGGTGGTCGGCGGCTGCTCACTCAATGCATTTCCTTGTCTCGAAAGGCTGTTCGGTATGCCGGGTGCTCACCTCGGTGCGCCGCGCGCGGTCGGCGCGGTCGCGGCATACCTAGATGTCCAGGAACCTGACGTCGCGGGCGTTGCGCTGGATGAAGCTGCGCCGGGACTCGACGTCCTCGCCCATGAGGATCGCGAACATCTCGTCGGCCGAGGCCGCGTCCGCGAGGGTGACCTGCAGCAGGGTCCGGGTGTCCGGGTCCATCGTCGTGTCCCACAGCTCGTGGTAGTTCATCTCGCCGAGGCCCTTGTAGCGCTGGACGCCGTTCTCCTTGGGCAGCCGGCGCCCGGCAGCGGCGCCGGTCGCGTAGAGCCCGTCCCGCTCACGGTCGGAGTAGGCGAACTCGTGCGGGGCGTTGCTCCACTTGAGCCGGTAGAGCGGCGGCTGCGCGAGGTAGACGTAGCCGGCCTCGATCAGCGGCCGCATGAAGCGGAAGAGCAGGGTCAGCAGCAGGGTGCGGATGTGCATCCCGTCGACGTCGGCGTCGGCCATCAGGACGATCTTGTGATACCTCGCCTTAGCCAGGTCGAAGTCCTCGCCGATGCCCGTGCCGAAGGCCGTGATGAGCGCCTGCACCTCGTTGTTGGCCAGGATCCGGTCGATCCGGGCCTTCTCGACGTTGAGGATCTTGCCGCGGATCGGCAGGATCGCCTGGGTGTGCGGGTTGCGCCCCTGCACCGCCGAGCCGCCGGCCGAGTCCCCCTCGACGATGAAGACCTCGGAGATCGACGGGTCCTTGCTCTGGCAGTCCTTGAGCTTGCCCGGCAGGCCGCCCGACTCGAGCAGGCCCTTGCGCCGGGTCGACTCGCGCGCCTTGCGGGCCGCGATGCGGGCCATCGCCGCCTGGATGCCCTTGCCGACGATGTCCTTGCCCTCGCGCGGATGGGCGCTGAGCCAGTGGCCGAACTCGTCCGTCATGGCCCGCTGGACGAAGCCCTTGACCTCGGAGTTGCCGAGCTTGGTCTTGGTCTGGCCCTCGAACTGCGGCTCGCCGAGCTTGACCGACACGACGGCGGTCAGGCCCTCGCGGATGTCGTCGCCGGTGAGGTTCTCGTCCTTCTCCTTGAGCAGGTTGTTCTTGCGGGCGAAGTCGTTGACCAGCTTGGTCATCGCCGCCCGGAAGCCCTCCTCGTGGGTGCCGCCCTCGTGGGTGTTGATGGTGTTCGCGTAGGTGTGCACCGACTCGGAGTAGGAGCTGGTCCACTGCATCGCCAGCTCGAGCGAGAGCTGCCGCTCGGTGTCCTCGGACTCGATCGAGATGATCTCGGGGTGGATCGGCTCGGCCCGCTTGGAGGCCACCAGATGGGTGACGTAGTCGACCAGGCCGTTGTCGTAGCGGTAGGTGACCTTGCGCTTGCGCGTCTTGCGGGTGTCGCCGTTGCTCGACTCCTCGACCGTCTCGACGTCGCCCTCAGCGTGGTCGAGGTCCGGGTCCTCACTGCTCTCCGACGCCGCGGCTTTGTCCGGGCGCTCGTCGACGAGGTTGATGGTCAGGCCCTTGTTGAGGAAGGCCATCTGCTGGAACCGCGCGCGGATCGTCTCGAAGTCGTAGTCGACGGTCTCGAAGATGTCGTCGTTGGCCCAGAAGGTGATCGTCGTGCCGGTCTGGTCGCTGGCCTCACCCTTCTCCAGGGGCTGGACCGGCACGCCCTCGGCGAAGGACATCCGGAAGACATGGCCCTTCTGCCGGACCTCGACGTCCAGCCGCTTCGAGAGCGCGTTGACGACCGAGGAGCCGACGCCGTGCAGGCCACCGGAGACCTTGTAGCCGCCGCCGCCGAACTTGCCCCCCGCGTGCAGCTGGGTGAGCACGAGCTCGACCGCCGAGATGTCGTAGCCCGGCGTGATGTCGGTCGGGATGCCACGGCCGTTGTCGACGACCTTCACCCCGCCGTCCGCGAGCAGGGTGACGTCGATGGTGTCGGCGTGCCCGGCGAGCGCCTCGTCGACCGAGTTGTCGACGATCTCCCAGACGAGGTGATGCAAGCCTCGCGCACCGGTCGAGCCGATGTACATCCCCGGGCGCTTGCGCACCGCCTCGAGGCCCTCGAGCACCTGGATGGCGTTGGCGTCGTACTCCGGGCTGCCCTCGTCGGGCACGTCGCTCGCGCGGTGCGGCATCGCCGGTGGCGCGGAGGCAGTGGCGGTGGCTGCGGGTGGTGTCGGTGCTTCCGGGGAGGGGTCTGGCTGGGGGGACGTCGGTGTCTGACCGGCCTCGGGCACGATTCTCCTTCGCGGCACCGTCCAGCGGTGCCCTTCGATCGATACGGCCACCTCCGCGCGTGCGATCGTGCACACCCACGGTCATGGCAGGCGGCCGGCCGAGGTGGACACCAGGTCCGAGTCAGCTGGCCGCGCGTTGACTCCTCATCCTATCGGTCCTGCCGCGGGATATCGCGCCAGGAGGGCCCCGGATGGCCCTTTTCGCGAGAAGACACCCGGTCACCGATGTCGGGGGTCGCGACCGCACCCCTGCGGCCGTCTCCGTGACGATCCCATCGCCCACAGCGACCCCACTCGCCGCAGGGTTATCCACCCGCGTAAGGGCACCGTGGTCAGGGGTCACCCTCCGGTGGCGACGGGACGGTCCGGGTCGTTCGACCACGCCGACCAGGACCCCGCGAAGAGGGCCGCCTCGACGTCCAGCGTGGCCAGGGCGAGGACCGCCTGGGCCGCGGTGACTCCCGACCCGCAGTATGCCGCGACCCCGCCGGAGGGGGTCGGTCCGGAGGAGGTCGGCCCGGAGGTGCCCACCCTGGGGCCGGCCAGCCCGGCGAAGGCCCGGCGCAGCTCCTCCGGCCCCGGCAGGGCACCCGACTCGGTGAGCAGCCGGACGGCCGGCAGGTTGACGGCGCCCGGGATGTGACCGGCCCGCGGGTCGAGCGGCTCCATCTCGCCGCGGAAGCGCTCCGGGGCCCGGACGTCGACGAGCACGCCGTGATCGGGATAGGCCGCGGCCTCGTCCGCGCTCAGGCACGACAGGTGGCCGGTGGTCAGGGTCGGAGCCGTCGTCGGCCAGGTCACCTCGTCCCCGTGCTGCAGCTGACCTCCGGCAGCGACCCACGCGGGCAGGCCACCGTCCAGCACCCGCGTCCGGATCCGGGCCCAGCGCAGCACCCACCAGGCGCGGGCCGCGGCGAACGAGCCCGGTTCGTCGTAGACGACCACCTCGTCGGTCGTGTCTACCCCGAGGGCTGCGAGACCGCGCTCCAGCCGCTCGACCTCGGGCAGCGGATGACGGCCGGCCCGCGGGTCGTCGGTCGGCCCGGTGAGCACCTGCTCGAGGTCGAGGTGGCGCGCGCCGGGCAGGTGACCCGCGACATACCGCTCGCGGCCTGCGCCGGGGAGGTCACCCAGCCGCCACCGGACGTCGAGCACGATGACCGAGTCCAGCTCCCGAGGCAGGTCGGATGCGCTGACGAGGTGCTCGGAGCGGCTCATGGGACGACCGTACCGACCACCTCTGCCGGGCTCAGCCGTAGGTGTCGCGTGGTCCCGGGCCCTGCGCCCGGCGCAGCCCCTTGCTCCAGCTCGGCGCGCTCGGACCGTTGACCTTGAGCTCCGTGACGGTCCCCTGGCCGACCTCGGCGTCGATCCGCCCCAGCAGGGTCGAGGCGAGCAGCCGCATCTGGGTCGCCCACGCGGTCGAGTCGGCCCGCACAGTGAGCACCCCGGCCTCGAACGAGACCGGCACGACGTGGGCCGCCACCTCGCCACCGACGATGTGCGGCCACCGGCCCATCACCGACCCCACGGCGACGTCGACCTGCCAGCCGCGGTCGGACATCAGCCGGTCGAGCTGCTCGCCGATCAGGGCCGGGTCACGTCCGTCGCGGCCGGAGCCCGACATCGTCGGCTCAGAACGGTCCGGCCGGCGGCGGCGCATCGGCCGTAGACCCGGGCGAAGTCCCTTGTCCCTGGCGGCTTTTCGCGCCCGCGCCAGGGCGGCCGCCGACGCCTCGGTTGCCGCGTCGAAGCCTGCTGTCGACCCCGGTGGCTCGGCTGGCTCGGGTGGCTCCGTTGCCGGGTCGGACCCGGCCGGCAGCGCGCCATCGGAGGGCTCAGTCACTCTTGGTCACCTCCCCGAGCGTCACGGCATACGTCACGCCCGAGTCTCGCAGCACCTCGGGCACGTCGGCACCCACCGCGGCCGTGATCAGCACCTGCTCGCAGCCGCCGATCAGCTCGGCCAGCCGCTGCCGCCGCCCGGTGTCGAGCTCGGCGAAGACGTCGTCGAGGATCAGCACCGGGTCCTCGCCGAGGTCCGTCCGCAACAGCTGGTACGCCGCGAGCTTCAGCCCGAGGGCGAACGACCAGGACTCGCCGTGGCTGGCGTAGCCCTTGGCGGGCAGCTCGCCGAGCGTCAGCACCATGTCGTCGCGGTGCGGCCCGGCCAGGGAGATCCCCCGCTCGATCTCCTGGGTGCGGACCTCCTCGAAGGTGGCCATCAGCTCGAGCTCGAGCTCGGCGCCCTCGGGCACCTCGCCGGCGGCGATCCGGGCGGCGGTCTCCTCGCGCAGGCTGGATCGGTAGTGCACCCGGGCTCCGGAGTCCCCCGCGCTGACCGCGTCGTAGGCCGCCCCGAGATAGGGGCCGAGGTCGCGCAGCAGTCGCAGCCGGGCGTAGAGCAGCTGTGAGCCGACCTGGGCGAGATGGGTGTTCCACACGTCGAGCGTGTGCAGCGCCGACGCCCGGGCGTCGTCGACGGGCTCGTCGCTCGGGCGTGGGCGCCGCGCCCCCCGGCGGAGCACCGGCGCGGCCGACTTGAGCAGCGCGTTGCGCTGCTTGACCACCTTGTCGTAGTCGGCGCGCACCCCGGCCCACCGGGGCTGGCGCTGCACGAGCAGGTCGTCGAGGAACGCCCGCCGGCCCGCGGGGTCGCCCTTGACCAGCGACAGGTCCTCCGGGGCGAAGAGCACGGTCCGCAGCGAGCCGAGGACCTCGCGCGGCCGCGGCGTGGGTGACCGGTTGAGGTTGGCCCGGTTGGCCCGGCCCGGGTTGAGCTCGAGCTCGATGAGCGTCTCGCGGCCCTCGCGGTCGACCATCCCGCGGATCACCGCCTGGCTGGCCCCGAAGCGGACCAGCGGCTGGTCGGTCGCCACCCGGTGGCTGGACAGGCTGGCGAGGTAGCCGATCGCCTCGACGAGGTTCGTCTTGCCCTGGCCGTTCAGCCCGACGAGCGTCGTCACGCCCGGGCCGAGCGCGAGCTCCGCGCTCGGGTAGCTGCGGAAGTCGGTGACGCTCAGGTGCCTGACGAACACGTCACGTCGTCGAGCCCGTGCCGGACGTCGGACCGGCCTGGTCGGCCCGGCGGCCCTTCCTGGCGGCAGCCTGCGGCGTCTTCGGGGCGGTCTTCTTCTCGGCCTGCCGGACGCGCTCGGCGTCGCTCGGCCGGCCCGCCTTGCGCAGCTCCTCGCCCTCGGCGCTGGTCATCACCTCGTGCCCACCGAACTGTCCGCGCAGGGCGGCGACCATCTGCATCGCCGGCGAGACGTCCTGGCGCGACGCGAACCGCGCGAAGAGCGACGCGGAGATGACCGGCATCGGCACGTCGAGGGCGATGGCCTCCTCGACCGTCCACTTCCCCTCACCCGAGTCGACGGTGTAGTCGGACACGTTGTCGAGCCGGGCGTTCTCCTCGAGCGCCGCCACAGCGAGGTCGAGCAGCCAGGACCGGACCACGGTCCCCCGGCTCCAGGCCTTGAAGGCGCCGGGCACGTCCTTGACGATGTCCTTCTTCTCCAGCAGCTCGTAGCCCTCGGCATACGCGTGCATCAGGCCGTACTCGATGCCGTTGTGCACCATCTTCGTGTAGTGCCCGGCTCCGACCTCGCCGGCGTGGACGAAGCCCTCCTCGCGCGGGCCCTCGGGGCGCAGCGCGTCGAAGATGGGCATGGCGCGGTTCACCCACTTCTTGTCGCCGCCGCACATCAGGCCGTAGCCGTTGTCGAGGCCCCAGATGCCGCCGGATACGCCACAGTCGACGTAGCCGATTCCCTTTGCCTTCAACGCTTTCGCGTTCTCGAAGTCGTCGGTGAAGCGCGAGTTGCCGCCGTCGATGACCAGGTCGCCCTTGTCGAGCAGGTCGCCGAGCTTGGCGATGGTCTCGCGGGTGGGCCCACCGGAGGGGACCATCACCCAGACCACCCTGGGCGCCTCGAGCTTCTTGACCATCGCGGCCATGGTGCGCACGTCTGAGACGTCCGGGTTGCGGTCGAACCCGACGACCTCATGACCGGCGCGACGCAGCCGCTCCCGCATGTTGCCGCCCATCTTGCCGAGACCGATGAGTCCGAGCTGCATCCGGGATGACCTTTCGTCGACTGCTGGTGGTGCCCCGCTGGTCAGGCTACGCCGTGGCCCTGGGTCAGCTGGCGAACCGGACGGGCATGAGGACGTAGCGGTAGGACGCGTCCGCCTCGCCCGTCGCCTCGGGCTGTCCGGACAGGACTGCCGGCCGGCTCGGCTGGGTGAACGACAGGCGCGAGTATGCCGTGCCCACCGCACCCAGTCCGTCGAGCAGGAACTGTGGGTTGAACGCGATCTCGATCTCGGGGCCGGTCATCGTCGCCTCGACCGCCTCGGAGGCCTGGGCGTCGTCGCCCGTCCCGGCCTCGATGGTCACCTGGCCGTCGGAGAACTTCAGCCGCACCGGGGTGTTCCGCTCGGCAACGAGGGCCACGCGCTTGACGGCTTCGACGAAGGCAGCGGTCTCGATGACCGACTCGGTGTCCACGCTGCTCGGGAAGATCGAGGTGACCTTCGGGTACTCCCCGTCCAGCAGGCGGGTGGTCGTCCGGCGCTGTCCGGCCTCGAACCCGATCAGGCCGTCTCCGCTGCCGCCCGATCCGAGGGACAGCTCCACGGAGCCGCTCGCCCCGAGGGCCTTCGCGGTGTCGGACAGGGTCCGGGCCGGGATGAGGGCGACATGGCTGGCGTCGGTGGCTGCCGGCTTCCAGGTCAGCTCGCGCATGGCCAGGCGGTAGCGGTCGGTGGCGAGCAGGGTGACCTTCTCGCCATCGATCTCCATCCGCACGCCGGTGAGGATGGGCAGGGTGTCGCCCCGGTCCGCAGCGATCGCGACCTGGGCCACGGCCTGGGTGAACACGTCGCCCTCGATCATCCCGCTCGGCTCCGGGGAGGCGGGCAGCGTCGGGTAGTCGTCTGCCGGCATGAGCAGCAGGCTGAAGCGTGACGACCCGCAGGTGACCTGGACCTTGTTGCCCTCGGTGGACACGTCGATCGGACGGTTCGGCAGGTTGCGGGAGATGTCGGCAAGCAGGCGTCCGAGCACGAGGACGGTGCCCGACGTCGCGACCTCGGCGGCGACGGTCACCTTGGCGGAGACCTCGTAGTCGAACGCCGACAAGGTGATGGTGCCCTCGTCGCTGGCCTCGATGAGGACGCCGGCCAGGACCGGCACCGGCGGGCGGGCGGGCAGGCCACGGGCCACCCAGGTCACCGCTTCGGCCAGCACATCGCGCTCAACCCTGAACTTCACCTGACGCCCTGCCCTTCACAGCCCGTGCGTGCCGGCGGACGCCGGTCGGAGTCCGAACCATAGTGCCCCGCGCCGACGTGACACCAGCAGAGCGGTCATTCGCGTCGAGGCCTTCGCAAGGGCTCTGCTGCCCGGTCGGTCGGGGGGTCAGTACTCGGGGCGGACCAGGTCATAGATAGGAGTCGTCATCGTCATAGGTCCTGTGCACGGTGGGGACAAGCCCCGTCACCGCTGGTCAGCCCCGGCGCGGGCCTGTGGATGACAGCGCCTTCACCTGTGGACAACGTGGGGACGGCTGTGGACAGAAATCCGTCGTCCACAGCGGCGGGCGGACCTGGTGCCTCGACCGGCGGGCTGTCCCCCGGCTGTCCACAGCCGTCCACAGGGGCCTGGGGACGAGCGTCGTCCGGCGCCCGGCACGATGTCCCCGGCGCGCTCCACAGTGTTGTCCCCAGTCGGTGGACAATCCCCGTCGTCGCGCTCGGCCGACCCGGATCCAACGTCACTGCCTGGGGAGAACGTCGGCCGGACCGGTGGACAGCCTGTGGACAGGCGGTCGACGACGACGGCGTCAGTGCGACTGCTGCTGCTGCTTGATCCGGTTGGTCAGCTCGGTGACCTGGTTGTAGATCGCGCGGCGCTCGGACATCAGCTCACGGATCTTGCGGTCGGCGTGCATCACCGTGGTGTGGTCCCGGTTGCCGAAGTGCTGCCCGATCTTCGGCAGCGACAGCTCGGTCAGCTCACGGCAGAGGTACATCGCGATCTGACGGGCGGTGACCAGCTGGCGAGAGCGCGACGAGCTGCACAGGTCGTCGATGGTCAGGGCGTAGTACGCGGCCGTCTGAGCCATGATCGTCGAGGCGGTGATCTGGCTGGCCTGGTCGCTCGGGATGAGGTCCTTGAGCACGATCTCGGCGAGCTCCAGCGTGACCGGCTGCTTGTTGAGGCTGGCGAACGCGGTGACCCGGATCAGTGCGCCTTCGAGCTCGCGGATGTTCGTCGAGATCTTGCTGGCGATGAACTCCAGGACGTCGTCCGAGGCCGACATCCGCTCCTGGATCGCCTTCTTGCGCAGGATGGCGATCCGGGTCTCGAGGTCGGGCGGCTGCACGTCGGTGATCAGGCCCCACTCGAACCGCGAGCGCAGCCGTGCCTCGAAGCCGGAGAGCTGCTTCGGGGGCAGGTCGGAGGTGATCACGACCTGCTTGGAGGCGTTGTGCAGCGCGTTGAAGGTATGGAAGAACTCCTCCTGGGTCTGCACCTTCCCCTGGAGGAACTGGATGTCGTCGATGAGCAGGACGTCGACATCGCGGTAGATGCTCTGGAACCGGCTGGTGCGGTCGTCACGGATCGAGTTGATGAAGTCGTTGGTGAACTCCTCGGAGTTCACGTAGCGCACGCGCAGGTGCGGGAGCAGGGTGCGGGCGTAGTGCCCGATGGCGTGCAGCAGGTGCGTCTTGCCCAGCCCGGAGTCGCCGTAGATGAAGAGCGGGTTGTAGGCCTTGGCCGGCGCCTCGGCGACCGCCACCGCAGCGGCGTGGGCGAACCTGTTGCTGGAACCGGCCACGAACGTCTCGAACGTGTACTTCGGGTTGAGCCGGGTCTTCTCCGCCTCGCCGCCGTGATCGGGTCGCCCGACGCGCTCCGCCGGCTGCGGCGACGGTGGGCCCTGCTCGCCCATCCGCTGCTCACCGACGCCCTGGCCACCGAGGTGCTGCTCGCCGATCCCGTGCTCCGGACCGCTGGCATATCCAGGGAAGTGCTCGGGGCTGCGGGCATACCCGTCGAGAGCCGGAGGGTCGCTGAGCGGGATGGGGTAGTCGGCCGTGAGCTGCTCGTCGACCGTCACGGCCAGGCGGACGACCTCCAGGCCGAGGTGGTTGCTCAGTGCCGCGGCGACCTCGTCGCGAACCCGCTGCTCGATGATCGACTTGGTCAGGTCGTTCGGCACGGTCAGCACGGCACTCTGGTCGATCACGCCAACCAGCCGGCTCAGCTGGAGGAAGGCTCGCTGGTGCGAGGGAAGGCCCTGGTCGTCGAGGGTGCGCAGGGTGTCCTGCCACACCCGTGCATAGTCCAGGTCCGCATCCGACATGTCATCGCCCTGCTTCATGGATGTGCAGTCGGGTGTCCGGACGAGGGTCGAGACGAGCCAGGACTGCGAGATGGGCGGGCCGGGAAGTCCCGGCGGCGGTCCGGCGGACGACCCACGACGGGAGGGGTCGGCTGTCCACACGGTTTTCCACAGCCTGTGAACAATGCGCCATGAGCCGCGACGCTAACAACTCCATGGGGCTTGTTCAAGCCTGAGCGCGCGCGGAACCGGGGACTGGGGGAACCACGAAGGAGACTAGGGCGGGCGATCCAGCTCCGTGGCGTTTTCGGGAATTTTGGGTCAAATCTGTGTCCAGCCTCGCTCGGTGACCCTGATCCGCTGGTTTGACCCTGGCCTCACGGCTCCCGTATCGTGACCGAGGCCTGTTCGCTTGGCCGTTTTCGCCTGCCCGTGATCCACCGCCTGACGGGCTTCCGATGGCGGCCAAGAGCAGGCAGCAGACCAGCCAGCAGCCGCGCGACCAGTATCACCGGCGAGCCCGCACAGCCCGTGCAGGACGCGCCCTTCAGACCGGATGTACCCATCAGACCGTGCGTCTGAGACCAACGGAGACCCTCGTGAGCAAGCGCACCTTCCAGCCGAACAACCGCCGTCGGGCCAAGACCCACGGCTTCCGCCTGCGCATGCGCACCCGTGCGGGCCGCGCCATCCTTGCTGCCCGTCGCCACAAGGGCCGCTCCGAGCTCTCCGCCTGAGGTCAGGCGTGCTGCCGGCCCCGCACCGCCTGCGCACCGCCACGGACTTCACGGCGGCCATGCGCGGCTCGGGTGCCGTGCGGTCCGGAGGTGGGCTGGTCGTCGTGCATGCCCATCAGGGTGGGGGAGACGGGCCGGCCCGGGTGGGGTTCGTTGTCTCCAAGGCGGTCGGCGGAGCAGTTGTCCGCAACCGCACCAAGCGGGTGCTGCGTCATCTCGTCGCGGCCCGGCTGAGCGGCATACCGTCGGGGTATGACCTGGTCGTGCGCGCCAACCCGGCCGCCGCCACCGCCACCACGAGCCAGCTCGCGGCCGAGCTCGACCGGCTCCTCGCGCGGGTGCTGAAGGGCCGAGGATGACCACCCGCCGGCTGCTCGCCATGCCCCTCATCGCGCTCGTCAAGGCCTACCAGCTGCTCATCTCGCCGCTGTCGCCCCCGTCCTGCCGCTTCTACCCGAGCTGCTCGGCGTATGCCGTCACCGCCCTCACCCGGTACGGGCCGCTGCAGGGCAGCTGGCTGGCTGTGCGGCGACTCGCCCGCTGCCACCCGTGGAACCCCGGCGGCGTGGACCACGTTCCCGAGAGGACGGTGCCGGCCGCCCGCGCGGAGGCACACCACCACTAGACCAACGGCGACCAGGCAGCAGTCTGGCGCGGACCATCAGGTGGGACCCCGGTCTCACCCCGTGACGAGGGACCACCTTGTACGACTTCTTCACCAGCCTGCTGAGCCCCATCATGTGGGGCGAGGCCTGGATCATGACGGCCTGGCACCGTCTGTTCACCTTCCTCGGCATCCCGGAGGCGAGCGGCTGGGGCTGGGCACTGTCGATCGTGGGGCTGACCGTCATCGTGCGGATCATCCTGATCCCCTTGTTCGTCAAGCAGATCCACTCCTCCCGCCGGATGCAGCTGATCCAGCCGGAGATGCAGAAGATCCAGGCCAAGTACAAGGGCAAGTCCGACCCGGACTCCCGTCAGGCGATGACCGCCGAGACGATGGACCTCTACAAGCGCACCGGGACGAACCCCTTCGCGTCGTGCCTGCCGATCCTGCTGCAGTCCCCGTTCTTCTTCGCGCTCTTCCAGCTGCTCAACAACCTGCCCCACGTCGCGCAGGGGACGCATGAGCCGATCGGGCCGATCACCAAGGACATCGCCGCGGTCATCGAGCAGTCCGACCTGTTCGGGGCTCCGCTGTCCAGCCACTTCCTCGGGGCCACCAACCTCAACACCCAGATCCTCACCGCCGTGCTCATCGTGCTGATGTCGGCGACGACGTTCACCACACAGCGCCAGCTGATGCGCAAGAACATGCCGGACTCCGCGCTGGACAACCCGTTCATGAAGCAGCAGAAGATCATCCTCTACCTGATGCCGATCTTCTTCGCCTTCTCGGGCATCAACTTCCCCATCGGCGTCCTGCTCTACTGGCTCACCACGAACCTCTGGTCGATGGGTCAGCAGTTCTACGTGATCCGCCGGATGCCCGCGCCGGGCTCCGCCGCGGAGCGGGCGTTGGAGGAACGCCAGAAGCGCAAGGGGATCACCGTCAAGAAGCTCAGCCTGCCCGGGCTGGACAACACCCCCCAGGACGCCCCCGTCGAGGAGGCCCCCAAGGTGGGGGGCCAGCGCCAGCAGCCGAAGGCGAAGAAGCGCAAGAAGCCGGGCACGACGGCCCGGCCCGGCACGCCGACCTCCAAGGATGCGCAGGACAACCCCACACCGACCTGACCCTGAGCTGCACCGAGCTGTGACTCGGTGTCGAGCTTGCGCACCACCCCACCGACCGATGACGTGACCGGGAGAGCCCTCCCGACGTACCCAGGAGCACCGCGATGACAGACAGCAGCACGAGCACCCAGCACACCGAGCAGGCCGCGACCGACCTTGAGGTCCTTGACGCGCTTGACAGCGCAGAGACCGGTGACAGCGCAGAGACCGGTGACAGCGCAGAGTCCCGTGACAACGCAGAGACCGTCGAGCCTGCCGGTAGCGAGATCCCGCCGTCCGACAGCGCGGACATCGACAGTGCGGACACCGACAGCGCGGACATCGACCGCACGGAGGGCACCGGCGCCCTTGGCGTCCGCACCGACGCCACCGCCGCCGACGCCGACAACCCCGACGCCGACAACCCCGGCACCGACACCGCGGCTGGGCAGGGCGAGTCTGGCGAGGTGGAGTCTGGCGAGGGTGACGCTGGCGAAGACGAGGCGAGCGGGGACGAGGCGAGCGACCAGGTGTCCGAAAACGGTGCCCCAGCGCCTAAGCGGACCCGCGCACAGCTGTTGGAGCGCGAGGGTGAGGTGGCCGCCGACTTCCTGGAGACGCTGCTCGACATCGCCGACCTGGACGGCGACATCGAGGTGGACATCGAGGGCGACCGCGCCGCGATCGCCGTGGTGGACTCCGATGAGGGTCGGGTCCCCCGCCGTCTCGTCGGTCCGCAGGGCAAGGTCCTCGAGGCCCTCCAGGAGCTGACTCGGCTGGCCGTCCAGACGGCGACCGGAGAGCGCAGCCGGCTGATGCTCGACGTGGCCGGCCACCGGGCCGCACGACGGACTGCGCTGGTCGAGATCGCCAAGGTGGCCATCGCGGACGTCAAGGCGACCGGCCTCCAGAAGGCCCTCGAGGACATGACGGCCTTCGAGCGCAAGGTCGTCCATGACGAGGTCGCCGCCGCCGGACTGGACTCGGAGTCCGAGGGTGTCGAGCCCCATCGGCACATCGTCATCCTCCCGGCCTGACCCGGACGCGGTTTCACGTGAAACCGACCCGATGAGCGCCCCTGCTTCGCGCGGACCGATGGACACCCCCCCGCCCGTCCCCCCGACGCCATCGGTCGCCCACGACGTCTTCGGGTCGCGGACGCCGCTGGCGGAGCGCTTCGTCGCCCTGCTGGCCGGCACCGGCATCAGCCATGGGTTGATCGGCCCGCGTGAGGCTCCCCGGCTGTGGGACCGGCACGTCCTCAACTGTGCTGTGGTCCATCCCCTCTTCGCGGCCGGTGCCGAGATGGCCGACGTCGGCTCCGGTGCCGGGCTGCCGGGGCTCGTCCTGGCCATCGCCCGCCCCGACCTCCAGCTGCACCTGGTCGAGCCACTTCAGCGCCGGACCGCGTGGCTCGCGCGGACGGTGGAGGACCTCGAGCTGGACAACGTCACCATCCACCAGGGCCGGGCCGAAAGCCTCTGGGGGCATAGGCGTTTCCCCTACGTCACTGCTCGCGCGGTCGCCCGGATCGGCGACCTCACTCGATGGTGCCTGCCCCTGCTCGAGGCCGGCGGGAGCCTGCACGCCCTCAAGGGATCCCGGGCCGAGGCGGAGCTCGCCGAGGACCAGGGGGCGGTCGCTGCCGCGGGCGGCGTCACGTCGACCGTACAGCGGTTCGGTGCCGGTATCGTCGACCCGCCGACCATCGTGGTCTCTGTCCGAGTCGAGCACCAGGTCAGTGGTCGGCGCGCAGCAGCCCGCAGGGCACGCCGGCGTCCGTGATGGCCCGGCCGCCCCGGTGCACACGGCGTGTCTCGACGAACAACCCTGGCAGCCGCGACGCCTCGGTCACGACGACATGTTTCACGTGAAACGGGAGGCGCGGGGGTTTGGGGTGAGGGGCGTCGTGACGACGTGAGGACCCGACGGCCGCTGGGGATCCCGGTCCCGCAGAGCGGTCCCGGGCCGGAGCGCCGAGGCGCGAAACCGGGCCCCAACCGGGTCTCACGACGCGCGTCCGGCTGCCGAGGACGGGGCAGCTCCTGTGGTTGGATGGAGGACATGACGGGCGAGGAACGATGACGACGCAGGACGGCACCGCTCCCCCCACATCGGTGGTCCTCGATGACCACCCACCCCAGCGAGCTGCATCATCACAGGGCACTCCGTCATCACTGAGCACCCCGTCATCACAGAGCACCCCATCGAGTCAGTCTGGAGCACGGCACTCCGGCCTGGGGTGGCCCGAGTCCGGGGCCGAGCTGCGAGCCGTCCTCTCCGGGTCGACCACGGCGGACCGCTCCGGTTCCGACCGGGCGACCACGGAGCATTTCGCACCGTCTCACCCTCGGAGCTCCTCGCTCGGGTGGCCGGTCTCCCGGGACCCGGCATCGCCGCTGTCTGTTTCACGTGAGACATCCGGCCCCGCGACCACCCCGACCCAGACGGTGGGAGCGGTTTCCCTCGACGCCCGGCCCACCGATGTTTCACGTGAAACAGGGGCCGCCCCGATGGCCGATGTTCCACGTGAAACACCGTCCGACGCCGACCACGGCCATCGCCAGGCCCTGGCTGACAGCATCCCGATGATGGGCCCGGACACTCCCCTGGCCCAGTCCATCGCGAGTGACGCCCGCAAACGAATCAGCCTGACCGGCCGGCGGTTCCCGAAGCCGGCCCAGCCTCGGGTCCTCACGGTGGCGAACCAGAAGGGCGGCGTGGGCAAGACCACCACCACCGTCAACGTCGCCGCCGCGCTCGCTCAGTCGGGTCTGAAGGTCCTCGTCATCGACCTCGACCCGCAGGGCAACGCCAGCACGGCGCTCGGGGTCGACCATCACGCCGAGGTGCCCAGCGTGTACGACGTGCTCGTCGACGGGGTCCCGCTGTCCGACGTGGTCACCCCGTGCACCACCGTGCCCGGGTTGTTCTGCGCGCCGGCGACGATCGACCTGGCCGGCGCGGAGATCGAGCTCGTCTCCCTCGTGGCGCGGGAGACCCGGCTGGCCCGGGCCATCACCGCGCACGCGCAGGAGAACGAGTTCGACTACATCCTCATCGACTGCCCGCCGAGCCTCGGTCTGCTGACGGTGAACGCCTTCGTGGCGGCGTCCGAGGTGTTCATCCCGATCCAGTGCGAGTACTACGCCCTCGAGGGCCTGTCCCAGCTCCTGAAGAACATCGAGATGATCCGCAGCCACCTCAACCCCGACCTGCACGTCTCGACCATCCTGCTCACCATGTATGACGGCCGGACCCGGCTGTCCTCGCAGGTCGCGGAGGAGGTCCGGACGCACTTCCCCAAGGAGGTGCTGCGCACGACGGTGCCTCGCTCGGTCCGCGTCTCGGAGGCCCCCAGCTTCGGCGAGACCGTGATGACCTACGACCCCGGCAGCAGTGGGGCGCTCGCGTATCTCGAGGCGGCCGGGGAGATGGCCGACCGTGGTGCGGCGGCCGCGAACCCCGCCGACACCGCCGACGGCCCCCAGTCGACCTCACCCCGGTAGGCATGACCATCCGTGGCGCGACCGCGCCCCCCCAGCGGCTCTCCCAGCAGCTGGGCCCAGCACCCACCCTAAGCATCACCCGAGCAGGAGGACGGTCCCATGAGTGAGAAGCGTCGAGCACTGGGCCGCGGCCTGGGGGCCCTCATCCCGAGCGCGCCTAGCGAGGGCGCCCGCCCCACGGACGTGTTCTTCCGGGACCAGTCCACCCCGGTCGCAGCGGCCGGGACCGCCACGGCCACCATCGAGCGGCCGTCAGGGATGCCGGCGGATGAGGCGACACGCCCGGACGCAGGATCCACGCTGACCAGGGACGACTCCGGCTCGAAGGCCACGCAGGAGCCGGCGTCGGCGACCGAGGCACCCACCGGCGACACTGGCCTGGCGCCCGTCCCCGGCGCCACCTTCGCGGAGATCGGAGTCGGCACTGTCCGTCCCAACCCGAAGCAGCCCCGCACCGTCTTCGACGAGGACGACATGGCCGAGCTGGTGGCCTCGGTGCGCGAGATCGGCGTGCTCCAGCCGATCGTCGTGCGTCGGATCGCGGACCGCACGGACGTCCCCGAGGGCGTCGAGTATGAGCTGATCATGGGCGAGCGGCGGTGGCGGGCCACGCAGCAGGCCGGCCTCGAGACGGTGCCGGCCATCATCAAGGACACGCATGACGACGACATGCTGCGCGACGCTCTGCTGGAGAACCTGCATCGCAGCCAGCTCAACCCACTGGAGGAGGCCGCGGCCTACCAGCAGCTGCTGGACGACTTCGGCTGCTCCCACGAGGAGCTGGCGACCCGGATCGGCCGGTCCCGGCCTCAGATCTCCAACACCCTGCGCCTGCTACGGCTGCCCCCGCTCGTCGCCCGTCGGCTCGCGGCAGGGGTGCTCAGCGCCGGCCACGCCCGCGCCCTGCTCGGGCTCGATGACGGCGCCGCGATGGAACGCCTCGCTCAGCGGATCGTCGCCGAGGGGCTGTCGGTGCGCAGTGTCGAGGAGGTGGTGTCGCTCGGCGGGGACCAGGCCAGCAAGCCACGCAAGCCGCGCGCCGGGGGGCGGCACCCGCAGCTCGACGACATCGCCGCCCGGCTGTCGGACCGGCTGGACACCCGGGTCCAGATCGCCCTGGGCCAGCGCAAGGGCCGGCTCACCGTGGACTTCGCGTCCGTGGAGGACCTGAACCGGATCGTCGACCTGCTCGGGGTGCCCGCGAAGTCCTGAGCTCGACGCAGTCAGGATTGACCAAAACCATTGGGCCAGAACAGAATTCAGGATCCGCACCCTATCGTGGGGCCTCACGTGTGACAGGTCCGCCTGCCCGGATGTTGTGCGGATCCACGGGTCCGTGGGCAGACACGGACCGCTCAGCGGAGTGACAATGGTGCTTCCCCGGTCGGAAGGAGGGCAGCGATGGGCCGCGAGGTGCTGCCGCTCACCCTGGACCGGCTCACCGACATCCCGGAGCACTGCTCGGAGTGCGTCTTCTGGGAGCTGGCCCCGGCTCTGAGCAACGGCGGGCGCGAATGCCCCCGGAACGACAAGGAGGGCTGGCTGACCACCACCTTGCTCGAGTGGGGGAGCCCCGGGCGGGTGGCGTACGTCGACGGGCAGGCAGCGGGATACATCATGTTCGCGCCGGCACACCTCGTGCCGCGGGCCCTGGCCTTCCCGACCTCGCCGGTCAGCGCCGACGCCGTCGTGCTCATGACGGCGAGGATGGACGAGCGGTATGCCGGACAGGGGCTCGGTCGGGTCCTCGTCCAGTCCGCCGCCAAGGACGTCCTGCGTCGCGGCGTGCGAGCGCTGGAGGCCTACGGGTCACGAGGCCCCGTCGGAGAGTGCCTGCTGCCGACCGACTTCCTGCTGGCCGTGGGGTTCCGGACGACCCGGGACCATCCGGCATACCCCCGCCTGCGGATGGACCTGCGGACGGCGCTGCGCTGGCGTTCGGAGGTGGAGCAGGCGGTGGAGAAGCTCTTCGCACCGGTGCGTGGACTGGGAGCACGCCAGCCGGTGGGCACCGTCCACCTGGACAGCCCACCCCCCGTGCCACCGACCCCGCAGCGACCTTGAGACCCCGACAGACGCGGGGCCGCTGCTCAGCCGGCGAGGTCCTCCAGGAGCTTGCGCAGGTCGCCCACGTGCAGCATGCCGGTCGAGGTGGTGTCGTCCTCACCGAGGTACATCCGCTGCAACGCGATGACCACCGCCTCCGCGACGTCGTCCCGGAAGGAGGGGTCGGCCAGCCGGACCGCGTCGTCGGGGTGGCTCACATAGCCGGCCTCGATCCGCACGGCGGGCATGCGGGTGTGCTGGAGCAGCCCCCACGACCGGGCGTGTGACCGGCAGTCGGTCAGCCCGGTGCGGGCCACTCCTTCGCGCTGGATCAGATCGGCGAGGTGCTCGCCGACGGCGGACCAGGCACCGAAGCGGTCCTGGCCGTAGAAGAAGGTCGCGAACCCGCTGGCCTGGGACTGGTCGGCGCTGTCGCAGTGCAGCGACAGGACGACATCGGCGCCACAGGCGTTCGCGAGGTCGGCCCGCGCCAGGTCGTCACCCGCCGTGGTGTGCTGGGTTCGCGTGTAGACGACGTTGACCCCGTGGGCGCTCAGCCGACCCTCGATCCGGCGCGCCAGGTCGAGGACGACCTCGGCCTCCACCACCTCGTGTCCCACCGCGCCGAGGTCGTCGCCGCCGTGCCCAGGGTCGAGGACGACGGTGCGACCGGCCAGGCTGTGCCCGGACCGCCGGACCATCTCGCGCTCGCGCAGGTTGTGCGGAGAGCCGCCCGAGACGCTGCGGCGCAGGTCCAGGAAGGCGCGCAGGGTGCCTGGGCCGACCGACCCGTCGGCCACCAGGCCGCAGCCACGCTGGAAGGCCCGCACAGCCTGGTCGGTATCCGGGCCGAAGAGGCCGTCCGCCCGTTGCGGCGCGAAGCCGAGCGACAGCAGCCGCTCCTGGAGCTCGGAGACGTCGTCCCCGCGCATGAGGTGGCCGGGCGTGAAGGTGAGGATGCGGTCACCGAGCCGCCAGCGAGCCGCCGCCAGCGCCGCATAGGTCTGCGGGCCAACCAGCCCGTCGACGATCAGGCCCCGGCGTTGCTGGAAGGCGCGGACGGCACGGTCGGTGTCGGCGTCGAAGACCTCCTCCTCGACCCGCCCGAGGTCCGCGAGCGGCAGGTCGCCGGTGGCCCGCAGCCGCTCGTGGATGTCCCGGACCACCGGGCCGTGGTCGCCCAGCCGAGTCAGGGCGAGGCTCCGCGGCTCCGTCATCGGGCCTCCCGGGTCGGCTCGGGCCAGGTGAGCAGGGTCCTGGCGTACGGATGATGCAGCGTGGGTGATGCATGGTGGGCGGTGGAGCGTGGGTGATCCAGCAGGCGGGTGGACCAGTCAGCAGAGGATGTCTGCAGAGAATGTCAGCGGAGGGTGGAAGCGGGCTGAGAAGCGGGCTGAGAAGCGAACTGAGAAGCGGCCGCGGCGGGTGATGCCGATGGCAACCGTCGTGGCCCAGAAGATCGTCTACCCAAAATGGGCGTCGCGCCACCCCCACGGTCTGCGGGCAGGAAACCGCTGGCCCCGGGGGGCCGCCGGCCGGTCACGCCCCGATGAAGTCCTCGAGCTCGCGAAGCAGCTTGGGCTTGGGCAGGGCCCCGACCAGGGTCTTGACCACCTCGCCACCGACGTAGACGTTCATCGTCGGGATGCTGGTGACGCCGTAGCGGCTCGTGATGCCCGGGTTGGCGTCGGTGTCGAGCTTGTAGACCGCGAGCTTGTCGCCGTGCGCGCCGGCGATCTCCTCGAGCACAGGGGCGACCGCCTTGCACGGTCCGCACCACTCGGCCCAGAAGTCGACCAGGACGGGCTTGTCGCTCTTGAGGACGTCAGCCTCGAACGTCGCGTCGCTGGTGTCCTTCGTGTGGGTTCCCATGAGGGTCCTTCCTGAGTGGGTGGTGGTGGTCGTGGCGCGGGAGTGGTGGGGCGGTGGCCTGCTGTTACACGGTAGCCGCGGTGCCGGACAGCTGCGGCGCGGGGGAGTCCTCCAGGGCGGCGAGGAAATGCTCGGCGTCCAACGCGGCCGCGCAACCCGACCCAGCCGCCGTGATGGCCTGCCGGTAGGTGTGGTCGACCAGGTCGCCGCAGGCGAACACGCCGGGGATGGCCGTGGTGGTCGCCCGGTGCTCGCCGTCCCGGCCGGTGAGGACGTAGCCCTCGGGGTCGAGATCCAGCACGTCCTTGACGAGCTCGTTCCGTGGGTCATGCCCGATGGCGACGAAGAGGCCCGTGACCGGCAGGTCACGCTCCTCGCCCGTGACAGTGTCGCGCAGCGTGACACCGGTGAGCTTCTCGGCGCCGTGGATGGCGGCGACCTCGGAGTTCCACGCGAAACGGATCTTCTCGTTGGCGAACGCCCGGTCGGCCATGATCTTCGAGGCACGCAGCTCGTCGCGGCGGTGGATGATCGTCACCGTCGAGGCGAACTTGGTGAGGAAGGTCGCCTCCTCGATGGCCGAGTCCCCGCCGCCGACCACAGCGATCTCCTGGTTGCGGAAGAAGAACCCGTCACAGGTCGCGCACCACGAGACGCCGTGACCCGAGAGCCGCTTCTCGTCGGGCAGGCCCAGCTCGCGGTAGGCCGACCCCATGGCGAGGATCACGGCGCGTGCGCGGTGGGTGTTGCCCTCGCCGTCCACGACCGACTTGACCTCTCCGGTCAGGTCCACGGCAGTGACGTCGTCCGTGACCAGCTCAGCGCCGAAGCGCTCGGCCTGGGCCCGCATCTGCTCCATCAGCTCGGGGCCCATGATGCCGTCCCGGAAGCCGGGGTAGTTCTCCACCTCGGTGGTGTTCATCAGGGCACCCCCGGCTGTCACGCTGCCCTCGAACATCAGCGGTGCGAGGTTGGCGCGGGCGGCGTAGACGGCAGCGGTATATCCGGCCGGGCCGGATCCGATGATGATGACGTTGCGCACGTCGGTGGTCACGAGGTCAGCCCCTTTGCGGGTTCGGTGGTGGTGGCGGCGGTGGCTTGGGCGCGGGTGTGTGGAGCGGGTGTGTGGAGCGGGTGTGGAGCGGGTGTGATGAAGCGAGGTGTGGTCAAGCCAGGTGTGGTGGACCAGCGGGGCGGACGGGCACCGCAGGGCCGACACCACACTAGATGCGGTGGGCCGGTCGCCACTCGACCCCAACATACCGGTGTCGTTCGGTCAAACCCTCACGGCGCAGGCTTTGTTCCCCGGGCCGCGTCGGCGACGGCGTCATCCGGCTCACGGGACCGGTACGGCGTCCTGGAGGATCTGCGGGTCCCCTGCCGCGCACTGGCGGCCGACGGCATACGCCGAGGCGCTGCCGTCCGCGCGGGCGACGACGATGATCGCCGCCGGTGCGCCCTCGTAGCTCGCCAGGTCCACGCTGACCCCGCCGGTGGCGTCCTCGCCGATGGCCGCAAGGCAGGCGCTGAGCCCCGCCGGGGTCGCGACGGGGCCGAGGTCTGCCGCCTGTGCCGCGCCGACCGTCGCGGACGGCGCGCCGATCAGGGTGCGCGCCTGGGTCCCCAGACTCGCCTGGGCGTAGGCGACGGAGGATGCCTGGATATGCACGCTCGCCGGTGCGGACGTCGACCCGGCCCCGGAGCCGTCGGCGCTGGTCGCGGACTGCGGCTGGGTGGCGCGGAGGGCGAGGAACCCCCCCACCCCGATGAGGACGACCGCCGCCGCGGCCAGGAGCGCCGGCCAGCGACGGGACCGACCGGTGCTGCCGTCGTCGGCTCCGGGCGGCGGCACGGAGCTGAAACCGTCCGCATCCGTCGGATCCTCGAGCCCGAGCTCGTCCGCGAGCCGGGCCTCGCCGGCTGGAGGCAACCCCGCGTCCATGGGTCTCCCTTCGGTCATCGCTGCACTCGCCCCGTCGTCCGGGGCCGTCGGATCCCAGGCATCAGGGTCAGCTCACCCTGACTTCGGCGACCTGGGCGCGGAAGGACCCCCCACCGTCGGGTGCCAGCTTGGTGAACCACAAGATGACGAGCTGGCCCTTGGCCGCGCCGCCCGGAGCGGTGAAGGTGATCGTGCCGTCTTTCCCGGTCGAGCTCCCGATCGCCGTCGCCCCGTCGAGGGAGACCTTGCTCGCGACATATGCCGTCACGTCCGGGCCGCCGACGAGGTCCACGGCGACCTGGTGCACGTCGGTCTGCTGCCCGAGGTCGAGGATCAGGCCGATGCCCTTCTTGGGGAAGCCGCCGAACGGCGCCGAGACGTAGGCCTGGGAGCGCCACATCGTGTCGGCCTTGCCGTCGAAGGCCTTCGGCACCGAGGCGTTGCCCTCCTGGTTGTCACCCTCGGGGTCCCAGGCCTGCCCGCCGACGATGGCCACCGGCTGGGCGCTGGTCGGCGCGGTCGAGGCGGACGGGCCGGCCGACGCCGAGCCGGAGGGGTTGGCGGTGACGGTGCGGGTGACCAGCGGTCCCGACACCGCCCCGGTGTCGCCGCCCAGCTTGGGCAGGCCCACGAGACCGATCACCGCGGCGACGAGGACGAATGCGCCCACCACGAGCAGGGCGACCTTCGACTGCTGCTTGTCGAGCCCGGCGGGCGCCGTGCCGGCGAGCAGGGGGACGGCGGGCTCGAGGTCGCTCTCGGTCGTCTCGAGGGTCTCGGACAGCCGGACGTCCTCGCCCTCGAAGAGGTCGTCGTCGAGCTGCTCGGTGTGCCGTCGCTCCGCGCGGGAGGCGGACTTCTCGGCTGCCCGGTCCGCGGCGGTGCGCGCCATGCCGCCGACCCGGCTTCCCACCGTCGACGCCGCAGCGAGGGCCGCGCCCATCCCCTTGGCCACTGCCGCACCCCCGGCTGCGGCCCCGGCCGCGACCGCTCCGGTCCGACGGGCGGTCGGCGCCGCATGCCGCCCCGGCGCGCTGGCTTGCTGGTCGTCCACATCGTCCAGTTCGTCGACGAGGTCCGAGTCGGCGGCGGCGCTGTGGTCGTGGTCCTTACCGTCGTCGTGCTGGTCAGCCTGGGTGCGCGGGCCGTCGATCCCCATGCCGAGGACGGTGTGTCCTGACGAGGGGCGGACCGGCGCGGCACGAACCGTGGGGGGAGGGTCGGCAACAGGGGTCATCCGAGCGGTTGCCGGGCCGGCGGCCGCCACCCGGGCGGCCCGGTCGGCCCGGGCCACCCCACCGGTGGCGGGGTCCTTCTTCAGGGGTTCGGTGCGGTTGCCGAGGCGTGGCTGTGGTGGCAGCGACGCGCCGAGGGGGGTGGGCGACCACGGCGCGATCTGTCCGGCGAGGTCACCGGGCGACGTCGGGCCGAGGTCGTCGTTGAGCGTCCGGCGAGCGATGTGGTCGAGGTCGCCCGGAACGCCCGCGGCGATCTCGGACGGGGCAGCCACGCCACCGACGACGCGTGGAGCGTCCTCGAGGCCGGAGTCCGAGCCCGGCAGGGGCCACCGGCCGGTGAGCACGGCATACGTCAGCCCGACGAGGGCCACGGCGTCCCGCCGGGACGCCCGAGCGGGGTCGGACTCCTCCGCCTCGAGCAGTGCCGCCTCGGTGGCCAGTCCGCGGACCTTGACCGATCCGTCCTCCAGGCGCAGGACCGAGCGGGGGGTCAGCACCTGGTGGTGCAGGCCGCGGACCCGTGCGGTCTCGAGGGCGGACGCCGCCTCGCCGACCACCCGACGAGCCTCCTCGGAGGGAAGGCCCCCGGTCGCGAGGCTGGCCGCGAGCGACAGGGCACCGCTGAGCGGCTCCTCGACGACGAACGCCACCCCGTCGCGGCTGCCGACGTCGAGGACGCGGACCAGCCGAGGCTCCTCGACGCCCGCGGCGCGGCGGGCGGCGTCGAGCGCGGCGGAGGCCTGGGGCCCGTCGGCGGCGAAGCAGAGCAGCACGACGTCGCGGTCCAGCGTCTGGTCCTCGGCGGCCCATCGCTCGAACCGGGCATGCTGGGAGACCCGGTGCTGAGCGACATACCGCCCACCGAGGAGGGATCCTGGACCCACGCCCTGCACCGAACCTCCTCGCGTCCTGACGCGCGGCGGCGAGACATACCGCCAGCCGCATACCTGACTCGCCATCCTACGGGTGATCCCCCGAGGTCGTCAGGCCCCGACGCGCCCGCCGGGCTCGGGGCGGCGGCGCCGGCCCCGCAGACTGCGGATGATCCCGACCAGCAGCACGAGGCCGACCACGATCCCGGACACGACGTAGAAGACCCGGCCCGGCGGGTTCGCCCGGATGGTGATCGTCGTGCCGACACCGATCGGGGTGCCGTCGGACGTCGTCAGCGTGGCCGTCACGGGCACCAGGCCCGCGGCGACCGCCTGCGCGCGGACCTGGATGGTGGCTCGGCTCTGCTTCTCGATCCGGACCGGGTCCGGCTGCGCGACGATCCGCAGCCGGGGGTTGGTGGGCACCAGGACGAGGCGCAGCCCCTCGACCGGTGAGTCCAGGTCGTTGACGACGGTCACCTGCAGGACGCCCTCGTCGGCGAGGAAGTTCGTCGTCTGCTCGTTGACGTGGATGCCGCTCGTCGCGGCCCCTCCGGCTGAGGAGACCATCGCCGACAGCCGCTGCTGGCCGGCGGGGTCCTGGCGCCACCGGGTCGAGGTCAGCTGGTCGAGCGCGTCGTTCCACTGTGCGCGGTACTGCGCGCCGTCCGGGAAGAGCGACGCGATCCGGTCGATGGTCTGGCGCTCGACGCCGATCCGCTCGAGCGCCGCGGCGTCCATCTGCGGCGGACCGGCGAGGGTCCAGGCCCCGGCAGTCGTCGTCGCCACGGGGTCGCGGCCGGCGGACTGGGCCCGGACCTCGTCGGTGCTGACGAAGTGCAGCCAGGGGGTCGCGGCCAGCGTGCGCAGGAACAGCTGCATGGAGGCGACGTCGGGATCGATGGTGCGGGGCATGGCGACGACGAACGTCCGGCTGATCCCGGGACTCTGGCCCAGCAGGGCGGCCGTCTCGGCGACGAACCGCTGGCTGGTCAGCACCGCCCGGTCGGGGGAGGTGGTCTCCAGGCTCAGCCGGCTCAGCTCGTCGTCCCAGGCGAGCAGGGGCAGCCCGCTCGGTGAGCGCCGGTCGGCCGTGCCGGTGAACCCGGACGCCGTCGGCAGCGCGGAGGACGAGACGAGAGCGGCCCGCAGCTGCCCGGCACCGTAGGCGCTCGCCAGGCCCTTCTCGCGCTCCGGGGGAAGTCCTCCGTCGGTCGGCCAGGCGACGCCCGTCTGCACCGGCACCCCGAGCGCTGCGCCCAGCTCGGAGCTGCGGTCGACCAGGGCCTTCACCGTGGCGTTCTGCGGGCTCGCCTGGACGGTCGCCGCGAGGTCCGCGTCCGCATACGGCAGGGCCCAGAGGGTATGCCGGGTGCTCGCCGCGGCGAGACGCGCCCGCAGGGGCCCGAGGAGGGCGGACACCGGGTCCGGGCCGGCCGTCGTCGGGGAGGTCCCCGTGGCAGCGGGCCGGCCCAGGACCGCCGGGTCCACGGCCCACGTGACCGGGACGTCGGGCGAGTCAGTGCCACTGAGGATTCGGTCGATCCGGCCCCCCGGGCTCAGCTCGTCGGTCCACGCGGCGGTCCTCGTCGTGGGGTCGGCGTCGAAGAGGGCGGCCCTCGGGGGCAGTGTGACGGGCGCGACGACAGCGACCGACAGAGGCTCATACTGCTTCGCGCGCTGCCAGCCCACGAAGGTGCGAACCACCTCGTGGTTGGCGGTGTCCGCGTCGGTGACCTCCAGCGCGAGCGGGATGGCTCCCCAGGCGCGGCTCAGCGAGAGCGAGCCGTCCGGGACCGTCACCGAGAAGGCGGCGCTCTGACCGGGCTGGAGAGTGGCGGGGACGCTGTCCCGACCGACCTCCTTGCCGGTGACTGCGCCGGTGTCGGCCACCCAGCTCGTCACGTCGTCGCGGGACACGATCGCCGGGCGGCCCGCCACGACGCGCACCGTGGGCTGGGTGAGCGGTCGGACCCGGGCGGTCACCGTGCCGGTGATGACCACCGGGGCTCCCGGGCTGGCGACGGGCGGGGTGAGCGCCGTGAGCGTGACGATGGAGGCGTCGGCGCCGCTCGGTGAGCCGGCCGCTGGAGCCGTGGGCGCCTGGCTCGCCGTCGCGGGGGCTATGGCCAGGGCGGCGATGACGAGCACGGCCACTGCCGAGAGCAGTCCCCGGATGGTCCGTGGACTCCGAGGACCCCGGGTCACGCGGTGCCTGCCAGCCGCTCCCAGGCGACCTGCGCGATCCGCCGCTCATTGGGGAAGGTGAGGTGCTCGTGCACCTGGGCCAGCGGGAACCACGCGACGTCGATGGCCTCCTGGTCGGGGTCGTTCTCGATGGTCAGCTCGCCGCCGGTCGCCTCGAGCAGGTAGTGGTGCACGAACTTGTGGACCCGCTGCTCGGACGTCGCGAACCAGTAGTCGATGATGCCGAGCTCGGCCAGGACCCGCCCGACGATGCCGGTCTCCTCGGCCACCTCGCGCTCCGCGGTCTCGGGGAGCGTCTCTCCGGGCTCGCTGTGTCCCTTGGGCAGGCACCACTCGACCCGACCGGCGCGGTTGCGGCGGGCGATCACGGCGATCCGCGCCGCGCCCTGATGGACATCGATGATCACGCCGCCGGCTGAGCGCTCCTCGACTGAGGGCAGTCGTCTGGCATGGTTCGCCTGACCCGACGTCGTCGCACTCACGATCACACTGTAACCAGCGTCCGGCCGTCGGCCAGAGGCCCGCACGACCCGTCGACCCCCCTCGCCAGGCACCCGCCGCCAGCGCCCGGACCGTCCGCACGGTGACGGCGGAGGGTGGCGCTGGCCCTAGGCTGAGTCGTCATGTCCGCACCCCTGCCGCCCAGCGAGCCGGCCTCGGCCCGTCTGCTCCAGGAGGCGGTCGCCCGGCTGGCCCCAGTGCTGCCGGTGCTGCTCGAGCTCGGCGAGCGCTTCGCGGCCGCGGGCCACGACCTCGCTCTTGTCGGGGGGCCGGTGCGCGACGCCTTCCTCGGCCGGACCTCCACCGACCTCGACTTCACGACCGACGCCGACCCCGACGCCATCCTCGAGGTCACCAAGGGGTGGGCCGAGGGACAGTGGGACATCGGTCGCGCCTTCGGGACCATCGGTCTGCGCAAGGGCCCGCTGGTGGTCGAGATCACGACATACCGAGCCGACGCCTATGACCGCACGACTCGCAAGCCCGCGGTGACCTTCGGCACCTCTCTCACCGACGACCTGGGCCGCCGGGACTTCACCGTGAACGCCATGGCGATCCGGCTGCCGTCGCTGGAGTTCGTCGACGAGCACGACGGGCTCGCCGACTGCGTGGCCAGGCGCCTGCGCACTCCCGGGACGCCGCAGGAGTCCTTCGCGGACGACCCGCTGCGGATGCTGCGCGCGGCGCGGTTCGCGTCCCAGCTCGGCTTCGAGGTCGACCCCGACGTGCAGACCGCGATGTCACGCGGGGCGAGGACGCTCGAGATGGTCTCGGCGGAGCGGGTCCGTGACGAGCTGACCAAGCTCCTCCTCGCCCCGTCACCCCGCCAGGGGCTGACCCTGCTCGTCGACACCGGTCTGGCCGAGGTGTTCCTGCCCGAGCTGCCCGCCCTGCGGCTCGAGATCGACGAGCACCACCGCCACAAGGACGTCTACGAACACTCCCTCATCGTTCTCGAGCAGGCCATCGCGCTCGAGGGGCCGCGGACCGTGGCCGGGGTCGAGACGACCGAGCCGGTCGAGGGCCCCGACCCCGTCCTGCGCCTGGCTGCCCTGCTGCACGACATCGGCAAGCCGGCCACGAGACGGTTCGAGGCCGCGGGGGGTGTGAGCTTCCACCATCACGAGGTGGTCGGCGCCAAGCTGGTGGCCAAGCGGCTCAAGGCGCTGCGCTTCGACAAGGAGACCATCAAGGCGGTGTCACGGCTCGTCGAGCTGCACCTGCGCTTCCACGGCTACGGCACGGGCGTCTGGACTGACTCCGCGGTCCGGCGCTACATCACGGACGCCGGCCCGCTGCTCAGCCGGCTGCACCTGCTGACCCGATCCGACAGCACGACCCGCAACGCCCGCAAGGCCCAGCGCCTCTCGCAGACCTACGACGACCTCGAGGTGCGGATCGCCCGGCTGCTGGAGGACGAGGAGCTGTCCAAGATCAGGCCGGAGCTCGACGGCTTCGAGATCGGGGCGGCTCTCGGGGTGCCGCCCGGACGGGTCGTCGGGGAGGCCTACCGCTACCTGCTGTCCGTGCGGCTGGACGAGGGCGTCATCGGCAAGGACGCCGCGCGCGACCGGCTGCTCGCCTGGTGGGCGGCGCGCGGGGATGCTGGAGGTCCGGACGCGGGGACGGCTCAGGGGCCGGGATGACCGCGCGCCTGCGTATGCCGTGCCGCCCGGACTTCGGCTAGCGTCGCCTCGACACCCCACGTGGGCCCGGCCGGGGCCTCACCCGTCGTGCCGGAGGACCAGATGACTGCCGCCACCCCCCTGCTCGTCGCCGCGAGCGCGACGGACGTCGGGCGGGTCCGGGACCACAACGAGGACGCGGCCCTGGTCGAGAGCGCTCTGTTCGTCGTGGCCGACGGGATGGGCGGCCACCATGCCGGCGAGGTGGCCAGCGAGATCGCCGTGCGCACCTTCGCCGAGCTCGCCACGCGGGGCGCCCTGCAGCCGCGGGAGCTCGTGGACCAGGTCGAGGAGGCCAACCGGGCCATCCTCACCTCGGCAGCACGGCATCCCGAGCGCACCGGGATGGCCACCACCCTGGCGGGTCTCGCCCTGGTCTCCCACGGTGGCCTGGCCCACTGGACCGTGGTCAACATCGGCGACTCCCGGGTCTACCGGATGCTCGACGCCGAGCTGACCCAGGTCAGCGTGGACCACTCCGAGGTGGCCGAGCTGGTCCGCCGCGGCGTCATCACCGAGGCCGAGGCCGCACGCCATCCGGCCCGCAACATCGTCACCCGTTGCCTTGGTCGCGACCCCGCGGAACCGGCCGACTCCTGGATGTTCCCCGCTCGGCCGGGCGAGCGCTTCCTGCTCTGCACCGACGGCCTGACCAACGAGCTCGACGTGGCCGAGATCGCGCGGGTTCTCGCCGGGGCCCCCGACCCGCAAGCCGCCGCGGACGCCCTCGTGGCAGGGGCCGTGGAGCACGGCGGTCGCGACAACGTCACCGTCGTCGTGGTGTTCCACGACGGCCCACACCCCGGCTCCGGCGACGACGTCGACGGCGACACCGCTCCCCGTCCCACCCGGGAGGTGGCGCCGTGACCGGGGCGACCATCGACGTGCAGCGCCCCCCCGCCGGCTGGTCGCACCTCAGCGGCCCGGGGCTGCACGTCCTCGTCGCCCTCGAGCCGGATGACGGCCGGCACGCCGCCGCAGCGGCCGCGGTGGGCGGTGGGGACCTCGACGACGTCATCGACGCGCTCGCCGCCCACGGCCCGCGCCGGGCGCCGGCGTTCGTCGCGGTGCACCTGGACGGGCGTCCCCGGGTCGTCACCCACGGCGCGGGGTATGCCGTGCTCACCTCGCCGCGGGGCACCCTCGAGGTGCGCGCGCCGCACGACCGGGTCTGGTCGGACCTGATGGCCGAGCCGGATGTGGACACGGTGGCCCTTCGGGTGCAGCCCGCGCCCGCGGGCTCTGCTGCTGCGGCGAACCCGGCCTCGGCTGCTCCGCCGGCCCCGGCACCGACACCGCGGGCGCCCGGGGACGCGGACCGCACCGTGGACCGCAGCAGCCTGCTGAGCGCCCCTCGCGACCTGGCCGGACCGACGGTCCTCGCGGTGCTCTGCCCGTCGGGCCACCCGAGCCCGCCGGAGCGGTCGGACTGCCGGGTCTGTGGCAAGCCCGTGCCGGCGCAGGAGCCCTTCGTCACTGCGCGGCCGATGCTCGGCGTGCTCCGGCTGTCCACCGGCGACCTCGTCACGCTCGACCGAGGAGTCCTGCTCGGCCGCACGCCGCAGCCGCCGCCGGGTCTGGGCGCCGCCGAGCAACCGCACGTCGTACGCCTGTCCAGCCCCCAGCGGGACATCTCCCGCAACCACCTGCAGGTGCTCCTCGAAGGCTGGCGGGTGCTGGTCCGGGACCTCGACACGACGAACGGCACCACCGTCACCCGGCCCGGTCAGGCCCCCGAGCGGCTGCGGGCCCACGAGGCCCAGGTGATCGAGGCAGGCACCGTCGTCTCGCTCGCCGACGAGGTCACCTTCGTGCTCGAGGCCGCTCCGTGACCGCTGCGCCCCCGCGCGGCGGCTCCCCGGGAGCGCCGCACCTCGCCGGTCTCGTCTACGTCCAGCCGCTCGGGTCCGGCGGTCACGCCGACGTCTACCTCTACGAGCAGCAGAGCCCGCGGATGCCGGTGGCGGTCAAGGTGCTGCGCGCCGAGGGGATGACCGATGCGCTGAGGCGGCAGTTCCTCGCCGAGGCCGACACGATGGCCCAGCTGGGCGACCACCCCTACATCGTCCAGGTCTTCCGCGCCGACACCTCGGACGACGGGCGGCCGTTCCTCGTCATGAAGTACTACCCGCCGCCCGACCTGGCCACCCGGGCGCGGGCGCAGGCCCTCTCGGTCGAGGACGTGCTGCGCACCGGCATCCAGCTCGCCAGCGCGATCGAGACCGCCCACCGGGCCGGGATCGTGCACCGCGACATCAAGCCGGCCAACGTCCTGGTCAGCCCGTACGGCGCGCCGGGGCTCGCCGACTTCGGCATCGCCGGGCGCGGCTCGACGCAGCCGGGCGTCCCGCAGCCGGGCGCGACGCAGTCGGATGTCACGCAGTCGGATGTCACGCAGTCGGAGGTCACCGGGCCGGGCGACGTGGGGGTGTCGGTGCCCTGGGCGCCGCCCGAGGTCCTCTACGCCCAGAGCGACGGCAGCCCGGCGGCCGACATCTACTCACTGGCGGCGACCTTGTGGCACCTGCTCGCGGGGCGATCGCCGTTCGAGGTGCCGGGCGGCGACAACTCGGCCTACGCACTGATGCCGCGGATCCGGACGCTGCCGGTGCCGGTGACCGGACGGGCGGACGTCCCGGCCTCCCTCGAGCGGATCCTCGCGCAGGCGATGGCCAAGGACCCCGGAGTGCGACCGGCCAGCGCCATCGAGCTGGCCCGGGCGCTGCAGTCCGTCGAGCAGGAGCTGCGCCTGGCGCGCACCCCGGTCGTCGTGCTCGACGGCACCGGCCGGACGCAGCTGCTCGGTCAGCCAGGACAGGTCGACCAGCCGCCCGTCATCCCCGAGGCGGGAGACCCCGACGCGACCCGGGTCAAGAGCCCGCTCCCGGTCGCCGCGCAGCAGCCGCTGCCGGGCGGTCCGTCCCCCAGCGGGCCGCCCTTCCCGGGCGCCGCCCTCCCGCCGCCTCCCGCAGCTGGGCCGGCCCGACCCGAGCCGGCTGAGCCGGCCGGCCCCCGCCATCGGTGGGCGAGCCTGCTCGTCGCAGCGACGGTCGTGGCGGTCGCCCTCGTCGGCTACCTCGTGCTGCGTCCCCGCGACCAGGGCCAGCCGGCGTCGACGCGGACGCCGGTGGCGACGCTCAGCACCACCCAGGACTCGGCGATCGGCGACGGGGTGTTCGTGGCTCCCGCGGTGACAGCGGTCGCCAAGGTCGCCGCCGTCGAGCTGAGCTGGAGCTATCCGAACCCCAAGCAGAGCGACCGCTACCGGATCCACGTGGGCGAGAACCCCGAGGCCGCTCAGGTGGCCGACCCGGTGACCCTCGAGGTCGCGACCTACACGGTCAAGGTCGCGAGCGGCGCGCCCGCCTGCATCGTCGTCAGCGTGGTGCGCGACGGGCAGATCTCGCCGGCGTCCAAGCCGGTCTGTGCCACGGCTCGCTGAGCGGCCCGGCGCCCGCTCGGGACTTGCGGTGGCCCCGGTGGACGGTATTTGCGCGGAACCGGGCATTCGGGTCACTCTTATCCCCGGCAGCGTCCGGGAGACGCGGTCAAGGGGGACGGGGAAGCAATGATCGGCAGACTTGCGGCGCGCCGGGCGGGGGCCGCCTCGACGGCGAGCCTCGTCGTCGTCGCGCTGCTGTTCGGCTGGTTCGCGACCCACGCCGAGGGCGAGGTGGTCCGCAAGGCCGACCTCTTCGACGGCGGTATCTGGGTGACCAACTCGGAGCAGGCGCGGTTCGGCCGGCTCAACAAGGTCGCCTCCCAGCTCGACGCCGGGATCGCTGCCCCGGGCACGCAGAGCTCCGGCCTCGACGTGGTGCAGGACGGCGCGGTGGTCCTCGGGGTGGACCGCTCGACCAACCAGCTGACCCCGATCGCCCCGACGACCGCGACCCTGGCCGAGAACCAGACGGTCACCCTGCCGACCCCGCCGAAGCCGACCCCCCAGGTCTACGCCCAGCCGCTCGTCGACGCGCGCGGGGCGAGCGTGGCCGCGGTCGACCCGGCCACCGGCACGGTGTGGGCTCAGCGGGTCGACTCCCGGGCGGGTGTCAGCGTCCTCGACCGGCTTCAGCCTCAGGCCAAGCCGGTGGCGACGGTCGGAGCGGGCGCCGTCGTGGCGGTCGGCGCCGACGGCACGGTGTATGCCGCGTCCGCCGCGGCCAGCGTCCTGGTCACGATCCGACCCGACGCCGCCGACGGGTTCGCGCAGCCCGTGCAGACGCCACTCGGCTTCACCTCGCGCTCGATCGCCCTCACGGTCGTCGGCCAGCGCTGGGTCGTCCTCGACCAGGCGACCGGCACGGTGCACGCGGACGGGTTGCGCACTCCGGCGCCGCTCGTCCCCGCTGCGGAGAAGCCGGTCTACGCCGCCCTCCAGCAGCCGGGCCCGGACGCCGACGCGGTGCTGGTCCAGGGCGTCGACGGCCTGCGCAGTGTCTCGCTCGGCTCCGGTGCGGTGAGCACGCCGGTGACCGTGCCCGTCCAGGCGGGCGCCTCCGGCCTGCTGCTCAGCGCGCCGGTGCGTCTTGGCGAGTGCGTGCACGCGGCCTGGGCCGGAGCGGACTCGGTCTGGTACGGCCGCAGCTGTGCCGGCGGGGGGCAGTCGGCGGGCCAGGACGGCCAGCCCGCCGTCCAGCTCGGCGCGCTCGGCCGGGGGGTGCGTACCGATGGGGTGAAGCTGCGGGTCAACCGCGGGCTGATCGTCCTCAACGACCTCGACAGCGGCAACCTCTGGGACCTGGACAACAAGCCGGTCAAGGTCGACAACTGGGACTCGGTCATCCCGCCCCCGCAGACCGAGGACAAGAACGTCAAGAAGGACCCGAACCTCACCGACGACCAGGTGGTCAAGACCCCACCAGAAGCCCAGCCCGACGACCTCAACGTCCGGGCCGGCCGCACGTCGACCCTGCACGTGCTCGACAACGACTCCGACGCCGAGGGCTCGATCCTCGGCATCGCCCCGGGAGACGTCAGCCAGCCCGACGCGGCGGACGTGACCGTCTCGGTGTCCGTCGACGGCCAGACGGTCGAGGTGACCGTGCCGGAGCGGCCGTCGTCGACGACCGTCCACTTCACCTACAAGGTCAACAACGGCGGCAGCGGCACCACGAGCAGCGCGACCGGCACGGTCACCGTCCACGTCGTCGACGAGAACGTGAACACCGCACCCGTCCTGCGTGGTGGGCAGGCCAAGCTCGCCGCCGGGCGGTATCCCGTGGTCAAGAGCGGCCACGTCACCGTCGGGGTCATCGCGGACTGGCGCGACGGGGAGAACGACCCCCTGTCGGTCGAGGCCCTCGACTCCGGGGTGGGCGTGGACCCGTCCGGCGCCCTGGGCATCACCGCCCCGGGACAGCCGGGCCCGTTCCCGGTGAAGTACCAGGTCACCGACGGCCATGGCGGGGGCACCCCGGGGGAGGTGGCCGTGACCGTCCTCGGCGACGAGGACAAGGCGGAGCCGCCGCTGACCCAGCCCGACGTCCTGCGGGCCGTGGTCGGCAAGCCCGTGCAGCTGCAGCCGCTCGGCAACGACATCCCAGGCGCCGACCCGACCGACCCGGCTGCGCGGATGCGGCTCGCGGCGGCCGTGCGTGGCCCCGGCCAGCTGAGTATCGACACCAACCTCGACACGAGCGTGCTCACCGTGACCGGGTCCGCTCCCGGCACCTTCCTCCTCACGTATGCCGCGCAGGTCGGCTCGGCGGTCTCCTCCGGGCGGGTGCGGGTCGACATCCTGCCGAACCCCAGCGACGACCAGCCTCCGGTCGCGGCGCCCGACTCGGCGAGCGTGCGCGACCAGGAACCGGTGATCACCGACGTGCTGTCCAACGACTACAGCCCGCGCAGCGACGTCATCGTCGTCCAGAAGGTCGTCTCCGACGTCGCGTGGCTGCAGCCGTCGGTCGTCCAGGGGCGCTGGGTGCGGATGCAGGCGACATCTCCGCTCACCGACGGGACCAAGCAGCGTCAGGGCAGCATCGCCTACACGATCTCGGACGGCACGAAGACCGCGGTCGGCCATGTCTCTGTCGTGCAGAAGCCCCGCGCGGCGACGCCGCTGCTGCCCAACGTCCAGGACGACGAGGCGGTCGTCCGCATCGGCGACGTCGTCACCGTGCCGGTCCTCGACAACGACACCATGTCGGGCGGGGTGCCGCTCAAGATCGACCCGGCCGCGGTCAAGGTCGTGTCGGGCAAGGGGCAGGCCTTCGCCTCGGGCCGGGTGCTGCGCTATGTCCCGGACGCCGCGCCGATCACCAGCGACGACGTCGTCACGGTCGAGTACGCCGCATACCCCGAGGGGGGGCAGGACCGCGAGGTGACCGGCCGGGTGACCATCACCGTCAAGCCGCTGCCGACGCCCACCACCCCCAACCAGCCCCCGACCGCCCGCAGCTTCTCGGCCAGCGTCACCGCCGGGGACACCATCGTCATCACCGTGCCGACGAGCGGGATCGACCCGGACGGAGACCTGACCTACGTCGCGGGCATCGTCGGCCAGGAGGGGAACGCGGTCAACCTGCGGCTCGGCCGGGTCACCTCCTTCGGGGCCGCGACGGTGAAGTACCAGGCCTACCCACGCAGCTCCGGCACCGAGGTGATCCGCTACGTCGTCCGGGACCGGTTCGGGCTGACCAGCGAGGCGCTGATCCGCGTCGGCGTCGTCCAGCCCGGAGACCCGCAGCCGCCGGTCGCCGTGGCCGACGACATCGTCGCCGCGCCGGGCCGCACCGTGACCGCCGACGTGCTCGGCAACGACCTCATCGCGCCCGACGACGAGGTCAGCTACGAGGACCTCAGCCGGCTCAACGACGCCGGAGCGCTCGCCGAGTTCACCCATCGCGAGGACGACACCTTCCAGGTCGTGGCCCCCGACGAGGGACCGGCCAAGGTCCTGACCTACGGCATCACCGACGGGCTCTTCGACCCGTCGCGCTCGACGCTGACCGTGCGGGGGCAGAAGGACTTCAACAACCCTCCGCTGGCTCTCGACGACACCGCCAAGCCGGAGCCGGGACAGGCGAGCGTGCTGGTCGACGCGCTGGCCAACGACACCGACGTCGACGGGCCGCAGTCCAGCCTCAGCATCGTCCAGGTGGTCGGGGAGGGCGCGGTCGTCGAGGGCCGGCAGGTGCGGATCACCCTGCTCGACCACCCGCGGGCCGTGCCCTACGTCATCACCGACGCCGACGGAGCCCAGGCGATGGCGCTCATCTACGTGCCGACCGCCGACAACGGCGCCCCGTACGTCACGGTCGGCAAGACCGTGCAGATGGACCAGGACTCGAGCGTCAAGGTGTCGCTGGCGGACTACGTCACCGACCCGCGCGGACGCACGGTCAAGATCACCTCGCCCGACACGGTCAGCACCTCGCCGCGCGAGCACCTGGCCCAGGCGGTGACCGGTGACGCCGAGATCACCCTGACCTCGGCGAACGGCTACGTCGGACCTGCCGCCCTGATGCTCCAGGTCACCGACACCACCGGCGAGGGCGACGCGGCGGCGCTCACGGCATACATCTCCATCCCGGTGCAGGTCGGGCCGCGCGTCCCCGTGCTGCGCTGCCCGGACTACGAGGTGGGCCTGGTCGCCGACGGGCCGCCGCGCCTGGTCGACATCCCCCGGCTGTGCCATGCCTGGATGCCGGACGGCCTCGACCCCTCGACGGTCCGCTACACCGCCTCGTGGACGACGCCGATCAGCGACGTCGAGCTGACGCAGCAGAGCACCGGCGGACGGGTCGCGAGCCTGCGCGCGCGCGCGGCGGCCCCCGACGGAGCCACCGGCGTGCTCACCGTGGGCGTCGAGGGCTCGCCGGAGACCTTCCAGGTGCGGGTGCGGGTCACCGGCGCCCAGCCGCTGTCGATCCGCGCGATCCGGATCGACGGCCTCATCGCGGGCACGAGCCAGACGGTCAACGTCGCGCAGTACCTCGTCAGCCCGCTGGAGCGCCCGGACTGCTCGGTCGCCAGGGTGCAGGTCCGCAACGGCGCGGGGGTGTCCGGCACGGCGTCCGGCTGCACCGTCACGGTCACCGCGGCCAAGGAGGCTCGAGGTGACGCCGTCCTGATCTTCGAGGCCTCCGACGCGCCCGGCCGGCTCGCGGTCGGCCAGATCGCGGTCTCCATCCGCGGCGTCCCCGACCCCCCGGTGGGGATCGGGGCGGTCGCGGACCGGATCGCTGGCGGCACGGCCCGGGTCAGCTGGTCGCCACCGACCTACGACGGCGGCCTGCCGGTGCTGCAGTACGAGGTGGCTGCGAGCACCGGGCAGCGGCTGGTCTGCCCGTCCGCGCCGTGCACCATCTCGGGGCTGAAGAACGGCGTGCCGGTCTCCTTCACCGTCCGGGCCCGCAACGCGGTCGACTGGTCGCAGCCGAGCGCGCCGTCGCCGCAGGTCATCCCCGACACCGCACCGCGGGCGGTCACGGTCGGCGTGGTCACCCCGGGCGACCGGACCCTCGACGTCACCTGGGCGGCGCCGGCCAACGAGGGCAGCGCAGTCGACCAGTACCAGGTGCAGTGGGTGAACGTGAACGGTGGCGCGGGCGGAGGCACCCGCATCGTCGCCGGGTCCGCGCTCTCGACGACGCTGACCGGCCTGGTCAACGACGACCAGTACTCCCTGCGGGTGCAGGCCCACAACGGCGCCGGCTGGGGACCCTACGGCCCGACCGTCGTCAAGCAGTCGGTCGGCACCCCGAAGTCCGTCGGTGCCCCGACGCTCACCCCGCGGACCCCGACGCCGTCCGACGACAACGGCCAGGTGACCATCTCCTGGAACAGCACCGACCCGAACGGGCCGCCGCTCACGAAGTACACCGTCTACCGCGACGGCGCCCCGATCGCCACCGTGTCGGCGAACGCGCAGCGCACCGCCAGTGACACCGTCCCCTACGACGGACGCACCCACACGTATGCCGTGTCGGCCACCAACGGCGGGGGCAAGGAGTCGGCGCGGCCCAACACCTCGAGCTACCGGGCGAGCGGCGTGCCGCAGCGGCCGGCGATGGGCAAGGTCACCACACCCAACGCGGACTACAAGGGGGTCGCCTCGTGGAACCTCGGCTCGTCGCGGTCGTCGAGCTACTCGCAGGTGCAGTGGCAGACCTCGGCCGGTGACGGGGGCACGATCTCCTGTTCGCCGACCTGCTCGGGGGCCACCTTCTCGGGTCTCGGGACCTCGAGCCAGACGATGCAGATCCGCGCGAAGAACGACGCCGGCGCGTGGTCGCCCTGGTCGGCGGCCAGCCCGTCCTACCATCCGTACGGCCCGACCAAGGCCGTGGCGAACCTCAAGAGCAAGATCTCCGGCTCGGGCGGCGACTACACCATCACCTGGACGTGGGACAACGTGAACAACGGCCGGGCCTACGACCGGATCACCGTCAGCGGGGCCAAGAGCGCGACCCTGAGCGGCTCGGCCACGAGCACCTCGGTCAGCGGGATCGGCTACTCGCAGACCAAGACCCTCAAGGTGACCGCCACCGTCGACGACAACGGGGCTGGCAGCGCCTCCGACCAGGACTCCGCCACCACGCCGGACCGGCCCAACCCGACGATGAAGGTGACGGCCGGGTCGGCCTGCTCCGGATCCTCCTGTGACGCCTCCGCCCCGGGCGACTGCCGCACGACGTGCTACTTCGTCGTCATCACGACGAGCAACTTCCAGAGCGGCACCGCGACCTGCGTGATCAGCGGCCAGACCGGCGGCGCGTTCTCCACCAAGACCGTCGACACCAACAGGCGGGTCCAGACCTCAGCCTTCTACGGCTACGGAGACACCGTCTCGGTGACCTGTCGAGGCAACAGCACCACCGAGTCGGCCTCCGACAAGCAACCCAACTGGGGCGGCTAGCGCCCACCCGTCCGCCCGTCATCCCTTCGCACCCCACCACCGCACACAGGAGACCCGACATGACCGTCACCCAGGACCAGGTGAGCTGGTTCGCCCGGACGTTCACCGCCCTCGTCGCGAACATCGACCAGGCGGTGCTGGGCAAGGACCACGTCACCAGGCTCGCGGTCACCTGCCTGCTGTCCGAAGGCCACCTGCTGCTCGAGGACTTCCCCGGCACGGGCAAGACCCAGCTCGCCCGGGCCCTGTCGGCGACGGTGCAGGGCACCCACAGCCGGATCCAGTTCACCCCCGACCTGTTGCCGAGCGACGTCACCGGCGTGACGATCTACGACCCGGAGAGCAAGAAGTTCGAGTTCCACCAGGGCCCGATCTTCGCGACCATCGTCCTCGCCGACGAGATCAACCGGGCCTCACCGAAGACGCAGTCCGCGCTGCTCGAGGTGATGGAGGAGGGCCGGGTGACTGTCGACGGCGTGCCCCACTCCGTCGGAGAGACGTTCATGGTCATCGCCACCCAGAACCCCATCGAGCAGGCGGGGACCTACCGGCTGCCGGAGGCGCAGCTCGACCGCTTCCTCATGAAGACGAGCGTCGGGTACCCCGACCACGACGCCACCGTGCGCATCCTGGCGGATGCCCGGACCCGCGACCGGGCCAAGGGCCTCGACTCCGTCATCACGTCGAGCGTGGTGCGCGAGATGGCCCGGCTGGCCGACGAGGTCCACGTCGACGACGCCCTGCTCGGCTACATCAGCCAGATCGCCGATGCCACCCGCACCCACCCGGCCCTCCGGCTCGGCCTGTCCGTGCGCGGGTGCCTCGCGTACGTCCGGTGCGCCAAGACCTGGGCGGCCTCCCAGGGCCGGGGCTACGTCGTGCCGGACGACATCAAGCTGCTGGCCGAGCCCATCCTCGGCCACCGCCTGCTGCTCGACGCCGAGGCGCAGTTCGCCGGCACCACGGTCCAGCAGGTCATCGGCCAGATCCTCGCGGACATCGCTCCGCCGATGCAGGGTGCCGCCAGCGCATGAGCCAGCCTCCGAGCTCCGCGCCGCAGACCCGTCGGGAGGCCCGCCGGGTCGCCGGCGCGGGCCGGCGCGGGCATGCTCGGATGGCGGCGCTGCGGGCGGCGGCCGGCTTCACCGGCCTCGCCACCGCCGCGGCCACCCGTGCCGCCCCGCTGCGGACCGCGGCCACCTCGCGCCTGCGGGCCGCGCGGGTCACGGTGCAGCCGGCGGCGGAGCGCACCCGGCGGTTCTGGCAGCCGGTGCTGACCGCGCTGGGGTGGGTCTCCGGGCTCGGCTGGACGATCCTCGCGGCCGGAGCCATCTGCTGGGTCGCCGGCGTCCGCTACGGCTGGACCGAGCTGCTGATCATCGCGGCCGCTGCCATCGTCCTGCTGCTCGCCTGCGTGGTCCTTGCGCTCGGACGGGCGCAGGTCGACATCCGAGCCGAGGTGGAGCCGCGCCGGGTCACCGTCGGCGAGCCGGCCACCGGGCACGTGCTCGTGCGGAACGTCAGCAAGGCTCCGATGCTGCCGCTGGTCGTCGAGCTGCCGGTCGGGCTGAGCGCTGCCCGGTTCGTGCTGCCCCCGCTGCGGGCCGGGTCCGAGCACGAGGAGCTCTTCGTCGTGCCGACCCACCGTCGCGGGGTCATCGCGGTCGGACCGGCCCGCACCGTCCAGGGCGACCCGCTCGGCCTGGTGCGTCGCACCATCGGATGGACCCGGGTACGGGAGCTGTTCGTCCACCCACGCACCGCCGCGCTGGAGCCGCTCGGTGCCGGGCTGCTGCGGGACCTCGAGGGGTCGGTGACCGAGGACCACTCGATGAGCGACCTCGCCTTCCACGCGCTGCGCGAGTACCAGCCAGGCGACGACCGGCGGCACATCCACTGGAGGTCGTCGGCCAAGGCGGGCACCCTGCTCGTGCGGGTGTTCCTCGACACCCGGCGCTCGCATGTCACCGCCATCATCGACACGGACCCTCGCTCCTTCCTCGGCGGCGAGCAGATCCTCCAGGAGTGGACGCAGGGCCGGACCGAGCCGCTCGTCGCCGCCCACCGTGCACCCGAGGTGCGAGACCTCGAGACCGCCATCTCGGTGGGCGGGTCGATCGCGCTGCGGGTGATGCGCGACGAGCAGGACGCCACCGTCGTCACCGGCTCTCACGAGATCAGCCGCAGCACCCCCCACCTCATGCTCGACACGCTCGCCCGGGTCGAGCCGGCGGCGGCCGACCTCGTGCCCCTTGCGCTGCGCGGCCTCGAGTTGGCGCCGGACACGAGCACCGTCTTCATCATCACCGGACCGCACCGCTCGTTCCTCGACATCCAGCGGGCCGCGGGACAGTTCCCGCCGGAGGTGCGCGCCGTCGTCGTGGTCGTCGACCCGGGGGCCACGCGCGGTATCCGCCACGGCGGAGGTCTGGTCATCCTCACCATCGGCGAGCTGTCCCACCTGCGCAGCGTGCTCGTCGCCGGGGTGATGGCATGACGTCGATGCTGCGAGCCCTCGTGCCGGGACGCGACGAGCGGGTCGACCTCGGCTTCACCGCGGTGCTCGTGCTGCTCACCCTGGTCGGGTTCCGCACCACCTACTACGGCTGGGCGTGGCTGCTCGACGGCGCCGTCGGCATCGTCCTCGCGCTGGTCGTGAGCCAGGTGGTCCTCGCCCGACGCCTACCGGGAGCGGTGACGGGCCTCGCCCTGGCCGTCGTCTACCTCCTGCTCGGGGCGCCCATCGCGGTCCGAGAGGGACTGGTGGGCGGCGTCCTGCCCACCCCCGCGGCGGTCGCCCGGCTGGCCGACACCGCCGTGTTCGGCTGGAAGCAGCTGCTCACGTCGCTGCCGCCGGTCGACTCGCCGGGGCAGCTCACGGCGCTGCCGCTGCTCTTCGCGATGGTCGGGGCGGCCACGACATACTCGCTGGCCCGTCGGTGGCGCGGCGCACCGCCCGCGCTCGCGGCCCCGCTGTCCCTGCTCGGCCTGAGCATCGTCCTCGGCACCCTGACGCCGGCGTCCCTCGCCCTCCAGGGCGCTGCGTTCGGCCTGGTCGCCATCGGCTGGGCCGCCCTGCGCGCAGCCCGCGAGCGGCCACCGCTGCAGAACGGCGCCGGTCGAGCGACGCGGACCGTCACCGCCTCGGGCCTGCTGGCCGTGGCGCTCGTCGGTGGTCTGCTCGTCGGCCCGCACCTGCCGGGCAGCGACGCGACCCAGCGCACCGTCTGGCGCACGGCGCTGGAGCCGCCCTTCGACGTGAGCCAGTTCCCGAGCCCGCTCGCCGGCTTCCGCAAGTACACCGAGCCCAACTCCGCCGAGCTGTACGACACGGTGCTGTTCGAGGTCGAGGGGCTGCCCGCCGGGGTTCCGGTCCGGCTGGCGACGCTGGACAGCTTCGACGGCTCGGTATGGGGCGCAGGCAACATCGCCGCGGGCGCCCCCGCCGGTGACGACGCGGCGACCTTCCGCCGGGTGGGCAGCCACCTCGCCGCGAGCGGCCCGGGCCAGGAGGTCACCGCCACGGTGACCATCCGGGACGGTGGGTACTCCGACATCTGGCTGCCGACGGCCGGCACGGTGACCGGGATCGACTTCGCCGGCCCACGCCGCACGCAGCTTGCCGACGACCTGCGGTTCAACGTCGACACGAACACCGGGGTGCTGCCGACCCGGCTCGGCGTCGGTGACTCCTACCGGCTCAGCGCCATCGTCCAGCCGGCGCCGGCGAGCCTGCCCGCCGACGTCGCCGTCGGCGGCAGCCCGATCGTCGACACCCAGGCGGTCTCGTTCATCGACGCCAAGCTCGACGCCTGGAGCGGCGACGAGCGCCAGCCGTGGGCCAAGCTGCGGGCGGTCGCCGCAGCGCTGCGAGACGGCGCCTACACCGACGGCGGCCCGGCGGGCAGCTACCAGAACGTCTTCCTGCCCGGCCACAGCATCGGCAGGCTGACCCGCTTCGTCAAGGCGCAGCAGCTCGCCGGGGACGACGAGCAGTACGCCGCCACCCTGGCCCTGGCTGCCAACCGGCTCGGCATGGCCGCGCGGGTGGTGTTCGGGGCGATCCCGCCGCCGTCCGGCCAGGTCAAGGGCGCCGACGTGCACGCCTGGGTCGAGGTGCGCACCAGCGACGGCACCTGGGCGGCGGTGCTGCCCCAGGACTTCGTGCCCGACCGCACCAAGGAGCCACAGCAGCAGCAACAGCGCTCAGAGGAGAAGAAGACCGGGGCGCAGGTGCCGCCCCCCGCGGCCAACAACCCCCCGAGCGTCCTCCAGGGCCCGGACCAGGCGCAGAACGCCACCCAGAAGAAGCCACCGTCGAAGAGCATCTTCGACCCCAGCACCTGGCCGGGGTGGGTGCTCTGGCTGCTGCGCTACGTCGTCCTGCCCCTGCTCGTCCTGCTCCTGCTGTATGCCGCGGTGCTGGCCGTCAAGGCCCGCCGCCGGGTGCGCCGCCGCACCCGCGGGACGCCCGAGGCGCGCATCGCCGGGGGGTGGAGCGAGGTCGTCGACACGGCTGCGGATCTCGGGATCCGGCTGCCGCGCAACGCGACCCGGCTCGAGCAGGCAGCCGTCCTCGACGCGCGGGCAACGCCCACGATGCCTGGCAGACCCACCTTCACCGTGCTCGCCCGGGTCGCCGACGAGCGGGTCTTCGCCGCCCAGGCGCCGAGCGAGCAGGACGCCACCGCCTTCTGGAAGGACGTCGCGCAGGCGCGCCGGGCACTGCGGGCGAGCGTCCCGCGCTGGCGCCGGCTGCTCGCCGACGTCTCCCCGAGCTCGGCGCACGTGCGCCGGCCGAACCGTCAGCCGCTGGGCCGGCGCACCGGTCGGCTCCCCGTGGCGTGGCGCCGTCCGCGACCGAGCTGAGCCGGCCGGCCGAGCCCGGACGGCGGTATGCCGCCCGCTCTCGTGAGCAGACGGCATACCGGGCTGGGGTGAGAGGGCTCAGCGTGCCTCGGTGCCCGCGATGAACGCCTCGAGCTTCTCCCGGCCGAGGTCGTCCGGACGCTGCTCCGGCGGGGACTTCATCAGGTAGGACGAGGCCGACAGCAGGGCGCCGCCGATGCCGCGGTCCTTGGCGATCTTCGCGGCCCGGATCGCGTCGATGATGATGCCCGCGGAGTTCGGGGAGTCCCAGACCTCGAGCTTGTACTCGAGGTTGAGCGGGACGTCACCGAAGGCGCGGCCCTCGAGGCGGACGTAGGCCCACTTGCGGTCGTCGAGCCACTGCACGTAGTCGGACGGACCGATATGCACGTTGCGCTCGCCCAGGTCATGCGACAGGTTCGAGGTCACCGCCTGGGTCTTGGAGATCTTCTTCGACTCGAGACGGTCGCGCTCGAGCATGTTCTTGAAGTCCATGTTGCCGCCGACGTTCAGCTGGTACGTCCGGTCGAGCACGACGCCGCGGTCCTCGAACAGCTTGGCCATGACGCGGTGGGTGATCGTTGCGCCGACCTGGGACTTGATGTCGTCACCGATGACCGGGACGCCGGCCGCCTCGAACTTGGCCGCCCACTCGGGGTCGGAGGCGATGAAGACCGGCAGGGCGTTGACGAAGGCCACGCCGGCGTCGATCGCGCACTGGGCGTAGTACTTGTCGGCGGTCTCGGACCCGACGGGAAGGTAGGAGACGAGCACGTCGACCTTGGCCGCCTTGAGCGCCGCGACGATGTCGACCGGCTCGGCGTCCGACTCCTCGATGGTCATCCGGTAGTACTTGCCGAGTCCGTCGTTGGTGACCCCGCGCTGGACGATGACGCCCGTGGGCGGTACGTCGGCGATCTTGATGGTGTTGTTCTCCGACGCAGTGATCGCCTCCGCGAGGTCGAAGCCGACCTTCTTGGCGTCGACGTCGAAGGCGGCGACGAACTCGACGTCGCGCACGTGGTACTCCCCGAACTCGACATGCATCAGACCCGGGACGGTCTTGTCGGTCGGCGCATCCTTGTAGTACTCGACTCCCTGGACCAGCGAGCTGGCGCAGTTGCCGACGCCGACGATGGCGACGCGGACGGAACCCATGGGTTACTCCTTCTGTGAGATGAGCCCACCCAGCGGGGATGCCGGTGTGCTCTGTGCTGCAGTGGTGGACGGGGTGGGGTGCTCGGCCTGGGTGTGGTGGGGCAGGGTGTGCTCGGGCTGGGCGTGGGTGGGCACGGTGACGGACCGCTCGGCGCTGATGAGCTCCTCGAGCCAGCGCACCTCGCGCTCGGCCGACTCCTCGCCGTGCCGCTGCAGGGCCGAGGTGTACTCGTCCATCCGCTCGCGGCCGCGCGCCGAGGCCTCGCGGATGTTGGCGAGCCGCTCCTCCAGGCGGGAGCGGCGCCCCTCGAGGATCCGGAGCCGGACCTCGGCCGTGGTCCGGGCGAAGAAGGCGAAGTGGACGTCGAACTCGTCGTCCTCCCAGGCGCTCGGGCCCGCGGCGCGGGCAAGCTCCTGGAAGTGGACCGACCCGGAGTCGGTCAGCTGGTAGACGATCCGGGCCCGGCGGCTGCCGCTCGCGCCGGTCGCCTGGGGGACCTCGACGACCCAGCCGGTGGTGAGCAGCCCCCGCAGACAGGGGTAGAGCGAGCCGTAGGAGAGGGCCCGGAAGGCGCCGAGGGCGGCGTTGAGCCGCTTGCGCAGCTCGTAGCCGTGCATCGGCGACTCGTGCAGCAGCCCGAGGACGGCGAACTCGAGCAGGGCTGCGCGTCGAGCCATCGACCGATCTCCCTCCGGGTGGCCTTCCGATGCAGGCATCGGACAAACTGCTGCTTTGTCTGGTCACCAGTAACGCAGATATATCGCCGCGATACAACCTGGCGGCGTGGCGAGCCGGGTGGGAGAGCGCTGTGAGGCTGCCGACAACCCGGCCCCCGATTCGGCGCCGTAGCGCGCGCGCCGCATACTGAACCGGGACCTTTTGCCCTCCCAGCCGTGGCGACCAGCCGACCAGTCGACGGAAGTGGACCTGTGAGCAGCAGCACCAGCAGCGCGGACACCCGCGCGTCGCGCAAGCCGGCCAAGAAGCCGCGCGCCTCGCGCCGCACCTGGGTCAGGCGCGGCCTCTTCGTCCTGCTCAGCCTCTTCGCGCTCGGGCTGGTCGGCATCGCCATCGCGTACGCGACCATCGACCCGCCCAAGCCCAACCAGCTCGCGGGAGCCCAGGCGTCGATCATCTACTACGACGACGGCAAGACCGAGCTGGCTCGGATCAGCGACGTCAACGGGAACCGCGAGTCCGTCGCCCTCAAGGACATCCCCGACTCGCTGCAGAAGGCCGTGATCGCCGCCGAGGACCGCAGCTTCTACACCAACAAGGGAGTCTCCCCCTCGGGCATCGCCCGGGCCGTCTGGCAGGGCCTGCGCGGCAGCGACGCCCAGAGCGGCGGCTCGACGATCACCCAGCAGTACGTCAAGAACTTCTACCTGACCCAGGACAAGTCCCTGACGCGCAAGTTCAAGGAGATCATCATCTCCATCAAGATCGACCAGCAGCACTCCAAGGACCAGATCCTCGAGGACTACCTCAACACGATCTACTACGGCCGGGGCGCCTACGGCGTGAAGACCGCGGCCAAGGCCTACTTCGGCAAGGACCAGAAGGACCTCACCCCCGCCGAGAGCGCCGTCCTCGCGTCGGTCATCAACGCCCCGTCTCTCTACGACCCGGCCCTCGGGCCGAAGCAGCAGGCCAACCTCAAGAGCCGGATGGGCTACGTCCTGGACGGGATGGTCACCGAGGGCTGGCTCAGCCCGGCCGAGCGGGCCAAGATCACCGACGTGCCGGCCACGATCCCCCCGCAGCCCAACCAGGCCCTGGCCGGCCCCAACGGCTACATCGTCAACGAGGTGCGCAAGGAGCTCGGGACGAACCTCAAGCTGTCCGACAGCGACATCGACCGCGGCGGCCTGCGGATCACGACGACGATCTCGAAGCAGGCCCAGGATGCCGCGCTCGCGTCGATGGACAAGAACTTCCCCAAGGACGCGCCGGACGTGTATGCCGGGCTGGTCGCCGTCCGTCCGGGCGACGGCGGCATCGCCGCGATGTACGGCGGCGCGGACTACCAGAAGCGTCAGTTCAACACCGCCACCGACGCCGTGATGCAGGCCGGGTCGACCTTCAAGCCGTTCGCCCTGATCGCCGCACTCAACCAGGGCATCAGCACCAAGACCAAGTTCGACGGCAAGAGCCCGCTCGACGTCCCCGGTCTCGGCCGCACCGGGGGGATCAAGAACGAGGGCAACCAGAGCTACGGGATGGTGGACCTGCGGACCGCGACCGCCAAGTCGATCAACACGGTGTTCGTCCAGCTCAACGAGAAGATCGGCCCGAAGAACACCCAGGACGCCGCGGTGGCCGCCGGCATACCGGCGGACACCCCTGGCCTGGGCGCTGACCTGACCAACGTCCTCGGCACCGCGTCGCCGCATGTGCTCGACGTGGCGAGCGCCTTCGCGACGATCGCCGGGCAGGGCCAGCGCGCGACGCCATACCTCATCGCCAGTGTCACCTCGGACCAGGTCAACATCGACTACAAGGCCGCCAAGCAGCTCACCCAGGCCTTCTCCAAGGAGGTGGCCGCCGACGTCATCGACGCGATGAAGCAGGTCACCGCGCCAGGTGGCACGGCGTCCCGGGCCGCCGACATCGGCCGGCCGGTCGCCGGCAAGACGGGCACCTCCGAGGAGCACAAGTCGGTGTGGTTCACCGGCATCACCCCCCAGCTGGTGGCCTCGGTCGGGATGTACAAGGACGTCGGTGGAGTGCCGCAGCCGCTGCAGAACATCGCGGGCATCAACGAGCTCAGCGGCAACTCGATCCCCCTGTCGATCTGGAAGGACTTCATGACGGCAGCGATGACCGGCATCCCGCCGACCGACTTCCCGCCGCGGGCCGGCATCGGCGACGACAAGGTCGCGACCCCGACACCGACCGTCACGACGACGACGGAGACGACCACGACGACGACGACCACGCCGCCGCCGACGGTGACCACGACCGTGACCCCGACCCGGACGCTGACCCCGCCGCCCACGACGACGACCACGCCGGGCTGCCCGATCAAGCTGCCGGGATGCCCGACGACCACGACGACCACCACCGCTCCGGCCAAGCCCGCAGCCGGCGGGGGCTGACCGCTCAGCCGGACGCCGAGCGGGGCGTCGTAGGCTGCCGCCATGTCGTGGACCCGCCCGGACCGCATCGCCGTCCCGTCGCGTGACGATGACGTGGTGCGGGCCGCGTCGGAGGTCGTCGGCGGCCCGCTGGGGCGGTATGCCGTGCCCGCCGCCCGAGGCTGGCGCTACTACGCCGCCCTCCTCGCCGCGGCGTCCAGCGTGCCGGTCGGGCTCGGCGTCGTCGAGCGGTCGCACTGCATCGGGGTGGGCTGGAGCAGCCCGGACCAGTTCTGGCACGCCTGCTTCTCCGACCTGCCGGCGACCTACAAGGACGCCGGGCTCAGCTCCGGGGTGCTCGCGTTCCTCGCCGGGGGCAGCGGGTCGCCGTCGCCGGTGCAGCCACCACTGACCGGGTTCGTCATGACCCTGGTCGCCACCGTCGTGCCCTCCGGCTCGACGGACGAGCGGATCCGGTTCTACTTCGGGCTGTGGGCCGTTCTCGGAGCCGTCCTCATCGCCCTGACGACCTGGTGGACGAGCGCGTCGGTCCGGCGTTTCCCCCTTCGGGGAGCACACGTGGCGCTGTCTCCGGTCGTGCTGCTCACGCTCGTGGTCGCACCCGACGTCCTGGGGGTCGCGCTGCTGGCGGCGGCGCTCTACTGCTGGAGCCGAGAACGCCTGCTGCTCTGCGGCGTCCTGTTCGGGCTGGCCATCTCGGCTCGCACCTACCCACTCGTCGTCCTCGTGGCGATCCTGCTCGTGGCCGTGCGAGCCGGCCGGGTCGAGGCGTGGGCGCGGACCGCAGGCGCCGCGCTGCTGACCTTCGGGGTGGTGCTCGTCGCCTTCGGCTGGCTCAACTCGGCAGCCGCCGTCCGTGCCTACCAGGGCTGGTATGACGCGGCAGCGGGCTTCGGCTCGCCCTGGCTCCTGCCTCAGCTCGCCGGCTACCCCCTGCCCCCGCTCGCCGTGACGGTCCTCTGCGTCCTCGGCTGGGCCGCTGCGCTCGGCGCCGGCGCCGTGCTGGCCCTGGCCGCGCGGCGGCGCCCCGGGGTCGCCGAGGTGTCCCTCGTGATGCTCGCCATCGTGATGGTCACCGGCAAGTCGATGCCGGTCCAGGAGTCCCTCTGGCTGGTCCCGTTCGTCGCCCTCGTCGGGCTGCGGTGGAAGGACCACCTCTACTGGGCGGGCACGGAGTCGCTGCACTTCGTCGCGGTCTGGCTCTACCTCGCTGCCGCCTCCGTCCCTGACCGCGGCCTCCCCCCGGGGTGGTACGCCCTCTTCCTGCTGCTGCGGCTCACCGGGGTCGGATGGCTCGTCTACCGCACCTGGCGGGTCGCGTGGTCACGAGCGCCGCTCGCCATCGAGCCGGACGACCCCGAGCCCGACGACCCCGAACCGGACGACCCCGAACCGGACGACCCCGAACCGGACGACCCCGAGCAGGACGACGCCGACGAGCTGGGCGGCCCGCTGCACGGGGCGCCTGACGCGGTCATCGTGCGGTTCGCCTGAGCCCTGGACGGCACGGACGATTTCTCGATCGGCGTGCGGCGCCGCTAGTCTGGTCCGGCTCGTCGTGAGCACGTCCCGCCTGTGGACAGATGTCGACCCGTGTCGCCATCGCCTGGCAGGTTGGAGTCACGGCGGACGCTGCAACCCTCCTGTCACGGAGAGACCGTGACCGCCAAGACCAAAGGAGGTGGGTTAACGCATGCGTCAGTATGAACTCATGGTCATCCTCGACCCCGAGATCGAGGAGCGCACCGTCGCTCCGTCCCTGGACAAGCTCCTCACCGTCGTCAGCAAGGACGGGGGCTCCGTCGACAACGTCGACATCTGGGGCCGCCGCCGCCTCGCCTACGAGATCAACAAGAAGTCCGAGGGCATCTACGCGGTCGTCACGATGACCGCCGAGCCGGCCACGGCCCAGGAGCTGGACCGTCAGCTCGGGCTCAACGAGTCGGTCCTGCGGACCAAGCTCCTGCGCCCCGGCGCCTGATCTTCGACCACTGACCTCGACGACAAGGGATTCGACATGGCTGGCGACACCGTCATCACCGTCATCGGCAACATCACCGGCGACCCCGAGCTGCGCTTCACCCCCTCGGGTGCGGCGGTGGCGAACTTCACCGTGGCGTCCACGCCCCGGGCGTTCGACCGCCAGTCCAACGAGTGGAAGGACGGCGAGACGCTGTTCATGCGCTGCTCGGTCTGGCGGGACGCGGCCGAGAACGTCGCCGAGTCCCTCCAGCGCGGGACCCGGGTCATCGTCTCGGGCCGGCTGAAGTCTCGTTCCTACGAGACCAAGGAGGGCGAGAAGCGCACCGTCATCGAGCTCGAGGTCGACGAGATCGGCCCGTCGCTGCGCTACGCCTCGGCCAAGGTCACCAAGACCCAGCGGGGCAGCGGGCAGGGCTCCGGCGGCGGCTTCGGCGGCGGCGGCGGCAGCTCCGAGGACCCGTGGGCCACCGGCGGCGGCAACGCCGGCGGACCGGCCGGCGCAGCCTTCGCGGGCAGCCAGTCAGGTCAGGGCGTCTCGGCGCCGCAGGGTGGGAGCCAGGCGGGTGGCCAGGGTGGTTCGTGGGGTGGCGGCGCGCCGTCATACGACGAGCCTCCCTTCTGACCGGCTCCGCCTTCCCGACCAGCCCGCTCTACGCCTGAGGTGAGGTCCGCAGCCGCGGAGCACGCCGCACGGCCCATTCACGCAAGACCCGCTATCCCGGAGACGACTCCGGGCTCTCAACGAGAAGGAGAGCACCACGATGGCCAAGCCCGTTGTGCGTAAGCCCAAGAAGAAGGCGAACCCGCTCAAGATCGCCAAGGTCGAGAACATCGACTACAAGGACACCGCGCTGCTGCGCAAGTTCATCTCCGACCGCGGGAAGATCCGCGCCCGCCGGGTGACCGGGGTGTCGGTCCAGGAGCAGCGACTCATCGCGACGGCGGTCAAGAACGCCCGTGAGATGGCCCTGCTGCCCTACTCGTCCTCGGCTCGCTGAGCCGGCACGAGAACAGACGAGGAGCTCACTGTGAAACTCATTCTCACCCACGAGGTGACCGGTCTCGGCGCAGCCGGCGACATCATCGAGGTCAAGGACGGCTACGGCCGCAACTACCTGCTGCCGCGCGGTGTCGCGACGGCGTGGACCAAGGGCGGCCAGAAGCAGGTCGACGCGATCACCAAGGCGCGCGCGACCCGCGAGGTCAAGACCCTCGAGGAGGCTCGCCAGATCAAGGGCCGGCTCGAGTCGACGTCCGTCACGGTCGCCGCGAAGGCCGGCAACGCCGGTCGCCTCTTCGGCGCCGTGAGCAACGCGGACATCGCTGACGCGGTCAAGGCCGCTGGCGGTCCCGAGCTCGACAAGCGCAAGATCGAGGTCCAGGGTCACATCAAGACCACCGGCTCCTACGAGGCCCTGGTGCGCCTGCACCCCGAGGTCCAGGCGACGGTCAGCCTCGAGGTCGTGGCTGGCTGAGCCACCTGCCTGCGCTGGGCGCTCCACCCCGGTTCTCGGGGAGGAGCGCCCTCGTCGTTGCCGCTACAGTGGACCGGTGACCACGTCCACCGGCGCCGGCTGCTCGCAGCCGAGCTGGTGGCTGCCCTGACCGGGCGCTCGAGTTCACGACCACGAAGCCGCCCCGTCGAGGGCGGCTTCTGCGTGTCGACGCGGACACCCCGACCGGGCACGAAGCCACAGGAGCACGACAGATGACCACACCAGAGACCACCACCACCTCGCGGCGTCCCCGCATGCTGACCGGCGACCGCCCCACGGGCAAGCTGCACCTCGGCCACTTCGTCGGCAGCATCGAGAACCGGGTCCGCCTGCAGCACCAGTACGAGACCTTCCTCATCATCGCCGACCTGCACATGCTCACCACGAAGAACACCCGGGCGGACATCGACCAGGTGTCCGGCAACGCGCGGGACATGGTCCTCGACCAGCTCTCCGCCGGGATCGACCCCGACGCGGTGACGTTCTACCTCCAGTCGGCCATCCCCGAGGTCGCCGAGCTGAACACGCTCTTCCAGAACCTCGTCTCGGTGCCCCGCCTCGAACGGGTGCCGAGCCTCAAGGACATGGCCCGGGCGGCCAACAAGGACGAGATGCCCTACGGCCTGCTGGGCTACCCGGTGCTCCAGGCCGCCGACATCCTCTGCGTCAAGGGCAACGTCGTCCCGGTCGGCAAGGACAACCACGCCCATGTGGAGGTGACCCGCGAGATCGCCCGGCGGTTCAACCACCTGTACGGCGAGGTCTTCCCCATCCCCGAGCTCATCGAGAGCGAGATCACCACCCTCATCGGCACGGACGGCCAGGCCAAGATGAGCAAGTCGCTCGGCAACGCGATCATGCTCTCCGACGACGCGGCGACCGTGCGCAAGAAGGTCGCGGGGATGTACACCGACCCGAACCGCGTCCGCGCCGACATCCCCGGGACGGTCGAGGGCAACCCGGTGTTCGCATACCACCGCGCTTTCAACGACGACGTCGCGCAGGTCGAGGAGCTAGCGGAGCGCTACCGCGCCGGGACGGTGGGCGATGTCGAGGTCAAGGACAAGCTCGCGATCGCGCTGAACCGCTACCTGGAGCCGATGCGGGACCGGCGCGCGACCTACGAGAAGCAGGCCGGGCTGGTGGACGAGATCATCGTCGACGGCACGGAGCGCACGCGTCAGGAGGTCCGGGAGGTCCTGGCCGAGGTCAAGAAGGCGATGGGCATCACCGGCACCTACAACCAGCTACGCCGCAAGGCCGAGCAGGCCAGGAAGCGCCGCGAGGCCTGACCCGGCGGTCGTCCCCTCGGGCGGCTCAGTGCTTGCTGACCGCTCAGTGCTTGCTGACCGCTCAGTGCTTGCTGACCGCTCAGTGCTTGCTGACCGCTCAGTGCTTGCCCTGGCGACGGCCGTGCGTCCGGACGTGCGACAGGTTGCGCCGGTCGTCCTCGTTCGGCGCGAGGATCGGATGGCCGGTGTCGTGCACGACGCCGTTCCGGTCCACCTCCAGGAGGTGCTCCTCCGCCTCGCGGGCCTGACGGATGGCCTCTTTGACCTGGTCCAGGTCCGGAAGCTGCTCTGCCGTCATCTGGTCTCCTCTCGTCTGCTGCGTGCCGACGTGCTCTCGGCCCCCGTCACTGCAGGTGGCGGGCCGGTCACTCCCAACTGTGGCACTGTCACCTGGGCGAGACCAGCATCTTCGCGGACGCCGCGGCACCGTGATTTTCCCGTGACCTGTTTATCGGGTCACCCGATAAACAGGAGAGCCCCCATCACGGGTGGGTGGGGGCGCCGAGCTCGTCCGACTGGCCGTCGGCGCCGGGGTGCTCGGCGGCGTACAGCTGCTCCTCGGCCTTCTCCAGGCGGCTGGAGCGCACCTTCCAGACGACCGCGGCCAGGATGACGATGGCCACGACGCCGACCGCCATGCCGCGGCCGACCTTCTGCTCGATGGTCTGGTACGAGCTGCCGGCGAGGAAGCCGAGCATGACGAAGGTGGCTCCCCAGATGACGCCGCCGGCGACGTTCCAGACCACGAACCGGCGGTATGGCATGCCGGCGGCACCCGCGAGCGCCGGCATCATCGCCCGGAAGAAGGCGGTGAACCTGCCGAGGAAGACGGCCCAGCCGCCTCGGCGCTGCAGGAAGCTCTCCGCCTTCGCCAGCTTGTGCCGGTGGTTGCGCAGGAACCGTCCGTCCACGATCTTCGGTCCGAAGATGTGCTTGCCGACCTCGTAGCCGACGGTGTCGCCCACGACGGCGGCGAGGATGACGATGAGCATGGCCAGGGCGATCTCGGTCTTCCCGAGCCCCGCCGAGACCCCGGCCAGCACCGCGGCGGTCTCGCCGGGGATGACGAACCCGATGAAGATCGCATCCTCGGCGAAGACGAGCAGCCCGACGATGAGGTAGATCCAGATGGGGGAGAGGTTCAGCACGCCCTCGAGGAATTGGCTCACCGGCTCATTGTGGGGCAGGTGGCTGAGCACGAGCGCCAGTCAGCTCTCACCCTGGCTCGTCGGAGGGTGCCCGCGGCCCGCTGGGCTCCTCGGTGACGCTCGTGTCCGGCTCGGTCGGCTCCGTCGTGGTGTCCGCTGCGGGAGTGTCGTTGCCCGGTGCGCCGTCCTCCGGCTCGGTGGTGGCCTCCTCCGGGTGCTCGACGTGCCGCGGGTTGATCGCGTTGGGGTCCACGGCGAGCAGGGTCTCCTCGGCCTCGTGTGCCTGCTCGATCGCGTCGCTGACCGCCTCGAGGTCCGGCAGGTCCCTCTCGCCAGTCGGCTGGTCCGGATCCGTGGGCTCCGCCCGGTCGGTCGGCTCGGTCGGCTCGGTCGCGTCCATCGGCATACTCCTTCGGCTCTGGGTCCGGATGGCCTGCGCGACCAGTCCGGCTCCGGGTGACTGGTCCGGCTGCCACCCACTCTGCCGTGCTTGGCGGGTGCGAGCCAGCGCCGGGTCGCCGCAGGCCCGGATCCAGCCCGCTCCGGATGCCCCGGGTCGCCGCCGGACAGGTCAGACTGGCCCACGTGTCCACCTCCTCGCGACCGGCCGGCGCGGGTGCCGCCGCATCCGGACGTTCGGTGGCTCTCGACGTCCGGACGAACTCGCTCAACCTCATCCGGCTCGCCCTCGCCCTCATGGTGCTCGTCGCGCACGGCTTCCACCTCGCCGGGGAGGGTCCCGGACCGGGGTTCCGCGGCGAGAACCTCGGCGGCTGGGCGGTCTTCGGCTTCTTCACCATCAGCGGCTACCTCATCACCGCCAGCCGGTTCGCAAACGGCCTGGGCACCTACCTGCGCCACCGGGTGGCCCGGATCTTCCCGGCGTTCCTCGTCTGCCTCGTCGTCACGGCCGGGGTGTTCGCCCCCATCGGCTGGTGGGTCGAGCATCGCAGCCTGAGCGGGTTCCTCACGACGGCGACGACTCCGGTGAGCTTCGTCGTGGGGAACTCGCTGCTGCGGATGACGGCCTACGACGTGGCAGGAACCCCGTCGGCGGTGCCCTACCCCGGCTCGTGGAACGGCTCGCTCTGGACGCTGTGGTTCGAGTTCTGCTGCTACCTGCTCGTCGGCCTGCTCGTCGCCCTGCCGCTGGTCCGCCGCCGCCGGTGGCTGCTGGGGGCGGCCTTCGCCCTGTCGGTGCTGCTGTGGGCCTCGCTCGACGCGCTTCCCGCAGCCCTGTCCGGCAACCTCGACCTGCAGCTGCTGGCGCGGCTGGTGCCGCCCTTCCTCGGTGGAGCGTTCGTGCAGACCGTCGTCGGCCGGCGGCCGCTGTGCGCGGATGTCGCGGCGGTGGCGACGGCCGGGGCAGCGGCGCTGGTCTGGTTCGTGCCGAGGTGGGGCGCCCAGGCCGCCGCGCCCCTGGTCACCTACGCGATCCTGTATGCGGCGACGGTCCTGCCGTCGCCGGGGCTCGTCCGGCGCCACGACATCTCCTACGGCGTGTACATCTACGCCTTCCCCGTCCAGCAGCTGCTCGCGTATGCCGGCGCCTACCGGTGGGGCCTCGTCCTCTACGACGTGCTCGCCGCCGTCGCCACGGGAGTCCTCGCCACGGTGAGCTGGCGGCTGGTCGAGCGTCCGGCCATCCGCTGGGGCCGGCGCGGGTTGGGCGCGGGGGCTACCGCCCGCCCAGGGCATGCCGAGCGAGCACCCGCAGGGCCGGCCACCGGCGCCGAGCCAGTGCCGCCGGGACCAGGGTGAGCGCGTGCGCCCGCGAGGTCAGCCGGGCCCGGGCGGCCCGCTCGGCCCTATGCCAGCCCAGCTGTCGCGCCTGCTCGGCGGCGATGGCGAAGTAGGCCCGGTCGTCGACGAACCGGCTGCCGTCGAGGAGCTGGGTGGACGAGGCGCTGGCCGCGTGCCGTCGGTAGTGGAAGCAGACCGTCGGCTCGAGCACGAGCGACGCGCCACGGCATACGAGGTCGATGACGAGCGCGAGGTCCTGGATGATCGGGAGGCCCTCGCGGAAGTCGACCTCGCGGATCCGCTCGGTCCGGAAGGCGAGGGACGGCCAGTAGAGCCAGTCCCCGTGCAGCAGGGAGGTGGCGAGGGGCTCACCGGACAGCTCGGTCGCGCCGGCGACCGACGGTTGGACGAGCCGCCGCTTGACGCTGTCGACGAGGGTCCGCACGACGCGCCCCCGCTCGTCGATGACCCGCACGCCCGGCTGGATGACCGCGGCGTCGGGGAATCGGCGGTGGGCGTCGAGGACGACGTCGACGTAGTTCGGCAGCAGCACGTCGTCGCAGCCGACGAGCGCGAGCACCTCCTGCGTGGCCAGCGCGACGCAGTGCCGGTAGTTGGCCGTGATCCCCTGGTTGCTCTCGTGCCGCACGTAGCGCACCCGGGGGTCGTCGATCGTCGCGAACCACTGCGGCACGGCCGGGTCCGGGTAGGCGTCGTCGACGACGGTCAGCAGCCAGTCGCCGTTGCGCTGCGCGAGGACGCTCTCGACCGTCACCCGCAGCAGGGCGGGGTCGCCCCAGAAGGGCACGAGGATGTCGAGGGCCACGGGCCACAGGGTATGCCGGTCAGCGGGTTGCGCCGGCGACGAGCCACCCGTCGCCACGGAAGCGCCACCACAGCCCGACACCGCGCAGCGCCATGAACCCGGCGCCGAACCACAGCCACAGACCGGCGAGCGGCTGGCCGGCCCCGCCCGGGAGGGGCGGCCCTCCCCGGGAGGCGAGCAGCAGCGCCGGCACCCAGACGAGAACGGCCAGCACCATGGCCACGGCGAGCCACACCGTGTCACCGGCCCCCATGAGCACGCCGTCGATGACGAAGACGTAGCCCGCCAGCCACTGCACCACGGCGACGACGACGAAGGCGCCGGCCGCCGCCCCGACGACGCGGGAGTCGGTGGTGAACCCCAGCGGGATGACCCGGCTCAGGAGGAGCACGAGCACCCCCGTGGCGAGGCCGGCGACGACGCCCCAGCGGGCCATCGTGCGAGCGGCCTCCCGCGCCGCGACGACGTCGCCGGCACCGAGGGCCCGCCCGGTGATCGCCTGGGCCGCGATCGCGAGGGCGTCCAGCGCGAAGGCGAGGAAGCTCCAGACGGTCAGCACGATCTGGTGTCCGGCCAGGGTGACGTCCCCGGAGCCGGCTGCCACCGCGGTGGTCACGAGCAGGACCGCCCGCAGCGCGAGGGTGCGCACGAGCAGCGGGACACCCCCGCGCGCGGCGCGCAGCACCCCGGCCGGGCGGAGGGCCAGCCGCGCCCGCTCAGCACGCGCCCGGCGACCGACGACGAGGACCAGCCCGAGCGCCATACCCGTCTGGGCGATGACGGTCCCCCAGGCGGATCCGGCGATGCCCCAGCCGAGCTGGTAGACGAAGACCAGGTTGAGCACGATGTTGGCGCCGAAGCCGGTCGTCGCCGCGACGAGCGGCGCGCGGGTGTCCTGCAGCCCCCGCAGGAGGCCGGTCACCGCGAGCACGACGAGCATGCCCGGTATGCCGGCGGCGGAGATCCGCAGATAGGTCACCGCCTGCTCCTGGACGGGGAGGCTCGCCCCGAAGGCGGCGCAGAGCTGGGGGGCGGCGACCGCGACGACGAGCGCCGTGACGGCGCCGAGCACCACGGCCAGCCAGAGGCCGTCGACGCCGGCCGCGATCGCGCTGCGGGCCGACCCCGCGCCGTACTGCCGGGCGACGATGCTCGTCGTGCCGTAGGCGAGGAACACGAAGACGCCTGCGGCAGTGAGCAGGACGGCTGAGGCGACCCCGAGGGCGGCCAGCGGGACCGTGCCGAGGTGGCCGACGATCGCCGAGTCGGCGAGCAGGAAGAGCGGCTCGGCGACGAGGGCGAGGAAGGCGGGGACCGCGAGCCGCAGGATCTCGCGCCGCATCGCCCTGGTCAGGCTGTGGCGTAGCGGGCGGCGCTGCGGGCGCGCGCCTTGGCCGCCTCCTCCTCGCGGTTCTTCGGCGGTGCGGACGTGCTCAGGTGCTCGAGCAGGTGGGCCGTCGCGTGGGCCACCTCCTCGACGGCGGCGTCGAAGGCGGCCTGGTTGGCCTGCGACGGCTTCGTCGTGCCGGCGACCTTGCGGACGTACTGCAGGGCAGCGGCCCGGACCTCGTCGCTGGTGGCCGGCGGGTCGAAGTTGTGGAGCTGGCGGATGTTTCGGCACATGCCTCCACTGTAGGTTTCCGCCGGCCGTGAGGGGTAGGCCGTCGGGCCGTCGTGGCGGCTCGGCCCGCCGGCTCGGCGCGTCGTCCCGGATGGCAGGTTTTTCTTTTGTCCACAGGCTGTGGACTGCGCCGGTTGTGCGGTGGCGCAGCGGTTCTGCCGGGAAACCCACCGCCTGATGCCGGGGTTGTCCACACGTTGCCCACAGGGGTCCACGGCGTGGTGCACAGGTTGTGCTCAGCCGTTCCACAGCCGTCGTTTGGTGGCCGGGGGCAGCGGTCATAGCGTGTCCTTCGTCGCACCAAGCCGGAGGTCTCCGGCGGTCGCCGTCAGCACGATGTCGGTGCTCGATGGTGTCCTGATGGCGACGATCAGCTCGGCCTTATGGGGAAAGGGATGGGGGACACCGCGTGTCGATCCAGGAGCTCTTCCCCGGGGTGCAGCAGGCCCCCGGCGACGATCGGCTTCCCCCTCAGGACGTCCACGCCGAGCAGTCGGTGCTCGGCGGCATGCTCCTGTCGAAGGACGCCATCGCGGACTGCGTCGAGACGCTCAAGGGCGCGGACTTCTACCGTCCGGCGCACGAGGCGATCTACGACGCCGTGCTCGAGCTCTACGGCCGGGGCGAGCCCGCCGACGCGATCACCGTCTCCGACGAGCTGACCAAGCGCGGCGACCTCACCCGCGTCGGTGGCCAGGCCTACCTCCACCAGCTGATCTCCTCGGTCCCGACGGCGGCCAACGCGGGCTACTACGCGCAGATCGTCGCCGAGCGGGCGGTGCTGCGCCGCCTCGTCGAGGCGGGCACCCGGATCGTCCAGCTCGGCTACGCGCAGGGCGGCGGCGACGTCGAGGACATCGTCAACGCCGCGCAGGCCGAGGTGTATGCCGTCGCCGACAAGCGCGGCGGCGAGGACTACCACATGCTCGGGGACATCCTCGAGATGACCGTCGACGAGATCGAGGTCGCGTCCGGCAAGTCCGGCGAGATGACCGGCGTCCCAACGGGTTTCACGGACCTCGACGGTCTGACCAACGGGCTGCACCCGGGACAGATGATCGTCATCGCGGCCCGCCCGGCGATGGGCAAGTCGACCATCGGGCTGGACATCATCCGGACGGCTGCCATCAAGCACAACCTCGCGTCGGTGATCTTCTCGCTCGAGATGAGCCGCACCGAGATCACCATGCGTCTGCTCTCCGCCGAGGCGAGCATCCAGCTGCAGCACATGCGCAAGGGCACGATGCGCGAGGAGGACTGGACCCGGCTCGCCTCGACGATGGGCCGCGTCTCCGACGCGCCGCTCTTCATCGACGACTCGCCGAACATGTCGCTGATGGAGATCCGCGCCAAGTGCCGCCGGCTCAAGCAGCGCAACAACCTCAAGCTCGTCGTCATCGACTACCTCCAGCTGATGAGCTCGGGCAAACGCGTGGAGTCGCGCCAGCAGGAGGTCTCCGAGTTCTCGCGGGCGCTGAAGCTGCTGGCCAAGGAGCTCGAGGTGCCGGTGATCGCGATCTCCCAGCTCAACCGTGGCGCCGAGCAGCGCACCGACAAGCGTCCGCAGATGTCAGACCTGCGCGAGTCTGGGTCGATCGAGCAGGACGCCGACATGGTCCTGCTGCTCCACCGGGACGAGGCCTACGAGAAGGAGTCCCAGCGCGCCGGCGAGGCGGACCTCATCGTGGCCAAGCACCGAAACGGCCCGACCGACACCATCGTGCTGGCCTTCCAGGGTCACTACAGCCGGTTCACGAACATGGCCACGAACTTCTGACCCATCTGTCCAGATGGATCGACGACGGTAGACCGGTTAGTCCCGGAGCTTGTCGATCTGGTCCTTCGGAACGGAGAAGGTGACTTCGCCGGTGTCGGCATCGACTCTGGCTTTGAGATCCACCTTCTGTCGGACGCGATGCCCGTGAGAGATCGCCACAGCGTAGGAACTCGCCGCATACACATCGCAGTCCTCGATGACGTCCTCGGCCAGGGCGGCCAGCCGGTCGATCGAGCGAAGCAGACTCTCGCTCGTGGTGGCTCGGGCCCGCGGGAAGCGCTGCTCGTCGGTGAGCTGCGTCCAGTCGTAGGTGTGGGTGACCCGGGTTCGCGCCGAGCCGACCGGCTCGAGCTCCCAGCGCCAGAGCTGCCCGATGGGCTCCTGCCCCGGCTCCGCGGGCCGCCACGCGATGCGGCGCCCCTCCTCGAACTCGACCACATGGTTCTCGCGGACGTGGCCCTTCGTGGTGGTCATCGTGAACACCTCACCGAGGGCTCGGATGCGCTGGCCGTCGAGGGCTTCGCCCAGGTTGTCGTTGCCGTCCCACCGGGGCTGCTGAGCGGGGTCCGCGATCAGCTCGAAGATGCGGTCGGCGCTCGCCGAGACCTCTCGGTGGGCGGTGACGACACGGGTACCGTCCGGGCTGCTCATCATGCCCCTACCCAAGCACAGCCCGCAGCGGCTGGCATACGCAGTTGCCGCAAAGTGGACGGTGTGTACATTGGAGGCCACCATCAGCGGCGGACAGGGAGCAGCGTGACTCCGGACGACAGGCTTGAGCTGCCCCGCGAGGCGCGAGTGCTGCTGGCCGCCCTCGCCAGCCAGCGTGAGCACGTCCTCTGCGCCCTGGACGGCCTGTCCGACGAGGCCCTACGGCGCCCGGTGCTTCCCTCGGGATGGTCCTGTCTCGGGCTGGTGCAGCACCTCGCTCTCGACGTCGAGCGGTTCTGGTTCCGCGGGGTCATCGCGGGGGAGGAGCCCGTCATCCGGGCGGTCACCGACGGGAGCGACGACGCCTGGCAGGTTGCCGCCGAGATCCCAGCGGAGCAGGTGATCGAGGCGTATCGCCGCGAGGCCCGACTCGCCGATGCGGTCATCGCCTCGACGTCACTGGACGCGTCGCCCGGGTGGTGGCCGGACTTCTTCGGCGACTACCGCCTCGACGACCTGCGTGCGGTCCTCGTCCATGCGCTGACCGAGACCGCCTGTCACGCCGGCCACCTCGACGCGGCCCGCGAGCTCGTGGACGGGAAGCAGTGGCTCGTCCTCACCGAATGACGGGGTGACCCGGGAGCCCCCGGGGCATCTTTTGACAGGTTTCGGGCACACCTGCAGGATGACCACCGATTCCTCGGTGCGGGGTATCCCTACGGGTCAGCGGACGAGCGGCAGCGCGGCAAGGAGAGCCCCGATGAACATGTGGCGGACCAAGACCATCGAGCAGTCCATCAGGGACACCGAGGAGCCGACGCACCAGCTGCGCAAGCGGCTCGGGGCGCTCGACCTCACGGTGTTCGGCGTCGGTGTCGTCATCGGCACCGGCATCTTCGTGCTCACCGGCAAGGCGGCCGGCGTCCAGGCCGGCCCGGCGGTCGCCCTGTCGTTCGTCTTCGCCGGCGTGGCCTGCGCCCTCGCGGCACTCTGCTACGCGGAGTTCGCCAGCACCGTCCCGGTCGCCGGCTCCGCCTACACGTTCAGCTACGCCAGCCTCGGGGAGCTGGTCGCCTGGGTGATCGGCTGGGACCTCATCCTCGAGCTCGCGCTGGGCGCGAGCACGGTGGCGGTGGGCTGGTCGACCTACTTCGCGGATGTCATGAAGCAGATCGGGGTGACCATCCCCGCCGTCGCCTACGGCGAGGGGCACAACCTCGTGGCCGCCGCGATCGTGCTGGTCCTGACGGGAGTGATCTGCCTCGGCATCAAGGTCTCGTCGCAGGTCAACCTCGTCATGGTGACCATCAAGGTCGCCGTGGTGCTCTTCGTCATCATCGCCGGGCTGTTCTACATCAAGATGTCGAACTACTCGCCCTTCATCCCTCCGGCTGGCTCGCAGCCCGCCGCCGGCGCGGAGGCGGTCCCCTCCCTGCTTCAGGACCTCGGGTTCGCCCCCGGCTCGTTCGGGGTGAGCGGGATCTTCACCGGCGCGGCCCTCGTCTTCTTCGCGTTCATCGGGTTCGACATCGTCGCGACCGCTGCCGAGGAGACCAAGCGGCCGCAGCGTGACATGCCGATCGGCATCCTCGGCTCGCTCGCCATCTGCACGGCCCTGTATGTCGCCGTCTCGCTCGTCATCACCGGGATGGTGAAGTACACCGACATCAAGATCGACGCCCCGCTGGCGGAGGCCTTCCGGTCGGTCGGCAAGCCCGGCTTCGCCACGGCGATCTCGGTCGGCGCACTCGTGGGCCTGACGACGGTGATGATGATCCTCATGCTCGGCCAGAGCCGGGTCTTCTTCGCCATGAGTCGCGACCGGCTGCTGCCCGCGACGTTCTCCAAGGTCAACGAGCGCACCGGCACCCCGATCCGCACCACGGTCACCACCGGTGTCGCCGTCGCGGTGATCTCGACCTTCGTGCCGCTCTCCGAGCTCGCGGAGCTGGTCAACATCGGCACCCTCTTCGCCTTCGTCCTCGTGGCGATCGGGGTCCTCGTGCTCCGGCGCACGCGCCCCGACCTCGAGCGGGCCTTCCGGGTGCCAGGCGTGCCGTTCGTCCCGGTCCTCGCGATCCTCTTCTCCGTCTACCTCATGCTCAACCTGCCTGCCGCGACATGGATCCGGTTCGCCGTCTGGATGGTCATCGGCTTCGCCGTCTACTTCCTCTACAGCGCCCGGCACAGCCGCCTGACGACCGACCCGAACTACTCGCGTGAGGCCGACGCCGCCGCGCGCGACGCCCTCACGAGCTGAGCAGCCCACCCCGGGTGCGCGGCATACCGCTGCGCCCACCGGGGGCCGGCCGGACGGCGAGCACCTGGTTGACCCCCAGCCGGTTGGACTCGAACGCGAGCGCGGACCCGGCCATGTAGAGCCGCCAGACCCGAGCCCGGCCCGGGCTTGAGGCCGCGACGGCCCGGTCCCACGACCGCTCGAGGTTGGTGACCCACTCGCGCAGGGTCAGGGCGTAGTGCTCCCGCAGCGACTCCACGTCACGCACCTCGAGGCCGGCGCCCTCGAGCACCTCCACCATCGTCGACACCGGCTCGAGCTCACCGTCGGGGAAGACGTAGCGGTTGATGAACGACGTCCTTTCGCCCCGAGGGTCCCCGGGCGGCCCCGGCCGCCGCGAGATGGCGTGGTTGAGCAGCCGGCCGCCCGGCGCGAGCAGTCCGGCGAGCTGCCCGGCATACCGAGGCAGCTGAGCGCGGCCCACGTGCTCGGCCATCCCGATGCTCGCGATCGCGTCGTACGGCCCATCCGGCACCTCGCGGTAGTCCTGCACCCGGATCTCGACCAGGTCGCCCAGCCCCGCTGAGTCCACCCGGCGCCGCGCATACTCGGCCTGCTCGCGCGAGAGCGTGACGCCGACCGCGCTGACTCCGTAGTGTCGCGCGGCGTGGACGACGAACCCGCCCCACCCGCAGCCCACGTCCAGGACCCGCATCCCGGGCCGCAGGCCGAGCTTGCGGGCCACGAGGTCGAGCTTGGCCCGCTGCGCGTCGGCCAGCGTGTATGCCGTGGACGGCGGCTGCTCGAAGTAGGCGCAGGAGTAGACCATGGACGACCCGAGGACCAGCTCGTAGAAGTCGTTGCCCACGTCGTAGTGATGGGAGACCGCCTGCGCATCCCGCCGGGAGGAGTGCAGCCGCCCTCCGAGCTGGACCTCCTCGGCTGGCGGTCGCGGTGGGGGCCCGAGGGCGCGCAGCTGCAGCACGGCCCGGGCGACGGCGGCGGTGGTGTCGCGGCCGATGTGCACGCCGGGTCCCCTCTCCGGGTCGGCGAGCTCGTCCAGACGCTGCAGGGCGGCGATCAGGTCGCCCTCGATCTGCACGTCGCCGGAGACGTAGGCACGGGCGAAGCCCAGCTCGTTCGGCGCCCAGACCAGGCGTCGGAGACCGCGCCGCGAGGTGAACCGCACTCCCACCGCCGCGTCGGGCGGCCCGGCGGAGCTGCCGTCCCAGCCGACGACCCGCACCGGCACCGACGGACCGATGGTCGTGCGCACCAACGGCTCAAGGATGTCGGCAACCGTCACCGTGCCTCCCTTCGCCGTCGTGCTGGGCGCTAGCGCGGGTCAGTGCCGCGGCTGGTGGTTCCCCTCCGCGGCGTCCTTGACGTCGGCCGCCGCATCGGCGGCCGCGTCCTTGACCTCATCCGTGCCCGCTGCGGCAGCCTCGGCCACGTCACCGGCCCGGTCAGCAGCGGTCTTGGCCGTGTGCGTCGACTGGGCCTTGGCCTCGCTCACCGTCTCGGAAGCGGCTCGCGCCGCGGCCGCCGTCTTGTCCTTCGCCGAGTCCTTGGCGGCGCCGGCGCTCGACGACGCGCTGTCGGCGGCCCCCTTGGTGGCGCTGCTCGACTCAGAGGCCCTGGCCTTGGTGGCGGTCGTGGCAGCCTCGGCCTTGTCCTTTGCGGCACTCGCCGCGTCGGCGGCCTTGTCCTTCGCCGTCGCCGCGGCGTCGGCGGCCTTCGCCTTGGCCGTGCCCGCGGCGTCGGCAGCCTTCTCCTTGGCCGCTGCTGCCGCGTCGACGACCTTGTCCTTTGTCGCCGTCGCGGTCGAGGGCGCCGCGGTCGATGACGCGCCGCCGACCGAGGACGTGCGCCCGGTCGTGGGGGCGCGGTAGGCGTCGGCCGGAGCCGCCCACGGGTCGTCCTTGGGCTTGCGGTTCAGCCAGGCCGCCACCCCGCCTCCGATCGCCGCGAGGACGGCGAAGACGACGAAGGCCTTGCGCTTGCGCCCCTTCCGCTTGGCGACCGACTGGCCCTTGAGCACCGCGAGGGCCCCGGGAGCGCGGTCCGAGACCTCGCGTGCCTGGTCGGCGAGGTCGCCGGCCTGGTCGCGGGCAGCACTGGATGCGGCCACGACGCCCGCGATGGCCGCGGACAGCCGAGGGAGCCAGTCGTCGACGATGTGGTCGCGGGTGGCGTCGACCTTCGGGGCGAGGTTCTCGACCGCGTCCTGCACGCGGGGGCCCATGACGTCGATGGCGTGCTCCACGTGCGGCTGCGCCTTGTCGCGGGCTGCCTCGAGCTGCGGCTGCGCCCGCTCCAGGGCGTGCTCGACGTGGGGCTTGCTCCACTCGGCGGCGGCCTGAGCCTTCTCGCGGGCCACGGGGCCGTACGTCTTGGCGGCCTCCGCCGCGACGGCCGCAGCAGCCTCCGCCTTCTCCCGCGCCACCGGCGCGTAGGCCCGGGCCGCCTTGGCGCCCTTGTGGGCCGCGGGGCTGAGCCGGTCGCGCAGCGAGGTGAGGCGGTCGGCCGCCAAGAGCTCGTTGTGGTTCCTACGGAACACGTGTTCCTCCTCGGGGGTTGCCTCTGCCGTCTGCTACCCATCCTGCCCTGTTTCATACGCGGAGGACACCGGGGTGGTGCTGAGGTGCACCGGCTCCTCGAGGCCCCTGAGCGGGACATGCGAGGATTGGCCGCATGAAGGCAACCCTGCACACCAACCACGGTGACATCGATATCGAGCTCTTCCCCCACGAGGCCCCCAAGACGGTGGAGACGTTCGTCGGGCTCGCGACCGGCGAGAAGGAGTACCGGGACGACGCGGGCCGCACGAACCCGACCCCCTTCTTCGACGGCCTGATCTTCCACCGGGTCATCAAGGGCTTCATGATCCAGGGCGGCGACCCGCTCGGTCAGGGGATGGGTGGCCCCGGATTCACGTTCGACGACGAGCCGCATCCCGACAAGACGTTCACCAAGCCCTACCTGCTGGCGATGGCCAACGCCGGCAAGCGCGGCGGCCGCGGCACCAACGGCTCCCAGTTCTTCATCACGGTGAGCACCCCGACCTACCTCCAGGGCAAGCACACGATCTTCGGCGAGGTCGCCGACGGCCCCAGCCGCGAGGTCGTGGACGCGATCGCCGCCGTGCCCACCGGCCAGCAGGACCGCCCCCTCGAGGACGTCGTCATCACCAGCGTCACCATCGACAAGGATGCCTGAGCTCGACTCAGGGACTCGATGACCGACCCCGAGGCGCCGGCGCAGGTGCCGGTCTGCCCGCGTCACCCGGACCGCGAGTCGTATGTCCGGTGCCAGCGGTGCGGCCGGCCCACCTGCCCCGAGTGCCAGCGCCCGGCGCCAGTCGGGATCCAGTGCGTCGACTGCGTCCGCGCCCAGGCACGCGAGTCGCGTCCGACGGTGACGGTGTTCGGCGGCCGGGCGAGCAACCCCGGAGTGGTGACCAAGGTCCTCGTCGCGATCTGTGTCGTGGTCTACCTCGGCCAGCTCGCACGGCCCACGCTGACCAACGAGCTGGCTTTCGGGCCGGTCGTCGGCTGGCGTGAGCCCTGGCGAGCGCTGACCGCTGCGTTCCTCCACTCGCCGAGCACGCCGCTGCACATCGCGTTCAACATGTTCGCCCTCTGGCAGGTCGGGCCCTACCTCGAGGCGCTCCTCGGGCGGCTGCGGTTCCTGCTGCTCTACCTCGTCAGCGCGGTCGGCGGCTCGGTGGGCGTGGTGCTCCTGGCCGCCGCCCCGTCAGCGGGGACCAACCCGGTCCTGGCCGCCGAGGCCTTCCCCGGCTGGTACACCCCTGTCGTAGGCGCCTCGGGCGCGGTCTTCGGCCTCTTCGCCGCGCTGCTCGTGCTCAACCGGCATCTCGGGCGTTCGGTGGCGGGGATCGGGGTGGTCATCGTCATCAACGGCGTTATCGGCTTCGCCTACCCTGGCATCGCCTGGCAGGCCCACCTCGGCGGCCTGGTCACCGGCCTGGCCTGCGCCGGCCTCGTCACCGCGTTGAAGGGCGGGCTCCGCCGGTACGTCGTGCCGGCGATGGTCGGCGTCCTCGTCCTTGGGCTGGCCCTCGGCGCGGCGAAGTATGGTGCGGTCGCTCCCTTTTACCGCTGATGACGTCCGGTTTGCGGTGACTTACACCCATGTCATTTGTCCCCAGCCTGGGGACAACCCTGGGGACAACCCGCGTCACCGCCAGCGCATCGCCATACCAAAGCCGCCGAGGAGCAGGGCGAAGCCCGCTACCAGGTTGCCGTAGCCGAACTTGGCCACCGGCCAGGCGCCCTGGGTGACGTAGAAGATGACGATCCAGGCCAGACCGAGCAGGAGCAGGGTGACGAACACCGGGACCCACCACTCCGGGTTGACGGCCGGCGCCTTGGCCGGACGCGGCGGGGTGTAGCTCGACTTGGGCCGCGCGCGGCCTTTGGACTCGGGCACCTGGATGGCTCCTTGCTGGTGATCGGTTTGCCTTAGCGTAGTTGTTGCGTGCAGGGTGTGCGCACAGGACGTCCGGCCGACAGGTCGGGCCCTGGTGACGGGAGGCGGGGGCGGTGGGCAGGATCGCTGCGGGCCGCCACGAGCCACCGGGGCGTCACGAGCCGTCCACCCGGCCGGACTCGGCGCTGCGCCGTGCCTGGCTGGGGGCCCGGCCCTCGCGGTGGTCGGCGCTGGTGCCCGTGGTCGCGGCCCTGGCCGGGCTGCTTTTCGCGATGAGCTTCAAGACCGCCCAAGGCACCGAGATCCGGTCGGTGGGGCGAGACCTGCCGAGCCTGATCCGGGCGGAGAACCGGACGGTGACGAGCCAGGCCGGGCAGATCGAGCAGCTCCAGGCTGAGGTCGACCGGCTGTCGGCCGCGGCCGCGCCCGGCAACACCCAGGTGAGCGAGGCGGCAGCGCGGGCCCGGCTGCTCGCGCCGTCGGTCGGCACCCAGGCGGTGCGCGGCCCGGCCACCACGGTCACCCTGGACGACGCGCACCGCACGGTGGCCTCGCTGCCCAAGCCGTACGGCCCGGACGACATCGTCGTCCATCAGCAGGACGTCCAAGGGGTCGTCAACGCGCTCTGGGCCGGCGGGGCGGAGGCGATGATGATCCAGGACCAGCGGGTCATCTCGACGTCGGCCGTGCGCTGCGTCGGCAACACGCTGATCCTGCAGGGCCGGGTCTACTCCCCGCCCTACGTCATCACGGCGATCGGTGACCAGCAGGCGATGCGCCGCTCGCTCGAGCAGGACCCGCAGGTGGCGATCTACCGGGAGTGGGTCGACGCGGTCGGCCTGGGCTACGACGTGGCCGATGCCGCCACCGTGACGCTTCCCGCATACGCTGGCCCGGTGACCCAGCTCGTGGCGGAGATCAGCCGATGAGAGCCCTCCGCGCCGTCGTCGGCGGTCTGGGCGAGCTGCTCGTCACCGCGGGGGCGATCCTGCTGCTCTTCGTCGTCTGGCAGCTGGGCTACGTCGCGGTCGTCGACAGCAACAAGCAGGCCGGCGTGGTCTCGGCTCTCGAGCAGGACTTCAGCGCAGCACACGGCGGCCGGACTGCGGGCACCCCCGTGGCGCCCCTCGACTCGAGCACGCTCGCCGACGGCGACACGTTCGGGATCCTGCGGATCCCCCGGCTGGGAGGACCGACCTGGGCCAAGCCGATCTTCCAAGGGGTCGGCCTCGACGTCCTGGCCAAGGGGCTCGGCCACTACACCCAGACCCAGATGCCCGGCGAGGTGGGCAACGTCGCCATCGCCGGCCACCGGGCCGGGCACGGCAACCCGCTCATCGACATCGACGCGATCAAGCCGGGCGACCAGATGATCATCGAGACTCGAGAGGCGTTCTTCGTCTACCACGCGGTGCGCTCGGAGATCGTCCGGCCGACCAAGGTGGACGTGCTCGACCCCGTGCCCGAGCAGCCCGACGCCAAGCCGACCGAGCGCTGGTTCACGCTCACGTCCTGCGACCCGCGCTACGGCTCGACCAACCGCTACATCGTCTTCGCCGTGTTCGACCAGAAGATCCCCCACGACCAGGGCCTGCCCGCAGACCTGCTGGCCGACCCCGCGAAGCAGGCCTGAGCACATGTATGGAGCACTCTGGCGAGCGCTGCCCGGCAACAACTGGCTCAAGGCCCTGCAGTCCCTGGTCCTCTTCGCCGCCGCCGTGGCGGTCCTCTTCGTCTGGGTCTTCCCGGCCATCGCCCCGCACCTGCCGTTCGAGGACGTCACCATCGAGTCCCCCACGAGCACCCCGAGCCCCGGGCCGACGTCACCATGAGCGCTGCCCGCATCCTCGTCGTCGACAACTACGACAGCTTCGTCTTCACCATCGTCGGCTACCTCCAGCAGCTCGGCGCCGAGTGCGAGGTGGCCCGCAACGACGCGGTGGCCGCGGCCGACGGCCGCCACTTCGACGGTGTCCTCATCTCGCCGGGGCCGGGCATCCCCGAGGAGGCCGGCGTCTCGATGTCGATGATCGAGGCCTGCGCCGAGCGCTCGCAGCCGATGCTCGGGGTGTGCCTCGGGCACCAGGCTCTCGGCGCGGTCTTCGGCGCCACGGTCGGGCGGGCGCCGGAGCTGCTCCACGGCAAGACGTCCGCGGTCCGCCATGACGGCAGCGGCGTGCTCGCCGGGCTGGCCAGCCCGTTCACCGCGACCCGGTACCACTCGTTGACGATCGAGCCGGAGACGCTCCCGGACACGCTGGTCGTCAACGGGCGCACGGACTCCGGGGTCATCATGGCGGTCCGGCATGTCGACCTGCCGCTGCACGGGGTGCAGTTCCACCCCGAGAGCGTGCTCACCGAGGGCGGCCACCGGCTGCTGGCCAACTGGCTGCTCACCTGCGGCGCAGACGACGCCGTCGAGCGCTCTGCGGGCCTGACCCCGCTCGTGCACGACGCCGCTCCCGTCGCTCGGCAGGTGTCCGCTCGCTGACCTGAGCCCGGCGCGTCAGCCCAGGGTGGTCACGGCTGTCTCGTCACGGCTGCCGTGTCGCAGCTGCCTTGTCACCGCGTGTCTCGTCACGGACGCGTGGGCGTGGTGGTCGGCGTGGTGGTCGGGAGCGTGGTCGGAGGGGCGGTCACCGTCACGGTGGCGGTCGTGGGGGGCGGGGCGGGGCGCTTGGCGATCTTCAGCTTGACCTTCGACCCCGAGTCGACGACGGTCGTCGGGGGGGGGTCCTGCGCGAGGACGGTCCCCTCGACGGCGGTGGCGTCCTCCACCTCGGTGATGTCGGCGCCCAGCCCGACCTGGGTGAGGATCGCCTCGGCGACGGAGAAGTGCTTGCCCACGACGTCGGGCACCGGGACCTTGCCGCTCGCGATCTTGAGGGCGATCTTCGTCGTGACCGGCACGACGGTGCCCGCAGCGGGGTCGGTGCCGACCGCCTTGCCCTTCTGCTGGCTGGGGTCGTCCACCAGCTGCACGGTCTGCACCTCGAAGCCGGCCTGCTTGAGCGACGTCATCGCGGCCTCTTCCGTGAACCCGCTGACGTTGGGCACCTGGGCCTCTCCCGGCCCGGCCGACACGCTCAGCCGGACGGTGGACCCCACGGCGGTCAGGGCGTCGGGACCGGGGGTCTGCTCCACCACCTCGCCCTTGGGCGCGGTGTTGCTCGGCACGTTGGTCACCTGCGGCTTGAGGTTGCGGGCGGTCAGCGCCGAGGTCGCCTGGCTCACCTGCAGTCCGACGACGCCGGGGACCGCGACCTGCTCGGGCTGCTGGTTCTGCTGGAGGAAGCTGCGTCCGGCCACGATGACCAGTGCCAGGGCCGCGAGGACGGCGAGCGCGAGGAGGATGTATGCCGGGCCGCGCCGCTTGCGCTCCTGAGGCCGCGGTGCGCCGGGCGGCAGACCGATGAGGGCTCCGGCGTCGTCGACCTCGTCCTCCACGGCGGGCCGCCGCCGGGTCATGAGCACCGTGGACGAGGCAGCGGCAGCCGCCGCCGTCCCGGTCGCTGCCGCGCTCAGTGCGCGGCCCGCCCGGGCGGCCGCGATGTCGTTGCGGAACTCGGTGGCGCTCTGGTAGCGCTCCTCCCGGTCCTTGGCGAGCGCGTGCAGGGTGATCTGGTCATAGGCCGTCGGGACGTCGGGGTGGTAGGAGGACGGCGGCTGGGGCGCCTCGCCGACGTGCTGGTAGGCCACCGAGACCGGGGAGTCGCCGATGAACGGGGGGCGCCCGGCCAGCAGCTCGAAGAGCAGGCAGCCCGCCGAGTAGAGGTCGGAGCGGGCATCCACGGGCTGGCCCTGAGCCTGCTCGGGGGAGAGGTACTGCGCCGTCCCGATGACCGCCTGGGTCTGGGTCATCGTCGCGGCGGTGTCGGCGACCGCGCGGGCGATCCCGAAGTCCATCACCTTGACCTCGCCCGCCCGGGTCAGCATGACGTTGGCAGGCTTGATGTCGCGGTGGACGATGCCCATCCGGTGGCTGTAGGCCAAGGCCGACAGCACCCCCTCGATGATCCGGGCGGCCTCGGGGGCGTCGATGACCTTCTCGCGGGTCAGCTTGTCGCGCAGGGTCTCTCCCTCGACGACCTCCATGACGATGTAGGGCAGCGGGCTCGGCGCACCACTCGCATCGAGGGCGGTGTCCTCGCCGGAGTCGAAGATGGCGACGATCGAGGGATGGTTCAGGCCCGCCGCGGACTGCGCCTCACGGCGGAACCGCGCGAGGAAGTTCGTGTCCCGCGCCAGGTCGGAGCGCAGCATCTTGATCGCCACGGGACGGCCGAGGCGGGTGTCGTGGCCGAGGTGGACATCGGCCATCCCGCCGTGCCCGATGAGCTCGGCCACCTCGTAGCGGCCCCCGAGCAGTCTGGGGGCGCTCACTCGCGGTCCTCCGGTTGCGTCACGACCTCATGCGGAGGTGGCGCATCGCTCACCCTAGGCATTCGTCGCGTCATTGCTCTTCGTGGGTTTGGGGTCCTTCGGACCCGCGGTCGCGGACCCGTCCGAGACGGTCAGGGTGATCTGCTTGTCGAGGGGGACGGTGCCCTCCGGGCTGATCGCGGTGACCGTCCCGGCCGGGTCCTTCGCGGCGACCGACTGCTGCTTGATGTTCGTGAAGCCCTGGGCCTTGAGAGCGGCGACGGCGTCGGACGCCTTCTTGCCGACGTAGTCCTTCGCCTTGATGGTGCCGGTGGTCGGAGCCGTCGTCGTGGTGGTCGAGGGGGGTGTGGTCGTGGTGCGGGAGGAGCTGACCGTCGTCGGAGGCGTGGTGCTCGGGGTCACCGACGGGGCGGTGGTCGAGGTCACCGTGACGGTGACGCCGGGGACGGGCGCGCTCGCGGTGTTGCTCGCGTACTGCCAGACGAGGAAGGCGATCGCCGCCAGAGCCACGAGGATGGGAACCCACCACCAGCCGATGCCCGAGCGGCGTTCGTCCTCGCGTCCCGGCGGCGGCGGGATGACGACCTCCTCGCGCTCGACGTAGGCCGGCGCCGCGCTCGGCATCACCGTCGTCGACTGGACCGGGGCTCCCTGCGGGACGACCTGGGTCGCGCCGGGGTCGGTGTGGCCGGTGGGGATCACCGCGGTGGCGGGCGCCGCAGCGGCGAGCCCCGCGACCGGCATACCCAGGGCGGCGGCGAGCGCCGCCGCGGAGGCCGGCCGCTCGGCCGGGTCTTTGGCCAGGCAGCTGTCGATGATCCGGCGCAGGTCCGGCGGCACCGAGTCGGGGAGGGACGGAGGCGTGTCGTTGACCTGGGAAAGCGCCGTGGCCACGGCCGTGCCGGAGTCGAACGGCTTGGAGCCGGTGAGCATCTCGTGCGCGACCACCCCCAGTGCGTAGATGTCGCTCGCGCCGGTGGCACCGCGCCCGAGGGCCTGCTCCGGGGAGAGGTAGTGCGGCGTGCCGAGCACCTCGCCCGTGCGGGTATGGCCGGCGCTGTCCGTGGCCCGGGCGATGCCGAAGTCGGTGAGCTTGACCCGGCCCTCGGACGTGATGAGGATGTTCGCCGGCTTGACGTCGCGGTGGACAACTCCCGCCTCGTGGGCGGCCGCGAGGGCCAGCGCCGCCTGGCCGATGATGGCACGGGTGCGCTCGGGGGCGAACGGGCCGCGGGCGATCAGCTGGGAGAGCGGCTGACCGTCGACGAGCTCCATGACGAGGTAGGCGGCGCCGCCGTCCTCGCCGTAGTCGTAGACGGTCGCGATGTTGGGGTGCGACAGCGACGCGGTGTGCCGCGCCTCGTCCCGGAAGCGGTCGGCGAAGGTCGGCTCGTCGGCGGCGTTGGGACGCATCACCTTCACCGCGACCTCGCGCCCGAGGATCGAGTCGCTGGCCTTCCAGACGTCGCCCATCCCTCCCGACGCGATGCGTTGGGTCAGCAGGTACCGGTTGCCGAGGGTCGTGCCTTCGTGGATGTTCATTGCTTGAGCACCGCTTCCATGACTGCTTTGGCGATGGGTCCCCCGAGCAGGCCGCCGGCCGCCTCACTGCCCGCGTTGCCGCCGTCCTCGACGACGACGGCGACGGCGATCTGGGGGTCGTTGGCGGGGGCGAAGGAGGTGAACCAGGCGTGCGGCGGCTGGCCGTTGCCCTGCTGGGCTGTGCCCGTCTTGCCGGCCACCTGCACGCCGGCGATCCGCGCCGGCGTGCCGGTGCCGTTGTCGACGACGGAGACGAGCATCCGGGTCAGCAGGGCGGCCGTGTCGTTCGAGACGGCCACGGACAGCTGCTCCGGCTGGTGGGTCTCGATGCTCTGCAGGTCGGCGCCGAGGACCTGCTGGACGAGGTAGGGGCGCATGACCACGCCGTGGTTGGCGATCGCCGCGCTGACCATCGCCACCTGAAGCGGGGTGACCCGCACCTCATACTGCCCGATGGCGGCCTGCGCGGACTGCGGCGGGTTGAGCTGCGCCGGCACGACGCTGGGCTCGACCCGGGTCGGGATGCGCAAGGTCTGCCCGAAGCCGAACTTCGCCGCCTGGTTGCGCAGGGCGTCTCCGCCCAGCTGGATGCCGAGGTAGCCGAAGGCGGTGTTGCAGGAGATCTCGAGGGCGTGCAGCAGGGTGGTCTTGTTGTCCGGCCCGCACGCCTTCTTGTCGTAGTTCGGCAGCCCGACGTTGGTCTGCGGCAGGTCCATCACGGCCGGGGCCGGGATCTGCGTCTGCTCGTCGACGACCTTGCCCTCGAGGGCGGCCGAGGCGGTGACGATCTTGAAGACGGAGCCCGGCGGGTAGAGGTTGCCGGAGATCGCGCGGTTGACCATGGGGCGGTTCGGGTCGGCGTTCAGCGCCGTCCAGGCCTGGGTGACGGCCGTCTGGTCGTGCTGCGCGAGCTGGTTCGGGTCGTACTGGGGGTGGGAGACCATCGCGAGGATCGCCCCGGTCTTGGGGTCGAGGGCGACGACCGCGCCCCGCTGGTTGCCGAGGGCCTTGTCCGCGGCGGCCTGGGCCTTGGGGTTGATCGTCAGCTTGAGGCTGGCACCGGTCTGCTGATGGCCGGTCAGCAGGTCGGTCACCCGGCGGTAGAACAGCTGGTCGGACGAGCCGGAGAGCAGGTCGTCGGCAGAGCCTTCCAGGCCGCCACCTGCGCCATACGTGTAGGAGAAGTAGCCGGTCACCGCGGCGTAGAGCGGCCCCTGGGGGTAGGTCCGCAGGTAGGCGATCTCCTGGTCGGGGGACGGCACCGACCGCGCGACGGGCTGGTCGCCGACGATCATGCTGCCGCGCTCGCGCGAGTAGTTGTCGAGCAGGGTGCGCCGGTTGTCGGCGCGCGCGTTGAGCGACGGCGCCATGACGAACTGGATCACCGTGGAGGAGATCAGCAGCGCGGCGAAGAGGGCCGTGACCAGCACGGAGATCCGGCGGACGGGGACGTTCACGAGAGCACCACGACCTCGGTCATGGCTTCGGGACGGGCCGGCTCGGGGGGTGTGGCGTCTGGCACCGGGCGGCGCGCCTGGTCGGAGATGCGCAGCAGCACAGCCATGAGCGTCCAGTTCGCGAGCAGCGCGGAGCCGCCGAGGGACATGAACGGCGTCGTCAGGCCGGTGAGCGGGATGACCCGGGTGACCCCGCCGATGACGACGAAGACCTGGAGGGCCACCGAGAACGACAGACCCATGGCGAGCAGCTTGCCGAAGCCGTCGCGCACCCCGAGCGCCGTGCGCAGCCCCCGCTCCACGAACAGCGCGTAGAGGACGAGCAGCGCGAAGACCCCGAACAGCCCGAGCTCCTCACCGAAGCTGGAGAAGATGAAGTCGCTGTTGGCGAAGGCCACCATCCACGGACGCCCCCGGCCGAGGCCGGTGCCGAACAGACCGCCGGCCGCCATCCCCATCAGGCCCTTGGCCAGCTGGTCGGACTGGGCCAGCGAGTCGGGCGCGAACGGGTCCAGCCAGAGGGCCACGCGCTCCTGGACGTGGCCGAACAGCCGGTAGGCGAGATAGGCACCACCGGCGAAGAGGACCAGCCCGATGGCGATCCAGCCGACCCGCTCGGTCGCGACGTACAGCATGGCCACGAACAGGCCGAAGAAGAGCAGGGACGAGCCGAGGTCCTTCTCGAAGACGAGCACGGCGAGGCTGAGCAGCCAGGCGATGAGGATGGGTCCGAGGTCGCGGCCTCGCGGGAAGGTGAAGCCGAGGACCTTGCGACCAGCCAGGGAGAGGACGTCGCGCACCTGGACGAGGTAGCCGGCGAAGAACATCGCCAGGGCGATCTTGGCGATCTCGCCGGGCTGGAAGGACATGGGACCCACCCGGATCCAGATCCGCGAGCCGTAGATCGTCTGGCCGAGACCGGGGACCAGCGGCAGCAGCAGCAGTGCCAGCCCGATCGCCATGGCCGTGAACGTCTTGCGTCGCAGCTGCCGGTGGTCCTTCAGCACGACCATCACCACCGCGGCGAGGACGACGGCGAGGGTGGTCCACAGCAGCTGCCGGGCCGCGTCGCTGTCCAGCCCGGTGTGCCCCTGCGAGAGGTCGATCCGGTGGATCATCACGAGCCCGAAGCCGTTGAGCAGGGTGGCGATCGGCAGCATCAAGGGGTCGGCGTAGGCCGCCTTCCAGCGCAGCACCAGGTGGAACCCGACGGCGATGGCGAGCAGGCCACCGCCCACGGTCACGAGCTGGGCCGGCACGGTCTCCCGGACGCCGAGGTCGACGCTGACCCACGCGAGCAGGGTGATCCCGACGGCCAGCAGCAGGAGCACCAGCTCGACGTTGCGGCGGGTGCGTGGCGCGAGGGTCTGGACGGTGGTCCTCACGGCGTCCTCGCCGTCGTGATCTTCGTGCTCGGCGCCGTGGGGCTGCTGGCCACGCCGGGGGCGGTGGGGGTGCTCGCGGCCGTCGTCGCCGTCGAGGTCACCGTGCCCGTCGGGCTGCCGGTCGGGGAGGTCACCGGGACGGACCCGCACGGGACGCCTCCAGCCGCCTGGGCGCGACACTCGGTCGCCGCCTGCCTCAGGAGGGCGACCCGGCCCTGGGCCGACGCGAGGTCGTCGGCGGGGACCCGGGCGCTGACCATGTCCTGGAGATGGGTCGGCAGGTCGGTCAGGGGGATGTCGGAGACCGACTCGACCCGTGACAGGTGGAACGGCCCGGCATCCTGGGCCACGCCGCGGTACACCGCGACATAGCCGGACTCGGCGCCGATGAAGTACTGGGTCTGCGCCCACGTCCAGGCTGCGGCGCCCCCACCCCCGAGCAGGAGGGCCACGATGGCGGCCACGAGCACCCGCCGGCCCCAGCGGCGCCGTCCGGAGGGTCCTTCCTCCGCGAGCGCGACAGGCTCGTCGTCATCGTCGTCGCTCCGCCCGCTCGCCTCACGGCTGAGCGCGGCGGCCTTCGCCGCCGGACTGACGGGAAGGGCGCGGGTGCGCTTGCCGATGGGCTCACGCACCGCGGCGGCCCCGACGATCTGGGGGACCGTCGGGGGAGCCTCGCTGGTGCTCAGGTCCACGACCTCGGCGACGACGACCGTGACGTTGTCGCGGGTGCTCGCCTTGAGGGCGACCTCGATGCACCGCTCGGCCGCCTCGTCCGGGGACTTCGCCTCGCTGAGGATCTCCTGGAGGATGTCGGCCCGGACGAAGTCGGACAGGCCGTCGGAGCAGAGCAGGTAGCGGTCGCCGACCTTGAGCTCTCGGATCGACAGGTCGGGCTCGTCGTCCTCCTGGCCCGTCATCACCCGGGTGACCAGGGACCGCTGGGGGTGGTCCTCGGCCTCCTCGCTCGTGATCCGCTGCTCGTCGACGAGCTGCTGCACGAAGGAGTGGTCCTTGGTGATCTGGCTGAAGGTCCCGTCCCGCAGCAGGTAGGCGCGTGAGTCGCCGATGTGGGCCATGGCCAGCTTGTTGCCGGTCCGCAGCATGGCGATGGTCGTCGACCCCATCCCGGCGAGCTCCGGGCTGTCCTTCATGGCGCGGCTCAGGCGGGAGTTGGCCTCGTGGATGGACTGCTCCAGCGTGCGCAGCGCGTTGTCCGCCCCGATGCTCTCCCCGTCGAGGGGGGCGAGCTGGCCGACGATCATCGAGCTGGCCACGTCGCCGGCGGCGTGCCCCCCCATCCCGTCCGCGAGGACGAGCAGGTGCGGCCCGGCATACCCCGAGTCCTCGTTGCGGGACTTCGGGCCCAGCCCGAGGTCCGTCCGCGCCGCGTAGCGCAGGGCGATGGCCATGCGGTCAGCCCCGCAGTTCCAGGGTCGTCCGCCCGATCCGCAGGACGCTTCCGACTCCGACCGGCGCCACGCCGGTGAGCTTGCCGCCGCCGAGGAAGGTGCCGTTCCGGGAGCCGAGGTCCTCGACGAACCAGCCCTCCGGCTTGGCGAAGATGCGCGCGTGCCGCGTCGAGGCGAACTCGTCGTCGAGCACCAGGGTGCAGTCGGGGGAGCGGCCGATGACGACGCCTGAGCGCCCCAGCGGCAGGGACGTGCCGGCGAGCTGACCCTCGGTGACGGTGACGGTGGTCGGCACCCGGCGTCCGGCCCGAGGCCGGGCCGGCGCGGGCGTCTTGCTCACTGCGGGCGCTGCGGCGCGCCGGGCCTTGCGGCCGTCCCCCTTCGCCGGCTTGTCCGAGCCCGAACGGCGGGAGACCTGGGTGCCGTAGAGGTCGCTGCGCAGCACGGTCGTGACACTGAAGATGAAGATCCAGAGGAGCACGAGGAGCCCGAGACGGATGAGCGTGAGGGTCAGCTCACTCACGCGCGGTCACCGCTTCCCGGGCCGGAAGGTGGCTGCCGTGCGGCCCACGGTGATCTGGTCCCCGTCCTCGAGCCGCTGGCTGGTGATCCGCTCACCGTTGACGAAGGTGCCGTTCGTCGAGCCGAGGTCCCGGATCGAGGTGACCAGGTGCGGGCCGTCGTTCGTCACCCGCAGCTCGCAGTGCCGACGGGAGATGCCCGGGTCGTCCAGGACGATGTCGGCGACGTCGTCACGGCCGATGACGGTCAGCGGGCCGATGAGCGGGTACCGCTCGCCGTCGATGCCGAGCCAGGGCCGTTGGGCCGGGTTGGAGGTGGACCGCGGCGGCGCTGCCTGCGCGGGGCCCTGGCCCTGCGGCGGCGGACCCGGCGGGGGGGCCTGGGTGCTGGGGGCGATCGAGCGGCGTGTGGTCGCCGGGCGGACCCGGAAGACGCCGGTCTCAAGATCCCCACCCTCGCTGAAGGTCACCTGGACCGGTCCGCCCGGCTGGTAGCGCTGTGACTCGGCGTGCTCCTGGGCCGCGGCGACCAGCTCGTCGGAGAGGGCGTCCTCATAGGTGGAGAGCCGCTCGAAGTCGGTCGGGCTGAGCTCGACGGTGTAGAGGTTCGGCACCATGGTGCGTCCGTGGCCCATGACCGCGGCCCGGTCGTCCATGGCCCGACGGATCGCCGACGCCAGCTCGACGGGCTGCACCTCGGCCTTGAACGCCTTGGCGAAGGCACCGTTGACCGCCCGTTCCAGGCCGCGCTCGACCTTGTCGAACAGTCCCACGTGCCCTCCTCGTCGCCTCGACCGTCGGTTCATCGTAACGGGCCCAGCCCGCACGGGCCGTCACCGAGCGTGCCAGGCTTCACGGCATACTCGCAGGTTGGCGGCCCAGGTCTGCCGCACAGGTCAGCCGCACAGGTCAGTCGCACAGGTCAGGAGAAGACGTGAACGGTGACGGGCTGCCACCTGGCTACGACCCGCCCGAGCCGACCCATCCGAGCTACGGCTACCTCACGCCCGAGGAGCTCGCCGAGCTCGCCGCCGCCGAGGAGCTCGAGGCGGCCAGCGCGCCGGAGCCTCCCCCGGCCGAGGGCGGGGCGGTCTCGGCTCGTCCGGTGACCCCGGCGGCCGAGGTCCCCCGGCTGGCGCCGCCCGAGATCTCGCCCTGGGCCCCCCGTGCCGCAGCGCCCGTCCCCGTCACCGCCGCTGAGCCCCAACCCGAGCCGGAGCCCGAGCCCGAGCTCCAGCCGGAGCTGGGGCCGGAACCTGAGCCGGAACCGGAGCCGGAACCGGAGCCGGAGCCGGAGCCCGAGCCCCAACCCGAGCCGGAGCCGGAGCCGGAGCCCGAGCCCCAACCCGAGCCCGAGCCCCAACCCGAGCCCGAGCGGGAACCCGACCCCCAGCCGGAACCTGTGCCGGCAGCTGACCTGATCTGGGACCCCTATCGCCAGGCCTGGGTCCCGGCGCCACCGCAGGGCGCCTGACCCGGTCGGCGTCACCTCACCGGGCGGGTTTGGCGATCCCGAGGCGCATACAGCACACTGGACCCCGCGCGCGAGTGGCGGAATGGCAGACGCGCTGGCTTCAGGTGCCAGTGTCCGAAAGGGCGTGGGGGTTCAAATCCCCCCTCGCGCACGCACGAACCTCGACCTCGGTCGGGCAGCGGAGGCCCTCACCTCGTGAGGGCCTTCAGCGTATGCGGTGAGGTCTGGGCTCAGGAGGGGTCGCCCGCCGCTTCGGTCGACGCCGGACGGGCGCGCCTGCCGTGCTCTCGCGGATGTCGAGCCGCCACGGCACCTTGACGTTCTCGACCGGGGTGGCCATGCCGTCGACCCGGCCGATCACCAGGCGCAGGGCCTCCCGGCTGAGCGCCGACAGGTCGGGGACGATCGTCGTGAGGCTGGGGTTGGCATACCGTCCCTCCTCGATCCCGTCGAACCCGGCGACGGCGACGTCCTCCGGCACCCGGACCCCCGCCTCGACACAGGCCCGCAACGCCCCGACCGCCATGAGGTCGTTGAAGCAGAACACCGCGTCGGGTGGGGACTCCAGCGCGAGGAGCTGCTGCATTGCGGCATATCCGTCCGCCCGCTCGTAGCTGGTGACCTCGCGGACGAGGTCGGGCTCGACCTCGAGGCCGCCTGCGGCCAGGGCCTTGGCGTACCCACGGAACCGGTCGGTGCGGGTGTCCCGCTTCGTCGGCGGGCTCCACCCGGACGCGGCGCCGATGGCCGCCACCCGGCGGCGCCCGAGCGAGACGAGGTGCTCGGTGATGGCGGTGGAGGCGGCGACCGAGTTCACCGCGACGTGGTCGTAGCCCTTGGGGTAGTCCCGCTCGCCGAGCAGCACCATCGGCAGGTCGTCATGCCGTCCGGCGATCTCCTCGCGGGAGAGGGCGAGCGGGGAGAAGATCACGCCGTCGATGACGTGCGAGCGCATCCCCTCGAGCACGATGCGTTCGGCCTCGGGATCCGCAGCCGTGACGTCGAGCAGGACGATGTAGCCCAGCGTGGCCGCCTCGGCACTGATCCGGGCGGCAAGCTCGGCGAAGTACGGCGAGTCCATCTGCGGCACCGCCAGCGCGAGGAAGCCGGCCTTGCCGTGCTTGAGGTTGCGGGCGCTGAGGTTGGGTCGGTAGCGCAGCTGCGCCATCGCGGCCTGGACCCGCGAGCGGGTCGCGGGCCGGATGCCCGGGTAGTTGTTGAGGACGTTCGAGGCCGTCTTCACCGAGACGCCGGCCAGCTCGGCGACGTCCTTGAGCCGCACCGCCACCCGTGCACCGTCCTCTCCCGCGCAGGCTGCTGCGGTTCGTGTCAGCCTGCCCTCGGCCGGCCGACCCCTTTACAGCGCCGGTTAACCGTTGTAATAATACCGGATCGGCGGGTGGTTAACCGTTGTAATTGGCATCGTCCCCGCCGCTGGACCAGCCGAGCAGACAGAGCCGAGCAGTCAGAGCCGGACAGTCAGAGCCGAGCACTCAGAGAGGAGTGTCATGGCCCCCGTCGTCCCCGCCGCGATCGTGCGGCTGGACTCCGCGTTCACCGTGGGGCCGCTCAACCGCCGGCTGTTCGGCACCTTCGTCGAGCACATGGGCCGGTGCGTCTACACCGGCATCTACGAGCCGGACCACCCCACCGCCGACGAGCACGGCTTCCGGGCCGACGTCCAGGCGCTGGTGGGCGAGCTCGGCGCCACCGTCGTGCGCTACCCCGGCGGCAACTTCGTGTCGGGCTATCACTGGGAGGACGGCGTCGGTCCACGCGCCGAGCGGCCCACGAAGCTCGACTTCGCCTGGCGCTCGATCGAGACCAACCAGGTCGGGACGGACGACTTCCTCGGCTGGTGCGAGCGAACCGGCCTCGAACCGATGCTGGCGGTCAACCTGGGCACCCGAGGCCTGACCGAGGCGCTCGACCTGCTGCAGTACTGCAACGGCGACGCCGGGACCTTCCACGGAGACTGGCGCGGTGACAACGGCCACGAGAAGCCGCACGACGTGCGGCTGTGGTGCCTCGGCAACGAGATGGACGGCCCCTGGCAGATGGGGCACAAGACGCCGAAGGAGTATGGCCGGCTCGCCGAGGAGACGGCCCGGGCGATGAAGCGTTTCGACCCTCGCCTGGAGCTCGTCGCCTGCGGCTCGAGCAATCGGTCGATGCCCACCTTCGGCACCTGGGAGCGCGTGGTCCTGGACCGGTGCTTCGAGCATGTCGACCACATCTCGGCGCACGCCTACTACGAGCCGGTCGCCGGCGACGTCGCCTCCTTCCTCGCCTGCGCCGAGGACATGCACCGCTTCATCGAGTCGGTCGTCGCGACCGCCGACCATGTGGCCGCCGTCAAGGGCAGCCGCAAGAAGATCATGGTGTCCTTCGATGAGTGGAACGTGTGGTTCCAGGAGCGCTTCCACGGCGAGAGCAGCCTCGAGGTGCGCGAGGCGCCAGAGCTCATCGAGGACACCTACGACGTCACCGACGCGGTCGTCGTCGGCAGCCTGCTCATCACCTTGATGCGGCACACCGACCGAGTCTCGATGGCCTGCCAGGCACAGCTCGCCAACGTCATCGCCCCGATCCGCACGGAGCCTGGCGGCGCGGCGTGGCGGCAGACGATCTTCCACCCCTTTGCCCTGACGGCGCGGCACGCACGGGGCACGGTGCTGGACCTCGCCGTCGAGTCGCCGCTCGTCCCGACCGCAGCCTTCGGAGAGGTCGAGCAGCTCTGGGCGACGGCGACCCACGACGCGGACACCGGCGAGGTCGTCCTGTTCGTCGTCAACCGCAGCGCGACGGACGGCTGCGACCTGACAGTGGACCTCCGCTCGCTCGGCGGCCTCACCGCTGGAGGCCGGTATGCCGTGGCGGAGCACCTCAGCATCCACGACGACGACACCTCGGCCCAGAACACCGCGGCCGACCCCGACCGGGTCGTCCCACGCCCGGGAGACGCCCGGGTCGAGGAGAACCTCGTGCGGGCGCACCTGCCCGCCGTCTCCTGGCACTGCATCCGGCTCGACGAAAGGACCTCACGATGACGCTGCACCAGCCGAACTCCTGGCCCGACCTGTCCCGGCGCGCTCTCCTGAGCGCCGGGCTCGGGGTGGGTGCCGCCGCCGCGCTGGCCGCCTGCAGCAAGGGCTCGAGCGGCGTGCCCGGCCAGGCCGGCACCGCAGCGGGCGGCGGGGGTGCCACCGGCTACACCGGACCGAAGGTGGACCTGCAGTTCTGGAACGGCTTCACCGGCGGCGACGGGCCGTACATGAAGAAGCTCGTCGACCAGTTCAACACGGAGCATCCCAACATCGCCGTCACCATGAACACGATGCAGTGGGCCGACTACTACACCAAGCTGCCTGCGGCGGTCGCGAGTGGCAAGGGCCCCGAGATCGGGATCATGCACGTCGACTCGGTCGCGACGAACGCGGCCCGGCAGGTGATCCAGCCGCTCGACGACGTGGCCAGCGCCCTGAAGCTCAGCGAGTCGGACTTCGCCCCGGTGCCGTGGAAGGCCGGTCTCTACCAGGGCAAGCGCTACTCCATCCCCCTCGACGTGCACCCGCTCGGGTTCTTCTACAACAAGACGGTCATGGAGCAGGCCGGCCTCGACCCGGCGAAGCCCCCAACGAATGCGGACGAGTACGCGTCGGCCCTGGACGCGATGAAGAAGAAGGGCCTGCAAGGTCACTGGGCGACCCCCTTCCCGTTCACCGGTTCGATGACGCTGCAGTCGCTGCTGTGGCAGTTCGGCGGCGACCTCTTCAGCCCCGACGCGACCGCGGTCACCTGGGCCGACGAGGCCGGCGTCAAGGCCCTCACCTGGTATACCGACCTGATCAAGAACGGGCACTCGCCCGCCAAGGTTGCCCAAGACGCCGACGTCATCGCCTTCCAGAACAACACCAACGGCTTCAACTGGAACGGCATCTGGCAGATCAACTCGATGAAGGAGAAGAGCGGCCTGAAGTGGGGGGTCGCGCCGCTCCCCAACATCGGTGGCACCAAGGCCGCCTGGGCCGGCTCGCACCAGTTCGTCCTGCCCACGTTGAAGACGCCGGACCAGAACAAGTCCACAGCGGCCCGGGTGTTCCTCAACTGGATCAGCCAGAAGTCGCTCGAATGGGCCAAGGGCGGCCAGGTGCCGGCCCGCAACAGCGTCCGGGAGTCCCCCGAGTTCAAGGCGCTCACCGAGCAGGCGGCGCTCGCGACCCAGATCGACTACCTGCACTTCCTGCCCCCGGTGGCGGGCATCGGCGACCCGATGGCCGAGTGGGAGAAGGCGATCAACGCGATCGTCCTCGGCGGGCAGGACATCAAGACGTCGCTGAGCGACGCTGCCGGACGCGCGACGAAGATCCTCGAGGCCAACAAGAAGAAGTACGGCTGAGATGAGCCAGCTCGCCGGCCTGACCAGATCCACCGACCCGGCCTCCCCGCCGACGCCTGGAGTGCCGAAGCGAAGGCGGGGCGGGGGCATCAAGGACAACCCGCTCACGGCATACCTCTTCCTCGCGCCGTTCCTGGTCCTCTTCCTCGCGTTCGTCGCCGGGCCGGCGCTCTTCGGGATCTGGGTGTCGCTGCACGACTGGGACTTCCTGCTGCCGAACAAGCCGTTCGTCGGGGCGAAGAACTACACCGACCTGCTCGACCCGTCGTCGGTGCAGGCGCAGCCGTTCTGGAACGGTATGACCAACACCGCGCTGTTCGTGCTCTTCAGCGTGCCGTTCCTCGTCGTCCTGCCGCTGCTGCTGGCCGTCCTGCTCAACCGGCGCTTCCCCGGCCGGACCTTCTTCCGCGCGCTCTACTTCGCGCCGTTCGTGCTGGGGGTCGCGGTCATCGGTCTGCTGTGGCGGTATGCGCTGTCGCCCTCCTTCGGCCTCATCAACGGCATCCTCGGCGCGGTCGGCCTGCCCCACGACATCAACTGGACGACCGAGCAGCCCTTCGCCTGGATCTCGCTGGTCGGGGTCACCGTGTGGTGGACCCTTGGCTTCAACGCGGTGATCTACCTGGCCGGCCTGTCGAACATCAGCGTCGACCAGTACGAGGCGGCCCAGCTCGACGGCGCCTCGTGGTGGCAGCAGCTGCGCTACGTCACCATCCCCGGGCTGCGGCCGGTGCTGATCTTCGTCATCGTCACGACGATCCTCGCCAGCGCGAACATGTTCGGCCAGAGCTACCTGATCACCCAGGGCGGCCCGACCGAGTCGACGCGCACCGCGATCATGGCGATCACCGACCTCGGCCTCAGCCAGTACCGGATGGGAGCCGCCTCGGCGCAGAGCTACGTCCTCGCCGTCTTCCTCGCCATCGTGGCTCTCGCCAACTTCCGGCTGCTGAGGGAGAAGCCATGAAGCAGCGCACCGGTCCGCTCTTCTGGGCGCTCATGGGGCTCCTGTCGCTGGTCTTCGCCGGGCCGCTGCTGTGGATGTTCCTCACCTCGTTCAAGACGGCCGGCGAGTCACGCAGCGTCCCACCGACGGTGCTGCCGGCCGCGCCGACGACCCGGGCATACGAGCAGCTGTTCTTCGCCGACGCCGCCAGCCCGGTCCTCACCTGGTTTCTCAACTCGATGGTGGCGGCGACAGCCCAGGCCGCCCTGGTCCTGCTGGTCTGCTCCATGGCGGGGTATGCGCTCGCCCGGATGGACTTCCCCGGCAAGAAGGTGGTCTTCACCGTCATCATCACCACGCTCTTCGTGCCGGGGTTCATCTTCCTCATGCCGAACTTCCTGCTGCTCGACCAGCTCGGCTGGCTCGACCAGATCTGGGCGCTCATCGTGCCCGGTGCCGCCGGGGCGTTCGGGGTCTTCTTCATGCGGCAGTTCTTCGTCAACCTGCCGAAGGAGCTGGAGGAGAGCGCGCGGCTCGACGGCGCCGGGCCGTACCGGACCTTCTGGTCGATCGTCATGCCGAACGCCAAGCCAGCCGTGGTCACCCTCGGAGTGCTGAGCTTCCTGGCCAACTGGAACGACTTCATCTGGCCGATCTACGTGCTCTTCTCGCCGGAGCGGCTCACCCTGCCGGTCGGGCTGAGCCGCCTTCAGGGCGCCTACACGATCGACTACCCCGTCATCATGGCCGGCGCGTCGATCGCCGCCATCCCCGTGCTCGTGCTGTTCGTCTTCGCCCAGCGCTTCATCATCGAGGGCGTCGCCAACAGCGGGATCAAGGGCTGACCACACGCCGCCCCGAAAGGACCACCCATGCGCCTGACCTCCCTCGTGACCAGCCTGCTGGCCGTTCTCGGCCTCACCCTGGCCGGCGCCGGACCGGTTGGCGCGACCGCGGCCGGCGCCCGGGCGGACTCGACACCCGGCCCGACCTTCCACAACGCGGTGTCCGACTCCTTCTCCGACACCTTCGCGGACCCGTCGGTGATCGAGGGCAAGGACGGCTGGTGGTACGCCTACGCGACGGCCGACCCGCTGCAGTCCGGCGAGGCGCCGGGCATCATCCACATCGCGCGCACCCACGACTGGGCGAGCTGGGAGTATCTCGGCACGGTCTTCACCGATGCCAACCGCCCGTCCTGGGCCGAGCCCGGCGCCGGCCTCTGGGCTCCCGACATCCGCTACGTCCAGGGCCAGTACGTCCTCTACTTCACCGTGACGGACACCCGGCTCAACCCCGGCGGGGACTCGGCCATCGGTGTCGCCACCGCGCCGACCCCCAGCGGCCCCTGGACGGCGACGTCGGCGCCCGTAGTCGCTCCCCGGAAGGTCTCGGACAACAACTACCTGTGGACCTTCGACCCGGCGGGGTTCACCGACGCCGACGGCCAGCGCTACCTCTACTACGGCAGCTACTACGGGGGTCTCTGGGTCACCAAGGTCAGTGCCGACGGGCTCGCCGCGACCGGAACGGCGAGCCAGGTCGCCATCGACAACCGGTATGAGGGCGCCTACGTGGTGCGGCATGACGGCTGGTACTACCTCATGGGCTCCTCGGCTAACTGCTGTGCCGGCCCCACCACGGGCTACTCGGTGTTCGCCGGGCGCGCTCGCTCGCCGCTCGGCCCGTTCGTCGACGCCGAGGGGACGCCGCTCATGGCCTCGCGCGTCGGCGGAACGACGGTGGTGACCCAGAACGGCAACCGGTTCGTCGGGACCGGCCATCACGCCTTCCTCACCGACGCGCAGGGCCGCGACTTCATCGCCTACCACGCCATCGACCGCAACCACCCGTGGCTCGGCCAGCCCTTCGGGATCAACCGCCGTCCCATGCTGCTCGACCGGGTCGACTGGGTGGACGGCTGGCCGCGCGCCCGCGCGGGCGCCGGACCCAGCGACTCCCCGCAGCCGGCGCCGGTGTCGACCTCCCTGCTGGGGAACGACCCGGCGAACCCTGGGCCAGCCTTCGCCGGCGGCGAGCCGGGCCCAGCCGACCCGCAGTCCGGGGCCACCATGCGGGTGCACGGCTCGGCACACAGCCACGCCGATGCACCGGGTGGTCCGCTCGAGGTGCGCCTCGATGTCAAGGCCGACCGCCAGGTGACGCTCAGCGTCGGGCAGGACTCCAAGGTCAAGGCGACCTACGACCCGCGGGCACGGACACTCACCCTGCGCGGCGGTGGAGAGGGGGCCGACGCGTCCACCTCCGTGCCGGAGCTGACCGGATGGCGGACGCTGCGTCTCGAGGTCCGCGACGGCAGCGTGTATGCCGCCCTGTCCGCGAGTGACCTCAACGACCCGGCCGCCGAGGTGCGGCTCGACGAGCGGGGTCCGACGCTGGTCCCCGGGCCGGTGAAGCTGACCTCGCCGGACGCCCTCGTGGACAACCTCACCGTGCAGCGGCTGGCCTCCGACGCTCCAGCGCTGGTGCCGGTGCCGCAGCCCGGCGCTCTGCTGTCGTCCGAGGAGTTCACCACAGGGACGGGGTCGATGAGCTGGGTGCGGCCGGACCCGGCTGCCCACGTCCAGGACGGGAAGCTCGTCTGGCCGGTGCAGAGCGGCGACCTCGTCGGCAGCGGCAACACCGGCAGCGTCCTGCTCAGCCAGACGCCCGGCGACGGCGACTGGGTCGCCGAGACGAAGGTGCACCTCGACCTCGGCGTCAACACGGTCCGCAACTACCAGCAGGCCGGGATGATCGCCTACGAGAACGACGACGACTTCGCCCGGCTCGGCACGGTGGCGATCTGGAACACCCGGCAGACCGAGTTCGGGCGCGAGACGGCCGCCGCACCCGACGGGCGGACCAGCTACGGCGGGGCGCCCATCGGCACGGCAGCGCCGACGCTCTGGATGCGCGTCGCCCACCACCGCAACGCCGCCGGCGAGCACGTCTACCGCGCGGCCACCAGCCGGGACGGGACCACCTGGACCTGGGGTGCGGCCTGGGTCCTCGGTCCGTCGACGCATGCGCGGATCGGGCTCTACACGGGAGGCGGCGCCGCACCGGCGGTGGACGCCAGCTTCGACTACCTGCGGTTCTACGCCAGCACGTGGCCCCGCGACCCTGGACAGGGGTGAGGCCGCCGAGCTGGCCTGCACTGGTCTCTGCCCTCCTCGTGCTGAGCGCCTGCGCGGGCCCGGCAGCACCTCATACCGACCCGACGACGGAGGGCAGCGCGGTGACCACCGGCTTCACCAACCCGGTCTACGACAGTGACGTCCCCGACCCGCAGATCGTGAAGGACGGCGCCGGCTGGCTGGCCATCGCGACGAACGGGCACGGGAGCAACGTCCAGACCCTGACCAGCACCGACCTGGTGAGCTGGAAGCAGGGCCCCGACGCGCTGCCCCACCTTCCGGCGTGGAGCACCCCTGGGAAGGTGTGGGCGCCGGAGACCATCAAGCTGGGAGACCGGTGGGTCATGTACTACACGACGATGGCGCCGGACCCGGCGATCCAGTGCATCGGGGTCGCCACGGCGTCCGCACCGGGTGGGCCGTACGAGGACCGCAGCAGTGCCCCACTGGTCTGCCAGCAGGACGCAGGCGGCTCGATCGACGCCTCGCCGTTCGTCGACGCCGACGGCACGGCATACCTCTACTGGAAGAACGACGGCAACGCGGTCGGCGTGGACACCTGGCTCTCCGTGCAGCGCCTCGCGCCCGACGGCCTCGGCCTGACCGGTCAGCCGCAGCGGCTGCTGCGTCAGGACCTGCCCTGGGAGGGGACGCTCATCGAGGCGCCCTACGTGTGGCGCAGTGACGGGGTCTACCACCTGTTCTACTCCGCGAACAGCTACGCGTCAGCCGAGTATGCCGTGGGGCACGCGACGTCGTCCTCGCCGACCGGGCCGTTCACCAAGGACCCGAAGCCCGTGCTGACGAGCAGCGCTGACGCGGCGGGACCCGGTCACTGCGCCCTCTTCGAGAAGGACGGCCAGGTCTGGATGGTCTACCACGCGTGGCCACCCGACGCGGTGGGCTCGGTGATCCCCGGACGGCTGATGTGGCTCAGCCGGGTGACCTTCGGCGCCGGGGGAGCGGTCACGGTCCAGCAGCCCACTGCACGTCAGGACCGGCTGCCGTAGCTGAGGTCGTGCTGGAGACGGAGCGCCTGCTGCTCAGGCCGTGGCGGGCCCGCGAGGCTGTCGTCCAGCGAGAGCTGTGGACCGAACGGGATCAGCGAGTGCCGGCGCACCGCCGCGTCGACGCCGATGGGCATCCCACGGTCGCGGACCTCGAGGAGCTGATCCGGACCAGCCGGCCGTCGTCCCTCGGGTTGCTCGCGGTTGAGCGAAAGACCGACGGCGCCGTCATCGGCTACTGCGGACTGGTCGACAGCGGCCGGGGGGCGCCCGGGGAGCCGGAGCTGGCCATCGAGCTGCTCCGCCGGGTCTGGGGCCGGGGGTATGCGACCGAGGCCGCATCCGCGGTCCTGGACTGGGCGAGATCGTCGGGGTACGAGCGTCTGTGGGCGACGGTCTGGAACTGGAACACCGCCTCTCGCCGGGTGCTGGCCAAGGTCGGGTTCACCGAGACCGACCGGACCGAGCGGGACCCGGTCCACGGGACCACCCTGTTCACCACGAGACGGCTCTGACCCACCGGACTGCCCAACCGGACGGCTGCCTTCGGGACGAGACAGTCCCCCGACGACCGGTCCGCGGACTCCGGTCAGGGCATAGGGTCAGGCGCATGAGCGAGGACGAGGCGCGCACGACCTACGTGCTGGTCGACGGCGAGAACATCGACGCAACGCTCGGCACGTCGATCCTCTCGCGCCGCCCGCAGCCCGACGAGCGTCCCCGCTGGGAGCGGCTGCTGCAGTTCGCCGAGGACCGCTGGCACCAGCCGGTCAAGGGGCTGTTCTTCCTCGCCGCGAACGGCGACCTGCCGATGGGCTTCATCCAGGCGCTGCTCGCCATCGGCTACCGGCCGATCCCGCTGTCCGGGGGTCCGCACGAGAAGGTCGTCGACATCGCCATCCAGCGGACGATCGTGGAGCTGCAGCGCCGCTCCGCCGACGTCATGCTGGTCAGCCACGACGGTGACTTCCTGCCGCAGCTCGCGGACATCTGCGACGGCCGCCGGGTCGGGCTGGTGGCGTTCAAGGAGTTCCGCAACTCGGGCTTCCTCGCGCTGGCCGACCAGGGGCTGGAGTTCTTCGACCTCGAGTACGACGTCAAGGCGTTCACCACCCGGCTCCCGCGGGTGCGGATCATTCCCATCGACGAGTTCGACCCGTCCGACTTCATCTAGGTCTGGCCCCCCGCCGTCAGTCGCGGCGGGTCACCGCGGCATACCGGGCCAGTGCCTCGAGCCGCTCCTCGGCGTGGTCGACGATCGGCGACGGGTAGTCCGCCGGTGGGGTGGCTGCCGTCCACGGCTCGTGGACGGCCCGGCCCTTCAGCGTTCGCAGCTCGGGGACCCACCGGCGCACGTAGTCGCCGGCGGGGTCGAACTTCGCGCCCTGCGAGACGGGGTTGAACACCCGGAAGTACGGCGCCGCGTCGGTGCCCGTCCCGGCGACCCACTGCCACCCGTGCTGGTTGCTCGCCAGGTCGCCGTCGATGAGGTGGTCCATGAAATGGCGCGCGCCGCGGGTCCACTCCTGGTGGAGGTCCTTCACGAGGAACGACGCCGTGATCATCCGCACCCTGTTGTGCATCCAGCCGGTCGCCAGCAGCTGTCGCATCCCCGCGTCGACGATGGGGAAGCCGGTCCGGCCGGCCGCCCAGGCCGCGAAGTCGCGGTCGGCGGACGGCCCGCTCTCGTAGGCCATCCGCGCCAGCTGGGGACGGAAGTACCCGTGCGCGCTCTCGGGCCAGTGGTGCAGCACCGACGCGTAGAACTCGCGCCAGGCCAGCTGCCGGCCATAGGGCTCGTCACCAGCCGAAAGGTCGGCCAGCAGGGTGCGCGGGTGGATGGTGCCGAGCTTGAGGTGTGGCGACATCCGAGACGTGTGGTCCAGGTCGGGGCGGTCCCGGTCGCGGTCGTAGCCACCAAGGTCGTTGTCACGGAACGACATCCAGGCAATGTGGGCTGCTGCCTCGCCCGCGTCGGGCAGCTCGGCGACGAGCTCGGGGTCGGGGGGGATCTTGTCGCCGTCGACGGGCGACCAGTCGACCGCGGACAGCTCGAGTGCGGCCGGCGCGGGCCAGCCGTGCTCGCGCCAGGCGCGGTAGAACGGCGTGAAGACCTGGTAGGCGCCGCCGTCCTGCTTGCGGACCCGACCGGGAGAGACCGCATACGGGCTGCCGGTGGCGACGAGCGGCGTCGCGCCGAGCGCCACCCGCACCCGCTCGTCCCGCGCCGCGCCATACGGACCCAAGTCCTCGCTGATATGCACCGCCGAGGCTCCCACCTCGCTGGCCAGCGACGGCACCACCTGCTCCGGTCGTCCCCGGAGCACCGTGAGGTTGCCGCCGAGGGTGCGCAGGTCAGCGTCGAGGGCCCGCAGCGTGCGCAGCAGGTATGCCCTGCGCGGCGCCCCGCTGCTGCTCAGCAGAGTGTCGTCGAGGACGAAGAGGCAGGTGAGCGGGCCGCTGCCCGCCGCGGCGGCGAGAGCGGGGTGGTCTCGCAGGCGCAGGTCACGCCGGAACCAGACAACCGTCGGCGCCATCTCAGCCGCGTGCCGTGGAGGGCCGAACCGCCTTGCGGAACAACGGAGGCAGGTATCGCACCATGAGGATCGACCAGGTGATGTGAGTCAGCGCAGAGGCCTGCACGCCCCCGGAGGCCCGGCGCTGCAGACCGAAGAGCGCGCCCATCGCGGCCGCCGCCAGGGTCAATGCCGGGTTGCGGGTCGCGGCGGTAGCCGCGGTGTAGGCGAGCGTCGAGCGGAGCACCGGCTGGTTCGGGACGAAGACGTCGAACAGCGCGCCACGGAAGAACAGCTCCTCGGCCACGCCGTTGGCGCACGTCGTCAGGATGACCAACGGCGTGGACCCGCGGTCGGCGAACTCGAGGACACTGCCGATCGCCTCCTCCAGGACGGGGATCCTGCGTGCGACCAGGGCCGCGCCGTAGAAGGCGCCGAAGGCCAGAGCGCCGGTGGCCACAGGGGTGACGACCGGCCGACGTGCCGTGCGGTCCAGACCCTGGATCCGTCCGAGGTGCACGGGCCCGGACGCCAGCGCACCGGCAGTCCAGGTGGCCGCGAGGGCCCCGGTCAGCCAGTAGAAGCGCTTCGACCCGGGCTGGGTGGAGAGGGACACGGCGAGCACCCCCGCGCCGAGGACCCCGACCGCGCTGACGACCCTCCGCCGGCGATCCTGCACGGCGTCCGACTCCGGGTAGGTCGGCGGGACCTGCGCGCGAAACGGCCGCGGGAGGAGGCCGACGACCGAGCGCCAGGCTCCGGACCAGTCGGGACCGTCATCGCCGTGGCTCACGTGGTGCCCTCCGGCCGAGGGTCCGGTCTGGACGCCGCACCCTTGTCACTCGTGCCGTTCTCCTCGGCGCGCTCGCTCAGCGCCTGACGGACCGCCTCGTCGTAGGACATCGGCTCGAAGGGCACCAGGGAGCGGATGGCGTGGTCGCGGACGACGACCTCGTTGGACATGGAGTCGATGAGGGTCCGGCCGGTCGTCGTGTCGACGCTGGTCACGAGCGACAGCCACCGGGAGGAGAGCGCCGGGGTGAGCAGTGGGACCGGCACGATGACCAGCGGCCGGCCCTCGATCGCCGCGACGCGGCGCATCATCGTCACGTACTGCAGGACCTCCGGACCGCCGATCTCGAAAGCCCGCCCCGCCGCCTCAGGCAGCTCGAGCACGCCGACCAGGTAGCGCACCACGTCGTCGACGCCGATGGGCTGCGTGCGGGTGTTGACCCACTTCGGCGTGACCATGGCGGGCAGGTGCTCGACGAGCTCGCGGGTCAGCTCCCAGGAGACGCCACCGTGCCCGACGATGATGCCGGCGCGCAGCGTGGTGACCGGGCAGCCGGCCTCGCCGAGCAACGTCTCGACCTGCCGGCGGCTGCGCAGGTGGGCGGACAGGTCGTCGGAGTCGTCGCCGAGGCCGCCGAGGTAGATGATCCGGCTCAGACCCGCTGCCACGGCCGCGCGGCCGAACGAGCCGGCTGCCTGGGCGTCCTTGGTCTCGAAGTCCTCGGCATCCAGCGAGTGGACCAGGTAGTAGGCCGCGTCACACCCGTCCATCGCCCCACCCAGGGTGTCGCCGTCGTGGACGTCGCCATGGACGGGCGCACCGGCTCCGTCATACGTCTCCGGGTGACGGGTCATGGCGACCACCTCGTGGCCCGCTGTCTCCAGGGCGTGACCCAACCGGCGGCCGACGAACCCCGATGCGCCTGCGACGAGCACTCTCATCCAGCGACCCTAGCCCCCCCACGGGCGTCGCCGGGCCCAGCCGCGGCCCGCCCAAGTCCGGCCGGTGGCGTCAGCCGGTGAACGCCTTGACGTTGAGCTGGTGCACGCTGTCCGGGGTGCACGCGTCGACCGCGATGGGGACGAACGCGGCCGCCGTCACCCCGGGCAGGTAGATGCGGAAGCCGGCGGCCTTCTGCATCTGGCACGCAGCGCCGAAGTTCGCCGCCTGGGCGACGTCGATCTGCGCGGTGGCTGTCTTGCCTGGGGCGACGGTGACCTTGGCGGCCGTTCCCGGCGCGCGGTCCGCTGCCGCCCCCAGCTGCTTGCCGCTGTCGAGCTGGGTGAGGGAGATGCCGGGGTAGCCCTCGAGGGTGCACGGCGTCGAGCCGGAGTTCGTCGCGACGAGGTCGTAGACGACGTGCCCGGCGGACGCGCCCCCCGGCGCCGGCTGGACGGCCAGCTTGACGTTGCTGGTGCCGCAGGCGCCGCTCGCCGGCTTGCTCGTCGAGCTTCCGCTGCTCGTCGCACTCCCGGAGGAGGACGGCGACGAGGACTGGGTCGCGGTCACGGTGGAGCTGCCGGTGCCCGGCGCCGGGGAGGGCGCGGATGAGCTCGAACAGGCGCTCATCGCGACAGCCGCGACGGCGGCGCTGACGAGGAGGCCGAGCGCATGACGGGGGGAGGACGTGGGCGGTCCGGAGGTCGGCATGGGTCACCTTTGCGGTCGCGCGTGTGGACTGGCGGATGCGCCGCATGCTACCGACGGCTGACCGCGACCGCCTGTTCGGCGGGCAGGCCTGCCCGCCGGCGCTGCCCTCGCCGGCGCGGCGCACGCCGCGCCGGCCTGCCCGATGGCCCTAGGCCGGGGGTCGACGCTTCGTGAGCTCTCGCACGTCCTCGGCTACGCGGATCACCGCGACATAGAACTCCATCGTCACCCTTAGCAGGATCAGCAGGAAGAGGGCGTAGAGCGGGCCGATGATGAGCAGGAGGAACAGACCGAGCCCCACGCTCGACCGGAAGCCGGAGATGGCGAGGCCGAGCCACGCGAACACGACGCCGATCATGGCCAGGACGTAGAGCACCTTGACCACCGAGGGGGTGATGAACTCCCGGAAGCTGAGGTCGAACAGCTTGGGGAAGAACGTCTTGGCGGCGCTCGGGCTCCCGCCGTAGATGGCACCCCCGCCGCTCCCGCCGCCCCCCGGGCCGCCCCACGGCGGACCCTGGGGGTGCTGCTGCGGCGGCCACTGCTGGGTGGGGGGTGCGGGGTACTGCTGGGTGGGCGGCGGCCCGTATCCGGGGTAGGCACCCGGCCGCTGCTGGGCCGGTGGCGGGAACCCCTGTTGGCCGTGTTGCTGGCCGTGCTGCGGCTGTCCCGGCCCGTATGACGGCGGTCCCTGCTGACCCGGGCCGTACGGCGGCTGCCCCTGCCGGGGTGGCGGCGGACCCTGCTGCGGGGGTGGCTGGCGCGGTGGTTCCTGCTCCCGCGGTGGCTCCTCCCGCGGTGGCTGGCCGGGCTCGGCCGCGGGGGGGCCGTCGCCACCGGCGGGGTCGCGCTGGGGCTCGTTCGGGTTCGGGGGGTAGGACTGCGACATGGCTTCCTCTTCACCGGTGAGCTGGGAGACAGGATGTGCTGCTACCCACGAGACTATCGGGCGGATGTGTGACCGGGCTGTGGCATCTGCCCGAGCGTGACCCGGGGCGCATGATGGGCGCTCGTCGCTGGTGGGTCACCCCCAGGTGCGGGTGTCGCTCTGCCACAACGTCGCCGGCGTGCCGGCGGTTCCCGCGACGACCACATACAGGCGCTCGCCCACGAGTGCCGCCTCGACAGGGCGACCCGCCGGCCCCGCTGAGCGGCGCCATCCGCTGTCCTCCCGCGTCAGGGCCACGACCTGGCCCCCGTCGGCGACCAGCTGCACGTCGTGGCCGTGGACGACGAGGGGCGCCGGCATGCTGTCGTTGTCGCCCACCGCGATGCGCGGCACGGCGGCCATCCGGGTGGCGGCGTCGTCGTCGAGGCTCCACCTCGCGAGCACCCCGTCGACGTGGCCGACGACGACGCAGTGGGCGCCCTGGCAGCTCGCCGACGCCGCCTCGCTGTGGCCTCCGGAGTCCGGCAGGTCGACCCGCTGCCACCCGGCGGGCCCGCGGCTGGACCGCCAGACCGCGGCGAGCTGCGCCACGGTGCCCGCGCCCAGATGGATCGCCGACCCGCTGACGACGATGCCGTCGCCCGCAGCCGTGACCGATCTCGGCCCGACGAGCAGCTCGGGCGTGCTCTCCAAGGCCGTCCCCGCGGGGTCCTGCCGGGTGAAGGCGTCACCCGTGCGCGGGTATGCCACCGCGTCCAGGCCGGCTCTCGCGCCTCCCCACGTGCCGACCAGCGCCTCACCGAGCGGCGTGATCACGGCACCGACGAGGTCGCCGGCGCCCCAACCGCCGAAGACCCAGAAGTCCTGTGGCAGCTCGTCGACCCCGGCGGCGGTCCCGGACCAGACCGTCCACCGGACGTTGGCGTGTGCGCCCCCTCGGGCACCGCCGATGGCCAGGACCCGCGTGCCGTCGCTGGTGACCGAGGTCCAGGCGGCCTCGGGGGCATACGGGCTGTGCGGTGCCAGCGGGACCGCCGCGGTGACCCCGTCGGCCGTAAGGGTGACCATGGCCGGCCTGGTGCCGCTCGTCGACGAGGTGGTGCCATCCGTCGACGTGGCGGAGCCGTCCGTCGACGGGCTGGACGCACCCACGAGGAGGCGGTCACCGAGCGGCGTCACGGTCACCGGATCGAGCCCGGTCGGCAGCGCCACCCGCGTCCAGGAGGGCTGTGCCTGCGGGGTGGGGGAGGGCGCAGAGACACACGCGCCCAGGGCCAGCAGGCCAAGAACGAAGACGGGTCGCAGCCGCCGCAGCGCCATGGCGCCCAGTATCGCGCCGGCGCCTGACCCCGGGGCTAGTCCTGGGCCGTCAGCGGCAGGGCGCAGCGCGGCCCGTCGTCGAGGACTGCCGGCCCCGGCGCGAAGGTGCGCGTGACCGCGTGACAGACCACCCCGGCGGCGGTCAGCTCCGAGCGGGCCTTGTCCAGGGCACGCTTCGCGACGGAGGCGCCCTGCGGCGTGCCGTCGAGATACTCGAAGGAGACGACCCCGAAGGTCGTTCCGGTCGGGGAGGCCTCCGCGGCGAAGCGCGTCTCCGTCAGCGCGGAGTACCTCCAGGCCAGACCCTCTCCCGGCCCCGGTGGCGTGGGGTCGAGGACCGCGGCCTCCGTCATCGCCCGGGTCAGCACCGTCGACACCTGCTCGAGGGGCGCCGGGATGACCAGCGTCTGGGCGAGCTGGTGCAGCTGGCGGTCGAGCTGTCCCGACCTCATGGCCGACCCGGCGCCCCGGGCTGCGTCGGCCGCCGACCGGGCGGCGTCCGCTGCCGCGCCGGTCGCCGAGCGGGCAGCCTCGCCGGCCCGTCGTACGTCGGCACGGTCGACCCGGCCTGAGACCTTCGAGAACAGCGCCCTGGGGTCGCGGATCACCCGCCGGGTGGCGGGCAGCATCAGGAGCAGAACCGCGACGACCAGGATGACGAGGTAGAGCATGAGCACGACGGGTCCTCCAGAGACGGCGGTGCGTTGCGGGCAACCGGGTCCGCTGAATCTACCCGTGTAGGAAAGTTACCTAGTGCGAAAAGTGCTCGGAGGTGGTTGACTGCAGGACGAACCCCGCCGCATACCTCCGGAGGCGCATTCCATGTCCAGCTCCATCCCGACCCGGAGGACGCGCCGCACAGGCGTCGCGCTGGCCTCCACCGTGTCGATCCTCGGCGCCCTCGCGCTCGGGTCCACGCAGGCGACTGCCGCGCCCACCGGGGCCGGCTCCGACGCCACCGAGCTGGCCTTCGCTCAGGCGAGCCACGAGTTCGGCGTCCCCCAGCCGGTCCTCGAGGCGGTGTCCTACTCGCAGAGCCGGTGGGAGGCACACGTCGGCGAGCACAACACCGACGGCGGCTACGGCCCGATGAACCTCGTCGACGGCACGCTCTTCGCCGCCGACCAGGCCGAGGGGAAGGCGGGCACCGACGGATCCGGGGACGCCGTGGTGCCAGCGCAGGTCGACACGCTCGGCCAGGCCGCGAGCCTGCTCGGGGTCGACCGTGACGTGCTGCGCAAGGACACGGCCGCGAACATCCGCGGTGGGGCGGCGCTCCTGGCGGCCAAGCAGCAGGCCCTCGGTCTCGCCCAGGGACCGAGCACCGAGCCGGGGCAGTGGTATGCCGCGGTGGCCAGCGCGAGCGGCTCACCTGAGGAGGCCGACGCCGGCGCCTTCGCGGACGACACGTATGCCGTGATGGCCGCGGGTGCGGCGCGCACCACCAGCGACGGCCACGCCGTCGAGCTCAAGGCGACGCCGGCGAAGCCCGAGAAGGGGCAGCTCGAGAAGCTGAAGCTGCACAAGAAGCAGACCAACCCCAACGTCGAGTGCCCGAAGACCGTCGACTGCGAGTGGATCCCGGCGCCATACGAGAAGACCGGCCCCAGCCCGAGCAGCTATGGCAACCACGATCTCGCTGAGCGGGCGACGCCAGCCGGGCCGACGGTGGACTACATCGTCATCCATGACACGGAGGCGAGCTGGGCGACGACCCTCAAGCTCGTCCAGGACCCGACCTATGTCTCGTGGCACTACTCGCTGCGCTCGTCGGACGGCCTCATCGCCCAGCACGTGCCCACCAAGGACGTCGCCTGGCACGCGGGCAACTGGTACATGAACGGTCACTCCATCGGCCTCGAGCACGAGGGCTTCGCCGCGACCGGGGCGACCTGGTACACCGAGGCGCTCTACCGCAGCTCGGCCAAGCTCGTGCGGTACCTGGCCGACAAGTACGACATCCCGCTGGACCGAGCACACATCATCGGCCATGACCAGGTCCCCGGGATCTCACCCTCCTACGTCAAGGGCATGCACTGGGACCCGGGCCCCTACTGGGACTGGGAGCACTACTTTCAGCTGATGGGGGCGCCGCTCGAGGCGAGCCATGGCAAGCCCAGCCAGGACATCGTGCGGATCCTCCCGGGATTCGAGCACAACCAGCAGGTGGTCACCGGCTGCACCTCCGCGGGCACCCCGTGCGACCCGCAGGGCACCAACTTCGTCTACCTGCACACCGAGCCGAGTGACAGCTCGCCGCTGGTCAAGGACGTGGGTCTGCACCCGGACAACAGCGACAGCACGACATACGTCTCCGACATCGGCGCTCGCGCCACCGCCGGGGTGGAGTATGCCGTCGCCGACCGCCAGGGTGACTGGACCGCGGTCTGGTACCTCGGCCAGAAGGCGTGGTTCTACAACAAGGACCAGAAGAAGTCGGCCAAGAACGTCGGCGGCTCCCTCGTCGTGCCGAAGGCCGGCGTCGCGGCGGCGCCGCTCTACGGCCGGGCCTACCCGGAGGCGGCGGCCTACGCGCCATACCCGGGCGTGCCGGTGCAGTCGGTCTACGCGCTGCAGTACTCGATCCCGGCTGGTCAGCGGGCGGTGCTCAGCGACGCGACCGTCTCGACCGACTACTACCGCGCGTCGACCTTCGACGGCCAGCCACCGTCTGACCACGTCGACGTGCGCGGTCAGGACCGGTACTACCAGGTCTCCTACGGCCACCGGACGATGTTCGTGCGCGCTGCAGACGTCGACATCATCCCGGCGAGCGGCAAGGGTGGCGACGACTGACCGGCACACCGCGCTGACCCGCGCTCCCTCGGCTCCTGCGAGGTCGTGGCGGCGCCCGGACCCCACGCCGGGCGCTGCCGCGACAAGGGCGGACAGCCCGCAGCCAGGTGGCAAGTGCACCGATGTGGTGAGCGCAGCCCAGGTGGCGAGGCCAGCCAGGTGGCAAGTGCACCGATGTGGTGAGCGCAGCCAGGTGGCGAGGCCAGTCAGGTGGCGAGGGCAGTCAGGTGGCGAGCGCGTCCAGCCGGCTCAGCGCCGCGCTCCAGCGCTCCCGCAGGGCCGCAGGGTCGCCCTCGCGATGCTCATGCCTGAGGGAGAGGCGGGTGCGCTCGCCGTCCGGCGCCAGGTGCAGGTCGACCATCGACCGGGGGGCGTCTGCGGTCGCGTGCCAGGAGACCCTGACCTGCTCGAGCGGGTGGTAGCTGCGCCAGACGCCGTGGGTGCCGTCCTCCGCGTGCCAGGGCTCCCCCTTGCCGCCCAGCCGGGCGCCGGTGCCGAGCAGCGCCTGGGCGCCGTCGTTGGTGGTGAGGACCTTCCACACGTGGTCCACCGGATGGTCGAGCACCTGGTCGACCTCGACGGTGTCCGACGGCTGTGATCCGTCGTCGGTCACCTCCGCGGGTGCCGTGTCAGACATACGCGCCTCCTTCGGTAGGCCCGCCGGACCGAGCTGCCGGCGGGCACGGGTCCTACGTTCCCAGTCGACCCCTTCAGCGCGGGACACGCAAGACGTGGGGTCGGCCCAAGTTCATCTCGACCGGTCTCGTGGGCGGCCGGTCAGCCGTTCCAGGCCTGGAGGAAGGCCTTGAGCAGCGGGCCGGCCGTCTGCGAGCCGGAGACGCCGTCCTCGACGTAGGCGGCGACGGCCAGGTCGCCCTTGCCGGCCACCATCCAGGCATGGGTCTGCGGCGGGGTCGCCGTGCCGTACTCGGCAGTCCCGGTCTTAGCCAGGGTGGCGCCGACGCTCGCCAGCACCTTGCCGCTGCCCTCGGACACCACCGCGCCCATCAGGCCCTGCAACGCCTGGGCCTCGGCCGGCTGGAGCGGCTTGCCGGGCGCCGGGAAGGCGGCCGCGGCGGGGTTGTCGGCGATGAGCTTGGGCCGCACCACCGCGCCCTTCATGACGGAGGCGACCACGGTCGCCATGTCCATCGGGGCCACCTCGACCTTCGCCTGGCCGATCATCGAGGCGGCGTGCTCGGTCCCGGTGCCCTGGTCCGGCACAGACCCGAGGAAGGACTGGAAGCCGAGGTCGAGGTCGACCCCGATGCCGAGCGATGCGGCGGCGGCGGCCAGGTCGGCCTGCGAGATCTTGCCGTTGTTCGAGATGAAGGCCGTGTTGCACGAGTTGGCGAACGCGGTCCGCAACGGGATCTGGCCGACCTTGTCGGCGGGGTAGTCGTTGTAGTTCTTGAACGACCGGCCGTCGACGACGACGGTGGGCGTGCAGGACACGGGTGTGTCGGGGGTGACTCCGGCGCGCAGCAGCGCGAGCGCGGTGACGATCTTGAAGGTCGAGCCGGGGGCCGCGTGCCCGTTGGTGGCGAGCGCCATACCGTTCGTGGCCGGGCCGTTCGCCGCCGCAAGGATCTCGCCGGTCGAGGGGCGGATCGCGACCAGCGCCGTCGGGGTGCCGGGCAGCGCCGCGAGAGCGGCTTCGGCAGCGCCCTGGGCAGCGGGGTCCAGCGTCGTCGCGAGCGGCTTGCCGGGAACCGGGTCCTGCGAGTAGAGGTCGCGGCTCGTGGTCTTGCCGGCTGCATCGGTCCGGACAGCCTTGATGGCCAGGCCGTCGGTCCCCCGGAGCTGGGTGTCGTATCGCTGCTCAAGCCCGGAGAGACCCACCGTGTCGCCTGCCTGGAGGGCGCCCTTGGACTGCTGGACGACCTCCGCCGTGGCGTCGCCGACCGTGCCGAGCAGGGCCTTGGCGAAGGTGGGCGACGGCCCGAGGGAGGCCTTGCCGGGGAGGCTGACGGCTCCGGGGATGGCGGAGATCGCGCCCGCCTTGGTCGTCGCGAGCGGGTCCTCGGCCCGCACGGTCAGGGCGAGGACGAACGCTTTCGCCCCTGCCGTCGCGACGGCCTTGGTGTAGGCCGCGGGGTCGATGCCGAGCAGCCCCGCCAGCGCGGTCGCCGATGACGCGGCCTGCTCGGCCGGAACTCGGCCCTTGTCGATGCCGATCTGGAAGATGGCTCGCTCGGTGACGAGCGGGGTGCCGTTGGCCCCGGTGATGTCGGCGCGCTTGGCCGAGGAGTGGCTGACGCTGAGCTTCTCGCTCGCGGTGAGCTGGGGCGCCAGCAGGGCGGGCGACCACGTCACGTGCCAGGTCTTGTCCTCGGCGAGGCTCATCGCGGCGTCGGTCGTGTAGGTCCACGCCTTGGCGCCCGCGCCGACGTCCCAGGTGTAGGTCAGGGTGGCCGTCGCCTTGGCGTCGTTGTCCGAGCGCTTGGCCACCTTGGAGACGGCGACAGTGCGCTTGGTGTCCTTGAGGTCGCCCAGCGCCGTGGTGACGAAGGCGGTGGCGTCGGCGGCGGTCGCCCCGTCGAACACGACCTTGGACAGGTCAGCATTGACCAGCCCGTCGGCCAGGGTCTGGGCGGCGCCGTTCGGCTCGGGCGCCTTGGTGAACAGGCTGCAGCCGCTGAGCGCCGCTGCGGCGAGGGCACCCACGGCGATGAGGGCGACCGCGCGTGAGCGCCTCGAGCGCTGTGAACGGCTGTGCTGTGAACGGCGGGCGGTAGCGGTCTTCCCCATGCCCCCATCCTCACAGAAGCCGACGCGTGGTCCACCTCGGGAGGGTCTCAGCCGGGCGGGAGCGCGCGGGCCATCCGTTCCAGGGCCTCGGACAGGACGGGGGTCGTGGTGGCGAAGTTCAGCCGGGCGAAACGGTGCGGCTGCGCGCGGAACGGCGGCCCGGCATACAGAGCGACCCGGGCCCGCTCGAGGAACCAGTCCGCGGGCTCGGTGTCGAGGCCCAGCTCGGTGAGGTCGAGCCACGCGAGGTAGGTGCCCTCGTTGCGCTGGTGCCGGACCCCCGGCATCGCCTCGACGGCCTCAGAGACGAGGCGGGCATGCGCCCGCAGCAGCTCGAGCACGCCCTCCAGCCACGGCCCGCCGTCGCGGTAGGCCGCGATGCTCGCCTCGATGCCCAGGCTGGAGACGCCCACGCTCGACCACGGGGGGATCCGCTGCCACGCCCGGCGGTCCGCCCCGTTGCCCGTCACCACCTGGGCGCAGCGCAGGCCGGGCAGGTTCCACGCCTTGGAGGCCGACAGCATCGTCGTCGTGTGCGCCGCCGTGACCTCGGAGAGGCTCGCGTATGGCAGGTGCTCCCCGTCGAGGACCAGCGGGTTGTGCACCTCGTCGGCCACGACCCGCGCCCCGTGCCGGGCCACCACCTCGGAGAGCGCGATCAGCTCGGCGCGGGTGGACACCCGGCCGAGCGGGTTGTGCGGGTTGCAGAGGACGACGGTCCGGGCACCCTGAGCGAGGGCCTGGTCGATGCCGGGCAGGTCCAGTGTCCACGGGCCGCCGTCGGTGCGGGTCATCGGCACGTGCACCTGCGGCCGTCCGGTGAGCTCGACCACTTCGAAGAAGGGGTGGTAGAGCGGCGTCGGCAGCACGACGGCATCCGTCGGGTCGCTGAACGTCTCGATGGCGAGCGCCACCCCGCGCATGACGTCGGGCACGAGATGCACGTCGGCCGCGTCCACCTGCCAGCCGTAGCGGTCGTCGAGCCACGCCGCCAACGTCTCGCCCAGGCCGGACCGGCGGGCGTTCAGGGGGTAGCCGAACACCTCGTCGTCGACCGCCCGACGCAGCGCCGCCATGATCGGTGGGGCCGTCGGGTAGTCCATCTCGGCCACCCAGAGGGGGATGACGTCGGCCGGGTAGAGGTTCCACTTCAGGCTCCGCCGGGCTCGCAGCGTCGCCGGGGTGAGCGCATCGAGGTCTCGGTCGGACATCTGCCCATCCTGCACCGGGTTCGGCTTCGGCCGCGCGGGTCCGGTGTGCGTTGAGAGGACGGGATCGTGGTCGGGGAGAGGCTCAGCCGGCCCGGCTGAACGTGCGCCGGTAGTCGCCCGGCGGCACTCCGACCTGCCGCGTGAAGTGGTGCCGGAGCAGGGCCGCGCTGCCGAAGCCACTGCGGGCGGCCACAGCGTCGACGCTGAGGCTGCTGCTCTCGAGAAGCTCTCGGGCGTGGTGGATACGTTGTCGCCCAAGCCATTTCGTCGGCGTCGTGCCGGTCTCGGCGACGAACCGGCGAGCGAACGTGCGCTCCGACATCGAGGCCCGTCGAGCCAGCTCACGCACCGGCTGGGGCTCGTCGAGGTGCTCGGCCATCCAGGCCAGGACCGGTTCGAGGCTCTCGGAGGAGGCCCTGGGGATCGGCAGCTCGACATACTGACGCTGGCCACCGTCGCGCTGGGGCGGGACCACCATCCGCCGCGCGATCGTCGAGGCGACGGAGGCCCCCAGCTCGCGGCGGACGAGATGGAGGCAGGCGTCGATGCCGGCCGCGGTCCCCGCACTGGTGATCAGGTCGCCGTCGTCGACGAAGAGGACGTCGCCGTTGACGCGGGCGCCGGGGTGGAGCCGGGTGAGCTCCTCGACGTTCATCCAGTGGGCGGCGCAGCTGCGCCCCTCGAGCAGCCCCGCCGCGCCGAGGACGAACACGCCCGAGCAGACCGAGAGCACGGTGGACCCCGCGGCGTGGGCTCGACGCAGCGCCTCGAGCACGAGGGGAGAGTAGGCCCGCTGGGTCGTGGCCGGCACGGCGACGAGGTCGGCGCCCTCGAGACCGTCGAGGCCATAGGGGACGGTCAGCGTCAGGCCGTTGCGCAGGGACACGGGCCGGCTCGGGTCCTCGGTGCAGACCCGGAAGTCGAAGCTCGGCACGCCCTCGGCAGTGCGGTCGACCCCGAACACCTCACAGAGCACGCCGAACTCGAAGACGGCGCTGTGGTCGACCAGCAGCACCGCGACCGAGCGAAGAGTCATCCGGCCATCATGACAGGTATGGCAGGAAGTTGACTAGTGCAGTCGGTTCTGCCACTCGTGTCAGGAAATCAACGAGCGCAAACTTTCAGCCATGGACACCATCATCATCCTCCTCCTGACCGCACTGGCCGTCTGGTGGCTGTGGCGCACCCTCGAGCGCACCCACCACCGCACCGAGCACCTCGGACACGCCCCCTTCGGGCTCGACCTCGAGAACGACCGCGACATCATCCGCACCCTGGCCGAGATCGAGGCCGCCCGCGCCCGACAGCGCTGACCCCTGATCGCTGCCCCCTGATCGCTGCGTCCGGGTCCGGGAGGGTCGGGACCCGTCTCGACCCGGACGCACCGCAACGGCGCCTCGCTGCGTCCGGGTCCGGGAGGGTCGGGACCCGTCTCGACCCGGACGCAACGTGGAGCCCGAGGCGCAACGTGGAGCCCGAGGCGCAGAGGGGAGACGGAGGCGCAGAGGGGAGACGGAGGTGCTGCCCGGGATAGGTTTGAGCCATGTCCCGCCCGCACGCCGCCTCCATCATCGAGGACGCCTGGCACCGGCAGGTCGACCGGGGGCTGCGCCGCCGAGGCTGGGGCAACCGAATCATCGGGCACACCGGCTACGGCTCGCCGGACTTCGTCCGCGTCTTTGCCCGGGTCCTCCTCGGACGCACGCGAGACCCCAGCGAGCAGGAGGACGCTGACGACCACACCTTCGGTGGCCTGCGCTCACCCGACGGGCGCCGCCGAGGGTGGCGTGCCTTCATCACCGCCCCCGCCATGGACGTGCCGGTGACCGTGTCCGTCGGCAACCACGTCGCCCACGGGCGCAGTGACCGGTCCGGGCACGTCGACCTCACCTTCCGCGGACACGGGCTCGCTCCCGGCTGGCACGACGTGGCGATCAGCGCCCAGCGGGCCGAGCCCGTCGAGGCCAGCGTCTTCATCGTCGGGCCGGGCGTGCGCTACGGCCTGGTCAGCGACATCGACGACACCGTCATCTCGACCTCGCTGCCCCGGATGATGATCGCCGTCTGGAACACGATGGTGCGTCACGAAGCGGCCCGCCGGGTCGTGCCCGGTATGGCGCCCATGTACCGCGAGCTGCTGGAGCACCACCCCGGCGCGCCGATCGTCTATGTCTCGACCGGGGCGTGGAACACGGCGCCGACCCTGACCCGGTTCCTCAAGAACCACGGATATCCGCGGGGGCCACTGCTGCTCACCGACTGGGGACCGACCAACACCGGCTGGTTCCGCAGCGGCCAGGAGCACAAGCGGGCCTGCCTGGACCGGCTGGCCCGGGACTTCCCCGACATCCGGTGGGTGCTCGTCGGCGACGACGGGCAGCATGACCCGAAGATCTACCAGGACTTCGCCGAGGCGCGGCCGGAGCTCATCGACGCGATCCTCATCCGGCAGCTGACCCATGCCGAGCAGGTGCTGTCGCACGGCCTACCCGTCTCGAACGAGGAGCTCGCGCCGCGTCCCCACCGCGCCGCACGGGACGTGCCGGTCTTCTACGCCCCCGACGGCTTCGGCCTGCTGCGGATCATGCGCGCAGCAGGCAAGGTCGGCCCGGACTCCGTCGACGAGTGACACCGGCTGCCGTCCCGTCGTGAGATCTCACCTCCTGATGACATCATGGGACGGTGCCTGAGCTGCCCGAAGTGCAGGCGCTCGTCGACTTCCTCGCCGAGCGCACGTCGGGCCTGGCCGTGGCCGGGATCGAGGTCGCCTCGATCTCGGTGCTGAAGACCTTCGACCCGGCGCCGTCCGCCCTGGCCGGTGGCCCGGTGGACGCCGTGTCGCGGCACGGCAAGTTCCTCGACCTGGACATCGACGGCATCCACCTCGTCTTCCATCTCGCGCGTGCTGGGTGGCTTCGCTGGTCCGACGAGCTCCCGAACACCGTGCTGCGTCCGGGCAAGTCACCGGTCGCGCTGCGGGTGCGCCTCTCTGACGGAGCCGGGTTCGACCTGACCGAGGCCGGCACGAAGAAGTCGCTCGCGGCATACATCGTCCGCGACCCAGTGCAGGTGCCGGGCATCGCCAAGCTGGGGCCTGACCCCCTCGCGGCCGACTTCTCACAGGAGGACTTCGCCGCGATGCTCGCGGGCCGGCGGACCCAGGTCAAGGGCCTGCTGCGCGACCAGAGCTTCCTCGCCGGCGTCGGCAACGCCTACTCGGACGAGATCCTCCACGTGGCCCGGCTGTCGCCGTTCGCGATCGCCGGGAACCTGCCGCCGCAGGACGTCGAGCGCCTGTATGCCGCGCTCCGCGACACCCTCGCGGGCGCCGTGCTCGCCGCGTCGGGCAAGCCGGCCAAGGAGCTGAAGGACGCCAAGAGGGAGGGGATGCGGGTGCACGGCCGGACCGGCGAGGCCTGCCCCGTCTGCGGGGACACCGTGCGTGAGGTGTCCTTCGCCGACTCGGCGCTGCAGTACTGCGCCACCTGTCAGACAGGCGGCAGGCCGCTCGCCGACCGGCGGATGTCGAGGCTGCTGAAGTAGCCGACCGGCGACGAGGGCCGGCCCCGGGTCACCCGGGGAGCCGGCCCCCACTCAGCCGCCGTCGTGTGTCACCCGTCGTGGTGGCCGTGCCGGTCGTCGCCGCCACCGTGGTGGTCGCCCTCACCGTCGTCGTGCCGGCCGTTGACCGAGACCACCGTGCCGTTGCTGCCGTCGAGGATGACCCGGGGTGCGGACGGCTCGGAGAAGCGGAACAGGTTGCCGAGCGACCCGGCCGTGGCGTCGGCGGAGCCGTCACCGATCCGGCCGGTGCGCCAGTTGTCCTCGATGAACTTCGTGATGGAGGCCTGGTCGGTCTGGGTGTGGTCGACGAAGTTCGTCTTGGCGTAGGGCGAGATGACGACGAGCGGCTGCCGGGGGCCAGGTCCGCACCGGTCCTGGTAGCCCTGGGCGATCGGCACGCCCTTGGTCGCCGCGTCGGTGCAGAAGGCCGCGTCGTCCGGGCTGTTCGAGGCGTTGGTCAGCCGGGCCGCGACGTGGTCGTACCACCCGTCGGAGTCGTCGTAGGCCAGCACGATGGCGGTGTCCTTCCAGTTCTTCGACTGCTGGATCGCGTTGATCTCCTTGACGATCAGGTGCTGCTCGTCGATGGGGTCGGAGTATGCCGCGTGCCCGTCCTGGAAGTTGGCCGCCTTGATGAAGCTCACCGCCGGAAGGTTGTCGGAGTTGACGACCGAGTCGAAGGCGCTGAGGTCGTACTGGTGGTTCGCCTGACCGCTGTGGCCGATCTCGGCGGTGGAGGCCGGTGGCAGGTGGTGCGGGTTGGACGTCGAGGCGTAGTACTGGAACGACGCGTGGTGCGGGTTGTAGTCCGTCGAGGAGACCCCGGCGACGTTGGTGTGCGTCGTGAGGCAGGCCGCAGGCGTCGTCGCCGTTGCCGGGGTGGTGGGGGTGAACCCGCCCTGGAACCAGCCCCACGACACGTCCTTGGCGTTGAGCAGGTCGCCGATGTTGCGACCGGTCATGCCCGCAAGCGTGTGGGTGCTCGTGTGGCTGCTGTTCGAGCAGTCGTCGTAGACCGGGTCCGGGTCGTTGATCATCGTCCCGATGCCGTTGGCGTCGGGAACCCGGACGGTGTAGTCACTGGCGGTCGGCTTGAGGGGTGCGCCGTCCTTGGTGAACTCCTGCACGCCGTGGGTCTGGCCGGAGACCAGGTTGACGGCGCCAGGCGACGAGGGCCCGAAGGTCGTGCTGAAGGAGTGGTCGCTCATGGCGTAGTGCTGGGCGTAGTTCCACATGGCCGTCACGGTGTTGCCGTCGTAGTAGTCCATCGTCAGGCCAGGGCGGCCATACATCGGCGGCGCACACGCGTCACGGCTGGTGAACTCGACGAACTTGTCCATCGCGCCGCCGTTGTATGCCTGCTGCTCGGCGGCGTAGTTGTGGTCCTGGTCGCAGGTGACGGCCTGCGAGGGGGTCAGTCGGGACGGCTGGACCGAGTTCGGGTTGCGCGGCGCGAGCAGACCGTCGTGCGCCAGGGTGGCGATGTCAGCCGGCGTATCGCGTCGGGCGGTGAAGGCGGGGGCGGAAGCCTCGCTGCCCTGCGTCCTCTCGCCGGCCACGTTGGCGGCGTGGGGATAGGTCGCGAAGTAGTGGTCGAAGGAGACGTTCTCGCCGAAGATGACGACGACGTGCTTGATGGGGGTGGCGGTCTCGTGCGGCTGGTGGCGCCCGGCGCCTGCGGCGTCGGCTCCCGCTGCCCCCAGCCCGACCGCGCCGGCGCTCAGGACACTGACCCCGAGCGCGGCAGCAGCGGTTCCGGCAAGGGTCAGACGGGCTGGGCGGATCATCGGTTCTCCTTCGGACGCGGTCGTCTTGGAGGCGCAGCGCCCCCGACCCGCGTGAACGTACTGCCGTCGCTGGCGCTCCTGCCCGCTCGGCTGAAGTCTTTGACGGGAGTTTGCCGACTTGCCATCAGCAGGTGGGGAAAATCCCAGCGAGCTCCCAGCCTTCGGTCACCTGGCGTCCAGCCTCGCGCGGCGGGAGAGCGCAGGAGCAGCCCGCTCGCACGGTGGTCGTTCTGGCGGCCGCTAGCCTCGGCTGGGTGAAGATCCTGTCGATCCAGTCGCACGTCGCCTACGGGTATGCCGGGAACTCGGCAGCGGTGTTTCCCCTCCAGCGGCTGGGTCACGAGGTCCACCCTGTCCTCACCGTCACCTTCTCGAACCACACCGGCTACGGCGAGACCCGCGGTCCCCTGATCGCGCCCGCAGACGTGGCCGAGGTCGTCCGGGGGGTCGAGGACCGGGGCGCGTTCGCCCAGATCGACGCGGTGCTCTCGGGCTATCTCGGTGCGGAGGCGATGGGTGAGGTCGTCCTCGACGCGGTCGCGCGCGTGCGGTCCGCGGCCTCGTCGGCGGTCTACTGCTGCGACCCGGTCATGGGAGACATCGGCCGCGGGTTCTTCGTCCGCGAGGGCATCCCGGAGTATCTTCGCGACCGCATCGTGCCCGCCGCCGACATCGTCACCCCGAACCAGTTCGAGCTGGAGTTCCTGACCGGTCAGCACGTCGCGACCCAGGCGGACCTCCTTACGGCCGTCGCCCGGCTGCGGGCGTCCGGCCCCTCCACGGTCCTCGTCACCAGCGTTCTCACGTCGGACACCCCGATCGGCTCGATCCAGATGGCGTGTGTCAGCGACGAGGGCGCGTGGCTGGTGACCACACCGCTGCTGCCGATGACGGTGCGCGGCGGGGGCGACGTCACTGCAGCGTTGTTCCTCGCTCACACCCTCACCGACGGGGCTCGGGTAGCCCTGTCACGCACCGCCGCGTCGATGTATGCCGTGCTCCTCGCCACCCATGAGGGCGGCCATGACGAGATGCAGCTCATCGCCGCGCAGGACGCGATCGCCCACCCGGAGGAGCGTTTCGCGATCGTCGACCTGCGGCGCTGAGCCGGCCGCCGGCTATCCGGGGGAAGCGGCATCGCGCTCCCCCCACCGCGGCGTGCTCGACCCCATCGCGACCACCGAGCGGTCGACTCCGGGCAGCTCCCACAGGGACCGGACCCGGACCAGCTCCCCCAGCGGCGTGTCGACCGTCTCGACGTGCGGGGTGTCGTCCGGCCGGCTCTGCGCAGGCTGGGCCGGGCCGAGCGCCAGCAGCGCCTGGCCGGCTGCCGCGAGCGACGTCGCGACCCGCGCACCGTGGCCGGAGGCCAGGGCGTGGAGCACCGCCCCGGCGAGCAGGTATCCGCACGAGTGGTCGAGCGCCTGTGTCGACAACGCGCCGGGCCGGCCGTCGGCCGTGGACTCGCGCACCGCGATCCCGGAAGCGGCCTGCACGATGCTGTCGAAGCCCCGCCGGCCCTGCCAGGGGCTGCCCGGCGGCCAGGCCTGCAGCGTGGCGACGACGGTGTCCGGGTGGCGACGGAAGAGCTCGTCCGGGTCCAGCCCGATGCGGTGGAGGGAGCCGGGTCGGTAGCCCAGCACGACCACGTCGGCGGCGTCCACGAGCCGCTTCACCAGGTCGGGCGCTGCGGCGAGGTCGACGACGGCCGAGCGCTTGCCGGCTGCCGAGTCGAGGAACTGGCCGATCGGCTCGGGCAGCGCGGGGGGGTCGATCCGCAGGACATCCATGCCGAGCGCGGCGAGGGTCCGGGTGGCGACCGGTCCGGCGATGACCCGGGTCAGGTCCAGCACCCGCATCGGCCGGTCGCGGACCTGCCGCCGGCGAGCGCCGGATGTCACCTCCAGCAGGGGTGCCGCTGGCAGCAGCGCGGCATACTCCGCCTCGGTCCGGACCCGGACCGCGATGCCGCCGGCCTGGGTGACCGCATCCTCGAGTGCCTGTGCCGGCCAGGAGCGGATGGCCTCGGCGACGCCTCGCTGGTCGGCCGACTCGTCCAGGCCGAGCACGCTGCGGAGGCGCTCGCGGTGCCATGGGTAGTTCGCGTGGGTGCGCACCCAGCCGTCGCTGGCCTCGAAGAACCCGGACAGCGCGTCGAACCCGGTGAAACCCTCGCCGCCCAGCCGCAGGTGCGTGAAGCTGCGGAAGCTCGCACCCACCCGGCCGGGGTCGACGACGAGGGGCTGGCCGGTCCACCGGGCGCCTTGGGTCGCGCAGAAGGCCACCGCTCCGAGAGCCAGCGTCTCGCTGGCGCAGTACGAGTCGAGCCCGGCCGTGCCGGTGCTCGGCTCCGTGACCGGCGACGTGTCCCCGACCAGGTCCATCAGGCTCCGCGCGACGGCGTTCATCGCGAGCTCAGACGGACGGCTGACGCAGCACGCAGAACTCGTTGCCCTCCGGGTCGGCGAGGACGGCCCAGCCGCTGCCGTCCGGCTGGCGCAGGTCGTTGAACAGCGTCGCGCCGAGGCCGAGGATCCGCTCGATCTCCTCGTCCCGGGTGCGGTCGGTGGGCCGCAGGCAGATATGCATCCGGTTCTTCACCGTCTTCGGCTCGGGCACCTTGAGGAAGAGCAGCCAGCGACCGTCCGGGCCTTCGAGGCCGCACTCCTCGTCGCCGGGGCTCTGCTCCTCGTCGGGCAGGCGGTGGTCGTCGAGGACCTGGGCCCACCACATGGTCTGGGCGTGGGGATCGGCGGCGTCGATGCAGAAGTTGCTGGTTCGAGAAGCCATGGCATGAGGCTGCCACGGACCCCTGACGGGCACCACGGGGTTTCGCGACACGGACTAGCCCTCTCTCGGCCAATCTCAGGAAAACACTAGACGAGCCCATACGCTGCGAGAATGGACCCGATCCGGAACCCGTATGCCCCCGGTGCTGGGCAGCGCCCACCGGAGCTCGCCGGCCGCGACGACGAGCTGCGCGCCTTCGGCCTCGTCCTCGAGCGCGTCGCCAAGGGACGTCCGGAACGCTCGATCGTCCTGACCGGTCTGCGCGGGGTCGGCAAGACGGTGCTCCTCAACGCGCTGCGCTCGGCGGCGGTCCGAGCCGACTGGGGGACCGGCAAGCTCGAGGCGCGGCCCGACCAGCGGCTGCGGCGGCCGCTCTCCGCGGCGCTGCACGTGGCGGTCCGTGAGCTCGGGCATCCCCGGGCCGAGGCGGTGGACGAGGTGCTGGGGACGATCAAGGCCTTCGCGCTGCGTGATGCGTCCACCGGCACGCGGCTGCGGGACCGCTGGACGCCGGGGATCGACGTCCCCGCCACCAAGGGCCGGGCCGACTCGGGCGATATCGAGATCGACCTCGTCGAGCTGCTCAGCGACATCGGCGGCCTCGCGGCGGACCTCGGTCGGGGGGTTGCGGTGTTCATCGACGAGATGCAGGACCTCGGCCCGGACGACGTCTCGGCCCTCTGCGCGGCCTGCCACGAGATCTCCCAGTCGGGACTGCCGGTGATCGTCGTCGGTGCCGGCCTGCCACACCTGCCGGCCGTCCTCAGCGCGAGCAAGTCCTACAGCGAACGCCTCTTCCGCTACACCCGGATCGACCGGCTCGACCGCGCCGCAGCGGATCTCGCGCTGGTCTCGCCCGCGGCGGGGGAGGACGCGGCCTTCACGCCAGAGGCTCTCGAGCAGATGTATGCCGTAACCGCGGGCTACCCCTACTTCATCCAGGCCTACGGCAAGGTGGCCTGGGATGTGGCGCCGCGCACTCCGATCACGGCCGACGACGTCCTCGTCGCGGCGCCCGAGGCCGAGGCGGAGCTGGCCGTCGGCTTCTTCGGGTCGCGCTACGAGCGGGCGACCCCGGCCGAGCGGGAGTACCTGCGAGCGATGGCCGAGTCAGCGCAGGAGGACGACGAGTCCGTCCTCACCTCGTCCGTCGCGACGCTGCTCGACCGGCGACCCCAGTCCCTGTCGCCGGCGCGCGACGCGCTGCTCAAGAAGGGGCTGATCTACTCCGGGCAGCGGGGACGGATCGCGTTCACCGTCCCCCACTTCGGCCGCTACCTGCGCGCCAACGGCTGACGTGCCCGGAGCGGGCGCAGCCGAGCGGCTCAGCCGCGCGACTCCAGCTCGAGGAGGTACTCCTTGGCGGGGAGGCCGCCGGCATACCCGGTGAGCCTGCCGCTCGAGGCCACCACCCGGTGGCAGGGGAGCAGGACGCACAGGGGGTTCGCCCCCAGCGCCGTCCCGACCGCGCGGGCGGCCGTCGGCTTGTCGACCAGCGCCGCGACCGAGCGGTAGGTGGACCGCTCGCCATACGGGACGGATGCGACGAGCGCCCACAACACCGAGCGCTGGAACGGCGTCGCCAGGGCGAGGTCCGTGACGACGTCGAAGCTCCGCCGTCGGCCGGCGAGGTAGTCGTCGAGCTGCCGTCTCGGGTCGTCGAGGTGACGCGGGACGCGCAGCACGCGTGGCGACACCGCCCGGGCAAGCCGGTCGAGCATGGCTGCCTCTGCCTGGGCGTCGGGGACGAAGGCGGACGCCACCATCTGCCCCGTGTCCTTGCGGGCCAACAGCATCCGGCCGATCACTGTGTCGGTCACGGCATACGACACGTCGGCGATGTCGAAGACCGGGGGGCGTCCGGGCGACGAGAAGCGGCCGAGCCGATGCTCCACGTCGTGCGTCGGGCTCATGTTCATCGGGATGCCTCTCTCGGTGTCTGGAGTCGCAGCGGTGTCTGGAGTCGCAGCGCCGTGAGGCCGTCGCTGACCAGGCGCCGGCTCATCGTCGGGGTGGTGCCGAGCAGCTCGGCGATCATCGAGTGGTCGAGGTCGCCGACGTACTTCAGGACCACGGCCTCGCGCTGTCGCTCGGGAAGTCGGGCCACTGCCTGCCACAGCTCCACGTCGACGTGGTGGTCATCGGGGCCGGCCACGGCTCGGTCGCCCGCGCGGGCCAGCGCGCCGTCCTCGGTCGGGACGGCCCGCCGTGCGCGGGCACGGTGTGCGTCCATGGCGCACCGGTGGGTGATGGTCAGCAGCCAGCCGCGGAGGTTGCCCGCCGTCCGGAGCCGCGGGTATGCCGCGTAGGCCTGCATCCACGCCTGCTGCGCGACGTCGTCGCCGTCTCCCGGTCCGGCGAGGGCATGAGCGAGGCGGCCGACGTCGCGCCAGTGGGTGTCGACGAGGTCCTGGAAGGGTGGCAGGTGCACGCTAGGAGAACGCCGGGCGCCGGATCCGTGTGAGGTGGATCGAGGCGTGGGGGGCACCGTGCCACGATAGGACGGTGACGCCACCGCCTGACGCACCGTTGGTCATCGCCCACCGAGGGTCCTCGGGGGCCGTGGCCGAGCACACGCTGGGCGCCTACCGCCGCGCTCTCGCCGAGGGGGTCGACGGGCTGGAGTGCGACGTGCGGCTCACCGCGGACGGTGAGCTGGTCTGCCTACACGACCGCACCGTCGAGCGCGTGGCCGGGCTCGACCGCGTGGTGTCCACGACGACTCTGGCCGAGCTGCGCGAGCTGGACTTCGGTTCCTGGAAGCACGGCGAGGCGCCGGACCGCGACCCGGACTCGGGCCGCCTCGTGACACTGCGCGAGCTCATCGAGCTGGCCTCGTCGGCGGCGCGGCCCACCGGGCTGCTCATCGAGACCAAGCACCCGACCCGCTTCGGAAGCCGGGTCGAGCACGAGGTCGCGGCACTGCTGACCGAGCTCGGCCTCGATGGCCCGCGTCGCCCCGGTGCGACGTGGGCACGCGTGATGTCGTTCTCCCACCTCGCCGTCCGCCGGATGGCGAGCCTCTGCCCACAGCTGCCCACGGTGTTCCTCATGTCGGCGCCGCTCCGGCTGCCCTATCGGGGCGGCTCGCTCCCCTCCGGTGCTCAGACCGCGGGCCTCGACATCGCCATCCTCCGTGACCGGCCCGAGGTGGTGGCCAACCACCACGAGCAGGGCCACGAGGTGTTCGTCTGGACGGTCGACGAGCAGGAGGACATCACCCTGTGCCTCGAGCTCGGGGTGGACGCGATCATCAGCAACCTTCCGGCAACCGTTCTCGACGTGGCAGGACAAAGGCGATAATGTGCCCCGTGGGCTGGGGAAGGCGACGTCGGCGCCACGTGGAAACCGACACGGGGGAGTTGACGTCCATGCCGGCTCAGGTGGGAGCGGCGCACGAGCTCCCTGAGACGCGCCCTGACGAGCGCACGATGCGCGTGCCGTGGCACGCGGGCGCCGTCCCCCAGGTGCGCAGCGCTCTGGTGCTCGACCTGCGCCGGCGGGGTGTCCCCAACGACGTCACGGTGGAGGCCGAGAGCGTGCTCGCCGAGCTGGTCTCCAACGCGGTGCGCCACGCCAACCCGCTTCCTGACGGCTCGCTGAGGGTGCACTGGAAGGTCCGGGACGACGTGGTGGAGGTGGAGGTCTCCGACGGCGGCGGCCCCACCGTGCCGAAGCCGGCCCCGGCATCCGTCTCGTCACCGAACGGGCGCGGACTGCGGATCGTGCGAAGCATGGCGCATGAGTGGGGGGTCGCCCAGGAACGGGACGGCCGCACGGTCTGGGCCTCCCTCGGCGGACCCTCCCGGCGCCGGACGCGCTAAGGCCCCCGGCTGCCCGTTAGGGTTCACGCCATGGGTAAGGCGAGCAGGCGACGCGGACACCGCGCAGAAGACACGTCACTCCGCTCGGTCCCGGCGCCGTTCGCCGCCAGGCCGTTCGAAGGGCTGCCGCAGGAGACCGAGTGGGTGGCCCTGCGCGAGATGCTGCCGGCCGCAACCGCGCAGATCCGGCTGGCCCCCGACCGGGCACCCGAGGGCGCGCCGGCCACCGCCACCGTGGCCACCGTGCTCCCGCTCGCGTGGCCCGCCCTGCATCGCACCGGGGGCGAGATCCTCGTCGCCACGCAGTCCGGCGCGTCCAGCGGCGACGCCAGCCGCGATCTGGCGCAGGCCTTGCTGCTCGCGATGGCCGCTCCCGAGGGGACCCCGATCAGCCTCGTGCCGACGCCGACGGCCGACACACCGCGGATGCAGGACCTGATCGACCTCGAGGCGCCGTTCGAGGTCGCCGTCCACGAGGGCTTCTCCTTCTGGGTCGGTGACGCCGCTCTCGACGCGGAGGGGCAGGACTCCCTCGAACGGGCGAACGAGTCGATCATCCCGACGGTCCGGGTCGAGGGCGCAGCCTCTGCCTACTGGTGCGTCATCAACGACCGCAGCTACGTCCGGTGGGTGCTGCCGTTCGACGAGGACCGGGCCACCGACGCGCTGGCGCGGCTCCAGGCGGGCCCCGGAGCGGTCCTCAGCGAGGAGTCCCGGCTGCTCGGAGCGTTCCGCGCCGCGGGGCTCCTCGTCCCGGTATGGGAGGTGCCGCGCGAGCGCGCTGCCGGGGACTTCTCCGACGCGGTCTCCGCGATGGCCCCGCGCCTCGAGGCAGCGGCCTCGTCGACCACCCCCCTCACCGCCGACGAGCGACGAGCCAAGGCCGGGCTGGTCAACCGCCAGGTCACCCTGCGCTGACGAGGGCGAGACCTCCCGATGTCCGTCCCGCCCAGCCGGCCCGTGGCCGTCGTCGTCCCCGCCAAGGACGAGGCCAGCCGGATCGCGCCCACGGTGCGCGCGGCACTGGCGCTGGCCGGTGTTCGCCTCGTCGTGGTCGTCGACGACGGGAGCACCGACGCCACGAGCGACATCGCCAGGTCAACCGGCGCGCATGTGGTCCGGCACGAGAGCAACCAGGGAAAGGCCGCGGCGATGACCACCGGAGCGGCCGTCGCGGCAGCCGAGCTGGGCGAGGACCATCTGCTGCTGTTCGTCGACGCAGACCTCGAAGAGTCCGCCGGCGCCCTGGACGTCCTCGTGCCGCCGGTGGCCTCCGGCGAGGCGGACATGAGCGTCGCCATCCTGCCGCCCCAGGCCTCCTCCGGCGGCGGACACGGTTTCGTCGTGCGGCTGGCCAGGAAGGGCATCGCGGACCTCACCGGCTGGACGCCCACCCAGCCGCTGTCGGGGATGCGCTGCCTCACCCGGGATGCCTACCTGACGGCCCAGCCGCTGGCTCGTGGCTGGGGCGTCGAAGTCGGGCTGACCGTCGACGTCCTCGCGGCCGGGATGAAAATCGTCGAGGTCCCGTGCGACCTGCATCACCGGGTGACCGGGTCGGACTGGGCCTCCCAGCTGCACCGGGCCCGGCAGTACCGCGACGTCGCGCTCGCCCTGGGCCGGCGCAGACTCCGGCGGGCTCGTCGGTCCCGATGGCCGCGCGGCAGGACAGCGCCTGGCTGACCGGCACCCACGACGACTTGTAGGGTGGTGGACACCGTCAACATAGGAGCGCGATGTCGACTCCAGCCATCCGCACCAGCCGGTACCACCACGGCGACCTGCGCCGCGCGCTGGTCCTGGCCGCGACCGCGCTGGCGCGTGACGGTGGCCCCGACGCAGTGGTGCTGCGGGAGGTGACCCGGCAGGTGGGGGTCTCGGCCAATGCGGCATACCGGCACTTCGCCGACCGCGACGCGCTGCTCGAGGCCGTCATCCTCGCCGGACTGACGCAGATGGCGGGTGTGATGGAGCAGGAGCTGCGGGGCGTGCGAGCCCGTCAGCCACAGCGGCGGGCTCGCGCGCGGCTGCGTGCCGTCGGGACGGGGTATGTGCGCTTCGCCATCGCCGAGCCGGGGCTGTTCCGGGCGACCTTCCTCGTGCCGACCGACCTCAGCCGCGCCGGCAGCCCGCAGGCGCGGGGAGAGGGCGGCCGCACGCCGTTCGAGCTGCTCTCGGACGTCCTCGACGAGCTCGTCGAGTCGGGGGTCGTCTCCCCAGCGCAGCGGCCCGGTGCCGAGCTGCTGGCGTGGTCGGCGGTCCACGGCCTGGCGGTGCTCGCCGTGAACGGCCCGCTGCGCGAGCTGCCGCCCCGGGCCATCGAGGAGACGACGCAGCGGCTGCTGTCGATGGTGGACGCCGGTCTGGGTTTCCCCGTGACGCGCTGAGGCGCACCCCCCGGGCGGACCGTCAGAGCTCGGTCGGGCGGCCTGGTGCCGTCAGCTGTGCCAGAGCTCGGCCCGGGTCTGCACCCGCCCAGCGCGAGAACGCAGCTCCCACAACCGGATCGCCGCGGAGCCCAGCAGTGGGAGGAGCAGCGAGAAGGCGACGGGCGGGATGGCCACACCGGTGTCGTTGATGAGCAGAGCGATGACCAGCGACAGGGTCACCCCGACCAGCCCGGCGTGCATGGTGGGCACCTCGTCGAGCACAGGGCGCAGCGGCCGCGCGGCCCACGAGCGGGGCCGCGCCACGACGTAGACGAGGAGCACGAGGGCGACGGGCACGAGGTAGGCGAAGGCCGTCGTCCCGACCAGGGTGTCCACGTTCTGACCGAGCTTGCGCGCGATGACCGACCCTGCCTGACCGTCGAGGAGAGTCTGGACGAAGCGTCCGAGGTGCGACCTCGACTCCTCCGGACGCAGCCAGTCCGCGAGCGCGAGCAGGACGGTCAGCCCCACGGTCCCACCGGCGATGAGGAGCCCGCGGCGCCAGGAGAGCCGCACCTTGAGGATCGACAGCACCAGTACGGCGAGCCCCGGGACCAGGGCTGGCGGCCCCCCGACGTCGCTGCCCCAGACGGGCACGGCTCCCACGAGCACCGCCACCAGCCCGATGAGGGTCACGGCCGTGGCGGCCACCCGCGGTCTGCCCACGCGGACGAGCCGACCGGACACGGCGATGGCGAGCAGGAAGGTCGCAGCCAGCAGCAGGGCGAACGTCACGTTGCCGGTGCCGAAGAACCGGCCGCCCACGATGGGGTTGAGGCCGAGCAGCGACGCGAGCTGCAGGCGGGAGCCGTTCATCACATCGACGGCGAGCACCCCGAAGGTCAGGGCCGCGACGGCTGCGACCGGACCGAGGGGGGACAGCCGCCAGGCACCCTTGAGGGCCACGGCGCCGAGCACCGCAACCCAGACCCCCACAGCAGCCACCAGCGCGACGGGCGGCCAGACGAACCGCCACCAGGGCACGATGTTGGCGAGGAAGGTGGCGGCCGGGACCGTGGCGGCGAGCACGAGCCCCTTGCGAAGGCCGGAGCGGGCTGCCTCCCGCTGGCGCAGCGTGCCGAGCCGGCGCCACCAGAGCACCGCGACGGCGGTCACGGCCAGGACGATGGCCACGGCCCAGGTGAGGAAGAAGGGGTAGACGATCGGCTGGACCTCGCTCGACGAGCGGTCGAGGTCGACGAGGTCGGACTGGCGGTCCTGGGCGAGCGCCTCGGAGTTGCTCGCAGCCGGGGACCGGCGCAGCACCGCCCCGCTGACCTGGGAGGACACGGGAACGTCGGCGTCGGCGAGGATCGTCGCGGTGACGTCCTCGAGCTGGACCAAGCCGGTCTGGCGGGTCGAGGGGGAGTAGAGCGCGCCGGGTCCGAACCTCGGGCCGGCTGCGAGCATCACCCCGAGCCGGGGCGTGAGCGTCCCGTCGGCGAGGCTCACGACGAGGATGTCCGCTGCGGCAGGAGCCGCCGACACCACCTCGGCCACGCGGGCGTCGACTGCGCTCACCTGAGCCTCCCGCGACCCGGCCGGCGTCCCCGGAGCGCCGAGGGAGTCGGCCTGGACCGACCCGACGTCCACCAGGGCGGTCCGGCAGCCGGCCAGCCCGGAGGTGAGGGTGTCCACGGCATACGGCTGGTAGCGGGGGACCGCCCCGCTGCCGGGCAGCGCCGCCGCCAGGGCCGCACCCGGGCCGATCGCCGAGATGCACTGCCCCTGGGTCGCGAGCTCCTGGGCGAGCCGGCCGGGGACCGCGTCATAGGGTCGGGCGGCTGCGTCGCGGGCGATGGCGTCCCATCCGCTCACCCGCCCGCTCTCGACTGCGGGGAGTGCCGGACACCGGGGCAGGCCCGCCCCGTCGGGCAGGGCCGCCCGGCCCCCGGCCGAGAGGGTGAGCCACCCGTCGCCGGGGCACGTGGTGGGATGGACCGAGGTGATGTTGAGGCTGGCCGAGGAACCGTCCCGCAGCAGCCCCCAGAGCGCCGGCGTGCGGTGCGGGTCGAGGTCCTCCGGCCGGAGCCCGCCGGTGCCGATCACGACGGTCGGCCCGGCGGTGCTGCCGGGCGGCGCGAGCGGGTCGGGGGTCAGGCTGACGGTGTGCAACGCGCTGCCGACGAGGGCGGCCAGCACGAGGAGACAGCCGACGGCCAGCGCCTGGGCCACCGATCGTCGCGTCACCCGCAAAGCGTAGGCGCTGACCCGCCTGGCCCCGGCTGCCCCGCGCGGGTGCCCTGGTGCGTGGCGAGACGGCCCGGCCCGGCGCCGGGTGCTCGTACTACCCTGCGCGGGTGGACCTGACCCCCGCGCAGCTCGGCACGACCGCCGTCGTCGCGGCCGTCGTCGCCGTGGTCGGACTGCTCCTCGCGGTCGGTGCCCATCTGCGGCTCGGCCGGATCCGGCGCGCCTACCGCGTGCTCTGGGGTGACGGGGAGGCCGACGTGGCGACGCTGGTCGAGGAGCAGCAGCGCCGGCTGACCTCCCTGCACACCCAGCTCGGCTCGGTGCGGGCCGAGCTCACGGCGGTCCGAGGCGACGTCGCCCAGTCGCTGCGCAACGTCGCGGTCGTGCGGTACGACGCGTTCGGGGACATGGGGGGCCGGCTCAGCTTCTCGTGCGCGGTGGTCGACGACGCCGGCGACGGGCTGGTCATCTCCTCGATCCACGCCCGGGGGGAGTCCCGGACCTATGCCAAGGGGATCGTCGGCGGGGCCAGCGCGATCACCCTCACCCCCGAGGAGCAGCAGGCGCTCTCCGCCGCCCGAGCCGACACGCGGACGGCCGCGGGGGCTCGCGGCCCGGTGAGCCAGCCGGCCACGGCTCAGAGCTCCACGCCGGGGGCCACCAGGCCGGATGCGACGACGACCTCGAAGACCACCAGGGAGGCGCGATGACGCGCTACGGGTACCTCGGCCCCCGCGGGACCTTCTGCGAGATGGCGCTGCAGTCCTGGCCGCCGTCGAGCCGGGCCGAGCACGTCCCCTTCGGCTCCGTGGGGTCAGCTCTCGCCGCCCTGCGCGCGGGCCGGCTCGAGGCGGCGATGGTGCCCATCGAGAACTCCGTCGAGGGAGGGGTCAGCGCCACGCTCGACGCGCTGTCCGTCGGCGACGAGCTCGTCATCACCGCCGAGGTGCTCGTCCCGGTGACCTTCGTGCTGGCCTCCCCGAGCGGGATGTCGCTCGGCGAGATCCGGGCCGTGGGCACCCACTCGCACGCCTGGGCACAGGTCCGCGGCTGGATGGAGGCCCACCTCCCCGAGGCGGCCTACGTGCCGACCCTGTCGACGGCCGCGGCTGCCGCCGCCCTCGACCGGGCCGCGACCGGGCCGGACACCGACAGTGCGGGCGCGGCATACCAGGCCTGCGTGTGCGCTCCGGTCGCCGCCTCCCACCACGGGCTCACCGTGCTCGCCGACGGCATCGGCGACAACCCGCACGCCGTGACCCGATTCGTGCTGGTCTCCCATCGCGGACGGGTCCCGGAGCGGACCGGCGCTGACAAGACGAGCGTCGTTCTCTACCAACGAGATGACCACCCAGGTGGACTTCTCGAGCTCCTCGAGCAGTTCGCCGCGCGAGGGGTCAACCTGACCCGGCTGGAGTCCCGTCCCACGGGGGACGCGATGGGGTCCTACTGCTTCTCGATCGACTTCGAGGGCCATCTCGACGACGAGCGGGTCGGTGACACCCTGATGGGACTGCGTCGGGTCTGTGCCCAGGTTCGCTACCTCGGGTCCTACCCGCGGGCCGACCGCCAGCCGTCCGACCAGAACCGGGTCGGGACCTCGGACGAGGACTTCGTCCGGGCGCGTGACTGGCTCGTCGGGCTACGCGGCCCGCGCCGCCCCTCCTAGCCGGCCCGCTGCTGCTGCCGAGCCCGCTGACCGGCCGCCGCCCGGGCGATGCGGCGGGCGTCGATGGCGATCTCGCGCAGCATCCCGCTGACCGGGTTCGTGTAGCCGGTGAACCACAGGCCGTCCGCCCCGGGAGGCGTCCGGCCGCCCCGCGACAGGGGCAGCCCCCGGGCGTCCAGCACGCCGAGATGTCCGACGAGCGGCTCGAGGCCCTGTCGCCATCCGGTCGCCACGACGACGACGTCGGGATGGATCCGGGTGCCGTCGGCGAGCAGCACGTCGTGCCCGGCGAAGCCCTGGAGGGCGGCGACCGGCTCGACCTGCCCGGCCTGCACGGCGGCGATGAGGCCGACATCCTGCACCGGGATCGCGTTGTCCCGGACCACCCGGGTGAGCATCCCCTCCGGAGGCCGGCCGAGGCCGTGAGCCGTGAGATCCGGCACGCTGAGCCGCGCCATGGCGCGGGCCGCCGCGTCGACGAGCGGCACCGGCAGGCGCCGCACCAGGATCCCCGTGTACTGCGCCGCCCATGGCCCGATGTCGCGACGGACGATGTGCGGCGGGGTGCGCACCGCGAGCCGCACCCGCCGGACACCGTGCTCCGCGAGGTCCACGGCGATCTCGGTGCCGGTGTTGCCGGTGCCCACGACGAGCACGTCCTGCCCCGCATGCGCCTCGCCCGAGCGGAAGTCGCAGGCACGCACGAGCCGTCCGGTGAACGTGCCGATGCCGGGGAAGTCGGGAGGTACCGGGGTGTGGTTGAAGCCCGTCGCGACGACGACGAGGTCGGCCGGCAGGCGTTCGCCCCCGTCGAGGTCGACCAGCCACCGGGGCGGTCGGCCACCGTCGACAGGGTCGCCACCGGACCGCTCCCCTCGCTCGATGCGGGCCACCGGCGTGCCGGTGCGGACCTCGAGGCGGTGGTGCGCGGCATACAGCTCGAGGTAGCGCACGACGTCGTCGCGAGCGACCCATCTCCCGAACTCGGCCGGGATGGGCAGGCCCGGCAGGCCGGAGAGCTCGCGGGGGGTGTGCAGATGGAGCCGGTCGTAGTGCCGGCGCCAGGAGGCACCCACGGCGGGCTCCCGCTCGAGCACCACGGCCGGTATGCCGCGCCGCCGCAGCGCCGCGGCGGTGGCCAGGCCGGCCGGGCCGGCCCCGATGACGTAGGCGTCCACGAGGCTCAACGTAGCGCCTTCGGGGACGACCGGGACGGCATCCGGGAGGCCCGCAGCACGAGAGTTGTTAGGAGAGCCTTACCTATGCTTCCATGGGGTGGTCAGCCACCCACCAGCGTCAGCGGGAGTCAGCAGCGTGATCGCCAGCAACGCCCTCATCGGCCTGCGGGAAGGCCTCGAGGCCGCCCTCGTGGTCGTCATCCTCGTCGCCTTCCTCGTCAAGACCGACCGGCGGTGGGCACTCAAGTACGTCTGGCTGGGTGTCTGCGTCGCGGTGGCGATCTCGGTCGGGCTCGGTGCGCTGCTCACCTACGGCACCGGCCGGCTGTCCTTCGAGCAGCAGGAGCTGATCGGCGGGACGGCCTCGATCATCGCGGTCGCCTTCGTGACCGGGATGATCTTCTGGATGCGCAGCGCGGCCCGGACGATCTCGGGCGAGCTCAAGGGCCGGCTGGACAAGGCCCTCGACATCGGCCCCATCGCGGTGGCGCTCGTGGGGCTGCTGGGCGTCGGGCGTGAGGGGCTCGAGACGGCGATCTTCTTCTACGCGGCGACTCAGGCGGCCGGCCAGGGCACGAGCGAGCCGCTCGTCGGCTTCGTCCTCGGGCTGGCGGTGGCCATCGGCCTCGGGGTGCTGATCTACCTCGGCGCTGTGAAGATCAACCTCGGAGCGTTCTTCCGGTGGACCGGGATCCTCCTGGTCATCGTCGCCGCCGGCATCCTCAGCTACGGCCTGCACGACCTCCAGGAAGCGGGCTTCCTCCCCGGACTGACCACCTTGGCCTTCGACATCAGCCACGTCCTCGATCCGGGGAGCTGGTACGGCACGCTGCTGCGCGGCATCTTCAACTTCACGCCGTCCACCACGGTGCTCCAGGCCGTCGCGTGGGTCGCCTACGTCGCCGTCGTCCTGACCCTGTTCCTGCGACCGCAGCGCCCCAGCCTCCCGGCGCGGCCGGCGGAGCAGACGACGCCGGCGACCCGGGTCTCCGCCTGATCTCGTCCGCGCACGACCGGCCGGACCGCCTCACCCCCACCACCCCAGGAGCTCTCCCATGCGTCTCGACCGTCTTGCGCTGCCGGCGCTGATGGCCACCGTCCTCGGTCTCTCGGCCTGCGGCCAGCCCGGCTCGGGAGCAGGTGCCGGGTCCACCGGGTCGGCCGCGAACGCCATCCAGGTCACCGCGACCGATACCGCCTGCACGCTCTCGGCGACGACCGCCCCGGCGGGGACGATCACCTTCCGGGTGACGAACTCCGGCTCGAAGGTCAACGAGTTCTACGTCTACGGCCCGGGTGAGCGGGTCGTCGCGGAGGTCGAGAACATCACCCCCGGCCTGACCCGTGAGCTCAAGATGGAGGTCACCGAGCCGGGCACGTTCGAGACCGCCTGCAAGCCGGGGATGGTGGGCGACGGCATACGAGGCGCCTTCGTGGTCACCGGGACGGCGACCGCCGCCAGCGCGGACGAGAAGGTGGCCGCGTCCATCGCCACCTACCAGGCGTATGTCGCCCACGAGGCCGACGAGCTCGTCGAGGAGACGGAGAAGTTCGTGGCCGCGGTGAAGGCGGGCGACGTCGCGCTGGCCAAGAGCCTCTACCCCCAGGCCCGCAAGCACTGGGAGGAGATCGAGCCGGTCGCAGAGTCCTTCGGCGAGCTGGACCGCACGATCGACGGACGCGAGGACGCGGTGCCCCAGGGCGGGACCTTCACGGGCTACCACCGGCTCGAGAAGGACCTGTGGTCCACCGGCCTCCAGCCGGACAGCTCCGCGGTCGCCGACCGGCTGCTCGCGGACGTCCGCCAGATCCAGGTGGAAAGCTCCACGGTCAAGGTCACCGCCCTGCAGATCGCCAACGGCGCCAAAGCCCTGCTCGACGAGGTCGCGACCGGCAAGGTCACCGGCGAGGAGGAGCGCTACTCGCACACCGACCTGTGGGACTTCGACGGGAACCTCGAAGGTTCCAAGTCGGCTGTGGGCGCGCTCCGTCCGGTCCTCGAGGCCCGCGACAGCGCGCTCGTCGCCGCTCTCGACGCGAAGTTCGCCGCTCTGGAGAGCCTCCTCGACTCGCACAAGGACGGCACCGGCTTCACGTCCTACACCGCTTTGTCCAAGGACGAGGTCAAGGCGCTCATGGTCGCCCTGGACGCGCTGTCCGAGCAGGTCGCCACGGTGCCCGCGGTCCTTGACAAGACGTGACGGCTGATGGGCGATGACACTCCCACGCCAAGCCGCCGGTCCACGGTCGGACACGGGCTGAGCCGGCGCCGGCTGCTCGGGGCGAGTGTCACCTCGGCCGTCGCCGGAGCCGTCGCCGGCACGGCCGGAGGGTATGCCGCGAGCCGCGCGGCGGGTGCGCCGCTGCCGGCGTCGAACCCGACCGTGGTCAGCGGGCTGGACGCCGCGGTGCCCTTCCACGGCGCCCATCAGGCCGGCATCACGACCCCCGCCCAGGACCGGATGCACTTCGTGGCGCTCGACGTCGTGACTCGGGACCGTGCTGAGCTCGTCGACCTGCTCCGTCGGTGGACCCGCGCTGCCGAGCGGATGACGCTCGGGGCCGAGGCGGCACCGGGTGGCGTGTCCGGTGGCGGCCCCTATGGCGTCCCACAGGACACCGGCGAGGCCTTCGGTCTGCCGGCGTCGGGGCTGACCGTGACGATCGGCTTCGGGCCGTCGCTCTTCGACGACCGGTTCGGCCTCGCGGAGCGCCGCCCGGAGGCGCTCGAGGAGCTGCCCGCCTTCCCCGGTGACCAGCTCGACCCGCGCAGATCCGGCGGTGACCTCTGCATCCAGGCCTGCGCCAACGACCCGCAGGTCGCCGTGCATGCGGTCCGGAACCTCGTGCGCCTGGGCTTCGGCGTGGTCTCGGTGCGCTGGTCCCAGCTCGGCTTCGGGCGCACGTCGTCGACCAGCACCGCCCAGGCGACGCCTCGCAACATGTTCGGCTTCAAGGACGGCACGAACAACCTCAAGCTCGAGGAGGTTGCAGCCGTCGACGAGCACGTGTGGGTGCCGGCGGGCCAGCCTGCGGCCTGTGCGTGGATGACCGGGGGGAGCTATCTCGTGGCCCGCCGGATCAGGATGCACATCGAGGTCTGGGACCGGACGACGCTGCAGGAGCAGGAGGCGGTGATCGGCCGGACGAAGCCGGCCGGCGCACCGCTCGGTGGCGTGGGGGAGCTCGACGAGCCGGACTTCTCCCGCCTCGGCTCAGACGACCAGCCGGCGATCCCTGTGGCGTCGCACATCGCCCTGGCCTCGCCGCACCACCTCGGCGGCATCCGGATCCTGCGGCGCGGCTACAACTTCACCGACGGGTCGGACGGGGTGGGGCACCTCGACGCCGGACTGTTCTTCATCGCGTTCATGCGCGACCCCGGCAGGCAGTTCGTCCCGATGCAGCGCGCGCTGGCCGAGCGTGACCTGCTCAACGAGTACATCGAGCACGACGGCTCGGCCGTCTTCGCGTGCCCGCCCGGGGTCTCGCCCGGGGGCTACTGGGGCGAGCGCCTCCTCGGCTGAACAGGTCAGCCGACCGGCGCCACGCGCACCACGAGGGCGAGGTGGTCGACCGTCGCCGAGATCGCCCGGGCCGGCCCGATCGGGTCGCCGTCCACCTGCACCTCCTCGGGGCGGTCCGACCTGACCCGGACCTCCTGCCCGGCATGGTGGTCGATCATCTTGTGACCCTTGCGCTGCCGGGTGGCCACGTGACCGGCGACCGCGGTCCACCCGACCACGCCCTTGGGCGACAGCAGGATGGTGTCGAGGCGTCCGTCGTCGACGAGGGCGTCGGGCATGAGGACCAGGCCCCCGAGCAGGCGGCCGCAGTTGCCGATGACCACGGTGCGGGTGCGGCGGGTGAACTCCAGCTCGTTGTCGAACTTCACCCTGACGCGGAAGCCGGGTCCGGCCAGGTTGCGCGCACCGGAGAACAGGTATGCCGCGGAGCCGAGCCTCGACTTCATCGACGCGTCGGCGCCGGCCATCATCGCGGCGTCGAAGCCGAGGCCGGCCATGACGAGGAAGATGTGCTCCTCCGGGAACTCGTGCTGCCCCGAGCGGTCGACCGACAGCCGTCCGACGTCAACCCGCTTGTTCTGCCCGGTCAGGGCCACGGCGAGCGCCCGCTCGACCGAGTCCACCGGCAGGTCGAGGTTGCGGGCGAAGAGGTTGGCGGTGCCGCCGGGCAGCAGCCCGAGTGGTGTCTCCGTGCCGACCAGAGCGGCCGCGACGGCGCGGACCGTCCCGTCACCGCCGAGAGGGCAGACCACGACCGCACCCTCGGCCACCGCCTGGCGGGCCTGACCGGTGCCCGGGTCGGCCGTGGTCGTCTCCAGCCAGATCGGCTCACCCCAGCCCTGAGCCAGGCAGGCGTCGGTGAGGCGCTGGCGCATCGTCGGCAGGTGGGCGACCTTGGTCGGGTTGACGATGATGCCGGCCTGCTTCAGTGGCGTCTCGTCGACCTGACCCTCGGGACGGAACTCGTTGCGGTGCGGTCGACGTCCACGCCCCGGCCGGCGGCCCGGCTCGGCCGAGGCGCGGCGGCGCGCGACGAGCACGCCGACGACGATGCCGACCAGCAGGGCTGCGCCCAGCAGCCAGAGGATCTGCGAGTCGACCACAGGGGTGACGCTATCGGAGGAACCTCGAGCCGGATCGCGACGACGCGGATAGCCTGCTCGGATGACCGAGCCCGCCGAGCCCAGACCGACCCCGCCCAGGTCTGACCCCCAGGCCCCTCCGCCGGACACCAAGGACTGGACCTGGACGCTGACCAGGGCCTGCCCGGACTGCGGTTTCGAGGCTGCGTCTGTCGAGCGTGACGCCATCCCGGCGCTGGTGCGCGATGCGGTGACCCGGCTGGGGGACGCCCTCAGCCGCACAGAGCCCGGCCGCCGGCCGGACCCGGTCACCTGGTCACCGCTGGAGTATGCCTGCCACGCGAGGGACGTCTGTCGCCTCTTCACCGAGCGGCTGTGGCTGATGCGGCACGAGGTGGGCCCGCGGTTCGCCGACTGGGACCAGGACGAGACGGCGGTGCAGGGCCGCTACTGGGAGCAGGACGCCGCCCTGGTCGACGGCGAGCTGCGTGAGGCCGGAGAGACCGTCGCCGCGGAGTTCGCCGACGTGACGGCTGAGGAGTGGGGACGCCCAGGCACCCGGAGCAACGGCTCCGAGTTCACCGTCGAGACGCTGGGCCGCTACCTCGTGCACGACCTCGTCCACCACGTCTGGGACGTGCGCGGCTGAGCGGGACGGCTGAGAGGGACGGTCAGCCGAGGAGGCTGCGGACCGCCGTCACGACCTTGTCGACCTGTGCCGGGGTCATCGAGGAGAAGATGGGCAGGCTGACCGCCCGCGTGAACTCCGCACTGGCGACAGGGAACTGCTCGTCAGCGAGCCGGTACTCCTCGCGCCAGTAGGGATGCTTGTGCAGCGGGATGAAGTGCACGCTGCAGCCCACCCCGAGAGCGGCCATCTCGGTGATGAACGCCTCGCGGGTCAGCCGCGCGTCGGGACGCAGCCGCACCACATACAGGTGCCAGGCGTGCTGGTCTCCCGCCACCGCGTCCGGAGGAGTGTCGAGCGGCAGCGCCGCGAAGGCATCGGTGTAGGTCGCGGCGATCTCGGCCCGTCGGTGCCGCATCTGCGGGGCCCGGCGCAGCTGCACCCGGCCCATGGCCGCGGCGGGGTCGGTGAGGTTGTACTTGAAGCCCGGCGCGACGACCTCGTACTGCCAGGCGGGAGTGGTGCTCTGGTAGCGACCGAAGACGTCCCGGCTGATGCCGTGCAGCCGCATCGTGCGGGCCCTTCCGGCGATCTGCTCGGACGGGGTGACGAGCATCCCGCCCTCGCCGGTCGTCATCGTCTTGGTGGAGTAGAAGCTGAAGACCACCGCCTCGCTGCTGCCGGTCCCGACAAGGGCGCCCTCAGACACGGTGGGGAAGGAGTGCGCCGCGTCCTCGACGACGGCGAGGTCGCACTCGGCGGCAAGCTTCTCGACGCCGGTGCGGTCCACCGCGAGGCCGGCGAAGTGCACCGGCATGACGGCCCGCGTCCGGCTCGTCACGGCCGCCCGAGCCGCGGCGAGGTCGAGGTTGAGGGTGACCGGGTCGACGTCGACGATCACGGGCTGGGCGCCGAGATAGCGCACCACCTCGGCGGTGGCGGTGAACGTCCAGGTGGGCACGATGACCTCGTCGCCGGGTCCGACGCCGACGGCCTCCAGCGCGAGGTGAAGGCCGGCCGTCGCCGAGTTCACCGCGACGGCGTGCGACCCGCCCCCGAGGAACGCGGCGAAGTCGTCCTCGAAGGCGGCCGCCGTCGGACCCGAGGTCAGCCAGCCGAAGCGGATGGCGTCGCTGACCGCCTGGACCTCCTCCTCGCCGATGTCCGGCATCGCGAAGGGGAGGAAGTCTCCAGCTGGCGTGGACACAAGCTTCCCCCTGGGACTCGGAAGGTGAGCCAGCCGGCTCATCGGGAGACTCAGGCTATGCCGTCGCGCGGCCGGGCATGAGCGAGTTCACGGAGATTGGCGTCCCGTCCGGCATGGATCCGCACGGCGTCCTTCGGGCGTCCGGTAACTGGGTCGGCTGGCCCCGCTGCCCGCAGATAGTGTTGCCCGGTGATCGACATCAAGCTCGTCCGCGAGGCGCCGGAGGTGGTGCGCGCGTCGCAGCAGGCACGCGGTGAGGACCCGGCGCTCGTGGACGCCATCCTCGCCGCCGACGATGCCCGGCGCGCGGCGCTCGCCGACTTCGAGCAGCTGCGCGCAGCCCAGAAGACCTTCGGCAAGCAGGTCGCGGCCGCCCGCGGCGACGAGAAGGCGGCCCTCGTTGCCCGGGCCAAGGCCACCTCCGACCGGGTCAAGGCACTCGAGTCCACCGCCGACGCCGCGGGCCGGGAGCTCGATGCCCTGCTGCGCCGAGTCGGGAACGTCATCATCGACGGCGTCCCGACCGGGGGTGAGGACGACTACGTCGTGCGCGAGACGGTGGGCACGTCGCGGGACTTCGCCGCCGACGGCTTCGAGCCCCGTGACCATCTCGAGCTGGGCACGCTGCTCGGCGCGATCGACATGGAGCGCGGAGCCAAGGTCGGCGGGGCCCGGTTCTACTTCCTCACCGGAGTGGGCGCCCGGCTCGAGCTCGCCCTGCTCAACCTGGCGGTCGCCCAGGCGGTCGAGACCGGGTTCACCCCGATGATCACCCCGACGCTGGTCCGGGCCGACGTCATGGCCGGCGCGGGCTTCCTCGACGCGCACGCCGACGAGGTCTACCACCTGCCCGCCGACGACCTCTACCTCACGGGCACCTCCGAGGTCGCGCTCGCCGGCTACCACGCGGACGAGATCATCGACCTCAGCAGCGGGCCGAAGCGGTATGCCGGATGGTCGGCCTGCTACCGCCGCGAAGCCGGCTCGCACGGCAAGGACACCCAGGGCATCATCCGGGTGCACCAGTTCCACAAGGTCGAGATGTTCTCCTACTGCCGTGCGGAGCACGCCGAGGCCGAGCACGAGCGGCTGCTCCAGTGGGAGAAGGAGATGCTCGCCAAGGTCGAGCTGCCCTACCGGGTCATCGACACCGCGGCCGGGGACCTCGGCGGTCCGGCCGCGCGCAAGTTCGACTGCGAGGCGTGGGTGCCCACCCAGGGCCGCTACCGCGAGCTGTCGTCCACCTCGAACTGCACGACCTTCCAGGCCCGTCGGCTGAACATCCGGGAGCGGGACCCCCACGGGACCGGGACCAGGAGCGTGGCGACGCTGAACGGCACGCTCGCGACGACCCGGTGGATCGTGGCCATCCTCGAGAACCACCAGCAGGCGGACGGCTCGGTGGTCGTGCCGCGGGCGCTGCGCCCATACCTCGGCCTCGACGTGCTGACACCGGTCGGCTGACGCGGACCGGGCAGGGGAAGCAGGGGAATGACGCAGCCAGCGGTGCCGCGGTATCTCATCGGGCTCGACCTCGACGGGACGACGGTCAACCACGACGGGGAGCTCTCCCCGGCGGTGGCCGACGCGGTCCACGACGTCGTCGAGGCCGGCCACCTGCTCATCATCGCGACGGGCCGCTCGATCGTCGCGACGATGTCGCTCGTCACCGAGCTGGGCCTGGGGCCGGGGTATGCCGTGTGCTCCAACGGCGCGGTCACCATCGCCCTCGACCCGGCCCTGCCCTCGGGCTACGAGATCGTCGAGACCGTGACGTTCGACCCGAGACCGGCGCTGACCCTGCTCCGCGAGGCGATCCCCGACGCGCTCGTCGCCGTCGAGGAGCCCGGCGTGGGGTTCAAGGTCAGCTCGCCCTTCCCGGACGGCGAGCTCGGCGGTGAGCAGACGACCGTCGACTGGGAGGACATCGTCGGACACCCGGCGACCCGGGTGACGCTGCGCCGGCCGGACGCCAGCCTGGAGGAGTTCATGCACCAGGTCGAGCACGCGGGCCTGCACGGCGTCTCCTACGCGATCGGCTGGACGGCCTGGCTGGACATCAACCCCGAGGGCGTCACCAAGGCGTCCGCTCTGGAGATCCTCCGCCGCCGGCTGCACATCGAGCCGGTCTTCACCGTCGCCGTCGGCGACCAGCGCAACGACGTCGAGATGCTCGAGTGGGCGGCCCGTGGGGTCGCGATGGGCAACGCTCCTGACGAGGTCAAGGCGGTCGCCGACGAGGTCGCCGGTGATGTGGACGAGGACGGTCTGGTTGCCGTCCTGCGCTCGTTGCTCTGACCGGTCGCTCGTGTCCGCAGGCTGCGCTGCACGGCATACCTGACATGCTGGGCGCACCATGAGCGACCTCGTCATCACGTCGGCGGCCAACCCGCGGCTGAAGTCCCTGGTGGCGCTGCGGCGCCGACGGGTGCGCGCCGAGACGGGGACGACGCTGGTCGAGGGCTTCGAGGAGCTCGGGCTGGCCCTCGCCGCGGGCGTCGTGCCCAGCGCGGCCTATGTCTGCCCCGAGCTGTTCAGCCCGGAGTCCCGCTCGCAGAGCCGGTCCACCGAGCGTCAGGAGGACCTCGTCGCCCGGCTGAGGGCCGCCGGGGTCGAGATCGTCCGGCTGAGCAGGCCGGCGTTCGAGAAGGTTGCCTACCGGGAGGGTCCGGACGGCCTGATCGCGGTGCTGCGGCACCCGGTTCGTGACGTGGCCGACCTCCCGGCCGGCGTCGACGACCTCGTCCTGGTCTGCCAGGGGATCGAGAAGCCGGGCAACCTCGGGGCGATGCTGCGAACCGCGGACGCTGCGGGAGTGGATGCGGTGATCGCTGCCGACCCGGTCACCGACTGGGGCAACCCCAATGTCGTGCGGGCCAGCAAGGGCACGGTCTTCGCCCTCCCGGTGGCCAGCGGGACCACCGACGAGACGCTGAAATGGTTGCGCGACAACGGAGTTCGTCTTGTGGTGACCACACCGGATACGGATGCGTACTACACCGACGTGGACTACACCGGTCCGGTGGCCATCGCCGTGGGGGCCGAGAAGCACGGCGCCGACGGCGTTCTGCTCTCGGCGGCCGACCACCGCGTGCGCATCCCGATGGCGGGGCGCGCCGACTCGCTGAACGTCGCCGCCTCGGCGGCCATCGTCATCTATGAGGCCGTGCGCCAGCGGCGGTCACAACAGCCACAGAGGTCACAGCGCTGATCGGGTTGCCGGGGGGTGGTCAAGAGCACCGCTGAACCTGTGCCACGATGGACGGCATGCGAGTTGACCACGTCTCCTACGCCGCCGAACACGATGGACTTCAGGCGACTGCAGAACGCCTCGCCAAGCTGATCGGCGTCGAGCCGGTCGACGGGGGGGTTCACCCGCGCTTCGGCACGCGCAACGTCATCCTGCCGCTCGCGCACGAGCGCTACGTCGAGGTCGTCGAGTGTCTCGACCACCCGGCGAGCGACAAGGCCCCCTTCGGCCAGGCCGTGAAGTCCCGCTCGGAGGCCGGCGGTGGATGGCTCGGCTGGGTCATCCGGGTCGACGACATCGCCCTGCTGGAGACCCGGCTCGGCCGCGAGTCCGTCGAGGGCAACCGCCATCGCCCCGACGGAGTCGAGCTGCGCTGGCGCCAGATCGGGGTCAAGGGCCTGATGAGCGACCCGCAGCTACCGTTCTACATCGAGTGGGCCGACCCGAGCCTGCACCCGTCGGTCGGCTCGAAGACCCATGTCACGATCGAGGGCCTGCAGATCGCCGGAGACCCCGACCGGGTCACCGAGTGGCTGGGTCTGCCTCCGGACCAGACCTCGACGGTCATCGACTTCACCTTCGTCGCGCCGCACGGCACGCCAGGCCTGCTGTCGGTCACGTTCGACACCCCGGAGGGCAAGGTCGTCATCTGACCTGTCGGCCCTACCGGAGCCGTGCCCAGCTGCCGGTCAGCCCGGCCGGTGCTCCGCCAGCCACTCGCGAGCCAGTCGGGCCGGCGCCCGGGTCAGCCACGCGTCCACGACCACCTCGGTCAGCTCCTCGCGGGTCAGCTCACCGAGGTGCGCCGCTCGCAGCAGCACCGCGTTGTAGCCGTCGAAGTGCGCGGTCGTGAACCACGGCCCCGCGCTCTGGACGAGCGCCTCCTTGTCCGCCCGGTCGGGCACGCGGAAGAGGATCACGTCCTGGAGCCGCTCTCCGGTCTGCTCGTCGAGCGCGTCAGGGCGCGGCGGCCGGAAGAGGACGAACGCCTTGCCGAGGACCTGGTAGCTCGGCATGTCGCCCCAGGACATCCCCTCGGTGACGCCGGGCAGCGACAGGGCGATGTCCCGCAGGTCGGCTGCGCTCGCCGCGCGCTTCGTCATGCCCTGACGGTATGCCGTCCGCCCTCACTCGAGGAAGTCGACGAGGTCGGGCGCCGCACCGACATACGCGTGCGGTGTCAGCAGCGTCAGCCGCATCGCGACGTCGTCGGGCAGGCCGAGCCGGGCGATGAACTCCTTGAGGTCACCCTGGGTGATCCGCCGGCCACGGGTCAGCTCCTTGAGCCGCTCGTACGGCTCGTCCATGCCCGGGTAGCCCTGGGCGCCCAGGGCCCGCATCGCCGACTGGATCGGCTCGCCGAGGACCTCCCAGTTCGCGTCGAGGTCAGCGGCCATCGCCTGCGGCGCCGGGTCGAGGCCGCTCAGCCCGCGCGCCACGTTGTCGAGCGCAAGCAGCCCGTGACCAAAGGCCGTCCCGATGTTGCGCTGCATCGACGAGTCGGTGAGGTCGCGCTGCAGCCGCGACTGGACCAGCGTCGAGCCGAGGACGTCGAGCAGGGCGTTCGCGACCTCGAGGTTGGCCTCGGCGTTCTCGAAGCGGATGGGGTTGACCTTGTGCGGCATCGTCGACGAGCCGACCGTGCCCTGCCCGCGCACCTGGACGAAGTATCCGAGCGAGATGTAGGTCCAGACGTCGGTGCAGAGGTTGTGCAGGATCCGGTTGAACCGCGCGACGTCGGCATACAGCTCGGCCTGCCAGTCGTGGCTCTCGATCTGGGTGGTCAACGGGTTCCAGCTCAGCCCGAGCCCCTCGACGAACGCCCTGCTGACCGCGGGCCAGTCGGCGTCGGGCACGGCGGCGAGGTGCGCGCCATACGTGCCGGTCGCGCCGTTGAGCTTGCCGAGGTAGTCGGCCCGTTCGACCCTCGCGAGCTGGCGGCGCAGCCGGTGGGCCAGCACCGCGAGCTCCTTGCCCAGGGTCGTCGGCGTCGCCGGCTGGCCATGGGTATGCGCGAGGAGCGGCTGGTCGCGCAGCGCCCGGGCGAGGTCCGCCACCTGGTCGGCCAACCGCGTCGCCGTGGGAAGCCAGACCTCGGTCACCGCCCCCTTGACCATGAGCGCATAGGCGAGGTTGTTGATGTCCTCGGACGTGCAGGCGAAATGCACCAGCTCGGCGAGCCCGCGGTCCGCGGGATCGGGCGCGATCCCGGCGAGCCGGCGCTTGAGGAAGTACTCGACCGCCTTGACGTCGTGCACCGTCTCCCGCTCGATCTCGGCCAGCTCGGCGACCTCGTCGGTCCCGAACCCGGTGACGACGTCACGCAGCCCGGCCGTCTCGGCGTCGGTGAGGGCGCGGACGCCGGGCACCACGGCGTGGTCGGTCAGGTGGATGAGCCACTCGACCTCGACATGCACCCGCATGCGGTTGAGCGCCGCCTCCGACAGGTGCTCGACGAGCGGCGCCACGACGGGGCGGTAGCGCCCGTCGAGGGCGCCGAGGGCGATCGGGGGGCTGGCGTCACCGAGCGAGGACATGCGCTCATCCTCCCAGACCGCGAAGGTCAGCCGGGCGCGTCGACCTCGTCGCCGGCTGCGACGTCGCCGGCGGCCGGTGTCCGGTCGTCACGCCGCTCGAGCGGACGGCCGCCCACAGTGTCGATGAGGCAGAAGACCTCCCCGTCCGGCCCGGCCGCGACGGCGACCCTGCCGAACGGCGAGTCGAATGGCTCGAAGGTCACGGCCCCGCCGAGCTCGACCACCGCGGCCGCCGCCCGGTCGGTCTCCTCGACGCAGAAGTACGACATCCAGTGCGACCTGGTGCGGTGGTCCGACCGCCCGTCGATGGACCCGACACCGCACACGACGGCGCCGCTCTCGCCCCGGACGGCGCCGTAGGGGCTCGCCTCGTCAGCGCCCTGCCCGTCGAGCTGCCAGCCGTGGACCTCCTGGTAGTAGGCGCGGGCGGCCGGGTAGTCGCGGGTCATCAGCTCGTGCCAGGTCAGGGCTCCGGGCTCGTCGTGCCGCTCGACACCGACCAGGGTCCCCGCCTGCCAGAGGCCGTAGGTCGCGCCGGTCGGGTCCGCACCGAAGGCGACCCGGCCGAGGTCGGCCACGTCGGTCGGTGGCGCGAGCACCTGCCAGCCGGCCCGGGCCGCACGCAGGACCGCGGCGTCGAGGTCGTCGACGGCCAGATAGGTCGACCAGAGGCTGGTCCCCCCGGCGACGCGCTGACCCAGGCCGGCGACGGTGCGTCCCTCCAGGGAGCACAGGGCATACCCACCGGTGGAGGTGGTCGGGTCGGCGACGTCCCAGCCGAACAGCCGCGCGTAGAACGCGCCCGACCGGTCGACGTCGCTGACGCCGAGGTCCACCCAGCACGGTGTCCCGGGCGGCCAGGGGAGGTCTCGGTCCGGCACCGGTCCCCCTTCCCCTGCTCGTCCGGCAGCACGGTCGCGGCGGCCAGGCACCAGCAAAGCAAAGCCCGGCACGGAGCGCGAGCGCAGCGCCCGTGCGCGGGCGGAGCGCCGGGCCGAGCTCGACGGGTCGTTCCCGGGAATCCGGCGTGGCGGTTCGCTACGGTGCGGGGCATGGGTCTGACCTGGCTGGACGAGCTGCGGGAGCCGGTCATCAGCGCGCCCATGGCCGGTGCCGCCGGTGGCCGCCTGGCCGCCGCGGTCACGGCAGCCGGCGGTCTGGGGATGGTCGGCCTCGGCTCCACCGCAGGCGTGGAGGACGTCGAGCGCGAGTGCGCCGTGGCCCGCCCGGGCGGGCCGTCCGCAGAGGCGGCCTACGGCGTCGGGCTGATGCTCTGGGCGCTGGAGTCGGCCCCCGAGGTCTTCGAGGCCACCCTCGCGCAGCGCCCGACGCTGCTCAGCCTCAGCTTCGGGGACCCGGCCCGGTTCGTGCCGCTCGCCCGGGACGCCGGCATCTGCGTCTGCAGCCAGGTGGGCACCCTGGAGGAGGCCCGCCGGGCGGTCGACGCCGGGGTCGACCTGCTCGTCGCCCGGGGCAGCGAGGGCGGCGGACACGGCCGCGCCGAGGTGGCGACGCTGCCGCTGCTCCAGCAGGTCCTCGAGACCAGCCCGGTTCCGGTCATCGCGGCGGGAGGGATCGGCACGGCACGCGGGGTGGCCGCGGTCCTCGCCGCTGGTGCCGTGGCGGCCTGGGTGGGCACGCCGTTCGCCGCCACCACCGAGAGCGACTTCCCCCCGGCCGCCAAGCAGGCGGTCGTCGACGCGGACGCCGCCGACACGGTCTACACAAGCGCGTTCGACGTCGCCATGCGGCTGCCGTGGCCCACGGTGTACGGAGGGCGGCTGGTCCACAACGACTTCACCCGCCAGTGGGCCGGGCACGAGGGCGACCTCGCCGGCGAGGTCGCCGCTGGCGACGAGATCACGGACCACGTCGTCGCCGCGTGGCGCGGTGGGGACGTCTCCGTCGCCCCGGTGTATGCCGGGCAGTCGGCTGGGCTGGTCACCGGCCCGCGCACCGCAGCCGAGGTGATGGCCAGCCTGGCCGGCTTCCGGGGCCATCTGGCCGCGGCTCAGTCCTGGCTCTGAGCGACGTCCTGACCGTCGAGCGTGCTGCGCAGGTGCTCGACGAGGCCACGGCATACGGCGTGGACCTCGGTGAAGCAGCGCTCGAAGTCCGTCTCGTCGCCGAACCACGGGTCGTCCACCTCGAGGGTTCCCGCCGCGACGGCCCCAGGGTCGAACTCGCGCATCAGGCGGACCTTCTCGCGGTCGGCCTCCGTCTCGGCCAGCTCGCACAGCTGCCTGACGTGGCCCCGGTCGGCCGCCAGGACGAGGTCGCGGCCGGCGAACCAGTCAGCGCCGAACTGCTGGGCGCGATGGGGGTCCCCGTCATAGCCGTGACGGGCCAGCGTCGCCACGGTGCGCGGGTCGGCGCCGTCTCCGACGTGCCAGCCACCCGTCCCGGCGGAGTCCACCCGGACCTGCTCTCCGAGACCCTCCGCGTCGAGCAGGCTCCGCAGGATCACCTCCCCCATCGGCGAGCGGCAGATGTTGCCCGAGCAGACGAAGGTGACGCGGAAGGGAGCGGGGCTCATCTGGCCGTCTGCCCGAGGCTGGGGACCTGGTCATCGTCGCCTGGGCGCATCCACGCCACGGCGGGTGGGGTCCACTCGGTGAGCGCGTCGAGCAGGGCCCACGGGCGCGACTCCACGACCAGGGCGTCGAGGTAGGGCCGACGCATGAACCCGGCGTCCGCCATGTCGGTGAGTGACTGCAGCAGCCGGTCCCAGTACCCCCCGGTGTTGTAGAAGGCGCACGGCTTGGCGTGGTAGCCGATCTGCTGCCAGGTCCACATCTCGAAGATCTCCTCGAGGGTCCCGGCGCCTCCGGGCAGCGCCACGAACGCGTCGGACCGCTCGGCCATCGCCGCCTTGCGCTCGTGCATGGTCTCGACGGTCACCAGCTCGGTCAGGCCGGTGTGGGCCAGCTCCTTGTCGGCCAGGGCGCGGGGGATCACCCCGATCACCTCGCCGCCGGCCTCGAGCGCCGCGTCGGCGACGGTGCCCATCAGCCCGATGTGGGCGCCGCCGTAGACGACGCCGATGCCCTGCTGGGCGAGGTGCCGCCCCAGCTGCGCGGCAGCCGCGGCATACCGGGGGTCGTGGCCGGGGGCGGACCCGGTATAGATGGCGATGCGTCTGGGCGAGGTCACGCCCGCGACCCTACCGATGGCCGGCTAGGAGGTGCGCAGCGAGGCGACGAAGCTCGCGACGAAGTCGCCCAGGGAGGTCGGGGTGACGCCGTATGCGGCGGACGTCGCGGTCATGTCGATCGGGGAGTCGTACTGCTCCAAGGCGTGGAACAGGGGCACGACCTCGTCGGGCATGCCGGGCACGCCGTCGCCGGGCCCCGCCATCCGGACCGTGACGTCGTGACCGAGCTCCTTCTCGAAGGCGGCCACCGCGTCGTGCCATGAGAGCGGTTCCGGACCCCCGATGACCAGGCGCTTCCCATGGGCCGGCGCGCGGTCCAGCACCGCCAGCGCGTACGACGCGACGTCGGCCATCGCCACCATGGAGTGCCGTCGCCGACCCTCACCGACCAGGGTGACCGGTGCCCCGGCCAGGGCTGGGCCGCCGACCACCATCGGCAGCCAGGTGTCCATGAACAGGTTCGGCTGGAGGACCGTCCAGGCCATCGAGCTGCTCGCGAGATGCTGCTCGGTCTCCGCCTTGGCCCGGACCAGCGGGACGGGGCTGGCGGCGTCGGCGCCGAGGACGGAGACGAAGACGAACCGGCGGACCCCGGACGCCTCGGCGGCATCCACCAGATGACGGTTGCCCTGCCGGTCGACGCTGTCGATGGTGTCGTCCCCGCCGCGTCCGACCGCGTTGGCGGTGGTGACCACGGCGTCCACGCCGGCGCAGGCGGCACGCACGCTGGCCGGGTCCTTGAGATCGGCCAGGACCGGCTCGGCACCGAGGTCGACCAGGTCCGCGTGCTCCGACTGCGGACGGACGAGGATGCGCACCGGCCGGCCGTCGGCGAGCAGCCTCCGGACGACGAGTCCGCCGAGGCGTCCCGTGGCGCCCGCGACGAGGATCATGACGCACCTGCCTGCACGCCGGCGCTCGCGTGCGTCACCCGCCGGGTGTGCGCGTCGACGTCGCCGCTGACCTCCTCGACCGGCTCCAGGAAGAAGCGCGCCGAGGCGATGACCTCGCCGCGGATCTCGAAGATCACGACGCCGCTCATGCGGAACCGGGTCCCGTCCATCCGTCGGCCCTCCACATCCCACTCGGTCCACAGCTCGGGTCCGTCGACGGCCCGGCGAAGCACCCTGGCCGTCACGTCCGGGACCGAGGCGAAGATCTGGCTCCAGTTCGCGTGGACCTGGCTGCGACCGCGGAACCCTCTCAGGGGATGCGCCGGCGTCTCGTTGCCGTAGTCCGCGGCGAAGCAGGCGGTGAGGGCGTCGATGTCGTGGGCGTTCACGGCGGCGAGGAGGCGGTCGAGGACGGCGGACTGTGTGCGGGGTTCCATGGCGAGCAACTTCCACTGGAGGTCTATCTATTGGATAGAGTAGTCTCCTACCAATGAGCCAGGACGTCAAGAGGAACTACGACTCCACGGGGCGCCAGCGGCAGGCCGAGGCCAACCGTCTGGCCGTGGTCGATGCCGCCGAGCGGCTCTTCCGCGGCAGCGGGTATGCCGCGACCTCCGTGGCGTCGGTCGCCACCGAGGCGGGGGTGTCGGTGCAGACCGTCTACCGCACCTTCCGGGGCAAGCCCGGTCTGGTCCGGGCCATCTACGAGCGGGGCCTGCTCGGCGCCGGGGGCGACGCGGCATACGAGCGGTCGGACGCGCTCCGCGAGCAGGAGCACGACCCGCGGGTGCTCTTCCGCAGATGGGGCGAGCTGACCACGGAGGTGGCGTCCGTCGTCTCCCCGATCCGGCTGCTCATGCGCTCGGCGGCGCTCTCCGACCCGGAGATGGCGCAGCTGCTCCGGGAGACCGACGAGGAGCGGCTGGACCGGATGCGCCACCACGCCGAGTTCCTCCAGGCGCGCGGGTTCCTCCGGCCGGGGGTGAGCGTGGCGGAGGCGACGGACGTGCTGTGGACCACGAGCTCGGTCGAGCTCTACGACCTGCTCGTGCTCCAGCGGGGCTGGTCTCCGCCGCGCTTCGCGGGGTTCGTCTCCGACCTGATGGCTACGGCCCTGCTCGACGGCCATGACTGACGTCAGGCCCCGGCGCCGTCCTCATAGCCGTTCGGGTTCTCGCTCTGCCACCGCCACGTGTCGGCGCACATGTCGTCGATCGACCGGGTGGCCTGCCAGCCGAGCTCGGCGTTGGCGCGTGACGGGTCGGCGAAGCTGACCGGCAGGTCTCCGGGCCGCCGGCCGACGACCTCGTAGGGGATGGTCCGGCCGCTGGCCCGCTCGAACGCCGCGACCATCTGCAGGACGGACGTGCCGGTCCCGGTGCCGAGGTTCCAGGTGGAGATCGGCTGGTCGCTCGTGGCGAGCTTGTTCAGAGCGGCGACGTGACCGGAGGCGAGGTCCTCCACGTGGATGTAGTCGCGCTCGGCGGTGCCGTCTGCGGTCGGGTAGTCGTCGCCGAACACCGAGAGCCTCTCCCGGCGACCGACCGCGACCTGGGCGATGAACGGCATGAGGTTGTTGGGGATGCCCGTCGGGTCCTCGCCGATGGTGCCGGAGGGATGGGCACCGACGGGGTTGAAGTAGCGCAGCACGGCGATGCGCCAGTCGTCCTCGATGTGGGCGACGTCGCGCAGGACGTGCTCGATCATCACCTTCGTCCGGCCGTAGGGGCTCGACGCGTCGAGCGGTTCGTAGTCCTCCTGGTAGGGCACCGGCGCGCGGTCGCCGTACACCGTCGCCGAGGAGGAGAAGATCAGGGTCCGGCAGTGGTGGCGGCGCATCGCGCGCAGCAGCGAGAAGGTCGCCTCGAGGTTGTTCTCGTAGTAGTCGAGCGGACGCTCCACGCTCTCGCCCACCGCCTTGAGCCCGGCGAAGTGGATGACCGCGTCGATCTGCGCGCTCGCGAAGAGGTGCTCGGTCTTGTCCTTGTCGGTCAGGTCGAAGGCGTGCACCGGCAGGTGCGTCCCGGTGAGGGCGTCGAGCCGGCCCATCACGGCGGGCTTGGCGTTGCCGAAGTTGTCGACGACGACGACGTCGTGACCTGCGGCGACGAGCTGGACGACGGTGTGCGAGCCGATGTAGCCGGCGCCGCCGCTGACGAGTACGCGCATGGGCGACACCGTATGCCGTGCGGCCGGTCAGGCACGAGGCCGTGCCACCAGCCGGGCCGCGAGTCAGCTGACCGGCCCGCCCCGTTCGTCGACGACCCGTCGCGCCTTGCCGACGCTCCGCTCGATCCCGCCCGGGTCGCGGACCTCGACGCGACAGGTGGTGCCGACGCGGTCCTTGATCCGCGTCTCCAGCCGCCGGGCCACGGCGGCGCAGGCATCCGGCGCCAGCGTCTCGTGGCTCTCGGTCAGCACGGTCAGCTCGACCACCCGCCCTGGCTGGCGCAGGACGCACTGGAAGTACGGCGCGAGCAGCGGCTCGGCGAGGACGAGCTCCTCGATCTGGGTGGGGAAGACGTTGACCCCCCGGATGATCATCATGTCGTCGGTGCGGCCGGTGACCTTCTCCATCCTCCGGAAGGCGGGGTATGCCGTGCCCGGCAGCAGGCGGGTCAGGTCGCGGGTGCGGTAGCGCAGCAGCGGCATCGCCTCCTTGGTCAGCGAGGTCAGGACGAGCTCGCCTCGCTCGCCGTCGGGCAGCACCTCGCCGGTCACCGGGTCGATGACCTCGGGATAGAAGTGGTCCTCCCAGATGTGCAGCCCGTCCTTCGTCTCGGCCGACTCCTGGGCGACCCCCGGGCCGATCACCTCAGACAGGCCGTAGATGTCCACGGCATCCATCGCGGTGCGCTCCTCGACCTCGCGGCGCATCGCCTCGGTCCACGGCTCCGCACCGAAGATACCGATCCTTAGCGAGGTCGACGCCGGGTCGACGCCCTGCCGCTCCATCTCGTCGAGCAGGCTGAGGAAGTAGCTCGGGGTGACCATGATGATCTTCGGCTGGAGGTCGACGATGAGCTGGACCTGGCGCTCGGTCATCCCGCCGGAGACCGGCACCACGGTGCAGCCGAGGCGCTCGGCGCCATAGTGCGCGCCGAGGCCGCCGGTGAACAGGCCGTAGCCGTAGGCGACATGGACGATGTCGCCCGCGCGACCGCCGGCGGCGTGGATCGATCGGGCCATCACCTCCGACCACATGGCGATGTCCGCCGCGGTGTACCCCACGACGGTCGGCCGGCCGGTCGTCCCGCTGCTGGCGTGGATCCGCGAGACCTGCTCTCGCGGGACGGCGAACATCCCGAACGGGTAGTTCTGCCGCAGGTCCTCCTTGCTCGTGAAGGGCAGCCGCGCGAGGTCCTCCAGCGACGCGATGTCCTGTGCACGCATACCGGCCGAGCGGAGTGCCGCCTGGTAGTGCGGGACGTGCTCCTCGACCCGCCGGACCGTGGACTGGAGGGCGCTCAGCTGTCCCGCGCGCAGCCGCTGGGGCGACCAGGACCGGATCCCGCCGAGCTCCGCATCGCTGCCGTTGACCATGCTGCGCCCTTCCTGCGGTCCGCCCCCGCCGGAGTCACATGTCCCGGCGCACGTCTCGGTGTCGTCTTGGCGCCATGTCTCGGCGTCGTCTCGATGGGGTCTCGGTGAGGTCTCGCTGTGCTCGCAGTATGGCCCACGACTCCCCGTGGCTCAGCCGCTGATGCGATGATGCGGGGTCTACCGGCCGGTGACCCCTCCGGCCCCGGATATCCCAGGAGTACCCCCGTGGCTGCTCGTCCCTTGTTCACCGCCGTCTCCCTCGTTGCGGCCGGGGCGCTCGCGCTCTCGGCCTGCGGCTCCTCCAGCTCCCCCAGCACCGGCAGTGGCGGCGCCACCGCGGGTGGTGCGGCGGCCAGCGGGGTCACCCTGATCAGCGCGGGCAAGCTCACCGTCTGCACCCACCTGCCGTACGCACCGTTCCAGTCGAACGACGACCAGGGCAAGACCATCGGCTTCGACGTCGACATGATGGACCTGGTCGCCAAGAAGCTCGGCGTCACCCAGGCGGTCGTCGACACCCCGTTCGAGGGGATCAAGTCCGGCCAGGACCTCTCCACCGGCAAGTGCGACATCGCCGCGGCCGGTATGACGATCACCGACGAGCGCAAGAAGGCCATCCTCTTCTCGCTGCCCTACTTCGACGCGACCCAGGCCCTGATGGTCAACAAGGACTCCAGCGTCGCCAAGCTGGCTGACCTCAGTGGCAAGAAGCTCGGCGCCCAGGCGGCGACCACCGGGCTCGACTACGCCAACGCCCAGAAGGCCGCGAACGGATACTCGGTTGTCGAGTTCCAGGACCTGGCCACCGAGACCCAGGCCCTCACCACCGGGCAGATCGACGCAGCGATCAACGACCTCCCGGTCTGGTCCGAGGTGATCAAGGAGAACAAGGGCGCGACGAAGGTCGCCGCGCAGTTCGACACCGGTGAGCAGTACGGCTTCGGGATGAAGCTTGGCAACGACGCCCTGAAGAAGGTCGTCGACGACGTCATCTCCTCGTCGCAGAAGGACGGCAGCTACGCCACGATCTACCAGAAGTGGATCGGCACCGCCCCGCCGAAGAAGTAGCCACACGCACCGACCGCAGGGGCTGGCGCAGACCGTGGTCTGCGCCAGCCTGGCGTCCATCCGGGCGCGCGACGAGAGGGTGAACGCATGAGCACCGACATCGCGGCCCCGCCCAGGCGGGGGCTGACCCGGCGACAGCGCGGGCGGCTGACCCGAGGCGGCCAGTACGCCATCGGCCTGGCCATCGTCGTCTTCCTCGCGGTGAAGACCGACTGGGCGCAGTTCAACCAGGCGTTCTTCCGGCTCGACATCGTCGAGGTGATGTGGCCCAACGTGGTCACCATCGGGATGAAGAACACCGTCGTCTTCACGCTGCTGGCCTTCGTGTTCGGCCTCGTCTTCGGCCTGCTCATCGCGATGATGAAGCTCTCGACCATCGGGCCGTACCGGTGGTTCGCCAACGCGTATGTCGAGCTCTTCCGCGGCCTGCCGGCCCTGGTCGTGCTGTTCATGGTCGCCTACGGCATCCCCAACGCGTTCCCGGGCTTCTCCTTCCCCGGCGACATCTACGGCCAGGTGATGGTCGGGCTGGGGCTGACCGCCGCGGCATACATGGCCGAGACGATCCGGGCGGGCATCCAGGCCGTCCCGCGAGGGCAGGTCGAGGCGGCCCGGACCCTTGGTATGGGGCCGACGAAGACGATGTTCAACATCGTGCTGCCGCAGGCGTTCCGGATCATCATCCCGCCACTGACCAACGAGATCATCCTGCTCATCAAGGACTCGTCCCTGGTCTACGTGCTGGGCGTGACCTTCCAGCAGTACGAGCTGACCAAGTTCAGCCAGAACTTCCTCAACAGCAAGGTCAGCCCGACCCCGCTGATCGTCGGGGCGCTCGCCTACCTCGTCATCACCCTCCCGCTGTCGAGCCTCGTCCGGGTGCTCGAGCGCAAGTATGCGAAGGCCAGGTGACGTCATGACCGTCGACACGCCCACCCCCGAGGCGCCCGCGCACACGGACGCGATCTCGATCCAGAACCTCTCGAAGTCCTTCGGGCGCAACGAGGTCCTCAAGGACATCAGCCTGGAGATCCGGCCCGCGGAGGTCGTCTGCATCATCGGACCGTCCGGCTCGGGCAAGTCGACCCTGCTGCGCTGCGTCGACATGCTGGAGACGCCCACGAGCGGCCGGATCTTCGTCGGCAAGGACGAGATGACCGACCCCGACGTCGACCTCGACCGGGTGCGGCGGCGGATCGGCATGGTGTTCCAGGACTTCAACCTCTTCCCGCACCTGACGGTGATGCAGAACCTCACCATCGCGCAGACCAAGGTGCTCGGTCGGGGCAGGAGCGAGGCGCAGGAGGTCGCGCGCCGCAACCTCGAGCGCGTGGGGATGACCCACAAGGACTCGGCCTTCCCCGCCCAGCTCTCTGGCGGTCAGCAGCAGCGCGTGGCCATCGCGCGCTCGCTCTCGATGGACCCCGAGCTGATGCTCTTCGACGAGCCCACCTCCGCGCTCGACCCCGAGCTGGTCGGCGAGGTCCTGGCGGTGATGAAGTCCCTTGCCGCAGAAGGGATGACGATGATGATCGTCACCCACGAGATGGGTTTCGCCAGGGAGGTCGCCAACCGCGTCGTCTTCATGGACGGTGGCTACATCGTCGAGCAGGGCAAGCCCGAGGATGTCATCGGCAACCCTCAGGAGGCGCGCACCAAGTCGTTCCTGCACCGGGTGCTCAACCCGCTCGTCATCGAGCCGGAGGAGCTGACCGACGAGGACTAGCCGGTCGTCTGCCGCGACTGGAGCCGGCGGCGCAGGAAGTCGAGCGCTGCCGGGTAGGCATCCAGCCGGTTGGACCGCTTGGCCAGGCCGTGCCCCTCGTCGAGGTAGACCCTGAGCTCGCAGTCCACTCCCTTGCTGTCCAGGGCCGCCTTGATCTGCTCCGCCTCGGACAGGGGGACACGAGGGTCGTTGGCTCCGTGGATGACGAACAACGGCGCGATGATGTCGTCCAGATAGGTGATGGGGGAGACCTTCTCGAGCAGCGCCCGGTCGTGCTCGAGGCTGCCGTACTCCCGTTCCCGGTAGGCCCGGCGGTACCGCGACGTGTTCTCCAGGAACGTCACCAACGAGGACATCCCGACGATGTCGACGCCGGCCGCCCAAAGCTGCGGCTGCATCGAGACGCCGGCCAGCACCATGTAGCCGCCGTACGAGCCGCCCCAGAGCGCGCAGCGCGCTGGGTCGAGGCCCTGCGAGGGCAGCCAGGCATGCAGGGCGGCCAGGTCGGCCACCGAGTCCAGCCGTAGGTCGACGTCGTCGAGGGAGTACCACCGCTTGCCGTAGCCGAGCGACCCGCGGACGTTCGGTGCAAGCACGGTGAACCCGAGGGCACACAGCGCCTGGATGGAGGGGTTGAAGATGCGTTTCGCCTGGCCTTCAGGGCCGCCGTGGATGTGGATGACCGAGGCGCCCGCCAGGCCGTTGGTGGCGATGGGCCGGTAGACGAAGCACGGCACCTGCTCGCCGTCGGGAGTGGGCACGAGGTGGCTGGTCGGCGCCACGAGCGATCCGGCGAGCTGCTCGGGTATGCCGTCGCGCCCGCCGACGACCAGGCTGGCCTGCCCGGTCATGGCGTCGACGACGTGCACCGACCCCGGGTCGGTGGGGCCGGTCAGCGACACGACGAACCGCGAGCCGTCCGGTGCCCAGACGACCGACGGCAGCGCATCCGACGGCAGCGCGACGTCGCACCGCGTGGTGCCGTCCGCCTCGTGCACCGCGAGCCGTCCGCCTCCGTCGACCAGGGTGGCCACGACCATCGCGGTGCCGTCCGGTGATAGCCAGGGGTAGAGGTCGTGCTCCTCGTCGGCGACCAGGACGGTCCAGGTCTGGTCCGCGACCGTCACGCGGACGACGGCCTCGAGGTCCCGCTCGTGGTTCGAGGCGAACACCAGCGCGGCGTCGTCCGAGGTCCAGCCGACGCCTTCGTGCTGGGCGTGCTCGTCCGGGTCGGTGACCAGGGTCTGGTCGGCTCCGGTGCGGATGACGGATACGGCGCGAGGAGTGGGGGCGGTGGCTCACCCGGGTGAGGGCGACCGAAGCGCCGTCGTGCGAGACCACACTGTCGGAGATCATCCCCCCGCCGTCGTAGGCGACCTGCTCGTGGCCGGTGGCGAGGTCGTGGACGACGACGTCCATGTCGACCCCGTTGCGACGGTTGGTCGAGTACGTCATCGACCGCTCGGTCACGTCGAGCAGGACGTGCATGAACGCCGGGTCGGCGACGAGCGGGGTGAGGTCGGCCAGCCCTGCCGGCGTCCGGCGTTCCGGGGTGAGGTCGAGCAATGAGAGCTGCATCCGCTCGTCACCGCCGGTGTCGTGCTCGACAACGACCTGTCGCCGACCCGGCACGTAGCGGCCCGAGCACCTCGAGGGCAGCGCGGTCAGCGGGGTGCGGGTGCCGTCCGGGTCGATCTCGACGAGCTGCAGGCTCCCGAGCTCGTCGTGCCCGGCGAGGACCCGGCCGTCGGCGTCGACGTCGAAGGCCGTCCATACCCGCAGGTCGAGGAGCTCACGGACGACGGTCATCGGGTCGGACATCGGGTCGGACATCGGGTCGGCTGACATGCCCCGAACCTAACCACCCCCTTGCGTCCGGGTGGAGGAGGGTCCTGAGGCGTCTCGACCCGGACGCAAGGAAGAGGCTCGCTGCTGCGTCCGGGTGGAAGAGGGTTCTGACCCGTCTCGACCCGGACGCAACGAGGGGGAGGGGTCACGGGGGGTCACGGGGGGTCACGGGGCTCACGGGGGAGGGCGCAGGGAGCGCAGGGAGCGGGAGCGGCCGCGGAACTCGGCGACGACGGCGCCGTCGGACTCTCGGGTCACCCGCACGTCGGTCACCCCGCTGCGCCCGTATGCCGTGCGGCTGACGCCGTCGGCAACGAGGACGTCACCGAGGTGGGCCGACGTCACGAAGACGATGTCAGCGCCGGCCGCCACGCTCAGCCGGCCGCGGGAGTTGCAGACCAGGGCGAAGGTCGAGTCGGCCAGCGTGAAGAGGTATCCGCCGTGAGCGATGCCGTGCCCGTTCACCATCTGCTCGCCGACCCGCATCCGGACGACGGCGTGGTCGACCTCCAGGGTGAGCACCTCCATCCCGAGATGGGCGGACGCCGCATCGTCCTGCCACATCCGCCGGACGTGGGTGAGGTCGGCCGCGTCGCTCATCCGGCCGTCTCCAGCGCGGGGCTCGGCCGGTAGCGTCCGCCCGGGAACGCCGCGTCCAGCTCGGCGAGCTGCGCGGCGACGACGGCGTACCCGATGTCCTGGCCCCAGGCGATGGGTCCGCGGGGGTAGCTGGTGCCGAGCGTCATAGCGAGGTCCACGTCCTCGGCGCTCGCCTCGCCCCGGTGGACGAGGTCGACGGCCTCGTTGACGAGCATGGCGACTGTCCGGGCGACGGGGTCGGTCGTCACCGGACCTGCGACAAGCTCAGTGACCCGAGCCTCGTCCGGGGCCGCATCCACGGCTGTGCCGTCCGCGGCATACCGGTACACGCCCTGGCCTGTCTTGCGCCCGAGGTGCCCCTCGGCGACAAGCCGCTGCTGCAGCTCGGTCGGGGCATAGCGCTCGTCGCGCCCGGTCTGCTCCCACACGCTCGTACCCACCGCGAGGTTGACGTCCTGGCCGATGAGGTCGGTCAGCTCGAGTGGCCCCATCCGGAACCCGGCCCCGCGCAGGCAGGCGTCGAGGGTTGCGGCGTCGGCCACCCCGGCGGCGAGCATCCGCTGCGCCTCGCCGTAGAACGGCCGGGCGACCCGGTTGACGATGAAGCCGGGCGTCGACGAGCAGTGCACCGGGGTCTTGCCCCACGTGCGCATCAACCGGTCGAGGTGGTCCAGGACGGGGTCGGCGCTGACGTCGCTGTGGACCACCTCGACGAGTCGCATCGCGGGCGCGGGGTTGAAGAAATGCAGCCCGACGACCCGCTCGGGGTCGTGCACCGCCGACGCGATCGCGCCGATGTCCAGGCTGGACGTGTTGCTCGCGAGGATCGTCGTCGGGGTCTGCAGACCCGCCAGCTCGGCGAAGAGCTGCCGCTTGACCTCGAGGTCCTCCTTGACCGCCTCGATGACGAGGCTGCACTCCGGCAGGTCCTCGAGCCGCCGCTCGACGTGGACCCGGCCGAGCGTCTGGGCGCCAGCTGCCGCGGTGACCCGGCCCTTGCCGACCAGGGTGGCGAGCGACGCCTCGATCCTGGCCGCCCCCGCGGCGGCCGCCCCGTCTGCCGCATCGACGAGGTGCACGTCGTGGCCGGCTGCTGCGGCGACCTGCGCGATCCCCGAGCCCATCGACCCTGCCCCGACGACTGCGACGTGCCCGATGGCCTCCATGCGGACCATCCTGCCGCAGCACTCGCCCTTCCTCCCGCCGGGGGACACCCTCGTTTCGCCCGACGCCGCCGACCAACGGGTGCAGACTCGGACGGGTGGATGACTACGCAGCCGCTCTCGACCGCGCCCACCAGCACGCCCTGGACTGGCTGGCCACGGTGGACCGTCGACCCGTCCCGGCGCGCTCCTCGATCGAGGACGTGACGGCGGCGCTCGGCTCGACCCTGCCCCGCGACGGGCTCGCTTCAGCCGAGGTCGTCGACCAGCTCGCCGCGGCGAGCGACCCCGGGCTGACGGCGATGTCGTCGGGCCGGTTCTTCGGCTTCGTGATCGGTGGCACCCACCCGGCCGCCCTGGCCGCCGACTGGCTGGTCAGCGCCTGGGACCAGAACAGCGGCCTCCGGCGGGTCACCCCGGCCCACAGCGCCGTCGAGGACCTGGCCGGCAGCTGGCTGCTCGACCTGCTCGGGCTTCCGGCCGAGAGCGCGGTCGGGTTCGTCACCGGCGCCACGATGGCCAACTTCACCGCCCTCGCCGCAGGGCGGGACGCGGTGCTGCGGCGGGCCGGGTGGGACGTCACCAGGGACGGCCTGTCCGGTGGCCCGAAGGTCCGGGTACTGGTCGGGGCCGAGCGGCACGACACCGTGGACCTCGCGCTGCGCTACCTCGGGTTGGGTATGCCGGAGCAGGTCGCCGTCGACGACCAGGGCCGGCTCGAGGTCGCCGCTCTCGAGGACGCACTGGAGCGAGCCGACGGACCGACGCTCGTCGTCCTCCAGGCGGGCAATGTCCACTCGGGGGCGTTCGACCCGCTGGAGGACGCGACCCGGGCGGCGCACGCCCACGACGCCTGGGTGCACGTCGACGGGGCGTTCGGCCTCTGGGCGGCGGCCTCACCGGCATACCGTGGGCTGGTGGCTGGGCTCGCCGAGGCGGACTCGTGGGCCACCGACGCCCACAAGACGCTCAACGTGCCCTATGACTGCGGGCTGGTCATCGTGCGTGACCCCGCGGCCCTCAAGGCGGCGATGGGTATGCACGGCGCCTACCTCATCCACGACGAGCGGGGGGAGCCGTCCGACAAGGTGCCCGAGCTGTCCCGCCGCGGGCGGGCGTTCCCGGTCTGGGCCGTGCTCCGGGCGCTGGGCCGCTCCGGGGTGGCCGAGCTGGTCGAGCGGCTGTGCCGGCACGCGAGCACGTTCGCGGCCGGCCTCGCCGAGCTTCCCGGCGCGACGGTGCTCAACGACGTCGTGTTCACCCAGGTCTGCGTCTCGTTCGGCACGGACGAGCGGACCGAGGAGGTGGTGAGGCGGCTCCTGGCGGACGGCACCACCTGGATGACCGGGTCGACGTGGCGCGGCCAGCGGATCCTGCGGATCTCCGTGAGCAACTGGGCCACCACCGACGACGACGTCGCCCGGAGCCTCGACGCGGTGCGCGCGGTGGTCTCCGGTCTGGGTGAGGTCAGGCAGCCGTCCTGAGGCGGGTCAGGACCAGGACGGGAATGGTCCGCACGCCCGCGGTTCGGACGGCGTACTCGGCGAATCCCGGGTAGCGCCGGGCCTGCTCGGCATACACGCGGTCGCGCTCCTCGCCCTCGAGCTCACGGACCGATACCCGGTAGGTGGCGGTGCCCACCTCGACCTCCGCCGCCTCCGCTGAGGTGAGGTTGTAGTACCAGTCCGGGTGCGTGGGGGCGCCGGCCTTCGACGCGAAGACGTAGATCGTGTCGGGATCCTGCTCGTCGGCGAGGTACATCATCGGCGACACCCGAGGCTCGCCAAGAGAACGCCCGCGCCGGGTGGATGCTTCCCGCGAGATCCCCGTGCTGCGGTCAGAGCCAGCCCTTGCGCCGGAACGCGACATAGAGGCCGAGACCGAGGCCGACGATGATGACCGAGGTGGCGACCAGCCCGGAGGGTGAGCCGAACCCGGGGTAGGGCACGTTCTGCCCGAACCACCCGGTCACGGCCGTCGGCACGGCGATGATCGCCGCCCAGCCGGTGAGCTTCTTCATCACCGTGTTGAGCCGTGCGTCCTGCAGCGACAGGTTGGTCTCGAAGACCGTCGTCACCATGTCGCGCAGCGACTCGGTCCACTCGGAGGCGCGGAGCACGTGGTCGTAGAGGTCGGTGTACCAGCCGTCCAGCTCGTTTCCGCCGGGCGTGTGCTCGCTGCGGTGGCGCAGCACGGTGTTGACCACCTCACGCATCGGCAGAACCACCCGGCGCAGCTCGACGAGCTCCTTGCGCACCCGGTAGGTCCGCTGCTGGGTCTCCCGGGTGCTGGCCCGGTCGTCGAACAGGCCGTCCTCGAGCGACTCGATGGCGTCGTCGAGCTGCTGGATCGTGTCGAAGTGCCCGTCGACGACGACGTCGAGCAGCCCGTGCAGGAGCGCCGGCGGGCCGAGCGGGAGCAGGTCGGAGTTCTCCTCCCACCGCTCGAGCACCGGCCCGAAGTCGAACTCCTCGCCCTGGCGCACGGTGACCATGCCCCGGGGGAGCACGAAGGCCGAGATCCGGGTCGTCGCCAGCCGCGAGCCGAGGTCGTCCGGGTCACCGCCGTCCTCGAGGTGGGTGGCGTATGCCGTGACGAAGGTATGTGTCCGGTGCCGGGTCGCCTTGGGCCGCTCCGCCTGGGCGACCGCGTCCTCGACCGCGTGCCGGTCCAGGCAGAGCTCCTCGGCGAGGGTGGCGAGGCGTGGATGGTCGGGCTCGCAGAGGTCGACCCAGACCAGGACGCCCTCCTCGGCGAGCAGCTGGGAGAGGCGCTCGAGGGGGAAGTCCTCCTCGGCGAGCCGTCCGTCGCGCCACAGCCTGGTCCGGACACCGTTCGTCGTCACGAGGGCAGTGTGCCCTGCCGGGCTGGGTTCCACCGTCAGCCCGGCCGTTCAGCCGGGTCGGCCCGTGCCTCGTACGATCGGGACGTGACTACTTCGGCAACGACGCCCACCCACCCGCTGGTGACCAAGCACGCCGAGGTCCTCGACCTCGCCCGCACGGCGCTCGCGGCCCGCAGCTACTACTCGCGCTACCCCGAGTCCCCTTCGCCCCGGGTCTACGGCGAGCAGGCGGCGGCCGACGGCCTCGCGGCATACGAGGCGCACCTCGGCCGGGAGTATGCCGGGCTGCACCAGCCGTCCACCGGCACGTTCACCGGCTCCGAGGTCTCGCCCTACGGCCCGACGCTGGCGGTGCAGTACCCGCGCCTCGATGTCGACGCCGCGATGGCCGCCGCAGCCTTGGCGACCCCGGCGTGGCGTGACGCCGGGGCGCAGGTCCGGGCGGCGGTGTGCGTGGAGATCATCGACGAGATCAACCGCCGCTCGTTCGAGATCGCCAGCTCGGTCATGCACACCGCCGGCCAGCCGTTCGTCATGTCGTTCCAGGCCGCCGGACCGCACGCGCAGGACCGGGCGCTCGAGGCCGTCGCGGCTGCGCTGGTCGAGCAGGAGCGGGTGCCCGCCTCCGTCATCTGGGAGAAGCCGGCCAGGGACTCGGTGATCCGGATGCAGAAGGACTACCGGATCATCCCCCGAGGCGTGTCGCTCGTCATCGGCTGCAACACCTTCCCGACGTGGAACTCCTACCCCGGCCTGTTCGCCTCGCTGACCACCGGCAACCCGGTGCTCGTCAAGCCGCACCCTCGCGCGGTGCTGCCGCTCGCCATCACCGTCGAGATCGCTCAGCAGGTGCTCTCCGACACCGGCTTCGGCATGGCGCTCGTGCAGCTCGCAGCAGAGGCGGACGGCGACGGCCTGGCCAAGGACCTGGCCGTCCGACCCGAGGTGGCGATCATCGACTACACGGGCGGACCGCAGTTCGGTGAGTGGCTCGAGCGAGAGGGGACGGCCCTGGGCAAGCTCGTCTACACCGAGAAGGCCGGTCTCAACACGGTGGTCGTGGACTCGACCGACAACCTGCGGGGCACCCTCGGCAACCTCGCGTTCTCGCTCTCGCTCTACTCCGGCCAGATGTGCACCACGCCGCAGAACGTCTATGTCCCCACGGGTGGCGTGGACACCGACGAGGGCCACCTGTCGTTCGAGGAGTTCGGCGACCGGCTGGCCGCCGCCGTCGGCCGGCTCACCGGGGACGACGCCAAGGCGGTCGAGCTGCTCGGCGCGACGGTCAACCCCCAGGTCCGCGACAACGCGGCCGGTCTGGTGGCCTTCGCCGAGCGGGCCGGTGGAACCGTCGTGCTGGAGTCGCGGCAGGTGACCCACCCGGCTTACCCGGATGCCGTCGTCCGGGCGCCCGGCCTCGTGGCCGTCGACGTGTCGCGCGAGGACGTCTACGCGCAGGAGTGCTTCGGGCCGGTGACCTTCCTCATCCGCACCGCCTCGACCGACCAGTCCCTCGCCCAGCTCGCTGACACGGCCCGGGAGCACGGCGCGATGACGGCAGCGGTCTACTCGACGTCGGAGTCCGTGCTCGACGCGGCTCGGGAGGCCGCCGCCGACGCGGGAGTCGCCCTCTCGGAGAACCTCACCGGAGCGGTGTTCGTCAACCAGACCGCAGCGTTCTCCGACTACCACGGCACCGGCGCCAACCCGGCGGCCAACGCGGCCTACGTCGACGCGGCCTTCGTGGCCAACCGGTTCCGGGTCGTCACGAGCCGCCGGCACGTCGCATGAGTGACGCTGCCCCTCAGGCGGCGGCGACGGCCGCCGACTTCGCCCGGCGCATCCGTGCGCGCGAGCGGCTGCTCGGCTACTGGGTCGTCCTCGACAGCCCGATCTCGACCGAGCGGCTGGCCCGGCTGGGCTACGACTACCTCTGCTTCGACGCCCAGCACGGGCTGCTCGCCTACCCCGGCCTGCTCGCGGGGATGGTCGCGCTCGACGCCGGGGCAGGGTCGGTCGGGCTGGTCCGGGTCGGGGCCAACGACCCCTTCCACATCGGCCAGGCCCTCGACGCCGGCGCGGCCGGGGTCATCGTGCCGCTCGTCGACTCCGCCGCCGACGCGGCCCGGGCGCTCGCAGCGGCGACCTACCCGCCCGACGGGGTGCGGTCATACGGGCCGATGCGCTCCGGCCTGCGGGTCGGGCCGGCTCCCGCCGAGTCGAACGCCGCGGTCGTGACCCTGGCGATGATCGAGACCCCCGGCGGCCTCGCCGACGTCGAGGAGATCTGCGCCGTGCCCGGACTGGCCGGGATCTACGTCGGCCCCTCGGACCTGCGCATCGCCGTGGGTGGCGCGAGCCCGAGCGACCCGTCGGTCCAGGCGGAGTTCGACGCGGCGCTCGTCCGGGTCGCGGCTGCCGCCAGCGCCGCCGGGGTCGCCGCGGGCATCCACACGGACAGCGGCGAGGAGGCGGCCCGCCTCCTGCAGCAGGGGTTCACCTTCGCGACGGTGTCCTGCGACCTCACCCACCTCGAGCTGGCCGCCGCCAGCCACCTCGCCCAGGCGAGGTCGGGCGGCTGAGCTGCTCCACCTCACGAGAATGGCGGCCCGTCGACGGTCAGCTATGAGGTCAGTCTGACGTGCACGTCGCGGCCGAGGATGTGGCCCAGTCGCGCGGCCTCCTGCGCGATCCGCTCGTCGGGCCGCCGCCCATCGTCGAGCCACCTGACCGTCAGCTCGTCGCCCTTTCGCACCCAGGTCCCGCACACGACCCCGCCGACGATCACGGGGTTGGCCTTGCGGGTCATGGGGTCCCGTCTCGACGAGGGGGTGACGTGGACGTCCTTGGTGCCAGGACCAATCACCCACTGGTCGTGCCCGGGAAGGAACCGCACCGCCTCCGACGGCATCGCTGCGCCAAGGGCGTCGACGTCCTCGCGGACGACGTATGCCGTGGTGCCGTCGACGTCGACTGCAACCAGCCGGTCGCCGAGTCCGGAGAACCAGCCGTTGAGCCGTGCGCGGCCCGCGCTCAGGCCGTTGCCGAGCCAGTAGTGAAGGTGGTCGAGTGTCGCCGGCCCGTACGTCCGGAGATATGCCACGACGGCCCGCGGACCCGCGTCGTCGACATCCGGGATGCCGCGCCACCGTGGGTTGGCGTCGAGGCGTTGGAACGTGTGCTGCCCGTCGCGAGGCGGACCAAGGCTCATGTCCCCCTGCCACGTCAGCGGCTTGATCAGCGTGCCGGCGCCCTCGTCGAAGACCGGCTTCAGGTGCCGGTAGGCCGGGCGCCTCGTCAGCACGTCTCCCAGCTCGACGAGGGTCAGCGGTCCGCCGCTGAGCGCATCGCGTACCGCGGCACGGAAGTCAGGCCAGTCCGACGGAGTGAGCCGGTAGTACTCCACCCAGCTGGGCAGCTCCCACTGACGCCCCGCCGATCGCAGGGCCAGATATATGCCGCCGTCCTCGGGCGAGAGATAGTGCATCGACCCGCGGAAAGCGAACGCCTTGATGACTGTGCCCTCCGCCAGAGCCTTCGACAGCTGGCCGGGGTGCGACCTCGTTCGGCGGGTCCGGACAGCAAGCTCTGCGAGCGACTCGTCCATCGAGAGCACTGCGCCGAGCCGGCGTACCACGCCCGCCACCGACTCACTCCCGACGGGGTCGAGCAGCTGTCTCGACATTCGCCAGGCCAGCGCCTGCGCCCAGGTGACCGAGACCTCGGTCGACGTGGTCATGCGCTCAGCCTCACACAGATTCTCGACGAAGGGCGTCCTGCTCCGCCGCTAGTACAAGCACGGGGTCACTCCGGGGACAGGTCAGAGAGGGAGGGCAGCTGCGCACACAGCGCGGAGCTGAACTCAGCAGGGTCCCGGAGCACGACGTCAGAACGGAACTCCGCGATCGCGGCCCGCATCGACGGGATGAGGGCGCCTGAGTTCATCCGCGATCCCCCCGAGCGGACTCCCATCCCGTAGCAGCAGGCTCCAAGGCCGGCGGTCCGACGACGAGCACCTCATGCCCGGCCCCGAGAAGATGCTCGATCCACGGCACCAGCGGCGAGAAGTGACCGGCGCCCGCCGGAGAAGCACAGATCACCCGCATGGACCTCGTCCTGCCCCTACCTCACGCGTGGGGTGTCGAAAGGTCTGGCGCGACGGCGTCCTGCGACCTCACCCACCTCGAGCAGGCGGCCGCCAGCCACCTGGCTCGGGCGAGGTCTAGCGGCTGATCTCACCGAGCAGGAGCGCCCGGTAGTCCACCCAGCCGATGACCGACCCCCCCTCGTCGACGACGGGGGCGGCATCCACCCCGTTGCGGGACAGCGCCTCGGCGACACTCGGCAGGGGTGTGTCGGCGTGGACGGTGATGGGGACCTCCGTGGCGAGAGCAGCCGCTGCGGCGCCGTGTCGACCGTCAGCAAGTGCCTCGGAGACGCCCCGCGCGGACACGACGCCCAGGAAGCCGCCGTCCGGGCCCACCACGGGCAGGACCCCGAAGGCCGTGTCAGCGAGGGCGGCCGCGACCTGCGTCAGTGTTGCGGTGCTGGGGACGGCCTGGGGGATGCCCTTCATGAGGTCGCGAGCTCGTCTGACGGGGTGGCCACCCACGGTCTCGGCGGGCAGGCCAAGATCGACCCCACGCCGTCGCAGCTTCAGGGTGTAGATCGTGTCCGGGCTGAGGCGGTGGCTGACCCCCGTGGCCAGGACGATCGCCGCCATGAGGGGAAGGATGATTGTGTACTCGCCGGTGAGCTCGAACAGGATGATGACTGCGGTGATCGGGGCTCGGGCGGCTCCCGCGAAGACCGCTCCCATGCCGATCAGGCCGTAGGCGCCCACCGGGCCGGCAACCGAGGGGAGCAGCTGCTGCACTGCCTCGCCGAAGGCCGTTCCGAGCATCGCGCCGATGAACAGGCTCGGCGCGAAGACGCCGCCGGAGCCGCCGATGCCGATGGTGAGGCTGGTGGCCACGATCTTGCCGACGAGCAGGAGCAGGAGGAAGGCGATGGCGTAGCCGCCAGCGACCGCGTGCTCGAGGACCGGGTATCCGACGCCGTACATCTGGGGCAGGAGCAGCAGGAGCGCGCCGAGTAGGAGTCCGCCCACGGCGGGGCGCAGCCACTCCGGGCCGCGCCAGAACGCATCGCACAGGTCCTCGATGGCGTAGAGCGCGCGCGTGAACAGCACCCCGACGCCGCCGGCGAGCAGACCGAGAGCGGCGAACAGGAGGTACTCGGTCCCATGGGTGACCCCGAAGGACGGCAGGGCGAGGAAGGGGGTGTCTCCCAGGGCGGCACGGCCGATCACGCTGGAGGCCACCGAGGCCAGGACCACCATGCCGAACGACTGGGCGGTGAAGTCGGCAAGGATCAGCTCCATCGCGAAGAACACCCCAGCGAGAGGGGCGTTGAAGGTCGCACTGATGCCGGCTGCTGCACCACACGCGACGAGGACCCGCATCCGCGACTCCGGGACCTTGGCAAGGAGCCCGGCTGTGGATCCCATCGCCGACCCGATCTGGACGATGGGACCCTCGCGTCCCACCGACCCGCCGCCACCGATGCACAGGGCCGAGGCAAGAGCCTTGACGGCGGCCACCTGGGGTGCGATTCGCCCGCCGCGGCGGGCGACGGCATACATCACCTCAGGCACCCCGTGGCCGCGGGCCTCCCGGGCGAAGAAGTGCACGAGTGGCCCGTAGAGCAGGCCCGCAACGACAGGGACGACCAGGAGGAACCAGCGCCCCAGGCCGGGCAGGTGCGGGTTGGCGGAACCCGGGGCGGCGGCGTAGTCAGCCTGTCCCGTGAACAGGAGCGTGAAGGTCTGGATGAGCCACCGGAAGAGGACCGCGAAGCCTGCTGCGCCGGCCCCCGTGCCGAGGGCAAGGACCAGCAGTCCCGAGTTGGAGCTGCGCAATCCCACGGCAGCGCGCTGGATCGTTCCCGACAGCCCGGACCAGCGGCCCAAGGCCTTGCCGGGAACCGGCGGAAACGCTGGCACAGGATCTGACGACACGAGTTGCATCATGCAACACTTGCATCATGGAATGCAAAGAAAGGGTGGCCTGGTGACTGCCGCTGATCGACGGGGTGACGCTGTCGACGCAGGGATCGATGAGATGGTCACTGCGCTGCTGACCGGGTCGCGGGTCCTGGTCGGGGTGTCGGCCCGCTCGCTGGCCGAGGTCGAGGACACGGTGACGTTGGCGCAGTTCCGGACGCTGGTCGTCCTGCAGGCACACGGCAGCACCCGGCTGAACCAGCTTGCCGGCCGCCTGGGCGTGGGCTCCTCGACCGCCTTGCGCTCCGTCGACCGTCTCATCGCTGCCGGCTTCGTCGTCCGGGCCGAGAACCAGCAGGACCGGCGCGAGGTGGTCATCGGGTTGACAGAGCCCGGCCGAAACCTGGTTGCGGAGGTGACCGAGCGTCGGCGGGCCGCGATCCGGGAGGTCGTCAAGCGGATGGCCGAGCCCCATCGGCTCACGCTCGTTGAGACTCTGGTTGCCTTCAGTGCTGCCGCGGACGAACCGGCCGCCTTGGCCGATGCTGCCACCCGGCTCGGGTGGTGACCCTGATCGGGCATGGGTCAACCCACCCATCTGGCCCAAGACCAGGTGGGCATCCTGCCCGACGCGGTGGACCCTGCGCCCTTCCTAGCCTCGGAGCATCACCCGACGCCAGGAGGAACCATGTCCACCGAACACATCGAGACCGTGGTCATCGGAGCCGGTCAGGCCGGCCTGTCCACGGCATACCACCTGACGAAGCAGGGCCGCACCTGCGTCGTCCTGGACAGCAACGCCCGGATCGGCGACACCTGGCGCCGGCGTTGGGACACCCTCCGGCTCTACAGCCCGGCGAAGTATGACGGGCTGCCTGGCATGTCCTTCCCCGCCGACCCCTGGACCTACCCCCAGAAGGACGAGGTCGCAGCCTTCCTCGAGAGCTACGCACTGGAGTTCGACCTGCCGGTGCGGATGAGCACCCGGGTCGACGCGTTGGAACAGCGGACCGATGGCGGCTTCGAGCTTCGCATCGGCGACAGCACGATCACCTGCGACAACGTGGTCGTGGCGACGGGGACCTTCGGGCAGACGCCGAAGATCCCGGAGTTCGGTGACCAGCTCGACCCGACGATCCGCCAGCTGCACTCGAGCGAGTACCGCCGTCCGAGCGACCTTCGGCCCGGACCGGTCCTGGTGGTGGGCGCCTCGCACTCGGGCACAGACATCGCGTACGAGGTCGCCCAGACCAACCGCGTGACGCTGTGCGGGCGGGACCTCGGCCAGCTGCCCTTCAGGCCCGAGCAGCGTCTGGCGAAGGTTCTCTTCCCCGTGATCCTCGTCGTGTGGCGGCACGTCCTCACCCGGCGTACGCCCATGGGACGCAAGGAGTTTCACGCGGTGCGGGCGCACGGTGGACCGATGATCCGAGTTCACCGCGAAGACCTCACCGCGCGTGGTGTCGAGCGGCACACCTCACGCATGGTCGGGGTCCGGGGCGGCATGCCGCTGCTCGAGGACGGCACCTGCGTGCCGGTCAGCAACGTGGTCTGGGCAACCGGCTTCCGTCAGGTCTTCGACTGGGTCAAGGTCCCGGTGGTCGGCGAGGACGGCTGGCCCGTGGAGATGCGGGGCGTGGTCGACCAGGTGCCTGGCCTCTTCTTCTGTGGCCTGGCGTTCCAGTTTGCGTTCAGCTCGATGCTCCTCCCGGGCATCGGCCGGGATGCCGAGTTCGTGGCGCGCCGGATCTGCGACCGGGCGAAGGCGCCGAGGAGGCAGCACCAGGCTGCCTGACCGCCCTATGCTCGCTACGAGGTGAGGCTTCGTGAACGTCGTCGAAGAGCTGCTGCGTGCGCGTGAGGCGTTCGACCGCCGCGACTGGGTCGCCGCGTACGAAGGTCTCTCGGCGGCCGAGAGCGACGCCCTCTTGGCCGTCGACTTCGCCGATCTTGCCACTGCTGCGTTCCTGGTCGGCCGTCACAACGACTGCATCCAGGCCCTCCAGCGGGCCTACCAGGCCCACCTCGACGCAGGCGACCAGCGTGCCGCCGTCCGGTCCGCCTTCTGGCTCGCCATGACGCTCATGGACCGTGGCGAGTACGCAGTCGCCAGTGGCTGGATCTCACGTGCCGACCGGCTTCTCGACGCCTTCGGGCAGGACAGTGTCGAGCACGGGTACGTCCTCTTCTTCCGGATGCTCAGCCACATCCTCGGAGGCGACCCGGTCACCGGACTCGACGAGGCCGCCACCCTCACGTCGTACGGCCGGCGTTTCGGGGACGGCGACCTGCTCGCGGCGGGCCTGATGGCGCAAGGGCGCTGCCTTCTCTACCTGGGTCGGGTGCCCGAAGGCGTGCGGATGCTCGACGAGGCCATGGTCGGTGTCACCACGGGCGAGATGTCGCCCATCTTTGCCGGGCACACGTACTGCTCCCTGATCGAGGCCTGTCAAGAGATCTCTGATTTCGACAGGGTGGCGCAGTGGACCACCGCGCTGACCACCTGGTGCGGCGCCCAGGTGGGACTGGTGCCGTTCACCGGTCAGTGCGCGGTCCACCGGGGGCAGGTCATGCGGGTCCGCGGCGCCTACGAGCAGGCCATCGCGGAGTTCGACGGCGCCGCCGCGCGCTACCTGGCGGCCGCCACCCCTGCCGCCGCGGGTCTGGCCCTCGCCGAGAAGGGTGAGGTGCTGCGCATCCGGGGAGAGTACGACGCGGCCGAGGACGCGTTCGTGCAGGCATCCCGCCTCGGCTACGACCCACAACCCGCGCACGCCCTGCTCTCCCTGGCGCGCGGCCGGACCGAAGGGGCGTGTGCTGCCGTACGCCGGGTGCTGGGGGAGCCGCGCGATCCCATCCATCGCTCGCAGCTGCTGCCCGCCGCGATCGACGTACTCCTCGCCGGGAACGACCGCGCCGGCGCCCGCCCGCTCGTCGCCGAGCTCGAGGCGGTTGCAGACGCGTTCGACTCGAGCTCGCTCACGGCGATGGCCGGGTACGCCGTCGGGGCCTTGGCCCTTGCCGAGGACCGGCCGGAGGACGCCCTGAAGGCGCTACGCGCGGCGCTGCAGGGATGGCGGGCGCTGGGCTGGCCCTACGAGACCGCACGGACGAGGGTCCTCGTGGGTCGCGCGCTGCGTGGGCTGGGAGACGAGGAGTCTGCGGCCGTCGAGCTCGGGTCAGCTGCCCGGGCGTTCGCGGCGCTCGGGGCCACCCCCGCCGCACTGGAAGCGGACCGGCTGCTGGCCCCGGGCCCGCTCCCAGGCGGCCTCACCCCCCGCGAGGCCGAGGTGCTGCGGCTGGTTGCGGTCGGCAGGTCCAACCCAGAGATCGCCGCGGCCCTGTTCCTCAGCACGAAGACGGTGGCGCGGCACCTGAGCAACATCTTCACCAAGCTGCAGGTCTCGTCTCGCACCGCTGCGGCTGCGTACGCCTTCGACCACGGGCTCACCTGAGGGGCGGCGGCGTCGAACGGACGCGGGCCCCTCGGGCCGCGCCGGTCGTCAGGCCGGGCGACCGAGGAGGCCGGCCATGTCGATGACCCGGTCTCGGCTCCCTTCTCGCCTCGCGTCGACGAGGTCGCTGTCGGAGGATGAAACCATGAGCCACATCACGCGTTTCGACCACATCGGGGTCACCGTCGCGGACCTGGACGCGGCGACGGCGTTCTTCACCGGCCTGGGCCTCGAGGTCGAGGGCACCGGATCCGTGGAGGGGGACTTCGTCGAGACCGTCTGCGGCATCCCGGGAGCCCAGTGCCAGATCGTGATGCTGAGGTCGCCCGACGGTGCCCGGCTGGAGCTCGCGAGCTTCGTGACACCCGACCACACACCCGGATCCCCCACGGCGATGGCGAACGAGGTGGGTCTGCGCAACGTGTCCTTCGAGGTCGGCGACCTCCAGGCGGCCGTCGACGCTGTGGCTGCGGACGGGTATGGGCTCGTCGCCGGGATCGGCGAACACGAGGGCGCGGTGCGGATGGCCTACGTCCGGGGTCCCGAGGGCATCGTCGTGTCCCTGTTCGAGATGCTTCGCTGACGCGACATCCCTCCGCTGTGCCGGCGTGCAGGCACCCCCGCTAGGGTCGGACACATGCACGAACACACGGATGAACACCGGCGATTCGACGACGAGGCAGCGACGTGGGACGACGACCCCGGCCACGAGAAGCGGCAGGTCGCGGTGGCGCGGGCCATCGAGGAGGCCGTTGAGCTCAGCCCACGGATGAGCGCCCTCGATGTCGGCGGAGGCACCGGCCGGCTGAGCATCCTGCTCTCCGACCGGGTCGGCTCTGTCGTCGTGACCGACCCCTCCGCCGGGATGGTGCGGGTGGCGCAGGAGCGGATCGAGGCGGCCGGACTCGGTGACCGGCTTCGCGCTGTCCAGCTGGACCTCACGACGGACTCGCTCGATGGCGCCTACGACGTGGTGTGGAGCTCCATGGCACTGCACCACGTTCCCGACCTGGACGGGCTGCTGAGCGCCGTCGCCCGGCTCCTCGTCGACGGTGGTCGGCTGGCCGTCGCGGACCTCGAGGAGGACCCCGACGGCGCCTTCCACGCCGACAGGGCCGACTTCGACGGACATCACGGGTTCGACCGGCAGCGCCTCACCGAGCAGCTGGCTGGCGCCGGGTTCGTCGATGTCCGCTTCGTCGACGCCACGACTGTCCTCAAGGGCGACCGCGAGTTCGGATTGTTCCTGTGCACGGCGACCAAGGGTGCCTGAGACCGGTCACCGGGCCTGGGCGGCGATGACCTCGGCGTAGAACAGGGCCGAGTCCTTGACGATCCGCTCCTGGGTGTCGTAGTCGACACGGACGATGCCGAAGCGCCGGTCGTACCCCCAGGCCCACTCGAAGTTGTCGAGCAGGGACCACAGCTGGTAGCCGCGCACGTCCACCCCGGCGGCGATCGCCGCGCTGACGGCACCGAGATGCGCGCGGACGTAGTCGACCCGGGCCGAGTCGTGGACCTGCCCGTCCTCGGAGACCTCGTCCTCGTAGGCGGCGCCGTTCTCGGTGACCATCAGCGGCAGGCCGGGGTATGCCGCGCCGGTGCGCACGAGCAGCTCGGTCAGGCCGGCTGGCTCGACCAGCCAGCCCATCGCGGTGCGCCGGCCCGGCTCGAGGACGAAGTCGAGGTCGTCGACACCGACCCACGGGGTGTGCTCCGCGACCTTGTGCCCGTCGTCGAGGCTGCGCTCGCTGCTGCCGTCCCAGTGCCGCGCGGTGCTCGTCGTGTAGTAGTTGACTCCGAGGACGTCGAGGGGCTGGTGGATCTGCGCGAGGTCACCGTCGCGGACGAAGGCCCAGTCGGTCACAGCGGCCGTGTCGGCGAGGAGGTCGTCCGGGTAGGCACCGTCGAGCTGGGGACCGAGGAAGGCCCGGTTGCCCAGGGCGTCGAGGCGGCGGACGACGTCGAGGTCGGCGGCCGACTCCGGGTCCGCGGGCCGGATGACATGCAGGTTGTGGGTGACCGACAGCTGGGCCTGCGGCAGCTCGGCCCGGATCGCCTGGCAGGCGAGACCATGGGCGAGGTTGAGATGGTGCACCGCGGCCAGGGCTGCAGCGCCGTCCGTCCGCCCCGGTGCGTGGACGCCGCTGGCGTAGCCCAGGTACGCCGAGCACCAGGGCTCGTTCAGGGTGGTCCACAGGTGGACCCGGTCCCCGAGCGCCTCGGCGAGCCGCGCGGCATACGGCCCGAACGCCTCGGCGGTGGCCCGGTTCGTCCACCCGCCGGAGTCCTCGAGCTCCTGCGGGAGGTCCCAGTGGTAGAGCGTCGCCACCGGGCGGATGCCGTTGTCCAGCAGCTCGTCGACCAGACGGGAGTAGAAGTCGATCCCCTTCTGGTTGAACGGTCCTGAGCCGCTGGGCTGGATGCGCGGCCAGGCCACCGAGAAGCGGTAGGACTGCAGGCCGAGACGCCGCATCAGGGCGACGTCCTGCGGCATGCGGTGGTAGTGGTCGGCGGCGACGTCACCGGTGTCGCCGTTCAGGGTCCTCCCCGGGGTGTGCGAGAACGTGTCCCAGATCGACGGACCCCGTCCGTCCTCGGTGACCGCGCCCTCGATCTGGTAGCTCGCGGTCGCCGCCCCGAAGAGGAAGCCGGGAGGGAAGGTCAGGTCAGGCTCGGTCATCGTGGGCTCCTGCTCTCGGCGGGTCGGACGAGCTGGTTGGTCGAGCGAAGGACCGTGCGCCCGAGGAAGGCGTGGGGGTCGACCGAGCGGCTGCTGCGCACCTGGAAGGTATGGCTCTCCCCCGGCAGCAGGGTGACGCCGCTGTCGTCGACCGTGGCGTCGGGGTCCACCTTGTCGACGAGCAGGGTGACGTCGCGCTGCAGCGCCTCGGCGGTGACGTGCACGGCATACCCCGTCGTGGTGATGTCCGCGGACGCGGACTTCCACGCGTCGACGAGGGCCAGGTCTCGGTCCTCGGCGAAGAACCACACTGCCCGGGCCTCGCCGAGCTGGGCGACGACCACCTCGTCGGCCGGCTGGGCGCCCTCGACCAGGTCGGGAGCCAGCGGCACGACCTGGGTGCTGCGCGCCGGGACCGTGACCGGCACGGCCGCCTGGGTGCGGTGCGCGCCGGAGAAGGTCATCCGGCGCACGGTCAGGTCGCCCTGCCACACCTCGTCGGTGTCGTTGCACACGGCCAGCACCAGCTCGTCGTCGCGGGGCTGGATCGTGAGCAGCCGGTCGGCGTAGGCCCGGCGCAGGGCGAACCACAGCGGTTTGCGCCGGCCGTCGCCGTCGACAGCCGCCCACGAGGTGACCGGCCAGCAGTCGTTGAGCTGCCAGACCACCATCCCCGCGCAGACCGGGTGCCAGGAGCGGAAGTGCTCGACGGCGTAGGTGACGGCCCGGGCCTGCTGCAGCGAGGTGGCCCAGTGCCAGTCCTCGATGTCGGTGGGCAGCTCGAGATGCGGGGCGATGCCGTCGCGCAGCTTGCGGTCGCCGTCGGCAGCCTTCTGGTGGCTGAGCATCCCCGGCGACGTCGGCGTCAGCGGGTCGTCGTGCACAGCCCGGCGGAGGGTCGCCCAGGCGGGCGGGCCCTGGTAGCCGAACTCGCTGACGAACCGCGGCACGTACGAACGGTATGCCGTGTAGTCGGCCGTGTTCCACACGTCCCAGATGTGCATCGTGCCGTGGGCCGGGTCGTTGGGGTGGCGGCTCTCGTCGAACGACCACGGGCTGCCCGGTGAGTAGGGCCGGGTCGGGTCGAGCTCGGCCAGCAGCGTCGGCAGCAGCTCGAGGTAGTAGCCCTTGCCCCAGCTGAGGTCGCCGAGCTGCTCCCGCCAGCTCCAGTCGACGTAGCCCCAGAGGTTCTCGTTGTTGCCGTTCCAGACCGCCAGGCTCGGGTGGGCGCTGAGCCGGGTGACGGCGTCGGTCACCTCGGCGACGACCTCGTCGACCAGGGCCTCCTCGGGGTAGGCGGCGCAGGCGAAGAGGAAGTCCTGCCAGACGAGGATCCCTTCCTCGTCGCACACGTCGTAGAAGTCGTCCGACTCGTAGATCCCGCCGCCCCAGACCCGCAGCAGGTTCATGCCTGCGTCGACGGCGTCGGCGACCCGTGCGGCATATCTGGCGCGGTCCACCCGGCTGGGGAAGCAGTCGTCGGGGATCCAGTTGGCCCCCTTGACGAGGATCGGCCGCCCGTTGACGCGCAGGGTGAAGGGGGTGCCGTGCTCGTCCGTCTGGGTGTCGAGCTCGACGGAGCGGAAGCCGACTCGCCGCTCCTGCCGCTCGAGCTCGTCGCTCCCGTGGGAGAGCGTGACGACGAGGTCGTGCAGCGGCTGCTGGCCGTGGCCGCGTGGCCACCAGAGCGGCGGCTCCGGGACCTCGAGCACCAGCTGGGCCGACTGCGGGCTGTCGCTTCCGTCGTCGCTGACCGTCGCCTCGGCGCTGACCCCGGCGACCTCGGCGCGCAGCACCAGAGGGGCGCTGTCGGAAGCGGCCGGGGCCTGGACGACCTCGGCGTGCACCTCGACCCTGCCGACGCCATCCACGACGGTAGCCAGGCACCGGAGGCCGCCGAGTCGTGCCATGTGCCAGCGGTGCAGGTGGACCGGGCGCCAGATGCCGGCGGTGACGAGGTCGGGCCCCCAGTCCCACCCGAAGTTGCAGGCCATCTTGCGCACGGCGTTGAAGGGGTGCGCGTTGGTGTGCACGCGCGGACCCTGCTCGTCGCTTGCCTGCTCGGCTGTGTCGAGCTGGGCGGCGAAGTCGACGACGAGCTCGTTGTGGCCGTCGCGAACGAGCGCGGTGACGTCGAACCGGTGGGTGCGGTGCATGTTGCGGGCGGCTCCGAGGCGCTCGCCGTTCAGGGCGATCTCGCACACGGTGTCGAGACCGTCGAAGACCAGCTCGACCCGCTCGCCGGGCGCCGCCGCGGAGGTGTCGAGGCTCGTCGCATACCGCCAGGCCGTGCGGCCGACCCACCTCAGCTCCGCCTCGACCTCGTCGAGGTAGGGGTCGGGGATGAGCCCGGCCGACAGCAGGTCGGTGTGCACGCAGCCCGGCACCGTGGCGGGCACCTCTGCAGCGGCCAGGTCGGGGGGCACGGCCCCACCGGTGGCGCTAAGGGTCCAGCCCCGGGTGACCTGCTGTCTCACTTGACGGCTCCTGCCGTCACGCCGGCGACGAAATGCCGTTGGGCAAGAAGGAAACCGACGACGACGGGGATGCTGACGACCAGGGATGCGGCCATGATCTCGTTCCAGTAGACGTTGGTCTGGGTGGAGTACTGCCGGAGCCCGACCGCCAGGGTGCGGTTGGCGTCCGTCGTCATCACGGAGGCGAAGAGCACCTCGCCCCACGACGTCATGAAGGCATAGATGGCGACCGCGATGACGCCGGGTCGGGCTGCCGGGAGGACGACCCGCCACAGGGCTCCCATCGGGCCGCAGCCGTCGACCATCGCCGCCTCGTCGAGCTCGCGCGGGATGCTCTCGAAGTAGCCGACGAGCATCCAGATCGAGAAGGGGAGCGAGAAGGTGAGGTAGGTGATGATCAGGCCGGTCCGCGAGCCGACGAGCTGGATGCCGGTGGCGGAGTTGATGTTGACGAAGATGAGGAAGAGCGGGAGCAGGAAGAGCACGCCGGGGAACATCTGCGTCGACAGCACCGTCGTCGTGAAGACCGACCGGCCCCGGAAGACGAACCGGGAGACCGCGAACGCGGCCAGGATGGCGAGGACCACACTGGCCACCGTGGCGGAGGTGGCCACGATGATGCTGTTGACGAAGTAGCGGGCGAGCGGCACCGTCGACCACATGTCGACGAACGGCGTCACCGTGAGGGTCGAGGGCCACCAGGTGAAGAGGCCCTGCACGTCGCGCAGCGGCTTGAGCGACGAGGTGACCATCGCATAGATCGGCACGAGGGTGAACACCGCGAGCAGGACGAGGACGACGGCCCGGTAGGCCTTGAAGGCGGTGGTGTTACGCACGGGTCGACCTCCGGTTCGTGATGAGCAGGTATGCCGCGGTGACCGCGAGCAGGAAGAGCAGGAGCAGGACCGACATCGCCGCTCCACTGCCGAAGTTCCAGGTGAGGAAGGAGGCGTTGTAGATGTGGAAGGAGATGAGGTCGCCCGCGGGCGGCTGCCCGGTCCCGAAGAGGACGTAGGGCGTGTTGAAGTCGCTGAACGTCCAGAGGAAGAGGACGAGGACGAGGACGAGGTTGACCGGGCGCAGCGCCGGCAGCGTGATGTGCCGCCACTGACGGACGTTGTTGGCGCCGTCGACCGCGGCCGCCTCGTACTGGTCGGTCGGGATGCTCTGGAGCCCGGCCATCAGGGTGAGGAAGGCGAACGGCCAGAGCCGCCACACCGCGACCACCACCACGGACACGAAGGCGTTGCCACCGATCAGCCAGAACGGCCGGTCGCCGATGATGCCGAGGTTGTCGACGAGCACGTGGTTCACCAGGCCGGTGTCCCGCTGGAGCATGAAGTTCCAGGTGAGGATCCCGGCATACGCGGGGAGGGCGTAGGGGACGAGGAAGATCGTCCGGACCACCCCGCGCCCGCGGAACGGCTGCTGGAGGGCGACAGCCGCGGCCATGCCAAGGAGCCAGGACACCCCGACCGACAGCAGCGAGAAGGCCAACGTCACGAGGAACGAGCGCAGCAGGGCCTGCCCGATGCTCGAGTCCAGGTCGACCGCGAGGCGGTAGTTGTCGAGCCCGGCGTAGGGCGCCTCGGACCAGTTGGCGATGAAGAACTTCGTCAGCTTGACGAAGCTCATCCAGATGCCGACGAGCATCGGGATGATGTGGATGAGCAGCTCCATGACGACGGCCGGAGCGAGCAGCAGGTAGGGCAGCAGCCGGTGACGCCGGTTCGTCGGGCGCCGTCCGAACCGGCTCCGGCCCGGTTGGGCCGGCGCCGGCGGCGGCGTGGAGGTCGCGGACTCCCGGGTCGAGACGGACACGTCAGCCCACCGTGGCGCTGACCTGGTCCTGGGCGTCCTTGAGCGCCTTCCGGACGTCGTCGGCCGAGACCGTGCTGCCCGTGGCGATCTTGGCGAACATCGCGTTCATCGCCTTGCCGACGGTGCTCTCGAACTGGTCCTCGGCCGGCACCAGCGGCAGCGGCTTGGACATGGTCGAGTAGATGTCCTGGAAGGTCTTGGCCTCCGCGGCGTTGTCGGTGAAGACGGGCGTGGCGCCCTGGAGGACCGGCAGCGAGGCGAACGGCTTGCCGAGCGCGGTCTGGGTCTCGGGTGAGGTCATGAACTTGACGAACTGCAGGGCCGCCGCCGTGTTCTTGGTGTTCTTGAAGATCGAGAGGTTGATCCCCGCGACATGTGAGGCAACCTTCTGGCCGCCGGCCGGCGCGGGGAAGGGGACGACGCCATACTCGTCGCTCTTCATGCCGTTCGAGGCGATGGAGCTGTTCGCGTTGTTCTGGTTGAGGATCATCGCGACCTTCTTCGTCGCGAAGTCGTTGACCGCCTTGGTGCCGTTGTCGTACTGCACGTTCGAGGGGTTGACCACCTTGTCCTTCTGCATCAGGTCGAGGTAGCGCAGAACGCCCTGGACGTTCCCGTCACTGGTGAAGGTCGGCTTGCCGGACTTGTCGAACCACTCGGCGCCGTTCTGGGCGCCGTTGATGAAGGCGAAGTGGACGTTCTCGGTGTAGCTGCCTGCGGCGAGCGCGAAGCCGTAGGTTCCCTTCGCCGGGTCGGTGAGCTTCTTGGCCGCCGCGACCATCTCCTCCCAGGTGGTGGGAGGGTTGACGCCGGCGGCGGCGAACATCGCCTTGTTGTAGTAGAGGCCGTAAGCCAGGCCGTAGAGCGGCACCGAGGTGACGTCCTTGCCGGGGGCGCCGCCGGTCGCGAGTGCGGTCGGGACGAACTTGTCCTTGCCGCCGATCGCCGTCATCGCGGCAGAGTCGTATGGCAGGAAGGCGCCGGTGGCCTGGAGCGACGCGGCCCAGGTGTTGCCGATGTTGAGGACGTCCGGGCCCGACCCCGAGGTGATCGCGGTCTGGATGCGGGTCTGCAGGTCGTTCCACCCGATGACCTCGAGGTTGACCTTGATGCCGGTCTGCTGGGTGAACTTCGCCAGCTGTGGCCCGAGCACCTCCTTGTCGTTGTCGAGGCTGGTGCCCTGGTTGCTGGCCCAGTAGGTGAGCGTGGAGCCCGCCCCGCCGCTGGCGTCGCTTCCGCTCGTGCCACCCCCGCTGCACGCGGCGGCCCCGAGAAGCAGGCCCGGCACGGCCAGCGCGGTCATCAGTGAACGCAGTCTCACGGCAGACTCCCTTGTCCGGATGAGGCCTCCACGCATACCGGATGACCGGTCGGAGGCGAGTGCTCCGAGTATTGACCTAACCGGTTAAGGAAGGAAACCTAACCGGTTAAGTTCGTAACCGTTTCGTGACCTTGCGAGAGGCCGCCTCAGCGGCAGGCCGAGCTGCCGGCCGGGACCGGCTCACCGGACGGGGACGGGTCCGGAGGAGTCGCGGACGAGCAGCGTGCCGGCCGGGGAGAACCGATGCGTCTCGGTCGTGCCGGCGATCAGCGAGAAGAGCAGGTCGGTGGCGAGGCGCGCCTTCTCCATCAGTCCGTGGTCCATCGCCGTCAGTCGCGGTCGGGCCACCTCGCACAGGACGGAGTCGTCCCAGGCGATGACGGATAGCTCGTCCGGCACGCGCACGCCGAGGTCGGCGGCCGTGCGCAGGGCCGCGGTGGCCATGATGTCGTTCCCCAGGATGAGGGCGGTGGGACGGTTGCGCTCGGCGAGGCCCAGCAGCCGGCTCGTCTGTGCGGCGCTCGAGTCGTAGGAGTAGGTCCCCTCGATGTGCCGCATCCGCATGCCGCGCCGCTTCCCCTCGCTCGTCAGCAGGTCGGCCCGGACACGCTCGTGGAGGTAGCCCATCGGTCCGCTGACGTGGGCGATCTTCGTGTGCCCGAGGTCGTGCAGGTGGTCGAGGATCACCGTGACCGTCTCCACCTCGGGTGTGATGAGCCGTCCGATGCCGTCGGCGAGGTCGAGCGAGGTGACCATGACACACGGCATACCCATCGAGCGCAGCAGGGAGATCCGCGGGTCGTCGTCACGCTCGTCGAAGAGGATGAACCCGTCGACGCGGCCCTGCCGGGTCCAGCGGCGGTAGACGTCGAGGTCCTCGCCGTTCTCCCCGGTGAGGCGCAGCAGCAGCGAGCCGTCGGCGTCGTTGAGGTACTGCTCCACGCCGAAGAGGGTGCGCATGTAGAACCCCTCGGCGGTGATCACGTCGGGGTCCCGGGCGATGACGATGCCGATCGTCCCCGACCGCGATGCGGACAGGGCCACCGCCGCCGAGCTGGCGTGGAAGCCCACCTCCTCGGCCAGCTCGAGCACCCGCCGGCGGGTCTCGGCGCTCACCCCGGGCCGGCCGTTCAGCGCATAGGACACCGACGCCTTGGAGATCTCCAGCCGGCGGGCGATGTCGCTGATGGTGACCCGTGCCTGACGCTCCATGCTCACGGCCGCATCCTCGCAGACCGCCGACGCGAGGGCGGACGCTACTCGAACGGCGCCGGGTCGCCGGCCCCGAGCCGCGCCACCACGGGGTAGCCGTCGGAGTAGTCGACGACCGTCGTCGGCTCCGAGGCGCACTCGCCGTCGATGACCCCGTCGACCTGCGCGTCGAGCTCTTCCTTGACCTGCCAGCCGTCGGTCATCGGGGTGTCCTGGTCGGGGAGGATGAGCGAGCTGCTCAGCAGCGGCTCGCCGAGCTCCTCGAGCAGCGCGCGCACCACGGCATGGTCGGGTATGCGCACCCCGACGGTCTTCTTCTTCGGGTGCAGCAGCCGCCGGGGCACCTCGCGGGTGGCGGGCAGGATGAACGTGTACGGCCCCGGCGTCGCCGCCTTGATGGCCCGGAAGACCGCGTTGTCGATGTGGACGAGCTGGCCGAGCTGGGCGAAGTCACGGCAGACCAGCGTGTAGTGGTGCTTGTCGTCGAGCCGCCGGATCGCGCCGATCCGGTCCTTGCCCTCGGCGTTGCCCAGGCAGCAGCCGAGCGCGTAGCCGGAGTCGGTCGGGTAGGCGATCAGCCCACCGTCGCGCAGCAGTGCGACGACCTGGCCGATGGCCCGCGGGTTCGGGTCCTGCGGGTGGACGTCGTAGAACCGGGCCACCTCAGCGCCGGCGTCGGTCGGGGATGACCGCGTTGATGACCAGCGACGTGAAGGTCACGACGATGCCGCCGAGGACGGCGTCCCAGAAGAAGTCCTCGACATGGAAGGCCAGCCCGAGCTTGTCCGCGAGCCATGAGGTGAGCACCAGCATCAGGGCGTTGATGACGAGGCTGAACAGGCCGAGGCTGAGGACGATCAGCGGCAGCGACAGGAGCCGGAGCACGGGCTTGATGACGGCGTTGAGCAGCCCGAAGATGACGGCCACCAGCGCCACGATGAGCAGTGTCCCGGTCCAGCTCGCGCCGCGGCCGAAGGTGATGCCCGGGACGATGAGCGCCGCGAGCCACAGGGCCAGCCCGTTGACGACGGTCTTGACGAGGAACTCCATGAGCATGGCGCCGATCCTGTCACGCCGAGGCCGGGTATGCCGCGAAGCCGGCTGCCCGCCAGACCTACAGTGGGCGCATGACGACGTCGTCCCAGCCCGAGCAGGTCCGTCTGCGCGCCGCCCTCGCCGCCCTCCCGGCATACGTCCCCGGCAAGCCGGCCGCGCCCACGCCGGGGCTCACGGCATACAAGGTCTCCAGCAACGAGAACCCGTACCCGCCCCTGGACAGCGTCCGGCAGGCCATCGAGCGCGCGGCCGCCCACGTCAACCGCTACCCCGACATGGCGGTCACCGAGCTGACGGCCGCGATCGCCGCGAAGGTCGGCGTCGAGCCGGCGAACATCGCGACCGGCACCGGCAGCGTCGCCGTGCTGGCCCAGATCATCACCGCGACCTGCGACGCCGGCGACGAGGTCGTCTATGCCTGGCGGTCGTTCGAGGCGTACCCGATCGTCGTGGCGCTGGCCGGTGCACAGTCGGTGCAGGTCGGGCTGGACGCCGACTCGCGTCACCGGCTGCGTGCCATGGCCGCAGCGGTCACCGCGCGGACCAAGGTCGTCATCGTCTGCAGCCCGAACAACCCCACCGGCACGAGCGTGCACCGGCAGGAGCTCGAGCTGTTCCTCGACGCGGTCCCGCCGACCGTGCTCGTCGTCCTCGACGAGGCCTATCTCGAGTTCGTGGCCGATCCGGACGCTCCCGACGCCATGGCGGTCTGGCTCGAGCGGCCGAATGTCGTGGTGCTGCGGACCTTCTCCAAGGCGTACGGCCTGGCCGGACTGCGCGTCGGGTATGCCGTGGCGCACGAGCGGGTGGCGGCGGCGCTGCGCGCGACGGCCACCCCCTTCGGGGTGAGCTCGATCGCCCAGGTGGCCGCCCTGGCGTCGCTGGACGCCTTCGACGAGATGCAGGAGCGGGTGGCCGCGCTCGTCGCGGAGCGGTCCCGGGTGCTGGGTGCCCTGCGCGGCATGGGGTGGAGCCTGCCGTCGAGCGAGGCGAACTTCGTCTGGTTCCCGCTGGGGAGCGACTCCAGCGCCTTCACCGCGGCGTGCCAGGAGGCCGGGCTCGTGGTCCGGCAGTACGGCGACGACGGGGTCCGGGTCACCGTGGGCGAGACCGAGGCGAACGACCGGCTGCTCGAGGTCGCGCGTTCCTTCGGCCCTCGGTAGCCCGCACCCGACCCACGCCGCGCATCCTGGCGGGGTGCCCAGCGCCGAAGCCGCCCCGTCCGTTGCCCATCCGGAACCGTCCGCATTGTGAGATTCTCGGAACCGGCGGATAGATTGACGTCGAACCCGCTCGACCGTGAGCGCCACCACACCCGGTAGCGTCCACCCCGACGACGTCGCGGCTGAGCACGGCGAACCCGTGTCCCGCCCGCGGCCCGAGTACTGGCGCGGCACGCACTCCGCCGCACCACGCGAAGAGGAGTACCTGTGAGCGACAACGCAGTCGCGGATCTCACGGCGCCGGTCCCCGCAGTGGGGGACGGCGGACCGGACATGGTCCAGCTGCTGACCCCTGAAGGTCAGCGCGTCGACAACCCCGCGGCCACCGACTACGCGAAGTACGTCGACGACCTGACCGACGAGGACCTGCGCGGCTTCTACCGCGACCTCGTCCTCATCCGCCGGGTCGACTCCGAGGCCACCGCCCTCCAGCGTCAGGGCGAGCTCGGCATCTGGGCCTCGCTGCTCGGGCAGGAGGCCGCCCAGGTCGGCTCCGGCCGGGCGCTGAAGCCCCAGGACTACGCGTTCCCGACCTACCGCGAGCACGGCGTCGCCTGGTGCCGCGGGGTCGACCCGCTCAACCTGCTCGGCCTCTTCCGCGGCGTGAACCACGGTGGCTGGGACCCGAACGAGAAGAACTTCCACCTCTACACGATCGTCATCGGGGCGCAGACCCTCCACGCGACCGGCTACGCGATGGGCATCCAGCACGACGGCGACGTCGGCACGGGTGACCCCGAGCGCGATGCGGCGGTGATCGCCTACTTCGGCGACGGAGCCACGGCCCAGGGCGACGTCAGCGAGGCGTTCACCTTCGCAGCCGTCACCAACGCCCCGGTGGTCTTCTTCTGCCAGAACAACCAGTGGGCCATCTCCGAGCCGAACGACCGCCAGACCCGGATCCCGCTCTACCAGCGCGCCCGCGGTTTCGGCTTCCCCGGCGTCCGCGTCGACGGCAACGACGTCCTCGCCGTGTATGCCGTGACGAAGCACGCGCTCGACGAGGCCCGGTCCGGCCAGGGCCCGTTCCTCGTCGAGGCGTGGACCTACCGGATGGGCGCCCACACGACCTCCGACGACCCGACGAAGTACCGGGTCTCGGCCGAGGTCGAGGTGTGGAAGCTGCGGGACCCGGTCGAGCGGGTCAAGGCCTACCTCGTGCACGAGCGCAAGGCGGACGCGGCGTTCTTCGCGGCGGTCGAGGCCGAGGCCGAGGCACTCGCGGTGACGGTCCGCGAGGGCTGCCTGTCCATGCCCGACCCGCTGCCCGAGTCGATGTTCGACCACATCTACGTCGAGGAGCACCCCCTGGTCGAGGCGGAGCGTGAGCAGTTCGTCGCCTACCAGGCCAGCTTCGAAGGGGGGCACTGACATGGGGCAGATGACCATCGCCAAGGGCATCACCAACGGGCTGCGTCAGGCCATGGAGAAGGACCCCAAGGTCATCCTCATGGGCGAGGACATCGGCAAGCTCGGTGGCGTCTTCCGGGTGACCGAGGGGCTCCAGAAGGACTTCGGCGAGGAGCGGGTCATGGACACCCCGCTCGCCGAGGCGGGCATCGTCGGCACGGCGATCGGGATGGCGCTGCGCGGCTACCGCCCGGTCATCGAGATCCAGTTCGACGGCTTCGTCTACCCCGCCTTCGACCACATCGTCAGCCAGGTCGCGAAGATGCGCTCGCGCAGCCTCGGCAAGATCACGCTGCCCATGGTCATCCGGATCCCGGTCGGCGGCGGCATCGGCGCGGTCGAGCACCACAGCGAGTCCAACGAGGCCTACTTCGCCCACACCGCCGGCCTGCAGGTCGTCTGCGTCTCGAACGCCGAGGACGCCTACTGGGGCATCCAGCAGGCGATCGAGACCGACGACCCGGTGATCTTCTACGAGCCCAAGCGTCGCTACTGGGACAAGGGCGAGGTCGACGAGTCGGCCGCCCCCCGGACGCTGCGTGAGGCCGCGGTCGTCAAGGAGGGCACCGACTGCACGCTCGTCGCCTACGGCCCGATGGTCAAGACCTGCCTGCAGGCAGCCCAGGCCGCCGAGGAGGAGGGCAAGAGCCTCGAGGTCATCGACCTGCGCTCGCTCAGCCCGCTCGACCTCGACGCCCTGACCACGTCCGTCGAGAAGACCGGCCGGATGGTCGTCGTCCACGAGGCGTCGACCTTCCTCGGCCTGGGCGCGGAGATCGCCGCGTCCGTGACGGCACGCTCGTTCTACCACCTCGAGGCACCGGTCATGCGGGTCGGCGGCTACAACCTGCCCTACCCGCCCAGCCGGCTCGAGGAGGAGTTCCTCCCCGACCTCGACCGGGTGCTCGACGCCGTCGACCGCACGCTGGCGTTCTGACGCCGACCCCCGCACCGCCGCCGCACAGCCAACAAGGGAACCAGCCACCATGACTGCGAGACAGTTCAAGCTCCCCGACCCCGGCGAGGGCCTGACCGAGGCCGAGATCGTCACCTGGCACGTCAAGGTGGGTGACACCGTCAAGGTCAACGACATCGTCGTCGAGATCGAGACGGCGAAGTCGCTTGTCGAGCTGCCCGTGCCGTTCGCGGGCACGGTGACCGAGCTGCTCGTCTCGGAGGGCGACACGGTCGAGGTCGGCACGCCGATCATCTCCGTCGACAGCGAGGGCGCCGCCGCGGCCCCCGCTGCGCCGGCGACGGAGCCTGCGGCAGCCTCTGCCCAGCCGGAAGCCTCTGCCCAGCCGGCAGCCCCGGCCGAGGAGGCGATCGAGGAGGGCAAGATCGGCGGCACCACCTCGACCGGCCGCACGGCGGTCCTCGTCGGCTACGGCGTCAAGCAGACCGAGGCCAAGCGTCGCCCCCGCAAGGGCGCAGCTGACTCCGCCGGCTCCGGTATGCCGGGAGGCGGCGACCGCGCGCGGGCCGCCGCTCCTGCGGCCGCCCGGGCCCAGCTGCCCGTGAAGAACCCGGACGAGTTCGTGCCGTCGCCCTCGGTCACCGTGGGCGACTACACCGCGCGGAGCCGGAAGTCCGACGTCGCCGCCCCCGGGCGCGCGGCTGGGTCCGGTCGGGCGCTGGCCAAGCCCCCGGTGCGCAAGTACGCCAAGGACCTCGGGGTCGACCTCGACCAGGTCTCGGGCACCGGCCCGGACGGCGTCATCTCGCGGACCGACGTCGACGCCCACGCCAGCGGTGCGACGGTCGGTGCGGACGACTCCCGGCAGAGCGAGGTCCACCCGGCGTACACCCCGCCGACGTTCGGCGAGCGGGGCGAGCGGGAGACCCGCCTACCGATCAAGGGGGTCCGCAAGATGACCGCCCAGGCGATGGTCGGCTCGGCGTTCACGGCGCCGCACGTCACCGAGTGGATCACCGTCGACGTCACGAAGACGGTCGAGCTGGTCGCCGCCCTGAAGAAGGACCGGGAGTTCAGCGACGTCAAGGTCACCCCGCTGCTCATCCTCGCCAAGGCCCTCTGCCTCGCGATCCGGCGCAACCCCGGCATGAACGCGACGTGGGACGAGCAGGCCCAGGAGGTCGTGCTCAAGCACTACGTCAACCTCGGTATCGCCGCCGCGACGCCGCGGGGGCTCCTGGTGCCGAACGTCAAGGACGCCGACCAGATGTCGCTGCACCAGCTGGCCGAGGCGATCGGGGCCCTGACCGCGACGGCGCGCGAGGGCCGGACCCAGCCCGCCGAGATGTCTGGAGGGACGATGACGATCACCAACGTCGGCGTCTTCGGCGTCGACAGCGGCACGCCGATCATCAACCCCGGCGAGAGTGCCATCGTCTGCTTCGGGGCGATCCGCAAGCAGCCCTGGGTGGTCACCGACGCGGCGGGCAACGACGAGCTCGCCATCCGCCACATCACCCAGCTGGCGGTGTCGTTCGACCACCGGCTCATCGACGGCGAGCTCGGCAGCCGCTTCCTGTCGGATCTCGCGGCCCTGCTCGAGGACCCGAGCCGCGGGCTCGTCTGGGGCTGACCCCTGCCGCGCCCTGTATCGGGCGCTCAAGGGCTGACCAGGCGTCGCAGCGCGAGCTGGGCCACGACCGGGTAGGTCAGAGCGACGACGGCGGGCCCGTCCAGGGCCAGGGTTGCGGTCGTCCCACCCGACGTGGTGGGGATGACGCTGTGCTCCATCGTCACGTGGAGCGGGCCCTGCCGCACCCGCCACCGCCAGGTGCGAGCACGCTCGTCGACCTGCTCGATGACGAAGCTGACCCGCAGGCCGGCGGGTCCGTGCACGACGCCGGACAGCCCCGGGGCGAGGCGATGGCCCGCGGGCTCCACCCAGCGGATCTGCGGTGCCCAGAGTCGCCAGTGGCGCAGGCCGGCGTACCGCTCCCAGACCACGTCGGGGGCGGCGTCGCCGTCGACGCTGATGGATCGCCTCATCGCGTCGAGGCAAGCACACCGCAGGGCCGCCACGCCAGGGGCGCGGCGACCCTGCGGTCAGGTCGCGTCAGCGGTGCTCCGCTCAGCGAGACGGCTCCCCGGACTCGGCCCGGTGCCGCCCGGGCTCGCCGCGGCGCAGCGCCGGGTCGGGCCAGGACGCGTTCTCGGGGTCGGCCCCGATGGCGGGCTCGGCCACGAGCTCGGCCTCTCCGGCCGGTGCGGCACCGGCCAGCCCGGCCGCGGTCGTCGCGTCGCCCCTGCCCCGTTCGTCGTAGGCCGAGCCGCTGCGCAGCTCGACATGGGGCAGGAACCACGACACCGCGAACGCGATGGCGACGACGAAGATCGCGACGAGGAACACCGACGACATCGCGTCCGTGAAGGACACGAGGTAGGGGTGCGCGAGCCGGGGGTCGATCCGCTGCACGAACGACGAGTCGCTCAGCAGGGCGCCGAAGCTGGCGCCCCCGTCGGTCCTGGCAGCCTGCAGTCGCTGGATGAAGTCGGCGTTCGCGGCCGGGTCGCCCACGGGGTTGCGCAAGGCGGCCTGGAAGGCCGGGTCCTGCTGCGCCGCGGCATACCCCGGTGCCACCCCGGAGGCCAGCTTGGAGAACAGGATCGACAGGAAGACCGCCGTGCCGAGGGTGCCGCCGATCTGGCGGGTGAACGTCGCCGACGAGGTGGCGACGCCGATGTCCCGGGGGCTGACCGCGTTCTGGACGGCCAGGGTGAGCGGCTGGAAGTTGAAGCCCAGACCGATGCCGAAGCAGACCATGACGACCATCGTCTGCCAGAGCGGGGTCTCGGCGTTGACGAAGTGGAAGCCCACCATGGCGACGGTCAGCAGGCCGGCGCCGATGATGGGGAAGTGCCGGTAGCGGCCCGTGCGCGAGATCAGCTGGCCGGAGAGGATCGAGCCGAACATGATGCCCAGGGTCAGCGGCAGCAGCATCAGCCCAGCCGCTGTGGGGGAGGCGCCCTTGACGATCTGGAGGTAGAGCGGCAGGGCGGCGATGCCACCGAACATGCCCATGCCGATGAAGACCGACCCGATCGAGGCGACGCCCACTGTCCGGATCTGGAAGAGCCGCAGCGGGATGAGCGCCTCCTCGCCCATCGACTTCTCGACCAGGAAGAAGGCGGCGATGCCGACGAGGCCCACGGCATACGCGATGAGGGCGTTGGGCGAGAGCCAGCCCCACTCGCGGCCCTGCTCCGCCACGATCAGCAGCGGGACGAGCGCGAGGCTGAGCGCGGCGGCGCCCCACCAGTCGATCCGGTGGTCGAGCCGCGTGTGCTTCAGGTGCAGGGTGCGGGTGACGACGAACAGCGCGGCGACGGCGATGGGGACGTTGACGAGGAAGACCCAGCGCCAGCCGGTGATACCGAGGATCGAGCTCTGGCCCGCGAAGAACCCGCCGACGACCGGGCCGAGGACGCTCGAGGTGCCGAAGACCGCAAGGAAGTAGCCCTGGTACTTCGCCCGCTCACGGGGAGGGACGATGTCGCCGATGATGGCCAGCGCGAGCGCGAAGAGACCGCCGGCGCCGAGTCCCTGGATGGCGCGGTACATGGCCAGGGTGCCGATCGAGGTGGCCAGCGTGCAGAGCATCGAGCCGACGGTGAAGATCGAGATCGCCGCGATGAAGAACTGTTTGCGGCCGTAGATGTCGGAGAGCTTGCCGTAGAGCGGCGTGACGATCGTCGAGGTGATGAGGTAGGCGGTGGTCACCCAGGCCTGGGCCGACAGCCCCTTGAGGTCGTCGGCGATGACCCGGATCGCCGAGGCGACGATGGTCTGGTCGAGCGCCGCGAGGAACATCCCCATCATCAGACCCACGAGGATCGTGATGATCTGCCGATGGGAGAGGGGTCCGTCTGGCGCGGCGACGGCGCGTGGTGAGGTGGCTGAGGCCATGGGTCAGTGCTCCTGGTCGTGATGGGCGGGGCGGGCCCCACTGAGGTGGGCTTTGAATGACTCGGCGTCGTTGCCGAAGCGGGTGAGGTGCTGCTCGAAGGCCTGGGCGTCCGCATCTGACCAGTCGGCCAGCAGGTGGGTGAACCACTCGCCGCGCCCCCGGTTGAGCTTCTCGATGAGCTCGCGGCCCTGCGGGCTGAGCGAGATCACCTGGGCTCGGCCGTCCTCGGGGTCCTCGATCTTCGCGACGAGCTCGTGCTGGCACAGGTGGCTGACCTGGCGGCTCACCGTCGAGACGTCCGAGTGGGTCATCTCGGCCAGGACCGAGACCCGGCGCGGCTCGGCCGCCAGGCTGAAGAGCACGGGGTAGTGGCTCGGGTCGACGGCAGGATGCTGTCGCGGAGCGTGGTGGCGCATCGCGGTCATCACCTTCATGACGCGGATCAGCGTCGAGGCGATGCTCTCGGCCGTCTCCGGACGCACGGACATGGGACTCTCCTGGGGCGGGCTGTGGGGCTGCGACAGGCAACCATCCCAGAACAACTTGCATGCACCAAGCAAATATTCCCGGCCGCCCAACTTCGGGACCGCGAGGTCGCCGGGATGCGAGGAGGCGGCCAGGTGTGGGCCTAGTGGACGATGACGAGGTGCTCGAGCACGGCAGCAGCGATTCGCTCGTCGCCGTGCACGGTGTAGATGATCTCGTCGACGCCCCGACGTCCGGCGGCCCGGCGGGTGAGCGCGTCGGTGGAGAGGATGACGGACGTCGTCGGAGCGGGCCCGTCGCCGGGCTCCCCGGTGTCGCCGGTCGCCGGGGTGTCCCCGGTGAACAGAGCCTGCCCCTTGGGCTTGCCGTCGTCGCCGTCGACGACCCGGACGCCCGCCCGGCCGAGCACCGGTCCGGTGATGTCGAGGATGACGACCTGGCCGCTGGGGACGGCGGCGTCGCGGGCCACGACCCGGGGCAGCGAGCGGATGATCGCGCTCACGAAGAGGGCCGCCGCAGGGGAGTCCAGGTTGCCCGGGCGGCCGAGGGCGGCCCGGATGTCCTGCTCGTGCACCCAGATGTCGATGACCCGCAGGGTCAGCGCCTCCGTCGCCGGAGCCGGTCCGAAGATCCCGCGCAGGACGGACTCGTCCGTCAGCGCCGGGTCGCGCAGGGCCGACATCCTGCTGACGAGGACGTCCTCGAGCTCGCCGACGATGTCGGCGCCGTCGAGCGGCCGGCGCTCTTCGACGAAGAGCTCGACGAACTCGCCCACCTCGTTCTTGACGTGAGGCAGCTCGGGGAGCTGCACCTGCGGCGGCCGGGCCCCGTCGAGCCACGACTCGATCCCCACGACGTGGCTGATCACGTCCTTGACGCTCCAGCCGGGGCACTCGGTCTGCAGGTCGAAGTCGGAGCGAGAGCAGCTCTGGCCCAGGTCGACGACCGCCTGCACGGTGTGCTCGAAGGCGGAGACCAGCCCCTGGAGGTCAGTGGGAGGAGCCGGGTGCATGGGCATTGGCCCACTGTACTTACGCTTGAGGACATGCCGACGCCCGCTGGGGGCCCCGTGGCCGGGACCCCGACCTCCGAGAGCGTCCCTCCCACCGCCGCCGCTCGGGGCCCACGCGGTGCGTCGCCGGCCGGGGCCCGTGCTCTGTCACGGTGGCCGGCCGTCGTCGTGGCGGCCGTCGCCCTGGCCGCCTGCACGGTGGCGGTCGTCGTCGGCGGCGCCGCGTCCGAGCTGGTCACCGGGATCGACGACGTCGGTGTCGTCGTCCGCTGGGGGCTGCCCCTCCTGCGGGTCGTCCACGACCTCGCCGCGTCACTGACGGTCGGTCTGCTGGTCGTCGCTGCGCTGCTGCTGCCGGGGCGTACAGCCCCGGCCGCCATGCTGCGGGCCGGCCGGACCGCGGTGGCCAGCGGTGTCGTCTGGGTCGTCTCCGGCAGCCTCGGTGTCCTGCTCGGTTTCGCCGACGCGGCCGGCACGCCGCTGGACGGCCCGGACTACTGGTCGCAGCTCCACACCTTCATCTGGACGCTCGAGTCGCTCCGGGTCGGCATCATCAGCGCGGGGCTGGCCGCGGTCGCCACCGTCGTCGCCGCGGTCGCCCTGAGCCGGAAGGGCCTGGCGGCGGCGGCGTTCCTGGCGATCTTCGCCATCGTCCCGCTCGCGCTGGCGGGGCACGCATCGGGCGACGCGGACCACGAGACGGCCGTCAACGCGCTCGCCGCCCACCTGCTCGGCGCGACCCTGTGGGTCGGTGGCCTGCTGGCGCTCCTGGTCCTCCGGCCGGTGCTGGGGCGCCGGCTACCCGTCGTCGTGGCCCGTTACTCGACGATGGCGCTCTGGTGCTTCGTCGCGGTCGGGATCTCCGGGGTCGTCAGCGCCGTGGTCCGGCTCGGCGGCCTGGGCAACCTCTTCACGGCATACGGAAGCCTCATCCTCGTCAAGACCGCCTGCCTGGTCGTGCTCGGCGGCTTCGGCCTGCTGCAGCGGCGCAGGGTCGTCGCCCGGATGGCCACCGACCCCGCTGCCCGAGGGCTCTTCGCGCGGTTCGCGCTCGCCGAGGGCGTCGTCATGGGTGTGGCGTTCGGCTTCGCCACCGCTTTGGCGCGGACCGAGACCCCAGCACAGTCGACGCTGGCGCCCACCACCATCGCCGAAGGGCTGACCGGGTTCCCCGAGCCGGCGGCACCGACGACGGCCTCCCTCGTGACGCTGTGGCGCTGGGACTGGCTCTGGAGCGTCATCCCGTTCATCGCCGTCGGCCTCTACCTCGTCTGGGTCATCCGGATGCGTCGCCGTGGCGACCGCTGGCCGGTCAGCCGGACCGTCGCGTGGGTCCTCGGCTGGGCAGTGTTCTTCTACGCAGCCTGCGGTGCCCCAGCCGTCCTCGGCCGGGTCTCCTTCTCCTGGCACATGATCGAGCACATGGTCATTGCCATGGGGGCCCCGGTCCTGCTTGTCCTCGCTGCTCCCGTCACCCTGGCCCTGCGGGCGCTGCCGGCGCGCAGGGACGGCAGCCTCGGTCCGCGCGAGCTGCTCCTCGGGCTGACCCACTCACGGCTGATGCGGGTGGTCGGCAACCCCGTCGTGGCCGCGGCGCTGTTCTTCGTCAGCCTCGCGGTCTTCTACTACTCCCCGCTCTTCGAGCTGGCGCTCGAGACCCACACGGGGCATGTGCTCATGGTCGCCCACTTCCTCGTCACCGGCTATCTCTTCGCGTGGGTGCTCATCGGTGTCGACCCCGGTCCGCCCAAGTGGGCCCCCCCGCTGCGGCTGCTCATCCTGCTGGTGACCATCTCCTTCCACGCGTTCTTCGGGGTCGCCCTGATGTCGGCCACGACCCTGCTCGCGCCAGGCTTCTTCGGCCGGCTGGGCCTGCCCTGGGTCCCCGACCCGCTCGCCGACCAGCAGCGTGCGGGCGGGATCGCCTGGGGGTTCGGCGAGGCGCCCACGCTGCTGCTCGCCCTGCTCGTCGTCCTGGCCTGGATCCGCTCGGACGCGGTCGAGACCCGGCGCACGGACCGGCAGGCGGCCCGCGACGGGGACGCCGAGCTCACCGCATACAACGCCCAGCTGAGCGCCCTGCGCGACCGAGACAGCACCACCCGCGACACCTAGGAGCCCGCGATGAAGGTCGCCCTGATCCAGCTCGCCTACGGCGACGACGAGAGCACGCCCGACCGCGTCGAGCGGGTGGCGGCGATGGTGCGAGAGCAGCGGGGCCATGACCTGGTCGTGCTTCCGGAGCTCTGGTCCGCCGGCGGCTTCGACTACTCCCGATGGGCCGATCGGGCGCAGACGCGCGACGGCATGGTCGCCACCGCCATGTCCGAGGCAGCACGGGAGGCCGGAGTCACCCTGCATGCCGGGTCCATCATCGAGTCCGGCGACGGCGGCGCCGAGGGGCGCGACCTGTGGAACACCTCGCTGGTCTTCGACCGGACCGGCTCGCTCCAGACGACGTATCGCAAGATCCACCGTTTCGGCTTCGGGGCCGGTGAGCCCAGGCTGCTCGAGGCGGGCGAGCAGGTCGTGCTCACCGAGCTTCCCACCGGCGGCGCCGACGACGCCACCGTCACCGCCGGGCTCTCCACCTGCTACGACCTGCGCTTCCCGGAGCTCTACCGGGCTCAGCTGGACCGGGGCGCCAAGCTCTTCCTCATCCCCGCCGCGTGGCCGAGCCCGAGGGTGCAGCACTGGACCCTGCTCGCCCACGCCCGGGCGATCGAGAACCAGTGCGTCGTCATCGCCTGCAACACCTCCGGGACCCATGCCGGGCACGAGATGGGTGGCCACTCGCAGGTCGTCCTCCCGACGGGGCAGGCGCTGGCGATGGCCGGCACCGGCGAGCAGGTGCTCAGCGTCGAGATCGACCTCGCCGAGGTCGACGAGTGGCGCGAGAGCTTTCCCGTACTCCGAGACCGCCGGCTGCCCGAGCATGTCCGCTGACCTCGGCGGCCCGGCGTCGCCGCGTGCACGGGTGCGGGTGCGAGCGCCCGAGCTGACCGGCCGGCGCTGGCTCAACACCGGGGGCTCCGACCTGACCATGACCGGGCTGCGCGGGCGCGTCGTCCTGCTCGACTTCTGGACCTTCTGCTGCGTCAACTGCCTGCACGTCATCGACGAGCTGCGCCCGCTCGAGGCGCGGTTCGGCGACGAGCTGGTCATCATCGGGGTCCACTCGCCCAAGTTCGAGCACGAGGCGCAGCCCGCGGCCGTCGAGGCTGCCGTGGAGCGGTATGCCGTGCACCACCCGGTGCTCGACGACCCCGAGCTGACCACGTGGACGGCCTACACCGCTCGGGCCTGGCCCACGCTGGTCGTCGTCGACCCGGAGGGATACGTCGTCGCCTCGATGTCCGGCGAGGGGCATGGCCCAGGCCTGGCCTCGCTCGTCGAGGAGCTCGTCAGCGAGCACACCGCCAAGGGCACGCTGCGCCACGGCCAGGGGCCGTACGTCCCGCCCCCGCCGCGTGAGTCGGCTCTCGCCTTCCCCGGGAAGGTGGTCGCCCTCGCCGACGGGAGCTTCCTGGTCTCGGACTCGAGCCACCACCAGGTGGTCCAGCTCGAGGCTGACCTCGAGACCGAACGTCGTCGCTGGGGGTCGGGCGCCGCGTCGCCGGCGCAGCTCAACGAGCCGCAGGGCCTTCTCCGGCTGCCCGACGACGTCGCTGCTGAGGTCGGTTACGAGATCCTCGTGGCCGACACGGTCAACCATCAGGTCAAGGGGATCAGCCTGCACGACAACGAGATCCGGGTCGTCGCCGGCACGGGCGGCCAGCTGCGTGAGCGGTCCGGAGGTGGCCCGGCGCTCGAGCAGGACCTGTCCTCGCCCTGGGACCTCGCCTGGTGGGACGGGCGCGTCGTCGTCGCCATGGCCGGCAACCACCAGCTGTGGGAGCTGCGCCTCTGCGCGGACCCGGCTGCCGCGACGACGGGCGTCCTGGCGGGCACCACGCAGGAGGGGCTGCGCGACGGCCCGGGGCCCGAGGCCTGGCTCGCGCAGCCCTCCGGCCTCGCGGCGTCGGCGGACGGGAGCCGCGTGTGGGTCGCCGACGCCGAGACGTCAGCCCTGCGCTCGCTGTCGCGAGGGCCGCTCGGGCCGCAGATGACGACCCATGTCGGGACCGGCCTCTTCGACTTCGGCCACCGAGACGGGCCAGCGGAGGCCGCTCTGATGCAGCACCCGCTCGGGGTCACCGAGCTGCCCGACGGGTCGGTCGCGGTGACCGACACCTACAACGGGGCGGTCCGCCGCTTCGACCCCGCCACCGGCCAGGTCACCACCCTCGCCACGGGCCTGTCGGAGCCCAGCGGCGCCGTGCTCGAGCGAGCTCCGGCGGATATGGGACGCGGCGGTGAGAACGGCGGCCACGGCGAGGTCCGGCTGGTGGTGGTCGAGTCGGCTGCCCACCGACTCACCCGCGTCGCCCTTCCCGACCACGCACAGCGGGTGGACGGGCCGGCGCACCGCACGCACCGCCCGTCCACCGCGCTCGCAGCCGGTGAGGTGGACCTGAAGGTCGCCTTCACGCCCCCGGCCGGCCAGAAGCTCGACGACCGGTGGGGCGACCCGACCCGTCTCGTCGTGTCGGCCACGCCACCAGGCCTGCTGCTCGACGGCGCCGGGTCGGCACCCGGCCTGCGCCGGGCGCTGCACCTCGCCTCCGGCATACCGGCCGGGACGTTGCACGTCTCCGTCCAGGCGGCGGCCTGCGACGAGGAGGGGGAGCACGCGGCGTGTCACCTCTACCAGCAGGACTGGGGCATTCCGGTCACCGTGTCCGAGGGCGGCCCACCTGAGCTGGTCCTCGACCTGCGCGGGGTCTGAGGAGCGGAGGGTGCGGCGAGCTCACCCAAGATTGGCAGGTGTGCGGGGTGCGGCTACCGGGTATGACGGTGCGGGAGCAGTAGCGTCGTTCCCCGAGTCCGCGTGCACCCGGCACCGGCATGTCCCTCTTAGGAGGCAGCTCATGGGCATCGGCCTTGGAATCTTCCTGCTCGTCGTGGGGGCGGTCATCTCCTTCACGCGCGTCGACAACCAGCTGACGGGAAGCAACCTCGACGTCGTCGGCTACATCCTCATGGCGGGGGGTCTGCTGTCGCTGATCTTCGGCACGATCCAGAACAGGCAGCGCGCCAACACCACGCACACTGCCGTCGTCGAGCGACGTGACGTCGGGGTCGTCCCGGTCGAGCGCCGAGTGGTCGAGGAGCCCGTCGAGCGCCGGGTCGTCGAGGAGCGTCGCACCGACGAACCACTCTGACTCACAGACGAGGAGGGGCCGCACCGCCTGGGGGGCTGGCGGCCCCTCCTTCCCTGCGTGGCCCGGCAGCCGCTGCCCGACACCGGACGTCGATCCCGCAATGACGTCGACGCCGGTATGAAAAGGTGTCCGCATGAGTGCACCCCAGATCGTCGAGATGCAGACCCGCGAGACCGACATCGACGGGCTCCTGGTCTTCACCATGAAGCAGGTCCATGAGGACCGCGGCACGATCCGGGAGTTCTTCCGTGCCTCGCAGTACCCCATCGGGGGCTGGCAGCAGATCAACGTGACCGAGTCGAAGCACGGGGCCGTGCGGGGGCTGCACGGCGAGGCGATGACGAAGCTCGTCGCGATCGTCAGCGGCACCGCCTTCGGGGCCTATCTCGACGCGCGGGAGGACTCGCCCAGCTATGGGCAGGTCGTCACGGTGGACCTCGCTCCGGGCACGCAGGTTCTCGTCCCGGCTGGGGTCTGCAACGCCTTCCAGACCACGAGCGACGAAGGCAGCCAGTACGTGTACTGCTTCACCGACGAGTGGCGGCCGGGCATGGCAGGCATCGCCTTCACCCCCTTGGACGACGGGCTGGGCATCACCTGGCCGGTGCCGCTCGACGTCGAGGACCCGACGCAGGTCTCGGTGAAGGACGCCGGCGCACCCCGGTTCACCGAGGTGCGCATCCGCTGACCGCCGCGTAAGGGCCGGCTCAGAAAGCGGCTTCGGGGATGTCCATCAGCGAGTTGTCGGTCGCCTGGGCGATGGCCCGCTCGGCAGCCAGCCGGGGCAGCACGTTGCGGGCGAAGAACTTCGCCGCGGCGACCTTCCCGGTGTAGAAGTCGGTGTCCTTCCGCGACAGAGTGCCGCCCTCCGTCAGGGCCCGGGTGGCGACCTCTGCCTGGCGCAGCAGGAGCCAGCCGACGACGAGGTCGCCGGCACCGAGGAGCAGCCGGGTGGTGTTCTGGCCGACCTTGTAGACGTTGCGCACGTCGTTGCCCGGCTGACGGGGGTCGGACTTGTACGCCTCGGCGCCCATGTAGCCGAGGATCTCCTGCACGTCCTCGAGGGCGCTGCCCAGCAGCTCGCGCTCGGTGTCCAGGGCACCGCCCTGGGCTCCAAGACCCTTGGCGAACTCCTGGATCTGCATGGCGACCTGCGACAGCGCGACGGCCTTGTCGCGCACGATCTTGCGGAAGAAGAAGTCCAGGCCCTGGATCGCCGTCGTCCCCTCGTAGAGGGTGTCGATCTTGGCGTCCCGGACGTACTGCTCGATGGGGTAGTCCTGGAGGAAGCCGGAGCCGCCGAGCGTCTGCAGCGACTCCGTCCCGAGGAGCACCCACGCCCGCTCCGAGCCCAGGCCCTTGACGATCGGCAGGAGCAGGTCGTTCACCCGGCTGGCGAGGTCGGCCGGGGAGTCCTTGTCGAGGATCTCGCTGCCCGACGTCAGCTGGGCCTGGTCGACGATGTCCTGCTGGGTCGCGGTGTAGAGCACCAGGGCACGCAGCCCCTCGGCGTACGACTTCTGGAGCATGAGGGAGCGGCGCACGTCGGGGTGCTGGGTGATCGTCACCCGTGGGGCCAGCTTGTCGGCCATCTGGGTCAGGTCAGCACCCTGGACCCGCTGCTTCGCGTAGTCGAGGGAGTTGAGGTAGCCGCTGGAGAGGGTGGCGATGGCCTTGCTCCCCACCAGCATCCGGGCGTGCTCGATCACCCGGAACATCTGGGCGATGCCGTCGTGCACGTCGCCGAGCAGGGTGCCGACGGCCGGCTCCCGGTCGCCGAAGGTGATCTCGCACGTGGTGGAGACCTTCAGGCCCATCTTGTGCTCGACGTTGGTGACGTAGGCACCGTTGCGCTCGCCGAGCGCGCCGGTCTCGACGTCGACGTGGAACTTCGGGACGACGAAGAGCGAGAGCCCCTTCGTGCCGGCCCCGGCCCCCTCCGGACGGGCCAGCACGAAGTGGACGATGTTGTCGGTCATGTCCTGCTCGCCGGACGTGATGAAGCGCTTGACCCCGGTCAGGTGCCAGGTGCCGTCCGGCTGCTGCACGGCCTTGGTGCGGCCGGCGCCCACGTCGGAGCCGGCGTCCGGCTCGGTGAGGACCATGGTCGCGCCCCAGCGACCGTCGACGAGGTGGCGCGCGAGCTTCTTCTGGTCGTCGGTGCCGAGGAAGTAGAGGATCTTCGCGAAGGCGAACGACGCGGCATACATCGCCACCGCGGGGTTGGCGCCGAGGATCAGCTCGTTCATCGCCCACTTGAGCGACGGCGGGACGACGGTGCCGCCGAGCTCAGCGGGGATGTCGACGTTCCAGAACTCGCTGTCGATGTACGCCTGGTAGGACTTCTTGAACGACTCGGGGATGGTCACCGAATGGGTGGCCGGGTCGAACACCGGCGGGTTGCGGTCGGAGTCCAGGAGGCTCTCGGCCAGCTCGTTCTCCGCCAGCCGGGCGACCTGATGAAGCATCTCGCGGGCGGTGTCGGCGTCGACCTCGCCGTACGGGCCGTGGCCGAGGACGTCGCCGCGACCGAAGACCTCGAAGAGGTTGAACTCCAGGTCGCGCAGGTTGCTCTTGTAGTGGCCCATCCCGTGGTCCCCTCACTGACGTGGTTGCCGGTGCGTATGCCGCTGGCGGAGGTGGCGCGCCGACCGACGTTACTCGTCGGTAGCACAATCCTCCTACTCGTCGGTAACAAATGCAAGTGGTTCGCCGGAGGGGGGCCGAAGTGTGCTCTGCGTCACCCCGCCCGGCGCCGTCGTGCGGGCGGTGTCCCGGCGTTCAGCAAACCCTCATGGGCAGCGCCGTTACCATGGCGTGATCCGAGCCCCCCGGCACCCCCGATACTGAAGCGAGTCTCTATGTCGTCCCGCCGCATCCGGCGCACCGTTCTGGCGGTTGCCGGGGTCCTGGTCGTCGCTATCGCGGGGTACGCCGCCTTTCAGTACTTCAGCCTCACGACCGGGATCACCAAGTCCGACATCATCGGGGCACCGCCGGCGGCGGCGGCCGGCGCCGACCCCGCCACGCGTGACGTCAACATCCTCATCATGGGGCTGGACAGCCGGGTCGACCAGAACGGCCAGCCGCTGTCGCCGGCCATCTACGAGGCACTGCACGCCGGGGACCAGACAGACGGGGGTCTCAACTCCAACGTGCTCATGCTGCTCCACATCCCGGGCGACGGCAGCAGGGCCACCGAGATCTCGATCCCGCGCGACGACGAGGTCGCGCTGGCCGGGTGCCCCGACAAGGAGTGCACGGGCAAGATCAAGACCGCCTACGGGCTCGCCGACGACCAGGAGTCCAGGCGCATCGCCGGCGACAAGTCGCTCACCGACGTCCAGCGCCAGCAGAAGTCGCGCGACGCCGGCCGCAAGGCGCAGATCGAGACGGTCCAGAACTTCCTCGGGGTGCACGTCGACCACTTCGTCGAGGTCACCATGGTCGCCTTCTACCAGCTGGCCCAGGTGGTCCAGCCGATCACCGTCTGTGTCACGCAGGACACCCAGGACAGCTTCTCGGGGGCCGACTTCAAGGCGGGCAGGCAGGAGATCGACGCCCAGCAGGCGCTTGCCTTCGTGCGTCAGCGCCGGGACACCAAGAACCCGACCCAGCTCAACTTCACCGACCTCGACCGCGGCCGGCGCCAGCAGGCGTTCATCGTCTCGCTGGCCACCCAGCTCAAGCAGGCCGGGACGCTGGCCAACCCCATCAAGCTCTCGGGCATCCTCGACATCGTCAAGAAGAACATGGCGATCGACAGCGGCCTCGACCTGCTGGGCTTCGCCAAGCAGGCCTCGCAGATGGCCGGCGGAAACGTCAACTACTACACCCTGCCGGTCGAGCGCTTCGACAAGAACGCCCGCGGGGAGGACATCAACGTCGTCGACGTCGCCAAGATCCAGGCGACGGTGAAGCAGCTGCTCGCCCCCCAGGGCGGCGCCACCGCCTCGCCCAGCACGACGACCCCGACGCCCACCGGCACCGGACCCACCAGCACGGGGAAGACCTCGTCCGGCAAGAGCACGCCGAGCTCGTCCAAGACCACGGCGCCGAGCGCTCCGGTCACCGCGGTGCCCGCGACCGACGCGCCGCCGCCGACCGCCCTGTCCGAGCTCCAGGGCGGCGGCATCCCCTGCGTGAAGTGAGGCCCGGCATGGCCGACCATCGCCGCGCCGTCCAGCCGGGCTGACCCGCTAGGGCTGGGGTTGGCCTCCCGCCTTCAGCCGGCGCCACCCCCCGGCCCGGTTGTTGGCGATGATCTGCCGGACCATCGCCGTGAAGGCGGCCGCGTTGAGCGTCTCCCCCTCGCGGATGCCGACCGTGCGCGCCGTCTGGTTGTCGTGACCGGCCGTGATGATGCCGGCGGGGTCAGGGACGATCGCCCCGTCATACATGAAGACGTTGACGTGATCCCGAGCGGCGAGCAGCGCGCAGACGTTCCCCTCGAGGACGAAGTACGGCTGGACGGTCCGCTTGATGGTCTCCTCGAGCTCCGGGTCGACGGCGTGCACCAGCTCGCGCACCTCGCGGCAGACGGCCTGCTGCCACGCGGGCAGGGCGTCGATGTAGGAGTCCACGCGGGGGTCGGCGACGTAGCTCACCCAGACCACGATACGAAGCCACCCGCCTGCGTGCACGGTATTCACGGTGCGAGCTCCGTGGGCGCTGCCCGCAGCGTTCCGAGGGTGCGCGCAGTGGCAAGGGATGGATGGAGGGGTATCCCCGGATAAGGGTTTCTGAGCGCACGTCCCTTAGGCCCAAGGGCCTTCGGCATTTCCTCGATCGCCCTCGCATTAGCCCTCCTGAGAACGCTTCGGGACGAAATTGCAGGTCAGAGGCATGTGCAAGAACTCCGGACGACGTGTGCTGGGGTTTGGTGCGAGCGGGCGTGGTCGCCCCAGCGTGCTCGAGGTGGGCGGCAAACGTGCACGTGCGCCCCAGTCTGCGCTAGCTGGGAAGGGTTCACCGCCACTCATACGTTCACCACCGCAGTAGCTAAAGAGCTCGTTGACGTCGCCGCTGGCGCCTACGCTGGTCGCATGCTTGCCCGTCGCGCGCCTTCGCCTGCCCTGTCAGCTTGCACCCCGTGCGTAGTCCGGAAGCAGTCACAGGAGCCGTGGCTGCTGGAGGCCGCTGCCTGGAAGTACGGGTTCTAGCCGTGCCGCGGCCTCGATGAAGCTCCTCTGGTGGGCGGCTGCCTCGGCGCTAGCCGTGCTAGGCGGGGGGGCCGGCGCGGTCGCGCTGCTGGACGGCGCGCAACGCAGCCCGGTCAGCGCGACCGTGCCCACGCCGTGGTCGACGGCGTCGTCGGCGACGCCGCCAGCGCCGGCGGCAGTGTCTTCGCCGGCCGCCCCGGCAGCGGCGAGCCCGTCTGCGGCAAGCTCTCCGGCGGCAAGCGCTGATGCCACCCCGGGTGGACCGGCGCCGTCGCCGTCGCCGGTGCGGCTCGTCCCGAGTTTCACGCCACCGCCGGCCCTCGCACGCCCGGAACCGGTGAAGTCAGTCAGCTGTCCCGGCGGCAAGCTGGTGGCGCGTATCGACGTGACACCGTCAATGCCGACCGGGCGCAACGGCGAATACACGATTGGCCATGGTGTGCTGACAAACGAGACGACCGCGGATGTCGAGCTTCCGGGGTGGGCCACCCCGAGCCTGGCCGGCCTCGATGGAACGGGCAGGGAGGTGGTCGTGCTGACGCTGGGCGAGTATGACTACGCCCGCAACGACGGGACCCCTCGCCCGGACCGGTTCGTCCTCAAGCCCGGACAAAGCATGGGATTCACTAATCGGGAGTTCACCAATCCGCAAGAGCGTCAGGTGGTCTCCTGGTTTCCCAAGATGACCAACATCGCCGCACTCGCGCAGTGGGCTGACTACCCGACCTACGGCCGCTGCCTCACGCCCGGCACGCCGGCCTCCCGGCCGGTCGGACCATGAGCGGCGCCGGCCGAGGTCGGCCATGAGCCGAGCGCACCACCAGTGTGCGAGGCCGGGCGGGTAGAGGAGGCGGGCCGCGTAGCGGCGACCGGCAGCGCGAGTCGGGCCCAGGGTGGCACAGCCGTGTGCAACATCACAGCGGAGCCCGGTCAGTGCACCTAGGAGCAAGGTCCTTTGGCCCTTCCTCTATCGCCATCGCATTGAGCCATCCGGGTGCGTTCAAACGAGCATGCAGGTCAGAGGCGGTGTGCAAGAACGCCGAACGGCCCGTGCAGCCGCAGCGAGGCGTGGTGCGAGCGAGCGGCCTATGCGGCCGTGTCCAGAGCGCCGGCCTCCTGGAGGTTGGCCTGGCGGTAGCGTTCGAAGTCGGCGTACTGCTCCGGCGTGAGGTGGAGCAGCAGGGTCTCGGAGTCAGGCGTAAACAGGGGGTGCTGAGGGTTGCCGAGTCCGTGCTTGGCCTGCCAGTTGCGCTGCTGTCGGACGTTGTGGACGGCAGCGACGAGCCCGAGGCAGAGCGTGACCCGGGCGAGGCCGGTGATACGGAAGATGCCTCGGGTGAGGTTCTCGGTGGAGCTGTTTTTCATGTTACCGAACGCGCCCTCCACGTAGGTGCGGCGGTTGTTGCTCAGAACCCAGTCCAGGCAGCCCCAATAGTCTCGTTGCCAGATCTTGCGCTGACCATCCTCGCCCAGGGTGACGGTCTTCTGGGTGCAGCACTTCGGCGCGGTAGCCACATTGGGGGGATTGGCGATGAGGGGCAGTCCCCCCTCGATGGCTACGCGGACCGTGCCTTCGCGTAATGGGCAGCCGACCTTCCCGGCGAGCGCTGGGCACATGAAGCGCGGCACGGGCTCACGTGTGATGCGGCTCAGGGCGTACGGCTGCCGTTCCTCGATTTTGGCGACGAACCTCTCCTTCTGCTCCGGTGTGGCGGAGGGTCCGGGGTGGAGGATCGTCCCCATTTCCTTGGGAGTGGCGGGGCAGTGCAGCCAGCCCGCCGCGAGCTTCGCGCCGTTGTAGTCGCGGAAGCCCTGATCCCTCTCGTGCAGGTCCACGACCTGTTCCACGTGCAGGGCGGTCAGCTTCTTTGCCCAACGCTCAGGCTTCTTGTAGGAGTAGTGCCGGTCCGCGAGGAGCTCCTTGAAGTCCACCCCGGACGCGATGACGCCCTCGATAAGGGCCAAGCTTGTGTCGACGACGTCGGTGTTGGCGGGCGTGACGTCTAGGCGCTCGATGAGGTTGGCCTCGAGGTTCGGGTCTCCACCGCGGTCCGGGACGCGAACGAGTGCGTGGAGCTCGAAGCCGTAGTAGCTCTGCCGGCCGCCGTCCTTGCGGGTCTTGACCCCGTATGCGCCGTCGCGTTCGTAGGACGTGGGCATTGCGCCGTGGGTCAGTGATCCTGGTTCGAGGGCCTCGGCGGTCGCGCCGTTTTCGGCGGCCTGCTCGTCCGTGAGGTCCGCACGCAGCTCGGCGGGGTCCAAGTCCTGGTCCGTGACGTCGGTGATGTCGACGCCGTGCTCGCGCGCGAACTTGTCCTTGGCCATGAGGTCCGTGGGCGGGCGGCGGGGTGCCCTGCCCAGGCCCAGATGCCGCTCCCGTCGATGGCGAAGGCGCTGAACTGTCGGGGAGTGAGGGTCGCTGCCAGCAGGGCGTTGTTGACTTCTGCGAGCGCGTCGTGCCGCTGTTGGCGCTCGGTGTCGCTAAGCTCCGGTGCGCTTCCCTTGCCGTACTCGAGCCTCTGTGACATTCGGACGCTGAAGCGCTCGAGGGCAGCATCGCTGAACAAGGCCTTGCCGCTGATCGTGCTTCGGATGCCCAGGTCCACCTGCGACTGCCGGTCGATGTCGCAGGTCAAGGTGCGGTAGATGTCGGCGTGGACCAGGTTTCGGTTGGTCTGCAGATTGAGGATGGACCCGATGAGGTAAAGCCGGGGGGTGAAGGCTGACTTTGCCCCGCGTGGGTCCATGCCGAGGGCGGCCTTGAGCAAGCCGCCCGCGTTATGGGCGTCGACGACGTAGACGGCGCGCTGCACGTCCGAGGGGCGGAGCATGGTCATCAGAGTACCCCATCAGGGACCCTCGCGCTTCGCGTTGTAGCGCTCGGTGGCGTGCGGCAGCAGCTCGACCAGGGAGCGCGAGGACCTCAAGCCGGAGCTGGTGAGGATAACGGCGAGCGGCACGGGGGCGCACATGAGCTCGGTGAGCCAGGTCGACCTCAGGCGGGACTGCTCTATATGCGGAGCTTTCCCCAGCGCCACGGCGTCCGCGACGATGTGAGCCGTGACGTTCCGGCGGTTGGCGTTGCGCCCCAAAAGCAGCGCTCCGGAGCGAAGTCCGGTCAGCCCTTGGCGGACCAGCTCCTCGTAGCGCGACCGCACGGCGACCAGCCGGGGCCGGTCGCCTTGGACGCGCACGAACAGTCCACCCGCTCCGGATGCCTCCACGTGATGCGTGGTGAGGTGACGAAGGTCCAGGCTGTCGAGGCCAGCTCCGAGTCCCAGGCCGACCATGGCGCACATCTGCTGGCCGATGCGAGGGCTGGGCTGGTTTTGTACGACCCGGATGATGGCAGCGATTTCCGCGTCGTTGTACGGGGGGCGGATCGCGTTCTTGCCGATGGTGTGGCCGCGGGCTGGTGCGGTCGGTCCGGCGTTGACGTCGGAGGCCAGCGCGCGGAGCCGTGCGCGGTGAGTCGAGGCGGTCGAGTCGTCGAGATGGCTGTTCACCTCGACGCTGCACCAACGCTCGATGAGGGCGTGTTGCATGGTCCCGGCGATGGAGAGGGTCGCGTCCCTCACTGCGCAGCCACGCCAGGTACAGCGTGACGAGGGACAGATGCTGCCTAAAGGCGGTCTCGCCGCGGATGCATGAGCGTCGCATGAGCTCGGCCAAGAGCGGCTCGATGGCCAGCCAGTCCGTCGCCGTCACCTTGCGGGGGACGAACTCCGTCAGCTTCCGTTTTAGCGGCTCCGGCAGCAGCGCGGTGGCCGGCGGCCTCGGTGGTCAATTCCTGCGTGCGTCGCCGCGCTGCGGCTGCGCTCATCTTCTTGGGCTTGCTCACTGGTCCTCCTTGGTTGGAGGCGCTGTCCGGGGTCGGGTGCGCCTGCCGGGGACCGTGCGGGGGTCGGCGTCAGCGGCAATCACCGTCGCGGCGGAGTTCGGGGCTCAGAAGTCGCGCAGAGCTTGTTGCCAGGTGTCGGGGCTCTCGAGGGGTTCCTCGGCAGCGCGCATGAGCCGTTCGCGGCCGACGCCGTCGGCCATGAGGGCCACGACCGGCGTGAGCCCGGCTACTGTGCTGGTGCAGAACAGCAGCCACGTGTCCCGCAGACGCTGCGCGCTGAGGTCAAGGTGAGGATGCTGCCAGGCCAACCAGGCGCGGACGCCCTGCCAGTCCGAACGGCTCACAGGCGTCGCGTTTGCGTGATGGGCCACCAGGGTGGGACCCCAGTGCCCGTGGAGCTCAGGCAGGACCCGGCCCCTCACACCAGCCGCCCCTGGGCGTCCGCTGTCACGTCCTCGGTGTCGGGTAGCACGACGCCGTGGCCCAGCCCGAGCAGCAGAGCGTTCAGTCCGCTCTGTCGAACGGGCGCCGGGAAGCGAGTTCGCCACGAGCTCCGACAGCTCCGTCACCTCGTACGGATGAAGGTCGCGCGTCGGCCAGGAGCGGCCGGCGTCGCCTTCGGAGTGCCGAGGTATGTGCGCAGGAGGCGCCGGAGGCGGACCTGCTGCTGCCCGTAGGTGCCTAACGGCATCCCCGCCCAGCGAATCCGCCCAGGGCATCCACGTTGGTCTGCGTCAGCAGGTCGCCCACCGTGGGCCTCTCGACCTGGTCAGCGAAAGTGGCGATGAGCTTGCACAGGACCCCCGCCAACATGGCGACCTCCTTCGGGAAGCGCGGGCAGCACTTGGCGACGAGGTCAAGGACATCGGCGCGAACGGGGGTCCACGGCGACTCGCTCAGACACTGCGGCCGGTACTTCAGCAACAACGCCTGGTAATCGTCCGAGAGAGCAAGGGCGGCAGGAGACAGGTGAGGGGACATGGACCGGACTTGTCCGGACGACGACCAGAACGGCAACCACCTCATTCCAATCCCGCGAGAGGGTCGTCAGATCCGTCCCTGCAAGCCATTTCGCGGAGCCACGGTTTACCATGCCAGCTGTTCGTCCACCAAGAGGAGCTCGACTGGCAGCCGCCACTACCGCCCAGATAGGGCTAGATACTCATCGGGCTCCTACCGCCCTGATAGGGCGTCCCGAATCGCCCGCATTGCAAGCGCGGACTTTGCAGCGAATCGCCGCGCGTAGACGCGGGACACTTTGGTCCCGCAAGGCACGATTCTAGGTAGGAGCCAGTGTGGGGCGAGCGGCAGCCACCGAATAGAACTGCCAGCCGTGAGTGCGGACGTAATCGAAGAACGTTACAGTCTGCACCCCGTGCTCGTCTGCGATGTTCGGATTTTTTGGTTCCTGTCTATCGGTGTTCGGGCCCTTCCGGCTCTCCTCGGTCACGATCGTGGAATTCTCCGCCTTCGCGTGAGCGATGACGAACGGGTCTGCCTCATTGAGCTGACCCTGTACCCAGCCCGGGTGCGCGACAGCGATCTTGGCGACCGACGCGAGCTCCTCGTCGGTGGCCCGGCACACGAAGCCCGGAGGTTTTTCGCCCATTTGTGCAGGTCGTCCCCGCCCCGGTGGACTTCGCGGAGGATAGCCTCGCAGATGCAGCTCCCGCCCGCCTCCACCGACGACTCGATGTTCGTCCACATGGCCGGGAAGATGTCGCGCGGGTATCGCTGCACCAACCCGATGAGGATGTTGGTGTCGAGGGTATAGATCATTCGGCACCGCCCGTGCGGTAGTACTCGTCGAGCAGCTGCTCGACCATCGGGAGGCGCGCGTTGAGCAGATATGTGGCGTCGACCAGGTCGACGCGGCGGTCCTCCAGGGCGTGCGCGACAGCGCCGATGTAAGTGGGCCCGAGGTCTCGGTAACGCAGCCTCCAGGGCGGCACGAAGCCCTCCTTCTGCTTCTGCGCCTCGCGGGCACGCTCCCAGTTGTCGTCGCTGGCGGACCGCACCGCCTCGAGGTCATGGTCGTCGATGATCTCCAGCCGGCGGAGCCGGACCGCGGCGGCGAGCGTGCTGACCTTGAAGTGACGGGCGAGCTGCTCGGCGGCGGCCATGGGCTCGGCCCGACCGATGAGCTGAGCCCGGACGGCGGACTCCGGCATCAGGAAGTTCGCCGCGAAGTTGTTGGCGATCGCCTCCTCGTCGACGGACTCGCGCAACGCGCACAGCCCGCTCGTCCGGTTGATCAGGTGCGCGACTTCGTGGAACAGGGTGAACGTACGGCCCATCGGGCTGTCAGCCCCGTTGACCAGGATCAGCGGAGGTCCTCGTGGTGGACGGAGAGCCCGCGGAACGTGTCCAGGGAGATCTTCGTGGCCTGGAAGACCAGGACGCCGTTCTCCTCCAGAAGACCACGCCAGAAGTTGAAAACTTGGTTGTTCTGGGACTCGGGTGGCACGAACGCGTCGGTGAGCCCGAAGGTCCGGCGCAGAGCGGCGGCGCGGGCAGCCACCGTCCTCCAGGTGATCGCGCCGTCCGGGATCCGGCGCACGGGAGCCCCGCGAGGTCGAGCATCGCGTCGCGGTGCTGCTCGACCCGGCGCATCTCCTCGACCAGGTCCGCCGGCAGGTCGTCCTGCGCGCGGCCCCGGAAGTCGGCGGTCTCGGGGACGTCGGGCGCTCGGCGGCGGAGCGAAAAGAAGCCGAGCGGGCGGTCGAGCTTTGCCGCCATGAGAGCGAGTTGGCGGAAGGTCGGCACGCGTCGCCGCCCTCGAACTCGGCGACTCGACCGGGCTTCACGTTGAGCGCCGTCGCGAGCTCCTCGGTGGTGACGTGGCTGACCTGGCGCGCCCAGCTGAGGGCGACCGGGTTGATGGGCGCGCGAGCCACGATCGACCTCCCGTCCTCCGTATGGCCCACTGCTGCATGAGTCTATGGGTCGGCTGTCTGACAAACCTCGATCCCCACGGACCTTCGCCAGGGTGAACGCTACGCGGCACTTCCGACATATTCCGTGCAGCCCCGTCCAGACACCCCTCAGATAGCCGGCTGATGTCAAGGTTCGAGGTCCCGGCAAGCAGCCCCTGAATCCCTGATTGCGCTGCGGAGGGGGTGACGTCCTTCCGCCGCCAGCCGGACGCTTCAACGCAGGAAGCGGCCCTGTTTCAGGGTCTGGCCCGGTCGACTGCGCGGTCAGGCGAGGGCAGGTGGCGCGAGCTGATGCTCAGGACGATGTTCGAGGTTCAGATGTCGAGCGGGTGGTCGCTGCGGCAGGCTGCTCAGGCGCAAGGGCGCCAAGGCCGTCTGAAACGCTTCTCGGTGTCCGGGACCGATCAGCCAGGTGATCTCCGGACCGACCGTCCACAGCCGCCATGCGAGTTGCCGCTGCTCGTCACCTCGTCGTTTGGGCTCGACGGCAGGCGCCTTATCGGAGAACCGCCCAACTACGCCGCGCCTCAGCGTCGACAGAGCCGGCGTAGATCTCTTTGCCTCGCCGAGCACCCTCACCGAGCCGTCGTCATCCAGGATGGCCAAGTCCAGCTGAAGTGACTTGGCGGGCAGCTCGAAGAGGACCCGCTCATGCGGGTATCCGAGATCGAGAATCGCTTCGACGTACGCCGCGATCTGTGGCACGTACTCGGCGTTGAAGCATCCACCCTCGGCGGATCGGGACAGCAGCGCCCACCGGCCCTGCGGAGTCGGCCCGGTCCAGGGTGTTGAAGCGCCCATCCAGCTCGAGCTGAACGAGTCCCGACTCCACGCCACGGAAAAACAGCTCCACATCGCCCGGCTCCGCCCGGTTCGGGGTCGGAACCAGTCGTCCTGACCGCATCGTGTCCGGATGGCTCGCGAATAGGACCTGTGATGCATCTGCTAGCAACTTTTCGAACCGGGACGTTCCGAACATGAACCGAAGGTACAGATGAGCGCTGACAAGAGGCGTCCGAGTCATCGAGTAACTGCCGAGCCAGCACCTCACTCAGCCGCCTGCGGGTCGGCAGCGTTGCATTGGCAGCGCCCAAGTGCGCAGCCCTGGTGGCGTCAAGGGCTCCGCGCCGGAATGCTGTCCACCATGTCCTTCAGTGCGCGCGATGAACGCGACGCCGCCCTCGCTGCGGTGCTTGCGCAAGGTGTGCGGGACGGGAACGTCCATCCAGTGGACGCCCTTCTGTGGTCAAGCACGAGATGCGACGGCGTAACACGAACAAGCACGCGAGCCTGCCGTTTCGTTCCGTCAACGCCCAAGCCGTGATTGACAAGTACGCCAAGGCTGGAGTTCCTGTACCCAAGAACGACAGTGCCGACGCCCTGCACGCCGACCATGTGCACGAGTTGGGGTCTGCTGATTTGGAGAACACGATCACGGTCGATGACTGGCTGCAGGTCCTTGCGCAGGCACGCATCGTCGTCGTTGTCACAGCCAAGGAGAACTACGAACTAGAGCAACTCGAGAGGAACGGCATCCGGGAGCCGACGAAGTACGTTCGGGCGGGCCTTCGCTGGGCTGGCGAGCGACCTCCGTTTGTCCCCGCCGGCTAAGTGGCCTCGACCTCTTGGGTCGCATCGTCGTTGGAAGTGACCCGGCAACCTCGCCTTGGCTCCGCCAGCAGGGGCCCCTGGTGCCCCATACCGCCGCGAGTGGTCCACGCCACGCGGATGACAGCGTCCCGCCTATCGGTCCACGACGGGCAAGCGACGCTCGCACGTCGCCTCGGTAGGACTCGCTGTCCCGTGTCTTCCTCCCAGATGCAGAAGGCGCACACCTTCAGGTCCTTCCGACCGGGCCAGGGGTGGACGGCCTCTTCATGTCCGCACTGGGGGCAGGGCACGGGCGGCAAGCTTCTCTCCCGAGGGTCGCCGACGCTTCCAGATGGACACGAGCAGATCCTTGCAAGGTCGGGTCCAGTGCGTCGACTCACTTGGCGGTACTGCGGCATTCCGCCGCTGTCGACCGCCTTGATTACGGCATGTGTTACTGCGACTCAGTTCGAGCGCGGATACCCGTACTTCGCCGGATTGGCCAGGAGGCAAATGGCGGAACGACATTGGGGTCGTGTGTCAACCAGACCAGCGCCATCTACAGACAGGGTTTGCACGTTCGCCAGAAGACACAACCTGTGCCGCGGGGATCGCTCCTGCACCTACCCTCCTGGTGATGTGCAGGGCGGGGACGGGGAGAGCCCCTTCAGCACCCCGGACGTCCGACAGCGACGTAGACACCGACGGCATGGTCATGCTTCGCATGACCAACTGTGTGCCCCTGCATACTGGCAATCCATCGCGACTGCAGCTAGGACCCTTGTGCGCGATCGCGGAGGACCGCCGGGAGCAGCTACCTTGAGGAAAGTTTTGGAAGGTTACGGGTCGCAGGAAGCGCTGGATCGATGCACTGCCAACGGAGGTCGCGTGGGGCGCCGTGGTCGCGGGATATGGTCCGCCGTGTTGTTGAGCGTGCGTAACGGAGACCCCGGTCGGCCATTGGTTCCAAAGAACGCGACCGGCATGTTCGATGAGCACAGGCAGCAGGGACGACACGTCGCTCTTGTCTGTGCCCCAGATGGTCGCAGTCAGCTGCCCCGACGTCGCAGCGGCGAGCTCGACCATCTCGTGGGGCTGGTCGTACTCCACCACTACCGCAGCGGGGCCAAAGCATTCTTCCCGAAGGCTTTGGGTTCGGATGACGTCCTGGACGTCTGCACGCAGCAGGGTCGGTGCGACTGGCCCTTTCTCGGGCGCCGTTGATGTCCCGCAGATGATGTCTACCCCTGGTACTACGCACAGCTCTTCGAGCGAGGCACGGTATCCAGCGAGAAATTTGCTGCTCAGCATTGGTGCCGCACCCTTTGTCTCACCGACCGCAAGCTGCGCGGAAAGTCCAGCCTTGCGGGGTGCGACCAACATCCCGGGCTTGGTACAGAACTGCCCGACTCCGAGACTGACCGAGTGCATGAATCCGCCGACCACTTCCTCCTTCAGCTCAATCGCCGCCTCGGGTGTCACGAACACCGGGTTGACACTGCCGAGCTCGCCGTAGAAGGGAATGGGTCGTGGCCAGCAGGGAGGCCACGTCGAACAGCGCCCGGCCCACGCCGATCGACCCGGTGAACGCTCCAGCAGCGACATCGGGGTGCTGCAGCGCGCAGAGCCCTTCCTCTTCGCTCTCGATGAGCCCGAGGAGGCCGTCTGGGCCTCCGGCATCTCGCAGCGCCGTACAGGCAATCTCGGCGACTGAGCGAGACAACGCCAAATGTCCAGGGTGGGCCTTCACCAGCACCGGGCAGCCAGCGGCGAGCGCTGATGCCGTGTCGCCGCCAAGGACCGAGAATGCGAAGGGGAAGTTGCCTCCGGCAAAAACGACCACAGGCCCCACCGGGATCTTCATCCGACGTAGGTCGGGACGTGGAGCACCCATGGGCCATTCGGGATCGGCGGGGTCGATCCGGACATCGAGGCAAGCCCCGGTCACAGCTTCCTCGGGGAGAGGTCTCAGCTGGAATGTCGTCCGCTTGAGCTGGGCGACGAGTCGGTCCTCCGGCAGGTGCGTCTCCGCCATCGCTAGGGGGACGAGCGTTTCCCGGGCAGCGTCGATGGAATCCGCCACGAGATACGGCCACCGGGCCCGCTGCGGTGTCGGCGTGGCCCCCCACGGAGCGGCGAGCAGCGCTGGCTGCGGAAACGAGCACGTCGACACGTTTG
>CAWGWN010000006.1:0-224793 GCA_963826375.1 uncultured Actinomycetota bacterium | reverse complement strand
AACGAGGCCGCTGTCCCATACAGCAGGAAGTCGTACAGCTCCAAGGTGTTGCCAGCCAAGCCCGAGAGGGTCGCCTTCCAGTAGTAGAGCCGAGTCTGCTGAGGGCCAGTAGCGGCGCTGCTCGAAAAGACATGTATTTGACCTCAATTCTGAGAAACTGGTGTAAGGACGTTGTCACGTTATGGCTCCACAAGTTGTCTGTCAACAGATAACGAACAGGATGTTCTGGGGCCCATTTCGACCGGCACTCACCGATGTCCGCGGCCGCGTCACCCTCCTGAACGGTCCGGCGCGGATCGGCGTGAGCACACAGCCGCGACCACTCCATCGCGGTCGCGACCTCGTGCTCGACATCGCCCTCGGCGCCCGCCCCCTCGATGATCGACCCGTTGACCATGACGTCCCCGCCGGCCAGCCAGACCTCAGCGCACACAAGAGCGCGGCTCCACGAATCGCCCAGCACCTCCCAGCTGGGCAGCCACAGCGTGTCGGCGAACCCGGCCCGGATGCAGAACAGCGCCTGGTGCAGCCGCGTCCGCTGCTCGATCCGGCCGGCAGCCATGCTGGCGCCCTCGCGGCGCCACAGCAGCAGACGCGCGGTACTGCTCGTGACCCATCTGTCGAGGATTCGCTGGCGCGCTCCTCGTGATCTCACCGCTCCGAACGCCATATGCCACAATGATGCCCATCGGGACCTCCACTCTTTGCACGCCCGAGTTGGGCGTTGATGGGCATCCTGCGCGTACTGGCTCGATGTGCAACCGGCCGGCATTTCAGGTTCTCCTCACCTTTCCGTGGGCAGCTTGATGGTGATCCCGCCGCAGCACAGGTAGATCATCGCGATCAGCGCGGCGGCGGAGTGGTGGCCGTAGCCGCGGTGGTTGATCAGCCGGATCTTGGAGTTCAGGCCTTCGAGTTTGGAGTTGCTCAGGCCGAGTTCGATGGCGGCCAGGACCCTGTCCCGGTTGGCGCGCACGGTCTTGGCAAGGTGACGAAGGCGGGGATCCGGCAGCGGCAGGCCCAGGCCAGCCACCAGTCCAGGTGGGCGGGGGCGTCGGTGGGGTCGGCGAGCCGGTAGAGGTCGCGGAGGCCTTCCTTGAGCTGCCAGCAGCGGTAGAGCACCGAGCCGCTGCGGCGCAGCTCGTGCAGGACGTCGAGCTGGGAGGGCTTGAGGGCGGTCGGGGTCCTTCAGCAGCGCCCAGCGGGTGTGCTTGACCCAGCGGGCCTGGTTCCGAGCCGGCGTCGGGCTGCCGTGGGCGGGTGCCGCGGCCTTCGGACCGGCCAGGCGCGCCCTGGCCTTGTCCCGTTCGAGGTTCCAGGCCCAGCGGCGGGCCTTGTCGATCGCCTCGTTGGCGAGGGCGATCAGATGGAACGGGTCCACGCACTGGCGGGCCTGAGGTGCCTTGGTGTCGGTGGCCTTCTTGAACGCCGCACCCAGATCCATGCTGACTGCCTGCAGTGCTGGCATCCAGCCTCGCCGAGCTGGTCGTAGAACGCCTCCAGGGTGGCCGCGTTCTTGCCCTCGGCGGCCCACACGACCCGGCCGGCCTGGTCGTGGTCGGCGACCACAGTCAAGTATCGGTGTCCCTTGCGGTAGCTGACCTCGTCGACGCCGATCCGGAGCAGCCCGGTCAGTCGGCGGGTGTCGATCTGCTCGGCCACGACCCGTTCCACGATGCCCGCGACGGTCTCCCACGAGGTCCGCAGCAGCCGGGTGATGGTGGTCTTGTCGGTGCGTTGCGCGAGCCAGGCGACCACGTCCTCGAAGTCGCGGGTGTGCCGGGCCCGTGGCCGCGCCCACGGCACCTCCTCGGTCCGGACCCGACCACAACGGCGGCAGTCCAACCGCCGGATCTCGGCCTGCAGCCACAGCTTGGTGGCCCCCAGGTCCAGGTGACGCCAGCGGCGGACCGAGGAGTCGTAGGCGCCTGTCGCCTTCCAGCCGCACGGGCAGCGCGGACGGCCCGCACGGCGCCGAAGCCCGACGACCACGCCCTCGGTAGTGAACTCGACCGAGGCCACCGTGGCGACGGGATGGACAGCATCTTGTTGAATGCAGTGGTGACGCGCACGTGCGCCTCGCTCGGGGGTCGGTTGCGTGGTAGCTCCGAAACCTACGAGCCAGCACGTGCGCGTCCTGGCGTCACCGTCCAGGACGGGCGATCACGCTCAACGCAGACGATCCCGACCCTCAGAAGGCTTCCGCGACCCACGGAAAGCCGAGGAGTCCCGCATTTCTTAGCCGAGATCGATAGTGCACCAACATCACCCGCCGCGATTATTTTTGTCGAACGCGAAAATTGGCGATCTCCGTCGTGGTCAGTTGTCGGGTGAACCACTGGTGCGGATGGTGCAGCCGCAGAACTAACGAACATCTCGAGACTCCGCGAGCTCACTCGTGCAGCCGTCGGCGAGCCGGGTCGGCGAGGTCGGCCTCGAAGGAACTTGTCGGCGTCCTCCTGCTTCTCGCGCAAGCTACCTAGCAGGTCGCCGCACCCCGGATCCGCGATCGTCACCGCCCACGCCGTCTGCCGCCTGCCCAGCCATGGCTAGGAGTCAGCTGAGGTCCACATCGAGGCATCCATCATGCTTCTGGTGGCCGCGTCACTTCGCCCACTATGACGCAGCTCGACCGCGCCGAGGCAGTCCGACCAGTCGGACTGCGGCGCTTCGTGTGCGGCCTCGCAAGTGCCCATGCGACGCCGCCGCAAGCCTAGGGCCACTCGCCTGGGAAGTCCGTTGGGCCGAGTCTCGAGTTGCTGCGCAATCGGGATCAGACTTTCTCGGGCAGGGGCCCTGAGTGCTGCTGGACATCTGTCCGGATTTTCCCCGCGTCCCGGGACGGCGTCCGGACGGACCATCTGGCGACGGCTGCCCCGACGTGACGGTGCATCACCCCGATGACCTGCGCGTTCGTTAGTCGCGGTTCCGCTTGCGGGAGTGGTGAAATGCCCGGGCGTGCTGTGCTCTCGGGGGAGTATCCGGTGATGCGCGAGTGGCCGGTCGGCTCGATGGCGACGATAACCATGTGCGCTGTTTCCGTGGTGTCGGGTTGGATCGGGGCATGTCGATCCACCTGGAGCATGCGACGCCGGAATCGTTGGATGAGATCGTCGAGGCGGTGGCGACATGGCAGCAGGACGGTGTGCCGGTCCAGCTCCACCCGGGCGACCTTGGCTGGGCCTGGAGATTCGGTGAACGGGACCTGGCCAAGGAGGTGTGGGCGTGGCGCCGCGACGAACAGATCCTGGCTGCGGGCACGGCGGACGACGAGGAGGGGCTGATTCGGATGGCGATCGCTCCGAGCGTCGAGGCCGATGAGGGGTTCGCCGCCCAGCTGCTGGCTGATCTGTCGGATCCGGAGCGGGGTGTTCTGCCCGCCGGTCGTGGCTGTGTCGAGGCCAGGTTCGGCGCCTCGTTTAGAAATCTCCTGCACCGCAGCGGCTGGACCGCGGATGAGCCATGGACCCCGCTGTGTCGTGACTTGACCTCACCTGTGGAGGACTGCGGCCGCCGAGTCGAGGTGCTCGACGTCGAGCACATCGAGGATCGAGTCCTGCAGGATCGGATCTCGGTGCATCGGGCATCGTGGCCCAACTCGACGTTCACCGAGCAGCACTGGCACGCGATGGCGGCCTCCTCGGTGTACCGTCGGGCTCGCTGCCTGGTCGCGTACGACCGCGATGGCAATGGCGTCGCAACGACGACGGTCTGGTCGGCTGGGCACGGGCGACCCGGGTTGATCGAACCTTTGGGTGTCCATCGGGACCACCGTGGTCACGGCCACGGCCACGCCATCACTGTGGCGGCGGCCGCTGCACTGCAGGAGATGGGGGCGTCCACGGCCACGGTGTGCACCCCGAGCAGGAACGTCGGCGGCGTGGCGGCGTACGTCTCGGCCGGCTTCGAAAGGCTCCCCGACGTTACCGACTTCCGCCACCCCAGCTGACACCTGCGCGGTGAGATACTGGTCGGCGTTGGCAGTGCTGTCCGCAGGGCAACGGACGTTGCGTCCGTCCCGTGGCGTTTGTCGATCGCGTAACGGCGGGCGACGAGCGGTGACAGGTAGTGCTTTTGGCGGCGTTCGTCAGTCGCTGACGCCGAACCAAGCCAGGCAGGCGTCCAGACCGGAGACCTTCACTGGGTGAGACGGCCAGCTCTCGCGGGTCAGCCGCAGGTGCTGCAGCTCGACCACGCCGATGGGCGAGTCGGTCAGGCTGATGCCGTTGTCGACGTATCCCAGCCGGCGGGACACCGCCAGCGACGGCGCATTGTCGACGCGCGCGGAGGAGATCGCAGCGACCGCGCCGAGGTTGTCGAAGGCCAGCGCCAGGATTGCGGTGCGCATTGCCACGGCAGTGCCGCGGCCGCGCGCATGGGTTGCCAGCCACGAGCCCGAGTCGACGGTCCGGAACTTCGCGAAGTCGTCGGCCTCCAGCGCCTGTAGCCCAACCAGCTCACCCGACACCTCGACAGCCAGGTCCAGGCACCACGACGACGGCGACCAGCTTCCGCGATGGTGCCAGGTCCGCTGCACGAGCAGCCGCTGACGGTTCCGCTGGGCCGACAGGCCGGCGAAGTGCTCCCAGCGAGGATCCTGCTCGTCGTCGTCGGGGACATCGCAGCAATCGCCGGCAGGTCGGCATCGGTCACCGGGCGCAGCGCGACCTCTCCGATGCTCAGGCGCAGGTCGAATAGAGGCCACTCCATGCCATGCAGCCTAGGCGGCTTATCGCTCGTCAGGCGCGGTGTATGGTCGCTCACCTCGGCGACTGCGGCGCTCGGGCCGAGCCTCGCAGTGGCTCTTTTAGTCCGGGGGAGAAACGCTCGGCGGTACAGCGCGGTGGCGCGTTTACCAGAAGGCCTGGAAGCGGGCGTGCAATCATCGGCGCTATGAGTAAGGAACTGTGGGTCTCCGAGGTGCGACGGGTGGACAAGCCCTGGGGGCACGAGGACTGGTTCGCCCTTGTGGACGGTCGTTACTGCGGCAAGGCAATGTTCGTGCAGGCTGGGCATGCGCTGTCGTTGCAGTATCACCAGGTCAAGGATGAGACGGTCTCAGTGCAAAGCGGCCGGTTGCTCTTCGAGGTGGGGGCAAGCGAGCACGAACTCGACAGCTTCGAGCTGCTTCCCGGCGAGTCGGTGCATCTGCGACCCGGTACCCGTCACCGGATGACCGCGCTGGAAGACGCCGTCGTCCTTGAGGCCTCAACTACTGAACTCGACGACATCATTCGGCTCGAGGACCGCTACGGGCGCAGCGGCAGCAGCGCAGGCTGAGCCGGCCCGTCGCCGGGATCCCCCAATCCCCCCGTCCCGTAAGCCGAACGCTCTGCGGCGATGCCACCCATCCGCGGGAGTCCAAAGCCGATCTTCGGGTCGACGTGCCGGAGGGATGTCCTATACGGACGACCGGGACGCCACCGCGAGAACCCAAGGATCCTCTTGCGGCACGTCGGAACCGGCCGCCTTCTCGGTTGGCCGAAAAGGTGCATCACACCGCCGCCTGCCGGGCGCACGGGCGCTACCGGATCCGCCGATGAGCGGCAGGTTCGGGATTTTGATGTCAGGAGATCGACGGAGGCCATCGATGGCGGCGCCACTCATCCCATGTGGCGAATCCTGCGGGTGGGTCGTCCACAGGTTCACTGCCGTCTAGTTCCCCTGGTGTCGGGATGCTGATGATGGCGGCCCACGTGGCGAGTTCCTCGTCCGACATGTGCCAGGTCGTGTGGGCCTCCTCGGCATGGCGCCTGTCAAGTCGTTGCCGCTGCTCGGCCGGCATGAGTTCGAAGTAGCGCATGTCCACCGCCGCACCGAGGTCGGCTGCTGACGCTCGTAGAGCGGAGCGCTCGTCTCGGCCCCAGAGGCGGAAATCAATGATGACGTTGATGCCGAGCTCGAGAGCGCGTAGCCCAATCTCGATGAGCCGTCCTTCGATTACGTCCGAGGCCGATGGTGGGTTCGCGAGCCCGTAAAGGGCTTTCACCCACTCGTCCTTCGTGAGACGGAGGGCCTTCTCCTCGGCCTCTATGCGCCGCGCCTCCGTGGTCTTCCCGGTACCTGGCAGTCCCACGGTCAGGAACAGAGTTGATCGCCTCGTCATCACTTGTCCCTTCGAGCGGTCGCTTCATCATCACTGAGGTCCACTCCAGCCGCGAGTCGCGCCGCTTGGACCCGCGTCACACCGCCGCGAGTCGAGCAACGGTGGTGGAAAGGATCTCGGGCCTGGGGAGGCGGGACGGTGGAGGGCAGGCGCATCGACTCGGCCCTCTGGCCCTGCTGCTGCTGAAGACTCCCGTCATCGAATAGATACTGCTTCTCGTTGCACGGACTCCTAGTTGCCCCGACGGATGGGCACCGCGTTTGTTCTGTTCTAGGATCGGGGCATGCGGCACGCAGTTCTCGGCGCCGGGGGTGTTGGGGCTTGCTCAGTGCTGCGCTTGCTCGCTCCGGGGTCGACGTTGTCGTGTTGATACGGCCGGAGTCGCTGTCCTCCTACCCCGGTCGTTTCATGGTGGACAGCCAGGTCCTCGGTGACTTCGAGGTCGACGTCCCGGCCGTCGCGGGGCTTGATCGTGAGGTCGACGTGTTGTGGGTCACGCCCAAGCAACCCAGCTCGAGGACGCGTTGAGGCTGGCGCCGCGGGAGCGGGTGGGTGCCGCCGTGGTCATCCCGTTGCTGAACGGCGTGGATCACTTGGCGGTTCTCCGAAAAGCGTATGACTCCGTGGTGGCGGGGACCATGCGGGTGGCGTCCGAGCGCGTCGACCCTGGCCGGATCAGTCAGAAGTCGCCGTTCATCAGGGTCGACCTCGTGGGCGCCGGCGCCAACGAGGTGGCCGTGGACGTCCGAGCGGCGGGTCTCGAGTGTCACATCGGCGAGGACGAGCTCACCGTGCTCTGGCAAAAGCTCGCCTTCCTCGCTCCGTTGGCGCTGGCCACGACCGCGGCAGATGCGCCATTGGGAACGGTTCGCTGGGACGAGACCTACCGGCAGGCGCAGCAGGAGGTGGCCGCCGTGGCCGAGGCGGAGGGCGCTCGGCTGGACCTCGCAGGCCTCGAGTCTCTGCGAGCCGCCGCGCCCGACACGATGCGCAGCTCGATGCAACACGACGTCGAACTGGGCCGCACACCCGAGATCGACGCCATCGCCGGTCCGGTCCTCCGGGGCGGCCTGCGACACGGTATTGCGACCCCGGCGACGCGGTGGCTCACCGACAAGGTCACGACCCGGGCCGGGAGTGACCCCCAGCATTCGAAGGTCCCGTGACCACTGTCAGGGCCGGGGTGGCCCAGGTGCGGGCCCCCCGCGACACCGCGGACGCCATCAAGCGGGTGGCCGAGATAGCGTCGGCCGCGGCCAACGACGGCGTCGCGCTGGTGGTCTTCCCCGAGGCGCTTCTGGGCGGCTACCCCCGGGGAGCAGGATTTGGCGCCGTGGTCGGCGAGCGGTCGGGGGTGGGCCGCGAGGAGTTCCTGGCCTACAGTGGGCAGGCCGTCACCTGCCCGGTCCCGAGCTGGCGCAGCTCGGCGACATCGCTGCCGAGAGGGCACTGCACCTCGTGGTCGGGTTCATCGAGAGGGCCGGGACCAGCCTGTACTGCGCCACGGCCACCTTCGATGACACCGGCTCGCTCGATTGGCCGCAGACGAAAAGTGATGCCCACCGGGAGTGAGAGGCTGATCTGGGCTCAAGGGGACGGGTCGACCCTGACTGTGACCGACACGCGTCTGGGCCGTGTCGCCACCGCCATCTGCTGGGAGAACCTGATGCCCGCGCTCAGGCTCAACTTCTACGCCCAGGGCGTCGACATCTGGTGCGCCCCCACGGCAGACGCACGCGACGTGCAGCTCGCCACGATGCGACACATCGCGGTAGAAGGCCGGTGTTTCGTCCTGACGGCGAACCAGGTCGCCCGCGTCAGGGACCTCTCCCCGTCCTACGCGACGACCTACACCGACGGTGAGCAGATCGTGTGTCGTGGCGCGAGCGTCATCGTCGACCCCTTCGGAGAGGTGCTCGCCGGGCCCCTGCTCGATCAGGAAGGCCTCCTCGTCGCCGACCTCGATCTCGACGACGTCACCCGAGGACGATACGACTTCGACGCCTCCGGCCACTACAGCCGCCCCGACATCTTCACCCTTCTCGTCGACCGCGCCAGCAAACCGTCGGTGACGGACGACTGAGCATCCCCAAACAGGTGTCCGCGCGTCCCGGTCACGAGTTCCCTGAGGACCGACCACGACTGCCCACGCCAGCCATCGAGATAGCCCTTGCGACGGTTTACGGAACCCCTGCAGCGTGGTGAGAAGGCGCCTGCTGACCGGCCAGAGCGGTCCCACCCCGCATCACCTCGCCGCCATGCGGCGCACCCGCTTCATCCCGATGACGAAGCCTACGTCGCACCGGCCCAGACCCTCCTCACCGGCGACCGTCGAATCGGTCAGGCCCTCCGGCCCTACCTGTCGCATCGAGCTGCTCGAATCGCTGCGCTGAACGGGGGAGTGACCGGCGCGGGTGCCACGCGCGGGGGAATCGTGTGCCCCACTTCGCCGCCTGTGCAGCGCGCCGTCCCATCCGCTCTTGCCGCGTCGAGGGCGGCTATGCTCGCCCGACTTACCCGCGCGGAGGCGACCGCCCGACTCTGCCAGTATCGGGACGTGGAACCGTGCCGTGTGGAGGGCGGCTACCTCCCGCTCCTGGTCCAATTGGGGACGGACGCCTCGCCACATGGCAAGCGGACTAGCGGCCGGCTTGAAACTGATAGTCGTTGTCGAGCCAGCGAACGAAGATTCGCGAGCGATCCACGTACGTGCGCACGGAATTCTCAGCGAGCCCGGCGGCCCGAGCCTCACGTTCAAACCGCACCAGCTCTTCCTTGAGATCGTCTATGGTCCAGTTGCCGTTCACAGCCGACATCATGCTCCTGAGACTGCGAACGCTGATGCGTGTCAGAGGAACTTTCCGGCCCGGCCGGGGTCCGGCTGCCGACGATGGATCCGCACATGCTGCGCCACACCTTCGTCACCGCGAGAGTGGCAGTGGCCGGCTGCTGACCTCGCGCACCGTGACCCGGTGGCGACCCGAGCAACGTACGGATCCCGGCTCGCCACGCCGATCCCCGCACCGCCAGGGTACGACCGAGCAGGCAAACCTCGATCACATACCCCAACCGCATGCTCGCCGCTTATCCGGCCTCCGGTACCTGAGGGGACTGTCCGTCGTTCCAAGGTGAATGGATTGAAGCACAGGCCGGTCAACAAGGCCGGATAGGTTGCCAATCGACCCTCGGGAAGGATTCTGATGAAGGCCGTCGACTCACACCTGCTGACCCTGCTCAAGGCGAGCAGCCAGTTCATCGTGCCGATTTACCAGCGTCTCTACTCCTGGCAGGAGCCGGAGTGCGCACAGTTGTGGGCGGACATCCTGCGGGCGGGCTCCAGCCCCAAGCTTGGGGCGCACTTCACGGGCTCGATCGTCTACGTGGCCCGGGAACAGTCGACGAACACCTCCGCCGAGCCCGACCTGATCATCGACGGCCAGCAGCGCGTCACGACCGTGACGCTCATCCTGACCGCGCTCGCCGCCCGGCTCGAGGAACTGCCAGCGGATGAGCAGGAGCCTTGGGACGGCTTCTCGCCGAGAAAAATCCGCAACCGCTACCTCCTGAATGACGACGAGGAGGGAGAGCGCCAGTACAAATTGATCCTGTCCCAGAGCGACAAGTACGCCCTGATCTCCCTTCTCCAGGGGGTCGCGCCGGCGGGCGACATGGTCACCCGTGTCATCGACAACTTCGCCTACTTCCAGCAGAAGCTCGCCGATCCGAACCTTGACTTGGCGACGGTGTGCCGCGGGCTCGACAAGCTTGTGGTTGTCGACGTCAAGCTGGAGCGAGGAGTCGACAACCCCCAGCTCGTCTTCGAGGCAATGAACTCCACCGGCAAGAAGCTGTCCCAGGCTGACCTCATCCGCAACTACGTCCTGATGGACCTGCCGCCGAAGGAGCAGGAGAAGGTCTATACGGCGTACTGGCGCCCGATGGAGTTGGACTTCGCCGGAGCCGAAGAGAGCCAGTTCGACCAGTTCGTCCGGCACTACCTGACGATCAAGAGCGGCGAGATTCCTCGACTCGATGATATCTATGAGGCTTTCAAAGACCACGCTGTCGCCTTACCAGCGAGGGCGAAACGATCACCTCGCTCGTCATCGAACTCCGCGCAGTACGCGCACCGCTACTGCGCGATGGCCCTGGGCAAGGAAAGGACCCCAAGCTGCGCGAGCCTTCAAAGACCTCGACCAGATCAAGGCTGACGTCGTCTACCCGTTCCTGCTCGAGGTCTACACCGACTACGAGCTCGGCACCCTCGACCGCGACGGGCTTGCACGAGATCGTGGAGTGGTGACCTCGTACATCTTTCGCCGCGCGGTGTGCAGAGTTCCACCAACTCGCTGAACAAGACGTTCGCCGGCTTCAGCGCGGCCGTGCGCAAGGACCGCTACATCGACAGCGTCAAGTCGCACTTTTTGGCCTCAAGAGCTACCGGGCGTTCCCGACCGACGAGGAGTTCCAGGCACGCTCAAGTACCGCCGACCTGTACAACTTCCGCCGACGCTCCTACTTCCTACGTCTGCTCGAGAACCATAGCCGCAAAGAACACGTGACGATCGAGGACTACACGATCGAGCACATCCTCCCGCAGAACGAGAAGCTCTCGACGGAGTGGCGGGAGGCTCTCGGCGAGGACTGGCAGGACGTGCAGCAGCAGTACCTGCACACTCTTGGCAACCTCACACTCACGGGTTACAACTCGGAGTACTCAGACCATCCCTTCGCCACTAAGCGCGACATGGAGGGCGGCTTCAAGGACAGCCCGCTTCGGCTCAACAAGGGCTTGGGACAGCTCGAGACATGGGACGCCAACGAGATCCAGAAGCGCGCAGGCCGTCTGGCCGACGATGCGCTGCAGATCTGGCCACGACCTTCGCTGCCTGAGGACGTGATCGCCACGTTCCAAGTTCAACGCGCGCAGTCCGACTTCTCCATCGAGGACCATCCCCACCTGCTGCCGCCCCCCGCCGACAACTGTTCGACAGGTTCAGCGCCGAGACGCTGGCCCTCGACCCTGGCGTCACGCGGCAGTTCTTGAAACTCTACGTCGCCTTTAAAGGAGAAACCAACTTCGTGGACTTGGTCCCGCAGAAGGCGCGCATGCGGCTCAGCCTCAACATTCCCCTCGAGGCGCTGCGCGATGAGCGTGGACTCGCCTGGGACGTTAGCGACAAAGGCCATTGGGGCAATGGTCCGACCGAGGTTGGACTGAACGAGACCTCCGACTTTGCATATGTCATGGGCCTGGTGCGGCAGGCGCTGGAGTACCAAATGGGCGGCGACTGAGCAAGGCGCGGGCTCTGTTCAATACTCACAACTCGACCGCGAAGCCACCGGCCCCCTGGCAACGGTGAAGAAACGCCGGGCACTGCTGCCTGGGGTGCGACCAAGCATCACTCCTCGCTCATGCCTGCGAGCGGGACGTTGCACATGGTGCCCCACTCCGCCGCGATAGCCGTTCTCGCCGAGGTGTAGTTCTTGCCACCGCTCGATCGTCAGTCGGTACAGGACGTGTCGCTTGAGCGGGTGGCCGTCCGGGATACGCGGGTGGTGCTTGCCAAGACGAACTGACTAATCAACCCAGGCACCCGCCACCCTGCAGGGACGCGTACGCGGGCTGGCCTAGAGCCATGAAACAAGGCTTTTCCGGCACGACACACATATCCCAGTTGCCTGCTTGTATCGGCACGTCGATCGCATCACAGGCCAGGCAGGCACTGGCACCGTGACGCCCGACTGCCGAACGGCAGACGTCAGCCACCCAGCAACTCGGTCCATCGAGCTAGCGATCATGGGCGGGCAAGCACCCGAACGGAAAGATGACCCAGTTCCGCCTACTGGAGCACGGAGGCTATTCGAGGTCGGGTGGTCCCGCCTAAGCGAGGAAACCCCATGGAGCGGGCGACGAGAATCGAACTCGCGTGTCCAGCTTGGGAAGCTGGCGCTCTACCATTGAGCTACGCCCGCACGGCTGCCGTTCCGCTCGCCCCGTGGGGCTGGCCGACAACGCGTGACGCAGCATAACCGATCGCGCGCGGGCCCCGGGTCGAGAGGTTCCCGGTCGACGTCGGGGGTCCCCCCTGGTGCGCGCTACCCTTCCCTCGTGCTGCTCTCCGACAGGGACATCCGCGCCGAGATCGACGGCGGGCGGGTCGGGCTCGACCCGTGGGACCCCGAGATGGTCCAGCCCTCCAGCGTCGACGTCCGGCTCGACAAGTACTTCCGTCTCTTCGACAACCACAAGTACCCCTACATCGACCCGGCGGAGGACCAGCCCGACCTCACCCGCCTGGTCGAGGTCAGCGCCGGGGACCCCTTCATCCTGCATCCGGGGGAGTTCGTGCTCGGCTCGATCCTCGAGACGGTCACCCTGCCGGACGACATCGCCGCACGGGTCGAGGGCAAGTCCTCGCTCGGCCGGTTGGGACTGCTGACCCACGCGACGGCAGGCTTCGTCGACCCGGGGTTCAGCGGGCACGTCACGCTGGAGCTGTCCAACGTGGCGACCCTGCCGATCAAGCTGTGGCCGGGGATGAAGATCGGACAGCTGTGCTTCTTCCGCCTGTCCAGCCCGGTCGAGAACATGTATGGCAGCGCCAAGTACGGCTCGCACTACCAGGGCCAGCGCGGCCCGACCGCGAGCCGCTCCTTCGCCAACTTCCACCGTTCGGACGTCTGACGGCGGCGAGTGAGCCAGGCCGCACACCGAACGGCCATCCGGCTGCCCGTCGGCGACGAACCACCTCGGTGACGACCTCGACAGACCCTCGATCTAGGGTGGACGCCGTGCCGAAAGCCGAGCTGCGCTGGGACGAGACCCCCGACCAACCGGATGCGGTCGTGCTCGTGCTCCATGGCGGCCAGGAGGACAGCGAGCGCGCAACCCGGTGGAGCAACCTCGCCGTGCTGCGGATGTGGCCCATCGCCCGCTCGATCGCCCGCGCCGGCGGCGGCCGCCTGGGTGTCGCCCGGCTGCGGTATGCCGTGCGCGGCTGGAACGGGACGACCGCCAGCCCCCTGGCTGATGCCAGGCAGGCGCTCGACGACATCGCCGCCCGCTACCCGGGCGTGCCCATCGCCCTGGTGGGGCATTCGATGGGCGGCCGGGTGGCCCTGCGGCTGAGCGGCGACCCCCGGGTCAGCGACATCGTCGGGCTGGCCCCCTGGATCGAACGGCACGACGGCGCCCGGCCGCACCCGGTCCTACGCCTGCTCGTCATCCACGGCCTCGACGACCGGATGACCTCGCCCGCGGCCAGCCGCGGGACGGTCATCTCTCTTCAGGGACGCGGTGGCCTCGCCTCGTTCGTGGGGCTCAAGAGTGAGAAGCACGCGATGCTCCGCCGCTGGCGGGCTTGGGACCAGCTCACCGCGGGGTTCCTCACCCGAGCCCTGACCGGCGACCTGCCGGACCGGCCGCAAGGCCCGTTGGGCGAGCTCGGGAGCCGCGCGGCGACCGAGCCGGTCGTCACCGTCGTCTGACCGGGTTGCGCAGGGGCGTCGGCACGGTTATCTGACGGTGACCTCGGCAGCGGTTTGGTCTGGCGGGGTTCGGTTAGGTTGGAGCGCATGATTCGCTTCGAGGCGGTGTCGAAGCAGTACCCCGGCGGCACGACCGCCGTCGACGACCTCAGCTTCGAGGCACCGTCGGGCAAGATCACGGTCCTGGTCGGCCCCTCCGGCTGTGGCAAGACGACCACCTTGCGGATGGTCAACCGGATGATCCAGCCGACGTCGGGCTCGATCTGGCTCGACGACCAGGACACGAGCACGCTCAACGAGTCGGAGCTGCGCCGCGGGATCGGCTACGTCATCCAGCACGGTGGTCTCTTCCCGCACCGCACCGTGCTCGACAACATCGGCGCGGTCCCCCGCCTGCTCGGCTGGGACCGGCGCAAGACAGCCCAGCGGTCGCTGGAGCTGATCGAGCGGGTCGGGCTCGACCCGAGGATCGCGGGGCGCTACCCCAGCCAGCTCTCGGGGGGACAGCAGCAGCGCGTCGGGGTGGCCCGGGCGCTGGCCGCCGACCCGCCAGTGATGCTGATGGACGAGCCGTTCTCCGCGGTCGACCCGATCGTGCGGGAACAGCTCCAGGACGAGTTCCTGCGGCTGCAGGAGGACCTCGACAAGACGATCCTCTTCGTCACCCACGACATCGACGAGGCGATCAAGCTCGGCGACCAGGTGGCGGTGCTGCGGGTCGGCGGCGTGCTCGCCCAGATCGCGGACCCGGCCTACCTGCTCGCCCACCCGGCCGACGACTTCGTCGCCGACTTCGTCGGCCGTGACCGGGGCTACCGCGCCCTGGGCTTCCACGAGACCCCAGAGCTGCCGCTCGCCACCGAACCGACCATCGGGATCGGCGCCACAGCCGAGGAGGCCCGGGCCGCCTCGCGGGATGGGTGGCTGCTCGTCGTCGACGACGACCGACACCCGCTCGGCTGGGTCGAGCCGGAGCGGCTCACGGCTCCCGTCGACCAGGCCACGCTGCACCGCGGCGGCACGGTGGCGGCTGCCAGCGGTCCGCTGCGCAACGTGCTCGACGCGGCGCTGTCCGCACCCTCTCGACGCGGCGTGCTCGTCGACGACACGGGAGCCTTCCTCGGCACCGTGCGGGCGCACCAGGTGCTGACCGCTATCGAGCGGACCGAGCGACCCGTCGTCGAGGAGCGCGAGCCCGAGTCCCAGGCCGCCCCGTGACCTGGGTTGCGGACCACCTCGCGGACATCGCCTGGTATGCCGGGCAGCACAGCCTGCTCGCCGGCATACCGCTGTTCATCGGGCTGGCGGTGGCCCTTCCGCTCGGCTGGCTCGCGCTGCGCGTCCCCCGGCTCTATGGCGTGATCATCGCCGGGAGCGGCCTGCTCTACACGATCCCGAGCCTCGCCCTCTTCATCCTCATGCCGCTGGTCCTCGGCACCCGCATCCTCGACACTGCCAACGTCTACGTCGCCATGACGCTCTACACCGTCGCGCTGCTGGTCCGGACCGTGGCGGACGGCCTCGGAGCCGTGCCCGAGTCCACCCGGCAGGCGGCGACCGCGATGGGCTACGGACGGTTGGCGCGGCTGGCGAAGGTCGAGCTGCCCCTGGCCGTCCCGGTCATCGCGGGGGGGCTGCGGGTGGCTGCCGTGAGCAACGTCAGCATCGTCAGCGTGTCGTCGCTCGTGGGCTTCCCCCAGCTCGGCTACTACCTGACCGACGGCTACCAGCGCGCCTTCCCGACGGAGATCGCCGTCGGCATCGTCAGCTGCGTCATCCTCGCGCTGGTCTTCGACACGGTGATCCGGGCCGGCTCCTGGGCGATGACCCCGTGGCAGCGGGCGGGGGCCTGACGACATGATCAACGGCATCGTCCAGTGGCTTCTGGACCCCGCGCACTGGCAGGGCGCCTCGGGCATCCCCACCCGCATCGCCGAGCACCTCGGGTATGCCGTGCTGAGCCTGGTCCTCGCCGGGCTGGTCGCCATCCCGCTCGGCATCTACGTCGGGCACACCGGGCGGGGCAAGTGGGCGGTGTCCGTCGCCAACTCCCTGCGGGCCGTGCCGAGCCTCGGCCTGCTCTTCGCCATGGCGATGTGGGTCGGGCCGAAGATCGCGAACAACCTCGCCTACGTCATCCCCTCCGTGGCCGTGCTGGTGCTGCTGGCCGTCCCCCCGATGCTGTCCGGCACCTACTCCGGCATCAGCGAGGTCGACCCGGCTGCCCGGGACGCCGCCAAGGGGATGGGGATGACCGGGTCGGAGGTCCTGCGGCGGGTGGAGCTGCCCTGCGCGCTGCCGCTGCTGCTCTCCGGGGTGCGCAGTGCCACGCTCCAGGTCATCGCCACCGCCACCATCGCCGCCTCGATCAGCCTGGGCGGCCTCGGGCGCTACCTCATCGACGGGCTCGCCGTCAGCGACTACGCCCAGATGGCTGCCGGGGCGCTGCTGGTGGCTGCCCTGGCCCTGGTCGTCGACGGCCTGCTCTCGCTCGTCCAACGAGCCGTGGTCTCTCCCGGGCTCACCGGGAAGTTCAGAGGCAACACCGTGGTTGACCTCAGCGAGGCCGGCGACGCCGACGCGGCCACACCTCCAGACCGTGCTGTCGACAAGAAGAGAGAACTCGTATGAAGCGCACGATCATCCTGACCGCCGCCACCGCCGTTGCCGCGCTGGCCCTGGCCGCCTGTGGAGGTGCCTCCGACCCCACCAGGCCCGCCGACGGCGGCGCGACCGGCGCCAGCGGGTCCACCACGATCACCGTCGGTTCCGCCGACTTCTCCGAGTCGCAGGTCCTCGGAGAGATCTACGCTGGAGCGCTCAAGGCCAAGGGCGTCGACGTCAAGACGCGTCCCAACATCGGCAGCCGTGAGGTCTACCTCAAGGCCCTGCAGGACAAGTCGATCGACATCGTGCCGGAGTACACCGGCTCTCTGCTGGCCTACCTCAAGGGCACGGCCGCCAACAACGAGCCGGACACCGTCTACGCCGCCGTCACCAAGGCGCTGCCGCCGGAGCTCGTCGCGCTCGACAAGTCGGCAGCCGAGGACAAGAACTCCCTGGCCGTGACCAAGGACGTTGCGACGAAGTGGAACCTCACCTCGATCGCCGACCTCAAGGCGCACGAGAGCGAGCTGACCATCGCGGCGCCTCCCGAGTTCCAGAGCCGGACCCAGGGCCTGCCCGGCCTGAAGACGGTCTATGACATCACCCCGAAGGGCTTCTTGCCCCTGAAGGGCAAGGCGATCGTCGACGCGATGCTCAACGGACAGGCGCAGGTCGGTCTCATCTTCAGCACCGACCCGGCCCTGCTGACCAACAGCTTCGTCACCCTCAAGGACCCGAAGCTGCAGTTCGGCTCGGACAACGTCGTGCCGCTCGTCCGCAAGGACAAGGTCAACGACACGATCACCAAGGCGCTCAACGCCGTCTCCGCGAAGCTCGACACGGCGGCGCTGACCGACCTGGTCAAGCAGGTCGACGTGGACAAGAAGGACGCGTCCGCGGTGGCGAAGGACTTCCTCACCAAGAACGGCCTCGCCTGAGCTAGCCCGCCGTCGCGCCCCGGAGCACGAGGCGCGACGGCGTGCTTGAATCGGCCATGGGTGAGGTGACGCACCGGGTCAGTCGCGACGTGACCCACGAGGTCAGGCACTGGGTCCTGCACGTCGACCTCGACCAGTTCGTGGCCGCGGTCGAGGTCCTGCGCGACCCGACCCTCGCGGGGCGCCCGGTCGTCGTCGGTGGCCGCGGCGACCCGACCGAGCGGGCCGTCGTCTCCACGGCCTCCTATGAGGCCAGGGAGTTCGGCGTGCGCTCGGGTATGCCGCTTCGGGTCGCCGCCCGCAAGCTGCCGGACGCGGTCTTCCTCCCCGTCGACGCCTCCCTCTACGACGCGGCATCGGCCGAGGTGATGCAGACCCTGCGCTCGTTCGACGCCGTGGTCCAGGTGCTCGGCTGGGACGAGGCGTTCATGGGTGTCGACGTGAGCGACCCCGAGTCCTGTGCCGCACAGGTCCAGCAGGCGGTGTTCGAGCGGACCGGGCTGCACTGCTCCGTCGGCATCGGCGACAACAAGCTCAGAGCCAAGATCGCGACGGAGTTCGGCAAGCCGCAGGGGACGTTCCGGCTGACGGTCGACAACTGGGTGGAGGTGATGGCCGACCGGCCGACCACGGCTCTGTGGGGAGTGGGCTCCAAAACCGCGAAGCGACTGGCAGCGCTCGGCATCGAGACGGTCCGCGACCTTGCCATGAGCGACGTGGCACTTCTCGCCGAGCGGCTCGGACCGACCATGGGTCCGTACTTCCACCGGCTCGGCAACGGCGTGGACCACTCACCCGTCGACGCATCGCCCTGGGTCGCGCGCGGCCACGGCCGGGAGACGACCTTCCAGCAGGACCTCACCGACTGGACGCAGGTCGAGGCGCAGGTGCGCGCGCTCGTCCACCGGGTCCTTGAGGACATCCTCCGGGATGCGCGCCCGGCGGTCCGGGTCGGGCTGAAGGTCAGGTACGTCCCCTTCGACACGCACACCGCCAGCGCCCCGCTGCTCGAGCCGACCTTCGACGCCGATGTCATCGCGGCGGCAGCCACCGCCCTCGTCGGGAGGTTCGACCAGTCGCGCACGGTCCGGCTGCTCGGCGTCCGGCTGGAGATGCAGGAGCCCCAGGCATCCGGCGCCGCCGACTGAGCTCAGCCGGCGGGAGCGGGGTCCGGCTCGGCGTCGGGCGTGGGCTCCGGGTTCGGGTCGGCGTCGGGTGTCGGTTCGCTCGCGGTGACGTCGGCGCCGTCGTCAGCCTGCCCGCGACGGACTGCGGCGAGGAGCATCTGGGCGACGTCGACGACCTCGACGTCCTCCCGGGCCGAGCCGTCGGCCTGCTTGCCGGTCAGGCCGTCGCTGATCATCACCTTGCAGAACGGGCAGCCGACGGCGATCCGGTCCGCTCCGGTGGCCAGGGCCTCCTCGGTCCGGTTGAGGTTGATCCGGGTGCCGAGCTTCTCCTCCATCCACATGCGGGCACCACCGGCGCCGCAGCAGAACGACTTCTCGCCGTGCCGAGGCATCTCCGTCAGCGTGACGCCGGGCAGCGCGCCGATCAGCTCGCGCGGCGGCGCGTACACGTTGTTGTGCCGGCCGAGGTAGCAGGGGTCGTGGTAGGTGACCTTCTCGGCTGTCGAAGCGGCGCCGGCGGACGACGCCTCGCCGGGCCGGGCCACCGGCACCAGCTTCTTCTCGCGGACGAGCCGGTTCAGCAGCTGGGTGTGGTGGACGACCTCGTAGGTGCCGCCGACCTGCGGGTACTCGTTCTTCAGCGTGTTGAAGCAGTGTGCGCAGGTGACGACGATCTTCTTCGCCCCGACCTCGTTGAGCATCTCGACGTTCTGCTGCGCGAGCATCTGGAACAGGAACTCGTTGCCGGCGCGGCGAGCCGGGTCGCCGGTGCACGCCTCACCGTCACCGAGCACGGCGAAGGACACGCCTGCCGTGTCGAGCAGCTCGGCCACGGCCCGAGTGGTCTTCCTGGCCCGGTCCTCCAGGGCGCCCGCGCAGCCGACCCAGAAGAGGTAGTCGACGTCGGCGGCCGACTCAACTGAGCCGTTGCCCTGGCCGCCGAGTATCTTCACCTCGAAGGGCAGGTCCTTGGCCCAGTCGAGGCGCAGCCGCGGGGCCATCCCCCAAGGGTTGGCGTTCTTCTCGAGGTTCTTGAACAGCCCGTTCAGCTCCGCCGGGAAGGCCGACTCGATGAGCACCTGGTAGCGGCGCATGTCGACGATCGCGTCCACGTGCTCGATGTCGACGGGGCACTGCTCGACGCAGGCACCGCACGTCGTGCACGACCAGAGCACGTCCTCGTCGATGACGGCGTCCGGGCCGTGCGGGTTGTAGGCCGTGCGGGGGTCGTCAGCGGCATACCCCGTCGTGCCGACGAGGGCCGGGACCGCTGCTGCGGCCTTGACCCCGTCGGGGAGCCCGTCGCGGTCCTCCTCGGAGGCGAGCAGCCAGGGGGACTTGGCATGGGCGTGGTCGCGCAGGGCCATGACGAGCATCTTGGGAGACAGGGGCTTCTCGGTGTTCCACGCCGGGCACTGGCTCTGGCAACGGCCGCACTCGGTGCAGGTGGTGAAGTCGAGCAGGCCCTTCCAGGTGAAGTCCTCGACCTTGCCGACCCCGAGCGCGGCGTCCTCGTCGAGCTCGTCCATCTCCTCGAAGTCGATCGGCTTGCCGTCGACCATCATCGGCTGGAGCTCGCCGAGCGCGGTGCGGCCGTCCGCGTTCCGCTTGAAGAAGATGTTGAAGAAGGCGAGGAAGCGGTGCCACGCGACCCCCATGGTCGGTTGCAGGGCGATGGTGATCATCCACGCGAAGGAGATGAGGATCTTGACCGCGGCGACGGTCACGATCGTGTTGCGCAGGCTCTCCCCGCTCAAGCCACCGAACGCGCCGCCGAGCCACGCGGTGGTGGGGAAGTGCAGGACGCTCGCGGAGGCGTCGCCGCTGGCCTTCTCGAGCGCGAACTCCAGACCGCGCAGGGTGAGGATGCACACGGTGACGCCGAGGATGGTCAGCTCGACGTAGTAGGCCTGCCACCAGGTCGAGCCGAAGAACCGCGACCCGCGCCCGAGCTCGCCAGCGGCTCGGCGCGGGTGGTCCCGCTGCCGGATCGCCATGAGCACGAGGATGCCGAGCAGCCCTGTCCAGGCGAAGAACTCGGTGACCCACTCGTAGAGGAAGAAGTGGCCGATGACCGGCAGCATGAACGACGGCTGGACGAGCTGACCGAACGCGTTGACCAGGGTGAGGAACAGGACGCCGAAGGAGATCATCGTGAACCAGTGGGCGACGGCGACGACCGGAAGCCGCGACATCCGGGTGTGACCGAGGAACTCCCGCAGCAGGGTTCGCGTGCGAGCCGCCTTGTCGTCCGTCCGGACCGCTGGCTGCCCGAGCCGGAACGTCGCCAGGAAGTGACCCACTGTCTTGGCCAGGAGGGCGATGCCCGTGAGGGACACCGCGAGGCAGACGACGACGGCCACGATCTGGAGGGCGTTCATGCTCGTGGAGTCTAGTGACGGCATACCGGCGGCACGGCGTCAGTGTGACCGGCGCCGCGCTGCCCTGACCTGTCGGCCGCCGAGTCCTACGGCCCGCCCTGGGACGGACGATCCTCGCCGTTGACCCGCTCGCGCACGCTCTGGTTCATCGAGCCGACCAGGCCGGCGAGCCGGTCCGCGACGAGCGGGGCAGCGTGGTCCTTCACCAGCTCCGTGGCGTCGGCGACCCGAGCCTGCACGGGCTCGGACGACCAGAGACGGACCGCGCGGCTGCGGATCTGCTCGTACCGGCGGCGCCCGGCCCGGGCGCCGAGGACGTAGCCCGCTCCGAGCCCGACGACGAACGACAGCTTGCCCATGCGAGACGCTCCCTTCACGACGGTCCCCCGACTCTATCCCCGGGCCAAGGGGCGACGAGGGTCCGCTCGCTCAGATAACGTGGACTTGGAATACACATAAGCAAACCAGGGTTAGCGCTCTGAGAAGCCCGCACCAGCGAAAGGCGAGACCAGTGCCCATCTACGACGATGTGACCGCCCTCATCGGCAACACCCCCTTGGTCCGGATCAACAAGATCACCGACGGAGCCAAGGCCACGGTGGCCGCGAAGCTGGAGTTCTACAACCCGGCCAGCTCGGTGAAGGACCGGATCGGCGTCGCCATCGTCGACGCGGCAGAGCGCTCCGGAGAGCTGAAGCCCGGCGGCACCATCGTCGAGGCCACCTCGGGCAACACCGGCATCGCCCTGGCCATGGTGGGCGCCGTGCGCGGCTACTCCGTGGTGCTCGCTATGCCCGAGTCGATGTCCAAGGAGCGCCGGGCGCTGCTGCGTGCCTTCGGCGCCGAGATCGTCCTCACCGACCCGGCGCTCGGCGTCCGCGGCGCCGTGGACAAGTCCGAGGAGATCGCGGCCGAGCGCGGGGGCATCCTCGCCCGGCAGTTCGCGAACGAGGCGAACCCGCAGATCCACCGGGAGACGACGGCAGAGGAGATCTGGAAGGACACCGACGGCCAGGTCGACATCTTCATCGCGGGCATCGGCACCGGGGGCACGATCACCGGGGTGGGTCAGGTGCTCAAGCAGCGCAACCCGCAGGTGCAGATCATCGCGGTCGAGCCGAAGGAGTCGCCGATCCTCAACGGCGGCAAGCCCGGCCCGCACAAGATCCAGGGCATCGGGCCCAACTTCGTCCCGGAGATCCTCGACACGACCGTCTACGACGAGGTCATCGACATCGACGCCGAGACCTCGGTGGAGTATGCGCGTCGGGCCGCGACCGAGGAGGGGCTGCTCGTGGGCATCTCCTCGGGTGCAGCGCTCGCGGCTGCCGCCCAGGTCGCCGGCCGGCCGGAGAACGAGGGCAAGCTCATCGTCGTGCTCATCCCCAGCTTCGGGGAGCGCTACATCTCCACGATCCTCTTCGAAGGGCTCGTCGACTGAGATGACCCACGGCAACCGCAGCCTCTGGCGATCGGGCCTGGCGACCGTGCTCGAGGACGTCGACGCGGCCATGGCCCGCGACCCGGCCGCCCAGTCACGGCTGGAGACGTTTCTCGCCTCGCCGGGCTTGCATGCCGTGTGGGCCTTCCGGCTGACCCACCGGCTCTGGCGCACCCCCGCATACAGGGTGGCGGCGAGGGTGCTGTCCCTGGTGGCCCGAGCGCTGACCGGGGTGGAGATCCACCCGGCGGCCACCATCGGGCGGCGGTTCTTCATCGACCACGGGATGGGCGTCGTCATCGGCGAGACGGCGGTCGTCGGCGACGACGTGATGATCTACCACGACGTCACCCTGGGTGGTCGCTCGCTCAAGAAGGTCAAGCGGCACCCGACCGTCGGCGACCGGGTCACCATCGGTGCGGGGGCCCGGATCCTTGGCGACGTCACCATCGGTGACGACGCCCAGGTCGGCGCCAACTCCGTGGTCACCAAGGACGTGCCCGCGGGGGCTGTCGCCGTGGGCATCCCCGCGCAGATCCGCGAGCCTGTTCCGGGTCTGACTCCTGAGGAGCTGCTGGACGAGAGTCCCGCGATCTGGATCTGACCGCGCTCGGCCCGGGGACGGCCGGGCTGCGGGCACTCCCGCTCTGGAGCGCTCGGAGGAGCGGTCTCGTCGCCCGAGACGGTCGGCCGCCCGATGAAGCCTGGGAGAAGCATCCCAGAACTCTGCAAGAAGCCTGAAAACCGAACGCTGAGAGGCGGTTCGGGTCTTTTCGGATTGCGGCGGGTGGGGGCCCGGGAGACAGTGAGCACTCCGCCCATGCTCGGGCGTGCTGACCGAAGAGGAGAACAGGTGAAAAGGATTGGGGTAGGAGCCGTGCTCGGCTCGGTGGTCTGCGTCGGGGTGACGCTGGCCTCGGCCGGGCTCGCGCACGCTGACGCCGGGGGTCGCAAAGTCGTCACCAAGGCACCTGACTGGGCCGCGCACACCCAGCGGACGGGGACCCCGCCCGCCTCGGGGATGCTGCACCTGTCAATGGTGCTGAACCTCAAGGACGCGGCCGGCGCCGAGGCACTGGCGGCGTCCGTATCGGACCCCGGCAGCCCCGACAGCGGGAAGTACCTGACGTCCGCCCAGTGGCGGGCACGCTTCGCGCCGTCGGACGCCGACGCCACGGCGGTCTCCGACTGGCTCCGCAGCAGCGGGTTCACGGTCACGGGCTCACCGGCGAACCACCGGTTCGTGTCCTTCGACGGGTCCGTGGCGGCGGTGAACGCCGCCTTCGGTGCCCAGCTGGCGAGCTTCGCCAAGGACGGCGCCCAGGTGACGGCGAACAGCGCTGACGCCTCCGTCCCGGACGCCGTCGCGCCGCTCATCGCCGGCATCGCCGGTCTCGACTCCTCGCTCCAGGCCCGTCCGGACCGGGTCGGCGCCCCCGACCCCGGTACGTCGTCGGCCGCCCCGAAGGCGACCCTGGCACCGGCCAAGGCGTCACCCAAGGACACCCTCCCGCCGCCCGGGCCGGTCTTCAAGAACGCCGGCCCCTGCTCCGCGTACTTCGGGGAGAAGCCGGCCACCGGCCTGCCGCAGCTGGTCAAGAACCCGCAGACCTACGCCCCCTGCGGCTACAAGCCCGCGCAGCTGCGCGGCGCCTACGGGATCGACCAGGCGCTCGGGGCCGGCTACGACGGGCGAGGGGCCACGGTCGCCGTCGTCGACGCCTACGCCTCGCCGACGATCTACCAGGACGCGTCGACCTACGCCAACCGCAACGACGGGCGGCACCCGCTGCGCAAGTACCAGTTCTCGCAGTCCCTCCCGGCGGGATACACGTTCGCCGACGAGTGCGGGGCATCCGGCTGGTACGGCGAGGAGACGCTGGACGTCGAGGCGGTCCACGCCATGGCGCCGGCAGCGAACATCCTCTACGTGGGTGCCTCGAGCTGCCAGGACTCCGACCTGGTCGCCGCGGTGAACAGCGTGCTCGACAACGACCTCGCGCAGGTGATCACCAACTCGTACGGCTCCACCGGTGAGCCGTCCAGCACGGCCGAGGTGCAGGCGGCCCACCAGTCGGCCCTGCAGGCCGCAGCCCAGGGGGTCAGCCTGCTGTTCTCCTCCGGCGACAGCGGCGACGAGGTCAAGGCGACCGGCTCGCGGCAGGTCGACTACGAGGCGTCCGACCCGTTCGTCACGGCGGTGGGTGGCACGTCCCTCAACGTCACCAGCTCCAACGGCTACGGCTGGGAGCAGGGATGGGGCACCGGCAAGTCGACCCTGACCAACGGCGCGTGGACGCCCAACCCCCCGGCATACATGTATGGGGGTGGCGGCGGGACGAGCCAGCTGTTCAAGGAGCCGGCCTACCAGAAGCCCGTGGTCCCGGCCTCGATCGCGAACTACTTCGGCCAGGGCCTGCACCGTGCGGTGCCGGACGTCGCGATGGTCGGCGACCCGCAGACCGGCTTCCTCGTCGGGCAGACCCAGATGTTCCCCGACGGGTCGCTGAAGTACTCGGAGTACCGGATCGGTGGCACCTCGCTGTCCAGCCCGCTGCTCGCCGGGGTCACGGCAGTCGGCAACCAGGTCAAGGGCGGCAACCTCGGGTTCCTCAACCCGAGGATGTACAAGCTGGCCGGCACCGACGCGTTCCGTGACGTCAACCACGGTCGGGACGTCACCGACGCGGTCGTCCGGGTGGACTACAAGAACGGGTTCGACGACTCGGCCGGCACGGTCACCTCGCTGCGTACCCTCAACCAGACCGGCACGATCTACACCCGTCCGGGGTATGACGACGTCACCGGGGTCGGCAGCCCCAACGGCGCGTCGTTCCTCGTCCGGATGGCCGGCGGAGGCAGCCACGGCACGCTGGATGGTGGCAGCGCGGGTCATGGAGGTCAGCAGCACGGACCCAGCACCGGCTGACCGGCGGGCTTCGCCTGGATGACCTGACGCGGGGTCGGTGCACCAGCACCGGCCCCGCGTCCGTCGTCGGGCCGCCGCCGGTCTGGAAGACTGTCCGTCGCACCAGGTGGGTTCGCATAGTGGCCGAGTGCAGTCGCCTTGAAAGCGACCAGACCTAAACAGTCTCGTGGGTTCAAATCCCACACCCACCGCTCAGCTGCCGCCCCGGCCGTCCCGCGGGAGGTCCCGCTCGTATCGCAGCAGCTCGGCGTACGGCGGGAAGGATCCCCTTATCTGCGCCCCGGTCGCCTCCCAGCCGAGCCGCTCGTAGAACCGACGGGCGCGGCTGTTGGCCGTGAACACGGTCAGCCACGCACGGCGGCATCCACCGCTCAGCATGGTGACGAGGAGCTCGTCGTGCGCCGTAGCAGCCAGACCGCTGCCCCACGTCGCCACGGATGTTCCGAAGTGCAGCAGCTCATCCCCTCGTGTCGCCGCGAACCCCGCTACCTGGTGACCGAGGAGGATCACGTAGCAGCTGGTCGCCGGGTCGGCGACCTCGACCTGCCACCGCCTCGTCAGGGTCTGCCGCGGAAAGGGATAGAGCTCCTGGGGAAAGACGTCTGCGAGTGCGCGCACGGCGCCCGGCTCCTGAACAGCCACCACGTCCTCGACGTCGGCGAGCGTCATGGTCCGCAGCACGCCCGTCTGGGTAGCAATGTCCACCGGGGGAGCCTACGGCGGGCAGCCGGAGCACGGGCCGCTGGCGGATGACACGATGGGCGGGTGAGCGAGCCCGCACACCTGACCGCGCCCGCCACCGCGGTCCAGCCGGTCGTTCCCGCCGAGCTGCCGGTGCCAGCGAAGCTGGTGCTGCGCGGGCGCGTCTTCGACGCGGGGCGCCCCGCCGTGATGGCCATCATCAACCGGACCAGCGACTCGTTCTTCGCCGGCAACCGTCACGCCGACCTGGACTCGGCCAGGGTGGCGCTCGACGCGGCAGTCGCGGACGGCGCCGACATCGTCGACGTCGGGGGGGTCCGGGCCGGCCAGGAGGGGGCCGTGGTCTCGGCTGCCGAGGAGATCGACCGGGTGCTGCCCTTCCTGGAGCATGCGCGCTCGGCCTATCCCGACCTCATCCTCAGCCTCGACACCTGGCGGTCGGAGACGGCTCGCGCAGCCGCCACAGCCGGGCTGGACCTCGTCAACGACACGTGGGCGGGACACGACCCCGACCTCGTGCACGTCGCGGCCGGGCTCGGGGCCGGCATCGTCGTCTCCCACACCGGTGGTCTGCCTCCCCGCACCGACCCGGTCGACGTCAGCTACGGCCCCGACCCGTTGGACGTCGTGCGCGATGTCCTGCGCACCCTGCGCGCCGGGGCGGAGACGGCATACCGGGCTGGTGTGCCCCGCGAGCGCATCCTGCTCGACCCGACCCTCGACTTCGGCAAGACCACCGCGCACTCGCTGGTGCTGCTGCGGCATACCGCTGACCTCGTCGGGTTGGGTATGCCGGTCCTGCAGGCGCTGTCCCGCAAGGACTTCGTGGGCGAGAGCCTCGACCTGCCACCCGCGGAGCGCCTCGAAGGCAGCCTCGGGGCGACGGCGGTCGCGGCCTGGCTCGGTGCGACGGTCTTCCGGGCGCATGACGTGCGAGCGACCCGGCGGCTGGTCGACATGGTCGCCACCATCCGAGGCGACCGCCCGCCTGCGCTGCAGGTGCGGGGGGTCGGGCCGGGCTGACCGGTCAGCAGGCCTCGCGGACGTTGACGGGGGCGGTGGTGTCCTGGGGCCGCTTGGTGGTGGTCGGGCTGGGCGTCTTGGCCGGCGCCGGCGTGCCGGTCGGCGCGGCGGTCGCCGTGCCCGTGGCCTCAGCGGCGGCCGTCGGGGCCGGCGGAGGGTTGATGGCGTTGGCGACGAGCTGGCGCATCTTGACGTAGTCCGGGCGTGCGGTGTTGATGATGTCCTCGGTGAAGGTCAGCGAGGTGATCGACCCCTTCTGGATCCGCTGGACGAGGTCCACCCAGGCCGGCAGGTCGGCGACGTCGATGTCCGTCTGGATGTTGTTCTTGGCCACCTGTGCCAGCTCGGGGTACTTCCCGAGCATCGTCCCGGGGTTGACCTGGTCGAGGATCGTGCCGATGAGGCACCGCTGCCGGCGCATCCGGGAGTAGTCGTCGGTGGTCAGCCGGGAGCGGGCGAACCACAGCGCGTGGTATCCGTCGAGCAGCTGGTTGCCGGGCTCGATCCAGCCCTCGACACCGGCGATCGCCCCGCTGGCGGTGTGGTAGCCGTTGACCGGCAGCCGCTCGGTCACGTTGACGCGGACTCCGCCCATGGCGTCGACCAGCGACTGGAACCCGGCCAGGTCGACCACGGTCGTGTCGTCGATGCTCAGCCCGGTGACCTCGGAGATGACCCCCCGGATGGTGGTCAGGCCGGGGTTCTTGTCGTTCTTGAACAGGTCCTTGTGCTGCTCGGCCAGCGCCCAGACGCCGTTGATGAGGCACTCGTCACCGGGCTTGGCGTCGGGGCAGTAGTAGCCGTTCGGGTAGAGCTTGCGCAGCGGGTTGCTGGCGGGGAAGGGGACCCGCTGGAGGCTGCGGGGGATGCTGATCAGCGCGGTGTTCCCGGTCTTGGTGTCGATGCTGGCGACCACCATGGAGTCGGTCCGCACTCCGGTGCGGTCGCTGCCCGCGTCCGAGCCGAGGAGCAGCATGTTGACCCGGGCCACGTCCTTCCACGAGTCCGCTGCCGTCTGGTTGGGCCGCGCGGCGCTGGGGTTGTCCTGGGGCAGCGAGCCGCTGCTGAAGACCGAGCCGACGACGTCGCGCTGGATCGAGGCGTAGCGCACCACCTGGATCGTCGGCAGCGCGACGAGGACGCATACGAGCCCCGTGAACACCCGCAGTGCGAACCGGGAGCTCGGGTCGGCGTCGGTCGGCTCCGACTCGCGGTTGGTCAGGACCACGGAGAAGATCCACACGAGACCGCCCACCGCAGCGAGCCCGGCGATCGCGAGCAGCAGGTCGGGGTTGACGGCGACACCGAGCGCGGCGCCCATCAGGCCCTTGGCCCGCACGAGGAGCAGCCCGGCCACGAGGGCGACCAGGCAGACCGACAGCAGGATCCAGCCGAACAGGCGGTGCCGGGTGCGGGTCAGACCCGCGCCGGGGACGATGGCGAGGGCGGTGAGCACGAACGAGCGGCGGTTGCGCGCCTGGAGGTCGCGGCGTCGCCGAGCCCGGCTCCCCATGGGGCGTCCCCGATGGTCGTCCGCGGTCATGCGTGCCTTTCGTTGGAGCCGAGCATCAAGCGGACGGAGCATACCTTCCGATCCTTGGTGGAGCCGCATATCCCACGCCGTGCCGCCTGACAAGCGGCCGCGCCGTTGCCCCGGTTTTGGTCAACCTGACGCCCGCCGGTAGCCTGACCAACGCTCCTGGACGCCGCGTGCGCGAAGGTGCTGGAGGCGTCGCATAGTGGCCTAGTGCGCCCGCCTGCTAAGCGGGTTGGGGATAACACCCCTCGCGAGTTCAAATCTCGCCGCCTCCGCGTGAGCGGGTGAAGGACCACCGGACGACTCCGGTGGTCCTTCACCTGTATGGCGCGGGTCCTGCTTCGTCGGGCGGGGTCCTACCCGGCGCTGACCCGGAAGATCCAGCTGCGCATGGCGACGAAGCGGGCCGCTGTCGAGACGACGTTGGCCGCCGCGACCACGCCGACGCTGACCCACGTCGCCGCACCGGGCCAGAGGTGGGCCAGCAGGGCCAGGGCGCCGGCGCTGCTCGCCCAGGTGAGCGCGAAGACCGACAGGGACTGCAGGTGGTGATGCGCGAGCCGGTGGGTGCCGCGGACCCCGAAGGTCCACGCGCGGTTGGCCGCGGTGTTGCCGACGGTCGCCACGACCAGCGCGGTGAGGTTGGCCAGCTGGGCCCCCAGGCTCTGCTGCAGCAGGGCGAGCAGGCCGAGGTGGACGACTGTGCTCGCCGCGCCGATGCCGGCGAACCGCACGAGCTGGCCGCGCAACCTGGTCCGCGGCGCCGACGGGGCCGCCCGGACCGGGCTGCTGGGGGGACCCGCCAGGCCCGCCTGGCGTCCGGCGCTCACGACGCTCACCGTCAGACCGACGCGACCGGGGATGCCGACGAGCCGGCAACCTGCTGGGTGAGGTCGTAGAAGGTCGCGCCACCGATGCTCACCGCGGTGAAGTTCTGCTGGACCCAGGTGGAGATCTGGGAGCTGACGTTGCTGCCGCCCTGCGACGCCCCCCCGATCCCAGTGCCCGCGGCGAAGTAGTGGATCTGCCCGGCTGCGACGTCGGCCTGGAACTGGGCCAGCGTCGGCGACGGGTCGCTGCCGTTGAAGCCCCCGATGGCCATCACCGGCAGCTGCGTCCCGAGCTGGAGCCCGGCGGCGTTCTGCGAGCCGACCGCCGCGGCGACCCAGGTGTACTGCTCGGCGTTCTGGGACAGGGCCGCGACCACCGCGGCGCTGGGCGTGGCGGCCTCGAGCAGGCCGCCTCCACCGCCGCCTCCACCGCCGCCGGCTGCCCCCTGACCGGTGGCTCCCTGACCGGGGACGCCACCGGGGACGCGGCCGGGCCCGGTGGCACCGGCTCCGAGCTGGCCCGGCCCGCCGGCCCCGCGGGTTCCGCCGGGTCCGCCGGCCCCGCCGGGTCCGCCGGCCCCGCCAGGTCCGCTCTGGGTTCCAGTGACGGCCGGCCCGGCCGTGATGATCGAGCCGGTGTGGGCGGTGGACACGGTCTGGGCTGCGTAGGCCGCCGGCCCGGCGAGGGTGGCGAGAAGCGCCGCGGCGATGACCGCCGGCATGCCCCATCGGGCGACCCGCGCCACCCGCCCGCCGCGCCCCACGAGCAGGAAGCCGAGGGCGGCGACCACACCGACGAGAAGGACGGCGATCCGCAGGCTGGCGTTCCACTGTGTCACGCGGGTGAGGAGAAGGTAGCTCCACAGGCTCGTGCCGAGGGTGACGGCCGCGAGGATGCCGAGTCCGTACCACCGGCTGCGGTGCTCCCACGCCTCCCGAGCGCCCATCGCGACGAGGGCGGCGATCGCCGGGGCGAGCGCGACCGTGTAGTAGGCGTGGAAGATGCCGGCCATCAGCGAGAAGGTGAGCCCGGTGACCAGCAGCCACGCGCCCCATACGAGGTAGGCCGCCCGGCGCGCGTCCGTGCGGGGCCGGCGCCCCCGAAGGACCAGCCCGACCAGGAGCAGGACGAGGGCCGCAGGAAGGAACCAGGAGATCTGACCGCCGACGTCGGCGGTGAACATGCGGGCGAGTCCGGTGACCCCCCAGCTGGCCCCACCGGCTGCACCCCCACCGCCGACCGAGCCGGTCTCGTCGCCGCTGAGCCGCCCGAAGCCGTTGTAGCCGAAGGTCAGCTCGAGGAACGAGTTGGTCTGGGAGCCCCCGATGTAGGGGCGCAGGTTGGCCGGCACGAGCTCGACGACGGCGACCCACCAGACCGCTGAGGCGATGATCGCGAGACCGCCGAGGGTGAGGTGCCAGATGCGCCGGCGCAGCGTGGTGTTGGCGGCCACGAGGTAGGCGAGGGCGAACCCGGGCACGACGAGGAAGGCTTGCAGCGTCTTGGTGAGGAAGGCCAGGCCGATGAAGACGCCGACGGCGACGAACCACCGGGGTGAGGTCGCCTCGACGGCGCGCATCGTCGCCCACGCACCGAGGACCATGAGCAGGGTGAGGAGCGCGTCGGGGTTGTTGAAGCGGAACATCAGCAGGGCCACCGGGGTCAGAGCGAGGATGACCCCGCCGAGGAGCCCGGCGCCGGCCCCGAACTGCCGGCGCACCGTGGCGTAGAGGACCCCCACGGTGGCGATCCCCATGAGCACCTCTGGCAGCAGGATCGCGAAGGAGCTGAGCCCGAACAGGCGCACGGACAGCGCCATCGCCCACAGCGATGCCGGTGGCTTGTCGACGGTGATCGAGCTGGCGGCGTCGAAGGACCCGTAGAAGAACGCTTTCCAGCTCTCGGACCCGGCCTGCGCCGCGGCGGAGTAGAACGAGTTGGCGTAGCCGTTGGACGTGAGGTTCCAGAAGTAGAGGACCGCGGTGAGCAGCAGCAGACCGACCAGGGCGGGCCGCGCCCAGACGGGGTCGCTCTCCGACCCGCGCCACCAGCCCGAGAGCACGGCTCGGGGGCCGGTGGGTCGCTGGGTCGGGGGGACTCCCGCTGACGACGGACCCGGCGACGTTGCAGCGGGTGGCTGCTCGGCGGCAGCGGCAGCGGGAGCGGGAGCGGATGGGGGGCGGGGCCAGGTCACGGTGTCCATGAGAGGAGACTCCGGTCCACCGCTGTGCGGTTCCTGTGCGACGTCCCTGACCCGACGGTGAGTGGTCCGGGGGTGTCCGGGTCCCGACGTTGGCGCGTAGCGCCAGTCCAGGCTAGGGCGTGCAGCGCCGGGCCAGCGCGGGCTGGGCAGCGGCCAGGGCCCCCGCCAGGATCGCGGAGACGGACCACAGCAGCACCGGGCCGCCGGCGGCGAGCAGCTGGGTGCCCAGCAGGGGCGCGACCACCGCGGCGAGACCCCAGGAGAGACCGAAGACGGCCAGGTAGCGGGCCGTGGCTCCAGCCGGCGCCAGGTCAGACACGATGCTCCACGTGTGGCCGAGGAGGATGAGGTCGCCGACGCTCCAGACCACGGTGCTCACCACGAAACCCGACAGGTCGGTGGAGACGGCTGTGCCCCCGAGGCCGAGGGCCAGCACGGCATACCCGAGCGCCATGGAGCGGAACCGCGAGCGGCCGACGCGGGGCAGCCGGCGCAGCAGCGGCTGTCCGGTGACGATGGTCAGGGCCGAGACGGTGAAGAGCAGGCCGGCGTGGGCTGCCGGGAGGTCGCGGGCGACGAGGGTGAGCGGCAGGGCGAGGCTGATCTGGAGGTAGAGCAGCGCGAAGACGGTGCCCGACCCGAGCATGAGCAGCAGCCGCCGGTCCGTCCACACCTCTCGTCCCCGCAGCGGGTTGGGCCTCGCCGTGCGGGAGACGTTCGAGCGGACGACTGCGGCCACCGTCGCGGCGCAGGCCAGGCAGGTCGCCGCGTCGGCGACGAGCAGCCACCGCAGGCCGACCCCCCCGAGCCAGGCCGCGAGCAGCCCCGCGGCGACCCCGGCGCCGGCGAGGCCGGAGGCGAGGAGCCCGTAGGCGAGCGGACGGGTCTGCTCGTCGGTCACGTCCGCGATGACCGCCTGGCTGGGCGGCTCGTAGACCTCGAAGCACAGACCCAGGGCGAGGACGCCGACGACCGCAGCCAGGACGGAGTGGCTCGCCGCGAGCCACAGCTGGGACGAGGCGGTGCCCACCAGTCCGAGCACGATCGTCCGCGGACGGCCGAGCCGGTCTGCGAGCGCGCCGCCGGCGAGCCGGGACGGGATCGTCGCCAGCCCGAAGAGCGCCAGCAGCCAGCCCGTGGTGGTCAACGGGAGGCCGAGCTCGGTCGTGAGGACGACCCCGAGGAACGGCAGGGTGAAGGCGCCCAGCCGGTTCACCGCCCGAGCCAGGGTCAGTGCCCAGACGCTCGCGGGCAGGTCCCGGACCCGTGGGTCGTGGCGGGTCGGGTTCTGGTGACTGGCGTCAGCGGTATTGTTGGTCATGACCAGGAGACGCTATCGAGAGCCGAGGTGACCAGTCAAGTGAACTTCGACAGTCATGTATTCACTCTCGTGGCGGTCGCCGTCCAGCTCGTCAACGAGCTCACCCCCGGCCACCGGGGGACCCGGAAGGTGCAGGCCCCCACCGGGCGTGAGGGCGCTCGGGTGGTGGCCGGAGCCCTCGCCCAGGGCGGCCGGGAGCCTGCGGTCACCGAGCGGGACGGCGCCCGGCTGGCCGCGACGGCGACGCAGATGCGGGTCGTCTTCGAGGCGGTCGAACGGGGGCGCATCGCGGACGCCGCCGCCACGGTGAACCGGCTGCTGAAGCAGACGCAGGCTCGGCCCCAGCTCGACCGGTTCCCCGACGGGCGGTGGAGCCTGCACTTCCACGGCGCCGACGACACGCTCGCCGTGGGCTGGGCCGCCGGCTGCGCCTCGGCGCTCGCGCTGGCGGTCGGCAGCGACCTCGCCGGCCGGCTCGGGGTCTGCGACGCGGCCCCGTGCGACCGGGTCTACGTCGACGAGTCGAAGAACGGCACGCGGCGCTACTGCTCGGCCCGCTGCCAGAGCCGCGTGAAGGCGGCGGCGCACCGCGCCCGGCAGGGCTGAGAGCACGGTCGGCGCGCTGGCGCCTCAGGTGGGCAGCAGGACCGAGAACCGCGTGTCCCCGGGATGGCTGCTGAGCTCGACGGTGCCGCCGTGGGCATGGGCCACCGCCGCGACGATCGACAGGCCGAGCCCCGTGCTTCCCGCGGTGCGGTTGCGCGAGGTGTCGCCGCGCGCGAAGCGCTGGAAGACGTTGGCCTGTAGCTCCTGCGGCACGCCGGGGCCGTTGTCGGACACAGTGATCCGCACGGTGTCCCCTTCGCGGGCGAGCATCGTGCGCACCGTGGTGCCCGCGGCCGTGTGGGTGCGGGCGTTGGCCAGCAGGTTGGCGACGATCTGGTGCAGCCGGGCAGGGTCGCCCGGGACCTCGACCGGCTCGTCCGGCAGGTCGAGCTGCCAGGCGTGGGCCGGCGACGCGGCGTGGGCGTCGCTGACGGCGTTGACGACCATCTCGGTGAGGTCGACCGGCTCGCGGTCCAGTGGCCGTCCGGCGTCGAGCCGGGCGAGCAGCAGCAGGTCGTCGACGAGGGAGGTCATCCGCGTCGCCTCCGACTCGACCCGGCCGAGGGCGTGCACCACCGTCTCGGGGATGGGCTGCGGTTCCTTTCGCGTCAGCTCGGCGTAGCCCCGGATCGACGCCAGCGGGGTGCGCAGCTCGTGGCTGGCGTCTGCGACGAACTGGCGCACCCGCTGCTCGCTCTGATGGCGGGCGTTGAGGGCGGCGTCGATGTGGTCGAGCATCTCGTTGAGGGCGTGGCCTACCTGGCCCACCTCGGTGCGCGTGTCGGTGTCCTCGTCGGGCACCCGTTCGGCCAGGGCGACGCTGCCGGTGTCCAGAGGCAGGTTCGCGACCCGGGTGGCGGTGCCCGCGACGCGGTGCAGGGGCGCGAGGTTGCGCCGCACGAGCCAGGCGCCTCCGAGCCCGACCCCGACCAGGCCGATGAGGATGCTCCCGGTGGCCACGCGGATCATGTTGGCGATGGTGGCCTCCTGCGGCGAGCGAGGGAGGCCGACGACGACGAGTCCCGCCACAGTGGACCCGTCGGCGGTCACCGCCTGCGCCGGCTGGGCCATCACCCGGTAGGACCCCAGCCGGGAGCCGAGCTGGATGTTGTGCGGCGTGCCGTCGAGGGCGGCGTCCTGCAGCGTGGACAGCTCCGCGGGAGTGAGGGCGACGAGGCCGCTCGACCGGTCGGAGGCGGTGCCCCGTGAGCTGACGGAGTCTCCCGCGCTGATGAAGGCCTGTAGCCCCTCGTCGCCCGGGCCGCGTCGACTCTGAGCCTGGGGTGAGTCACCGACCGGCCGCACGAACCGGGTGATCGAGGACCGCAGCTGCTCGTCCACCTGGCCGGTCAGGTAGCGGTCGAGGTAGACGACGGTCAGGGCGCCGGAGACGATGGTGATCACCGCGAAGAGCGCCAGCATCGAGGCGACGAGCTTCGCGCGCAACGTCCAGGTGCTCAGCGGGCGCCAGGGCAGGCGCGACTGCCAGCTGTGCGCATCCGCGGCCTCCATGCCGGGCGGAGGGACCGTCATCCCCGCGGTCACAGGGGGAGCCGCGCCGTGTCGCTCAGGGAGCTGGCTTGAGGACATACCCCACACCGCGCATCGTGTGGATCATCGGCTCACGCCCGGCGTCGATCTTCTTGCGCAGGTATGAGATGTAGAGCTCGACGACGTTGGCCTGGCCCCCGAAGTCGTAGTTCCAGACCCGGTCGAGGATCTGGGCCTTGGAGAGCACGCGCTTGGGGTTGCGCATGAGGTAGCGCAGCAGCTCGAACTCGGTGGCGGTGAGGTTGATCGGGTCGCCCGCGCGGCTCACCTCGTGGCTGTCCTCGTCGAGGCTGAGGTCGCCGACCACGAGGGTGGAGTCCTCCATCTCGGCGGCCATCACTGCCGTGCGGCGCATCAACGACCGCAGCCGGGCCACGACCTCCTCGAGGCTGAACGGCTTGGTGACGTAGTCGTCCCCACCAGCTGTCAGCCCGGCGATGCGGTCCTCCACCGCGTCGCGGGCGGTGAGGAACAGGACGGGGATCCGTTCGTTGTGCTCGCGCATCCTGCGCAGCACCTCAAGGCCGTCCATGTCGGGCAGCATCATGTCCAGCGCGACCGCATCGGGCTCGAACTCGCGGGCCTCGCGCACGGCCGCCATGCCGGACCCGGCCGAGCGGACCTCCCACCCCTCGTAGCGCAGCGCCATGCTCAACAGCTCGGTGAGGTTCAGCTCGTCGTCGACGACGAGCACCCGCGGGGCGCTGCCGTCGAGGCGCTGGAGCCTCTGGGCGGTCGCGGCCTGTTTGGTCATGGACTCAACCTTGGTCATGGGGGCAACACTGTGGGCGCAGACTTGGGACGAGGTATGCCATGGCTGTGGGCTTCCTGTGAACGATCTGTGCTGGGTGCCCAGCATGGCAACCTGCAGGCTGCTCGTCCAGGCTCAACCGGGAGGTGGCGGGGGTGAACGCAGGACGAACGTCAACGTCCTGCCCGATCTCGGGTGGGCGGCGCCGCCGGTCTCTGTTATGGTTTGAGCGGTTGCAGTTCAGTTCCTCGCACGACGAAGACTTGCCCGCCATCGCGCGGGCTGTTTTTTTAGCAGCGGGCGTCCAGCCCGACGCTGTAGGGGGTCGAAGCCGCAGCTGGAGGTCCACGACCTGTGGACCTCGCCGGTTGATCAGGAAAGAGTTCTCCCCATGGCACAAGGCACCGTGAAGTGGTTCAACGCTGAGAAGGGCTTCGGCTTCATCGAGCAGGATGGTGGCGGTCCGGACGTGTTCGTCCACTACTCCGCCATCGAGTCCAACGGCTACCGCTCGCTCGACGAGGCGCAGCGCGTGCAGTTCGAGGTCACGCAGGGCCCCAAGGGCCCGCAGGCCGAGAAGGTCACCGCGATCTGAGATCGCTGACCTTCGCTGACTGACTCAGCACCGACGAAGCCCCCGGCCGCATGGCCGGGGGCTTCGTTGTCTGCCGCCCGGTATGCCGGGGGCCGGGGGTCTGCCTACTCCACGCCCAGGCGGGCCTTGAGCCCGTCGAGCTCGGTCCAGAGCTGGGTCGGGAGGGAGTCACCGAACTTGTCGAACCACTCCTGGATCTGCGGGATCTCCGCTGCCCACTCGGCGTTGTCGACCGCCAGTGCCTTCTCGATGGTCTCGGGCGACATGTCGAGGCCGTCGGTGTCGAGCGACTCCGGTGTCGGGACGTGGCCGATGGCCGTCTCGACCGCGGCGGCCTTGCCCTCGATGCGCTCGATCGCCCACTTGAGGACCCGGGAGTTCTCGCCGAAGCCCGGCCACAGAAAGCCCCCGTCCGCGTCGCGCCGGAACCAGTTGACGTAGAAGATCTTGGGCAGCTTCGCGGCGTCGGCGTCCTTGCCGAGCTTGATCCAGTGGTCGAAGTAGTTGCCGGCGTTGTAGCCGATGAACGGAAGCATGGCCATCGGGTCGCGGCGGACGACACCGACCTCGCCGGTGGCCGCGGCCGTGGTCTCCGAGGAGAGGGTGGCGCCCATGAACGTGCCGTGCACCCAGTCGCGCGCCTCGGTCACCAGCGGCACCGTCGTCTTGCGGCGGCCGCCGAAGAAGATCGCCGAGATCGGCACGCCGTTCGGGTCGTTGTACTCGGGGGCGAGGATGGGGCACTGCTCGATCGGGGTGCAGTACCGGCTGTTCGGGTGCGACGAGAGCTGACCGGACTCCGGCGTCCAGTCGTCGCCCTTCCAGTCCGTGGCGTGAGCCGGCATGTTCTCCAGGCCCTCCCACCAGATGTCCCCGTCGTCGGTGAGGGCGACGTTCGTGAAGACCGAGTTGCCCTTGTCGATGGTGCGCATCGCGTTGGGGTTGGTCTGCTCGTTCGTGCCGGGTGCGACGCCGAAGAAGCCGAACTCCGGGTTCACGGCATACAGCCGCCCGTCCTCACCGAAGCGCATCCAGGCGATGTCGTCGCCCAGCGTCTCGACCTTCCAGCCCGGGATGGTCGGCGCGAGCATCGCCAGGTTCGTCTTGCCGCAGGCGCTCGGGAAGGCGGCCGCGATGTAGTAGACCTGCTTCTCGGGCGAGATGAGCTTGAGGATGAGCATGTGCTCGGCGAGCCACCCCTCGTCGCGTGCCATGACCGAGGCGATCCGCAGGGAGTAGCACTTCTTGCCGAGCAAGGCGTTGCCGCCGTAGCCGGAGCCGTAGGACCAGATCATCCGCTCCTCGGGGAACTGGACGATGTACTTCGTGTCGTTGCAGGGCCACGTGACGTCCTGCTGGCCGGGCTCGAGCGGGGCGCCGATCGAGTGCAGGGCGGGCACGTAGTCCGCGTCGAGCTCCTCGATCCGGCGCAGGACGTTCACCCCGGTGCGGGCCATGACCCGCATGGAGACGACGACGTACTCGGAGTCGGTGATCTCGACGCCGAACATCGGGTTCTCGGCGTTGAGATGGCCCATGACGAACGGGATGACATACATCGTGCGACCGGTCATGCACCCCTGGTAGAGGCCGCGCATGATGTCCTTCATCTCCTCCGGCGCCATCCAGTTGTTCGTGGGGCCGCAGTCCTTCTCGTCCACCGAGCAGATGTAGGTGCGGTCCTCGACCCGGGCGACGTCGGTCGGGTCGGAGGCGGCGTAGAAGCTGTTCGGCTTCTTCTCGGCGTTGAGGCGCACGAAGGTGCCGGCCTTCACGAGCTTGTCGGTTAGGCGCGCCCACTCCTGGTCGGAACCGGTGACCCAGACGACCTGGTCGGGTGTGGTCATGGCGGCGACCTCGTCCACCCACGCCTGCAGGCGGGCGTGCGTCGTGCCGCCGACAGGGGTGTCCGTGTCGGTGTCGGGTGCCTGGGTGTGCTTCGTGGTGTCGGTCGACATGCTGGTATCCCGTTCCCTTTCGCCCTGGTCCTTCGCTGACCCGGTCCATGAGGTGAAGTGGCTCCGGACAGTCACTGTCCACATGCTGAGCACCCTGATCGGTTCACCGTACGCCCGGGATGCGGCTGTCGGCGACGGATGAGATGCACCCCTCTGGTGAAACCAATCACAAACACGCGGCGCCGACGGCGTCTGTCGGTTTCTTGCAGGTTATTGCAGGATGGGGCTGAAAGACGTTGCGGCTCTGGCGAATCCGGACCGTCCCGGATGCCTCGCCTCCACAGCGACGTCGGCCCCGTTCTCAGGCCTGCCTGCCGATTTCGTCGGTATGCCGGGCAGCCGGTAGTCTGTGCCGTCGTCGTCCACTCCGCAGCGGGGGGTGGGGCGGCATGCCGCGCCCGTAGCTCAACGGATAGAGCATCTGACTACGGATCAGAAGGTTGGGGGTTCGAATCCCTCCGGGCGCACGTTGTTGGTTGAGACAACACCGCAGGTCACAGCCCCGCGCCGATCCACACGGCCGGGGCTGTTGCTCTGCCCGAAGCCGTTTCGGGGCTGCTTGCTAACGCATTTGCTAACACCGAGGCTCATTTCGACTCCTCTGACGGCCCCGTGGGCTCGCCGTCCATCGCCTGGGCGAAAGCCTCCGCGGCCCCGGTCGCCTGGTCATCGAGGACGTGCGCGTAGACCCGTAGCGTGATCGACGGCTCCCGGTGTCCGAGTCGCGCGGCAACAACATGCACCGGGACTCCAGCACGCAACAGCAGCGTGGCGTGGGTGTGCCGCAGGTCGTGGAACCGGATTGGCCGGAGCGCGTTGTCGGGATGCCTGCTGTTGTGGCTCACGATTAGCTTGACCATGAGCGCGCTGACTGTGTCCGGGTAAAGCGGCGAGCCGATCTGCATTCGGAAGACGTGGCTCCCTCCAACCCACGAGTCACCAGCAACCGCTCGATCCTCTTCCTGTTCCTTCCGGTGACGGCGCAGCACCTCAGCGGTCTCTGCATCAATGCTCACGGTGCGCTCTCGACCTGACTTCGTCGTGCCCTCAACCCGACGACCTGCAACGACCGAGACAGTTCCCCGGATCCGGATAGAGCAGGGCGAATCGAGGCGCACATCCTCCCAGCGCAGGTTAAGCAGTTCGCCTCGTCGCGCCCCGGTGTAAGCGGCGAGGCGGTAAAACGCCGAGAGCCGATGCTCGCCCGCGGTGTCGAGGAAGGCCCGAAGCCCGTCGGGATCCCAGACGGTTTCGCGTCGTGGCCGCGAGTCGTTCCGTGGCCGCTTGGCGCGCTCGACGGGGTTGGCCGGGAGTAGCTGCTCCGTCATCACCGCGTCGTTAAACGCCTTCCGCAGCACAGCGTGGACGTACTCGACCGTCCTGGTCGACAACGGGTCACCGTCGACGCCCCCCTCTGCCAAGAGGGTGCGGTACATCGCGCTGACAGTCGAGGGTCTGAGCGACTGGATCCGCTGATGGCCGATGTGGGGAATGACGTACCGCGTGAGCAGGTAGCGGTACCCCTCGTGTGTCTTGGGCTTCACCTCCAAGGCGTGGGCTTCCAGCCACTCGGTCAGGTATCGCTCGACAGTGATGTGTGAGCGGTCAACGTACTGACCACGAGCGGCGGCCACGCGGGCAGCGTCCCGTGCCTGTTTCGCAGCCTGCTCGGTGGGGAACCCGCCTACCCAACGCGGTCGGCTGGCACCTTTCGCGTCAGTCACTCGGATCACGTACGACCAGGACGACCCTCGACGGATCACGCCATCTCGAAGGCCGGCCATCACGCAGCCGCCGTCAGCGCGTCCACGTAACCCTGAACATCTACCCCACGAACCCGGAGCGACCCGTCGATCCGGACGCACGGGATCACCCCCGAACGGACTAGCTCGTAGGTCTTGGAGCGGCTGAGGCTCAGGAACTCCGCCACCTCGCAGACTCTGTAGAGCAGTTTCTGATTCATCTCGATCCTCCCTGCTGGATTGCTGAATAACTGTCCACAGGTGCGCCCGGTGGGGATTCGCGTTGGGCGGCAATGGTTTTCGCGTGGTCGTATTGGGCGCGTCGGGCCTTCTTCTCGCGGAGGGAGGCGGCGATCATGGCGGGGTAGTCGCGTTGGTCGGGCTTGGTGTCTTCCCAGACGAACCGGGGTTTGCCGTCGGTGTGCAGGACGTCGGCGGCGAGCCGGTCCGCGTCGGGTGCCTCGATCCCCGCGGCTTCGAGGACCTGTCGGACGACGGCGGCGCGGTCGGCCTTGTGCTCGGTGAGGGTCTTGCCGGTCCAGTGCCGCGAGACCAGGGCTCGGCGGCCGCCGACGCCGAGGCATTCGCGGTCGTGGGCCTTGGAGCGCGCACTGCCCGGGGTGCAGCCCAGGGGTGGGGTTCTTGCGGCTGGATGCCGTAGCGCAGCCAGTTCGCGCAGGCCGGGGAGCAGGGCAGCACGCGGACGTGGTCGTGGAGGCGGTCGATGTGGTCCTCGTACCGGTTCGCCTTCGCGACGGCTGGGGGTCGTCGGGGTTGAGCGGTGTCGGGGTTGGTCGGCGTAGGTCTCGGCCACGGCCTTGGTGAGGTACTTGCACAGGTACCGCACGGTCCGGTCGGAGTCCTCCGTTCCGCCGAGCAGCCCCTTGATGTCGGTCTGCTTCCCCACCGCACGCACGTGCAACGGCTTCGCGTCCTCGTCGGCGTCGAGGTCGTCGAGGGCCTGCTCCCAGGTCGGCAGCGGTTCACCGGTGGCCGGGTCGACGTACCCGACTTCCTCCCCTGCCCAGATCGGCCAGCGCTCGCGGGTGGTGCTCGGAGAACATGACCCGGTCGATAGGTGGCCACCAGATCGACACGTAGCGACCCTGCCCAGACGCCTTTGACCACCCTGCGCGGGATCGCACCGCGGGCCGCGAGGTGCAGGTGCGGGGCGAGGCGGCGTCTGCGGTTCGACGGCGGCGAAGTACTGCACCTTGTACCCGGCGCCGCGGCGCAGGTTCTGGATGGTGCCGGTCCACCAGCTTCGGGAACAGCAGCGCATCCAGCGCGGCGCGGCGGTAGTCGTACCGGGCCGGTTTCCGTGGGACGCCTTCGCCGGGGATCTACGAGCCCGTAGGAGGGCAGGGTGCCGGTGATGAACATCGAGGGCCGGTACTCGCGGCCTGTCTTCGGGATCGGTGAACGTGCGCCCCACGGTGCGGTGTTCCACCGGGAGGGTGGGCAGGTCCGGCATCTCGTCACGCCGACGTGTCGACCGGGTTCGTCGAGGCGCCTCCTCCTTTTCGTCCTCCTGGTCGTCTTCCTCTGCCTCGTCGCTGTCCTGGTCGGCGGCGTGGCCCTCATCGGCAGGGAGTGGGTCGGTGGTCGAGGTGCCAGCCTTCGCGGCACTGGTGGATCCGCAACCGTCGTGCCTTGTCCGCGCAGGTGGGGCATCTACTGTACCGGGTCGAGCCGCAGGGGATCGGCACCGCGGTTGTGCGCGTGGTGGCGCGGTCGGTGACGGTGCGCAGGATCGGTCGCACGCATACCCCGGCTGACTCTGCCACCGCGACGGCCATGTCGGTGGTGACCCCGTCCGCGGCCGGCACGACAGCCGCCGGCGACTGGTGCCCAGCGCGGACGGGATCAGCGCGGATGCGACGCTCATGCGGCACCGTCCAATCGGCAGCACGCCTTGTTCGACCCCGGGCAACGGCTGCCGGTGCACGGTCACGGGCACCCAGGCGGGGGCGGCTGGTTCGTGGGCGTCTGGGTCGCGGTCTGCTCCGGCCCACCACCCGGCGCACACCTTCGCGGTCTTCACGTAGCTGCTGCATTCGGCTTCAGTACGGGGCACCGCGCGCAGATGCCGCGCATGCTCTCCGCGTCCCATGGTCCTACCTCATCGGTCGTCCACGGCAGGTCAGTACGGGCACCGCAGGCGGCGAGGGTCTGCCACGCCATTGCACCGAGCGCGTGCCGGGCGGCGGTGTCGGCCGCGTCGTCGAACGCACCCCGCAGGCGCGTCACCCGCTGACCGTTGGTGAGGGTCATGCGGACTCACCCGCCCTGGACGTGGCCCGGGGTGCGCGCGGCTTGCGCGGCGAACGTGGGTTGCGGCCGCTGGTTGGTGCACCGGGACTCGGCGCAGCTTCAGGGGTTCGCGGGGGCCGGTGCCGTTCGGTCGGAGGTTGGCACGGAGTGCAGACCGAGGCCGTAGGGGTCGGGGGCCGGGGCCAGCGACACAGCGGGCAGCCGATGCCGAGTCGCGTACGCGGCGTTGATGGCGTGGATTACATCGTCGGCGGCGTAATGCGCGCGCACCCTGGATACGGACCCGTCTTCGGTGACGGCGTACCCGGTGCCGGGGTGGTGTGGGCTGATCCGGTGACACGGCGCGGTCTTGGTCGCGGCGTCGCCGAGGACCATCTCGGTTTCGAACGCGTCTTTGAGGCGGAGCCCGACCATCTGGGGGAACAGGTTCCGGACCGGGACGGTGTCCTTGCGCGGGTCCTGCACCCACGCCCACACGCTCCATCCCGGGCGCGCGGCCTTGGGTGAGCAGCACCCGCAGGGCGGTGTCGGCGCGGCGGCGGAGGGCACTGTCGCTGATGTACGCGGTCAGCGCGGCCAGCTCATCCACCACCACCAGGACGTGTGGGCTCGAGGCGGTCGGGGTGTGCGCGCGGGACTGCCCGGCCATCCGATCGGCGCGGGTCGCGAGGAGATCGGCCTCGCGTTCGAGGACGGCGACGGCTTGCTCCGGGGTGGTGGCCAGCGCGGAGAACAACGCGGGGGCGTGGGTCAGTTCCATCCCGGCCTTGAGGTCGACCCCGACCAGGCGCACCGTTCCTGCCTTCACGGCGGGTGCCAGGGCGACCAGCAGGGACCACATCACCGACCCCTTGCCAGCGCCGGTCATCCCCGCGACGAGGGTGTGCACCCGGGCGTCCGCGACCCATGGGGCACCGGACAGGGCGCGGCCCAACTGCACGCAGCCCAGCGGGTGACCAGCCGTTGCGGTGTCGCTCGGGACTGGGGTCTGGGTCGGGTGGGCGAGGGTGTCGCGCAGCGCCAGCGTGACCACAGCACCGGAGGGTCCGTCGGGGGCGACCCGGACCGCGTGCGCACCCCAGGCGACCGCCAGGGCTGGGGCGGCTCGGTCGACGTCGTCGAGGGTGAGCCCGGTCGCCAACGACAGCCGCACCTGTTCGATGCCGTCGCGGCAGCGGGCCTTGCGCAGGCGGGGCACGATCCGGCGCGGCCCGTCACCCCGACCAATACCGGAGCCGGGGGCGGGGACGGACAGCCCGACCGCGACACAGGTGCGCGCCCAGCCGTCGCGGTGCCGTCGACATCGGGACCGGTCTTCCACGTCGGCCCACGACGACGGGTGCAGGCTTGGCCAGCCCAGCAGCAGACCGAGCCCGAGGCCGGACCCGAGAGCCGGCAGATGCGACCCGGCCACCCACAGCGCCACCGCGACGCACACGACGAGGAGGGCCAGGCGTGGCAGGCACCGGGCCACCCACCACGCCTCACGGCCCAGCTCCCAACCACTGCGCAACAGCCGCGACAGGGCGTCCATCACCACTCGCCCCGCTGATGCGACTCCGCCGCCCGGTACGTCGCGGCCACGTACACCACGGCGTCCTGTAGATGACCGGCCGCGACGGCGATCGTCTGATCCGCGTTCGGCACCGCCCCGGACAGGTCGGCCCGCACCTCACCGAGCAGGTTCACCACCGCATCCAGCCCACGAGCCACCGGGACCAGCCGCTCCACGATCCCCTCATCCGTGGTCACGCCGAGCGTCTGCGCGACCTGGTCAAGGCTCACTGTCGCGCCGATCATCACGCGGCCTTCCCTGACGACCCGCCGGGGGCAGCGGCGGAGTCCGTGCGGGTGCTCGCCTTGTCGTCCACCGACTCGGCCCGCCACGACTCCGACAGGCCACCGGCCTTGGTCACCCGCACCTCGACCGACAGGCCCAGGAACGCGACCGGGACGAACTCGCCCAGCACCGGCTGGACCGGCGAGCCGACCCGCACGATCCCGGTCGTGTTCGACTCCCTGCCGAACGCGATCTGCTTGTACAGGACCTCGACCTCCCACAGAGGCAGGCCGGTCTCCTCGTCCCGGGCCTGCACCTCCGAGGGGCGGCGCTTGCCATCCGGGCCATCGACCCAGTCCTTCACCTCGTTCACGATCCCCGTCGACCGCATCGACTGCCGCTTGCTATCCACCGCGTAGAACGTCATAGCTACTCCTCCACTCGCCTAGAGCAGTGTTGCTCTAGACCGAGTGAAGCACTTATCTAGATGAGTTGCAAGGCTTTGTGTCAGCCAGCGGGGAAGCGATACTCCAGGAGATAGCTGGGGGCAGCCTTGAGCGTGTCCGTCATCTCGACACGATTTCCTTTGGTGTCAAAGGCGATCCGGCGGACAGTGAGGACGGGCGTTCCATCCGGAAGGCGCAACCTTCGACGCTCTTCCGGAGTGGGCATCCGAGCGCCGACCTCTTCGGTGAACTCAGCCAGGGTGTGGCCTAGTTCCTCCAGGCGGGCATAGATGCCACCCGGGCCGGTGTGTCGCTCTTCGATTGGCGTTCCCTTAGCCAGAGCCGACGGCACGTAGGACGCGGCCAACTCGACGGGCTGACCATCGATCAGGTACCGCCTACGTCGAGCAAGTACCTTCGCCCGCGACGTGAGGCCCAGGCACTCCCGAACTTCAGGCGCCGCAACTTCGTGGCCGACCTCGAGCTCGTCCACACTCGGCGCGCCAACCCCTTCCGCCTCGGCAATGAAGGCGGCCTGACCAGACTCACGATGGCGACGCGCGAAACGATCCGAGGCCACCCGACGGACCACCGGACGACCCCGCACGAAGACTCCACGCCCATGCTCTGCGACGACCAAGCCCTCAGCTTTGAGCCCGGACATCGACTGTCGCACCGTCATTCGGGCTACGCCGTACCGCTCCATGAGCTGACTCTCGGAGGGCAACCGATCCCCCGGGGCGAGCGTCCCCACATTGATCTGTGAGCGGAGGTCATCGGCGATCTGCTTGAAGACAGGACGGTCCGCCGTCTTGTCGACGCTCACCGCATCCACGGCATGCAGTCGGCGCTCCGCGCGCGTCTTACCTGCGTCCATAACTCCTCCACACGTCTGTACTACCTACACTGTGTCAGAAGGAGGCCTAAACATGGGACAGACCCCTCGCCACTCCGTCAGCGTCGCAGCCGTCATCCTCGACGACACCAACGCTCACGTCTTGCTGATCCAGCGCCGCGACAACGGTCGCTGGGAGCCCCCTGGCGGCGTGCTTGAGCTAGAGGAATCTGTTGAGGACGGCCTTCGGCGCGAGGTGCGTGAAGAGACCGGCGTCGAGATTGAGATCCAGGCACTGAGCGGGGTCTACAAGAACATGACCCGCGGCATCGTCGCACTGGTCTACCGGTGCCGAGCGAGATGCGAACCCGACGCCCAGACCGACGAGGCCACCGCTATCCAGTGGCATGCTCTGGACGCCATTAGTGGCCTCATGCCCCCGGCCTACGCCGTACGGATCACTGACGCGATCAATGCGGATGGTGTTCCAACCCGGGCACACGATGGAACGCATGTCGTACCAGACAGCTTCGGCGTCAAGTAGCCAATGGAGCACACCAGATGCTGCGGCGCGCGCCGTGAAGTAGCAGCCGACGCATAACCCGCGCGGAGCAGATAGGCGCCCGGTCAGAAACGCGTGTCGGACCAAGCATCGATGCGACGAGCGGCATCCATCAGGAGTCCAGACTTCATCTGAGTCGCGTCACCCTGGACAATCACCGTGGCTCGATCCCGATACCAGCCGATAGCGCGATCGTGCTGCTCCTCCGTCAGCGACACCCGAAGCTTGCTCTTCCGCTCCCGGAAGTAGGTATCTAGGACGAAGTGGAAGCCCACCTCTTCGCCATGCCCGATTTCCAAGATCGGGCCGGAGTAGACCTCGGCATGGATCGGCTCGGGCCGAGCAAGGCGGCGGGCGAGACGCCGCAACTGCGGTCTTGACTCCCGATGGACCTGCACGGAACGTGGCAAGGACTCGGTGCTTCCGAAGGCAGTCGACCATTCGAAGTTGATCCCAACCTCGTCCACTGAAGGGTTCCGAAGCAGCTCATCCAGCGACACACACATCTCCCTTGACACGCCAACGCTGGCGGCGCTGTCGAGGTCGTTGTCGTCTAGGTGATCGACACTCTCGCCCGAGAGACGTATGGCGGTAGCCAGGCCGGTGGCAAGCATCCGCGTGACCCGACGCTCATACGGCTCTGGAATGACCGAGTCCGCGTCGTAGTCAAGCCTCGGATTATCGGCACGGTCCAGCGTCACGAACAGGGGGAAAACGAACGAGCCATCCTCGGTGTGGGCCAGCTCGGCATCGCGAGCGAGTTCCTGCGCCTCGGGTCGATAGCGACGAGCGATGCTCCAGCCTGGAGATATGGCGCTGGTGCCAGAGGCGGACAACAATCGACGCCCATTGCGCAATGCTTCCGACGCGGCACCGAGGGGGACTCGTCCACTTGGCAGCTCGTCACCCTTCAGTCGCATCTCGATGCGATCGGTAAGCGGAGAAACCAGACGCTTCAGCACGTCCGCGAGATCTCGACTCATTGCCCGAGCGACGCGTTCGGCGACCCCACCTGCCACGACCGGATCCCGCCACAGATCTCGCGGAATAGCAACGGCCGAATCTCCAAATTGGAAGAGCTCGCCCACGTCCCCAGTGCTAAGCCGCGACCATCCGGAACTGACCAACCAGTCTTTAAAGAAGGTCGTATCGGCAGGCGTGAGGGACGACAGCAGCGAGGTTTGCCTATCGCGCCTTTCAGAGGTGCCCGACGTCCAGGGGTTCAGTGAGTCCGTCATGCCACTCACACCCTCCCGTAGCCGTCCAACAGAGTCTGGTACCAGTCACTGACAGTCGCCGCTGTAAACCGTTCTGCCCGGTCGAAGATGACATGGGTCGCGTCGCTTGGGAGGCGGTCGATCCGCGCCCACAGTGCGTAAGCCCCTGCCAAGGTGTAACTCGGGTCGTACTGGAACCAGTCAGGAACGTCCCTCTCCATGAGCACGTAGATGAAGTACGTGGGCAGACCATTCCTCTCCCACTTCTCCCGCCACTTGTCCTCGATGGCGAAACTGAGCTGGCCCTGCTGGGGAGTGAGGCTCGGGCCGGTTGATCCCTTGATCTGGATCCGCACGTCGGCGTACGGATACTGGATCAGGCCGTCAATGGCGAGGACATCTTCACCGGCTGACGTCTCAACGAAGCCGATGTGAGCCTGCGCGCAGACCTTCCGAACATACGCGACGGCATAGCGGCCAACGGCAGCCCCCAAGTCCAGCGTCCGGTGGTCCAGCATGCGGCTCTCTCGTCGCGGAAGATTCTGCGAGGAACGTAGCAGCGCCCGGGATGGGCTGGCAGCCAAATGTGGAGATTCGCGACCTTATGCATGAGCGCGCAGCTTGTGCATGCCTCCCAGTCGGCGTGGTGCTCGGGTGTGGTGCTCGGGCGTCTGCTGCGTTGGGCTCTACAGGATCAAGGCGGCGCTTCGCGCCGCGAACGGCCGGGTCCCCGCGATGGGGCCCCGCGCTTAGGCGCTTCGCGCCACGCGCACCCCACCGCACCCCGGCGCTGGCGAAACTGCCGTGAAGTCCTAGGAGCGAACCTATGCTGCCAAGGTGACCACCCGACGGACCCGGAGCATTGCTCTCGTGCTCATCCTCAGCACGATGCTGGTCATCGGAGCGCGGCTCGCGTATGTGCACGCGCATACCTGGGAGTGGTCAGTGCGGCCCAGTGCGACAGCCCCGAAACTTGAGTACGTCGGCCGCACATACCTACGCGGCGCCGTTCAGTTCGCCGAGCCTGACGGGGTGACGGCGCTGGGCCAGACGGTCGGCGGGGGAATGATCCTCGCGCCGCAAGACGCGATGAACACGCCCACCGTCGTGTACGTGCGTGATGGCTCTCGGCTCACTGCGTACAGCCTCTCCGGCGGGCCCTAGCTCGATGCTCACCTTCGAGCCGCCGACCCGACGCGGCAGCATCCGGCAGGCACTCCGAGCCGGTCAAGCCCTCAGTCCCAGCCCGGCCCAGGTGCACACTCCGTGTACCGCCGCATCACCGCCGGGGCGAGCGGAGGGCTGGACAGTCTCTCCAGCCTGCCTACTGGCTCCGCTATGGATCGGTGGCTCTGCCTGGTCCTTCGCGGTCCGTCGCAGAAAGCGGCACTCCCAACGAGGCAGATCCGCGCGCTTGATCGGCTCGCCACTGGCATGCTGCAGAGAATGAACGACCAGGCTGGCCTGCTCCTTGCCGCGAAGGCACCCATGGACGTCCAGGAGACGATCGGTTGGCTATTGGTGAACGGGTACAAGTTGGCGGCCCATGACGGGGGCGACACGTTTGGCGCGCAGCTGCTCTACGACGGGCCATCGCAAGTGCGAGTCACCGTTGACCGCTCCCAATGGATGCTCGAGATCGCGGCGGAGTCGGGTTCCGAGCTGATCCAGTACGACCTGGCAATCGTGGCTGACAGTGGAGTCACATACGGCGAACGGTTCCCTGACACCGGCCAGCGAAGTCAAACCGCTCAGTTTCCAGATCAACTTCCTGTTGGGGTGAGCTGGTTTGCGACGCTGCCGCAGCTCCTTGACTGGATTCGCCAGCCTGGAGCGCTCGAGGCAGCGGAAGTTGCGCGACGTCAGCGTGATGCCCTGATGTGGGGTCAGAGGCCGTCCTGGGAGTAGGCGATTCGGGCGTTGGCGGCCGGCCCAGCGGACGTCTGCATGAGTCGCAGCGCCGACGGCATCAGCCGGCATTTCGGGCAACACCGGCCCGCTCATGCTGCACACTTGCCACGACCAGCCTCTCCAGGGGTGGTCGGACGGGGAGGGACTGCATGAACAAGAAGCTCGTGGGTGGCTCAGCTGACCACTACCCGGCTGAGTTCGTTTCGAAGCCTTGGGGGCACGAGATGATCTTCGCCGAGATTGACGACTGCTACGTGGGCAAGGTCCTCTACGTAAATCCCGGGGAGTCCCTCAGCCTCCAGTTTCACAATGAGAAGACTGAGACGATGTGCGTGATCTCGGGGCGTGGGCGCATCGAGTTCGGCACCGACCTGGCCGCGTTGGAGTGCACCGCCGTCGGACCTGGTGATGTCGTACACCTACCCGCGGGGGTGCTCCACCGTCTCAGCGCCGACGAGAAGCTCGTCATAGCAGAGGTCTCCACAGCCTCCGCGGGCTGGAGGAATGACATCGTCCGAGTCGGCGATCGGTATGGGCGCTCGGGGACCACATCCCCCTAAAGACAAGCCTGCGGGCGGCACATTTGCTAACGCCGTTGCTAACCGGCAGGCGAAGGCATGGCACCACGCCTGGACGCCCAAGCGACTGATCCGTGCTGCGATCTGATCACTTGGGCGCGCTGGACCGCCTAGGTTTCGACTACGGATCAGAAGGTTGGGGGTTCGAATCCCTCCGGGCGCACGCTGTGTTGAGACAGACGATGGGGCCCCTGACCTGCGGAAACGCGGGCGGGGGCCTTGCTCGTTCCCGAGGTGGCTGAGCGCGGCGCCCCGCCCTGTGCACGGCTGGCCGATGGCGCGGATATGGCAGGCTGGGGGTAGCAGGTGTGGGGCACGGGCGGCGTCCGTCGCCAGAAGGTGAGAGCCATGGAACCACTGTCGACGGGGTGCTCTGGCGGGACCCTCAGCACGAGACCGGCCGGCGGATGAGCGACGCCTCTCGGACCGCCACCGTCGCCGTGTCCGCCGTCATCGCCCTGGTGGGAGGCTTCATCGGCTCGGGTGTCGTCGTCGGGACGCCGATCGCCGATGCCGCAGGAGGCGCGCTCGCTGCCGACGCGACCCTGGTGGCGCCTGCTGGTCCAGCGTTCGCGATCTGGTCGGTGATCTATGTCGGTCTCCTCGCCCTCGCGGTGTACCAGTACACCCCCGACCAACGCGGCGATGCTCGGCAACGACGGGTCGGCTGGTGGGTCGCGGCCTCGTTGCTGCTGAACGCCGCCTGGATCCTCGTCGTCCAAGCGGGCTCCGTGGTGGGCAGCTTCCTGGTCATCACGGGCCTGCTGGTCGTCCTGCTCGTCACCGTCGTGCGACTGATCGACTCACGACCCACCTCCCGGCTGCAGGCACTGCTCCTCGACGCCGTGATGGGCTTCTATCTGGGCTGGGTGGCGATCGCGACGGTCGCCAACGCGGCTGCCGCGCTCACGAGCTCTGCGGGGTGGTCACCGGTCGGAACGGTGGCCACGGTCTGGGCCATCGCCCTGCTCGTCATCGCCGTCCTGGCCAGTGTCGCGCTCTCTCTGCGCTCCGGTGGCCAGCTGTCGCCCGCGCTCTCCCTTGCGTGGGGGTTGGGATGGGTCGTGAGCGCGCGGGCGAGCGGAGACCCGCGGTCGGTGGCGGTCGTGGTGGTCGCAGCAGTGGGCGCGGTGGTCGTCCTCGCAGCCCCCGCCGTGGTGCGCCTTCGTGGGACGGTCGACAGCTGAACGACCCCTTCAGCCTGGGCGTCCTCCTGCCGCGTCGACGCCATCGCCTCCGGCGCTCACCCGCGCAGGTTCCGGCGACGCGGGAAGAACGCGATGCCCACCAGCGCGATGACGGCCGTGAGAGTGAGGATGAACGCGCCGATCGCCCAGTCGATGCCGTTGACGATGGCGACGTTGCCGCTGTACGGGTACCAGAGGTTGATCTTCGCCAACCCGGTGAGCGACGGGTTGAGGGGGAGGAACATGCTGAGCACGAACGAGACACCGACGACTCCTCCCGGGATGGCAAGGCTGAGCCGCCTGCGCCCGCTCAGCGCCCCCACGGTGAGGGTGAGGGCCGCGTAGGGCAGAGCGATGAGGGTGGCCCACACGGTGACGTCCAGGAGCATCCAGGTGCTCAGGCCCATGTCGCCGATGGCATTCCCTGCGAGCAACCCCACGAACATGGCCAGTGCCACGACCACCACATGGGTGAGCACGGCCGCGCTCTTGGCCAGCAGAAAGGTGGTTCGGGCGGTCCCTGTGGACAGGACCAGCGCCATGGTGCGGCTCTGCTCCTCTCCTGCGGTGGCGGACGCGCCAGATATCAGGGCCGTGGCGATGAGGAAGCCCGGCGCCACCATGGACAGCAGCTCGGCGTTGAGCCAGCCCGCCGGGGTCGAGAGCGGCACTCCGCCCAGCAGCGCGTCGAACCCGGACGGCAGGGAGTGCGCGAGACTCACGAAGGTCTCGCGTAGTGGCGGCCAGAGAGCCCCCATCCCGGCGTCGATCGCCAGCAGGTAGAACGCGAGGACACCGGTGATCCCTGCCTTGTCGGCAACGGCGCGGATCCAGATCGCTCGGGCGATCCGTCCCTGGCCGGCCGTCGGGGAGGGGACTGGTCCGCGGGGGGGTGGAGACATGTCGACGGACACGGGTCAGCCCCTCAGGTCGCGGTGGGAGAAGCCGAGCGCGCCGACGGCCAGCCCACCGACGGCTATCCCCGCCAGCACGCAGAGGCTGGCGATGTCGACGCCGTTTCGCAACGGGTCGCTGCTCATCGCGTAGTGCCACGGGCTGAGTCGGGCCCACCCGCCGAGACCCGACCAGCGGCAGCATCGTCTGGGTGAGGTAGGCGACGACCGCCAGCCCCCCAGCGGCTCCGGCGGCGACGCTGGGCCGGCCGGTCGCCGCGCCGATGGCGAAAGCGACCGAGCCGAAGGCCAGGGCGAGGAAGAGCAGATGGAGGACCCCAGCGGCCAGCGCGCCGGCGCCGATGTCGGAGGAGGGGAACAGGACGAGCGCCAGCGCCATACCCACCCAGAACAGGACGGCGACGGTGGCCAGCGCGGTAGCCATCCCCCCGGCCTTGGCAGCCAGCACGCGCGACCGGCTGACCGGCTGCGCGGAGAGCAGCGCCATCGTGCCATCGCGCTCCTCGCCGGCCAGTGCTGACGCTCCGACCATGACGGCATAGGCCACGAGGGCGATCGGACCGATCAGGGCGAAGGTCTCTCCCACGACGTAACCGCCGGGCGTACCGGCGCCGACGAAGGCCTTGAGCGCTTCCGGGAAGGTCGCCGTGATGTCGTCGAGGAACGCGCTGAGGCTCTTGGTGATGGCCAGCGCGAAGAACGCGAACGCACCCAACGAGAGCCCCATGACGCCGCTGGCGGCGCGGCTGCGCCTCACCTGCTGGGTGAAGATCTCAGCGGGCATGGTGACCCGCTCGATCGGAGTCGGTGGCCTCTCCTACCCCGGCGGGGCGGTCTGCCCGGTCACCCGACGTGCTGTCGTCGCTGTCGCGGTAGTAGGCCAGGAAGATCTCCTCGAGGTCGGAGTCCCGGGACTGCAGATTGACCACCTGGTGCGTCATCGCCGCCGCCAGCACCTCGTGGACCGAGCCCTCGTAGGAGACGTGGGCGTGCACCCCGTCGATGTCGACGGTGCGCACGCCCGGCACGCCGCTGAACGTGCTGTCCGCCGGAGCTGTGGCGAACTCGAAGTCAAGGCGCCGGATGGCCTTTCGCTTGAGCTCGTCGATGCGCTCGACGACGACGAGCCGTCCGTGCCGGATGATGCCGACGCGGTCGGCGACCCGCTCCACCTCCGACAGGGTGTGTGAGGACAGGAAGACGGTCCGGCCGTCCTCGCGGACCTCGCGCAGCATGTCCTGGAAGGTCTGCTGCACCAGCGGGTCGAGGCCGGTGTTCGGTTCGTCGAGGATGAGCAGGTCGGGGCGGTGCATGAAGGCCTGGATCAGGCCGATCTTCTGTCGGTTTCCCGTGGAGTACTCGCCGACCTTGCGGCTGAGGTCGGCCTGCAGCCGCTCCGCGAGCTGCTCGACGTATGCGGGGTCGACGCCGCCACGCAGCGCGGCGAAGTACTCCAGGGTCTGGCGGCCGGTCAGCTTGGGGTAGAGCGCCAGATCCCCTGGCACGTAACCGATCCGGCGATGGATCTGGAGCGCGTCCTTGCGGACGTCCATGCCGAGGACGGTGGCGCTCCCTGCCGTGGCTCTGAGCTGGTCGAGCAGCATCCGGATGGTCGTGGACTTCCCCGAACCGTTGGGGCCGAGGAACCCGAAGATCTCGCCGGGGAGGACCTCGAGCTCGAGCCGGTCCACCGCTGCGACGTCGCCGAAGCGCTTCGACAGGGCGGTGGTGTGGATGACAGCCGTCGTCGGCACGGGTCACCGTGCTTTCTCGGCGCGGTAGCGCTGGATCATCTCGGGCATCTCTCGCTCGAGGAACGCATAGAAGTCCGTCATCTCGACCAACCGGTCCCGACTGGCCTCGGACGTGTCGGCGAGCAACGCGAGCCCACGCTGACCGAGCTCCCGGAAGCGCGCGGTCTCAGCCACGTGTCGGGCCATGGTCGTCTCCCAGGCCCCCGGCGCGATGCGGTAGTAGGCCCGACGGCTTCCGAGTCTCCCGACCCGCTCGACGAGCTGGAACTGCATGAGCAGGCGCAGGCTCTGGCTGACGCCCCCGGTGCTCGAGTGCAGGACCTCCATGAGGTCCGCCGGAGACTGCTCCGGAGGGTCGCATACCAGCAGCCAGCCGAAGAGCCGACCGGCCGCGCGGGGAAGTCCTCGGCGCTCCATGGCCAGTCCGAACTCCTCGACGTAGGCCGACAGGGACGCACTCCCCTCGCCCAGGGCGGCCACGTCGGGCTCGCGCCGGTCGACTGCGAAGTTCATACCTTTCACAGTACGGTGAAAACTCCGCGTTCACTATCGTCCGGCCCCTGTCGACGCATAGGCTCGCGAGATGCAGACCACACCACCCCGCCGATGGGGAGAGCTCTCACCGGTGACTCGCGGCCTGGTCCTCGGCTTCGGAGCGCTGGATGCGAGCCTGCGTGTCTGGGCGCTCGTGGACCTCAAGGCTCGCCCGGCCCAGAGCCTCCACGGCAAGAAGGCCGTCTGGGCACTGGCACTCGCCTCGGTCAGCTCGGCAGGCATCCTTCCTGCTGCCTACCTCCTGGTGGGCCGACGTCGCGGGGATGGCTGACGACTCTCCTGGCTGACCGTCAGAGGTCGACCGCGGGCAGCGGGTGCTGTCGAAGCAGCTGGTCCAACAGGTCGACGATGGTGCGCGAGCGCAGCTCGTTGCTGATCGCCACCTCGGCGCTCGCGTAGACCTCGGCGAGCACGGGCCGGATGCCGAACCCGACCGGGCACTCGAGGTTGGGCACATGAGGGTGCAGCGCGAAGGGGGCGCCGTGTCCCAACGCGTCGTGGACGTCCATCAGGGTGATCTCGCTCGCCGGACGGCTGAGCGACCAGCCCGACCCACGGCCTCGAGTCGAGACGACGAGCCCGGCTTCTCGCAGCTGGCTGAGCAGTCGTCGGACGGCGACCGGGTGACTCGCCAGGGACGCAGCGATGCGGTCCGACGACAGGACCCGGTCTCCACGGCGGCGGGCCAGCTCCATCCAGCACAGCGCGTGGGCGGCCAGGGTCAGGGAGCTGTTCGCAGCCACGCACCCAGGATAAGGCAACTCTGGTTGAACATTTTGGTGGCAGAGGGGTTGCCGGGCCGACGGGCAAACAGTTTAATGTAACTACTTCAATTCGGTTAGGGAGGCTCGATGATCGCTGGAGTCCGGTCCCAGCAGCCCCCCGACCTCGCAGCCGCGCCCCCGTCCATCGGGGACGCGGCCGTGGTCGAGCTCCGCCAGTACCGCTTGGTGCCGGGCGGTCTCAGCGCGATCGTCGACCTCTTCGAGACCCACTTCCTTGCAGGCCAGGAGGACTGCGGGATCCGCGTCGGAGCGGTCCTGCTCGACCCCGGGGACCCGACCCGGTTTGTCTGGATGCGCGGCTTCCACGACATGGAGCAGCGGCGCGAGGCTCTCGCCAGCTTCTACGGCGGAGCGGTATGGCAGCAGCACCGGGCGGTCGCGAACGCCGCGATCGCGGACAACGACGACGTCTTCCTGCTCCGCGCCACCGACCCTGTTCATCCGCCACGGCAGGACCAGGGCGCGGGGCTTCCGCACCACTCGGACCGTCCGACTGCCACGCCAGGGGAGGTCGTCCACCTCGCCGTCGCCGTGCATACCGGCGGCGAGGCGTTCGAGACGTGGATGGCGCAGGTGGTCCATCCACAGCTGGAACGCCACCTGGGCACCCGCGTCGCGATGTGGCGCACGGAGCCGGCAGCCAACTCGTTCCCGGCTCTGCCGGTGCGGGAGGACAGGGCGGTGGTGTGGTCCGCGGGGTTCACCAGCCGGGCCGCTCACGACGCGGCCGTTGCGTCCCTGCGGTCCGCCCCTGAGTGGACGCAGGCGGTGAGCCTGCGGCTCGAGCGAGAGACGACGGCCGTGCACCACCACCGGATGGTGCAGGCCGGCTTCCAGGAGGCACGCGGATGAACACCACGGATCTGTCATTCACCGTCACCGTCGACCAGGATCCCGACCAGGTCTTCGCGGCCATCAACGACGTGCGGAGCTGGTGGGCGGGGGACATCGATGGCCCGACCGACGTCCTCGGAGCCACCTTCACCTACAGCGTGGCGGACATGCACCAGAGCACCCAGCTGGTCACGGAGCTGGTGCCCGGTGAGCTGGTCACCTGGCGGGTCGTGGACGGGCACATCCGCTTCGTCGAGGACGAGTCGGAGTGGACGGGCACCGTTGTCCGGTTCGAGATCACCCCCAGGCCCGGCGGGTCGGAGGTGCGGTTCACCCATCACGGGCTCGTGCCGGACATCGAGTGCTTCGAGAGCTGCTCGAGCGCCTGGAGGTACTACGTGGGCACCTGCCTGCGTGACCGCCTGACCACCGCGGCGGGCTGACGAGCTCAGGCCAGGGAGAAGGGTGGGTAGCGGTCGGTGACCAGAAGGGCGGCGTACGCCTGGACGCGCAGCCACCAGCGGGCGACGCCGACGACGAAGTCGAAGATCCCGCGCGGGTAGCGACCGGTGAACAGGATCGCGAACCACGCGACGACCACGGCGAAGAACGCGACGACCGAGAGCACGGCGAGGACCAGAAGGTGCGGGATCGCGAGCAGCCACTTCACCAGCGGCATCCAGCGGTTCAGGTCGCGCTCGGCGTCGGGGTAGTCGATCTCGAGGTGGACGTCCTGCTCCTCGACCGTGGACGGGTACTGGTCCGTGAGGAGCGCGACGTAGGCGCCGATGCGGGCACCGAACCGGGCCAGCTCCAGAGCGAAGTCGAACCACCACCGCGGGTAGCGCCTCCTGAACACGATCATCAACAGGGTCGCGAGGAACAGGCCGCTGGCGATGCCTCCGCTGGTCTCGCGGAGCATCTGGCCGCTCTGGTCGTAGGTCGTCTGGGTGGCACCAGCCGTGAGCACGCTGATCACGATCGCGATGGGGATGACCAGGATCAGCCGGAAGAAGGCGGTCATCCGGTCGTGCCGTTCGGGGTAGTCCACCTCGAGGCGCGCCGCATAGGCCGTGGTTGCCGGCTGCTCAGTCATGTGTCCTCCTGGACGGTCTGGTCAGATGGCGAGGGGTGCGATCATGTCAGTCTCGGGGGGCTGACCGGGCACGTTCAGTGCCGAAGGTCCCCTGTACTTCGAGACCCCCGAGGACATGCGCAGTGGGCACGATGGCAGGAGTCGGAAGCAGATGAGCCGTGACGTCTTTCTCTACGACGCCGTTCGCACCCCCTTCGGCCGGTATGCCGGAGCGCTGGCCCACGTGCGCCCGGACGACCTCGCAGCGCTGGTCCTGCGTGAGCAGGTGGCCCGGGCGCCCGGACTGGACCCGGCCCGGGTCGACGAGGTGGTCCTCGGCAACGCCAACGGCGCGGGCGAGGAGAACCGCAACGTCGCCCGGATGGCGGTGCTTCTGGCGGGTCTGCCGGTCTCGCTGCCGGCGACCACCGTCAACCGGCTGTGCGGCTCGAGCCTCGACGCCGCCATGATCGGGTCTCGCCAGATCGCCGCCGGTGACGCGGAGGTCGTGCTGGTCGGCGGGGTGGAGTCGATGACCCGCGCGCCGATGGTGCTGCCCAAGGCGGACAAGCCCTTCCAGGTGGGCGACCTGACGCTCGTGTCCACCACGCTCGGGTGGCGGCTGGTCAACCCGCGGATGGACCCGGCCTGGACCGTCTCTCTCGGGGAGGCGACCGAGCAGCTGCGCGAGAGGTATGGCGTGGCGCGCGAGCGGCAGGACGAGTTCGCCGTCCGGTCGCACCGGCTGGCCGACGCCGCCTGGTCGGAGGGCTTCTACGACGCCCAGGTCGTGGCGGTGCCCGGTGTCGACCTGCGGCGGGACGAGTCGATCCGGCCGGACACCTCGCTCGAGCGGCTGGCCGGCCTGACACCGGTCTTCCGGCAGGAGGCGGGCACGGTGACGGCGGGCAACGCCTCGCCGCTCAACGACGGCGCGTCGGCCGCGCTCCTGGGCAGCGCGGAGGCGAGCGACGAGCTGGGCCTGCCACCGCTGGCGCGGATAGCCGGCCGCGGTGCGGCGGCCACCGAGCCCCAGCTGTTCGGCTACGCGCCGGTGGAGGCCGCCAACCGGGCGCTTCGCCGTGCGGGGATCGGCTGGTCCGACGTCTCTGCCGTCGAGCTCAACGAGGCCTTCGCCGCGCAGTCGCTGGCCTGCGTCGACGCGTGGGACATCGACCCCGAGATCGTCAACCGGCATGGTGGTGCCATCGCCATCGGTCATCCCCTGGGCGCCTCCGGCACCCGGGTTCTCGGCACCCTGGCGCGCTCCCTCGAGCACTCCGGTGGGCGCTGGGGTGTGGCCGCGATCTGCATCGGCGTGGGTCAGGGCCTGGCCGTCGTCCTCGAGAACGTGCGGCGGTGAGGTGGCGATGACGCCTGAACCCCCAGCCCGGACCGAGACATACGCAGCCGGCCGAGGCGTCCTCCCGTCGCCCTACGACAGGTCGGCAGCCACGGTGGGCATCGTCCACTTCGGCGTCGGCAACTTCCACCGCTCGCACGAGGCGATGTATGTCGACCGCCTCATGGCCGCCGGCGACGCGGACGACTGGGGCATCTGCGGTGTCGGGGTCCTGCCCCAGGACGCGGCGATGCGCGACGCCATGCGGGCACAGGGCTGCCTCTACACGCTCGTCGTGCGCCACCCCGACGGCACCCTCGAACCCCGGGTGGTCGGCTCGATCCTGGAGTACCTTCACGGCCCGCAGGACGCCGACACCATCCGCGAGCGGCTCGTCGACCCCGCCGTGCGCGTCGTCAGTCTCACCGTCACGGAGGGCGGGTACCTCAAGAACGCGGCGACGGGCAGGTTCGACCCGGCGGACCCGTCCGTCGTGCACGACGTCGACCACCCCGAGGACCCGCGGACGGCGTTCGCGTACATCGTCGACGGCCTGCGCCGACGGCGGGAGGCGGGGATCGCTCCCTTCACGGTGCTCTCGTGCGACAACCTCCAGGGCAACGGTGACGTATGCCGTCAGACGGTGGTCGGCTTCGCCCGCGTCGTCGACCCCGAGCTCGCCGACTGGATCGACGGCGGGGTCTCCTTCCCGAACAGCATGGTCGACCGGATCACGCCGGCCACCACCGACGCCGACCGGGAGTCGCTCCTGCGCGACTTCGGCCTCGAGGACCGTTGGCCGGTGCCGGCCGAGCCCTTCACCCAGTGGATCGTCGAGGACGAGTTCCCCCTCGGCAGGCCCGCCCTGGAAGCTGTGGGAGTCCAGTTCGTCGACGACGTCAGGCCGTACGAGCTGATGAAGCTGCGCCTTCTCAACGCCAGCCACCAGGCCCTCGCCTACCTCGGAACCCCACTCGGCTACTCGATGGTCGACGAGACCGTGCGCGATGACCGCGTCCGGCGCTACCTCGAGCGGTACATGGCCGACGAGGCCGCGCCGACCCTCGGCGAGCTGCCGGGGATCGACCTTGCGGCCTACATGGCCACCCTCATCGAGCGGTTCGCCAACCCGGGCATCCGTGACACCCTCGTCCGGCTCGCCACCGACGGTGCCAACCGGATGGCGACCTTCACCCTCCCCACGATCCGCGACAACCTGGCCGCGGGTCGCCCGGTCGCGCTGGGTGCCCTCATGGTCGCTGCGTGGGCCGAGTACTGGGCCCTTATCGCGCGAGGAGGAGTCCCTGAGGTCGAGGTGCCACCGGACGTGCACGCCGACACCCTGCGCACCGCAGCCCGGGCTGACGACCCGGCGGCGTTCATCGGCATCGAGGCCATCTTCGGCGACCTCGGGGCCGACCCGACCTTCGGCGCCGAGTTTCTCCGGACCCGGTCCGCGCTCGCCGCCGAAGGGGTCGCCGCGACCCTCGGCGACCTCCTCGGTGACTAGGCGCTGGTGGGGCGGCCACCTCACCCTCAGCCATTGACGGGCATGGCATACCCCGGCACGCCTAGGCTCGACGCATGATGGTGCTCACCCGGCTGACGGGCCAGCCGGTGCGCGCTCTCGACGGGGCTGTCCTGGGCCGCCTGATCGACCTCACCGCCCGCCTCGGTGACGAGCATCCCCAGGTCCACCGGCTGGTGGTCGGGCGGCGGCACCGGGTGTCCCATCTCGTGCCCTGGGAGGCGGTCGCGTCGTTCGACGCCAGCGAGGTGGCCCTGCGGGACGATGCCACGGCATACCGGGTGTCGGCGGGGGGTGGTGCTCTCGACCTGGAGGAGGATGAGCTCCTCCTCGGTCGAGACGTCCGTGACGTCCAGATCGTCGACATCGCCGGACGCCGTCTGGCCCGCGTCTCCGACGTCGTGCTCACGGGTCAGGGGGGCACCCGGCTCGACGTGGCAGCGGTCGACGTCGGGATGGGCGCCGTCTGGCGCCGGCTCGGGCTGAGACGGATCGGCGAGCGGGTGGCGCCCCAGCTGGTCGACTGGAGCGATCTGCACCTGACCTCGGACCGGGGGCACACGATCCAGCTGGCCACGACCACAGCCGCGGTCCATCGGCTGGATGCACGCGGGCTGGCTGAGCTGCTCACCAGGCTGGACCTGGGGAGCGCCACCGACGTGGTCCGGCGGGTGGGCCCCGCGCGCGCCGCCGAGGCCTTGAGCCACGTCCACCCCCAGGTGGGTGGACGACTCATCGCGGGGCTCGGCCCGGGCGAGGCAGCGACCCTTCTCGACGAGCTGCCGGAGCAGACGGCTCATAGGCTCCGGCGCCGCCTAGCAGCCCGTTCCCCGTTGAGCGGCAGGCGTTTTCGGCGTCTTCACGGCTGGCGGCGCAACCCGCCCGGGCAATCGGGCGGACCGCGCGCCGCGGTCCCCGGACCATGACGGCGGGCCCGGAGGCCACGCCGACGCGGTCGAGGCGGTGGTCGCGGGGACGGCTGATCGCGTTCGTGGCCGTCCTCGGTCCCGGGCTCCTGGCAGGGCTGTCGGATGACGACCCGGCAGGGATCACGACCTACTCGGTGCTCGGTGCCCAGTACGGGTACCAGCTCCTCTGGGTCCTGCTGCTGTCGACGGTGGCCCTGGTCGTGTTCCACACCCTCGGCGCCCGGATGGGCGTGGTCACCGGCCAGGGACTGATCGGTCTCGTCCGCCAGCGGTACGGCGTGCGGGCGGCGTCGGTAGCCGTCATCGCCCTCGTCCTCGCGAACGTCGGCACGACCTGTGCCGAGTTCGCCGGTGTTGCTGCGGGGTTCGAGCTGTTCGGGGTGAGCCGCTATCTTTCCGTGCCGATCGCGGCGGTCGTCGTCTCGATGCTCGTCCTCCGGGGGAGCTTCCACCGCGTCGAGCACCTGCTCATGGCACTGGCGGCCGTGCTCGTGGCGTACGTCGCCGCCGGCCTCCTGGCCAGACCCGACTGGGGCGCCGCCTTCACCGGGCTCGTCGTCCCGACGATGCCGGTCACCCGGGACGCCGTCCTCATCGCGACCGGCACCATCGGCACCACGCTCGCCCCGTGGGGGCTGAGCTTCATCCAGTCGTATGCCGTGGACAAGAAGCTGAGGCCGGCCGACCTGTCCTACGAGCGGATCGACGTCGTGACCGGCGCGGTGCTGACCGGGGTCATCGGCTTCTTCGTCGTCGTGGCGTGCGCCAGCACGTTGCACGCCCAGGGAGTGACGATCAACGACGCTGCGGATGCGGCGGGCGCCCTGGAACCGCTCGCCGGAGGGCTGGCCCGCAGTCTCTTTGCGGTCGGCCTGATCGGAGCCGCGCTGCTGGCGGCGGCGATCGTCCCGCTGTCGACGGCCTACTCGGTCTGCGAGTTCAGCGGGGTGGAGGCGGCGCTGGACGACGAGATCTCCGAAGCGCGGCTGTTCTACGGGACCTACGCCGGCGTGGCCGGTGTGGCGGCGTTGTTCGTGCTCGTCCCGGGCGTTCCGCTCATCCCGATCCTCGTGCTGTCGCAGGTGCTCAACGCCGTCCTGCTCCTGCCGCTGCTGGCGTTCATGTACGGCATCGCCCGCGACGAGGACCTGATGGGTGAGTTCACCGCCGGCCGGGCGTCCGCGGCGATGTATCTGCTGACCATCGCCTTCATCGCCGTCTCGGTCGTGGCTCTGGCAGTCCTCGGGCTGGCGTGAGTCGCCCTCCGCGGGTCGCCGCCCCCGGCCGCTGAGGCCGGGCGATCTGGAGGTGAGGTCCACGCTGAGCGGGCGCATCCCGTCCTGTGCACCGGGTGTGACCCCGAAGCTCACCGTCTCCACCGCAGGGGCGACACTGGAGGAGATGACCGTGATCCGGCGGCGACCCCACGAAGGAGCAGCTCCATGTACAGAGACCCGACGCAGACCCCCGCTCGTGGCTGACGCGGAGGGCGAGCGGACGTTCGACTTCGCCTTCGAGCCGTCCTACCGTCGGGCTGCTGCCCTGTTCGGCGTCACGCCGGAGAACGCGGGGGTGCGCGTGGACGGGGAGAAGCTGAGGGCGCGGTTCGGCAAGTGGCGCGTCTCCACGCCGCTGGCCAACATCGCCGAAGTCAGGCTCACCGGGCCGTATGCGTGGCTGAAGACCGCGGGACCGGCACGGTTGGCCATCTCGGACCGAGGCCTGACCTTCGCCACGAACTCCCAGCGGGGCGTGGAGATCCACTTCCACGAGACGGTGGCCGGGATCGAGCCGAGCGGCCGGCTGCGGCACCCCAACCTCACGCTGACCGTCGCCGACACCGACGGTCTGTATGCGCTCCTGCAGGAGGCCCACGCTGCCTGAGCCTGTCGGGTACGGCTACGGCTGCCGCTCCTCGCTGTCCGGCTCGTCACCGTCCGGTCCGTCCAGATCCAGCTCAGCCAGGACGAACGGGACCTCGGCCAGGATGTCGCGGGCCAGGTAGCCGACCCGCCCGATGCGCGCGGAGAGCCGGTCACCGGCGCGGGCGTGCAGATAGGAGCCCCAGACGGCCGCCTGGGCGGCGTCGCAGCCGCGGGCCCACAGCCCGAGGACGACGCCGGACTTGACGTCCCCTGAGCCGGACACCGCCAGGCCCGGGCCCCCGGACTCGTCGCGCCAGAGCCGGCCGTCGCAGGCGGCGGTCCAGCTGACCTCGCCTCCCGACGAGACCACGGCGCCGGTCTCCCGGGCAAGCCGAGACGCGGCGTCCGGCACCTCCTCGTCGAGCTCCTCGACGCCGAGCGCCATCCCCAGCTCACCGGAGTTCGGAGTGAGCAGGAGCTCGGCCGAGAGCTGGCTGAGCCGTCCCCGCTCACGGGCCACGTAGGCCATGGCCACCGCGTCGAGGACCACCGGTCCGGACAGCGAGGGCATCAGCGCCGAGAGGAGCTCCTCGGTCGTCTCGGGGCGCATCGCCCCTGGCCCGAGCAGGACGGCGTCGGCGCGGTCCGCGATCTCGAGCACGGCATCGGCCGCCTCGATGTCGATCTCGCCGTCGCTGGTCTCCGGCACTCCCTGGACGAGCGCCTCCGGCAGGGCGACCGCGAGCTGGGTGGCGAGCGACTCCACGGTGACGACCTGGAGCTTCCCGGCCCCGGCTCGCAGCGCCGCCTCCGCAGCGAGCAGCACGGCCCCGGGGGTCTGGCGGCTGCCCGCGACGACGAGGGCGGTCCCCCGGGCGGTCTTGTCCTGCCCGGGTCTCGGCAACGGCCAGTCCCGCAGGAGGGCCGGCGTGACAGTCATGGCCTCAGCGTGCGACCCCATCGGTGTCTCCTCGCTCCTCGTCGGCGGGCTCCTCGTGCGTCTCGGCCGCGATCCGGCTCACCGCATGGGTCGCGCCGAAGTCGGTCAGCTGCCACTGGCCCCGCCCGTCGTCGACGTACCGGGTCAGCGAGCAGTTCGCCAGGTCGTTCGTCGCGTCGATGTCGAGGATGTCCTGCTCACCGATGCGCTCCATCGCCACCCGGAAGGCGAGGATCACTGCCTGGTGGGTGAAGACCCAGATCCGCTCCCCGTCGAGCTGCGCCATCGACAGCTGCATCAGGAGCTGGCGCACCCGTTGCAGGACGTCGCACCAGCTCTCTCCCGAGGGCGGCCGGTAGTAGAACTTCCCGAGCCACTCCCGGCGGGCCGCCTCCTCGGGGTGCAGGTGCCGGATGCCCAGCCGGGTCTGGCCGTCCATGATCCCGAGCTCCCGCTCGCGCAGGCGCTCGTCGACCTCGACGACGAGGCCGAGGCCGGCGACGTCGCAGGCGGTCGTCGCAGTGGTGAGGGCCCGGGCATACGGAGAGCTGAGGATGATCGTCGGCCGCTCGTGGAGCGGCAGGTCCGCGAGGTGCTGCCCGAGCGCCGTGGCCTGGTGGACCCCGGTCGGCGACAGGGCGATGTCCGCGTCGCGGGCGTCGAGCTCGAGCTGCTCGGCGCCGCGGTCATGGGCGGTCTGGTTCGCGACGTTGCCGAGGCTCTCGCCGTGACGGACCAGGACCAGCTCGGCCGGGCCGTGGAGTGCCCTCAGCGCGTCGGGACGCCCTGGGACGGCTGAGGCCTGGCCTCCGGTCACGGCAAGCGCCACGTGTCGGCCTCGAGATGCGAGCCGGCCATCGGCCCCATCTGGAGCATGCCCCCGTCGACCGACCACGAGGCGCCGGTCACATAGGCGGCCTCGTCAGAGCACAGGAAGGCCACGACAGCGGCGACCTCCCGGGCGTCGCCCGGCCGCCGCAGGGGTATGCCGGGTCGCTCAGCACCGCTCTCACGCGGTGCGTCGTCGGTCTGTCCGGTCATCGGCGTGGCGATCTCACCCGGCGCGACGGCGTTCACGGTGATCTCGTGCTGAGCGAGCTCGATCGCCGCCGTGCGGGTCAGCAGCCCGAGGCCGCCCTTGGCCGCGCAGTACGCACCCGCGCCCACCCGGGGCTGGTGCTCGTGCACGCTGGTGATGTTGACGATCCGCCCGCCGCGGCCGGCCCGCACCATGTGCCGAGCGGCCCGCTGCAGGCAGACGAAGGCACCGTCGAGGTTGATCGAGACCGCCTGACGCCACTCCTCGAGCTCCAGGTCGACCAGCAGCGTGCTCGTGCCGGCTCCCGAGGACTGCACGAGGACGTCGATCCCGCCGAGGTGCTCGACGAGGCGGTCGATGACGTCGCCCGCGTCGGGGAGGTCGGTGAGGTCCAGTCGCTCGACCACGGCGGTCCGGCCCAGCCCACGGACCTCGCGTGCCGTCGCCTCGGCGCCCTCGGAGTCCTCGTGCCAGGTGACCCCGATGTCGTAGCCACGCGCGGCGAGGGCGACGGCGACGGCGCGCCCGATCCCCGAGTCGGACCCGGTGACGACGGCGCGCTTGTCCAGGGGTCCCGGCCCGGGCTCGGGCATCGTGGGTGCATCCGTCATGCCCCGGGGAATGCCCACCGTGGCCGCCCTGAAACGTGCGGGCCCGCAGCCGATAGCGTCTCGACGCATGTCCCTCCCGGTGGCCGTTGCGTGCGCGCTGCTCGCGGCCCTGTGTTACGGCATTTCGACTGCCGTCCAGCACCAGGCTGTCCACCTGGGCACCGGCCGCGCGGACCTGGGGGGCCTGCTCGGACTGCTGCGCAACCCCACCTGGCTGCTGTCGGTGCTCGGAGACGGCGTGGGTCTCGCCTTCCAGGTCGTCGCCCTCCTGACCGGTCCGGTCGTGCTCGTCCAGCCGTTGCTGGTCCTCGCTGTCCCGCTGTCGCTCCTCGTCGGCTCGGTCCTTGGCGGGCGTCGACCCAGCCGGTCCGACTACCTGGCCAGCGCCGCGGTCGTCGTTGCCCTGGGGGCGTTCGCCCTCGTCGTCGGTGTTCCCGGGGCCGCCAGCCCGCTCTCCGTCGCGGCCGCCGCCCTGGCGACGGGGCTCCTGGTGGCCTGGGGAGGTGCCGCATGCCTGGCGGTGCGCCGGCGCTCGCCATCAGCGCGCGCCGTCGTCTACGGGAGCGTCGCCGGGGCGTCCTTCGGCCTGGTCGGGGTGCTGCTCGACGCGACGTCGGTGGTGTGGCAGCGCCACGGCTGGGACGGTCTCTCCCAGCCGTCCGGCTGGGTCCCGATCGGGGGAGTGATCGTCGTCGGCGGCTTCGCCATGGTGCTCACCCAGGTGTCCTTCCAGGTCGGCGCGCTGAGCGCGAGCTTCCCGGCCAACGAGGCGGCCGCCCCGGTGGTCGGCGTCGCGTTGGGAGCCTGGCTGCTCAGCGAGGAGATCCCCTCGTCGGCTGCCGCCGCCGCGGCATACGCGGTCTGCTTCGTGGTGATGCTCGCCGGGACGGTCCGGCTGGCGCGAGGGTGGACGGGCACACCGCAGGCAGGGGGAGGCGCTGCCGGCTTGCCATAAGCGCCCGCGCTAGGGCAGGTTGGCCCGTGGCGCGCCGGGAAGTCTGGTCGGCACTTCGCCTCCTCCGGAGGCGGAGCTTGCGACGAGTAGGCGGCGAGATATGGCACTCATCCTGGCCTTCGGGGTCGTCCTGCTGGTCAGCGTGTCACTGTCCGGGCTCGCGGCCCGCACCATCTTGTCGACCGCGCTGCTGTTCCTGCTCGCGGGGGCGCTGATCGGGCAGGGCGGTTTCGGGCTCGTCGCCGTCGCGCCCCAGGACCCGCTGGTCACCCAGCTCGCCGACATCGCGCTCTTCACCGTCCTCTTCACCGATGGTCAGCGGGCCAACATCCGTGCCCTGCGTGAGGGATGGAAGCTGTCCGGCCGGGCACTCGGCGTAGGCATGCCGCTCACCATGGTCGGCCTCGCGGTCCCGGCCCACTTCCTGGCCGGCCTGGACTGGCCGATGGCTCTGCTCCTCGGCGCCGTGCTGTCCCCGACCGACCCGGTCTTCGCGGCGGCTCTCGTCGGTCGCAAGGACGTCTCGCTGAGGCTGCGGCGGCTGCTCAACGTGGAGTCCGGGCTGAACGACGGCCTGGCGCTGCCGTTCGTGCTGATCTTCCTCGCCACGGCGTCCGACACCTCGTCCCACCTCGGTGACGTGGCGATCGAGCTCGTCCTCGGCCTGGTCTTCGGCATCGGGGTGCCCGCCCTCGTGACCTGGGCGTGGCGCATCAAGCTGCTGACGGCTGAGCCGCGGCTACAGGCGCTCGGGCCCCTCGCAATCGGCGTCCTCGTGTACGCGCTCTGTCACCTCACCCACGCCAACCCGTACCTCGCGGCGTTCGCCGCCGGCTCGGCACTCGCGACGCTGGACCGGACGGCGGCTGAGCAGTTCGAGCCCCTCGGCGACCTGCTGTCCGAGATCACCAAGTTCGCCGCGCTGCTCGTCTTCGGGGCGCTGATCACCCCGGACCGGCTGTCGCATCTGTCGGCGGGGGGATGGGTCCTCGCGGTCATGGCGATCATGCTGGTCCGCCCGGCCGCGATGATGTTCTCGCTGATCCGGACCCCCCTGAACGGCACGGAGCGGGCTGCGGCGGCGTGGTTCGGCCCGAAGGGTTTTGCGTCGGTCGTCTACGGGCTGCTGGTGCTTCAGTCCGGCATACCCGACAGCGAGCAGGTCTTCGACCTCGTCGCGGTGACGATCGCGCTCTCGATCGTCCTCCACTCCTCGTCCGACGTGCCGGTGGCACGGATGCTGAGCATGGAGCCGCCCGACAACCTGCCCACCGGACGGCCAGAGCGGGACGAAGACGTCGGCGTGTCCGAAGATCTGACGAGCGCGCCGGAGGGCGGCGGCTGCGCCGATCCACACCCCGACTGACCCGGGATCCCCCGTAGAGTGGGGTGATGCGCGCTGACCAGATGGCCGAGGAGTTCCCGGTCGTGGACCTGGACGCAGATGCGCTGAGCGCCGCTCGCATCATGGCCGAACGTCGGCTGCCCGGGATCGTCGTCATCGACGAGACGGGGTGCCCGATGTCCATCCTCCCGGCCTCGCAGGTCGTGCGGATGCTCGTGCCGAGCTATGTGCGCGACGACCCCTCGCTGGCCGGGGTGCTCGACGAGCTCACTGCTGACCGGACGGCAGACAAGCTGAGCGGCAAGTCCGTGCGGTCGTTGCTGCCCGACGAACCTGACGAGCTGGCCCGCGTCAACGCAGACGACACGATCATCGAGGTGGCCGCCGTCATGGCCCGGCTGCACAGCCCGCTCGTCGCGGTGATGGAGGGCACGCGGCTGCTCGGTGTGGTCACCGCCTCGCGGCTGCTGCAGATCGCCCTCTCGCCCCGATGACCTCGCCCGCCCCGAGCCGAAAGCCCATTCCGTGAGCCCGATCCTCGCCGTCGTCGTGTTCGTCGCGGCCTACTTCTTCATCGCCACCGAGAAGATCCCCAAGATGGTGGCCGCCCTCGCCGGCGCGGGCATCGTCCTGGCGCTCAACGTGGTGGGGTCCGAGGACGCCTTCTACTCCCACGAGACCGGCGTGGACTGGGACGTCATCTTCCTGCTGCTCGGGATGATGATCATCGTCGGGGTGCTTCGCAAGACCGGCGTCTTCGAGTACGTCGCGATCTGGTCGGCCAAGCGCGCGAAGGGCTCGCCGCTGCGGATCATGATCCTGCTGGCGCTGATCACCGCCGTCGCCTCGGCCTTCCTCGACAACGTCACCACCGTGCTCCTCATCGCCCCGGTGACCCTGCTGGTCTGCGACCGCCTCAACATCAACCCGGTGCCGTTCCTGCTGGCCGAGGTGATGGCGTCCAACATCGGGGGCGCGGCCACCCTGATCGGTGACCCGCCCAACATCATCATCGGCAGCCGGGCTGGCCTCACGTTCAACGACTTCGTGCTCAACATGGGCCCGATCGTCGTCCTCGAGCTGATCGTCTTCACGCTGATCCTGCCCCGGCTCTTCCGCGGCTCCTTCGACGTCGACCCGGCTCGGGTCGCCGACGTGATGGCGCTCAACGAGAAGGAGGCGATCCAGGACCACCGTCTCCTGCTCAAGAGCGGGCTGGTCCTGCTCGCGGTCTTCGCGGCCTTCGTCCTGCACTCCCTGATCCACATCGAGCCCTCGGTCGTCGCGCTGCTCGGCGCCGGCGTGCTCGTGCTGATCTCGCGGTCCAAGCCGCGCGACTACCTCGCGAGCGTGGAGTGGGAGACGCTGCTCTTCTTCGCCGGGCTGTTCATCATGATCGGCGCGCTGGTGAAGACCGGAGTCATGGGGGCCCTGGCCACGCGCGCGACCGAGGCGGTGGGCGGGAACGCCCTGCTGGCGTCGATGCTCATCCTCGGGTTGTCCGCCCTGCTGTCCGGCCTGATCGACAACATCCCCTATGTGGTGACGATGAGCCCGCTGGTCCTGGCCCTGACCAACGACATCGCCGACCCCACCCACTCCGCATCGCTGTGGTGGTCCCTGGCCCTGGGAGCCGACTTCGGCGGCAACATGACGGCGATCGGCGCCAGCGCGAACGTCGTCGTGCTCGGCATCGCCGCCCGGGCCGGCTTCCCGATCTCGTTCTGGGAGTTCACCCGCAAGGGGATCGTCGTCACCGTCATCACCGTGCTCATCGCGGCGCCGTACATCTGGCTGCGCTACTTCGTCTTCGGCTGAGCCACCTCGCCGGCGGAACGGGCCGGCAGACACGAAGAGCGGGGCCGCACCCGGTGGGTGCGGCCCCGCAGAGTCGTCGGTTGCTCAGGCGGTCTGCGCGATCGCCGAGATGTCGAACTCGAGCTTGATCTTGTCGCTGACCAGGACGCCGCCGGTCTCGAGGCCGGCGTTGAAGCTCAGCCCCCAGTCGCTGCGCTTGATCGTGGTCCCGCCCTCGAAGCCGACCCGGAGGTTGCCGTACGGGTCCTTGGCGGAGCCGTTCTCCTCGAAGAGCACGGTCACGGGGTGCGTGGCGGCGTTGATCGTCAGGTCGCCGGTGATGGCCCACTCGGTGCCGTCGCGCTCGACGGACGTGGAGACGAAGGTGAGGTCGGCGTAGCGCTCGACGTCGAAGAAGTCAGGGGTGCGCAGGTGCTGGTCGCGCTGCTCCTGGCCGGTGGTGACGCTGGCCGCCTTGATCGTGATGGAGACGGTGGACGCACCGGGGTTGGTGGCGTCGATGTGGGCGCTGCCCTCGAACTCGTCGAACTGCCCGCGCACCGTGGTGACCATGGCGTGGCGCGCCGAGAAGCCGAGGCGGGAGTGGGCGGTGTCGAGCACGTAGTCGCCCGAGATGTCGGTGACTGCCTGCGTGGAGGAGTCGAAGTCGTGGTCGAGGACGGCGACGTCGCCAGAGGTGGTGGTCTTGGAGGAGAAGATGCCCATGGTGGGTGGTCCTTCGGTCTGAGGTATGGGGTGGCTTGGTTGAAGTTTCAACAGAAGCATACCCCGGGATATTCCCGCCCGCTCCACCGGTCCTCACAGTGCGCCGGCGTGACAGCCGCCAGACTGTCCGGTATGCCGTCGCCGCACCCGGTCGAGCCCGACCGCCTCCGCGCCCTCGCCCGTCGCGCGATGGACCTCCTCGCGACCCCCGGGGTGGCCGACCGCCAGCGCCGAGCGGTGCTGGGCATCTGCGGGTCGCCCGGGGCGGGCAAGACCACCCTGGCCGAGCAGCTGGTGGAGGCGCTGCGCCACGAGGGGCCCGCGGGCCTCGGCCGTGAAGGGGTGGCCCATCTGCCGATGGACGGTTTCCACCTCGCCGACGTCCAGCTGGTCCGGCGTGGGCTGCTGGAGCGGAAGGGGGCTCCCGAGACGTTCGACGGCGAGGGATACCTCGCGGCCGTGGAGCGGATCCTCGCCGACGACGGGCGGACCGTGTTCGTGCCCGGCTTCGAGCGCGACCTCGAGCAGCCGGTCGCGGCGGCGATGGCCGTCGAGCCCTCCGCGCGACTGGTCGTCACCGAGGGCAACTACCTGCTCCTCGACGAGGAGCCCTGGTCGCGGATCCGCCAGCGGATGGCCGAGGTGTGGTTCGTCGACCTCAGTGACGCCGAGCGCCACCGACGGCTGGTGGCCCGACACACCGAGTTCGGCAAGCCGCCGGAGGCGGCGCAGGCCTGGACGATGGGCCCGGACCAGGCCAACGCCGAGCTCGTGATGGCGTCTCGCTCGCGGGCCGACCTCGTCATCGACGGTTGAGCGGGCGAGCCTTACTCCGGAGGGAGTCCCCGACCGCGCGCGGCATACAGGGCGAGGACCCGCTCACGGGGGATGACGCCACACCGCTCGGCCCACTCCTCGTACCAGCCGGCCATCTCGCCGACGCGCTGCGGCTCGCTGGCGCTCAGGTCGACCAGCTCGGTGCGGTCGGCGACCATGTCGTAGAGCTCCCACTCCTGGCCGTACTTGCGCACGAGCTTCCAGCGGCCCTGCCGGACGCCGGCGTTGCCCTCGTGCTCCCAGACGAGCGGCCGGACCTCGTCGACCGTCTCCCCCCGGACGGACGGCAGCATGCTCCGTCCCTGCGCGGGGGGCACCTGCCGCCCTGCGCGGGTCTCGGGATAGGCCGCTCCCGCCGCCTCCAGCAGGCTCGGCATGACGTCGACGAGCTGGTAGGGCGTGTGCTCCAGGCGTCCCGGCGCGGCCGTCCCCGCCGGCCAGTGCAGCAGGAGCGGGGTCGAGATGCCCCCCTCGTGCACCCAGTGCTTGTACTCGCGGAAGGGCGTGTTCGACAGGTTGGCCCACGGCCGTCCGTAGGACGCATAGGTCGACTCCGGCCCCGGCATCACCCCGACGACGTTGCCGGCCACGACGGGCTCTCCCTGCTTCGTCCGGTCGCCGAGCGCCACGAAGGCCTCGACGAAGTCGCGGTCGAGCTCCTCCGCACAGCCGCCGTTGTCGGACAGGAAGATCACGATGGTGTTCTCCAGCCTGTCCAGCTCAGTGAGCCGGTCGAGAAGCCGGCCGATGCCGGCATCCATCCGGCTCACCTGCGCGGCATACACCTCCATCCGGCGCTGCTCCCACTCCTTGGCCTCGACGTCCTCCCAGGCCGGCACCCGGGGGTCGCGGTCGGTCAGCGACCAGTGCTCGTCGATGATCCCCTCGTCGACCAGCCGGCCGAGCCGCTCGGTGCGCAGCGCGTCCCAGCCGGCCTCGAACCGACCGCGGTGCCTGTCGATCTCGTCCTCCGGAGCGTGCAGCGGCCAATGGGGAGCGGTGTAGGCGACGTAGAGGAAGAAGGGCTGGTCGGGGTTGCGCTCGTCATGGCGTGCCACGAACTCCGAGGCCGCGTCGCTGATCGCGTCGGTGTAGTAGTACCCCGGCGCCGCGGCCTCGTCGGCGATGTCCTCCTCGCCGCGGACCAGGGTGCGCGGATGGTAGAAGCTTCCCGCTCCCTCCAAGGTGCCGTAGAACTGGTCGAAGCCCCGGCGGGTCGGCCAGGCCGAGGTGGGCTGCTCCATCTCGGAGGCGAGGTGCCACTTGCCGCTGAGGTAGGTGCCGTAGCCGGCTTCCCCCAGACACTCCGCAAGGGTGGCGCACTGCTCGGAGAGGTTGCCCGGGTAGCCGTCCGGGGTGTCGTCGAAGTTGAGGATGCCCACGCCCACCTGGTGAGGGTGCAGCCCGGTCATCAGCGACGCCCGTGAGGGACTGCACCGCGGCGAGTTGTAGAACTGCGTGAAGCGCAGCCCCGACCGGCCGAGGCGGTCCAGGTTCGGTGTCTCGATCTCCCCGCCGAAGCAACCGATGTCGGAGTAGCCCATGTCGTCGGCCATGATCAGGACGATGTCCGGTGGGGTCGTGCTGTCGGGCCGGGTGGCGCTGTCAGACACAGGGCTCCTCAGGAAGCGGGCTGGTTGGAGGCGGACTGGGCGGAGGCGGACCGGGTGGGAGCGGACGTGGTTGCGTCCGCAGTCACCAGAGCGCCGTCAGGATCGGCGGTGATGTCGCGGTCCTTGGTCTCGGGCAGGAAGAAGAGGGACACCAGCGTGACGAGCGCCATCAGCAGGACGTACACCGCCACCGGCCAGGAGGCTCCGGAGTAGCTCACCACGAGGGTCGTCGCGATGAGCGGCGCGACGGCGCCGGTAGGCAGCACCCCGATCTGGTAGACGAGCGACATCCCGCTGTAGCGCACCCGCGTCGGGAAGACCTCGGCGAAGAGGGCACCCTCTGGGCCATACATGCAGCATGCGGCCAGTCCCCAGCCGACGACGACGGCCAGCCCGATGAGGAGCGGCTGCTTCGTGTCGACGAGGGCGAAGATCGGGAAGGCCGAGACGGCGGCCAGCGCCGCCCCCGCCATGAACACCGGGCGCCGACCGATGCGGTCCGACGCGCGGCCCGCGGCCAGGATGACAAAGAAGCCCACCACGGATGCCACGAGCAGGCTGTTGAGCACGATGCCCTTCTGCAGCTTGAGGATCTCGACCGTGTAGGTGACGAGGAACGCGTTGTAGACGTTGAAGGTCACGCTCTCGCTGACCCGCGCACCCATGGCCAGCAGGAGGGTTCGCGGGTGGCGTCGCAGGACCTCGACGAGCGGCACCTTCGACCGCTGGTCACTCTCGCGAATCCGTTCGAAGGCGGGCGGCTCCTGGATCCGCATCCGGATGAAGAGGCCGATGGCGACCAGCACGATGCTCGCCAGGAAGGGGACCCGCCAGCCACCGTCCACGAGCGCGGTCGGGCCGAGGAGTCCCACGGCGCTGACCGCGAGGGTGGACAGCAGCAGCCCGATCGGCACCCCGAGCTGGGGCCAGCTGCTGTACCAGCCGCGTCGGCCGGCCGGCGCATGCTCGACGCAGAGCAGGATGGCGCCGCCCCACTCGCCCCCCAGGCCGATTCCCTGCAGCATGCGCAGGACGAGGAGCAGGATCGGGGCGGCCACCCCGATCTGGGCGTAGCCGGGCAGCAGACCCATGAGGAAGGTCGAGCCGCCCATGATCATCATCGTGATGACGAGCATCGGCTTGCGTCCGAGCCGGTCCCCGAGGTGGCCGAAGACGATGCCCCCGAGCGGCCTGGTGACGAAGCCGGCCGCGAAGGTGGCGAACGCGATCATCGTCCCGACCAGGGGGTCGAAGGTCGGGAAGAACTGCTTGTTGAAGACCAGTGCGGCCATCGTCCCGTAGAGGAAGAAGTCGTACCACTCCACCACCGTGCCGATGAGGCTCGCGCTCGCCACCTGACGGATCGACGCGTTCGCGCCAGTCGTCCTGCCTCGGACCATCTCCGGTTCCCTTCCCCTCGCCGTGCCCGGCCCCGACCGTCGGCCGGTCTGCGATCTTGACCCGTATGTTGGGTTGACAGACCATGTGATGGGACACAATGGTCCCCGGACGCCGCTGGCGTCAACCCCTTGCGGCACACTCGGGCCAGGTCCGACGTGGCTGGGACCCTACGACCGAAGGAGTCGGGCGATGAGCGAGGTGCTGCGCCGGGCGGTCCAGGTGCTGGACGTCCTGCGGGTCTCCGGGGACGGCCTGACGATCCGGGAGGTCTCAGCCCAGGTGGGGCTACCCAAGAGCACCGTCCAACGGCTGCTGCGTGAGCTGTGCGAGACGGAGCTGGCCGGCCAGGACGCCGGAACCAGGCGCTACCGGCTCGGACCGCGGACCCTGGCCCTCGGCACGGCATACCAGCGCCGGCTGGACGTGCGGGCCGCAGCGCTCCCGCACATGGTCGCGCTGCGCGACGCCCTCGGGGAGACGGTTGGGCTGTCCGTCCTCATCGGCGAGGAGCTGCTCCACGTCGAGCAGGTCGAGAGCCGGTCGGCCCTGCGGGCGACCTTCGAGGTGGGGACCCCTCTCCCGCTCTGGAGCGGCGCGCCGAGCCGCGTGCTGATGGCTGACCTCACCGACGACGAGGTCCGGCGCATCGTCGGGCGGCGCGAACGGCGGCAGGTGCAGCCGGCCAACCCACCCGGTGTGGCGGCTCTGGTCGAGGCCGTCGGAACGGCAAGGCAGCACGGCCACGCGATGGCTTTCGAGGAGACGGTGCCAGGGGTCAACACCGTCTCGGTCCCCGTCGAGGGTCCCGCGGGGGTCGCGGCCGCCCTGTCTGTCACCGGACCGACCACCCGCTTCGACGAGGCCGCCATGACCGCATCGCTCGCGTTGATGCACCACGCGGGCGTCGTCATCGGGGCTGCGCTCGGCAAGGTGGATCCGCCAGCGAGCCGGGAACGTCCGGACCCGGGCTGATCCCGGGTGACGGTGGCAGCCGGCCGCCCGCCCGCCGCGGCACGCCCCACCGGAGCGCCGGGCAGGACGGCACTTGCCAGGGACCCCGATCGGTAGTGGACTGCGAGCAGCCGCCGGCAACGGCCGCCACCTGCACCATGAGCGAGCCCGGAGGCCGCCGATGACCACACCCACCCCGTCGCACACCGTCGGTGAGACCGACGTCCCGCTCCTCGAGCAGACGATCGGGGACAACCTCGACGCCACTGCCGCCAGGTTCGCCGGGCGGGAGGCACTGGTGGACGTGGCCGTGGGCCGGCGCTGGACCTACGCCGAGCTGGCCCGTGACGTGGACGAGCTCGCTCGGGGCCTCATGGCCGCGGGCATCACCCCGGGCGACCGGGTCGGGATCTGGGCTCCGAACTGCGCCGAGTGGACGCTGGTGCAGTACGCCACCGCCAAGATCGGCGCGATCCTCGTCAACATCAACCCGGCATACCGCACCCACGAGCTGGAGTTCGTGCTGGGCCAGGCGGGGATCCGGATGATCGTCGCGGCGGAACGTTTCAAGTCGAGCGACTACGCCGGCATGATCGAGCAGGTCCGCGGCAACGTCCCCGGCCTCGAGCAGGTCGTCCTCATCGGCACCGCCAGCTGGGACGACCTCGTCGCAGGGGCAGCCCGGGTCACCTCGGAGGAGCTGGTGGCCGTCCAGCGTGGGCTGGACCGGAACGACCCGATCAACATCCAGTACACGTCGGGCACCACCGGGTTCCCCAAGGGCGCGACCCTCAGCCACCGCAACATTCTCAACAACGGCTTCTTCGTCGGCGAGCTGTGCCGCTACACGGAGCACGACCGGGTGTGCATCCCCGTGCCGTTCTACCACTGCTTCGGCATGGTCATGGGCAACCTCGCCTGCACCACCCACGGCGCCACGATGGTCATCCCGGCGCCCGGGTTCGACCCGGCGGCGACCCTGCGCGCCGTGCAGGACGAACGGGTGACCTCGCTCTACGGGGTGCCGACGATGTTCATCGCCGAGTGGTCGCTGCCGGACTTCGCGGACTACGACCTGTCCACCGTCCGCACCGGCATCATGGCCGGCTCGCCGTGCCCGGCGGAGCTGATGAAGCAGCTCGTCGCGGCGGGGATCACCGAGCTGACCATCTGCTACGGCATGACCGAGACGTCACCGGTCTCCACCCAGACGCGCACTGACGACTCGGTCGAGCGCCGGGTCGGCACCGTCGGACGGGTCGGCCCGCATCTCGAGATCAAGGTCGTCGACCCCAGCACTGACGAGACGGTCCCTCGGGGCACGGCCGGCGAGTTCGTCACCCGCGGCTACTCGGTCATGCTGGGCTACTGGGGCCAGCAGGACAAGACCGACGAGGTGCTCCAGGACGGCTGGATGCATACCGGGGACATCGCGGTGATGGACGACGCGGGCTACGTCCAGATCACCGGGCGGATCAAGGACATGGTCATCCGCGGCGGCGAGAACATCTACCCCCGAGAGATCGAGGAGTTCCTCTACACCCACCCGGACATCCTCGACGCCCAGGTGATCGGCGTGCCGGACGAGCGGTACGGCGAGGAGCTGTGCGCGTGGGTGCGGATGCGCGAGGGTGCCGAGCCGGTGACGGCCGAGTCGATCCGGGCGTTCGCCACGGGCAAGCTCGCGCACTACAAGATCCCCCGCTACGTGGAGATCGTCGAGGAGTTCCCCATGACCGTCACCGGCAAGGTGCGCAAGGTCGAGATGCGGGAGGCCACGATGGCGCGGCTCGGGCTCGCGCCGGCGCCGGCCGCCGAGGGGGTCTAGCCCCGTGATGCAGGTCGGGGCTTACGGGGCGACGTGCAGGGGGACGTCACCCTCGGTGACCTTGGGCGGCGGCACGCCCATCGCTGCCGCGTGCTCGACCACCCAGTCCCGGGCGACCTGCGCGCTCTCGTCGGTGCCGACCTTGTCGGCGCAGACCGTGATCGTCGTGCCGCCCTTCTCCGTCCTGATCACCGTGTAGCCGACGAAGCCGGTGACACCGCGAAGCAGGCCTTCCACCTCGTCATGCCGCTGTTCGATCAGGTTGATCAGCGCCGACGAGCCGCCACCCTCGTAGGACCGAATCACTGCATACATCCCAGGTGCCTCCTTGCGGCATCGGCAGGTGCCGACCTCAGCGAAGGCTAGGTCGTCGGCTCGCGGGACACGCCGCAAAGCGTCGAACCGCCGCCGGACCGGGACGGGGACGGGGATCGGGTCGGGGCCGCGATGGGGCTGCTCCTCGACCCCATAACCTTGGGCCCATGGCATCTCCCTCCGACGTCCTCGCCCCCCGGGTGTCCGCCGCCATCGCGGAAGCCTTCGGCGAGGACTACCGCGGGGTGGACCCGGTGCTGCGCCCGAGCAAGGTGGTCGGCGGCGTCGTGGCCGACCTGCAGGCCAACGCCGCGCTCGCCCTGGCCAAGCGGCTCGGTATGCCGCCGCGGGAGGTCGCCACGAGGATCCTCGAGCACCTCGATCTCGAGGACGTCGTGGAGGCGCCCGAGGTCAGTGGCCCCGGTTTCATCAACCTGCGGCTGCGCGACGACTGGGTGGCCAGCGAGGTCCGGTCGATCGCTGAGGACGACCGCTTCGGCGTGCCGCTCCAGCCCCGGCAGAACATCCCGATCGACTACTCCTCACCCAACGTGGCCAAGGAGATGCACGTCGGCCACCTGCGCACGACGGTCGTGGGGGACTGCCTGGCCCGCACCCTCGAGCACCTCGGCCATCACGTCATCCGGCAGAACCACATCGGAGACTGGGGCACGCCCTTCGGCATGCTCATCGAGCACCTTCTCGATGTCGGCGAGGGGTCGCGGGAGGCGGAGGTGGTCGAGACCGACCCGAACGCGTTCTACCAGGCGGCGCGGGCGAAGTTCGACGACGACCCCGCCTTCGCCGACCGGGCCCGCGCCCGGGTGGTCGCCCTGCAGGGCGGTGACTCCGACACCCTCCGGCTGTGGGCAGAGCTGGTCGAGCTGTCCAAGCACTACTTCAACCGGGTCTACACCACCCTCGGCGTCACGCTCACCGACGCCGACCTGGCGGGGGAGTCGACCTACAACGACGAGCTGGCCTCGATCTGCGACGAGCTGCAGGCCATGGGGATCGCGACGATGAGCGACGGGGCGTTGTGCGTCTTCCTCGACGGCTACACCGGGCGCGAGGACAAGCCCGTGCCGCTGATCATCCGCAAGTCCGACGGGGGCTACGGCTACGGGTCGACCGACCTGGCGACGATCAGGCACCGGGTCCGCGACCTGCACGCCGACCGGGTGCTCTACGTCATCGGCGCACCGCAGGCGCTGCACCTCAACATGGTCTGGGACACGGCGCGCAAGGCCGGCTGGCTGCCGGACGACGTCCGCGTGGTGCACGTCCAGATCGGCAACGTCCTCGGGGAGGACCGCAAGATCCTCAAGACCCGCTCGGGTGCTCCGCCACGGCTGCTCGCCCTCCTCGACGAGGCGGTCGGCGCGGCGCGGGCCGTGATCGACGAGGCCCGGCCCGACCTGGCCGAGTCGGTCCGAAGCCGGATCGCCCCCCAGGTCGGGATCGGCGCGGTGAAGTACGCCGACCTGTCCGTCGCCCACGACAGCGAGTACGTCTTCGACCTGGGGCGGATGGTCGCGCTGACCGGCAACACCGGCCCCTACCTGCAGTATGCCGCCGCGCGGGTCCGCTCGATCTTCCGCACCGCCGGCCTCGACGTCGACGGGCCGGCCCGCCGCATCGTCGTGCGCGAGCCGGGGGAGCGGGCGCTGGCGCTGGCGCTCCTGGAGTTCGGCGGCGTGGTGACCCAGACCGGTGACACGCTCGAGCCGCACCGGCTCTGTGGCTATCTCTTCGACCTGGCCCAGACCTTCTCGGCGTTCTACGAGGGCTGTCCGGTGATCAAGGCCGAGGATGCCGAGCTGCGCGAGTCCCGGCTCGGGCTCTGCGCCCTCACCCTCAAGGTCCTCGTCACCGGTCTCGACCTGCTCGGCATGGAGTCTCCCGAGCAGATGTGAGGCTCTGCGTGTGACGTCTGCCATCCGGCGCTTGCGGTCGTCGGCACCGGGGTACAGAGCGGGCACAGCGCTGCGCGGCGGCGCGTCCCACTACTGAGGAGCCCCATTGTCCACCGATGCGATCGTCCTGCTGAAGAACGACCACAAGGAGGTCCGGGCCCTCTTCCGTGACGTCCAGAAGCCGGGCGCGACCCGAGCCCAGAAGGGCAAGGCCGTGCGCAAGATCATCGAGCTGCTGACGGTGCACACCTACCTCGAGAACGAGGTGATGTACCCCGAGGTGCGCCGGCTCCTGCCGGACCTCGAGGACGACGTGCTCGAGTCCTACGAGGAGCACCACGTCGCCGACGTGCTGACCATGGAGCTCGCCATGATGAAGCCCGACGACGAGCGGTTCGAGGCCAAGACGACCGTCCTCATCGAGAACGTCACGCACCACATGGACGAGGAGGAGCAGGACTGGTTCCCGAAGGTCCGCGAGGGCCTCGGCCGCACGCAGCTGCAGGAGATCGGCGCCCGGATGCTCGAGCTGAGGAAGACCGCCCCCCGCTCTCCCGCACAGCCGAGCGCGATGAAGAAGGTCATCGACGCCGTTATCGCCTGACCGGACCAGCCCGGTCGGGACTCCGGGAAGGTCAGTTGTCTATCTGTCATTACTGATGTAACATCAAGGATGACACATTCGCCAAGCGAGAGGGGAACGACATGAGTGACCAGAAGAACCTTCCCGAGGCCCCGGTCCCGACGTCGTGGGACGCCAAGCAGAAGGACGTCGGCGCGGCCCTCTTCGTCGGCGGCGTCGCGATCATCGCCCTGCTCGCGCTGCTGGTCTGGAAGGGCCTCTTCTGAGCCACGGCGTTTTCTCAGCCTGGACACGATTCCCCCTGACCGCCGTCACCCTCTAGGTTCGAGGGGCGCCAGGTCGTGACGGCGCGCCGCCGCTCGGCGGACCGGGTCCGATTCGACGTCGGGAGTGCCAATGCAGATCGGTGTGCCGCGCGAGTCGCGGGCGGGGGAGACGCGGGTGGCCGCCACACCCAAGACCGTGGAGCAGATCCGTGGGCTGGGCTACGACGTCGTCATCGAGTCGGGTGCCGGATCGCTGGCCAGCTTCGCCGACGAGGCGTATGCCGCAGCCGGCGCCACCGTCGGCGCAGCGGAGGCCGTCTGGTCGAGTGACATGGTCTTCAAGGTCAACGCCCCGAACGAGGAGGAGATCGCCCGGCTGCGCGACGGCGCCGTCCTCGCGAGCCTGATCAGCCCCGCCCTCCAGCCGGCCCTCGTCGAGACCCTGGCAACCCGGCCGGTCACCGTCCTGGCCATGGACGCGGTGCCTCGCATCTCCCGCGCGCAGTCTCTCGACGTGCTCAGCTCGATGGCCAACATCGCCGGCTACCGCGCGGTCATCGAGGCCGCCCACGAGTTCGGCAGCGTCTTCACCGGCCAGGTCACGGCAGCGGGCAAGGTGCCTGCGGCGAAGGTCCTCATCGTCGGGGCCGGGGTGGCCGGCCTGGCCGCGATCGGCACTGCGAGCAGCCTCGGCGCGATCGTCCGGGCATTCGACGCCCGGCCGGAGGTCGGCGAGCAGGTCGAGTCGATGGGCGCCCAGTTCCTCCGCATCGCGGTGGAGCAGGAGGCGCCGAGCGCCGACGGCTATGCCAAGGAGACGAGCGAGGACTTCGACCGGCTGGCCGCGGAGCTCTACGCCGAGCAGGCTCGGGACGTCGACATCATCGTCACCACGGCCCTCATCCCGGGCCGTCCCGCGCCGCGGCTGATCACCGCCGAGATGGTCGCGACGATGAAGCCGGGCAGCGTCATCGTCGACATGGCTGCCGCCAACGGCGGCAACTGCGAGCTCTCCAGGGCAGACGAGCTGGTCGTCAGCGACAACGGCGTGAAGATCATCGGCTACACCGACCTGCCGGGGCGGCTGCCGACCCAGTCCTCCCAGCTGTTCTCGACGAACCTCGTCAACCTGCTCAAGCTGCTCACCCCCGACAAGGACGGTGTCGTGCACGTCGACCTCGAGGACCAGGTCATCCGCGGGATGACGGTCGTCAAGGACGGCGAGCTGACCTGGCCACCGCCGCCCGTCGCGGTCTCCGCGACGCAGTCCCGTCCCGTGGCCGCCCGGCTCCCGAAGGCTGAGGAGGCGCCCAAGGACCCCCGACGCCGCTACGCGGCGATGGCTGTCGCGGCCGCCCTCTTCGCCGTGCTCGCGGCATACTCGCCGCCGGAGTTCCTCTCGCACTTCACGGTGTTCGCCCTCGCCGTGGTTGTCGGGTTCTACGTCATCACCAACGTCCACCACGCCCTGCATACCCCGCTGATGTCGGTCACCAACGCGATCAGCGGCATCATCCTCGTGGGCGCCCTGCTGCAGGTGGGCCTGGGTAACACCCTGGTCACTGTGCTGGCCGTCGGCGGCGTGCTCGTCGCGAGCATCAACATCTTCGGCGGGTTCACCGTCACCCATCGCATGCTCAAGATGTTCCGGAGGGCCTGAGATGTCGGCGACCCTGGTCCAAGCCAGCTATCTCATCGCGGCGCTGCTGTTCGTCTTCAGCCTGGCCGGCCTCGCCCGGCACGAGTCGGCCAAGGCCGGCAACGTCTTCGGCATCATCGGCATGGCAGTCGCCCTCCTGGCGACGATCGCCTATGCCGTGCAGTCGAGCTCGTGGACCGGCTTCGCGCTCATCGTCGCCGCGATGGCCATCGGTGGGGCGATCGGGGTCCAGCGCGCGCTGAGCGTCGAGATGACCGGCATGCCGCAGCTCATCGCGATGCTCCACAGCTTCGTCGGGCTCGCTGCAGTCCTCGTCGGCTTCAACTCCTACCTGCGGCCCGGGGCTCTCAGTCCCGCGATGGAGAACATCCACGCCGTCGAGGTGTTCCTGGGGATCTTCATCGGAGCGGTCACGCTGACCGGGTCGATCGTGGCCTTCCTCAAGCTGAGCGCCCGGATCTCGTCCAAGCCGCTGATGCTGCCCGGGCGGCACTACCTCAACCTCGCCATCCTCATCGCCTCGGCGGTGCTGCTGGTCTGGTTCGTCGCGAGCGGGAGCGCCGTCCCGCTCCTCGTCATGACGGCGCTCGCGCTCTTCCTCGGCTGGCACCTCGTCGCCTCGATCGGCGGCGGCGACATGCCCGTCGTCGTCTCGATGCTCAACTCCTACTCCGGCTGGGCCGCGGCCGCCGCCGGGTTCATGCTCAGCAACGACCTGCTCATCGTCGTCGGGGCGCTCGTCGGCTCCTCCGGTGCGTTCCTGTCCTACATCATGTGCCGGGCGATGAACCGCTCGTTCATCTCGGTCATCGCGGGTGGGTTCGGCTCCGGGGCGACGGCGCAGAGCGGGGACGACGAGGAGGTGGGCGACGTCGTCGAGACGAACGCGGCCGACGTCGCGGACATGCTCCGCGAGGCGAGCTCGGTGGTCATCACGCCGGGCTACGGCATGGCGGTCGCCCAGGCGCAGTACCCCGTGGCCGACCTCACCCGCCGGCTGCGCGAGCGCGGGGTCGACGTGCGCTTCGGCATCCACCCCGTGGCCGGGCGCCTGCCGGGGCACATGAACGTGCTGCTCGCGGAGGCGAAGGTGCCCTACGACATCGTCCTGGAGATGGATGAGATCAACGGTGACCTGGCCTCGACGGATGTGGTCCTCGTCATCGGGGCGAACGACACGGTGAACCCGGCCGCGGCGGAGGACCCGACGAGCCCCATTGCCGGTATGCCGGTGATCGAGGTCTGGCACGCCAAGGACGTCGTCGTCTTCAAGCGCTCGATGGCTGCCGGGTATGCCGGGGTGCAGAACCCGCTGTTCTTCCGGGAGAACAGCCGGATGCTGTTCGGGGACGCCAAGGAACGGGTCGAGGACATCATCCGCGAGCTCTGAGCCGGCTGCGGCGCCGGCCGTACCCGGCATACACGAGCAGGCCGAGGGCCGTCCACGCGACGAACCGCAGCCACGTGTCGATGCTGAGGCTGAGCATGAGGGCGAAGCAGACGACGGCGGAGATGATCGGCAGGACGGGGGCGCCCGGCACCCGGAAGGGCCGGTGGAGGTCGGGACGCCTCCTGCGCAAGAGCGGCACGCAGGCCGAGACGAGGGTGAACGCCGCGAGCGCACCGATGTTGACCAGCTCGTCCATGTTGCCGACCGGCGAGAGGGCCGCGACGAACGCGATCGTCGCGCCGACGATGAGGGTGAGCAGCACCGGGGTCCCCGTCCGGGGACTGGTCCGGGAGAGGCGTGCGGGCAGCAGGTGGTCGCGGCTCATCGAGAAGACGACCCGCGTCGCACCGATGATCAGCGTCATGACGACGCTGGTCAGCCCGGCGACGGCCCCGATCGAGATGATCGTGGCGAAGCTGCCGTTGCCGACGCGTTCGAACGCGCTGGCGATCGCGGCGTACTCGTTGACGTCGGTGTACTTCACCATCCCGGTGAGCACCAGGGTGATCGCGACGTAGAGGACGGTGCAGATCGCCAGCGAGCCGATGATGCCGATGGGGAGGTCCCGCTGGGGGTTTCGCGACTCCTCGGCGGTCGTGGCGACGACGTCGAAGCCGATGTAGTCGAAGAACACGATCGAGGCCCCGACGACGATCCCGAGGACGCCGAAGCTGGTCGGCTGCCCGATCAGGCTCTGGAGCAGCGGGACGCCGAGCCCGATCTCGGGAGCTGCGGGAGTGGGCGCCGGCACGAACGGGCTGTAGTTGTCGACGTTGATGTAGGCGAGGCCGGCGAAGACGATGAACAGGACGATGAACAGCTTGACTGCCACGAGCACCATGTTGACCCTGGACGTCAGCGTGATGCCCCGGGCGACGAGCAGGGTCAGCAGCCCGACGAGCAGGACGGCAGCCAGGTCGACCGTGCCGCTCGGTCCGAGCACGTGCGGCCAGACGAGGCCCAGCTTGCCGAGGAAGTGCACGAAGTAGCCCGACCAGCCCTGGACGACCACGCTGGCGCCGAGGACCAGCTCGAGCAGCAGGTCCCAGCCGACCATCCACGCGACGACCTCGCCGAGAGTCGCGTAGGAGTAGGTGTAGGCGGAGCCGGACACCGGCACCATGGCAGCGAACTCGGCGTAGCAGAGAGCCGCCAGCGCGCAGCAGGCCGCGCCGATGACGAAGGAGACCACGATGGCAGGCCCGGCATACATCGCCGCGCCCTTGCCGTCGGTGAAGATGCCGGCGCCGATGATCACCCCGATGCCGAAGACGACGAGGTCGAGCGGACCGAGCCGCTTCTTGAGCGAGCTCGACGCCTCGGTGGTCGCGGCGATCGACTCCTCGACCGACGTGCGACGGTAGCTGCCCACCCTGCGCCTCCCTCGGGTACCAGGCGCCGAAGGCGCCGCACCCACGCTAGCGCCGGGGAGCCGTCTCAGTCGTCGCTGGCGGGGGGGAAGAGCGGGATCGGCCCGGTGTCGGCCAGCCGTCGACGCTCGCGCAGGTCCTCGCTCTGATAGATCGACCGGCCCTCAGGACTGCGGTGGTGCAGGGGGATCGCCCGCGAGTTCGACCCGAACTCCTCGACAGCAGAGGGGGTTTCGGGATCAGGCTCCTCCGCCCAGGGGGGCGGCGAGAAGGTGGCGTAGCCGTCCCCAGCCGGGTCGTGGTCGTCGACGCCGAACATCTCCGCGCAGATCGCCCGGTAGGTGCGGTCGGGGTCGGGGACCCAGTTGATGTCGTGAAGGGCCTGGTCCTGACCGGCGCTCTCCATGATGAACTGGCCGTACCCCAGGAGCCGACCGGGGATCGAGCGGCGGTAGGACATGTCGGTGACCTTGATGAGGGGCATCATCGCGACCCGCCGGGTGACCAGCCCGTAGGTGAGCAGCAGCCGCTTGTCGGTCGCGACGAACCAGTCGTGTCGCCACTCGAGCAGCTGCCACACCGTCCAGCCGACCAGCAGCCACCAGCCGGCCCATACGACCTGGGAGACCATGACCGCCGAGAGCGGCACCTGGGCGTCCACCCACAGGGCGAGCGCCAGACCGCCGACCGCTGCCGCGACAGGCGCGGCGGCCCGAGCCCAGTGCTGGTGCATGGCCACGACGACCCGCTCCCCGTCGAGCAGGTAGCGCTGCACCCCGGAGCCGCGACGGATGGCCATGGTGGCCGCCGGCTACTTCCGTCCGAGCAGGGCGTCGAAGAAGGCGAAGATGCTCCGGAAGCCCTGGGCGATGATGTCGAACGCGGTCCTGATGATGTCTGCGGCCTGCGACGGCGACTTGACGATCGCGTAGATGAGGAAGGCCAGCAGCATCCAGCCGGCGATCCTCTTGGCGCGCTGCATCGCAGGGTGCTCCTTGTCGGCCGGAGGGGGTCCGGTGTCGGGTCGGCGGTGTCGGGCGGTCGATCCACCAGTGTGTCAAAGGTGACGGGCCGGGAGCGGACACCGGCGGCTCCCGGCGTGTTGGGCGCCCTCCGCGCCCGCAGATCCCGGCTAAACCAAGCCGTACAGCCGGTCGCCCGCGTCGCCGAGCCCGGGGACGATGTAACCCTTGTCGTTCAGCCGTTCGTCGACCGCGCCAGTGACCAGCGTGACCGGCACCTTGAGCCCGCTGAGGGACTCCTCCACGTGGGCGATGCCCTCGGGCGCGGCCAGCAGGGTGATCGCCGTGATGTCGTCGGCGCCCCGCTCCACGAGGTAGCGGATCGCCGCAGCCAGCGTCCCGCCGGTGGCCAGCATCGGGTCGAGCACGTAGCACTGCCGCCCGGACAGGTCGTCCGGCAGCCGGTTGGCGTAGGTGACCGCGTCGAGCGTCTCCTCGTTGCGCATCATCCCCAGGAACCCGACCTCGGCGGTCGGCAGGAGCCGGACCATCCCGTCGAGCATGCCGAGCCCGGCCCGCAGGATCGGGACGACGAGCGGCTTCGGCCGGGCCAGCTTGATCCCCGTCGTCGGCGCGACCGGTGTCTCGATGTCGAACGGCTCGACCCGGACCTCTCGGGTCGCCTCGTAGGCGAGCAGCGTCACGAGCTCGTCCACCAGCCGCCGGAAGGTCGGCGAGTCCGTGCGCTTGTCCCGCAGGTAGGTCAGCTTGTGGGAGATGAGCTGGTGGTCGGCGATGTGGACGCGCATAGGCGAAACTTAGCGCGTGCCGCCACCTCTCGAGCTCCCCGTCGACCCGCGGTATGCCGGGTGGATGGGGCACGCGCTCGCGCTCGCGGTGACCGCTGCTGCCGCCGGTGACGTGCCGGTCGGAGCGGTCGTCGTGTCGGGGGACGGCGAGGTCATCGGTGAGGGCTGGAACGTCCGCGAGGCCGAGGGCGACCCGACCGGGCACGCCGAGGTGGTCGCGCTGCGGGCGGCCGCACGGCATACCGGGTCCTGGCGGTTGGCCGGGTGCATCCTCGTGGCGACCCTCGAGCCGTGCGTGATGTGTGCCGGCGCGATGCTGCTGGCCCGCCTGCCGACGGTCGTCTTCGGCGCGTGGGACCCCAAGGCGGGGGCGTGTGGCTCGGTCTGGGACCTGGCCCGAGACCGCCGCTCGAACCACTGGGTCGAGGTCGTCGGCGGGGTCCGGGAACGGGAGTGCGCGGCCCTGTTGGTCGATTTCTTCGCCGACCGTCGGCTCGGGTAGCCTGCTCTGCGGTGGCGTGTCCGAGCGGCCTAAGGAGCACGCCTCGAAAGCGTGTGTGGGGGTAACTCCACCGTGGGTTCAAATCCCACCGCCACCGCCAGCCAGCCAGGGGCTCTGACGAGAGTGAGGCCCTGAGAGTGACGAAACCCCCGGTAGGCAGCCTGTCCGGCTGAAGCCCGGGGGTTTTCGTCGTTCTCCACGGACGCCGCCGGCCGCCAGGTGTCGGCCGAGCTCGGTCAGGGTGTCGGGTGGCGAGCGTCGAACGCGCGGCCACCGAAGGACCGCCGGCCGACAGCGAGGAACACGCCGAGGTACACGAAACCGCTGACCACTCCGACGATGACCACCACCGCGACCGGTGCGTCGACCGCGCCGGCCACGAGGGCCCCGAGGGTGCCGGCGACAAGCGTGTTGACCGCGCCGAGGAACATCGAGGTGCTCCCGGCCACGTGCACCAGGACACTGCGCGGCCTCCCCATCGTGTAGGTCTGCATCAGCCCGTCGCGGTCGTCGTGGGTCGACGACACGAGGTATGGCGCGACCTCCGGCGCGAGCTCGACGTAGGCCGCTCGGAGCCGGTTCATGGCGAGGATCAGGCTCGCGTCCTCGGAGCTGGCCAGGATGACGCGCAGCTGGGTGAGCGTGCCGAGGACGAGCACCACCACGGTCAGGCCGGTCGACAGCACCCGGAAGGGTGGCCCGAACCCGCTGGCCTGGGCGACCAGCGCCAGCACCACCAGGGAGGCCGACGCAATGGTGAGGTGGATCGTGATCCGGCTCATCACCTCCGACCACATCGTGCTGCGAGTGGCCAGCAGGCTCCAGTGCTCGGTCGCGAGCAGCTGGGCGGTGACGGACGGCGCCGTACCGGTCTCCGACGCGATGGGTGGACGGCTGGGGGTGGGCTCTGACATGGCTACTCCTGCAAGAGCGCGCGAATGATGACATCCAGTGTGCTCGCCGACGTCACGCCGCCGTCCCGAATCGCGGCCGTGCCTGCCGCAGGCGGCAATCTCCTGCCAGCCGGTGAGCCCTGCTGGTGAGCGGCTAGCCTGATGCCCCAACGTGACTGATGTCCAGGAGCCGTCATGCGCTACGCCCTCTCGCGGCTGCTGGTCGTGCTGGCCATCGTCGCCGGCTTCGTGGCCCTCGGCGCCTATCTGGCGAAGGTCACCCTCGCCACCCCGCAACGCCCGGTCGCCGTCGTCGCCGCGATGCTCGACACCGCTGCTGGGCGCACCCTGGTCACCGACACCCTCACCTCCGCGCTCGCCGGGTCGGTGCCCGGAGCCGACCGTAGCCAGATCCGCGCCGGGGTCGCCACGCTGGTCGACGACCCGGCCACCGCGGCCGCGCTGAGGTCATACTCGTCAGCCAGCACGGACGCCGGTCGGACGGCCGCGTTGGGCACCGCCCTCGCGCCACTGGCGGCGGCCAACCCCACCCTGGCTGCCGCGATCCTCGCGCAGCAGCAGGCGGCGCAGCGGGCGAGCCCGGGGAGCGACCCGCTCGAGGCACTCGTGCCGGCGCAGTTCAGCACCGTCCTGAGCACTCGACTGGAGCTGCTCACTCGGGTCGTCGGGCTCGCCTCGGCGGTGACTGCCGGGTCGGCGCTCATCGCGCTGCTGCTCGGGCCGGCGCGTCCGCTCCTGCTGCGGAGCCTCGGGCGGGCGGCCCTGGTTGCCAGCATGCTGGAGCTGCTCGTCCTCTGGGCCGTGCCCACCTACCTCTTGCCACGGTGGGACTCCCCATGGGCGGCCGTCCTGACCGCCGGCGTGACGGCTGCCCGCGCCGAACTGCTCGCGGTGTTCGTCGCGCTGGCTGTCGGTGGCGTCGTCCTCGTCGCAGCCGGCTACCTGGGTGGAGTCGGCCGCGCTCGGGCCCGCAGCCGCTTCTGACCGGTCGAGACGTGAGGACGTGGAACCCGCGCTCGCGCGCCGATGTGACCCCCTCGAGAGAGATCGCCACCGTTCGGCCGGGCAACCAGACTCAGGAAGCTCCCAGGGTCGTCGGGACCGGCCGGGTCAGGGTCAGGCTCGGATGAGCCGGCGCACTCGACGCCCCGCCCAGCTCGGCCGATCTGGGCTGGCTGTCGCTGAGCTGGATGTCGCTGGGCTGGATGCCGCTGGAGATCACGCACAGCGGAAGACCTCTCGACCAGCTCGGGACGCCGCGTCCTGGACCTCCAGGGTGTCGCGGACGACCCCGAACACCTCGGAGAGCGGCAGCGGCGCGTCGGCGATGCGCATGTGGGGGTTGGTCACGGCGACCGGGTGCCACCACGCACCGTCCGCGGTGATCGTCGGCTCGGGCTCGAGATTGTCGATCGACACGTGGATGCCGACGTCAGCGGAGCCCTCTTCGGCGACCGGGCGGATGACCCGGTCGTCCTGGGCGATCCCCTCGGTGTCCAGTCGCTGGTGGAGCGCGGCGACGCCGACCGGGTCCTCGTCATACAGCGTCGCGGCCACGCGCACCCGGAACTCGAGGGACCGGGCCAGCCCGATCCCGGCGAGCGCGCGCTCCCAGGAGCCCGGCCCCCGTTGCCGGTCGTGCACCACGGCGGTGGCCGAGTCGAGGCTGACCTGCAGCACGACCGACCGGTCGATCGCCTCCAACGTCTCGCGCCGGCGCCCCTTGCCGAAGATCATCGCGTTGGTGAGGATGGTCCGCTCCAGACCAGCGGCGGCGTCGACGAGCGCACCGAGCTCGGGGTGCATGAAGGGCTCGCCGCCGGTGAAGAAGAGCTCCCGGCCGCCGAGAGCGGCGAACTCGGTGAAGGCGCTGCGCGCAACGTCCACGTCGAAGCGGCGTGCCGCGGCCTGGGGTGATGACTCGGCGCAGCAGTAGCCGCAGGCGAGGTTGCAGTCGAAGTTCGTGTAGACCCACAGCCGCCGGCCTACCGGGGTCCGCTCCCCCAGGCTGAAGACGGTTGACGGCATGGCCGCCTTGCCGACCTTGCGCACTCCGAACCACCACGGGCCGGCGGCGTTCTCGGCGTGCTGGGCCTGGACCTCGTGCCCCACCAGCTCGGCCCAGATCGGCAGGTCGGTGAGCACGCTCGGCTCCTTGCTGCGCACCCCGAGCAGGTCGCCGGGCTCCAGGCGGCGCATGGCCCGGGTGATGAGCAGCAGCAGCCCGCTGCCGCAGTCCATGTCGCCACCGTCGACGAGGGCGGCCAGCCCTGGGATGGGGCCCGGTGGGATGGCGGCGTCGCCTGGAGGCTCAGCAGTCATGGGCGCAGTCTGCGCCCCCGCACCCACCGGTGGCGGGCTGCCCTACTTACGGTCGGATGACGTCACCACCTGTCCGGGTCCACCGACCTTCGCGGTCATAGGCTGGCCGGGTGACCTCCAGCGAGCTCGACCGCCCCGCCGATGGACCGTCCCGCGCAGCGTTCTGGGAGGGCGTGCACGACAGCAAGGACGTCGACGGGGTGTCCTGGTGGCAGTCGGTGCCCGAGCTCTCCCTCGGACTGGTCGACTCGACGGGAGTCGCGCGGGACCGTCCGATCATCGACGTCGGCGCGGGATGGTCGACGCTCGTGGACCATCTGGTCGAACGGGGCTACTCCGACCTGACGGCGATCGACCTGTCGAGCACTGCACTGCATACCGTTCGCGACCGGATCGGACCCGCTGGTGCGGACGTCGTCCTCGAGGTCGCCGACGTGCTCGACCTCGACCTCGGGCGCCAGTTCGCCCTCTGGCACGACCGCGCCGTCTTCCACTTCCTCACCGAACCGGACGAGCGGACCGACTATCTCGCATCGCTGGGCCGGTGTCTGGAGCCGGGGGGCTGGGTCGTCGTCGCGACCTTCGGCCCCGACGGACCCCTGACCTGCAGCGGTCTGCCCATCGTGCGCTACACCCACGCCGAGCTCGCCGCCGAGTTCCCCGGATACACGCTGGTCTCCACCAGCGGCGAGGAGCACGTCACCCCGTGGGGGAGCACCCAACAGTTCACCGCGGTCCTGCTGCGACGGGACGCGCGCTGAGTCGTGCGCGGGGTGACACCGGATCGGGTGTGCCCTGGCCTCGGGTGACCCGATAAACATCCCGGACCGCCACCCTGCGTCGGCGGGCGCGCGTCGCGGTACGGCGCGCGCTAGGGTCGCGGACCATGGCCGCCAGATCGCCCCTCGATCACACCGGCGGACCGCCGTGATCGAGGTCGCGCGGTCGAGCACGCTGCGGCTGGTGCTCTACCTCGCCCTCGTCCTGCTACCCCTGCCCCTTGGCCTGATCCAGCTGGATCCGGGCCGAGGCTTCTGGATCAACCTCTCGGTCGCCCTCGGCTTCGTCGGCCTGTCGATGTTCGGGCTGCAGTTCGTCCTCGCCGCCCGGACCCGGTTCGTGCCGAGCCAGATCGGTCTCGAGCAGGTCCTCCAGATGCACCGCTCGCTGGCCTACGTCGCCACGGTGCTCGTGTTCGCCCACCCGATCATCCTGTTCGTGCGAGACACCCGCTTCCTCGGCCTGCTCGACGTCATCCACGCCCCGATGCGCGCTCAGCTGGCCGTCACCTCCGTCGTGGCGCTGCTCGTCCTCATCGCCCTGTCGGTCTGGCGCCGCCGCCTCGGCATCGGGTATGAGGCGTGGCAGGTCTGGCACGCGGTGCTGGCCCTCGTCGTGGTCGTCGCCGCGCTCCTGCACGTCCTCCTCGTCGGGTACTACGTCCGCGAGCCGTGGGAGCAGGCCACCTGGGTCGTCCTCAGCGGTGCCTTCATCGCGTTGGGGGTGTGGGTCCGGATCGTCAAGCCGCTGCTTCGGCGACGGCGCCGCTGGCAGGTCGAGCACGTCTCACGCGGGGCCGGCAGCACGACGATCACCCTCCGGCTGGTGGACCCCACCTCCTACGGAGCCGATGGGTTCCACTTCCGCGCAGGGCAGTTCGCGTGGCTCACCGCGCGGCGCTCACCGTTCTCGCTGACCTACCATCCCTTCTCGTTCTCCTCGAGTGCGGAGAGGCACGACCGGGTCAGCTTCACCATCAAGGCGTTCGAGCGGTTCACCCGCGAGGTGGCCACGCTCACCGAGGGCGAGTTCGTCTACCTCGACGGCCCACACGGCTCGTTCAACCTCGACGGGGGCACAGGGGGCGACGACCTGCACCGCCCTGGCCCGCTCGTCCTGGTCGGGGCCGGGGTCGGGGTGACCCCGTTGCTCAGCATGCTGGCCACGCTGGCCGACCGGGGGTCGGACCGGGAGTGCCACCTGTGGCTGGCCAACCGCGAGGAGTCGAGCATCGTGTGCGCCGAGGAGCTCGCCGAGCTCGAAGCCCGGCTCAACCTGACCGTCGTCCACATCCTCTCCGAGCCGGCCCCGGACTGGGTCGGGGAGCGCGGCCGGCTCGATGCCGGGTTCGTCCGCCGTCACCTGCCCCCGAAACCCGACCGGGCCACCTACTTCATGTGCGGCCCGGTGGGCCTGATGGACACCGTCCAGGCCGAGTGCGCCGCCGCAGGCGTCCCACGCGACCGGGTGCACGCCGAACGCTTCGGCATGGTGTGACGTGGCCGCTCCCGCAACGCCTGGCGCCGGTCATCGAGTCCGGCACGTCTCCGTCACGACGATGACGCTGGCGATCGGGGCCGTGGTCCTGGCGGCCTGCGTGCTGTGGGCGCTGTACGTCCAGGTGGCTGTATCGCCCGTCTGCGACCTCACGGACCCGCCGCCCAACGCCGGCTACCTGACCTGCGCCGCGCTGCCCGAGTCCGAGCCCTCAGGCTGACCCCGGGCTGACTCGGGAAGACGGCCGGACCGTGGCGGCGCGGACGATGAGCGCCAGGACCCCCCGGTGGCGATATAACTGACACACCCGCCTGCGCTAGGAGTGCTCGTGCCCCGCCCGGTCATCGCTGTCATCAACGGCCCCAACCTCAACCTGCTCGGCGAGCGGCAGCCGGAGATCTACGGCACCCAGACCCTCGCCGACATCGAGCGGGAGTGCGTCGCCCATGCCGACGGGCTCGGGCTGGACGTCGACTTCCGGCAGAGCAACACCGAGGGTGACCTCGTCACGATGATCCAGGACCTGCGCCACAGCGCCGGACTGGTCATCAACGCGGCGGCCTACACCCACACGTCGATCGCGATCCGCGACGCGCTGACCGTCGTCACCGGCCCGGTCATCGAGGTCCACCTGTCCAACGTGTATGCCCGTGAGGACTTCCGGCGGCGCTCCTACATCGGCGACATCGCGACCGGGGTGATCGCCGGATGCGGTGCGGTCGGCTACCGGCTCGCGGTGACCGCCATCGCGTCGATGCTCGAGAACCAGGACGGCTGAGCCGCCGTCCGCAGCAGGTGGTCGCGCGCCGGTTTTAGATCGGGGTCAGCACCGGGTTCAGCACCGGGACGACGTGGCGGGTGCCGGTGCTCCGGTCGTCGCGCCCGGGGCGGCCGGCGGCGCGGCCAGGGCCTTGAACGCGCTGCCGAGGACCAGGTCGACCGAGGCGTCGGCGCGCGCGTCGCTGACCGGCGTCGCTCCCTCGACCAGCGCCAGCACGACCTTGGACGACGCCTCGCCGTTCTTGCCGAAGCGGACCTCGGCGGGGCCGGCGACCGCCTTGCGCAGCGGGTCGTTGGCGACCGTCCCGATGACGAAGCCGCGGTCCTTGACCAGCTTGGCGGTGTCGCCAGCCAGGCCGTTGCGCCCGGTGGCGTTGTACACGTTCACCGTGATCTTCCCCGGCGCCGGCGCGGGTGCCGGCGCCGCCCCCGCAGGGGCGGAGGTCGTCGGCGAGGTGGCGGTGGGCGTGGGGCAGGCGGCCGCCGCGCCGGGGGTGGCGCCCTTGAAGTACGTCGAGGCGTAGTAGAAGGCCATGGCCAGCATCGCCACGACGACGAGCAGGGTGATCGCCGTCCTGCGGCGCTTGCGAGAGCGCTGCGAGGATCCTGACTCGACGACATAGCTCATCGGTCACACCTCCCGGGTCGAGCGGCCTGTTCGTCCAGCGCGTGCGGTGCCAGTCACGTGCTAGTCAAGCACGAGGACGCGCGCGTGCAGGGTAGGCCGCTGATGCAGCGCGGCGCGAAGGGCGCGGTGCAGGCCGTCCTCGAGGTAGAGCACGCCCTCCCACTCCACGACATGGGCGAAGAGGTCACCGTAGAAGGTGGAGTCCTCCGAGAGCAGCATCGCGAGGTCGAGGTTGCGCTTCGTGGTCACGAGGTCCTGAAGCCGGACCATCCGAGGAGGCACCTCCGACCAGTCCTTGGGAGTCTCGAGGCCATGGTCTGGGTACGGGCGGGACTCGCCGACGGCCTTGAAGATCACACAGGCCAGTCTAGGCAGACGTGGAGTCCGGCTCCGGACGGACGCCGCGGCTACTACAGTCGAACGGATGAGCGACCCGACCGTCCCCGCGACACCCTCCGAGTCCGACCGGCCGAGCGAGCCGCCCCAGGTCGCGACCATCCGGGCCGGATATGCCATCGAGGGGGCCGCGCTCGAGTTCGGCGCCGCCGTCGTCGACGACGTGGCCTACCCGGACGCGCGGGTGAGGATCCCGCTGGCCGTGCTCAACCGGCATGGCCTGGTCGCCGGGGCCACCGGCACGGGCAAGACCAAGACGCTGCAGCTGATGGCGGAGCAGCTCTCCCAGCAGGGGGTGCCGGTCTTCCTCGCCGACATCAAGGGCGACCTCTCCGGTATGGCGGTGCCCGGGCAGCCCAACGACAAGATCACCGCACGCACCGCCAGCATCGGCGGCGAGTGGGTTCCCACCGCATACCCGGCTGAGTTCCTCGCGCTCGGCGGACTCGGCCAGGGCATCCCGATCCGGGCGACCATCACGTCCTTCGGTCCCACCCTGCTCAGCAAGGTGCTCGGCCTCAACGACACGCAGGAGTCGAGCCTGGGGCTGGTCTTCCACTACGCCGACAAGCACGGCCTCGCGCTGCTGGACCTCAAGGACCTGCGCGCGGTGATCCAGCACCTCACGTCCGACGAGGGCAAGGCGGAGCTGGCGGAGCTCGGCGGCCTGAGCACGTCGACGGCCGGGGTCATCCTGCGCGAGCTCATCGGCTTCGCCGACCAGGGGGCGGAGGCGTTCTTCGGCGAGCCGGAGTTCGACACCGCCGAGCTGATCCGGATGGCCCCGGACGGCAAGGGCATGGTGACCGTCCTCGAGCTGCCCGCCGTCCAGGACCGGCCGGCGCTGTTCTCGACCTTCCTCATGTGGATGCTCGCCGACCTCTTCCACGACCTGCCCGAGGTGGGAGACCTCGACAAGCCCAAGCTCGTCTTCTTCTTCGACGAGGCGCACCTGCTCTTCGACGACGCGTCCGCCTCCTTCCTCGACGCGATCCAGCAGACGGTCCGGCTGATCCGCTCCAAGGGAGTGGGCGTCTTCTTCGTCACCCAGTCACCCAAGGACGTGCCGTCGGACGTCCTCGCCCAGCTCGGCAACCGGGTCCAACATGCCTTGCGCGCGTTCACCCCGGACGACGCCAAGGCGCTCAAGGCCGCCGTGTCGACCTACCCGCACAGCGACTACGACCTCGCCGCCCTCCTCACCTCCCTCGGCACGGGTGAGGCGGTCGTGACGGTGCTGTCGGAGAAGGGCGCTCCGACCCCGGTGGCCTGGACCCGGATGCGCGCGCCGCAGTCGCTCATGGCCCCGGCCCCCGAGGCCACGGTCCGCCAGGTCATCGCCGCCTCCTCGCTGGCTCAGCGGTATGCCGCGGTGGAGGACCGTGAGTCGGCCTACGAGCTGCTCCAGGCCCGGTTGACGAAGGCGCCCTCACCGCAGGACGCGCCCGCCCGGGACGACGCCGAGCCGGCCGCTGCGGCGCCACAGCCAGCCCCCAAGAAGCCCACCGGCCGCGCCCCCCAGGAGGATCCCAGCCTCGTCGAGCGGGTCGTCGGCTCCTCGGCCTTCAAGTCCATGCTCCGGTCCGCGGGGACGGTGGTGGGCCGCGAGATCACCCGGAGCCTCTTCGGCACGGCTCGGCGGGGCCGGTAGCCGCGACACCTGACCGTCAGGGCGCCGCTCTCAGCCGCAGGACCACCATCCGGCCGGCGATGCCGGCCATGAGGACGAGGCAGCCCGCGAGCACCGCCCCGACGGGCAGGGTCAGGGCCAGGACGCCGCAGCCGACGAGACCCGCGACGTGCAGCCCGCGCGGCCAGCGCCGCTGCGCCGGCGGCTGGCTGATCGCGGCGGCGTTGGCGATGCCGTAGTAGACGAGGACGCCGAAGGACGAGAAGCCGATCGCCTGCCGGAGGTCGGTCAGCACGACGAGCAGGATGACGACGGCGCAGACCGCCAGCTGCGCGACGTGGGGGACAGCGTGCGCAGCATCCACCCCCGCCAGCGGCCGCGGCAGGTCACCCTCGCGCGCCATGGCGAGCGCGGTCCGGCCCACCCCCGCGATGAGACCGAGCAGCGCCCCCAGGCTGGCCAGCACGGCCCCGAGACGCAGGAGCCCGCCGACCCACGACACCCCCGCCTGGTCGCTCGCCGACTGCAGCGGCAGGGCAGACCCGGCGATGCCCGCAGCGCCGATGGTCACGAGCAGGACGAGCGCGACCACGGCATACAGGGTGACGACGAGCCCGAGGGCACGGGGGATGGCACGGGGGATCGTGACGGCGGGCTCTCGCACCTCCTCGCCGAGCGTCGCGATCCGGGCATACCCGGCGAAGGCGAAGAACAGCAGGCCCGCTGACTGGAGGATCCCGTATGCCGTCCAGTCACCGGCCGCCTCGACCGGCGAGTGCCAGTCCCGGTTCGCGACGAGCACCAGGAGGACGACGACGCCGAGGGACGTCACCGTGGCCGCGACGAGGAGGCGGCTCAGACGCGCCGTCCGGGTGATGCCCCGCAGGTTGACCAGGGTCAGCCCGACGACCGCCGCGATGGCAATGACGTTGCGAGCTCGCGAGTCGCCGCCCACGGCATACGTGGCCGCGGTGAGGGCCATCACGGCGCAGGAGGCGGTCTTGCCGACGACGAAGCCCCAGCCCGCGGTGAAGCCCCACCAGGGTCCGAGCTGGCGACGGCCGTAGACGTAGGTGCCCCCAGAATCCGGGTGCTGCGCGGCGAGCTGGGCCGACGCCGTGGCGTTGCAGTAGGCGACCCCGGCCGCCAGCGCGAGCCCGACCAGCAGCCCGGAGCCTGCCGCGGCGGCCGCGGGCGTGAAGGCCGCAAAGATCCCGGCCCCGATCATCGAGCCCAGGCCGATCGTCACCGCGTCGCGGACCCCCAGGCGGCGGGCCAGCGGCGTGCCCTGACGCTCGGTCATCGCCTGCTCCCGCGGAGGGTCATGCGCACAGTCTGGCAGCGGGCGCCCCGCGCGGCCTGACGGACTTTGCGCCGCGAAGGGGGCCCCCTCGGATACGTTTGACGGTATGGCAGCTCGCAAGAACGCAGCACGGCCCGGGTCCGGCGACGACATCACGCAGTCACCCGCCGGCCTCCTCGTGCGGCTGCGGGGGCTGCGTCCGTCGCTGTCGCCGGCGGAGGACCGGGTCGCGGAGCGGGTGCTCGCTGACCCGCGGGCCGCTGCCGCCCTGACGATCAGCGAGCTCGCCGTGCAGGCGCAGACCTCGGAGACGACGGTGCTGCGCTTCTGCAAGCGTCTCGGCCTGCCCGGATACCCCCAGCTGCGGCTCGCGCTGGCTGCCGAGTCCGCGCAGCCGCGCGCGCGGGTCGTCGCGGACACCGACATCAACGAGGACGACACGGTCGACGACATCATCGCCAAGGTCGCCTTCACCGACGCGAGTGCCGTCGAGGAGACCGCCCAGCAGCTCGACCGCAGCTCGCTCACCGCTGCAGCCGACGCCATCGCCGGGGCCTCCCGCGTCGACATCTACGGCATCGGCGCCAGCGCCATCGTCGGCACCGACGCGCAGCAGAAGCTGCACCGGATCGGCGTGGTGGCGTTCTCCTGGAACGACCCGCACATCGCACTCACCAGCGCCACGTTGCTTCGGGCCGGCGACGTGGCGATCGGCATCTCCCACTCCGGGACCACCCGCGAGACGATCGAGTCGCTGACCACGGCTCGCGGCCGCGGCGCGACGACGATCGCGATCACGAACTTCCCCCTCTCCCGGCTCGTGGACAGCGCCGACATCGTGCTGACCACGGCGGCGCGGGAGACCTCGCTGCGCTCGGGCGCCACAGCGAGCCGCATCGCCGCCCTCACGGTCGTCGACTGCCTCTACATCGCGGTGGCGCAGCGCGACCTGCAGCGGGCGCGCAAGGCGGTGGCCGAGACCAGGCAGGCCGTCTCGGCGCACCACGTCGAGGCAGGATCGCACTGAGACCCGGATGTGAATCGGCTGGGAGTGATTGACCAGATTGACGAAGAAGTCGGGAGAAACTAACCTCACGACAATGGGCGACGTCGTGAGAGTCAGTGCGCCGACTGAGAGCCGGCACCCTGCCTCGGTCGGGATCGACCGCGCGTCGACCCTCGAGGTGCTCCAGCTGCTCAACGCGGAGGACGCCACGGTCGCCGGGGCCGTCGAGGCGGTGCTGCCCGAGCTGGCGGCTCTCGTCGACGGGGCGGTCGCACGCATCCGGGCAGGAGGCAGCGTCCACTACTTCGGCGCGGGCACCTCCGGGCGGCTCGCCGTGCTCGACGCCGCCGAGCTGCGTCCGACCTTCAACGCTCCGCCCGGCCTCTTCGTCGCGCACCATGCGGGTGGGGTCGCGGCGCTGACCGCGGCCCTCGAGAACGTCGAGGACGACGCTGCCCTCGGACGGCTCGAGGCCGAGACCGTCGGCCCCGGAGATGTCGCCATCGGGCTGACGGCCTCCGGCCGAACACCCTTCGTGGCGGCGGCTCTGGCCCTGGCTCGCCAGCGGGGAGCGCTCACGGCCCTGGTGACCGCCGACCCCGACTCCGAGATCGGCCGGCACGTCGACCACCTGCTGGCCGCGGCGACGGGCCCGGAGGTGGTGACCGGGTCGACCCGGCTCAAGGCGGGGACGGCGCAGAAGCTCATCCTCAACGGCTTCTCCACCGCCGTGATGATCGGCCTGGGCCGGACCTGGTCCAACCTCATGGTCGACGTCGTCGCGACGAACGCGAAGCTGCGCGGCCGGGTCCTGCACATCCTCTGCGAGGCGACCGGCGTCGAGGAGGCGCGGGCCCAGCAGGCCCTCGCGGACGCCGACGGTGCGCTGAAGCCCGCCCTGCTCACCCTGCTGTCCGGGATCTCCGCCGCGCAGGCTCCGGCGCTGCTGGAGCTGCATCACGGCTCGGTAGCGGCCGCCCTCGGCTCCCTGGCCGCGCCGAGCGCCCCCGCCTGACGCGGGTGACCGCGGCGGCGTGCCACCGGACGCCTCGGGGTCCATCGGCGGACCCGACATGATGTCGCGGTGAGTGTTCTCGTCGGAGTCGACATCGGGGGGTCGGGTCTGCGGCTGCGCAGCAGCGTGGACGGGCGCCTCGGCGAGACGTTTACGGCGCCCGGGGTGCGGGTCGGTGTCGCCGGGATCGACCTCGACGCGCTGCTCTCGTCGGCGGAGCGCCTGCTGCGTGACGACGGCGTGCTGAGTGACGAGGGCCTATCCGACGTGGTGGTGTGGTCGATGCGCGGGCTGCTCGGCCTGACTGACGCCCGCTCCGTGCTCTCCGCCGTGGCCGCGCGGCTCGGCGCCACCCGCACGGTCGTCTGCACGGATGCCCTCTCGTCACTCGTCGGCGCGCTCGGCGCGGTCCGTCCGGGGGCGGTGGTCGCCGCCGGGAGCGGGGCCGTCGCGTTCGGTACAGACTTCGCCGAGGTCTGGCGGAGGGTCGACGGCTGGGGCCACGTGCTCGGCGACCGGGGGTCGGGCGCATGGGTCGGGCTGGAAGGGCTCCGCGCGGCGCTCCGGGCCCGGGACGGGGTCGCCGACGTGGGAGCGAGCCTGCTGGGTGCAGCCGATGAGCACTTCGGTGACCCGGCCGGCTGGCCGCGGCTGGTGATGACCCGGCCCGACGCGCCGGCCCTGCTGGCCGGTTTCGCCCCCCGGGTCACCGCGCTCGCGGACCGCGACCCTGCCGCCGACGCCATCTGCGTCGCCGCCGGGAGCGCGCTGGCCGCCTCGCTCTCCGCCGCAGCCGCCGGCATCGACGCCGCCTCCGTGTCCGCGACGGGGGGGCTGCTCCAGGCCGAGCCGGTGCGCCGCGCCTTCGTCGCCGCCGCCGCTGCCGCGGGGCTGACCCTGGTTCCCCCGCGCGACACCTCGCTGGGCGGGGCGATGGAGCTCGCCCGCCACCTCGACGCCGGAGGCACGCTGCCGCACCGGCCGCCGTACCTGCTCGTCGCCGGCGCCGGGGGGCGCCCCGGTTAGCGGTTACGGGCCGTCGACGTGCTCGTCGAGCCCGGCGATGACCTGCTCGAGCAGTGAGGCGAGCTGCTCGCGCTCCGCGGTGGTCAGCGGGCTCAGGACGTCGCTCTCCACCATGTCCGACTCCTTGATGGCGGCGGAGAACATGTCCCACCCGTCCTTGGTGAGGCTGACCAGGACCCGCGTGCGGTTGCCGGGGTCGGTCGTGCGGGAGACCAGACCCCGCTCGGTCATCCGGTCGAGCCGGTGGGTCATCGAGGAGGGGGCGACACTCGCGGCCTCTGCCAGCTGGGAGGGCGTCATCGAGGTCCCCTCCTCGCAGGTCGCGAGCCGGGTCAGCACGGCCCACTCGCCCTGGCTCAGGCCGAGGTCGATGAGCTGGTGCGCATACCACTGACCCAACCGGCGCTGCAGACCGTGGATCGCGGTGATCACCCGCTGCACCGTCTCCTCGCCCCCCGCCGCCACATAGCTGGCGACGTCGGCGCGATAGCGCTGCTCGGTGGTCTCGGCGGTGCGCTTCCGGGTGGGCATGGCAGATCTTCTCATGCTAATATTTCGATATCGAAGTCTTCGAGAAACAATTCTACGAGTTCGAATGTTGAAGGTCCTGTGATGAAGCGCGCGAACATGGTGGTCCTGGCCGGTGCGGTGAGCATGCTCGGCTGGGGCTCCGTGCTGCCCTACCAGTATGCGTATGCCGCGAACACCCGCGGGTGGGGCACGATGGCCGCTGCCGCAGCGGCGAGCCTGTTCTCGGTCGGCGCACTGCTGGCGGCGCCGGTCGGCGGACGCCTGGCCGACCGGTTCCCGCCGGTCCGCGTGGCTGTGGCCGCCAAGGTCGTCGCCGCCGCTGCGACCGTCGGGCTGCTCCTCTCCGAGTCGCCGGTGGCCTTCCTCGTGGCGATGTTCGTCTTCGGGATGGGCATCACCGCTGCCCAGCCGGCCCAGTCCGTCCTCATCCTGCGCTGGGTCGGGTCAGCCGACCGGCGCCGCGTCTTCGCCTGGCAGTTCACCGCCTCCTCGGTCGGGATGGCCATCGGGGCGCTCCTCTCCGCCCAGGTCGTCAACCTCGACGAACCGCATGGCCTCTGGCCGTCGTTCGTCATGGCGGCCGTCGGCTTCCTGCTGTCCGCGGCACTCATCGCCGCGGCCGGCCGCGGCAGCTCGGACGCGGCGGCCCGCGACCTCGAGGCTGAGCAGCTCCTGCCGGCGATGGGGTTCATGGTGTCGGTTCGGGCGGTGGCGTCCGTGCCGGCGCTGCGCTGGGTGGGGCTGGTCACCGTCCTCATCGCGCTGGGCTTCTACGCGCAGTTCGAGTCGGGCCTGCCCGCCTTCGCGCTGATGTTCCTGGAGGTCCCCGTCCAGACCATCGGCCTCGCGGCGGCGGTCAACTGCCTCGTCATCGTCGCCCTCCAGATGGTCGTCGTCCGGTGGACGGCTCGGCGCAACCCCGCGTCCCTGCTCGTCGGCGTCGGGCTCATCTGGGTGGTGTGCTGGGGCGTCCTCGCCGCCTCGGTGCACACCCCGGGCATCGCGGCGGTCCTCTTCGTGACGACCTTCGGGATCTTCGCGGTGGGTGAGACCCTCTTCGCCCCCATCCTCAACCCGCTGACCGCCAGCCTGGCCCCGGCCGGCATGGTCGGGACCACCCTCGGGCTCCTCGCCTCGCTGCAGACCGGCGTCTCGGCGGCCGGGCCGCTGCTCGCCGGCCTGGCCCTCGGGGCCGGTCACGGCACGATCTTCCTCGTCGTCCACCTGGGGATCAGCCTGCTGGCGGTGCTGGCCGCCCTGCGGCTGCGGACGGTACTGCGCCTGCGCGAGACCTCGGACACGAGGCAGCCCCAGGCCTCCCCGGCGGCCTGACCCTCGTCGGCTCGAACCGGGGGCTGCGTCTGCTGGACGGCGGCCGCAGGTCAAGAACTGTCCGTGGCGACCAGACAATCTCCAGGTTATTCCCAGCGAACTGTCAAGAGATGGCCAACCCCATTGACCGCCATCGCGCCGGACGACCACTCTCACGCTCTAGTGCCGTTTCGACATGTGAGACGTCCTGGTCCAGCGAGCGAAGGCGTTTGCAGTCGAGACTCCGGGGGGCGATCCAGGGGTCAGCTGTCGAGCCCAGAGGCACACTCGGCAGCCACCACCCGGTGGCCCGTCTCCAAGGAGAAACACACGTGAGACACCTCTTCACGGGCGTCACCCTCGTGGCACTCGTCGCTACCGCGACGGCTGTCCCGGTGGTTGCAGCGCACGGCGCACGACCGGCGGCCTCGCCGGCGCAGGACAGGAGCGACAAGCTCGCCTCCGAGCAGGCCACGGCAGACCAGTCCGGCCAGGCCCTCGGGCTGGCCGGCGACGAGAAGCTCGTCGTCAAGGACGTCGTCACCGATGCCGACGGCTCGACCCACGTGCGCTACAACCGCACCTTCAAGGGGCTGCGGGTCATCGGCGGCGACTTCGTCAGCCACCGCGACGCGGCCGGCAAGGTCAAGGACGTCACCTGGAACGCCTCCGGCAAGGTCGCGGTCGGCACGACCACCCCGAAGCTCTCGGCCAGCAGCGCCGCGGCCAAGGGCACGAAGAAGGATGTCCAGGGAGCGGCCGCCCCTCAGGGTGAGCTCGTCGTGTATGCCGGCGGCCCGGCTCCCGTGCTCGCCTACGACGTCGTCACCCAAGGCGTCAGGGCCGACCAGACCCCGTCGACATACCACTCCATCGTCGACGCCGACAGCGGCGCGGTCCTCACCGGCTGGGACGAGGTGGTCGAGGGGAGCGGCAACGGCATCTTCGTCGGCAACGTCAGCCTCAGCACGATCCTGTCCGGCGGGTCCTACCAGCTCAAGGACAGCCACGGGAACTACGCGACCGACCTCAACCAGAGCACCGTGGGCAACGGGACGCAGTTCACCGACGCGGACGACGTCTGGGGCAACGGCTCGGCCAGCAGCCGGCAGTCGGCGGCCGTCGACGCCCACTACGGCGCGGGCAAGACCTACGACTTCTACAACAACGTCCTCGGCCGGGCCGGCATCTGGAACAACGGGACCGGTGCCCGGTCACGAGTCCACTACGGACAGAACTACGCCAACGCGTTCTGGGACGGCACCCAGATGACCTACGGCGACGGATCGGGCAACACCCACCCGCTGACCGAGCTGGACGTCGCGGGGCACGAGATGTCGCACGGCGTCACGGAGAACACCGCCAACCTCGCCTACTCGGGCGACGCGGGCGGCCTGAACGAGGCCACCTCTGACATCTTCGGCACCTCGGTGGAGTGGTACGCCAACCTCGCGGCCGACGTGCCCGACTACCTCATCGGTGAGCTGATCAACATCAACGGCAACGGCACTCCGCTGCGGTACATGGACAAGCCGTCCAAGGACGGCAAGTCCCAGGACTGCTGGACCACCGGGACCAAGAACCTCGACCCGCACTACTCGTCCGGGCCGCTGAACCACTGGTTCTACCTGGCCTCCGAGGGATCGGGAGCCAAGACGATCAACGGGGTCTCCTACAACAGCCCGACCTGCAACGGGTCGACGGTGACGGCGATCGGCCGGGACAAGGCTCAGAAGGTCTGGTACCGCGCCCTGTCGTTGTACCTGACGTCGAGCAGCACCTACGCAGCGGCGCGCAACGCCGCGGTGAAGGCGGCCAAGGACCTCTACGGGACGGGCAGTGACTGCACCAACGTCGAGGCCGCGTTCAGTGCCATCGCCGTGGTGGCGGGGACCGAGACCTGCGGCGGCACGCCCCCGCCGCCGCCTCCCGGTGGCAACCTGCTGCTCAACCCGGGCTTCGAGTCCGGAGCGGTGACCTGGACCGGCACGTCCGGGCCGATCACCAACAACACCGGCCGCCCGGCCCGCACGGGTTCGTGGAAGATGTGGCTCGGTGGCAACGGGTCGACCTCGACCGAGAGCGAGCAGCAGACCGTCTCGATCCCGGCGACGGGCACGCCGACGCTGTCCTTCTGGCTGCGCACCGATACGGCGGAGTCCGGCAGCACGGCCTACGACACGATGAAGGTCCAGGTCGTCGACGGCGCCACGACGACGACGCTCGGGACGTTCTCCAACGTCGGGACGAGCACGACCTACACGCAGAAGAGCTACTCGCTCGCGGCATACAAGGGCAGGTCCGTCACGGTGAAGTTCCTCATGAACGAGGACGCGTCGCTGCAGACCAGCTTCGTCGTGGACGACACCGCCGTCACCGTCGGCTGACGTCCGCCTCACTCGAAGAGCAGGGCCGGCCGGTCGCCTGAGGCGATCGGCCGGCCTCCTCGCGCTTCGCCGGGCATCCCGTGCCCACCAGACCTGCCGCAACCAGCAGACCGGAGAGAACCGATGACCATGAAGCACATCAGGATCCGCGCCGCGCTCGGTGCCGTCGTGGTGGCTGGCGCCCTCACTGCCACCATCGCTCCCGCGGCGTTAGCCCAGCCCACTCGGGCCGCGGCCGCCGCGACGCTCGCGTCGACGATCAAGCTCAACAACTGCTCCGCCTCGCTCGTGCGCTACCCCACGTCGGTCGGCACCGACCGCGCCCTGATGCTCACGAACGGGCACTGCTACGAGGGCGGCTTCCTCGACGACGGCGTGGTGCTGCGCAACCAGCCGAGCACGCGGTCCGGGACGGTGCTCGACTCCGCCGGCAACAGCAAGGGGACCGTCACCGCCGACACCATCCTCTACGCGACGATGACCGGCACCGACGTCACGCTGTACCAGCTCACCGAGACGTTCAACGCCGTCATGACCCGCACCACCATGTCCCCACTCACCCTGTCGGGGAGCCACCCGGTCGACGGCACGGCGATCTCGGTCCCGTCGGGCTACTGGAAGCGCGTGTGGAACTGCTCGATCAGCGGCTTCGTGCCGACCCTTCAGGAGGGCGGCTGGACCTGGCACGACTCGGTCCGCTACAGCCCCACCGGGTGCGACATCATCGGCGGCAGCTCCGGCTCCCCGGTCGTCAGCCAGTCCAGTGGCGAGGTCGTCGCGATCAACAACACCATCAACGAGAGCGGCGCGATGTGCACCGTGAACAACCCGTGCGAGGTCGACGCGTCCGGCAACAAGACCGCCACCAAGGGCCGCGGATACGCCCAGGAGACCTACTGGTTCATGACCTGCCTGACCAGCGGCCGGACCATCGACCTGACCATCCCCGGGTGCAAGCTCGCCGGCGCCGCCACGGCTCCGCCGCAGGGCGCCAACCTGCTGCAGAACGCGGGCTTCGAGTCCGGAGCGGTGACCTGGACCGGCACGTCCGGGCCGATCACCAACAACACCGGCCGCCCGGCCCGCACGGGTTCGTGGAAGATGTGGCTCGGTGGCAACGGGTCGACCTCGACCGAGAGCGAGCAGCAGACCATCTCGATCCCGGCGACGGGCACGCCGACGCTGTCCTTCTGGCTGCGCACCGATACGGCGGAGTCCGGCAGCACGGCCTACGACACGATGAAGGTCCAGGTCGTCGACGGCGCCACGACGACGACGCTCGCGACGTTCTCCAACGTCGGGACGAGCACGACCTACACGCAGAAGAGCTACTCGCTCGCGGCATACAAGGGCAGGTCCGTCACGGTGAAGTTCCTCATGAACGAGGACGCGTCGCTGCAGACCAGCTTCGTCGTCGACGACACCGCCGTCACCGTCGGCTGAGACCCTCCGGCGGCCCAAGGGAGGGTCAAGGGGGCCTGGTCGTGGGCGAGGCGCCGCCCAAGGGTGGACAGCGGCGCGTCAAGACCTGGCCAAGCCCATTGACCCTCCCATCCCCGACGGCGAACGTCGGGGCCTGCACCGTGCGCCAGGGGGATCCCGCTGACGCATCATCGGCCGGCACGCCACGGCCATCCTCGAAGGAGAACACGTGAGACACCTCGTCACGAGCGCCACCCTGGCAGCCCTCGTCGCCACCGCGACCGCCGTTCCGATGGCGGCTGCCTATGGTGCGACGACCCCGGTCGACCCTCCGACGATGGCTCCCGGGGGCCAGACGCAGCCGGCAGCAGTCGGGGCGGAGCAGGCCAAGGCCGACCAGGCGGGACGCGCGCTCGGGCTGGGAGTGGGGGAGAAGCTCGTCGTCAAGGACGTCATCACGGACGCCGACGGCTCGAGCCACGTCCGCTACACCCGGATGTTCGACGGGCTGCGGGTCGTCGGGGGTGACCTCGTCAGCCACCGCGACCCGTCCGGCGCGGTGAGGGACGTGACCTGGAACGCGTCGGGCAGGGTCGCCGTCGCGTCCACCACACCAGCGGTGTCGCCCGCCAGCGCCGCGGCCAAGGCCTCTCCTCAGGGAGTGCAGCCGACGGCCACCCCCCAGAGCGAGCTCGTCGTGTATGCCGGGGGCGCGGCGCCCGTCCTCGCCTACGACGTCCTGACGACCGGGGTCAGGGCGGACCAGACCCCGTCGAGGTACCACTCCATCATCGACGCGGCCAGCGGCGCAGCCCTGACCGGCTGGGACGAGATCGTCGACGGCACCGGCAACAGCATCTACTCCGGGGCCGTCACGGTGAACACCACCTCGGTGGGGGGCACCTGGCAGCTCAAGGACAGCCACGGGAACTACGCGACCGACCTCAACCAGACGACGTCCGGCGCCGGCACCCTGTTCACGGACGCCGACAACATCTGGGGCAACGGCGCGACGTCGAGCCGGCAGTCGGCCGCGGTGGACGCGCACTACGGCGCGGGGAAGACCTACGACTTCTACAACACGGTCCTCGGTCGCGCCGGGATCTGGGGCAACGGCACCGGGGCGCGCTCGCGGGTGCACTACGGCAACAGCTACGTCAACGCCTTCTGGGACGGCAGCCAGATGACCTACGGTGACGGCGCCGGCAACGCCAAACCGCTCGTCTCGCTCGACGTCGCGGGCCACGAGATGACCCACGGGGTGACGGAGCGGACCGCCGGCCTGGTCTACAACGCCGAGGCGGGCGGGCTCAACGAGGCGACCTCCGACATCTTCGGCACGTCGGTGGAGTTCTTCGCCAACAACGCCAGCGACGTCGGTGACTACCTCATCGGCGAGAAGATCGACATCAACGGCAACGGCACCCCGCTGCGCTACATGGACAAGCCGTCCAAGGACGGCAGGTCCCAGGACTGCTGGACGATCCTCACGGCGACGCTCGACCCGCACTACTCCTCGGGCCCGCTCAACCACTGGTTCTACCTCGCCTCCGAGGGATCCGGAGCCAAGACGATCAACGGGGTGTCCTACAACAGCCCCACGTGCAACGGGTCCACGGTGACCGGCGCCGGACGGGCCGCCATGCAGAAGATCTGGTATCGGGCGCTCTCCGTCTACCTCACCTCCACCAGCACGTACTCCCAGGCCCGCACGGCAGCTCTCAACGCCGCCAAGGACCTCTACGGCACGGGCAGCGCGCCATACAACACCACGGCGGCGGCGTTCAGCGCCATCGGCGTCTCGTAACCCTCTGACCCCGACAACGACGTCCCGCCCGTCCACCGGACCGGCGGGACGTCGTGCACCCAGGTGCCTCGCCCCCGGAGCGAGCCGGCTCGGCTAGGAGGTGCGGCAGATCTGGTGCGGTGGCGCCGCGCCGACCACGTCGTTGACGAGAGCGAGGACGGCCTGCTGCGCGTCGCCCTCCGGCGGGTCCGGCAGCCGGAAGCTCAGCCCCGCGTCGTCGGCCACGGTGATGATGATCGCGTCCGCCCGCACGTGGTCGGGCGTCATCACCGGGGGGGTGGGGTGCGGCGTGGTGAGCAGGCTGGTGATCTGCCCGGTGAGCCGCTTGAGGTCGTCGGCCCCGATCCGGCAGGTCGTCGGCGAACCCTGCTTGGCCTTGACGCTCGCCTGGCCGTCGGACCGCACGACGATGCTGTCGTTGAAACCGGCCACCCCACCCAGCCGGTTCACCGTCAGCGGGAAGGCCGCGGCGCCCGTGCCGGACGTCGTCGAGGACGCCGAGGTGGGTGCGGTCGTGGGCAGGTCCGTGCCGGTGGTCCCCCCGCCCGCGCCCGACCCGGTGACGGAGGCCGTCCCGCATGCCGCGAGCAGGGCGACGCTGCAGAGCAGGACGGCAGGTCGAAGGACGCCAGGACGAAGGCCGGTCGCGGTCAGGGCGGTGCGGTGCGGGACGGTGGGGCGCGGGGTCACCATGACAGTCTCCGTCCCGCGGTCGAGCGCTGCACGTCGGGGGTCGAGCGGTGCACCTCGGGGCTCGGCTCGGCGGTCAGGGCGACGCTGACGTGTCCGGGCGCTCCACGCACAGCCGGTATGCCGGCTCGGCTCCGGTCAGGTCGGCGAGGAGCTCGGTGACGACCCCGGCCTGGTCGCCCTGGCCCTCGCCCAGTGAGATCCGTCCGGCTGACGCCGTCGTGACGCTGACCGACATCCGGTCCGAGATGCGCCCGCTCGGCCCCGGCATCGGGCCGCTGCCTGAGAGCGCCCGGACCGCCGCCTCGAGCCGCCCGAGGGCCGCAGGGCTCAGCCGGCAGGTGCGCGGCTCCCCGAGCTTGCCGGTGACCGTCGTCGCCCCGGAGGCCTCCACCGTCACCGAGTCGTCGAAGCCGGCGATGCCGCCGACCCGGGTGAGCGTCACCGGAAAGACCTCGTCCATCAGCCCATCCTCCCGGGTGGGGCCGCCCAGCGCGCGAGCTGTCGTCAGCTGTCGATCTCGTGGACGATGTCATGGGCTTGCTCCTCTGCTCGACGTCCGGGCCCGGAAAGCCCCTGTCACCCATCAAGACCCGACAGCGCGCCATACCGTTCCATCTGGCTGACCTCGGGAGACGCGATTTCGGGCCCGGTGCCTCGCTCGGGTAGCCTGCCCGACGGAGGATTCGCATAGTGGCCTAGTGCGCACGCTTGGAAAGCGTGTTGAGTGAAAGCTCTCAGGGGTTCAAATCCCCTATCCTCCGCCACAATCTCCCCGCCCAACCGGCCACCCGACGCAGCCAGCACGGCTCTGTGGGTGGTCCTCGCTAGGTTCGAGGGATGGACGTCAGCGGGCGGGTCGTCATCGTGACCGGCGGTGGGTCCGGCCTCGGGCAGGTGCTGTCCGAGGGGATGGCGCGGGCCGGCGCCACCGTGCTGATCGCCGACCGAGACGGTGCGGCCGCCCGGCAGAGTGCCGCCGACCTGGGCGACGGCGACCTCGCGGTCATCCCCGTGGAGTGCGACGTGACCGACGACCGTCAGTGCGCGCAGCTCGTCGCGCGAGCGGGCGACCTCGGTGGCCCCCACGTCCTGGTCAACAACGCCGGTGGCTGGAGCGGCGGCGAGCAGTTCCCGGCGGCCGAGGTGGCGGCCTGGAGCGACGCGGTCGCCCTCAACCTGCGGGCGCCCATGCTGCTCACCCAGCTCTGCCGTCCGGCGATGGCAGGCGGTGGGGTCGTGGTGAACGTCGCCTCGAGTGCGGCGCGCGGCTCGGACCCCTACGGGTCGCCGGAGTATGCCGCCTGCAAGGCAGGGCTGGTCCGCTTCACGACCGCCATGGGTCGCGGGTCGGATGGGGCGGGGCAGCGGGTCGTGTGCGTCGTCCCCGGGTGGGTGGGTCTGCCGCGCGCTCACGAGCAGCTCGCCGCGCTGCCTGACCGTGACCGGGCCGCGCTGCCCCCGCTCATCCCGCCGGAGGACGTCCTCGCCGCCACGATGGCCCTGGTCGCCGACGACCGTGCGTGGGGGACGGTCGTGGAGCTGGTCGGGGGGCAGCCCCCTCGGCGGCTCGGCTGACGGTGACGTGACGCCCAGCCGGCCTCAGCAGCGGCTGTCTGCCCGTGGCCGCCCGTAACCGAGTTGGCGCTGTCGGTGAGGGGCACCACACTTGCCGGGTGCCGTCCGCTTCCCGCCCTTCTCTGGCTTCCTTCTGGCATGACCTGCCACGGGCCGGAAAGCTGCTGCTCTCGACCGTCATCATCGACTTCATCGGGACCGGTCTGGTCCTGCCGTTCCACGTCGTCTACCTGCACGAGGTGCGCCACTTCGACCTGCAGCACGTGGGCCTGCTTCTCGCCATCCCCGCCGTCGTCGGGATGGTCGTCGTCGGACCCGCCGGGGTCGTCATCGACCGAGTCGGAGCGAGGCAGGTCGTCATCGCGGCCCTCGCCCTGCAGATCGCCGGCCTCGTCCTCATGGCCGCCAGCACCACCGAGCTCAGCGCGGCGGCCGCCTTCGTGCTGCTCGGCCTCTCCGGCGGCGTCACCTGGCCGGCCATCAACACGCTGATCGCGACGATCATCCCGAGCCGGCTGCGTCAGCGGTACTACGGCGTGAGCTTCACCCTGCTCAACCTCGGCATCGGCATCGGCGGCGCGATCGGCGGGACGGTCGTCGACGTGCAGCGGCCCGAGACGTTCGTGGCGATCCTGCTCATCGACGCGGCGACCTTCCTCGCGCCGCTCGCGATCATCGCCGGGCCCCTGCGCAGCGCCGCCAGGCGGGTCCCGCCGCCGGACACGGACCAGCTCGGGTCCGAGCAGGCGGGCACCGGAGCGACCTACCGAGTGCTCCTGCGCGACGGGGCGCTGCGGCCGATCCTCCTGCTCAGCTTCGTCGCCTCGTTCGTCGGCTACGGCCAGCTCAACAGCGGGATGCCGGCCTTCGGTCGCGCCGAGGGACAGATCTCCACCCAGACGCTGGGGTGGGCCTTCACCGCCAACACCGTGGTCATCGTCGCCCTCCAGCTCCTCGTCCTCCAGCGCATCGAGGGCCGCCGCCGGACCCGGCTGATGATGCTGATGAGCGTCATCTGGGCGGTCGCGTTCCTCGCGCTCGGCGCGTCCGGGATCCTCCCCGGGACGCTCATCGCGGCGCTGCTGTTCGGGATGTCCCTCGGGGTGTTCGGGCTCGGTGAGACGTTCTTCCAGCCGACCGTCCCGGCGATGGTCAACGACCTGGCCCCTGACCACCTGCGCGGTCGCTACAACGCGCTGTCGAGCCTGTCCTTCCAGACCGCCTCGGTGCTCGGCCCGGTCGTGGCCGGCCTGCTCATCGGGCGGCAGTGGGGCGCGGCCTACATCGGGGTGCTGGTCGGCGGCTGCGCCCTCGTCGGGTGGGTCGCCTGGGTCACCGAGCAGCGCATCCCGGCGTTCGTCAACGGCGTGCGCGAGCCACAGCCCACCGCGGTGGAGCCTACGGAGCCGTTTCCGGTCTAGGTCCGCGGATGCATACACTGGTCCCCGGCACCCCGCGTGGTGGTACCTCGCTTAACTCCCCCAGGGCAGGAATGCAGCAAGGGCAGGCGAGCTCTTCCAGGTACGTGGGGTGTCTTCGTCGGCGCTGACGCGCTGGTGTCCGCGACACCTCGTCCCCCACCTCGGCCCCCAGGGCGCCCGCCGCTCATCGGGAACGCACAGGAGGCACCTAGGGGGCTGAGGGCCAGGCGGCCAAGACTTCGGCGATGACCCAGGTCGTCGCCCCCGCCACTCTCGTCGCCCCCGCCGCTCTCGTCGCCGAGCCAGTCCTCCCCGGCCGGGTCCCACGCAGCCTGGACCGGGTCGCGATGCTGGCCGCGACCGCCGTGGCCGGCGCGCTCGTGCCGTGGACGGTGCACCTGGCCCGCGGCGCGGGAGCACACAGCCTGCTGTGGGTGGGCGTCGACCTCGCCGAGTGCGTCACCGCCGGGGCCGTCGCAGTGCTGGTGGCCCGCGGCTCACGGCTGGCGCCCACGGCGGCGCGCGTGCTGACCCTGCTGCTCGCGGCGGACGCGACCGTGGACGTTCTCATCGCGGACTCGTGGGGCGCCCGCCTCACGGCGTCCGGCCTGGCCCTCGGGGTGGAGCTGCCGCTGGCCGCCGCGGCCTGGTGGTGGGCGAACCGGTCGAGCGACCCGGGGAGCCCCCTGGGGGCCGTCAGCCTCGGTGGGCCTCGTCGAGCAGCCGCACGGCGCGCTGCCCGAAGAGCGCCGCGGCATACGTCACGGTGAGCAGCACGAGCAGACCGTTGAGCGGAGCCCCGGCCGTGACGAACGCTGTCGCCGCGGTGCCGGCGATCACCGCCACGAGCAGGGGGCGTCCGTACCAGAGCAGCATCGTCGCGATGCCGCGACCCGGACCGAACAGGGAGACGGGGGGCAGGCCCCGGAACGCCGCCATGAGCTGCGTCGTCACGAGCAGCCCGGTCATCACCAGCGCCCAGGCGAGACCCGCGCTCCTGGCCCCGCCGACGATGCTCGCGCCTCCGACGACGAGCGTCACCGCGGCGTACACGCCCGTCGGCACGACGAGGTGGGCGAGCGCCTCGGTCCGGAAGGGGATGCCGAGCAGCGGCGGGGTGCCCGCGTTGTCGGCCTGCAGCCGCATGCCCTCCGACAGCGCGCCCATTCCGAGGTAGCCGACGACGAGGCTCACGAAGGCGACGAAGCTGGGAACGCCCGGCGCTGACCCATGGACCAGCCCGAACGCCGCGACGCCGGACATGACCACGCCGGTGGCGACCGCGCCGGGCGCGCGCCGCAGGCCGAGGACGTCGCGGGCGACGACGACGGCGGCGGGCCGGTGCGAGCGCAGCCGCAGCCGCCGACCCCGCGTCGAGGGAGACCCGATGTCGAGGCGGGCGGCCCGTAGGTCCCCGACGAGCACCGCGCCCCCGATGGTGACGCTGCGCGCGGACTGCACGCGCAGACCGGTGAGGTGCAGCGCGCGCAGGGCACGCCGCGGACGCAGGAAGACCCCAGCCCCCCGGTCGCCGGTCGGCCAGCTGCGGACCTGACCCTGGAGCCAGGTCCCGGCGACGACGAGACCGAGGAGGCTGCCCCCGACGGCACCCGGCACGAGGACGAAGGCGCTGCCGACGCCGGCGATCGCCACCCCGGCGCCCAGCACCAGCCCGAGGAGCAGGCCGGCGACGACGCAGCCGAGCAGGGCGAGCCGCCACCACTGCCGCAGCACGACGGCTCGGTCGAGCGGGCTCGTCGCGACGTGGTCGAGGTAGGGCAGGTCGGGCACCACAGGCCCCCGGATGCGCCCCACCCGGCTGACCAGGAGCAGCAGGCCACCGACGGCGAGCGCGATGACGACGACCCCCCGGACGCCGGTGAGGTGCTCGGCCAGCCACCGGGGGTCGAGGAACTTGAAGAACTGCTGCGAGGCGGGAACGCCATACGACAGGGCGGCGATGACGGCGACGTACACGGCATAGAGCGCGTTGGAGCCGGCGCCGTCCCGGCCGCCGGTGATGACGAGCCGGGCCAGGGCGAGCCGTGCGCGGTCGACGGCCGGGTCGACCCCGCTGACGACGACGTGCTCGTCGCTCATGCGCCGGTGATCTCGAGGACCCGGTCGGCCACGGCCTCGGTGATCGCGGGGTCGTGGCAGGCGATGACCAGCGCGGTGCCGGCCTTCTTGCGGGCGATCAGGATGTCGGTCAGCAGACCTCGCTTGTGCGTGTCGAGACGCTGCTCCGGCTCGTCGAGCAGGAGCACGCGCGAGGGGCGCAGCAGGACCATGGCGAGGTGGAAGAGCTGCTGCTGGCCGGACGACAGCTCGTGGGGGAAGCGCTCGGCCAGGTGCTCGATCTCGAGGGTGGCGAGCATCGCCTCGGCCCGCTCCGAGGCGCCGCTGTCCCGACCCCAGGTCGCGTCGATGAGGACGAGGTGGTCGACCAGCGTGAGGTCGCGGTATGCCGTGGGCGCACCGAGGAGCGCGGCGATCGCGGCCCGGATGGCCGGGATCCGCTCGTCGACCGGGGCGTCGTCGAGGGTGACCGTGCCGTCGGAGGGGTCGGTGGTGCCGGCGAGGATGCGCAACAGGGTGGTCTTGCCGCTGCCGTTCGCGCCGCGCAGCACCAGGCCCTTGCCGGACCGCACGTCGACACTCGTCGCGGTCAGCAGGACGTTGTCCTCGATCCGCTTCGTCACGCCCACGGCCCTGAGCCGCACAGGGGTCGGGAGGGTGCTGCCCTCGCCGGAAGCGCTCGCGCCGGGACGCCTGGCCATGCCCACCTCTTTCGTCGCGGGCCAGTGTCGCACTGCACCACGGAGCCGGCCGCACGGCATACCGGGTTGTCGCTCGAGGCGGTTAGGGTGCGGGGGTGAGCACCGCCCTCTACCGACGCTACCGGCCTGAGACCTTCGCCGACGTCATCGGGCAGGCGCACGTCACCGAGCCGCTGATGCAGGCGCTGCGGACCGGGCGGGTGAACCACGCCTACCTGTTCAGCGGGCCCCGGGGCTGCGGGAAGACGACGAGCGCGCGGATCCTGGCCCGCTGCCTCAACTGCGAGCAGGGGCCGACCGCCGAGCCGTGCGGGGTCTGTGAGTCCTGCGTGGCGCTCGCCCGCGGCGGCTCGGGGTCGGTGGACGTCATCGAGATCGACGCGGCCAGCCACGGCGGTGTCGACGACGCCCGCGACCTGCGCGAGCGCGCGTCCTACGGGCCGGCCCAGAGCCGCTACAAGATCTACATCATCGACGAGGCGCACATGGTGACGCCGCAGGGCTTCAACGCGCTGCTGAAGATCGTCGAGGAGCCGCCGGAGCACGTGAAGTTCGTCTTCGCGACGACCGAGCCCGAGAAGGTCATCGGCACGATCCGCTCCCGCACCCACCACTACCCGTTCCGGCTCGTGCCTCCGGCCCAGCTGACCGAGTACATGAAGACGCTGTGCGACCAGGAGGGCGTCTCCGTGGCCCCCGGCGTGCTGGGCTTCGTGACGCGGGCGGGCGGCGGCTCGGTGCGGGACTCGCTGTCCGTGCTCGACCAGCTCATCGCGGGCTCAGGGGACGACGGCCTGACCTATGAGGGCGCCGCGGCCCTGCTGGGGTTCACCGACGGCGAGCTGCTCGACGCGACGGTTGACGCGTTCGCCGCCGCGGACGGCGCCGCGGTCTTCACCCAGGTCGACCGGGTCATCGAGTCCGGGCACGACCCTCGGCGGTTCGTCGAGGACCTGCTCGAGCGGCTGCGCGACCTCATCATCATCGCGGCGGTGCCCGAGGGTGCCTCGTCGGTGCTGCGCGGGGTGCCCGAGGACCAGCTCGACCGGATGCGCGGCCAGCAGTCCCGGTTCGGTCCCGGCGCCCTCTCCCGGGCCGCCGACATCGTCAACACCGGCCTCACCGAGATGACCGGGGCCACCGCGCCACGGCTTCAGCTCGAGCTGATCTGCGCTCGCATCCTGCTTCCCGCCGCCTCCGGGGAGAGCGGGTATGCCGCGCGCCTGGAGCGTCTGGAGCGCCGCCTCGAGCTGGGCGGCACCCCGTCCGCGGCGACTGCCCCGGACGGCCGTTCCGTGCCGCCGATGTCCGTCGTCCAGGCACCGGTCACCGCGCCACCCCAGGCCGCTCCGCCGGCACCCCGCGCCGCGGACGACGTGCGGGCTGCGGCGCCCCCGGTCCGCCCCGACGTCGTTGTCCAGCCCACGGCGGCGGCGAGCCCCCGCGAGACCAGCGCGTCGGTGGGGCCCGCCGATGACCCGGCGCCGGACGGGCAGCAGCGGTCGCAGACCCCGTCCGACGCCGCCCCGGGTGCGAGTGCGATGGTGCGGGTGCGAGTGCGGGTGCGGGTGCTGGTGCGGGGGCGATCGACACTGCTGCCATCCGTCGCGTCTGGCCGGACGTGCTCGCCCGCATCTTCGCGATGCGGCGCGCCACCTGGACCTTCGTGTCGCAGCACGCTCAGGTGCTCGACTACGACGGCAGCAAGCTCGTCCTCGGCATCGCCACGGTCGGCCTGGCCAACACCTTCCGGCAGGGCAACCACGCCGAGCTGGTGCGGCAGGCGCTGATCGACGAGATCGGTGTGGACGTGCCCGTTGAGGGCGTTGCCACTCCCGACGTGCCGCCAGTCACGACCCCGGCGCCCCCGGCCGACGATGTGCCCGACCCGGTGGATGCTCCGGAGCCGCCCCCTTTTGAGGGCCAGGCAGCCGACTGGGGGTCGGTGACCGCTCCGGCCCCCGACTGGGCGACCGGCTCGCCTGCGGTGGACGCGGGGGAGGACGTGCTCGCTGCTCCCGCGGCCGTCACCCCGGCTCCCGCGGCGAGCGGCGCCGGGGCAGGCAGCGCCGGGACGACAGCCGCCCGGGTCGCCTCGGTCCGGCAGGAGATCACTCGGGCTCGTCGAGAGGCCGCCGAGTCCCGGTCGACCGGGCGGGGACGAGGACCATCCGGGGAGGCCCAGCGCGGTGGCTCGGCAGAGCCCGAGGCGGCGGTCGAGGACTCGGGAGTCAGCGCCGACGACGAGGACATCGTGATCTCCGATGCCGTCGGGCGTGAGGTCATCGAGAAGGTGCTCGGCGGCCGGTTCCTGGGCGAGTTCGACGACTGACCTGGGTCGCGTTGGGCCCACTGCAGCCCGCCGCCCGCACCTCATACGCTGCGCGAGCGCGCGTCGGTGCGCGCAGAACCCCGGGGAGGGTGCCGCCGGTGCGCGCAGACGCCCGGGGAGGGCCGGGTGGTGGACGCCGGGGGTCCCGCCCCAGCCCGCCCACTATCGTCGGCTCATGTTCTACCGGCTGGGCAAGACCGTGCTGAAGCCGGTGACCCATGCGCTCTACCGCCCGACCATCGTCGGCACCGAGAACATCCCGAGATCCGGCGGGGTGATCCTGGCGAGCAACCACCTATCGTTCATCGACTCGTTCGCCATCCCCCTCGCCGCGCCGAGGCAGGTGCGCTTCCTCGCGAAGGACGCCTACTTCACCGGGACCGGGCTGGTCGGTGCCGTCCGGCGCGAGCTCTTCGAGTCGATGGGGGCGATCCCGGTCGACCGGACGTCGTCGCGAGCAGCCCAGGACTCGCTCGACCTCGCGCTCGCGGTGCTCCAGGCCGGCGACGCCTTCGGGATCTACCCCGAGGGCACCCGCTCGCGGGACGGCCGGCTCTACCGTGGGCGCACCGGCGTCGCGTTCCTCGCGCTGACCGCGAACGTGCCCGTCGTCCCGGTGGCCCTCAACGGGACGGCCGACATCATGCCGGTGGGCTCCCGCTTCCCCCGGCTGGCGAAGGTCAGCGTGACCTTCGGCGCGCCCATCCACGTCGCCGAGCGGTATGCCGGGGTGCCGCGGGCGCGGGCCCGGCGCGAGGTGACCGACGAGGTGATGGCCGCCATCGCCGCGCTGTCCGGGCAGGAGTGCGCGCCCGAGTACAACGAGCTCCCGGCCGGCGCGCACGGGCCGGCGATCGGCACCTGAGCGCGCCGCCGCCCGCGGTTCGGGGGCCGGCTCTCCGGGGTCGCTGGTCGCTATTGCGACTGTCTTGCAATAACGGTCCGCCGCCCATATCGTGGCCCGGGTGACCACCCTTGCCACCCCGCCCCGGACGCGCCCTGGCACCCGGCGCCGGCTGGCCCTGCGAGCGGGGGAGCGGCGCAGTCTCGCCGGGATGGCGGCGGTGATCATCGCCCTGCACGTCATCGGCTGGGGCGTCCTCGTCCTGCTCGTCGTGCCACGCGACTACCACGTGGGCGGCCAGCTCTTCGGGCTCGGTCTGGGGGTCACGGCATACACCCTGGGGATGCGGCACGCCTTCGACGCCGACCACATCGCCGCGATCGACAACACCACCCGCAAGCTCATGGGTGAGGGCCGGCGGCCGATGAGCGTGGGTTTCTGGTTCAGCCTCGGCCACAGCTCGGTCGTCTTCATCATGGTCGTGCTGCTCGCCCTCGGGGTGAAGGCCCTCGCCGGAGCGTTGGAGGACGACCAGTCCACGCTCCAGCAGACCGCGGGCGTATGGGGCACGTCCGTCTCGGGGCTGTTCCTTGTCCTCATCGGGCTGCTCAACCTCGCGGCCCTCGTCGGGATCCTCAAGGTCTTCCGGCGGATGCGTCAGGGCAGCTTCGACGAGCGCGAGCTCGAGGCCCAGCTGGACAAGCGGGGTTTCCTCAACCGGATCCTCGGGCGGGTCACCCGGACGGTCACCAGGTCGTGGCACATGTACCCGGTCGGCCTGCTCTTCGGGCTCGGCTTCGACACCGTGACCGAGGTGGGCCTGCTCGTCATCGCCGGGGGGGCGGCCGCGGCCAGCCTGCCGTGGTGGGCCCTGCTCACCCTCCCCGTGCTCTTCGCCGCCGGGATGTCCCTGCTCGACTCGATCGACGGGTCGTTCATGAACTTCGCCTACGGCTGGGCGTTCTCGAAGCCGGTCCGCAAGATCTACTACAACATCACCGTCACCGCGCTGTCCGTCGCGGTCGCCCTCCTCATCGGGGGCATCGAGCTGATCTCCGTGCTCGCCGGCAAGCTCGACATCACGCGCGGCCCCCTCGCCCGGGTCGCCGCCATCAACCTCAACGACATCGGCTTCTGGATCGTCGGGCTGTTCGTCGTGGCCTGGTTGGGCGCCCTGGTCATCTGGCGGGTCGGACGGATCGAGGAGCGCTGGAGCGCGTCGATCACGGACTGACGCCGACCGGGTCACAGACCCGTGCCGAACCTGCGCGGCATACGCCCGCTGTCCCCGAAGGGGCATAGGCTCAGGGGGTGTACGAAGGTGTGGTCCAGGACCTGATCGACGAGCTCGGGCGGCTGCCCGGCGTCGGTCCCAAGAGCGCGCAGCGGATCGCGTTCCACCTGCTGACGGCCGACCCGGCCGACGTCACCCGGCTCACCGAGGTGCTCGCCGAGGTCAAGGCCAAGGTCCGCTTCTGCGCGCGGTGCGGCAACGTCGCCGCCTCGGAGCTCTGCCGGATCTGTGGGGACAGCCGACGCGACCAGAGCGCGATCTGCGTCGTCGAGGAGCCCAAGGACGTCGTGGCCGTCGAGCGGACCCGGGAGTTCCGGGGGACCTACCACGTGCTCGGCGGGGCGATCTCGCCGATGGACGGCATCGGGCCCGAGGACCTGCGGATCAAAGAGCTCATGACGCGCCTGTCCGACGGCGTGGTCACCGAGATCATCATCGCGACCGACCCCAACATCCAGGGTGAGGCGACGGCGACCTTCCTCTCGCGCCTGCTCAAGGACATGGGCATCAAGATCACCCGGCTGGCGTCCGGCCTGCCGGTCGGCGGAGACCTCGAGTACGCCGACGAGATCACCCTCGGCCGTGCCTTTGAGGGGAGGCGGACCGTCCATGTCTGAGACCGGAGCATCCGAGGCCGCGGCCCGGGAGTCGCAGGAGCTGCTGCTGCTCGCGGCCGAGTCGGCCCGAGACGCCAACATGTATCTCGCGACCGTCCGCGAGGTGGCCTCGGGTGCCGCGGCCGACACCGCGATCCCGGTGCTGCTGCTCGCGACCTCGCAGCTGCTGGTGGGGGGTTCGCGGCTCGGCGCGATCCAGGACATCGTGCTCATCGAGCGGTTCGAGCCGGACCCGGGGCCGGAGCCGGACCTCGACCCGCTGCACGCGAGCCTGGCCAACCTCTTCGAGGGGCTGGACGACTACGCCGACGTCGTCGACCCCGTCACCGCGGCCGAGCTCACCCGGGGCTCCCTGTCCAACGACATCGCCGAGATCGTGGCCGCCCTCGACCACGGGCTGACCCACTTCAACGAGGGTCGGCTGGTCGAGGCCCTGTGGTGGTGGCAGTTCAGCTACCTGTCGACCTGGGGGGACCGCGCCGCGAGCTCGTTGCGGGTCCTGCAGTCGGTGCTGGCCCACCTGCGGCTGGACGCCGACCAGGAGACCGTCTCCGAGGCGGAGTTCGACGCGCTGCACCCCTGACCCGGGCCGAGGAGTCTCAGCAGCCGATCCGACACAAGTCGCCGGCGGCGCGCGGATAAACTGGTCGTTCCGCCAGTCGTCCCAGGAGCCGTCCCGTGAGCGTGGTCGTCCAGAAGTACGGCGGTTCGTCCGTGGCCGATGCCGAGAGCATCAAGCGGGTTGCGCGGCGGATCGTCGAGTCCCGCAAGGCGGGCAACTCGGTCTGCGTCGTCGTCTCGGCGATGGGCGACACGACCGACGAGCTGATCGACCTCGCGGAGCAGGTCAGCCCGCTGCCCCCCGGTCGCGAGCTCGACATGCTGCTGACCTCCGGCGAGCGGATCTCGATGGCGCTGCTCGCGATGGCCATCGCCAACCTCGGCCACGAGGCGCGCTCCTTCACCGGGTCGCAGGCCGGTGTGATCACCGACGCGGTGCACGGGCGCGCGCGGATCATCGACGTCACTCCCGGCCGCATCCAGACCGCCCTCGACGCCGGGCACATCGCCATCGTGGCCGGGTTCCAGGGAGTGAGCGTCGACACCAAGGACATCACCACCTTGGGACGCGGCGGCTCGGACACCACCGCGGTGGCCCTCGCCGCAGCGCTGCAGGCCAACGTGTGTGAGATCTACACCGACGTGGACGGCGTGTTCACCGCCGACCCGCGGATCGTGCCGAACGCGCAGAAGATCCATCAGCTCTCCAACGAGGAGATGCTGGAGATGGCGGCCTGCGGCGCCAAGATCCTGCACGCGCGCTGCGTGGAGTATGCGCGTCGTTTCGCGATACCGATCCACGTACGCTCGTCCTTCTCGGCTCATGAAGGCACCTGGATCGTCGACCAACCCGAAGGAGACACCGTGGAGGCCCCGATCATCGCTGGCGTCGCGCATGACCGCAGCGAGGCCAAGATCACCGTCGTCGGTGTCCCGGACCGGGCCGGGATGGCGGCCGAGATCTTCCGGGCCGTCGCCGAGGCGGAGATCAACCTGGACATGATCGTCCAGAACATCTCCGCGTCGGAGACCGGGCTGACCGACATCTCGTTCACCCTGCCGAAGACCGACGGCCAGACCGGGGTCCAGGCGCTCGACCGGATCAAGGACCGGGTCGGCTTCGCCAACATCCTCTACGACGACCACATCGGCAAGCTGTCGCTCATCGGGGCGGGGATGCGCTCGCACCCGGGCGTCTCGGCGACCCTCTTCCAGGCCCTCGCCGACGCCGGCGTCAACATCGAGATGATCTCGACCTCCGAGATCCGTGTCTCGGTGGTGACCCGGGACGACCAGCTCGACAACGCGGTGCGCGCCGTGCACACCGCCTTCGGCCTCGACTCGTCAACCGGCGAGGCCGTCATCTACGGAGGGACCGGACGATGACTGCCCGCAAGCCCACCCTGGCCCTCGTCGGCGCGACCGGCGCCGTCGGCACCGTGATGCGCCAGATCCTCTCCACCCGCGAGGACGTCTGGGGCGAGATCCGCCTCGTCGCGTCGGCCCGGTCTGCCGGCAAGCTGCTCGAGGTGAGGGGCGAGCAGGTCGCCGTGCTGGCGCTGGCGCCCGAGGTCTTCGACGGCGTCGACGTCGCGATGTTCGACGTGCCCGACGAGGTCTCGGCGCAGTGGGCGCCGATCGCGGCTGCTCGAGGGGCGGTCGTCGTCGACAACTCCGGGAGCTTCCGGATGGACCCGGACGTCCCACTCGTGGTGCCGGAGGTGAACCCGGAGGCCGCGCGGGTGCGTCCCAAGGGCATCATCGCCAACCCGAACTGCACGACCCTGACCATGATGGACGCGCTCGGCGCGCTGCACCGGCGCTGGACGCTGACCGAGCTGGTGGTGTCGTCATACCAGGCCGCCTCCGGCGCGGGTCAGCCGGGCATCGACCGGCTGTATGACGAGCTGCAGGTCGTGGGTGGCAACCGAGAGCTCGGACAGCGGGCCGGCGACGTGCGGGCAGCTCTGAGCGACAAGCTCGGCCACGACTCCCCGTTCCCGGCGCCGCTCGCCCTCAACGTCGTCCCCTGGGCCGGGTCGGTCAAGGAGGACGGCTGGTCCTCGGAGGAGCTGAAGGTCCGCAACGAGTCGCGCAAGATCCTTGGCATCCCCGACCTGAAGGTCTCCGCCACCTGCGTCCGCGTGCCCGTCGTCACCACCCACTCGCTGTCCGTGCATGCCGTGTTCGCCGAGCCGGTCACCGTCGAGGAGGCTCGCGAGGCACTCGTCCAGGCACCGAGCGTCGTCATGCTCGATGACCCGGCCTCCGGCGAGTTCCCGACGCCTGCGGACGTCGTCGGGCTGGACCCGACCTTCGTCGGCCGGCTCCGTCAGGCGCTCGACTTCCCGAACACGCTCGACCTCTTCGTCTGCGGTGACAACCTCCGCAAGGGGGCCGCGCTGAACACGGCGCAGATCGCGGAGCTGGTGGCGCGCGAGCTGCGCGGCTGAGCCCGGCGGCCTCCAGCGGCACTGGCTGGGAGGAAGCGGCCGAACAGCACCGGCGCACGGCGCCAGGCCCGACCGGGCCGGTGCCCGGTCAGCCCAGCGCCCGCTCCCCCTCTGCTTGCGGTGTGACTGTCGGGCGGCACACTGAGCGCCGTACCTCGACGTCATCGACGCCAGAAGTTCCGGGCCGCAACGACGAGCGCCCGTCCTCCACGCGGCATGATCGAGGCCGCTCCACGGCCCGATCGTGCGCTTGGTTCGGGCCGCGCGGCGCGCGCCACGCCTAGGCTGGCCGGGTGCCTGGGGAACGCCCTTCTGAAGACGTCGTCCGCAGCTTTGAGGCAGGTTCGAGGCTGCTCCGGCTGCTTGGCGGCCAGGGCACGTCATGGAAGGCGGGGGGCCTCGTACTCAAGCCGAGCGACGGGCCCGTGCACCCATGGCTCGGCGAGGCGTTGGACGGACTTGTCCTCGACGGAGTGCGCGTGGCCATGCCGCTCGCTAGTTCCGACGGCAGCTGGACGGTGGACGGATGGGGGGCAACCTCGTTCGTGGCGGGTAGCGAGCCTGACCTCTCCCTGCCGTCAACGTGGCTGGGCGTCATCGAAGCGGGCCGTGCGTTTCACCGAGCGGTTGCCCACATTGGACGTCCCGCCTTTGTCGACTCGCGCGACGATCCCTGGGCGGTCGCAGATCGGGTGGCTTGGGGAGAGCGGCCCATGCGTTTCGTGTCTGAGCTGGCCGACCTCGCGGCGCGGCTGCGGGCGCAGCCAGATCCGCCGGACGAACCCCAGCTTGTGCACGGCGATCTGACGGGCAACGTCCTCTTCGCCGCAGGGCTTCCACCTGCCGTCATTGACATATCGCCCTACTGGCGACCTCCGTCCTACGCGGAGGGTGTGGTGGTCGCAGACGCGCTCTGCTACCACGGTGCTAGTGGGTCTGCCTTCCCGATGATGGGTGTGCCTCTGACGGCGGTTGCGCGTGCGCTGCTCTTCCGGGTGGCAACCACCAACGCCTTGGTTGCGTCTGGGACCGTCTCTGTCGACCTGCCTGACGAAGCGCAGCGATACGAGCAGGCCGCACTCGCACTCGGCATCTGACCCGAGATCCGGCGACGGGCGCAGAGTCACACCGCAACCAGGCCAACGCCCGCGCCCGGTCAGCCGCCTGGGCGACGGCCACCAGGTCCAGCCCCGCCGCCGCCACCAGTCAGACCCCGGACGAACTGGCTCTGGTTGGTGGGTAGCGGCGCGGTGACGTCGGCGATGACGACCTCGTCGCCCTCGGTGAGTCCGGTGCGCACCTCGGCGAGCCCGCCGCCGACGGCGCCGAGTGTCACCGTCACGGTCGAGACCTGACCGTCTTTGACCACGTCGACGCGAGCTGACCCGGACGTGCTCCCCTGAGCGGCCGAGGCCGGAACGGTGAGGACGTTCGCGGCGGTGGCGGTGACGATGCTCGTGGTCACCTTGGAGCCGGTGGCGAGCAATTGCGGAGCGTCGGGCAGCAGGACGGTCACGGCATACGTGGGAGTCGCGGTGGTGGCCGAGGTCGGCAGGAGGCTGATCTGGCTCACGGACCCGGTCAGCGCGTTCAGGCCGGGAGGCGACACCGTCGCCGCGTCGCCCTGCTTGACGGACGCGATGGTCGTGAGCGGCACGTCGACCGACACGTTGGCGGCTCCTGCGCCCACGATGGTGATGCCCTGGGAGCCAGACTCGCCTTGACCGGGCGTCAGGCCGATCTGGCCCACGATCCCGGCGATCGGGGCGGTCAGCGTGGCGCCGGCCAGGCTCGCCTGCGCCGCGGCGACGGCGTTCTCGGCCGCGCTGATCGCCGCCTGGTCGGTGAGCTGCTTGGCCAGCAGAGCCTGCGGTGAGGTCGCGGTGGCTCCCGAGCTGGATCCAGAGCCCGAGCTGGATCCCGAGCCCGAGCCGGACCCCGAGCTGGTGCCGGAGGACCGGGCAGCGCTCGACGATGCGCTCGAGCCGGAGCCCGACGCGCTGGACCCGGATCCTGACGACGTGGAGCCGGTGCCCGCTGCGCTGGAGCCCTGCGACGACCCTGAACCGGACCCCGTGGAGCCGGAGCTCTTCGCGGCGGCCGCCTGCTTGTCCAGCTGCTGCTGGACGGTGGTCAGGGCGGTGGAGTAGCTCTGCAACGCGGTCTGCGCCTTGGTGAGGGCCGACGACCAGGCCTGCAGCGCGGGAACGCACGTGGCGATCTGCTCTGCCGTCACCCCGGTCGACGGGGTCGTGGTGGTGCTGGTCGGGGTCGTGCTCGTGGAGGTGGGAGTGGTGCTCGTGCTGGTCGGGGTCGTGCTGGTGCTGGTGGGAGTGGTGCTGGTACTGGTGGGAGTGGTGCTGGTGCTGGTGGGAGTGGTCTTGGCTGCCAGCACCGGGGCACAGGCGGTGGTCTCGGACTTCGCTGCGTCGTTCATCGCGGCGACGGCAGCGTTCAGCGGAGCCGGGTCGGGCATGGTGACCGGGGGCTGGGTGGTGGCACCGGCTGCTCCGGTCCCGGCGCCGCTTCCGCTCCCCGAAGCCGCCGAACCGGAACCAGCCGACGGCGTCGAGGACGACTTGGCCGACGAGCTCGTCGTCTTCGCGGCGGAGGCCGAGGTCGTGGCCGCGCTGGACGTGGTCGTCGTGGCAGCCGTCGAGTCGGCCGTGAGCTGGGCCTGAGCCTGGGCCAGCTGGGCCTGCGCGTCCGTCACGGCGGCCAGCAGGGGCGCCTGGTCGATGGTGGCGAGCGGCTGCCCGGCCGTGACCGTCTGCCCTACCTGCACGGAGAGACCGGTGACGGTCCCCGAGACGGGGAACTTGGCGGTCACCTGCGCGACCCTGGCCACCGTGCCGGTGAGCGTCACGGTCTGGGAGACGGAACCGCGTGCGACGGTGGCGACGCGGTAGTCGGCGCTGGTGGTGGGCTTGCTGGTCTGGGCGTACGCCGCATACCCGCCGGCCCCCAGCACCACGACAGTGCTGGCGGCGACGACGCTGCGCCGGCGCCAGGCTCGACTTCGCCGGTCAGCCATGTGCGCTCGCCCCCGTCGTCGGCTGGCCGGTGCGGCCGCCACCGGCGCCTCCGCCACCGAAACCGCCACCGGTGCACTGGCCGTTGGTGGCCGGCCGCAGCGCGACCGAGGTCGCGGTGACCGCGCCGGTGGAGTCCGCAGCCCCGAGGGCCGTGGCGCAGGCGCCGACCTTGACGTCAGCGGCCGTCGCCGCCGCCTCCTTGAGGTAGGTCGTCGTCCCTGAGGTGGTCACGGTGACGGTGCTCGGTGTCGCCGTCGACCCGGGCCGAGCGGACTCGGCGACGGTGATGGTGTTGCCGCCGACCGCGGTCACCAGGCCGTTGACCCCGAACCCGCGCCCCGCCCTCGCTCCCTGTCCACCGGCTGTCCCTCCGGGGGTCGGTGCGGCCGTCCGGGTGCCGGTGGGCGCCGCACCGCCTCCCGCGCCGACGAGGCCGGTGCAGGAACCGTTGGTGGCCGGGCGGATCTGCACGGACGCGGCGTCGACCGCGGTGGGAGCGGCCGTGGCGGTCGCACTCTGGCCGCCGCCTCCGGCGGTCGAGGAGACCACGGTCACGCAGACCCCAGCCGTCACGTCGCTCGGCTGCGCCGGCACCAGGTTGGAGAAGGTCGTCGTGGGGGTCCAGCTGACGGCGGTCTGGTCGGTGCGGGTCTGCACCTGCATCGTCGTGCCGGTGACCGCCGCGATGAGACCGGACACGCCCGGCTGCCGGGGGCCGCCGCGTCCACCGTCCGCCCCGGTGGTGGAGGTGGCCGGGCTCGCCGCTGCAGTGCCCCCGGTCGACCCGCTGGAGCCGCAGGCCGCGAGGGCGAGTGCGGTGGTCATCAGGACCGCCGCGAGGGGCACGGCACGGGTCATCCGCCGATGAGTGGACGGCGCCGTGCTCTGAGCAGTGCTGCGGGAAGGCTGGGCGGTCATGGTCATTCACTCCTCAGAGCATCGATGGGGGCGAGGCGCGCGGCGCGGTTGGCGGGGTAGACCCCGGCAACGAGGCCGATAACGAGAGAGACAGCGAGCGCGCCGACGGCGGCGATGGTCGAGATGGTCACCGGCTGAGAGATCAGGTTGGGCAGCACGGCTGCCCCGAGGTAGCCGAGACCCAGGCCGAGCGCGCCCCCCGTGAGGCCGAGAATGCTCGCCTCGAGCAGGAACTGTCGCAGGATCACTGACGGAGTCGCACCCAGCGCCTTGCGCAGCCCGATCTCGCGCACCCGCTCGGTGACTGAGACGAGCATGATGTTCATGACGCCGATGCCTCCGACGAGCAACGAGATCCCCGCAATGCCGCCGAGCAGGACGGTGAGGATGTGGTCGGTGCTCGTGGCCGTCTGGACCAGCGACTCCTGGCTGCTCAGGGTGAAGTCGGCCGCTGCCGCCGAGGTGTTGTGGCTCGTCAGCAGCGCGCTGTTCACCTCCTGGTATGCCGCGGAAAGCGTGTCCTGGCCCCTCGCCTGGATGTAGATCGTCGAGACGGCCTGCGTGTTGGCACTGGTCGAGACGCGCGAGTTGTACGACGTGAGCGGGATGACCGCCTGGTCGTCGAGGTTCGTCGTCGAGCTGGCGCCCTGACTGGCGAGGACCCCGATGACGGTGAACTGCTGGGCGTTGATCGTCACGCTCTGCCCGAGCGGGTCGCCGGTGAACAGCTGGCTGGCGGTGGTCGACCCGAGCACTGCCACGGGGTTGGCGGCCAGCGAGTCGGCATCCGTGAAGAACCGTCCCTCCTCGACTGTGCGCGCCCGCACCGGCAGCCACTGCGAAGTGGTGCCGACGACCGTGGTCGTCCAGTTCTGCGTGCCAGCGAGCAGGGGCTGGTTCGACTGGGAGGCGGGGGCCACCGCGTCGACGTCAGGGGCCACGCGCGGGTCGGCCAGCATCGTCGCGTCGTTGAGGGTCAGCGTGGTGGCGGACCCCTGCCCGCCGCGGAACCCGGTCGATGATGTCGCGCTGCCCGGCGTGACGACGAGCAGGTTGGACCCGAGCGCGTTGATCGCACTCGCGACCTGCTGCTGTGCGCCCTGGCCGAGGCCGACGGTGAGCATCACTGCGGCGATGCCGATGAGGATGCCGAGCATGGTCAGCACGGAACGCATCCGCCGGGCGATGATCGCCTCGTAGGCCGTGCGGAAGGTGTCTGTCCAGGTCATGGCCGTGCCTCGTCCATCTCGGCCTCGTCCATCTCGGCCTCTTCCATCTCACCGAGGGAGTGGAACAGCTGGCCGTCCCGGATGAGGACCTGGCTCGCGGCCTGCTCAGCGACATCGTGCTCGTGCGTGATGAGCACGATGGTCCGGCCCTGGTCGTTGAGCTCGCGGAAGAGGCCGAGCACGTCGAGGGTCGACTTGCTGTCGAGGTTGCCCGTCGGCTCGTCGGCGAGGATCAGTGCGGGGTCGGTGACCAGGGCCCGGGCGACGGAGACGCGCTGCTGCTGGCCTCCGGAGAGCTCGTTCGGCCGGTGGTCCACCCGGTCGCCCAGACCCACGCGCTCCAGAGCGGCCACGGCCCGGCGCCGTCGCTCGCCGCGCGGCACTCCGGCATACACCAGCGGCAGCTCGACGTTGCGCCAGGCGGTGAGGCTGGCGAGCAGGTTGTACTGCTGGAAGACGAACCCGATGCGCTGGTTGCGGATCTCGGCGAGCTCCTCGTCGCCCATCCCGCTGACGTCCACCCCGGCCAGCCGGTAGGACCCCGAGGTGGGTGTGTCGAGGCAGCCGAGGATGTGCATCAGGGTGGACTTGCCGGACCCCGACGGGCCCATCACGGCGAGGTAGTCGCCCTCGAGCACCTGCAGGTCGACCCCCCGGAGCGCCGCCACCTCGAGGGTGCCGCTGGAGTAGGTCTTCGAGACCGCCTGGAGGTCGAGGATCGGGATCCGGGTGTCGTCGGTCAGCTGGGTCGGTAGCGCCGACGTGGTGGCGGTCATCCGCGTGGCGCCGTTCCGCCACCGGGCACCGTGCGTCCGCCGAGCCCGCTGCCGCCGAACCCGCCGCCCGTTCCGCCCGTGGCCCCGCCTCCCGTGCCACGGGTGCCCGTGCCGCGCGGCGTGGTGGTGCGAGCAGGGACGACCACCTGGTCGCCGTCGCTCAGGCCTTTGGTGATCTGCGTGGTCGCGCCGTAGACGGCGCCGACGGTCACCGGGGTGTCGACCTGGACGCCGTCCTTCATCTGGTAGACGACGCTCTGGCCTCCCACGTCATGGACTGCCTGGGTCGGCACCGTGAGCACGTCGGGAATCTGCTTGACGGTGATGAGGACCGTCGCGGTGCTGCCCGCATACAGCCCGGCCGGGGTGCCCGTGACGGCGATGCTCACCGGGAAGGTCGACGTGCCGCCGCTGGTCGTGCCGATGACACCGACCGTCGACACGGTCCCGAAGACCGGGTCGGTGGCACCGCTCGGGGTGATCGTCGCCTGCATGCCGGACGCCAGCTGCGGCAGGTCAGCGGCACCGACCCCGGCGTTGACGACCCAGGAGCTCGTGGAGATCACGACGATCTGGGCCGAGGACGCGCTGCCGGTCGAGCCAGCCGCCGAGGAGCTGCCCGACCCCGAGCTGCCGGACCCGGAGCCACCGGACCCGGAGCTGCCCGAGCTGCCGGACGAGGAGGCGGCGGAGCCGGAGGAGCTGCCGGACCCCGTGCTCGACCCGGTGATCTGGTCGCCGACCTTGATGTTGACGGCCGCGACCGTGCCGGCGATCGTGCTGGTCAACGTCGCCTGGCTGAGCGACTGCTGTGCTGAGGTGAGCTTGCTCTGGGTCGAGACGACCTGAGCGTTGGCCGAGGCGATCTGGGCGGCGTTGGCGGCCGCCTGCGCGGCCGTCAGCTGGGCCTGTGCGGCGGTCAGCTGGGCCTGCGCCACGGCGACGGCGGACTGCAGGCTCGACGAGTCGATGGTGGCCAGGGGGGCGCCGGCCGCGATCTGCTGACCGACCTGGACCGAGACCGCGGTCACCATGCCGCTCTGCCCGAACTGCAGGTTCGCCTGCTGCGCCGGCTCTATCGTGCCCGTGGCCGACACCGTCTGCTTGACCGTCGTGGTCGTCGCCGCCACGAGCTGGGGAGCGTCGGCCGCAGCCGCCGTGGAGCGGTGGGTGGCCGCCCACGCCACTCCCGCGCCGCCGATGACGACGGCCGCGGCCAGGGCCACGACCAGCACCCTGCGCCGCGACCGGAGACGTCGCTTACCTGCCATCTGCGCACCTTCTCGAAGCATGCCCCGGGACCTGCTCCTGGGAACCTGAGGTCAGTGTCGCCGACCTACCCTGAGGACTTGCTGTGGGCGGCCTATGGGGTTGTCACGGGCTTTCAACGGGCGTCAGCTCGACGTGGCGGCGCCGCTCGGTGCCGAGGGCGCACCCGGGGGCGGCGTTCCCTTCGCGCCGTTGCCGTCGCCACGCTGGGGGCGCACGGCGTTCACCCGGTCGGTGATCCGCTGGGTGAGCGTGCCCTTGATCGTGTCGGCCTGGGCCTGGGTGAGCTTCCCGTCCTTGACGGCGGTCGCCAGGTCGCCCTCGGCCGCGGTGACCATGGCGGAGACGAGCGAGTCGACCGAGACGTTCTTCTCCTTGGCGACGTCGGCCAGGCTCCTGCCCGACTCCATCGCCGTACGCAGGTCGGCCGCCGTCATGCCGAGAGCCTTCGCCGCGGCGTCCTCTGAGGACTTCATACCGAAGCCGCCGCCGCGACCCCCGTGGCCGTCCCCACCGCGCGCCGGGAGCTTGCTGTCCAGCGTGGTCGCCACCTTGTCGGCCTGGGCCTGGGTGATGGTCCCGTCGGTGACGAGGCTGGAGAGCGCGTTCTTGATGGCGTCGAGGCGGCTGCCGACCGACCCGTCGGAACTGGCCGCGACCGCGGGGGTGAGGGCGACGGCGCCGACGGCGCCTGTCGCGAGAGTGCCAGCCAGGACGAGACCGACGGTGCGCTTGTGCATAGAGAGCTCCTTTGACGAGAGACGTGCTGTGGTCTCTCCCAATGTCTGACAGCGGCTCAGGGATGGGGTATGGGGTGCCTGTGAGTTCGATAAGCGTCCTCTCACCTCCGGGAGCCGGATCGGAGGACCTCCCCCCCGAAAGGGCGCATGATGGACCCATGACCTTCTTCGACGAGCGGCCGCAGGTGAGGTGGGCCGTGCCCGCCATGGCAGTCGGCGTCATCGCCGCGATGAGCTTCCTCGTGAGCCGGCCGGCGAGCGCCGACACCGGTCTGCCGCCCCGCACCGCGGCGCAGCTTCTCGTCGACCTCCAGCAGGCGCACCCGGACGGCCTGTCCGGCACCATCACCCAGACGACGGACCTCGGGCTTCCCGCGCTTCCGGGAGTCGCCAGCTCGTCCCCGGGAAGCAGCAGCGGCGACGCGTCGCTGACCTCGGTCCTGTCGGGCACGCACACCTGGCGGGTCTGGGCGGCCGGGCCGACCCAGCAGCGGCTCGCCCTGCTCGGCAGTCTCGGCGAGTCGGACGTCGTCCGCAACGGCGCCGACCTGTGGGTGTGGTCGAGCAAGGACAAGACGGCAAGCCACCGCGTGCTCACCCCGAACGACGGGGCCGCCCGCCCAGCGACGGCATCCCCCACCGACCTTCCGAAGACGCCGGAGGAAGCCGCCCAGCGAGCGCTCGCGGCGATCGACCCGAGCACCGAGGTGACCACGTCCGGCACCACCGTGGTCGCTGGCAGGCAGGCCTACGAGCTCGTCCTCACACCCCGTGACGGGGCATCGCGGGTGGCCCAGGTCCGCATCGGGGTGGACGCCGAGAAGAAGGTCCCCCTGCGCGTCCAGGTCTACGCCGCCGGCGTGGCGAACCCCGCCATCGACGTGGCCTTCGCCGCCATCGACTTCACCCGGCCCGACCCGGCGATGTTCGCGTTCACCCCGCCCGCGGGCACAACGGTCACCGAGTCCGGCCGCACGGGCGCCAAGCCGGATGGCACCGCCCCGTCCGCTGGTCAGGACCACCCCGCCAGCAAGGTCGTCGGCACGGGCTGGACCGCAGTGGTCGTCACCGCCGCGCCCGCCGGAGGTCTCCCCGCGTCGGGGGCGACGGAGCAGAAGCAGCTGACGGGAGTGCTCAACGCCCTGCCGAAGGTCTCCGGGACCTGGGGAACCGGTCGCCTGGTGGACGGGACGCTCTTCTCGGCCGTGCTCACCGACGACGGCCGGCTCGCAGTGGGGGCGGTCGCCCCCGAGCAGCTGTATGCCGCGCTGGCGGCTTCGTGACGCCAGCCCCCGGGGGGCCGCGCCCGGACGCCGGGCTCGCGATCGCCACCACGGGACTGACCAAGCGGTTCGGCAGCCAGACCGTCGTCGACGAGCTGGACCTCGCCGTCCCGCTGGGGTCGGTCTACGGGTTCCTCGGCCCGAACGGGTCCGGCAAGACGACGACCATCCGGATGCTGCTGGGCCTGGTGGAGCCATCGGCGGGGGAGCGGGCCCTGCTCGGCTGGAGCATCCCGGACCGCACGGGTGAGGCGCTCTCGCGGGTGGGCGCCCTCGTCGAGGGGCCCGCATTCCACCCCTACCTCTCCGGCCGGTCGAACCTGGCCCGCCTGGACGCCGCCGACCTGCGCGCCGACCCGCGGACGACGTCGCGACGCGTCGACGCCGCGCTGGACCGCGTGGGGCTGCTCGCCGCCGCGACCAAGAGATATCGCGCATACTCGCTGGGCATGCGCCAGCGGCTCGCCATCGCTGCGGCGCTGCTCCGGCCGCGCGACCTCCTCGTCCTCGACGAGCCGACGAACGGCCTTGACCCGCAAGGGACTCGGGAGGTGCGCAACCTCATCGCCGCCCTCGCCGCGGACGGCTCCACCGTGTTCGTCTCGAGCCACCTGCTCTCCGAGGTGGAGCAGATCTGCAGCCATCTCGGCGTCATGAGCGAGGGCCGGCTGGTCGCCCAGGGACCGGCGGCCACGGTGCGCGGGGTGTCGGCTCCGGTGGCCAGAGTCACCACAGACCGGCCCGCGGAGGCGGCACGGGTCCTGACCGACCTCGGTGTCGAGCGCGTCGAGCTCGTCGACGGGCAGGTGCACGGCATACCGGGCGAGATCCCGGCTGAGGCGATCGTCAGCGCCCTGGTGCACGCCGGGGTCGGGGTGCGGGCCTTCGCCGTCTCCGCGCCGAGCCTGGAGGACCTCTTCGTCGAGCTCACCGGGGAGGGCTTCGATGTCAGCGGCTGAGACGGCCACCGCCCGCCGTCGTCCGGGCAGGGTGTCGACCCGGCTGCTCCGCTCGGAGCTGCGGCTCATCGCCGGCCGCCGGCGCAACCAGATGGGCCTGCTGGTGCTCGCCGCCGTGCCCGTCGTGCTCGCCGTCGCCGTGAAGATCTCGTCGCCGCGGCCGGGTCGTGGGCCGGACTTCCTGGCGTCGATCACCTCGAACGGGCTCTTCGTCCCCCTCGCCGCGCTCGGGGTCGAGATGGGGCTCTTCCTGCCTCTTGCGATCGCGATGCTGGCGGGCGACTCCGTCGCGGGCGAGGCCAACCTGGGGACGCTGCGCTACCTGCTCACCGTGCCGGTGCACCGGACCCGGCTGCTGCTGGTCAAGTACGTCTCCTTGTGCATCGGCGCACTCTGGGGGGTGGCCACCGTGGCGGTTGCCGGCACGGTCGTGGGCATCGCGCTGTTCGGCGCCGGGCCGATGGCGACCCTGTCGGGGTCACAGATCTCGTTCGGGGAGGCGGTCTGGCGGCTGGTCCTCGTCACGCTCTACCTCAGCGCGGGCATCGCGGCCCTCGGCGCGGTCGGGCTGTTCGTCTCCACCCTCACCGAGCAGCCGATCGCGGCCACCGTGGCCGTGACGATCTTCGTCATCATCGCCTGGATCCTCGACAGCGTCCCCCAGCTCGGCTGGCTCCAGCCGTGGCTCATCGTCCACGAGTGGCTCGCCTTCGGCGACCTGCTCCGCGACCCGCCGGAGTGGTCCAGCGTCCTGCGCGGGCTCGGCGTCGACGCGGGGTATGCCGTGGTGTTCTGGCTCGCCGCGTGGGCGCGGTTCGCGGGCAAGGACATCACGAGCTGACTCCTCGCGGTGCGGCCCGCCGGCAGGTCACCGCCGCACTGTCACCGCAGCTGGGTCACCTGAAGGTCGCCCTCGGCATACCGCCTGCGCAGCACCTTCTTGTCGAACTTGCCGACCGACGTCTTCGGCACCTCGTCGATGAAGGCCCACCTCTCCGGCACCTGCCACTTGGCGACCTTGCCGTCGAGGAAGGTGGACAGGTCCTCGGCGGAGGTGGTCGCGCCGCTGACGAGGACGACCGAGGCCAGGGGGCGTTCGCCCCACTTCTCGTCCGGCACCCCGACGACCGAGGCCTCCACGACGTCCGGGTGGGCCATGATGACGTTCTCCAGGTCGACCGAGCTGATCCACTCGCCACCGGACTTGATGACGTCCTTGGCGCGGTCGGTGAGGACGAGGAAGCCGTCCGGGGTGAGCGCGCCCACGTCGCCCGTGCGCAGCCAGCCGTCGTCGGTGTACTTCGCTGCCATCTCCGAACGGTCGGTGTCGCTCTCCGCGCCGCTGAGGTAGTAGCTGCCGGTGACCCACGGTCCGCGGACCTCGAGCTCGCCGACACTCGTGGCGTCCCACGGCTGCTCGGCACCGTCCGGGCCGCGCAGGCGTCCGTCCACTCCGCACAGCAGCCGGCCCTGCTTCTCGCGGTACGACCAGTACTCGTCCGACCCCTCGACGGCGGAGGCCGGGGCAACGGCGAGCGTCCCGACGGGGGACATCTCCGTCATGCCCCAGCCGTGGATGATCTCGATGTGGTGGCGCTCCTCGAAGGCGTGCATCATCGCGGGCGGCGCGGCCGAGCCCCCGACCATCAGCCGGTAGCACGACGAGGTGTCGGTCGGGTGCTCGTCGAGGTAGCGCAGCAGGTCGAGCCAGATCGTCGGCACGCCGGCGCCGGTGCTGACCTTCTCCGCCGCGATCATCGCCGCAAGCGGCTCGGCCTGGAGGAACCGGTCGGGCATGATCATCGACGCCCCGGCGATCATGACGATGTAGGGGAAGCCCCAGGCGTTCGCATGGAACAACGGCACGACCACGAGGCTGCGGTCTCCCTGGCGCACACCGAGCGCCTGCGCCACAGTCAGCGAGTGGAGGTAGTTGCTCCGGTGGGAGTAGGCCACTCCCTTCGGGTTCCCGGTGGTGCCGGAGGTGTAGCACATCGACGACGCGCAGTTCTCGTCCAGGTCGTCCGGCCACGCGAAGCTCTCCGGCTGGGTGTCCAGCAGCGTGTAGAGGTCATGGACGCCCTCGATGTGCTCCGGAGCCTCGAGGGCTGCCGCGGTCTCCGCGTCGACCGGCCCGTTGACGATGACATGCCGCAAGGTCTTCAGGTGCGGCAGGAGCTGGCTGAACGGCTTGGCCAGCGAGTTGTCCACGATGACGACCTGGTTGCCGGCATGCGTCGCCGTGTAGATGAGCTGCTCGGGGAAGAGGCGGATGTTGAGCGCGTGCAGCACCGCCCCCATCGACGGGATCGCGAGGTAGGCGATGAGGTGCTCGGCGTTGTTCCACATGAAGGTCGCCACCCGCTGGTCGCCGGTGATCCCCAGCCCACGCAGCGCCCCGGCGAGCTGGGCCGCCCGGGTGCCGACCTCTCCATACGACATCCGCCGAGGTCCGTCGGCGGTCCAGGTCACCACCTCCTGGTCGGCGTGGACCGTGGTCCCGTAGCGCAGGAGCTGGGAGATGAGGAGGGGGGTCTGCTGCATGGTGCTCTTCATCCGGCGAGCCTGCCAGCATCTCGCAGTGCTGGGAAGCGAAAGTCCTCTCGAATGGCCGGGTAAGGTGAAACTGCCGAGGTTCGGTGGTCATGAGACCACGTCGCTCCGCCCTGCTGTCCGGTTCGGAGGGCACGGTGCTGCGCACGACGGACGGCGGCCACTCCTGGGCCTCGGTCGGTCCCCCGGGGGCGGGCTCGCTGCAGTTCCGCGACGTGGAGGCCACCTCCGCCGACCACGCCGTGATCCTGTCGATCGGCGAGGGCAGTGACTCGCGGATCTATGTCACCGATGACGGCGGCCGCTCATGGGCCGAGTCGTTCCGCAACGCCGAGCCATCCGCGTTCTGGCTGCGGGCGTCTTCTCCGTGCAGTTCCGCGACCGCCGCGCCGGGATCGCCGTGGGCGGCGACTACCTGGACCCCACCGGCGCCCACGGCAACGCGGCATACAGCTCCGACGGGGGCAGGACCTGGCGAGCAGGGCCGGGTAGCCACGGCCCGGCCCAGTGACCGGCACTGAGGGCAGGGCCGGGTCAGCGACCGAACAGCCGGCTGAAGAACGAGCCCTTCGCCTCGGACGCGTCCTTCGGGTGACCGGGGCACCGGTCGGACGCCGGGACGCCCTGCATGACCTGGTCGACGTGCTGGCCGCATCCGGACCAGGTGGTCTTGCCGCAGGTCCGGCAGGTGACTGCTTGGCACATGGTGGAGCTCCTTACTGATGGTGTGACGTCTCAGGGTGAGTCGGTCATCGGCAGGCCGGCCGCGGCCGCGTGCTCGGTGAAGTCGTCGTCGATGAGGGTGACGGGGCGGCCGTGGGCGGCGAGAACCGATGCGGCGATGGAGGCACGGTAGCCGCTGGCGCAGTGCACCCAGACCTCCGAGGACGGCACGTCGTCGATCCGGTCGATGAGCTCGTGCAGCGGGATGCTGACCGCACCCTCGATGTGCCCGTCCGTCCACTCGGAGGTCCGGCGGACGTCGAGCACGGTGACCTGGCGGTGGTGGCGGACCTGGGCCAGGTCGACGAACTGGGCGCAGGGGATCTCAACCAGCGGCTCGGTGGTCCAGGCGGTGGGAGAGCCGGTGGCTGCTCCCTCCAGGTGGTCGATCCCGATGCGCACCAGCTCGCGCTGCGCCACGGCCACCTGGTCAACCGACTCGCCGAGCAGGGTCAGGGGGGCACCCCAGGGGATCAGCCACCCGATGTACGTGGAGAACTGCCCGTCGACGCCGAAGTTGAGGGTTCCGGGCGCGTGGCCCGCGGCGAAGGCGGTGCGCGCGCGCAGGTCGATCACCCATTCGCCGTCACGAAGCCGCCTGGCCAGGGTGGCCTTGTCGGCCGACTCCGGCTCGCTGAGATCGGGGGCGTCCGGGCCGGCGCTGTTCGCCGGGGACATGTGCGCGTAGTAGGCGGGGAAGTCGTCCAGCGCGGCCAGGGTGTCGGCGACCCAGCGCTCCTCGTCCTCGGTGAGCGCGGAGTTGGTGCGCTTCTCCCGTCCGATCGTCGACTCGTCCGCGCCGCTGGTCGAGCCGGCCGAGCAGAAGCTGCCGAAGCCGTGGGTCGGCAGCACCTGGGTGGCGTCGGGCAGCTCGTCGGCCAGCCGGTGCGCCGAGGCGAACTGGTGGTGGGCCAGGTCCTTGGTGTGCTCCTGGCCCAGCAGGTCGGGGCGGCCGGTGGCACCGAAGAGCAGGGACCCGCCGGTGAAGACGCAGACTGCCTCGCCCTCGCTATCGAGGGCATAGGACAGATGGGTGTACGTGTGGCCCGGGGTGGCGATGGCGCGAACCGTCAGCTCGGGGGACACCTCGATCGTGTCTCCGTCGGAGATTCCGGTCCGCTCGAAGGAGACCGAGTCGGCGGCGTTGACGTGGTACGTCGCGCCGGTCACCCCGGCGAGCGCGAGACCTCCCGTGACGTAGTCGTTGTGGATATGGGTCTCGAAGACATGGGTGATCGTGACACCGGCGTCGTCGGCAACGGCGATGACGCGGTCGATGTCGCGCTGCGGGTCGACGACGAACGCGACCTGGCCGTCGTGGACGACGTAGCTCCGGTCGCCGAGGGTCGGTGTCTCGATCGGGACGATGGTGGGCATCTCGTCGGTGTCCTTCCTGTGGCGGTCATACCCGCTGGGGTATGAGTTCGACATTCCAACCTAAGCCATGGAGGGGGTCAGGTGCCACCCGACCCGGTCTGACAATGCATACCCCACCCGGTATAGTTGGGAAGCATCAGCCGCTGAGCTCACCGACTGAGCCTGGCTGCGAGCCGGTTGAACCCACTGAGCTGACTGAGCCAAGCCAACCGAGAGGACCACTCATGGGATACACCTTCGGCACCACCGTTGCCAAGGGCTTCGCGACCACCTTGGAGGCGACGCGGAGCGCGCTGACGGACCAGGGATTCGGCGTGCTGACCGAGATCGACTTCCAGGCCACCTTGAAGGAGAAGCTCGACGCGGACATCTCCTCGCAGGTGATCCTCGGAGCCTGCCGACCGGCACTGGCCTACGCCGCGGTCCAGGCGGAGCCGTCCATCGGCGCCCTCCTGCCGTGCAACGTCGTGGTCCGCGCGCTCGGCGAGCATGAGACCCGGGTCGAGGCGATGGACCCGGACCTCATGGTCGGCCTCACCGGCAACGAGGCGCTGACCCAGGTCGCCCAGGATGCGCGGGCCCGGCTGGCTTCAGCCTTCGAGGCCTTGGCTGCCCGCGACTGACCGGTCGGGCGCCCGCCGTCCGACGCGAGGCCCCCCACATCATGACCCGACACTGCACGACCCCGACACCCCACGAGCGCCACACGCGAAGGACATCTCCCATGGTCACCCTGGACACCACTGACATGACCCCGGTCATCAACCGCCTGCGCCGGGCGCAAGGCCAGCTCGGCGGCGTCATCCGCCTCATCGAGGAGGGCCGCGACTGCAAGGACGTGGTCAACCAGCTCGCTGCGGTCAACCGGGCCCTGGACCGGGCTGGCTTCGCCATCGTCTCGTCCGGCCTGCGACAGTGCCTCACCGACCCGGAGGGACCCAACGCGGCCGACCAGGCCGCGATGGAGAAGCTCTTCCTCACCCTCGCCTGATGAGCGCCGCTGTCATCGCCGTCCTCGCCGGCGCTCTCATCGGACTGACCATGGGCGCTCTCGGGGGCGGTGGGTCGATCCTGACCGTTCCGGTGCTGGTGTACGCGTTGGGTCAGGAGCCGCAACCGGCGACCACTGCCTCGCTGATCATCGTCGGGATCACCTCGGTCACGGCGACGGTCGGTCATGCCCGAGCCGGGCGCGTCAACTGGCGGGCTGCCGTGGTCTTCGGCGTCCTGGGCATTCTTGCGTCGTTCGGCGGGTCGGTGCTGAACCGGATGGTCAACCCGCAGGTCCTGCTGCTGGCCTTTGCCGCGCTGATGATCGTGGCTGCAGCCGCGATGTTCGCCCGGACCCGCCGGCGCGGTGACGCTGACGTGCGGGCTTCAGACACGGCCTCAGACACGGAGGCACAAGCCGAGAACCCCGGACGACGCCGCCTCGTGCGGCGGGTCCGGGTGGTGCTGGCGGCGCTCGTGGTCGGCTTCCTCACCGGGTTCCTCGGGGTCGGCGGGGGATTTCTCATCGTCCCGGCCCTCGTTCTCGCGCTGGGGTTCTCCATGCCCACGGCCGTCGGCACGTCCCTGGTGGTGATCGCCATGACGAGCATCGGTGCGCTCGCCGAACGCGCCGGCCACGCGTCGGTCCCCTGGGCGGTCGTCATCCCGTTCACCCTCGCGGCCATCGTCGGCTCGCAGTTCGGCAAGCGGGTGTCCGACACCGTGTCCCCGACCATGCTGACCCGGTCCTTCGCGACCTTGCTCTCCCTGGTCGCCGGTTACGTCCTGGTCCGGGCCGGCGCCAGCCTCTGACCGGGACCAGGGCGACCATTGGGCTGACCGTGTTCGTACTGGCACTCAGGGCAGTAGTAACCGTGCCGCCCAGCCGAGGAGAACCGGTGGACCAGGCCGTTGCGCCGCGGGCACTCGGCGCCATCACGGCGATGGTGCAGCAGCCAGCCTCGGGGAAAGTCGGTGACGTCACCCGCGATCGCCCGCTCCAGGACGCGCCGCATCTGCCGGTGCAGGCGGCGGACGCCATGGTCATCGACGGCCGCCGCAGGCCCTCGAGGGTCAAGGCGAGCCTGGAAGAGGATCTCGTCGCTGTAGAGGTTTCCCAGGCCGGCGAGCTTGTGCTGGTCCATCAGCGTGGGCTTGAGGGCGCTACGGCTCTGTCGTAGCACCGCTGCCAGATCGCCGCGCCCGACTGCCAGTGCGTCAGGCCCCAGGCCGAGGCGGCGGATGTCGTCGGTGACGCTGGCAACCAGGTCGACCTGGCCGAGCTTGCGCTGGTCGACGAACAACAGCCGGGTTCCGCCTGACAGGGCGAAGACCACCCGTGTATGCCGCGCCTCGTCATCTCCCGACGCCACCACGAGAGCTCCTGTCATCCCGAAGTGGAGCCGCAGGTGCGGGCCGTCAGCGGTCATGACGTAGAGGTTCTTGCCATGGCGTCGGGTGGAGACGACTCGGGCCCCGCCGAGCTCATCGCCAAGCCGCGGTCCGCTGGCTGAACGCAGCACCCCGGCGTCGCGGACGATGACGGCCACCAGCCGGCGGTGGGTGGTCGCCTGGGCGAGCCGGCGCCGGTATACCTCGACGTCCGGCAGCTCGGGCATGCGCGCTCCTCCTCCATGGCTCGCCCCACCTGGGTGACTCGCTGTCCCCCTACCCGACGACGCCACACCTGCACGCATGACGTCCGCGCAATCGGGAACCTGGATGAGGTCGGCCCGGCGAGGTGAGGAGTGCTGATGACGGCGGTACCTCAGCCTGCGCTCGCCACCCTGACTCACGAACGGTTCTGGGAGGACGGGTGGGTCTACGAGCGCAAGCTGGACGGCCAACGGGTGCTGGCGGTCCGCGACCCGTCCGGGGCCCGGCTCTACTCGAGGTCGGGCCGGGACGTCACGAACGCCTTCCCGGAGGTCGCGGAGGCGCTTGCGGCGCAGCGGGCGCCCGCGTTCGTCGTGGACGGGGAGATGGTGGCCTTCAGTGGGTCACGCACCAGCTTCGCCCGTCTGCAGCCGAGGATCCACCTGTCTGACCCTGCCAAGGCTCGGCGCTCGGGGGTACGCGTGTGGTTCTACGTCTTCGACCTGCTCGAGCTCGACGGACATGACCTGCGTGGCCGTCCGCTACTGGCCCGCAAGCGTGCGCTAAGAGGCCTCCTGAGCTGGCGGGACCCGCTCCGGTCGACACCGCATCGCGTCCATGGCGGCGAGGAGTGGTTCGCCGAGATCTGCCGCCGCGGCTGGGAGGGACTGATCGCGAAACGCGCCGAGGCACCATATCCCGCCGGTCGCACGGACAGCTGGCTGAAGTTCAAGTGCGAGGCCGGGCAGGAGCTGGTCGTGGTGGGCTGGACCGAGCCGGCCGGCTCGAGGGTGGCGCTCGGCGCCTTGTTGCTGGCTTACTACGACGGCGGCGACCTGGTGTATGCCGGCAAAGTCGGCACCGGCTTCTCCGAGATGGTCCTGCGCCACCTGCTCGCGCGCCTGTCCCCCCTCGAGGTGGAAAAGCCGCCGTGCACCCGGGGCACGCTCCCCCGAGAGGGCGTCCACTGGGTTCGTCCTCGGCTGGTCGCGGAGGTGGCGTTCACCGAGTGGACCACGGCCGGGCAGCTGCGCCACCCGCGCTACCTCGGGCTGCGCACCGACAAGAACGCCGCCGACGTGGTGCGGGAGGCCTGATGACTGAGGAGGCGACGGTGGCCGGCATCACCGTGCCAAGACCGGGCAAGGAGCTCTTTCCGTCCTCCCCGTCGACACCGGCCGTCACCAAGCTCGACCTGGCGCGGTACTACGAGTCGGTGGCGGCCCTAATGCTTCCGCACCTGCGCCGGAGACCGATCTCCATGCAGCGCTTCCCTGACGGCATCGAGGGCATGTCGTTCTACGACAAGAAGGTGCCCGCCCACTTCCCCGAGTTCGTCCGTGCGGTCGAGGTGGCCACGTCCGACGGGCCTCAGGACCAGGTCGTCGTGTCGGACACGCGGTCTCTGGTCTACCTCGCCCAGCAGGCCTGCATCACTCCCCATGCCTGGCTGAGCCGCGCCGAGGACCTCGAACATCCCGACCAGCTCGTGTTCGACCTCGACCCGTCGCTGCCAGACCTCTCCGCCGTCCGCCGGGCCACCCGGTTGGTCGGGCGCCTGCTCGACGACCTCGGCCTGGCCAGTGCGGTGAAGACCAGCGGCTCGCGGGGATACCACGTCATGGTGCCCTTGCGCCGGACGCACACGTTCGACGAGACCCGCGACTTCGCCCGTGAGGCCGCCTCCCTGCTGGTCGAACGTGATCCCGACCTGCTCACCCTCGAGGCGCGCAAGGACAAGCGCGGCGCGCGGGTGCTCGTGGACATCCAGCGCAACGGCTACGGCCAGACCGTGGTCCCGCCGTATGCCGTCCGCGCGCGGCCGGGTGCGCCGGTCTCCATGCCGATCGACTGGGACGAGCTCACCCGGGTCGAGCCGGACCAGTTCACCGTGCGCAGCGTGGGCCGCCGCCTGTCACGTGGCGGCGACCGCTGGGCCAGCCTGCCGCGGGCACAGGGCCTGGGCAGAGCACGGAGGCGGCTCCGTCGCCTGTCCTAGCGGCTCCGGCGCCGACGGCTCGCGGAGGACGGCTGTCCTGTTCGCCCTCTCGAGACTGCTAGTCGCTCTCGAGGTCGTCGTTGGTCCGGCCGGTCAGCACGGACTCGTTCTGGGTGGAGGTCGGCTTGCGCCGGCGGTCGGCGTCGGCGTCGTCGACCTTGACCAGCAGCCAGTTCGCGTCGTCGCCGCCCATCTTCGTGTGGGTCAGGGCGAAGCCGCCGATGAGCTTCTCGCCGTACAGGCGGACTTTCAGGTGGCCGGCCGCCAGGGCGTCCGCGATCGGCACGACCGCGCCGTCGACCTCGGTGAGGTTGTCGTACGTGCCGGTGTCCCAGACCACCACGGTGCCCGCGCCGTACCCCTCGTCGATCCGGCCCTCGAAGTCCACGTAGTCGAGGGGATGGTCCTCGGTGCGGTGGGCCAGCCGCTTGTCCGACGGGTTGAGCGAGGGCCCCTTCGGCACAGCCCACGACACCAGCACGCCGTCGACCTCTAGCCGGAAGTCGAAGTGCAGGCTGCTTGCGTCGTGACGCTGCACCACGAACAGTGGTCCTGCGTCCCGGTCGCCTCGGGCTGTGCCGGCTGGCTCACCCGACTGCCCGGTGTCCCGCTTGTTCCGGTAGTCGGCCAGCTTGTCCTTCGCCATGCGCAGCACCTACCCCGGCGGGGGAGGACGACACCTGGGTGACGTCAGTGGCCGCCACCGAGATGGCCGGCGAGGCGCTCGTGGCGGGCGGCGCTCGCGTCGTTCAGGCCGATGATGGTGGCGGTCTTGCCCTTGGCGAGGTAGCGCATCTGGATGGCGTCCAGGGTGGCCACGGTGGACGCGTCCCAGATATGCGACTGCGACATGTCGATGACGACGTTCTTCGGGTCACCGACGTAGTCGAACTGCGTCACCAGGTCGTTGCTCGAGGCGAAGAAGAGCTCGCCGAGGACGGCATACACCCTGGTGTCCTCGTCCGGGTGGGCGACGTCCACCACGGAGGTGAAGTGCGCGACCCGCCGGACGAAGAGCACCATCGCGACGACCGTCCCGAGCACGACGCCGATAGCGAGGTTGTGGGTGAGCACCACCACCACGACGGTGGCCACCATGACGAACGTCTCGCTGCGCGGCATCCGGCGGAGGGTCGATGTGCGGATGCTGTGCCAGTCGAAGGTGCCGACCGAGACCATGATCATCACGGCAACCAGAGCACTCATCGGGATGAGGCTGACGATGTCGCCCAGGCCGACCACGAGGATGAGCAGGAAGACGCCGGCGAGGAAGGTGGAGATCCGGGTCCGGGCACCCGCGACCTTGACGTTGATCATCGTCTGTCCGATCATCGCGCAGCCACCCATGCCACCGAAGAACCCCGTGATGATGTTCGCGACGCCCTGCCCCCAGGCTTCCCGGGTCTTGTGCGAGTGCGTGTCCGTCACGTCGTCCACGAGCTTCGCGGTCATCAGCGACTCCATCAGCCCGACCAGGGCCATGGCGAGCGAGTAGGGCGCGATGATCCGCAGCGTCTCGAGGGTCAGCGGGACGTGCGGCACGAAGAGGCTGGGCAGGTTGTCCGGCAGGGCACCCTGGTCGCCGACGTTCGGGACGGCGATCGCTGCGACGACCGTGGCACCGGTGAGGAGCACGATCGCGACCAGCGGAGCCGGCACGACCGTGGTCAGCCGAGGCAGGTAGACCATGACGAGGAGCCCGATGACCACCATCGGGTAGACCGCCCACGGGACGCCGATCAGGTGCGGCACCTGGGCCATGAAGATGAGGATGGCGAGGGCGTTGACGAACCCGACCATCACCGAGCGGGGCACGAACCGCATCAGCCGTGCAGCGCCGAGCACCCCGAGGACGACCTGGATGACGCCAGCGAGGATGACGGTGGCGATGAAGTAGTCCATCCCGTAGTCGCGGACCACGGGGGCGATGACGAGTGCGACGGCCCCGGTTGCGGCCGAGATCATGGCCGGCCGGCCGCCGAGGAAGGCGATCGAGACCGCCATGGTGAACGAGGCGAACAGCCCCACCCGCGGGTCCACCCCCGCCAGGATGGAGAAGGAGATCGCCTCGGGGATCAGGGCCAGGGCGACGACCAGGCCGGCGAGGATCTCGATCTGCAGACGGCGCGGGGACCGCAGTGCCGCGCGGACAGCCGTGACATCGTGCTCATGTGGGAAGGGGGGCGCGACCTCGCGGCCGGGCAGGCTGGTGGCCACAGGAGGCTCCGTTTCGGGCGCCGCGGGTGGCATGCGCGGCGGGTGGGTCTGGGCTCAGCCCCGCTCTCGACCACCTGAAGATCCGTGCGTGACAACGCGTTCGAACGGCGCAAACTGAGCCTTCAGACTACCGCGGTCCTACCTCGGTGGGGACCACGCGCGCAGGACATCGGCGATCTGCTCGACGGTGGGCAGCCCCGCTGGGCCCGACGGGGTGGCGTAGAGCCGGCATGCCAGGGCGGCCGGAGCGCCGGGTATCGCGAAGGGGTCGACCTCGTCGACACGGATCGTCGGAGAGCCGGTGAAGCCACGCTCGCGTGCCTGCTCGACCGTGCTGACCAGGCAGGACTCGACCTCGACCGGCATCCCGAGCAGCCGGGCGGCCTCTCGGACGTTGGCCGCGGCGGCTCCCCAGCTCGGGCAGTCCTCGACGTGCTCGATGACGACCTTCATCGCCCGCTCGGATCCCTGTCGGCGCGCTCCAGGCCGGCGAGGCGGGCGGCCAGGTCGGTCAGCGACGACGCCACGACGTCGGCGTCGGCGAAGTACTCGGGGTAGGGCCCCCCGCGGCGGTTCAGCCAGCAGGTGGCCAGACCCGCGTCACGGGCGCCGTGGATGTCCCAGGGATGCACGGCCACGAGCATGGCATCCGACGCCTCAACGCCCATGGTGCGCAGGGCATACGCGTATGCCGTGGCCGCCGGCTTCCAGCGGTCCGCGTCCTGCACCGACAGCAACCGCTCGAAGGCGTCCTCGATCCCGTTGCGCTCGAACAGCCCCTGCGCGACCGATGTGGCGCCGTTGCTCAGCGTGACCAGGGTGATGCCCAGGTCGGCGAGTGCCCGAACGCCGTCGACGACATCCGGATGCACCGGCAACGCGGAGAAGCCCGCCATGATGTGGTCCACGGCCGGGTCGACGTCCGTGACCACGTCGTGCAGGATGCCCCGCAGGGACTCCGACCCCAGGGCGGCGAACCCGGGGTTGTCGCCCGTCACGGTGAGCGCGAAGCCGTCGCGCAGCAGTCCAGCGAACCACGTCGGGGCCAGGTGCCTTGGGGCGCCGACGGCCTCGAACCGCTGCGCCAGAGGGCTCATGTCCGAGAGCGTCTCGTTGACGTCGAAGATGATGAGCCGGGGGCGGGAGGTGGCTTCGGTCATCGGACTCCGTTCTCGTCGAGCGCAGGTCGCGCACGTCCAGGGGAAGACGCCTACCCCCTATGGGAACACAGCACGGTGCTCGGGGAGTTCCCACAGCGTGCCCCCATCCTCTCCGGACGTCGACGCCCAGGCGCAGGCTCAGGCCTTCCGCGCCTACGTCGAGCCTGAGATCGAGGTGATGCTCCGGGTCGCCCGCTCCCTGACCCGCAACACGACGGACGCGGAGGACCTCACCCAGGAGAGCCTCATCCGTGCGTTCCGTGCGGTGGACCGATTCGACGGCAGGCATCCGCGGGCCTGGCTGCTCACCATCGTGCGGCACACGCACCTCAACATGCAGCGCCGGCAGCGGCCGACCTTGGTGGACGACTGGGACAGCGTGCGGGAGAGCAAGCCGGCCTTCGGGGCGAGCGTCGGACAGAGCGCGGAGGACGCCGTCATCGACGAGACCCTGCACCATGAGCTCGAGTCGGCCCTGGCCGCCCTGGACCCCCGGTTCCGAGAGACGCTCATCCTCGTCGACGTCCATGGCCTGACCTACGCCGACGCCTCCGCGGCGCTCGGCATCCCGCTCGGCACGGTGATGTCACGCCTGAGCCGAGCCCGCGACCGGATGCGCTCGCATCTCGGCCCCGACCTGCTCCAGACCCGGAGGCTGTCATGATCGCGACCCTGCACCGGATGATCACGTGTCAGTGGTCCGCTCGCCGGATCCAGCGTTACCTCGACGCCGACCCGGCTGCTCCGCTCACCCCTGGTGAGGTGGTCCGCCTCGAGTCGCATCTGGCCATCTGCGAGAAGTGCACCGGCGTCGTCGCCGAGCATCGCGCACTGCGCCGCGCCTTGGGACACTGGCCGGGGGGGGCCGCGCCCGACCCGGAGGCGGTCGCCCGGCTGCGTTCCTTCGTCACGGCCCTGACCACGCAGGAGCGCGAATGACACCTGGACAGGTCTGGGATCTCGTCGTCGTCGGTGGAGGGACCGCGGGGATCGTCGGCGCCAAGACCGCGGCTCGCCTGGGTGCGTCAGTCGTCCTGGTCGAGCGCGGACAGCCTGGCGGCGACTGCCTGTGGACCGGGTGCGTCCCGTCCAAGTCGTTGCTGGCCTCCGCTCAGGCGGCCGCCTCCGCCCGGTATGCGTCGCTGCTCGGTGTCGACGTCGCCGGTGTCGCCGTCGACTTCAGTGCGGTGATGAAACATGTCCAGGGGGCGATCGCGGAGATCGCTCCGACCGACTCCGTCGAGGCGCTGGAGGATGCCGGGGTCGCGGTGCGCACCGGCGAGGCCGTGTTCACCGGTCCCCGCGAGGTCTCGGTCGGCGGTGAGGCGATCCGGTTCCGACAAGCCCTGCTGGCCACGGGAGCCTCGCCCGCCGTTCCGGCGATCGACGGACTTGCCGAGTCGGCGCATCTCACCAGTGAGACGGTCTGGGGACTGACAAGCCTCCCCGAGAAGCTGACTGTGCTGGGGGGAGGCAGCATAGGCTGCGAGCTCGGCCAGGCGTTCGCCCGGCTGGGAGCCGACGTGACCATCGTCGAGGGAGCTGAGCGCATCCTGCCCCGCGAGGACCCTGACGCCGCGGAGCTGGTGTTTGCCGCGCTCCTCGTCGACGGCGTGGTCATCCACACGGGTGTCCCCGTCGGGAAGGTCACGCCCGCGCAGGACGGGCGGTCGGCGTCGGTGACCCTCGACGACGGCACCGTCATCGACCATGACCAGCTGCTGGTGGCTGTCGGTCGCTCCCCGCGGACCGGGTCCCTGGGGTTGGATGCCGCTGGAGTCGAGGTTGACGAGCGAGGCTTCGTCTCGGTCAACGACAGGCTGCGGACGACCAACCCGCGCATCTGGGCCGCTGGTGACCTGACCGGGCACCCCCAGCTCACCCACCTGGCCGGTGTCCACGGCAGCACGGCCGCGACGAACGCGGTTCTGGGCCTGCGTCGCACGGTCTCGACCGCAGCCGTGCCGCGAGTCACCTTCACCCATCCCGAGGTCGCCGCAGTCGGTGTCTCCACCGAGCCGAGACCGGGCCGCGACGTCGTCTACTGGTCCCACGCCCACGTCGACCGGGCCGTGGCCGAGGCCAGCACCGGCGGGTTCACCAAGCTCGTCGTGGACGGCAAGGGCACCATCGTCGGAGCGACGATCGTCAGCCCCAGGGCGGGCGAGAGCCTGGGCGAGCTCACCCTGGCCGTCAGGCAGGGCCTGAAGACGCGGGACCTGGCCGGGACCACGCATCCCTACCCAACCTTCAACGACGGGCCGTGGAACGCAGCGATCTCCGACGTCCAGGACCGGCTCACCCGAGCGCCGTATGCCGGAGCGGTCCGGGCGCTTGCGGCCACTCGCCGCTGGCTGCTCGAGCGGAGCTGACACCGGTGCGCGAGCGGGGCGGCTTCGCGATCGCTGACCAAGTTCGGTGCCGCGCCGTTCCGCCATCTCGCCCGACTGCAGCGATACTGCGGTCACGTCCACGGAGCAGAACGGGAGCAGGCATGCACGAGGCATACCGCCAGCCGTTCGCCAGCACATGAGGCTGGCGCAGCTGCTGCGCGCCGTCGAGCTCGCCACCCGACCGGTCCATCCCGACACGCGGACGGCGTTGCGCCGCCGCTGGGCCGGGCTGCCGCCTTCGGCCCGCACGCCGGGGCAGACGCTCGGTCAGCACGCGGTCGGCTGCGAGGGCACCCACGGCGTGTTCCCGAAGTGCAACCTCGCCTGCACCCCGTGCTACCACTCACGGGACGCCAACCGGGTCGCGGTCAGTGGCGGGCACACCCGGACAGAGGTCGCGGCCCAGATGAGCCTGCTGCGGGAGGTGCGCGGCCCGCGTGCCCACGCCCAGCTCATCGGCGGCGAGGTCACCCTGCTCGCCCCGGACGATCACGCCGCGACCCTGCAGATCATGCGCGACCACGGTAGGAACCCGATGAGCATGACGCACGGCGACTTCGACTACGCCTACCTGCAGGACCTCGCCCTTGATGCCACCGGGCAGCCACGGTTCGACCGGCTGTCCTTCGCGGGCCACTTCGACATGATGATGTTCGGTCGTCGGGGGATCGAACGCCCCGCCGACGAGGCGTCGCTGAACCCCTACCGGCTGCGGTTCGCCGAGTTGTTCGCCCGGCTGCGTCGTGAGCACGGCGTGCGCTCCTTCCTCGCGCACAACATGACCGTCACCCCGAGCAACGTCGGGCAGATCGCCCAGGTCGTCCGCGACTGTCACTCCTACGGGTTCGGGCTGTTCTCCTTCCAGCCCGCGGCCTTCGTCGGCGACGACCGGCGCTGGCACGAGGGATACCGCGACACCACGGGGGACGAGGTGTGGGCCGAGGTCGAGAAGGGTGCCGGTGCCCGGCTGCCCTTCCGCGCGCTGCAGGTCGGTGACGAGCGGTGCAACCGCACGACCTACGGCTTCTATGTCGGCGACGACTACTACCCCATCCTCGACGAGCTGAAGGCCGCCGACATCGCGGTCCGTGACGCGTTCCTCCGTCACCTCGGCGGAGTCGACTTCTCGGGCACCCCGCTGCCTCGGCTCGCCGTGAAGGTCGCCCGGGCGGTGGCCCGCCATCCCAGCCTGGTGCGGCACTTCGGGGCGTGGGTCGCTCGGACGTTCCGTGAGGTCGGCGCGCGGCGCCTGCTGACCAGCCGGATCCGTCCGGTGACCTTCGTCATGCACTCGTTCATGGATGCGCAGGACGTCGCCCCGGCGTGGGAGGCGATCCAGCGGGGGGAGGACAGCACTGACCCGCGAATCGCCGAGACCCAGGAGCGCCTGCGGGCCTGCTCCTACGCGATGGCCCACCCGGAGACGGGAGAGCTCGTGCCGGCGTGCGTCCAGCACAGCGTGCTCGACCCGGTGGAGAACGTCGCGCTCCGTCGCCTGCTGCCCCTGACGCCGATCAGCCGAGCAACCGCGCCGCAGCCGGTCGGAGCCGGAGCGGATGCTTGACACGCGCGCGCGAGCGGCACTCGCGCCCACCCTCGAGCGCATCGGTGCGCGGATCGCGGCCGCCGGGGTGCCTCCGCTGGCCATCACCGGAGCCGGGTGGGTGGTGGGACTGGCTGCCTGTGGGGCAGTGGCGACCCAGCACTGGCTCCTCGCACTCGTCCTCTGGCTGACCAACCGGCTCCTCGACGGCCTCGACGGCCCGGTCGCCAGGGTGCGAGGGGCGAGCGACCTCGGGGGCTTCCTCGACCTCGTCGCGGACTTCAGCATCTACGCCGGCTTCGTCCTGGCGGTGGCGTTCGCCGTGCCCGAGGCGCGCCTCGCGTGCACCGTGCTCCTGACGGCCTACTACCTCTCCGGTACGGCCTTTCTCGCGCTGTCGTCGCTTGTCGAACGACAGGGCCGGTCAACCGGCGACGGCCGCTCCTTCCGCTTCGTCGGGGGGCTCGCCGAGGGCACGGAGACCGTCCTCGCCTATGTCCTGTTCTGCCTGCTGCCGGGATATGCCGCGACCATCGCGTGGGTCTTCGCCGCCGCCGTCGCCGTCACCGCTCTCCAACGCGTGGTGCTCGGGGTGCGGGTGCTGCTGCCCAGAGCGACGACCGCCTCCGTCAGGCCGGCACTTGACTCCCTCCCGGTCTCCCAGGAGTCCCGATAACCGACAGTGCCGACGGCGCCGCCAGCGCCGACCGGCATGATCGACCGATGATCACCAGACGGGCCCTCGTGCGGCTGGGGCTGCTGCTCGCCTTCCTCGTCGCCGCCACCGTGCTCACGGTGACCCTCGGCCTGCCGACGCCGGCCGAGCTGCGGACGGGGTTTGCTCGGCTCGGTCCATGGGGTGCGGTGGTCTTCCTGCTCGGGTATGCCGTCGCGACGCTCTCCCCGCTGCCCAAGTCGCTCTTCACCCTCGCGGCGGGTGCGCTTTTCGGAGTGCCCGTGGGCGTCCTCGTGGTCGTCGCGGGTGCGACGGCGGGTGCGGTGGCAGCGTTCCTCCTCGCCCGTGGGCTCGGTCGAGAGGCCGTGCAGCGGTTCACGAGTGACCGGCTCGGCCGCCTGGAGGAGCGCCTCGAGTCTCATGCGTTCCTCACCGTGCTCGTCGCGCGACTGGTGCCGGTCGTGCCGTTCACCGCCGTGAACTACCTGAGTGGCCTCACGCCGATGAGCGTGCGGGTGTTCGTCACCGGCACCGCGCTGGGCATCGTCCCCGCCACCACGATGTACGTGGTGCTCGGCGCCTACGGCGGCGAGCCCGGCTCCTGGCCGTTCCGGGTGGCCCTCGGCAGTCTCGCCCTCCTCACGGTGCTCGGTGGCGGCGCCGCCATCTGGCGGCGGCGACACGAACGCGGAGATGGCGGGAGGACTGCGGCAGACCCCGGGCTGACGAGTGGCGCAGCCGGGATGACCTCGACCGACCCCGAAAGGGTGGGCCCGTGACGGCCGCTCACGGGTCCGGCCCTCCGGTCGTCGTCGTGGGGGCGGGACACAACGGCCTCGTCGCAGCCTGCTATCTCGCCCGCGCGGGCCGCCGGGTCGTGGTGCTCGAGGCGTCCGGCAAGCCCGGTGGTGGCTCGCGCACCGACGAGACGATCCCCGGCTACCGGTTCAACACCCACGCCGCCGCCCACAACATCATCAACATGACCTCGATCCCCACCGAGCTCGACCTGGCGGGCGCGGGGCTGGACTACGTGGAGATGAGCCCGTTCGCCACCGGCGTCTTCCGGGACGGGCGCATCGTGCGCTTCCACCGATCGGTGGACGAGACGTGCGACTCGATCGCCGAGGCCGGGACCCGGGCCGAGGCCGACGCCTACCGGGCCTTCATGCGGCGCGCTGTCCCCCTGGTGCGGACGGCGGTGAGCGGACTGGACTCCGGGCTGTCCGCAGGCGGGGTGGCCCGGGCGGCCGTCTCCAACATCGGCTCCCTCCTCCAGGCGGTCCGGCGCGCTGGCGGGACGGTAGGCCTCTTCCACGACCTCGTCATGCCGTATGGCGCGTTGCTGGAGACCGCTCTCGTCAGCGACCTGACGAGAGCGCCAGTGGCGGCGTTCGCCAGCCACAGCAGCGCCGGCCCGCACACACCCGGGGGCTCCTTCTACGTCTTCTGGCAGGCGGCCTACCACCTCTTCGGCCAGTGGCACCCTCGCGGCGGCTCGCAGTCGCTGACCTCAGCGCTCGTGACCCGCCTCGAGGGATACGGCGGCGAGGTGCGCACCGATGCGCCCGTGGCGCGCATCGTCACCCGCGGCGGCCGGGCCACTGCGGTCGAGCTCGAGGACGGGGGCCGGGTGGAGGCGAGCGCGGTGGTCACCGCAGTCGACGTGCAGACAGCGCTGCTGAGGATGCTCGACCCACCGCTGTCAGGCCGTGCAGGCGCTGAGCTGGCGGCAGCGCACCGAGGCAACGCGGTGCAGTTGGTCGTGCACCTCGCGACGGACCGTCTACCGCCCTATCCCGGCGCGCGAGAAGGCGACTGGAACGGGCTGCAGTCTCACGTCGACACCCTCGAGGAGCTGCGTCGCGGGTTCCACGCCGCAGGAGCGCGCCAGCTGCCGGACCCGCCTGCGACCTACTGCTTCACGCCGAGCATCTACGACGACAGCCTCGCCCCGGCAGGGCGGCATACCGTCTATCTCGCGTGTCCGACCGCGCCGTTCGAGGTGGACAAGGGCTGGCCGGAGCAGGCCGAGACGTTCGCGGACGCGATGGTCGAGCAGGTCGAGCAGCACGCGCCCGGCTTCGGCGCCAGCATCCAGGCGCGCACCGTTCGCACCCCGGCCCTCATGGCGCAGGAGCTGCGGTGGCCGGGCGCGCACCCGATGCAGCTGGACATCAGTCTCGACCAGCTGGCTTTCCTGCGGCCGACCCGCCGGCTGGCGGGGCACACAGTGCCGGGAGTGAGCGGCCTGTTCACCTGCGGAGCCTCGACCGCGCCCGTCGGCGGGATCGCCGGCTCCAGCGGCAAGGCCGCAGCCCTGGCACTGCTCAAGCAGTCCGGCTGAGCCTTCTTCCACACGACGACCCCGCGTCAGCCGGTGACGTCACCGACCAGGTGTGAGTCATCCGCCCTCAGCGGGTCGCTGACGCAGCATCAGGGAGGTGGCCGGCAGGAAACCGCCGCGGGCGTAGAACGGCACCGAGCGCTCGGTCGGGCTGAGCACGACCCGGGCGAACCCCCGCTCGTCCGCGTATGCCGTGCAGGTGGCCAGCATGCGGGCGCCCACGCCCGAGCTGCGGTGCGGCTCGCAGACGAAGAAGTTCGCGAGGTAGCCCCACTGGTTGGGCGCCGTCTCGCCCGGCCTCGGCATCCGGGTGAACACCAGCAGGTTGAGCATGCCCACGGCTTCCCCGTCGACCAGGCCCAGCCAGGTCAGCCGCTGGTGCCGCTCGCGTTCCAGCCACGTGGCGAAGCGCTCCTCGAACCCGTCGTCGCAGACCGCACCTCCGGCGTTCTCCTCGACCCAGGTCCGGCGCAGCGTCGCCAGCGTCGAGCCGTCGTCCGGGCCGGCGAGCCGCACGGCGACGGGCCCCGCTCTCATGCCCTGCTCGTCACGACCCGCCACGGGTCCGCTGTCCGGTGCGGGCGACCTTGCGGTCGGTCATGACGATCCAGACGGCCAGCGCCACCCCGCCGAGCACGGCGAGGACGAAGAAGACGATCGCCACGGCGGGGTAGCCGAAGAGGTAGCTCGCAGTGGGCACCCGCATCATCAGGGCGGCGCCCAGGACGGTGGCGGCGATGATGATGCCGAGGGTGAGCCGGTTGGCGATGCGCTGCAGGACGGTGTGCAGCCGCTGCTCGTCGATGGCGTTGACCCGCACGGTGAGCTCGCCCTCGGCCAGGCTGTCCATGATCCGGTTCGCCCGGCGGGGCAGCTGCGCGGTGAACTCCTTGGCCTCGATCGCTGCGGCGATCACACCGCCAGGGGTGACGGTCAGCCCGCTGGCCATGATCTCGGCCACGTTGTCGCGGATCGCCTCGGCGGGGACGAAGTCGGGGTCGAGGTGCGTGGTCACCTGGTCGAGGTTGAGCAGTGCCTTGCCGATCATCGCCATCTCAGCCGGGGGCCGCATACCGCTCTCCCCGGACAGCCGGCTCAGCTGGACGAGCACCGTGCCGACCTGCAGGTCGGCACCCCCCGCCACCGCGTCGGAGACGAGCGAGCTGACCGCGTTCTGGAAGGCCGCCGGGTCGAAGCCCTCCAGCGGGTGGCCGAGCAGTGCGAGCACCTGGCTCACCTCGTCGCCGTCACCGTCGCCTATCGCCAGGAGCAGCTTGACGACCTTGTCCTGCGTGCGCGGCGGCACGGTGGCCACCATGCCGAGGTCCAGCAGGGCGAGACGGCCGTCGTCGGTGACCATGATGTTGCCGGGGTGGGGGTCGGCGTGGATGACGCCGGCGTCGAGGATCATCCGCAGGTAGCACCGGAAGAGCTGCTCGACCATCGGGCGGGGCTCGATGTCCATCAGGCCGAGCGGACCGACGTCGGTCACCTTGCGGCCCTCCATCCGGGTCATGGTCAGCACGAGAGCCGAGCTGTGGTCGAGGATCGGCTCGGGTACGACGAGCAGGTCGTAGTCCTTCGTCAGCTCGCGGAAGCGCAGCAGGTTGCGGGCCTCGCGGCGGTAGTCGAGCTCGGCGGCGAGCGAGCGCCGGAACTGGGCGAGCAGCTGCCCGAAGCCGTAGCGCCGCCCGAGGTCGGTCCGCCTGTCGGCGAGCTCGGCCAGCGTGGTGAGGATCTGCATGTCGTCACGGATGACGTCCCGCGCCTCAGGCCGCTGGACCTTCACGACGACCGCGCGGCCGCTCGGCAGAGTGGCCCGGTGGACCTGGCCGAGGGAGGCCGCGGCGAGCGGCTTCTCCTCGAATTCGGCGAACAGGTGGCGAAGGCCGACCCCGAGCTCGGCCTCGATGATCTCCTTGACCTGTTCGAAGGGAAAGGGGTCGACGCTGTCCTGCAGCCGCGCAAGGGCGGTCGTGTAGGCCGCGGGGAGCAGGTCGAAGCGGGTGGAGAGCAGCTGGCCGAGCTTGATGTAGGTCGGCCCCATCTCCTCGAGGTCACGTGCGAACGCGTCGGCCTCGTCGGTGTCGCCGAGAGGGCCCTCCGTGTCGATGGCGAACTCGTCCAGGCCGGCGCCGGAGACGAGGTCGGAGCGGCCGTAGCGCATGAGCAGGCGCACCAGCGCGGCATACCGGCTGCCTGCGGAGGCCTTCTGGGAGAGCGACATGCCCCACAGCATGCCGCATCGCCGTGGGAGTCAGGCCTGCGGCAGGTCTCGCGTTGCGGTCGCTCGATGCGGTCCCACTCGCCACTTCGCGTACGACGTGCCAGTGTCCCCCAGGTGGACGACCTGGACGGCCGGCCCGCCTGCCCCGCAACGAGACCGGTGCGCCTCGAGCCAGTCGACCGCACGCACCGTATGCCGTTGGGGATGCCTGGCGCACGGATGACGACCCGCCCCTTGAGGGGCGCCCGCCGGACACCTGGATCACCTTCACCACCTGGGCGGCCTCGTCGGCGTCCCACCGGGTCGGGCACCGAGAGGTGCCGGTCCCCTGGGGGAGACCGGCACCGCTCGGGCAAGCAGCCCGCGAGTCAGCAGGGCCGGATGTGGTAGACGTACGTCCAGCTCGCCGTGCCCTGGTCATAGGCTCTGTTGGTCCACCGGACGGTGCCGTTGGAGTTGTAGAACTTGGCCACGGTGCCAGGAGTCTGGTTGTTGGTGAACGTCCCGTCCCCGATCAGGTAGTTCGTGTCGTAGTACCCGCAGGTGTAGTAGTCGTAGACCGTGTTGTTCGACGGTGTGTAGACACACAGGTGCCGATAGCTGCAGGACGGGTAGCTCGTCGCCACGGCGCCCGGGGCCAGATAGGTCGCCGTGTAGCCGTGGTGGTCGACGACGTTCGGCGCCACCAGTGTGCCGCCGTTGGTGGCCAGGTCAGCCGCCACCCGGTGGTCCAGCGTGGGCTGGGAGTCCGAGATCGGTGCGGCGGTCGCCGACGAGGCCGCGAAGCCGAAGGTCAGCACGACCAGCAGACCGAAGATGCCGGTTGTCACTCTGTTTCTGCGCATGAAGAAGTTTCCCCTTGCCTTGGTGTTGCGTGACGCAGGAAATACACACTGACTCCGAACAACTCGGAACAATTTTTCCTGCGACCGCGACGCTAGACCCGGCCATTCACGCCCGCAAGTCGAAAGGCGATGGCACCAACATCGACCGTTCTGGTTCGGGGAGAGCGTGGTTCACCCGTCGCGCTCGCCCTGCTCCAGCACCGACAGGATGTTGCCGGCCGGGTCGGTGAACCAGGCGATGGGCGGTCCCCACCCGCGCTGGATGCCGTGGTCCGTGTCGGGGTAGTCGAGCAGGTCGACCCCTCTCGAGCGGAGCTCCGCGACGGCAGCGTCGATGTCGGGGACGGGGAAGTTCAGGGCGGTGTAGCTCGCCGGCTGGTGGTCGGGCTTGGGGTAGATCAGCATGGTGTGACCGTCGACGAAGCGGAGCGTGAGCATGCCGTTCGCCTCCTCGACGTGCAGGCCGAGTGTCTGCTCGTAGAACTGCTTGGCGGCGGGGATGTCGTCGCAGCTGAAGCCGTTGAAGGCCGGCGAGTCCGTGAACATGAGAGCTCCTTTGCGAGGGGTGGTGACAGTGTGCTCGCCGATGGGCGGCTGAGTCTTGACAACCGGTGGCGGCTCAGGGCGTGGCGAAGGTGGGCAGTCGGGTCTGCTTGGCGCAGGTCGGGTCGACGGGACTCCCCGGCTTGGCGAAGAACGCCGCGACCAACGCTGGCCCGCAGGGCTGGGTGTGCAGGACCTGGTGTCCGGCCCCGGGAACGAGGACGGACTGGGCGTTCTTGAGGGTGGCGGCAGCGACGGGGATCCAGGCCGGTGAGGTGACGGCGTCGAACGTCCCACCCAGGAAGAGGACGGGGACCTCGCTCACGGTGGGTGCCAGCTGTGATGTAGGGGCGACGCCGACGTCCCAGATGGAGCAGTCGTCGAAGAACCGGGGGACTTGTGGTGGCATCGAGAGCACCGCGTCGGGCCAACCGGGTAGCGCTGCCCGCCCCGCGGCGAGGATCTGCTGCGGGCTCGACTGCGGCCGGACCTCGCGACAGAACGCGCCCCACTGCAACCCGTAGCCGATCAGACCCGGGATGGGGGCCATGGCGTGCAGGATGGTGGCCGCGGCCCTCCCGTCGCCGTTGGCCAGCTGGTGGATCATCCGGGGCACCCCCTCGGACGCGCGGCTCGAGATCGCCAGCAACACCATGTTTGCCAGCTGGTACCCGTCGAGGGTGACCTGGACCGTCTTGCCCGCGGCGTCCGTGACCGGGACGACGAGTGGGGTGGCAGCGAGCCGGTTCACGGTAGCGGTGAACTCCTCAGCGAGACGAGGGTATGCCGCGTCACAGGCCGGCTGAGCTGCGCAGGCGTCGAACACCGTCTTGTAGCCGGCGGCGCCGGCGGGCCAGAAGTTCGTCACCGCGTCGAAGTTCGGCGGCACGGCCGAGTCGAGCACGACGCTGCGGATCCCCCCGGGATGGTCGCGCAGGTAGGACAGGGCCAGGTCAGTGCCGTAGGAGACGCCGTAGACGTTCCACTCCTGAATGCCCAGGGCCACCCGCAGGTCGGCCACGTCCCGGCTGTTCGCGGCGGTGTCGTAGGCCGCCAGGTTCACGCCAGTCTTGACCAGGCGGTCGTGGCAGGCGGTGGTCGCGGCGTTGCTGGCAGCGACCGCCTGGGGGGTCGAGAAAGCCTCGCTCACCGACGCGGTGAGGAAGGCATCGACCTCGGGGCAGGTCAGCCTGGGCTCGGAGTGGTAGGTCCCGCGTTGGTCGAGGAAGACGACGTCCCGCTCGGCGTTGATGCCGAGCGCGACAACGCCAGGCGCGGTGACCAGCGCGGCCGCTCCGGGACCGCCATCGAGGTACACGATGGGATCGGGCCGGGGGTTGGCCGCGACGGCCTTCACTCGTGCCACGGCCAGTCGGACGGAACGCCCCTGCGGTGTGGTGCGGTCCTCGGGGACGGTGAGATACCCACAGGAGTACTCCGGGCCGAGGTTGGCCGCGGGCACGCCGGGCAGGTTCGGATCGGGGCAGGGCGCGGCCTGGTACGAGGGCGTGTAGGCGGCGCGGGGTGGTGTGGACGTCGGCGACTCGGCCGGAGCCGACGCCGTGCACCCGGACAGCGAGGTCGCCAACGCCACCGCCACGAGCCCTGTCACTGTCCTCGGCATAGCTCCCCCCGATTGCCTCTGCGCGCGCCGACGGACGACGCCAACCGGGGGCAGAGGTCTTCCGAGTCGGCTGGTTGGAGGCTAGCGGGGTACTGGGTCCGTGACCAGAGGTGGGAGCCACCCGACGCACCCGAGTACACCCGCCACCCGGCACCACGAGTCGCGCGGTGGCGCTCAGTCGAGTTCGGCGGCGACCTCGGTGGGGCCCCGCATCCGCCAGGCGTCAATCACCAGCTCCTGGAGCCGTTCGACGTCAACCTCGGTCAGCCGCAGCATCACCAGGGGCCAGCTGTCGTAGCCGGGCGCGGTGAAGAAGACCTCGGGCTCGCCGAGCAGGAGGGCCTGCTTCTCCGCCTCGTCGCCGACGAAGAGCACGGCGACGTCGGTCCGGATGCGCCGCGGCTTCCCGGGTCGGCGCTCGGGGTAGGACCAGACGAAACCCTTGTTCGCGACCCGGAAGTCGAACCCCGCACTGTCTATCTCGACCGCATCTGGGAGGGACAGCGCGATGCGGCGGACGTCGTCGGCGTCAGCCATCGAGCCTCCTCTCGGGCAGGACGTCAGGGCGGATGCGCCCTTGCGAGGTCTCATTCTGGGGGGTGCCGCGCTCATCCACGCCTCCTGGCGCGAGACCGGCTTAACTGTTCTCCATGGTCGCGGTGCAGTCGGTGCTGGTGGGTGGCGAGGTGTTCGGCTACCGGATGGTGGGGAGAGGGCGGTCGGGAGTGCCGGTGCTCCTTCACGCGACAGGTGAGACGTCCGAGACCTGGGCCGACTTCATGTCCCGGCCGCAGGTGGGCTGCGCCTACGCCCTCGACCTGCGTGGCCATGGCCGGAGTGTCTGGCAGGGCCCGTACGGGCTTGAGGTGTTCGCTGCAGATGTCCTCGGCTTCATCGACGAGGTGGGGCTCGCCGAGGTCGACCTTGTCGGACACTCACTTGGCGGCCCGGTCGCCTGCCTGGTTGCCGCGGATGCTCCCGGTCGGATCCGACACCGTCACAGGCCGTCCTCCCTGACGTGCGGACGCCTACGGCCAGACCAGACACACCTTGCCAGCACTCGCCTCGTCGGCGATCCGGTATGCCGAGGCCGCCTCGGCGAGCGGGAGCCGGTGCGTGACGACGGCCTCCGGGTGTAGCCCCCACCGGACCAGCTGCTCCAGCAGCTGCTCCATGTGGTGCAGTGACGTCACCCAGGAGCCGTGCAGCTGGATCTGCTTGTGGATCAACAGGTCGGAGACCGCAAACGTCACCGTGCCACCCTCACCCACGAACACGCATCGGCCCCAGCCGCGGGTGTTGCGCAATGCGGCCTCGCGGGCCTGGGAGTTGCCGGAGCAGTCGATGGCCACCTCGCACCCGTGCCCAGCGGTCGCTGAGGCCACCATGTCGTCGAGGTCCTCGGGCAGGGTCACGGCGTGGTCGACGAGGCCGAGCCGCTGCGCCAGGGCCACCCGTTCGACGGACGGGTCGGAGCCGACGATGGTCCGAGCTCCGAGGGCACGGCCCAGCATGGCGACAGCCAGCCCCACAGGCCCCAGACCGGTGACGAGCAGGGCGTCCCGGCCGGTGACCTCGGCGCGCAGCAGTCCCTCGTAGGCCGTGCCGAAGCCGCAGGAGACCAGGGCTCCGTCGACGAAGGTCAGCGGTTCCGGAAGCAGGATGCAGGAGGCCTCCTCCGCGAGCAGGTAGTCCGCGTGGCCGCCGTCCCGCTGCCACCCATGTGCGGCCCGGAAGGGGGAGTGGCAGCCCACCTGGTAGCCGCGGCGGCACTCGTCACACAGCCCGCAGCCGGCGATGTGGTAGATCACGACCCGGTCGCCCTCGGCGAGGCGACGGGTCGCCGGCCCGAGCTGGACCACCTCCCCGCACGGCTCGTGGCCGGCCACGACCCCCTGGTAGGCCTCGGCGCCGCGGCCGAGATGCTCCCGGTAGATGGCACGGATGTCGCTGCCGCAGATCGAGGAGGCGCGCATGCGCACGAGCACCTGCCCGGGTCCAGGCGTGGGCACCGGCACCTCGACGTGCTTGACGGTGCTGTTGCCGGGCAGCTGCACGCCGCGCATGGTCAACGCGCGCAGGGAGACGTCCATGGGCTCCACTCTTCTGCATGTCTCCCCTTGGCGCCTGGGGAGTCATGGCCGGCGTGGGGGAAGCGGCCACGAAAAGGCCCTGAGGCCGCATCTCTGCAGGTCAGGGCCCTTCGTGCCAGGGTCGGGGTGACAGGATTTGAACCTGCGGCCTCTTCGTCCCGAACGAAGCGCGCTACCAAGCTGCGCCACACCCCGTGGCCGTTGCTCCCTCACCGAACCGGCGCGAGGCAGCGAAGAGAGAGAATAGCCGAGGCCACCCGCCACCTCCCAATCGGTCCGGTCCGGCTGGGCCAGCCGGTCAGGCCATCGGCTCCAGGGTGAGCAGCGTCGCCTCCGGACGGCAGGCGAAGCGGACCGGCGCGAAGGGCGAGGTGCCCAGCCCCGCGGACACCTCCAGCCAGGCAGCGTCCGGCGGTGGGGTCGCCGACAGGTCGCGGCCGGCTCCCGGCCACCACCTCGAGACCCCCTTGACCCGGCCGGTGTCGAGGTCGCAGTTGGTGACCAGCGCGCCATACCCGGGGATGCAGAGCTGGCCACCGTGGGTGTGCCCGGCGATGACCAGCCGGGCGCCGTCCGCGGTCATCGCGTCGAGCACCCGCTGGTATGGCGCGTGGGTGACGCCGATGGTCAGCAGCGCCGCCGGGTCGGCCGGCGCCTGGACGAGGTCGTAGCGGTCGTAGGCCAGGTGCGGGTCGTCCACTCCGACGAGCTCGACGTCGTCGCCGCCTACCTCGACCCGCGCGCGGGCGTTGGTCAGGTCGACCCAGCCGCCGTCGAGCATGCCCTTGACGAGGTCCTCGGTGGGCAGCCGGGGCGTGTCGACGACGAACTCGTCGTAGCGCGAGGTGAGGTAGCGGGCCGGGTTCTTCATCCGGGGCGCGAAGTAGTCGTTGGAGCCCAGGACGAAGACCCCGGGTGCGTCGAAGAGCGGCCCGAAGGCGTCCAGGGCGACGGCGACCGCGTCGGGGTGGGCGATGTTGTCGCCGGTGTTCACCACGAGGTCGGGACGCAGGTCGGCGAGCGCGGAGACCCAGGCGGCCTTTCGTCGCTGGCCCGGCATGAGGTGCAGGTCGGTGAGGTGCAGCACCCGCAGGGCGCGGTGACCCCGAGGCAGCACGGGGACGCTGCGGTGGCGCAGCACGAAGGCGTTGCGCTCGATGAGCGAGGCATAGCCCAGCCCGGCGAGCCCGGTCGCCCCGAGCGCCAGGCCGGCGCGGGTGAGTGCCTTCATCGGGCCATCCTTCCACGGGCGCGGCGCCGCCCGGGAACCCGGTTGCCCCCACCTGCGAGACTGCTGGGCATGAGCAGCACCCTGAAGGACACCCTCCAGTCCGACCTCACCGAGTCGATCCGCTCGCGCGACGCCGTGCGCTCGGCGACCTTGCGGATGGCGCTGACCGCGGTCACCAACGCGGAGGTCTCCGGCACCGTCGCCCGCGAGCTGACCGACGACGACGTGCTCAAGGTCATCGCCAAGGAGGCCAAGAAGCGCAAGGAGGCGATCACGGCATACACCGACGCGAAGCGGCCGGAGCTGGCCGCGAAGGAGGAGGCCGAGCTCGCCGTCCTCGACGCCTACCTGCCGGCCCAGCTGAGCGACGACGAGCTGCGTGAGCTGGTCGCCACCGCCGTCCGTGAGACCGCAGCGACGGGTATGCCGCAGCTCGGCCAGGTGATGAAGGCCGTGCAGCCGCTCGTCGCCGGGAGGGCAGACGGGGGCCGGGTCGCGGCGCTCGTCAAGCAGGCCCTCACGGGCTGACCCGCGCCGACGAGCCCTGCCCGGCGAGCCGGCCTACTGGGCGGCTGGTGTTGGTGGCGGCTGTCCCCCGCCGTTGCCGCCGGGGTTGCCGCCGTTGCCACCGCCGGGGTTGCCGCCTCCGGCCGGCTGCGGAGGCTGCCCGGTGTCGGTCGGTGTGGGCGGCGGCGCCGGGGCCGGGCCCGCCGAGATGAGCAGCGTGACGGTCGAGCCCCGGTTCGCCTGGCCGGACGGGCTCGTGCCCGCCACGATGCCCGGTCGGTAGGACGAGTAGATCTTGTTGCCGACCGCGGCCTGGAACCCCTGGGCCTGAAGGCTCGTCGTCGCGTCGTCGATCGTGTGCCCGACGACGTCGTTGATCGGGACCTTCTCGCCGTTGAGGACCTTGTCGCTCGGGTCCGGGAACGGGGTCACCGGCTGACCGGCGAGCATCCGGTCCATGATCGCCTTCCAGGTCGGGGCGGCGATGCTCGAGCCGTGGACCACGGGGTAGAACTGCCCCGCGAGGCGGACGTTGTCGAGCACCTGGGAGTTGTTCTTGTCGTTGGGCGTGCCCACCCAGACGGCCGTGGTCAGCTGCGGCGTGAAGCCGACGAACCACGTCTCGTTGTTGCCGTCGGAGGTGCCGGTCTTGCCCGCTGCCGGACGCCCGCCGTCCAGCGCGCTCTGCCGTCCGGTGCCTTCGGTGAGCACGTGGCTCATGATCGACGCCACGCCGTGGGCGACATCGGGATCGACGACCTGCTTGCAGTTGCTCGTGCCGGGCGGGTCGAGGGCCAAGGGCTTGTTGTCCGGTCCGAGGATGGCCGAGACCGGCACCGGGCTGCAGTGCTTGCCGTCCGCGGCCAGGCTCCCGTAGGCGCTGGCAACGGTCATCGGCGAGACGTTGTCCGTGCCGAGGGTGATGGCGGACGGGTAGGGCTTGACCGGCTCACCGTTGCTCTGGAGCAGGCCCATCCGGGTCTCGGTGTCGCGGACGGTGCAGGCGCCGAGCTGGGAGACCAGCGCGACGAATGCCGTGTTCACGGAGTCGGCCGTGGCCTTGATCAGCGAGATCGGGCCGGCCCGCACGCTGCCGTCGTTCCTGACCTTCCACGGCTGGGTCCCCAGCCCGCACGACTGGGTGGGGAAGTCGGCGCTGGTGTAGGTGGCCTGCAGGCTCGGTCCTGCCGCCTTCGCGTTGACGGTCGAGTTGATCGGCATGCCCCGCTCCAGGGCGGTGACGAGAGCGAAGGCCTTCTCCGTCGAGCCGAACTGGAAGCCGATCGAGCCGCCGTACTTCGTGTCCACCGCCCAGTTGATCGCCGTCTCGCCCGGCGCCTCCTTGAGGTTGTTGTACTTCGTGTTCTGGGCCATCGCCCGCACGGCGCCGTTCTGCGGGTCGATGACGACTGCCGCCGCGCCGATGCCGAGGTCGTTGCCCCGGGGGACACGCGCCTGGATCTGCTCGCGGGCCATCTGAGAGGCACCGGCGTCGAGCGTCGTCTGGATAGTCAGGCCGCCGTTGTAGATCTTCTTCTTGCGGGCCTCCTGGCTCTTGCCCAGCGCGTTGGTCAGGCTCGGGTCGGTCAGCAGGTACTGAAGGACGTAGTCGCAGAAGTAGGCGTTGTCACCCGCGCGGGCGCAGGAGCTGACCGAGGGGGTGATCTTGAGCATCTTGTCGAGCGGCACCGCCTTGGCGGCCGTGTAGTCGGCCTCCTTGATGTCGCCGAGCTCGAACATCCGGTCCAGGACCACGTTGCGCCGCGCGATCGCCTTGTCGGGGAAGTGCACGGGGTCGGTGGTGCCCGGGTTCTGGGCCAGCCCGGCGATCAGGGCCGCCTCGGGGAGGGTGAGGTCCTTGGCCGCCTTGCCGAAGTAGTGCTGGGCGGCCGCCTGCACGCCATACGCCTGGTCGCCGTAGTAGACGAGGTTGAAGTAGCCCTGGAGGATCTGGTCCTTCGTCATCTCCTTCTCGAGCTGGATGGAGTACTTCAGCTCCTGGAGCTTGCGGGTCAGCCCGGCGAGGCCGGTGCGGCTGACGGCGGCCTGGGCCGCGGCGCTGTCGCCCGCCTGCAGAGCCGTCTCCTGCAGGGTGAGCTTGACGTACTGCTGGGTGAGCGTGGACCCGCCCTGGGTGGAGGTGCCGGCCGCGTTGGAGACGATGGCGCGCATGACTCCGCGCACGTCGATGCCGCCGTGGTCGTAGAACCGGCTGTCCTCGATGGCCACCTGCGCCTGACGCATGACCGGGGCGACCTGGTCGAGTGGCACGATGACCCGGTTCTGCTCGTAGGGGGTCGCCAGCAGGTTGCCGCCGGCGTCGAGGATCCGTGACTGCTGCGACAGGGGCGAGGCGTTGAAGTCGCTCGGCAGCGAGTCGAAGACGTCCACCCCGGAGCGCGCGACGGCCCCCGCGGCGCCGACGGCGGGCATGGCGAGCCCCGCAGCGAGCAGTCCCATGACCAGGGCAGCGGCCAGGAACGCCCCGAGCAGGCTGATGATGCTCGCGATGTTCGTCGTACGTCCTCCGTGCATGGGCCAAGGGTAACTTGCCCTGCCTGGCAGCCCGATGAGCGCGGCGCGCCGGGCGCCGGGGGTCGACCCGGCTCATTCGTGACCCGATGGGACTAGTCCCCCCGGGTCCGACAAACCACCCGCATTGGTCATGGTTGCCAGACGTGGCAGTTCATATCGTCATAGGTGGGTTCAGGCCCGCGTTTGACGGTGACGGTCGTGGGGGCCGATACCGACCTCGGGGAAGCGGAGAAGCTCGTGACGATCACGACGATGAACGGCAAGACCACCGACGACGGTGCGGGTCGCCACGACTCTGCTCGAACCACCGACGGGGCGGTGATGCGGGTCGACTGGGCCCCTCTCGGCAGCTGTGTGCGAAGTGACCCCGATGCGTTGTTCGTGCGTGGAGCGGCCCAGCAGGGCGCGAAGGTCGTCTGCCAGCGGTGCCCGGTGATCGCCGAGTGCCTTGCCGACGCCCTCGACAACCGCACGGAGTTCGGCGTATGGGGCGGCATGACCGAGCGTGAGCGCCGCGCCATGCTGCGCAACCACCCCAAGGTCAGCTCGTGGTGGAACCTCTTCCAGACGGCCCGGCTGTCGCAGGCCGCCGGGGTCTCCTGACCTCTGCTGCCCCCGGGGAGCCATGCCCACGCCCTAGCGGCGGACGAGCGCGGCACCGACGCGTCGCAGCCCGTCCACGTCGTGCACGTCCTCGGCGAGGGCCGGGACCTGCGCCACCGGGGTCCCGGGGTGTCCGGCGCTGAACCGCGCAGCCAGGTGCCGCTGGCGGTCGGCGGTGTCGGCCAGGTCGGCATGCAGCTGCAGCAGCCCGGACGTGAGCAGGTCGCCCTGCTCGGCGCACTGCTCCGAGCCCGCCCTCGCCCGGGAGGCGCTCAGGCCGGTGGCCGCGACCTCCTGCAGGCGGTTGATGACCAGCCCACTGAGCGGCATACCGTCGCGCTCGAGGCGGTCGACGAAGAACGACGCCTCACGCAGGGCGTCCCGCTCCGGGGCCGCGACGACGACGAAGGCCGTGCTCCGCTGCTTGAGCAGGGCATACGTCTGGTCGGCGCGCTCGCGGAACCCACCGAACATCGTGTCCAGCGCCCCGACGAAGGTCTGGACGTCGCGCAGCATCTCGCCGCCGAGGACCTTGGACATCGTCGTCGTGACGACGGTGACACCCGCGCTGAACACCTTGAGGTATGCCCGCCCGCCCGCCTTGGCCGGCGCGGCCAGCAGCCGGATGAACCGCCCGTCGAGGAAGGACCCGAGCCGTGCGGGCGCGTCGAGGAAGTCGAGGGCCGAGCGCGAGGGCGGGGTGTCGACGACGATGAGGTCCCAAGAGCCGTCCCGGTCGGCCTGGGTCCTCAGCTGCCCGAGCTTCTCCATCGCCATGTACTCCTGCGTGCCGGCGAACGAGCTGGAGACGGCCTGGTAGAAGGGGTTGGCCAGGATCTGCTCGGCCTTGTCCGGAGCGGCATGCGCGAGGACGACGTCGTCGAACGTCCGCTTCATGTCGAGCATCATCGCGTCGAGCGACCCACCGGCCGTCAGGTCGATCCCGGAGACCGGCCGGGGGGTGTTGTCCAGCTCGGTGAGGCCGAGGGCCTGGGCGAGCCGCCGCGCGGGGTCGATGGTCAGCACGACGACCTTGCGACCCTGCTCGGCTGCGCGGAGGGCGAGCGCGGCGGCGGTCGTGGTCTTGCCGACCCCGCCCGCGCCACAGCACACGATGATCCCGGTATGCGGGTCGGTCAGCAGCGCGTCGACGTCCAGGCGCGGCGGGCCGCCCCTTCCGCGTGCCTGGCGGACCGTGCTCACGAGGTCATACCCTGGTCGGCGAGCAGGTCGGCGAGCTCACGCACGGCGCTGGCGTCCACGCCGTCAGGCAGCAGCGGCAGCCGGAAGGTCGGCCGGTCCAGCGCGTCGATGACCGCAAGCTGCTCCGCCTCGAGCGCCACCCGGGCCGCGTGGTCGCGGGCCTCGGCTGCGAGGCCGTCGACGACCGCGTCGGTGGGCTTCAGCCCGGCCGCCTCGAGGCCCCTGCCGATGGCGTCGCGGTCGACCGAGCCGCCGGCGGCGGCCGCGAGCTGGCGCTCGGGCAGCAGCGGCGCGCGCATCTGGTTGATGACGACGCCGCCGATGCGCAGGTGCGCCGCCTCCAGGTCGGTGATCGCGTCGACGGTCTCCTGCACCGGCATGTCCTCGAGCAGGGTCACGACGTGCACGAGGGTCTGGGGTGAGGTGAGCATGGCCGTGATCGCGTCGGCCTGAGAGCGGATCGGTCCGACCTTGGCCAGCCCGGCGACCTCGCTGTTGACGGAGAGGAACCGCGCGACCCGCCCGGTTGGCGGGGCGTCCAGCACGATGGCGTCGTAGGCCAGGGGCGCGCTGGTGTCGCGGCCCCGCTTGCCGTCCTGCCGGCGGCGGTTGGCCTCGTAGACCTTGCCGATGAGCAGCACGTCGCGCACTCCGGGGGCGATCGTCGTCGCGAAGTCGATCGCGCCGAACCGCTCCAGCACCCCGCCGGCGCGGCCCAGCTTGTAGAAGATCTGGAGGTACTCCAGCAGTGCGGCCTTGGCGTCGACGGCCAGGCCAAGCACCTCGCCGCCGCCGGAGGCGTGCGCGACCCGGGTCTCCGTCGTCGACAGCGGCGGCACGTCGAAGGTCTGGCTGATCCCCTGCCGTCCCTCCACCTCGACGAGCAGCACCCGCCTGCCGCCGGCCGCGAGGGCGAGGGCGAGCGCCGAGGCGACGGTCGTCTTGCCCGTGCCGCCCTTGCCGGTGACGATGTGCAGCCGGACCCCGTCCCGCGGCAGGTCAGCGGGAGGCGGCATCCCCGAACTGTAGTCGGGCGCTCAGCGCCGCCCGAGGGTGGCCACGACCTCCAGGACGGTGCCGAACGCGGGCTGCTGGGGGTCGATCAGGTCGAAGTGCCCAGCCCCCGGTATGCCGTGCAGCACCACGTCGGCGTGCTCCGTGTCTGCCCGGGTCATCGCCGCGAGGTAGGACTCGGACACCTCGATCGGCACGGTGTCGTCGCGCTGGCCGTGGACGAGGACGACGGGGACCGCCGGCACGTGCAGCGCGGGGTCGGCGTCGCGGTAGCGGCTCGCGTGCGCTCCGGTGGGAGTGGCCCCGAGGAAAGAGGGCACGGCGCCGTTGCCGAGGTCCATCGCCTGCGTCAGGCCCAGGTCGACGCAGCCGGCGAGGCTGACCACGCCGGCGAGGCCGTGCGCCCACGGCTGGGCCGCCGCGAGGGCGACGAGCTGACCACCGGCCGAGTGCCCCACGAGGAGACAGCGGTCGGGCAGGCTCGGGTCGGAGCGCACTGCTCGGACGCCGGCCGTCACGTCCTCGAAGGTCCCCGGCCAGCCGCCTCCGGTCATCCCCGTGCGGCGGTACTCCAGGACGGCGACGTGGTGTCCGATGTCGGCGAAGGCCTGAGCCTGGCCCGCGGCGTGGTCGCGGTTCCACTCCCGGCGCCAGAAGCCACCGTGGACGACGACCACCGTCGTCCCGGTGGGCGCCGCGGCCGGGAGGCGCACGTCATACACCTGAGCCGAGTCTGGGCCGTAGGACGTCGTCCGGGCCGGTGGTCCCGCGGCGGCGGGGAGCCCGGCGTACGGGGAGGACATGCTCACCGGCCCATCATCGCAGCGGCCTTCCGCGTGGCGGGCCGGGGTGTGCCGGGCCGGTGGACCCCGCGGATGTGCCGTACTGGACCCCGGAGAACCCCGCCAGCGGACAGTGCGGCGTGACGGCGCTGGACCGCCTCGACCCGGGCGGTGGTCCCGCGGGTCGCTAGTCTCTGAGGATGACCAAGTGGGAGTACGCGACCGTTCCGATCATCGTGCACGTGACCAAGCAGATCCTCGACCAGTGGGGCGAGGACGGCTGGGAGCTGGTCCAGGTGCTCAGCGGGGAGGGTGGCAACCTCGTCGCCTACCTCAAGCGGGAGAAGGCCTGACATGGGTCAGGTCGAGGACCGCCTGCAGGCGCTCGGTCTCACCGTGCCCGACGTCGTGCCTCCGGTCGCCACCTACATCCCGGCTCTGCGTCAGGGCGACCTGGTCTTCACCTCGGGCCAGCTGCCCATGGTCTCCGGGGCGCTGGTCCAGTCCGGCAAGGTCGGCGAGGGGCACGGCCTGGTCCCCGCGGTGGACGCCACGGAGCTGGCGCGGACCTGTGCGCTCAACGCCATCGCGGCGGTCAAGAGTGTCGTTGGCGACCTCGACAAGGTGACCCGGGTGGTCAAGGTCGTCGGGTTCGTCGCCTCCGACCCGTCGTTCACCGGGCAGCCCGGGGTCATCAACGGCGCCAGCGAGCTGCTCGGCGCGGCCTTCGGTGACGCCGGCGTGCACGCCCGGTCAGCGGTCGGGGTCGCCTCGTTGCCCCTCGACGCGCCCGTCGAGGTCGAGATCATCGTCGCCGTCCGCGACTGACCTCCACGCCCAGCCGTGCCGGTCAGCCCGTGAGCCCCATACCGAGGCGTGAGTTCGTGCTCGGTGACGCCGGGACCCTCGGGAACCGGGCCCGGGCCTGGCTCGCGGGGACGACGACCGACCCGCCGGCTGCAGCCCGCCCGGCCGCGACGGTGATGCTCGTGCGGGACGCCGCTGACGGCATGGAGGTCTTCATGCTGCGCCGGGTGGCGAGCATGGCGTTCGCGCCCAGCATGTGGGTCTTCCCCGGAGGCGGGGTCGACCCCCGTGACGACGCCCCGGCCCTGCCCTGGGCCGGCCCGGCCCCGGCGCAGTGGGCCGAGCTGCTCGGCTGCGACGAGGGACTGGCCCGTGCCCTCGTCAGCGCGGCTGTGCGCGAGGTGTTCGAGGAGTGTGGGGTCCTGCTGGCCGGGCCGTCGGGAGAGTCGGTGGTCGCCGACCTGCGCGACCCGGAGTGGGACCGCGAGCGAGCCGCCCTGCTCGACCGGCGCCAGTCCCTCTCCGAGCTCCTGCTGCGTCGTGGACTGGTCCTGCGCTCGGACCTGCTATCGGCCCGGGCGCGCTGGGTGACACCCGAGTTCGAGCCCAAGCGCTACGACACGTGGTTCTTCGCCGCCCTGCTGCCCGAGGGGCAGATCCCCGACGACCGGACGTCGGAGGCCGACCACGCCGACTGGACCGCACCGGCCGCGCTCCTCGCCCAGCAGGAGGCCGGAGCGGCGCTGATGCTCCCGCCGACGATCGTCGCCGTCGAGGACGTCGCCCGGGCCCGGTCCGCGGCGGCCTTCGTCGCCGAGGCAGGTGCCACCAGAGCCGTCCTGCCGACCCTGCTCGAGCGGGACGGCCGAGCCATCATCTCGGTCGACCTGCCATGACGAGCAGGACCGGCTCCATGGCACCGCGCGAGCCCTCGTCGTGCAAGCCGTGGTGCTGCGTCCGGGTGCAGCCGGGTCGGGACCCGTCTCGACCCGGACGCAAGAGGGAGCCCTGGTCGTGCGTCCGGGTCCGGGAGGGTCGGGACCCGTCTCGACCCGGACGCAAGAGGGAAGGGTGGGGGCAGGGATGGGGGCAGAGGTGGGGGGGACGATGACCGCCGGCGCGACGCCGGTATGGCGCTCCGGGCCGGTCAGCGAGCGGGCCACCCTCGTCCTCGCACCGAACCCCGGTCCGATGACCCTCGACGGCACGAACACGTGGGTGCTGCTCGAGCCGGGGAGCGCCGAGGCCGTGGTCGTCGACCCGGGACCGCTCGACGAGGCTCACCTGCAGGCGGTCCTCGACGTGGTGTCCGCCCGCGGTGCCCGAGTGGCGCTGACCCTGCTCACCCATGGCCATGCCGACCACGCCGAGTCGGCCGGGCGCTTCGCCGAGCTGACCCGCGCGCCGGTGCACGCGCTCGGCGCCGGTCACCACGACCTGCACGACGGCCAGCGGGTCGGTGTGGGCGGCCTCGAGGTCACGGTGGTCGCCACGCCCGGGCACACGGGCGACTCGCTCTCGTTCCTGCTGCCTGCCGAGAACGCGCTGCTCACCGGTGACACCGTGCTCGGGCGCGGCACGACCGTCGTCGCGTGGCCGGACGGCGAGCTCGCGGCATACCTCCACTCGCTCGAGCGGATCGAGTCGATGACCGGCTCGGGCGAGGTCGTGCGCGTCCTGCCCGGTCACGGTCCCGACCTTCGCGACCCGGCGTCGGTGCTGCGGTTCTACCTCGAGCACCGCGCCGAGCGGCTGGAACAGGTCCGGGCGGCGGTCGCGCTGGGGGCGAGCGACCCCCGCCGGGTGGTCGAGCTCGTCTATGCCGACGTCCCGCGCGAGCTCTGGCCGGCCGCCGAGCTCAGCGTGCGGGCCCAGCTCGCCTACCTCGCACAAGTTCCGGACCGGCAGCGAGGAACCCCTTAACGATCGGGCCGCCCCGACGTATCGTCGGGAGGTGACCGCCTCAGCCCACCCCGGACCCGCCACGATCGCCCAGCTGCGCGCCAGCGGCCACCGTGCCCGCAGCGTCAAGGCCGAGATCCGCGAGAACCTCGTGCACGCCCTGCGCTCGGGACGGGACCCGTTCCCCGGCATCGTCGGCTTCGACGAGACGGTGCTGCCCGACCTGCAGCGGGCGCTGCTCGCGGGGCACGACCTCGTCCTGCTCGGGGAGCGCGGCCAGGGCAAGACGCGGCTCATGCGCACGGTCGTAGGCCTCCTCGACGAGTGGTCGGCGCACATCGCCGGCTGCGAGATCTTCGACGACCCGATGGCTCCGATCTGCACGCGCTGCCGGTCCCTCGTCGCGGTCGACGGCGACGACGTGCCGATCGAGTGGCGGCACCGGGACGAGCGATACACCGAGAAGCTCGCCACCCCCGACACCAGCGTCGGCGACCTGGTCGGGGACGTCGACCCGACGAAGGTCGCCGAGGGCCGCACACTCGGCGACCCCGAGACGATCCACTACGGGCTGCTGCCGCGAGCCAACCGGGGCGTCTTCGCCCTCAACGAGCTGCCCGACCTGGCCGAACGGATCCAGGTCGCACTCTTCAACGTGCTCGAGGAGCGCGACATCCAGGTGCGGGGGTATGCCGTGCGGCTGCCCCTCGACATGCTCGTCCTCGCGTCGGCGAACCCCGAGGACTACACCAACCGGGGTCGCATCATCACCCCGCTGAAGGACCGGTTCGGCGCCGAGGTCCGCACCCACTACCTCGACGACGTCGGGGACGAGGTGGCCCTCATCCGACAGGAGGCCCATCTCGTGGCCGACGTGCCCGAGCACCTGCTCGAGATCATCGCCCGGCTGGTGATGCAGCTGCGCACCTCCAGCTCGGTCGACCAGCGCTCCGGGGTCTCCGCCCGGTTCGCCATCGCGGCCGCGGAGGGGACCGCCGCCAGCGCGCTACGGCGGGCCGCGCTGACCGGGGAGGCCGACGCCGTCGCCCGGATCGGCGACGTCGCCGACGTGCTGCCCTCACTGCGCGGCAAGGTGGAGTTCGAGATGGGCGAGGAGGGGCGCGAGCTCGAGGTCGTCGGCCACCTGCTCCGGCTCGCCACCGCCGCGACGTTCCGCGACCGGGTGGCGGGGAGCGACCTCACCGGCTTCACCGCCCACTTCGAGGACGGCTCCACGGTCGAGACCGGAGATCTCGTGCCGGCCGGCACGCTCCTGGAGCAGATCGGCACCGTGCCTGGGCTCGCGCAGGTGCTCGACCGGGTGGGCGTCGACGAGGAGTCGGTCTCCCCGGGCCAGGTCGCCGCCGCGGTGGAGTTCGTCCTCGAGGGTCTGCACCTGACCCGGCGGCTGTCCAAGGTCGAGGCTGACGGCCAGACCATCTACGGGAGCTGAGATGTCCCACGGCGAGCATCGGGGCGAGCACCGGGGCGGCCGCTACCGCTACGGTCCCTGGGACGGGGGCGTCGACCCGCTGGCCCCACCGTTCGACGTGCGGGCCGCGATGGACGAGATCGGCCGCGACGTGCTCGGCGGGTCCAGCCTGCGCGAGGCACTCGACCGGCTGCTGCACCGGGGCCTGGGTGACCGGTCGGGGCTGGACGAGCTGCGTCGTGAGATCGCGCGCCGGCGCCGCGAGGTCGAGCGCCGGGGGGACCTCGCCGGCACCATCAGCCGGGTCCGCGAAGAGCTCGACCGGGCCCTCGACGCCGAGCGAGCCTTCCTCGCCGGCCGGGACGGCGACGCGGCGCGGCTCGCCGAGATGACGCTCGACGCGCTCCCGCAGGAGACGGCGGGAGCCGTCCGCGAGCTGGCCGACTACCAGTGGAGCAGCGCCGAGGGGCAGGAGCACTACGCCAACGTCCTGAAGATGCTGCGCGAGGACGTGCTCGACGCGCAGTTCGCCGGGATGAAGCAGGCCCTGAGCGGCCAGGACCCCGCCGCGATGGAGGCGGTCCGTGAGATGGTCGCCGACCTCAACGCGCTGCTGGCCGCCCACGCGCGCGGGGAGGACACCACCGAGGCGTTCGAGCAGTTCATGGACCGGCACGGCGACTTCTTCCCCGACCAGCCCGCCAACGTCGACGAGCTCATCGACGCCCTCGCCCGCCGCCAGGCGGCGGCGCAGCGAATGCTCGACTCGCTCTCGCCCGAGCAGCGCGACGAGCTGGGGTCGTTGATGGCCCAGGCCATGCAGGACCTCGGGCTGGAGAGCGAGATGAGCCAGCTCGGCGACAACCTGCGGGCGCTGCGGCCGGGGATGTTCCGGGGCCGGCGGGGGGCCGACATCGACGGCGCCGAGCCGCTCGGACTCTCCGACGCGGTCGGAGCCGTAGCCGACCTCGCCGACCTCGAGGCCCTCGAAGACCAGCTGGGCCAGAGCTATCCGGGCGCCTCCCTGGACGACGTCGACCTCGAGGCGCTGGAGCGGCAGCTCCCGGCTCAGTCGGTGCGCGACCTCTCCGCTCTGCGCGACCTGACGAGGGAGCTGGAGCGCCAGGGATACGTCCAGCAGGGCCAGGACGGGCTCGCCCTGACCCCCAAGGCGCTGCGCCGGCTCGGGGAGTCGGCGCTCCGACGGATCTTCCAGCATCTCGACGCCGACGCGGCCGGCAACCACGAGGACCCCGCGTCGGGTGCCGCGGACGAGCGGACCGGCGCCTACCTGCCCTGGCAGTTCGGTGACGAACGACCGATCGACGCGGTCCGGACCGTGCAGAATGCCGTGCTCCGGACGGCGGGTGGCGCCCCGGGGGTGGGGGCTCGCCATACGGGAGCGGGCCGGGGAGTGCGGCTCGAGGTCGACGACTTCGCGGTGGCCGAGACGACGCGGCGCACCGGCGCGGCCGTGGCTCTCTGCGTCGACCTGTCCTTCTCGATGGTTCAGGAGGAGCGGTGGGGGCCGATGAAGCAGACGGCGCTCGCGCTGGCGCACCTCGTCTCGACCCGGTTCCGTCAGGATGCCCTGCAGATCATCGGGTTCGACCGGATGGCGCGGCCGCTCACGTCGATGCAGCTCGCCGAGGTCGAGCCGGAGTGGGTGCAGGGGACCAACCTGCAGCACGCGCTCATCCTCGCCGGACGCCATCTTCGCCGGCATCCGGATGCAGAGCCGGTCGTGCTCGTCGTGACGGACGGCGAGCCCACCGCCCATCTCGACGAGGACGGCGTCCCCGTCTTCCAATGGCCGACCACCACCGCGACGCTGCGCGCGACCGTCGGCGAGGTCGACGCGATGACCCGACGGGGAGTGGCGCTGAACTTCTTCCTGCTCGGGCAGGATCCCGGCCTCGCCCGCTTCATCGACTCGGTCGCTCGCCGCAACGGCGGCCGCGTCTTCACGCCGGAGCTGGGCGAGCTCGGGGAGTACGTCGTGGCCGACTACCTCAGCGCCCGGCGCGGCCGGCGGCGGCTGGCCTGAGGCCGGGCCCGACCTGAGCCGTCAGCGGGCGCGGCGCTGGAGCCGCTCGACGTCCTTGATGAGCACCGCGCGGGCCTCGAGCTTGAGCCAGCCGCGGGTCGCGAAGTCGGCGAGCGCCTTGTTGACCGTCTCGCGGGAGGCGCCGACCAGCTGGGCGAGCTCCTCCTGGGTCAGGTCGTGGCTGACCATCACCCCGTCCTCCACGGGACGGCCGAACCGCTCGGCGAGGTCGAGCAGCGCCTTGGCCACTCGCCCGGGCACGTCGGTGAAGACGAGGTCGGCGAGGTGCTCGTTGGTCCGGCGCAGCCGTTGGGCGAGGGCGGCGAGGAGCACCTTGGAGACCTCGGGGCGACCGGAGAGCAGACCGGTCAGGGAGTCGTTGCCCAGCCCCATCAGCTGGGTCTCGGCCACGGCCGTCGCGGTCATCGTCCGCGGACCGGGGTCGAAGAGGCTCAGCTCGCCGAACATCTCACCGGGACCGAGGATCGCGACGAGGTTCTCGCGCCCGTCGGGGCTGGTCCGGCCGAGCTTGACCTTGCCCTCGCCGATGACGTAGAGGCTGTCGCCGGGGTCGCCCTCGCGGAACAGCACGTCCCCGCGCTCCATGCGGGTCGTGCTCATCTCGGAGAGCAGCGCCTGGCCCGAGTCGTCGTCGAGGGCGGAGAAGAGGGGGGCTCGGCGCACAACGTCGTGGTCCACGACCGACAGTGTGCCATGACCTGGTCCCGGCCTGACCGACCCGCCCCGTAGGGTGTGGGGGTGTCTGCCGCTCCGACGACTGAGTCTTCCGTCGCGCTGACCCGACGCGCGAGGAAGACCTACCGGCTGCTGCACGAACGCTACCCCTTCGCCCACTGCGAGCTCGACTTCACCAGCCCCCTCGAGCTGCTCGTCGCGACGATCCTGTCGGCCCAGACGACGGATGTCCGAGTCAACCTGGTCACGCCGACGCTGTTCGCCCGCTACCGGACCGCCGCCGACTACGCCGCGGCGGACCGGGCGCAGATGGAGACGATCATCGCGTCCACGGGGTTCTTCCGCGCCAAGACGAACTCCCTCATCAGCCTGGGTGCCGCCCTCGTCGAGCGGTTCGGCGGCGAGGTCCCGGGTCGTCTCGCCGACCTCGTCACGCTGCCGGGTGTCGGCCGCAAGACGGCCAACGTGGTGCTGGGCAACGCCTTCGGCGTCCCGGGCATCACCGTCGACACCCACGTCGGACGGCTCGCCCGCCGGCTCGGCTGGACGAGCGAGGAGGACCCGGTCAAGGTCGAGCACGCGGTAGGAGCCCTGATCCCCAAACGCGACTGGACCATGCTCAGCCACGTGCTGATCTTCCACGGGCGGCGCACCTGCCACGCGAAGCGCCCCGCCTGCGGGGCCTGCCCCGTCGCCCGGCTCTGCCCCAGCTACGGCGTGGGCGAGACGGACCCGGACAAGGCGGCGGCGCTCCTGAAGTTCGAGCTCGCTCCAGCCCAGCAGCGATGACGGCCGGCACGATGACCCCCGCCTCGGCCCGTATGCCGTCTCTCGCCGGCCCGGGGGAGAGCCTCACCCCGCTCGCGACTCCCGGCGGTGCGGCCCGCCCGATGTGGCTCGACACCCTGATGCGTGCCGCCGCCGAGGTGGACCCGTCCTGGTTCAGCCGGTTCCTGCCTCCCGACGACGGTGGGCGTGAGTCAGCCGTCCTGCTGCTCTTCGGCCCCGACCCGTCCGGAGCCGACTCGGTGCTGCTCATCGAACGCAGCCATGAGATGCGCTCGCATCCGGGGCAGGTCGCCCTCCCCGGCGGAGCCGCCGACGCCGGCGACGCGGATGTCGTGGCCACTGCTCTGCGTGAGGCGCAGGAGGAGGTCAACCTCGACCCCACCGGCGTGGAGGTGCTCGGGACCCTCCCGCCGCTCTTCCTGCCACCGAGCGGCTTCGTCGTGACCACGGTCGTCGGCTGGTGGCGGGAGCCGTCCGCCGTCTCGGTCGGCGACCCGGCCGAGGTCGCCCGGGTGGTGCTCGCCCCCCTGGCCTTCCTCGTGGACCCGGCCACCCGGCATACCGTCACCCACCCGTCGGGCTACCGCGGCCCGGCGTTCCACCTGGCCGACGACCTGCTGCTCTGGGGGTTCACCGGGGGCATCGTCACCAAGGCGCTCGAGCTCGCCGGGCTCGACCAGCCGTGGGACCACTCGGTGACCCGGCCCCTCCCGACCCGGCTCACACGGGACCGCCGATGACCGGCAGCCTCCTGCTCGACATCCTCCTCGTCGCGTTGTTCCTCAGCTATGCCGTCACGGGCTACCGGCAGGGGCTGGTGGTCAGTGCCCTGTCGCTCTTCGGCTTCCTGGGCGGCGGCGCCCTCGGCATGTGGCTGCTGCCGGCGCTGCTGCAGAGCTCGCAGTGGCTCACCGACCACGAGGTACTGAGGATCGTCGTCCTCGTCTTCGGTGTCTTCCTGCTCGCCTCCGTCTTCCAGGGCCTGATGGTCACGGTGGGGCGGCGGGTCCGCTCGCGGGTCCGGGCCGAGCCGCTGCGCGTCCTCGACTCTCTCGTCGGGGCGGTGGCCGCCCTCGTGGCCGTGTCGATCCTCACGTGGTTCATCGCGGGCGCGGTCCGCGGCGGCGCCCCCGCACCCCTGGCCAAGGCGATCGGCGAGTCGCAGGTGCTGCGCGCGATCGACCGGGTCGTGCCGGCCGAGACCGGACGCCTCTTCGCCGGCTTCCGCAGCATGCTCGACAACAACGGCTTCCCGCGAGTCTTCGAAGGGCTCGCACCCGAGCCGATCATGCCGGTGGCCCCGCCCGACGCCGCCTCGTCGAGCAACCCGGCCGTCCAGGCGGCATCCCGCTCGATCGTCAAGATCACCGGCGTGGCCCAGGCGTGCCAGCGCGGCCAGGAGGGCAGTGGCTGGGTGCTCGCGCCGGAGCAGGTGGTCACGAACGCCCACGTCGTCGCGGGCATGAACGAGGCACAGGTCAAGGTGATGGGCGTCGGCCGCTCGTACCTCGCGACGGTCGTCGTCTTCGACCCGAAGCGCGACCTCGCCGTGCTCCAGGTGCCCGGACTGGCGGCTCCGGCGCTCCAGCAGGGTCCGGACCTGCAGCGAGGTGACGGCGCGGCCGTGGCCGGCTTCCCGCTCGACGGTCCGTTCCGGGTCGACCCGGCCCGGGTGCGCCGGATCATCAACGCCACCGGCTCGGACATCTACGGCGGCCCGGGGGTCTCCCGCGAGATCTACTCGCTCTACGCCCGGGTCGAGCCGGGCAACAGTGGCGGTCCGCTGCTGTCCGACGCGGGTCAGGTGGTCGGCGTCGTCTTCGCGAAGTCGCTCGACGACGAGACGACCGGCTATGCCCTCACCCTCGACGAGGCGCGCCCGGTGCTCGACGCCGCCAACGGTGCCCGCGGCCGTGTCTCCACCGGAGGGTGCTCGACCGGCTGACACCTGCTGTCGCCGCCCTGCTGAGCTCAGCCCATCGCCGAGTGCAGCGCGGTGTCCAGCGCCGCACCGACGGCGCGCATCGACGCCAGCACCCCGCCGGTGGGGTCGGGGGTCAGGCCCGGCTGCCAGGCCGCCAGCACGGCATACGCGTATGCCGTGCGGCCGCGGGAGACCTGCCCGACGTCGGCGCGGACCCCGGCGTCCGTGCCCGTCTTGTTCCAGAGGGACACCCGGGGCCGGTCGGCGGGCCGGTGCGCGAGCGGGTCGAGGCCGAACGCGGCCGCGACCATGGAGAGGTCGGTGTTGCCGGCGAGCCAGCCGGTCACCTGCTCGGCTATCTCCGGTCGAACCGCACTTGGTGCCACAAGCTGGTGGACCAGAGCACTGAGCTCGTCGGCCCGCCCGGTCGACAGCGTGCAGGCGTGCCCCGGACCGCGCACGGCACGCACCTCGTCGAGCAGCCGGGTGCCGACCAGCCCGAGCGCACGGCGCAGGTCGTCGACCGCGTCGAGGCCGACGTGGCGCAGCAGCACGTTGGTGGCGAGGTTGTCGCTGACCGCACCGACCAGCTGCGCGAGGTCCGCGACGGGCAGCTCGGTCGTCGCGAGCCGGTGCCACAGCCCTGAGTCGCCGACCGGGTCGTCGCCGCGGCTCAGCAGCAGGGCCGGGCTGCTCGACCCTGCGTCGATCCGCCGGGCGGTCTCGAGGAGCAGCAGGAGCTTGCCCACGCTGGCCGTCGGCAGGACCCGGCCGGCGTCCTGCTGCCAGACCACGTCGCCGTCCACCCCGCGCACGCAGGCCGACCACTCGACTCCTGTGACGGCCAGCGGCGCCACGGCCAGGGCGTGACCCATCGGCGCCTCAGCGGTCGACGGTGTCGAGCCAGTCGACGATGGCCGCGCTCACCCGCTCGGGAGCCTCCTCGGTGAGGAAGTGCCCCGCGCCGTCGACGACCTCGTGGGTGAACGGTCCGGAGACGTAGCGCTGCGAGCCCGCCGTCGACCGGGCGATGACGCAGCCGTCCTCGCTGCCCTGCAGCTGCAGGACCGGCTGCTCGATCCGGCCGCGGATCCGCCGGTTGAACAGCGGCCCGTCCTGGCGCAGCTGGCTGCGACCGAACCACCGGTAGTGCTCCGCCGCCGAGTGGGCGACGAAGGGCATCGCCATGGCGTCGGCATACCGGGTGACGTCCTCGGGTGAGGGGTACTCGCCGAAGGGGGAGGACCAGCCGCGCAGCAGGCGCTCGACGTACGCCCGGTCGCGGGTCATCGCCCGCTCCGGCACGAACGGGCGCTGCAGCTCGAACAGGTAGCGGTTGGCCCGGCGCTGCTCGCTGGAGCGGTATGACGCGCGCCGGATCACCCGCGGGTGGGGCATCGAGAGCGAGCCGACCGCCCGGGTCGCGCCCGGCTGCAGGCTCGGCATCGACCACGCGACGAAGCCGCCGAGGCCCTGGCCGATCACCACCGCGTGCTCCTCGCCGAGCGAGCGGATGACGGTGGCCGCGTCGGCCGCCGAGGTGTAGGTGTCGTAGCCACGGGGCGGCTTGTCGGACGCGCCGTAGCCGCGCAGGTCCATCGCGACGGCGCGCCATCCCGCGTCGGCGATCGCGGCCATCTGATGGCGCCAGGTGTACCAGAACTGGGGCAGACCGTGCATGAGCAGGACGATCGGCCCGTCCCCGAGCTCGGCGACGTGGAAGCGGGCGCCGTTCGCGGAGACGAACCGGTGCTCCCACGGCCCGTCGATGAGCACGGAGGCGGCGTCGAGGCTCATGGGCAGGGTGGCAGCCTCTCGGCTCGGTCGGGACGGACGCAGGGGGCGGGTCTGACGGCGGGGCGGTGCGGGGGCCAGCAGGGCAGGACCCGCTCCCCGCGATGGATGGTCAGAGATGGCGAGGGCTCTCGTCGAGGGCGACCTGGCTGTTCGCCGCCGGGATCTCCTTGGCGTGGTCCGACCCCGACGCGACGGCACTCTTGAGGGTGCTGATCGTCTCCTCGGCGTTGGCGATCGCCCGCTCCGGCTTGGGGTTGACCTGGGTGAGAGCCCTCTTGCCGACCAGGACAAGGATGCCCGCGACGACGAGCAGCAGGACCGCCATGATGAGGAAGCCCGCCCACGCCGGCAGCCCCAGGGCGTAGAGGCCCCAGGCGCCCGCCATGAGCAGCAGCCCGAGGGCGTAGAGCGACAGCACGCCGGCGACCAGGAGCATCGGCACGCCCTTCGCGGCATACCGCAGCGAGCTGGTGATCTCGGCGCGGGCGAGCTCGATCTCCTTGCGCACGATGGTGGAGATGTCCTGGGTGACCTGGGCGACGAGCTGCCCGAGGGTGCGCTCGGAGTCCTGAGCCGGGCTTCCCTTGCTGTCGAGGGCCATCTGCGCTGCCTTCCACCGCGCTCCAGCGCGGGTCTTCGGGTGTGTGCGGCCCGGGGGCGTGCACGCACGGTCGTCAGGTCGAGCCTAGCGTCGACTCCGGCCCTTCGTAGATGTCCGGTATGCCGTCGGCGTCCACATCGCGCGTCTCGCGCTCCTCGACCCGCCGGTAGTGCCGGTTGCGGCGGCGCAGCGCGATGGCCGCGAGCAGCGCCGCGACGAGCGACCCGAGGAGGACGGCCAGCCGGACGTGCTCGTCCCGTGCCGAGCCCGACCCGAAGGCCAGCTCGCCGATCAGCAGGGACACCGTGAAGCCGACCCCGGAGAGCAGCGACAGCCCGAAGATGTCCTGCCAGGACAGGTCGTCGTCGAGCCGGGCACGGGTGAACCGCGCGAACAGCCACGTGCCGGCGAACACCCCCACCGCCTTGCCGACGACGAGGCCGACGATGACCCCGAGGGCGGCGGCATCCGCGAAGGTCGCGCCGAAGCCGCCGGACACGACGTTGACGCCCGCCGCGAAGAAGGCGAAGACGGGCACTGCGACCCCCGCCGAGAACGGTCGCAGCCGGTGCTCCATCCGCTCGGCCAGCGTGTCCTCCGTGCTGTGCTCCTCGTGCTTGGCGACCGGCACGAGCAGCCCGAGGAGGACGCCGGCGACGGTCGCGTGCACCCCGGACTCGTGGACCAGCCCCCACGCCAGCAGGGCCGGCACCGCGAGGAGGAACGGGTTGCGGACGCCGCGGCGGAGCATGACGGCGTAGGCGGCGAGCGGGACGACAGCCAGCAGCAGGGCGATCGCGTTGAGGCTGGCGGTGTAGAAGACGGCGATGATGATGATGGCGATGAGGTCGTCGACGACGGCCAGGGTGAGCAGGAACGCGCGCAGCGCCGACGGCAGGTGGCTGCTGATCACCGCGAGCACGGCGAGGGCGAACGCGATGTCCGTGGCGGTCGGGACCGCCCAGCCGCGCAGGACGTCGCCGGAGCCCCCCGCGAGGAGGGCCGTCACGGCATACAGGACGGCGGGGACGACGACGCCGAAGACGGCGGCGGCGATCGGCAGGGCGGCCTTGGACCGGTCCGACAGCTCGCCCGCGACGAACTCGCGCTTGAGCTCGATGCCCGCCACGAGGAAGAAGATCGCCAGCAGCCCGTCGGAGGACCACTGCTCGAGGGTCAGGTCGAGGTGCAGGGCGGACGGCCCCACCCGCAGCTCACGCAGCGCCTCGTATGCCGGGTGCCAGGGGATGTTCGACCAGATGAGCGCGAGGGCGGCGGCAGCGAGCAGCAGGGCCCCGCCGACGGTCTCCATCCGGAGCGCGTCCGCGACGAACTGCCGCTCCGTCCAGCCAGGCCGGCTGAGCAGTCGACGCTCACCGGACGTGCGCTCAGGAGTGGTCATCCGCACAGGCTACCGAGCGGCAGCGCCCCGATCCCCATCCCGCTGCGTCCGGGTCCCGGGGGGTCGGGACCCGTCTCGACCCGGACGCACGGGGGAACCCACCTCGCTGCGTCCGGGTCCGGGGGGGTCGGGACCCGTCTCGACCCGGACGCAAGGGGGAGCGCGAAAGGGAGCCGTGGAGCTGCGGCAGTGCAGCTAGTCCTCCGACTTCCCCGAGTCGAGACCCGACTTGATCAGCGCCATGACGGTGGAGTCCGCCAGGGTCGTGACGTCCCCGACCTCGCGGTTCTCGGCCACGTCGCGCAGCAGCCGGCGCATGATCTTGCCGGAGCGCGTCTTGGGCAGCTCCTTGACGATCATGATCTGGCGGGGCTTGGCGATGGGGCCGATCTCCTTGGCGACGTGGCTGCGCAGCTCCTGCACGAGCGCCTCCCCGGCGCCCTCCTCGTCCGCCGCGGCCACGGCGTCGCCGCGCAGGATGACGAAGGCGCAGACGGCCTGGCCGGTGGTGTCGTCGTTGGCGCCCACGACGGCGGCCTCGGCCACCTTCGGGTGCGAGACGAGGGCCGACTCGATCTCCGTCGTGGACAGCCGGTGGCCGGAGACGTTCATGACGTCGTCCACCCGGCCGAGCAGCCAGATGTTGCCCTCGTCGTCCTTCTTGGCACCGTCGCCGGCGAAGTACAGATTGTCGAACCGGGACCAGTAGGTCTCCCGGTAGCGCTCCGGGTCGCCCCAGATGCCGCGCAGCATGGCCGGCCACGGCTTGTCGATGACGAGGTAGCCGCCCCCGCCGTCCGGCACGGAGTGCCCCTCGTCGTCGATGACGTCCACGCTGATGCCCGGTATGGCGCGCTGTGCCGACCCCGGCCGGGTCGCGGTGACGCCGGGCAGGGGGCTGATCATGATCGCGCCGGTCTCGGTCTGCCACCACGTGTCGACGATCGGGCAGCGGTCGCCGCCGATGACCCGGCGGTACCACATCCAGGCCTCGGGGTTGATCGGCTCACCGACCGACCCGAGCACGCGCAGCGAGGACAGGTCGAACTTCGCCGGGATCGACTCGCCCCACTTCATGAAGGTCCGGATCGCGGTCGGTGCCGTGTAGAGGATCGAGACCTTGTACTTCTCGACGATCTCCCACCACCGGCCCTGGTGCGGGGTGTCCGGCGTTCCCTCGTACATCACCTGGGTCGCCCCGAGCGCCAGCGGCCCGTAGACGATGTAGGAGTGGCCGGTCACCCAGCCGATGTCGGCGGTGCACCAGTAGACGTCGGTCTCCGGGTGCACGTCGTGGACGACGGAGTTCGTGTAGGCGCACTGGGCGAGGTAGCCGCCGGTGGTGTGGAAGATCCCCTTCGGCTTGCCGGTCGTGCCCGACGTGTAGAGGACGAACAGCGGGTGCTCGGCCTCGTGACCGACCGCCTCGTGGGTGTCGTCTGCGGCGTCGAGGGCCTCGTGCCACCACACGTCCCGGTCGTTCCACTCGACGTCCTGGCCGGTCCGGCGGACGACGAGGACGTGCTCGACCGAGGTCTCGGCGCGGTCGAGGGCCGCGTCGACGGCGGGCTTGAGCGCGGAGGGGGCCCCCCGGCGGTAGCCACCGTCCGAGGTGATGACGAGCTTGGCCTTGACGTCCTGGATCCGGGTGTTGAGCGCCTCGGCCGAGAAGCCGCCGAAGACGACCGAGTGCGGCGCACCGATCCGGGCGCAGGCGAGCATCGCCACGGCGGCCTCGGGGATCATCGGCAGGTAGATCGCGACCGTGTCTCCCTTGCCGACGCCGAGGTCCTGCAGCGCGTTGGCCGCCGTCATCACCTGGGACTGCAGGTCGGTGTAGGTGATGTCTCGGCTGTCGCCCTCGGGCTCGCCGACGAAGTGGATGGCCACCCGGTCGCCATGGCCGGCCTCGACGTGCCGGTCCACGCAGTTGTATGCCGCGTTCAGCTCGCCGTCCGCGAACCACCTGGCGAAGGGGGCCTTGCTCCAGTCCAGGGTCTGGGTGAAGTCCTTGCTCCACGTGAGGTACGCGCGGGCCTGGTCCGCCCAGAAGCCCTCGTAGTCGGCCTCGGCGGCGGCATACAGGTCCTGCGTGCCGTTTGCGGCGGCGCTGAACTCCTCGCTGGGCGGGAACGACCGGTCTTCGCGGCCGAGGTTCTCGAGCGTCTCGTTCGACACGTGCATCCTCCTGCGGGTCCTGACGGCGATGTCCCCTCTACTCAACCCCTCGACGCTGCAGCAGACAAGTGCGGGCGGCGCCGGGGTCCGACGGGTGGGCGAATCCCGCGGCGAACGGCTCACCAAGCCGTTTGGCGCAGCGGCGACGAATATGGAGGTATGAGCGACCTCACGTACCGCGTCGTCATCCGGCTGTGCCGGGTGCTCTTCCGCGCGCTGGGTCTCCGGATCGACATCCGGGGAGTGGAGAACGTGCCCACGCGCGGCCCGGCGGTGCTGGCGAGCAACCACGTCTCCTTCCTCGACTTCATGTTCGTCGGGCTCGCCGGGGTCCAGCGCGGCCGGTTCATCCGCTTCCTCGCCAAGCAGCCGGTCTTCCGTCCTCCGCTCGTGGGCGCGGCCATGCGCGCCATGGGGCACATCTGCGTCGACCGCCGCCACGGCGAGGTGGCGCTGCGGCACGCCGTGCGGGCTGTCGAGGACGGCGAGCTCGTGGGCCTGTTCCCCGAGGCGACGATCTCCCGGTCGTGGGAGCTCAAGGACTACCGGCCCGGGGCGGCGGCCGTCGCCATCTGGCAGCAGGTCCCCCTCCTGCCCGTCGTCGTCTGGGGCGCCCAGCGGGTGCTCACCGTGGACCGGCGGTTCAGCCTGCGGCGCGGGAAGGCGATCACCATCGTCGTCGGGCAGCCGCTGCGCCTGGGCCGCGAGGTCACCCCCGCAGAGGGGACGGCGCGGCTGCGGGCGGCCATGCAGGCCCTGCTGGCGGAGGCGATGGTCACCTATCCCGACCGGCCGCGCGACGACCGCGACCGCTGGTGGGTCCCTGCCTCGGCGGGCGGCAGCGCCCCTCGCCCCGCCGTGGCCGCCGAGATGGATGCCCGGGCCATGGCGCGCGCGGACCGCTGACCCGGCGAGGAGCGGCTACTCGCCCCACCCCATCGGGAACACCTCGAAGGCGGCGCCGAAGCGCACGCCGAGGCGGACGCCAGTGGCCTGGGCCATCCCGGCGAGGAACTCGGTCGCGTCGAAGTCCTTCCAGCCCAGCCCGTCGAGGTAGGCCGCGTGGGCCCGCAGCGACGCGACCCCGCGGTCGAAGGTGTCCGTGGTGTCGACGCCGTGCGTCGACCGGGGCGAGCCGAACGCCCAGACCTGCGTGACGCCTCCCCAGGGCTGCAGCTGCCCGCCGAGCTGTCCATCGAGCTGTCCGTCGCAGCTGCTCCGGGAAGACCCAGCGGTTGCCCGCGTCGCGCACCGCATCGAGCACCGCCTTGCCGGTGGCGATGTGGTCCGCCTGGTTGAGGTTCTGCCCGCCCCATGTGTCCCGGAAGTTCCCGGTCAGCACCACGTCGGGTCGGTGCTGGCGAACCACTCCTGCCACCGCCCGCCGCAACGCCACGCCATACTCCAGCACGCCGTCGGGCAGCCGGAGGAACTCCACGCTGTCCACCCCGACGATGCGGGCAGACTCGACCTGCTCGGCCTCACGGACGGCCCGGCACTCGTCGGGAGGCATCCCGTCGATGCCGGCCTCTCCGGAGGTGACCATGCAGTAGGTGACCTGCTTGCCCTGCCCCGTCCAGCGCGCGACGGCGGCGGCTGCCCCGAACTCGAGGTCGTCCGGGTGGGCGACGACGCAGAGCAACCTGTCCCACTCCTCGCGCAGGGGCTCGAGCGGGGGAGGGTGTTGCTCGGTCATCGACCGAGCATCCCACCGCCCCCGCCCGGCCGGCTACTGAATGGCGGCAAGCGCGTCGACGACGCCCTCGCCGTAGTAGCTGTTGTTCGCGGCCGTCCCGACGCATGCAGCCCCGAAGTTGGTGTCGGGTGCCACGCAGACGTGGTCGTCAGCCTCGGCGCGGAGCCTGGCGACCATCTGGGCCGGAGACCAGGTCGGGTGTGCCGACTTCATCAGCGCGAGCACTCCGGCGACGTGCGGCGAGGCCATCGACGTGCCGCTGTACTTCGCATAGCCACCAGGGACGGTCGACAGGATGCTGCGTCCGGGGGCGCCGACGTCGATCTTGCCCAGCCCACGGTTGGAGAAGTAGGAGAGCGTGTTCTCGTAGCCGGCCCCGACCCGGGACAGGGCCGACACGGTGACGACGCCGTCCAGCTCGGTCGGGATGTCCTCGCAGCCGCTGTTGAGGGTGCGCTGCACCGGGGTGCTGTCGTCCGGGCTGCCGTCGTCCGTCGTCTTGTTGGCCAGGTCCACCCCGGAGTTACCGGCTGCCGCGGCGTGCACGACACCCTGCGAGGTCGACCACGCCACCGCCCGACGGACGGCCTCCTTGGCCGCGTGCTGGTCCGGCTGGTCGTCGCAGTAGAACTCGAACGGGTCGACGTAGTAGCTGTTGTTCGTGACGTCCATGTGCTTCAGCCCGGCCCAGACGAAGCCGCACACGGCGTACTCCGGGTAGATGAATCCGTCGTCGTTGACGACCTTGACCGACGCGAGGCGCACGTTCGGCGCGACGCCGACGATGCCGATGCCGTTGCGGGCCGCGGCGATCGTGCCGGCCACATGGGTGCCGTGCGCGCTCGTCGTCGGGTTCCAGCCGGTGGGGGACAGGTCGGGCCGGCCCGCGTCCGTGCAGTTGACCGAGTCGGTCGTGTCGATGTTGGCCTTGAGGTCGGGGTGGTTCGGGTCGATGCCGCTGTCAAGGACCCCGACGAGGACGGCGCGCGAGCCGTCCGTGACCTGATGCGCCTGGTCGGCCTTGATCATCGTCATGTCCCACTGCTCGACCTCACGCGGGTCCGCCGGGCCGGCCGGAGCCGGTTCCGCGGGCATGTCGCCGTTGGTCTTCTTCGTGGCGCCCTTCTTGTAGGTCGAGGCGCCGTGGCCCCACGACGCGGAGACGTCGGCAGGCGTGCCCTCGGAGACCCCGACCGTGCGGCTCGCGCCGATGGACTCGACGGCGTTGCCCCCGAGCCGGGTGACGTCCGATCGAAAGGCGGCCCGGTCGGCGTGGGCGATGACGACCCCGATCTCGGGCCATGACTGCACGATGACGCCGCCGGCCTGGGTGACGGCCCGCTCCACGAGCTTGGTCTGACCGGGGTTCGCGTGCTTGGCGTTGACGACGTAGCTCATCACCTGGCCGTCCGGCGTGACGATGGGCACTGGGGTGGACCGCGGCTCGGCGCCCGAGGACGCCGCAGCGCTGGTGCCCATGAGAGCGCTCGAGACGACGGCGAGACCAGCCACGGCCAGCGTGGCCCGGCGTCGGAGGGTGGGGGATGGCATGTCGGCTCCCGGGGGTGGTGGGGTCGGTCGTGGTCGCAGGGCGCGCACCGCTCGCTCATCCTGAGGTCAGCACCGGGTTCGCGCATCCTGAGAATCGGCCGGCGGCGATCATGATTGCCGTCACCCGGCCGTGTCCGTCCTCGCTACCGGGCAGTAGCGTGCGGACATGAGCGAGCCATCGGACGTCACCGGCACGACCCGGGCGACCAGCCGCACCGAGAAGAGCGCCGAGACCCCGTCGGTCCGGCAGCGAGTGGTGGGCTGGTCACGCTGGGTGCGCGCCGTCGGCGGCGTCGTCGCCGCCCTGCTCCTGTGGTGGCCGTTCTCCTACGTCGGCCTGGCCGACTACCTGCACCTGCCCGACGGCCCGAGCGCGCTGGGTGTCATCCTCGTCGGCGCCCTGGCGGCCTCGGGTGCCACTGCACTGCTCGTCACCTCGCCATGGCCCCGCTTCCTCGTCGTGTTCGCGCTTCCCCTCCTCTGCCTTGCCCGCACCGGCGGCGTGGGGGGCTACCCGGTCATGGTGCTCGTCCTCCTGCTGGTGGCGGTCCTCGTCGGCGTGGCCGTCGGCGCCTGGGGGACCGGTTCGACCACTGCGCTCGCCGTCTCTCTGGCCCTGCTCGTCGGGATCTCCCCGGGCGGGCTGTGGAAGGGACCGTTCATCGCGCTCGCGCTCGCCCTGCCCTTCGCGCGGGCCACCGTGCAGCGGGTGGCGCCGACGGTGTTCGGGGTGCTTGCCGCCGCGGCCGCCTGGCTGGCCGGCGAGCTCGTCGGTCACGGCCTGGAGCGAGGGTTCGGAACTCAGGAGCTGCGCCGGGCCACCGGCTTCGACATGGTGAAGAACGCCCTGAGCGAGGCGTGGACGGCCGTGCGGACCGACGCGTCCACCGTTGCCCACGACGCCGCTCAGGGCATGGCCGGATGGTTCGCCGTCGCGGCGGGCATCGCCCTGCTCATCGTGCTGGGTCGGATGGTCCACACCCGCCGGACAGGCTCTCCGACGGCGAGCGCCGGCCCGGCTCCCCGCCCTCGCTGACCCGGCGCGCGTCGGGGCACGGGCCGCGGCAAGGGAAGGGCCCCTCGACCGGGTCTCCCCGGCCGACGGGCCCTCGGGACGGCAGCCGCCGCCCCGCCGACGTGCGTCGTCAGTGCTTGAGCACCGCCTTCTCGGCGCCGGCGCCGGTCAGCGACCGCACCTCCATCTCGGCGTACTTCGCCTCGTTGTGCTCCCGGGAGGTGATCGTCCCGATGTAGCCGAGGAGGAAGCCGAGCGGGATGGACACCAGCCCCGGGTTGTCGAGCGGGAACCAGTGGAAGTCGATCGTCGGGTCGGTGATCATCGACGGGCTCTTGCCGGCGACGGCGGCCTTGCCCGAGACGACCGGGCTGAAGATGATCAGGGTGACCGCCGAGATGAGACCGCCGTAGATGCTGAACAGCGCACCTCGGGTGTTGAACCGCCTCCAGAACAGTGAGTAGAGGATCGTCGGCAGGTTCGCGCTTGCGGCGATGGCGAAGGCCAGGGCCACGAGGAACGCGATGTTCTGGCCATTGGCGAAGATGCCGCCCACGATCGCGAAGGCACCGATGACGAGAGCCGTGATCCGGGCGACCTTCACCTCGGAGTCCGGCGACACCTGCCCTCGCTTGATGACGCTCGCATAGATGTCGTGCGCGAACGAGGCACTCGCGGTGATCGTCAGCCCAGCCACCACGGCGAGGATCGTCGCGAACGCCACCGCCGAGATCAACCCCAGCAGGATCTCGCCACCGAGCTCGAACGCAAGCAGGGGAGCAGCCGAGTTCGCCCCGCCAGGAGCGGCCTTGATCGCCGTGGGGCCGACCAGTGCAGCGGCACCGTAGCCGAGCACGAGCGTCAGCAGGTAGAAGCCCCCGATCAGCCAGATGGCCCACTCGACGGACTTGCGGGCCTCCTTGGACGTCGGCACGGTGTAGAAGCGCATCAGCACGTGCGGCAGACCGGCGGTGCCCAGCACCAGCGCGAGCGACAGCGAGATGAAGTCGATCTTCGTCGTCGTCGTCTTGCCGTACTGCACCCCGGGGTTGAGGATCTTGTCGCCCACCGTCCCGGCGTTCTTCACCGCACCGTCGAACAGCCCGGAGAGGTTGAAGCCGTACTTGCCGAGCACCCACACGGTCATGACGAAGGCACCGACGATGAGCAGGACGGCCTTGATGATCTGCACCCAGGTGGTGCCCTTCATACCCCCGACGAGGACATAGGTCACCATGATGATCCCGACCACGGCGATGACGACGCTCTGCGCGGCCCTGCCGTCGATGCCGAGGAGCAGCGCGACGAGGCCGCCGGCTCCCGCCATCTGGGCGATGAGGTAGAAGAGGCAGACGACCAGGGTCGAGATGGCGGCGGCCATCCGCACCGGGCGCTGCTTGAGCCGGAACGACAGGACGTCGGCCATGGTGAACCGGCCGGTGTTGCGCAGCAGCTCAGCGACGAGCAGCAGGGCGACGAGCCAGGCGACGAGGAACCCGATCGAGTAGAGGAAGCCGTCGTAGCCGTTGACGGCGATGGCACCGGCGATGCCGAGGAACGACGCCGCCGACAGGTAGTCGCCGGAGATCGCGATGCCGTTCTGCGGGCCGGTGAAGGCGCGGCCGCCGGCATAGAAGTCGGCTGCGGACTTGTTGTTCCGCGAGGCGCGGATGACGATCCCGAGGGTGATCAGGACGAAGACCACGAAGATCGCGATGTTGACCGTCGGGTTGCCGACGTTCGTCGCCATGGGCATGAGCGCGCTCACAGGTCACCCCTTTCCATGTGGTCACGCAGCGAGGCTGCGGCGGTGTCGAAGTTGCGGTCGGCCCATCGCACGTAGGCGATGGTGATCGCGAAGGTCGAGACGAACTGGAGCAGGCCGAAGATCAGGCCGATGTTGATGTTGCCCCAGACCTTGGTGCTCATGAAGTCGGACGCGAACGCCGCCATGAGGACGTAGAGGAAGTACCACGCCAGGAACAGCGCGGTCATCGGGAAGACGAACTTGCGGAACCTGCGGCGCAGGTCCCCGAACTCTGGCGACTGCTGGACCTCGGTATACCTCGCGGCCCGCTCGTCGCTGATGTCGAGAGCCTCGTTGCTCACAGCGGCACCTCCGGGGGTGACTGGCCGCAGGCGGTTCCCGCGGACAGTCTCAGAGTGGGGGCAGCGGTATGCCGTGTGAAGACGACGCGCGCCCGGTGGGGAGGTCGGTCGCCGGACGGGCCGTCCGGCAGCGCCGAACGGCATGGATCCTGAGCCGAGCGGTCGGGGACGGGGTCCGGTCCGGCGCCAGGTCGCTCGGACGTGCAGTCAGTCCGTGGTCGCCGGCGCGCGGACCGACTCCGGCGCATGGAGCCGCACCATGGTGCGGGCCGTCCCGGCCGGGATCCGTCCGGGCGTCGCGAGCGAGACGACGATGGCCACCAGGAAGGCGGTCGGCATCGACCAGGCCGCCGGCTGGGCCAGCAGCGCCCCGAGCCACCCGTGCCCGCTCGACGAGACCCCGCCGAGGACGGTGACCGAGGTCGCGGTCAGCGCCAGGACGCCACCCGTCACCAGCCCGGCGGCAGCGCCGGCCACCGAGAGCCGCCGCCACCAGACGCCGAGGATCAGCAGGGGACAGAAGGTCGACGCGGCGACCGCGAACGCCAGCCCGACGGTGTCCGCGAGGCTGACGTTCGGCGAGAGCCAGCTGGCGGCATACGGGAGGATGACCGCGACGACGGCCGCGAGCCGGAAGCTCTGGATGCGGGGCACGTCGCCACCGGCGACCCGATGCAGCCGCGGGGCGAGCAGGTCCTGGTCGATCACCCCGGCCACCGAGATGGTCAGGCCGGAGGCGGTGGAGAGGAACGCGGCGAAGGCGCCGCCCGCGAGCACCGCCGACAGGATCGTGCCGAGCATCCCTGGGCTCATCGCCTCGGGCAGCAGCAGGGTCACCGAGTCGGGGCGGACCGCGGCGGGCAGCGTGGGCAGGTAGACCCGCCCGAGGACGCCGTAGACCGGCGTGAAGACGTAGAACAGCCCGAGCAGGGCCACCACGACCAGGGTGGTCCGGCGGGCGGCGCGACCGTCCGGGTTGGTGTAGAAGCGGACGAGGACGTGAGGCAGGCCCATCGTCCCGAAGCAGAGCGCGAGGATCGTGCTGTAGGTCGCGTAGACCGGGTGGTCACGGCCACCGAACCCGGGCAGGGCGTCGCTCCAGGCGGCGCCGCCACCGACGGCCGGTGCGGGATGGCCGGCCTGGAGCCACAGCGCGAGCAGCACGAACGCCGGCACGGAGATGGCGGTGAGCTTGATCCAGTACTGCACCGCCTGGACGAGGGTGATCGAGCGCATCCCCCCGGCGACGACGTTGGCCACCACGACGACCGCGACGATGAGGCTGCCGAGGGCCGGCGGCGCTCCGGTCACCGTGCTCAGGGCCAGGCCCGCGCCCTGGAACTGCGGCAGGAGGTAGAGCCACCCGATGCCGACGACGAGGACCGAGGACAGCGACCGGACTCGGCGAGACTCCAGCCGTGCCTCGGCGAAGTCGGGCAGCGTGTAGGCACCCGAGCGGCGCAGCGGAGCCGCGACGAGGACGAGCAGGACGAGGTAGCCGACCGTGTAGCCGACAGGAAACCAGAGCATGTCGACGCCGAGGGAGTAGACCAGTCCGGCGACGCCGAGGAACGAAGCGGCAGAGAGGTACTCGCCGCCGATGGCCGAGGCGTTCCACCCCGGGCTGACGCTGCGGCCGGCCACATAGAAGTCGCTGGTCGTCCTCGACAGCCGCAGCCCGAAGGCGCCGATGACGAGTGTGACGACGCAGACGAGGGTGATCGCGACGACCCCGGCCGATCCGCTCACTGCTGGCTCGAATTCACTGGTGTGCCATGAGCTCGACGAACTCGCGTTCGATCCGCTCGGCCTGGCGGACGTAGATCCGCGCCGCGACGACGACCACGGGGTAGATGAGCACGCCGATCACGAGCCAGGGCAACGGGACTGGCCCGACCTCGATGCTGCGGGTTGTCGGCACGAGCACGAAGACGGCGGGCACGCCGAGGACCACCACCCCCATCCCGAGCAGGACGGTCAGCGAGAGGCGCAGCTGGGCGCGGAGCAGCGCGGAGAGGTAGACCTCGCCCAGGCCCGTCTGCTCCGCGAGCTCCTGGGTGGCCGGCCGGCGGGCCGCCCGCAGTCGGGCCTCGCGCCGGGGCGACGTGATCCGGACCCGCCGACGGGGAGACCCTGGCGGCGGCGCGTCGGTCACGACGGGCCCGAGCGGAGCAGCCGCTCGCGCAGGGTCCTCGTATGCCGCCGGCTGACCTGCAGCTCGTCGCCGCCGACCCGCACGAGGCAGCGGCCATCGTCCATCGAGACGGCTGTCACGTGGGCGAGGGAGACGAGGGTTGAGCGGTGGATCCGGACGAACCCGTGCTCACCCCAGCGCTCCTCGAGCGCGTTGAGCGAGATCCGCACGAGATGTGACCCCTCGTCCGTGTGCAGCCGGGCGTAGTCGCCGTGAGCCCTGGCGAAGCGGATCTGGCTGCGCCGCACGAACGTCGTGACGCCCCCGAGCTCGACCGGCACCGTCTCGTCGTCGGGCTCCGCCGGCACGCGCTGAGGCGGCGGGTCGGCGTGCTGCGCGACGACCCGGCGGACGGCCTCGGCGAGCCGCTCGGCGCGGATCGGCTTCATCACGTAGTCCGTCGCCTCGAGCTCGAAGGCGTCGACCGCGTGCTCCTCGTATGCCGTGACGAAGACGACCTGCGGCCGGTCGGCGAACCGTGCGAGGACCTTGGCGAGGTCGAGGCCGTCCAGACCCGGCATGGAGATGTCGCAGAAGACCACGTCCACCGGCTCGTTCTCGAGTGCCCGCAGCGCCTCCGTGCCCGAGGTCGCCGAGTGGACCGGGCCGATCCGCTCGTCGCGGCCGAGCAGGTAGGTCAGCTCGGCCAGCGTCGGCGCCTCGTCGTCGACGACGAGCACCCGCAGCCGGGGGTCGGCAGGCGAGGTCAGCGGCATACCGGTCAGGCTACGGCTCGGCGCGCACGCCAGGGGCGTACTTCGGCACCCGGAACGTCACCTTTGTCCCCGCACCGGGCGCGGTCTCGACGACCAGCCCGTGCTGGTCACCGAACGCCTGCCGGAGCCGGGCGTCGACGTTGCCGAGCCCGACGCTGTCAGCAGCGGACTCGCCGGCGAGCACGGCGCGGATCACCTCGGGGTCACCGCCCACCCCGTCGTCCTCGATGCTGATCTCCGCCGCCGACCCGAGGTCGACCGCGGTGATCGTCACGTGGCCGACACCGGTCTTGCGCTCGAGGCCGTGCCGGACGGCGTTCTCGACGAGGGGCTGGACAGCCAGGAACGGCACGGCGACCGGCAGCACCTCCGGGGCGATGCGGAGCGAGACGACGAGGCGCTCGCCGAACCGGGCCTGCTCCAGCACCAGGTAGCGCTCGATGTTGCGCAGCTCCTCCCGCAGGGTCGTGTAGGCGCCCCCGCGGCGGAAGGCGTAGCGGGTGAAGTCGGCGAACTCGAGGATCAGCTCCCGGGCCCGGTCGGGGTCCGTCCGGACGAACGAGGCGATCGCGCCCAGGCAGTTGTAGATGAAGTGCGGGGAGATCTGGGCCCGCAGGGCGCGCAGCTCGGCCTCCATCAGACGGGTGCGCTGCCGCTCGAGCTCGGCGAGCTCGACCTGCGTCGAGATCCAGCGGGCGACCTCCTCGGTCGCCCGGACGAGTCCGGTCGAGACGGACGGTCCGTATGCCGCGAGGATGGCCACCACGCGCTCGTCGGCGACGATGGGGGCCAGCACGCCGGAGCGGATCGGGCAGTCCGGGTTGGCACACGTGATGTCCGCCTCCGACAGCACGACCGTGCGCCCTGACGTCAGCACCGGCTCGGACTGCTCGGGGACGGCGCCCTGGTGGTGGGCCCCGATGCCGTCCCAGGCCAGCACCCCGCTCGGGTCCGCGAGGGCGATGGCCCGGCTGCCGAGCATCGAGCGCAGCTGGTGGGTGGCCTTCTGGGCCGCCTCGGGGGTCAGGCCGTCGCGCAGGTGCAGCGCAGCCAGCGAGGCGGTGTGCAGCGTCTGGTACGTCGCCCGGTCGACCTCGCTGACGAACCGGCGGCGGCGCAGCAGCCGCAACAGGGTCCCGAGTGCGACGAGCAGGACGAGCGCCCCGAGGGCGAGCAGCACCTGGTTGCCGGTCACCCCGGCAGCGTAGGGCCCGGCCGTCCCGACCTCTCCGTCCCGGCCCCGCACCTCTGCGTCCCGGCCCCCGCCCCTCCGCCTCCGGCCCGCCGCCCCTCCGCCCCGGCCCCTGCTGTCTGCCCTCCTAGGATGGGCGCGTGCCGCCGCCCCCCAGTGACGCCGCAGCCCTGACGGCCCGGCTCGCCCTGCTGACCGCACTTCCCGGTGTCGCCGAGGGGGCCGAGGCGGCTCGCGAGGCGTGCACCCGGCTGCGGTTCGACGAGGCGCTGCGCCGGCGGATCCCCGAGGCGGCGGCCGAGTCCCGGATCCGCGGTGCCCAGGCCAGCGCGACGCTCGAGGGGGCAGACATCCCCCTCGACCGGGTCCGCGACCATGTCCGCGGCGCCCTCCCGTGGCCCGACCCGCCTGACCCGGTCGACGGCGTCCTGCGGGGGGTCGTCCAGGCGACTGCCGAGACCGAGCACGTCACCGCTCTGGTCCTCCGGGCGCCGCTGCAGGCCCTGGCCCGGCTGCACGTCGCTGCGATGGCCGGGCTGCTGCCGTCGGACCAGGTCGGTCGGCCCCGGCAGGAGGGGGAGACCTCGCACGAGCTGGTGGACCTCGGGCCCGCTCCGTCCGCCGCGGAGGTCGCGGTCCGGCTGGCAGAGGTCGCCGCGATGCTGACCGCCGCAGTGGACGCACCGGCCGTGGTCGTCGCCGGCCTCGTCCACGCCGAGATCGCCACCATCCGGCCCTTCGTCCGGGGCAACGGGGCCGTCGCCCGCGCGATGGAGCGGTGCATCATCCAGGCCAGCGGGCTGGATCCGACGGGCGTCGCCGTGCCCGAGGCCGGGCACGGACGCGACGGTGGGCCGGGCTACCTCGGTGCGCTCGCGGCATACGGGTCGGGCGGGCGGGCCGGGGTCGGCCTCTGGCTGCAGCACTGCGCCGAAGCGGTGGTCGCCGGCGCGGTGGAGGGCGAGCGGATCTGCGCCGCGGTCCGCGCGGGACGACTCAGCTGACCTGGCCAGACGGCGCCGACCGGGGGTCTCAGGCCGGTCTCAGTGGCCGGTATGCCCCCCGGCGCGAGCGAGTATCACCCCGCCGCGGCGCCCAGTCAAGGGCTTCATTTCCCCCTCCAAGGCGTGTACAACTGAAGGTGGCACTCGTGCCAGAAGAACCACCGTGAAGCAGCCGGGCACCCACGCGCGGCCGGTCCACTGATGGACAGCTCGTTGGTGGGTTCATCCCACTGCGACAACCCAGGTGCACGCTCTGGTAACCCGCGATGCATCACGGTCGTGATGGCACCTCCTCTCCCTCGGAGACGAGGTGCCATCACCATGTCAGGGGGCTCGGTGTCCCGTGCTCGGATGACCGGGTCGTCGGACCGCCGATCTTGATAACAATGTGCCGCCAAGGCTGGACAATGCGCGACAAACCGGGGACCGTGCGGTCTCCTCGCGATTGCCAGAACCGTTGGGGCGGCGCAGAATCGAAGTGCGCTCCTCATTCGTGGGTCGAGCGCAGCGTTCCTGGCCCCTCCCCCCAGGTGCTAGGGCGCAAGATGGCCCCCGTCGTCCCCCGGCGGGGGTCATCGCCGTCCAGGTCGTCGCCGTCCAGGTCGTCGTCCAGGTCGTCGTCGTCCAGCGGGTGGCGTCGCCACCGGGTCCGGCTCGTCGGCCGTGCCCGCGGCGATGTCCACAGGAGGTGACTACGGGCCCCGGAGTCCACAGGCGAGGGGGAGCGGGCCGCCGCCACCGGCGGGCGGCCCGACCCTGGAGTCATGAGCCAGGCAACGGTGGTCGTGGTGGGGGCGTCGGGAGGGGTCGGCGGGTCCACCCTCTCGTCCGCCGTCGCGATGCGCGGGCATCAGGCCGGCCTCCGGGTCGCCGCGGTGGACCTGCAGCCCTACGGCGGCGGCCTGGACGTGGTCCTCGGGGCCGAGCAGGAGCCGGGACTTCGGTGGGACGGCCTGGTGTCGCTCGAGGGACGCGCCGACGGGGCGGCGATCGCCGAGCGGCTCCCGCGGGCCGATGGGGTGGCCGTGCTCTCGTTCGGCCGAGAGGAACCGGTGCTCCTTGACGGCGACGTCGTCGCGGGGGTGCTGATCGGCCTGCAGGCGTCCGAGGAGCTCGTCGTCGTCGACACCGCCGCGGGCTCCCGCTACGCCGACCTCGCTCTCGACGCGGCGACGCTGACCGTCCTCGTCGGGGGCACCGGGTTGACCCAGCTCGCGGCGCTCTGCGCGGTCAGCGGGTGGGCGCAGGCGCGGTGTGACGAGGTCGTGGTCTCGCTCCGCGGGGACCGGCGGGTGGCTGACCTGGTCCCCCTCGTCGAGTCGGTCACCGGGCTCGATGTGCTGGCGCTGCTTCCGGACGACCGCGGCGCGCGGGCCGACCTCGTCCATGGCGTCGCGCCCGGAGCGCGAGGTCGGGGGCCGCTGGTCGACGGTGCGGACGCGTGCCTCGCCCTGGCGGTGCAGCGGTCTCGAGAGCGGCCGGGCGGGCGCGAGGTGCCGGGCGGGCGAGAGGTGCCGGGCACAACAGAGCTGTGGCGCGCCCGAGTGCTCCCCAGTGGCCGGCCGGGGGGAGCAGGAGCATGAGCAGCCTTGTCCCCGAGCCGGTCTGGCGGCAGGTGCGACGCGGTCGGCCCCCCGACCCCGAGCTGCTCGACGAGGTCGCGGGCACCGACCGGGCGACGCTGGGCGAGGGAGGCGTTCGGTCGGTCCGAGACCACCTGCACGCGCGGCTGCTCGGAGCGGGTCCGCTGGAGGAGCTGCTGGCGAGCGAGGGGGTGACCGACGTCATGGTGAACGGTGACGGCTCGGTCTGGTGGGACCGCGGCCACGGCATCGAGCGCGCCGAGGTGGACATCGGCGGTCCGGAGGCGCGACGGCAGCTGGCGGTGCGTCTCGCGGGGCTGGCAGGGCGCCGCCTGGACGACACCGCGCCATACGTCGACGGGCAGCTGCCCTCGGGCGTCCGGTTGCACGCGATGCTCCCCCCTCTCGTCGACGGCGGCGCACACGTGACCCTCCGCGTGCCAGCACAGGCGCGGGTGGGACTCGACGAGCTCGCGCGGAGCGGGCTCTTCCCCGGCCGCTGGCTGCCCCTGCTGCGCTCCCTCGTCCACCACCGGGTTGCCTTCCTCGTCAGCGGAGGCACGGGAGCCGGCAAGACGACCCTCCTGGGTGCGCTGCTCGCCGAGGCCGGGCCGGCTGAGCGGCTCGTCGTCGTGGAGGACGTGCGCGAGCTGCGGGTGGACCACCCACACGTCGTTCGACTCGAGGCTCGCCCGCCCAACGTGGAGGGAGCGGGGGAGGTGACGATGACCACGCTGGTCCGCCAGGCGCTGCGGATGCGACCCGACCGGCTCATCGTCGGCGAGGTGCGCGGCCCCGAGGTCCGCGAGCTGCTCACCGCGCTCAACACCGGCCACGACGGGGGCTGCGGGACGGTCCACGCCAACGCTGCCGCAGACGTGGTGTCCCGGTTCGAGGCGCTGGGCGCTCTGGCCGGGCTATCGCTCCCGGCTGTCCATGCGCAGCTGGTCAGCGCCGTGGACGTCGTCATCCATCTGCGCGGTTCCCCGGGTCAACGGGGGACCGCGCGCACCTCCAGGGTGGTCGACGCGATCTCGGTGCTGGAGCGCACCCCGGCTGGCCGGCCACGCGTCACCGCCGCCCTCTGCGGGCCCGGATGGGCCGATGAGCGTGGACCTGGGTGGGGCCGCCTGGCTGACCTGACCGGGCTGGATCGGCTCGACGGCTCGAGTCGGCGCGTCGGCCTGACCCGGCCCGACCCGACTCGGCCGCACGGGCTGACAGCCACCCGAGGGGAGGCGGCTCCGTGACGGTCGTGGGGGCGGTCCTCGTCCTGCTCGGCGTCCTCGGCTGGCCCACCAGCCCGGGGAGCGCGCCCGCGACCCGCTCAGCCGGCGAGGCAGCCGCCAGGCGGTCTCGACACTGGGCGTGGCGCCCGGGGCGACTGGAACCCATCCGCCCCAGCCATCGGGGCTTCGCCGGAGGCCGTCGGAGGGCGCCCGACCGCGATGCGGTTCTGGCGCTCCTCGATGGGCTGGGGGCCGCCCTCCGGGCCGGCCTGCCACCCGCTGCGGCCCTGCGCTGCATCGACGTCTCAGCCACCTCGGAGCAGGTGGGCATGCTGCAGGATCGCCTGCTCGCGGCAGCCGACGTGGCCGCACCGCTGGCTCCCGTCTGGGCGCGGGAGGCCGCCGCCCACCGGTCGCACGAGCTCCGCGTCGTCGCCCGGGCGTGGGCGTTGTCCGAGGCTCTGGGCTCCCCCCTCGCGGACTGCGTCGGGCTGGCAGCCGACCTCGTGCGCCACCGCGTTGCCCACGAACAACGGATGGCCATCGCTCTGGCCGGCCCCCGGGCCACGACGATGGTGCTGAGCCTCCTGCCGCTCGCGGGTCCCGTGGTGGGAGCCCTGCTCGGCATCCCACCGACCGCGCTGTACTCCGGGTCTGCGGCCCTGGGGTCGGGACTGCTCGGCCTACTGCTGCTCGGCGCCGGGCGGTGGTGGTGCGCATCGTTGGTGGCCCGGGTGTCTCGCCCGCGGGCCGTCCGTGGGGCGGCATGAGCCAGGGCGCACTCGTCCCGGGGGCCCCACTTCTCGCGGGGGTCCTGCTCGCGCTGGCCGTCGCAGGCTGGCCGGCCCGGCATGAGGCTCTCCCGATCACCGAGGCATCGCCATGCCGTCGTCGCCGGGCGCGAGGGCGAGGGGTCCTGACGAGTGACGACGTCGCGTCGAGCATGGCCCTGCTGGCCGTGGCGCTGAGCTCGGGGTGCGGCCTCGTCGAGGCCATCGAACAGGTGGCTCGGCAGTGCCCCGGCTCGGTAGGACACCAGCTCGGCACGGTCGCGGCCGCGCTGCGCTGGGGAGTGGACGAACGGGCAGCCTGGGGCGCGGTGGACCCCTCGTGGCGCCATGCGGGTCAGGCGATGCGTCTGGCGACGCGGGCCGGTGTCCCGCCCTCCGCGCTGCTGATGCAGAGCGCCGCTGACCTGCGCGCCACCGAGCTGTCCCGTCTGGACGTCGAGGCGGCGCGGGTGGGGGTCCGGATGGTGTTGCCGTTGGGGCTGGCCTTCCTGCCCGCGTTCTGCCTCACGAGCGTCATCCCGATCATCCTCGCCCTGGCGCAGCAGGTGCTCGGGAGCTGACTCGACGGGCTGGTCCGCGACGAGCGCGCCGGCTGACGCGGAGTGCGGTTCCACCGGTCCCGGGCCGTGGCCGGGCCGTGTCCCTCCCCGCGCTCATGGGCTACGTTCGCAGGGTCATCCGCCCACGGCATACACACCGGGAGGTCCCTGATGAGCCAGCCCGGCGCGATCGCCACCATCCGCAGGCTGCGTGAGGCGTGGCGCGTCCAGCTGTGGCCGCTGCCGGCGGTCGGCGTGCTGCTCGGAGTGGTCGCCGGGGTCGTCATCCCGCTTGTGGACGCGGCCATCGACGACGACCTCAGCCCGTCGCTCAAGGTCTACCTGTTCGGAGGTGGCGCGGACGCCGCCCGCACCGTCCTCAGCGCGGTGTCCGGCTCGCTGATCACCGTGACGGCCCTGACCTTCTCCCTCACCGTGGTGACCTTGCAGCTGGCCAGCAGCCAGTACTCGCCCCGGCTGTTGCGGACCTTCTCCAGCGACCGGGTGGTGCATGGCACCCTGGCCGTCTTCCTCGGGACGTTCACCTATGCCCTGACGGTGCTGCGGACGGTGCGGACCTCGGCCGACGGCCAGGCAGCGTTCGTCCCGCAGTTCTCGGTCACCACGGCCTTCCTCCTGGCGCTCGTCAGCGTTCTGGTGCTCGTGGGCTTCCTGGCCCATCTCACCAGCCAGATCCGCGCGGAGAGCATCCTCAACAGCGTCTTCACGGAGGCGCGGGAGAACGTGACGGCCCTGACCGATGACGTCGACCCGCGGCGACGACCCTCCGCCCTCCCGGTCGAGCCCGCGACGGCCGCGACGGTGTGGGCCAGCTCCTCGGGGTTCCTCGTCTCGATCGACCTCGAGGACCTGCTCGAGGCGGCGGTCGAGGCCGATGCCGTCGTCGTGGTCGGTCGGATGACCGGGTCGTCGCTCGTGGCCGGCTCCCCCCTGGCCACGGTCTGGCCGAGGACCGGCGGAGCGTTCGACGACGACGTCCTCACCCGGCTGCGCGAGCGGACGGCGGCGGCGGCGCATACCGGCTTCGAGCGGACCGCTGCCCAGGACATCGGGTTCGGCCTGCGACAGCTCACCGACGTGGCCTGCAAGTCCCTGTCCCCGGGGATCAACGACCCGACGACGGCGATCCACGCCCTCGGCCACTCGGCGGCACTGCTGTGCGTCATGGCCGGGCGTGACCTCGGTCCGGAGCTCGCCCGGGACGACGACGGGCAGGTGCGCGTCGTCGTGCCCCGCCCGGACCTGCGCGAGCTGGTGGACCAGGCCGTCTCCCAACCCCGGCGGTATGGCGCGCAGGACCCCACGGTGCTCGGACGGCTGGTCGCCCTGCTGGACGAGCTGGCCTGGGTGACCCCGACCGCACAGCTCGACGTCGTCTCCGACCAGCTGGCCCGGCTCCGGATCACCGCGGCCGCGCAGTCCTTCGACCCGACCGAACGCGCCGAGCTGGCGGAGGCCACTCGCGGGGTCGAGCAGACCGTCTCCGTCCGGCGGGGCCGATCCGCTGCCACCCACCGGAACGAGTGCGGCTCTGGCTCCTGCGCGTCATCCCCTTAGGCTGCCGGTTACCCGACGGCCGGCGAGCGGCCGACAGCCGGCGAGCTGCAGAGAGTCGGGGGCCGACAGATGCGGCCGACAGACGAGAGGGGTCGTGGTGGGTGCCGACACAGATCGCGACGTCGAACGCCCTGCGGTTCGCTCTCACGTCACCCGGGCGAGCCTGACCGCGTTCGCCCTCGGCCTCGTCGCGATCCCGTTCGCGCTGCTCCTGCTGCTCGTCGAGGACAACTGGGGGCCGTTGTCCGCGGCGGACAAGGGCGCGCGGGACAGCCTGCACGTCTACGCACTGGCCCACCCGGTTTTCGTGTCCGTCATGCGGACCCTCAGCGACTCCGGCTCCGCGCTCGCGTGGCAGGTGGTACTGGTTGTCGTCGTCGCCTACCTGGTCATCCGGCGGCTATGGCGACTGGCGCTCTTCGCTGCGGTCACGTCGATCGGGTCCTCGCTGCTGAACACCGCGGTCAAGCTGTTGGTGCACCGTGAGCGACCGGTCGTCGACCAGCCACTCCTCACCGAGCCCGGGGCGAGCTTCCCGAGCGGCCACGCCCAGGCGGCGATGGTCGGCTACGGCGTCCTCCTGCTGGTCTTCCTGCCCGTCCTGGCCGGTGTCTGGCGACGGCTGGCCATCGCGGTAGCCGTCCTGATGGTCCTCGGCATCGGGTTCTCCCGGGTGGCGCTCGCCGCGCACTACATCTCCGACGTCGTTGCGGGCTATGTCCTCGGGCTGGCCTGGCTGGCGGCGATGACCGCTCTCTTCAGCGCGTGGCGCGTCCAGCGGGGCCGGAGCCGAGTGCAGCCCCAGGAAGGTCTCGCTCCTGAGCAGGCGGAGCGCCTCGACCCCACGTCGTCGAAGCCGGCCCGGACCGCGACCGAGCCGGAGTAGCTCGCTCGCTCCACAGGGTGCCCTGCGCACTCCCGTCATCCCCAGGGCCCGGCGTGGACCGACCGGCGACGTCCGCCGCCGACGACGATGGAGGCATCCACCGGGAGGTCCGGGGAGGCGACCCGCAGGGGCGCCTGAGGGTAGGGGGACTGGATGTCACGGTCGTTGTCTCGGTCGATGTCTCACGGGCTCACACACCGGTGGGCGCACCTGCGCCGGCAGGCTGATGCGGGCATGACGACGGCGGAGTATGCCGTGGGCACGCTCGCGGCGTGCGCCTTCGCCGCGGTGCTGCTCGCCGTCGTGAGGTCCGGGCCGATCAAGTCGGCCCTGGCCAAGGTCATCACCACCGCACTCGGCATCGCGGGCTGACCGGTGTCGATGGCCGGCCGAGACCACCGGGCACGGCGGCGTGCGCGGTCGGCGGGAATGGTGACCGCGGAGCTCGCCGTCGCCCTGCCTGCCGTGGTCCTCGTCCTGGGGCTCGGCCTGGGCGGCGTCGCAGCCGGGGTGGACCAGATCCGGTGCGTCGACGCTGCCCGCCTGGGCGCCCGGGCACTGGCCCGTGGGGATGCGGCTGAGGCCGTCCGCTCGGTGGCCAGCCGAGCTGCTCCGCACGGCGCAGCCATCTTCCTCGACAACGCCGGAGCGGTGGTCAGTGTCCGCGTCTCGGTGGTTCGCCGGCTGCCCGGAGGCGCAGGCCTGCACCTTGAGGCCCAGTCGGTCGCGGAGCGGGAGCAGCCGCCGTGACCCTGCGGACGGCGCCCGCGCTGCCGGGGCCGCCGGGCGTGGCACTCCGCGCACCCGCCGGGGTGGGGGACCGCGACTCAGGGGCGGCCACGGTGCTGGTCATCGCCGCCGTCGCGGTCATCCTGCTCGTCTCGGCGGGTGCACTCAGCCTGGTGGCTGCGGTCGCGGCATCGCACCGAGCCCACGCGGCTGCCGATCTCGCGGCGCTGGCCGGGGCTCAGGTCCTCGTGGACGGGGGAGGGTCCGGCCAGGCCTGCGCCTCAGCGGCTCGGGTGAGTGGTCAGAACGGCGCTGCCGTCGTGTCGTGTCTGACCGGTCCGGACCTCACCATGGTGCTCCTCGTGACGGTACCGAGCGCTCCGGGGCTGGCACCTGCCCAGGCCCGAGCTCGCGCCGGCCCCGCCACGCCCTAGGACGGCCCGGACAGCAGCCCAGCAGCAACCCGGACAGCCGCAACGCCTGTCCTGACCGCTGAGTGTCCTGACCGCTGAGTGTCCTGACCGCAGAGTGTCCTGACCGCAGAGTGTCCTGACCGCAGAGTGTCCTGACCGCAGAGTGTCCTGACCGCAGAGTGCGCAGGTCCGGTCCGGTCAGGGGTTGGGGTCGGTCTTCCGCTCGAAGCCGCTGTCGGCGGAGGTCGAGCGCGGCGACGCCGTGGGGTCGGTGTGACTGCCGGGTCGCTCGATCAGGGTGGCCCGCTCCGCAACCGGCGGGGACCCGGTCACCGGCCGACCGGTCACGGTGCTCGGTGCTGCGGTCGCCGCCCCGGCCTCGCGCAGCTCCTTGAGCTCACGGCGCTGAGCCCGCCGGCGCCGGAAGCCGGCGGAGGTGAGCCGGAAGCCGACCCAGAGAAGCACGACGGCTGCTGCTCCGGCCACGAGCAGGGTGATCGGCAGGACGTTGAAGGACGCACCACCGCCGGAGAGGGGGACCCCCGTGGAGGTCTGCAGTGCCAGCCAGCTGAGGTACCCGCCGCCGCCGACGGCGAGCAGGAGAAGGATCAAGCCGATCGCGAGCATGGTGGACCTCCTGGGTGAGCCCGATCCCGGGTGCGCCGGTGGGCGCATCTCGACCCTACTGCCAGGACGCACGCTCAGGCGGGGTCATGGGGGGGTCATGAGGACATGGGGACATGGGGTCATGGCGTCATGGGGTCCCTGGATCCGCGGTGCCGGCCGCCGCCAGGGTCACATCGAGCAGGAGCACCGCGCCAGCCTTGTCCAGCGGCTCGTTGCCGTTGCCGCACTTCGGAGACTGCACGCAGGACGGGCACCCGGTCGCGCATCCGCAGGCGACGATCGCGGCGCGCGTGGCGCCGAGCCAGGTCCGGACGGCGACGAAGCCCCGCTCGGCGAACCCCGCCCCACCCGGGTGGCCGTCGTAGATGAGGATCGTCGGCATCCCGGTGTCAGGATGCAGCGCCGTCGAGACGCCCCCGATGTCCCACCGGTCCGAGGTGGCGACCAGCGGCAGCATGCCGATGGCGGCGTGCTCGGCGGCGTGCGCCGAGCCTGGGATGTCGGCCTCGCCGATCCCGGCAGCGGCCAGGACCTCGACCGGGAGGGTCCACCACATCGCCTTGGTCGTGAGGGTACGCGTCGGCAGCGTCAGCGGATGTTCGCCCAGCACCTGACCGGTGGGCAGCCGCCGCAGGAAGGACGTCACCTGGGTGTGCACCTGGACCGGCCCGAAGTGGCACTGCACCGCTCCCCAGTCCTGCGAGCGCTCCACGGAGACGATGTCGAAGGCGGTCACCGACCGCGCCTGGGTCGACCACCCAGGGTCTCCGGCGACCACCAGGGCGGAGGAGTCCTCCAGGCTGAGCTCGGTGACGACGTAGGGGTCTCCCTGGTGGAGGTAGACGGCGCCGGTATGCACGGCACCGTGGGCGCGGCTCTCGTCGACGGTCCCGAGCACCCGCCCGGTCTGGGCCTCGACGATCCGGACCGTCTCGCCCGACCCCCGTAGCGAGAGATGGTCGCTGGCCCGGTCGGCCCTGGCCCAGAACCACCCGCGTGGCCGGCGGCGCAGCATCCCGGCCGCCACGAGCTCGTCGAGCAACGGCCACATCCCCGGCCCGAACAGCACCTCGTCATCCTCCGTGAGGTGCAGCTCCGCCGCTGCAGAGGCCAGGTGCGGTCCGAGGAGATACGGGTTGCCGGGGTCGAGGACGGCCGCCTCGACCGGTGCGTCGAAGATCGCCTCCGGATGGTGCACCAGATACGTGTCCAGCGGGTCGTCGGCCGCCACGAGGATCGCCAGCGACTCGGCGCCGGCCCGCCCGGCACGCCCCGCCTGCTGCCACAGCGACGACCGGGTGCCGGGCCAGCCCGCGAGGAGGACGGCGTCCAGGCCGCTCACGTCGATCCCGAGCTCCAGCGCGCTGGTGGCCGCCAGGCCGACGAGGCGCCCACTGCGCAGGGACCGCTCGAGCTCGCGCCGGTCCTCGGGGAGATAACCACCCCGGTATGCCGCGACCGCCCCTTCGAGGGCGGGGTCCACCTGACGCAGGTGGCCCCGCGCTGCGGCCGCGACGACCTCGACCCCGCTGCGCGAGCGGGCGAACGCCACGGTCTGGACGCCCTGCCCCACGAGGTCGGCCAGCAGCCACGCCGACTCGGCCACGGCGCTGCGCCGTCGCGGCCCGGAGTCCAGGCCGTGCTCGGGCGTGCCCTCGAGCAGGGCGGGCTCCCAGAGCCCGAACGTCATTGCGGCCCGGGGCGAGCCGTCCACCGTGACCGGACGGACCGGCATACCCACGAGGCGGGAGGCGTGTGTGCCCGGCTCGGCGACGGTGGCCGAGGCGAGCACGAAGGTGGGATAGGACCGGTAGCGGGCGGCAACCCGCCGGAGCCGGCGCAGCAACAGCGCGAGGTGCGACCCGAAGACGCCCCGGTAGACATGGCACTCGTCGATGACGACGTAGCGCAGCGAGCGAAGGAACGGCGCCCAGTGCTCGTGCCCGGGCAGCAGTGAGTGGTGGACCATGTCGGGGTTGGTCAGGACGTAGTTGCCGTGGTCACGGATCCAGCGACGCTCCTCGAGCGGGGTGTCCCCGTCGTAGGTCGCCGGGCGCAGCCCGGGCAGGGCGAGCGCCTCGAGCCGCGCGAGCTGGTCCTGGGCGAGCGCCTTCGTCGGGGACAGGTAGAGGGCGGTGGCGGCCCGGCCGGTGGGCGCGCTCGAGCCGTCGACGAGGTCGGAGACCACGGGCAGCAGGTAGCCGAGCGACTTCCCGGAGGCGGTCCCGGTTGACAGGACGACGTGCTCCCCCGCGTGCGCGGCGTCGGCGGCCTCGCGCTGGTGGGCCCAGAGCGAGGTGACGCCCGCCTGCGACAGGGCGGCGTACACCGTGGGTGAGACCCAGTCCGGCCAGTCCGCCAGGATGGCCTCTCGAGCGGCGATCCGGTGGACGTGGGTGAGCCGGTCGGCGCGGTCCCCCGTGGCCAGGCCCGCGAGCAGCTGCTCCGCGTGGGGGCGTGGCCGGCGCGTGGCAGCGTGCTGGGAGGCGGAAGGCGCGGACATTCCTGCAACCGTATGCCGCCCTCCTGACGCAGAGTAGGGTTTGGCTGACCGGCCGACCAACCGCGTCCGGCCCGAGCCGACCTCCAGGGAGAGGGCACCTGTGGATCTCGACCTCTCGACCACTCAGGCCGAGCACTACACCGTGGTGCACGTCGGGGGCGAGATCGACGTCTACACGGCGCCGGCCCTGCGCGACCGCCTCGACGAGGAGATCGACCAGGGTCGGTTCCAGCTGGTCGTCGACCTCGGTGGGGTCACCTTCATGGACTCCACCGGTCTCGGGGTCCTCGTGGGGCGGCTCAAGCTGATCCGGGTGCACGACGGCACGATGCGCATCGTCTGCGCTCACGACCGCGTGCTCAAGGTGTTCACGATCACCGGTCTGGACAAGGTCTTCGAGATCTTCCCGAGCGTGGAGGACGCCACCGCCGGTATGGCGTGAGCGGGCGGTCTGCCCGGATTCGCCCGGCTACCACCGGCTACGCGTCACACATCACATTCTGGTTTGATGGGGCCCGACGCGATCAGCAGGTAGGGTCACCCGCGTCATCACCCGACTTCCCGGCACCACTTCGTGCTGTCCGGGTGAGTGAGCACCTCAAGGAGGAAGTGCACCATGCCTTATCTCGCCCCGGCAGCGTCCACAGCGCTGGCCCTGGACGGCAAGAACCTCACCTTGGTCTATGCGGTCCTCGCTATCGCGGTGATCGCCCTGGTCATGGGGGTGTACTTCCGCCGCCAGGTCCTCGTCGCCGACCCCGGCACCGAGAACATGCAGACCATCGGGGCAGCGGTCGAGGAGGGTGCGCAGGCCTACCTCGCGCGCCAGTTCAAGACCCTCGGCATCTTCGTCGTCCTCGTCTTCGGCCTGCTCTTCCTCCTTCCCGCGGACACCTTCGAGGTGAAGCTGGGTCGGTCGATCTTCTTCGTCGTCGGCGCCGTCTTCTCCGCGGCGATCGGCTACTTCGGCATGTCCCTCGCCGTCAAGGCGAACGTGCGGGTCGCCTCCGCGGCCCGGCTCGGTGACCGCGACCTCGGCATGCGCATCGCCTTCCGCACCGGCGGCACGGTCGGCATGGCCACCGTCGGGCTGGGCCTGCTCGGAGCCTCCGTCGTCGTGCTCGTCTACAAGGGAGACGCCCCCAAGGTCCTCGAAGGCTTCGGCTTCGGCGCGGCGCTGCTGGCCATGTTCATGCGCGTCGGCGGTGGCATCTTCACCAAGGCGGCCGACGTCGGCGCTGACCTCGTCGGCAAGGTCGAGGCCGGCATCCCGGAGGACGACCCCCGCAACGCCGCGACGATCGCCGACAACGTCGGTGACAACGTCGGCGACTGCGCCGGCATGGCGGCCGACCTCTTCGAGTCGTATGCCGTCATGCTCGTCGCCGCTCTCATCCTCGGCTCCGCGGCGCTCGGCGCCCAGGGTCTCGTGTTTCCCCTGCTCATCCCGGCCATCGGCGCCGTGACGGCCATCATCGGCGTGTTCATCACCCGGGTGAAGCCGGGGCAGAACGCCCTGACCGCGATCAACAACGGCTTCTACGTCTCCGCGGCCATCTCGGCCGTGCTCAGCGTCGGCGCCGTGTTCCTCTACCTCAACCCGTCAGTCCCCGAGGTGATCGACCAGGCGACCCAGCAGGTGACCTCGCCGGCCATCGACGGCATGCGGATCCGCGCGTCCGTCGCGGTCATCATCGGCATCGTCCTCGCGGGCATCATCCTCTGGCTCACGGGCCACTTCACCGGCACCGACAAGCGTCCGACCATGGACGTCGCCCGCACCTCGCTCACGGGCGCGGCCACAGTCGTCCTCTCGGGTATCGGCGTCGGCCTCGAGTCCGCGGTCTACACGGCAGTGATCATCGGCGGCGCGGTCTACGGCGCGTTCCTGCTCGGTGGCGGCTCGATCGCCCTGTCGCTCTTCTTCGTGGCGGTGGCCGGCACCGGCCTGCTGACCACGGTCGGCGTGATCGTGGCGATGGACACCTTCGGCCCCGTCTCGGACAACGCTCAGGGCATCGCCGAGATGTCCGGCGACGTGGACGGCGAGGGCGCCCAGATCCTCACCGACCTCGACGCCGTCGGCAACACGACGAAGGCCATCACCAAGGGCATCGCCATCGCCACCGCGGTGCTGGCGGCCACGGCTCTCTTCGGCTCGTTCACGGACGCCTGGAAGACGGCGGTCCGGGTGCTGCTCGACGGGGGCAAGGTGACGGAGAACCCGTCCCTGTTCGACCAGTCCACCCTGGCCACCGACATCGTCACGCCCAACGTCCTGGTGGGCGCGCTGCTCGGTGCGGCCGTCGTGTTCCTCTTCTCGGGCCTGGCCATCAACGCGGTGACCCGGGCAGCCGGCGCCATCGTCTTCGAGGTGCGCCGCCAGTTCCGCGAGCACCCCGGGATCATGGACTACACCGAGAAGCCGGACTACGCCCGGGTCGTCGACATCTGCACGAAGGACTCGCTGCGCGAGCTGTCGACCCCGGGTCTGCTGGCCGCCCTGACGCCCGTCGTCATCGGCTTCGGGCTCGGGATCGGCGCACTGGCCGGGTTCCTCGCCGGGGCGATCACCACCGGGTGCCTGATGGCCGTCTTCCTGGCGAACTCGGGCGGCTCGTGGGACAACGCGAAGAAGATCGTCGAGGACGGCCACTACGGCGGCAAGGGCAGCGAGCCCCACGCTGCCACCGTCATCGGCGACACGGTCGGCGACCCGTTCAAGGACACCGCTGGTCCGGCGATCAACCCGCTCATCAAGGTGATGAACCTCGTGTCGGTGCTCATCGCGCCGGCGATCATCACCCTGACCTTCACCACCGGCACCAGCCCGCTGATCCGCTACGGCATCGCGCTTGTCGCGCTGATCATCATCGTGACCGCCGTGGCGGTCTCGAAGTCGCGGGACATCGCCATCGGTGGCGACGAGGACCAGGACCCCGCCGAGCGCGAGATCCCCACCACGCCGCCCGCCGCGGGGGACGACCCGGTCGCCGCCCCCGTTCTCGAAGACAGCCCCGTCGAGGACGAACGAACCACCGTCTGAGGGCACGACCGCCTCAGCTCGTGAGCCCGTGTGGGGCCGCCCGTGATCCGGGCGGCCCCACACGCGCGTCCCGGAGCGGCCGACGAACAAAAATCCAGTTGTGAGTGAGCGCTCACTCAGTTACAGTGGCCGGATGTCACCCCGGGCCACCGCCCTTCCCCCCTCGCAGCGCCGCGCCGTCCTGGTCGAGTGCGCGCTCGACCTCATCCGCCGCGGCGGTGCGGTCCCCAGCACGCGGGAGATCGCCGAGGCGGCCGGTGTCGCGGAGGGGACCATCTTTCGGGCCTTCGACACCAAGGACAGCCTCATCGACGAGGCGATCGCCTGGTCCTTCTGCCCGGCGCCGCTGCTGCGGCAGCTGCAGCAGGTGGACCCCGGGCTCCCGCTCCGGGAGCGCCTGGTGGCGGTCGTGACGATCCTTCAGCGTCGCTACGGCGACCTCTTCGACCTCATGCACGGCCTGCGGCTCAGCGCGCCACCCGTCGCCGCACGCAGGGAGCACACCTCCTGCACGCCGGAGGCGGGACACGTGGCCACCTCACCGGACGACCGCTCCGACGACCAGCCGGGCGACCGGCACCATCGGCACCCGGACCGGGAGCTGACCAACCGCGCAGTCGTCGCGCTCATCGAAGCCGACGCCAGCGACCTCACCTGCTCGGCCCAGGACCTGGCCCGTTACCTGCGGCTGCTCACCTTCTCGGGCAGCCACCCGCAGATCTCCGACAGCCGGCTGCTGTCGCCAGAGACCATCGTGGACGTCCTGCTGACCGGGGTCCTCACCACCACGAGCAGGAAGGCAGGCTGATGCTGCTGCGCATCGTCCGCACCTATCTCACGCCATACCGGCCCCAGATCGGGGCGATCCTCGTGCTCCAGCTCGCGGCCACCATCGCCTCGCTCTACCTCCCGAGCCTCAACGCCGACATCATCGACAACGGGGTCGCCCGCGGCGACACGGCCTACATCTTCCGCATCGGCGGCTGGATGCTGGCGGTGAGCCTCATCCAGATCGTCGCCACTCTCGCCGCCGTCTACCTCGGCGCACGCTGCGCGATGAGCCTCGGGCGGGACCTTCGCGGGTCGATCTTCCGCCGCGTCGGCGACTTCTCCGCCCGCGAGGTCGCCAGCTTCGGCGCCCCGACGCTGATCTCGCGCAACACCAACGACGTCACCCAGGTCCAGATGGTCGTCTTCATGGCCCTGGCGATGATGGTCTCCGCGCCCATCAGCATGGTCGGCGGCATCGTCATGGCGCTGCGGCAGGACATCGGGCTGTCCTGGCTGGTCGCCGTGGCCGTGCCGCTGCTGGCCGTCGCGGTCTACCTGGTCATCCGCCGGATGATCCCGCAGTTCCGCATCATGCAGACCTCGATCGACAGTGTGAACCGGATCATGCGCGAGCAGATCACCGGAGTCCGGGTCGTGCGTGCCTTCGTCCGGGAGGACTTCGAGGAGGTGCGGTTCGCCGGAGCCAACACCACGCTGACCGCCACGGCGCTCGCGGTGGGGCGGCTCCAGGCGCTGATCTTCCCCATCGTCATGATCATCCTCAACGCCTCCACGGTCGGGGTGCTGTGGTTCGGCGCCAGCAGGGTCGAGAGCGGGGCCATGCAGGTCGGGTCGCTCACCGCCTTCATGGCCTACCTCATCCAGATCCTCATCGCGGTGATGATGGCGACCTTCATGTCGATGATGATCCCCAGGGCGTCCGTCTCCGCCGAGCGGATCGCCGAGGTCCTCGACACCGAGTCGTCCGTGGTCCAGCCGCTCCATCCGGTGACGACCGTGTCGGAGCACTCCGACGTCGTCTTCGACGACGTCGACTTCTGCTACCCGGGAGCCGAGTCGCCCGTGCTGAGCGGCGTCTCCTTCACCGCGCGGCCGGGCCACACGACGGCCGTGATCGGCAGCACCGGGGCCGGCAAGACCACGCTCGTCAACCTGGTTCCGCGCCTGTTCGACATCACCGGTGGGAGCCTGCGGCTCGGCGGCGTCGAGGTGCGCGAGCTCGACCTCGACACCCTGTGGTCGCGGATCGGTCTGGTGCCCCAGCGCCCATACCTCTTCACCGGCACGGTGGCGAGCAACCTGCGCTACGGCAACCCGCAGGCCTCCGACGACGAGCTCTGGGAGGCACTGCGCGTCGCCCAGGCCAGGGGCTTCGTCGAGCAGCTGCCGCTGGGTCTCGAGGCTCCGATCGCCCAGGGCGGGACGAACGTCTCCGGGGGACAGCGCCAGCGGCTGGCCATCGCCCGGGCATTGGTCAGCCGGCCGCAGGTGTTCCTCTTCGACGACGCCTTCTCGGCGCTCGACCTGTCGACCGACGCGCGGCTGCGGGCGGCGCTGCGGCCGGTGACCCGGGACGCGACCGTCATCATCGTCGCCCAGCGGGTCTCCACGATCATCGACGCCGACCACATCGTCGTGCTCGACGACGGGCGCGTGGTGGGTCAGGGCCGGCACGACGAGCTGCTCGCGACCTGCGAGACCTACCAGGAGATCGTCGAGTCGCAGCGCTCGGCCGAGGGGGAGGTGGCATGAGCGACGAAGGCATCCTCAGCCCGGAGGAGAAGGCCGCCGCTGCCCGACGAGGTCCGGTGGCCGCTGCCGGGCGCCGCGGCCCACCACACATGCAGATGGGTATGCCGGGTGAGAAGCCCCGCAGCTTCGTCCCGTCCGCGAAGCGGCTGGTCGGGCGCCTGCGGCCGGAGCGCCGTCGCGTGCTGGTCGTGGCGCTGCTCTCGCTGGTCAGCGTGGTCCTGAGCGCGGTCGGCCCGAAGATCCTCGGCCATGCGACGAACCTGATCTTCGAGGGCTTCTTCGGCTCGCGGCTGCCGGCGGGTGCGACGAAGGAGTCGGTGGTCGCGGGCCTGCGAGCGAGTGGGCAGGGGCAGCTCGCCGACCTGCTGTCCGGGATGGACGTCGTGCCGGGGGTGGGGATCGACTTCACCGCGCTGGGCCAGGTGCTCCTGCTGGTGCTCGGCCTCTACGTCGTCGCCGCCGGCCTGCAGTGGCTCGCGGGCTGGCTGCTCGCCTCCGTCATCCAGCGGACCGTCTTCTCCCTGCGCGAGGACGTGGAGGCCAAGCTCAACCGGCTGCCGCTGCCCTACTTCGACGGGCAGCCGCGCGGCGAGCTGCTCAGCCGGGTGACCAACGACGTCGACAACATCCAGACCAGCCTGCAGCAGACGCTCAGCCAGCTGCTCACGTCGGTGCTGACCGTGGTCGCCATGGTCGCGATGATGTTCAGCATCTCGTGGGTGCTCGCCCTCATCGCGCTCGTGAGCATCCCGATCTCCATCCTCGTCACCACGCTCATCGCCCGCCGCTCGCAGAAGCTCTTCGTGCTGCAGTGGCGGCACACCGGCGAGCTCAACGGCATCATCGAGGAGACCTTCACCGGCCACGGGCTGGTCAAGGTCTTCGGGCGGCAGCGGGAGTCGCAGGCGGCCTTCGAGGCGAAGAACGACGACCTCTACCAGGCGGCGTTCGGCGCCCAGTTCATCAGCGGCATCATCATGCCCGCGATGATGTTCATCGGGAACCTCAACTACGTCGTCATCGCCGTGCTCGGCGGTCTGCGGGTGGCGAGCGGCTCGATGACCCTCGGCGACGTCCAGGCGTTCATCCAGTACTCGCGCCAGTTCACCCAGCCCCTCACGCAGGTGGCCTCGATGGCCAACCTCCTGCAGTCCGGGGTGGCCTCCGCCGAGCGGGTCTTCGAGGTGCTGGACGCCCCGGAGCAGGAGCAGGAGTCCCTCGCGCCGGTGCGCATCGAGGACTCGCGCGGGCGCGTGCAGTTCGAGCAGGTGTCGTTCTCCTACGACCCCCAGCGGCCGCTCATCGAGGACCTCGACCTCGTCGTCGAGCCGGGTCAGACCGTCGCCATCGTCGGCCCGACGGGTGCCGGCAAGACGACCCTGGTCAACCTCATCATGCGGTTCTACGAGCTGAGCGCCGGCCGGATCACCCTCGACGGCGTCGACATCACCGACATGTCGCGCCACGACCTGCGCTCGCGGATCGGGATGGTGCTCCAGGACACCTGGCTGTTTGCGGGGACGATCCGCGACAACATCGCCTACGCCCGGCCGGACGCCAGCCAGGAGGAGGTCATGGAGGCGGCGCGGGCGACCTACGTCGACCGGTTCGTCCACTCGCTGCCGGACGGCTACGACACGGTGCTCGACGCCGAGGCGGGCAACATCAGCGCGGGGGAGAAGCAGCTCATCACCATCGCGCGGGCGTTCCTGGCCGCTCCCGAGCTGCTCATCCTCGACGAGGCCACGAGCTCGGTCGACACCCGCACCGAGCTACTGGTCCAGCACGCCATGGCGGCCCTGCGCACCGACCGGACGAGCTTCGTCATCGCCCACCGGCTATCCACGATCCGGGACGCCGATCTCATCCTCGTCATGGAGGACGGCCGGATCGTCGAGCAGGGATCGCACGCGGTGCTGCTGGCCGCCCAGGGGGCCTACGCCCGGCTGTATGCCGCGCAGTTCAGTGGTGCCGCCGCCGACCTGGACGAGACCGGCATACCGGCCCGCGGCGAGCCTGCGGTGGCGGTCGGCGCGGCCGGCCCACCCCGCTGACACGGGCGGGCCAGCCCGGGACCACGCGGGGCCGACCGCTCAGCCGAGCTGCCAGGACCGCTTGGACAGGCCGTACCAGAAGCCGTCGATGACGCTGGTGCTGGTCATCCCCCCGGAGGCGTAGGCCGCCCCGAGGGCCACGAACAGCGGGGCGAAGTGCTCGGTCCGGGGGTGTGCGATCCCGGCCGCGGGGGCCTTGTCGAGGAAGTCGAGCAGGGCGTCGACGTCGCGGTGCTCCATGGCCTCCTTCGCCCACGCGTCGAAGTCCTGGGACCACTGCGGCGCCGGGTGGCCGGCTCCGCGGGAGGGGTCGAACTCCCGCAGGTTGTGGGTGGTGAACCCCGAGCCCACAATGAGCGTGCCCTGCTCACGCAGCGGCGCGAGGCGCTGGCCGATCTCGAAGAGCTCGCGCGGGTCCAGGGTCGGCATCGACATCTGGAGCACGGGGACGTCGGCCTCGGGAAACATCTCCACGAGCGGCACGTAGGCGCCGTGGTCCAGCCCGCGGCCCTCGTCCCGGTGGACCCGGCCGCTGGGGGTCGCCACGAGCCGGGCCACGTCGTCGGCGAGCTGCGGGGCGGGCGGCGCGGCATACGTCACGTCGTAGTAGTGCTGGGGGAAGCCCCAGAAGTCGTAGTACAGCGGTGCACCGGTGGTCGAGGAGAGCGCGAGCGGGGCATGCTCCCAGTGCGCGGACACCACGAGGATGTTCTCTGGCCGCGGGAGGTCGGCGGACCAGGCGGCCAGCTGGGCGCACCAGAGGTCGTCGTCGGCCAACGGTGGGGCGCCGTGGCTGAGGTAGATCACCGGCGTGCTGGTCACCCGTCCACCCTAGCCGAATCTAGTTCAAGATTCAACCAAATTGCGTCTGGATCACGGGACCCGTGCCTCGCAAGCGCCTCGCACCGGTTACGGTGTCCTCGCGACCCGCGTCCGAGCAGCGACGATTCCGCTGCACGTGGGCCCAGAAGGACAAGAGGTATGCCGTGGCTGCAGGGAAAGGGCGCAAGCTCGTCATCGTCGAGTCGCCCGCCAAGGCGAAGACGATCGCCGGATATCTCGGGGGCGACTTCGACGTCGAGGCCTCGGTCGGTCACATCCGGGACCTCCCGAACCCGTCGGAGCTGCCGGTCGAGATGAAGAAGGGCCCGTTCGGGCGGTTCGCCATCGACGTCGACAACGGCTTCGAGGCCTACTACGTCGTCGACGCGGACAAGAAGAAGAAGGTCGCCGAGCTGAGGCGGCTGCTCAAGGACGCCGACGAGCTCTACCTCGCCACTGATGAGGACCGCGAGGGCGAGGCCATCGCGTGGCACCTGCTCGAGACGCTCAAGCCGCGGATCCCGGTCAAGCGGATGGTCTTCCACGAGATCACCCGCGAGGCGATCCAGCGCGCCGTCGCCGACACCCGCGAGCTCGACACCCGCCTCGTCGACGCCCAGGAGACGCGGCGGATCCTCGACCGGCTCTACGGCTACGAGGTGTCGCCCGTCCTGTGGCGCAAGGTCCGTCAGGGCCTGTCGGCCGGGCGGGTCCAGTCGGTCGCGACCCGGATGGTCGTCGAGCGCGAGCGCGAGCGGATGAAGTTCGTCCGGGCCTCCTACTGGGACGTCGAGGGCGACTTCACCACCCGGACGAGCGCCGGAGAGACCAACCCCAACGACACGTTCACCGCGAAGCTCAGCGCCGTCGACGGCGACCGCGTCGCCACCGGACGCGACTTCCTCGACAGCGGTGAGCTCAAGGCCAAGTCGGTCGTCCACCTCGACGAGTCGATGGCGACCGCCATCGCCACCGCGGTGCAGGCCGCGCCGGTGGCCGTCTCCGAGGTCCAGGAGAAGCCCTACACCCGGCGCCCCGCCGCGCCGTTCACCACCTCGACGTTGCAGCAGGAGGCCAGCCGCAAGCTGCGGCTCAGCTCGAAGAACGCGATGCGGGTGGCCCAGCGGCTGTACGAGAACGGCTACATCACCTATATGCGCACCGACTCGGTGACGCTGTCCGAGTCCGCGACCACGGCCGCCCGCAGCCAGGCGCGCGACCTCTACGGCGCCGAGTACGTGCCGCAGGAGCCCCGCCGCTACACCGCGAAGGTCAAGAACGCGCAGGAGGCCCACGAGGCCATCCGCCCCGCAGGCGACCGGTTCCGCACTCCGGCGCAGGTGGCCGGGGAGCTGCGCGGAGACGAGTACGCGCTCTACGAGCTGATCTGGAAGCGGACCATCGCCTCGCAGATGGCCGACGCGCGTGGCTCGACCGCGACGGTCAAGCTCGTCGCGTCGCTCACGGACGTCGAGGTCGCCCGCGAGGCGGAGTTCACCGCCAGCGGCACGGTGATCACCTTCCGAGGCTTCCTCGCCGCCTACGAGGAGGGCCGTGACGAGGCGGTCACGAAGAAGCGCAAGGAGGTCGCCGAGGAGGAGCGCCGGCTGCCCAGGCTCAGCGAGGGCGTACCGCTCGCGGTGCTCCGCGCCGAGCCGGACGGCCACGAGACGCTCCCGCCGCCGCGCTACACCGAGGCCACTCTCGTCAAGGCCATGGAGGAGAAGGGGATCGGTCGTCCGTCCACGTATGCCGCGACGGTCGGCACCATCCAGGACCGCGGCTATGTCGGCACCCGGGGAAACGCGCTCATCCCGACCTGGCTCGCCTTCGCCGTGACCCGGCTGCTCGAGGAGCACTTCGCCAAGCTCGTCGACTACGACTTCACCGCCTCGATGGAGGAGGACCTCGACCGGATCGCCAACGGCGACGAGCAGCGCGTGGCCTGGCTGCAGCGGTTCTACTTCGGCGACGAGGCGAGCTCGGTCACCGGGCTGAGCGAGCTCGTGCAGGACCTCGGCGAGATCGACGCGCGCGAGATCTCGACCATCCAGCTCGGCGACGGGATGGTCGTGCGGGTCGGGCGCTACGGCCCCTACGTCGAGGAGGTCGTCCCTCAGGGCGTCGACCCGGCTACCGGTGAGGTGCTCGAGGGAGACGGCGAGGTCCCGGCCACCCCGCGGCGTGCCACGATCACCGACGACATCGCCCCGGACGAGCTGACCCCCGCCAAGGCCCGTGAGCTGCTCGAGGCCGCGGCCGACGACGGCAAGATCCTCGGCAAGCACCCGGAGTCCGGCTACGACATCGTCGCCAAGGCCGGCCGATACGGGCCGTACGTCTCCGAGGTGCTGCCGCCGGAGGTCGCCGAGCTCAAGGGCAAGAACAAGGTCAAGCCCCGCACCGCGTCGCTCTTCAAGGACATGGAGCTCGGGTCGCTCGACCTCGACTCCGCCCTGCGGCTGCTGTCGCTGCCGCGCGTCGTCGGTATGGCCGCGGAGGAGGACGGCACACCGGTCGAGATCACCGCCCAGAACGGCCGGTACGGGCCGTACCTCAAGAAGGGCACCGACTCGCGCTCCCTGGTGACCGAGCAGCAGCTGTTCGACATCACGCTGGACGAGGCGCTGGCGATCTACGCCCAGCCGAAGCAGCGCGGCCGCGCGGCCGCCGCGCCCCTCAAGGAGCTCGGCACCGACCCGGTGTCCGGCAAGCCGACGGTGGTCAAGGAGGGCCGCTTCGGCGCCTACGTCACCGACGGCGAGACGAACGCGACGCTGCGCCGCGACGACGACCCCGAGACGATCACGCCGGAGCGCGGCTACGAGCTGCTGGCGGAGAAGCGGGCCAAGGGCCCGACGACCCGCAAGCGCACGGTGAAGAAGGCGGCGAAGAAGACCGCCAAGAAGACGACCGCCAAGAAGGCTGCGGCGAAGAAGACCGCCGCCACCAAGAAGTCGGCTGCCTCGAAGACGGCGACGGCCGCCGGAAACGCCTGAGCATGGCGGGCGAGCGCGACGTGGATCAGTGGGAACCGCGGGGGGAGGAGTCGACGATGCTCGTCGAGGCAGGCACGGCGCGGCTGCTCGCGCACCGGGTGGCCGTCGAGCAGAAGGAGTGCCGGCTCCCGTCGGTGGCGGCCGGCCTCAGCCGTGGTGGGCGCCTCGTGTGGGCCGACGCGCGCGGCACCGTCGACGGCCGGGCCGAGGGGGCGCCGGCCGACCCGGACACGCAGTACCGGATCGGCTCGATCACCAAGACCTTCGTGGCGGTCGGCGTGATGCGGCTGCGCGACGCGGGCCGGGTGGACCTCGACGACCGTTTCGAGGATCACGTGCCCGGCACCGAGTTCGGACGTGCCACCATCGCCCAGCTGCTCTCGCACGCGTCCGGCCTGCAGGCCGAGACGGACGGACCCTGGTGGGAGCGGACGCCCGGAGCGGACTGGGCCGGGCTGAGCGCCCCCTCGCCGGTGCAACGGCTGCGCCCCGGCCGCGCCTACCACTACTCCAACGTCGGGTATGGCGCGCTGGGCGAGCTGCTCGCGCGAGCCCACGGCATTCCGTGGCACGAGGTGGTGGCCCGGGACCTGCTCGCACCGCTCGGCATGGTCCGCACGACGACCCGGCCATCGGGCAGGGCAGCCCGCGGCCTCGCCGTGCACCCGTTCGCCGAGCTCCTGCACGCCGAGCCGGAGCACGACGGGGGCGCGATGGCCCCGGCCGGCCAGCTCTGGTCCACCGTCGAGGACCTCGCCCGGTGGGCCGTCCTGCTCGGGGGTGACACCGGCGACGTGCTGAGCAAGGACACCCTCGAGGAGATGCTCGAGCCCCAGGTCGTCAGCGACCTGCCCGGCCTGCCCTGGACGTCGGCGCACGGGCTCGGCTGGCAGGTCTGGAACCTCGACGGGAAGCGGTATGCCGGTCACGGGGGGTCGATGCCCGGCTTCCTGGCCGGGCTGCAGGTGGACACGGCCAGCGGAGACGGGTGCGTGGTGTTCGCCAACGCGACGACGGGGATGCGGCCGTTCGGCCGTGACCTGCTCCAGATCCTGGCCGAGCGGGAGCCGGTGGAGCCACCGGCCTGGCACGCGAGCGAGTGCGCCGCTCAGGCGCTGGAGGTCGTCGGGCTCTGGCACTGGGGGCCGTCGGTCGTCACCGTCCGCGCGACCGGAGGAGGCGACCTCGTGATGGGGGTGCCGGGTGAGGGCCGCGGCTCCCGCTTCTCGCCCACCGTCGACGGGTCATGGGTCGGTCGCGACGGCTACTACCTCGGGGAGCCGCTGCGGGTGGTCCGCGGCACCGACGGCTCGGTCAGCCACCTCGACCTCGCCTCCTTCCGCTACACCCGGACGCCGTACGACCCGCAGCGGGACATCCCCGGCGGCGTCGACGACCGCGGCTGGCACTGAGCTCGGCTGGCACTGAGCTCGGCCGGCACCGGACCGTGGGAAGCGGCGCCCACAACGGTGGGGGGACACATTATGGGCGCCGCGTCCCGAGACCGGCGGCCCACCGCGACGTCCCCCAACGTCTCGAGTGCCCTAGCCGGACGTATCCCTGCGTCCCGCAGCGACCCGTGTGATGAGGTTACGGGCTGTGCCCCACACTCCGTGGCGGAACAGCAGCACGATGATGACGAAGATCGACCCGGTGATGATGCCGATCCCCTCGAAGCCGGAGGACGCCAGGGTGTCCTCGAGCTGGACGACGATGAGCGCGCCGACCGGGCCGCCCCAGAGGGTCCCGATCCCGCCGAGGACCGTGATGAGCACGACCTTGCCGGACGTGGTCCAGTTGAGGGCGTCGAGCGACGCGAAGCCATGGGAGATGGCGAAGACGCCGCCGGCCAGACCGGCCAGCCCGGCAGAGATGACGAAGACGATGATCTTGTAGCGCTCGACGTCGTAGCCCAGGGCGCGCGCCCGCGACGGGTTGTCGCGGATCGCGACAAGCACCCGACCGAACGGCGAGTTGACCACCCGCCAGGCGATGAGGATGCCGACGAGGATGAAGCCGATGCCGGCGTAGTAGAAGTAGAACGAGTCGGTCTCGACCAGCTCCACCCCGAAGAAGTTCTTCGGGATGCCCTGCAGGCCGTTCTCACCGCCGGTCAGCCCGCGCATCTGGTTGGCGATGAAGTAGATCATCTGGGCGAACGCCAGGGTGACCATGGCGAAGTAGATGCCGGTGCGCCGCACCGAGAGGTAGCCGATCGGCACGGCGATGAGCATGGCGAAGACCGTGCCGGCGAGGATGGCCACCGGGAACGGCAGACCCGAGCGGATGGCCACGATGCCGGTCACGTAGGCCGAGGACCCCCAGAACGCCGCGTGACCGAACGACAGCAGTCCGGTGTAGCCGAGCAGCAGGTCCACCGAGACCGCGAAGAGCGCCCAGGCGGCGACGTCCATCGCGACGGGCGGGTAGATGAACCGGGGGAGGGCCAAGGCGATGACCAGGCCCGCCGCGAGGAGCACCCAGCGCAGCGGCCGGGTCCGCGACAAGGCCGGGGCGGGTGTCACCTCCGGGTCGGACATGGTGGTCGACGGGTCGCTCATCAGGCCACCTCCTCCCTGCCGAAGAGCCCGGAGGGTCGCACGAGCACGACCACCGCCATGAGGACGAAGATGACGACCTGCGCGAAGGTCGGCGCATATGCCTGGCCGTAGGCCTCCACGAGCCCGACGAGGAAGCCGGCCACGACCGCGCCGAGGATCGAGCCGAGGCCGCCGATCACGACGACGGCGAACAGGATGATGACGAAGTTGCCGCCCATGTCGGCCGTGATGGCCCGGAAGGGGGCGGCGAGCACGCCGGCCAGCCCCGCGAGGGCGATCCCGAACCCGAACACCGGGGTGACCCACCGGGTGACGTTGATGCCGAGGGCGCGGGTGCGTTCGGCGTCCTCGGTCGAGGCCCGCACGATCATGCCGATGCGCGTCTTGGTCAGCAGCGCCCAGACGGCGACGCAGACGGCGAGCGAGAAGAGGCAGGCGAACAGCTGGTAGCCCGAGAGGTTGAGGCTGCCGAGCGTGAGGTTGCCGTCCAGCAGGTAGGGGACCTGGTAGGGCAGTCCGGAGACGCCGTACTTGCGCTTGACGAGGTCGACGAGCACGAGGCTGAGACCGAAGGTCAGCAGGAAGTTGTAGAGCGGGTCGAGCCGCAGCAGCCACCGCACCAGCAGCCGCTCCATGAGCACCCCGAAGAGGAACATGAGGACCGGCACGATGAGCAGGGCCGGCCAGAAGCCGAGGCCCACCACGTCGAGCAGGATGGCCGAGGCCACAGCGCCGAGCATGTAGCTCGCGCCGTGGGAGAAGTTGACGACGCCGAGGACCCCGAAGATCACGGCCAGTCCCAGCGCGGCGAGGGCGTAGAAGCCCCCGGCCGCGAGGCCCTGCAGGGTGTACTGCACGAATGCGCTCATGTCACCAATCGCTGGCTCGGCGGGTCAGGTCGTGATGGGCTGTCCGCCCACCCGGCATACCCGTCGCGGGGTATGCCGGGTGCGGCTGGACTAGCTGAACTTGCAGGAGCCGTCCGGCGCCGGGTAGGCGTCGGCGGCCGGGATGGTCTTGGAGATCTCCTCGTAGTCCCAGGGCTCCTTGACCTGGTCGGCCGTCTTGACCTTGGCCAGGTAGACGTCGTGGGTGACGTTGTGGTCGGCCGCGCGGACCTCACCGTTGCGCAGGAAGACGTCGTTGATCTTCTTGCCCTCGAGGGCCTTGACGACCGCATCGGCGTCGTCGGTCCCCGCTGACTGGACGGCCTCGAGGTAGTTCAGCGCCGCGGAGTAGTTCGCCGCGTGGGCGAACGACGGACGCGTCTGGGTCTTGGCCTGGAAGCGGTCGGCCCACGCCTTGTTCTGCGCGTCGAAGTTCCAGTACCACGGGTCGGTGAACTGGGTGCCGGCGAACTGGTCGACCCCCAGCGAGTGGATGTCGGTGATGAACATCAGGCCGACCGCGAGCTGGACCTTGCCCTTGAGCGGGCTCTGGTTGAACTGCTTGACGAAGTTGATCAGGTCGCCGCCTGCGTGCATGGTGCCGATGACCTGCGGGTTGCCCTCGCCGGCCTTGGTGATGAAGGTGGCGAAGTTGTCGCTCGGGAACGGCGAGGCGATCGACTGGCCGACGGTGCCGCCGGCGGCGATGACCTCCTTGCTGAAGGACTTGTTCATGTCCTGGCCGAAGGCGTAGTCGGGGTAGACGATGTTCCAGCTCTTCCCGCCGCCCTTGACGATGGCGCCGGCGGTGCCCTTGGCCAGCACCGCGGTGTCGTAGGCCCAGTGGAAGGTGTACTTGTTGCACTGCGCCGCCGTCAGCGCCGTCGTGCCGGCACCGATGTTGATGTACAGCTTCTTCTTGGCCTTGGCCTGGGTGGCCACGGCGAGGCCGGCCGCCGAGTTCGGCACGTCGAGGATGATGTCGGCGTTCTGCCGGTCGTACATCTCCTGCGACTTGGTGTTGGCCACGTCGGCCTTGTTCTGGTGGTCGGCCTGGACGATCTCGATCGTCTTGGCCACTGCCTTGTCGCCGTACTTCGCCTTGTAGTCGTCGATCGCGAGCTGGATCGCGACGGCGGAGTTCGGGCCGGACAGGTCCTTGTAGACACCTGACTGGTCGTTGAGCAGGCCGATGACGACCTTGTCGTTGGTCAGCTTCGCCGCGGCCCCGGTCTGCGGGCCACCGCCGCCGCTGCTGCACGCCGCCAACGCGAGGCTGCTCGTCGCCGCTACGGCGATGGCTGCTGCCGTCTTTCTGCTACGCATTCTGTCTCCCAATGTGGTTGCGCTGGTGTGGAGTGGTGCCTGGGTCGTTCGTTGGTGGTGCAGGTCGTGCGGGGCCACGGACGAGGGTTGCTACATCCCGAGGTAGCTGAGCAGCTCGCTCTCGCGAGCCTGGAACTGGGTGTTGCTGAGCCGCTCCACCACGCGCCCCTGAGCCAGCAGGTAGTGCCGGTCGGCGACGGTGGCGGCGAACTTCACGTTCTGCTCGACGAGCAGGATCGCGACGCCGTGGTCCTTGATCTCGCGGATGATCTCGCCGATCCGCTGGACGACGACCGGCGCGAGGCCCTCGCTCGGTTCGTCGAGCAGGAGCAGGCTGGCCCCCATCCGCAGCACTCGGGCGATGGCGAGCATCTGCTGCTCGCCGCCGGAGAGCTTGGTGCCGGGGAAGTCGCGCCGCTCGTGCAGGACCGGGAACGACTCGTAGATCCGCTCCAGCGACCAGGCGGCGTCGGGCCTGACGACCGGCGGCAGGGTGAGGTTCTCCGCGACCGACAGGCTGGCGTAGATCCCGCGGTCGTCCGGGACCCAGCCGATGCCGAGGCGGGCCCGGGCGTCGGGGCTCTGCCGGCCGACGTCGGTCCCGCCGAAGGAGACCGACCCGGCGTTCTGCCGGTGCAGTCCCATGACTGTGCGCAGCAGGGTGGTCTTGCCAGCGCCGTTGCGCCCGACGAGGGTGACCACCTCACCGGCCGCGACCGTGAGCTCGACCTCCTCGAGGACGAGCGCCTCTCCGTAGGAGGCGGACAGGCCGTCGACGCCGAGGACAGGGGTCTCAGACATGGGCCTGCCCCAGGTATGCCGTGATGACCCGCTCGTCGTTGCGCATCGCCTCATACGGGCCCTCGGCGAGGATCTCGCCGGACTGGAGGACGGTCACCGTGTCGGCCAGCGACCCGACGACGTGCATGTTGTGGTCGACCAGGACGACGGTGCGACCCACGGAGATCTGCTTGATCAGGGCGATGGTGCGGTCGATGTCCTCGACGCCCATGCCTGCCGTGGGCTCGTCGAGCAGCAGCAGCTTGGGCTCGAGGGCGAGGGCCAGGGCCAGCTCGAGCGCCCGCTTCTGCCCGTAGGCGAGCGAGCCGGCCGGCTTGTCAGCGAGGTGGAGCAGCCCGACCTGGTCGAGAAGCTGTCTGGAGGTGTCGTTGAAGACCATCAGCTGCTTGACCGAGCGCCAGAACCGCAGTCCCATCCCCGTGGGGCTGGCCAGGGCCAGCTCCAGGTGCTCGATGAGGGTCATCTGCTCGAACAGGCTGGTGATCTGGAACGACCGCGCGACGCCGAGGTGGGCGATCTGCTCCGGCTGGAGGCCGCTGATGTCCTTGCCGTCCAGGAGGATCTGGCCGGAGGTCGGGTGCAGGAAGCCGGTGAGGAGGTTGAACAGCGTCGTCTTGCCCGCGCCGTTGGGGCCGACGAGGGCGTGGACCGTGCCGGCCGCCACGACGAGGTCGACCTCGGAGACGGCGCGGAAGCCCCGGAACTCCTTGGTCAGCCCCCGGGTCTCGAGCAGTGCCCGCGCGCTGGCAGCCGGCCGCGCCTCGCCTGCTCGGGTGTCGTCCGCCGCGTTGTCCACCAGCACCTCCTCGTGCATCGTGTCCCGGGGATATCGGGCATGATCCGCCCTGGCCTGGGCTCGCGTCCTCGGGAACACGTTGTCGGAACACTATGGACGGTGCACCGGGTCAGACATGGCGGATTGATCCATAAGGTTGGGGGGTTCCATGTCCGTCGCCCACATGCCGAGGTCGCCCACGGGCGCGACGTTCACGCCTACCGCATGCGGAGAAGGCATCCCCTGACGGAAGGGTTGGCAGGTCGTCGTCTGCACGGCCGCGCGGTATAACGTTCACGACACGACACGGGGTATCTGCCGCTCCCCGGGGCGCTGGCGGAGGCGGCACCGCACCTTGACCGGAGAGGCGAGACCGATGGCGACGCTGCGCGACGTGGCATCTCTGGCGGGCGTCTCCGTCAAGACGGTGTCGAACGTCGTCAACGGCTACGTCCACGTGTCGGCCGCGATGAGGGAGCGGGTCGAGGCAGCGCTGGCGGAGCTGGACTACCGACCCAACATCGCGGCCCGCAACCTGCGCCGTGGCCGGACCGGGCTCATCGCCCTGGGCGTCCCCTCCTTCGACAACCACTACTACGCCGAGCTGGCGCAGCAGATCGTCGCGGCGGCGGAGCGGCACGAGCTCACCGTCCTCGTCGACTGCACCTTCGGCTCGCTGGACCGCGAGCGGCACGTCCTCGACGGCTTCCGCACGCACATGGTGGACGGGCTGATCCTCTGCCCCCGCGCGATCGACACCGAGGACCTGCGCGAGCGACGCGACCGGACCCCGCTCGTGCTGCTCGGCGAGCGGGAGCACCTGACTGCGGACAACGTGGCGGTCGACTCTCGCGACGTGGCCCGTGCCGCCGTCGCCCATCTGCTGTCTTTGGGTCGGACCCGCGTGGGCGTCATCGGCTTCGGCACCGAGGCGGCCGACGACGTCATGGCCGCGCGTCGGCTCGACGGGTGCCGGTCCGGGCTCGCCGACGCCGGACACGCCTGGGACGACGGCGTGGTCACCCTCCTGCGGCGTGGGCACCGGCCGGACGACGCGGGGGCAGCCGCGGTGCGGCTGCTGGAGAGGCACCCCGAGATCGACGCGCTCTTCTGCTTCAACGACGAGTTCGCGGTCCGCGTCGTCCGCGACCTCGTGGAGGCCGGTCATCGGGTGCCCGAGGATGTGGCGGTCATCGGGGTGGACGACGTCGACCTCTGCGAGGTGAGCCGGCCCAGCCTGTCGACCATCGCGCCCGACAAGGCGGCCATCGCCGAGACCGCGGTGGCGATGCTCATCGACCGGATCGCCGGCAACGACGAGCCCCCCCGACACGTGCGGGCAGAGCACCGGCTCGTCGTCAGGGACAGCGGGGGGAGGGGGGGGTCCTATGGAGGGGGGTTAGGGAGGGGGGGGGGGGGGGGGGGGTCGGAGTGGCTTGTCGGTCTCCGAAGAGTTGGTGTGGGGCTGCGAGCCGGCCGCGCTGGAGTCAGAGTCGTTGCCCCGTTGCCTCCGGGCCCGTCGCCATGTGTCGCGCAGCGTCGTTGACCATGGTTCGGTACACGATGTCGGACAGTCGGCGTTTGAGCAGCCGCATCGACTCGTTCGAGGTCTTCCCGCGGGCCTTGGTGCGGTCGAAGTAGGCGCGTCCCTCGGTGGGGTTGCGCAGCTGGACGGTAGCCATGATGTGCAGCACCCGGTTGATCTGACGGTTGCCACCTCGGGACAGTCGGTGGCGGACGTTGTCCCCGACGATGCGTCGATGGGTGCGGTGCCGGTCCAGGAGCCGAAGTGGTTGTTGTCCGGGAACCGAGTGATGTCACCGACTTCGACCAGCAGCCGGGCAGCGCCGGAGGGGCCGATCCCGTTCAAATCCATCAGGGGGTGCCGGTCGCGGCGACCAGGTCGGTCAGCTCCTTGTTCGCGGTCTTCTTGCGCTGGTAGATCCGCTCGAGGTCGGCGACCAGTTCAGCCGCGACACGACGTCGAGTCTTACCGGCGGCATCGCGTGGGCGGACGGTGGCCACCAGCGCCTTGGCCTGGGCGGCGGACAGGTCCTTCTTCGCCCCGCCTGGGATCAGCTCGAGCAGCAGGTGGTGGACCTGGGACATCTTGCGGGTGTGTTCCTCGCCTAGGGATCGTCGCCGGTCGACCAGGATCCGCAGCACCGCCAGCTGCTCGTCGTTGACGACCGGACGCAGCCCACTCATCCGGGTGCCGACCAAGGCGACGGAGTGCGCGTCGGTGGCATCGGTCTTGCGGCCTTGACCGGGTGGCGAACACCCGCGCCCGCGCGGACAGCTTCGGCGGAACGTCCAGGACCTGCTCGCCTTCGGCCAGCAACGGTTGGCCACGTGCCGGCCGATGCCCGATATCCCTCGATCGCCCACACATGGTCCGGCCACGCCGCAACGTACCGGCGCATCGCGGCAAGACCCTCACGGTCGGTCGCGAATCGGCCCGTCCCGACAATAGATTCGTCACCGGTCATAACTTCGATCGTGACCGAGCGTTTGTGCGGGTCCATCCCGATGACCACTGGTGATGCGGTGCCTTCCATGCTGTCCTCCGAACTCGAACCTGATGGGTTGTCGAGCTGGGAGGGCAACGCTACTTCGAGCTAGGGCAAACCCCTCTTGAGCCTC
>CAWGWN010000005.1:0-5626 GCA_963826375.1 uncultured Actinomycetota bacterium | reverse complement strand
AATCCTGTCACCCCGACCAAGAAAAACCAGCACAAAGGCCCTCAGTCACACACATGGGACTGCTGCACCGATAGGTGACATCTTGACCTGCCCTACTGCTTGGTTTCCACTCGCGGTGGTGAGTCTCCATCGAACCGACGATCGAACCGACGATCGAACTTTGCCGATTCTGGCTCTAACTGGGTGTGTTCTATTCGGCGGTGACTGCGCCGTGGACGACGCCGAGCACGATGCGGGCCATGGCGTACCCCAGTGACCTGACCGATGAGCAGTGGGCGCTGCTAGGGCCGGTGTTCACCGGCCCCGGCAAGCGGGGCCCGAAGCACGGCCCGGACCTCCGCCGGGTGGTGGACGCGATGCTGTACATCTCGCACACGGGGTGTCAGTGACCGCGGCAGTTCCGGACGGTTGATGCCGCAGCGGCGACCAGCTGCCGCGGCCGGCGGATATAGGTCAGTGCACAAAGACCCGGAGGAAGACGAGGACGAAGACCAAGACGAAGACGAAGACGAGGACGGGGGCGGGCAGGCGCGTGCTGAGAGAGGCGGGGACGCGGTCAGCCCTCTGGCGCGGGCTTCGAGCGCCGTTCTCTGATGATCTCCCCGTGACAAATAAGGTTTCAGATTTGATACCATAAGCACGTTAAAGCGTCAGGTTTGGTACTTTAAGGAGCACATGATGGCTGGCAGGATCAGTGGGCGAACCCCGGTCGCGGTAGCGCGCGCTCTCGACGGACTGGGCCGAGACGTGACCACATGGCGCAAACTACGTCACCTGACGGTCGAGCAGGTTGCCGACCGTGCCGGCCTTAGCCGCAGCACCGTCCTGCGACTTGAAGCCGGGCATGGAGCTTCCTTGGAAAACCTGCTGCGGGTCGCTCGGGCGCTGGGTGTGCTGGACCTGCTAACCAAGGCGCTCGACCCGTACGCGACCGACGTGGGTCGCCTCCGCGCCGACGAGGAACTCCCGACCAGGGTCCGCGCACGTGGAGCCGACAGGTGAACGCCGTCGAGGTCTGGGTATCTATCGGGGGCGTCGACGTGCGTGCCGGGACCCTGTACCCGCACCGCCGCCGCGGTGGGAGCGCCGAGAGCGCCAGCTTCACCTACTTGGACGAGTACATCGCGAACCCGCACGCCTACTCACTGGAGCCGGGGCTCCCCCTCGAGGCCGGCGCTCACCAGAGCACCATTGGGCATTCGATGTTCGGCGCGTTCGGTGACTGCGCCCCGGACCGATGGGGCCGGACTCTGGTTAAGCGGCGCGAGGCCGCCCAGGCCCGTGCCGAAGGCCGCGAACCGGGCAGCCTCGGCGAGGTCGACTACCTCTTGGGGGTTCGCGACGACCTGCGACAGGGCGCGCTGCGTTTTCGCCACGACGACGGCCCCTTCGAGGCAGTGGAGGACCGCGGCGTCCCTGCCCTGACTGACCTGCCCGAACTGCTGACTCTCGCTGCGCGAGCCGAGGCGGACTCAGCCGACCTGCCGGACCTTCAGCGCCTCATCCGCGTCGGCAGCTCCCTCGGTGGGGCGCGGCCCAAAGCGCACGTTCGCGACGCCGACGGCAACCTCGCGATTGCCAAGTTCCCCAGTGCCGCACATGACACGTGGAACGTTATGGCGTGGGAGAAGGTCGCACTCGAAATCGCCGCCCGGGCCGGGATCACCGTTCCAGATAGCACCCTGCTGAACCTCGCCGACCGCAGCGTCCTAGTCGTGGACCGGTTCGACCGGACCCAGGACGCCGACGGTGGACCCGCCGGCCGGGTCGGCTACGTCAGCGCGATGACGATGCTCCAGTCCATCGACGGCGAACAGGGCAGCTACCTGGAGATAGTGGAGGCCATCGAAACGCGCTCGTCCCGCGCAACGGCGGACCTGCACCAGCTCTGGCGCCGGATCGTCTTCTCCATTCTCATCTCCAACACCGACGACCACCTGCGCAACCACGGATTCCTCCATGAGGACGGAGACACCTGGCGGCTGTCTCCGGCGTTCGACATCAACCCGAACCCCGAACCAGGTCCCAAGCACCTGAGCACGGCCATCGACCTCGGTGATGACACGGCAAGCGTCGCGCTCGCGCTCTCGGTCGCGGACTATTTCCGCCTCAGCGCCGAGGAGGCCAACGAGGTCATCGCGCAGGTTCAGACGGCCGTCTCACGCTGGGCGCCGGTCGCCCGACAGTACGGCTTGTCCTCACAGGAGATCACTGCCATGTCGTGGGCGTTCGACGCACACTCCGCGAGCGCTTCGAAATAGGCGCGGCAAACGCCTGACCCAGCCGGGAACATCGCCCGGTCCGCGGCAGATGCGGGCGGCTCACGCAGGTGGCCAAGGCCCGTTCAGCAGTCTCCGCGCCTCTTCGACGATCAACCGCCGATAGTGCAGTCGGCAGGTCCATCGCCCTCGACGATGCTTCTCCTGCCCTGGTTCGCCGTGCTGTGGCTGGCATGAAGCCAGCCTGGCACTCCCAGGGCTCCGCGTCAGCCGTTCGCTGCGACCGGCCGCCGCACCACAGCCAGCTGCCCTCCCCGCTGGCGGCCCGACATCGCCCGTCCACGACCCCTGGACCAGGCAGCGTGACCCGGATGGTGAATTTCGGGGCCACGACACCTCTGGAATCGGCCCCTCCGGCTCCCTCAAGCCCTAACCTGTCCGCAACCCGCACGACAGCGGCGGCAGGCACGGGTCACAGGGGGCTCTGCAGGATGTCTGAGGTCATACAGGGGGACGTCGACGGCGTCCCGACGTTCTGGGTGGACAGTGGCCGGCCGACCTTGACGGGGGCGCTGGTGTTCCGGACCGGCATCGTCGACGAGTCCCTGCCGACGACTGGGTGGACCCACCTGCTGGAGCACCTGGGTCTGCATGGGCGCGGCGGCGGGGCGCTGCACGTCAACGGGTCGGCGTCGCTGCTGCATACGAGGTTCGAGGCGCACGGACCCGCGGACCGCGTCGCCGAGACGCTCAGCGCGGCGTCCCGCTGGCTCGCTGCGCCGGACTTCGCCGAGCTCAACCGTGAGCGGTCGGTGCTGCGGGCGGAGGCGGCGCTGCGAGGACGAGGCGGCGGGGAGGTGGGCCGGGCCCTGCTGGAGCGTTACGGCGCCCGTGGCCCCGGGCTGGCTGCGTATGAGGAGCCCGGCCTGTCGCGGGCCACTCCCGAGGCGTTGCGCGACTTAGCGCACCGCGTCTTCGTCAGGGAGAACTGTGCCCTCTTCCTGGACGGGCCACCGCCGGTCTCACTGAGGCTGCAGCTGCCGCCCGGCCAGCCGACGCCCGCGCCAGCAGCGGTGCCGTGCGGGGAGACCGTGCCTGCGGGCTACCTCATCGGTGCCGGCATCACCCTCTCCGGTGTGGTCCGCCGGTCGGTGGGAGCGACGTTCCTGCCTCACATCCTGCGTGAGGGGCTCACCGACGAGTTCCGCGAACGCGACGGGGGCGCCTACGCGCCATGGGCCCACTACGAGCCCGTCGACGACGACACCGCACTCGTGGTGTGCGGATCCGACACCAGCAAGGGACTGCTGCGCACCGCCGTCTCGACGGCTGTCGGCCAGCTCGACCGCCTGGCGCGCGGCGAGCTTTCCGACGACCTGGTCAACGACATCCGCGAGCAGCTCGTCCAGGCGGCAACCGACCCGTACAGCCTGCCGGCACTGGCCTTCCGGGCGGCCGTCGACCATCTCCGCGGAAAGCCGCCGCTGAGCTTGGAGCAGGCGGTCGCCGAGGTCGAGGGCACCACGGCGGAGGCGGTGGTGGCGGAGGCGAAGGCGCTCCGCGAGTCCCTGCTGGTGGGAGTCGTCGGACAGGCGACCTGGGAGGTCGACTTCCCCGTGGTGAGCAGGCCACCCCACGTCGAGCGCCTGCGGGGTCGGGGCCGACGCTCGCGGAGCTTCCCGGCAGACCGCGACCGCCTGCTGGTCAGCAAGGAGGGCGTCCAGGTCGGCGCCGCCGCCGAGTACCGCACGGTGCGACGGGAGGCGGTCGCCGGGCTGCTGGCCTATCCCGACGGGGCCCGGGAGGTCGTTGCGGACGACGGCTGGAGCATCCGGGTCGAGCCCACCCTGTGGGCCGACGGCCACCAGGCGACGCGCGAGCTCGACCAGCTCGTGCCAGCCGGTCTCCACATCCCCATGCCCGCCCGTGACCACAACGTCGTGCCCCAACCGCTGACGCCGGCCGGCCAGGTGCGGCAGGTGGTGCATGACGTCCGCCGGCGACCACGCGTGCTGCTGGCCCTGTGGGGAGTCATGATGGCTGTCCTCCTGGTGGGCGCCTATGTCGCCACCGGCAGGGCGCCCATACCGGGCGTCGTCGGCGGCGCGGTCGTCGCCACCGTCGTGGCTCTACGCAGAAGCAACGGCGGCGGCGGCGGCGGCGGAGAGTAGGACGATCGGGTCAGCACCCAGCGGCCGGAGCCCGTCACCATCAGCTCCTCCCCAGATGCCCCATCACGGCGTCGGCGAACTCGTCGGGCCGCACGTCGTGCACCATGTGTCCGCCACCGACGGTCAGGAGCCGTCCTCGCGGGATCCTCACGGCCATCTCCGCCACGTGCTCCTGAGGCACCGGGCTCGAGGGCCGCCCGCCACAACCAGCGTGTCAGCCTGGATCTGCCCGACGCGCACCGGCCACTGCGGGTCGGGCTCGTCGATCTGCGCGGGCACCGGTCCGACCAGGTCCCAGTCGAAGTCCAATGGGCCAGCAGGCCTCTCCACGACGACGACCTCACGGGGGTGAGGGACGCCGACGTCCTCAAGGACCAGCCTGCGGATGCGACCGGGAGCGCCCGCGGCAACCAGGCAGGCGACCAGGCCGCCGAGAGAGTGTCCGACGAGGTCGACCTCGGCGAGCCCCACCTCGTCCATGAAGCCGAGGACATCTGCAGCGAACACCTCAAGCCCGTACGGGCCCTGCCAGACACTCCGGCCATGGCCACGCAGGTCGAGGGCGTAGGCGCAGCCCATCTGCGGCCGGGACATGAAGTCGGCCCAGGTCTCGGACGTCTCACCTGTCGCGTGAAGGAGCACCGGCACTCCCGACCGCCCTCTCCCCACCATCCGGTAGCCGAACACCTCGCCACCCACCAGCACCGACTGCACCGCGACCATGGAGAACAGTTAAGCCGGTCTCGCGCCAGGAGGCGTGGATGAGCGCGGCACCCCCCAGAATGAGACCTCGCAAGGGCGCATCCGCCCTGACGTCCTGCCCGAGAGGAGGCTCGATGGCTGACGCCGACGACGTCCGCCGCATCGCGCTGTCCCTCCCAGATGCGGTCGAGATAGACAGTGCGGGGTTCGACTTCCGGGTCGCGAACAAGGGTTTCGTCTGGTCCTACCCCGAGCGCCGACCCGGGAAGCCGCGGCGCATCCGGACCGACGTCGCCGTGCTCTTCGTCGGCGACGAGGCGGAGAAGCAGGCCCTCCTGCTCGGCGAGCCCGAGGTCTTCTTCACCGCGCCCGGCTACGACAGCTGGCCCCTGGTGATGCTGCGGCTGACCGAGGTTGACGTCGAACGGCTCCAGGAGCTGGTGATTGACGCCTGGCGGATGCGGTCTCCGGACGAGGGCGCGCGCAAGCCCGACTGACGCAGTGCCTCGATGTCGAGACGCGATCGGCGATGCG
>CAWGWN010000004.1:0-7192 GCA_963826375.1 uncultured Actinomycetota bacterium | reverse complement strand
TGGCCCTGGGGACACCTGGAAGCCCTCACCAGGTGAGCTCGAGCTCGAGCTCCGTCACGCCATACTCACCCATCCGGCTCAGCCCGGTGGGCCGCGCCCCCTGCGCGGCGTAGAAGGCGTGGCCGCCGACGTTCGCGGCGAACACCCACCATCGCATCCGCGGGGCTGCGGCGAGGCGGCACCGGCGCGCCGACTCCGAGAAGAGCCGCCGGCCTGCCCCGAGTCGGGTGAGGTCGGGAGCGACGTAGAGGGATGCGAGATAGCCCTCCTCGGGGCGGACGAGGGCGACGCCGACCAGCTGGCCGACCAGCGGAGCGTCCCCGGTTGCCTCGGTGGACCCGGCGTCGACCTCGGCGACGAGCAGGCCCTCCGCGACCTCCGGCTCGAGGTGGGGGCGCCACAGCTCGCGTGCGTCGCGCTCGTCGAACGACGCGACGACCTCGGCGGGCAGCACCTCGGCGTAGGACCTCTGCCAGCAGGCGAGGAAGACCCCGGCGATGGCGGTCAGGTCGGCAGGCCGGGCACCCCGTACGTGCACGGTCAGGGCCTGGCCCTCCGGACGACGTGGCAGGCCACTGACCGCTCCGGCCCGGACGGGAGCGGGAGCAGGGCCGGGTCGGCAGACTGGCAGACGTCCTCCGCCAGCGGGCACCGGGGGTGGAACGGGCATCCGCTGGGCGGGTCGAGCGGGTTGGGGACCTCGCCGGTGACCGTGGCGTCGAGGGGCATCGCCACCGTGGGGTCCGGGACGGGGACGGCCGCCTTGAGCGCCCGCGTGTAGGGGTGGGCCGGCTGGTCGACGACCTCCCGCCAGGGGCCGATCTCGACGACCCGGCCGAGGTACATGACGGCGACCCGGCCGGCGAGGTGGCGCACCATCGACACGTCATGGCTGATGAACACGTAGGAGATGGCGGTCTCCGACCGCAGCCGTGCGAGGAGGTTCATCACCTCGGCCCGGACCGAGACGTCGAGCGCCGAGACCGGCTCGTCGAGGACGATGACGTCAGGCGACACAGCCAGGGCACGGGCGATGCCCACTCGTTGGCGCTGGCCGCCCGACAGCTCGTGCGGGAACCGTCTGGCGTATGCCGCGTCGAGACCCACCGTCTCGAGGAGGCCGCCTACCCGTTCTCGGCGCGCGGCAGGTGACCCGCCGAGACGATGCACCTCGAGGACCGCCCCGAGGATGTCGCCGACGCGCTGCCGGGGGTTGAGCGAGGAGTACGGGTCCTGGAAGACCATCTGGATCCGGCGCCGGTACGGCCGCAGTGCCCGGCCACGCAGTGCGGTCAGGTCGACCCCGTCGAGTGTCACCGTGCCCGAGGTGGCACGCTCGAGCTGCACCAGGACCTTGGCGAGCGTCGACTTGCCGCAGCCGGACTCGCCGAGGATGCCGAGCGTCTCGCCCGCGGCGAGGTCGAAGCTGACGCCGCCCAGCGCGGTGAGCTCGGCGCTGCGTCCTCGGACGGGGTAGCGCTTGACGACGTCACGCACCTGGAGCATCGGCGCGGCCCCCGTCCTGGTCGGTCCGACCGCGCAACGGCGTCACCGTCGCCGGGTCCGCACCCTGCCACCGCTCGGGAGGCACGTGGCAGGCGACGCGTCCGGCGCCCCGGGGGAGCAGCACCGGGTCGCGCAGGCAATCCAGGACCGCCTGGGCGCACCGCGGCCGGAAGGGGCAGCCGGCCGGGAGCGCGTCGGGCGCAGGGGGCCGCCCCGGGATCTGGGCCATCGGCCCGCGGTCGAGGTCGTCGGGGCGGGGCAGCGACGCGAGCAGCCGGGCGGTGTAGGGGTGTTGCGGGTTGCGGAAGATCTCGTGGACGGGCGCGTCCTCGACGACCCTCCCGGCATACATGACGATGACCCGATCGACGAGCCGCGCCACGACGCCGAGGTCGTGGGTGACCCAGATCGTCGTCATCCCGAGGTCACGGCGCAGCCGGTCGACGAGGGCGAGGATCTGCTGCTGGATGGTCACATCGAGAGCGGTCGTCGGCTCGTCCGCCACCAGGAGCCGCGGCGAGAGGGCGAGCGCCATCGCGATGACGGCGCGCTGGCGCATCCCGCCCGAGAACTCGTGGGGGAAGGCGCGCGCGGCCCGGGGTGGGTCGGGGATGCCCACCTGGGCGAGCAGGTCGAGCGCGCGGGCCTGGGCCTGCGGTCCGGGGACGCCGTGCACGGTCATCGCCTCGGCGATCTGCGCGCCGACGCGGTGGAAGGGGTTGAGCGACGTCATCGGGTCCTGGTAGACCATGGCGACCTCCCGCCCGCGCAGGTCCCGCAGCTCGGCCTCGCCCATGACGGCCAGGTCTCGCCCGTCGAGCCGGACGGAGCCACCGCTGACCAACAGCGGCGGGGCAAGCAGCCCGAGCAGGGACAGCGCGGTGAGCGACTTGCCGGAGCCGGACTCCCCGACGATGGCGACGGTCTCGCCGGCCTCCACGGTGAAGTCGACGCCGTGCAGCAGCTCGACGGGCTCGCCGCGTGACTCCAGCGAGACGCGCAGGCCGCTGACCTCCAGCAGCCCGGTCATCCGAGGACCACGCGGGTCGGCATGGGGGCGTCGGCGTGCCGGGCCGGGCCGGCGCCTGCGGTGAGGGTGCCGAGCACCCGGGGACCGGACGCGCCGGTGCAGCTCGGCACGTTGCCGGGCAGCCCGTGCGCGGAGAGGTAGCCGATGAGGGCGAAGGCGATCGCCTCCTTGACGTCGGAGGGGGCGCCGAGCTCGTCGGTCGTGCGCAGGAGCACGCCGTCGCTGGCCGAGGCGATCCGGGTCATGAGCGTCGGGTTGGCCACGCCACCACCCGAGGCGATGACCTCCCGCGCACCCGCCTTCGCGAGGGCCCCCGCCACGACGCGGGCGGTCAGCTCGGTCACCGTGGACACGACGTCCAGCGCGGGGAGGTCCCGTCCGGCCAGCCGCCCGTCGAGGTATGCCGCGTGGAAGTGCTCCTTGCCGGTCGACTTCGGGTGGGGCAGCTCGTAGTACGAGTCTCCCAGCAGCTCGGCGAGCAGCGGCCCGTCGACGTGACCCTGCGCGGCATACCGGCCGTCGCGGTCGTAGCTCTCGCGCCCCGCGGTGAGGCGCAGCACGGCCGCGTCGATGAGCGCGTTGGCCGGACCGAGGTCGTAGGCGTAGGGGCTCGCCGCCACGGGGAGCACGGTCATGTTCGCGATGCCGCCGAGGTTGAGGGCGGCGACGGTGACGTCCCGACCACCCATGAGCAGGGTGTCGAGAATCGGGACCAGCGGGGCGCCGTGCCCCCCTGCGGCGATGTCGGCTGCCCGCACATCGCCGAGCACGGGGATGCCGGTCCGTTCGGCGACCCAGGCGTGCTGCCCGAGCTGGAGGGTGCCGAGGGCGCGCGGTCCGTCGACCCAGTGGAAGGCCGTCTGACCGTGCGAGCAGACAAGGTCGACCGGGTGCCGGTCGGTCAGGGCGACCGCGACCTCGGCGAAGTGCTGACCGATGAGGGTGTCGAGCGCGCACACCTCGGCCATCGTGACCCGGCCGGGCGGCAGCGCCTCGACGAGCCGCTGACGCAGCTGCGCGGGATAGGGCACCGCGGCGTGCTCGACCACCCTGCCGTGCAGGGTCTCCCCGTCGGGGACGAAGTCCACGACGCAGGCGTCCACCGCATCGTGAGACGTGCCGGAGATCAGGCCGAGGACCATCATGAGCGGGCTTCCCCTCGCGGGTCGAGGAGGTCGCGCAGCGCGTCTCCGAGCAGGTTGAGCCCCACCACCATGAGGACCAGCAGGGCGCCGGGGGCGGCGAGCGTCCACCAGGCGGTGGTCACCAGGACCCGCGCCTCGTAGACCATCGAGCCCAGGGACGGGGCTGGTGGTGGCGTGCCCAGGCCCAGGAAGCTCAGCGATGCCTCGGTGAGGACCGCCCAGGACAGCGACAGGGTGACCTGCACGATGACGAGAGGCATGAGGTTGGGCAGGATCTCGCGCACGAGGATCCGCAGCGGCGTCATCCCGACGGTCTCTGCCGCGCGGACGAACTCCGTCTCGCGCAGCATGAGCACCGGACCCCGGACAACCCGGACGAAGATGGGGACGTAGACGATCGCGATGGCCACGGCGATGGTGAACCAGGTTCGGGTGAAGGCCGAGGCGAGGGCCAGCGCCAGCAGTAGCGGCGGGAACGCGAAGAGGATGTTCGTCAGCCCCAGCACCGGTGCCCGGACGGCGCTGCTGCGGATGTAGCCGGAGACGAGCCCGAGGGTCGTCCCGACGAGAGCGGAGATGGCGACCGCGACGACGGCCACCCGCAGCGAGCTGGCGGCCCCGGCGACCGCCCGGGAGAACACGTCGCGCCCGAAGATGTCCGTGCCCAGCCAGTAGCTGCCGGACGGTGGCTGCAGGCGGTCGGCCGGACGCTGGTCGACGGGGTCGTATGGCGTGAGGCCGAGGGCTGCGACGAGCGCGGCCACGACGAACAGGGCGACGATGACGACCGCGACGAGGCCGGTGCGGGACCGGAGCAGGGAGCGGACCAGGTCCCGGGCCGAAGCGGCCCGGCCCGCGGCGCCGGTGGGTTCTCGTGCGGACGGCTCTTCGGTCGCCAGCGTGCCGAGCTCGCTCACGACTCACGCACCCGGGGGTCGATGACCCGGTAGAGCAGGTCGGTGCCGAGGTTGACCAGGACGAAGAGCAGGGCGATGACGAGGACCGTCGACTGGACGACGGCATACTCCTTCTGCTGGATGCCCAGCAGCACCTGCCGGCCGAGTCCCGGCAGCGAGAAGATCTGCTCGATGACGACGGCACCTCCGAGCAGGTAGCCGAGCTGGATGCCGGTCATCGTCGTGATGGGGACGAGCGCTGCCCGCAGCACGTGGTGGCGTCGGATGACCGGGCCGGGTACGCCCTTGCCGCGGGCGGTCCGGACGAAGTCGAGCTGGCCCACCTCGAGGAGGGCCGAGCGGGCGGTGCGCATGATCGGCGCGGTCAGGGCGAAGCCGAGAACGAGGGCCGGGAAGGCCATCTGCTGAAGGTTCAGCCCGGGGTCGGACCACAGCGGGGCGAACCCGCGGGCGTTGGGGTTGTACCCGGCATACCGCGAGACCACCGCGAGCAGCACCGACCCGACGAGGAAGGTGGGCACCGACAGCGCCACCAGCCCGAGCGCCTGGGCCACCCAGTCGCGAGCGCCACCCACGCGGGAGGCCGACCACAGGGCCAGCGGCAGCGCCAGCACGAGGCCGACCAGGGTGGCGAGCACCGCGAGCTCGGCGGTGGTCGGCAGGGCGGCGAGGGTCATGTCGGTCACCGACTGGCCGGTCCGCCGGACGAAGCCGAGGTTGCCGGACAGGACGTTGCCCAGCCAGCCGGCGAACTGCGCCGGGACCGGCTCGTCGATGCCGTAGTACTGCTCCAGGGCGGTGCGCTGGGACGGGGTGAGCGCGGCCGCCTCCGTGCCGAGGCTGGCCGTGATCTGGTCGCCCGGGATGAGCCGGAGCATGACGAAGACGCAGACGGCCACACCCAGGAGGGTCCCGGCGACCTCGGCGACCCGTCGCACCACCCCGTGTCGCAGGGCCCGGGTGATCGTCGTCGCCACCCGGTCAGGATCCGACGGTGGCGTTGCGCAGGTTGATCAGCGACCCGGTGGGGGTCGCGGTGTAGCCGGAGACACCGGGCGTCGTCGCCGTGTACGTGTAGCCGGTGAACAGCCAGATCCAGGCGGCGTTGTCCTCCAGCTGCTTCGAGACGTCGGCGTAGATCTGCTTGCGGGCTGCCACGTCGGTGGTGGCCTTGCCCTTGGCGAAGAGGGCGTCGAGGGTGGGGGAGGAGTAGCCGGCGACCTTGTTGAGGTTGCCCTTCGAGGTGAAGTAGCGCCCGTACATCGCGTCAGGGTCCGGGCGGCCGCCGTTGAGCGCGACGGCGGCCTGGAAGTCGGCGGCCACCCAGCGCTTGACGTACGCGCCCGACTCGAGGATCTCGAGCTCAAGGGTGATCCCCACCTCGGCGAGCTGGGACTTGAGGTTCTGGGCCTCGTTGACCGATGTGGCGTACTCGCCCTGGGAGACGATCGTCTTGATCGTCGCTCCTGTGGGATGCGTCGACTTCGCGAGGTAGTCCTTGGCCTTCGTCAGGTCGCGCTCGGGGCAGGGTCTGGCGGCCGGGTCGGAGCGGTATGCCGGTGAGGTGATCGGGCCGGTCACCTGGCCCTCTCCACCGGCGGCGGTGGCGAGGACCTGTTTGCGGTCGATCGCGCACTGCATCGCCAGGCGCAGCATGGGGTCGTCCAACGGCGGTGCCGTCGACTTCAGCTGCAGGGCGTGGTAGCTGAGCTGGGAGGTCTTCGCCACGGTCAGACCGCTGCCGCTGGCGGTCTGCGCGACGAGCGGGTCGTCGAGGGTGGCCAGCTGGATGGCTCCGGACTGCAGACCCGAGACGACCGAGGTCTCGTCGGGGATCACCCGGAACTCCAGCCCGGCCAGCTTGGGGGCGCCGTGCCAGTACGACGTGTTGCCAGTGAGCGAGATCGACTGACCGGGAGTGCGGCTGGCGAACCGGAACGGCCCGGTGCCGTTGGGCTTCGTCGCCAGGTCCGCCTCGGTGCTGCCCTGCTTGAGGATGGCGAGGTTCACCGTCGCGAGCCCGGCCAGGAGCGCGGCGTCCGGTTGACCCAGCGTGACGAGGACGGTCCCCGCGTCGGGTGCCGTCACGCTGGTGACGTTGGCGAGGGTCGTGCGGGCGACCGCTGCGGTGGCCTCGGCGCGGATCGCGTCGAGCGAGTACTTCACGTCTGCGCTGGTCAGCGGCGTCCCGTCGGCGAAGGTCACCCCGGGACGCAGGTGCATGGTCAGCTGCAGCCCGTCGGGGGAGTACTCCCAGCTCTGCGCGAGGCCGGGCGTCACCTCGAGCGTGTCGTCCAGCTCCGTGAGCGTGCCGTAGACCAGCCCGAGCAGGCCGACGGCCTGGAACTGCGTGGCCTTCCACGGGAAGAGGTTGTCCGGGTCGGAGGTGATGCCGACGACGAGCGTCCCGCCGGCCTTCCCGGTCGCGCCGCCGCCCGAGGAGCCCGCGCCGCCGGAGCAGGCGCTGAGGACGAGAACCACGGCGAGGGCACCGGCCACGAGCCGACCGACGGGGGGCCGGCCAGCCAGGTCGCGGGGAGGGTGAGCCATGGTCGGGCCTTTCGGGGTCGGGAAAGCCCGGTTGGACAGGGCAT
>CAWGWN010000003.1:0-372278 GCA_963826375.1 uncultured Actinomycetota bacterium | reverse complement strand
TTGACCTAGCCGTCGATGACTGAGAGCCAGCGGTGCCAAGGCCGTCCAGCAGAGACCGACCGGCAACCCATCGACGGTTAGCGATCTGGTGAGTGCGTCCGCTACGCGGGTCGAGCGGCACTTTCGGCATCGAGGCAGGGTGACCCAACGGACAATCCCGTGTGGTCGTTCCGATTCATTGGGGCATGGGAGCCCCGCCCTGCTACTTCTTCAAGTCCTCCGGGAACGCCGCGTCGAAGTCGGGAATCTGGTCCTTGACGTGATTGAGCAGAGCCCGGTCGGGCTGGCCGGGGTCCCGCACAAGATGTTGTCGCAGGTTCTCCGCGATTGCCGGGTCGAATCGACCTTCCGGCGTGCCGTGAAGGATCTTGTCGACAAGAGCTTCCGCCTCGGCGCGGCGTGAGGCCGGGTCGGGGTTGCGGCGCCGCGGCTTGCGACAGTTGCTCATGCGGAGAGTGCGACACGCACCTCCGACACTCGTTCGGTCGGCGCCGCCGCAGCATCGCCCTCTACCAATTCTGTTGGTAGCAACGGGTTCGGGCAGCGCGCCCAGGGCGGATCCGGCGGTCGCGGCGCTCAGAACGGGACCGGCACCCAAGGTGGCACCGACACCCAAGGTGGCACCGGCACCCAAGGTGGCACCGGCACCAAAGGTGGCAGTGACACGAAGAAGCGGTCATGGGGACTAGGCGGGCTCGACACTCCGGGAGCCACCATCGCGACGGCCACGAACGATGGGACGAGGGCCCCAACCTGACGCTTCAACGCCCTGACCTGAGGTGTACGGGAGCCCAGGATGCACTGAGCCTGGATCTCCAGACTGACCGCCTGGCGTGGTGCGTTGTGACACGCAAGTTGCGCTACTGGTCGGCACCGCCGCTGGGGTCTGTCCGGACGTCATGTCAGCGACGATAGGACTCAGAGGTGATGTCACCGGTCGGACTGGTGAAGTGGAAGTCCACGGTGGTGTCGGTGACGGTGTAGGCCACCGTCCCGACCTTGGCGTCGAGCGTGTACTCGAGGACGTATGACCCGGCACCGAGGTCGTCGAACCCGGTGATGGTGGCGCCGCGTAGGGGAGCGCCGGCTTCGCGAAACGCCGGCGTCTCGGGCTGTGGTTCGACCTGGTCGGACACCTTGACCACTCCCACGAGGCCGCCGTTGACGTAGGGGTAGGTCGTCGTGCCGTGGTAGTGGTAGACGTCGTCGGCGCCGGGGTGGCCGTTGTACTCATCCAGCACGTTGACTGCGCTGCCATCGGGCTCGACGGAGCCGTAGATCGCGTACCCGTCGAGCGCATACGCAATGGGCTTCTTGGGTCCAACGGCGTCCTCGAGATGCAACGGGGCGGCGTGGTAGTGGTAGTCGTCGCCGCGTCCGCAGTGGCCGCCGAACTCGTCGAGCTCGCCGGCCAGGAAGGCGTCGTCCCCGCGGTTGTTGAGGGCATTGAAGACCGGGATCCCGTTCGCGGCGATCGCGATCGCTCCACGAAACAGTCCGGTCTTCGCGGAGATGGGCGAGTCGGCCATCTCGGGTGTCACGGGGAACTGCCACGCATTGGCGCCGACGTAGGCCTGAGCGACAGGGACCTGCTGCTGCCAGCTGGTGATGCCCACCATCATCTGATGTGCCGGGAGTCCGTTGGACTCGACCAGCCACAGGTCGCCAGTGGTGAGGGTCTTCACCGAGTCGGCGAAGGCGGCGAAGCCGTCGAGCGGCTTCTGCGTGGCGCCCTCGGTGAGATCAACCCTGGCCTTGGCGAGTGGAGGCGCCGTTGATGGGGTCGGCGATGGGCTGCCGGCTTGGCTGGACGATGATGAGTCACTCGAGCTGCATGCCGCGAGAAGCATGGCCCCGAGCCCGAACGCTCCGGACTGCAACAGCGCGCGCCGGTCCAGCGAGCCCGCGATGTGCGGGTGGTGGTGCGGCTGCTCGTGAAAGTGGTGGTGGACGTTCACGATCGGGTTCCCTCCGGACGCGACTGCCGGGGCGTCGCGCTGACTGGGGTTCATGAGACCGTCGCGCGCAGCAGGATGGTGTTGTCGACCTTGAGATCGGTCCCCCAGACGAGCCGCGCCGCGGGGTCCCAGGTGATCTGCTCGTAGCCGTCCTTGGGGCCGACCGCAGCCGCGCTCCATTCGGTGGCCGGCACCCAGCCGCTGTCGTCGAACGAGGGCGACGTCCAGTCCGTTGGGATGTCGACCGTCGCGACCTCACAGGTCGCGTCGGGGTCGGGGTCGTCGGCGCAGTCAGTGTTCAGCGGTGCCTGCTGGACGACCAACGACTTCCAGTCCGCGTCCGTGGCCGCCACGACCTTCCCAGTGGACAGCTCAGTGATCTGGGCGATGATTCCTCCGTCGCCCATCTGCTGGTTCGGCTGACCGATGTACTCGATTCCCGACTCGGTCTGCTTGAAGTCCATCGCCTTGACGGAGACCGTGAACGGAATCTGCGCGTCAAAGGTGTAGGTCTCGGCGTTGAACGAGCGCTCGGTCGTGATCGGCACCGAGTCTTCTCCGATCTTCACGCCGTCGACGTAGACCGCGCTCCAGTTGTCGGCCCATACCTCGATCTGGAACCCGGTCGCGGAGCCAGACAGGTCGGTTGTCGTCGAGCCGCCCGTGGGCGCCTGAGCGCTCGCGCTCGGGGAGACGCCGGTGCCCTGAGCGGTGGTAGCCGATGAACAGCTCGACGCGAACAAGCCCGTGACGAGCAGGAGACCGGCGAGTCGGGATGTGGTTGGCATCATGCCGGCTCCTCAGATGGCGGCTGGTTCAGTGCTTCGAGAACCTACGAGGGCCGTCTGTGGTGACGCTGTGGGCTTCCGGCAGCCCTTCGGCAGGACGCAGGAGTCCGCGCACCGAGCGGTACTGCCCGGGCCGTCAGGTGATCTCCCGGTAGCCTTGCCCAGCTTCTCGACCTGCGGCGGAGCCCCGTTGCGGGTCGGAAATTGCATCACGCCTCGCGGTGTCTGGGCGAGGCGCGACGGGCACACGCAGCTGGGCAGGCCACGCGCACCTGGGAGGGAGTGGGGGAAACGCCGAGGACTCCTGGGCGTGTCCCTCCCGACTGACAATCTACCGCTTTGTGCCAGGCGTGTCATGGTTTCGGACTGGGTCCGGGTCGGGATGGCGTCAGGCGATGTGGCGCCGGCCCGGGTCAGCCGCCGAAGAGGCGGCTGAAGAAGGACCCGCTGCTCGCGGCCGCCTTCTCCGCGTCGGTGTGGCCGGGGCAGCGGTCAGCGCGGGGAACGCGGCTCATGACCTGGTCGACGTGCTGGCCGCAGCCGGCCCAGGTGGTCTTGCCGCAGACCTTGCAGGTGGCGGGACGGCACATAGTGGTTCTCCTTCGGGTTGGGTCGTGCTCGGGTTTGGTCGTGCTCGGGTTGGTGGTGTGCTGGTAGGTCGTGCTGGGTGCGAGGGCGCCGAGTCGTCAGGCGACGTCGCTGATCGGCAGGCCCGAGGCGGCGGCGTTGTCACCGAAGCTGTCGTCGACGGCGACGACCGGGATCCCGCGGGCGGCGAGGACGGATGCCGCGATGGAGGCGCGGTAGCCGCCAGCGCAGTGCACCCAGATCTCGCCGGACGGCACCTCGTCGATGCGTTGGAGTAGCTCGTGCAGCGGGATGTTCACGGCGCCGTCGACGTGCCCGGCGTCGTACTCGGAGGCGCGACGGACGTCGAGCACTGCGACCTCGCGGTGATGGCGGAGCTGGGCGAGGTCGGCGAAGGCGGCCCGCTCGAACGTGCCGAGGGCATGGTCTGTCCATTCGTCGGGAGTGCCCGTGGCGGCCCCCTCGAAGTGGTCGATGCCGATCCGGACGAGCTCGCGCTGGGCTTCGGCGACCTGCTCAGCCGAGTCCCCGAGGAGGGTCAGGGGAGTGCCCCAGGGGATGAGCCAGCCAAGGTAGGTGGCGAACTGCCCGTCGAGCCCGAAGTTCAGGGTGCCGGTGACGTGACCCGCGGCGAACGCGGTCCGGGTGCGCAGGTCGACGACCCACTCGCCCGAGGCGATCCGCGCGGCGACGGTCTCCTTGTCGGCAGGCGCTGGGGAGGACAGGTCCGGAGCGCTGGGTCCGGCGCTGTTCGCCGGGGCCATGTGGGCGTAGTAGGCGGGGTATGCGTCGAGGCCCGCAAGGGTGTCGGCCACCCAGCGCTCCTCGTCCTGGGTCAGCGCGGGGTTCTGCTTCTTCTCGGTGCCGATGGTGGACGCCGTGGTGTCCCCGGTCGAGCCCGCCGAGCAGAACGACCCGAAGCCGTGGGTCGGCAGGACGTGCGCGTGGTCGGGCAGGTCCTCGGCCAGCCGGTGCGCGGAGGCGAACTGGTGGTGGACGAGGTCGTCGGTGTGGTCTTGGCCGAGCAGGTCGGGTCGCCCGGTGGCGCCGAAGAGCAGAGACCCTCCGGTGAAGATGCCCACGGCCTCGAACTCGCCATCCTGCGAGGTGGCTGCCTCGAGCGCGTAGGACAGGTGCGTGTAGGTGTGACCGGGCGTGGCGATCGCGCGCAGCCGCACTGTGGGCGAGACGTCGACCACGTCGCCGTCGCTGATCGGGAATCGGTCGTAGGAGACCTCGTCGGCCGCATTGACGTGGTACTGCGCGCCGGTCGCCTGGGCGAGGGCGAGCCCGCCGGTGACGTAGTCGTTGTGGATGTGCGTCTCGAAGACATGCACGATGCGCACCCCCGCCTCGGCTGCGAGGTCCAGGACCCGGTCGATGTCACGCTGCGGGTCGATGACCACGGCGACCTCACCGTCGTGGGCGAGGTAGGAGCGGTCGCCCAGGCTCGGCGTGTCGATGGGGACGATGACCGGAGCGGTCAGGGTGGGCTGCGTCGAGGTCGTGTCACTAGTCATGAGATGACGTCCTTCCGGGGGGATGGCTGGTCGTGGACGGGTGCGGGCACGCTGCTCAGCCGGTGGGCCTAGCACCGGTCACGACCGGGCGGCCGGAGCTGACCCACGCCGAGGTGCCGCCGGCGACGGAACGTGCCGTGAAGCCGGCGCGGACGAGATAGTCGGCCATGGCTCCGGAACGGTTGCCGCTGGCGCAGATCACGTACACGGGACGGGAGCGGTCGAGCTCGGCCGTGTGCGAGGGAAGCTGGCTCATCGGGGCCAGGACAGCGCCGGGCACGTGTCCGCCGACGTACTCCGCGGGCTCGCGGACGTCGATCACGGTGGCGCCGTCGGCATGGGCGGCGGCGAACTGCTCGAGGGTGGCCTCGGACATGGGAACTGCTCTCCTATCGATCGGTCGTTGATGCCCATTGGGGGTATCCAGCCGAGTGTAACCACAGTACCCCCGGGGGTATTTCCTCCAGTCTCGACCGACCGGTGTGACGTACCCCACGGGGTATCCGCGTAACGGGGAGGAATGAATGGCAGCCCTCGACCGCTATACCCCAGTAGGTATATTGTCAGCGATGCCGAGAAGGAGAAAACCGTGAGCACCCAGACCCTGACTGGTCAGAACTTCGAGTCCACCGTCGCCGATGGCGGCATCGTCCTCGTCGACTTCTGGGCTGCCTGGTGTGGCCCGTGCCGACAGTTCGCTCCCGTCTACGAAGCCGCCTCCGAGCAGCACGCGGACATCGTCTTCGGCAAGGTCGACACCGAAGCCGAGCAGACCCTTGCGGCCGCCGCCCAGATCACGTCCATCCCCACCCTCATGGCGTTCCGGGACGGCATCCTGGTGTTCAGCCAGCCCGGCGCCCTGCCGGCTGTGGCGCTGGACCAGGTCATCCAGGGCGTGCGCGCCCTCGACATGGACGACGTCCGGGCCAAGGTCGCCGCCCAGCAGTCCGCCTGACCCGTAGCAGAGCCAGCCCACGTCACCGCCGGCCGGACCAGCGCCGACCCGTTCGAAGGACAACCGCATGGTCCCCCTCAACGCCGACGAGATGACCCCGGTCATCAACCGGCTGCGCCGTGCCCAAGGCCAGCTCGGGGGAGTCATCCGCCTGATCGAGGAGGGCCGGGAGTGCCAGGACGTCGTCACGCAGCTCGCCGCGGTGAACCGGGCGCTCGACCGGGCCGGCTTCGCCATCGTCTCCTCCGGCCTGCGTGAGTGCCTGACGTCCCCTGACGGTGTCAACCCGCAGGACCAGGCGTTGATGGAGAAGCTCTTCCTCACCCTCGCCTGACATGACGGAAGCCCCCGCAGGCAGCCCCGACCCTGGCGATGCCAGCGCGGGCCGACGCGCTCCCGCTCTGGGGTTGCGACAGAACCTGCCCCAGTTCCTTCTGCTGGTGGCGGTCAACGCCCTCGTTGGAGGGTTCGACGTCTGGTTCGGGGCAGCCCATCCTGCTCGGAACGGGGACCGCCATGGTCTACCCGACCTTCCTTGCCGCCATCGGCGACGTCGCCCAACCGAGCTGGCGCGCCCGGGCGGTCGGCGTCTACCGGCTGTGGCGCGACGGAGGGTTCGCGGTCGGTGCCCTTCTCGCCGGGATGCTCGCGGACCTCTGGGGCGTCCGCGCAGCTGTCGCCGTTGTGGCTGGGTCGACGGCGATCTCGGGCCTCGTCGCCGCTGCGTGGATGACCGAGACCCGCAGCCTTCGCTCGGCTGACAGCCAGCTCCCGAGGGGGTGAGCGGTTCGTCGAGGGCCTAGGCGCGCTCGCCGACGGGGATCTCGACGCCGACGACGTTGCCCGGCTGGGCCAGGGGACAGACCCACGCGGGGTCGTAGGCGCAGGACGGGTTGTAGGCGAAGTTGAAGTCGAGCACCAGCCGCCCGTCATTGCTCCCGAGGTCGGCGCCCTTGACGGTGTCGAGCAGGTAGCGCCCGCCACCGTAGGTGCCACCGGGCCGCCCCGCCGCGACGTCCTTGACGGGCAGGAACAGCCCGCCGCCGTACGACGCCAGCCGCCACACGTCGAGCGACCCGACGCCAGGGACCTCGACGGCAGCCAACCGCTCGAATGGCACGACCCCGTCGGTGCCCGTCACCACCTCGACCCGGGCAGGCTCCGCCTCCAGCAGGGCGACCTCGAACCGCCACGCCGGGTCGTAGGGAGGCACCGGCAGCCCGGTGAAGGCGGCTCGGTCCGCGGCCAGGAGGGGAGAGGCGGGATGCGCCGCGAAGAGCTCGTCCCGGGTGCGCCGCCAGACGTGATGGGCGACGGCGGCGTCCGGGGTGGAGCGCACCTCCGCGTACATCGCGAACACCCTGCGCCGCCAGTCCACGATGTCGAGTGCGTCCATCCCGTGAGGCTACCCAGCCACCGGCGGCCGCGAGCCGGACGGCAGCGTCCGTGGTGCGCGCCCCGGGCCTAGCATGGGCGAGGTGTCTCGCCTCGCGTCTCCCGACCTCACCGGCCGCTCGTTCCTCAAGGAGCTGGACTTCACTCCCGAGGAGTGGCGCCACCTCGTCGACCTCGCCCTGGTGCTCAAGCGTGCCAAGCGCGCCGGCCGCGAGGACCAGCGTCTGCGGGGCCGCAACATCGCGCTCATCTTCGAGAAGACGTCGACGCGCACCCGCTGTGCCTTCGAGGTCGCGGCGTACGACCAGGGGGCGCACGTCACCTACCTCGACCCGGTCGGAAGCCAGATCGGGCACAAGGAGTCGGTCGAGGACACCGCCCGGGTGCTGGGCCGCTTCTACGACGGCATCGAGTACCGCGGCGCCGCCCATGCCACCGTCGAGACCCTCGCGGCGTATGCCGGGGTGCCGGTCTGGAACGGGCTCACCGACGCCTGGCACCCGACCCAGTCGCTCTGCGACGCGATGACGATGCTGGAGCACTCACCACGCGAGATGCAGCAGACCGCCTTCGCCTTCGTCGGCGACGCCCGGTCCAACATGGGCAACTCGCTGCTCGTGCTCGGCGCGATGCTCGGGATGGACGCTCGGCTCGTCGCGCCACGTGCGCTGTGGCCTGCCGACGGCGTCCTCGCCGCGGCCCAGGCGGTGGCCGACACGACCGGGGCACGGCTGACCGTCACCGACGACCTCGCTGCCGGCGTCGACGGGGTGGACTTCGTGCATACCGACGTCTGGGTCTCGATGGGGGAGCCGAAGGAGGCCTGGGCGGAGCGCGTCGAGCTGCTGCTGCCCTACCAGGTCACTGCGAAGCTGCTGCTCCAGACGGGCAACCCGGACGTGAAGTTCATGCACTGCCTCCCGGCGTACCACGACCTGGAGACCCAGCTCGGTCGCGAGGTCCACGCCGTTCACGGCCTCGACGCGCTGGAGGTCACCGACGAGGTCTTCGAGTCGCCGGCCTCGATCGTCTTCGACCAGGCGGAGAACCGGATGCACAGCATCAAGGCCGTCCTCGTGGCCACCCTGGCGGGCGGCTGAGGGACGCTCAGCCGCTAGAGCCGGGTGCCGACCAGCGTGCCGATGGCGTAGGTGACGGCGAGCGCGAGCGCGCCGCCGGCGACGTTGCGCGCGATCTGCCGGCCGGGACGCATCCCGCCCAGTCGGGAGCTGGTCCACCCGGTGAGCACGAGCGCGAGCAGCACCGCGACGGCGATCACCGGCACCCGCCAGCTGGGCGACGAGAACAGGACGGCGAGCAACGGCAGGAGCGCCCCGCTGAAGAAGGCCAGCGTGGAGGCGTAGGCCGCGTGCCAGGGGCTGGTCAGGTTGTCCGGGTCGATCTGCAGCTCGGCTTCGGCATGCGCGCCGAGCGCGTCGTGTGCGGTGAGCTGGACGGCGACCTCGCGGGCGAGCTCCGCGTCGATGCCCTTCCTCCGGTAGATCTCGGTCAGCTCGGCCAGCTCCTCGTCCGGGGTCTCGGCCAGCTCGCGTCGCTCCTTCTCCAGCAGGGCCCGCTCGGTGTCGCGCTGGGTGCTCACCGAGACGTACTCGCCCACCCCCATGCTCAGGGCCCCGGCCACCAGGGCCGCCACTCCAGCGGTGAGGATGGGGGCCTGGTCAGTCGTGGCACCGGCGACTCCGACGATGACACCGGCCGTGGACACGATGCCGTCGTTCGCCCCGAGGACCGCGGCCCGCAGCCAGTTCAGCCGGGTCGAGCTGTCGTTTTCGTGCGGCTCGTCGTGCGCGAGCAGGTCGGTGGGCTCGGTCGTCATGGCGTCTCCTGCGGGCTGGGGGTGGCGCCGCCACGGCCCGCCGCAGCGGCGATCCGGTGCGCGAGCTCGATGTCGAGCTGGGTCAGGCCGCCGGCGGAGTGGGTGGAGAGGGCCCATCGGGTGGTCGTCCACCGGATGTCGATGTCAGGGTGGTGCTGCATCTGCTCGGCCTCGTCGGCCACAGCGGCCACGAGAGAGACCGCGGCCGGGAAGTCCGCCGAGGTGTATGCCGCGACGAGGCTGTCCCCGTCGCGGCGCCACCCGGGCAGATCGGCGAGCTGGGCGGCGATCTCGTCATCCGCAAGCAAACGGGCCATGGGCCAACTCTGACCCGCCGCGCGCCTGCTGTCATCCAAGGAGAGGCTTACCTCTGCCACGCTGGCCCGATGGCGTCGCTCCCCACCGTGCTCGTGGTCGGTGCCGCCATCGTCGACGACCTGGCTCACCCCACCCGCCTGCTCGGTGCCCGCCGGACCGCGCCACCGGAGCTCGCCGGGGGCTGGGAGCTGCCCGGCGGCAAGGTCGAGGACGGCGAGTCCCCGCAGGACGGCCTCCGGCGGGAGCTGCGCGAGGAGCTGGGCGTGGACGTCGTGCTGGGCGCGGACCTGCCCGGTCCGCAGCCGGACGGGACGTGGCCGCTCGGCGGCCGGCACCGGATGCTCGTGTGGCTGGCGGCGGTGCGGCACGGCATACCGGAGCCGCTCGAGGAGCACGACGAGGTGAGGTGGCTCACCGCTGCCGACCTGTATGCCGTGCCCTGGCTGCCCGCGGACCTGCCCATCGTGCGGGCGCTGGCGTCGAGGCTCCGCGCCTGAGCGTGGTCAGACGCGCCCGAAAACCCTGAGAGAATCGGGGTCATGCCTATGCAGACCCGCGGTGACATCCGCAATGTCGCCATCGTTGCCCACGTCGACCACGGAAAGACGACCCTCGTCGACAAGATGCTGTGGCAGTCGGGGGCGTTCGGTGAGCACCAGCACGTCGACGAGCGCGCCATGGACTCCGGCGACCTCGAGCGCGAGAAGGGCATCACGATCCTCGCGAAGAACACCGCGGTGCACTACACCGGCAAGGCCGCGGCGGCCGCCGGGCTGACCGACGGTGTGACGATCAACATCATCGACACCCCTGGTCACGCCGACTTCGGCGGCGAGGTCGAGCGCGGGCTCTCCATGGTCGACGGCGTCGTCCTGCTCGTCGACGCGTCCGAGGGCCCGCTGCCCCAGACCCGGTTCGTCCTGCGCAAGGCGCTCGCGGCGAAGATGCCGGTCATCCTCTGCATCAACAAGGTGGACCGGCCGGACTCGCGGATCGCCGAGGTCGTCGACGAGGCCTACGAGCTGTTCATGGACCTCGACGCCACCGCCGACCAGATCGACTTCCCGATCGTCTACGCGTCGGCCAAGTCCGGACGGGCCTCCCTCGAGCGTCCCGCCAACGGCGAGATGCCGGAGGGGCAGGACCTCGAGGCCCTGTTCGAGACCATCCTCAACACCATCCCGGCGCCGTCCTACGACGACGAGGCCCCGCTCCAGGCCCATGTCACCAACCTGGACGCCTCCAACTTCCTCGGTCGCCTCGCCCTGCTCCGGGTGTTCAACGGCACGATCGAGAAGGGCCAGTGGGTCATGTGGTGCCGCCACGACGGCTCGCAGCAGCGGGTGAAGATCACCGAGCTGCTGATGACCGAGGCGCTCGAGCGCAAGCCCGCCGACAAGGCCGGGCCCGGCGACATCATCGCCGTCGCGGGCATCCCCGAGATCACCATCGGCGAGACCCTCGCCGACGCCGAGAACCCCATCCCGCTGCCGCTGATCACCGTCGACGAGCCAGCCATCTCGATGACGATCGGCACCAACACCAGCCCCTTCGTGGGCCGGGTGCGGGGGTCCAAGGTCACCGCCCGGATGGTCAAGGACCGCCTCGACCGCGAGCTGATCGGCAACGTCTCGCTGCGGATCCTCACCACCGAGCGCCCCGACACGTGGGAGGTCCAGGGCCGCGGCGAGCTGGCGCTCGCCATCCTCGTCGAGCAGATGCGCCGCGAGGGCTACGAGCTCACGGTCGGCAAGCCCCAGGTGGTCACCCGCGAGGTGGACGGCAAGGTGCACGAGCCGGTCGAGCGGCTGACCATCGACACCCCCGAGGAGTTCCTCGGCCCGATCACCCAGATCCTCGCCGCCCGCAAGGGCCGCATGGAGCAGATGACCAACCACGGCACCGGCTGGATCAGGATGGAGTTCCTCGTGCCGTCGCGCGGGCTGATCGGCTTCCGCACCGAGTTCCTCACCGAGACCCGCGGCACCGGCATCGCGCACCACGTCTTCGAGGACTACGAGCCGTGGTTCGGCCCCATCACGACCCGCACGAGCGGCTCGCTCGTGTCGGACCGCACCGGGGTGGTGACCGCCTACGCGATGGTCAACCTCCAGGAGCGCGGCGCTCTCTTCACCGACCCGACCACCGAGGTCTACGAGGGCATGATCGTCGGCGAGAACTCCCGCGCCGACGACATGGACGTCAACATCACCAAGGAGAAGAAGCTCACCAACGTGCGCGCCTCCTCCTCTGACAACTTCGAGAAGATCGTGCCGCCGCGCAAGCTGAGTCTCGAGCAGTCGCTGGAGTTCTGCCGCGAGGACGAGTGCGTCGAGGTCACGCCAGAGTCGATCCGCATCCGCAAGCTCGTCCTCGACGCGAGCGACCGGGCCCGGACCGCCTCCCGCGCGAAGTCGGCGGCCAAGACCGAGGCCAACGCCTAGCAGCTGCTCATCGAGCCCGGTGAGGGCCTGCCCGGGGACACAGCCTGCTGCGGCATACTGACCCATCCCGTGCCGACTCGACCCCGAAGGAGCCCGCGGTTTGCTGACCACGTCCCGACGTCCGGGAATGCGGTGGACCGTCCTCGTGACGGCCGTCGTGCTGCTCCTCACCTCGGCATGCACCTCCAAGCCGGCGGCGAGCAAGGTGACCGACAAGGACGTGCGCGGAGGCTCGCTGCGTGTCCTGCTCGACCACCAGGTCGAGCACTGGGACCCGCAGCGGATGTATGGGGGGCCGGAGAGCCAGTTCGCGGTCCGCACCTTCCTGCGCACCCTGACGACCCAGGCGCCGGCCGGTGTCGGGTTCTCGCCGGGGCTGGTGGGTGACCTCGCGACGGGTACCGGCACCCCGTCCGACGGGGGGAGGACCTGGCAGTTCACTCTCGTCGACACCGCGAAATGGCAGGACGGGAAGGTCGTCACCTGCGAGGACGTCAAGTATGGCGTCTCACGCAACTTCGCCCGCGACCAGATCTCCGGCGGCCCCCCGTATGCCGCGACGCTGCTCGACATCCCCATGGTCAAGAACGCGGCGGGGGAGGAGTCGTCGGGCTACGCCGGCCCCTACTCCGGCGTCGGCCAGGACCTCTTCGACAAGGCCGTGACGTGTGCCGGCCAGGTGATCACCTTCCACCTCAAGGTGGCCAGCCACGACTTCGCCCAGACGGTGTCCCTCCCGTCCTTCGCGCCGTACCGCAAGGACCAGGACAAGGGCGACGCGAGCAACTTCAGCGTCTTCTCGGCCGGCCCCTACATGCTCGAAGGGGTGTGGGAGCCCGGCAACGGCGGCCGATTCGTGCGCAACCGGTCGTGGGTGGCCAAGGACGACCCGATCCGGATGGCCTTCCCCGACGTGGTCGACGTGCGCGAGGGTCTCGAGACGACCTCGGCGATCCAGCGCATCATCGACGACAAGGGCGAGGACCGGTTTGCCGTGACCTTCGCCGACGCCCCGCCTGCGCTGCAGTCGCAGCTGATGGCCAACACGGACCTCCGGGCTCGGGTGACCAACCCCGACGCGCCGATGGTGGAGTACCTCGTCCCGAACTTCAAGAGCCCGGTGATGAGCAACCCCGCCGTCCGCCAGGCCTTCGCCATGTCGACCGACCGCGACGCCTTCTCGGCGGCATACGGGGGGCTCACCGCGATGACGCCCACCTACTCGGTGCTGGCGAGGAACCTCCCAGGGCACCAGGACTTCAACCCCTTCGGGGTGCCGACGTCCGGTGACCCGGCCGCGGCCAAGGAGGTCCTCGCGGCGGCGGGCGTCGGCCTTCCCGTGCCGGTGCGCCTCGCCTACCGGAAGTCCGACGCGGCCGACAAGGCGTTCGCGGCCCTCAAGGTGACCTGGGAGCGGGCCGGCTTCGCCGTGACCCTGACCCCGATCACGGACAACTACTACCGCGCGATCTCGGCCCCGGATGCCGCGACGAGGTACGACGTCGTGCGGGCCAGCTGGAGTGCGGACTGGCCCTCGGGTGCCACGGTCATCCCGAACAACTTCGACGGCCGCGTCAACATCACCGAGAACGGCCCCGGACAGGACTACGGGTACTTCAACGACGACGCGGTCAACAAGGCGATCGACGAGGCCTACGCCATCGACGACGACGCCACCCGCAACGCCCGGTGGGGCCAGATCGACGAGATGATCGCCAAGGCCGGCGGCCACATCGCGCTGGGCCAGAAGAAGTACATGTTCATCCACGGGTCCGGGGTGGCCAACTACCAGGACAACCTGCTGCTCGGCGGCTATGTCGACCTCGCGACCGTCCAGGTCCCGAAGTAGCCTCACAGGCGAGGCTCAGCCTCCTGCTGGTTCGGTCACGATCCGGCGACGTATGGCATGTGGTGGTTCAGCATGTGGGATGGGCTGGTTTAAGGTTTCGCCATCGGAGGAGTGCGCGGGGCCGCTCCTCATCTCCCAGAAGACGAGGTCTGATACCGCATGACGAGTGCCGTGGGTCAGGAGGACACCGACACCAGGCTCGATGAGGACGACGAGTTCACCGAGGGCGCCGTGGCGATCAAGGGCCGCTCGCCGTGGGAGATCGTCCGGATGCGGGTCCGTCGGGACAAGGTCACCATGACCGCCCTGGTCGTCTCGACCACCTTCCTCATCCTCGGAATCATCTCGCCGCTGCTGGCCAACCTCGACATCCTGAAGCCCAACCGGCAGCACCCGGACCTGGTCACCGGTCTTGGCTCCATCCCGGAGAACGGCGGCATCTCGTGGGAGCACCCACTGGGCGTCGAGCCTGGCACCGGCCGCGACCTGCTGTCGCGCATCCTCACCGGCATGACGACCTCCCTGACGGTGGCCGTCTGCGCCACGGTCTTCGCCATCGTCTTCGGCACCATCCTCGGTCTGGTCGCCGGCTTCGCCGGCGGGGCGACCGACTGGTTCATCAGCCGTTTCATGGACCTCGTGCTCAGCTTCCCCAGCACCCTGATGCTGCTGTCGCTGCAGGCCGTCCTCGTGCACCGCATCGCCGTGGTGATGAACCAGGTCGACAGCGCCCCCGGCCCGAAAGTCGTCTTCATGGTGCTCGTGCTCGGCTTCTTCGGGCTGCCCTTCTTCGCCCGCGTCATCCGCGGGCAGGTCCTGTCGCTGCGCGAGCGCGAGTTCGTCGAGGCGGCCCGCTCCCTCGGGGCGCGGCGCGGCCGGATCTACTTCAAGGAGCTGCTTCCCCACCTGTGGGCGCCGATCCTCGTCTACACCACGCTGATCATGCCGGCGAACATCGGTGCCGAGGCAGCCCTCGGGTTCCTCGGTGTCGGGCTGAACCCGCCGACCGCCTCGCTCGGCGCCATCCTCAACGACTCGGTTGTCTACGCCCTTCCCGACCCCACGTACTTCCTCTTCCCGGGACTGACGGTCTTCCTGCTCGTCCTGTCCTTCAACCTGCTCGGTGACGGCCTGCGCGACGCCCTCGACCCCAAGTCGGGTCGTTCCTGATGGCGTTCGTGCCCGTCCCGGCCCTCGACCCACCACGGCCACATCGAGCCATGGTGTTCAAGCTCGCAGCAAACGCTGCGGGAAAGTCCACCGCACCGTTGGTGGAAAGTGCATACAAGGAGAACACATGATGCGCACCAAGAAGGGCGCCACCACGGTCGCCCTCGGGGCGGTCGTTGCGCTTGCCGCAGCGGCGTGCAGCAGCTCCGGCAGCTCGGGCGGCAGCGCCACGAGCTCGCAGGCAGCTGGGCAGAAGGGCGGCACCCTCTACATGCTCAACGTGGGACCCCACAACGGTCTCGACCCCCAGCAGAGCTATGTGGGTGCGGACCTGGAGTTCGCATCGCGAATCTACGCCAGGAGCCTGACCACCTACTCGACGGGCAAGGACGCCAAGCTCATTCCCGACCTTGCGACGGACACCGGCAAGATGACCAACGGTGGCAAGCAGTGGGAGTTCACCCTCGTCGACACGGCCAAGTGGCAGGACGGCCAGCCGGTCAAGTGTGAGGACGTGAAGTACGGCATCTCCCGGACCTTCGCGACGGACGTCATCTCCAACGGCCCGACCTACATCCTCCAGTACCTCGACGTCCCGACGAAGAAGGATGCCAAGGGCAACGACGTCTCGGCGTACGACGGCCCGTACAAGGGCGACGGCCAGGACCTCTACGACAAGGCCGTGACGTGCGAGGGGCAGAAGCTCACCCTCCACTTCAAGACCCCGTGGGCCGACTTCAACCAGGCCGCGGCGTCTCTCGCCGCCTACTCCCCGTTCCGCAAGGACAAGGACAAGGGCGACAAGAGCCTCTTCGAGGTGTTCTCCAACGGCCCGTACATGCAGGAGGGCACGTTCGACCCCAACAAGGGCGGCACCTGGGTGCGCAACCCCAACTGGGACGAGAAGACCGACCCGGTCCGCAAGGCGCTCCCCGACAAGATCGTCGACGTCGAGGGTCTGCCGGTCGAGACCATCTTCCAGCGGCTGATCGCCGACGGTGGCGAGGACCAGACTGCGGTCACCTTCGGCACCGCCCCGGCTGCACTCCTTCCGCAGATCGCCGCCAACCCGGCGCTCGCCCCGCGGACGGTCAACACGCTGGCGCCGTACGTCGACTACGTGCAGCCGAACGTCACCAGCGCCGCGATGAAGGACCCCAAGGTCCGTCAGGCGTTCGCCATGGCGACCAACCGCGACGCCTATGTCACGGCCAACGGTGGCACGCAGGTCATGGAGCCCTCCTACGCCATCTGCAACAAGGTGATGAAGTGCTACAAGGACTTCAACCCCTTCGGTGCACCGACCTCCGGTGACCCGGAAGGAGCCAAGAAGGTCCTGACCGATGCGGGCAAGACCTTGCCCGTGCCGATCACGGTCGTCTACCGCAAGAACGCGACCCGCGACAAGTCCTTCGCCGCGCTCAAGCAGACGTGGGACGCGGGTGGCTTCAACGTGACGCTCGAGGGCATCACGGACAAGTACTACCGGACCATCTCCAGCCCGGCGATGAAGGACAAGGACGCTTTCTACGCCAGCTGGGGTGCTGACTGGCCGTCCGGATCGACCGACATCCCGCCGCTGTTCGACGCCCGGATCAACCTGTCTCCGGCCGGCACCAACCAGGACTACGGGTACTACAACAACCCCGACGTCCAGGCGGCCATCGACAAGGCCTACCTGATCGCGGACGACACCGCCCGCGAGAAGGCGTGGGGTGACATCGACGAGATGATCAGCAAGGACGGCGGCGTCGTGCCACTGGTGAACCAGAAGTTCACCTTCCTGCACGGCTCCAAGGTCAAGGGCTACCAGGTCGGCCAGCTGTTCGGTGGCTACGTGGACCTGGCGACCATCTCGGTCAACTAGGTCGTAGGACCGCCGCATCACCGCACAACCCGGATAACCGCACAACGCCGCAGGGGTGCCGGGCGGGAGGGTCAACCTCCCGTCCGGCACCGCGCGGCCACCCTCGATCGAGAGGCAGGTGAAGCACCGGTTCGGTGCTGACCCCATGTTCTTCTACATCATCCGGCGGATGATCGCCGTCGTCGTCATGTTGCTGATCATCAGCCTGACGACGTTCCTGGTGTTCTTCGCCGCCCCGACCGACCCGGCCAGCCTCACCTGTGCGAAGAACTGCACCGCGGCCACGATCGAGGGCAACCGGAAGCTCCTCGGTTTCGACAAGCCGATCCCGGTGCAGTACGCGAACTTCCTCAAGGGGTTCTTCGTCGCCCGTGACTTCCCGGACGACCCGGAGCAGAAGCGGCTCGCACCCCAGACGGTCTTCACCTGCCAGGCCCCCTGCCTCGGCTACTCGCAGGTCAAGGCGAGGTCGGTGACCGAGATCGTCAAGGAAGGCCTGCCCGTCACAGCCTCCATCGCCCTCGGGGCATTCATCCTGTGGATCGTCACCGGAGTGCTCTTCGGGATCATCGCGGCATTGAGACGCGGCACCTGGGTCGACCGCCTCCTGGTCGGCGTCTCCCTCATCGGGTACTCGCTGCCCAGCTTCTTCATCGGCGTGCTGCTGCTGACCTTCGTCGCCATCAAGTGGCAGCTCGTCGACATCCCCCGCTTCGTCCCCCTGACGGAGGATCCCGTCGCCTGGCTCAAGGGGATCTTCCTGCCCTCGGTGACCTTGGCCGCGGTGTTCGCTGCCAGCTACGTGCGCCTGACCCGCGCCTACATGCTCGAGACCATGTCGGAGGACTACATCCGCACGGCTCGGGCCAAGGGCGTCAAGGAGGTCACCGTCGTGCGGCGGCACGGCCTGCGCGCGGCACTGACTCCGATCGTCACCGCCGCAGGGCTCGACCTCGGCGGCCTGCTCGGCGGGGCCATCATCAGCGAGCAGGTCTTCAACTTCCAGGGCCTCGGGTGGACCGCCATCCAGGCGATCCAGAACACCGACCTGCCGGTCATCGTGGCGATCGTCGTCGTCGCGTCCTTCTTCATCGTCATCGCGAACTTGGTGGTCGACATCCTCTACGGAGTCATCGACCCACGCGTCCGGTTGAGCTGAGTGACGAGGATAATCACGCCATGACCCAGAGCACTCCAACCACCACGCCGGCCACCACCGGGTCGGTGGCGACCACGGACGCCTACCTGCGCGTCACCGACCTCAAGGTGCACTTCCCCACGGACGACGGTCTGGTCAAGGCCGTCGACGGGCTGACCTTCGCGCTCGAGCGCGGCAAGACGATCGGCATCGTCGGCGAGTCCGGGTCCGGCAAGTCGGTGACCAGCCAGGCCATCCTGGGGCTGCACCGCCGCACCCGGGCCAAGACCTCTGGGTCCATCGTGCTCGACGGCGAGGACCTCATGACGGTCAGTGGCGAGCGGCTGAGGACCCTGCGGGGCAGCAAGATGGCGATGGTCTTCCAGGACCCGCTGTCCGCCCTGCACCCGTACTACACGGTTGGCGCCCAGATCGTCGAGGGCATCCGGGTGCACCACTCCGACGTCTCGCGCAAGGCCGCCCGGGTCCGCACGATCGACCTGCTCGGCCGGGTCGGGATCCCCAACCCCGGCAAGCGGGTCGACCAGTACCCTCACGAGTTCTCCGGCGGGATGCGGCAACGCGCGATGATCGCGATGGCCCTGGCCAACGACCCGTCGCTGCTCATCGCCGACGAGCCGACGACCGCCCTCGACGTCACCGTCCAGGCGCAGATCCTCGACCTCATGCGCGACCTGCAGCGCGAGTTCGGGTCCGCCATCATCATGATCACCCACGACCTCGGCGTCGTGGCCGAGATGGCTGACGACATCCTCGTCATGTACGGCGGCAAGGCCGTCGAGCACGGCCCGGTCGACGAGGTCTTCTACCAGCCGGAGCACCCCTACACGTGGGGTCTGCTCACCTCGATGCCGCGGCTCGACCGCGCCCGGAAGAACCGGCTCGACCCGGTGCCCGGCAACCCCCCCTCGCTGATCAACGTGCCCTCCGGGTGCGCGTTCAACCCACGCTGCGCCTTCCGGCCCGAGGTCCCCGACGACGAGTGCCGCACGGTCGTGCCGGGACTCGACCCGGCCGGTCCGGACCACCTGGCCCGCTGCCACATCCCCGCCGAGCGACGGGCGGAGCTCTTCCGGACCGTCGTCAAGCCCCGGCTCTGAAGGGAGCACTCTCCCCGTGACCGACTACCAGAGCGACAAGGCACCCGTGACCGACTCGACGCAGGACACCCGCTCTCCCGCCGTCGACCCCAGCGCCGTCGACCCCAGCACCGTCGACCCCAGCGCCGCCGCGTCGACCCGCCAGGACGGCGAGGCGGAAGGCGCGCTCAAGGTCTCTCCGACACGCGAGGGCACCCCCCTGCTGCGGCTGACCGACCTGCAGAAGTACTTCCCGCAGTACCGCCAGACGCTGATCCGGCGCCCGGACGCCCCGGTGAAGGCGGTCGACGGGATCTCGCTCGAGCTCTACCCGGGCGAGACGATCGGCCTGGTGGGCGAGTCCGGCTGTGGCAAGTCCACCGCCGGCCGAACCATGCTCCGGCTGCTCGAGCCGACGGACGGCACGATCGAGTTCGAGGGCAAGGACATCACCAAGGTCAGCGGCAAGGACCTGCGCAACCTGCGGCGCGAGATGCAGATGGTGTTCCAGGACCCCTACGGCTCGCTCAACCCCCGCCAGACGGTGGGCTCCATCATCGCGGCCCCCTTCGACATCCAGAGGATGAAGCCAGAGGGGGGCACCCGCAAGACCGTGCAGGGCCTGATGGAGCGCGTCGGGCTCAACCCCGAGCACTACAACCGCTACCCCCACGAGTTCTCCGGGGGCCAGCGCCAGCGGATCGGGGTCGCCCGGGCGATCGCGCTCAAGCCGCAGCTGGTCGTCTGCGACGAGCCGGTGTCCGCGCTCGACGTCTCGATCCAGGCGCAGGTGATCAACCTGCTCGAGGACATCCAGGACGAGCAGGGACTGGCCTACGTCTTCATCGCGCACGACCTGTCCGTCGTGCGGCACATCTCGGACCGGGTCATCGTCATGTACCTCGGCAAGCTGATGGAGGAGGCGCCGCGCGACACGCTCTACGAGCACCCGCTGCACCCCTACACCCACGCGCTGCTGTCCGCCGTGCCGACGCCGGACCCGGACCGCGCCGCCAAGAAGGACCGGATCCTGCTCAAGGGCGACCTGCCCAGCCCGCAGAACCCGCCGAGCGGCTGCGTCTTCCGCACCCGGTGCCCGAAGGCCCAGGAGCGGTGCGCCACCGAGGTCCCGCTGCCGGTCGAGGTCCAGCCCGGACACCGGGTGGCCTGCCACTTCCCGGAGGAGCGTCAGGTCATCTGATGGCGCGGCTGCTCTTCGTCCACGCCCACCCGGACGACGAGACCATCGCCAGCGGTGTCGCCATGGCCCACCACGTGGCCGCCGGCGACGAGGTGCGGGTCCTCACCTGCACCCTGGGCGAGGAGGGCGAGGTGATCCCGGCCGACCTCGCCCACCTCGAGGGCGCCGAGGGCGACCCCCTCGGCCCCTGGCGGCGCGAGGAGCTGCGCACGGCGATGCGTCGGCTCGGCGTCGCCCATGACGTCCTCGGGGCCGACGAGGACGCCGGGGTGCTCTCGCGCTATCGCGACAGCGGCATGGCAGGTATGCCGTCCGCGCGCCATCCGCGCGCGTTCGCCGCAGCAGACGTGGCCGAGGCGGCGGGTCTCGTCGCGGCATACCTCGAGGGCGTGCGCCCGGACGTCGTGGTGACGTATGACGAGCACGGCGGCTACGGCCACCCCGACCACATCCAGACCCGGAGGGTGACGCTAGCGGCGCTGGAACGGCTCCCGGCCCCGGTGCGACCGGCCCACGTCTTCGAGATCCTCACACCGCGCTCGTGGGCGCAGGAGGACCGGCTCTGGCTGCGCGAGCACGTCAGCGACCCGGCGCTGAGCATCCCTGGAGAGGACGACCCGTTCGCCCCGTCCGTCGTCCCGGACGAGCACGTCACCCACGTGGTGGTGGACCCGTCGGTGGTCCCGAGGCAGGCGCACGCCCTGCAGGCGCACGCCACCCAGCTGACGGTCGGTGACGGCTACTTCGCGCTGAGCAACCACATCGCGGCGCGGCTGGCCGGCCGGGAGGGGTTCCGGCGGCTGGAACCGGGTACGGACGTCGCGGGCGGGTCAGGCGGAGCCGGGCCGGATGGGCTGGCCGGGCACGGCGGGCCCCGGGTGGCACCCGGCGAACGGGCTTCTGGCCTGATGGGAGAAACTGTGCCGTGACCATGCAGCGAGCCGAGCTCTCGTCGGACGTCTTCCGCCAGGCGATGGGCCGGTTCGCCACCGGGGTGACCGTCGCGACGAGCACCCTCGACGGCATCGACCACGCCATGACCGCCAACGCCGTGACCTCCGTGTCGCTCGAGCCGATGCTCCTCCTGGTCTGCGTCGAGCGAGAGGCGCGCTTCCACGACGCGATCATCGGCTCGGGCCTCTGGGGGCTGAGCATCCTCGCGGCGAGCGGCCGGGGTCCGGCGGACTGGCTCGCGACGCGGGGAAGGCCGTTGCACGGCCAGCTCGACCGCGTCGACACCCACCGGGGGCCGGCGACAGGAGTGGCGCTTCTCGATGACGCCTTGGCAACGATTGAGTGTCAGACCACGCACACGGCGCCGGGCGGGGACCACACGATCGTCGTCGGCGAAGTACTCTCCGTGGAGATCACTGACCACCAGGGTGAGGCGCTTCTCTACTACCGAGGGCGGTTCGGGACGCTGAAGTGAGGATGGGTGTGGCCACCACGGAAGGGCGGATCGCCGCGCTGCGGATGGCTCTGGCCGTGGTCGTCCTCGCCGCCGCGTATGTCGCGCTCGCGGTGATCATCGGCCGGCAGGTCCCCGCGAAGGCCACCGTCGAGGGCGTGGACGTCGGGGGCATGACCCCCGCCGTGGCCACCACGACGCTGCAACGTCAGCTCGCCGGGCTGGCCACCGCTCCCATCACCGTCGCTGTCGGGGACACCGGCGGGTCGATGACCATCGACCCGCGCTCCGCCGGGCTGTCGCTCGACATCGACCGGACGCTGGCGGACATGTCGGGGTTCACCCTCAACCCGCTGCGGATCTGGGCCCATCTCACCGGCGGCGTGCACCGCCCGGTGCTGGTCCGTGTCGACACCGACCAGCTCACGACGGCGGTGACCACGAAGGTGAAGGCGGTCAACACCCCGCCCAAGGACGGGGCAATCACCTTCCCGGGCGGGAAGGTGAGCGCCGCACCGGCCGCCGTCGGCGTCGAGGTCAAGGTCGACCAGCTGGTCGAGGTGCTCGCGGCCGGCTATCCGCGGGCCCCAAAGGTCACCGCGGCGGTGACCAGGACCGTGCCCACCGTCACCCAGGCGAAGGTCGACGCGGCGCTCGCGTCCTTTGCCAGCCCCGCCGTGTCCGCCCCGATCTCCCTCGCGGTGGGTGACCGGACCGCGCCGCTCCTGCCCGCGCAGTATGCCCCGGCCCTCTCGATGGTTCCCGACGCCTCCGGAACGCTCGTCCCGACGCTCGACCGGCCTCAGCTGACCACCATCGTCACCGAGGCGGTGAAGGGCTTCCTCGCCCAGCCCCAGGACGCCAAGGTCGTCCTGCAGGGGGACACGCCCGCAGTCGTCCCGTCCGTGGACGGTGTGAGCATCGACCCGGCGACCATCCCGGACCTCGTCCTGGCCGCGCTCACCTCGCCGCAGCGCACAGCCAGCTTCACCCCGGTGGTCGCCAAGCCGGCCATGACCACCGAGAAGGCGCAGGCCCTCGGCGTCAGCAGCATCATCTCCTCGTTCGACTCCGCCTTCCCCTACAACCCGTCGCGGACGGCCAACCTGGTCGCCGCCGCGAACACCATCAACGGGACGTTCGTGCCCCCCGGGGGCACCTTCAGCCTCAACGGCATCCTCGGCGAGCGGACGGCTGACAAGGGGTACCAGGAGGGGTACGTCATCGAGGGGGGACGCCTGGTCAAAGGCACCGGTGGCGGGATCAGCCAGGTGTCGACGGTGATCTACAACCTCGCCTGGTTCGCCGGAGCCGACCTCACCGAGCACACCCCGCACTCGTTCTACATCTCGCGGTACCCCGAGGGTCGGGAGGCGACGGTCTACTGGCCGAACCTCGACAACAAGTGGAAGAACACCTCCCCCTACGGGATGCTGGTGCAGACCTGGGTCTCGAACGGCCAGGTGCATGGCCGTGTGTGGAGCACCAAGGTCTACGACATCGACTCGGTGAAGAGCCCGCGGACGAACGTCACGCAGGGCAAGGAGATCGTCGACGACACGACGGAGTGTGTCCCGCAGCCGGAGATGACACCCGGCTTCGACGTCACCGTCCAGCGTGTCTTCCGGCAGAACGGGACCGTGGTCAAGACGGAGAGCTACCCGACGCACTACTCGCCCGAGGACAAGATCACCTGCACCAACCCCAACCACAAGAACTAGGTTCGGGCCGGCCGGCTGGCATCAGCCGGGTCGGCGGGCGAGATAGGCGTAGGCGTGGTGCTCGGCCAGGCCGAGCGACGCGAACAGCCGCTGTGCCGGGGCGTTCTCGGCGAGCACCTGCAGGTAGACCGACGGCATGCGGTGCTGGGCGGCCAGGGCGGCGACGGCCCGCACCAGGTCGCGGCCGAGGCCGCGGCCACGATGCTCGGGGTCGACCCAGAGCGCGTGGATCCCCGCCCATCCTGGATGGACCGACATCCGCACCAGCCCCCGGATCGTCCCGCCGCCGTCGGTAGTGGAGAGGAAGAGCTGACCGGCCGATCCCGTGAGCACCTGCTCGGTGACGCCCGGCAGGACGCTGCGCTGGTGTCCGTATGTGTGCAGCCACGCGGCCGTCAGCTCGCCGTCGGCGCTCACCGGTTCCGACTGCGCCGTGGGGGGCCCGACATCGAGCGCGGAGCCGGTCATCACGACGGACGGCGCCTCGACGGCATACCCGCGTCGGAGCAGGAGGGAACCGAGCGGGTCGTCCTCCACATCGCCACCTCCGGCGGGCAGGTCGAGGTGGAAGAGCGTCGGCAGGTCGCGGCCGGCATACCAGCGCTCGGCGAGCTCGACGGCCTTCTCGATCGGGAGGCCGGGGTCTCCCAGGGGCAGCACCGAGTTCGCCCGACGGGTGAAGCCGCTCGATGCTCGCAGCTGCCACCCGCCGAGCTCTGCCTGGTCCACCGCGACCCATCCCTGGGCCATCACCCGCTCGAGGTCACGGACGGCAGCCACCCGGTGGGCGCGCCCGGGCCGGCTGGGGGCCGGGGGGACCGCCCGGAGGGCGACCACATCGGACCGGGCCACCGTCACGGCTCCCCGGCGCGAGTCGACCGTCACCTGTGACGCGTCCACCGCGGTCACGACGCCGACGACGTCGGTGAACGACGCCTCGGCCCCGGCCGGCAGGCGGTAGCGGAGGGCGACGCGGACACCCACCCGGACGGGGTCCTTGCCCAGGGTGCCGGGTTCGGGCCGCTCAGTGTCCATGACCGTCAGTGTCCATGACCGTCAGTCTCCATGACCGTCAGTGTCCATGACCGTCAGTGTTCGTCACCCTTCGTGGCTCTCGGGAGGAGGGCCCGTTGCACCGCCCGGGCCGGAACTCGGCATACTAGAGACCGTCGCCGCACGACTCGTAGAAGGACGGTTCCCATGACGTACGTCATCGCTCAGCCCTGTGTCGACCTCAAGGACAGAGCGTGCATCGACGAATGTCCCGTGGACTGCATCTACGAAGGGGAGCGGTCGCTCTACATCCACCCCGACGAGTGCGTCGACTGCGGCGCGTGCGAGCCGGTGTGCCCGGTGGAGGCCATCTACTACGAGGACGACGTGCCCGAGCAGTGGACGGAGTACTACAAGGCGAACGTCGAGTTCTTCGACGACCTCGGCAGCCCCGGCGGCGCTGCGAAGCTCGGGGTCATCCCCAAGGACCACCCGATCATCGCCGCCCTGCCACCGCAGGAGCACGACGAGTGACCGGGCGCGAGTGAGGCTCCCCGACTTCCCCTGGGACTCGCTCGCGCCGTACCTGGCCACGGCGTCGGCGCACCCGAACGGCATCGTCAACCTCTCCGTCGGGACGCCGGTGGACCCCACGCCTCAGGTGGTCCGCGACGCGCTGACGCGAGCGTCGGACGCCCCCGGCTATCCGCTGACCTCCGGGACCCCGCAGCTGCGGGACGGCGTGGTCGACTGGTTCGCCCGGCGGCGGGGGGTCTCCGGGCTCGACCCCGCGGGGGTCCTCCCGACCGTCGGGAGCAAGGAGCTGGTGGCCTGGCTGCCGACCCTGCTCGGCCTCGGCGCGGGCGACATCGTCGGTATCCCGCGCATCGCCTACCCCACCTACGACGTGGGCGCCCGCCTCGCTGGTGCGCACCCGCAGGTCGTCGACGGTCTCACCGCCCTCGGGCCGCTGACCGCGGCGACCCGCCCGCGGCTGCTGTGGGTGAACACGCCGAGCAACCCCACCGGCGTTGTCCTCGGCGTCGAGCACCTGGCCAAGCTCGTCGGGTGGGCGCGCACCAACGGGGTCGTCGTCGCCTCGGACGAGTGCTACGCCGAGCTCGACTGGCAGTCCGACGACGCGACGCCGAGCATCCTCGACCCCCGGGTCTGCGAGGGCGACCACACGGGCCTGCTGGCGGTCTACTCCCTGTCGAAGCAGTCGAACCTCGCCGGCTACCGAGCCGGGCTCGTCGCCGGAGACCCGTCGCTCGTCGCCCGGCTCCTCGAGGTGCGCAAGCACGCCGGCATGATCGTCCCCGCCCCGGTGCAGGCCGCGATGGTGGCGGCACTGGGCGACCCGGCGCACGTCGTGGAGCAGAAGGCCCGGTATGCCGCGCGCCGGGCTGAGCTGCTTCCGGCCCTGGAACGAGCCGGCTTCCGGGTCGACGCCTCCGGGGCGGGCCTCTATCTCTGGGCGAGCCGCGACGAGGACGCCTGGGCCAGTGTCGGGTGGCTGGCCGAACGTGGGATCCTGGTAGCGCCGGGCAGCTTCTACGGCGCCGCCGGGGAGCGACACGTCCGGGTCGCCCTGACGGCGAGCGACGAGCGGGTCGCCGCCGCGTCCGCTCGCCTGTCCTGACCGCCGTCACACCGACCGAGCCGCTGAGGTAGCGTCTCGCGTGACGAACGCGGCCTTCCGGGGCCGGCTCCAAGGAGGAAGTGACCATGACCACCACCGAAGCAACCGAGGCCACCCTCACGCTGGCGGACCAGAGCATCACCCTCCCGCGCGTCCCTGCCACCGAGGGAGCCGACGCCCTCGGCGTGTCCAAGCTGCTCAAGGAGACGGGCTCGGTCACCTATGACGCGGGCTTCGTCAACACGGCCTCGTGCAAGAGCGCGATCACCTTCATCGACGGCGACGCCGGGATCCTGCGCTACCGCGGCTACCCGATCGAGCAGCTCGCGGAGAAGTCGTCGTTCGTCGAGGTCTCGCACCTGCTCATCTACGGGTCGCTGCCGACGCAGGCGGAGCTGGCCGACTTCGAGGACCGGATCCGGCGGCACACGATGCTGCACGAGGACCTCAAGGGCTTCTTCCAGGGTTTCCCGCGCGACGCGCACCCCATGCCCGTGCTGTCGTCGGCTGTGTCGGCCCTGTCCACCTTCTACCAGGACAGCCTCGACCCGTTCGACAAGGAGCAGGTCGAGATCTCCACGGTCCGCCTCCTGGCGAAGCTGCCGACCATCGCGGCATACGCGCACAAGAAGAGCGTCGGGCAGCCCTTCCTCTACCCCGACAACTCGCTCTCGCTGACCGAGAACTTCCTGCGGATGACCTTCGGCTTCCCGGCCGAGCCCTACGAGCTCGACCCGACGATCGTCAAAGCCCTCGACCTGCTGCTCATCCTGCACGCCGACCACGAGCAGAACTGCTCCACCTCGACCGTCCGGCTGGTCGGCTCGTCGCAGGCCAACATGTTCGCGTCGATCTCCGCGGGCATCAACGCCCTGTTCGGGCCGCTGCACGGCGGGGCGAACCAGGCCGTCCTCGAGATGCTCAGCAAGATCCAGAACGCCGACTACGACGTCGACACCTTCATGACGAAGGTGAAGAACCAGGAGGACGGCGTCCGGCTGATGGGCTTCGGGCACCGTGTCTATAAGAACTACGACCCCCGGGCGGCGATCATCAAGAAGACCGCCGACGAGATCATCGCCAAGCTCGGCGGCGACGACGAGATGCTCGAGATCGCCAAGCGGGTCGAGGAGATCGCCCTCAGCGACGACTACTTCATCGAGCGCAAGCTCTACCCCAATGTGGACTTCTACACGGGGCTGATCTACAAGGCGATGGGCTTCCCCACGAAGATGTTCACCGTGCTCTTCGCCCTCGGCCGGCTTCCGGGCTGGATCGCCCAGTGGCGCGAGATGATGGAGGACCCGGAGACGAAGATCGGCCGTCCGCGCCAGGTCTACGTCGGCGAGACCCAGCGGGACTACGTCGACCTCAGCGCCCGCTGACCGCGTCCCGGTCCGGCCGAGGCTCGAGTGGGAGTCGGCCCGGGCTGAGTCAGCCCGTCGGGCTCCCGATCTGGATGGTCACGGCGGTGGGCGCGCTCGCCTGAGCAGGCGACCAGGAGAAGGTGTCGCCCCCCTGGCCGCGCTCCCAGACCCGGTCGCCGACCTGGACGCGCTCGACGCCGTAGGCGTCCGCTCTGGCGACCGCCCACTGGCCGGCCGCCCACGCCTGCTCGGCGGTGGCACCCACGAGGGAGAGCTGGACGCCGTCCTGCTGGGCGGTGACCCCGAGCTGCGCCTGGAGGTCGGCGCCCACCGCGGCACCGTCCGAGGCCTGGTTCACGGGCTTCAGCTGGCATCCGAAGCCGGCGGGGGAGTGGCCGGTCAGCGTGGAGGCGAGGACCCGGCCCTCCTGCTCGTGGTCGGCATACGCCTCAGGGTAGCCGCTGCGCTGCACCGCCTGGGCCACCTCGGTGATCTCCCGCGTCTCGTAGTCCTTGACCTTGGTGAGGGCGTCGTAGAACTTGTTCGTCGAGTAGACCGGGTCGAGGATCTGCTCGCTGGTGCCCCAGCCCTGGCTCGGGCGCTGCTGGAAGAGCCCCACCGAGTCCCGGTCGCCGTAGACGAGGTTGCGCAGCTTGGACTCCTGGATGGCCGTGGCCAGCGCGATCGTCGCGGCCCTCGGTGGCAGTCCGCGCTTGACCGCGACCGCGGAGATCAGGGCGGCGTTCGCGGACTGCTCCGGGGTGAACGTGAAGGACGTCCCCGAGGCCGTCGCCCGGCACGAGGGGGAGAAGACGGTCTGCACCACGGTGCGGTAGCCGACGTATGCCGCGGCCACGATCGCTGCGAGGACCAGCACGAGGATGCTGCGGCCGACCCACCGCCGCCTCGGCGAGCGGCTGTCCTCGGCCAGCACCATCCGCCCGTCAGTCGTTCGCATGGAGCACGTCGTTGAGCACGATGCCGGTGCCCGACCGGTCCCTGGCCTCGACGGCGCCGGTGGCCGAGTTGCGGAGGAAGAGGAGGTTGTCGCGTCCCGACAGCTCGCGGGCCTTGACGAGCGTGCCGTCGGGCAGGCGCACCTTGGTCCCGGCCGTCACGTAGAGGCCCGCCTCCACGACGCAGTCGTCGCCGAGGGCGATGCCGAGCCCGGACTGCGCTCCGAGCAGACACCGCTCGCCGACGGTGACCCGGTCGGTGCCACCGCCCGACAGGGTGCCCATGATGGAGGCGCCGCCACCGATGTCCGAGCCGTTGCCGACGACGACGCCTTGGACGATCCGTCCTTCGACCATCGACGTGCCGAGGGTGCCGGCGTTGAAGTTGCAGAACCCCTCGTGCATCACCGTCGTCCCCTCGGCCAGATGGGCGCCGAGCCGCACCCGGTCGGCGTCGGCGATGCGGACCCCGCTCGGCACGACGTAGTCGGTCATCCGGGGGAACTTGTCCACCGAGAAGACCTGGACCGGTCCGTGCGTCCGCAGGGCCAGCCGGATCTGCTCGAACTCCTCGACCGGGCACGGACCGCGGTCGGTCCACACCACGTTGGCCAGCGTCGCGAACAGGCCGTCGAGGTTGATCGAGTTCGGCTTGACGAGGCGGTGGGACAGCAGGTGGAGGCGCAGGTAGGCGTCCGCAGCGCCGTCGGGGGGTGCGTCGAGGTCGAGCGAGGTCATCACCACCTCGGTGCGCACCCGTCGGTCCGGGTCCTCGCCGACCAGTCGGCTGAGCTCGGGTGGGGCAGCCGCGTCGGCGTCCGGAGTGCCGAGGGCAGGCGTCGGGTACCACGCGTCCAGCACGACCCCCGGCTTGCTGCTCGCGGCGGACGTGACCGTCGCCAGGGCGAAACCCCAGGCCCTGCGCTCCTCGCTCATAGTGGCCAAGACTAGGTCAACGGGGCTGGACGCTAGCCTTCGGTCCATGACCGACGCGCCTGTCCTCGACCTGACTGCCGACGTGACCTCCCTGACGACGGCCCTCTGCGACATCGAGTCGGTGAGCAGGGACGAGGCCCTCATCGCCGGGGCCATCGAATCCGCCCTCGCCCCCCTGCGGCATCTGGAGGTGAGTCGGCACGGCAACACGGTCGTCGCCCGGACGTCCCTCGGCCGAGCCGAGCGGGTGGTGCTCGCCGGCCATATCGACACCGTCCCCCTGACCTCGCCGCCGAACCTGCCGACCACGCGGCTCGGCGACGAGCTCGTCGGTCGGGGCACCGTCGACATGAAGGGTGGGGTCGCCGTGCAGCTGCGCCTCGCGGCGCTGCTGCCCGAGCCGAACCGCGACGTCACCTACGTCTTCTACGAGGGCGAGGAGATCGACGGCGAGTTCAACGGCCTGGCCCATCTCGCCGAGCAGCGCCCCGACCTGCTGGCTGCCGACTTCGCCGTCCTGCTCGAGCCGACGAACGGCGGGATCGAGGGGGGATGCAAGGGGTCGCTGCGAGCCGACGTCACCGCCACCGGGGTCGCGGCGCACAGTGCGCGTCCGTGGAACGGCACGAACGCCATCCACGAGGGCGCGGCCATCCTCAACCGGCTCATCTCCTACGAGGCGCAGACCGTGCACGTCGAGGGGCTCGACTACCACGAGGCGCTCCAGGCCGTCGGGATCCGTGGCGGCATCGCCGGCAACGTCATCCCCGACAGATGCGTCGTCACCGTCAACTACCGGTATGCCCCGGACAAGGACGGGGACCAGGCCGAGAGCCACGTGCGAGAGATCTTCGACGGCTTCGACCTGGAGGTCATGGACAACGCGCCCGGTGCGCGACCCGGGCTCACCCTGCCGGCGGCGAAGGCGTTCGTCGAGGCGCTGGGCCTGCCGGTCGGTCCCAAGGAGGGCTGGACCGACGTGGCGCGGTTCTCGGCCCTCGAGGTCGCCGCGGTGAACTTCGGTCCGGGCGACCCCAACCTCGCCCACACGGACCACGAGCGGGCTCCGGTCCAGCAGTATGTCGACGCGGAGGCCGCGATGCTCCGCTGGCTCAGCTGAGGCCGGCGGTGGCGGACGACGAGCCCGGCCGCGGCGAGGAGCGGCACACCGGTCCGATCACGCTGCGCCGTGACAAGGTGCCGACGACGACCACGGACCAGCGGCTGCTGGACAGCGAGCAGTCGACCGACTGGCTGCACACCGACCCGTGGCGGGTGATGCGCATCCAGTCGGAGTTCGTCGAGGGCTTCGGGGCGTTGGCCGAGCTCGGACCTGCCGTGAGCGTCTTCGGGTCGGCGCGCACCGTGCCGGGCGACCCGGCATACGCCATGGGGGTGGAGATCGGGCGCAAGCTCGTCGAGGCCGGGTTCGCCGTGATCACCGGCGGGGGGCCGGGGGCGATGGAGGCGGCCAACAAGGGAGCGTTCGAGGCGGGCGGGACCTCCGTGGGGCTGGGCATCGAGCTCCCCTTCGAGACCGGTCTCAACGCGTACGTCGACCTCGGGGTCAACTTCCGGTACTTCTTCGCGCGCAAGACGATGTTCGTCAAGTACGCCCAGGGGTTCATCGTGCTGCCGGGAGGGTTCGGGACGCTCGACGAGCTGTTCGAGGCCCTCACCCTGGTCCAGACCCGCAAGGTGACCTCGTTCCCGCTGGTGCTGGTCGGCACGGACTACTGGAGCGGCCTGCTCGACTGGCTGCGGCAGTCCGCGCTGACGCACGGGACGGTCAGCCCGCGTGACATCGCGCAGCTCCAGCTGACCGACGACGTCGACGAGGCCGTGCGGATCGTCACGAGCTGACCTGACCGGGACCCCGCATCCGATGTCACACCGGACCATCGGACATGACACGATCAGTGCGTGATCTGGTTGATCCTGCTCGTCGCCGTCGTGCTCGTCGTTCTCACCACCGCTGCCGTGCTCGGCCGGGTCGACGGGTCGCTCGGTGACACCACGACGACGATGAGCCACGAACCGCTCCCGGAGACCCCGCTGACCACGGCAGACCTCGAGGCGCTGCGCTTCGACACGGCGATGCGGGGGTATCGGATGAGCGAGGTCGACGGGGTCGTGGCCCGGCTCGGACGAGAGATCCGCGAGCTGCGCGAGGAGCTCGACCGCAGCCGTCCGGGCGTTCTCGCCGGGAGCGATCCCCACGCACCCGGTCCCGTCCACCCGACCCCGACAGCCGGTGCGGGCGACCGGGTCACCGACCCCTCCTGACGCCGTGCCAGCCATCGTGGTCCGCCGGACGGTCGACGCCTCGAGCGACGAGGTCTGGGCGACGCTGAGCGACTTCGCCGGCTATGGCCGGTGGATCCCGCTCACGACGATGGTGCTCGACCCTGGCCCGGTGCGCGTCGGCTGGGCCTTCGCCGGCCGAACGGGACTCGGCCCCCTCGGGTTCGTCGACTCGATGATCGTCACGCGTTGGGAGCCACCGAACGGCCACGCTGGCGACAGGGCGGGCGGCGGGCCCGGCCACGGCGGAGACGATGGCGTCGACGACGCCAGGTTCACCGTGCGCAAGACCGGCCGGCTGCTGCGCGGATGGGCGGACATCACGCTGCGCCAGCGCGCGGACGGGGGCACCGAGGTCACCTGGGCCGAGGAGATCATCCTGCGGCCCGAGACGCTGGGCCGGCGGGTCGCGCCGCTCGTCGACCCTGTCGTCGCCCGGCTCTTCGCCCGCGCCCTGGACCAGATGCTCGCCGCGACCCCCGGTCGCGGCCGATGACGACGGCCGGCCCCACGGGGCCGACGCCCGGGCTCGTCGTCGGTGCCGACGACCGGGCCCGATGCTCGTGGGCCGGCTCGAGCCCGGACTACCTCGCCTACCACGACACGGAGTGGGGCGTGCCCGTCCACGGCGAGTCCGAGCTCTTCGAGCGCCTCACGCTCGAGGCCTTCCAGTCCGGCTTGTCCTGGCTGACGATCCTGCGCAAGCGGCCGGCCTTCCGGACCGCGTTCCGCGGCTTCGACGCCGAGCAGGTGGCCCGCTTCGGCGACCGCGACCGGCACCGCCTCATGCAGGATGCCGGCATCGTTCGCAACGCGCGCAAGATCGACGCCGCCATCATCAACGCCCGGGCCGTCCTCGCCCTGCGCGATGAGGACGGCCTCGACGCCTTCCTCTGGTCGCACGCTCCGGCTCGGCACGACACGCCGCACGCCGTGACGGACCTCGCCGCGACCAGCCCGGAGTCGGTGGCCCTGGCCAAGGCACTGAAGAAGCGCGGCTTCGTCTTCGTCGGACCGACGACGATGTATGCCGCCATGCAGGCCTGCGGCCTCGTCGACGACCATCTCGCGGGCTGCTACCGCAGCGGGCCGAGTGACGGGGCCAGGAGCCGATGAAGGGCGCCGTCGTCTCCCGGTTCATGGTCCGCATCCTGCTGGCCTACGCCGCCTGTCGAGTCGTCACCGGCATCCTGCTGCTCCTCGTCGCGGCCCGGCAGGTGCCGACAGGCTGGACCGGGCCCGACGTCACGTACCTGACCTTCACTGCCCAGTGGGACGGCCAGTGGTACCAGTGGATCGCCGAGCACGGCTATCCCACGACCCTTCCCGTCGACGCCTCCGGGGTGGTGCGGCAGAACCCGTGGGCGTTCTACCCGCTGTTCCCCCTCCTCTCGCGCGGCGTCATGGAGCTGACAGGGCTGAGCTTCTACGTCGTCGGCTCGACACTCTCCCTGGTGCTCGGCTTCGTCGCCGCCGCCGCCATGGCTCTGCTCCTGCGCGACCGGATCGGGGACCGGGCCACCCTCGCCGTCGTCGTGCTGTGGGCGAGCTTCCCTGCTGCCGCCGCGCTGCAGGTGGGCTACACCGAGGCCGCCGCGATGGCGCTGCTCACGCTCTACCTCCTGGCGCTCTCCCGCGAGCGGTGGCTCTGGGCAACCGGGCTGGCACTGCTGATCGGGCTCACCCGGCCGATCGCCGCGCCGCTGGCGGTCGTGACCTTCGTGGCCCTGTGGATGCGGTGGCGGCGCAGCCGGGTCGACCCGATCCGGCCGGGGGAAGGAGCTGCTGCGGTGGCCGCGCTCGCCGGCTGCGGCGTCGCCGGTCTGCTCTGGCCGCTCATCGCCTGGCGGGCCACCGGTCAGAGCAACGCCTACTCCGAGACGATGGCGGCGTGGCGCAGCGGCCACGAGATCGTGCCGGTGCGGCCGTGGCTCGACATGGCGCGCTACTACTTCGGCCTGACCTGGGGCCCGGTCTGGCTGACCGTGCTGTTCGTCCTCATCGCGGTGATGGTCCTCGGCCCATGGGCGGGCCGGCTGGGTGCCCAGCTGCGCACCTGGTCGCTGAGCTACGCGGCATACCTCCTCGTGGTCCTCGACCCTTTCACGTCGGTCTTCCGCTACCTCATCCCGCTCTTCCCGCTGCTCGTGGTCATGGTGGGGGCAGGCGCGGTCGAGCGACGGGCCACCTCGTCCGCAGGCCGCCGGCTGCGCGCGGCGGTGCTGCTCGTGCTCTTCCTGGTCGGTCAGTGGTACTGGATCGACATCCTGTGGCGTTTCGTCCCGCCGACCGACTACCCGCCGTGACCGGCGGCACGGGAAGGCAGAACCGAGCCGCGACGCGTCACTGACCGGAGAAGGTCGGCCGTTCCTTCGCGAGGAACGCCGTGACGGCAGCCGCATGGTCCTGCGTGGCTCCCGTGGAGGTCATCAGCTCGGCCTCGTGGGCAAGCGACTCCTTCAAGGGGTGCGCAGCGCTGTAGGCGACTGCCCGCCGGACCGCGCCGTAGGCGAGCGTCGGCCCGTCAGCCAGCGTCCGGGCGAGCTCGCGGACGGCCGAGTCGAGCTCCTCGGCCGGAACGACCCTGGTCACCAGGCCGAGCTCCAGGCACTCCGCTGCGCCGATGGTGCGGGGGAGCAGGAGCAGCTCCTTGGCCTTGGCCGGCCCGACGATGCGTGGCAGGGTCCAGGAGGCGCCCGAGTCGCAGGAGAGAGCGATGGCGGTGAACGCGAGGTTGATGCCGGCGGAGTCGACGAGGATGCGGAAGTCCGCGGCGAAGGCGAAGGAGGCACCCGCGCCGGCGGTGACGCCGTTGAGCGCCGCGACGACCGGCTTGTTCATCGTCACGAGCAGGGTGACGATCGGGTTGTAGTGGTCGGTCACCGTCGCCCCGAGCTGGGTCGACCCGGCGCGCAGCGACTCCACGTGCTCCTTGAGGTCCTGGCCGACGCAGAACGCGCGACCGCTGCCGGTCAGGACCACGCAGCGGACCTCCGGGTCGGCGGCCACCTGCTGGAGCGCGGCGAGCAGCTGCTCCTTCGTCTCGGTGTTGAGGGCGTTCATCGAGTCCGGCCGGTTGAGCCGGACGACGCCGACGCCCTGCGTCACCTCGACGACGACGGCGGGGGGTGGAGCCTGGTCAGGAGATGGCTCGGGGCTGCTGACGCTTCGCGACATGGTGGCTCCTCATGGGTGAATGGGTCCATCGTGCCTGACCGGCGATTTCGTTCCGTGCCGCGAGCGCGTGATAATAGTCATCGAACACTCAGCTGCCCGGATCCGGCTCATCACGTCGCGAGGCAGCCTGAGGTCAGAATTCCACGGAAGGGGAACCCATGGCGGCTATGAAGCCCAGGACCGGAGATGGCCCACTTGAGGTCACGAAGGAGGGCCGCGGCATCGTCCTTCGGATGCCGCTCGAAGGCGGCGGCCGCCTGGTCGTGGAGATGACGCCGGCCGAGGCGGCCAGCCTCCGTGACGCGATCCAGGGGTGCGACGGGGTCTCCTGACCCGCAGCATCCGACGAAGCCTCCACCTCAGGGTGGGGGCTTCGCGCTGTCCGGAGCCGGGGAGACCCGCTCAGGGCCGCCGCGCGACGCTGACCTGCCAGTCGGCGTCCTCGTGCCAGGGGTCGAGATGCCAGGTGGCGAACCGGTGCTCCAGGGTGAAGCCGGCTGCAGCCAGGTCCGCGTCGAGCTCGCTCACCCCGTAGTCCCGGTTGGTGGCGAAGCCGATGACCAGGCGGCCACCCTCGGCAAGCAGCCCGTGGAGCGTCTGGAGGACCTCCCGCTCGGTTCCCGGCGCGACATACACGAGCACGTTGCCCGGCAGGGCGATGACGTCGAACGGGCCACCGAAGCCCTCCTCGGCGAGGACGACCTGCTCCAGCTCGAGCAGGTCGCTGGTGAGGTAGGGGACGCCGGGATAGCGCCGGCGGGCGTGGGCGAGCAGGCCGTCGTCCCGGTCCACCCCCAGGGCCCGGTGGCCCATCCGGGTCAGCGCCGCGGAGACGCGCCCGGTGCCTGCCCCACCGTCGAGGATCTGCGCACCGCGCGGGGCGAGGGCGTCGATGAAGCGGGCCTCGCCGTCGAGGTCGTCGCCGTCGGCGACATGGCGCTCGAACTTCTCGACGTAGAAGTCCCAGCGCTCGCCGGTCACGGTCTGCTCCCACCGGGTCGGCGGAGCGTGACGGTGCCGCGCCACGCTCAGGCCTTGACGGAGACGAGCAGGCCGTCACCCACCGGGAGCAGCGTGGTCGTGAAGGTCTCGTCGGCGCGGATCGCCTTGCCGAGGTCGCGCAGCACCCGGGTCGTGTCGTCGCGAGCGGCGGGGTCGGCGACCTTGTCGTGCCAGAGCATGTTGTCGATCACCATGACGCCGCCAGAGCGCAGCAGGCGGGTGGCCTGCTCGACGTACGCCGGATACTCCTGCTTGTCGCCGTCGATGAGGGCCATGTCGTAGGCGCCGTCGGTCATCCGGTCGAGGACGTCGAGCGCAGGCCCGGTGATCACCCGGGTGCGCTGGTGCGCGATGCCGGCCGCGGCATAGGCGTCCTTCGCCGCCTGCTGGTGCTCCGCCTCGATGTCGATGGTCGTCAGGATGCCGTCCGCCGGCATCCCCTCGAGCAGCCACAGCCCCGAGACGCCGGCTCCCGTGCCGATCTCGACCACCGCGCGGGCCCCGGTGGCAGCCGCAAGCGTGCGCAGGGCAGCGCCCACGCCGAGCCCCACCGGCACACACCCCAGCTCCTCGCCGCGCCGTCGGGCGGTCTCGATGGCCTCGCTCTCGGAGACGAAACCTTCGGCATAGGCCCAGCTGGCGGGCTTCTGTGCGCTCATGGAGCAGCACCCTACTCGGGTGCGGCTCACAGGTGACTCATGGAAATATCCGGGCGGTCCCCGGTCGTTGAGGGGGTAGAGAGAGGGGCACAGTAAACTCGTCACTCCCTCGGGAACTCTGAGATCAGACGGTTCGTCACTCGGGCTGAGGGATCTCTCGAAAGGCGCAGCTCGTGACCGACACCCTGGCCGTCTCCGCGGCCCCGCAGGATGCGGCCCAGCCGTCCACCCCCCAGGGGGCGTGGACCCCTCCGACGTGGGAGGAGATCGTCACCGAGCACTCCGCACGGGTCTACCGCCTCGCCTACCGGCTCACGGGCAACCCCTACGACGCCGAGGACCTCACCCATGACGTGTTCATCCGGGTGTTCCGCTCCCTGAGCTCCTACACCCCCGGCACCTTCGAGGGCTGGCTGCACCGGATCACGACGAACGTCTTCCTCGACAAGATGCGCCGCAAGCAGCGGATCCGCTTCGACGCGCTCCCGGAGGACGCCGCAGGCCGGATGGCCAGCAAGGAGCCCGGCCCGGAGCAGACCTACCACGAGACGCACTTCGACGACGACGTCCAGCGCGCGCTCGATGCGCTGTCACCGGACTTCCGCGCCGCGGTGGTCCTGTGCGACATCGAGGGCCTGTCCTACGAGGAGATCGCGGCGACGCTGGGCATCAAGCTCGGCACGGTCCGCTCCCGGATCCACCGCGGGCGGGCTCTCCTGCGCGAGGCGCTCGCCCACCGTGCGCCGCAGCCGAGCGCAGCGCAGCGCAGCGCCCAGGACCAGGACTCCCGCGCCCGCAAGCCGGCACGGCACGGCATACCCCTGCCTGGCCGGGTCCTGCCGGGGGCTCGATGACCAGACACCTCGGGATGCAGGTGAGCGCCTACGTCGACCGTCGGCTCGATGCGGCGACCCTGCGCGAGTTCGACCGGCACCTCGTCGCCTGCCAGGTATGCCGTCATACGGCTGAGCAGGAGCGTCGCCTGCTCGAGTCGCTGCGGACCGGTGCCACGCCTGGCCTGTCGAGCGACCTGCAGTCGATGCTGCTCGGGCTCGGCGCCCCCTCGCTCCCAAGCGGGTCGGAACGCCAGGCCGTCCGCGACGATCTCGACCGTTCGTCCCCGTGGACCCCGGTGGCCACGCGTGGGGGCCGTGTGCCGCTACGCACCGTGGCTCCGGCGGCTCCGGCACTGCACCGCTCCCCGCGCCGCGCCGCCGTCCTCGCCGGCTTGGCCGCAGGTGCGTCCGCCGCTGCGGCTTTCGGCCTGGCCGTCGCCGCCCCCACGATCAGCGCCACCCCGTCCCGGCAGCCCGTGGCCCGCGTGCCGGGACCGACCTTCAACGCCGAGACGGCCGTCTCCCTCGTCTCGCGGGTGAGCCAGCCCGCTGCCGCAGCCGAGCCCCTCGAGCGCAGAGCCCGATGAGCGACCCGCGTTCCGAGCCGCACGGTGACGACCCCCGAAGCGACCCGTCGATCCAGAGTGGCTCGTCGCTGGACGGCGAGCCCCAGGTCGAGCGACCATCCGGGCAGCAGTCCTCGAGCCACGGCGCCGACGAGACCCGTCACGACTTCGGGGTGCCGGACACCGGTCCGGTCGAGGCAGGTACGTCGCCGGACGAGCGCCCCGTGGACCCCTCCGTGGACCCCTCAGCGGACAGCTCAGTGGACGCTCAGTGGACCCCTCAGCGGGTCACACCCAGCCGATCGAGACCGGGTCCTGGCACGGCGCCGGCGAGGTGGCCGAGCACTGGTGGTCGTCGCCGTCCACGGCGACCCAGGCCGACGGACCCGGGCTGACCCCGGGCGAGCAGCCGGGCTACGGCCCGCAGGGGTATGGCGAGCTGGGGTATGGCGAGCAGAGGTATGGCGAGCAGAGGTATGGCGAGCAGCCGTACGGCCAGGCGGCTTACGGGAGCGAGTGGTCCGGGCAGCAGACCTACCCGCAGTACGAGCCGACCGCATACACGCAGCCCGTGCCCTATCCGGCAGGCGGGAGCCCTCCCACCCCACCGCCGAGCCGCCCGGGCCGAGGCGTGGCGGGGATCGCCGCGCTGGCCCTGCTGTGCGGGCTCATCGGCGGGGGAGCGGTCGTCGGCGCGGAGCGCTACTTCGGGCGCGGCACGAGCCTGGGCTCGGCCCTTCCGGCACCCGGGCCGGGCTCGACCGCCCGCCCGGACGGCAGCATCGCCAAGATCGCTGCCAACGCCCTCCCAAGCGTGGTGACGATCAAGATCAAGTCCGCTCAGGGCTCCGGCACCGGATCCGGCTTCGTCATCGACCGGCAGGGTCACATCCTCACGAACAACCACGTGGTCGCCGCGGCCGGCGACGCCGGCACGATCACCGTGGAGCTCAACAACGGCAAGACCCTGGCGGCGACGGTGGTGGGCAAGGACGCGTCCTACGACCTGGCCGTGCTCAAGGTGGACACCGTCGACCTGGTGCCGCTGGAGTTCGGGCGTTCTGTCGACGTCGTGGTCGGTGACGGCGTCATCGCCGTGGGCGCCCCGCTCGGGCTGGACGCGACCGTCACAAGCGGCATCGTCTCGGCGCTGAACCGGCCGGTCACACCGGGGGACGGCAACGACCAGAGCTTCATCAACGCCATCCAGACCGACGCCGCGATCAACCCCGGCAACTCCGGTGGCCCACTGCTCGACATGAACGGTCGCGTCATCGGGGTGAACTCGGCGATCGCCCGGGTGCCGGGCTCCGACTCGGGCACCGGTGGCAACATCGGGGTCGGCTTCTCGATCCCCAGCGACCAGGCCGCCAAGACGGCGCAACAGCTGATCGCCACGGGCAAGGCCGAGCATCCGGTGCTCGGGGTGCGGGTCGACCGCAGCTTCGACGGCGACGGCGCGAAGGTCGCCCAGGACAACGGCGTCGAGCCGGGAAGCACCGCGGACAAGGCCGGACTGAAGAACGGCGACGTGGTCGTCGAGTTCGAGGGCCGGAAGGTCACCGACGCCGACTCGCTCATCGTCTCGATCCGGGCCAAGAGCGTCGGTGACACGGTGCGCCTCGTCGTGCTGCGGGACGGCAAGACCATCCCGCTGACGATGACCCTGCAAGCCGCGACCGGCTGAGCCACGGCTGAGACGGGGGCGACATGCTGGACATCAACGGGTGGGAGCTGATGCTTCTCGTCGTCGTGGGCATCGTCGTGCTCGGTCCCGAACGGCTCCCGGAGTATGCAGCGAAGCTCGCCAGGCTGGTGCGCCAGGTCCGAGACATGGCGCAGAACGCCAGGACCCAGCTGAAGGACCAGATGGGTCCCGAGTTCGAGGATGTGAACTGGCGTCAGTACGACCCGCGGCAGTACGACCCGCGTCGGATCGTGCGGGAGGCGCTGCTCGAGCCGGCCGACGAGCCGGAGAAGCCCCAGTCGGGACCGATGGCGCAGCCCACCCAGCCGATCCACGACGCCACGAGACCGACGCCCTGGGACGCCGACGCGACCTGAGGGGCCCCGGCGTGTTTATCGGGTGACCCGATAAACAGCCGGCCCGGGAGAGGTCAGCGGCCGGTCGGAGTCAGGCCGAGCGAGCGACCCGCCAGACCGCGCGAACGGGTCGAGAGGCCTCGGGCGATGCCTCGAAGCGCCACGGCCGCTGGGGTGTCGGGGTGCGACAGCACCACCGGGGTGCCGAAGTCGCCCCCCTCGCGGACCCTGGTGTCCAACGGGATCTGGCCCAACAGCTCGACGGGGGCGCCGATCGACCTCGTCAGCGAGTCGGCGACCGCCTGACCACCGCCCGAACCGAAGATCTCCTGGCGCGAGCCGTCCGGCAGCTCGAGCCACGACATGTTCTCGACGACGCCGACGACGCGCTGGTGGGTCTGGAGGGCGATCGCGCCGGCCCGCTCGGCCACCTCGGCAGCCGCCTGCTGCGGCGTGGTGACGACGAGGATCTCGGCGGTCGGGATGAGCTGGGCCACGGAGATGGCGATGTCGCCCGTCCCCGGCGGCAGGTCGAGCAGCAGCACGTCCAGGTCACCCCAGAAGACGTCGCCGAGGAACTGCTGCAGCGCCCGGTGGAGCATCGGGCCGCGCCAGACGACGGGCTGGTTGCCGGGCACGAACATCCCGATCGAGATGACCTTCACCTCGTGCGCGATAGGCGGCAGGATCATGTCGTCGACCTGGGTCGGCCGCTGCTCCACGCCGAGCATGCGCGGCACCGAGAAGCCGTAGACGTCGGCGTCGACCACGCCGACCCGCAGCCCCTGCTGGGCCAGCGACGCCGCGAGGTTGACCGTCACCGAGGACTTGCCGACGCCGCCCTTGCCGGACGCGACGGCATACACGCGGGTCAGCGAACCCGGCTTGGCGAAGGGGATCTCGCGCTCGGTCTGCCCGCCGCGCAGCTGCACCCGCAGCGCCGTGCGCTGCTCGTCGCTCATGACGTCGAGCGTGACGTCGACGGCGCTGACACCGGACACCTCGAGAAGGGCGGCCGTGGAGTCCTTGGTCAGCGTCTCCTTCATCGGGCAGCCGGCGACGGTCAGCGAGATGGTGAGCGCGACCCGGCCGGCATCGTCGACCGTGACGCTCTTGACCATCCCGAGCTCGGTGATTGGCTTGCGGATCTCCGGGTCGTTGACCCGGGAGAGCGCGCTGAGCAGCGCGTCATGGGTGGGCAGCGCCAGCGTCGACATGCTCACCATCGTATGTCGCCTCCGGACGCCCCTGGTCCGCGGCCGCCGCTGCGGGAGGCAGGTGTGGTCAGGACCACAACCGCCCCACCGGGCCTGGGTCAGCCGTCCTGGCGCGCCGGCTCGCCCATGTCCTCGAGCTCCTTGCCCTTGGTCTCCTGCACCCACTTGATGACGAAGATCAGTGAGAGCAGCGCGCACACGGCGTAGAAGCCGTACGACATACCCAAGGAGATGTCCTTCATCTTCGGGAAGCTGACCGTGATCATCCAGTTGGCCACCCACTGGGCGGCGGCGGCCAGTGAGAGCGCCGCGGCGCGGATCCGGTTCGGGAAGCTCTCCCCGAGCAGCACCCAGACCACCGGTCCCCAGGACATGCCGAACGCCACGACGAAGAGGTTCGCCGCGATGAGCGCGATCGGGCCCTGCGCCCCTTCGAGGACGGGGGTCACCTGGCCGGTGGCGTCGGTGGCGGTCTTGGCGACGCTGAAGATGACGGACATCACCGTGAGGCTGACGACCATGCCGCTCGAGCCGATGAGGAGCAGCGGCTTGCGACCGAAACGGTCGACCGAGGCGATGGCGATGATGGTGGTGAGGATGTTGACCACCGCGGTGATGACCGTGATCTTGAACGAGTCGGCCTCGCTGAACCCGACGGCCTCCCAGAGGATGTTCGAGTAGTAGAAGATCACGTTGATCCCGACGAACTGCTGGAAGACCGACAGCCCGATACCGACCCAGACGATCGGCAGCAGCCCGGTGCCGGGGGCGCGCAGGTCGGCCCAGGAGGGCTTGGTGTCTCGCTCGAGCGACTCCTTGATCCGGTTGATCCGGACCTCGATGCCCTTGCCTCCGAGCATCGTGGTCAGGACCCGTCGCGCCTCGGGGATCTTGTAGGTCGCGACCAGGTGGCGCGGCGACTCGGGGATGGTCAGCGACAGGGTGCCGTAGACGACGGCGGGGATGGCCATCGCGAGGAACATCCAGCGCCAGGCGGCCAGCCCCAGCCACAGCGTCTCGGTGGAGCCGCCGGCGACCGTCGCGAAAAGGTAGTCGACCAGAAGCGAGATGAAGATCCCCGTGACGATGGCCAGCTGCTGCAGCGAGCCGAGCCGACCACGCAGCCGGGCAGGGGCGATCTCGGCGATGTATGCCGGGGCGATCACCGAGGCAATGCCGACTCCGAGGCCGCCGACCAGGCGCAATGAGATGAGGACCTCGAGGTTCGGGGCGAGGCCGGTGCCCAGCGCGCTGACGAGGAAGAGCACCGCTGCCAGCCGCATCGCCATCAGCCGTCCGAAGCGATCGGCGAACCGGCCCGCGCCGACGGCTCCGGCGGCCGCGCCGAGCAGCGCCGAGGCCACCGCGAAGCCCAGAGTCGCCGAGCTGACGTCGAAGACCTGCCCGATGGCGCTCACCGCGCCGTTGATGACGGCGCTGTCGTAGCCGAAGAGGAACCCACCGATCGCCGCCACCACGGCCACCTTGATGGCTGGACCGACTGGCGCGTGGTCGTTCTCAGCCTGCGGCGCGTCCTCGGTGGGGCTGGCGTTGGTCATCAGCAGGCCTCTCGTCAGAGCGGGCTCAGGCGGCCGCAGCCACCCGGGGTCGCTCCCCGGGTCGCAGCCATTCTGTCCCCGCGGAGCCGGACCGCGCGTCTCGGGCCACCGGCAGTGATCCTACCCGGATGGTCGGCAGGCCGACCGGCCCAGCGTGGCCGCCTTTCAGGAGCCCTTGGCCGATCGGGACTCCTCGGTGGAGTCGGAGACGCTCAGGACGATGCCACGCTCCTCCATCTCGTCGAGCAGGCCTCGCAGCTCGGACCGGACGAAGTCGCGGGTTGCGGTGTCGCGCAAGGCGATCCGCAGGGCGGCCACCTCGCGGGTGAGGAACTCGGTGTCCGCGAGGTTGCGCTCGTCGCGGGCGCGGTCCTGCTCGAGGGCCACCCGGTCGCGGTCGGCGAGGCGGTTCTGCGCGAGCAGGATCAGCGGGGCGGCATACGACGCCTGGAGCGAGAGCAGCAGGGTGAGCAGCGTGTAGTTGAGGGCCCGCGGGTCGAACTGCAGGCTCGCATCGGCGAACGTGTTCCATGCCAGCCAGATGCCGACGAAGATGGTCATCCCGAGGAGGAAGCCGGCCGTGCCCATCAGCCGGGCGAAGCGCTCGCTGAGGGCGCCGAACGACTCGTGCGAGATCGACGGCGACGGCACGAAGCGGCGCCGGAACTCGCGGGGCTGGTCCAGGCGCAGGCCGGCGTCACGGCGGCGCGAGCCGGTCCCGCGCTCAGCCATGGGTCACCTCGTGACGGTCCTCGCGCCAGTCCTCCGGGAGGATGTGGTCGAGGACGTCGTCGACGGTGACCGCGCCGAGGAAGCGCCCATCCGGGTCGACGATGGGGACCGCGACGAGGTTGTAGGTCGCGAGCATCCGGGTGACCCGCTCGAGCGGAGCGTCGGCCGGCATCGGCTCGATTCCTCGGTCGAGGACGGACCCGACGGAGGAGTGCGGGGGCTCGCGGAGCAGCCGCTGGATGTGGACCAGGCCCAGGTACTTGCCGGTCGGGGTCTCCAGGGGCGGCCGGCAGACGAAGACGCAGGACGCGAGGGCGGGATGCAGCTCCTCCCGGCGGACGACGGCAAGGGCCTCGGCGATGGTCGCCTCGGGCGCGAGGATGACCGGTTCGGTCGTCATCAGGCCCCCCGCGGTCTTCTCGTCGTAGGTCAGCAGCCGGCGCAGCGGTGCGGCCTCGTCCGGCTCCATGAGCTGGAGCAGCTGCTCCTGCTGCTCGGTCGACAGCTCCGCGAGCAGGTCGGCGGCGTCGTCGGGCTGCATCGCCTCGAGGATGTCCGCTGCCCGCTCGGTGCCGAGCCCGGCGAGGATCTCGACCTGGTCGTCCTCAGGGAGCTCCTCGAGGATGTCGGCGAGCTTGTCGTCGTCCAGGGCAGCCGCCACCTCGGCCCGGCGCTGCTTGCTGAGGTCGTGGATGATGTCCGCGAGGTCGGCCACCCTCAGGTCGTCGTAGTTCTCGAGCAGCTTCGCCGCGCTCTGGTCGGCGCTCTGCACTCGCAGACCGGTGACGTCCTCGATCGCGACCAGAACCGTCTCGCCCCGGCGACGGGTCAGCCGGATGCCGCGGCTCGCGGCGGCCGTGGTCTTGCGGCAGAAGACCTTGGCGATCTCCCAGTCACGCCCGCGCTGCTCGATGCCGAGGTCCTCGACGGTGCCCTCGAACACCTCCTCGGGAGTGCTGACGGTCACCTGTCGCTCGAGCAGCTCGGCGAGGACGAGCGACTCGTTGGTCCGCTGCTCGAAGCGGCGCATGTTGACCAGGCCGGTGGTGATGACCTGGCCCGCGTCGACGGACGTGACCCTGGTCATCGGCACGAACACCCGTCGGCGCTGGGCGACCTCGACGACGAGCCCGATGACGCGCGGCCGGCTGCGGGTGGAGCTGAAGGTCACGACGACGTCGCGCACCCGTCCGACCGGGTCGCCGAGCGGGTCGAACACGCTCAGTCCGGCCAGTCGCGCGACGAAGACTCGGATGGTGGGGCTCACGGCCTCAGGCTATCCGGCCTGGTGCGGCCGACCGCTCACGTCATCGCTTGCCGCGCCGAGCCGGTCTGCCTCGCCAGTGCCACGGGTTCCACGTCGTGGTGGTGGCGCGGGACGGCGGCGGCTGCGCCGCACCCGAGGAGTCTTCGTAGGAGCCGGGTCCCTCGACCAGGTTGCCGAACGGCGTCAGAGCGGTCACGGCGCACTGGGTCCGCCACCGTTCGGCGACGTCGTCGACGGCGTTGAGCCGCGCCGCCTTGAGGGCATCGACCGCCACGTGCCAGCGCGGGTCGCGCTCGTCGAGGACCTGGGCCTTGGCCCGAACCCGGAGGAGCCGGCCGCCGGTGTCCTTGCTGCGCAGGATGAGGGTGACCTCGTCCGGCAGCCAGGGCAGGTGCTGCTCACCGGGTCCGTTGACGAGGTAGGCCGTGCCGTCGGCCCAGGCGTGCCAGACCGGCCAGGCCCGGTCTCCGGGGACCTCCACCCAGAGCAGCGCCGACTTGGTCATCGCCTCGGAGACGAGGGCGGTGATGTTCGTGGCCGGCGGCGGGGCCCCGGTGGCTGTCACGGGCCCGACCGTTCTCGGCTCGGCAGTCCCGACCTCGGAAGCCACGGGCTCGACAGGCGGCAGGGAGGTCGAAGGGGCGTCGCTCATCCGTCGAGCGTAGTTCCTCGCCCACGGGAGGGCTGGGCGGTCGCGCGGCGGGTGAACTGCGTCATACCGGCTCGGCGTCCGCCGCTGCTAGGTTCGGCGCGGAGCGACGCGAGTGCCCGCTGCCGGTCCCGAGACCTCCCAGGAGCCCCCCGAGTGCGCAACCCCAAGGACTTCTTCACACCGCTGGCGATGGGTGCGCCCGACCCGGTGCGCGAGATCCCGGCGCGTCCGTCCCGGGTGATCCACTTCTTCGACCCGAGCAACGAGAAGATGGCGGCCAAGGTGCCAGGGATGGTCGGCACCGTCGACATCCTGCTCGGCAACCTCGAGGACGGCGTCAAGGCGGACAACAAGCAGGCTGCCCGGGACGGGCTGGTGCGGATCGGCCAGAGCGTCGACTTCGGGGCGAACACCCAGTTCTGGACCCGGCTGAACTCGCTCGACTCGCCGTGGTTCCTCGACGACGTCACGACACTGGTGCCCGCCATCGGCGAGCGGCTCGACGTCGTGATGATCCCCAAGGTCGAGGGCGCCGAGGACATTCACTACGTCGACCGTCTCCTGGCCCAGCTCGAGGCGAGGGCGGGGCTGACCCGGCCGATCCTCGTCCACGCCATTCTCGAGACCGCCCGCGGCGTGGCGAACGTCGAGGAGATCTGCGCGGCCAGCCCGCGCATGCAGGGGCTCTCCCTGGGGCCGGCCGACCTGGCTGCGTCACGGCGGATGAAGACCACCCGCGTCGGTGGGGGGCACCCCGGCTACCTCGTGCGGCAGGACCCGACCGACGGTGACATCGAGGGACCGCGGGCGACCTACCAGCAGGACCTGTGGCACTACACGATCGCCCGGATGGTCGACGCCTGTGTCGCCAACGGCATCTACCCGTTCTACGGGCCGTTCGGGGACATCCGCGACGTCGTCGCCTGCGAGGACCAGTTCCGCAACGCCTTCCTGCTCGGCTGTGTCGGCGCCTGGTCGCTGCACCCGGCGCAGATCGCCATCGCCAAACGCGTCTTCAGCCCGCCGCCGGAGGACGTCGCGCATGCCCGCCGGGTGGTCGAGGCGATGGGCGACGGCTCGGGTGCGGTGATGCTCGACGGCAAGATGGAGGACGACGCCAGCCTCAAGCAGTGCCTGGTGCTCCTCGAGCTCGCCGAGCGGCTCGCCGACCTCGACCCCGACCTCGCGACGGCGTATGCCGTGCCCGCAGCGACCGCAGGTGAGGACGTCTGATGGGGGAGGCTGCGACCGTGGACTCAGCCGGCCCACGCCCGCGACGGTCCGTGCTCTACCTGCCGAGCTCGAACTCCCGGGCGCTCGAGAAGGCCAAGACCCTCGACGTCGACGCGCTGATCTTCGACCTCGAGGACGCGGTGTCGCCGGACTCCAAGGAGGCCGCACGTGAGTCCGCCTGTGCCGCAGCACGATCCGGAGCCTATGGTCCGCGCGAGCTCACCATCCGGGTCAACGGGACGGACACCGCCTGGCATGCCGACGACATGGTCGCCGTGAGCCAGGCCGGGCCCGACGCGATCGTCGTGCCCAAGGTGGGCAGCGCCGACGAGGTCCGTGCGCTCGTCGCGGCGATGGAGTCGGCGGGCGCTCCGGCACGCACGCAGCTGTGGGCGATGCTCGAGACGCCACGCGCGATGCTTCACGCCGAGGACATCTGTGCGGCGTCCGCCCGCCTCACCGTGCTCGTCATGGGCACCAACGACCTCAACAAGGAGCTCGGTGCCGTGATGGTGCCGGGCCGCGCCCCTCTGCTTGCTGGGCTCTCGCTCTGCCTCCTCGCGGCCAAGGCGTCGGGCAAAGCCATCGTCGACGGGGTCTTCAACGACGTCACCGACGCTGAAGGCTTCGCCGCTGAGTGTCGTCAGGCCCGTGAGCTCGGCTTCGACGGCAAGACGCTTATCCACCCCGGCCAGGTCGAGCCGGCGAACCGTGCCTTCGCGCCCACCGAGCAGGACGTCGAGGAGGCCCGGGGGATCATCGACGCGTTCGAGCAGGCCCGCGTCTCGGGCAGTGGCGTCGCGACCTACCGCGGGCGGCTGGTCGAGAACCTCCACGTCGACACAGCTCGCACGGTGCTGGCCCTGCACCGGACGATCGTCGAACGGCCCGCCTCCTGACAGCTGTCAGCACGGCCGCCTCGGACATGGCCTGAGCGGGACTGGGTAGGGTCGGGCTCATGACGCCTGCACCCGTCGACCTCGACCGCCGCGACCGCCGACGCGGCAAGGACCCGAGGAGCGTGCCATGGTCCGTCGACGGCGAGACCGACCTCGTGGCCGTCGACACGACGTGGGGTGAGCTCCAGCCGCTGGAGGCCGCGCCCGGCGTCCGTACCGTGGGCGAGCTCGAGCTCCAGGAGCTCGTCCGGGACGGTGCCGTCCTCGTCGACACCCGCGTGGGGGGCTCGACCGGAGGCGTCACCCTGCCCGGGGCAGTGAGCCTGCCGCACAACGAGGTCCTGTCGCGGCGGGAGGAGCTCGACCCCAGCCGTGTGTCGGTGTTCTTCTGCAACGGGCCACAGTGCCCTCAGTCACCAGCAGCGATCCGAGAGCTGCTCGAGGCGGGTCACCCGGCCGACGCGCTGGCCTACTACCGAGGTGGGATGCACGACTGGGTGAGCCTGGCGATGCCGACCGAGAAGGCAACGACCGAACCCACCTGCGCCGAGTGACCGGCTGACCGATGTACCTGGGCGCTCTGTCAATCCTCCTCGTGTCGGTGCTGGGTGTCGTCGGGGTCTACCAGCTGCACCGGCTCACGGCGGTCTGGCCCACGCCGATCCTGTCGCTGCCGTTCCAGTCCGGCGCCGTGCCTACGGAGCACGCCCTGTCGCGCTACCACGCGCGGTGGTACCTCGCGACCGTCGTCTTCCTGGCCTTCGACGTCGAGATGCTCTTCATGTATCCCTGGGCACTGGTCGTGGCGCAGGTCGGCACCTCGGCTGTGGTGGAGATGTTCCTGTTCCTTGCGGCCCTGCTGGTCGCCGTCGCCTGGGCTTGGCGCGAGGGCGCCCTGCGATGGGTATGAGCGGCCGGCTGGCGAGGTTCGCCGCCGGAGCCACACGGGTCCTCGTGGTCGAGAGCCCTGGAGACTGGATGCTGCGTGCCACCGTCGAGCGGGCTGCCCTCGAGCGCGGCTGGCAGCTGGCCGATTCGCCTGCGGACGCAGACCTGCTCGCGGTATGCGGTCGGCCGGGGCCCGACCTCGGCGCCCTCGTGGAGCGGGTGTGGGACCAGCTGCCCGGACCGCGGGCGAGGTTGGACGTGCCCGACCGCGACGCGATCACACCGGCCTTCGAGGGCGCAATCCGGGACCTCGTCGACGCGGAGAGGCAGGTCGAGGACGCCCAGCGACGGCCGTCGTCCCCGGATCTCGGTGACATGGACCACGGTGACATGGACCACGGCGACATGGACCACGGCGACATGGAGATGGCTCCCGGAGGGATCCCCCTGGCCGAAGGCGGACCCGACAGGGATGGTCTCGAGATGGACGTGCTCCACCTCAGCCTGGGGCCGGGACTGCCGCACTGGCCGGCCGGTCTCGTGCTGCGCTGCAGCCTGCAGGGCGATGTCGTGGTCGCGGCCGACGCTCGGCTGCTCGACGGTGGGCACGGACCGGCAGCGTCCGCCGGGGCAGCCCTCGCCAGCCCTGATCTCGTGCCCGGCGCGCAGCAGCTCGCCCGTCAGGTCGACCTGGTGGTCGACGTCCTCGCCCTGCTCGGGTGGCCCGCCGCTGCCTCGGCCGCCCGTCAGGTCCGCGACCTGCTGCTCGCGGCCGTCGCCGACGAGGAGGTCGCCACCGCGCTGGCGCGACTGACCCCCCTCGAACGACGCACCCGACGCTCGGTGGTGCTGCGCCGGTCCCTTCGCGGCATCGGGACGATCACTCCCGGCGACCTCGGCCGTCACGGGCTGCCCGAGGCGCTGCTGGGCGACGTCCGCGACCGGCTGCTGAGGGCCGTCAGCCACGTCCCTCGTGAGGAGGCGCCCCCGGGCGCCGACGCGGCGCGCTCCATCCTGCAGGTCATCCCCGACCTGGTCTCCGGACTCGACCTCGCCGCCGCCCGGCTCGTCGTCGCCAGCCTCGGCTTCGAGCCCTCCCTGGTGCACCGGGAGTCCGCACATGGCTGAGCCGACCCTCACCACCCTCACCGCCGCGTGGGCACCCGTCGCCGTGGCGCTGCTCGGGCTGCTGGCCCTGGTGGGCGCCACCGTGGACAGCGTCGTGACCGCCCGCGCGGAGGGCGTCGGCGCCAGCGGTCTCACCGGACCGCTGCGCTCGGCCGTGCGGCTGATGCGCCAGCGCCGACGGACGACGGTGGAGGCCGATCGGCCGCTCTGGCGGATCGGGGGCGCGGGCCTGCTCGTCGTGGCGTGCCTCATGGTCGCCGTCGTCCCGCTGGACCGATGGGCGATCCTCGACCCCGATGTGGGCGTGGTGTGGTTCAACGCGATGGACGTCCTCGTCTGGGCGCTCGTCTGGCTGGTCGGCTGGGGGCCGAACTCGACGCACTCGCTCGTCGGGGCATACCGCTTCCTGGCCCATGCCCTCGGCTACGAGCTGCCGCTGATGTTCGCGCTCGTCGCCCCCGCCATCGCGGCGGCGAGCCTGCGCGTCGGCGACATCGCGGCGGCCCAGCAGGGCCTCTGGTACGTCGTGTGGATGCCGGGTGCCTTCGCCGTCTACTGCGTCGGCGTGCTCGGCTTCTCGCTGCTCGGCCCGTTCACGCCCGCACTGGGCGCCGACATCGCCGGAGGCGTCACCGCTGAGATGTCGGGCGTCGACCGTCTCGTCTTCCTCGTCGGACGCCATGCGCTTCTCGCGGCCGGTGCGGCCTTCGCTGTGCCCCTGTTCCTCGGCGGGGGAGCCGGGCCGCTGCTGCCCGGCTGGCTGTGGGTCGTCGTCAAGGCGGTCGCCCTGCTGGTGGCCCTGGTCCTGGTGCGCCGCCGCGTGCCGGCCATCCGGCCGGACCTGTTCATGGAGCTGGGCTGGCTGGTCCTGCTGCCGGTCGCGCTCGTCCAGGACCTCGTCGTCGCGGTCGTCGTCGTGGGACGGGGCTGAGCCATGCTGCTCGACGTGGCGTTCTGGGCACTGTCCGTCCTCGCTGTGCTGGCGGGAGTCGCCGTCTTCCGGGTGGACTCGATGGCCCGCGCCACCTACGCGCTCGCGGTCTCGTTCGTGGCGGTGGGCGTCCAGATCCTCCTGCTGCACCAGAGCTATGTCGGGGTCATCACGATCCTCATGATGGTCATGGAGATGGCTGTGATGGCCGTCTACATGGTGATGTTCATGGGGATGAACCCGGCCCTGATGCCGATGAGCATGGTCCACGACAACCGCCGGGCGGTCGCTGCCGCGGTCCTCACGTTCCTCGTCCTGGCCAGCGGCGCCCTGCTCATTCCGTGGCCGTCGGTGCGCAGCACCCCCTCGGCCGATCCGGCCCGGGCGCTCGGCGAGGCGCTGATGGGTTCCAAGATGCTCGTCATGGCGGTGGTGAGCCCGGTGATGGTGGCCACGATCGTCGCGGGGGTGGTCCTGTCCGCGCACCGGACGCGGTACGACCGGCTCGGAGACGACCTGAGCGGCCCGGCCGACGACCCGCAGCCGGGAGGGGTGGGCCGATGACCCTCCAGATGGTGCTGCTCGTGGCCGCTGCCCTGTTCAGCGTCGGGCTGTATGGCGCGCTGTCCCAGCAGGTCGTCGTCATGGTGATGATGGGCCTCGAGCTGATGGTCAACGGCGTCATGCTGGCCGCGGCCGGGTTCTGGTGGTTCCTCGCACCGGCGCCCACTGGACAGGTGCTGCTCATGGTCCTGCTCGCCGCGATGACCGTGGAGATGGCGATGGGCTTCGCAGTGGCCACGTTGCTGCACCGCGACCGCGAGACGGACATGACCGACATGTCCTCGGACCTGTCCCGATGACGGCCACGTCGACGGGCTCGGGCCTGCTGCTGTGGCTGCTCGTGCTGGTCCCGGCCGGTGCCGGCGGTGTCCTGCTCCTCGCCCGGAGGGCGGAGCGGCTTGCCACGGGGCTGTCTCTGCTCACGGCCGGGGCGTTCGTCGGGCTCGCCGTGGCGGTGGCGCTGGGTCGGCCGCGGGTCAGCGTGCCGTTCGTCGCTGGTGCGGACCTGCGCCTGGAGGTGGACGCGCTGGCCGCCCTCATGCTCGTCACGCTCGCGGTCGTCACCTTCCTCGTCCTGGTCTACTCGGCGGCCGACATCCGCAGCTCGCGCCCGCGGTTCCACGGCCTGATGCTGCTCTTCGCCTCGGCTGCGGCGATGACGGCCGCCGCCGCGAGCCTGCCCGCCCTGCTCGTCGCCTGGGAGGTGATGGGCGCGACGTCGTACGCGCTCATCGGCTTCTGGTGGCGCGACGAGGAGCGCGTCTCGGCAGGCCTGACCGCCTTCCTCACCACCCGCACCGCCGACCTCGGTCTGTATGCCGCCGCGGGCGCCGCGCTCGCCGGGGGCGCCGGCTTGGCCCTCGCCGACCTGCCGCAGGCCTCTGCGGGCTGGCGCCACGTGGTGGCCGCGGGGGTGGTGGTCGCCGCCCTCGGCAAGGCCGCCCAGCTGCCGTTCTCGTTCTGGCTGTCCCGGGCGATGCAGGGCCCGAGCCCGGTCAGTGCGCTGCTGCACTCGGCGGCGATGGTGGCGATGGGTGGGTACCTGCTGCTGCGGGTCGAGCCGCTGCTGGCCTCGACCGGCTGGGCGCTGACGGCGACGGCGTGGGCGGGCGCGCTCACCGCCGTCCTGCTCGGCGTCGTCGCCGTGGCGCAGCGCGACCTCAAGCAGCTGCTGGCGGCCTCCACCGCGGCCCAGCTCGGCTTCGTGGTCATGGCGGCCGGTGTCTCCGCGGTCGCTGCTGGGGCGGGCCATCTGGTGGCTCATGCCTCGACCAAGGCACTCCTCTTCCTCTCGGCGGGCGCGTGGCTGGCCGCCCTGGGCACCAAGGCGCTGCCCGGCCTCTCCGGGGTGGCCCGACGGTGGCCGGTCACCGGCTGGTCCGCAGCCGTCGGCCTGCTCTCCCTGGCCGGCGTCGCACCGCTGTCCCTGTGGTCCACCAAGGACGCCGTGCTGGCCTCGGCGCTCGACGTCTCGCCGTGGCTGTACGCCACCGGGATGCTCGCCTCCGTGCTGTCGGCGGTGTATGCGGCGAAGGTGCTGGTCGTCATCGTCCGCCCCGAGCATGGGCCGGCGCAGTCGGGCGACGGCGACACCGCCGCCGGCCACCTCGACGAGGAGGAGGCGGGCACCCGGCGGGTCACCCGGCTGCAGCAGGCCCCGCTCGTCGTCCTGGCCATCGGTGCGGCCGCCCTCGGGCTGCTCGCGCTGCCCCCGCTCGGCACAGCGCTGGCTCGAGGGCTGGGCACGGCGCCGCCACACGCCACGGCCTTCGAGCTCACGGCGTCCGCCGTGCTCGCCCTCCTGGCTGCGGGGGCCGTCTGGCGGTGGGGGGTGCCGGAGCCCGGCTGGGCCCACCGGTGGCTGGGGCTGGAGGCGATCGCCCACGCCCTCGTGGTGCGCCCGACGCTCGCCCTCGCCACGGTCCTCGCCCGGTTCGACGACGCGGTGATCGACCGCGGTGTGGACGGTGTCGCCACCGTCACCGACGCGGCTGCCCGGGCCGCGGCGGCGGGGGACGACCGCTGGGTGGATGCGGCTGTGTCCGGGGTCGCCTCCCGGGTGAGGGCGCTCGGCGCGCTGGCTCGTCGGCCGCAGACCGGGCAGCTGCACCAGTACTACCTCCAGGCCGCGGCGGTCCTCGCCGTCGGCACCATCTTGCTTGTCCTCATGAGGTGACCGTGCTCAGTCTCATCGTCTTCCTCCCGCTCGCCGCCGCGGTTCTCCTGGCCGCGGTGGGAATGGGCGCCCGCGCAGCTCGGTGGCTGTGGGTCGTGGTGACTGCGCTCGACCTGCTGCTCGTCGCAGTGGTGTGGCTGCGTTACGCGACCCCGGCCAACGGCGGGCTGGCCTTCGAGGAGCGGGCGCAGTGGATCCCGGGGGTGGGCAGCAGCTACCACGTCGGTGTCGACGGACTGTCCCTGCCGCTCGTCGCCCTGACGTCGGTGGTGTTCCTCGCCTGCGCGGTCTACGGGCTCGGTCAGCAGGACCGGCCCCGGACGCACGCCGCCCTGTTCCTCTTCCTGCAGAGCGTCAGCCTCGGCCTGTTCGTCTCAGCCGACCTCATCCTGTTCTTCGTGTTCTTCGACCTGTCCATCGTCGGGATGTACTTCGTCATCAGCGGGTGGGGGCACGGCGACGCTCACCGCTCGGCGCTGAAGTTCTTCCTCTACACCTTCCTCGGATCCCTGGCGCTCCTGGCCGGCTTCATCGGGCTCTACGTGGGGGCCGAGCCGCACACCTTCGACATGGTCGAGCTCGCGCGGACGCCGCCACTGGCCGGTCGGCCGCTGGCCGGCGCGCTGGTCCTCGGCGCGATCCTGCTGGGCCTGGCGGTCAAGACCCCCACCTTCCCGTTCCACACCTGGCTCCCACCGGCGCATACCGACGCCCCCGCGGTCGGGTCGGTCGTGCTGGCGGCCGTGCTGCTGAAGATGGGGACGTATGGCTTCGTCCGGGTCGCCATGCCCATGCTGCCGTCCGCATGGCGTGACTGGGCATGGGGCATCGTCGCGGTCGGGGTCGTCTCGGTCGTCTATGGCGCGCTCGTCGCGCTGGCTCAGCGCAACCTCAAGCGGATGATCGCCTACACGTCCGTCAACCACATGGGCTACGTCGTCCTGGCCGTCGGCGCCGCAGGCGTTCTCGGGCGCGACGACGCCGAGGCGCGCAGCGTCGCCGTCACCGGCGCGGTGACCCAGATGGTCAGCCACGGGCTCATCACCGGAGCGCTGTTCCTCCTGGCCGGGGTGCTCCACCAGCGCACGAAGAGCTACGAGATCGCCGACTACGGGGGGCTGGCCGGGCCGGCGCCGCGGATGGCCGCCCTCTTCGCCGTGGGCTCCTTCGCCTCCCTGGGGCTGCCGGCCTTCTCCGGCTTCATCGCGGAGTTCCAGATCTTCGCCGGCAGCATCGCCGTGGCACCGGTCACCGCCGTCGCCCTCCTCGGCATCGTCATCACCGCAGCACTGTTCCTGCGCGCCCTCCAGGCGATCTTCACCGGCCCGACCCGTGGCCTCTCGACGGGATTCGCCGACCTGCGCACCCACGAGGTGACCGCCATCGGGGGTCTGCTCTTGCTGTCCCTGCTCGTCGGGGTGCTCCCACGTCTGCTCCTCGGCGTCGTCGAGCCGGCCGCCTCGACCGTCGTGCACCTCGTGGGGCGCCAGTGACCGGGGACACCGCGATGCGCCCGCTGGTGATGCTGCCGGAGATCCTGCTCTTCGTCGCCGGCCTGGCCGTCCTCATCGGTGGGTCCTTCCTCCCGCGACGACGCCAGTGGCTGACCCGGGTCATGGCGGCGGCAGCCCTGCTCGGCGGCGCCGCCCTGGGCGCGGTCGGCCTCGCCGGCCCGCACGAGAGCGCCTTCGACGGATCCTTCGTCGTCGACTCGGCCACCGGGGGGGCCCGGGTCGTCGCCGCGGTGGCGGCGCTGCTCATCCTCGGGCTGGCCGGCGACGAGCTGACGGGCTCGCCGCGAGAGAGCGAGACCTACGCCCTGCTGCTCTTCTCGACGACCGGCGCACTCGTCCTGTCGGGAGCCGACGACCTGCTCGTCCTCGCGGTGGGCTTCCTGCTCGCCAGCATCCCGATCTACGCGCTGGTCGGGCTGGCCCGCTCCCGCGCCGGCGCCGAGGCCGCCATGAAGACCTATCTGGTCGGTGCGCTCTTCGGCATCGTCCTGCTGCTCGGGGTGACCATCCTGTATGCCGTCGCGGGCGGCACGGCATACCCGGAGCTGCGGGCGGGGCTCACCACGGCGCCGCACGCCGCCGTGGCCGCGGGGGTGGTGGCGGTGCTCGGTGGGCTGCTGTTCGAGGCGGGCGGTGTCCCCGCGCACTTCTGGGTGCCGGACGCCGCCGAAGCCTCTACCGGGGTGACGGCGGCCTTCCTCACGACCGTGCCGAAGGTCGGGGCCCTGGTCGCCGCGTTCCGGCTGGTCAGCGTGCTGCCGGACGGAGTGGCCTGGCCCCTTCTCGTCGCCCTGCTCGCCGCGGCAAGCATGACCCTCGGCAATCTCGCTGCCTACTGGCAGCACGACCCCCGCCGACTGCTCGGGTGGTCCACCGTCGGCCAGGTGGGCTTCCTCCTCGTGCCGGTGGCCGTCGCCGGTCGCAGCCCGCTGGCGCTGCCGGCCATGCTGTTCTATCTCGCGGCCTACGCGCTGACGAACGTCGCCGCCTTCGCCGTCACGACGGCCCTGCCCGCGCGCCGCGACCTGGCCGACTACCGGGGGCTGGTCCGCACGCACCCCTGGCTCGCTGGGGCTCTCGTCGTCGCGCTGCTCGGGCTGGTCGGGACGCCCCCCACCGGGGTCTTCGTGGGCAAGCTGACCGTGGCGACCGCAGGCTGGGTGGGCGGTATGGCGTGGCTCGCCGTGCTGCTGCTCGTCAACACCCTGCTCAGCCTCTTCTACTACCTGCGCTGGATCGCGCCTGCCGTCCGTGCCGTCCGGGCCGACCATGCCCACGGACCGGAGACGACGGGCACCGAGGCGGCGGCGGCCCTGCCATGGTCCGGCGCCGTGGCCGTCGTCGCGGCCGCCCTGAGCCTGGTCGTCGGGGTGTCGGCCGGCCTGCTGTGGGGCCTGCTCGACGGGCCGCTGATGGCCTGACCGGCTCACCAGCGCGACGTCGCCGCCGCCATGAGGTCGCCCAAGAGCTCGCCCGCGTCGACGGGGAACCCGCGCCGGGTGAACCACGCGCACATCGTCGTGACGTCCCGCTCGAGGAACTGCGGCCCGTGCGGGTTGCCGATGATGTCGACGATCTGCGGCCAGTCGATCAGGACGAGCCGTTCGCCGTCGAGCAGGACGTTGTAGGGCGACAGGTCACCGTGCGCCCAGCCGCGCAGCGCGAGCGAGGTCATCGCCTCCCGGAGCTGCTCGAACAGCTCCGGCAGCAGGTCGGCCGGCGGCCGGGTCTGGACCAGCCGCGGGGCTGCCTCACCGCCGGCGTCACCGATGAGCTCCATCAGCATCTCGGCGCCGGAGAACTGGACGGGGTAGGGCACCGGAAGGCCGAGCTCCCACAGCATCCCGAGGGTCTCGAACTCGGCGAACGCCCACTGCCCGCCGAGCATCTCCTTGCCGAACCGGGTGCGCCTTGCCATCGCCCGCGTCTCGCGGGAGCGTCGCACCCGACGGCCCTCGACATATCCGGCGTCACGATGGAAGAGCCGGTGGTCCCGGCTGCGGAACCGCTTCGCCGCCATGAGACTCACCTGTTGCGGGTCACCTGGGACCCAGCGGCGCACGACGTGGACGTCGGCCTCCTTGCCGGTCTTGAGCACCCCGAGATCGCTCTCGACTGCGCCGAGCGCGGTGATGACCCAGCCGGGTCGAGGTTGCGGGCCGTGGGTGGCGCCGTCCCAGGACGACCAGCGCTCGCCTTCCGGCGGGCCGTCCGGGTTGCTGTCAGACGCGAACGTCGCCGGGTTGGGACGCTCGATGAAGGGATGAGAGGACACAGCGGGACTCCGTTGAGAGAAGGGAACGGGTGCGACGAGCACCCACAGCAGTCGTGGACATGTCGCCCTCCTCGAAGTCGTGTGCCCCGGCCGGACGCCGGACATCGTCACCCAGGGTGACGCGTGCGCGGCGGCGAGGCAACCGAGTTTCGCGGGGAGGCCCCGTCGGGTGGTGGGACTCACATGCCGTCGGTGGCCCACCGCCGGTGAGCAGTCGGCATACTCGCGGGGAGCCCTTTCCCCGACCTCGAGGTAGCGACGACCCATGGCGCGACTGCAGCAGACCGACGGCCTCACCGAGGAGCAGAACGACCTGCTCGCCCTGGTCCGCGACTTCGTCGAGGAGCAGATCCTCCCGGTCGCCAGCGAGCTCGAGCACGCCGACGAGTACCCCACGGCCATCGTCGAGGGGATGAAGGAGATGGGGATCTTCGGCCTGATGATCCCCGAGGAGTACGGAGGTCTCGGCGAGTCGCTGCTCACGTACGCCCTGTGCGTCGAGGAGATCGCCCGCGGCTGGATGTCGGTCAGCGGCATCATCAACACCCACTTCATCCTCGCCTACATGCTCATCCAGCACGGCACGCAGGAGCAGAAGCAGAAGTACCTCCCGCGTATGGCGACTGGCGAGCTGCGCGGCTCGTTCTCGATGAGCGAGCCCGGCTGCGGCTCGGACGTCTCGGCGATCCGGACGAGGGCGGTGGCCGACGGTGACGAGTACGTCATCGACGGCGAGAAGCTGTGGATCACGAACGGGGCCACCTCGAACTTTCTCGCGGTGCTGGTCAAGACGGACACCGGCGAGGACAGCGTCTACCGCAACATGTCCACCTTCCTCGTCGAGAAGGAGGTGGGCTTCGGGCCGCAGGCCGACGGCACGCTGACCATCCCGCCGAAGATCGAGAAGATGGGCTACAAGGGCGTCGACTCGACCGGGGCGGTCTTCGAGGGCTACCGGATCGGCGCCGAGCAGATCCTCGGCGGCGTCGCGGGCCAGGGTTTCTACCACATGATGGACGGCGTCGAGGTCGGCCGCGTCAACGTCGCGGCACGCGGATGCGGGGTGGCCCGCCGCGCGTTCGAGCTCGGCATCCGCTACGCGCAGCAGCGCGAGACCTTCGGCAAGCCGATCGCCCAGCACCAGGCGGTGATGTTCCGGCTGGCCGAGATGGCCACCAAGGTCGAGGCGGCCCACCAGATGATGGTCAAGGCCGCCCGGATCAAGGACAGCGGACAGCGCAACGACCTCGAGGCCGGGATGGCCAAGTACCTCGCGTCGGAGTACTGCGCAGAGGTCGTCCAGGACTCGTTCCGGATCCACGGTGGGTACGGGTACTCCAAGGAGTACGAGATCGAGCGGCTCTACCGGGAGGCGCCGATGCTGCTGATCGGGGAGGGGACGGCCGACATCCAGAAGATGATCATCGGTCGACGGCTGCTCGAGGAGTACCGGCTCAAGACCTGACTCGGTCACAATCTGGCTGCGCAGCCAGGAAGCGCACCCTCAGCGGACCCGTCGGGGCGCCGGTCTGCGAGACTGGTGGACATGAGCTCGCAACCCAACTCCCTCCGCGCCGTCCGCGCCCGGCTGGCCCTCGAGTACCCCCTCTCGCTCGGGACCTACGACAAGTACGAGGACGCGCAGCAGGCAGTGGACACCCTCTCCGACGCCGAGTTCCCGGTGGAGAACTGCCTCATCGTGGGCACCCACCTCAAGCAGCTGGAGCGGATCACCGGGCGGCTCACCTGGGGCCGGGTGCTGCTCGGCGGCGCGCTGTCGGGAGTCTGGCTCGGGCTGTTCGTCGGCCTGATCTTCGCGCTCTTCGACGGGCAGAACAACGTCATCGCCCTGGTCGCCTCGACGATGCTCTTCGGGGCGCTCTTCGGTGCCGTATGGGGTGCCATCACCTACGCCGCGACCGGTGGACACCGCGACTTCTCCTCGGTCAGCCAGATCGTCCCGAGCAAGTACGAGATCCTCGTCGAGCACAAGCACGCCCAGGAGGCGCGCGACATCCTCGCCAAGGCCGGGCTCGCGGCAGCCGGCTTCCCCGGGGTGAGCGGCGAGGGTGTCGCGCCGGCCGGCTCCGGAGACGGCTCGACGCTCGCCTGAGCCTCCGCCCGTCAGCAGCCGGGTCACTACCAGGTCAGCGGCGCCCTGCGCGCCCGCGGACCTCGGCGATCCAGGCCTCCACCTCGGTGGAGCTGCGGGGCATGGCGGCGGAGAGGTTCTCATGGCCGTCTGCGGTGACGAGAACGTCGTCCTCGATGCGCACGCCCGTGCCCCGGAACTGCGGCGGGGCCAGCTCGTCGTCGCTCTTGAAGTACAGCCCTGGCTCGACCGTGAGGACCATCCCGGGGACGAGCTCGGCGTCCATGTAGGCCTCGCGGGTGGCCCGGGCGCAGTCGTGCACGTCGATGCCGAGGTGGTGGCTCGTGCCGTGCACCATCCATCGCCGGTGGTACTGACCGTGCTTCGTGTCCAGCGTCCCGTCGACGTCGACGCCGTCGGGGAGCAGGCCCCACTCGTGCAGGTACTCGGCGATCACCCGGATCGCGGCGTCGTGGACGTCGGAGAACTTGTTGCCCGGCCTGACGGCGTCGAGAGCCGCCGACTGCGCGGCATACACGGCGTCGTAGATCGCGCGCTGCGCGTCGGTGAAGGTGCCGTCGACCGGCAGCGTGCGGGTGATGTCGGCGGTGAACAACGAGTCGAGCTCGACTCCGGCGTCGAGCAGCACGAGCTCGCCCTCGCAGACGTCACCGGTGTTCTTCGTCCAGTGCAGCGTGCCGGCGTGGTCGCCGCTCGCGCAGATGGAGTCGTAGCCGACCCCGTTGCCCTGGTGGCGGGCGTGCAGCCCGAAGACGCCCTCGACCCAGCGCTCGCCCCGGCCGTTGGCCACCGCGTCCGCCAGCTGGGCGATGACCGCCTCGAAGCCGATGTGGGTCGCGGCGACGGCGGCCCGCATCTGCTCGATCTCCCACTCGTCCTTGACCATCCGCAAGGTCGAGAGGAAAGCGGCGAGCTCGTCGTCCTGCTCGGCGGCCGCCGCGGTCCGCTCGGCGGCCGACTCAGCAGCCGTCTGCTCGGACGCGGCACTGCGGGCCGCGTCCACGAGCGCGGCGACCTCGCGGTCCGCGTCGCGGACGACCCGGATGGTCACCTCGCCGGCGTCCTTGCCGACGGCGTCGGCGAGCTCGTCGATGTGCCGGGCCGTGAGCCCGAACTCCGCCTCGACGTCCTCGAGGGTCGGCCGTGGCCCCACCCAGAACTCGCCATAGCGCGTGTCGCCGAAGAACTCGTCCGAGTCGCGGCCACCCCAGGGCCGGAAGTACAGCACCGCGTCGTGCCCGTCGGCCGTCGGCTCGAGGACGAGGACCGCGTCGGGCTCCCGGTCGCTGCCGAAGCCGGTGAGGTGGGCGAACGCGCTGTGCGGGCGGAACACGTAGTCGCAGTCGTTGCTGCGCACCTTGAGCCCACCGGCCGGGACGACCAACCGCTCGCCCACGAACCGGGCGCTCGCGGCGTCCCGCCGCCGCGCCGCGTAGTCCGCCACCGCAGCCCGGTCGGGAGAACCACCGGGGCGTGGAGCCCAGCCGGACTTCACGAACTCCCGGAACTCGTCGGTGGTCGGGCGGCCGCGGTTCTCGCTCTTCGTCTGCTCTTCGCTCACCGCATCATCGTGCCATGGACGTCGGTCATCGGGGTCAGCCGTTGATGTCCGGGGCCATCAGCCTGGCCTCGTCGGCCGAGGCGTCGTCCGGCATGGTCTGCGAGACGCGCTCCGCCTCGACCCGCTGCCGGTAGTGCTCCACCTCGTCGTCGACCGCCCTCGCGTCCCAGCCGAGGATCGGGGCGACGAGCTCGGCGGCCGGCCGTGAGGCGCTCACCCCGCGGTCCCACGCCTCGATGGACAGCCGGGTGCGCCGGGCGAGGATGTCGTCGAGGTGCAGGGCTCCCTCGTGGGACGCGGCATACACGATCTCGGCCTTGAGGTAGTCCTCCCCGCCGGGCAGCGGCTCCTTGAGCTCCGGCCGCTCCCGGACGAGGTCGAGGACCTCGCCGGTGAGCACGCCGTGGCGCAGCAGCATCTTCTCGACCCGCTCGACGTGCAGCCCGGCCTCCTTGGCCATCGCGGCGCGCCGGTTCCACACCGCCTGGAACCCCACCCCGCCCACCATCGGGATGTCGGCGGTGGTGGACTTCGGGACCGACCCTCCGAGCGCCCGGGCAGCCTCGTCGATGGCGTCCTGGGCCATCACCCGGTAGGTCGTGTACTTGCCCCCCGCCACGACGACCAGTCCCGGGGTCGGGTGCATGACCACGTGCTCGCGGGAGAGTTTCGAGGTCTCCTCGCTCTCGCCGGCGAGCAGCGGTCGCAGCCCGGCATACACGCCCTCGACGTCGGCCTGCGTGAGGCGGGTCGTGAGGAAGCGGTTGACGTGGTCGAGGAGGTAGTCGATGTCGGCCGAGGTGGCGGCAGGGTGGGCCTTGTCGAGGCTCCAGTCGGTGTCGGTCGTGCCGATGATCCAGTGCCGGCCCCAGGGGATGACGAACAGGACGGACTTCTCGGTGCGCAGGATGATGCCCGAGGTCGAGTGGATCCGGTCGCGCGGCACGACGAGGTGGATGCCCTTGGACGCGCGGACGTGGAACTGGCCGCGCTCGCCGATCATCGCCTGCGTCTCGTCCGTCCACACCCCTGTCGCGTTGACGACCTGGCGGGCGTGGATGTCGAACTCGCGGCCGGTGGTCTTGTCGACCGCCCGGACGCCGGTGACCCGCTCGCCCTGACGCAGGAACCCCACGGCCGCGACCCGCGTGGCCACGTGGGCGCCGTAGCTCGACGCGGTCCGGGCCAGCTCCATCGTGTGGCGCGCGTCGTCGACCTTGGCGTCGTAGTACATCACCGCTCCGGTGAGCGAGGACTTCTTGAGTGCGGGCGCCACCTTCAGGGCGCCCCGCCGGGTGAGGTGCTTGTGCCAGGGCAGACCGGACGAGGTGCCCGAGCCGCGGGCCAGCGTGTCGTAGAGCGTGAGACCGGCCTCGACGTAGGGGCGCTCCCAGACCGCGTGGGTCAGGGGGTAGAGGAACGGCACGGGGCGGACCAGGTGGGGCGCGAGCCGGGTGAGCAGCAGCCCGCGCTCCTGGAGCGCTTCGAAGACCAGCCGGAAGTCGAGCATCTCGAGGTAGCGCAGGCCGCCGTGGATGAGCTTGCTCGAGCGGCTGGACGTGCCGGACGCGAAGTCGCGCGCCTCGATCAGACCCGTCGTGAGGCCGCGGGTCACCGCGTCGAGCGCGCTGCCGCAGCCGACCACGCCGCCGCCGACGACGAGGACGTCGAGCTCGGGCTGCCCGCGGCTCGTGTCGAGGTGGTCGAGCGCCGCTGCACGCGAGGCGGGGGAGAGCGCAAGGGGGTTCATGCCAGTCCGTTCACCGGTCCGTCGAGGTCAGGCCCAGCGTTTCATATCCGTGCGCCCCGTCGTGCATCCGGCCGCAGGCTGGTCGGTCGCCGCTCGCCGATCTGCGAGAGTTGAACCCGTGTCCGGATCAGAGCCGCTGCCGCAGCGTCGACGCCGAGCGAGCCGCGTCGCCGGTTCGGCCCTGCGCAGCGGGACGCGCCGGGCGGTGCGGCCGACCGGACCGCCGACCGACGGCATACCGATCTGGACCGGACCTGACGGGGTGGACCGCGACACGGCCCTCGGCGTCATCGACCTGGCCATCCGCGCCGGTGTGGCCCTGCTGGCCACCGGCGCGGCCGCTGCCGACGTGGTCGCCACCGTGCTGCGGCTCACCTCGGCCTACGGCCTGCGCTCGGTCCATGTGGACGTGACCTTCAGCTCGGTGAGCGTGTCCTACCACCGGGGGCCGCGCGCCGACCCCATCACCGTCCTGCGGGTGGTGCGCAGCCGGGTCCAGGACTTCACCCGGCTCGAGCGGCTGCGCGCCGTGGTCACCGAGCTGGTCGGCAACCCCGTCGACCTCGAGGAGGCCCGGGTCCGGTTCGACTCGGTGATCCGGGCGGCCCACCCCTACCGTCGCTGGTTCGTCACCGCCTCGGTCGGCGTGCTCGCGGCCGGAGTGGCGACCCTCGTCGGAGCCGGCTGGATGATCATCGTCCTCAGCCTGCTCACCTCAGCCGTCGTCGACATCGTCCAGCACCGGCTCGGCCGCTTCGGCGTCGAGGCGTTCTTCGTCCAGGCCGTGGGGTCGGCCATCCCCACCGTGGTCGCCATCGTCATCTCCCTCGTCCAGCGCGAGACCGACATCTTCGCCGGCGTGGTCCCGTCGCTCGTCGTCGCGTCCGGCATCGTCGTCCTGCTGGCGGGGCTCTCGGTGGTCGGTGCGGCGCAGGACGCGATCGAGGGGTTCTACGTGACCGCCGGGGCCCGGTCGTTCGAGGTCCTCGTCCTCACCCTGGGCATCGTCGTCGGCATCACGGTCGTCCTCGCCCTCGCCCACCGGGTCGGCATCACCATGACGGTCGACCCGGACCTGCAGAGCTATGCCCCCGGGCCGGTGCAGATCTTCGCGGCCGTGGTCATCGCCGGCGCCTTCGCGGTCTCCTCGTATGCCGTCCCCCAGACCGCGCTCTTCGCCGCCGCTGCGGGCGGCCTGGGGTGGGCGATCTACATGGTGATGTCCTCGCTCGACGCGGGCCGTCCCACGGCCAGCGCGGTGGCCGCGGTACTGGTCGGGTTCGCCACGAAGCTGGCCGCCGGCCGGCTGCGGTTCTCGGCGCTCGCGGTGACGACGGCGAGCATCGTCCCGCTGCTGCCGGGGCGGTCCGTCTACGAAGGCACCTTCGAGATCGTCTCGGACCCCTCCGGCTCCGGTCTCTACAGCGGCCTCGGCACCCTCCTCGGCGCCGCCGGGGTCGGCCTCGGCCTGGCCGCCGGCGTGTCCTTGGGCACCTACCTGGCGCGACTGGTCCAGGACCTGCGCCGCGGGCGTCGCCGGTGGCGGGCGCCGGGCGCCCAGCGGGTCAGGAGCTGACCCGCGGCCAGAGGGCGCTGGAGCGGGCTCAGCCGGGAGCGACCGGCAGGGCCCGCTTGTGCTCGGTGCGCAGGAACCAGCCCTCGATGACGGCCCGCGCCTCCGGGGAGACGTCGCCGGCCTCGAGGTAGGTGTCGATGTCGTCGTAGGTCACCCCGAGGGCCGCCTCGTCCGGCACGAGCGGCCGGGCGTCCTCGAGGTCGGCAGTCGGCACCTTGCCGACGATCTGCGGCGGTGCCCCCAGCAGCTCGGCGACGGCCCGGACCCGGCGCTTGGTCAGCCCGGCCAGCGGGGTGAGGTCGCAGGCGCCGTCCCCGTGCTTGGTGAAGAACCCGGTGACCGCCTCCGCCGCGTGGTCCGTCCCGACCACGAGCAGGCCCCGGGCCCCCGCCACGGCGTACTGCGCGACCATCCGCTGGCGCGCCTTCGTGTTGCCTTTGAGGAAGTCGGCACGGTCGGGGTCGGCGAAGGTCACCCCGGCCGCTCGCAGCGAGCCGAACAGGGCATCGGTGGCCGGGGCGACGTCCACCGTCAGCACCTCGTCGGCGCAGATGAAGCGCAGGGCCCGGGCGGCGTCCTCCTCGTCCCGCTGCACGGCATACGGCAGCCGCATCGCGACGAAGGTGGCCCGGCCACCCTCGGCGCGGACCCGCTCGACGGCGAGCTGGCAGAGCCGCCCCGCGCACGACGAGTCGACGCCGCCGCTGATCCCGAGGACGTAGCCCGCTGCGCCGCTCGAGCGCAGGACGTCGGTGAGGAAGGCGACCCGGCGCTCGGTCTCGGCGGCCGGGTCGAAGGATTCGGGCACGCCGAGCTCGGCGATCACCCGCTGCTGCAGCGACGTCGGGGTCATGCGGGCCAGCCAACCACACGGCATACGTGAGGAACGGCACGCCCGCCACCCCTGCCGGTATGCCGTGTGGTCCGGCAGGATCCGAGGGGAGGCTCTGCCCGGGACGAAGGAGTGGGAATGCAGTTCGGTCGCACGTACGAGGAGTTCGAGGTCGGGGCCGTCTACCAGCACTGGCCCGGCAAGACGGTCACCGAGTCCGACGACCACCTGTTCTGCCTGCTCACGATGAACCACCACCCGCTGCACCTCGACAGCCACTACGCCGAGAACAGCACGCAGTTCGGCAAGAACGTCGTCGTCGGCAACTACATCTACTCGATCCTGCTCGGGATGTCGGTGCCGGACGTCTCCGGCAAGGCGATCGCGAACCTCGAGATCGAGTCCCTGCGCCACGTCGCCCCGACCTTCCACGGCGACACGATCTACGGCGAGACCGAGGTCCTGGACAAGTGGGAGTCCACGAGCAAGGACGACCGCGGGGTGGTCTCGGTCGAGACCAAGGGCTACAAGCAGGACGGCACGCTGGTCTGCATCTTCCGGCGCAAGGTCATGGTGCCGAAGCAGAGCTACCTCGATGCCCGCGGCGGGGACCAGCCGGGCCGGCCGGTGCTGCGCGAGCCCCCGTCCCCGGCCTGACGGCCGTGTGGGCGCCACCCTCTAGCCTGGGACGGTGACGATCGACCTGCACGCCCACTCGACCGCCAGCGACGGGACCCAGCCGCCCGCGTTGGTCGTCGAGTCGGCGCGCGCCGCGGGCCTCGAGGTCGTCGCGCTCACCGACCACGACACCACGTCGGGCTGGGACGAGGCCGCCGACGCTGCCGTGGCGCACGGCGTGGCGTTCGTCCGGGGGATCGAGATCTCCTGCGAGAGGGACGGCACATCGGTGCACCTGCTGGGGTACCTCACCGACCCGGCCAACCCAGCGCTCAGCGAGGAGCTGGCCCAGGCACGGGGCTCGCGGGTCCACCGGCTCGAGCGGATGGTGGAGCTGATGGCCGCGGACGGCATACCGGTCACGTATGCCGAGGTGATGGCGCAGGTGCCACCCGGCGCCACCGAGGGCCGGCCGCACATCGCGGACGCGCTCGTGCACTCGGGTGTGGTCGCCGACCGGGACGAGGCCTTCTCCCGATGGCTCGGCAACGACAGTCCCTACTACGTGCGGCACTACGCACCGGACCCGGTGCGGGCGGTCCAGCTGGTCGTCGCGGCAGGGGGGGTGGCCGTGCACGCCCATCCGTTCACCCGAGCCCGGGGCCGGACCACGCCCGACTCGCTCATCGAGGAGATGGCGGCGGCCGGGCTGACCGGCGTGGAGGTGGACCACCGGGACCACGACGAGGTCGCCCGGCGCCGGGGGAGGACGCTGGCCGGCCGGCTGGGGCTGCTCGTGACCGGCTCGAGCGACTACCACGGCAGCGGCAAGCTGAACCAGCTCGGCGAGAACACCACCCACCCCGATGTCCTCGCCGAGATCGAGTCGCGGTCCAGCGGCGTCACGCCGGTGCTACGTCCCTGATCGGACCGGACCGCGTGGTGATGGTTCGTGGCTGCGCCTGACACACTGGACCCAGGTCTGGGCCGCCGGAGAGGCGGTTGCCCGGCCGACGACGAGTCCGCAACGGCGAGAGGCAAGTTCAGTGGCTGGAGCGAAACGTGCCGGGCGCCCTGCGGGCGGGGGGCGCCGAGCCGCAGGCGCCACGGTGATCGCCGTGGCGAACCAGAAGGGCGGTGTGGCGAAGACCACGTCCGTCTCCAGCCTCGGGGCGGCGTTCGCCGAGGCGGGCAAGCGGGTCCTCCTGGTCGACCTCGACGCCCAGGCATGCCTGACCTTCTCGATGGGCGTCGACCCCGATGCCGTGGAGAAGTCGGTCAACGAGGTCCTGCTCGGCCAGGTGAGCGCCGTCGACGCCGTCATCGCCGGGGATGACGGCGTCGACCTGCTCCCCTCCACGATCGAGCTCGCCGGGGCCGAGGCCCAGCTGCTGCCCCGGCCCGGTCGCGAGTACGTCCTGCGCACCGCCCTCGAGCCGTTGCTGCCCGACTACGACCTCGTGCTGCTCGACTGCTCTCCGAGCCTCGGCGTGCTCACCCTCAACGCCCTCACCGCGGCTCATGGACTGGTCATTCCCATGCCCTGCGAGATGCTCAGCCACCGGGGGGTCGGCCAGCTGCTCGACACGGTCGGCGACGTGCAGCGCATCCTCAACCCGGACCTGCGCGTGCTCGGAGTCCTGCCGACGATGTTCGACGGCCGCAGCAACCATGCCCAGGCCGTGCTGACCGATGTGGGGGAGCGCTACGGTCTCCCGGTCCTCATGCCCCCGATCCCGCGGACCGTGCGGTTCGCCGAGGCACCGGCAGTCGGCCGCTCGATCCTCGCGACCTCCTCGGGCTCGAAGGGTGCCCAGGCGTACCGCGAGGTCGCCGCGGGCCTGCTCGCCCAGCTCTGACCTGCAGGCGACGTACAAGGCGGAGGCCGGGTGGCTCGGGTATGCCGTGGGCGGACGCCCAGCGCATACCCAGCCAGCGCCCGGAATGGTTCGGGGCGCGATGCCGTTGTCACCAGAAGTGCTCCCTCGAGACAAACGCCAGACCGACAACAGCAAAGGAACCCGATGACGCCCGTTGCAGCGCTCTCCACCCCCTCCGCCGGAGCCCCCCTCGAGCCCACCCTCGTCGAGCTGCGTGACCTGCGCGACGACGACATCCGGATCGACGTGAAGTTCGCCGGCATCTGCCACAGCGACATCCACCAGGCCCGTGAGGAGTGGGGCTCCGCGATCTTCCCGATGGTGCCCGGTCACGAGATCGCCGGCATCGTCTCGGAGGTCGGGTCCGGCGTGACCCGCTACCAGGTCGGCGACCGCGTCGGCGTCGGCTGCATGGTCGACTCCTGCGGCGAGTGCGAGTTCTGCAAGGACGGCGAGGAGCAGTTCTGCGCCAAGGGCAGCGTCGCGACCTACAACGGGCGGGGCTACGACGGCGAGGAGACCAAGGGCGGCTACAGCCAGCAGGTCGTCGTCACCGAGCGGTTCGCAGTCCGCATCCCCGAGGCGCTCGAGCTCGACGTCGCCGCGCCGCTGCTCTGCGCGGGGATCACCACCTACACCCCCCTCAAGCGATGGGGAGCCGGCCCCGGCAAGAAGGTCGCGGTCATCGGCCTCGGCGGGCTCGGCCACATGGCCGTCAAGATCGCCGCCGCCATGGGCGCCGAGGTGACCGTCCTGTCGCGCACCCTGGCGAAGCAGGACGACGGGCTGGCCCTGGGGGCGAGCGCGTACGTCGCGACCGAGGACAAGGATGCGCTGAAGGCGCTGCGCGGGTCGTTCGACCTCATCATCAACACGGTCAGCGCGAACATCTCCATCGACTCCTACCTTCGCCTGCTCCGCCCGCTGGGTGCCCTGGTCAACGTGGGCCTGCCCACCGAGGCGTGGACGGTCCACCCCGGCTCGGTCGTCGGCGGCAGCCGGGTGCTTGCCGGGTCGAACATCGGCGGGATCCCGGCAACCCAGGAGATGCTCGACTTCTGCGCCGAGCACAGCATCGGCTCGACGATCGAGACGATCAGCGCTGACGAGGTCAACGACGCGTACGAGCGGGTCGTCGCCGGTGACGTGCGCTACCGGTTCGTCATCGACACGGCGACCATCTCCGCCGACTGACCGAGGCTGAGCCGGGCCGGCCTGCGGTCGGGCCCTCCAACGGGCTCGTCCGATCCGCCGCAACGACCGACGGATGTCTCGGTTGTTGCGGCGGATCCTGAAGTGGCGGGGTCCCCGGCGGCCAGGTCAGGCGCTGGTGGCGGTGCTGTCGCTGCTCGGCGCGCCGCCGCGGCCGCCGCGCCGCCGACGGGTGCGGGGCTTCCCGCCGCCCTCGACCGGTACGGAGCCCGGACCCTGCGTCGAGCCGTCAGCGGAGGCGGGTCCGGCACCGGCCTCGTCGGTCTTGGTGATGCGGCGGCGGTTGCGCTGACGTGCCGGGCGGTCGCTGCTCGGCGCGGAGTCGTCATGCTGGCGCGGGCCGATGGAGGCCGATCCGTCCGACCGCGAGTCGGAGCGGTCGCGCCGGCGCCCACCGTCCCCACGGCCACCCGTGCCACCTCGGCTGTCACGGTCGCGGTCACCCCCGGGGCCACCCGCGCCGCGGCGCCCCGACGACTTGCCGGTCTCGCCGAGGTCCTCGAGCGTCTCCGCCCCCAGGCCGGCGCGGGTCTGCTCCGAGCGCTTGAGCCGGCCGGTCACGCCTTCGGGGATGTCGAGCTGGGAGTGGAAGTGCTCGGAGGAGGAGTAGGTCTCCACCGGCTCCGGGATGCCGAGGTCGAGCTGGCGGTTGATCATGCCCCAGCGGGGGATGTCGTCCCAGTCGACGAAGGTCACGGCGATGCCGGTGTTGCCCGCCCGGGCGGTGCGGCCGATGCGGTGGACGTAGGTCTTCTCGTCCTCGGGGCACTGGTAGTTCACGACATGGGTGACGTGCTCGACGTCGATGCCTCGCGCCGCGACATCGGTCGCGACGAGGACGTCGACCTTGCCGTTGCGGAAGGCGCGCAGCGCCTGCTCGCGGGCGCCCTGCCCGAGGTCGCCGTGGATGGCCGCGGCAGCGAAGCCCCGGTCGGCCAGCTCGTCGGCCACCTTCGCCGCGGTGCGCTTGGTCCGGGTGAAGATCAGGCTGAGCCCGCGCTCGCGAGCCTGGAGCAGGCGGGCCAGCATCTCGACCTTGTCGAGGGCGTGCGCGCGGAAGACGAACTGCTCGATCGCCTTGACCGTGTGCGCGTTCTCGTTCTCGTCGCCCATCGCGCGGATGTGGGTCGGCTGCTGCATGTAGCGACGCGCCAGCGCGACGATGGCACCCGGCATGGTCGCCGAGAAGAGCATCGTCTGACGCGACGGCGAGGTCAGCGCCATCAGCGTCTCGACGTCCGGCAGGAAGCCGAGGTCGAGCATCTCGTCGGCCTCGTCCAGGACGACGGTCTTGGCCTGAGAGAGGTCGAGGTGGCCCTGCTTGGCCAGGTCGATCAGCCGGCCGGGCGTCCCGACGACGACCTCGACGCCCCGCTTGAGCGCCTCGATCTGGGGCTCGTAGGCGCGGCCGCCGTAGACGGTGAGGACGCGGATGCCGCGCTTCTTGCCGGCGCGCTCGAGGTCCGCGGAGACCTGGACGGCCAGCTCGCGGGTCGGGGCGACGGCCAGGGCCTGGGGCTTGCCCGGCTTGGGTAGGTCCGCGAAGCCCGGGTCGACCGGGCTGACGGTGCGCTGCAGGATCGGGACACCGAAGCCGAGCGTCTTGCCCGTGCCGGTCTTCGCCTGGCCGATGATGTCGTGGCCACCCAGGGCCACGGGGAGGGTCATCGCCTGGATGGGGAACGGCGTGACGATGCCGGCCTCGGCCAGGGCGGCGACGATGTCGGGGTGGACGTTGAAGTCCGCGAACGTCGGGTCGGGCTCGGCCGGGATCGCTGGCGCGTCGTCGTCGGGGACGTCCGTCTCGATCGCGTCGGTCGGCTGCTCGGGCGTGCTGACCTGGGTGGACATGTCGGTCATGGAGTTCTCTCGATCGTGCCGGAGCTGGCCCGTGGACGGGCGAGGTTGTGCCCCGACTGCTTCAGCGGGCCGATCGGAGTTCTTCAGTGGTGCCGAGTCACTCGGCAGAGGCGATACGGGCCGACCGGGCACCGGATGTCCTGCGCAGTCTAGCCGCTCCGGGGTGAGGCAGCGTCCGCGCGCGCCCCGCTGGCTACTCTGTGGCGATGAGCGACCCATCCGCGACTGACGACCCGCATGACCCCGGCTACCGCCTCGCGGTGATCGACCTGCTCGGCGCGCTCGCCTACGGCGAGCTCACCGCCTTCAGCCAGCTCGCCGCCGACGCGGAGATGGCGCCCGACCAGCCCAACAAGGCGGCCGTGGCCCGGCTCGCCGTGGCCGAGTTCCACCACTACGAGGCGATCACCCAGCGGCTGACCGACATGGGCGTGGTCCCCGACGAGGCCGTCGCCCCCTTCGTCGACGCCGTGGACCACTTCCACGAGCGCACGAAGCCCAAGGACTGGCTCGAAGGCCTGGTCAAGGCGTATGTCGGGGACGGCATCGCCCAGGACTTCTACCGCGAGATCGCGGCCTACGTCGACGAGGAGACGCGGGCCCTGGTCCAGACCGTCATGGAGGACATGGGTCAGGCCGACTTCGTCGTCAACGCCGTGCGATCGGCGATCCGGGCCGACCCGAGGATCGGCGGCCGCCTCGCGCTGTGGGGACGACGGCTCGTCGGCGAGGCGCTCACGCAGGCCCAGCGGGTCGGTGTCGAGCGTGACGCGCTCGCCTCCCTGCTCGTCGGGGCGCCCGGTCGCCAGGGGGCCGACCTGGCCGAGCTCGGCCGGATGTTCGCCCGGCTGACCGACGAGCACACCCGCCGGATGGACCGGCTCGGGCTCTCGTCCTAGCCCACCCGTACGTCCGGGCACGCAGGAAGGGCCCGGTCAGCGACCGGGCCCTTCCGGTGTCGAGCCGTCGGGTCAGACCGACTTGTTGGTCATCCGGCCGTAGGCCAGGATCCCGAGCGCCGCGAGGATCGCGCCGACGAGCCAGCCGAGCCACGGGATGCCACCGTTGCTGTTGTTGTATGCCGTGAGGCCGAGCAGCAGCCCACCGACGAACGAGGCGACGATGCCGATGACGATCGTCGTCACGATCGAGATGTTCTGCCGGCCGGGGAGGATCAGCCGTCCCAGGGCGCCGATGATGGCCCCGACGATAATGGCCCCGATGATGGAGGAAATCATGATGAGCTCCTTCTGGTCGTCCTAGCGACCATCCGTGACCGGTGGGTCGCACCGGTCGTTTCGGGCGGTTGACACCCTTCCAACATGCCACGCGACGGGTCCGTCGTCACTCATCTCGATGGCAGCGAGACGACGACGAATCGGACACGAATCGGACACAAAAAAGGACACGAGTCGGTCGTGCCCCGGACGTCTCTGCCCGGTCCGGCTGTGGCTAAACCCGCGACCCCGTCACAGATCGGTCCTACGTGGTGCCGAAGCCGACGCGGCCCTTCTCGGCCTCACCGAGGTTGACGTAGCCGATAGCGCTCACCGGGACGATGAACGAGCGGCCCTTGTCGTCGGAGAGGCTGAGGTAGCCGCCGTCCTTGAGCGCGGCGGCGACGGTCTTGGTGACCTCGTCGGCCCCCTGGCTGGACTCGAACGCAATCTCGCGTGCGACGTTCTGCACGCCGATCCTGACCTCCACGGCTGTGGCCTTTCGTCGTTGAGCCAGCCTGCGGCATACCCGCTGCTGGTCGTGTCGGCGTCGGTGACGCCCTCTCACAGCCCAACTCTAGGAGTGGGCGTGTTGTTCCAGCTGGTCGCTCTGTTCGCTCTTGGGGAAACCGCCGATGCCGCGCCAGGCCAGCTGGCCGACGATGCGGGCGGCCTCCGCGCGGGGGATCTGGGCGCCGCGGGAGAGCCAGTACCGCGCCGAGACCTGGGCCATCCCGGTCAGCGCCATCCCGAGCATGTGCGCGTCCTCGTTGGACATGTCGGTGTCGGCGGCGATGACCTCGGCCAGCGCCTCGCCACAGGTGAGCGCGACGCCCTCGATGCGCTCGCTGACCGCCGGGTCGTTGGTCAGGTCCGACTCGAACAGCAGCCGGAAGGGCGCGCCCTCTCGCGACACGAACTCGAAGTAGACGGCCACGCAGTCGAGCACTCGCTGCTTGTTGTCCGTCGTCATCGACAAGGCGGTCCGCACCGCTGCCTCGATCTCGGCGCGATGGTGGTCCAGCAGGGCGAGGTAGAGGTCGAGCTTGCCGGGGAAGTGCTGGTAGAGGACGGGCTTGCTGACGCCCGCCCGCTCGGCGATGTCGTCCATCGCCGCGGCGTGATAGCCCGACTCGACGAACGCCGCCTGCGCGGCCTCGAGCAGCTGGGCCCGTCGGGCGGGTCGGGGCAGGCGCTGCCCACGGCGACTGTCCGCGTCGAGCGTCATCCGGCACCTCTCCAGTCTCGGCACCCGCGGGATTCCGCGTGCGCATCGACATCCTACGCACGAGTAGGTACGGGTACCGTCAGGTTATGGCTCTGCCCCCTCTCGCTCCCGTGGGCCACGACCTCGACCGGGACGCCGTCGCCCGTTATGCCCGACATGTCCTGCTTCCCCAGGTGGGGATGTCCGGCCAGCAGCGGCTCGCTGCCGCCAAGGTGCTCGTCGTCGGTGCCGGAGGCCTCGGCTCGCCGGCGCTGCTCTACCTCGCCGCGGCCGGGGTCGGCACCCTGGGCGTCGTCGACGCGGACGTCGTCGAGACGAGCAACCTCCAGCGGCAGGTGATCCACTCGGACGCCGATGTGGGCCGGCTCAAGACGGAGTCCGCCGTCGAGGCGGTCCGGCGGGTCAACCCCCACGTCACCGTGGTGCGCCACGACGCCCGGCTCGACTCCTCCAACGCGCTCGAGATCCTGCGCGACTACGACGTCGTCCTCGACGGGACCGACAACTTCCCGACGCGCTATCTGGTCAACGACGCGTGCGTGATGCTCGGCAAGCCGCACGTCTGGGGCTCGATCTACCGGTTCGACGGCCAGGTCGCCGTCTGGTGGGCGCAGCACGGTCCCTGCTACCGCTGCGTCTTCCCCGACCCTCCGCCGCCGGGCGCGGTTCCGTCCTGCGCTGAGGGGGGCGTCCTCGGAGTGCTGTGCGCGGCCATCGGCTCGGTGCAGGTCACCGAGACGGTCAAGCTGCTGCTCGGGGTGGGCGAGCCGCTGGTGGGGCGCCTTCTCGTGCACGACGCGCTGCGGATGAGCTGGGACGCCCTCACGGTGCGCAAGGACCCCTCCTGCCCGGTCTGCGGCACCGAGCCGACCGTCACGGAGCTGATCGACTACGAGCAGTTCTGCGGTCTGCCCTCGGCCGCGGGCCGTGGCGATGGGGCCGGCGCCGGCGTTGCCGCCGGCGCGGGCGCAGTTTCGCTCATCGGCGCGTCCGAGCTGGCCTCCCAGCTGGGGTCCGAGGCGTCACCGTTGCTCATCGACGTGCGCGGGCCGGACGAACGCTCGATCGCGTCGATCCCGGGGGCCGTGCCGATCCACCTCGACGAGTTCCGGGACGGCACCGCGTTCGAGCGGCCCGAGCTGGGCTCGCCCGGGCAGCGCATCGTCATCCACTGCAAGGTGGGCGCACGCTCCGCCGAGGCGGCACGGCTGGCCATGGCGGCGGGGTACACGGATGTCTCCTCGCTCGACGGCGGGGTGCTCGCCTGGGTGCGCGACGTCGACCCCGCCCAGCCGGTCTACTGAGGTGAGCCGGCCCCCGGCCGCCGAGCAGACGGCATACGCGATCCCGGAGCGGGCGGAGCTTGTGCTCGAGGTGGTGGAGCAGATCCCGGAGGGAGCCGTCCTCACCTATGGCGACGTCGCGGAGCTCGTCGGCAGCCGGGGCGCGCGCTTCGTCGGCACCGTGATGAGCCGCTACGGGTCCGACGTCCCCTGGTGGCGGGTGGTGCGCGCCGGGGGCTGGCCGCCGCGGGGTCACGAGGCGCGGGCGCTCGAGCACTACCGCTCGGAGGGCACCCCGCTGGTGCGCGGCGTCCTGGAGGGCCTGCGGGTCGACCTCGCCCGCGCCCGGTGGGAGCCGGACCTGTCCGACGCGTCCGGGCCGACTGACCCCGACTGACGCCCCTCTCTGCTTGCGTCCGGGTCCGGGAGGGTCGGGACCCGTCTCGACCCGGACGTCACGAGGGGTGTCCTGGTTGCGTCCGGGTCCGGGAGGGTCGGGACCCGTCTCGACCCGGACGCCGGCGAGGGGTGGGAGCGGGTGTCGGGTGCTCGTGATGGGATGGGCGCCGTGGTGAACCTGCGTCGCGCACCTGCGCTCGTCGTCGCGGCCCCCGAGCTCGACGACGACCAGCGCGCCGTGCTCGCCCACCGGGGCCCGCTGGTGCGCGTGCTCGGGGCGCCGGGCACCGGCAAGACGACGACGGGTATCGAGCTCGTCGTCGACCGCGCGACGCGCGGCGAGCTGGCCCCCGACCAGTGCCTGCTGCTGACCTCGACCCGGGTGGCGGCGGGACGCCTGCGTGAGCGGGTCACGGCCCGGCTCGACCGGACGTCGACCGAGTCGCTGGCCCGGACCCACCAGGCGTTCGGCTTCGGCATCCTGCGCCGTGAGGCGGCGCTGCGCGGCGACCCGCCGCCACGGCTGCTCAGCGGGCCGGAGCAGGACGTCATCCTGCGTGACCTGCTCGAGGGTCACCGCACCGGTGACGCCTCCGCCCCCGGCTGGCCCGAGGAGCTCGAGGTCGCCCTGGACAAGAGAGGGTTCCGGGCCGAGCTGCGCGACCTGCTCATGCGGGCCGTGGAGCACGGGATAGAGGACAGCGAGCTCGCCCGCCTGGGCCGGGTGCACGGGCGACCCGAGTGGGTAGCCGCCGCCCGGGTGCTGCGCGAGTACGACCAGGTGACGGCCTTCTCCCGCCCGGGGGCCTACGACCCCGCGTGGATCCTCACCGCGGCCGCCGACCTGCTCGAGGAGGACCCGTCCGCGCTCGACCGGCTGCGCGAGCAGGTGCGGCTCGTCGTCGTCGACGACGCCCAGGAGCTGACCTCTGCGGCGGCCCGGCTGCTGCGGGTGGTCACCGGCCCGGGTATGGAGCTCGTGCTGCTCGGCGACCCCGACACGGCCGTGCAGACGTTCCGCGGCGCCGACCCGAGGATCCTCGCGTCGGACTGGACCGACCTGGCCCCTGCCCTCCCGGGCGCGGGGGAGCCGACGACGCTGCTGCTGCGCACGGCATACCGGCAGCCGGGGGCCCTGGCCGCGGTCTCACGCACCATCACCACGCGCATCGGCGCCCTCGGCGGTGGCAGCCAGCGCGAGCCCCGCACCACCCGGGGCGGCGGCGACGTCGAGGTCGCCCTGCTCCGCGCGCCGGCCCAGGAGGCGGCGCACATCGCGGCCCGGCTGCGGCGCGCCCACCTGCTTGACGGTATGCCGTGGGGAGACATGGCGGTCGTCGTGCGGGGGCGGGGACGCGACGCCACGCTGCGCCGGGTGCTCCAGGCCGAGGGGGTCCCCGTGGCCCCGGCCGGGGCTGAGGTGCCGGTGCGGGACGAGGTGGCCGTCCGCCCGCTGCTCACCCTGCTCGAATGCGTGCTGACCGTCGCGCTCGACCCAGGTCGGACACTCTCGCCTGAGCTCGCCGTCGACCTCCTGCTGTCCCCGCTCGGGGACTGCGACGCGGTCGGCCTGCGCCGGCTGCGCCGCCTGCTGCGTCGCGAGGAGCTGGACGCCGGGGGCGGACGCAACAGCGACGAGCTGCTCGCGGCGGTGTTGCTCGACCCTGGCCACGCCACCGCTCTCGGCTACGACGGGGCTCCCGCTCGCCGGCTCGCCACCGCCATCTCGGCCGGCCTGGACGCCGCCCGCATCGTCGACGACGGCGCCGGCCGCAGCTGGGCCGCCGGGGTGACCGCGGAGACCGTCCTCTGGGCCATCTGGCAGGGCCTTTCGCTCGCCGAGCGGTGGCGCTCGATCGCGCTCCATGGGGGCCCCCGCGGTGCCCGCGCGGACCGTGACCTCGACGCCGTCGTGGCGCTCTTCGACGCCGTCGCGACCTTCGTCGACCGGCTGCCGAGCTCGGGGCCCGACCAGTTCCTCGAGCACATCCAGGGCCAGGACGTGCCGGGGGACACCCTCGTCGCGCGCGCCCAGCTCGGCGACAGCGTCGCGGTGCTCACGCCGGCCGCGGCGGCCGGGCGAGAGTGGCGCTACGTCGTCGTCGCGGGCGTCCAGGAGGGGGTCTGGCCGGACCTGCGACTGCGTGGCTCGCTGCTCGGGTCGGAGGACCTCGTCGCCGTCGTCACCGGCCGCGGCACGTCGTTCCGGGCCGCCCAGGCCGCCGTTCGGTATGACGAGACCCGGCTCTTCCTCGTCGCGGTCACCCGGGCCGCCGAGCGGCTGCTCGTCACGGCGGTGCGCAGCGAGGACGACCAGCCGTCGGTCTATCTCGACCTCGTCTCCAGCCCCTCTGGTCGGGATGCGGCCGGTCGGGATGCGGCCGGCGAGCCGCGCGACGACCTCGACGACGAGCTGCGGGCCTTCACCGAGGTGTCCCGGCCGATGAGCCTCCCGGCCCTGGTGGCGGACCTGCGCCGTCGGCTGGTCGTCGGCGGTCTCGACGAGGCGGCAGCGGCGTCGACCGCCCTCGACCGGCTGGCCGCCGACGGGGTGGCCGGTGCGGACCCCCAGCGCTGGTGGGCGCTGACGTCGCTGAGCGACGACCGCCCGCTCCGGCTGCCCGAGCAGCAGATCCGCGTGTCCCCGTCGAAGGTCGAGACGTTCGCGAGCTGCGGGCTGAGGTGGCTGCTGACCTCCGCCGGTGGGGACAGCCCCAGCCAGGGCTCGGCCAACATCGGCACCCTCGTGCACGACATCGCCCATGAGCTCGGGGACGACGTCGACGAGCCGACCCTGGTGGCTGAGGTGGAGCGCCGATGGGGGCGGCTCGGGCTCCCACCGGGCTGGATGACGGACCGGCAGCTCGAGGAGGCCCGCAAGATGGTGCGGCGGCTTGCCGCCTACTACCAGCAGGCGCAGGCCTCCCAGTGGTCCAAGGTCGGCAGCGAGCTGCCCGTCAGGGTCGACGTCGGCCGGGCGACCATCGTCGGCCGGGTCGACCGGCTCGAGCGCGACAGCGACGGGCGGCTGCGGGTCCTCGACTACAAGACCGGCTCCGCCACGGTCTCGAAGGCCAAGCTCGGCCAGCATCCCCAGCTGGCGACCTACCAGGTCGCCACCGAGCACGGCGCCTTCCGCGACGTGGGCTCCACCTCGGCCGGGGCCGCACTGCTCCAGCTCGGCAAGGCGGCGCTCAAGACCGTGGCGCCCCAGGTGCAGCCGCCGCTCGCCGAGTCGGACGACCCCGGCTGGGCTGAGCGCCTGGTCACCGAGACCGCCGAGGGGATGGGCGGAGCCGAGTTCGTCGCGGTCGTCGGCGACTGGTGCACGTTCTGCCCGGTCCGCTCCTCGTGCCCCGCCCAGGCCGAGGGGGAGACCATCTGATGACCGTCAGCGCGCCACCGGCCCCGCTCTCCGCGGAGCGCATCGCCGTCTCGCTCGGCAACCCCGCGCCCACCGAGGAGCAGCGGCAGATCATCGAGTCGCCGCCCGACCGGCCCCTGCTCGTCGTGGCCGGCGCCGGCTCCGGCAAGACCGAGACGATGGCCTCCCGGGTCGTCTGGCTGGTGGCGAACGGCCACGTCGAGCCGGACCAGGTCCTCGGGCTGACCTTCACCCGCAAGGCCGCCACCGAGCTTGCTGAGCGGATCGGGCTACGGCTGCGACGGCTCGCCTCCACCGGGCTCTGGACACCGCGGACGCTCGACGGGGACGGCGCGGAGGCGCTCGGCGGCATACCGGTGGTCTCGACGTACCACTCGTATGCCGGGCGGCTGGTCCGCGAGCATGCCCTGCGCCTCGGCGTCGAGCCGGAGTCGCGGCTGCTCTCGGAGGCGGCGGCGTGGCAGTACGCCGCCGAGGCGGTCGGGCGCTACGACGGCCCCGTCGAGGACGTCGTGTCGGCGGAGTCGACGATCATCGAGGCCGTCGTGTCGCTGGCCGGGGAGATGGCCGAGCACCTGCTCGTCCCGGAGGACCTCGTGGACTACATCGACGACTTCGAGGCGCGGATGTCCGTGGTGCCGCAGGGGCCGTCCAAGGCGCGGACCCTGCCCATCCGCGACGTCCTGGCCGCCCTGCGCAACCGCCGGGCCATCCTGCCGATGGTCCGGGCCTACCTCGACCTCAAGCGTCAGCGGGACGCCCTGGACTTCTCCGACCAGATGGCGCTCGCGGCCCGGCTCGCCCGCGACTTCCCGGAGATCGGCGCGATCGAGCGCCAGCGCTTCCAGGCGGTCCTGCTCGACGAGTTCCAGGACACGTCGGAGGCGCAGCTCGTCCTGCTGCGTTCGCTCTTCGTCAGGCCGGGAGCCGCCATCCGGGTCACCGCGGTCGGCGATCCGAACCAGTCGATCTATGGCTGGCGCGGAGCCAGCGCGACGACCCTGACCCGGTTCCCCAGCGAGTTCGGGGACGACCGGGGACCGGCTGGCGTCGCCCTGCTCAGCACGAGCTGGCGCAACGACACCCGGATCCTCGAGGCGGCCAACGTCACCTCGGCACCGCTGCGGTCTGGGGTGGGAGCGTCGGGAGCCGAGCAGAGCGGGCCCGCTGGGTCGGAGCTGGAGGGCTCCGGGGGGAGGCGCTCCGGCCTCGTCGCCCCCCTGCGAGCCCGACCGGGAGCAGGCAGCGGTGAGGTGACTGCCGCGCGATTCGAGACCGTGGAGCAGGAGGCCGAGCATGTCGCCAGCTGGGTCGCGGCCCGCTGGCGCCGTCCGAGCGGCAGCCGATCCGGCTTGACGGCCGCGGTGCTGTGCCGCAAGCGGGCCCAGTTCCCGCTTGTCGTCGAGGCGTTGCGCAGGCAGGACCTGCCCGTGGAGGTGGTCGGCCTCGGCGGCCTGCTGCAGACGCCTGAGGTCAGCGACCTCGTGGCGTTGCTCTCGGTGGTGCAGGACCCCTCGCGCGGCGACCGGCTGATGCGGCTGCTGACCGGGCCGCTCTGCCGGCTCGGCGCCGCGGACCTCGACGGGCTGGCCGCGTGGGCCCGCCACCAGCAGGCTCGACCCCGGGGAGCGCAGACGCTGGCCCTGCCTGGGCTCGAGCCCGAGGAGCCGACCGAGTTCGAGGACCAGAGCAGCGGGGCGAGCGACGAGGCGCGCGGTGACGAGTCCGGTATGGCGGTGCACCCGGCCCCCGATGTCGCGCGCGACCAGGCACCGGAGAGCTCGGAGCGGGCCAGCATCGTCGAGGCGCTGGACGACCTGCCCCAGCCGGGCTGGCGCGGCCCCGAGGGCCAGCGGATCTCTGAGACCGGCCTGGACCGGCTGGCCGGTCTGCGGCACATCATCCGCACCCTGCGCCGGTTGACCGGTATGCCGCTCGCCGAGCTCGTCGGCGAGGCCGAGCGGGCCCTCGGTCTGGACATCGAGGTACTGGCCCGGCCGGAGCACACCCTGGCGACCGCCCGGGCCCATCTCGACGCCTTCGCCGACGTGGCTGCCGGCTTCTCGGCTTCCGCCGACCGGCCCACCCTGAGTGGCTTCCTGGCCTGGCTCGACGCCGCCGTGGCCCAGGAGCGGGGCCTCGACGCCCCCACCATCGAGAGCTCGGTCGACGCCGTCCAGGTCCTCACGGTGCACGCCGCCAAGGGGCTGGAATGGGACTGCGTCGCCGTCCCGGGGCTCGTGGACGCCTCCTTCCCGGCCCGCGAGACGGGAGCACCGAGCAAGTGGGAGGACGGGCAGTGGGTCGTGTCCGAGCCGAAGGACAAGGGTTGGTGTCTCGGCGCGGACGGGGTCCCGTACGACCTGCGGGGAGACCGCGACGGGCTCCCGGTCTTTCCCTGGCGCACGGCTGCCGACTGGGAGGAGCTCAAGCAGACGTTCGAGGCGTTCGCCCTCGCCGGTGGCAGGCACCAGGTCGCCGAGGAGCGGCGGCTGGCCTATGTCGCGTTCACCCGGGCCCGCAGTGCCCTGCTGCTCACGGCGTCGGTCTGGGCGGACGCCGTGACGCCCAAGGTCACCTCGCCCTTCCTGGTCGAGCTGCTGGCCTCGCCGGAGCTCGGGCTGACGGCCGAGGTGTGGGCGCCGATGCCGCAGAAGGTCGGCGACGTCGCCCCGGCCAACCCTCGCCTGGCCGAGCCCTTGCGTCGCGAGTGGCCCCATGACCCGATGGGCGAGCGGCGGCGCCATCTGGCCGACGCGGTCGATCGGGTGAGCATGGCGATCCGTGACCAGGGTCTGCAGGCGCATCTCGACCCCGCGACCCAGGGCGAGCTCGACCTGCTGCTCGCCGAGCGGGAGGAGCTCGCGCAGGGGGGCGATGTCGTCGTCGAGGTGCCACGCCACCTGTCTGCCTCCGCAGTCGTCCAGCTGGCCGACGACCGGGAGCAGTTCGCGATGTCGTTGCGTCGCCCGATGCCGGCCGAGCCGGCCCTGGCCGCGCGACGGGGGACGGCCTTCCACGCGTGGGTCGAGGAGCACTACGCCCAGGCGGCGATGGTCGACCTGCTCGACCTGCCCGGCAGCGCCGACGCCGACGCACCCGCCGACGCGGACCTGCCGATGATGAAGGAGCTCTTCCTCGCGAGCGAGTGGGCCGACCGGGTGCCCGAGGCGATCGAGATCTCCATCGAGACGATGCTCGAGGGCTTCGCGATCCGCGGGCGCATCGACGCCGTGTTCGCCCGTGAGGATGGTGGGTTCACCATCGTCGACTGGAAGACCGGAGCTCAGCCGGAGGGTCGCCGGTCCCGGACCCAGGCACTTCAGCTCGGCGCCTACGCCCTGGCCTACGCGCGACTGCGGGGTCTGGCTCCCTCGCAGGTCGACGCCGCGTTCTACTACGCCCAGACCGGCACGACGGTCCACCCGAAGCTGCCCCGTGAGCGGGACCTCGTCGCGCTCCTCACCGACCTGCCCGAGCCGTCCGACCTGCCCGAGCCGTCCGAGTCAGCGGGCCAGCCTGGTCGGCACGGACCGGAGGTGGGCGGATGACCTCCGGCACGGCGGCGCGGGAGGCCGCGGAGACCGCCGCCCTGGCGGCGCTGGACGAGGACGAGATCGTCCACACGCTGGTCGACCTCGTCCGCGTGCCGAGCCTGACCGGCTCCGACGCAGAGTCCGAGCTGCAGCACCTGCACGCGAGCCTCGTCGAGGCCGCAGGTATGGAGGTCGACGCCTGGCAGCTCGACCTCGAGGCTCTGCGCGCCGATCCCCGGTTCCCCGGGAGCGAGGCCGACCGGGTCGAGGGCTACGGCCTGGTGGGGACCACCGGCCCGGGCACGCCCGCCCTGGTCCTGCAGGGCCATGTCGACGTCGTCCCTGTCGGCCATCGCGCCTCGTGGCAGCACGACCCGTTCGCAGCCCGGATCGACGGTCGCACCCTGCATGGGCGAGGAGCCTGCGACATGAAGGCGGGTGTCGCCGTGAACCTGTCCGTCGTGCGGGCGCTGCGACGGGCGGGGCTCGTCCTGGAGAAGCCGCTGGCACTGCACAGCGTGGTCAGCGAGGAGGACGGCGGCCTCGGGGCGTTCGCCACCCTCCTGCGGGGGCATCGCGGTGAGGCCGCAGTCATCACCGAACCCACCTCGGGCCGCCTCGTCACGGCCACCGCAGGGGCGCTGACCTTCGAGCTCACCGTGCCCGGGCGGGCCGCACACGGCAGCACCCGGTATGAGGGGCGGTCGGCGGTGGACGCCTACCTGCCCCTGCACGCGGCGATCGTCCGGCTCGAGAGCGAGCGCAACGTCGGCCTCGACCCGTTGTTCGGCGACAACCCGATGCCCTACCCGATCTCGGTGGGGGTGCTGCGCTCCGGCGACTGGGCCAGCTCCGTGCCGGACTCCCTGTCGGCTCAGGGACGGCTGGGGGTGCGGCTGGGGGAGGACCCGGCGGTCGCCCGATCCGCGTTCGAGCAGGCCGTCGCCGAGGCGGCCGCACGGGACGCGTGGCTGCGCGACCATCCGCCGGTGGTGACCTGGCCCGGCGGCCAGTTCGCCAGCGGAGCGCTCGCGCCGGGACATCCCCTGGCCGCCGAGGTCCAGGCAGCGGTCACCGACACCGGAGGCGCGTCCCCGCCGCCGGCTGCCGCGCCATACGGCAGCGACCTGCGGCTGTATGCCGGCCTGGGCGAGATGCCCACGCTGCACTACGGGCCGGGGGACGTGCGCTACGCCCATGCGCCGCGCGAACAGGTGGACCTGGACGAGGTGTTCGCCGTGGCCCGGGCGCTGACCGTGCTGGCCGTCCGTCGCTGCGAGGCCCACCGCTGACCTCTGAGGCCACTGACCAGCGCGGGTGACCCCGCAGAGGGAAGGTGGCCTCGATGCAGTCGATACTCGGAGCTACCCGTTGCCGGCCTCGCCGAGGAACCCGGCGAGCGCCGCCCCGAGCTGCTCCGGCGCCTCCTCCGCCATGTGGTGACCGCTGTCGATGACGGCTCCACGGGCGTCATCCGCCCAGTCGGCCCAGATCGCCAGCACGTCGCCGTAGAGGTCCTCCAGGTCGTCGCGAGCCGACCAGGCGACCAGCGTCGGGCAGCTGACCCGGCGCCCGGCGCGCCGGTCAGCGTCGTCTGCCTCCCGGTCCACACCGAGACCGGCGCGGTAGTCCTCGAGCATGGCTCGAACCGTCGCGGGGTCGTGGATCGCGCGCCGGAGGTCCTCGTAGTTCTCTGCGCCCATCCGAGCCGGGTCCCCGCCATACCACGCGTCGGGGTCGGCGAGGATGGCCCGCTCCGGCTTGTCGGGCTGCGCGAAGAAGAACCAGTGCCACCACCGCTCGGCGAAACGGGCATCGGCTCTGGCCAGGGCCTCCCCGATCGGCACGCAGTCCAGCACGGCCAGGGCGGTCACGGCCTCGGGCCGGTCGAGTGCCAGCCGCATGGCGACATAGCTGCCCCGGTCGTGCCCCACCACGGCATACCGGTCGTGGCCGAGGGCGGACATCAGGGCGTGGATGTCGGCGGCCATCGTCCGCTTGGAGTATGGCGAGTGGTCCGGGTCGGTTGGCGGCGTGGAGGAGCGGCCGTAGCCGCGCAGGTCGGGGCAGACCACCGTGTGCCCGGCTGCGACGAGCAGCGGTGCGACCCGGTGCCAGGTCGTGTGCGTGCGCGGGTGCCCGTGCAGCAGGACGACCGGGGGTCCGGACCCGCCGCGGCGCAGATGCAGGCTCACCTCAGCGAGGTCGACGTCCTGCTCGTCGAAGTCGAGGAACACGGGCGGCTCAGCCGGTCACCGGAACCGGTCCGGAGGCTCGCGGAACACCGGCTCGGGCTCAGCTTCCGGCTCGGGCTCAGCTTCCGGCTCGGGGTCGGGCTCTGGTTCCTCGGGCTCCGGTTTGGCGTCGGCCTCGGGCTCGATCCGCACTGGCGGTGCGGGCTCGGGCCCCGGAGCCGGCTCGGGCTCGTCCGATGGCTTGGCGTCGGCTGTCGCCTCGGGCTCCGCAACCTGCCCGACGGCCTGCTCGGGCTGCGGCTGCTCCGGCTCGGGCGCGACCGGCGGCGCAGGGGCGGACGCCGGCGCCGGTGGCTCGGCGATGACGACGGTCGGGTCACTGAACCAGCCGGCGTTGATCGGCTGCGTCTGGTCGCTGTCAGATGGGGGCGGCTCCGCGTTCGTCGGGAGGACCGCCGGCGTCGGTGCGACCGGTGCCGTCGGGGATGCCGCCGCCGCCGTGGGCAGCCAGGTGGGGGCGGACGGCTCGTCCTGTTCCTGCTGCTCGTCGATGGTTGCCTCGTCGAGGTCCCGCAGCGCCTCCGCGCACTCCTCGAGCAGATCTCGCCGGCCGCCGTTGACGGCGCTGAGCAGGTCGCCGAGCAGCCGCAGCTCGGCAGCAAGCCGGGCCCGACGGCGCAGGTGCCGGTCGGGCCGCTCGACCCGCGAGTGGGCATATGCCTCGAGGATGCTCTCGAACGTCTCGGGGCTGCAGGCCGTCGCGAGCGAGGCGAAGTCCTCCGCCGGGTCGGCCACCTTCGCGTCGTCCCACCCGGTCAGCCCGCGCACCGTCCCGCTGCGGGCGTCGTTCTCGTCGGCGAAGACGACCAGCACCTGCTCCCCGGTGATGCCGCCGTGGATGGGTGTCGGCGCGAAGCGCCAGGTCGACACGTCCTCCAGCGCAGACTCCCACCGGGAGAGCAGGCTCGTCGGCACGTGGCCGGTCGCGGCGCCCCGGTCGAGGTCGGCGAGCTTGCGGTTGCGGAACTCCTCCGCGTCATAGGCGGGCAGCCCGGCTTCGTCGAACACCAGCCGGTCGATGTTGTGCAGGGCGGCGATGGCCCGCCCGATCTCGGCGGACAGGCCCGATCCGGCGGGCAGGGCGGCAAAGTCGATCGGGCGGCCCGGGATGAAGGGATAGACCACGGCCCGGCCCTCGGGGACGGCGGCGAAACCGCGGGGCGCCGGCACCGCGAACGGCAGGCGTCGGCCGAGCAGCCCGAGCAGCGCGACCGTCGTGTCCATCTGCGCACCCGCGGCGGCCGTGACCGGCGCGCGGACGACCCAGCGCCGGTCCTGGGTGTCGGTGACGAAGGCGACCTCGTGCTGGTGCCCGCGGTCGCGGCGCGCGGCGCGGACCGACACCGGGTCGAGCCCGGGGACGGCCGAGCTGGCGAGGGCGGCGAGGAAGGCGGGCTTGCGGCTCACGCGCCCACCGTATGCCGTGTGCTCCCCGATGCGCCGGAGGTGACCTGCGACGCGAGGGCCGGTGCCCGCCTGGGCCCGCCTGGGAGAGGCCTTAGGGTGACGACGTGCGACCTGCCGCCGACGTGCTGAGCCGACTCGCCCTCTCGCGGGGGACCCTCGACCGGGCGGCACACCGGCGCGCCGACCCCGTCCTCGTGTCACGGCTTCTCGCCGACCCGGCCACCCGGGTCGCCGTCATCGCCGGAGACCGCATGGAGCTCGTCACGGACCCGACGTCGACCACGGGGTTCGGGCTCGCGCTGCGGCCGCCGCAGGCCAGGGACGCCGACCGGTTCGCGGTCTTCCTCGGCGAGGAGGCGGCCGGCGCCAGCCGCACGGCATACCTCGCGGTCCTGGGGGACCGCGACGGCGCGGACGAGGCGCCCGAGACGATCGGGTCGAGCCCCGAGGGGTGGCACACGCTGCGGATGGCCGGGCTGTTCCTCGGTGACCGGGATGCGGGGATCTTCACGACGATCCTCGCCCTGGTGAACTGGCATGGCGCCCACCCGTTCTGCGCCCGTTGTGGCGCGCCGACCCGGCCGGCGCTCGCCGGCTGGCTGCGTCGCTGCGAGCGCGAGGGCAGCGAGCACTACCCGCGGACGGACCCCGCCGTGATCATGGCGGTGGTCGACGACGCCGACCGGATGCTGCTCGGCCGGTCGCCGCAGTGGCCGGAGCGACGCTTCTCCGTCCTCGCCGGCTTCGTCGAGCCGGGGGAGTCCTTCGAGGCGGCGGTCGCGCGCGAGGTGCGCGAAGAGGTGGGCATCGAGGTGGCGGACGTCAGCTACCTCGGCAACCAGCCCTGGCCGTTCCCGTCGTCGGACATGATCGGGTTCCGGGCGCGTGCGCTCGAGACCGAGCTGACCCTGGACCCCGCGGAGATCGCCGAGGCACGGTGGGTCACCCGCGCGAGCTATCTCGAGGCGTTGCGGTCCGGGCAGATGCATACCCCGAGCGGCATCTCCATCGCCCAGCGGATCATCGAGCACTGGCTGGGGCAGACCGTCACGGACGCTCTGTCCTGAGCGACCCGCGTCACCAGGTTAGGCGCTGAGCCGCTTCTTGACCTCGATGACGCTCGGGTTGGTGGCCGACGAGCCGTCGGGGAAGAGCAGCGTCGGCACCGTCTGGTTGCCGTTGTTGACCTGCATCACGAAGTCCGCGCTCGCGGGGTCGTCCTCGATGTTGACCTCGGTGTAGGAGATGCCCTCACGGGTCAGCTGCGTCTTCAGGCGCGAGCAGTAACCGCACCATGTCGTGCTGAACATGGTCACGGTGCCGGTCTCGGGGGTCTCGACGGACATGCAGAAATCTCCTGAAGCGAGGTCACGGGATCGAAAGCCTGCTGGCCCTCATCACGGTAAACCGTTGACGGCCGTCAATCCTTCCCGTCCAATGGCCGGGTGGCCCCGCTCTCCGCCGACCTGCTGACCCTCGTCTCCTCTCGCCGGTCCGGGGGCCTGGCCGTGCTGAAGCGTGATGGACGCCCACAGCTCTCGACCGTGAGCTACGGCTGGTACCCCGAGGAGTCGCTGGTGCGGGTCTCGACGGTTGACGGCCGCGCCAAGGTGGCCAACCTGCGCCGCGACCCGCGGGCCAGTCTCTACGTCACCTCGCCCAACGGCTGGTCGTATGCCGTGCTCGAGGGCGACGCCGAGCTCTCCGATGTCGCCGGCGCTCCGGGCGACGCCGTCGTCGACGAGCTGGTCCAGCTCTACCGCGACATCAGCGGCGAGCACCCCGACTGGGACGAGTACCGCCAGGCGATGGTCGAGGACCGCCGGCTGGTCGCGCGGCTGCACGTCAGGCGGGCGTACGGCCTGCACCAGGGCTGAGCCGGCGTGCCCGCTGCCGCGCCGCCGCGACCGTCACGGGGCCGACCTAGACTCGTGCGGTCATGACCCAGGCCCTCGATCCCTCCCAGATCACCGCGGACAGCGTCCTGGCCGGTCTGGACCCCGAGCAGCGCGAGGTCGCCGCCGCTCCGCTCGGCCCGATGTGCGTGCTCGCCGGTGCCGGGACCGGCAAGACCCGGGCGATCACCCATCGGATGGCCTACGGCGTGCACTCGGGGGCCTACCAGGCCCAGCGGGTGCTGGCGGTGACCTTCACCGCTCGCGCCGCGGGCGAGATGCGCACCCGGCTGCGAGGCCTCGGTGTCGCCGGGGTCCAGGCCCGCACCTTCCACGCCGCGGCGCTGCGCCAGCTGCACTTCTTCTGGCCCCAGGCGATCGGCGGGGCCGCTCCGGAGGTGCTGTCCTGGAAGGCCCCGGTCGTCGGCGAGGCGGCCTCCCGGCTGCGGATGCAGTTCGACCGCGTCGCGATCCGCGACCTCGCGTCCGAGATCGAGTGGGCCAAGGTCAACCTGCTCACCCCGGAGACGTATGCCGCTGCCGCCAGGTCGCGCGGGCGCGACCCCGCCGGGCTGGACGGCACCGCGATGGCCCGCGTGTTCGAGACCTACGAGGAGTGCAAGACCCAGCGCGGGGTGATGGACTTCGAGGACGTCCTGCTCATCACCGCCGGCATCCTCGGCGAGCGCGAGGACATCGCCCGGGCCGTGCGCGGCCAGTACCGCCACTTCGTCGTGGACGAGTACCAGGACGTCAACGCCCTGCAGCAACGGCTGCTCGACCTGTGGCTCGGCGAGCGTCAGGACATCTGCGTCGTCGGGGACCCTGCCCAGACGATCTACTCGTTCACCGGAGCGACCCCCGAGCACCTGCTCGGCTTCCCCCACCGCTTTCCCCAGGCCCAGCTGGTCAGGCTCGTCCGCAACTACCGGTCTACCCCGCAGATCGTCGGGCTGGCCAACCTCGTCGTCCGCTCAGCCGCTCGAGCCTCGACCAGCCCGGCGGCGGCGTCCTACGTGGAGCTTCAGTCGCAGGCCGAACCAGGCCCGTCGCCCACCCTCACCGAGCATCCCGACGACCCCGCAGAGGCCCGTGCCGTCGCCGGGGAGGTCGCCCGCCTCATCGACGGAGGTCATCCGGCGTCCGAGATCGCGGTGCTGTTCCGGACCAACGCCCAGTCGGAGTCCTTCGAGTCCGCCCTCGCTGACGCTGGAGTCGCCTACCTGGTCCGTGGTGGAGAGCGGTTCTTCTCGCGGGCCGAGGTCAAGCAGGCGGTCCTGCTGCTGCGCGGGGCGGCGCGCAGCGACGACGGGAGCAAGCCGCTGCCCGACCTTGTCAGGGACGTCCTCGGCGGGGCCGGGTGGACCCCAGCCGCGCCCGGCTCCGGAGGGGCGCTGCGCGAGCGCTGGGAGTCGCTCTCCGCGCTGGCGGGCCTGTCTGACGACCTCGTCGCGACGAACCCGCAGGCGCGCCTGCCTGACCTGGTCCGCGAGCTCGACGAGCGGGCCAGTGCCCAGCACGCGCCTGCCGTGCAGGGCGTCACACTGGCGTCTCTGCACGCAGCAAAGGGGCTGGAGTGGGGCGTCGTCTTCCTCGTGGGGTGCAGCGACGGACTGATGCCGATCTCGATGGCCGAGGGCGCCGCAGCCATCGAGGAGGAGCGACGCCTGCTCTATGTCGGGATGACCCGGGCCCGGACCGAGCTGCGGCTGTCGTGGGCGGCGGCCCGGACCCCGGGCGGGCGGGCCAGCCGCCGTCCCTCCCGCTTCCTCGACGCCACTGCGGCGGTGCTGGGCGCCGGCGCCCGGTCCACGCCGAAGAAGCCGTCCGCGAAGGCGCGGGCGCTCACGGCGGCGACGCCGGTCAGCTGTCGCGGCTGCGGTGTCGAGCTCGCGTCAGCAGCCCGGCGCAAGGTGGGCCGCTGCGACGACTGCCCGCCGACCTACGACGAGACGACCTATGCGGCGCTGCGCACCTGGCGGTTGGCGGTGGCCAAGGCGCAGAGCGTCCCCGCGTACGTCATCTTCACCGACGCCACCTTGACGGCGGTGGCCGAGGCGCGGCCGACGAAGCTCACCGAGCTGGCCCAGATCGCCGGGGTCGGGGCGACCAAGCTCGACCGGTTCGGAGGCGCCGTCCTGGCCATCCTCGCCGGAGCCGAGCCGGAATCTCTTTTCGAGAATCCCTCTCCCACAACGGAATCCACCGATTCCGGACGATCACCAAAAAAATTCTCCGAAAATGCCGATAAATAAGTTGTTGGCCGCCGAGAGACCGGCGTAACCTGTCAGACGTCATCCCAGCGGTTCAGGCAACCGGCTGGGGCCCACGAGAGAGACGAGGAGGTTGGCCCTGATGGAGAACACCACGATGACGAACGGCACGGTCGCGACGACGAACGCGATGACCGATGCCGCGACGCGCGTCCGCTTCGCGTGCCCGCAGCCGGCCACCTCGACGCTCCTCGCACCCGTCTTCGGCGGACACCAGGGGCGCATTGTGCCCTCTGGCGCAGCCCGCCCGGGCGCCGGCCTCAGCAGCAGCACCACCACCACCACCTACACGTTCAACGATGTCGTGGACATCCGCAGCGGGAGACCTCCCGTCTGAGTCATCTCAGACCGGTCGCCACTCAGGCCGCGGAACCCGATATCCGGGATCCGCGGCCTTTCTGTTTCTCCAGGGCCGCCAGACACGAGGCAGGACATGACGACCGCGCAGCACCCAGAGATCCGACAGAGGCATCGCCACCGCGGTGCAGACCATGAGAGGGAGGTGACACCGATGCAGCTGAGCGCACTGCTCGACCTCAGGACCCGAGCCGAGGCCGACGGCTCCGGCATCCCGTGTCGCGACTACGACGCCGAGCTGTGGTTCGCCGAGAGCCCGGACGACGTGGAGTTCGCCAAGTCGCTCTGCACCGGGTGCCCGATGCGGGCGGCCTGCCTCTCCGGGGCCCTGGACCGCCAGGAGCCCTGGGGCGTCTGGGGAGGTCAGCTCTTCATCCAGGGGGTCATCGTCGCCCGCAAGCGTCCGCGTGGTCGCCCACGCAAGAACGACGTCGCCGCCTGATGACGCCACCGTTCGTCGCCGTCACCGAGGCCCGGCCCTGTCGGGACCTCACCGCGGGAGCCTCCGGATGCCCGGAGCTCCGGCTCACCACCACGTTCACGGTGCACTGCACCGCAGTTCTCAGGAGTCCGACCATGTACCAGGTCCTGCACCAAGAGCTCGCTCGAGCCCATATCGAGCAACGCCTGCGACCGCGCAAGGTCGAAGGCATCCGCCGTAGCGCGCGACTGATCTCCCTCGAGATCCGCCGCTCGCGCCGGGCGGGCCACAGCCGGTGACCCGTCCTCGTGGACGCGCCGGGCAGGGCGGGGAGGCGGCCAGCCTTCCCGCCCTCTGCGTCTGTCCGCTCCCCGCGGGTCGCTCGTCGTAGGCTGCCTCCATGAAGGCCGACCTGCACATCGCCCAGGACCCCGTGGCCGACGAGGTCCTCAGCTCGGACCCGTTCGCGCTCGTGACCGGCATGCTGCTCGACCAGCAGTTCCCGATGGAGCGGGCGTTCGCCGGTCCGGCGAAGATCCGTGAGCGGTTCGGCTCGCTCGACCCGGCCGCGATCGCCGCAGCCGACCCGGAGGATTTCGCCACCCTGTGCGCGACCCCGCCGGCGATCCACCGCTACGGCCGGTCGATGGCTGGGCGGATCCAGACGCTGGCGGCCGTCGTCCTCGAGACCTACGGCGGCGACGCCGAGCGGATCTGGGCCGATGCGCCAACCGGCGCGCAGCTGCTCGACCGGCTCAGGGCGCTCCCCGGGTTCGGCGAGCAGAAGGCCCGGATCTTCGCCGCCCTGTTGGGCAAGCAGCTGGGGGTCCGTCCCGACGGCTGGCAGGAGGCCATCGGGCCGTATGCCGAGGCCGGCTCGTTCCGGTCGGTCGCCGACGTCGTCGACCCGCAGTCCCTCGACAAGGTGCGCACCTTCAAGAAGGTGGCCAAGGCCGCGGCCAAGAACGGCTGACCCCCTGCCCGCCGGGCGGGGTCAGGCGGGGGGCGAGGTGACGGGTGGAGACTGGGCTGGTGAGTGACGCCACGACACCGCCCGGGGCCGCAACGCCTTCACCGCCCGAGGCCACGACCCAGCCACCGCCGGAGCCGGCCGCGTCGGAGCCGATGGTCTGCGGCACGTGCGGTCGGGGCGCTGCTGCCGAGGGCCTGCAGCGCGCGCTCCTCACCTGGAGCCGCGGTATGGAGGCCGGCAGGTCGGTCTGGACCTGTGACCGGTGCAGCCGCGAGCACCTGCGCAGCATCGAAGGCAAACTCGACTCCACGTGGTGGTAGCAACCTGGTGGTAGCCACCTGGTGATGAGCGCCGTGGCCACCCGGACTGGCGACGGGCGCCCCGAGCAGGACGCTACGGTCCGCCCCGAGCAGGGCCGCGCCCGTCGGCTCAGTCGCCGCTCAGCCGCCGACGGGCGGCAGGTGGGCGCTCGGCAGATGGGCGGCGACCGTCTCCCGGCCGCGGACCTCGCCGCCGATCTGGCAGAGGACACCGATCCCGCCGAGCCACACCCGATGGATCAGCAGGTAGTCGGGTGGCAGGTTGAGCTTCATCCCTACGGTGTAGTTCGGCTGCCGGGGGTCGTTGATCGTGACGAAGACCTCCCGCAGCCAGGCCCGCGAGAACGTGAAGGTGTCGCTGCGCAGCGGCGCGACGAACGGCTCGAGGTACTCCAGCAGCCGGGGCGCGTCGATGTCCATGGACTCGCGGACGAAGCCGGTTTCCCGCAAGCCGGCCAGCGTCCCGGCGGCGTCGCCGGCGAGGGCGAGCGACATGAAGTGGCCCATCTCCGGAGGCAGCCCGCCGGGCAGCCGTTTGACGGCCCCGAAGTCGATGATCCCGAGCCGGCCGTCCGCAAGCATGCGGAAGTTCCCCGGGTGGGGGTCGGCGTGCAGGATGCCGACCCGCTCCGGTCCCACGAGGAGGAACTCCATGTAGAGCTTGGCCGCGGCGTCGCGCTCTGCCTGGGACCCCGAGGCGATCACGCCGGAGAGCGGGGCCCCCTCGACCCACTCGCTGACGATCACCCGCTCGGACCCTTTGACGACATGAGGGATGAAGAAGTGCGGGTCACCGTCGAAGCCGCGCGCGAACGCCTCCTGCGCCTTCGCCTCGAGCCGGTAGTCCAGCTCCTCGGCCATCCGGCTGCGCAGCTCCTCGAGGATCGGCTTGATGTCGATACCGGGGATCCAGACCGTCGCCACCTTGGCCACTCGCGAGATCTGGGTGAGGTCGCTGAGCAGGGCCGGCCCCGCGCCCGGGTACTGGATCTTGACGGCCACCTGTCGGCCGTCCTTCCAGACCCCGCGGTGGACCTGGCCGATCGATGCTGCCGCAACCGGCTCGTCCGAGAACTCCTGGAAGCTGCGTCGCCATCGTGGGCCCAGCTCGCGGGCGAGCACCTCGTGGACCACCGGGGCCGGCAGCGCCGGTGCGCTGTCCTGCAGCTTGGTCAGCATGGCGCGGTATGGCGCGGCGAGCTCCTCGGGGAAGGCCGACTCGAAGATCGACATTGCCTGGCCGAACTTCATCGCTCCCCCCTTGAGCTCGCCGAGGACCTTGAACAGCTGCTCGGCGGTGCGCGCCTGCATCTCGAGGGCCACGAGCTCGGCGGGGCGCCCTCCGACGCGCTTCCCGAGGCCGAGGGCCGTGCGCCCGGCGAAGCCCAGCGGCAGGCTCGCCAGCTTGGCTGCCCGGGTCACGGCGTTGCGGGGAAGGTCGCTCACCCCGTCATTGTCACCCGCGGGTCGGCCGGTCGGGCGCGCGGGCTCCCGACAGCCACCTCGGGCGGCTCCGTCGGGTCCGGCGCGTGCGTCACGCACCGCGGGTGCCGGTGCCACCGACGGTGGTCCAGCCGCGGCCACGGCAACGTCACCTCGACGGAGACCCCGGCGGGGGTGGGTGTCCCGGCGAGGAAGGCGTGGGTGACCATGCCCACGACTCCGGCCGCGATGGCCACCATGGTGCTCTCGCTCGGGATCTCGCTCGCGCCCGGCATCCGGGGGGCGAGCTGGGCCATGACGACGGGCCACGCCGCGTCTCGGTCGGCCCGGGACATCTCGAGACAGCGCAGGCAGGGCAGGTCCGGCAGGTGACCGACCAGGGGGCCGACGACGATGCGCCGACCGTCGCTCACCACGGGGAGCTGGGGGACGGACCGCCGCCGCCAGGGTTCTCCCTGACGCGGGTCCACGGCGCCCTCGGCCACGAGGACGACGAGATCCGGCGGAGGCTGGGAGATCTCGTCACGCAGCTCCTGCTCCGCGGCGTCGAGAGCCCACTGCCCGAGGTGCACCTGGCCGACCCCGCCGCTGCGCAGCAGGGCCGCGATCGACCAGGGGAGCCGGCCCGTGCCGGACACGACGACCGACCGGTGGTGCCGGGCGACGATGCCCGACATGGGGTCGTCGGTGCCGCCGAGCAGGGCGAGCACCTCCGCATCCTGACGCAGGCCGTCTCGCATGCTGGTCCCCAGGCGTCCCAGGTCGACCCGGTCCACGCTGTCCACCGCAAGCATCTGGTGCTCGCGCAGGAGGTCGAGGATCTCCGCGGCACGCTCCGGAGCGACCCCGCAGCGGGCGGCCACGCCATACCGGACCTGGTGCTCGCTGAAGGTGCCGTCCAGCTGCTCGAGCAGCGCGAGGTCGGCCGGGCCGAGCCCGCTCACGACGATCCCGCCGGCCTCGTGGCTCACCCCCAGCTGCACGGTGTCCGGTCCCCGGCGCAGCGGGCGGAAGTACGGCTTGAGCCGAGGACGCGATGCCATGGGTGGACCTCCTGGACGAGATCCTCGAATGTGCCACACCCAAACGGGGGCTACCGCAGGCAGTCCACAGCCTGCGGGTGCGTCGGGCCGGGGCGCGCTGCCCCGGGACACGCCACAGGGCGGTCCGCCGAAGCGGGACCGCCCTGTGGCGTGGGCCTAGGTCAGGCCTTGCCGAGGATCCGGTTGAGGTTCGTGCTGCACACCGGGCAGACGCCCTTGGCCATGCGGCGGCCGTTCTCGCTCACGACGACCTTGCCTTCGGCCTCGCGCTTCTCCTTGCACTTGACGCAGTAGAACTCGCCCTTGTAGGTCTCGCCGGTCTCTACTGCAGCCTTCTTGTCAGCCATCGAAGTCTCTCCTTGTCTGTCGCGCCACTATTCGGCGCAGGACCCGCCTCACCCTAGACCAGCCTGAGCACAATTTCGCTGATTGACGAGCGTGGGGCGGGGCGGGCGTCCCTGGGGGCCGAGGCCTCGAATCCGCTCCGGACTGGGCGAGGGATGCCCGCGATGTCGGCCATCCGACGTAATCTCGGCAGCATGGGTGGTGAACCGCGCGCGACGGGTGCCGGTGACGCGCGCGGCGCCGCAGCCCCGGTACCGGGCACCGAGGGCCCGGAGGTGGAGGTCCGGCGCAGTCGCCGCCGGCGCCGCACGGTCAGCGCCTACCGTGAGGGCGGCCGCACGATCGTCCTCATCCCCGCTCGGTTCACCAAGGCCGAGGAGCGCCAGTGGGTCGGCGCGATGCTCGACAAGCTGGCGCAGGGCGATCGGCGCCGGCGCCCGAGCGACGACCAGCTCTCCCGGCGGGCGAGCGAGCTGTCGGCGCGTCACCTGGGCGGGCGAGCACGCCCGGGCTCGGTGCGCTGGGTGACCAACCAGCACAGCCGCTGGGGCTCGTGCACCCCCGCCGACGGGACGATCCGGATCTCGGACCGGCTCAAGGGGATGCCCGGCTACGTCCTCGACTACGTGCTGCTGCACGAGCTCGCGCACCTGCTCCAGCCGGCCCACAACGCCGCGTTCTGGGCCCTGCTCGACGGCTTCCCGCGACTCGAGCGGGCTCGGGGCTACCTCGAAGGGGTAGCGGCCGCGGCCGGGCTGGAGAGCAGCTGGGGCACATCGACCGACGACGCCGCAGCGGACGACACCGCGGACGACGTGGACCTGCCGGACACCGCCGAGGAGGACACCGCCGAGGAGGACACCGCCGAGGAGGACACCGCCGAGGAGGACACCGCCGAGGAGGAAGCTCAGCCGCGGTGGGCGAGTGCGAGGGCCACGCGGGCGGTCGCCACGGGCAGGGAGAGCTCTTCACGGGTTCCCTCGGGTAGCTGGTCCACCGACCACCAGGACACGTCGAGCGACTCGTCACTGACCTGAGGCATCGAGCCGGCGGGCGCCAGGGCGGCATACCGGATGTCCAGGTGCTCCGAGCACCGGCCGAAGCTGCCGACCAGCCGGTGCCGGTCGAGATGGACGGGGAAGGGCGTCACGCGCAGGCCGGTCAGACCCGACTCCTCCCGGGCCTCCCGCTCGGCCCCGGCCCGGACGTTGCGGTCGACCGGCTCGAGGTGGCCGCCGAGCTGGTACCACTGGCCCGCCTTGCGGTGGTGGGTCAGCAGCACCCGCTCCAGCCCAGCGTCGAAGACGAAGCAGCTGGCCGTGAAATGGGCCGGGGGGCCGGCCTTGGTCATCGCTCCCGGGTGGCGCTCGAGGTGAGCCAGCATGTCGAGGCGGACGAGCTCCTGCTGGCTGTCCGTGGGCTCGAGACCGCGCAGCAGCCGCACCGCGTCCGCATGCAGCAGCCGGTATGCCGGGTGCTCACCGACCGGTGGCGCGGGAGGAGGCGACGGGTCGGCCTCAGCCACGCGGATCCGAGCCCGGACCATCCGGGCGGGAGTCCGGCTGGTCGCCGTCGTCGGTGGTCCGGGTCAGCAGGTCGTCCAGCGCCGAGTCGACGTCGTCGACCGCCCCGGACTGCTGACGCTGCTCGACGAACCCGAGCGGGTCGTCGAGGTCGGCGCCAGTCGGAGCGATGTCGGGGTGGGCCCAGGGAGCGTCACGGAACTCGATGCCACCGGCATCCTCGAGGGCGGCCCAGAGGTTCTTGGCGTCCTTGAGCCGGCGGGGACGCAGCTCGAGCCCGACCAGGCCGCTGAAGGTCCGGCTCGCCGGCCCGCCAGAGCGTCGTCGCCGCACCGCCTCGCCGAGAGCGTCGGCGTGCGGGAGGTTCGCGGCGGTGGCCTGCTCCGTGACGAGATCGACCCACCCCTCGACGAGCGCCAGCGACGTCTCCAGGCGTCCGAGCGCAGCCTGCTGCGCGGCCGTCGGCGTGGGGGAGAACAGCTTGTTCTGGAGCGCCTCCTGGATGGCGGCGGGGTTCTGGATGTCGACGGAGCGCAGCTGCTCCTCGATCGCGTCCGTGTCGATGGTGATGTTGCGGGCGTAGTCGCGCACGGCCGCTTCGAGCTGTGGCCCGAGCCACGGGACCTGGGCGAACAGCCGGGTCCGGGCCTCCTCCCGCACGGCGAGGTAGAGGCGCACCTCGGACTCCTCGACTCCGAGACCGTCGCTGAAGGCCGAAACGTTGGTGGGCAGCAGGGCCACGTCCTCGGTGCGCAGCAGGGGAAGGCCGACCTCCGTGCCGCTCAGCAGGTCACCGGCGAGGGCGCCGACGCCATGGCCGAGCTGGGCGGAGAACATCGAGCCCGCCAGCTGGGTGAGCGCGGGCCGCATCTGGTCCATCAGGCCGGACAGGTCCAGGCCGGGCATCTGGGGGAGGGCGTCGGCCATCCCCTCGGGGCCGAGCTTGCCCATCTCGGACTTCAGCGCGGCCGTGACGGCGTCCGTCACCCCGGTCGAGACCGGCTCGACGAGGGAGTGCCACTGCGGCATGCTCGCCTCGACCCACTCGGCGCGGCTCCACGCCACACCAGACCCGCTGGCCGCACTCATCGTCGTCACGGGGTCGACCCAGAGCTGGGCCACCCGAACGGCCTCGGTGACCTCGCGCTGCTGGGCGGCGGTGACGGTCGGGTCGTCCTCGGCGGCGGCGACGGTCTTGCGGGCCACCTCGGTGGCCATGGTCATCCGCGTCGCGCTGGTCTGGGGGGCGAACATCTGAGCGATCTGCCCCTGCAGCATCGCGAGCAGCCCGGAGTCCTGGGGGTCGATGCCCATCCCTTTGAGCAGGTCGGCGAGCGGGTCCGAGCCGGCTGCCCCCGACCCACCCAGGCGGCGGATCAGCTCGCCGAGGTCCGGCAGCTGTCCGCCCGACGCCCCGGCGCCAAGCTGACGCACGAGGTCACCCAGGTCCGGCGTGCCGCCACCCCGGCCCCCGCCGAGCAGCTGGTGCAGCATCGCGCCGAGGTCGGGCGAGCCCCCGCTCTCACCCGGAGCGGGATCGTCCTGGGGGCGGGAGCCGAACCCCATGCGCGGGCCGTGGCTGGTGGGCGGGGCGTCGGACGCGGTCGGCCCGTCGGCAGCCGCCGCCTCGTCCAGCTTGTCGACGGCGTCGGACCACCCGCCATCGCCGGGCTCGTCCAGGGGGTCGGGGCCGGGCTCGTCCGGAGACTCGTGGCTCGGCTCGTCGGGGAGGTCGGGGCGGTCAGGCATGGGGGCTCCTTGCCTCCTGAGAGGATGTACTCCTTAGACAACCGAAGGGGGTCCCGGTGAGTTCCCCGCCTCCGCAGGCATCCTCCCGCACCACGGCGCTGACCGTCGCGGTCGCCGGCGCCACCAGCACGTGCGGCGCCCGGATCGTCCACCGGCTCCAGGCCCGGAGCGCCACCCCTGGCTCCGGGGTGGGCGAGGTCATCGGGATCGCGGCGCAGCCCGGCGCCGATCCGGGAGTCCGCTGGCGGACTGCGGACATCGCGCGCCCCGCCGTGGCCACCGCGCTGGTGGGGGTGGATGTGCTGGTCTGGGTCGCCCAGGAGACCGACCTCCAGTCGGTGCTGGGCCGGCGGGGTCGGGAGCGTCGGGAGCGGACGCTGCGCACGGCGCAGGCCCTGCTCATGTCGGCCGCCGCGACGGGGGTCGGCCACCTCGTCGTGGTGACGTCCGCCGAGGTCTACGGAGCGCTCGCGGACAACCCGGTCCCGATGCCGGAGGACGCACCGTTGCATGCGGTCGGTGACGACGGCCTGGTCGGCGACCTCCTGGCGGTGGAGGAGCTGCTCGCGGAGTCGCGAGACCTCAACCCCGGACTGCGCGTCTCCGTCGTCCGGCCCGCCGCGCTCGTCGGCCCGGGGGTGGACACGGTGCTCACCCGGCACTTCGAGGCCCCCCGCCTGCTCGCCGTCCGCGGGTCGACCCCGTTGTGGCAGTTCTGCCATGTCGAGGATCTCGCAGAGGCCCTGGTGAGGGTCGTCGAGGGTGGGCTCGGCCCCGTCGTCACCGTCGGAGCGTCAGGGGTGCTGACGCAGGCGCAGGTGGAGCGGCTGTCGGGTATGCGCCGGATCGAGCTCAGTGAGGCGTCCGCCCTCGCGACCGCCCAGCAGCTGCACCGGGTCGGGGTGCTGCCGACCCCGTCGAGCGAGCTCTCATACGTCTTGCATCCCTGGGCGGTATCGTCAGCGACCCTGGTCGCGCACGGCTGGCAGGCGGCATACGACAATGAGACCTGTCTCGGTGTCCTGCTCGCCGAGATCAGCGGACGGCACGCCCTGGCAGCACGGCGTCTCGACCGCATGGACGCAGCGCTGGGAGCGGCGAGCGCGGCAGTAGCGTTGGTGGGGACGGCGGCCATGCTGCGCCGGGCCCGGCGTAGATGAGTGGCACGGCGCAGATGAGTGGCACGGCGCAGACGAGCCGCACGGACCAGACGAGAAGGAGAGCATGAGCAGCAGCAGGGTCGTCGTGGCCGAGGTGCGCGACGCGGCACTCTCCGTCGACGAGCTCGTCGGGGCCGTCCGCGACCCTCGGGCCGGGGCGGTGGTGACCTTCATCGGCTACGTGCGCGACCACGACCACGGCAACGGCGTGGAGGTCCTCGACTACACCTGTCACCCGAGCGCCGCCGACGCGGCCACCTCGTTGGCCACCCGCCTCGCCTCAGAGGGTCGGGCGATCCGGCTCGCCGTGGTCCACCGGGTGGGCCGGCTGAGCGTGGGCGACATCGCGGTCGTCGCCGCGGTCAGCGCCGAGCACCGCGCCGAGGCGTTCGAGGTATGCCGTGCGCTCATCGACGAGTTCAAGGCCACCGTCCCGATCTGGAAGCACCAGGTGTTCTCCGACGGCTCCGACGAGTGGGTGGGCCTGCCATGACCTGGCGTCCACGCCTGCCGGGCCGAGCCGGCCCGAGCGGCCGCCCGCTCGACTCTGCCGCCGGGTCCCCACCACCGGGAGCGGCCTCCCCGACGGGGTCCGCCCCGGTCGTGCTCGACGACCGTCCGGTCGTCATGGAGGGGCTGCCCGACGGACCGCGCCGTCCCGGGCCGCCATCTCGCGGGACCGTCGCCGCCTTCCTCGCCGTGTTCGCCGGGCTCCTGCTCGGGGCCGCAGGGACCCTGGTCCACCTGCCCTACGCGATCATGATGCCCGGCCCGGCGTCGAACGTCCTGGGCCAGGAGACGCGGACGGACGGGCAGAAGGTCGACCTCATCGCCATCAGCGGACAGCGGACCTACCCCACGACGGGCGCCCTCGACTTCACGACGGTCCGGGTGAACGGCGGCCCGGGATACCCCGTCAACGTGTGGGACGTCCTCGGGGCCTGGGTCGACCCGACGCAGGACGTCTACCCGGTCGACGCGCTGTTCCCGCCGCAGCAGAGCGCCCAGGACGTGGAGGCGGAGAACACCGCCGAGATGGTCGACTCCCAGCAGGAGGCGGCCGCGGTGGCCCTGCGCAAGCTCGGCTACAGCGTGCCTGAGCGGATCAAGATCGCCCAGGTCTCCAAGACCGCCCCCTCCGGTGAGCTGCTCAAGCCCGGGGACGTCCTCACCTCCGTCGGCGGCGTCGCGGTGACCACCGCGGACTCGGTGCGCCAGGCGATCCAGAAGGTCAGCCCGGGACAGCCCGTCCAGGTGGTCGTCCAGCGCGGGGGTGCAGCCGTGACGCTGGACGCGGTGACGGGCAGCGCGTCGGACGGCCGGACGGTGCTCGGCGTCGTGCTCGGCGTCGACTTCACCTTCCCCTTCACGGTCAAGATCGACGTGGGCTCGGTCGGAGGGCCGTCAGCCGGGCTGATGTTCTCTCTGGGGATCTACGACAAGCTGACAGACGGCGCGCTGACCGGCGGCAGGACCATCGCCGGCACGGGCACCATCGACGCTGCTGGCAACGTCGGGCCGATCGGTGGCATCCAGCAGAAGATGGCCGGCGCGCAGCGCAGCGGGGCCAGCTACTTCCTCGCTCCGGCGGGCAACTGCGACGAGGTCCGCGGCAACATCCCCAGCGGCCTCACGGTCGTCAAGGTCGCGACCTTCGACGACGCCGAGCAGGCGGTCACCCGCATCGGCACGGGTGACGCCTCTGCGCTGCCTGCCTGCTGAGCCGGACTGCCTGCGAAGCCCTGGCGGGTCAGTCCTCGAACGTCGCGCGGAGGGCTGCGACGAGCCCCGGAGCCAGGTCCGGACCGGTCGCCACCGCGTCGTCCGAGTCGTGGTCGCGCTGGCGCAGCAGGCAGATCGACGTGCCGCTGCGCAGCACGGCGACGAGCAGGCGCACGTCCTTGCGCGCCGGGTGCTGGGCGAGGTAGGTGAGCGCTTCCTCAGGGTCCAGTGGCAGACCGGCCTCGGCGTCCGGTGGCACGACGACGCGCTCGACGGCGAAGGCGCACCCGTCGACCTCCGCCGGCCAGGCGACCCGGCCGAGGACCGACTCGAGGTGGGCTGACGCGGGCAGCCCCTCCTGCTCGATCGCCGTCAGCGCCCCGTCGACCAGGTCCGAGCCGGACATACCGGCCCGCAGCTGCGGCTCACGCTCGAGCAGGCCGGCCGTGCTCACCAAGGCGAACAGCCGCGGCGGCTGGTCCCAGCCGGACGCCGCGACATACCGCTCGGTGTCGAGGGCGGCCACGGACAACGGGTCGAAAACCGGGCGAACGGGTGAGGTCACCCGCTCATCCTCCCGTATGCCGTGCCGACCCGGGACGGCCGCCTCGTGTGCATCGGTCCGGCAACGATTGCCCGTCGTGTCGGCTGCTCTGGGCACGAGCCGTCGGGACGGCACGTTGGGGTGTACGTATATTTGGGCCGACGTGCGCGCCGCGTGCGGATGACAGATCGGGCACATGGTGAGTGAACGCGGTTGGTTCGACAGCGAGAACGACGCCGAGGGGGGCGACGACTCCGGAGGCCCGAGGATGACCTCTCGCGCGCCGCGCCGGCGAGGCCCGTTGATGCCGACGCTGCTCGCCCTGGTGGGCCTGGGGATCGTGCTGTCCATCCTCGCCGAGTTCTGGACCGAGATCCTCTGGTTCGACTCGGTGAACTTCCGTTCGGTGTTCATGACCGAGCTCGGGGCGAAGGTCCTGCTCGGTGTGGTGGGGGGCCTGGTCACGGCGCTCGTCGTCGGCTCCAGCCTGATGATCGCCTACCGCACCCGCCCGATCTACGCCCCCACGACGCCCGACCAGGACACCCTCGAGCGCTACCGCGAGGCCATCGAGCCGCTGCGGCGGATCGGCACGATCGCCGTGCCGGTCGGCTTCGGCCTGCTCTCCGGCCTGGGTGCCTCGGCGCAGTGGGACACGTTCCTGCTCTGGCGCAACGCCGTGCCCTTCGGCAAGACCGACCCGCAGTTCAACATGGACGTCGGCTTCTACGTCTTCACGCTGCCGTGGCTCTCCTTCGTGGTCGCCTACCTCAGCATGGCGCTGATCATCGGCACGCTCGTGGCGGCGTTCACCCACTACATCTTCGGGGGCCTGCACTTCCAGGGGCGCAACCGGCGCACGACCTCGGCGGCGCGGCTGCATCTGTCCGTCCTGCTCGCGGCGATCGTCCTCGTCCGCGCGGCCAGCTACTGGCTGGAGCGGTACTCGCTCACCACCAAGAGCACCGACCTCATGACGGGCATCCAGTACACCGACGCCACGGCGGTGCTGCCGACCAAGGCCATCCTCGCGCTCGCGTCGGTCATGTGCGCGCTGATGTTCCTCTCGGTCATCTGGACGAAGTCCTGGCGGCTGCCGATCGTCGGCGTGGTGCTGCTGCTCCTCGTCTCGATCGTCGTCGGGGGGATCTTCCCGGCGCTGATCCAGTCGCTCAAGGTCCGGCCGAGCGAGAAGTCGCTGGAGTCGCCCTACCTCGCGAACAACATCGCCGCGACCCGCGACGCGTTCGGTCTGTCCAACATCGAGACGACCGCCTACGACGCGGCGACCACCGCCAGCCAGGGGCAGCTGCGCAACGACACCGCGACCGTTCCCGGCATCCGCATCATCGACCCCAACGTCGTCTCGCCGACCTACCAGCAGCTGCAGGCCGGGAAGAACTACTACCGCTTCCCCGACTCGCTCGACGTCGACCGCTACACCGTTGACGGGACGGTCAGCGACACCGTCATCGCGGTCCGCGAGCTGAACCTCGACGGCGTCCCCGCGGGACAGCGCAACTGGCTGAACGACCACACCGTCTACACCCACGGCTACGGCGTCGTGGCCGCCTACGGCAACCGCAAGGACGCCGACGGCAAGCCGGTCTTCTTCGAGCAGAACATCCCCTCGTCGGGAGCGCTCGGCAAGTTCGAGCCGCGGATCTACTTCGGTGAGCAGTCCCCGGCATACTCCATCGTCGGCGCGCCCTCCGGAGCCTCGCCGCGGGAGTTCGACTTCCCCGACGGCTCGCCGGCGGGCCAGGCGAACAACACGTACGCCGGCACCGGGGGCGTCGAGATCGGCTCCCTGCCGCGCAAGATCGCGTATGCGCTGAAGTACCGCGAGGCGAACTTCCTCCTCTCGGACGCCGTGAACAGCGACTCGCGGCTGCTCGACCACCGCACCCCGCGCGACCGGGTGGGCCAGGTCGCGCCCTGGCTGACCCTCGACGGCAACGCCTACCCCGCGGTCGTCGACGGCCGGGTGCAGTGGATCATCGACGGCTACACGACCACGGCCGACTACCCGAACTCGTCGCTCACCTCGGTCGAGAGCGCGACCTCCGACTCCGTGACCTCGACCCGGCGCGCGGTCGTGCCGATCGCGGCGGGCCAGATCAACTACATGCGCAACTCTGTCAAGGCCACCGTCGACGCGTTCGACGGGAGTGTGCACCTCTACGCCTGGGACGAGAGCGACCCGCTGCTCAAGGCATGGATGGGGGCCTTCCCCGGCACCGTCGAGCCGATGGCGAACATCAGCGCCTCCCTCATGTCGCACCTGCGCTACCCCGAGGACATGTTCAAGGTCCAGCGCGAGATCCTCGCCCGCTACCACGTCACGACTCCGGACTCGTTCTACGGCGGCCAGGACTTCTGGAAGGTGCCGGCGGACCCGACCAAGGAGGCGCGGACGACCGACCAGCCGCCGTACTACCTCAGCATCGCCATGCCGGGGCAGAAGGAGCCGTCGTTCTCGCTGACGACGACCTTCATGCCGTTCGGCAACCGGGAGGTGCTCTCCGGCTTCCTCGCGGTGGACTCCAACGCGGGGTCGACCAAGGGCACTCGCCGTGCGGGCTACGGCCAGCTGCGTCTGCTCGAGCTGCCTCGAGACAGCAACGTGCGGGGTCCAGGGCAGGTCCAGAACGACATCTCGTCCTCCGCCATCCAGCAGGACGGGGGAGGACTGGCCCTCTCGCAGTTCCTCAACCTGCAGAAGCAGCAGGGCTCGACCGTGGTGCTCGGCAACCTGCTGACCCTGCCGGTGGGAGGAGGGTTGCTCTACGTCGAGCCGATCTATGTCCAGGCCAAGACCGACTCGGCGTTCCCGCTGGCCCGGGCCGTGATCGCCGCGTTCGGCGACAAGCTCGCCTGGTCGTCGACGCTCAACGGCGCACTGGACTCGCTCTTCGGGGGGGACGCGGGTGCCTCGTCGGGGGACAACACCCCGCCCAACCCGACCACCCCCGGCACGACGCCCACCCCTGGAGGGACGGCGGACAACCCCGCGCTGGCGGCGGCGCTGGCCGACGCGCAGAAGGCGATCACCGACGCCGACGCGGCACTCAAGGCCGGTGACTTCGCGAAGTACGGCGACGCGCAGACCCGGCTCAGGGAGGCGATCGGCAAGGCCGTCGCGGCCTCGCCCAACGGAGGGTCGGTGACGCTGACCCCGGGTGGGACGCCGACCTCGGCCGCCCCGACGACGCCAGCTCCGTCACCCTCGGCGGCGGCAGCCGCCGGGTAGGCGAGCACCCGGCATACCGAGCGGATTTGGTCTGGCCCCGCGGCTCCCGTAAGGTGGAGCCATACCGACGCGGGGTGGAGCAGCTCGGTAGCTCGCCGGGCTCATAACCCGGAGGTCGCAGGTTCAAATCCTGCCCCCGCTACGCAAGAAGTAGCAGGTCAGAGGCCCCTTCCTATCAGGAAGGGGCCTCTTGCTGTCGGCGTTTACCCCCGCCTGTAGCCAAAAGTGTAGCCAGCGGCAACAGGCGGCCCATGGGTCTCACTGGCGTCTCACCGTGCCCAAAGGAGCTCGACGGCGAGGGTGACCGATGACCACAGTGGGTCCGAGGCCGTCCCAGCCGTCCGAGCGGCCGCGGCCGTAGGCGTGTGTGATGGAGTGGCCCCGCACCCGCCGCCGTCCGGGACTTGGCGCGATGAGATGGGAGCGCGGCCGTGCCTTTGCGGCGGTGTGGGGCACCTTGCTAGGCGTCCGACTCGCGGCATGAGCGTGCGCTTCAGCCGTGGTCGTGCCAGGCGTAGTACTGCCCCTGACTCATGGCGCGTCGGCGGTTCTTCCTCGTCATCCATGGGTACTGATCCGCGATCCACGCGTGTGCCTGCCGCTTCTCAGATCTAGTCCAGCGCCCTGACAGGCGGACATGCGTTGCCTCAACGTGGTTCTCAATGGCCGAGCGGCACTCACCAACGGCAGTAGCGAGGGCATCCCGAACCTCCTGCGGCTCGTTCGGGAAGTGCTCGGCAGCCAAGTCATCAACGGAGCGACGCCAGTTCATGCCGAACGCGAGGGCAGCATCGAGAAGCCGGTTGAGGTCGGGAGCCGAGGCGGTCGCCATTGGACATCTTCCACGCTGCGTTGAGCGCGCGACGATGTTTCCTCACATCGGCAGATCCGGTAGACGGTGCGCGCCGACAGGCGGCGTTAAGACCGCGATCGACGGAGGCGATACGCGGCGTTAGTGAGCACCTTCTCAGCGGCCGACCCGGGTGAGCGGAGCCGCCGTTCGAGCGACAGTAGGGGCACATTCTTGGAGTCACCTAAGGTGGCTACCAGACCCCTGGGATCAGACGGGCCTTTCCTTCGGCGTACTCGCGGTAGCCCCCAAGAGCAGTCATCAGGGCTGCTTCCTCGACGCGAATCCTGATCGACAGGCCCATCGCCGGGAGGACGATCAGGGCCGCGAGAGACACCAGTTGCCGACGGCCAGCCCTACGCCGGTCAGAGTCAGTAGCAAGCCGGTGTACGAGGGGTGGCGGACCCAGCGATACGGACCCCGATCGACCGCGCGCTGCTCTCCTCTCACCCTGACCACAACGGTGAAGAACCGGCCCAGGGTGAACACTGCCCATTGGCGCAGCGCGATCCCACCCCAGATCAGGAGGACTCCGATTCCGAAGACGACCCAACTGCAGGGAATCTCACACGCCGGGGCCTTGGCCGCGAACCAGCCCGCCGCGATGCCTCCAGCGGCAATGCCTGCGACGACCGCCAGGATGCTGCCTCGATCCATCCGGGAACTGCTTGACGCACGGGTGTTCCGAAGCCTGACCGAAACCTCGGCGACCACGAAAGCGACGAAGCTTGCCACCAGCACGGCCCGAGCCACTGGTGATCCTGCGATGAACTCATTCACCAGGCCAGTGTGGTTGAGCCGCGACGGTCACAGCAATGCGACTTCCCTCGGTCGGATCCGCCTAGCTGGCGTGCGCCCGGTATGCGGCGGATAGACGCTCCCTCGAATAAGTGCACGACGGTGTCGGGTCTCCATAGTCCGCCTACTCCATGGGAGGTGGTGACGCGGCGCACGGGGCGGGCAGCCTCGTATTCTTCGTCGGCGTTGGACGGGTGGGCGCTGAGGATCGGCGTCTCCGCCTCAGCGAGTCGGGTCTTGGTCGATGCCTTCGCCGCCATCTCGGCGCGCCAATAGCTCGCGGCGTCCTGGCCGCCAGTCATTGCCACGTACTCGGCGTTTCGAGTGGCGAGCGCCGAGGCAGTGGGGGTGTCGTCAACGTATGACTCCAGGGCAAGGTTCAGAGCGCTCGCGCTGAGGAACTCGGCGTATTCGCGGACAGATTCCACCACCCGGAACGAGGCGGGATTGCCGTGCACCAGGGCATTGCGGACGCGACGTCGGCGCGCTTCCAAGACCTTGCCTTCCGACTCGTATTCCGCGATAAGTGCGCTGTACTTTGCGTGATCGCTTACGCTGGCAAAGATGCGCTCGATCCAGGCGCGTTCGTGCTCGAGGCGGCAGAGCGAGGTGAAGTCGGCCGCCCGATCGGCGAGTAGCAGGGTCCACGGCTGCTTGGGTTGGCTTGAGAACCATTTGATCGTGAGTTCATGCTGCACCTCTTGACGCTCGCCGCCACCTAGGAGGCACATGCCTGCCGCCCGCTCGAGGTCACTCAGCCAGCGGGCGTACGCCCACCGCTCGCCGAGGAGCCGGAAGAGGTCCCTAGGGTTCATCGCAGCGTGCGCGGCGACATGTTGCAGGACGCGGTCAGAAAGTGGGACGACACTGCTTATGTCCGCCTCCGAGGGCTTACGGAGTGCCATGTCGCGGCTAAACGGATGATCGAGCATCGTCTGCACCTCGATCGCCGCCGCGAGAAAGCGCGGCAGCTCTTCGCGCGCCAGGGCGTCCGCGATCTGGGGGCCGTGTCTTTCGATCGCCTCCGAAGTCATCCTGTCGCCGTAGGTGTCGGCTGGAAACCCTGTCTGCCCGACGGCCTGGGAACTGAAGATGGCGGGCTGCCCGGAAAGCACAACGACCTGCTCAGTGAGTTGCGGACGGACGCCGCCCGAGCGGTGCAGAGCGACGCTAAAGATCACGTCGACGATGGCTACAGCGCGCTCGACAGCGCCTGCCCCAGTGGTATTGCCGAGATCCACACGGACAAGCGTCTCGACCTCGCCCTCCTCGTCGGCCTTCTCAGGCACCCGGAAGGTGATCCCGTCCTTCACAATCTCCCAGAACTCCTCCTTGTGGTCGAACTCCTGTCGGCCGGGCTCCGCATTTGGCACCGCCCAAAGCGGATCGTAAAACGACACTCGCCCTGCCGTGAGCTCAACGTGGGCGCGTCGCTTATACCCGAGCCAGACAACAACTGGCTCGATCCGCGCGGAGGTCCCGACGAAGGCACGGGCCATGCCGAGTCGGTCGGAGTACGGCGTCGGAAGCTCGCCGAGCGGGATCGCGTCAGGCTCCAGCCCGAACGCCACAACCGACACGAGGCCGCGGAACGTCGCCTCTGCATCGACACCGCGATGCTTCAACTGCTCGAAGAGGAGCTCGGCGATCGGGCGATATTCCCGATTATCCAGCGTTCGATCCTTTGCCGACGCAACGAGGTCATCCCAGCTCGCACGAACCCCATCGTCGGTTTCGAGCGCAGTGAGCAGGTCGCCGCCCGCGGTCAGCAGGGCCGTCCAAGCCGGGTCCGTGCGCAGTGCGCCAGGGGACTGCGAGAGGATCGCGTTGCCGCTCGAACTCAGCGCTGTGAAGGCCGCCCGGAACGCTTCGAGCTCGGAAGAGATCTGTGCGCTCAGGTGCGAACCGATGCCGGCGACCGACTGTGCGATGTCGCGGTCCAGCGAGTCTCGATTGGCGGCGTTCTTCCAGGCATCGACGCCGCTCGCGAGCTCTATCCACTGCATGACTTCGTCAACCACGCCAGGAAGCGGCAACACCGTAGATACCCCGTGGCGTCGATCGAGGGTGGACACCAACGACTTGAGCCAGTCCGGTGTGCCAACAGACCAGTGGTCGCTGACGTTGTAGTCAATCATCATGAGCCGTCTCCGATTCCGCGGTGTTCCGTGGGCGGCTTTGGCGGCCGCCGCCCCGACCATGCCAACGTATCGAGCAGGTCGCTCCGATTAGGCGACGCACCGAGCGACGCAACGACTCGAATCTTCCGCTGATGGCAGTTCCAAGGGCCTCTCGCCCCGCGGATCGTTTGGGGCGCCTTCGAGAGCTTCCGTAGGGGCGCCTGTCTTCGCCGTACTCGTTGAGGCGCCCAAGCCTTCAAATCGGGATCGATAAACTTGGGGTACGTGCTGATCCTCCTGGACCCAGAACGGGAGCGGCATCAAACCTGGCGGGCCCGTGGACAAATCGACGTTAGACGTATCCCGTCTTGCCGCGTCCGCAGGCGCTGGACGGGGCTTCGACGGTCGGCCAGTCGATGGGAGGGCGATTGGTGCTCGAGCTGGCGCGTCAGGGAGTCGGCGGTGACACCGTGGCCTTGGACCCAGGCGGTTTCTGGAGCGACCGCGAGCTCAGCGTCTTGGGCGCCACACTGCGGCCCCCTCAGATCACCCACGAAGAGGAACGCAACCTGACGTACAGGGCTGGGGCATTCGGACTTGGTCGTCGAGGCTCCCTGACGCCGGCATCGTCTCCACTGTGTCCACCAGGACTCATCGGGACGATGTCCCAGCCACCGTGGTCCCACATGTATGCGTGAGCGAACCTATCTACCCACGGGATGCCAGCCCAAAGGCGCACCCAGTAAGGCAACCGATCCCACCTCGCGACGAGTCCTGTGCCGGGCGGGGTCCAGTTCCATGCAGGTATGCAGTCATGGGGCGGCTGCCAGGCACCCGGCGACACCTCGCCATCGAAGAAGTCCATGACAGACGAGTCTCGCGCCCTTGGGGTCGGCGTGCAACAACTCGCAGCCGCGATCAGATCTGACTTCACCACGCCTTGTCACACAAAGTCGTGGCTGAGCCGGGGGTCGTCGTGCCCACGGTCGTGCCCCGGCTGCACGCTCTCGCGCGATGGGGTAGCCCAATCTGGGCGAAGTGGGGCGCCCATAGTGGGCGCTAAGCAGCAGGATCGGGGCACGCCCGCGTCGTGCGGAGAGACGCTCATCCATCCTGATCGGCGCTTCGGGTCCTTGGGCAGCCATTCTGGTGGCACATTGACGCCCACGCTAGGAGTTGAGAGCGCGCTCGATCAGCTCGGAAACAGATCGGGCTAGCTCGCGGTCCTTGCCGACCGACCGGTGGGTGTAGATCTGCAGGGTGATCGAAGTGTTGGCGTGGCCCATCCGATCGCTGAGCATCTTGGGATCGACTCCGGCGTCCATGGCAAGGGTCGCGTAGGTATGGCGGACATCTTGCAGCCTGATCCGAGGTACCCCCGCCCGATCCACCAGGCGGTTGAAGCGACGAGTCAGCGTGTCGGGATGGAGGCGCACGCCATCCGGCCGAACGGCTATGAAGTCGTGCTGTGGCACCGGGTTTCGGTCGCTGGGTCGAATGTGCCGACGACCAGGGCGTCCGGTTCGGCATGCGTCAGTCGGGCTGAACGACGTCGTCTGGGCAGCCAGGACGCTCAGACGATGACGGATCCGCCCGCGACGTCGACGGTGACGCCGGTGATCCACGAGGAGTCGTCAGAGGCAAGGAACAGCGCCGTGCTGGCGACATCCTCCGGCGTACCCAGACGTCGGATGGGATGGGCCTGGAGCATCGTTTCTCTGGTCTGCTCGGGGATCTGGCGCTGGTTGCGTTCGGTCATGATGGTCGCCGGGGCGATGCAGTTGACCCGGATGCCGAACGGGCCGACCTGTGCGGCGAGGCTCTTCGTCAGCTGCTCGATGCCCGCCTTGGCGACGGCATAGGCGACGGGCGCCTCGCTGGGATGTCTGGCAGCAGCGGAGGACATCGTGATGATGCTCCCGCGACCACGCCGCTTCATGCCGGGCAGGAAACCCTTCACGGTGAGGAAGGTGCTGGTCAGGTTCGCGTTGATGGAGGCGTGCCAGTCCTGTTCCGTGATGTCCTCGAGAGGGCCCGGTCTGACCGGGCTGCCGCCGGCGTTCGCGACGAGTAGGTCCACCGGCCCGAGCTGCCGCTCGATCCGGTCGCGGAGGGCCTCGACGTCCGCGAGGCGGGTGAGGTCGCATGAGGCCGCCAACGCCGTTCCGCCGGCGGACTCGATGGCCCCCACGACGGCGCCGATGGCGTCCGTGTCGCGGCCGTGCACCACGACCTTGGCCCCATGTTCGGCGAAGAGTGCTGCGATGGCGGCGCCGATGCCGCGAGAGCTGCCCGTGACGAGAGCTACGCGGTCGTGAAGGGCATGCATGGTCACCTCCTGAGGAGCTGATGGGACGGACGAGCGCCCGTCGAGCCATTCTGCGCCACCTGGCTGGGTGGACGTGGGTCGGGTCCTGCTGAGGGTCAGCGGGACGCCCGGGTGAGGTCGACGGGTTCGGGGGTGTTCGGGTCCGCCAGCAGCTGCCGGGCTGCGGCGATGGCACGGGGGGTGTCGGGCAGGATGCGACCGACCGCGCGGAGCGGGCCGCCGACTCCCAGCGAGGTGAGGATCTCCTCGTGTTCCGGGGCGAGTCCCGAGAGCAGCACGGCGATACCGCGCCGCTCAAGTCTGGTGATGGTGTCGCCGAGCACGTGGGCTCCGGTGGCGTCCAGGGTCGTCACGTGGGACATCCGCAGGATGACGACATCCACCTCGACCAGGTCTGGCAGCTCGAGCAACAGCCGGTGGGCAGCCGCGAAGAACAACGGACCGTCGATCCGGTAGACGACGACGTGCTCGGCCAGGAGCGCGCGTTCCTCGTCGCTGTGGTCACGCTCGTCGAGGGTGACCACATCGATGCGAGCGCTCTTGGCCACGTTGCGCAGGGCGAGGACGATCGCCACCGCGACACCGACACCGACGGCGGTCACCAGATCGAGGGCAACGGTCACGGCGAAGGTCAGGCAGACGATGACAGCGTCGGAGCGGGTCGACCGCAGAAGGGCCAGCAGAGAGCTCGCCTCGACCATCCGCACGCAGGTGGCGAAGAGGACGCCGGCCAACGCCGCCAGCGGGATGTCAGAGACGAGCGGAGCAGCCACGAAGACCAGCACCAGGAGGACCAGCGCGTGGCTCACGGCGGCCAGCCGGGATCCGGCGCCGGCGCGCACGTTGACCGCCGTCCGGGCGATGGCCGCAGTGGCAGGGATTCCCCCGAACATGGGTGCGACGATGTTGGCCAGACCTTGGCCGAAGAGCTCGCGGTCGGGGTCGTGCCGTTCGTGGACGGTCATCGCATCTGCCACCGTGGCGCACAGCAGGCTCTCGAGGGCCGCCAGCGCCGCGATCGCCAGGGCTGCCGTGGCCAGGGTGCTGACGGCGCCGAGGTCGACGAAGCCGAGTGACGGCGCCGGCAGAGTCGCAGGCAGGTTCCCGAGCGTGACCAGGTCCAACCCGCCCAGATGCGCCACCGAGGTGGCGAGGACGACTCCGATGAGGGAGTACGGCACGCGCGGATGCCACCGTGCGCCGGCCAGCATCAGGGCCGCGACCCCGAGTGACACCAGGATCGCTGCTGGGTGCGGGTGGTGGGTGAAGCGGCGTACCGCGTCCGCGGCGAGCGCCCACACCTTGTCACCGGAGGCATCCGCCACGCCGAGGGCGGCCGGGATCTGCTGGAGCGAGATCACGACGGCGATGCCGGCGGTGAACCCCTCGATGACGGACACCGGCAGGTAGCGGACGAACTTGCCGAGCCGCGCGAACGCCATGGCGACCAGCACGAGTCCGGCGAGCAGGCCGACCATGAGGACGCCCGTCGTGCCGTGCTCGTGGACGACCGGGATCAGGACGACGGTCATCGCGCCGGTCGGGCCAGAGACCTGGATGTTCGACCCGCCGAAGACCGCCGCGATGACCCCGGCCACGACGGCCGTGGCGAGACCGGCCTGTGCTCCCAGGCCCGACGCAACACCGAACGCGAGGGCCAGGGGGAGCGCGACGATCGCCACCGTCAGCCCGGCGAGCAGGTCGCGGCGCGGGTGGCGGCGCAGGGCGGCGAGGTCGTCTCGGGTGGGGAGCAGCGCCCGGACCCGCTGGGTGCCGTGGCGAGCGGCGGTCGTGATCGAGGGGGAGAGGTGGATGGTGCTTCCGGCTGTCACCCGGACGTCGCCGAGACGCGCAGGGCGGAGAGGAGGTCCTGCTGCTCGGCCCACAGGGCGGCCAGGATCCGACGGCCGTCGAGCAGGAGCTGCGCGACGTCGGGGGTGGCGAGCGAGTAGAGCACGGTGGCACCGTCCCGAGACGACCGGACCAGCCCGGCTCGCCGAAGGACGGCGAGCTGCTGCGAGAGGTTCGAGGCTTCCACCTCGATCTCGTTCAGCAGCTCGCGGACCGGTCGGGGGCCGCTCTGGAGCAGCTCGAGCACCCGGATGCGCACGGGGTGCCCCAGGGTTCGGAACAGCTCGGCCTTCGCCTCGTAGAGGGGGACGTCGCCCCCGGTGGGCTCCTCGCTGATGCTCATGGATCGAATGATACAACACATGAAGAATTCTTCATGTGTTGTCGGTCGCATGGGGAGGTCGGCGCTCGGGCGCTGAGGTCGCCCCGGGGAACACCGCTCGGGCCCAGCACGTTGTCGCGGTCGTAGCGATGGCTACGACCTGCCCCGTGGAGACACGCGGCACCCCAGGCAGCACAACCCGAGGAGGTAACACGCCATGAAGGTTTCCAACCCCGCTGAGACCGCCCTGCGAGAGGCGGTCGTCCAGGCTGCGGAGCTGCTGTTCACCGCCGACGTGATGTCGCATTCCGGACACGCGAACCTCAGCGCACGAGCCCAGGACGAGCAGTTCCTCCTGACCGCCACCGGGATGGTGCGCGGCCTTCGAAGCGAGCAGCTGGCGAGGGTGACTTTTGATGGTGCCGTGGTCGATGGGCATCTTGGCCCGGAGAACGCCGAGATCATCGCCATGCACACGGTTGTCTACCGCGCCCGACCTGAGGTGGGCGCCATCATCCACACGCACTCGCCGTCAGCAACGGCATTCGCGCTGGCCAACCGGCCACTGCCATGCCGATCGGAGCCGCTGCTGCGCTTCGGCCAGGCGGAGCCTGTGCCGGTCGTGCCGTGGGGCCCGCGCGGGTCCGACGCGTCCGTCAACGGGATCGCTGCGCTTCTGACGTCGGGGTCGACCACCAGCGCGGTCCTGCTGGCCAACCATGGGCTGCTGGCCTTCGGTCCCGACCCGGTCGCGGCCGCACGCCTGGTAGTGGCGATCGAGGAGGCTGCCGATGCGGAGCTGGCGGCGACCGTTATCGGCGGTGCCGCGGACTTCCCGGCCGGCGCCCTCGCCGCGGTGCGCGAGTCCATGGCGAAGGCACATTCATGACGCCCGGCGCTCAGCGGTCCGCGCAGGGCATCAGTGGTCGGCACCGTGCGACGTCGGGCGCGGTGCCGGCAGGTATCGAGCAGCGGCGGGCCACCGCTGCGGCCACCGGCCGGTGACGTCGATGCCGCCACGGGCAGACCAGAGCTCTTTTCCGGACGGGCTCGGTTTCCTGCTCGGCATCGCCCACCGGGAACGCCGTCGCAGCTGGGAGGCCTGCATCGCTGACCTGAGCCTGACCGCACCGCAAGCCGCAGTGCTCCGGTTGGTGACCTGCAACCCCGGCCGGGGTGTCAGAGCTCTGGCACGTCGGCTGGCCACCGACCCGATGAACGTGGTGCGGCTGGTCGACAGCCTCGTGGAGCGGCAGCTGATCGAGGTGCGGCCGGACCCCACCGATGCTCGCCGCCGCCCCCTGTACCCCACGACCACCGGCCAGGACCTCGCATCCGTGATCATCACTCGCGCGGCCCACGACGAGGGACAGGTGGCGAGCCGGCTCGGACCCGAGGCCTACTCGTCGCTCGTCGACGGTCTGACCGAGCTGATCCGGACCCACCGCCCGCTCGACGATGGCGGCCCCTTCCCCGCAGATGACCCGCCGGCATGAGCCGGCCGCTCTCCGTGTCAGACGCTGCTCCGCCTCAGATCTTGACTGGTTCCAGATCATGCGGAAGAGTGGCGAGGGTGACCACGACGGTGGGGTTCGAGCAGATGCTGCGCGAAGCGGCGCTACGGGTGACCCGGCCTCGGGTCGCAGTGATGGCCGCGGTGCACGCCCACCCGCACGCCGACACGGACCAGATCATCGACGCCGTGCGCCGCCAGGCCGGCGACGTCTCCCACCAGGCGGTCTACGACGTGCTCCGTGCGTTGACCTCGGCCCGGCTGGTCCGGCGCATCCAGCCGGCCAGCTCGGTGGCGCGCTACGAGGCGCGGGTGGGGGACAACCACCACCACGTCGTATGCCGCTCGTGCGGCGTCATCGCCGACGTCGACTGCGCGCTCGGCGAGGCGCCGTGCCTGACGGCCGACGACGACCACGGGTTCACCATCGACGAGGCCGAGGTCATCTACTGGGGCAGGTGTGCCACCTGCTCCACCGCAGACCGTGCGTGAGAACCCGCTCCTGACAAACCCAGCTCGTGAAACAAGCGCCCGTGAGATGCCAGCGTTCCCAGTGAAAGTCCAGCGACGTCCGGAAGGAAGACCCGTGCCCCAGAACCACGATGCAGTTGTCGGCGACATGAACTCGGAGGAGAGCGAGGCCCGGTGCCCGGTGGCTTCGGTCGGCCTCCGCAACCACCCGACGGAAGGCGCCGGCAACCGCGACTGGTGGCCGAACCAGCTCAACCTCAAGATCCTGCGCAAGCATCCGGCCGTGGCCAACCCGATGGGCGCGGACTTCGACTACGCCGCGGCGTTCAACGCGCTTGACCTCGACGCCCTGACCAAGGACGTCGACGAGCTGATGACGACGTCGCAGGACTGGTGGCCGGCCGACTTCGGCCACTACGGCGGGTTCTTCATCCGGATGGCATGGCACAGCGCCGGCACCTACCGCATCCACGACGGCCGCGGCGGCGCCGGCGCCGGGATGCAGCGCTTCGCCCCGCTGAACAGCTGGCCCGACAACGCGAGCCTCGACAAGGCGCGCCGGCTGCTCTGGCCGATCAAGCAGAAGTACGGCCGGTCGATCTCGTGGGCCGACCTCATCGTGTTCACCGGACATCGGGCCCTGGAGACCATGGGGTTCACCACCTTCGGCTTCGCCGGCGGCCGGGCCGATGTCTGGGAGCCGGACGAGGACGTCTACTGGGGTCCGGAGCAGACCTGGCTCGGGGACGAGCGCTACACCGGCGACCGTGACCTGGAGAACCCGCTGGCGGCCGTGCAGATGGGCCTGATCTACGTCAACCCTGAGGGCCCCAACGGCAACCCGGACCCGCTGTCCTCAGCCCGCGACATCCGTGAGACCTTCCTGCGGATGGCGATGAACGACGAGGAGACCGTGGCCCTCATCGCTGGCGGTCACACCTTCGGCAAGACCCACGGGGCGGCCGACCCGAACGAGCACATCGGCCCGGAGCCGGAGGCTGCCCCGATCGAGGAGCAGGGTCTGGGCTGGCGCAACACCTTCGGCAGCGGCAAGGGACGCGACACGATCACCAGTGGCCTGGAGGTCACCTGGACGACGACCCCGACCCGGTGGAGCAACAACTACTTCGAGAACCTCTTCGGCTTCGAGTGGGAGCTGACCAAGAGCCCCGCCGGAGCGCACCAGTGGCAGCCGAAGGACGGCGGGGGCGCGAACACCGTGCCTGACCCGGAGGACGGTTCGCTGTCGCGGCCGCCGACCATGCTGACGACCGACCTCGCCCTGCGCGTCGACCCGGTCTACGAGAAGATCTCGCGGCGCTTCCTCGAGAACCCCGACCAGTTCGCCGACGCCTTCGCCCGCGCCTGGTTCAAGCTCACTCACCGCGACATGGGCCCGATCGAGCGCTACCTCGGCCCCCTCGTCCCCACGGAGACACTGCTCTGGCAGGACCCGGTCCCGAAGGTCGACCACGACCTGGTCGACGCCGACGACGTCGCAGCGTTGAAGCGGCAGGTGCTCGACACGGGCCTGTCCGTCCCCCAGCTCGTCACCACCGCCTGGGCCTCGGCCTCGACGTTCCGCGGCAGCGACAAGCGAGGCGGCGCGAATGGCGCGCGGCTGCGCCTGGAGCCCCAGCGCAGCTGGGAGGTCAACAACCCCGGTGAGCTGGCGACGGTGCTTCGGACGCTGGAGGGCGTCCAGGAGCGCTTCAACAGCGCTCAGACCGGAGGGAAGCGGATCTCCCTGGCCGACCTCATCGTCCTGGCCGGCTGCGCGGGCGTCGAGAAGGCTGCCCGAGACGGCGGGCACGAGGTGACGGTGCCGTTCCGGCCCGGACGCACCGACGCCTCGCAGGAGCAGACGGACGTCGAGGCGTTCGCGCCCCTCGAGCCCACAGCCGACGGGTTCCGCAACTACCTCGGCAAGGGGCACCACCTGCCGGCGGAGTACCTGCTCGTCGACCGGGCCAACCTGCTCAACCTCAGCGCCCCCGAGATGACCGTCCTCGTCGGCGGCCTCCGGGTCCTCGGAGCGACCCACCAGCAGACCTCGATGGGTGTGCTGACGACCCGGCCGGGGACCCTCACCAACGACTTCTTCGTGAACCTGCTCGACATGGGGGTCACCTGGAAGCCTGTGGCGGGGGGCGACGAGACGTTCGAGGGTCGCGACGCCACCGGCGCGGTCCGGTGGACGGGAAGCCGCAACGACCTGGTCTTCGGCTCGAACTCCGAGCTGCGCGCGGTGGCGGAGGTCTACGCAAGCGACGACGCGAAGGAGAAGCTCGTGCACGACTTCGTGGCAGCGTGGGACAAGGTCATGAACCTGGACCGGTTCGACCTGGCCTGACCCACGTCCGGCCGGCCCCCCGGGGCCGGCCGGACAGCCGCGCGCAGCCGACCCGAGGCCGGCTCGGATCCTGCGCTCGGCGGAGGCTGGATGGCAGCCATCAGCCGGATATGAGGTTGGTATGCGTCGCCCAACACCCGGTGCGCGGAGGGTGGGGGTGCGGTGAGATGGGGACATGAGCCCGGGCGGGGTAAGGGAGCGGACCACCCGGGTGGTGGCTGCGCTCGGGCTCATCACCGTTGCCGCGGTCGGAGCAGCCCCGTCGGCGGACGCCGGCCCGCATGCGTCACCCGTCGCGGGGATCGCGCAGGTGGGTCCGCTCTTCGGGTCGGGGCTTGACTCGCCGCACACCTGCACCGCCACCGTCCTCCGCAGCCCGAGCAAGGACCTCATCCTCACCGCCGCGCACTGCATCTCCGGCGATGGCGTCGGAATGCTCTTCGCGCCCGCCTATGCCAGTGGCGCGACGCCCTACGGCACGTGGAAGGTTGTCGCGTCCTACCTCGACCCGCGATACCTGGCCTCTCGTGACCCGCACGCCGACGTGGCGATCCTGCAGGTGGCCAAGCAGGACATCGACGGGCGGATCCTCGGGGTGCAGCAGGTCGTCCGCGGCGGCTACCGGCTCGGCGTCGAGGCCGCCCCGGGCACCTCGACGGTAGTCACCGCATACAACGCCGGCCTGCATGACCAACCGGTCTCGTGCACCACCGCCGTGACCTACCGGCAGGTGGCTGGCGAGCGCTGGCCGGAGTTCGACTGTGGCGGCTACCGCGGCGGCTCGTCCGGCTCGGCCTTCACGACGACCGGCCCGCGGACGCAGGTCGCCACCGGCGTGATCGGCGGGCTGAACGCTGGTGGGTGCACGGACGCGGTTTCCTACTCGGCCCCGTTCGACGCCACCACCCTGGCGCTCAAGGCGCGCGCGAACTCCGGCGGCCCCGCAGACGTGGTGCCCCGCCCGGGGCCGGACGGGTGCTGAGCCGGCCGTCCCCCTTCCGCGCCGGGCGACTGCGGTGCAGGCTGGAAGGGCGCAGGAAGGAGCGGCCATGAAGGCATCAGTGGGAGACCGGCTGCACATCTACGGCCGGGCAGTCGGGATGGCAGACCACATCGCCGAGATCATCGAGATCCGCGGACCGGACGGGGAGCCGCCCTACCTCGTCCGTCACGAGGACGGTCACGAGGCGCTGGTCTACCCCGGGACCGACGCGTCGGTGGAGCCGGGCAACGGCGACTCCGGCTGACGGACCCACTCGCGCCCGAGCAGCCCGTACACCCAGGAGTCCGAGACCTCGCCATCGACGACGCAGTCCTCGCGCAACGTCCCTTCACGCACGAACCCCAGCTTCTCCAGGACCCGGGCGGACGCCACGTTGCGCGTATCGGTCTCGGCCTGGACGCGGTTCAGGTCCAGCGTGTCGAAGGCCCACTGCACCACTGCACGCGCGGCCTCAGTCGCGTAACCGTGGCCCCAGGCGAAGTCGTCGAAGCAGTAGCCCAGTGACGCACTGCGGTAGTCCGGGCTCCACCGGGACACGCTGCACCAGCCGATGAACGTCCCGTCCCCACGTCGGTCCACGGCCAGTCGCGTCCCGGTGCCTTCCTCGGCCATGCGCCGGGAGGCCGTGATGAACTGCTCGGCACGACCTCGGTCGCTCCATGGCGGGGCGTCCCAGTATCGCAGCACGAGGGCGCTGCGGTGCAGGGCGAAGAGGGCGTCCGCGTCCGCGTCGTCCACCGGACGCAGTCGCAGGCGAGCGGTATGCAGAGTGGGGGTCGACACGGGCATGGGGTCCATGGTGCCCCGTGACCGCCGGCCCTGCTCGTCCCGTGGTTCTGGGCGGCTCAGCCCAGCTGCCAGATCGCCTTCATCTCGTCCATCGCCTGGTCCATGATGCTCCGCATCGCGCTGCGGGCTCGCTCGCCGTCGCGCCGCTGGATGGCCTGGGCCACCTCGGCGTGCAGCTCGAGTGCCTGGGTGTCGGGATGGTGCGGCATGAGGCCGTACTCGTGCCGCCCCGCGAGCACGGCTGCCACGGGCTCGTGAAGCTTGAGGAACATCTCGTTCCCCGAGCCGGCCAGCACCAGGCGGTGGAACTCGATGTCGAGAGCGAGGAACTCGTCGGTGTCGGCGCTCTGCCCAGCGGCCCACATCTTCGCGGCGAGGCCGACGAGGTCGCTGGCGGCAGCCGCCGTGGCCAGCCCGGCAGCCAGCCGGGCCGCCTCGGGCTCGACCGCGCCGCGCAGCTGGGTGATCGAGCGCAGCTGGGCCAGCCGACCGTCGGAGGCGAGCCGCCAGCGGATCACCTGCGGGTCGAAGACGTTCCACTGGCTCTGCGGGAGGATCCGCGTCCCCAGCTTGCGCCGGGACTCGACCATGGCCATCGAGGCGAGCACCCGCAGGACCTCGCGGACGACCGAGCGCGAGACGGCGTGGCGCTCGGCCAGCTCGTCGATGAAGAGCAGGTCTCCCGGGGCGAGCCGGCCGCCGCAGATGGCCAGGCCGATCTCGCTCAGCACCCGCGCGTGGAGGCCGCTCAGTGGCGGCTCGACGGCGGGGGAATCTGCAGGCTCGGACATGGATAAAGCATACGCATATGCCTTTGGGTCTTGTGTCACCCGATTTATTCCGGGTACGGTCCTCCTATTCGGCCGATGTGAAGCGGTGTGGCGCGGCCTTGGGGCTGCCCAGGAACAGGAACGGAGACCGACGTGAGGCGTCAGTCAATGATCGGAACTTCTCTCGTGGCGATGGCGGCTCTCGGGCTGTCCGCCTGCGGGGGCGGTGGCAGCGGCAGCGACGCGGGCTCGGGCTCGAAGACCATCCGGGTCACCCTCGCCAACCATGTGTGGACCGAGAACATCAAGAAGGCGCTGCCGGAGTTCGAGCAGCAGACCGGGCTGAAGGTCGAGCTGACCCAGCTCGGCGAGGACCAGCTCTCGGCGCAGTACAACGTCAAGCTGAACGCCGGCTCCGGCGAGATCGACGTGATGATGTACCGACCCTTGCAGGAGGGCAAGCAGTTCGCCAAGAACAAGTACCTCGCCGACCTGACCGACAAGGTCAAGGCCAACAAGGACTGGGACTGGAGCGACTTCCAGACCGGCCCCGTGCAGTCGACGACGTACAAGGACAAGGTCGTCGGCGTCCCGCTCATCACGGAGCAGGAGGTCCTCTACTACCGCAAGGACCTGCTGGCCAAGTCCGGCATCGCCGCCCCGCCCGCGACCCTCGACGAGCTGAAGGCTGACGCGGCCAAGGTCGCGGCCGACAACCCGGGCGTCGCCGGCTTCGTGGCCCGGACCGACAAGTCCGCTGCCGTCACGCAGTTCTCGAGCTTCCTCTACAGCATGGGCGGCCAGTTCATCGACGACAGCGGCAAGTCCGCCGTCGGCAGCGACGCAGCCAAGAAGGCCTACGCCCTCTATGGCGGGCTGATCAAGGACTACGGGCCGAAGAACGTCAGCACCGACATGAGCTGGCCCGAGGCGATGGCGATCTTCACCCAGGGCAACGCGGCGTTCTACACGGAGGCTGACTCGCTCTACAAGAACGCCACCGACCCGGCCAAGTCCAAGGTCTCGGACACCGTCGGGTTCGCGCCCTTCCCCGCCGGAGCCGCAGGCTCCAAGCCCTACAACGTCCCCTCGTGGGCGCTTGGCATCAACGAGGCGTCGACCAACAAGGCGAACGCCTGGAAGTTCGTCGAGTGGGCGACCAGCAAGGCGCAGACCCTGGCTAACCAGAAGGCCGGCGTCCCCGGGCCGCGCACCTCGGTATGGGCTGACCCCGCCGGCACCGCGACCTACCCCAAGGACCTGGCCGCGGCCATCGCGGTGAGCACCAAGACCGGCGTCGGCAGCGACCGACCGCTCGTCGTCAAGGTGCCCGAGGCCCGCGAGATCGTCGGCCGCCCGATCGTCGACGCCATCACCGGCAAGGACGTCTCGTCCTCGGCGGACGCCGCAGACAAGGCTTTCCAGCAGCTCCTGGACGCCGAGAACAAGTAGCCCGACCGCGGGGGTGGTGGGCCGGGGGACCGGCCTCCCACCCCCGCCTGGATGCTGGAGACCCCTGATGACTGCTGTCACCGCGCTGCGGACCACCACCGGTGGGACCCGGGCGTCCCGGTGGGCGAACACGCACCGCAAGTGGCTCTTCGCCGGCCCCGCCATGGCGTTCGTCGGGGTCCTGATCGTCTTCCCGCTCGCCTGGACCGTCTTCCTCAGCCTGACCGACGCCGAAGGCTCGGTGCGCGCCGACAAGTCGTTCGTCGGCCTGCAGAACTTCGCCACCGTCCTCAGCGACACGAGCCGCTTCTGGCCGGCAGTGCTGCGCACGGTGGAGTTCACGGGCGTGGCCCTGCTCTTCGAGATGCTCTTCGGCATGGGCGTGGCCCTGCTGCTGTGGCGGCCGTTCCGCGGCGAGAAATGGGTGCGGGTCGCCATCCTCCTTCCGCTCGTCGCCACCCCGGTGGCCGTCGGCATGATGTGGCGCCTGATCCTCGACCCCAATATCGGCTTTGCGAACCAGATGCTCGGGTGGGTGGGCATCCCTCCGCAGCCGTGGCTGGCCGGGGAGTCGACGGCCCTGATGACGACAGCGTTCATCGACATCTGGCAGTGGACGCCGATGGTCGTGCTGATCCTGCTGGCCGGCCTGACGTCGCTGCCGGAGGAGCCGAACGAGGCCGCTCTCGTCGACGGCGCCAACGCCTGGCAGCGCTTCCGGTTCGTCACCCTGCCGATGCTGCTGCCGACCGTCGTCGTCGCCATCCTGCTGCGCGGCATCGATGCGATCAAGACCTTCGACATCCTCTACGCCACCAAGGGCAAGGGCGGCGGCTCGTTCCACGAGGTCGAGACGCTCAACGTCTACGCCTACGGGCTGAGCTTCGACTACAACGAGTACGGCCTCGCCTCGGCCGTGCTGCTGATCTTCTTCCTCATCATCATCGGGTCGATGTGGGCCCTCACCTCGCGCAGAAAGGCGGACGCCTGATGAGGCGCGGACGCACGGCATACCCGATCTTCCGGGTGCTCGTCCTCGTGGCCGTCGTCGCGGCACTGGTCGCCCCCCTGCTCTGGATGTTCATGGCCTCGTTCAAGACGACGGTGGACATCTACGACTCCGCCAAGGCGGTGCTCTTCACGCCTACCCTCGACAACTACACCAAGGTGCTGCAGCAGGCGAACTACCTGCAGTTCGTGGTCAACAGCGCCTGGGTCGCCATCGCCTCGACCGCCGCGTCGCTCGTCCTCGGCGTGCCCGCCGCCTACTCGATGAGCCGGTTCTCGATGAACCGCTCGGCGCTCGTGGTTCTCATGGCCCGCGTCATCCCCGGGGTGTCTCTGCTCGTCCCCTGGTACTACGTGTTCTCCAACCTGCGCATGGTCGGCGGCTACTCGGTGCTGATCATCAGCCACATGTTCGTGGCCCTGCCGCTCGTCGTCTACATCATGATGAGCTACTTCGACTCGCTGCCGCTCGAGCTCGAGGAGTCCGCCCTCGTCGACGGGCTGACCCCGATCGGCGCGTTCCGCCGGATCACCCTGCCGCTGTCGCTGCCCGGCATCGCGACGGCCGCGATCCTGTCGGTGATCTTCTCCTGGAACAACTTCATGTTCGCGCTCGTGCTCTCGGGTGCCGAGACCAAGACGTTGCCGGTGGCGATCTTCAACTTCGTCGGCTACGCGAGCATCGACTGGGGCGGGCTGATGGCGGCCGCAACCGTCGTCACGGTGCCGATCATGGTCATCGCCCTGTTCACCCAGAAGTACATCGTCTCCGGCATGACCGCCGGCGCCACGAAGGGCTGACCCATGACCCTCATCTCCCGGGTGGAGACCTTCCTCGTCGCACCGCGGTGGCTCTTCGTGCGGATCGAGACTGAAAGTGGCCTCGTCGGCTGGGGTGAGGCGACCTGCGAGGGCCGCTCCGAGACGGTCCGCACGGCCGTCGGTCAGCTGAGCGAGCTGCTCGTCGGCCAGGACGCCCTGCGCATCGAGGACCACTGGCAGGTGATGACGAAGGGATCGTTCTACCGCGGTGGGCCGATCCTGGCCAGCGCGGTGTCCGGCATCGACCAGGCACTCTGGGACATCGCCGGCAAGCGGTATGGCGCGCCGGTGCACCAGCTGCTCGGCGGCCCGGTCCGCGACCGGATCCGGGTCTACGGCTGGGTCGGCGGCGACGAGCCTGCCGAGGTCGCGGACCACATCCGCGCCCAGGTCGAGGCCGGGCTGACCGCGGTCAAGATGAACGCCAGCGGCCGGATGAGCCGGCTGGCCACCGTCGCCGAGATCGACGGCGTCGTCGAGCGCGTGGCCGCAGCCCGGGACGTGCTCGGGAGCCACGGCGACGTGGCCGTCGACTTCCACGGCCGGTTCAGCCTCGCCGACGCCCGGCGGGTGGCGCCGCTGCTCGAGCCCTACCGCCCGTTCTTCCTCGAGGAGCCGGTGGTCCCCGAGAGCTCTCATCTCATCGGCGACCTCGTCCGCTCGACAACCACCCCGGTGGCGACGGGGGAGCGGCTCTACAGCCGGCAGGAGTTCCTGCCGGTCCTGCAGGCCGGGATCGCCGTGGCCCAGCCCGACCTCTCGCATGCCGGCGGCATCACCGAGACTCGTAAGATCGCCTCGCTCGCCGAGGTCTACGACGTGCAGCTCGCACCGCACTGCCCGCTGGGCCCGCTCGCCCTGGCGGCGTGCCTCCAGGTCGGCTTCGCTACCTCGAACTTCCTTATCCAGGAGCAGAGCATCGGCATCCACTACAACCAGGGGGCCGAGGTGCTCGACTACCTTGTCGACACCTCGCCGCTGGACTTCCTCGACGGGCACATCGAGCGGTTCACCGGCCCCGGCCTGGGCATCGAGATCGACGAGGCGGCCGTCCGAGCCGCCGACAAGAACGGGCCTGCCTGGCGTGGACCGGTGTGGCGACACCCCGACGGCTCCTTCGCGGAGTGGTGATGTCCACCCAGTTCGTCGAGGAGCTCGCGGCGGCACGCCTGATGGCGATCATCCGGGGCCAGGAGGGTGGGGCCGTCGTCGCCACTGCGCTCGCCCTCGTCGAGGAGGGGGTCCGCTTCGTCGAGGTCGCGCTGACCACGCCCGGTGCGTGCGAGGCGATCTCGCAGATCCGCGGGCGCATGCCGGACCATGGGTGGGTCGGGGCGGGGACGGTGCTCACAGCCCAGGACGTCGACGACGTCGAGGCCGCCGGAGCGCAGTTCGTGGTGACCCCCGCGGTGACGCCGTCGATCGCGTCGGCCGCGGCGCGCGGCATACCCGTGGCCGCCGGGGCGATGACGCCGACGGAGGCGTGGACCGCGATGCAGCACGGCGCGTCTGTGGTCAAGCTGTTCCCGGCCTCCAGCGGCGGCCCGGGATTCCTCAAGGCCGTGCGCGACCCGTTTCCCGCCATCCCGTTCCTCGCCGTGGGCGGAGTCGGGCTTCAGGACGTCCAGGCCTACCTCGGCGTCGGCGCGCTCGGCGTCGGCGTGGGGGGCCCCCTGCTCGGTGACGCCGCTGCGGGTGGTGACCTCGAGGCCCTGCGTGGGCGCGCCAGGGCCTACCTGTCGGCCGTCGCCGGTGGACCGCGATGAGCGCCACCGCGAGGCTGGGGGAGCACCCCGACGTCGTCACGGTCGGGGAGGCGATGGTCGCCTTCCGCGCCGACGGCCCCGTCCACCAGGGCGGGACGCAGACCACCCGACTGGCCGGTTCCGAGTCGAACGTCGCGATCGGCCTGGCCCGGCTCGGGCACCGGGTGGAGTGGGCCGGCCGCGTCGGGGCGGACGGCTTCGGCGACCTCGTGCTGCGCGAGCTGCGCGCCGAGGGCGTGGGCATCACCCGGGCCGCGGCCGACCCGCGGCGTCCTACCGGGCTGATGTTCGTCACCCAGCGCACGGCCGACCTCAGCTCGGTCGACTACCGGCGCAGTGGCTCCGCCGGGTCGGCGCTGTGCCCGGCGGACGTGGCCGAGGCCCTGACCACCCCGCCCCGGCTCCTGCACCTCACCGGCATCACTCCCGCCCTGTCGGACTCAGCCCGCGAGAGCGTGACCGCCCTCGTGGACGTCGCCGTCACCGCCGGAGTCCGCGTGTCGTTCGATGTGAACTACCGCAGCCGGCTCTGGACCCGTGAGCAGGCGCGGGCCGTCCTCGCGCCGCTCGCCGACCGGGCCTTCGTCCTCATCGCCTCGGAGGACGAGCTCGACCTCGCGTCCGCGTCACCCGCGACGGAGGCCGACGTTGCTGCGAGCCTGCTGTCACGCGGTGTTCACCAGGTCGCTGTCAAGCGCGGAGGGAGTGGCGCCAGTGTCTACACGGCGGAGGGGAGGCAGGACGCTCCCGCGCTCGCCGTCACCGCTGTCGACCCGATGGGTGCCGGGGACGCCTTCTGCGCGGGCTACCTCTCCGGCCTCCTCGACGGCCTCGACCCCGCGGGGTGCCTGCGTCGCGGCACGGTCACCGGCGCCTTCGTCGCGTCGAGCCCCGGCGACTGGGAGGGCGCGCCGACCCGCGCCGAGCTCGACCTGCTGCACGACCACGTGCCCGGCGCGAGCATCCGCTGAGGGGGCGCTCCTCGGCCGGCACCCGCCGCTTGTGTGATAGTTCGAGCATGCAGCGGTATGCCGTGCGGCCGGCGTCGTGATGAGACCGACGACGGCCGGACCGCCGCTCGCCGGGCTGCGCGTGGTGTCCGTGGCGGTCAACCTCCCCGGACCGGTCGCGGCAGCACGCCTTGTCGCCCTCGGCGCCGACGTGGTCAAGGTCGAGCCACCGGATGGCGACCCGCTTCAGCACGTGGCCCCGGCCTACTACGCCGAGCTCGTCGCAGGCCAGGACGTCCGGACGCTCGACCTCAAGGGCGACGCCGGACGCGACATCCTCGACGGGCTGCTGGGCGACGCCGACGTGTTCCTCACCTCCAGCCGGTCGGCAGCCCTGGAGCGCCTGGGCCTCGGGTGGCCGGACCTGCACCGACGACACCCGCGGCTCAGCCAGGTGGCGATCGTCGGCAGCCCTTCACCGGACGACGAGCTCCCCGGGCACGACCTCGTCCACCAGGCCGCCGCCGGCCTGCTCGTCCCGCCCGTGATGCCGACCGTGCTCCTGGCGGACCTGGCGGGCGCCGAGCGAGCCGTCAGCGCGGCGCTCGCGGCGGTTCTCGGCCGGGCCGGCACCGGTGTGGGCCGCTTCTGCGAGGTCTCCCTGGCCGTCGCTGCGCACGCGATGGCCGCGCCGCTCCGGCACGGCCTCACGACACCGGGCGGGCCGCTGGGCGGCGGGCTCACGGCATACCGGATCTATCCCGCCGCCGACGGGCATGTCGCACTCGCCAGCCTCGAACCGCACTTCCACACCCGCCTGCTCGCACTGCTCGATGTGCCGGACAGCCGAGATGAGCTCGAACGCGTGTTCCGGACCCGCCCCGCCGCGGCGTGGCAGGAGTGGGCACGCGAGCATGACCTGCCGCTGGCGGCGGTTGCGGGACCACCAGGGAACGACTTGAGGGGCGAGGCGACGGCGCCACCAGCAGGCGGGACAATGAAGGCATGACGTCCTCCCAGCTCGCATCGTCCCGGCACCGCGTCGTCGTGATCGGCTCCGGCTTCGGCGGGCTCTTCGGCACCAAGGCGCTCAAGGGCGCCGATGTGGACATCATGCTCGTGGCCAAGACGACGAACCATCTCTTCCAGCCGCTGCTCTACCAGGTCGCGACCGGGATCCTCTCCGAGGGCGAGATCGCCCCGGCCACGCGCGAGGTGCTGCGCCGGCAGCGGAACGTCACGACCGTCCTCGGGGAGGTCACCGCGATCGACCTCGACGCCCGGACCGTGACGTCGCAGAACCTCGGGCGGGTTCTCGTCACGCGCTACGACTCGCTCATCGTCGCGGCGGGGGCCGGTCAGTCCTACTTCGGCAACGACCGCTTCGCCCGCTTCGCGCCCGGGATGAAGGACATCGACGACGCGCTCGAGCTGCGCGGCCTGATCCTCGGCTGCTTCGAGCAGGCCGAGCTGGCGGCCCTGCGCGGGGACAAGCACGAGGCCGCCCGGCTGCTCAGCTTCGTCGTCGTCGGGGCCGGCCCCACGGGCGTGGAGATGGCCGGCCAGATCGCCGAGCTGTCCCGTCGGACCCTGCGCCGTGACTTCCGGGCGATCGACCCCACCCAGGCCTCGATCCTGCTCGTGGACGCGGCACCCCAGGTCCTCCCGGCGTTCGGCAACCGGCTCGGCGAGATCGCCCTCAAGCGGCTCGGGGAGATCGGCGTCGAGGTGCAGCTGCAGGGCAAGGTCGTCGACATCGACGCGACCGGGATCGAGATCCAGGACGTCAGCGACCCGTCCGGGTATGTCCGACGGGTCGAGTCCGCGTGCAAGGTCTGGGCTGCCGGGGTCGAGGCCAGCCCACTCGGGCGGACCCTGGCGGAGCAGAGCGGCGCGGAGCTCGACCGGGCCGGGCGGGTCAAGGTGCTGCCTGATCTCACCCTCCCGGGCCATCCGGAGGTCTTCGTCGTCGGCGACATGATCGCTCTCGACGACCTGCCCGGGGTCGCCCAGGTGGCCATCCAGGGCGCCCGGTTCGCGGCGAAGCAGATCACCCGTCGGCTGGAGGGCAAGCCGACGGAGGAGGCGTTCTCCTACTTCGACAAGGGCTCGATGGCGACGGTTTCGAGGTTCTCAGCCGTGGCGAGCATCGGCAGTCTCCGCTTCGGCGGGTTCATCGCGTGGCTCATGTGGCTCGGGGTGCACCTCGTCTACATCATCGGCTTCAAGTCCCGAGTGACCACGCTCCTGCACTGGGCTGTGAGCTTCGTCGGACGCGGCCGGTCCGAGCGGACCATCACGGAGCAGCAGATCTTCGCCCGCGGGGCGATCGAGCGGCTCGGCGACGACCATCGTCCCCACCTGCCCTGAGCAACCCAGCGGGAGGCGGACGCCCCCAACCGGCGGCCTGGGCGCTCTGCCGCCGGCGACCCGCTATCGCGTAGGGTCACCCCGTGGCTGACATCGCATACCCGATCGCCGAGAAGACTCTGACCAACGGCCTGAGAGTGGTCGTCTCGGAGGATCACACGGCGCCCACCGTCACGGTGAACCTCTGGGTCAACGTCGGCTCCCGGCACGAGGCCCCCGGCCGGACCGGGCTGGCCCACCTCTTCGAGCACCTCATGTTCCAAGGCTCGCGCAGCGTCGCGTCCGGCGAGCACTTCAGCGCGCTGATGGCGCAGGGGGGCCGGCTCAACGCGACGACATGGTTCGACCGGACCAACTACTTCGAGACCGTCCCCAAGGGCGCCCTGGAGCTGGCGTTGTGGCTTGAGGCCGACCGCCACGGCCACCTGCTCGAAGCGGTGTCCCAGGAGAACCTCGACAACCAGCGGGACGTGGTCAAGGAGGAGAAGCGCCAGCGCTACGACAACGTCCCCTACGGCACGGCGCTCATCGACGTCTACGCCACCATCTTCCCGGCCGACCACCCCTACCATCACCCGACCATCGGGTCGATGGAGGACCTCGACGCCGCCAGCCTCGAGGACGTGCACGACTTCTTCCGCCGGTACTACGGGCCCAACAACACGGTGCTGACTGTGGTGGGCGACGTGCTGCCCGACGAGGCGATCGCCGCGGTGGAGAAGTACTTCGGGGACCTGCCCGCCTCGGCGACCCCGCCGGACGCGCACCCACACCATCTCGACCCGTTGACCGAGCCGATCCGGCTCGAGCGGGTGGAGGTCGTGCCCAACGACCGGCTCTACTTCGCCTTCCGGCTCCCGGTGGACGGCACGGACGACTACTTCGCGTGCTCCCTCGCGCTGGACGTGATCGGCGGCCTGAGCACCTCCCGTCTGGTCCAGCGCCTCGTGCGGGACGAGCAGGCGGCGACGAGCCTCAGCGCCCACGCGATGGGCTTCGTCGACGGGGTCTCGCTCGGGCTGCTGTCCGTGGACGTCGCCGAGGGCGTGGACCCGGCCGACATCGAACGGGCCGTCTGCGAGGAGCTCGACCGGTTCATCGCCGAGGGGCCGACCGTCATCGAGCTCGAGTCGTCGATGGCGGAGACCGAGCGGTCCTGGCTGAGCTCGCTCGCCAGCCAGGACGAGCGTGCCGACGCGATCTCGCACCACACGATGCTCGACGACGACCCCTACTTCGTGAACTCCTTCCTCCAGCGGATCGCCGCCATCACGCCCGACCGGATCCAAGGCGCTGCGGCCAGGTGGCTGCAGCCAGGCTCGCGAGCCGTCGTGTCCTACATCGTCAAGCAGGAGGACCAGCCCGCATGACCGCCAGCACCCCGGGCGGCGCTGTCGCGCTGCCGCGTCCGGACGTCGCCCCGCCCGAGCCCTACACGTTCCCCGTCGCCGCTCGCCGGTCACTGCCCAACGGGCTCGAGCTGGTGGCCTATGACGTGCGGGGGCAGTACGTCCACTCCATCCGGGTGGGCGTGCCCCTTCCCCTCAGCAACGAGCCGCGCGACAAGGAGGGCGTCGCGACGATCATGGCTCGGACGCTCGACGAGGGGACGGCGCAGTACTCCTCGGCGGAGTTCGCCCAGCTGCTCGAGCGCCGGGGCGTCGCGTTCGGCGCCGGGGTCTCCGAAGCCGGCCTGAGCGTCGACGTCGACGTCGCCAAGGGCAACCTCGGCTACGCGCTCGACCTGCTGCGCCAGTGCCTGACCGAGCCGGCCTTCCCGGACTCCGAGGTCGCCCGGCACGTCAAGCAGCGGCTCGCCGAGATCGACCAGGAGCGCTCCATCGCGGCCCAGCGCGCGGCGATCGAGCTGCTCGCCACCCACTTCGACCCGACGGAGCGCGCCTCGCGACCCACCGCCGGTCACAGGGAGTCCGTGCGGACGATCACCCGCGACGACGTGGCGACCTTCCACGCCACCCACGTCTCCCCGGTCGGGGCGACCGTGGTCATCGCCGGCGACCTCGACGGCGTCGACCCCTTCGCGGAGATCGAGAAGGCCCTCGGCAGCTGGAGCGCGCCGGCGGGGATGACCCCACCGGCCGCGCCGGTGGCCGCGGCGCCGGCCGCCGACCGGGCCCGGATCGTCTTCATCGACCGGCCCGGCTCGGTCCAGACCGAGTTCGCCATCTCGTGCCCCGGGCCCGACCGGCACGTCGCGGGCGGCTGGGCGCCCTTCCCCGTCCTCGGGTTCGTCATCGGCGGGTCACCGAACTCCCGGATCGACGCCGTCCTGCGCGAGCAGCGCGGCTTCACCTACGGCATCCGGTCGGTCTTCCGTCCGCGCCGCCGCGGGGGCCTGTTCCTCACGAGCGGCAGCGTCCGGTCGGACTCCACCGTCGAGGCCCTCGGGCTGCTGCTGGGCCTGCTCGACGGCGGGCGCGACGGCTTCAGCGAGCAGGAGGTCCGCGAGGGCGTGGACTTCATCGCGATGGCTGCGCCGAGCCGCTACGCCACGGCCGACGCGATCGCCGACGAGGCCGCCGGCCTGGCCTTCGAGGGGCTCACCACCGAGTTCACGACGACCAACCTGCGCGACATGGTGACGGTCGACGCCGCCCGGATGCACGCGGCATACCGCTCCTTTGTGGACGGACGGTGGACCGTCATCGTCGTGGGCGACGCCGCCTCCCATGTCGAGGGCATCAGGGCCCTCGGCCGTGGCGACGTGACGGTCGTCGCGGGGTAACCGATGACCCACCGGGCGGTCCTCGGCTCGCTGGTCGGTCCGCTGGCCCTCGTGGTGGCCGACGGAGCGCTGACGCAGGTCAGGTTCCTGGACCCGTCGGGGTCGGACCCCGATCTCGATGGCGCCGAGCCGCACGAGCCCACCGGCGTGCTGGCCGCGGCTGCGCGACAGCTTGACGAGTACTTCGACGGCTCACGCCGGGCGTTCGACCTTCCCCTCGCGCCGCGAGGCAGTGCGTTCCAGCAGCGGGTGTGGGCGGCGCTGCTGGAGATCCCGTTCGGCGGCACCGTCAGCTACGGCGAGATCGCCCGCAGGTTGGGTATGCCGCCGACCTCGTCGCGCGCCGTCGGAGCCGCGAACGGCGCGAACCCGATCCCCGTCGTCATCCCGTGTCACCGGGTGATCGGCGCCGACGGGCTGCTGACCGGGTACGGCGGCGGCCTCCACCGCAAGGAGGCGCTGCTGCGGCTCGAAGGCGTCCCGACCGAGCGGGATCAGCTCTCGCTGTTCGACTGACCGGCTTCGCGACGGCGGTCCGTGCCGATCCTCGCGAGCACCTCGTCGTGCAGGAGCCCGTTGGTGGCGAGGGCGTTGCCGCCCCAGCATCCGGGCAGCCCGTCGAGGGAGGTGAACCGGCCGCCGGCCTCGGTGACGATCGGCACGAGGGCCGCCATGTCGTAGACCTCGAGGTCGGGCTCCGCGGCGATGTCGACCGCCCCTTCGGCCAGCAGCATGTAGGACCAGAAGTCCCCGTAGGCGCGGGTGCGCCAGCAGTCGTCGGTGAGCTCACGGAACTCGTCGTAGCGCCCGACGTCGCGCCATCCGGTCAGGGAGGAGTAGGACAGCGACGCGTCGTGGACCGCAGCGACCCCGGAGACGTGGATCCGCTTGGCGGACGACAGGGAGCGCCCCGACCAGGCGCCCGAGCCGTTCGCGGCCCACCAGCGTCGACCGAGGGCCGGCGCGGCGACCAGGCCGAGGACGGGCTCGTCGTCGTCCACCAGCCCGATCAGTGTGGCCCACACCGGGACTCCGCGGACGAAGTTCTTGGTGCCGTCGATCGGGTCGATGATCCACCGCCGCGGCCCATGGCCGGTGTTCGCGAACTCCTCGCCCTCGACGGCGTCTCTCGGCCGGGTTCGTTTCAGCTGGGCGCGGATGTGCTCCTCGGCCGCACGGTCGGCGTCGGTGACGGGGGTCAGGTCGGGCTTCGCCTCGACGACGAGGTCCTCCGCGCGGAACCGGGCCAGGGTGACCCGCTCCACGGCGTCGGCGAGCACATGGGCGAGCCGGAGGTCGTCGTCATAGGAGGCCACCGGGCCACGGTAGCCGGTGCCCGCTGCCGTCGAGCGGTCCGCCACTCGGGGGGCGCCTGCGCGGCATACCCTGGCGCGTCAGCGTCCCCAGACCGCGCGGGCACCAGAGTCGCCCGTCCGGACCGTCCACACGACGGCGGCGACGGCAGCGATGATGCTGATGACGACGGCGATCGGCCCCAGGGTGCGGTTGCGGCTGGTCACCGCAACACCCGCCGAGGCGGCGACGAGGAAGAACGCGAAGGCCGGCAGGACCCCCCCGAGCTCGCCGTGGTCGCGGGCCACCTGCCCACCGAGCGCCTTCTGCAGCGTCTCACCACTCTCCTTGGCGACGAGCGTGGTCGCGAAGACGACGAGGTTGGCCCCGGTCACCCACCAGGAGAACCGTTCTCGCAGACGCGCCCGCACCGCACGTGATGACGGTCAGCAGCGCCATGAGCGGAAGGAGGACGACGACCGCGTGGATCACGAGAGCGTGGACGGGCAGTCCGAAGATCGTGTCGAACAAGGTTCCTCCTCCGAGGACGGACCAGGCTGGGTCACCAGGGTAGACGGCGAGGTCGCGTCCGCGGTTCAGTCCTCGGCCGCGGACCGGGCGCGCAGGAGCCGGCGGAGGGAGTCCAGCCGTGAGCGGCCCGCGGGTCCGGCGTCGCCGGAGGCGACGAACGCGTCGAGGGCGCACTCGGGCTCGTCGTGGGTGCACCCCCTCGGACACTCCTGCGTGCCCGGCTCGAGGTCGGGGAAGTGCACGATGATCCGTTCGAGGTCCACGTGCGCCAGCCCGAAGGAGCGCACACCCGGGGTGTCCACGACCCAGCCGGAGTCGCCCGGCAGCCTCAGTGCCACCGCCGAGGACGAGGTATGCCGTCCACGGCCGGTCACGTCGTTGACGTCGCCCGTCGCCCGGCGGGCGTCGGGCACGAGCCGGTTGACCAGCGTCGACTTGCCCACCCCCGAGTGCCCGACGAGCACCGAGATCCGGCCGGCGAGGCGGCCCCGCAGCTCCTCCAGCCCGTCCAGCTCGCCGGCTCCGGTGATGTCGCCGGCCGCCTGCCGCATCGAGCCACCCCAGGCGGTGACGACCGAGGGGACGGCGAGCGGTGCATAGCTCGCGAGGAACGCGTCGGGCGAGACGAGGTCGGACTTCGTGAGGACGAGCAGCGGGTCCAGGCCGGCGTCGTACGCGGCGACCAGGCAGCGGTCGATCAGCCGGGGGCGCGGTTCCGGGTTGGCCAGCGAGGAGACGACGACCAGCTGGTCCGCGTTCGCGACGATGACCCGCTCGACGACGTCCGTGTCGTCCGCGGTGCGCCGGAGGACCGAGCGGCGGGGCTCCAGCCGGACGATCCGGGCCAGGCCGTCCGGGTTGCCGGTGGTGTCCCCGACGAGGGCGACGTGGTCTCCGACGACGACACTCTTGCGGCCCAGCTCGCGAGCCTTCATCGCGGTCACGACCCGCTCGGGGCTGGTGCGGGCCCCGACGCCGGCGGCGACGAGCACGGCATACCGTCCTCGGTCGACCGCGAGGACGAAGCCCGGGACGGCGTCCTCGTGGGCGGGCCGGTCCTTGGAGCGCCGCCGTGAGCCACGGGGGTTGGGGCGCACCCGGATGTCGGACTCGTCGAGGTTGCGCCAGCTCATCGGCGCACCGTCAGCCGCGCGCGCTGAGCATGTCGAGCCACAGACCGACGAAGTCCGGCAGCGTCTTGGTCGTCGTGGCGATGTCCTCGACGACCACCCCGGGCACCGCCAGCCCGATGAGCGCACCGGCGGTGGCCATCCGGTGGTCGTGGTAGCTGTGGAAGCGCCCGCCGTGCAGGGGACCGGGGGTGATGCGCAGCCCGTCCTCGGTCTCGGAGACGTTCGCGCCGAGCCGGCCCAGCTCGGTGACGAGGGCGGTGATCCGGTCGGTCTCGTGCCCGCGGATGTGGGCGACGCCACGGATCCAGGACGGCGAGCCGGCCATCGCCGCGAGTGCCGCCACGACAGGGGTCAGCTCGCTCGCGTCGTGCAGGTCGATGTCGATGCCCCCGATCGAGCCGTTGCCCGAGACCGAGAGCCCGGCCCGGTCCAAGGAGACGTCGGCGCCCATGGTGTCGAGGATGTCGCGCAGGGCGTCCCCCGCCTGGGTGGTGTGCTGCGGCCAGTCCGGCACCAGCACCGTCCCACCCGCGACGAGTGCGGCGGCGAGGAACGGGCCGGCGTTGGAGAGGTCGGGCTCGATCTGCACGTCGAGCGAGCTGATCTCCGAGGGCTCCACGCGCCAGGTGTTGGGCTCGAGGTCGTCGACGACGACGCCCGCGTCGCGCAACGTCTCGACGGTCATCGCCAGGTGCGGCTCGCTCGGCACGGGCTTCCCGTCGTGCCGGACGGTCACCCCCCGGTCGTACCGTGCTCCGGCGAGCAGGATGGCGGAGATGAACTGGGACGAGGCCGAGGCGTCAAGGGTCACCGACCCGCCCCGCACAGAGCCGGTCCCCGCGACGGTCAGGGGAAGCGTGCCTCGTCCGTCATCCTCGACGGCGACGCCGAGGTCGCGCAGGGCCTGCAGCACCGGCCCCATGGGCCGGACGCGGGCCTGAGGGTCTCCGTCGAAGCGGACCGGCCCACGGGCCAGGGCGGCGACGGGCGGGAGGAAGCGCATCACCGTGCCGGCGAGGCCGACGTCGATCGAGACGTCACCGGTCAGCTGCCCCGGCGTCACCAGCCAGTCGGTCGTCGCGGGGGAGCCCGGCCCGTCCACGGCCACATCGTCGACGCCCACGCCGAAGGTCCGCAGCGCCTGCGCCATGAGGAGGGTGTCGCGCGAGCGGAGCGGGCCCCGAAGCCGTGAACGGTCGTTGGCGAGCGCCGCCAGGACGAGGAACCGGTTGGTGAGGGACTTGCTGCCGGGGAGGGTCACCGTCGCCGTGATCGGCCCGGCAGCGGTCGGTGCAGCCCAGTCACCGGCCACGGTTGGGGCTGCCGATTCGCTGCCCACCCCGGCGGTGGGTCGGTGGCTCGTCACGTCAGCTCAGGGCGTCCTGCACGGTGATCTGGGCCTGCTGCCTGGCCAGGCGCGCCTCGCGCCTGGCGGTGCGGGCGGCGTGCTTGGCCTCGCGGCGGGTGACCCGGCCGGCGTGCTGCGCGCGCCAGACGAGGCCGGGCGCTCCCTCCGTGTCGACCGAGGCGAGCAGCGCACCGCCGAGCAGGCCGAGGTTCTTGAGGAACTGGATGAGCTGTCGCTGCCGCTCCTGTGGCTCCTTCTCCTCCCAGAACGCGTGTCCGGCGAGCGTCGTCGGCACCAGAGAGGCGGCGATGAGCACTCCACCGAGCCGCGGCAGACGCCCTGCCACGAGCAAGGCCCCGCCGGTCACCTGCGCCGCACCGTTGGCCCGCACGAGCATCTCCGGGTCGTCGGGCAGGCCGAGCATGGGGACGAGCTTGTCCAGGAGGGGCGAGGCCTTGGTGGCCTTGCCTCCGGGGTGGCGGATCGCGTCGAGACCCTGGACGACGAAGACGGCGGCGAGCATGGGTCTGGCGATCCGGCGGACGATGGTCATGGGCCCTCCTGCGGTTGGCTGCGGTGCTGTTCCTCACCGTAGTTGCTCCGCCGACCCGGGGACACACCTGGTCGCGGTGGCGAACCCGGGAGCTGTCCGGGCGCTCACCTAGGGTGGACACATGTGTGGTCGGTATGCCGCGAGCAAGGACCAGGCGGAGCTCGTCGAGGAGCTCGACATCGAGCTGGACGCCACGGGCGAGCCCTCGCGGAGCATCCTGGCCAACCCCCAGCATCCGCCGGCCGGGACGCCGGACTGGAACATGGCGCCGACGAAGCAGGCGCCCGTCGTGCTCACCCGCGCCCCGCGCACCTCCGAGACGCCCACCTCCGAGACGCCCACCTCCGAGACGCCCACCTCCGAGACGCCCACCCCGGAGACGCGCGCCCCCGCCGCGGAGCCGGCCGCCGCTGTGCGGCAGCTGCGTCTCGTCACCTGGGGCCTCGTGCCGAGCTGGTCGAAGGACACCAGGACCGGGTTGCGGATGATCAACGCCCGGGCCGAGTCGGTCCTCGACAAGCCGGGGTTCGCCAAGGCGGCGGCGTCCCGCCGCTGTCTCGTCCCGGCCGACGGCTGGTACGAGTGGCAGGTGTCCCCGACCGCGACCGACGCGAAAGGGAAGCCGCGCAAGCAGCCGTTCTTCATGCATCGCGCCGACGGAGACCTCGTCACCATGGCCGGGCTCTACGAGTTCTGGCGGGACAGGTCCGTCGACGACGCGGACGAGCCGGACGCCTGGTTGACCACCTTCACCATCATCACCACGAGCGCCGAGCCAGGCCTCGACCGGGTCCACGACCGGCAGCCCCTCGTCCTGGAGCGGGAGCACTGGGACCGATGGCTCGACCCGCAGCTGCGTGACGTCGACGAGGTGCGCGACCTGCTCGCCTTCTCGTCGCCCGGACGCTTCGAGGCCTATCCCGTCTCCAGCGCGGTGAGCGCGACGCGCAACAACGGAGCCGAGCTGCTCGAGCCCCTGCCACGGGACGAGCTGCGGGGGGTCGTCGACCCGGTGACCGGCGAGGTGGTGGGGGAGTGAGTGACGGCCGCGGCCTGCTCGAGGTCGAGACGCCGGGCGGCCTCGCGCGAGTGCACCTTCGGCGCCGCCGTGGCGCCCGCGGCACCGTCGTCCTCGGTCATGGCGCCGGTGGCGGGCTCGGCTCTGTCGACCTGACGGCCGCCGCCACGGCGTTCGACGGGGAGGGCTGGGCCGTCGCCCTCGTCGAGCAGCCGTGGCTCGTCGCGGGCCGGCGGGTGGCCGGACGTCCCCCCACCCTCGACCTGGCCTGGGTCCCGGTCGTGCAGGCGCTGCGGCGCCGGGGCGGACCACTGGCCACCGTCCGCGGCCCACTCGTCCTCGGTGGCCGCAGTGCCGGTGCTCGGGTGGCCTGCCGGACCGCCGAGGACCTCGCGGCGGACGCCGTGCTCTGCCTCTCCTTCCCGCTCCACCCACCCGGCCAGCCGGACAAGCTCCGGGCCCACGAGCTGGCTCTCGTCACTGAGGCCGGTCGGCCCATCGCCGCCATCCAGGGCCTGCAGGACCCGTTCGGCACGCCGGACGAGCTCACCGCATACCTCGGGCAGGTGTATGCCGTGCCCGGCACCCACACCATTGCGCGCAGCAGCGCCGGCGCCGTCGCCGATGCGGCCGTGCGCTTCGCCGTCGAGGTCCGGGAATGAGGTCGGCCCGGGGGCTGTTGACCCAGAGGTCCCAGCGCTTCGCCTGAAAGGTCCCCGCGCGTGCTCCTGCTCACCGCCCCAGCCGCCGGAGGTCGCCTCGGTGGCTCCGCACCCGTCGGACTAGGCTGGGGGGCAATGGACAACTCGACCACCCCGCCCGTCGCCGCTCCCGCCGACCCGCCGGCCGACCACGTCGTGGACGTCAGCACCGAGAGCCCCGAGGACCGGCGCGCCCGCTTCGAGCGCGAGGCGATGCCCCTGCTGGACCAGATGTACTCCGCTGCGCTGCGCACGGCCCGGAACCCGACGGACGCCGAGGACCTCGTCCAGGAGACCTATGCCAAGGCGTTTGCCGCGTTCCACCAGTACCGGCCCGGCACGAACCTCAAGGCGTGGATGTACCGCATCCTCACGAACACCTACATCAACAGCTACCGCAAGAAGCAGCGCGAGCCGCTGCAGTCCGACGCGGCCGAGGTCGAGGACTACCAGCTGCACCGTGCCGAGTCGCACAGCTCGGCGGGACTGCGCTCTGCGGAGGACGTCGCCCTGGAGCACCTGCCCGACAGCGACGTGAAGCGGGCCCTGCTCGAGATCCCCGAGGAGTTCCGGCTGGCGGTCTACTTCGCCGACGTCGAGGGCTACGCGTACAAGGAGATCGCCGAGATCATGGAGACCCCCATCGGCACCGTGATGTCCCGGCTGCACCGGGGTCGCCGTCAGCTGCGCGAGCTCCTCTCGGAGTACGCCGCCGACCGGGGGTTCGTCACCGAGGGAGCGGGCTCATGAGCGACCACGAGCTGGGCCGCGACCTCGAGGACACCGACTGCTCAGAGGCCCTGTTGCGCGTGTACGAGTTCCTCGACGGCGAGATGGGTCCCGAGGAGTGCCGCAAGATCCAGGCTCATCTGGATGCCTGCGGTCCCTGCCTCAAGCAGTACCACGTCGACCAGGCGCTCAAGGCGATGGTGAAGCGGTCGTGCGCCTGCGAAGAGGCCCCGGTCGAGCTGCGCACGACGATTCTGCAGCGGCTGACGATGATCCGGGTCGAGTCGGTCGACTAGCGGGCGGTCCGTACGGCTGGTTTCCCGTCCGGTGCGACGGCTCGCACGAGGCTCAGTTCACCGTGACACGGCTCAGGCCCGGACCCGTGGGGTCCGGGCCTGAGCCGTGCGAGTGCCTCAGGCGTTGGGCTTGCGGCCGTGGTTGGCGGCGTTGTTCTTGCGCGAGCGACGTTTGCGGGATCTCTTGCTCATCTGACTGCTCCAGACTCTCAGAAAGGTGGGCTTGCGGGTGGTGAGTCACAGAACGTCCAGAAACCGCTCCATGCGTGCCCTAGAGGGCCATATTGGTCCACAGCGGGCTCGCCAGTCGAAAAGACCGCAAATACGGACACATTTCGATTGCGGAAACCTGATTTTTTGGCAAAGTTCCCAGTACGTGTGCTAGTTGGTCTTCCGCACACGCACTCGCTGTGTGACTCTTTAACCGCAGGCACCGCGACTCCACGGTGCTTACCCCTGTGCAAGACGGGACCAAGGTCCGCGTCGGAAGGATTCTCTCATGAAGACGATCACCCGGATGTTCGAGGTCATGCTCTCCAAGCCCGCCACCCCGACCTGGTCGGCCGGCGGACCCACGCAGGCCTGGAGCTGGGGCGGCGCTCCGGAGCAGGCCTGGAGCTGGGGCGGCGCTCCGGAGCAGGCCTGGAGCTGGGGCGGCTGACCCCTCCCGCTGCACCGCCTGATCGCCGCTGAGGGCACTACCGTGGGTCCATGAGCGACCCGGCCCCTGAGGCGAATGCGGGATCGAGCTCGGCTGTCTCCGCCTACATCGTCGCCGTCTGCACCCTCGCGGTCGCCACAGTCTGGGGGAGCTGGCTGCTGGCCGGTCCGCCGCACGATCTCGTCGCACTCCTGATCCTGTGCGTCATGGGGATCCTGAGCTTCCTCCTGCGGGAGCCGGATGTCGGCTCCCGCGTCGGGTTCTCGTTCCTGAGCATCATCCTGCTAGCCTGCATCGTCATCACCGGACCCGTCGGCTGCGCGATCGTGGGGGCCTTGTCCATGGCCCTGGAAGTCGGCCACCCCCCGACCCGGGTGAGGATCTTCAACGCCGGCATGACCGCCTTCTGGGCCGCCCTCGGGGGGTTGGTCTACATCGCCGTCGGGGGGTCGGCCGACCTGGGATCCCTGGACGGCCCGGGCGAGCTGCTGCTGCGGGTCGGTGCCCCGATGATGGTCGCGGACGTCGTCCAGATGCTGGCGAACGCCGTCCTCCTCGCGGGAGTCGTCCGGATCGACCGGCGCGTGCCCTTCCGGCGCTTCTTCGTCCAGATGGTGACGAACTCAGGCTTCGCCTACCTCGGCTACGGCGTCATCGGCTTCCTCTTCGTCATCCTCTGGATCCCCGCCGACGTGGGGCCGTTCAGCGCGCTGCTCATCCTCGCGCCACTCTTCGTCGCGCGGTGGGCCTTCGTCCAGTTCGGCGAGGAGCAGCGCGCCCACGAGAGCACCCTGAGCGCGCTGGTGACGGCCGTGGAGACCAAGGACCCGTATGCCGTGGGGCACAGCAGCCGCATCGCCGACCTCACCGAGTGGATCGCGGAGCCGTTGTCCCTCACCGCGCAGGAGGTCCAGGCCCTGCGCTTCTCCGCGATGCTCCACGACGTCGGCAAGGTCGGCCTGCCCACCCGGATCGTGCGTCGCCCTGGGGCGATGACACCCGAGGACTTCGGGGTCCTCGCCCAGCACCCGGCCCGTGGCGTCGACCTGCTCGCGGACATCGACTTCCTCGGTGAGTCTCTGGACGGCATACGGCACCACCACGAGCGGTTCGACGGGCGCGGCTACCCGGCGGGGCTGGTCGGCGACGAGATCCCCCTGGCCGCACGGATCATCGCCGTCGCCGACGCCTTCGACTCGTTGACCATGAGCAGGCCCCACCGGGCCGCCCTGCCGGCCGCGGAGGCCCTCGTCGTGCTGCAGGCACGGGGCGGCTCGCAGTTCGACCCCGACGTCGTCTCGGCCCTCGGGCGGGCGCTGGAACGACACCCGTGGGCGGGTGCAGAGACCGACCCCGACACCCTCGCGGCAATGACCGGCTACTTCGACCATGACGACCCAGGGGCCTCGGACCTCGCCGCCGACTCCGTCCGGATGCTGCCCGAGCGTCGGCGATGACGCATCTCGCGGCCCTGCTCCGACGGGTCAACGTCGGGGTCATCCTCACCCTCAGCGCCGCCACGATCGCGGTCATCGGGCTGGTCCGGGCGCTGAGCTCCCCGCTGCTGCGGGATGCCAGCGACCTGTGGGTGCTCGTGGCCTTCGCCGTGGTGATCGCCGTGGGCGAGCTCAACCGGATCGAGCTGCCGAGCGCCCGCGAGAGTGCGCCGATGTCGTTGGCCGCCGCATACGCCCTGGCCATGTCGTGGGAGGTCGGCACCGGGAACATCGTCGGCTTCGGGGCGGACGTCGTCGTCAGCGTGACAGCCATCGCCATGCTGCTCGGCGCGCTGCCCTTCGTCCTGCAAGGCACGACCGTCCGCGTCGACGACATCGCCGGACGGCTGATCAGCGTCGCCGTCGCCGCCGTGCTGTTCCGCCAGGTCACGTTCTGGGACGGTCGCACCCTGCTGGAGCTGCAGGAGGAGTGGGCGTCGCGTCGATGGCAGTCAGCGGTCGCGATGCTGGCCGTCTCCGCCGTCGCCCTGCTGACCCAGGGCATCTTCGCTGCCGTGTCCGCAGCGGTGCGCGACCACCTCGGGGTGTGGCGCTCCATCGTCGACGAGCTCCGCCAGGCCCTCGGGCTCAGCGCCGCCCTGGCGGCGACCGGCGCGCTCATCGCCCTGGCGGAGCGCCCGATGGGCATCGTCGCGCTCCCGATCTTCCTCGTCCCCCTGGTGCTCACGCAGTTCGCCGTGCGCCGGTTCGCCAGCGTGCGCGCCACGTACCGACAGACCATCCGGACACTGTCCCGGCTGACGGAGATCGGCGGCTACACCCCGCGGGACCACCCCGCGAGGGTGGCCGAGCTGAGCCTGGCCATGGGGCGTGACCTCGGGATGTCGGAGCGCGACGCTCTCGACCTCGAGTATGCGGCGCTGCTCCACGACATCGGGCAGGTCGCGCTGCGCGAGCCCATCCCCGGTGGGGCGACGATGCTCGCGGCCCCCGCCGACCAGGACCGCATCGCCCGCGACGGGGCGGAGATCGTGCGCAAGACCGGTGTGCTGGACACGGTCGCCACCATCCTGGAGTCGCAGGCGAAGCCCTACCGGCATGTGCGTGAGCTCGGTGAGGACGTGCCGATCTCCAGCCGGATCATCAAGGTGGCGAACGCCTACGACGACCTGGTCGGGGAGAGGGGAGGCCCCCGACGCGAGGATGCCGCGATCGAGCGGATCCACCTCGGCCTGGGCTACGAGTACGACCCCCGCGTCGTCGAGGCGCTCATCAGGGTGCTCGAGCGGCGCACGGCCACCTGACGGACTTGTGCGGGGACATCAGCTGCTGCTCGGGAGGGTACTTTCCTGAGGTGACCGACCTCGACGACGGCCTTGCCAGAGCCGGTTCCCCAAAATTCGTCTCGCTGACGACCTTCCGCTCATCTGGGCGGCCAGTGGCCACACCGGTGTGGATCGCCAGGTCGGGTGCCGCGCTGGTGGTGACCACACCCAGCGGCAGTGGCAAGGTGAAGCGGCTGCGACGGGACCCTCGGGTGGAGCTGCGTCCGTGCACCCGTACCGGCAAGGTCGACGAGCTGGCCCCCGTGACGCACGCCGCCGCCGACATCGTTGCCGACCCCGAGGATGTCCAGCACCTGTCATCCGCGATCCGGGCCAAGTACCCCGTCGAGTACCGGCTGGTCATGGCGGTCGAGCGCCTCCTGCGGCGCGGTGCCCCGCAACGGGTCATCCTCCGCATCAGGCCTGCCTGACGAGAGCTCGGCCGGGCCGGATGCCACGAACCCCTGACCGCCGCGCGGCCAGGGGTTCGAGCTGGGTCGGTCAGGCTGCCTTCTTGGTCTCCCAGAAGATCGCCGCGATCTCGTCGATCTTGGCCAACAGGTCGTCGGCGACGGCCACATCCCAGCTGGCCTTCGTACCGCCGGCACCGGCGAGCTTGGTCGCCTCGTTGAACAGCTGGTTGAGGTTCGGGTACTTCTCGAAGTGCGGCGGCTTGAAGTAGTCCGTCCACAGCACCCACAGGTGGTGCTTGACCAGGTCGGACCGCTCCTCCTTGATGGCGAGCGCGCGGGCCTTGAAGTCGGGGTCGGCGTTGTCCTGCACCTTGGTCATGCACGCCTTGACGGACTCGGCCTCGAGCTTGGCCTGAGCGGGGTCGTAGATGCCACAGGGAAGGTCACAGTGCGCGCTGACCTCGACCGTGGGAGCGAAGAATCGGGAAAGCATGTGGTGATCCCTTCGTAGAGAGTGAGGGGTGTGCAGTCGCACCAGCCAAACCTACCGCCGGGAATCTCAGCGGCGCAGGCGGGCGGGTAGGCGCAGCAGGACCACGGCCTTGACATCGCGTCCAGGGATCGGGCCGACGTGCCAGGAGTCGACTCCCTCAGCCGGGTTGTCGCGCTCCACCCACCAGTCGCCGGGCTGGCCCGGGGCCGGACCGGTGACCCGCTTGACGGACAACGGACGGGGTCCGGTGGAGCTGTCCGGCAGGCGGACCACCGCCAGCCGGCCGGGTCGTGGCCGCATCCCGTAGACCACCAGGAGGCGGTCGCCCTCATGGAGGCTCGGCTCCATGGAGCGACCGGTGACCCGGACGAGTCCGAGGCGTGGCCATCGGAGCCGGCGCTCAGCGGGCGTAGTCATCCTCGAGCCGCTCGATGTCGTCCTCGTCGAAGCTGCCGAAGGCCACCTCGAGGAGCCGCCCCGGAACCGTGCCACTGTTGCCCATCCGGTGGGTGGCTCCCTGTGGGACCCAGATCGTCTCGCCCGGCTGGGCGGTCCACTGCCGCTCGTCCACCGTGATGTCGATCGGCACGTCGAGGACCCGCCACATCTCGCCGCGTTGCTGGTGGCGTTGCAGGGACAGCCGGTGACCGGGTGAGACGGTGATGATCTTGACGGTCACCTGCTCGTTGGAGACGAACTGCTCGAACTACCCCCACGGCCGTTCCACGCTGAAGGTCTCCGTCGTCGGGTTGCGCTCCGGTCCCTGGTGCGTAGCGGTATCTGCGGTCAGGTCAGTCATGTCATCCATTCCAGGTGCTTTCGTTGGGGATCGTCTAGCCAGAAGCCGTCCGGCTCGACAGGCAGAATAGCGAAGGTGACGTGCGACTCGTGTCACACCGACACGAGGCACCTGTCGCCAGCCCTTTCCCTGTGTCAGGATGAGCAGGAGGGCAAACCCCTCTGACGCGTAGAAGTGGCCACCACCTCGGCCTGCGACCTTGCGAATGTCGCCCCAGCCGACTGCCACTCCGCCTCCGAAGGATGCCCCTGCCATGCACCCCCATACGTCCGACGCGTTCTTCGACCCCGCAGACCCCATCTTCCGGGCGCACGCAGGCGGGAAGATCGCCTCCGCCCCCACCCAGCCGCTGCGGGACGCCGCAGACCTCTCCCTGCTCTATACCCCCGGTGTGGCGCAGGTGTCGCGGGCGATCGCGGCCGACCCCAAGCTCGCGGACGTCTACACGTCCCGCAAGAACACCGTGGCGGTCATCAGCGACGGCACGGCGGTGCTCGGGCTGGGTGACATCGGGCCGCTCGCCGCCATGCCGGTCATGGAGGGCAAGGCCGTCCTGTTCAAGCACTTCGCGAATGTGGACGCCGTGCCGCTGTGCATGGAGACGGGCACTGTCGACGAGCTCGTGGACGCCATCGTCCGAGTGGCACCCACCTATGGCGGCATCAACCTCGAGGACATCTCCGCTCCGCGCTGCTTCGAGATCGAACGCCGCCTTCAGGAGCGGCTAGACATCCCGGTCTTCCACGACGACCAGCACGGGACGGCGATCGTGGCGCTCGCTGCGCTGATCAACGCCGCCCTGGTCGTGGGGCGCCGCTCTGGCGTCCCTCGACGTCGTAGTGTCCGGCGCGGGCGCGGCCGGCGTGGCGGTGTCGAAGTTCCTGCTGGCGGCCGGGATCGGCCACCTCGTGGTCGTCGACTCCCAGGGCACCATCCATGCGGGCCGGAGAGGGCCTCCCCGCCCACAAAGCGGAGCTGGCGACGCTGACCAACCAGCGCCAGGTCATCGGAGGCATCACCGAGGCCCTGTTAGGTGCAGACGTCTTCATCGGTGTCTCCGGCGGCACCGTGCCCGAGGCGGCCTTGGCCGGTATGGCGCCCCGCGCCATCATCTTCGCCCTGGCCAACCCCGACCCGGAGGTGCACCCTGAGGTGGCCCACCGCTATGCGGCAGTGGTCGCGACAGGCCGCTCCGACTTCCCCAACCAGATCAACAACGTGCTGGCCTTCCCGGGGATCTTCCGGGGCGTGCTCGACTCGGGCGCCGGCCGGATCACCGAGGCGATGAAGCTCGCAGCAGCCCGCGCGATCGCGTCCCTGGTGGCCAACCCGACCGCGGACTGCATCGTCCCCAGTGTCTTCGACCCCAGGGTCGCTCCGGCGGTGGCGGCAGCAGTGTCGTCGGCCTGACGCCCAGACTGCTGGTCGGCCACCGGCGCCACGTCGGGGAGGGCATGGCATCTCCGCTAGCCTCGGAGCCATGAAGATCCTCGTCACCGGCGGCGCAGGCATGCTCGGACATGACCTGAGCTCAGTCCTCACCGACGCCGGTCACGAGGTGACCACCGCCGCGCGCTCAGACCTCGATGTCAGGTCACTCGAGGCCTGCCACGCGGCTGTCAGCGGGCACGATGCCGTCATCAACGCGGCCGCCTGGACCAATGTCGACGGCGCTGAGGCCTCTGAGGGTGAGGCCTTCGCCGTGAACGCGACCGGCGCCGCGAACGTCGCTCGAGCGTCCGCCGAGGCGGGCGCCACCCTGGTGCACGTGTCCACCGACTTCGTCTTCTCCGGGGACGCGACGGTCCCCTATGCGGAGGACGCCGGGCTGGCGCCCTGTTCTGCCTACGGACGGACCAAGGCGGCGGGGGAGTGGGCCGTCCAGGCCTACGCGCCGCGCTCGTACGTGGTCCGCACCGCCTGGCTCTACGGCGAGCACGGCCCCAACTTCGTCAAGACGATGGCCCGCCTCGCCGCCGAGCGTGAGACCCTGTCGGTCGTGGACGACCAACGGGGTCAGCCCACCTGGACCTGGGACCTCTCCGAGGCGATCAGGCGTCTGCTCGGCACCGAGGCCCCGTTCGGGATCTACCACGGCACGGCCGCCGGCGAGACGACGAAGCACGGCTTCACCCAGGAGATCTTCCGGCTGCTCGGTCACGACCCCTCAAGGGTGCTGCCGACCACCTCCGACGCCTTCCCCCTCCCGGCGATGCGGCCGGCATACTCCGTGCTCGGACACGACGCCTGGCGCCGTGCCGGCCTGGACGCGCTGCCCGACTGGCGTGAGTCGATCCGACGCTCGGTCAAGGCTGTTGTCGGGTCCTGAGAGCTCCCTGCGGGGGGCCGACGTCACCGTGGTCGTCGTGACCTGGGAGCAGCGCGAGCTGACCCGTCGGTGCCTCGCGTCCCTCCAGCTCCAGACGGTCGCCCACGACGTCCTAGTGGTCGACAACGACTCGCACGACGGCACCGGCGAGATGATCGCTCGGGAGTTCCCCGCCGCCCGCGTGCTCACCCTGTCGACGAACACGGGCTTCGCCGGGGGGGTGAATGCCGCTCTGGCACAGGTCGGCACGCGCTTCGTGGCGCTGCTGAACAACGACGCTGAGGCCGAGCCGAGCTGGTTGGAACGCTCAGTGGCGGACCTCGCTGATGCGACCGTCGCTGCGGTGAGCGCCAAGATGCTGCTGGCCGGTCGGGAGCCGGAGAGTGGCCCGGCGGTCCTCAACAACGCCGGCGTCGTGCTCCTGCGGTCCGGCTACGGCGCGGACCGGGGGCTTGGGCAGCCCGACGACGGCGCCTTCGACGAGCCGGCTGAGGTCTTTGGTTTCTCGGGTGGGGCGGCTGTGCTGCGAACACTTGCCGTCAAGGCGGTCGGCGGCATCGACGACACCTACTTCATGTACTACGAGGACACGGACCTGTCGTGGCGGCTCCGGCTGGCGGGCTGGTCGGTCCGCTACCGTCCGGATGCCGTGGTCCACCACCGGCACGCGGCCAGCTCCGACGTCGGCTCCGAGATGTTCGCCTTCCACAACGAGCGCAACCGGCTCTTGATGTTGCTGAGTAACGCGCCAGCAGGCTTTGCGCTCACGTGCCTGCTCCGCTTCGGCGTGACGTCGGCGTCGCTGGCGGTCACCCGGGGGCTGGGACGGCCGGTCGACGACCACCCCGTGTTCCGCACGGGGCTTCGCATGAGCGTGTTGCGTTCGGTGGGGCAGCGGCTGCCCGGCGTCCTGGCCAGGCGGCGCTCGGCTCCGACAGCGCGTAGCCGGTCCGCGGTGCTCGCCGACTGGCGCGGCGTGCCCGAGCGGGCGATCGGTCGGACGGCCCGATGAGAGTCGGGCTCGACGCGACCCCGTTGCTGGGGCAGGTCACCGGGGTCGGCACCTACACCCGCAACCTCATGGACGCGCTTCGAGGGCGCTTTCCGGGGGACGAGCTGGTCGCCACCGCGTTCACCCTGCGCGGCGCCGGCGAGCTGGCGGCGGTGGTCCCCAGCGGCGTCACGGTCCGGACCAGGCCTCTGCCGGCTCGCGCACTGCGGACACTGTGGGCGCGCGACGTCCCCCTTCCGGTCGAGGTGCTCTGCGGACGGGTGGACGTCTTCCATGCCACCAACTTCGTGCTCCCGCCTTCGCGAGGAGCGCGAGGGGTGCTGACGATCCACGACCTGGCCTACCTGCGGTTTCCCGACACCGTCTCGGACGCGACGCTGGCCTACCGCGAGCTCGTGCCGCGGGGAGTCAGCCGGGCCGCCATGGTGTGCACTCCGAGCTGGGCGGTGGCCGAGCAGGTCCAGGACGCCTACGCCGTGCCGGCCGACCGGATCTCGGTCACCCCACTCGGCGTGGACCCGGTCTGGTTCGACGCGACGCCGCTCAGCCGGGTGGAGCGTGCGGCGCAGGGGCTGCCGCCGGAGTACCTACTCGCTGTCGGCACGCTGGAGCCACGCAAGAACCTCGCCGCGCTGCTCGCGGCATACCGCCTGCTGCTCACCGACCTGCCGGAGGCGCCTCCCCTGGTTCTCGCCGGCGGCGCGGGGTAGGGAGCGGCCCTCGACCTCAGCGAGTTCCCCTCTGGGGCGGTCGTGCTCACCGGCCATCTGCCATACGCCGACCTGAGACGGCTCGTGGCCGGGGCCACGCTGCTGGCGTTCCCCTCTCTTGACGAAGGCTTCGGGCTGCCCCCGCTGGAGGCGCTCGCCTGCGGGGTCCCGGTGCTCGCCAACGACCTGCCCGTCACGCGTGAGGTCCTGGGGGGAGCAGCGAGCTCTGCGAAGGACCGATGTAGGGAGCTGGCGGACGCGGTCCGCGTCGCGCTCACGGCGCCCGTGGGCACTTCGGCGCAGCGGCGCGAGCAGGCGGGCGGCTTCACCTGGCAGCGCTGTGCGGAGGCCACCCACGCTGCATACGAGCGGGCCTTGGCCTAGGTGCCGGAATCGGCTCGGGCCGACAAGCGGTCGGGGCGCGTCGCCCGTCGATAGGGTTTCCGTATGCGAGGAACCTGCCTGGTCACCGGGGGAGCGGGGTTCATCGGGTGTGCCCTGTCGCCGAGCCTTGCCGATGAGTTCGACCACGTCGTGGTCCTCGACAACCTCCACCCGCAGGTGCATGCCGAGGCCTCACGACCGGCTGCCCTGGACCGACGAGTCGACCTGGTCGAGGGCGATGTCACCGACGAGCGCGTCTGGGACCGGCTGCTGGCGGAGGTCCGACCCTCGACCGTCATCCACCTGGCAGCCGAGACGGGCACGGCGCAGTCCCTGACCGAGGCGAGCCGGCACGCGTCGGTCAACGTGCTCGGCACCACCCGGATGCTCGACGCCTTCACCCGCACCGCCGCACTTCCGGAGCGCATCCTCCTCACCTCGAGCCGCGCGATCTATGGGGAGGGGTCGTGGCAGGACGCGGCTGGGGAGGTCTGCTACCCCGGCCAGCGCTCCCACCGGATGCTGCGGTCAGGGACCTACGACTTCCCGGGGCTGCAGCCGCTGCCCGCCGTCGCCGCCGACGTCCGTCCCGACCCGACGAGCGTCTACGGCGCCACCAAGCTCGCTCAGGAGAACATCATCCGCGCCTGGGCGCTGTCCGTCGACGTCACCCCTGTGCTGCTGCGGCTTCAGAACGTCTACGGGCCTGGGCAGTCCCTCACCAACCCCTACACGGGGATCGTCTCCCTCTTCGCCCAGCTGGCCCGGGCGGGCAGCGCGATCCCCGTCTATGAGGACGGCCAGATCACCAGGGACTTCGTCTACATCGACGACGTGGTCGAGGCGATCCGGCTGGGGGCAACGGCGGGCTCACCCGGCAGCACGCCATACGACATCGGGCAGGGGCGGGCCACGACGGTCAGTGAGCTCGCGCAGACGATCGCCCAGCACTACGGCGCACCGGCTCCGGTCGTGACCGGGCAGTTCCGCGACGGCGACGTCCGGCACGCCTCGTGTCGCACCGAGGCCGCGGCAGCGGATCTGGGCTGGCGTCCGTCGGTCTCCCTCGAGGAGGGCATCACGCGGTTGTGCACGTGGATCGACGGCAGAGCCGCCTAGAGCCGGACGTCAGACGACGTCCTTGCCCTCGACGAGAAGGCCCTTCATGTAGGCGCCGTATCCACTCTTGACCAGAGGCCCGGCCAGCGCGTCGAACTGCTCGTCGTCCAGCCAGCCGTTGCGCCAGGCGATCTCCTCGACGCAACCGATCTTGTTTCCCTGGCGAGCCTCGATGACGTGGACGAACTGGCTCGCCTCGAGCAGGCCCTCGAAGGTCCCCGTGTCGAACCACGCCGTCCCACGCGGGAGAACGGTCACCGTGAGCGCGCCTCTCTCGAGGTAGACGTCGTTGACCCCCGTGATCTCCAGCTCGCCCCGGGCGCTCGGCTTGAGGTTGCGTGCCACCTCGATGACGCTGTTGTCGTAGAAGTAGAGGCCCGGGACGGCGTAGCTGGACTTCGGCGTCGCCGGCTTCTCCTCGATCGAGAGCACCCGCCCGGCGTCGTCGAACTCGACCACCCCGTATGCCGAGGGCTCGCTGACGTGGTAGGCGAAGACGTGTCCGCCGGTGAGGTCCGCGTTCTCCTTCAGTGAGTTCCCGAGCCCGGTCCCGTAGAAGATGTTGTCGCCGAGGACCAGGGCCACCGAGTCGTCACCGATGAAGTCGGCGCCGATGATGAAGGCCTGGGCGAGGCCGTCCGGGCTCGGCTGCACGGCATACGAGATGGAGATGCCCCACTCGTGACCGTCCCCGAGCAGCCGCTCGAACTGGTCCGCGTCCTGCGGGGTCGTGATGACGAGGATGTCCCGGACCCCGGCCATCATCAGGGTCGACAGCGGGTAGTAGATCATCGGCTTGTCGTACACCGGCATCAGCTGCTTGCTGATCCCGCGGGTGATGGGATGGAGTCGGGTCCCAGACCCTCCGGCGAGCACGATTCCCTTCATGCTGCGAGCCTAGTGCCAACGCCAAGGCGCCCTCGTGAGTCGCCATGGTCTGCGCGGGGCACCGGCAATACCCTCATGCTGCTCCACGATGAGCGGGATGGTTATCCCAGCCGAACGGCTTGGTGGCCTGTGTAGCCGAAGGAGTCCCAGAGAGGTCGCCTGGCCGTGTCGTAGACGACTACGTTGCCGTCATTTTGGATGACGGCAACGTCACCAGGGCTGTAGAGGTTCGTGTGCCAGACGGCCTTGTTGCCGCTTGAGTAGATGACGACGTTGCCGTCGGACTGTGCTTCGAGCCGCGAGCCTGCCGACGACGTCCCGCTGGCCCAGACGACCGAGCCAGCTGCGTTGGTCAGAACCAGGTTGCCACTTGTCCTCATCGTCAGGCTGAAGGACTGGTTCCACGACGTGACCGACTGTCCCGAAGAGAGTCGGGTGAAGACACGCTCGGGTTTGAGCACGACCGCCGTACGCCCCATGGCCCCGTCTGTGTCCCACAGCGGCCGGCCCTGCCGGTCGTAGATGACCACATTGCCGTCGTCCTGGAGGACCGCTGAAGCACCCGGGCTGTACAGGGCGGCATGCCACACCGGACTCCCGTCGCTCGAGTACATCACGAGGTTGCCGTCCGCCTGGGCCTCGAGACGAGCGCCTGGCGAGTAGGTCTGGCTCGACCACCTGACAGCGCCCGCGGAGTTCGTCACGGCGAGGTTGCCGTTCGATCCCAAAGTGAGGCGGTAGGCGCCACTGCGCGACATGAGCGACTGGCCTGATGAGAGATGGGTGAAGGACCGCCGGGCAACCACCCGTACCGCCGCGTGACCGGTGAAGCCGGCGCTATCCCACAGGGCGGCCCCTGACGGTGAGTAGAGCACGAGGTTGCCGTCATTCTGTAGCTGCAGAACTGCACCAGGACTGTAGGTCGAGGTATGCCAGAGAGGGGAGTCGTCCTCCGGGTCGTAGATCACCACGTTGCCATCCGGCTGCACGCGCAGGTAGCTGTAGGGGACGTTGGTGTACGTCGCCCATCGCGGGTTCCCCGCAGCGTCGTAGATGACGAGGTTGCCGTCCACCTGCATGTTGAGCTGGTAGCGCCCGTCGGGGGACAGGATGACCCGGTCACCGCCGTTCATCGTCGCCGGAACGGGCCCTCGGACGTCGTTCTCGCTGATGTAGGTGGCCGCCATGGCTCGAATCGACGACAGCTGGGAGTAGAGGACGTTGCCCGGGCACTCGGTGCTGTAGGCATCCCGGTGCCCGGAGATGGAGGCGAACGGCACGGTGGTGCCGGCTGGCCATTTGGCTCCGGCGCCACCAGCGGACACGAGAGTCGTGCTGCCGTTCGGGTCCCGCCCGTGCATGGCCAGCTTCCATCCCAGGATCTTGGCCATCGACGACGTCATCGCGGGGGGGGCCTCGACACTCGAGAATGTCCCCAGCGCCGATACGGAGAAGCTGTTGTAGTTGAACGCCAGAGTATGGGCGCCGATCACGGGGCGATCCATCCCGCCGCCGCGGCCCTCGAACATCTGCCCATAGCGGTCGACGATGAAGTTGTAGCCGATGTCACACCAGCCGTTGCCGTTGACGTGGTAGGCGTAGATCCCGCGGATCATCGACGCGGAGTCGGAGGGGGCGTAGTCGTTGGTGCTGACCGTGTGGTGGACGAAGCCGACCTTGATCGTCGGTGAGTAGGTGGCCTGACAGTTGCGCAGGCTCTCGTCTGCTCCCCACTGGGCCCTCGTGATGATCGTCGGCTTGGTCACCGCGCCGTGGGCGGCGGTCGCTGGGGCGCCGAGGTTGGCATCCGCAGCGGAGGTCCCCGGGTCGATCGCGACGATCGTGAGGTTGTTGAGAGGCGTGCGACCGTCGACGCGCACCTGGATGGCATCGGCAGAGGCCGTCGAGATCGGCTCGGTGGAGACGTGGCCCGTCGGCTTAGCCGTGCTGTCTCCGGAGTCAACGGCCGCCGTGATGTCCAGGTGCTGCCAGTCCGACCACACCCCGCGTTCGCGGATACGCACCTGCACGACCGCATCAGCTGGGGTAGTGCCAGCATCCCAGGTCAGGCCAGCGGCAGTGAACCGCCCGGTGTCCAGCTGGGCAGTCATGACGGCGGGGCGGCGCGATGGACTCGCCCTACGCTTGGTCGCCGTTGTGTCAGGGCTGAGTAGCTCTGTGCTGATGGTGTCTGGGTCGAGGGCGGGCGGTGCTGCTGCCAGGGCGGCGTCGTTCACCCCGGCGATCGGCAAGCGGTGCACCGAGGGAGCCACTGGGCGGGGGGTGGCCCAGACGGGGGTGGTCACCGGCGCAAGGAAGAGTGCGGAGCTGACGAGGATGACCGCAAGCGGGCGGAACAGCTTCATGGGCAGGGACCTGTCGTGACGCGAGGGCATGGGTGCAACAGGGGTACGATACGCCTCATTGGCCCCATTGGTACCAGTTTGGACGACCGTGTTTTCGGACCGTCCACGTGCGACTTGGTCCGCCTGCCGTACTGGGGCGTCGACGCTACTCCGATAGCCTCGGCCGCATGAAGGTTCTGGTAACCGGCGGGTCGGGCATGCTGGGCAGAGACCTGGAGCGGACGCTCCGCTCAAACGGCTTTGACGTGACGGCCGCGGCGCGTGCGGATCTCGACGTCACCAGGGCCGACGCATGTCGCGAGATGGTTGCCGGGCACGATGTGGTCGTGAACGCGGCCGCGTGGACAAAAGTGGATGAGGCCGAGACGCGGGAGGCGGACGCCTTCGCTGTCAACGCCCTCGGCGCGGCAAATGTGGCTCGGGCGTGTCGGGAGTCGTCAGCGCGCGTCATCCAGATCTCGACCGACTACGTCTTCGCCGGCGACGGGAAGGCCCCTTACGCGGAGTCCGCCGACATCGCACCGATCTGTGCCTACGGTCGCACCAAGGCGAGCGGGGAGTGGGCAGTGCGCGCGGAGTGCCCTGACTCACTCATCGTCAGGACCGCTTGGCTCTACGGCGCGGGCGGCCCGAACTTCGTGAAGACGATGGCGCGCCTTGCACACGAGCGGGGCACGGTGAAGGTCATCGACGACCAGTGGGGACAGCCCACCGCGACCTCACATCTGTCCCAGTTCATCTCCGACCTGATCTCTGCTTCCGCACCAGCGGGGCTGTATCACGGCACGAGCTCCGGGCTGACCACGTGGTACGGCTTCGCTCGCGCAATCTTCGAGCAGCTGAATCTGGATCCCGACGCGGTCCATCCGATTGGTAGCGCCGAGTTTCCCCTGCCCGCACCCCGACCGGCATACTCCGTACTGGGGCACGCCCAGGCCGAGTCGGTCGGTGTGGCCGCCCTGCCGGACTGGCATGACGCTCTGGCAGAGACCATTCATGACGTTCTGAAGGGCAATTCGTGAGCCAACGCCTGTCCGACGCTGCCGCCGCCGTCATGCCCGGACTCGTCTCGGTCATCGTTCTCAACTACAAGGGCGCCGACGACACGATCACCTGCCTGCGTGGGCTCGAGGCCTTGGACTGGCCGGCAGAGCGGCTCGAGGTGATCTGCGTCGACAACGACTCTGGCGATGGCTCAGAGGAGAGGATCCGGGCTGCCATCCCCGGCGTGCGAGTGGTCAACTCGGGGAGCAACCTGGGGTTCGCGGGTGGCTGCAACTTCGGTGTCGCGTTGGCCCGTGGCGAGTACCTCGCCTTCATCAACAACGATGCCCGACCTGCCCCGGGATGGGTCTCCAACGCCGTCGAGGAGTTCGAGACCGATCCGGAGGTGGTCTGTGTCGCGTCGAAGGTCCTCGACTGGGACGGTCAGCTGATCGACTTCGTAGACGGGGCCTTGACGTGGTACGGAATGGGATACAAGCGCGAGACCGAGAGACGAGACGGAGGGGAGTACGAGACCCCCCGGGACGTCCTCTTCGGGACCGGAGCTGCAGTGTTCTTCCGCGCGGAGACCTTTCGCGCCGTCGGCGGCTTCGACGAGCGGTTCTTCATGTTCTTCGAGGATGTGGATCTTGGTTGGCGACTGAATGTCCTCGGACACCGGGTCCGGTATGTACCCACCTCCGTCGCGTACCACCGCCACCACGCGACGATGAACAACTATGCGGGATATCGCGAGACCTATCTCCTCGAGCGAAACGCCCTCATGTCGATGTACAAGAACTACGACATGGAGTCGCTGACCCGCTGCCTCGCCCCAGCCATGGCGCTGTCGATCAGGCGCTCCATCGCGAGGAACGGGCTGGACGCCCGCATGCTCGACCTGCAAGTCCGGCCAGGCGGTGACGAGAAGCAGTCGGTCGAGATCCCCAAGGACGCCCTCGCGGGAGCTCTGGCGATCGACTACCTCGTCGACCAGCTTCCGGCGCTCGGCCGCGACCGCGACGTCATCCAGTCCAAGCGTCGACGCAGCGACATCGACCTCTTCCCACTGTTCCGCCAGGCGATGGAACCGGCATACCCGTATCCCAGCTACATCGAGGCGCACCAACACCTCTCAGAGGCATTCGGGGTCGGGGAGTACTTCTCACGTCGTCGTCGCGTTCTGGTTGTCACCGGAGAGCCCTTGGGCTCAAAGATGGCTGGACCCGCGATCCGCGCTTTCGAGATGTCGCGGCTGCTGTCGGAGGAACACGACGTCACCCTGGTGACGCTCGGCAAGTGTGACCTCGAGGCAAAGGAGTTCCGGGTGAGAACGGCGAATGGTCAGACGCTCCGACCCCTGGTGGCCGCCTCGGACCTGATCATCTTCCAGGGTTTGCTCCTCAGCATCCATCCCTGGGTGGCAGAAGCGAACGCGGCGCTCGTCGCCGACATCTACGACCCGTTCCACCTGGAGACGTTGGAGCAGGAGCGGGCGCGCTCGATGGATGAGCGAGCGGAGATCTCTGATGCCACGGTCCTTGCGCTGAACGTGCAGCTCGCGCGGGCGGACTTCCTGCTCTGCGCCTCGGAGAAGCAACGGGACTTCTGGCTGGGGCAGCTGGCCGGCCAGGGACGGATCAACCCCTTCACGTACGACGACGACGAGTCCATGCGCGACCTCATCGACGTCGCACCCTTCGGTCTACCGGCCGCGCCGGCCCGCCAGAACCGGCACGGCATCCGTGGAGTGATCGAGGGTGTGGGCGCGGATGACAAGGTCGTCCTGTGGGGGGGTGGGGTCTACAACTGGTTCGACCCGCTCACGCTGATCACGGCCATCGACCAGGTCCGTCATCATGTGCCGAACGTCCGCCTCGTCTTCATGGGGATGAAGCATCCCAACCCGGGGGTTCCGGAGATGAGCATGGCGACCAGTGCCCGCGACCTGGCTCAGCTGCTGGGGTTGGAAGGCAAGCACGTCTTCTTCAACGAGGCATGGGTCCCCTATCAGGACCGAGCGGATTTCCTGCTGGACGCCGACATCGGTGTGAGCTGTCACTTCGACCATGTGGAGACCGAGTTCAGCTTCCGGACCCGGATCCTGGACTACTTGTGGGCCGGGCTGCCGATCGTCTGCACACAGGGCGACGCGTTCGGTGATCTCGTTGCCCGCGAAGGTCTAGGAGAGGCAGTACCGCCGGAGGACGCGTCACGCCTTGCGGACGCGATCATCCGCCTGCTCAACGATGACGACGAGCGCTCCCTGATCCAGGCCCGCGTGCGACAGTCCGCAGCGACGTTCACGTGGGCCAAGTCATTGGAGCCGTTGGCTCGATTTGCTCGCAACCCAAGGCGCGCTCCGGACATCACCAAGAGGCTGGGAGCTGCGGTGCTGTCGGCACCAACGTCCGAACCCCGTCGCAAGTCCTTCAGCTGGCGGTCCGACCTCTCGCTGGCGCAGGAGTACCTCCAGAGTGGAGGGGTCTCAGAGTTCACTCGGCGAGCTCGTGGCCGCATCACGCGCGTCAGGCGCGAACGCCGGAGCCCCGACCGCTCCTAGGTCGCGGCGGCTCTGGCGTACGCCTCGTGCGTTGCCTTAGCGCAGGCGAGCCAGGTGTATGTCTGGGCGTGGGCTTTACGCGAGTCGGCGGTACCGGCAGGACGTTCGAGCGCGCTCTGGATGGCCTCGAGGAATGCCTCGGCAGAACCGGCGTCCGCGAAAGTCGCCTGGTCCTTCAGCACCTCCCGCGTCACGTCGAGGTCACTCGAGACCACGGGAGTTCCGCATGCCAGGGCCTCGAGCGGGGGAAGCCCGAAGCCCTCGTCGATGGACGGAAAGAGCAGGGCATCGGCTCCAGCGACGAGGGAGCGCAGCCGGTCGATGGGCACGTGCCCGGTCCGGATCACGCTCGACTCAGGAAGGCCATCCGTGTCCAGGGACGCACCCCAGCCGTGCGCGCCGACGATGACGAGAGGCGGGATGTCCGAGTGCTGTCGCTGGGCAAGGCGGTAGGAGTCGACGAGCAACGGGAGGTTCTTCCGCGGCTCGAGAGTTCCCACCGCCACCAGGTAGCTGGTGGGGACATTTAGCTCGGCGAGGACCGCGGGTGAGGCGGGACGCGCCGTCATCCACGCGGGGTCGACCCCCAAGGGGGTGTGGTGAACTCGATCCGCGGAGACGGCATAGGCGTCGCGCACCTGCCTTGCAACCGTACGGCTCGGCGTGCACACGTGCGCGCCGTATCGCAAAGCAAGCGGAACCAGCTCGCGGTAGGCCAGTGAATCAGCTGTCACGGTGCCCGGGTTACGCAGATAGCCCAGATCGTGGATGGTGACCACGCCCGTGGCTCCCCGAAGAGGGGGTACGACGAAGTTCGTTCCGTGAAAGACGTCGAGACGCCCGGTTATCAGCTCGATGGGCGGCCACTGTGCCCGCAGCCACGCCTGGCGGAGCAGTCGTGCTGGCACCGGGCGAGTGCGGACCTCGACCCCATCCGGAACCAGCGTCGGAAGATGGCTGCCGCCTCGGCCACTGAATGCCGTTGCGACGATGTCGAGCTCGTACCCCGGCTCGGACACCAGCTGTTCCAGGACGTTTGCCGCATAGATGCCGACGCCGGTGCGACGACCGATCAGGGGGGTTGCGTCGTAGCCGACCCTCATCTGATGAGCTCTGGGGCGATGGGCTGCGCGTCGATGCCGCGCCACTGTCGGAGGACGTCGGCGCGGCGACGACGGGTGCTTGTTCGGCGGACGTGGACCACACCTGGTGCGACTCGAGCCAGCGAGGCCAAGACACGAAGGCGTAGAGGGGTGGAGAAGACGGGCGCATCGGGGATCGCACGCCGGAGGAGACGGGACGCCGACAACGACGCCGTGGTGAGAACGAAGCGGCACGTCTGGGCCGTCGCGAACCATGCTGGGGCGCATCGGAAAAGGGTGAGAAGGCGGTTGCGCTCGGTGTAGAAGGCAAAGCTTGCGGAACCCGGGTCGGAGGAGGCGGCGTGCAGATGGTGCACGATCGCTTTCGGACAGTAGCCGATTCGCCAGCCGGCGAGGCGCAGTCGCCAGGACAGGTCGGCGTCCTCGTAGTACATGAAGTACGCCGGCTCGATCCCACCGACAGCTTTGACGGCAAGGGTGCGGTAGACGGCTGCGCCACCGGAGGCTCCGAACACCTCGACCGGTTCGTCGTATGCCGGCCCATCCGGGTCACCGAGCCCGCGGTCGGCTCCATACCCAGTGGCCAGGAGAACGATGCCGGTGTTGTTGACCGCGCCGACGGGGTCACACAGGAGCATGCGACAGCTGACGGCGGCGTGATCAGGGTTCGCGTGGAGGAAGCCGCATGCCTCGTGCAACCACTTGGGCTCCGCCACGGCGTCATTGTTGAGTAGCGCGACGAATCGTGAGGTGACGTGCTCCAGGGCCGCGTTCACTCCGCCAGCGAAGCCAGTGTTGGACGGCAGCTGGACCACCGTGACCTCTGGGTAGAGGTCACGAAGCAGCTCGATGGTGCCGTCGGTCGAGGCGTTGTCCACCACGATGACCCGATGGGGGACGGTCTGTCGGCGGAGAGAGCCCAGACATGCCTCGATGAGATGCCGGCCCTGCCAGGTGACCACCACGACGTCCACCGACGTTCCCGTCGCGCAGGTCGTGCTGGACGCGGAGCTCATCCCGGCAAGGGAGCACTCGGCGGTGGCTCCTTGCCGGGCGTGACCTTGACCGTGCCGTCGACATCCAGGGCTTGGTGACCGTGAACGCGGATGCCGGGGATCTCGGCCACGGCCAGCTGCGTCTCGCCCGACAGGACCGAGAAGCGCAACGTGACTTCACCGGAGAGCTCGGGCAGTGCGTGAAGGTGCCACCAGACTTCGCTGCGACCGCCGGATGCCGTGGGCTCGTCGACTGGCAGCTCCTCCACCTCAGGGTGGACTATGGCCAAGGTCTCGTTTCCGCTGACGAAGCTCAGTTCGAGGTGGGTTCCCTTCGCCAGGTCCGCCCGCGTGAGCCATTCGATGTTGGCCATGAACACCGCCTCGGCCCCGCTCTGGAACGCCTCCGGAGCCTCTGCCGTGCTCGGATCCACCAGGACGACGGCGGCGATGCGGGCGGTCCCTTCGTCCCTGCGCTCGACATTGTCTACGCCCAGGAGGTCATTGAGATGCTTCACCGCCTCAGCAGGTGCGCCGTCGAACAGGACATGCCCCCGACTCAGGAGCACCGCTCGGGTGCACAGGGACGTGATCTGGGCAGCCGAATGGGACACGAACAGGATCGTCTTGCCCTGGTGCTGGAAGAGGCGAATGCGGTCCAGACACTTCTGTTGGAAGGCTGCATCCCCCACCGCGAGGACCTCGTCGACGATCAGGATGTCGGGATCCACATGGACCGCGACAGAGAATCCGAGTCGCACGTACATCCCGGAGGAGTAGTGCTTCACGGGGTTGTCGATGAACTCACCGAGCTCGCTGAACTCCACGATCTGGTCGAACAGCCTGTCGGTCTCTGCCTTTGGCACGCCCAGGAGGGCGGAGTTGAGGTAGACGTTCTCGCGACCGGTGAGCTCTCCGTCGAAGCCGGCTCCCAGCTCCAGAAGCGACGCGACCCGTCCGTTGACCTGGACGTCCCCCTCCGAAGGCCGCAGGATTCCGGCCAGGACCTTGAGCAGGGTGCTCTTGCCGGACCCGTTCGGCCCGGTGAGTCCTACTGTCTCACCGCGGCGCACGACCAGGTCCACGTCGCGAAGGGCCCAGAAGTCATCTCTCCCGCCTCGCTCCCGCTTGACGATGCGCTCCTTGAGACTCGTCGCACGGCGGTGGAACCGGACGAACTTCTTGCTGACGCCAACAGCGTGGACCAGCGTCTCGGCGCTCGCCGAACCGGGGGCGTCGCCGACGTTCGAGGGCTTCTGGATGGCGGTCACAGCTCCTCCGCGAAGTCTTTGCTCAGTCTGCGGAACTGCCACAGGCCGACGGCGAATATCGCGGCCGAGACGACAAACCCGAGGGCGAGCGCCTTGAGGTAGAAGAGGTCCGAGTCGCTTGCCAGGAGCAGCTGGCCGGAGGGCGCTGCCCCACCAGGAAGCTCGGGATACCGTACGACGCCGTACAGAGCTCGTTGGAAGCTGATCACCACGCCAGCCATGGGATTGAGGTAGTAGAGGGTCTGTGCCGTCGGACCGAGCACGTTGTGGACGAAGCTTGGCGGGTAGATGATCGGTGTGATCCACATCCAGGCGAACATGAGGACTTCGAGGATGTGCTGGGTGTCGCGCAGTCGGACCGTGGTGGCGGCAACGAAGAGCCCGAGGCCGACCGTCAGAGTCAGGACCACGACAAGCGCGGGAAGCAGCAGCAGGAGCTCCGGCCTCAATGGCGCGTAGCCGAATAGGACTAGCGCCACGACGAAGACCAGGAACTGCAGGATGACCTGAACTGCTGCGAACCCGACCGAGGCCAGGGGGAGTGCCGTGTGCGGGAAGGGCACCTTCTTCACCAGGCCTGCGTTGGCGAGGATCGAGGTCGAGGCTCCCATGACCGCCATGCTGAAGAAGCTCCAGATCAACAGGCCCGACATGAGGAAGAAGCCGAACATCGGCACCTGTGACTTGAACACGTACTGGAAGACGAACGTATAGACGGCCAGGAGCAGGATGGGGTTGGCCAGAGACCAGATGAACCCGAGGCTTGAGCCTTGGTACTTGACCTTGAGGTCCTTGCGCACCAACTGGAAGATGAGGGCGAAGGTGAGTCGCGTCTGCTCACGACGGCGGGTGCCCACGCGTTCCATTCAAGTCCTCTCTCCCGCCACCCGCGAAGGTGTGGCAGGGTCAGGGTACCCGGTGAGGCAGCAGCCCCAGGACGGGGCGGCGCGACTGCCGGGTCCTGGCAGCGAACAAGTAGAGGTGGTGGGTCCACTGCGCCAAGGCCTACCCGTTCACTTCGTGGCGGCACAGCTGTGTGCTCGGGTCCCGGGCGGCACGGGGCGCTACGCCCAGGAGCTGCTCCGGGCTCTGTATGAGACAGCGCCGGCCGGCGCGGCCCTCGAAGCGGTCGTTGGGGGCCGATGTCCAGAGGTGGACCGGCTCACCGTGCCGGTGTGCAACCTGCACGTGCCTGGTCCCGTGCTCGCACGCCTGTGGGAACGCGGCCTACCGCCCTTCCCGGCCCGTGGTGGAGTGGTACACGCTCCGACTCTGCTCATGCCCCCCCACAGCCGGCGTTATCGGGTGGCCGTGACGATCCACGACCTGGTCCCCTGGACCCATCCAGAGACTCTGACGTCGAGGGGAGTGAGGTTCCATCAGCGCATGGGAGAGAGGGCGGCCAGGGAGGCGGCGCTCGTGATCACGCCGACCGAGGCCGTGGCCCGAGGAGTTCGGGACATACTCGGACCGTCGGCGCCGGTTGTCGCGGTCCACTCGGGGGTGAGCGTCACGCCATCCCCGCCCGACGCCTCACGACGTACCTCGGCTCTCGGCATTCCGGGGCGATACATCCTCTTCGTCGGAACGGCCGAGCCGCGCAAGGGGCTGGACGTGCTCGTCGCCGCCATGAAGCATCAGGATCTGGAGCGCTTCGGTCTCGTGGTGGTGGGCCCCCCCGGGCTGGGGGAACGTGGATGTTGAGATGTTGGCCCGTGTGGCGGGAGTGGGCCACCGGGTTCATGTCATCGGGCAGGTGTCCGAAGCAGATCTCGCGGCGTTGTACAGCCGAGCGGTGGCGGTGGCGGTGCCGAGCCGGGCGGAAGGCTTCGGCTTTCCGGTCGTCGAGGCGATGGCACATGCCACGCCGGTGGTCATCAGCGACGACCCCGCTCTGGTAGAGGTCGCTGGCGGCGCGTCCATCGTCGCGCCCGTGGGAGACGCAGAGGCGCTGGGGAGCCAGCTGGCGAGCCTCGTGTCCGACGAGACCCGACGTCAGGAGCTGATCGGCTTAGGACTGACGCGCGTCCAGCAATTCTCCTGGGAGATCGCGGCGCGCACCATGTGGTCTCTCTACGCCTCGAGCGACCTCTCCGGCTAGGACCGCCAGATCACGATTTGCACAGGGCCATTACCCACTGTGCGGACACTAGGGCATGATGCCCCATATGTTACACCTGTGGCTCAGGGGGCCCCTGAGGAAGCACACGCGGCGTGTCATGGCTCAGGTCTCGACGGCTTGCTTGCTCGTGACTATGTGTCTGGGCTTGTCGGTGAGCCAGGTTGCGCACGCGGAGGAGATTTTCGGGCGCCCAGCGAACGGCGTCTGGGGCGTGCAGGGTCACGGTTATGGCCACGGTCGCGGGATGTCCCAGTGGGGCGCCTACGGTGCGGCGACCCAGGGCAGGAGCTACCAGGAGATCGTCGGCTTCTACTACCCGGGCACGAATCTGACTCCGGTCGCGAACGACAGCATCCGTGTGCTCCTCACGGCGGACACCGGCAGCCTCCGGGTGAGTCAACGCCGGGCCTAACCGCCGTCGAGAGCAATTTCACGAGAACGGTTCTTCCGACCGACCGCCAGCAGTGGCGGCTGGTCCCCACCGGTTCGGCCTCCAGCTGCAGGGCTACATGAACGGGGGTGGAGCGCCTACCCGCTGAGCGGTTCCACCAACTCGAGCACCCTCATCCGGTTCGACACCGACTCGGGGATCGTGCGGGTCTGGCGGCCGGACAACACGTCTGTTGACTACCGCGGACTGGTCTACGGCCTGCCTGCCGGCAATGGCGCAGTGACAAATGTCAGCACCGTTCTCGTTCTGCCGATTGAGTCTTACCTCTGGGGGGTCGTGCCACGGGAGAGCCCGGCTTCGTGGCCCGCTGCCGCTCTGCAGGCACAGTCGGTGGCCGCGCGGACCTACGCGCTCTCGGCGATGCGCCGCAATGCAGCGCAGCCCTATGACATCTGCGACACGACTGCCTGCCAGGTGTTCGGTGGCACCACCGAATACTCATCGACAGGGGGCACCACAGCACGGGAGGACACGCGAAGCACCGCGGCGGTCACAGCGACGAATGGCATTGTCCTGACCTACCAAGGTGCCGTCGCCTTCACAGAGTTCTCCTCGTCCAACGGCGGTTGGTCGACCGCCAGCTCGCAGGGGTACCCCTACCTTCGAGCTCAGTCGGACCCCTGGGACGGAACGGCGCCCGGAGATCCGGTCCACAGCTGGACCGCCACCCTGTCCGCGAGCGCAGTCGAGGCGAAGTTCCCGTCCATCGGCTCACTGCAGCGGATGGTGGTGACGAGTCGAGACGGCAACGGACAGTGGGGAGGTCGGGTGACTGGCGTCCGGCTTGAGGGCAGCGCCGGGACGGTTAACACCACCGGGGCCGCGATCACCTCCGCCGGGGGTCTGCGCTCATCGTGGTGGACCATTGACGACCATCCGCCGGTGGGTTCGTTCGATGGAACGACCTATGCCGGCGGCTCAACGGTGCGCATGGGCGGTTGGGCGCTCGACCCCGATTCCCCCGACCCGATCACCGTCCACGTGACGGTCGACGGGGCTCTCGTGGCGGCAGCCACCGCGAACACCTCTCGCCCGGACGTCGGCGCTGCCTACCCGGGCTACGGGAACAACCACGGATTCGACATCCCAGCGACCGTTGGGGGGGGATCGCACCAGGTCTGCACGCATGCGTTGAACACCGGAAGCGCCGGCGTCTACTCGCAGCCGATCTCCTGCCGGGTCCTCAACATGTCTGGTCCACTCGCGCCTGGGATGCTGACCGGTGGTTCACCCTTGGTGCTGTCGCCTTCGGGGACGTTCTGGCTGTCGATGCAGCCGGACGGCAACCTCGTGGTCTATGACCAGTCCGGCAAGCCCCGGTGGGCCACGATGACCAATGTCCCGGGGTCGGTCCTGCGTGTGCAGGAAGATGGAAACGTCGTGGTCTACGACCCCCAGTGGGAGCCGCTCTGGGCAACCGGGAACAACAGGCCAGGGGCAGTCCTGAAGATGCAGGACGACGGAAACCTGGTGCTGTACTCCGGCTCCGGCGGTGCCCTGTGGGACAGTGCGGGCTACACGCATCGGTCAGGGACCTACTTCATGGGCAAAAGTCCTGTCCCCTCCTTGGGGTCCGGAGCCAGCGCCCGCTCATACAACGGTAGGTATGAGGTGGCTATGCAGAGCGACGGTAACCTCGTCGTCTACGACAGCTCGCACAACGCCCAGTGGGCAACGATGACCGGCTACCGCGGGTCATACATGACTGTCCAGGGCGACGGGAACGTTGTCGTATATTCTGCCCCGGACCGACCGGTATGGCATGCAGCGTTGTACAGTCCTGGCGACAGGCTGGTACTTCAGGACGACGGCAACCTCGTGGTCTACGACGCTGGGGGCAAGCCCATCTGGGACTCCTACGGGTTCACCGGCCATGCCGGTGTGCGACTGTCCTGAGTCAGCCAGCCTTGCGGGGCGCCACCCCTGTACCCCGTTCATCGAGGCTGACCTCCGAGCGCACGTCGACCGCACAGGCCCCCAGAGTCACGACGCGGAACTGCGCTCCCCAGATCAGTTCGTCGAGCGAGAACCCGATCGTCACCTCGTGCCATTTGCCGTCAGGGCACTCACTGCTCAGAAGGCTCCGCTCAGCCAAGACCTCCCCGGCCACATCGCAAATATCCAAGGTCGCCACCACAGCACCGGCGTCCAGGGGTGCGCCGTTCAGCCTCAACCTGAAGGTCACCTGGTACTCCCCGGCGCACAGCGGCATGTAGGGGCCGAACAGGGCGTGTCCGGCGACCCCCTTGTCCACCCTCACGATGGACTCTTCCCCCTCTCCCTCACGGTGGCCGACTGCATGCCTCGTACGCGAGGCGCGCTCCGGCCACGCCGTGGCGAAGATCGCGGCGTGGCGGCGACGCAGCTCTTGGACGCGGGGTTCCCGATCGGCCCGGCGCGCCTCGAGCCACCAGACGAAACTCAGGTCTGGACGCCCACTCGCCAAGACCGCACGGCGGACGAGCTCCGGCGCGTCCAGGGGTTCGCTGTCTGGTGCGGGCCACAACGAAAGGAGCTGACCCGAGTCGGGTTCTTGACAAAGCCACACACCGCGAACCGCGGTGACATCGAACCCGGCCAACTGGACGAGCTCGATTGCCTCGGCCGAGTCGAACTCGATGGTGTGCTCGGGCATGGTCCAGTTCAGTGCCGAGGCGATCGATCGCTGAGGGGAGTCCATGACCAGCCAGCCCTCGTCGCTGATCACGCGATGGCATTCGAGCAGGAAGTCCGTGGCGTCATCACCAAACAGATGCTCGAAGTTCTGGCCGGAGAAGACGAGGTCGACACTCCGGTCAGGCACTCCGTCCATCTGTGACACCGAGCTCTTGACCCACTGAACCCAGGGCAGCAGGTCGTCTGGCTTCGGAAGGTAGAGCTCCAGCCCGATGTGCTTGGCAACCGGCCCGTAGCACTCCGCTACCCACTCGAAGTAGTACGAGCCCGCGCAGCCGGCGCTGAGCAGCGTTCCTTCCACTCGCGGCATCCTCGACATCTCGACCCCACGCAAATGGTGGAGCAGCTCGTCGAAGCTCTCGAAGTCTATGGGGGTGGGGTCGTGCGCCGGTTCGGGCTCGGCATCAGTCTCGCCATCACCTGCGGTGCGGAGCACCTCAAGTGCGGTCTCGATGCGGTCCAGCCTCGAAGCCAATGCGTCGAACCGGGGGGAGAATACCGCCTCAGCGGAGTAGCCAAGAGCCGGACCAGACGCCTCACCGTCGACGGACCAATTGCGTCGCAACGCTCATGTCAACCTCTCCCAGGTCTCCGCTGCGTACATGTCCCAAGTGCGCTCCGGCCTGGCGAGGGCTTCTGCACGGAGCCGTTCCAGCAGGTCATCGTCGTTCAGGAGTGACTCCATCGCGGCGGCGATATCCGCATCGACCCGCGGGTCAACCATCAGGGCGCCGCCCTCCTGCGCGATCTCGCGCATGCTCCCGAAGTTTGAGGTGATCACCGGGGTCCCACATGCCAGCGACTCTGCCGCCGGCAGTCCGAAGCCCTCGTAGAGCGACGGGAAGACGGTAAACCGGGCCACCCGGTACGCCCCGTAGAGCAGTGCGTCATCCGTGCCGCTCGCGACTTCGACCGGACGCCCAGCGGCCTGCAGGAGTCGCACCCGTCGTCCGAAGTCGTCTGCGCCCCAGGCCCGGCCGCCGATGAAGGTGACGCTGAAGGCTTGACCTGCCCGCCATAGCAGCTCTGCCGCGTGAAGGACGGCCATGTGGTTCTTGCGAGGTTCAGCGCTTCCGACCACGAGCACCATGGGGAGATCCGCGACGACGAATCGCTCATGTGCCGCCAGGGTCGCGGCCTCGTCCGGATCCGCGACCTGGACCGGTAGGGATACGGCCGTGATGTCGGGACCTTTCTGACCGATGGCCGCCAGTGCTTGTCGCCAGCCACGGAACTCTCCTGCTGCCGCCTCGGAGATGGCGGCGAGACGGTTGAAGTGGCGAAGTGCTGACAGGTGCCAGGAGAAGGTGTCCCCCGCCCAGTTGATCAACGTCTCAGACGACGTCAGCGGGACGCAGTCGTACACGATGGCGGCGGTGTGACATCTCGAGTACTGGGCGAGGCTTCTCACTTGGTCGCTCCGGGCGCGTTCGGTGAGGACCTCCGGAGTGATGTAAGTGCAGGCCCAAGGAACGAGCACCTGTGAAGGCAGACGATCGGTGTCCCGTGCGCTCGATTCGCGCGGCATCCGTTTGGCGATGAGCTCGCGTTCAGCCGGCTCAAGGTCTCGGATCGACAGGAAGTCAGCCGTCCAGGCGATCGGCCGCGCGCCGGAAGTCTCCATCCACCGGGAGACCGTCTCGCGGATCACCCGTTGGATGCCCGTCGTGAAGGCGAGCGGAAGCGTGCCGGAAACGTCTACCAGCACGTCCTCCGGACGAGCCACGACGACCTCCCACCGTGCGCTGTCGGCGGTGGTTCCGGCGAGCACGGCTGCCGCGAGCGCCAGGCCGTTGTCGAACTCAGACTCGCGCGCGACTTCGGCCACCAGCCGCTCGGACGGCAGCACCCCCGTCATGACGGCCAAGGTCAGCCAGACCAGCTCCCGGTCTGAGGGGTCGACGATCGTGGTGAGCACGTCGGCCAGGGAGTCGGGCCTCAGCCGGACGTCGACATCTGGGACAGCGCTGCCCAGGGTCGCGGCCAGAAGGCGCGCCCGGGTTGCCCACTCGCGCTGCACCCCGGGACCGTCCTGCGGCGCTTCGGCGGACGGAGCCGCGCGCATTTTGGAGGCGAGGTGGCGAAGCTGACAGCCGGCCTCATCCCGACCGCCCTCTCCCAGCACCAGGCAGTCCCAGAGGTCACGGGCGTAGTCGTCCCACGTGCGCTTCGGCCGTTGGACGATTTCCTCGCGCAGCTCGGTGAGTCGTTGAGGGGAGCTGATCAGCATGCGCATCGCGTTCGTCAGCTCCTCGTCGCTTCGCGGGTCCACGAGAATGCATCCACCCTTGACTGCTACCTCGCGCTGGCTGCCGTAGTTGGTCGTGATGACGGGAGTTCCGCAGGCTAGTGCCTCGGAGATGGGGAGTCCGTAGCCCTCATGCAGGGAGGCAAAGACAACGAAGCTCGCTCTTCGGATTTGGCCCCACATCTCGGCATCGGTCACCCAGCCCAGGGTGGTCAGCGGCCGCCCGTCGGCCTTCAGCCTCTGAATGGTCTCGTTCAGCTCGATCTCGTCCCAGCCGTGACCTCCGAGCATGGTCACCTCGAAGTCCAGCCCTTCGGTCCACAGGCGTTGGGCGGCATGAAGGGCGGCCCGCAGGTTCTTGTGGGGCTCTCGGCGACCGGTCACCAGGACGTGGGGGCGCTCTGGTACGGGATTGCCGTCCCCAGCGGCGTGGTCACTCACGTCCTCCGCGAGCTCGACCTCGCTGACGCGGGGTCCGGGCAGTCCTTGCGCACTGAGCATCTCAGCGAAGCCGCGGAACTCTGTGGTGGCCGATGAGCTGATGCCCGCCACCCGGTGGGAATGCTTGACGGCGCTGAGGTATCGAGAAAGATTCCTGCCTCGCCGAAGGGTCTCAGCTCGGTGGTGAGTATGGGGATCATGTCGTAGGCGATGAGGCCCACCGTGTTTCCGGAGTACTGCGCCAGACAGGCGATCCTCGGGCACGCATGAGGGTCGATCACCTCAGGCCAGAGAACCGTCGTCTGCCACGGCACGACCAATGACGGGGTGTAGTCCTCGTCGTCCGGCTCGTGGGTCGCCCGGTTTTCGAAGTCGAACACCCTGGCTTGTTCGCGCGGGGTCAGGTTGCGGTAGCCGCTGCGTTCGTCGACGTTGGCCACCGCCATGACGTCGTGGTGTCGCCGCCATCGAGGGAGCGTTTCGCGAACCACCCGCTGGATGCCCGTGTTGGTGTCAAATCGGGAGCAGTAGTCGACGTCCACGACGACTCGGTTCGATACCACGTCCATCTCCAGATCAAGTCGTCCCAGGCCGGGGTCGGCGAGGACGTGGGAGAGCAGGAACTCCGCAACGCCGTCTCGGTCCAAAGCCACTCGCCGTGCCAGCTCCTCCACCTCAACGGCAAGGGGAAACCGTCCGGCAACAGCGGTGAGCATCAACCAGTGAGGCGGTCCGGGGCGCTCGCCCAGAGCATCGACCAGCCGAGGGAGAAGATGCGCCGACGGCCAGCCTGGAGCGTCTCCACTGGCGGTCGTGTACTCCGGCGGGAGATCAGGCAGCAGGCGTGCCGCGACCGAGGTGAGTCGTTGGTCCAGTGCCGCGAGCAAGCCACTGTCGCTGCTGCCCCTCGACCGCACCGTCACAGACGGCCCTCAGGTTGCGGACTGCGCGCAGCGGTCGAGTCACGCGCCAGGACAGGGTCTCCCGAACAGCGGCAGCATCACGTTGGGCCTCGGAGAGGGCGCGGCGCACCTGCTCCATCTCCAAGGCCGAGTGGTGGATCCCCGTGGCCTCCCCCGCGCGGTCGGCCCAGGCTCCGAGAGCAATCCGACGCCAACGCAAGGAGTCGTTACGCCAGAGCTCCTTCGTGGCCCCCACCTCCTGCTGAGCGTGGAGTTCTGTTCGCGTAGCAGCGTGACGTGATGGTCCTCGAAGTCGTCGTGGGCGCAGGCCGGGTACGACAGATAGCCTCGAAGGGCCTCTGCACGCTCGTTCGCGACGTAGAACCTCGAGACGCCGTCGAAAAGGCACAACTGATATCCGGAGTCGAGGATCGTCGCCTCCCGCTCGCCGTGGGTGCTCTCCGTGGACAGGGTGCGGTCGACTCGACAAGGAGCACCCAAGGGCGCCATTCGGTGAAGTCGACGGTTGAGAGGACCTCCGCCTCAGCTCCCTCGACATCGACCAGGAGGAAGTGCACGTCTCCCTTGGCGATACCACTTTCGGCCACGAGGTCGGCGAGGCGGGCGCCCCTCACCGTGACCTCACGGGAGTCTCGACCGGCAGCTGCGTGCTTCTGCCGAACGGTCGGGTCGAGTGTCGAGAGCCCCGTACCAGGGAACACGAAGAAGGTGACGTCTCCCTCGTGTGCTGAGACGGCCGCCTCGACAACCTCGTCTCGAGGGCGCGCTTCTCGAAGTCTCTGTGCGAAGTCGGGGTCAGGCTCCACTGTGAGCCCACTCCAGCCTCGGTCATAAAAGGCTTTCGTCACAGAGAGCTGGACAGGGTCGTTCGCCCCCACTTCGACGTATCGCCCATTCGGGATGGAGCCGAGGGCACGCCAGAGGACGACATCCTCCCTGTTCTGACCGTACGAAATGAAGGGAGGCTGCTGCACGCAAAAAGGGTACCCGATGCCCTCTGTGGCCGCGGGCGGCCGACCTCCCAGATGGGCCCCGGGGGTGGCTTCCGGGATGATGGATAGACTCTGGCGCTCCCCCTCCATCGACGTTCGAGGACTCTATGCCACGCGCACTCATCACCGGAATCACCGGTCAGGATGGCCTGTACCTCTCTGAGCTGCTGCTCGACAAGGGGTACGAGGTCTTCGGTCTCATTCGCGGACAGAACAACCCGAAGCGCGATCTCGTGCAGGAAACCTTTCCTGGCGTCAAGCTCCTGACAGGTGATCTCACCGACCTCTCGTCTCTGATGCGAGCGATGGAGTCCTCCAAGCCGGAGGAGGTATACAACCTGGGCGCGATCTCGTTCGTCGCGTACTCCTGGGAGAACGCGATGCTGACCACGGACGTCACGGGCAAGGGCGTCCTGAACATGCTCGAGGCTGTGCGTCTCTACAGCCATGACGAGCCCGGACGGTTTCGCTTCTACCAGGCGTCGAGCTCGGAGATGTTCGGAAAGGTCCAGGACGTGCCTCAGCGTGAGAACACCCTCCTCTGGCCCCGCTCGCCCTATGGCGTGGCCAAGGTGTTTGGGCACTACATGACGATCAACTACCGCGAGTCATACGGGATGCACGCCTCATCCGGCATCCTCTTCAACCACGAGTCGCCGCGCCGTGGTCCCGAGTTCGTGACGCGCAAGATCAGTCTGGCGGTCGCGAAGATCGCAAGGGGCCTTCAGGACACGATCTCGCTGGGCAACGTGAGGCGCGCCGGGACTGGGGCTTCGCCGCCGACTACGTCGACGCAATGTGGCGGATGCTTCAGCAGCCCCAGGGCGACGGCTTCGTCGTTGCAACCGGGGAGACCCACTGATCCGCGAGTTCCTGGAGCTTGCCTTCTCGCACATCGGGATCGACGACGGGGAGCGCCTCGTCATCCAGGATCCCCAGTTCTTTGGACCCGCCGAGGTCGATCTCCTGATAGGTGACCCGAGCAAGGCGAAGGACAAGCTCGGGTGGAGCCCCTCGGTCGACTTTTCCTCTCTCGTGCAGAAGATAGTTAAAAGCGCCGTCAAGGCCCTCGAGGGACCGCAGATGTCAACCTCTTGACTATCGTCCTCATCACCGGGGTCGCTGGACAGAACGGCTAGTTGTTGGCCAGCCAGTTCTGTCCGACGGGCGCGAGGTCCACAGTCTGGTACTGCATAGATCAGCTCCCTGACTGAGGCGGTGAAGGGCCTCGAGAAAGTCACAGTACATGGCGGCGACCTGGCGGTCCACGCGGGTCACTGAGGTTGTTTTGAGCCGTCACCCGAGCGAGTCTGCGACCTCGGCGGCCAGTCGTCGGTTCCGCTTCGTCGAGCGACCCCGTTGCCACCGCTCTGGCGACCCGGTCGAAGCGCGGCAGTTTTCGAGGCAGCTCATCCCCTTCGGAATCCACGGGAGAACCAGTTCGCGTGGTCCAGGCGTTGAGCGCGGAGATCTTCGGCAAGGCTGAGTATGGCCTCAGGCGAGAACACGGGTCCGGCGAGCCTCGCCGTACGGAGCCGCAAAGGCGTCGTCCGACCACCTTGCCGGGGTTGGCCGCGACCGGCCCCTGTTCGCCGCGACCTGCATTCTCTACGACCATCACTCGACGCGCCGACCAACAACGTCGTAGCGGAAAGATCGCCGCGGCGGCGGCCGGATCACCGTCGACGGTGGGCCATGCTGACGCTCGGGAGCCTGGACACCGCTCACGAGTGGCTGGGCTACCGACTACGTCGACACGCTCGCGCTTGCGCCGATCAGACGTGAGGGTGCCGGACGACTTCGTGATTCGCCAGCAGGTTCAGCACCCACACCATAGAGGGTTTCGTCCGGAGGGCGCTTTCGAGCGAGCAGGCATGTGGATCAGCTGGAAGCAGCGCACGTGGAGGTCGACCAGGACGATTCCGTCCAGCCCACGAAGGCAGTGGTCCAGTTGCGAGTAACACCACAGAAGACCTCAGAGACTTACCTCGGAGTAGCAACCAGTTGGTCGGTTTTGAGGACCTCGTTGAGAGCGGCGTCGTTGACCGAGTTGACCTGGAACTGGTTCACGCCGGTTAGCGCCCTTGCCGTTGTCCTGACTCTTGCACCCTTGGTGACTTGCGAGGCGTCGCCGTACTGCCTCCGCCGCCGGTGGTCGCGCCATTGTGCGGCTCACGCAGAGTCGTGCGCGCCGGCTTCGCGGTCCAAGTGTCGGCGTAAGGCAGCGCCTGCATGCAGGGCGTCATGCCGCCTGCGTCCCGCCGCGGAGGATCAGTACGCGCCGGACTTCGTCAGCATTCGCCACGGACCGGAAGCCAGCACAGCGGTAGGCCGAGGCGGTGCCGCTGGAACTTTGGCGGTGCGCAGCGCCTGGGCCTGCACGAGTGCAGAAGGCCTCCAGGGGGCCCGCCGAGGGCAGAGCGGACGCGAGATACGCGACGATGCCGGAGAGAGTCCACCAGGGCGCTGCTCGGCCAAGACCCGAGCGAGCTTGGATAGGCAGATTATAACCCCGATGTGGCGGCGGACGGGCGGTTTCTACGATGTGGCAGCTACCTCCGGCCACCTTGGCAGAACACGCCGCCGATCGCAGCAGCCGCGCAGATCGGGGTGGTCCAGAGGCCCGGAAACCGTCGACGAGGTGCTGCAAGCCCTTGTCCTCGACGATTTGGCGCCCCGGGACCCCGACGTGCGTTGCCCAGGGCCACGCCGGAACGCCGGGTTGCCGCCGTCGCGCAGCTGGCGCGGTGGCAGGAGGATCACCACGATCCGACCCACCATGTCGCCCAGTGACCCGGCTCTTGGCTCGGCGTCGGTGATGCTGACGCTGAAGACAGCGATGACGTCAGCCCTCGTGAGGGCAATACAGTGCGAGAGGTCGAGACCACTGCGGCTGGACGCGGGTCACTGCTTCACCCCAGCGATCCAGGTAGAAATCGCACTGGTAGGTATTTTAGGCGGCGTTGGAACGATCGGAGCACGCCAAGCAGATGGGGCCGGCTGAGACCATGGGTAGATGCAGATGCCACAGGCTCTGGCCTTGCGCGCGGGACGAACGACGGTGCGCGGGACGCGGGAAGCGTTGAGGTGCGGTCAATTTGCCACTGCCCAATGCGGGCCACGAGGACCGGCATGCGGACCACGTCCACGCCCGCGATCGTCTTCGCGAGCCGGGACGAAGAGGTCGTGCCGTCCAGCGACCGCCGAGGATTTCGCCGTCCCTGTGGCCACGAGGCCTTCCGCGGCCGCCGGGGCAGACCTGTGGCCCAGGAGACATAAGGGGTTTGGTGGCTCCATCACCACCAGCGACATAGGATGGAGGTGGACCTTGTCGCGGGCTGATCTGGCATCTACTGCGAAGAATTCATCGTGATCTTGTCTCCTGGGCATTGGCGATCAGTTTGGGAACTGCAGCACCCAGCCGGACGCGATTCATAGATCGGAGCCGGGTTCCCGCACGGACAAGCATGAGATCCACAATTCCTCAGCGCATCCATAACGAGGAACACGAATCGGTCCATCAGCTCTCGTCCTCCGATGACCACGGTCCGCGCGCCGCACCACCACGCACTGTGCGAGGTGGCCTCGGTGGTCCTGCGGCGCCCGGGCGCGGACAACCGTCAGGAGGAGCGGGGGAAGGCCAGGGTGTTTCTTCGCCCTCGAGCGCGATTGGACTGGGCCCGAGGCTGAGGATGCAGATGATACCCCTCCGGCGCCATGGGGTAGCTGCCAGGTGCTTCAGCTTCGAGGGGAGCACCACGGCGAATGTCGGCCGCGGCTGATGTCGACCCAGCAGCCGGAAGTTCTGTGTCTTCCGGATGACCGCGCGCCCTGCCGCCGCAGCGACCGGCAGCACCACCGCGCCCCACGATCCGGTAACGACTAGCGGTGCCGTCCCAGTACCGTTCGGGCTACCGGTGGTCATGAGGGCGAGGTGCGGGATTCGACGCCGTGTCATCTCCTTGTCGCGCGCAGCTCATGCCAGCGTCCACAGCTGAGGAAAGAGGTCAGAGACCGCGACGGAGTTTTTTTCGCCCTCACAGCCGAACTCCTCCGCCCAACTTCCTACCTGGTCGTACTCGGCGGTAACTCGCCGGTCCATCGCCAGCCCGGGACGGAATGACCTAAACCCGGAGTGGACATGATCGCGGCGTCCCGACGAGGGCAACGGCGAGCATGGCGCCGAGAACTGGTGAGGCTCTTACCGGTTCGGGCCGTCCGGTGCGATGGAGCCGCGCGACCGCGAGCGTCCAGCCGGTTGCGGCAGTAAAGATCACCAGAGGGATGGTGAGGGTGACCAGGCGATCTGCAGGTAGCCTCGGTTTGCCGCCGTTGCGTAGGTGACGAAGGCGGGTCCACTGCCGACAGCCCCCAGGAGGGCGAGGCGGTTTCGGCTTAAAGCGACGGCGAGTATGGTCCGACGACAGCAACGGCGCCAAGGCCAACATCGGCTTCACCGGGACCACCGGGGATATGGCGAACGACGTGCCTAGCGCTCGACCGAGTCCGATCACTGGGTTGCTGGTGGTGAACGGGGACGGGAAGGCGTCTTCAGGTGAAAACTAAGAGACGAGTAGGTTCTTCGCCCCCCGATGCCAGATCATCGGGCTGATGGCGACAGCGGGGAGAGTGATCGACGCCCCCGCCACGGCCGCCGAAAATTACGCCGTCCCACGGTCAGCAAGAGCGCTCCACCCAGCGCCGGCAGGAGGAAGACCGTGTACTCTGTGTAAGCGCCGGAGAGCGCCCGAGCAGCAGCGCCGGAAGCCACCGCTGATGGCCGCGAAACGGCGCCACGAGGACGGCGGCCGAGTCAGCGTGACCCGGGCCATCCCCAGCAGAGAGTCAGCGTGCTGGTCGTCGTCAGCACGGAGCACGAGAGCAGAGCCGCAAGTCGGCGGCGCAGGCGAGTCCACCCACCGGCCCGGGTTCACGCCGAAAGGCGACGAACGGCACGGCCATGAACAGCACCCAGGCGGCCATGGTCGGCAGGACGCGTTCACCGCGTCCGTGTGGAATGCCGCGTTGACCGAACTCGACGCGAGAGCCTGCCCGACTCTCAGCGGAACACGATCGCTTGCGCGGCGCTCGTCGCCAGGGCGATTCTGAGCCGGTTCCAGATGGGGGCCGATGGGAGGCGCCTAGAGGATCGTATGGTCCGATGCGAGACCGACTGGAGACGTCGTAGAACGCGTCGTGTGATCGCGTTGACTCGAGCTTCTGGAGGAGCCGTGAGGAGGTTGGGTAGGCGCGGATTGCCTCCCTCCCGGCCCCCCGCGGTAGTCAGAGCCGAGGCCAGCAGAGCCGGCCGACCCACTGTCAGGGTTTCGGCCTCGCATCACCCCCAGAATGACCAGCCCGATCGCCGGGAGCACGGCCGTCGCTCCCAACCCTGGTCCCGACTACGACCGAGGTCGTGTGCAGGACCACGCGACGAATCCCCACCAAGGACCGGAGGTGCTGGAAGCCAGAGATCCCGCGTCGCCCTGGCGGCGGCGAACAGCGAGCCCGAATGCCGTCACAACGGCCAGGCCTCGAACGGGTCGAGCACCGAGGAGCGCATCTATGCACCGATCCGTCCGAGACGTGGGAGATCCGGATGAAGAGGAGGACGCCGCCACGGTGGCGCCCAAGATCAGTGGGAGGGTGGACTTGGCGACGATACCGTCCCGGTCACGAGGCGCAGGGCCCCGGAGGCGACGCCGATGTCAGTTGCGGGGGATCGTTCCGTCGCTGCCAAGTCGACAGTGAACGTCATTGGAGACGGAGGCGACGGTATAGGCACGCCCGCCGACGGCGACGAGCACCGTCGTGCCGCGGTCGAGCCTGAACGACTCGCCATAGACAAGCCCGATGATCTCGGGCCCGACCAAAGCGGCCCCGAGCACGGTTACGAGTGCCATGGACCCGACGGACACACCTAGGACGGTGAGGGTCCGCCGCAACGCGGCCTGCTGACCTGCGTGCGACTGGCGGGCCACACGCGCGACGTAGCTGGCCTGCATGGACTGCAGCAGGAAGACCGGGACACGGGCCAGGGTCATGGTCGCCAGAAGGTGGCCGGCGAAGGCCACCTCCGAGGCGTCCGCGAAGCCGCGCGCGATGAACGTCCCGCCATTGAGCAGCGATGCATGCCGAGAGCACCGACGATGAGGGCCGCAGTAGTGCGGAACAGGTTCGCCCGGAACATGCTCGTCCTCCTCCGACCAGTCCGATGGCGGCTGATCAGGGCCCAGCCCATGAGCGCCGCCACGATGCCCGTCCCAGCGACCGCGATCGCAAAGCCGCCGGCCGTGCGAATGCCCACCCACCACAGCACCGCCACCGCCGCCAGACGCAGGATGGCATCGCTGCCAACGACCGTGGCATATGCATGGAGTCGAGCCTGTCCGGATAGGACTCCCCGGGCGCAGAACTGAAATGCCAGCCCGAAGCAGAGAAGCACCAGCGCCACCGCCATGGCAGGATCTGGTTTGACCTGGCTCAACATCTTCGTCCAGATGAGCGCGCTGACCAGGACCAATACCACGGCATACGCCAAGGCGACCGCGATGGCGGGACGCAGCACGGCCAAGATCTCGTCAGGACCTCTCGCGACGCGGCGGGCGATCTCCTGCTCCAAGGGGAGGAAGACGCCGAAGCTGGCCGTGACCATGAACGCCCAGAACACGGCGAAGTCCGCGTAACCTGTCACGCCGAGGACGCGCGCGAGAACGATCAGGACCACATACGTCGCGGCGCCGGTGAGCAACGACGAGGTGGCAAGCCAGACCGGTCCCTGAGGGTGCCACGCGAGCTCAGCCCGTCGGGAAGCGGCTCTCCATCGCCTTTGGCGGATCCTGAGTCCACCCGGTTATCCAACGACACCGCTGACCACGAAGGTGGTCAACCAGATCAGGCCCAGCACCTGAAGGACATGGTCGGCGAGGATGATGCTCTCCGGCTCGCCGGCTGATCCGCGGTCGATGTCAACCGCATACCTGAGCATGCTGATGCTGAAGAAGGCGATGGAGAGCTGGGGCAGGAACTCGTGAGACCGGCTGAGGCTGAAGGCCCACTGCGAGTAGAAACCGAGGGTCACGGCCCCGGCCATGCCCCAGACGAAACGCAGATAGCTAGCCGAGTAGGCACCCAGCGAACGTCGAGTGGCTGACTCACCTTCGCCGACGAGCTTGATCTCCGAGTACCGTTTGCCGGCGACCATGAACAGGGACCCGAACGACGCCACGAGGAGGAAGTACGGCGAGGGGTGGATCCCCGTCGCTGCACCTCCGGCGATGGCCCTCAGGAGAAATCCACTCGACACCACGGCAAGATCGATGACCGCAAAGTTCTTCAGCCAGAGGCAGTAGCTCAGCTGGATCGCGGCGTACACAGCCAGGACAGCGGCCAGGTCGCGGTGACCCAAGAGCGCGAGGACCGCGGGTGTGGCGACGAGGAGAAGCAGGCCGACGACGAGCGCGGCGCGCGCGGACACTCGCCCGGAGGCGATCGCACGGAGCCGCTTGGTCGGATGCAGCCGGTCCTTCTCCCGGTCGATGACGTCGTTGACGAGATAGATCCCGGAGGCGACGGCGCAGAAGCCCACAAAGGCTATGGCGGCCAGGGCCAGGACGGAGGGTCGAAGGATCGTCCCAGCGGCCAAGGGAACTGCAATCACGAGGACGTTCTTCACCCACTGGCGGGGGCGAATGGCTGACAGCCAGGCGGTCGTCGTCATCCCCTCACCCATTTCTGAGAGTGGTGAAGTCCGACGAGCGAAGCCGCGCCGAGCACCGCTCCCGCAACGACATCGGTCGGGTAGTGCACACCCAGCCTCACCCGGCTGACTGCCATGCCGCCGATGGTGAGTGCGGCTATCGGCGCACCGGTGAAGGGGGCAACGGCGAGAGCGAAGGCGGTCGTGGATGCCGCGTGTGCGCTGGGAAAGCTCAGCGCCGAGGGCGTGGCGACGCCGACCGTGACCGCATCGGAGTGGGGGCGCGGCCGCCGGACGACCCGCTTCACGGCCACCGCGGCGGCATGGGCGGTGAAGGCTGCGGCACCCGCGCGGATCCACATCTGGCGTCTGCGCGGATCCAGGACGGCCCCACCGGATGAGATCGCCAGCCAGCCGAGGGAATGCTCCCCGAAGTGGGAGGCAATCTGGGCCGTCAGGAGGAACGACGGGTGGCTCAGTATGCGCTGCGTCGCCGTGATGATGCGAGTCTCCCCTCCGACAACCAAGCGGTCATGCCGGAAGGGCGTTGGGTCGTTGCCTCCGCCACGCTGCACTGGTCGGGGACGACGCTCCGAACTGAGAACACACTGTGGTCAACGTGCGCTCCAATCTGGGGGGCGGTGGTGGGTGAGCTGGGTCCGGAGACTACCGGGACCCCTCACCGTCCAAGAAATCGACGGCGTCGCGACCGACGGCCTCGCTCAAGCTGGCGCCGCATGCGTTCGCCCGCAGCGCTGGGGGAGTGGAGCTCACGGATCGTGTCTGCCGCGCGCCGACCCACCAGCGCGGACTGCTGGGGGTTGGCTAGGACCGAACGAAGTGCGTCCGCGGCGGCGGACAGATCCGGGTCGGCCCAAGGAGTCCCCGGCGGGTAGGGCTCACAGTGCTCAGGGATCGGGACGGACACCCAGGGCACGAGGTAGGAGTTGGTCTCGTCCATGAACTGGAGGTTGCCGCTGTAGCCAGTGGCAATCACCGGCTTGCCCATGCTCATCGCCTCCGCCATGGTCAGACCGAGACCCTCTGACCGATGGAGGGACAGATACACGTCGCAGGCCGACATCAGACCGTGTAGCTCGGCGGGACTGAGGTAATGCTCGAGCTGGAGGATGTCGGGATCGTCGGCAACGAGGAGTCGCAGCCGTTCCGCATCTCGTGGCTTGCGGTGGGCGTTGATCGACTTGAGCACGAGGATCGGGCCGTCCTGGCCCCTTCGACCGCGCGGGAAGGCCTGCCGAAACGCCTCGACAACGCCCCAAGGGTTCTTGCGCTCCGCGGTGCTCAGGTAGTCGAAGGCGAACAGCACCACCTGCCGGTCCTCCGGCAGGCCCAGAAGGGATCGCGGAAGGGTGGAGAGGCCGTGCTCGCGCCACAGGGGGGGCGTCATCGTGACCACGGGAACTGGGGAGTGGGGGCGGATCGCCTGGTTCACGAAGTCCGTCGCGACCCATATCTCGTCAACCAAGGCAAACGCGGGGTGCTCGGCTGCCGGGAATGCCTCGACCTCCCAGTACCAGTAGCCGACCCGGTGCGACCCCGACCAGCCGAGTCCGGAGGCAGCCGTGACCGCGTGCGTCTGCGCGGCGTTGACGCACAAGATGGTGGTGTCATAGTCCAGGCTTTGCTCCGGCTCCGCAGCCTCGATGTCCTGACGGCTCACAAGCTGAGTGGCCACAGCGCGGGTCGCCACCGGGACGGCGGCCGCGGCAAGGGCTGATCGCACCAGTCGCGCTGACTCGCCAATGCCTAGCTCTCCCGTGAGGTAGCCGACGAGGTTCACTCCCCGGCCCCGCCGGCGCGGCGCTCTTCCCACCTTTGGTGGCTGCGAGCGGTCCACCGCCTCGCTGAGCAAGCCTGCGTCGTCGTAGTCGTGTTCGGTTATCCCGTGGAGCCGGGCCCAGGCGAGGAATGCCTCGGAGTCGCGACCCGGGACGCTCGGGAATGCAGACTGAAGGTCGGGCCGGGTCGACCTGATCGACCACAGGTACCGCGCGACGCCGAGCGCGTCGCCAAGTGGGACCCGCTCCATCAACCACTCGCGAAGGGTTGCGGCCTCGGCGTCATCAAAGGGGTTCGGGACGCCTGGGCCGGCTGGTGGCCGGGCTGAGTCAACGGCTGCCCGGACGAGCTCGCGGATCGCCGGGCCGTACGAGGAGCCGAGAGAGGTCTTGACAAACGGGCCGTCGTGGTCCGAGTCCTGGGCGAGAATGTCGGCTCGACGGGCGGCGAGTCGTGACTGCACCAGACCGGCCAGCAGTGGTGATGCACTGAGCAGAAGGACCGGGTCCTCGACATCTGCGTCCAGCAGCCACGGCCGGTCCGCATCGGCATGGCTCAGGTCCAGAAGCGCGGGCGCATGACCGCCTGGCTGTCCCGTCGCGGCGGCGAGATCGTCTGTCACGGTGTGCGTGGACAGGAGGAGCGCGGTGTCGCGGGAGGTCTCGTGCGGGATGAGCCCACCCAGCAGGTCGACGGAGCGAGCACCGGTCCGCCAGTGGTCGGTGAGGTCGCACCATTTCTCCGCCGCCACGCGCGCGTCCGAGGACATGACCAGGACGTCAGGGTCGTGGATCGTCACCCCGTCGTCGCGCCGGTGCCCGCCTACCCGAGCGAGCGCCCCTGTCTGCGCGACCAGTCGCAGCGGCGAGCCAGTTACGAGTGAGGCCGGCAGTCCAGTGAGAACCTCGACGCCAGGGCGCACGGCGAGGACCTCACGGCGACTGGCCACAAGCTCGCGAACCAGTCTGGCCAGCAGCCATCTCTGCAGGTCAGGGGCAGTGTGCGTCGCGGCCGTGTCAGCCAGAGCGCCTGACGTGATTCCAAGGTCCTGAGGTGTGAGCACCGACTCGTCGTTGACACGCCGATAGCAATGACAGGTGGCGAGCACGGTGACTCGCAGGTTTGACGGTTGCCCTCCCCGCGGCTCCAGCGCCGACCCAACGGTGGCACGGGCCTTGGCGACATCACCATGGGATGCCACGACGGCGAGGTCCACGCGCCATCCCTCCGAATGTTGAGCACCTGGGTCATATGACGACGGTTACGGACTGTACCTGAAGCCCGTGGCGTGCCTCCGCGTCAGCTCGGTGCTTGAAGATCACAACGAGGCCGGGCCCTCAACCGACGGCGTAGATGTTCTGCTGCTGTCCTGACCACTCCATAGACGCGACGAACGTCAGACACGAAGCGTCCAACGGCGCGGTCGAGACCACGTGTCGTAGCTCCGGGATCCGAGCTGCGAGGGTGCACGGAGAGATCGTGACGCGGATGACGTCGGGAGAGGGATTGCTCCACTCCACGACCTCGCCGGATCGCCACGCGAAGGTGATGTAGCTCCCTCCTCGGTTCCATATCTGCTCGTGCAGGAGGCCCGGATCCAGGCGAGCCCACTCAGCTCGGTCTGGTCCGATCTGCTGACGGGCACTGAGGGCAGGCGTGCCTGTCGCCAACATCAGGGCGTCGACAGTCGTGGAGTCGCTGGCCCACACGTCGTTGTTCGCCCGCGAGGCCTGACCCGCCTTCAGAAACTGCTGTGCTGTCTGGCTATCCCGCAGGTCCGCGAGGCCTACCTCGATGGGGGCCGCCCGAAACGTCATCAGTGCCGCGGCGAGGCCGGCCAGGACGAGAGGAGCCAGGCGACGAGGCCACCGCACCAGTCCGAATACCACCAGGCCGGCGACGAGCGCACTCAGCCAGATCATCCGCAACGACAAGAGCGGCATGAAGTTCTGCTGCAGGGAAGACCCAGCCCACGCCGAGACGAAAGCAGTCGCCAGGCCAGTGACAGCCGGAGTCGACCACCCGTCGTTACGCCACTGGGTCATGAACATCGCGAACGCCAGCACCGCGAGGAAGCCGACGCCGTTCGCAGCCCGGAACGAGGGGACCAAATTTGCGAGCGGGAGCTTCAGCCCGACGTCGCCGTAGTTGACGGTGCACCAGGAGAGCCAGAACAGGGCGCACCCGAAAAGGCTCCAGAAGGCGGCCGAGGCGGCAGCCGTGTGCCCCCATCGATGGCGCGAGACCAGAACGACCAGCACGAACATCAGCACCGTGAAAGAGGTGGCGATCTCCGACGCGTTGGTCGCGACCAGGTCGGCCTCCGTAGTCTTGAGGAACCCCAGGTCGGTCGCGCCGAACACTCGTCCGATGAGGTGCGCGGTGCCGGTGGACTTGCGCTCGCCCGGGTACACGGTGCCCAGCCCGGCCCGGATGGCGTCCCGGTTCTCGAAGAGGAGCGCACCTGTCCACACCGCCCCGGACAGAGCGAGCGAACCCAGAGCCATGAGTCTGGTGCGACGGGCCTGGCTGCCGGCTATCAGGAAGGCGGCCGTGGCCAGGACGACGGGCAGACCCAGGACGATGGCCAGCGGCTGGTAGTAGCTGGGCAGCCGCGCCAGTAATATCCCTGCGAGGACGACCGAACCCATGAAGCGGACAGTGTGCCGTTGGGTGAGTCGTTCAGCTGCGTAGATCCCCAGAGCACAGCCGGCGAAGGTGAAACCCAGCGTGTTGACCGGCCGTCCGGACCACCACATGCTTGCCGGAGCCACAATGGTGAGGAAGGCCGCCAGGTACCCCCATCTCAGGCTTCCGGTGACCTGCCGGAACCAGAGGGGCAACCCGATGCCGAGCATCAGGGTCGGGAGCCACCACTTGGCTGCGAACAGCATGCTGTCCGGGAGCCAGGGGCCAAGTTGCATCAGGCTGCCGTCGAAGAACACGACCGCGGAGACCGGGCCATTCGGAAGCTGGGAGAAGAAGTCGGGCGACACGCTCAGCGGGTTCACCGCGTCTCCGCGGCCGATCGCGATCTGGCCGAGGGTGATCGGGGACTCGGTCATGTACTCGTCAGAACGCACGGCCTGGGGATGACCGATCTCCTGGCCCACCGGGTGTGCCGGGTTCTGGCGAAGCTGCTGTACACCAATGCTGGAGTTGGTGGCTCCGGCGAGCGTCAGCAGGAGGTAGACACCCATCGGGAGGATGAACGGAAGCTGGTGGCGCCACCAGCTCGGGGAGGGCCATCGGCGTACGCGATGCGATGACGTCACGGTCGAGCTTCAGGCACGGTCGGCTGCATCGACAGGTAGACCAGGCGCATGTTCTCGTCCTTGGACCGCTTGACCGCGCTGAGGGTCAGCCCAAGGAAGAACGACATGATCGCGATCAGCTCCGTGACGGCCGCGAGGATGGCCGTCGGGAAGCGGGGGACCAAGCCGGTGTTCAGATACTCAAGGACCACGGGTAGGGCGAGGGTCAGCCCGGCAATCGCCAGGGCCGCCGCGACGACCGAGTGAAAGAGCACCGGACGTTCGACTCTGGCTAGGTGAAGGATGAGCCTCAGGATCTTGAAGCCGTCTCGGTACGTCCGAAGCTTGCTCTCCGCTCCCTCTGGGCGGTCGCGGAAGCCCACCTCCACCTCGACCTGCGGAACGCGCAGGTTTGCGGCATGGATGGTCAGCTCGGTCTCGGTCTCGAACTCACGAGAGACGGCTGGGAACGACTTCACGAAGCGGCGACTGAAGACCCTGAAGCCGCTCAACATGTCAGTCACCGCGACACCAAAGATTCGCTCGACCACCATGTTGAAGGCCTTGTTGCCGGTTGAGTGACCGGGGCGATAGGCGCCGGCAGCGTCCTCGCGTCGTACTCCGAGGACGTGGTCGTATGGCCCGTCGAGCAGGGCCTGGATCATGCCGGGGGCGGCTGAGACGTCGTAGGTGTCGTCGCCGTCGATCATCAGATAGATGTCTGCCTCGACATCGGCGAAGGCTCGGCGGATGACATTGCCCTTGCCCTTGTTGTGCTCGTATCGCACGATCGCTCCGGCGGCTCGAGCAGCAGCGTCGGTGCCGTCGTCGCTGTTGTTGTCATACACATAGACGGCAATGCCCGGCACCGCGGCCTGGAGGTCCGTCACCACTTTCGCGATGGCCACGGCCTCGTTGTAGCAAGGAACGATGGCGGCGATCTTCGTCGATGACATGCGAGCCTTTGATGTCGGGGGACGTGCGACCGCGATTCTAGGGCTTGGATCCTCTTTCCAGCGTCGTCGCGGTGTGAGGCGCTACCGACTCAAGCTCGCGCGCGGAGCTAGGTGGAGCGTGAGAGCACGAAGATGGAGGACTCGCCGCTGCCGGGGGGAAGAAATAGACGTCCCGCTATGAACTGCGCCAGAGACGGTCCCGCGTGTAGCGCCCCGTCCACCAGCTTGGGCAGGCGTCGATACGGCACATCCCACAGCCCATCGCTACCCTCCTTCTCCACAGAGAACCCGCTGTCTTCCAGGCAACGTCTCCAGTCGGCGTGAGGCTTGAGATTTATATGGGTCGGGTCGCTAAACCCACCCCAGGAGTCCTGTGCGAGGGCCCGCCCGTACCCGGCAAGATCCGGGGTCACGACCAGCACGCGTCCCGCGGGGCGAAGAATGCGGTGCCAGGTCTCGAGGGACTTACTCAGCACGTCGTCCGTCAGATGCTCAACGACATGGATCGCGGTGACTGATGCGTAGCCGTTGTCTGGAATCTCGGCAGGATCGGTGAAGACGCGGGCCCTTGGGGCGTTGCGTCGCGCTGCTTCAGCTGAAAACTCAGACACTTCGAAGCCGTCGGCCTCACCTAGTCGGCTGAGGTGCTTCACGAGATGGCCCGTCCCGCAGCCAAAGTCCAGGATCGGGCCGGCGTTCAGGTATCGACGGACCAGGCGCGTATAGAAGCGGAGGGCTGGACGGTCGCCGATCTGGCCGTTGTTGCTGTAATAGGTCTCATCGAAGTGACTGCCTTGGGACTCCAAGTCGTGATCCGATCGCATAGGGTGTGGGATCCGGTCGGAGACTACCGGGACCAAAGGTGGACGCGGAAATCGAGAGGCAGGTCCGGTGGGTGTCGCCGCCTGCTGGGTGGTCACATTGCGCTCTGGAGGTTTGCACTGCTGCCCCTCGGGTCCCACAAACTCGCGACTGAGAAGGAACTTCATGCTTCGCGTGCTCATCGACGCCACAGCGCTACCTCAGGATCGGGGTGGTGTCGGACGGTACGTCGATGAGCTCGTCTCGAAGCTGCCTAGCCTCGGTATGGACGTCCATGTCGCGGCGCAGCCGCGTGACCACGCGGGGTATGCAGCGGTGGTCGGCGCAGAGCACGTCCACCTCGCTCCCGGTTGGGCGGCCGGCACCGCACGACGTCTCGGATGGGAGCAGGTGGGACTGCCAGCCCTGGTCGGGCGGGTCGGGCCCGACGTCGTGCACTCGCCCCACTACACGCTGCCACTGGCATCGAGCCTGCGGCGCGGGTCCCGGACGGTCGTGACGCTGCACGACGCCACCTTCTTCAGCCACCCCGAGCTGCACCTGGGGATGAAGGCTCGCTTCTTCTCCGCGTGGACCAGGATCGCCGCCCGCCGGGCCGATGCCCTGGTGGTCCCCAGTGAGGCGACCAAGCAGCAGGTGATGCACTACACGGGCGCACGGGAGGAGCTCTTCACCGTCGTGCCGCACGGGGTCGACCACGAGCGGTTCAGGCCCGCGACACCCGAGGAGGTCCGCCTCGTGCGGGAGTGGCTCGGTCTCGGCCCCCAGGGGTCATATGTGGCCTTCCTCGGGACCCTCGAGCCCCGCAAGAACGTCCCAGCACTCATCCGTGCCTACGCCATGGCGTGTGCGGACCTCGTCGAGCCGCCGTCGCTGGTGCTTGCAGGCGGCGCGGGATGGGACGGCGGGATCGACGCCGCCCTCGCCGAGGTGCCCTCCCACCTCCAGGTCATCCGCCCGGGGTTCGTGCCGGACGATCTGGTGCCCGCCCTGCTCGGTGGCGCGCAGGTGGTCGCCTATCCGGCGTTCGGCGAAGGGTTCGGACTGCCGGTCCTGGAGGCCATGGCGTGCGGCGCTGCGGTCCTGACGACGCGCCGACTCTCCCTCCCCGAGGTCGGGGGGGACGCCGTGGCCTATGCCAGCAGCCCGGACACGGTGGACGTCGCCGACGCCCTCGCGTCGCTGCTGGCCGATCCCGGGCGTCGAGCCCGGCTCGGCGAGGACGGGCGCATCCGTGCGGCCCGGTTCACCTGGGAGGCGTCCGCACTCGGCCATCGAGACGTCTTCGAGCAGGTGATGGCTCGATGAGTCAGCCAGCGCGCTCGCCTCAGGTCCGCGTCGTCGTCGTCACCTACTTCGCCGGCGACTTCCTGCCCGAGATGGTGGCCAGCCTTCCGGCGGCCTCGACCTGGCCTCTCGCGGTCACCGTCGTCGACAACGGCTCGACCGACGGCACGGTGGAGTACGCCGCGGCACATCCCGACCTCACGCTCGTGCAGCCGGGTCGGAACCTCGGCTACGGCGGAGGGGCCAACGCGGGGGTCGCTGGGGTCAGCGAGCCCTGGGTGCTCGTGGCCAACTCGGACATCATCGTCCAGAGCGGGGCGGTCGACCGGCTCCTCGCCGCGGCGGCCCGGTGGCCCCGCGCCGGGGTCCTCGGGCCTCGCATCCTCACGACCGACGGCCGGCTCTACCCCTCGGCCCGCGAGCTGCCATCCCTCGGGCGGGGGATCGGCCATGCGCTGTTCGGGTGGGTGTGGCCGACGAACCCGTGGACGGCGGCCTACCGCCGCGAACGGGGCGCTCCGGTCGAGGGGACGACCGGCTGGCTCTCGGGGGCCTGCATGATGGTGCGGCGCGAGGCGTTCGAGTTCGTGGGCGGCTTCGACGAGAGCTACTTCATGTACTTCGAGGACACCGACCTGTGCGAGCGGCTGGCCAAGGCCGGCTGGGACGTGGTCTACGCGCCGGACGCGGTGGTTGAGCACCACGGCGGCGCCTCCACGTCGCGCCACCTCGAGAAGATGTCCAAGGCGCACCACGACAGCGCCTACCGCTACCTCTCCCGCCGGTATGCCGGGCCGGCCTGGCTGCCGGTCCGGCTCGCCCTGCGCGCGGGGCTGTGGGCCCGCTTCCAGCTCTCCCGACGCCTGACCCGGGTCATCCACGGGGCTCAGCCGACCCGTCGCTAGGGTGGCTGCATGCTCGCCGCCTATGCCGCCCGGATCAGCCCCGACGACCCGCTGAGCGGACTCGAGGTGGCCGACCGTCCGGAGCCTGAGGCCCGGGACGGCTGGACCACCGTCTCGATCCGCAGCGCCGGGCTGAACCACCACGACGTCTGGTCCCTGCGCGGAGTGGGTCTCCCCGCGGAGCGGCTGCCGATGATCCTCGGCTGCGACGGCGCCGGCGTCGACCCGGACGGCAACGAGGTCATCGTCCATGCGGTCGTGGCGAGTCCGGGCTGGACCGGGGACGAGACGCTCGACCCCAGGCGGACGCTGCTCTCCGAGCTGCACGACGGCACGCTGGCGGAGCAGGTCGCCGTGCCGACGACGAACCTGGTCCCCAAGCCGGCGGGCATGTCCTGGGAGACCGCGGCCTGCCTGTCGACGGCCTGGCTGACGGCATACCGGATGCTGTTCACCAACGCTGGGCGTCTCGCCCGGTGCGACGGTGCTCGTCCAGGGCGCCGGGGGTGGCGTTGCGACGGCGCTGGTCCAGCTCGGCGAGGCGGCTGGGTACCGCATGTGGGTGACCACCCGCGACGAGGCCAAGGGCGCCAAGGCGCTGGAGATCGGCGCGGACCGGGCGTTCGGCTCGGGGGAGCGGCTGCCGGAGCGGGTCGACGCGGTGATGGAGACGGTCGGCGCGGCGACCTGGTCGCACTCGGTCAACTCGCTCAACCCTGGCGGCACCATCGTGATCAGTGGCGCGACCTCGGGTGACGCCCCGGCGAAGGCCGAGCTGACCAAGATCTTCTTCAAGCAGCTGCGGGTGGTTGGGCTCCACGATGGGGACCCGGCAGGAGCTGGAGCGCCTGACGAAGTTCGTCGCGCAGCAGGGGATCCAGCCGGTGGTCGACTCGGTCATGCCGCTGGCGCAGGCTCGGGACGGGTTCGCCCGGATGGTCGACGGAGACGTCTTCGGCAAGGTCGTCTTCACGGTCTGAGCGGCGCAGCGAGGTGGGCGGACGCAGGGAGCACGCTGGCTGCGGCGCCGTCGTCGTAGCGGCGCCATCGGCTGGAGTCCCGTATGAGCTCGAGCGCCATCGTCCGATACCGGACCCGTCCCGACGCAGCCGAGGAGAACGCTCGCCTCGTCGGCTCCTTCGGCCACGGCAGCTCAGGAGTCCCCATGCGCGCCTACGAAGCCACCTCGCTGGTCGAGGCCACCCGGACCAGGTGTGGCCGGTCCTGACCGCCGCCGCCTGGCCCGGCTGGGACTCGGGAGTGAACGCAGTGGTTGGCCGGGTCGCGGCCCCTCACTGGGTGGTGTTTTGCGGGGGGATGCCGCTGGGCCTCTTCACCGGCGAGCGCACCTACACGCTGTCAGCGGAGCGGGCGGGCACCCGGCTGACCATGCGCGAGCAGTACTCCTGGCCTCTTGCCCCGATGATCACCCGGTCGAGTCCCCGCCTGCGTGATCTGGGCGCTCGGCCGGCGCGACCGATAGGGGCGCCCCGAAGCGGGCCACCTGGATCGGCCGAGTGCGCCCCTCGACGACGAGTAGCCCCCGGCCTGGATGGCGCGGGCCCAGCCTGCTTACCCGGACGCCGAGCAGGTCCCCGTTTGCCGGGTCGGGGCAGAGCAGAACTCCACACCGTCGACTGGCGACGGTGGCCGCCAGAACATGGCCGGCGAGCGCCGAGGGCAGCGTGGCCAGCGCGACGACGCCGTCGTCCTCGTCGACGAGCCGGCTGACCTCCTGGAGCACCGGCTCGACGGGAGTCCCGCTGACCTGCTCGGCGTCGTCGACGACGACGGCCAGGTCCGGGTGCCGTCGTCGCAGCGCGACCAGGTCATCCCGACCGTCAGGGGAGATCACCCGCGCTGACCTGGGCAACAGGTCGGCGCCCCTGGCCCCGGAGGTGACCACGACGACGGGCCGCCCGCTGGCCACGAGCGAGTGGACCATGGTGACCAGAGCCGTGGTGCGCCCGCTCCGTGGTGGGCCGACGACGGCGATCCGGCGGTGGCCGGAGCCGAGGTCGAAGCCCAGGGCCGAGAGGTCACCCGCTCCAACTCCGACGACGAGGTGCCGGCGCTCCTGGCCTGTCCGGGGACCGGCCGCGATGTCGCCGAGCATCACCTGCCGTGGCAGCGGATGCACGGGTCTCGGGCGCGCCTGTGGGTCGAGGGGGTCAGCCTGCCGCGCGGCGGCCCGGCCGATGTCCTCCAACGCTGCCGCCTGCGCGGCAGCGGAGGGGTCGGCACCGAGGAAGGCCACCTGCGTCTCGAGGTGGTCGGTCAGGTCGAGGGCACGGCCCGGCGGCTGTGCGGTGGGCACGGCCCTGGCGGGGATCCCGGCCAGAGCCAGCTGGAGGGGATCGGCGAACCGGAGGGCGAGGCGCGTCGAGACGAGCGAGGCGAGCTGACCGGCGAGCAGGGCCCGCTCGCCGGTCACGGCGACCCGAAGCCCGACTGCGGCCCCGTCGCGCATCAGACGGAACAGGTCCTGCACCGGGCGCCCATAGTCCACCCCGGACACGGACTCGGCGAGCGCCTCCCAGCCGTCGATGAGCAGGACGAGCCACGCCGGCGCCGTGCCGGGCTCGGCGTCGGCCCCGGGCTGGTCCTCGACACCGGTGTGGCCCGGGGCCGCCCGTCGTTCCTGCCGCTCTCGGACCAGCTCGAGCAGGGCCCGGACGATTTGGTCGACGTGCTCGACATCGTCGCGGTGGGCCAGCGCGGCGGTGTGCGGCAGTGCGGCGAGGGCGCTCAGCTCGCCGGCGTGCACGGCATACAGGTGGACGCGGTCCGGCCCCCAGCGGGAGGCGAGCGCTCCGGCGATGGTGCGCAGTGCGGTCGTGCGCCCGGAGCGGCCGCCACCGGCCAGGCCGAGGTGACCGCCGTCGGCCAGGTCCCAGACGTGCGGCAGCTGCGTCTGCCGGGCCGGCGCGTCACGCAGCCCGAACGGCAGGTGTCCGTCCGGGGCTGGGCCGACGTCGAGATCGAGGCTGTCGAGCGGGAGACGGTCCGGCAGGGGCGGCAGCCACGGCGCCGCCACCGGGGGTATGCCGTGCAGCGAGGTTGCCTGCCGGGCCGCCGCCACGATGCGCGCGAGGTCACTGGCCACCGCTGCTCCACCCACGGCCGCGCTACTGGTGTCCCTCGTCCCCGCTCGACCCCTGGACGCGGGGACGCCGTCCCGATCAAGCGCCCATCGGGTGACGACGACTCGGTCCCGTGGCAGCGACGTGCCGGTCACTCGCGCGGTCTGGAACTCGGTGAGCTCCGTCGACGCGCTCCGCACGAACGCGCGGCCCGGCGTGCTCTCCCGGATGCCGGCCGCGTCGGGCGACTCGACCACGTCGGTGGAGTCCATCCGGTCCCTGACGCGCAAGGCGATGCGCAGGCCGACGTTCGCGCGGATGTCGGCTGAGACGATGCCTGCGGGCCGCTGGGTTGCGAGGATGAGGTGGACGCCGAGAGACCGCCCGACCGCTGCGATGCGCACCAGCCCCTGGACGAAGTCGGGCAGCTCCTCGGCGAGAAGCCTGAACTCGTCGATGACGATGACGAGTCGCGGGACGGCAACCGTCGGGCGGGTGGCCTGGTACTCGGAGAGATCCGTCGCCCCGACCGAGGCGAAAAGCCGCTCGCGTCGCCGCAGCTCGGCTGACATGGACACCAGTGCGCGTTCGGTCAGCTGCCCGTCGAGGTCCGTGACGACCCCCAGGGTGTGCGGCAGGTCGGCGCACGAGCGGAAGGCGGACCCGCCCTTGTAGTCGACGAGGATGAACCCCAGCTCGTCCGGACGGTTGCCCAGGGCGAGGGCCGCGATGACGGACTGGAGCAGCTCGGACTTCCCGGCGCCCGTGGTTCCGGCGACGAGGGCATGCGGCCCGTCGCGTTCCAGGTCGAGCGTCACCACTGCGCCGTCCCCCACGCCGATGGGGAGCTCCGTGCTCCTGGGCCGTGTGGCCCAGGCCGCGGCCAGGCCATCCCCGCGCAGGAGGTCAGCGCCGACCAGGTCGAGCAGGCGCACCGATCTGGGGACGCTCCGTCCGGTTGGCGTGGGCGTCGCGTCCCGCAACGGGGCGATCGCCCGTGCCAGCCGGACCGCCCATCGACCTCGAGGCTCGTCGACAGCGACCCGGACCGGGTTCGGCGCATCGGGGCCATGCACGAGGCAGGAACCCTCCGCGTCGAGATCCACGAGGCAGCGCACCTCGACGGGGAGCATCTCTGGCGCAGTGTCCAGGGCGATGACGGTCACGCCGACGGCCGGTCCGCGCTCGAGGATCTGTGCCACTCCGCGGGTGCTGCGCAGTCGAGCCGCCCCGTCGAGCAGCACGACGACGTCCGGGCGCGCTCGGTAAGCCGTCGTGGCAGCGGCCCAGCGTTGCTCCATGAGCTCGACCAGCGCTGCCACCGGGCCCGCCGCGGTTCCACCCACCTGGTCGCCGCCGTCGAGGAAGCCCACCGACGCGCCGCTGCCGGCCCTGGCATGCGGAAGCAGCGTCGCCCACTCCCAGTCGGGCTCCAGCGCCGGGCCGGCGCCGAGGACCACCAGCCGCAGGTCCAGAGGCGAGTGCCAGACGGCGAGCTGAGCGACCAGCGACCGGGCGACGGCCAGACAGCGGCGACGAGGCCCCGCGACGCCCAGGACCTGCGCCTCGCGGAGCCTGAGAGTGACGGGCACGTCCGGGAGCTCGGGCACCGTCCCAGGGGCACCCTCACCCGCGACCAGGGTGCGCGCCGGCACCAGGCCGATGCCGAGCCTGGTCACCATGAAGTCCTCGTCGTCCGGCCGGCGCTCCCACACGCGCGACTGCCGACCCTCGGCCACTGCGAGCACGGTCGCCAGATCGGGCTGCCGATGCTCGCGGGCAGCTCGCTCGCGGTCCAGCTCTACCTCGAGCTCGGCTCGCGCCGCCTCGTCGGCCTCGCGGTGATCGGCCTCAGCCGCCCGACGCCGCCCCCGGCCACCGCGACGCTCGCCGACCCACGTGGTCAGCATGAGCACCGGGCTCATCAACCCGAACAGGAGCATCGTGGGTGAGCGCATGACGGCCGCGAGCGTGAGGGAGAGCAGCAGCGGCACCACCATGCCCAGCAACGGGAGGCGAGAGCGCGACACAGGGGCCGGTGGAGCCGGAAAGGTCACCGTGACCGGCACGGGGACGATGTTCACCCGCGGACGGCGGTTGACGAGGAGGTGTCCGAACCCGTCGGGGCGGACCGATGCAGGTGAGCCGGAGGGGATGCGAAGACGCAGGGTCGAGCTGCCGACCCGCAACGAGCTCGACGTGGTCATCGAGGTAGCCCCCCGGAGGGGCTCCTCGTCGAGGAGCAGCCCGTTGGTCGAGCCGGTGTCGTCGACCAACACCTGGGTGGACCCCACCTGGAGGGTGGCGTGCACCCGCGAGACATCAGGGTCCTCGACCCGCAGGTCGCACTCGGCGGCGCGGCCGAGCAGGTGTCGGCCGGGCGAGAGCCGGAACATCTGTCCCGCATCGGGGCCGGACACCACATGAGCCTCGAGAACCCCGGCACCGGACCGCTCGGGACCAACCCCTGGAGCCCCTACGCTCAGGCAGATCCCGTCCAGCAGCGGGGGGAGCCCCAGCACCTGAGAGTCCAGCGCTGAGCCGTCGACGAAGAGGTCGCCGGGGCAACAGCCGGGCCACGACAGCCTGGCCCCGACCGCGGACGCCAGCTCGGCGGCGGTCGTGCCGACCTCCGCGTCCACGAGCAGCTCCTCGACGGGCAGCGTCCTGTCCGGTCGGCTGGGCCGCAGATCGACCATGGTGACGCGCAGCAGGAGTCGTTCGTCGGACATCGCCCCATTCCACCGGCTGCGTCGATGAGAACCGCCGGGTTGTCCACAGCGTCTGCGGCGCGCATTCCCGAGGGCCCAGCAGCGGGCGCCCTGGTCGTTCATCCACAGGCCCCGGTTGCGTCCGGATGCGCGGACTACCGTGCAGCCTACGATGGGAGGGTCGTTGTTGAGGTAGGGGGAGGGGTCCCGTGTCCGAGGCCGCCGTGCGTCATGTCGAGGGCGAGGTGCGCGAGCTCATCCGCCGCTCCGGCCTCGACCCGGCCCGGCATGCGGCCGAGATCGACCGGCTCGTCACGGATGCGGTGGCGGACTACGACGAGCGGTCGATGCACGGGGGGATGCCGACGCTGACCAGCGTCAAGGACACGGTGAAGTCGATCCTCGACGTGGTCGCCGGCTTCGGGCCGCTACAGCGGTACTTCGACGACCCCGGCATCGAGGAGATCTGGATCAACGAGCCGAGCAAGGTCTTCGTCGCCCGCGGTGGCGTCGCCGAGCTGACGACCACCATCCTCACGGCCGGCGAGGTCAGGGACCTCGTCGAGCGGATGCTGCGCACATCGGGGCGGCGTGTCGACCTCTCCTCGCCGTTCGTGGACGCGACCCTCGCCGACGGCTCCCGGCTGCATGTCGTGATCCCGGACATCACCAAGGAGCACTGGCACGTCAACGTCCGGAAGTTCGTCGTCAAGGCTGACCATCTGGACGACCTCGTGCGTCTGGGCACCCTGACGAAGCAGGCGGCGAGGTTCCTCGAGGCGTGCGTGGTGTCGGGGCTGAACGTCCTCGTCGCCGGGGGCACCCAAGCAGGGAAGACCACACTCCTGAACTGCCTGGCCTCGGCTGTGCCGGCGCGCGAGCGGGTGGTCACCTGCGAGGAGGTCTTCGAGCTGAAGATCCCGCTGCGCGACGTGGCGAGTATGCAGTGCCGCCAGCCGAGCCTCGAAGGCACCGGCGAGGTCCCGCTGCGCCGCCTGGTCAAAGAGGCACTCCGGATGCGACCGACCCGGATCATCGTGGGGGAGGTGCGGCAGGCGGAGTCTCTCGACCTGCTCATCGCCTTGAACTCCGGCCTGCCCGGCATGTGCACGATCCACGCGAACTCGGCACGCGAGGCGATCATCAAGATGTGCACGCTCCCTCTGCTCGCGGGCGAGAACATCGGCTCGGCGTTCGTCGTCCCGACGGTCGCCTCGTCGGTCGACATCGTCGTCCATCAGGCGCTTGAGTGCGACGGGGTCCGCCGGGTGCGTGAGGTCGTCGCCGTTCCCGGCCGGATCGAGAGCGGCGTGATCGAGGCCGCCGACATCTTCGTCACCAGAGGTGAGCGGCTGCACCGCGCGGACGGTTTCCCTCCGCACCTCGACCGGTTCGAGCGAGCGGGCTACGACGTGCCCGCCCTGCTCGCCCAGGAGGCCTGATGGCGTCCCTCGTCGTGGGCCTGCTCTTCGGGACCGGCATCTTCTGCATCTGGTGGTCGTCCTGGCCGGTCGTCCCCGGCCCTGCCCGACCGCGGAAGGCCGGTGCGCGGGCCCGCCTGGCGGACCAGCTGGCCCAGGCGGGATACGTCACCGTCACCCCCGGCAACGTCCTCACCGCATCCGTCCTCGGCCTGCTCATCGTCTTCGTCCTGGTCCTGGCCAGCACCCGGGTGGCACCGGTGGCGGTCTGCTTCGGCGTGATGGCCGGCTACGCGCCCGTCGCACTGGTGCGATCGCGGGCACGACGGCGGCGAGCGCAGATGCGGGACCTGTGGCCCGACGCCGTCGACAACATCGGGTCGGCCGTCCGGGCCGGCCTCGCGCTGCCGGAGGCGTTGAGCCAGCTGGCGGTTCGCGGTCCCGAAGAGCTGCGGCCCGCCTTCGCGGCTTTCGCGGAGGACTATCGCGCCAGCGGCCGGTTCCAGGACTGCCTCGACCGGCTCAAGGAGAGGTTGAGCGACCCGGTCGGAGACCGTCTCGTCGAGTCACTGCGCCTCGCCCGAGAGGTGGGCGGCAGTGACCTCGGCCGACTGTTGCGCACCCTGTCGGCCTTCCTCCGCGAGGACGCACGGACGAGGGCAGAGCTCGAGACGCGGCAGGGATGGACCGTGAACGCGGCGAGGCTTGCCACCGCGGCGCCGTGGGTCGTGCTCGCGATGCTCTCCCTGCAGCACGACTCGCTGCGCGCGTACGGCACCCCCGGTGGCGTCCTGGTGCTGGCCGTCGGCGCCTCCGTGTCGGTCGTCGCCTACCGGCTGATGGTCCGGATCGGCCGGCTCCCGGAAGAGACCAGGGTGCTGCGGTGAACGGCCTCGAGGGTCTCGCCGGATCAGGGTGGAGCTGGGTCGGCGCGGGGCTCGGCCTCGTGTTCGCACTGGGCTGGGTGCTGCTCCTGGCCGGTCTGCCGCTGATCCGCCAGACCCACCTCGAGGACCGCCTCGAGCCGTACCTGCGGGACACCCCTCGTCCGTCGCGTCTGCTCGCCGCCGGACGGCCCCATGGGGTGCCGGGACTGCACGTGTCGGCCGTCTTCCGGCCGCTGCTGTCCGAGCTCGCTGCCGGTGTGGAGCGGATCCTGGGAGGTTCCTCCTCGGTCCGGCGACGGCTGCAGCGGGCCGGCCAGCCGCCAGACGTCGAGCGCTTCCGAGCCGAGCAGGTCCTGTGGGGAGCCGCGGCCGGTGTCGTCGGCATCGGGATCGGCGTCCTGGCGGTGGCAGCGAGGAACGCCCCCGCGTTTCCCGTCGCCGTGATGGTGGTGTGCTTCGTCGGGGCCGGGATCATCGCGCGCGACCAGTGGCTGAGCCACGCCGCAGACCAGCGTGAGCGGCGGATGCTCGTCGAGTTCCCCACCGTGGCTGAGCTGCTCGCCCTTGCTGTGAGCGCCGGGGAGGGCGCGACCGCAGCTCTCGACAGGGTGTGCCGGCTCTCTCACGGCGACCTGTCGGCAGAGCTTGCCGCGTGCCTGGCCGACGCGCGGGCGGGCGCCAACCTGCCGACCGCCCTTCAGGGGCTCGCCGACCGCACCGGCCTGGTGAGCCTCGCGCGCTTCGTGGACGGGATCGTCGTCGCCGTCGAGCGCGGCACTCCGCTCGCGGAGGTGATGCGGGCCCAGGCGCAGGACGTCCGCGAGGCCGGCCGCCGCGCTGTCATGGAGGCCGGAGGCAAGAAGGAGATCGCGATGATGATCCCCGTCGTGTTCCTCGTCCTGCCGGTCACCGTCCTGTTCGCGATCTACCCAGGCTTCTCGTTTCTCCGGTTCTCGATCTGAGCGCCACCCGTCCGCTGGACACCGCCGCAGCACCAACCGAGGGGGAAGAGCATGACACCGACACTCCACCGCTACCGGCGGTCGACCCGGCGATGGGACCGCGGGGACGTGCCCGGATGGGTTCTCATCACCGTGATGACGGCGGGCCTGGTCTCAGCGCTCTGGCTGTTCGCCGGTCCCGCGCTGGTTCAGCTGTTCCAGACCGCGATCAGCAGCGTCACCGGGCCGTGACCCGGCGCGACCGTGGGTCGGCCGTCGCAGAGTTCGTCATGGTGTCGGCCCTCGTCCTCGTCCTCGGCATGGGCGTGTTCCAGCTCGGGCTCGTCCTCTATGTGCGCAACTGCCTGATCTCCGCCGCGTCCGAAGGGGCCCGGCTCGGCGCGAGAGACGGCGCGAGCCTGGACGACGGGGTGCGACGGACCTCCGAGCTCGTCGGGCGGGGGCTCTCGCCGGCGTATGCCCAGGAGGTGTCCGCGCGCGAGCGGCGGAGCGCGGCGGGCGTGCGGGTGGTCGAGGTGACTGTCATCTCGCCGGTGCCGGTCATCGGTCTGCTGGGTCCGTCGGGGTCGATGACGGTCAACGGTCGCGCGTTCCTGGAGTCCCAGTGACCCTCCCGTCCAGCCAGGTGCTACTCCGGCTGCGGTCGCGGTTGCGGAGGAGTCGCGTCGACGGCGGCCGGGCCATCGTGGAGTTCGTCTTCCTCGGGGTGCTGATGCTGGTCCCGCTGGTCTATCTCGTGCTGGTCGTGGCCCGGGTCCAGGCGGCCGCCTTCTCGGTGTCGGTCGCCTCCCGTGAGGCGGGCCGGGCGTTCACCACCGCCGCTACTGACGCCGAGGGGTATGCCCGCGCTGGGGCCGCCGCGGAGATCTCCTTCGAGGACTACGGCTTCGCGGACGTCGGGTCCGTGGCGATCTCGTGCGACGGAGCTCCGTGCCTGCGCTCCGAGGGACGGGTCACCTCGGAGGCGACCGCGGTGGTTCGCCTTCCCCTGCTGCCCGACTTCCTCGCCGTGGCCCTGCCGACGTCGGTGCCGGTCTCCGCGACCCACGTCGCCGTCGTCGACCGGTTCGCCGGGCGATGAGGACGCACTGCCGACGAGGTCGACGGGGTGGATCGGGCCGCCGCGACCGGGGTCAGATCTCGGTGCTGATCCTCGGGCTCTTCGGGATCGTCCTGGTCCTCATCGTGGGCGGTGTCGACGTGACGGCGGCGCAGATCGCCAGGACCCGGCTGCTGGATGCCGCTGACGCCAGCGCCCTCGACGCCGCGGACGCGCTCGACGCTGCGACGACCTACGGCCAGGGCGTGGGCCCGTCCCTGGCTGTGAGCAGCGCGACCGTCCAGGAGTCCGCGGCCCGCTATCTCGCCAGCCGCGACGCCCCTTCGGGCATCAGCGCCTGGCAGACCGCAGCCGGCACGGGCACGAGCGACGGGCATACGGCTGTCGTGGTGCTTCAGGGCGTGGCCGTCCTCCCGCTGACCGGACGGGTGCTCGCGGCGCTCGGCGGCTCCGTGATGATCACCGTCGAGGCGAGCGCCCGCGCCACTCTCGGGTGAACGTTGGCTCCCCACCCCAGACGGTCCCGCCGCAGGTCCAGTGCTGCTGCAGTCGGTCGGGGTGGCCCAGCGGGCTTCGCGTCGACGCCCACGGGCTTCGCCGACGAGGCCAACCCTCCAGCTGGGTGGGAGCCGAACGGGCGCCGGGCCCGCCTGTCGTAGGCTGACCCATCGTGGCCGTCGACTTCCCCGAAGAGATCAAGACCCTCCGCGCGACGATGGACTCGGTGCGAGAGGTGACGAACCTCGATGCCCTCCGGGCGCAGATCACCGACCTCGAGGCCCAGGCGTCCGTGCCCGACCTCTGGGACGACCAGGAGAAGGCGCAGCAGGTCACCTCGCTGCTCTCCCGGGCGAACAGCGAGCTCGAGCGGGTGACAAGCATGGACAGCCGGGTCGACGACCTCGAGGCGCTCGTCGAGATGGGCACCGAGGACGGGGGAGACCCCGACACCATGGTCGAGGCCGAGCGCGAGCTCGTCGCCCTCAAGAAGAGCCTCGGAGAGCTCGAGGTCCGGACGCTGCTCAACGGCGAGTACGACGAGCGCGAGGCCGTCATCACCATCCGGTCGGGGGCCGGCGGAGTCGACGCCGCCGACTTCGCCGAGATGCTGATGCGGATGTACCTGCGCTGGGCGGAGCGCCACGGCTACCCCACCAGCGTGCTGGACACCTCGTACGCCGAGGAGGCGGGGCTGAAGTCCGCGACCTTCGAGGTCAAGGCGCCGTATGCGTTCGGGCACCTCACCGTCGAGGCGGGCACCCACCGTCTCGTGCGGATCAGCCCGTTCGACAACCAGGGACGCCGACAGACATCGTTCGCCGCGGTCGAGGTGATCCCGCTGATCGAGTCGGACGACTCGGTCGAGATCCCTGAGAACGAGATCAAGGTCGACGTCTTCCGCTCCTCAGGGCCCGGCGGGCAGTCGGTCAACACCACCGACTCGGCCGTGCGGATGACGCACATCCCGACCGGCATCGTCGTCTCCATGCAGAACGAGAAGTCGCAGATCCAGAACCGCGCCGCCGCGCTGCGGGTCCTGCAGTCGCGCCTGCTGCTCGTCCGTAAGGCCGAGGAGGACGCGACGAAGAAGGAGATGGCTGGCGACATCAAGGCCAGCTGGGGCGACCAGATGCGCTCCTACGTCCTGCACCCCTACCAGATGGTCAAGGACCTGCGGACGGAGTTCGAGGTCGGCAACACCTCCGGGGTCTTCGACGGCGACATCGACGGCTTCATCGAGGCGGGCATCCGCTGGCGCCGCAACGCCGAGCGCGGTAACTGACCGAGCGGTCCTCGCTGGCGGCCGGGTATGCCTGGCACGCCACGCCACGCCCCACCAGTAACACTGGTTTCAGGCCCGGCCGCCGTACCCTCGAAGCACGCGCAGGCCCGGCCACGGGGTCTGCCGGCATGTCCCCAAGTGCCAGAAGGCCCAGATGATCCTCTTCGAGAACGTCACCAAGACGTACAAGCGCACGACGCGACCCGCCCTCGACGACGTCTCCATCGAGGTGGAGCGCGGCGAGTTCGTCTTCATCGTCGGCACCTCCGGCTCCGGCAAGTCGACCCTGCTGCGCCTGGCGCTCAAGGAGGACAACGCCACCTCCGGCACCGTCCTGGTCGCCGGCCGGGAGCTGTCGCAGCTGCCCGACCGCAAGGTCCCCGAGCTGCGCCGGGAGATCGGCACCGTCTTCCAGGACTTCCGGCTGCTGCCGAACAAGACCGTCTACCAGAACGTCGCGTTCGCCTTGCAGGTCATCGGGAAGCCGCGGTCCATCATCCGGCAGACGGTGCCCGAGACCCTGCACATGGTCGGTCTCGAGGGCAAGGAGAAGCGCCTGCCGCACCAGCTGTCCGGTGGCGAGCAGCAGCGCGTGGCGATCGCCCGGGCCGTGGTCAACAAGCCCTCGATCCTGCTCGCCGACGAGCCGACCGGGAACCTCGACCCGGCGACCAGCCTGGCCATCGTCGACCTGCTCGACCGGATCAACCGCTCCGGCACGACGATCGTCATGGCCACCCACGACCGCGGCATCGTCGACGAGTTCCGCAAGCGGGTCGTCGAGCTCGAGAACGGCAGGGTCATGCGGGACCAGGTCCGCGGCAACTACAGCACCTCACGCTCGGTCGTGCCCCGGTTCGACGCAGAGACGCGCGAGCACGAGTCCGCCCTGAACGACCCTGACGTCGGGGAGAGCGACGACGACCTCGTGCCCGTCGCCTCCGGCGGCCCGACCGACCATGGCCCGAGAGGCCGGGGTGCCCGCAAGGCACCTCGCGCCGGCAAGCTCCGGTTCCGCCGGAAGTAGACGAGAGGTACACGAGAACGATGCGCATCACCTTCCTCCTGGGCGAGATCGGCAACGGCCTGCGCCGCAACGTCTCGATGGTCGTCTCCGTCGTCCTGGTGACGATGATCTCGATGTACCTGCTCGGCCTCGGGCTGCTCGCCCAGCGGCAGGTCGACACGATGAAGGACTACTGGTACGACCGGGTCCAGGTGTCGATCTTCCTGTGCGTCGACAAGTCGCTCTACCCGAGCTGCGCGGGCACCGCGACCTCCGAGGCCCAGCGCAACCAGATCAAGGCCCAGCTCGAGCAGATGAAGCCGCCGGTCAAGGACGTGTACTACGAGTCCCAGGCCCAGGCATACCAGCGCTTCAAGGAGCAGTTCCGCAACTCGCCACTCGGTGACCAGGCCACCGAGCGAGCGTTCGCCGACTCCTTCCGCGTCTCACTGAGCGACCCGGCCAAGTACGACGTCATCGCCAGCTCGTTCGAGGGCGCGCCCGGTGTCGGCAAGGTGCAGGACCAGAAGCAGCTGCTCGACAAGTTCTTCTCCTTCATGAACGTCGTCTCATGGTTCGCCATCGCCCTCTCGGTCCTCATGGTCATCTGTGCCACGTTGCTGATGGCCACGACGATCCGGCAGACCGCGTTCAGCCGACGTCGGGAGACCGGCATCATGCGCCTGGTCGGAGCGTCGAACTTCACCATCCAGTTCCCGTTCATCATGGAGACGGTCGTCGCTGCCGTCCTCGGCGCGGGCCTGGCCATGGGGCTGCTGTGGGCCACCGTGCGCTACGGCATCTCCGGCTACCTCAGCACCGCCATGCTCGACACGGCGTTCATCGGCGTCCCCGACGTCATCGCCGTCGCCCCCTGGGTCGTCGGCGGCGTCGTCGTGCTGGCCATGGTGACGTCCGGCTTCACCATCCGCCGCTACCTGCGGGTCTGATGCGAACCAGGCGCCGCGCACCGGCCACCCCACGAGGATCTGTGGTACCAATGATGCTCATGGGACGTATGAGGTGCCAGGCGGGGGCGCGCCACGGCATCGCCATGCGCCGGCTGACCGCCGCAGGCCTGGCCGTCGTCTGCACCGCCGCCCTCGGTGTCGCGTCCTCCTCCGCCGACACCGGCGACGAGAAGCGCAAGGCCGACCAGCAGGTCCAGCAGCTGCAGGACGCCCTCGAGGGCACGTCGACCGACCTCGTCAACGCGTTCCAGGCCTGGCAGGCCACGGCCGCCAAGCTCCCCGCAGCCCAGGCGGCGCTCGCCACCGCCCAGGACGCGGAACGCGCCGCCAACGAGCACAACGCCGAGGTCGCCACCCAGCTCGCCGTGGCGAAGGCCAACGAGGCGCGTGCGGTCGAGACCCTCGCCGCCAACGAACGGCAGCTCGACGAGACCCAGAACACCCTCGACAGCTTCGCGGCGCAGATGTTCCAGAACGGCGGAGGCTCGCAGCTCTCGGTCGCCCTGGGGGCCACCAGCGCGGACGACTTCGCGACCCGGATCGTTCTGGCCGACACCGTCTCCTCGCTGACCAACACCGCGCTGGCCGAGCTGCAGACCGCGCGGGCCGACGGGGTGGCGCAGCGGGCCTACCTCACGGCAGTGCGCGCGGAGATCGACGACCTCAAGCGCCAGGCGGAGGCCGCGGTGGCCGCCGCCACCGCGGCACGCGCCGCCGCCGCCCAGGCCAAGACGGACCTCGAGCAGCTCCAGGCGCAGCAGGAGGCCCAGACCCACGACCTCGAGGCGCGCAAGACCGCCGAGCAGGCTCAGCTGGACCAGGCCAAGGCCGATCAGGCCGCGCTGCAGGCTCTGCTCGTCGAGCAGGCCCGACAGGCCGCCGCCGCCGAGGCGGCCCGGAAGGCTGCCGCCGCCGCCGCGGGTCAGTCCTACTCCGCGCCGACCGGTGGCACGGGGTTCCTGCGCTATCCCGCCAACGCGCCGATCACCTCCGAGTACGGCATGCGCTTCCACCCCATCCTGCACGTCTGGAAGCTGCATACGGGCACCGACTTCGGCGTCGACTGCGGCACGCCGGTCTACGCCGCCGCGGACGGCCAGGTCATCAGCGCCGGCTGGGGTGGCGGGGACGGCAACCGCATCGTCATCGACCACGGCATCATCAGCGGCGTCGACCTCGCGACGACCTACAACCACCTGAGCCAGTTCGTCGTCACCGGCGGGTCGGTCAAGCGCGGTCAGCTCATCGCCTACTCCGGGACGACGGGATACTCCACGGGCTGCCACCTGCACTTCGAGACGCTCGAGAACGGCAGCTTCGTCAACCCGCGGAAGTGGATCTAGGTCGAGCGTCCATCCCGTCATGCGCTGGCGATGGGCCGGGTGCGCTGCCCCGTCCCATCCGCCCGGTAGCGTGGTCCCTGAGAGCGGACCCACCGGCATACCGGGCGGTCCGGGGTGCCGGTGCCGCAGGGCACCACGACAGGGAAGGGTGACGTGCCCAAGGAACGCGGACGCAAGGTCGTCGCCAGCAACCGCAAGGCCCGCCACGACTACCACATCGAGGACACCTTCGAGGCTGGCCTGGCCCTCGTCGGCACCGAGGTCAAGGCGCTGCGCGCCGGCCGATGCTCCCTTGTCGACGGGTTCGCCCAGTTCTCCGGCAACGAGCTCTGGCTCGAGGGCGTCCACATCCCCGAGTACACCCAGGGCACCTGGACGAACCACACCCCCCGTCGTCGCCGCAAGCTGCTCCTGCACCGCGACGAGCTGACCAAGATCCAGAGCAAGACCCGCGAGAGCGGCCGGACCGTCGTCCCGCTCGCCATCTACTTCAAGGACGGCCGGGCCAAGGTGGAGATCGCGCTGGCCACCGGCAAGAAGGAGTACGACAAGCGGCACGCGCTGCGCGAGCGCCAGGACAAGCGCGAGGCGGAGCGGGCGATGAGCACCAAGGAGAGCCGATGAGCCGTCCGGTGGCAACAGGCTGGATGCCGGCCCGCTGGAGTCGTGCCGCTGCCGGGTATGCCGTGCTGGCCGCACTGGCCGTGATGGTCGCCCTCCCGGCGACGGCGGCACCCTCCGCGGCCTCGCGTCCTGCAGCAGCCGTCGGCAGCTGGGGGGGCGCGGCGCCGGCGGCGGACGGACCGACCGACCGGATGGCCTCGTTCGCGGACAAGATCGTCCTCGACAAGGACGGCGGCGCCACCTTCACCGAGACCATCGACTACCGGTTCGGCAGCTCGGGTGGGGCCCGGCACGGGATCTTCCGCAACATCGTCGTCCGGCAGGCGGTCGCCGACAGCCAGACCTCCGACACCTTCCGTTACTACGCCCTCAGCGACGTGAGCGTCACCAGCCCCACCGGCGCCCCGACCACGGTCCAGCTGAGCAACCTCGGCGCCGAGACCCAGATCAAGATCGGCGACGCGAACAAGACGGTCACCAGCCCCCAGACCTATGTCATCACCTACCACCTGGCCAAGGTGATGAACCCCTTCACCGACCACGCGGAGTACTTCGGCAACATCTTCAAGGACGACACGGTCCCCAAGGACGTCGTCACGATCAGCCTGGACGGCCCGGGCGGCGTCTTCGAGGCGCGCTGCGCTCGCGGCAGCAGCGACCCGGGCACACCGTGCGACTCGGCCCAGCCCGGCTCACCGGCGACGTTCTCGGTGAGCAACCTCAAGAGCAACGAGGACCTCACCATCGCGGCGAAGCTGCCGCGCGCGGGTTTCGGGGCGCTCGAGCCCGACCTGCGCTCCGGCTCGTCGTCGATGAACGCGGGCCAGGCCAAGCTGGTCAGCGCGTTGGCCCTGACCGGAGGGGTCGCCATCCCTGTCCTCGCGGCAGGGCTGATGGGCACGCTGGTCGCCACCCGCGGCCGGGACGAGTGGTATGCCGGGATGACGCCTGGGCTGACCCCCGGCGGCGCGAGCGCAGCCTCCCCGCCTCCCGGCGGCGTGGTCAAGGGTCGCCGGCCGACCATCGCCGTCCAGTTCAACCCGCCGCCGGGGGTCCAGCCCGGCATGGTCGGCACCATCGTCGACGAGGAGGTCAACACCGTCGACGTCTCGGCCAGCGTCATCGACCTCGCCGTGCGTGGCTTCCTCCAGATCGAGGAGGTCCAGTCCGGCGGCATGTTCACCCGCACCGACTGGCGCCTGACCCGGCTCGTGCCGCGTCCCGGCGAGAGCCTGCTGCCCTACGAGTCGACCCTGCTCGAAGGCATCTTCGAGGAGTCCAACCCGGTCGACCTGTCCGACCTGAAGTACCACTTCTCCGACACCCTGAAGACGGCGAAGTCGCAGATGTACCAGGAGGTCGTACGCCGGGGGTGGTTCCGCAAGTCCCCGCAGTCACAGCGCGCCCTGTGGCAGGGGTTCGGCTTCCTCCTCGTCGGTGCCGGCATCGTCTCGCTGTTCTACCTCGGCGCGACGACCCACGACATCGACCGGACGGCGGGCCTCAACATCGGCATCCCGTCGGGGGTCGTGCTCGGGGCCGGCCTGGTCGTCGCCGGGCTCATCTTCCGGGTCCTCGGCAAGCGGATGGCGGCCAAGACCGCTGAAGGCTCGGCGGTACTGGCCCAGTCGCTCGGCTTCAAGCAGTATCTCGTCACCGCTGAGGCCAACCAGATCAAGTTCGAGGAGGCGCAGTCGATCTTCAGCAGGTACCTGCCCTACGCGATCGTGTTCGGCGTCGCGGACCGGTGGGCGGCCACCTTCCAGCAGGTCGCCGAGGCCGCCGCCGCAGCCGGCCAGCAGATCATGATGCCGACCTGGTACCTCTACAGCGGTTCGGCGTTCCCGGACTTCGGCGGCATCGCCAACGGCGTGGGCAGCTTCGCCGACACGGCGGGCGGGGCGTTCGCCGCCACCGCGTCCTCCGGGTCGTCCGGCGGTTCGGGCTTCTCCGGTGGAGGCTTCTCCGGTGGTGGCGTGGGCGGGTCGAGCTCCGGGTCCTGGTAACAGCCCGGGCGAGCGGGTCACACCTCGCAGACCCGCGGCCGTCAGCTGTGCTCGGTCTCGGCTGGAGCCGCCTTCGCCTCACCGCTGCCGATGACGAGCAGCAGGTCTCCGCCCTCGACCTGCTGCGTGCCCGAGATCGCGAGCCGCTCGACGACCCCGCCGACCGGCGCGGTGATCGCCGCCTCCATCTTCATCGCCTCGATGGTCGCCACGGTCTGCCCTGCGCTGACCGGGTCGCCCTCACCGACCGTGACGGAGACGACACCGGCGAAGGGCGAGGGCACCTGTCCCTTGACCGAGAGGTCGGCCCTCTCGGCCTGCCGCACGTCGACCTTGATGGTGTGGTCGCGGACCTGGACCGGCCGCAGCTGGCCGTTGACCGTGCACATGACCGTCCGCAGACCCCGCTCGTCCGCCTCGGAGACGGACTGGACGCCGAGGATGAGCTTCTTGCCCGGCTCGAGGTCGACGTCGTGCTCGATGCCGACCTCCAGCCCGTGAAGGAACTCCACCGTCCCCAGGACCGAGAGGTCGGAGTACTTCTCCCGGCTTTCCAGGAACTCCTTGGTGGGCCCCGGGAAAAGCAGGCGGTTGAGGGTTTGGCGTGGCGCGGCGGCGAGCTCGGCCTCGTCCTGCTCGCTCAGCTCGGCCACGGCGGGCTTGGTGCGCCGGCCCTCCAACGCCCGGCTGCGGAACGGCTCCGGCCAGCCCCCCGGCGGGTCGCCGAGGTCTCCGTTGAGGAAGCCGATGACCGAGTCGGGGATGTCGTACTTCGTCGGCTCGGCCTCGAAGTCCGCCGGGTCGGCCCCCGCGCCGACCAGGGCCAGCGCGAGGTCGCCGACAACCTTCGAGCTCGGCGTGACCTTGACGATGTTGCCGAGGATGGCGTTCGCGGCGGCATACATGTCCTCGATGGCCTCGAACTTCTCGCCCAGGCCGAGGGCGATCGCCTGCTGGCGAAGGTTCGACAGCTGCCCGCCGGGGATCTCGTGGGTGTAGACGCGGCCGGTCGGTGACGGCAGCCCGGACTCGAAGGGGGCGTAGAGGATCCGCATCGCCTCCCAGTAGGGCTCGAGGCTGCAGACCGCCTCGAGGTCCAGGCCGGTCTCGCGCTCGGTGCCCAGCGTCGCCGCGATGAGGGAGGACATCGGCGGCTGGCTCGTGGTGCCCGCCATCGAGGCGCTGGCCACGTCGACGGCGTCCACGCCCGCGTCGATCGCGGCGAGGAGGGTGGCGAGCTGGCCGCCCGCCGTGTCGTGCGTATGCAGGTGCACCGGCAGGTCGAAGCGCTCACGCAGGGCGCCGACCAGTACCCGCGCAGCGGGCGCCCGCAGCAGGCCTGCCATGTCCTTGATCGCGAGGATGTGCGCGCCGGCCTCGACGATCTGCTCGGCGAGGTCGAGGTAGTAGTCGAGGGTGTAGAGCTTCTCGGCCGGGCTCGTGAGGTTGCCGGTGTAGCAGAGCGCCACCTCGGCGACGGCGGTGCCGGTGGCACGCACCGAGTCGATGGCGGGGCGCATCTGCGACACGTCGTTGAGCGAGTCGAAGATCCGGAAGATGTCGATGCCGGTCCGGGCGGCCTCGGTGACGAAGGCGTGGGTGACCTTGGTCGGGTATGGCGTGTAGCCGACGGTGTTGCGCCCGCGCAGCAGCATCTGGAGGGGGAGGTTCGGCATGGCACCACGCAGGGCCGCGAGCCGCTCCCACGGGTCCTCGGCGAGGAAGCGCAGGGCGACGTCGTAGGTCGCGCCGCCCCAGGCCTCGACACTGAACAGCTCGGGGGTGAGGCGCGCGACATACGGCGCCACGTGCATGAGGTCGCGGGTGCGCACCCGGGTGGCGAGGAGGGACTGGTGGGCGTCGCGGAAGGTCGTGTCGGTGACGGCAACCGCTGTCTGGGTCCGCAGCGCCGCGGCGAACGCCTCCGGGCCCTGGGTGACCAGGCGGTCCCGGGCGCCGGCCGGGGGAGGAGCGCCGAGGTCGACGGCCGGCAGCTTGCCGCGCGGCGACACGTGGCTGACGGCTGGCCCGTGCGGCTGGTTGACGGTGCGTTCGGCGAGAAAGGTGAGCAGCTTGGTGCCCCGGTCGGCCGGGATCCGTGATGTGCGCAGGCCTGGTCGCTCGTCGATGAAGGAGGTGGTGGCTCTCCCGGCCACGAAGTCCGGCTCGTCGAGCACGGCTTGGAGGAAGGGGATGTTGGTCGAGACGCCGCGAATCCGGAACTCCGCCAGCGCCCGACGGGCGCGCGCCACGGCCGCGGGGAAGTCGCGGCCCCGGCAGGTCAGCTTGACCAGCATCGAGTCGAAGTGCGCGCCGACCTCCGCGCCCACGAAGACGGTGCCCCCGTCGAGGCGCACGCCCGAGCCGCCCGCGCTGCGGTAGACGGTGATCTCCCCGGTGTCCGGCCGGAACTCGTTGGTGGGGTCCTCGGTGGTGATCCGGCACTGCAGGGCCGCGCCGCGCAGCCGGATCATGTCCTGGTGGATGCCGAGGTCGTCGAGGCTCTCGCCGGCGGCGATCCGCAGCTGTGACTGCACCAGGTCGATGTCGGTGACCTCCTCGGTCACGGTGTGCTCCACCTGGATCCGGGGGTTCATCTCGATGAAGACATAGCGTCCGTCGGCGTCGAGCAGGAACTCCACCGTGCCGGCGTTGACGTAGCCGATCTCCTTGGCGAAGGCGACCGCGTCGGCGCACATCGTGTCTCGCAGTGCCGGGTCGAGGTTCGGGGCCGGGGCGATCTCGACGACCTTCTGGTGACGCCGCTGCACCGAACAGTCGCGCTCGTAGAGGTGGACGACGTTGCCGTGGGCGTCGGCGAGGATCTGGACCTCGATGTGCCGGGGGCTGACGACCGCCTCCTCGAGGAAGACGGTGGCGTCGCCGAACGCCGACTCCGCCTCGCGCATGGCGGCGTCGAGCGCCTCCCCGAGGTCCTCCGCACGCTCCACCCGGCGCATACCGCGCCCTCCGCCACCGGCGACGGCCTTGACGAAGATCGGGTAGCCGATCTGGTCCGCCGCGGCGAGCAGCTCCTCGCGGTCGTTGCTCGGAGGCACGCTCGCCAGGGTGGGGAGCCCGGCGGCCTTGGCCGCAGCGATGGCACGCGCTTTGTTGCCGGTGAGGTGAAGCACCTCCGCAGGCGGCCCGACGAAGGTCACGCCCGCTGCGGAGCATGCCTCCGCGAGGTCGGGGTTCTCGGACAGGAAGCCGTAGCCCGGGTAGACCGCGTCGGCACCCGCCTGGACCGCGACGGCGACGATCGCCTCGGGGTCGAGGTAGGCGCGGACCGGGTGCCCGGGCTCCCCGACCTGGTACGCCTCGTCGGCCTTGAGCCGGTGCTCGCTCTTGCGGTCCTCGTGCGGGAAGATCGCGACGGTCGTCGCCCCGAGCTCGGTGGCGGCGCGAAAAGCGCGGACCGCGATCTCGCCGCGGTTGGCAACCAGTACCTTCGTGAACATCGACCCTCCAGGACGTCGCTGTGGCGATGGGGCGAGCCTAGTGGGCCGCCCGGATCCTGAGATCGGCGTCCCGAGTGACGGGCACGCCAGGGGCCTAGGCTGGGTGTCGATGAACCCTGTCGACCCCCAGCAGCCCGTCACCTCTGGGAGCAGCCCTGCCGGGACCGTGACCCCGGACATCGCAGCGGTCCAGCGCCGCACCCTCGGGACGCTGGTGCTCACCCAGGCGCTCGGCGGGATCGGGGTCAGCTCGGCCCTGACCATCGCCCCGCTGCTCGCCCGCGAGGTCACGGGGTCCGACTCGCTCGCTGGGCTCGTCCAGACGGCCCAGGTCCTCGGCGCCGCGGTCATCGTCAGCGTGCTCGCGGCCTACATGGCCCGGCGCGGCAGACGCCCGGGCCTGACCCTCGGCTATCTCGTCGGCGCTCTGGGCTCCGGCATCTGCGTCCTGGCCGGCGTGCTGGGCTCCTTCCCGGTCCTCATCGTCGGCGCGGTGCTCATCGGCGCCCCGACCGCGGCCAACAGCCAGGCCCGGTATGCCGGGACGGACCTCGCCGCACCCGGCAGGCGGGGGCGCGACCTCAGCACCATCGTCTGGGCGACGACGGTCGGAGCGGTCATCGGGCCGAACCTCGCGGGGCCCGGGGGAGTGGTGGCCGGGTGGCTGGGCCTGCCGGTCCGCAGCGGCCCGTTCCTGTTCTCGGGGGTGGCCCTGCTCGTGACAGCCATGGTGATGGTGACCCTTCTGCGGCCGGACCCGTTGCTGCTGGCCAGAACCCGCGACCTGCAGACCCAGGCGGCTGACGCTGAGCCCAACCCCGAGTCCGTTGCCGAGTCCGATCCTGGTCCCCTTGTCGCGGCGACGGGCGAGGGCCTGACCGCCTGGACCCTGCTCCGCACTCGCCCGCTGGTCCGGGCGGCCGCGGTCGGGATGGCGCTGACCCATGCCGTGATGATCTCGGTCATGGTGATGACACCGATCCACATGGCGCACGGAAGCGCGTCACTGGAGATCATCGGGCTGGTGATCAGCGGTCACATCCTCGGGATGTATGCCCTCTCACCGATCGTCGGCGTCGCCGTCGACCGGCTTGGAAGCGCGCCGGTCCTCGCCGCGGGTGGCGGCGTCATGCTGTTGGCCCTCCTGCTGGCGGGTCGCTCGCCTGCCGGCTTCAGCGGCGGCCTCGGGGCCGGGCTCTTCCTGCTCGGCATGGGCTGGTCGCTGGGCACAGTCGCCTCCTCGACGCTGCTGACGTCGGCGACCCCACTGCCGCATCGCGCCCAGGTCCAAGGGCTGGCCGACATGACCACGGGGTTCACGGCCGCCACGGGCGGGGCCGTCTCCGGCGTGGTGCTGGGCACGGCCGGATTCGGCTGGCTCAACGCCGGGGCTGCCGTGCTCGCCGCGGCGATGCTCGTCGTCGCCCTGGTGGCAGCGCGGCATACCGTCGGGCCGGGGTGGACGGAGCTGTCCGAGAACGCTTCCTAGAGACGGATGAGCATCTTGCCGGTATTGCCCCCGGAGAGCAGGGAGGTGAAGCCCGTGACGGCCTGGTCGATCCCGTCGACGACCGTCTCGCGCCAGACGATCTTGTCCTCGCGCACCCACTGGCCGACCTCCTGCTCGAACTGCGCCCGCAGGTCGTCGTGGTCCGAGACGATGAAGCCCCGGAGGGTGAGGCGCTTGCCGATGATCGCAGCCATGTTGCGCGGGCCGGGCGCCGGCTCGGTGGCGTTGTAGCCGGCGATCATCCCGCAGATCGCGACCCGGCCGTCCCGGCGCAGGCTCGAGATCGCCGCCTCGAGATGGTCGGCGCCCACGTTGTCGAAGTAGACGTCGATGCCGTCCGGCGCCGCCTCGCGCAGGCCCGTGCCAATGGGGGTCGCCTTGTAGTCGACGGCGCGGTCGAAGCCGGCGTCGTCCACCAGCCACGCGGTCTTGGCCTCGCCGCCCGCGCTGCCGACGACGAGGGAGGCACCTTTGAGCTTGGCGATCTGGCCGACCAGCGACCCGACGGCACCGGCGGCGGCGGACACGAAGACCCGCTCGCCCTCCTGGAACGCCGCGATGCGCATCAGGCCGACGTATGCCGTCTGGCCGGGCATCCCCAGCACCCCGAGCCAGGCCTGGGCCGGGGCGACGTCCGTGTCCACCACCCGGAAGGTCCTCGCCGCGAGGACCGCGTGGGTGCGCCACCCGAGCCCGTGCAGGACGGTGTCGCCGACCACCACGTCCCGCCCGGTGGCGTCGACGACGTCGCCGTCCATCCGCTCGACGACACCCACGGCGCCGCCGTCCATCGGCCGGTCGAGCGCGAACGCCGGCACGTACGACTTCACGTCGTTCATCCGGCCGCGCATGTACGGGTCGACCGACAGGAAGGTGTTGCGGACAAGCACCTCTCCGTCGTCCAGGGAGGCCGGCGGCGCGTCCACCAGGGCGAAGTCCTCCGCCACCGGCTCGCCATGCGGCCGACGGACCAGGTGCCATGCGCGGCTTGTCATCAGAGGGCTCGTCCTTGCTGTCGTGGGAAAGAGGCGCTCAGAGCACATCACAGCGGCCTGGATGTCGTCTGGCCGGGTCGAGCCGCGTGTGTCACCGGCGCGTCTCACCAAGCCGCGACAGAAACCGTGTCACCAACCCGTGGTGCCAGGGCCGCCCTTGAACGGGCCGACGACCCTCGACGTGATCCACCCGCCGTAGAAGCCGCCCTCCTGCGGCAGTACGGTCTCTCCGCCCACCGTGCACCGGTCCATCGCCGCCGGCATGACCGCGACATGGTCGCGGATCGCCTCGAACCCGGGGGAGGGCTGTGGGTAGGTCCAGGCCGCCCGCGGCGCCACGCTCGAGCCGCCGACGACGTCGAGGTATGCGGCGGCGCCCTTCCACTCGCACCAGCTGGAGCCGGTCGTGGGCACGAGGGCTCCGGCGGTGAAGTCTGCGACCGGGAGGTAGTAGGTCGGCGGGTGGCTGGTCTCGAGTACGCGCAGAGCGCGCGTCGTGCTCCCCACGGTGACCCCGCCGAGCGTGACCTCGACCAGGTCGTCGCAGGGCTCGACGCGGGGCGGTCGCGGGTAGTCCCAGACGGACTCCTGCCCGTCGGCCGGCTCGACGCGGGTCTGCGGCGGCATGGCTCAGAGCGCCGCGAGGGCGTGTGACATCCCGGCCTCGGCCTCGTTGCCGAGCTTGGCGAGAGCGGGTTTGAGCAGCGGTCCGAGGTACTTGGCGATGCCCGAGAACTCGAACTGCGCGCCATACGTCACCTCGGTGCCGTCGCCCACGCGGCGGAAGGTCATCGTGTCCACGGCCAGCACGGTCTTGTTCTCCCCGCGCAGCTGGACCAGCTCGTTCGGGACGAGGTCGGTGACGGTGTAGGTCAGCTCGGTCTCGCGCCCCATGAACGTCGATACGTTGTGGTAGCGGGTGCCGACGCCGCCGTCGCCCTCCTCGAGCTCCGTGCGGACGGTGCCCGGGTCCCACTCGGTTGTGTTCGTGAAGTCGCTGAGGTAGGCGAAGACCTGCTCGATCGGCCGGTCGGTCGTGATGGTGCGCTCGATCTTCATGTGATCCTCCAGGGGTTGACGGCATCGTTTCACGCTGGCCCGAGGCCGCTCGCGGGGGGAATGGACTTGGACCGTGTCGGCGTTGCACGACATACTGAGGTTCTTGACAAGTGAACAGCGTGACGTGTGCATCCCCTCGCGGGGGTGATCGGTTTCGACGGTGGTCGTTACTCCAGGAGAAGCGGGCCGAGGACGCACGGTTATCTCGTAAACGATCCGTGCAAACCAATAGGTGCCGATTCCAAGCGCACCGACTTCGCCCTCGCCGCCTGAGCGAGCTCCGAAGTCCGTCAGCCTGAGCTAGTTCTCGACTCAGTGTCTGGCGTCATCTAGAGGACTTGCTGTGTCGTCATGTTGGGGGACGGCGCGGGACTCTTACTCAACTGGGCCTGTCAGGGGACGCGTGCGTGCGAGCCCTGGGGCCGAGAAAAGCCTGAGCGCACTGCGCCCGGAGAAGTCCTGGTCTTGCGTCATCGGACGCGGGTTCAATTCCCGCCACCTCCACCATCTGGTGGCCACGTCACGCTGCTCGCTCCTCGTCACGGCGAAGGCCCGACCGGTTCGCCCGGTCGGGCCTCCCCCGTGCGCCAGAACGGGCGTCAGGCGTCGCTGGTCGCGGCCGGCTGCTGGGCCGCGACCTGGGCGCGAACCTCGTCCATGTCCAGCCCCTTGACCTGGTCGACCAGCTGCTGGAACGCCTCCGGCGGCAATGCCCCGGACTGGCGCATCACGAGGATGCCGTCCCGGAAGGCCATCAGGGTGGGGATCGAGGTGATGCTCACCGCGGCCGCCAGGGCCTGCTCCGCCTCGGTGTCGACCTTGCCGAAGACGATGTCGGAGTTCTTCTCGGAGGCGCCGTCGTACACGGGCGCGAACCGCAGACATGGGCCGCACCAGGCCGCCCAGAAGTCCACGAGGACGATGTCGTTGTCGAGCACGGTCTGCTCGAAGGTCGCTGCGGTCAGCTCTGTTGTCGCCATGTGCCTGTCAACGGCCGCCCCGGCCGCGGGTATTCCCCCACGAGGTGGGTCGGTCCGCTCGCCCCCGTAGGCTCCCATCGTGCCTGAGCAGCCTCCGCGGCCTCGCAGTCCGGCCACTCGGCGATCCGTGGTCGCGCTCGCCGCCGCCCTGCTAGTGCAGCTTGTCGTCCTCTACTGGCCCAGCGTCGGGGTGGCCGGACCCGTGAGCTGGACGGACAAGGTCGTGCACGTGCTGGTGTTCGCTGTCCCCGCGATGCTCGTGCGACGGCTGCTCCCGCACCAGATCTGGCCCGTCCTCATGCTCGCCGCGCACGCGCCGGTCAGCGAGCTGGTCCAGCATCTGCTCCTTCCGGGTCGAAGCGGTGACGGCGGAGACGCCGTCACGGACCTCGCCGGCATCGCGCTGGGAGTGGCCGCGGCGAGGTGGTGGGGCTCACGCTCTCGACGGTCGGAGGCACCAACCCCACCCTGGTAAACTCGTCGTACTCGACTCCGAGGCGCACGGCAGCGCCAGGCACCACCCCCAACGCGGAGCGGGTTCACATTGCCGGACAGCACACGCTGGATATCCGGTCCATGCGGGCGCAGCACGACCTTCGCGCCTGAGGCTCGTCTTCCACGGTTGCCCTCGCCAGGTGGCTCGAGACGTGTCTACTCGAGTACCTGAAGTGAGTTGAACAGCCTTGCCTAAGAAGACGACCTCTGGCGCGCCCAAGAAGGCCCGCTGGAGCACTGCCCAGAAGGCCTCCGCGACGAAGAAGCCGCACCGCGGCCAGTCCCGTCCGGCCCCGACCGCAGCCCGACCGTATGCAGGGGGGTCCCCCGACCGCGGTCGCGACGACCGCCCGGCCCGGGACGACCGCGCCCCGCGCAGCGACCGGCCGTCCCACGCCCGTCCGAACCGCGACGACCGTCCGCGTCGCGACGACCGCGCGCCGCGCGGCGACCGCCCGACCTATGACCGTCCGCGTCGCGACGACCGTCCGGCCCGGGACGACCGCGCGCCACGCGGTGACCGCCCGACCTACGCCCGTCCGAACCGGGACGACCGTCCGGCCCGGGACGACCGTCCGGCCCGGGACGACCGCGCGCCGCGCGGTGACCGCCCGACCTACGCCCGTCCGAACCGGGACGACCGTCCCGCTCGGAACGACGGCGCCCCGCGCGGTGACCGCCCGACCTACGCCCGTCCGAACCGGGACGACCGCGCCCCGCGCAGCGACCGGCCGACCCAAACCCGTCCGAACCGCGACGACCGTCCGCGTCGCGACGACCGCGCGCCGCGCAGCGACCGGCCGAGCTACGACCGTCCCCGGACCAACGACCGTCCCAGCTACGAGCGCCCCCGGACCAACGACCGCCCGGTTCGCGACGACAGGTGGAACCGCAAGGGCAACAACGCCTCCTGGGAGCGTGAGGACCGGATCGGGCACGATGCCGAGGCCGAGCGCATCGAGGCCGACACCTGGACCAAGGCCAGCCGCGCGTCGGTCACCGGCCCGGTCGAAGTGGCCGAGGACAACGGCTTCGCGGCCCTCGGCCTGCCGGAGCGTCTCGTCGAACGGCTGGCTCGCGAAGGCATCACCACGCCCTTCCCGATCCAGGTCGCGACCATCCCTGACGCGCTCGCCGGCCGGGACGTCCTCGGTCGCGGGCAGACCGGCTCGGGCAAGACGCTCGCCTTCGGGCTGCCGACGCTGACCCGGCTGGTCAACGACGGTCCCACCTCTGCTCCGCGCCGGCCCCGGGCCCTGGTGCTCGTGCCGACCCGCGAGCTGGCCATGCAGGTCTCCGATGCGCTCGAGCCGCTGGTCCACGTCATGGGCCTGAAGCACAAGCTCGTCGCCGGTGGCCTCAGCTACACGACGCAGCTCAGTGCGCTGAACCGTGGCGTCGACCTGCTCATCGCCACGCCGGGTCGGCTGAACGACCTGCTGGAGCGGGGCGCGCTGCAGCTCGACGCCATCCAGGTCGTCATCCTCGACGAGGCCGACCACATGGCCGACATGGGCTTCATGCCGGAGATCACCGCGATCCTCGACCGGATCCCCGCCGGCGGCCAGCGACTGCTGTTCTCGGCGACGCTCGACAAGGGCGTCGACGGCCTGGTCAAGAGCTATCTCACCGACGCGGTCACCCACTCCACCGACGACGCCAAGGCCTCGGTGACGACGATGGAGCACCACGTGCTGCTCATCGACCCGATGCACAAGAAGGTCATCACCGCCGAGGTCGCCAACCGGGTCGGCCGGACGGTCGTCTTCGTCCGCACCAAGCTCGGCGCCGACCGGGTCGCCCAGCAGCTGCGCGAGCAGGGCGTCATGGCAGCGGCTCTGCACGGTGGGCTGAACCAGGGCGCCCGCAACCGGGTCCTCGGTGCCTTCCGCGACGGGAGCCTGCCCGTGCTCGTCGCCACGGACGTCGCCGCTCGGGGCATCCACGTCGACGACGTCTCCGTCGTCCTGCAGGTCGACCCGCCGGCCGACCACAAGGACTACCTGCACCGCTCGGGCCGCACGGCCCGCGCGGGTGACAAGGGGACCGTGGTCACCCTGGCCCTGCCGCACCAGCGCAAGGGTATGGAGCGCCAGCTGCGCGACGCCGGCGTCGACGCCGTGCCGACCAAGGCCATCCCCGGCGACGCCGTCCTCGCGGCGGCAGGGGCCAGCACCCCCAGCGGCATCCCCGTCCCGGAGGAGGCGTTCCGGCGCCTGCTCGAGGGCGAGCAGAAGCGTCGGGCTCCCGGCGGCTCGCGCGGCCCGCGGCACGGCGCCAAGGGTGGCTTCCGCCCGCACCACGGCGGCCCGCGGCGCGCCGATGGCCAGGACCGCGCCCCTCGGCGCGAGGCCCGCGCCTGACCTGACTCCGAGCGGAGCGTCGTCGCGCCCCTGTCATCCCGGATGGGATGATGGGGGCGTGATGGCATCAGGTGAGGAGTTCGTCGCCGGCCGGCTCCTCGTCGCCACCCCCCAGATCGAGGACGGGGTCTTCCACCGCGTCGTCGTGCTCGTGCTGCACCACGACGAGAACGGCGCCCAAGGCGTCATCCTCAACCGGCCCCTCGAGGCCGACATCGACTCCGTGCTGCCCGGCTGGCAGTCGGTCGCGACGCTGCCGCAGACCCTCTTTCAGGGTGGCCCGGTCGAGCTCAACTCGGCGATCGGGCTGGTCACCGTCCCCGGCGACAACCCCGAGCCGCCCGGCATCCGGCACCTGTTCGCCGGGCTCGGTGTCGTCGACCTCGACACCCCTCCCGACCTCGTCCGGCCCGAGATCGCGGGCATGCGCATCTTCGCGGGGTATGCCGGGTGGTCGCCGTCCCAGCTGGAGGAGGAGGTCGAGCGCGGGGACTGGTACGTCGTGACGCGCGAGTCGCGGGACGCCTTCACGGCCCATCCGGAGACGCTCTGGGCCGACGTGCTCAGCCGGCAGTCGGACAACCTCAAGCTCGTCGCGCTGTTCCCCGACGACCCGTCGATGAACTGACGGGTTCTCGTAGACTGGCGTCATCCGGGTGAGGAGGGGCCCATGTCGCAGCAGTACTTCGAGAACCTCGTGGACCGGCAGATCCGCGAAGCCCAGGAGCGCGGGGACTTCGACAACCTGCCGGGGGCGGGCAAGCCCCTGCCGGCGATCGAGAGTGACGACCCCGACTGGTGGGTCAAGGGCTACCTCAAGCGGGAGAACCTCGACCTCTCGGCGGCGCTCCCGACGCCGCTCGCCCTGCGCAAGGAGGCCGCGTCCTTCCCGGAGTCGCTGCTGGACGTGCGCACCGAGGCCCAGGTGCGCGAGGTGCTCGAGGACTTCAACCACCGGGTCAAGATCGACCGGCTCCGCCCGGCGGTGGGCAGCCTGCCCCCGCTGCTCGCCCGGACGGTCGACGTCGAGGAGGTCGTCGGGCAGTGGCGCACGCTGCGGTCAGCAGCGGCAGCGGCGCCGACAGAGCCGACCCCCGTGCACCAACCCGCCGGTGAGCCGCAGCGGCCTACCTGGCTCAGCCGCTGGATTCGGCGGGGCGAGCGAGCACGGCGTGGGTGAGCCGGCCGCTCCGCCGCGGCCTATGACGCCGCTTAGACTCGGGGCATGAGCCAGGACATGCCTGAGGACCCGTTCGCCGTCCCCCAGCTGGAGCCGAGCGGACCGCGCACCTCGACCAGCGTCCTGGAGCGCGAGGAGGTCACCGAGCAGCTCCAGGAGCCTGGTGACCACGAGCGGTTCAGCCACTACGTGCGCAAGGAGAAGATCCTCGAGAGCGCCCTGTCCGGCGACCCCGTCGTCGCGCTCTGCGGCAAGATCTGGGTGCCGGGGCGTGACCCGAACAAGTTCCCGGTGTGCCCGATCTGCAAGGAGATCTACGACGGGCTGCGGGCGCCGCAGGACGGTGGGGACGGCTCGACGTAACGCGCGCGTCGCCGTCCGAACCACCCCCCGACACCGGTTAGAGTCGTGCGCCTATGAGCATGTCGGCCGCCTCCCATCTGCCTCCCGCCTTTCCGGAACGCGCGGCCTGGGGGACCGCCGAGAAGCTGCGCGCCTGGCAGGCCGCCGCCGTCGCGGCCTACCTTCGGGCCGACCCGCGTGACTTCCTCGCGGTGGCCACCCCCGGCGCGGGCAAGACGACCTATGCGCTGCGGCTCGCGACCGAGCTGATCGGCCGGGGGGTCATCGAGCGGGTCACCGTGGTGGCGCCGACCGAGCACCTCAAGACCCAGTGGGCGGACGCGGCCGGGCGGGTCGGCATCGCCCTCGACCCGAGGTTCTCCAACACCGCCGGGCGGCACTCGGACGACTACGTCGGCGTGGCGCTGACCTATGCCCAGGTGGCTGCCCGGCCCGCGCTGCATCGCCAGCTCACCTCGAGCCGGCGCACGCTGGTCATCCTCGACGAGATCCACCACGGCGGGGACGCCAAGTCATGGGGTGACGCGATCCGCGAGGCGTTCGACCCGGCCACGCGGCGGCTCTCCCTGACCGGCACGCCGTTCCGGTCGGACACCTCCCCGATCCCGTTCGTGCGGTACGAGATGGACCACGCCGGCATCCTCACGTCGGCGGCCGACTACACGTACGGGTACGCCGAGGCGCTGCGCGACGGCGTCGTCCGGCCGGTGCTCTTCCTCGCCTACGGCGGCGCGATGCGCTGGCGCACCAAGGCCGGTGACGAGATCGCTGCCAACCTCGGCGAGCCGATGACCAAGGACATGGTGGCTCACGCGTGGCGCACCGCTCTCGACCCCAAGGGGGAGTGGATCCCCGCGGTACTGGCGGCCGCGGACAAGCGGCTCACCGAGGTCCGGCGCCACGTCGAGGACGCAGGCGGGCTGGTCATCGCCTCGAACCAGACCCAGGCCAGGGCGTATGCCGCGATCCTCACCACCGTCACCGGCGAGAGGCCCACGGTCGTGCTCTCCGACGACGCCGGGTCGTCGCGGCGGATCGAGGACTTCAGCACCGGGACGTCGCGGTGGATGGTCGCCGTGCGGATGGTCTCCGAAGGCGTCGACGTGCCGCGCCTGTGCGTCGGGGTCTACGCCACCTCGACCTCGACCCCGCTCTACTTCGCCCAGGCCGTCGGCCGGTTCGTCCGCGCCCGCAGGCGCGGGGAGACCGCCTCGGTGTTCCTCCCGTCGGTCCCGGTCGTGCTCGACCACGCCGCCCGGATGGAGGAACAGCGTGACCACGCCCTCGACCGGCGAGGCGGGACGGACGTCGCCTCGATCTGGGCCGAGGAGGAGGGGCTGATCGCCGAGGTCGGGCGGACCCGCAGCGAGGTGGGCGTGGACGACGCGGCGTTCGAGGCGCTGGAGTCGGAGGCCCACTTCGACCACGTGCTGTTCGACGCCCAGCAGTTCGGCATGCATGCCTCGGTCGGGTCGCAGGACGAGCAGGACTACCTCGGCCTCCCCGGGTTGCTCGAGCCGGACCAGGTCGCCGTCCTGCTGCGTGAGCACCAGACCCGGCAGACCGCCCGCAACCCGGGAGCCGCCGCTCCCGTCGCGGCGCATCGCGCCCTCGCGGCCCAGCGCAAGGAGCTGAACAAGCTCGTTGCGGCGTACGCCCGCAAGAAGACCTCGCCGCACGCGATGGTGCACAGCGACCTGCGCCGGGTCTGTGGCGGGCCGACCCTCGACGCGGCGAACAGCGAGCAGGTCGCGCACCGGATCCAGACGATCCGCAACTGGCTCGTCGGTCGGCGCTGAGCTCGGCCCGGCGCCGGCGAGTCCGCCCGTGGGCGGTCAGGCGCCGGCGACCGCCGCAGTGACCAACGGCTCCGTCCGGTGGTCGATCCGGGTGGCCAGCGAGATCGACGTCGAGGCGCGGATGACGTGCGAGTCGTCGACGACGAGGTCGATGACGCGTTGCAGGTCGGCGTTGTCGCGCGCCACCGCCCGGATCAGCAGGTCGCCTGAGCCGGTGATGGTGTGTGCCTCGAGGACCTCGGGGATGGCGGACAGGTGCTCGACGACCGGTCCGTGGCCGCGGCCCTGCCGGATCTCCAGGGTGCAGAACGCGGTGACCGGGTAGCCCAGCGCCCCCGGGTCGAGCTGCGGTGCGAACGACTTGACCACGCCCCGCTCGACAAGGCGGTCGATCCGGGCCTGCACCGTGCCCCGGGCGACCCCGAGCTGGCGCGAGGCGCCGAGCACGCCGATAGCAGGCTCCCGGGCGAGCAGCAGCAGGATGCGGGCGTCCAGGTCGTCGATGGCTCGCTGAGGTCTGGGCATGGTCGAAGTGTCCAGTACCGACCGGCATACAGGCAACATTCTGCGCACTCTGACCACCAGATGGTGGTCCGGTTGACCACCACGGGCCGGGTCGGACACCATCGCCCCATGACAGACACCACGGTGGACCTGACCGAGCAGGAGCGCGCTGCCAACCTCGACGTCGAGCAGCTGAAGCAGCTGGTCGGCCTGGTCGACTACGACGAGCAGCAGGACGTCTTCCCGGTGACGGGGTGGGACGCGATCGTCTTCGTCGTCGGCAACGCGACGCAGACCGCGCACTACTACCAGTCCGCGTGGGGGATGGAGCTCGTGGCGTACAGCGGCCCGGAGACGGGCAACCGCGACCACAAGTCGTTCGTCCTGAAGTCCGGCTCGATCCGCTTCGTGATCAACGGCGCCGTGCACCCGGACAGCTGGATGGTCGAGCACCACCGCCGGCACGGTGACGGCGTCGTCGACATCGCCCTCGAGGTGCCGGACGTCGAGCGGTGCATCGCCCAGGCTCGCCGCGCCGGTGCCACCGTGCTGCGCGAGGTCGAGGACCTCACCGACGAGCACGGCACCGTGCGCGTCGCCGCCATCGGCACGTATGGCGACACCCGGCACACGCTGGTCCAACGGGTGACCGGGGACGTCGGCGCGCAGCAGACGTATGCGGGGCCCTACCTGCCCGGCTACGTCGCCCAGCCGAGCAGCTGGGTCAAGCGCAACGGCGAGCCGAAGCGGCTCTTCCAGGCACTCGACCACATCGTCGGCAACGTCGAGCTCGGCAAGATGGACGAGTGGGTCGGCTTCTACAACAAGGTCATGGGCTTCGTGAACATGGCCGAGTTCATCGGCGACGACATCGCCACGGACTACTCCGCCCTGATGTCCAAGGTCGTCGCGAACGGCAACCACCGGGTGAAGTTCCCGCTCAACGAGCCGGCGATCGCCAAGCGCAAGAGCCAGATCGACGAGTACCTCGAGTTCTACCGTGGCCCGGGTGCCCAGCACCTCGCGGTCGCGACGAACGACATCCTGACGGCTGTCGACGCCCTGCGCGCCAACGGTGTCGAGTTTCTCGACACGCCGGACTCCTACTACGAGGACCCCGCGCTGCGCGAGCGGATCGGCAACGTGCGAGCGCCGATCGAGGAGCTGAAGAAGCGCAAGATCCTCGTGGACCGCGACGAGGACGGCTACCTGCTGCAGATCTTCACCAAGCCGCTGGGGGACCGCCCGACGGTGTTCTTCGAGCTCATCGAGCGGCACGGGTCGCTCGGTTTCGGCAAGGGTAACTTCAAGGCCCTCTTCGAGGCGATCGAGCGGGAGCAGGACCTGCGCGGCAACCTCTGAGTGTCCGCAGGAGAGCGTCCCGCGTCTGTGACATGCTCGGCTCATGAGCCAGCCCGCCGGGTGGTACGACGACCCCCACGACCCCACACATCTGCGGTACTTCGACGGAGTCCTCTGGACGGAGAACCGGGCGCCGAAGGCGTCCCCGACCATCGTGCAGCCTCCGGTTGCGCCGAGCCAGCCGACCCCTGCTCCCCAGTACGGCCAGCAGCAGCCCGGCCAGCAGCAGCCCGAGCAGCAGCAGCCCGAGCAGCAGGGCCCGTGGCAGTACGGCCCCCGAGGGGAGCGGCTGTACGGCCAGGAGGGTGCCCAGCATGGCTACACCTCCGTCCCCACGCCCGGGTACGCGCCGGCCCCGGCGTACGGCTTCGCCTTCGGCGGCAAGACGACCCCGGACGGCACCCCCCTCGCGACCTGGGGCCAGCGGGTCGGCGCCTACCTGCTCGACTACCTGATCCTGGTCGTCATCACGATGATCGCGGGCAGCTACTTCATCTACCAGTTCTTCCAGTGGTACCTCACGATCGTGCGCGATCTCGTGAACGAGGCTGGCGGCGGCGTCGCGCCCACCGTCGACACGACCACCATCAACGAGCAGGTCCTCGGATATCTGTGGCCGATCGTGCTGATCAGCCTGGTGGTGCAGCTCGCCTACAACACCTACTTCCTCACCCGTAGTGGCGCCACCCCCGGCAAGATGGCGCTCGGCCTCTCGGTGCGCCGGCGCGAGCGACCGGGTCCGCTCAACCTGGTCGAGGCGCTCAAGCGGCAGGCGATCCCGCTCATCGCCTCGGTGGTCAGCCTGGTCCCGCTGGTCGGCACCATCGTCAGCTTCCTCCCGCTGCTGGACGACCTGTGGCCGCTCTGGGACGACAAGCGGCAGGCGCTGCACGACAAGCTGGCCGACACCAACGTCGTGGTGACCCGCCGCCGCTGATTCCGGCTGGTCCCGGACGCCCGGTCGTCAGACGGCCGGGCGGATCGTCCCAGTGACCTCGCTGACGCCCACCCGCGCCCCGTCGGGACCGGGAGCCCACGCCGTCATGGTCACCGTGTCACCGTCCTCGAGGAAGCCGCGCGTCGAGCCGTCATCGAGGGCGATCGGCTGAGTGGCGTTCCAGGTCAGCTCGAGCAGGCTGCCCCGGCTCCGCTCGGTCGGGCCGCTGATCGTCCCCGAGCCGAAGAGGTCGCCGTCGCGCAGCGAGGCCCCGTTGACCGTGAGGTGGGCCAGCATCTGGGTGGGTGACCAGTACATGTCAGCGTGGCTCGGCGTCGCGACGAGGGTGCCGTTGACCCGGACCTCGTAGCGCACGTCGAGGCCGAACAGCTCGGCGGCGGACCCCTGCAGGTAGGGCATCGGCGGCGGGTCCTGACCCGGAAGCGAGACCCGGGCGGCCTCCAACGCCGCCATCGGCGTCACCCACGCGGAGACGGAGGTGGCGAAGGACTTGCCGAGGAACGGGCCGAGTGGCACATACTCCCAGGCCTGGATGTCTCGCGCCGACCAGTCGTTGAGCAGGACGACCCCGAAGAGGTGCTCGGCCGCATCCGCGACCGACACCCTGCTGCCCAGCCGGGTGGCCCCACCGACGACGTAGCCGAGCTCGGCCTCGATGTCGAGCCGGACGCTGGGCCCGTAGACCGGCTGGGGGTCGGTCGGGGCTTTGCGCTGCCCGCTGGGTCGGACGATGTCGGTGCCGCTGACGACGACGGTGCCGGCCCGGCCGTGGTAGCCGATCGGCAGGTGCCTCCAGTTCGGGGGGAGCGACGGGTTGTCGGGCCGGAACAGCGCACCCACGTTGGTCGCGTGGTGCTCGCTGGCGTAGAAGTCCACGTAGTCCGCGACCTCGATGGGCAGGTGCAGGGTCACCGCCGAGAGAGGGAGCAGGTGGGGCTCGACCGCGTCGCGGTAGGCCTCGTCGGAGAGCACCTGCGTCAGCCAGGCGCGGGCGGCCGCCCAGGCCTGCGGTCCCAGTGCCAGGTAGTGGTTGAGGCTCGGCTGCTCCCAGGAGACACCCGACTCCATCCCGGCCGTCTCGGCGGCGCGCGCAGCGTCGAGGACGTAGTCGCCCACCCGCACGCCGACGCGTCGCAGGTCCGGGTCGTCCGTCGAGAACACGCCGAACGGCAGGGTGGCCAGCCCGAACGGGTGGTCGGCCGGGAGGTCGAGCCAGCTCGTCATCTCACTCCTCCTCCAGCAGGCCGAGGTCGACCAGCTCGTCGACGGGGTCGCTCACCGTGCAGCACCCGTATGCCGTGAAGTGTCGCCGCACGGCGGCGACGTCCGCGCCGCCAAGGTCGCCGACCGCCCGGGCCAGGGCCGGTGCGTCCCGCTGGGTGAGCAGCTGCGCCACCTCTGCTTCGGACCGGGCGCCCACCGCCGCGTGGACGGCGAGGAGCACGTTGAGCAGCCCGTGCTGCGGCGCGAGAGCGCCGGCGTGCGTGTGGTCCCCGCGGACCGCGTGGTGCAGGCCGCCGGTCAGCTTGAAGCGCAGACCCCGGTCCACGCAGCCTCGGATGAGCCGGGCGAGCTCGCCCTCGTCGGGCCACCGCCACGACTCCGTCGCGCCGGTGCGGAACTTGGCCTGGACCGGGACGGCGGAGCCCGAGCCTGAGCCTGCTGCATTCGCAGCCCGCACGTCGTCGAGGGCCGCGTCCTGCCCCTCCCGGGGGATCTCCACCGTGACGGGGACCTCGAGCGAGAGCAGGTCTCGCCACGCCCGCGAGTGCCCGACCTCCACGCCCACGACGCTGACCGTGGCCTCGTCGGCGAGCCGGGTCACGCCGTCACGCACCGGCCCGTCCGGGCTGCCCGGCCTGGCCACGAGCACGACCTCGAGGACGCCGTCGGCAGCGCGGACGAGCGCCGCGACGTCTCCCGCAGAGGTGGCCGGGACGACGAGCGGACCGACGATCCCGGCATACCGGCGGCGCGCCAGGTGCTCGGCGACCGCGCGCTCGAGCGGGGCGGACCCGGGCGGGAAGACGGCGGCGTCGTCGATGAGGCGGCTGAAGAGCGGCGGGTCGGCTGGTCGCCCGGCGGTCGTGGACGACGCGTCGGCGGGCGTCGTTGACATGGTTGGCAGGCTACTTCAAGGTGGGAGGACCTGCAGCGACGACGCCTCACGAGGGCCTGCGAGAGAAGAGTTCATGGCGCACTACCAGCGGATGGGCAGCGTCCCACCCAAGCGGCATACCCAGCACCGCCGGCCGGCTCGGGGCCGCAAGCAGGGCGAGCTCTACTACGAGGAGCTGATGGGGGAGGAGGGGTTCAGCAGCGACTCGTCCCTGCTCTACCACCGCTCGATCCCGTCGACGGTCAGTGCCGTGCGCGAGTGGACGGTGCCGGACATGTCCACCACGCCGAACCACCCGCTCCAGCCGAGGCACCTCAAGCTGCATGACCTCTTCGACGCCGGTGCGGTGCGCAAGGCGGACCCGGTGACCAGCCGCCGCCTCGTCCTCGGCAACGCGGACGTGCGGATCTCGTATGCCGTGTCGGCCCAGCCGAGCCCGTGGTACCGCAACGCGATCGGCGACGAGTGCGTCTACGTCGAGCGCGGACGGGCCCGGGTGCAGACCGTCTTCGGCCTGTTCGACGTCGGCGAGGGCGACTACGTCATCATCCCGCGCGCCACGACCCACCGCTGGCTGCCGGTGCGCTCGCGGGCCGACCCGCTGCGCACCTACGCGATCGAGGCCAACTCGCACATCACGCCGCCGAAGCGCTACCTCTCGCGGTTCGGGCAGCTGCTCGAGCACGCGCCATACTGCGAGCGGGACCTGCGGGTGCCCGACGGGCCGCTGCTGGCCGAGGACGTCGGCGCCAAGGCGGGCGACGAGACCGAGGTGCTGATCAAGCACCGCGGCAGCGGACCCGGCGGGGTCGTCGGGACGGTGCACACCCTCCCGTTCCACCCACTCGACGTCGTGGGCTGGGACGGGTGCCTCTATCCCTACGTCTTCAACGTCCGCGACTTCGAGCCGATCACCGGCCGGGTGCACCAGCCCCCGCCGGTTCACCAGGTCTTCGAGGCCACCAACTTCGTCATCTGCAACTTCGTGCCGCGCAAGGTCGACTACCACCCCTTGTCCATCCCCGTGCCCTACTACCACTCGAACGTCGACAGCGACGAGATCATGTTCTACGTCGACGGGGACTACGAGGCACGCAAGGGCTCCGGCATCGGCATGGGCTCGATCTCGGTGCATCCCGGAGGTCACCCGCACGGGCCGCAGCCAGGCGCGACGGAGGGCTCGATCGGCGTGCACTACTTCGACGAGCTCGCCGTCATGGTCGACACGTTCCGCCCGCTCGAGCTCGGCGAGGGTGGCCGGGCGGTGGACGACGGGGTCTACGCCCTCTCCTGGAACCGGAGCCGCTAGCCCACCGCAGCGTCCCCGCGCTCCCGCACCACAGCGGACCCTCACCCAGCTTCTCCATCCAGACCCACCGGAGCACGCGTGTCGGCTACCACGCCGCCCGGGCCGGTCGGGCGGCCGATCTGGACGGTGCGGGCGTGGACTCAACTCCGGAGACGCGGCTGCGCATGCTCATCGTCCTGGCTGGACTGCGGCGACGATGTCTGGGCCAGTGGCGCTACCTCCCCGGCCGCGCCGTCGCCTGACCTCCTGCCGGCTCGCGGGCCCGGCCACCAGACGCGCCGCAACACGGCATACAGGTCTGAGTTGTTGCGGAGGAACTGGCCGATCACCCGCAACAGGCCAGACACGTATGGGTTGTGACGATGTGGCGGGCTCTGGCGGGGCGGGGCTGGCGGTTGTGTGGCGGGGTGGGTTGTGGCGGGGCAGAGTCGCTTTCGGGTTGCAAGCCGAGGGCGCCGGGTAGAGGGTCGGGAGCGACATCCGCACCGACGTTCCTGGAGGCTCCACCGTGGTCGTTCCCGAGACCGACGCCCGACCTCGACGCAGCGTCGTGTCCAACGTCATCCGGGGCTCCCTCGGCAACCTCATCGAGTGGTACGACTGGTACGCCTACGCGGCCTTCTCGATCTACTTCGCCAAGGTGTTCTTCCCCGACGGCGACGCGACCGCCCAGCTGCTCAACACCGCCGGCGTCTTCGCGGTGGGCTTCGTCGTCCGTCCGATCGGCGGCTGGCTGCTGGGGCGGTACGCCGACCGGTACGGCCGCCGCGCGGCCCTGACCCTCTCGGTCACGATGATGGCCGGCGGCTCGATGGTCATCGCTCTCACGCCGGGCTACTCGTCGATCGGTGCCCTCGCGCCGACCATCCTCGTGCTCGCCCGCCTGGTCCAGGGCCTCTCGCTGGGGGGCGAGTACGGCACCTCCGCGACCTACCTCTCCGAGGTGGCCACTCCTGGCCGCCGGGGCTTCTACTCGTCCTTCCAGTACGTCACGCTCACCGGGGGGCAGCTGCTCGCGCTCGGCCTGCAGCTGGTCCTCCAGCAGCTCCTCACCGAGCAGCAGCTGGGCGCCTGGGGCTGGCGCATCGCGTTCGTCGTCGGTGCGGCCGCCGCGCTCGCCGTGCGCTGGCTGCGCCGGACGATGGACGAGTCGGAGCAGTACACCGCAAACGCGGCTCTCCCAGCGAGCGAGCGGGGCACGCTCCGGGCCCTGTTCACCTATCCACGACAGGTGCTCACGGTCGTGGGTCTGACCCTCGGTGGCACGATCGCCTTCTACACGTTCACGACCTACATGCAGAAGTACATGGTCAACACGGCCGGCATGGAGAAGACCACCGTCACCCGGATCAACTTCGTCGCCCTGCTCGTCTTCGTCATCCTCCAGCCGCTCGCCGGGTTGCTGTCCGACCGCGTGGGCCGCCGGCCGCTGCTGCTCTTCTTCGGCATCTCGGCGACGCTCCTCACCGTGCCGCTGATGACCCTCATCGGGAACACCCGAAGCGCCGTGCCGGCCTTCCTGCTGATGATGGCCGGACTGGTCATCGTCACCGGCTACACCTCGATCAACGCGGTCGTCAAGGCGGAGCTGTTCCCGTCGAGGATCCGCGCCCTCGGGGTCGGACTGCCCTACGCGCTCACCGTCGCGATCTTCGGCGGCAGCACGGAGTATGTCGCGCTGTGGCTGAAGAGTACGGGCCGGGAGCCGACGTTCTTCTGGTATGTCGCCGGGTGTGCCCTGATCTCGCTGGTCGTCTACGGGTCGATGGGCGAGTCCTCGCGGTCGTCGCAGATCGAGCGCGAGCACCGCGAGCTGGAGACGAGTGGCTCGCGCGCCGTCGGACACCAGCTCGACCGGTGAGGACGGCGGGACCGGGGTAGGGTCGTCGGGTTCGTTCCCTGGGGCCCCGGCGATCCCGGTATGTGCCTCGCGACCGTTGGAGAGACATGACGCACCAGATCATCCGTGCCGAGGCCACTCGTCGCCAGCTGCTGACCATGGCGACCGTCGGAGGGGCCGGCGTCTTCGCGGCGGCGACGGCCGGCCCAGCAGGCGCAGCCCAGGCGGGGTCCGCGAAGGGCGACACCGGAGACGACCGGAAGGACCAGGAGAGCAAGCACGACTACACGCTGACCGTGCTCGGGACCACCGACCTGCACGGGAACGTCTACAACTGGGACTACTTCAAGAACGCGGAGTACGACGACAAGCTCCACAACGACATCGGCGTCGCCAAGGCCGCCACCCTGGTCCAGGGCGTGCGGAAGGAGCGCGGTGCGGAGAACTGCCTGACCCTCGACGCCGGCGACACGATCCAGGGGACCCCGCTGGCGTACTACTACGCGAAGGTCGAGCCGATCGGCCGCGGGGTCATCCACCCGATGGCAGCCGCCATGAACGCCCTCGGCTACGACGCGGCCGCGCTCGGCAACCACGAGTTCAACTACGGGCTGGACCTGTTGCGCACCTTCGAGCGGCAGTGCCACCACCCGCTGCTCAGCGCCAACACCGTGGACTGGAGGACCGGGGCGCCGCTGTTCCCCCCGTTCGTCATCAAGACGGTCAAGGTCAAGGGGCAGAAGCCGCTCAAGGTCGGCATCCTCGGCCTGGTCACCCCGGGGGTCGCCATCTGGGACAAGGCCAACGTCGAGGGCAAGGCGCGGTTCCCCGGCATCGTCGAGCAGGCCAAGATCTACGTGCCCCGGCTCAAGCGCGCCGGTGCGGACGTCGTTATCGTCTCGTGCCACTCCGGCGCGGACACCTCGTCGTCGTACGGCGACGCGCTGCCCTATCCCGAGAACGCCAGCACCCTGCTGGCGGAGCAGGTCCCGGACATCGACGCCATCCTCGTCGGCCATGCCCACAAGGAGATCCCGCAGCGCAAGGTCACCAACACCTCGACCGGGAAGGCCGTCCTCATCTCGGAGCCGTACTACTGGGGTATGCGCGTGTCGGTGATGGACCTGCACCTGAGCACGGTGCGCGGCCAGTGGGTCGTCGACGACGTCGCGTCCACCGCCACGCTGCTCAACTCCAACGTCGCACCGGAGGACCCCGCCATCGCCGCGCTGGTCCGGCCCGCCCACGACAAGGTGCTGCGCTACGTCAACGGCGTGGTGGGCACGTCGCTGCAGGCCATGTCGGCGGCGACGTCGCGCTACGAGGACACCGCGGCGATGGACTTCATCAACTACGTCCAGGCCGACGCGGTCCGCAGGGCGCTCGCCGGCTCGGCCAACGCCTCGACTCCGGTGCTGGCCATCTCCGCGCCGTTCAACGCCAGTGCCGCCATCCCGCAGGGGGACGTCACCGTCCGCGACGTGGCCGGTCTCTACATCTACGACAACACCCTGCTCGGCATCACCTTCACCGGGGCGCAGGTCAGGGCCTACCTGGAGAAGTCGGCGGAGTACTTCAAGACCGTGACGACCACCGGGCCGGTCCCGGCGGGGGACGTGACCAACGCCACGACGCCCAACGCTCCCAACGGGATCCCGGACTACAACTACGACATCCTGCGCGGGCTCGACGCGCGGCTGACCTACGACATCGACCTGGCCAAGCCGGTCGGCTCGCGGATCATCAACCTCGCGTATGCCGGGTCGCCCGTCGACCCTGCAGCCACCTTCGTCGTGGCGATCAACAACTACCGCCAGTCCGGTGGCGGGGGCTTCCCCGGGGTCACGACGGCTCCGGTGGTCTACAACGCGCAGGTCGAGATCCGCCAGCTGCTCATCGACTGGGTGTCGGCGAACCACACGATCGACGCGGCCCTGTTCTCCGCCAAGGACTGGCAGCTGGTCTCCAACGGACAGCCGATCACCGTCACGCCCTGACGACGGGCCGTCCGACCAGCTCGGCTCCGGCAGCCTCCAGCGCGGTCAGGGCGCGGTCGGTGCTCTCCCGAGCGACGCCCGCGGTGAGCTCGAGCAGGACCCGGGTCGGCCAGCCCTCGCGGACGGCGTCGAGGGCCGTCGCGCGGACGCAGTGGTCGGTGGCGATCCCGACGACGTCGAGCGTGTCGACCCCGATGTCGCGCAGCCAGGCGGCGAGCCCGACCGGCTCGCCGGGCTGCGCGGCATACCCCTCGAACCCGCTGTAGGCCGCCGCGTGACGGCCCTTGCGGAACACGGCCGCGGCCCGGGCCACGGCCTGCTCCACCGCGGGGTGGAAGTCGGCGCCTCCGGTGCCCGCCCGGCAGTGCGGTGGCCAGCTGTCCACGAAGTCCGGGCTGGCCGAGAAGTGGGCGCCGGGGTCCTCGTGCCAGTCCGCAGTGGCCACGATGGCCGTGTAGCGGTCCCCACGCTCGGCGACGTGCCCGCTGATCGCCGCCGCGACCTGCGCGCCGCCGGCAACGGCGAGCGAGCCGCCCTCGCAGAAGTCGTTCTGCACGTCGACGATGACCAGGGCCCGGCGGGTCTGCTGCGGCATACCTGTCACGGTAGCCGGGGGTCCACGGAGGCGAGCCGGCGCTGGAGGAAGACCCGCTCACGCTCGTTGTCGACCTGCTCGAGGGCCTGCCGGTAGGCCGTGGCCGCCTCGGGTGCGCGGCCCATCCGCCGCAGCAGGTCCGCCCGCGCCGCCGGGAGGTAGTGGTAGCCGCCGAGGGCGCCGACGTCCAGCGCGTCGAGGGCAGCCAGTCCCGTGGCCGGGCCGTCCCGGAAGCCCAGGGCAAGCGCCCGGTTGAGCTCGACCACAGGTGACGGCCAGACCCGCAGCAGCAGGTCGTAGAGGCCCACGACCTGCCGCCAGTCGGTCTCCTCGACCGACGGCGCTGCGGCGTGGAGGGCGGCGATGGCCGCCTGCAACGCGAACCGGCCGGGGCGTCCGCCCCTCAATGCCTCGCGGACCAGCCGCCGGCCTTCGCTGATCGCCGAGACATCCCAGCGGCCACGGTCCTGCTCCTCGAGCGGCACCAGGTCGCCGTCCTGGTCGACCCGCGTCGCCTCCCTGGCCTGGCTGAGAGTCATCAGGGCGAGCAGACCGCGTACCTCCGCCTCGTCCGGCATCAGCACCCTCAGGGTGCGCGTCAGCTCGACGGCCCGCTCGGTCAGGTCAGCCCGCATGAGGTCTGCCCCGCCGGGTGCCGTGTGGCCGGCGGTGAAGACCAGATGCAGCACGGTGAGCACGGCGTCGAGCCGCTCGGCCAGCTCGTGACCCGCGGGGACGCGGTAGGGGATCCGGGCCGAGGCGATCTTCTTCTTGGCCCGGGTGACCCGGGCTGCCATCGTCGGCTCGCTGACGAGGAAGGAGTGGGCGATCTCCTGCGTCGTCAGCCCGCAGACCAGCCGCAGGGTGAGGGCGACCTGGGCCTCGCGGGCCAGGGCGGGGTGGCAGCAGGTGAACACGAGCCGGAGCCGGTCGTCGGGGATCTCCGGCTCCGCACCGACCTCAAGGTCCGCCGCAGGTGCGGGGGCGTGGTCGGGGATGATCAGGGGCAGCTTGCCGCGCAGCGTCACCGCGCGGCGATGGCTGTCCATCACGCGGTTGCGCGCGACCGTGGTCAGCCAGGCAGCCGGGTTGGGCGGGATGCCGTCACGCTGCCAGGTGGTGAGGGCCTGGACATACGCGTCCTGCGTGCACTCCTGCGCGAGGTCGATGTCCCCGGCCACGCGCACCGTCGCAGCGAGCACCCGGGCCCACTCACGACGGTGCGCGTCAGCCAGCGCGTGACGGACCTTGTCGCCGGCCGTCACGTCGGTGGTCAGGCCTCGGGGAAGACCATGACGGGGCGGACCTCGACGCCGCCGAACCGGGCCGGGCAGTCCTTCGCGATGGCGAGCGCCTCGTCGAGGTCGGCGGCCTCGATGAGGTAGTAGCCGCCGAGGAGCTCCTTGCTCTCCACGAACGGGCCGTCGGTGACGACATCTCCGCGGATCGTGGTCGCCGTGTCGGACCCGGTGAGAGCGTTGCCGCCCCTGAGGGCTGCACCGTGCTTCTCGGCGAACCGGTTGTGCGCCTCCATGACCTCGCCGTAGATCTCCGGTCCGGCGTTGGCGTAGTCGTTCTCGTTCTCGTAGATGAGCACCAGGTATTCGGCCATAGCGATGATCGCTCCTCGGTTGTCGTTGCGCTGACATTCTCTCTACGAACGGCCCGGACCGGAATCGACAGGTCGGACCAGGGACTTTCGCTGCCGGTCTCAGCCGCCGCCGTTCTCGTAGACGGTGGGGATGGCCACCTCGCCGCGCTGGAGGCGCAGCGCCGCCCTCGGGAGCTCGGCCCGTGAGGCGGTATGCCGCTCCCGCGCACTCGCCAGGTCGGTGCGCCCGACCACCTCGCCCGCCCGGACGAGGTCGACCATCAGGGCGCGATCGTCGCCGTCGTCCTGGGGACGCTCGCCGATGCCGACGACCTCCGCCTGCGCGACGCCGCGCTCGTCGCGCCGTCGCAGCGCCCACTTGCGCCCGCCGACCGACACCTTCCCGGTGCTCCGCTTCTCCACGGGCTCCATGACCCCGGCCTCCGAGGCGCGCGCGACGAGCTTGTAGACCATCCCCGCCGTGGGTGCCCCTGAGCCGGTGACGAGCTGGGTCCCGACTCCGAACCCGTCGACCGGACCGGCAGCCAGGCCGGCGATGGAGTGCTCGTCGAGGTCGGAGGTCACGATGATCCGCGTCGCCGTGGCGCCGAGACTGTCCAGCTGGGCCCGCACCTCTCGAGCCTGGATGAGCAGGTCGCCCGAGTCCAGCCGCACCGCTCCCAGCCCCGGACCGGCGACCTCGACGGCGGTCCGCACCCCGGCCGTCACGTCGTAGGTGTCGACGAGCAGGGTCGTCCCGGCGCCGAAGCAGGCGACCTGGGCCTCGAACGCCTGCCGCTCGGTGTCGTGCAGCAGCGTGAACGAGTGCGCGGCGGTGCCGGTCGTCGGGACGCCGTAGCGCCGGCCCGCCTCGAGGTTGCTCGTCGCCGCGAACCCGGCGATGTATGCCGCGCGGGCCGCCGCCACCGCCGCCTCCTCGTGCGTGCGCCGGGACCCCATCTCGATGCACGGCCGGTCGCCGGCCGCCGTCGTCATCCGGGACGCGGCCGAGGCGATCGCGCTGTCGTGGTTGAGGACCGACAGGACAAGCGTCTCGAGGACGACTCCCTCGGCGAACGACGCCTCGACGACGAGGACGGGGGAGCCGCCGAAGTAGCACTCACCCTCGGCATACCCGGTGATGTCCCCGCGGAAGCGGTAGTCCGCCAGCCAGGCGCACGTCTCGGCGTCGATGGCTCCGCCGCGACGGAGGGCTTCGAGCTCCGCGTCGTGGAACCGGAACTGCTCGAGCGCGTCGAGGAGGCGACCGGTGCCTCCGACGACGCCGTACCGCCGGCCGTCGGGCAGCCGACGCGCGAACACCTCGAACACGCAGTGGCGGGCCGCCGCGCCGCTGCGCAGCGCTGCCTGCACCATGGTGAGCTCGTAGTGGTCGGTCAGCAGCGCGGTGCTGGCGGGGGCCTGCGGGGATGCGGCCGGCGAGGTGCTCGTCACGCCGGACAGCCTATGGTGGGGCCGTGCCCATTGCCCCCGTCGAGGAACCGCGGACCAGGGCCGACGAGCGGCCCGACGAACGCGTCGCGCCCGACCTCCCGTGGATCACCCTGGTCTGGAACGACCCGGTCAACCTGATGAGCTACGTCACCTACGTCTTCCAGTCCTACTTCGGCTACTCCCGGACCAAGGCCGAGAAGCTGATGATGGACGTCCACACCAAGGGCAAGGCGGTGGTCTCCTCCGGCGCGCGTGAGGCGATGGAGCGCGACGCCGAGGCGCTGCAGGGCTTCGGGCTGTGGGCGACGTTCGAGAAGGACGACTAGCCGTGGCTGGCGCCTTCAAGCACAAGGCAGGCCACTACGTCGCGAAGCTGGACGAGCTCGAGCGCGGGGTCGTCGCCGGGCTGATGGAGCAGACCCGGGACCTGCTCGCCCCGCCGGAGCGAGCGTCCACCGGGGACCCGTTCGAGGACCTCGTGGTCGGCCTCGGTGTGTCTCTGGCCGCCGAGGACCAGACACCCGACACCCCCGAGTCACTCGACCACCGCGACCCTGCCCTCGAGCGGCTGCTGCCCACCGCCCACCGAGGCGACGACCAGGTCGCGGCCGAGTTCCGGCGGCTCACCGAGCATGACCTCCGGGACCGCAAGGCCACCAACCTCGCGGTCGCGGTCGCCGCTCTGCGACATGCCGCCGGTGACCGGGTCGAGCTCACCCGCGCGCAGGCCGAGGCGATGGTCATCGCCCTGACCGACACCCGGCTGCTGCTGGGGGAGCGGCTCGGCCTGCGCACCGACGAGGACGCGATGCACCTCGAGGAGCGGCTCGCGGGTCTCGACGACGACGACCCCACGCTGTATGCCGTGTCCTACTACGACTTCCTCACCTGGCTCCAGGAGTCGCTCACCGGCGTGCTCATGGGGCGAGGCCGCGGACGTCTGCGGTGACGGCGCCCCGACGATGATGCCGACGACGTGCTGACCGAACCCGAGGACCTGTCTGCCGACACGGTGCTCGCCCTGGTGCAGGAGCACTGGGACGACCGTGCCCGCTCGGCAGGTTTCGTGCCCTGGGGGGCGAGTGCGCACTGGGTCTGCGGCGGCCGTCGGACCCCGCGCTGGCTCGTCGCGGCGGACGACGTCTCACCCGCCGGGCGGCTCGAGGAGCTCGAGGCCGCCTACGCCTCGGCCCGACGCCTCGCCGAGCGTGGTCTGCACTTCGTCGTCCCGACCGTCCCCCCCGCGTCCGGCGAGGTCGGAGTCCGCCGCGGTCGGCATCTGGTGACCGTCACGGCATACCTCGAGGGGGAGACCGGGCCCGGAGCGTACGCCGACGACAGCCAGCGTGCCCTCATCGCCCGCCAGCTCGGCGAGCTGCACCAAGCGAAGCCGCCGCGTGCGCTGCAGCCGTGGCGCCCGGGCCCCCCTCATCGAGAGCTGCTGGAGCACCTGCTCGCCGAGTCGCATGGCGGTCACTGGGGGAACGGGCCGTTCGGTGAAAGGGCGCGGAACCTGCTGCGCGACAGTCGAGCCCAGATCCAGGGCCTGCTGGGTCGGTTCGACGCCCTGGCCACCAGCGCGGTCGCCCTCCGGTCGAGCTGGGTGGTCACCCATGGCCAGCCGCACAGCGCGAACGTGCTGTGGAGCCAGGGCGGACCGCTCCTCGTGGACTGGGAGTCGGTGCGGCTCGCACCGCGGGAGCGCGACCTGCGCGATGTGCTGCGGGAGGCGGACGGCGCGGAGCCGCTGTCCGCCTATGTCGCCAGCGGCGGCAGCGCTGAGCTCGACGCCGACATGGTCGAGCTGTTCGACCTCGAGTGGTGGCTGGCTCATGTCGGTCAGCAGTCCGCGCGCTTCGCGCTGCCACACCCCGGCGACGAGGAGGACGAGCGGGGTTTCGAGTCTCTGCGGGCCGAGCTCGGTGGTCGCCGCCGCCGCAGAGCCAGCCCGACGACCCCGGCGTGAGAGCCGGTGTGACGGAGCCGACGTCCCGGTCAGAGGGGATCGTGCCCGCCGCTCCCTATCCTGGGTAGGTGGCTGACGCACCGATCGGGATCTTCGACTCGGGCTTCGGTGGGCTCACCGTAGCCCGCTCGGTGCTCGACCAGCTGCCGCACGAGTCGGTCGTGTACTTCGGCGACACGGCCCGGGCTCCCTATGGCCCCCGGCCGATCGCGGAGACCCGCCGCTTCGCGCTGGAGTGCCTCGACCGTCTGGTCGACCACGGCGTCAAGGTGCTGGTCATCGCCTGCAACACGGCCAGCGCCGCCATGCTGCACGATGCCCGGGAGCGCTACGACGTGCCCGTCGTCGAGGTGATCCGCCCGGCCGTCCGGCGGGCCGCCGCGGCCACCCGCAACCATCGGGTCGGGGTCATCTCCACGGAGGGGACCCACAACAGCCAGGCCTACGTCGACGCCTTCGCCGCAGCCCCGCACCTGGCCGTCGTCAGCCGGCCCTGCCCGCGCTTCGTGGAGTTCGTCGAAGCCGGGGTGACCGGTGGCAAGGAGCTCATCGACGTCGCGCGGGAGTACCTCGAGCCGATCGCCGCCCAGGACGTGGACACCCTCGTGCTCGGCTGCACCCACTACCCGCTGCTCACCGGTGTCATCTCGTACGTCATGGGCGAGGACGTCACCCTCGTCTCCTCCGCTGAGGAGACCGCCAAGGACGTCTACCGGGTCCTCGCCGACGCGGACCTGCTGCGTCCCGACGACCTGCCGCCGCCGACCCTGGCGTTCTCGACCACCGGCGACGCCGAGGAGTTCCGGCGTCACGCGCGTCGCTTCCTCGGGCCCGAGATCGGGACCGTCTTCGGCAACCTCGGGGGAGCGACATGAGGATGACCGTGGTGGGATGCTCCGGCTCGTTCGCCGGCCCGGACTCGCCGGCGTCCAGCTACCTCGTCCGGGCCGAGCACGAGGGCCGGACCTGGCAGGTGGTTCTCGACATCGGGGCCGGTGCGCTCGGCGCGCTGCAACGACACATCGACCCGCGCGATCTCGACGCCGTCGTCCTCTCGCACCTCCACCCGGACCACTGCATCGACCTGTGCGGTCTCTACGTCGTCCAGCGCTACCACCCGGACGGCCCGTCGCGCCCGCTCCCGGTCTACGGGCCGACCGGCACCGGCAAGCGGATGAGCGAGGCCTACGGGCTCGACGACCCGCACGCGATGGACACCGAGTTCGACTATCGCGACCTCGTGCACGCCGAGCCCATCGTCATCGGCCCCTTCACCGTCACCCCGTACGCCGTGAACCATCCGATCGAGGCCTATGGGCTGCGCGTCGAGGCCGACGGGGCGGTGCTCGCCTACACGGGCGACACGGATGTCTGCGAGGCACTGACCCCCCTGATGACCGGCGCGTCGCTCGTGCTCGCCGACTCGGCGTTCGTCGAGGGCCGGGACACCGCGGCCGGGATCCACATGACCGGGGCCACGTGCGCGCAGGCCGCCACGACGGCGGGAGGTGTCCAGCGGCTGATGCTCACACACATCCCGGCCTGGAACGACCCACAGGTCTGCCGGGAGCAGGCCGAGGCGGTCTTGGAGGGCGAGGTCGAGCTCGCCGCTCCCGGAGCGACATACGAGCTCTGACGTCAGCCTCCCGTAAGCCGCGGGGGGCGCCGCTCCGGACCGGTCCGGCCTAGCCTGGAAGCATGGTTAGCCTTGCGGTCATGAGCGACGAACGCCACGACGGCCGTACCCCTGACCAGACCCGCGAGGTGCGGATCACCCGCAACTGGCTCGACCACGCCGAGGGGAGCGTCCTGGTCGAGTTCGGCCGGACCCGGGTGCTCTGCGCGGCGTCGTTCACCGAGGGCGTGCCGCGCTGGCTCAAGGGCAAGGGCACCGGCTGGGTCACCGCCGAGTACGCCATGCTGCCGCGGGCGACGAACACCCGTTCGGACCGCGAGTCGGTCAAGGGCCGGATCGGCGGACGCACCCATGAGATCTCCCGGCTCATCGGGCGCAGCCTGCGGGCGGTCATCGACACCAGGGCGCTCGGCGAGAACACCATCGTGCTCGACTGCGACGTGCTCCAGGCGGACGGCGGCACCCGCACCGCCGCGATCACCGGCGCGTATGTCGCGCTCGCCGACGCGATCGAGGACGCGAGGACGCGCGGCCTGATCGGCGAGAACGCCCAGCCGCTGACGGACTCGGTCGCGGCCGTGAGCGTCGGAGTGGTCAAGGGCCTTCCGGTGCTCGACCTGGACTACCCGGAGGACTCGACCGCCGACACCGACATGAACGTCGTCATGACCGGGGACGGTCGGTTCGTCGAGGTCCAGGGCACCGCCGAGGCCGAGCCCTTCGACCGGGAGCTGCTCGGACGGCTGCTCGACCTCGCGACGCAGGGCTGCCGTGACCTCACCCTCGCCCAGCGGGCCGCCCTGTCCGCCCTGCCGACAGCGGCCCCGGCCCCGGCCTCCTCATGACCACCCTCGTCCTGGCCACCCGCAACGAGCACAAGGTGCACGAGCTGCGCCAGATCCTCGGGACGCTGGTCGACGAGCTCGGCCTCGAGATCGTCGGAGCCGCAGAGCTGCCCGGGGCACCTGACGTCGCGGAGACCGAGGTGACCTTCGAGGGCAACGCGCGGCTCAAGGCGGTGGCGCTCGCGCAGGCGACCGGCCTCCCGGCAGTGGCGGACGACTCCGGCCTGGCCGTCGACGTGCTCGGCGGGGCACCGGGCGTCTTCAGCGCGCGCTGGTCCGGGAGCACGGCGGGTGCCGACGCCGGCCGGGCCGAGCGCGACCGGGCCAACCTGTCACTCCTGCTGGAACAGCTCGCCGACGTCCCGGACGAGCACCGCGGCGCCGCCTTCGTCTGCGCGGCGGTCCTCGCCATGCCGGACGGCACCACGGTGGCGACCGAGGGCACGGTCGTCGGCACGTTGGCTCGAACGCCGGTAGGCAGCAACGGCTTCGGCTACGACCCGATCTTCCGGGTCACCGGTGCCACCCGGACGCTGGCGGAGTACACCGACGACGAGAAGAACAGCGTCTCTCACCGAGGCGAGGCCTTCCGCGCCCTGGCGCCCCTGCTGAGGAGCGCCCTGGCACCGGTGCTGAGGAGCCAGCTGACCTGATGACGGCAACCCTGAGCGCGCGGCCCCTCCACGACACCCGAGGATCGGCTCTCGACGGTGTCCTGGCCGGGGCGGTCGCGTTGGGGTCGGCCACCCTGCTCGCCGGAGCGGCGGGATGGCTCGGCCTCAGCGGGGGGACGCCGTCACCGGTCGTGGCGGTCGGCGGAGCCTTCGTGGACCGCACGCCCCCGTGGCTCAAGGACTTCGCCGTCTCGTCCTTCGGCACGAACGACAAGCTCGCCCTCTTCGTCGGGATCGCCCTTGTCCTCATCGTCCTCTGCGCCGGCATCGGCGTGGTGGCGCGCACCCGGCACACCGTCGCCCTGGTGCTGCTCACCCTCGTCGGCGCGCTCGGCGCCGCCGCGGTGCTCAGCCGCCCGGGCGCCGCCCCGTTCGACGTGATGCCGACGGTGCTCGGCACCGTCGGCGGGGTCTGGGTCCTCGGCCGGCTTCGGCAGAGCGCCGAGCAGGCGAGCGGCGAGCTCACCCGACGGCGGGCGATCGCGGCGGGGGGCGCCGTCCTCGCAGGTGTCCTCGGCTCCCGGCTCGGAGCAGCAGACAGTGGTGCCAGCGAGGCCCGGGCGCAGGTGACCATCCCGCCGGCCGCCGAGCCGTCGGTGCCCATCGACGGCTCGTCGGTCGGCGTGCCGGGGATCACCCCCTACATCGTCCCCAACGAGGACTTCTACCGGATCGACACCGCGCTCGTCGTGCCCCGGCTGGACACCGCGACGTGGTCGCTGCGCGTCTGGGGCGAGGTCGAGCGCGAGGTCACCATCGACTGGAAGACACTGCTGAGCAAGCCGCTGCAGGAGGCCCTCGTCACGTTGGCCTGTGTCTCGAACGACGTGGGCGGAAACCTCATCGGCAACGCGAGGTGGACCGGGTGGCCGATTCGCGAGCTGCTGGCGATGGCCGGCCCCCAGGCCGGAGCTGACATGGTCCTCTCCCGCAGCTCGGACGGCTTCACTGCCGGCACCCCGCTGACCGCGCTCACCGACGAGCGGAACGCCCTCATCGCCATCGCGATGAACGGCCAGCCGCTGCCGTTCGAGCATGGCTTCCCGGCACGCCTCGTGGTGCCCGGTCTCTACGGCTACGTCTCGGCGACGAAATGGGTCACCGAGCTCAAGGTGACCCGGTTCGCGGTGGACCAGGGCTACTGGACCCCGCGCGGGTGGTCGGCCATGGGGCCGGTCAAGACCTCGTCGCGGATCGACGTGCCTCGCCGGGGTGACCCCCTGAGCGCCGGAACGGTCGCGGTCGCGGGGGTCGCGTGGGCCCAGCACCGGGGGATCACCGCGGTGGAGGTGCAGGTCGACGACGGGCCATGGCAGCAGGCGCGGCTCGCGGGGGAGCCGACCGTCGACTCGTGGCGGCAGTGGGTCTACGAGTGGCCCGCGACGAGCGGGCAGCACACACTGCGGGTCCGGGCGACGGACGCGACGGGTGCCGTCCAGGTGGCAGACCTGGCGCCACCGGCACCGGATGGCGCGACGGGGCTGCATACCGTCAGTGTCAGCGTCGGCTGAGGGCGGCGCGACGGCCTGGATAGAGTGGCGTCGAGCGCAAGTGGCGGAATGGCAGACGCGCCGGGTTTAGGTCTCGGTGCCTTCGGGCGTGGGGGTTCAAGTCCCCCCTTGCGCACTGGTTCCCTCTCGTCGACCACATCCACAAGGAGCTGCTGTGAGCGCGAAGCTCAGCCCTGGCGACACCGCCCCCGACTTCACCCTCCCGGCTGACACCGGCGACAAGGTCTCGCTCCGCGACCTGCGCGGGCGCAAGGTCATCGTCTACTTCTACCCCGCAGCCATGACGCCCGGATGCACGACCGAGGCCTGCGACTTCAGCGACTCGGTCGACCGGCTGCATGCGGAGGGCTACGAGGTCCTCGGCATCAGCCCGGACAGCCCGGAGAAGCTCGCCGCCTTCCGTGAGCGGGACGGCCTGACCATCACGCTGCTGTCGGACGGCGACCGCTCCGTCCTCGAGGCCTACGGTGCCTACGGCGAGAAGAAGCTCTACGGCAAGACCGTCGTGGGGGTCCTGCGCTCGACGTTCGTCGTCGACGAGTCCGGCGTGGTTGCGGACGCCCGCTACAACGTCAAGGCCACCGGGCACGTTGCCAAGCTCCGCAAGGACCTCGGTCTGTAGGGTGGGAAGCTCACCGAAGGGAGTCGGCCGATGAGCGACGCGGCACAGCAGACCACGCAGTCCGCCCAGGGGATCGAGGCGGAGATCGCCGCCACGCGCGCCCATCTGGCCACAACCGTCGACGAGCTCGTCGCCCGGGCCCAGCCCAGGGAGATCGTCCGGCGCCAGGGCGAAAGCGCCCGCATCGCCTTCGCCGAGGCGACCCGAGGGTCCGGTGGTGAGCTGCGCGTCGGGCGCATCGTCGGTGTCGTCTCCGCGGTGGCCGCTCTCGTGCTCGTCATCGCCGCCCTGCGCCGCCACCGTCACTGAGCTAGCGCTGAACCGGCCCGTGCCTGCCGTGGGCCCGGGCGCGAGCCTGCAGCTGGGCGCCCTCGGGGGTGGCGCCATACTCCGACGCGGCAATGTCGCCGCCGGGCACGACGTGCAGGAAGCCGTGCTCGAACAGCAGGAGCCGCCCTGGTCCGGGCATCAGCTCGACGACGGCGATGACGATGGACCCGAGGGCGGTCGCGGCGCCGAGCAGAAGCACGACGGCGACCAGCCAGGTGCGTTCGCGGATGCCGACCCACGCGAGCGTTGTCACGAGGCCGACTCCCGCGCCGATGGTCAGCGTCCGCAGCGACTGCGCGCGAGGGGGCGTCAACGAGCCGACGTAGCGGCCGAGACGTGCCTCCTCCGCCTGTCGCTGGAGCTCCGGCGACAGGGGTTCTGACATCGACGACGGGTCGGACATCGGCAGATCTCCAGGGGGCGGGGGCACCGCCCACGCTACGCCTAGGGGCGCCCTGGTCCCACCGGAGCGCCGCGCGTCGCCCAACCTCAGGAGGGCCGCGGCTCGCAGATGACGACGGGGATGTCCCGGTCAGTGCGCTCCTGGTAGCCGGCATATCCGCCGTACGCGGCCACGATGCGAGGCCAGAGCTCGGCCTTCTCGCCGGGGTCCGCCGTCCGGGCTCGGAACGCCGAGCGCACGCCGTGGATGGTCAGCTCGACGTCAGGGGACTGCGTCAGGTTGCGGTACCAGTCCGGATGGCCGTCGGCTCCGCCCTTGGACGCGACGAGGACGACGCGTCCGGGCTCGTGGACCGGCGCGGTCAGCACCGTCGTGCGCTCGGTGCCCGACCTGCGTCCCACCGTGTGCAGCTCGAGCACCGTCATGCCGAAGGCCCGGCGCCCGATCCGACCCCCGGTCAGCCGAAGCGCCAGCCTGTGGAGCCCGGACATCCGGCGGAAGTTCGCGTCGCTCATCGGCTGGCCGCTCATCCCCACAGGGTATGTCGCGAGAGGGACGCTGAGATGCCGTGGGGCCCGGTCCAGGGCGGCGCGTCGAGCCATGGGTGTGCCAGACGCGGATGGGCCCGGACCTCTCGGTCGGGGCCCATCCGTGGGCTTTTCGCCTGGTGCGCCGCCAGGGATTCGAACCCCGAACCCAGTGATTAAGAGTCACTTGCTCTGCCATTGAGCTAGCGGCGCAACGAGGGTCGAGGCTACTACAGCGGCACGGCGGTCAGGAAATCGGTTCATCCCGGTTGAGCCGGCGTCGGCGCTGCTCGTGGATCAGCAGCGACACCCCCGCGAGGAGCAGCACGCCGGCGACGACCAGGCCGGGGAAGTGGTCGGGGTGGGTCAGCGCCGTGGCCTGGGTCTGCGGCGTCTTGTAGGTGGGTGTGGCCAGCGGGACGGCCGCCGCGGGGGCGGTAGGCGGCGGAGCCCCGACCGTGAAGGCCGACTCACCCGAGACGGGATGGCCGTCGTCGCTGGTGGCCCGCCAGGCGATCCGGTAGCTGCCCGGTCCGCTCGTCCCGGTGACGGCGGCGCTGAGGGTGTTGCCGCTGGCCTGGGGGGCGGCGACCGCGACGGTCGCACCGTCTCTGGTCAGCACCACCTGGGCGAACTCTGGCGGCATCGGCTCGTCGAAGGTGAGCACGATCTCGGTCGGCGGCTGGGCCAGGGGTGCGCCGTCCGGGGGCGAGACGGAGACGAGCTTGGCGTGCATACCCAGAGCCGCGGGGGATGCCGCGGGGGCCGGCGCCGCCGAGGCCACGGTGGCGAGCAGGGCGAGGATCACGGACGCGAGCAGGATCCCCGCCAGGATGAGGGCGACCGTGCGGTTGCGTCTCTCGTTGCCCATGTACATGGTGAGCATTCTTGCCCATAGGGGCGTGGTCACGAGCACCACCTCGGATTGGGTACGATAGGCGCCGCTTGGTCGATCGCACCGGAACTTCCGGTCGCATGGTGGGTGTAGCTCAGCTGGTAGAGCGCTGCGTTGTGGTCGCATAGGTCGCGGGTTCAAGCCCCGTCACTCACCCCAGTCGTGCTTCGGCCCGGCCGCCTCAGGGCGGCCGGGCCGTCGTCATCCCGGGGACCGGGGGTGTCCGACTGTTTATCGGGTCACCCGATAAACAGGGAACCCCCCTTACGGCTCGACGACGTGCTGGGCGGCGAGTGCCTTCGCAGCGACCGAGTCCGGTCCCGGCGGGGGCACGAAGACCGCGGCCCGGTAGTAGCGCAGCTCAGCGATGGACTCCCGGATGTCGGCCAGCGCGCGATGGCCGCCGGCCTTCTTGGGAGAGTTGAAGTAGACGCGGGGATACCACCGACGGGAGAGCTCCTTGATCGAGCTCACGTCGATGATCCGGTAGTGCAGGTGGGCCTCGAGCTGGGGCATGTCCCGGGCCAGGAAACCGCGGTCGGTGCCGACGGTGTTGCCCCCGAGCGGCGCCTTGCCGGCCTCGGGGACCCACTGCCGGATGTAGTCGAGCACCTGCTCCTGCGCCGCCTCCATCGTCGTCCCCGACGCGAGCTCGTCGAGCAGACCCGACGAGGTGTGCATGTCGCGGACGAACTGGTCCATCTGCTCGAGGGCAGCGGCCGGAGGCGCGATGACGATGTCGATGCCCTCACCGAGCTGGTTGAGCTCGAAGTCGGTCACCAGCGCGGCCACCTCGACCAGCGCGTCGTGCTGCAGCGACAGCCCGGTCATCTCGCAGTCGATCCAGACGATCCGGTCGGTCATGGCGCGGGTGGAGGGCTGGGTCACGCGGTCAGCCTAGGGCCTGGTGGTGCATTACCCTGCTGCCCATGTCAGCGGACTCGCGCGGCGGTGAGCCCGGGCAGCGGTATGGCGCGCAGCCGGCATACCCCCAGCCGCTCGGCGGCTACTCGACCCACACCAACCCGACCCGCCGGCCGATGCGCCGGGCCGTCGTCACCTACGGGATCATGGTCTGCGGGTTCCTGCTGTGCTGGGCGGTGCTCGCGGTCCAGCTGACCACGAGCCTCGGCATGTCCGCGACGGTGATCGGCGCACTCTTCGCCGCGGTCCCGGTGCTGGTCGTCGTGCCGACCTTCCTCTGGGTGGACCGGTACGAGGCGGAGCCGCGGAGGTTCCTGGCGTTCGGCTTCGCGTGGGGCGCGCTGTGCGCCGCGAGCGGGGCGCTCCTGCTCAACACGTTCTTCGAGGCTGTCGTGTCGCTCGCCGACCCGACGCGGGCCGACCTGCTGGGGGCCGTCGTCAGCGCGCCCATCGTCGAGGAGGGCCTGAAAGGCCTCGGCATCCTGCTCGTCGTCATCATGCGACGCCAGCAGTTCGACGGCGTGATCGACGGCATCGTCTATGCCGGGATGATCGGCGCGGGCTTCGCCTTCACGGAGAACATCCTCTATCTGGGCCGGATCTACCTCGAGCTCGGCCAGAGTGGTCTGACGTCGGTCTTCATCCTCCGCGGCGTCATGGGGCCGTTCGCCCACCCGCTGTTCACCGCCTGCACGGGCGTCGGCCTGGGCCTGGCGGTGTCCCATCTGCGTTCCGCGGGGGGACGGGTCGCGGCCGGACTGCTCGGATACCTGTGCGCGGTACTGCTGCACTTCTCCTGGAACCTCGCTGCCAGCACCCACCACTTCCTCGGGGTCTACGTGGGGTTCCAGGTGCCACTCTTCGCGGGTTTCGTCGGGCTCGTCATCTGGCTGCGCGTCCGCGAGGGTCGGGTGATCCGACAGCAGCTCAGCCGCTACGCCGACGCCGGATGGCTCAGCCATCCGGAGGTCGTCATGCTCGCGTCGCTGCCCGCTCGCCGCCAGGCTCGGTCCTGGGCCCGACAGCATGGTGGCCGACCCGCGCTCCGCTCGATGCGCAGCTTCCAGGACAGCGCCAGCGACCTGGCCCTGTTGCGTCAGCGGATGGCCCGGGGGTGCGCTGGTCCGGCCGCGGCACAAGACGAGCTGGCCCTGCTGCAGGCGGTCGCGGCCCACCGGCAGGGTTTCATCGGGACGTCGGCCTACTGACCGTGGGTGAGCCCGGACCCGCCGCGGCCTCCGGCGGGCGCGCTGCCGGTGAGCGGGGAGTACGCCATCTAGACTCAGAACGCTCGGCGTCTCGCCGCCGACTGCCCTCGTAGCACAACGGATAGTGCAGCGGCCTTCTAATCCGCAGGTTGCAGGTTCGAGTCCTGCCGAGGGCGCTCAACCGGCCGGCCGCGTCATACCTGCCGACCGTCGCTCACGGGCGGCGGTGAGGCGTCGAGTTGGTCTCAGTTCGGGAACGCGCCGGATGGGGTGCGCGGTGGCAGCCAGGAAGTTTGGGATGATGCGCACGTGACTCGGACCGTCTCTGGAGAGATGCACGACCTGCTCTCCGCGGTGGAGTCCCTCCGCGAGCAGGTGGCCGGGGCCAGGCTGCCGCTGGACCTGCCCGACGTGGCCACCTCCGAGGGAGCGCGGGTCGAGCTCCTGCGCCAGCTCGACGACTACGTCATCCCTCGCCTGACCTCCCTGGACGCCCCCCTGCTCGCCGTCGTGGGAGGCTCCACCGGCGCGGGCAAGTCGACGCTCGTCAACTCCCTCGTAGGCCGGCTCGTCAGCAAGCCCGGCGTGCTGCGGCCGACGACCCGCTCGCCGGTGCTCGTGCACCACCCCGATGACGCGGCGTGGTTCGCCGACCACCGGGTGCTGCCGGAGCTCGCCCGGGTCACCGGCGGCGCCGCGGTCGACGGGGAGCACTCGCTGCGTCTGGTGAGCTCCGACACCCTTCCCCGGGGGCTGGCCTTCCTGGACGCCCCCGACATCGACTCGGTCGTCGAGAGCAACCGCGCCCTCGCCCGGCAGCTGCTCTCCGCAGCAGACCTCTGGCTGTTCGTCACCACGGCGGCCCGGTATGCCGATGCGGTGCCCTGGGAGCTGCTCCGTCGCGCCCACGAGCGGGGGACGGCCGTCGCCGTGGTCCTGGACCGGGTCTCGCCGGAGCTCGTCTCCGACATCCGGGACCACCTCGGGTCGATGCTGCGAGCCGACGGGCTGGGGGCCGCCCCGATCTTCACCATTCCCGAGAGCCGGCTCGGCGACGCCGGACTGCTGCCCGCGGACGCAACGGCACGGCTGCACTCCTGGCTGACCGCCCTCGCGAAGGACACTCGGGCCAGAGCCCTGGTGGTCCGGCAGACCCTGTCCGGCGCGCTCGACTCGCTCGAGCCGCGGATCGAGGTCCTGTCCGCCGCGTCGGCGGCGCAGGAGGAGGCCGCTGCCGACCTCGTCGCCGCGGCCGACGCGGCATACGCGACGGCAGCCGAGGGTGTCCGGCTCGGCACGAGCGACGGGACCCTCCTGCGCGGCGAGGTCCTCGCCCGCTGGCAGGAGTTCGTCGGCACCGGAGAGTTCTTCAAGCAGGTGGAGACCACCGTCTCGCGGCTCCGGGACCGGGTGGTCGCGGCGGTCAAGGGCGACCCGCCGCCCTCGGGGGACCTCGGTGAGGCGCTCGAGACGGGGGTCTCGGAGCTCGTCCGTGCCCACGCCCAGTCCGCCGCCGCGGCCACGGTCCGCCAATGGCGCTCGCTGCCCGGAGGTCCGGCACTCGTCGAGGAGCACCCGGCCCTCGGGTCCGTCTCACCCGCCTTCTGCGAGAGGGTCGCCGCCCTCGTCCACGACTGGCAGGGTGACGTGCTGGACCTCGTGCGGACGCAGGGACAGGACCGGCGCACGACGGCGCGGGTCACGGCATACGGGGTGAACGCCGTGGGGACGGTGCTCATCCTCGTCACCTTCGCGCACACCGGCGGGCTGACCGGCGCCGAGGCCGGGATCGCCGGGGGCACAGCGATTCTCGGGCAGAAGCTGCTCGAGGCGATCTTCGGGGACCAGGCCGTGCGCACGCTCGCCACCAAGGCGAGACAGGCGCTCATCGAAAGGGTGGAACAGCTGTACGACGACGAAGAGGCACGCTTCACCCAGACGGTGGAAGCTCAGGAGACGTCGGTCGACCAGGCCGGCCGCCTCGCCGCGGCAGCACTCGCCGTCAAGGTCAACCGATGAGTCCGCTGATCATGGGTGCCCGGCGGATCACCGCCCCCTCGGTGGAGGCCCTCGGAACGCAGACGGCCGCACTCGACCAGGCCATCGACGCCGGTGGGCCACAGCTCGACCCGACCGGGGTGACCGAGGCGCAGCGCATCCTCGAGAAGGTCCGCCAGCGCAGCTCACTGGCCGGCAACCACACCGTCGTCGCGTTGGCCGGCGCCACCGGCAGCGGCAAGTCGTCGCTGTTCAACGCCCTGGCTGGAGCGGACCTCGCGACGATCGGCGCGCGTCGGCCGACGACGTCGACGCCGACCGCAGCCGTATGGGGCGAGGAGCCGGCCGCCGACCTGCTCGACTGGCTCAGCGTCGACCAGCGGCATGCGGTCACCGGGCGCTCAGCGGCGCCGGGCAGGGGTGAGTCGGTCGGCAGCCTCGACGGGCTCGTCCTGCTCGACCTGCCCGACTTCGACTCCCGCGAGCTGGACCATCGAGCCGAGGCGCAGCGGGTGCTCGCGGTGTGCGACGTCTTCGTCTGGGTCACCGACCCGCAGAAGTATGCCGACGCCCTGCTACATGACGACTACGTCAAGGCCCTGTCCGGACACGACGCCGTGATGCTCGTCGTGCTGAACCAGACGGACCGGCTCAGTCCGGAGGCCGTGCGTCAGTGCCAGGACGACCTCGGTCAGATCCTGCGGTCCGACGGTGTGCGCAACGTCCAGGTGCTGACCACCTCGGCCGTGACGGGGGCCGGTGTGCCCGAGCTCCGGCAGCGCCTCAGCAACGCGGTCGCGGGTGGCCACGCGGCGCGGCAGCGGCTGTCCGCTGACGTCACCCTCGTGGCGGGAAGGCTGCGCCGCGGGGTGGCTGACACCGAGCCGGAGGTCGAGGCGGGTGCGGGCAGCGAGCTCGTCGACGCGCTGTGCCGAGCGGCCGGCGTCCCCATCGTCCTGACGGCTGTCGAGGAGGACTACCGCCGCGAGGCCGTTGCCCGCAGTGGCTGGCTCTTCACGCGCTGGCGGCGCCATCTCAAGGCAGACCCGTTCACCCGGTTGCGTCTGGACAAGGCGGCCGGTGTCATCGGCAGCGTCGAGGCGTCCGAGGTGCGTGCCCTCCTGGGCAGGTCCTCGATCCCGGCGCCGTCGCCGGCAGCCAGGTCCGCGGTGCGCCTCGCGGCCCGTGATCTGGGCGACCGGGCCGGAGCGGGGCTCCCGGTGCGCTGGGCGCAGGCGATCTCCGAGGTGACCGACCCGGACGACGACCGGCTCGACCAGGCTCTCGACCAGGCCGTGGTCCGCACATCGCTGCGGGCGCACACACCGATGTGGTGGCGGGTCATGGGCATCCTCCAGTGGGCCCTGGGGCTGGCCCTGGTCACCGGACTCGTCTGGCTCGTCGGCCTCGCGGTCATCGGCTGGCTGCAGCTGCCCCCGGTCGAGACCCCCCGGCTGGGTCCCGTCGCCTACCCCGTCCTGCTCCTGGCGGCCGGCATCGTCCTCGGGCCACTGGCCGCCAGCGTCGCTCGTGCGCTCGGGAGTCGGGGCGCCGTCCGACGGCGCGAGGTGGTGCGGAAGCGGTTGGAGTCCGCGATCGAGCAGGTCGCCACCGCCCGCCTCGTGGCGCCGGTGCGTCAGGTTGTCGAGCGCCACGCCGCCACGCGGACCCATCTCGACGCCGCCCAGGACTCCTGAGGCAGCCGTCCTCGGTCCTGGGTTCTCCACACCCGCCGACCTCAGCACCGCGCGGTCCACACTCGAGGGCGGCTCGCTCGACGGTCTGTCATCGCCCCCGCATGCTGACAGGACCCGCCAGGCGGCGGGAAGCGAACGCGACAAAGGGGAACAGGGATGAACGAGAGCTTCGTGACCGTCGTGGGCAACCTCGTCGGGGACCCGCAGGGACGCTCGACCAAGGCAGGCAAGCCGTTCGCGTCGTTCCGTGTGGCCTCCACCACGCGGAGGTGGGACCCGGAGGCCAGGCGGTTCGTCGACGGGAGCACCAACTTCGTCAACGTCGTGGGCTTCAACGCCCTCGGCGGCAACGTCATGAGCAGCCTGAAGAAGGGCGACCCGGTCATCGTCTACGGGCGCCTGCGCGTGAACCAGTGGGTGAACGCCGACGGGACGAACATGACCAGCGTCGAGGTGGATGCCTTCAACGTGGGTCACGACCTCACCCGCGGCCAGAGCGCGTTCTCGAAGGTCGAGCGCGTGCAGTACGAGTCGCACGACCGGCTGGCCGACCCGCACATCCAGGCCTCGCTCGAGGACGCCGGCCAACAGCAGCAGACGCCGGACGAGAGCCACCAGATCGGCGACGGCATGACACCGGACGCGCCGACCGGCGAGCCCGAGCCGCCGTCTGCAGGCTCGGGCGTTCGCACGCTGGTGCGTGGCGGCTTCGACCGGACGGTGGAGGACGCGGACACCGACGAGTACGTGGTCGCCGCGTCCGGCGGCTAGGACGATTGGGTCGGGGAGGGGGCGCGCGGATAGCCTGCCTGCATGCCCGAGTTCATCTACGTCATGACCAAAGCGCGCAAGGCGCACAACGAAAAGGTCATCCTCGACGATGTGTCGATGTCGTTCTTCCCTGGCGCGAAGATCGGCGTCGTGGGGCCCAACGGCGCTGGCAAGTCGACGATCCTCAAGATCATGGCCGGGCTGGACCAGCCGTCCAACGGCGAGGCGTGGCTCGCGCCGGGTGCGACGGTGGGCATCCTCCTGCAGGAGCCGCCGCTGAACGAGGAGAAGACCGTCCTCGGCAACGTCGAGGAGGGTGCCGGCGAGATCAAGGCGAAGCTGGACCGCTACAACGCGATCTCGGCGGAGATGGCCGAGCCGGATGCCGACTACGACGCACTGCTGGACGAGATGGGCAAGCTGCAGGAGGACATCGACCACGCGGACGCGTGGGATCTCGACGCCCAGCTAGACCAGGCGATGGACGCGCTGCGCTGCCCGCCGCCAGACGCCGACGTCACGGTCCTGTCCGGCGGTGAGCGCCGGCGGGTGGCCCTGTGCAAGCTGCTCCTCCAGAAGCCTGACCTCCTGCTCCTCGACGAGCCCACCAACCACCTCGACGCCGAGTCGGTGCAGTGGCTGGAGCAGCACCTGGCCGCGTACCCCGGTGCCGTCCTGGCCGTGACTCACGACCGGTACTTCCTCGACAACGTCGCGCAGTGGATCGCCGAGGTCGACCGCGGGCGGCTCTACCCGTACGAGGGCAACTACTCGACCTACCTCGAGAAGAAGTCCGCTCGCCTGCAGGTGCAGGGCCGCAAGGACGCCAAGCTGGCGAAGCGGCTCAAGGACGAGCTGGAGTGGGTCCGGTCGAACGCCAAGGGACGTCAGGTCAAGTCCAAGGCACGACTGGCCCGCTACGAGGAGATGGCCGCCGAGGCGGACCGGACGAGGAAGCTCGACTTCGAGGAGATCCAGATCCCACCCGGCCCACGACTGGGCTCGACCGTGATCGAGGTGAAGGACCTCAAGAAGGGCTTCGGCGACCGGGTCCTCATCGAGGGGCTGTCGTTCTCCCTGCCCCGCAACGGCATCGTCGGAGTCATCGGCCCGAACGGCGTGGGCAAGACGACCTTGTTCAAGACCATCGTCGGCCTCGAAGAGCCGGACAGCGGCTCGGTGAAGGTCGGTGAGACGGTGACGATCTCCTACGTCGACCAAAGTCGCTCCGGTCTCGACCCGAAGAAGAACCTGTGGGAGACCGTCTCCGACGGCTTGGACTTCATCAAGGTGGGGCACGTCGAGATCCCGTCCCGGGCCTACGTGTCGCAGTTCGGGTTCAAGGGCCCGGACCAGCAGAAGCCGACCGGTGTGCTGTCCGGCGGCGAGCGCAACCGGCTCAACCTCGCGCTGACGCTCAAGCAGGGGGGGAACCTCCTGCTGCTCGACGAGCCCACCAACGACCTCGACGTCGAGACTCTGGGCTCTCTCGAGAACGCGCTGCTCGAGTTCTCCGGCTGCGCCGTGGTCATCAGCCACGACCGGTGGTTCCTGGACCGGGTGGCGACGCACATCCTCGCCTACGAGGGGACCGAGGAGAGCCCAGGCAGCTGGTACTGGTTCGAGGGCAACTACGAGTCCTACGAGGCCAACAAGGTGGAGCGGCTCGGAGCCGACGCCGCGCGGCCGCACCGGGTGACCTACCGCAAGCTCACCCGCGACTGACTCCCGGCACGCGTGATCAGGGGGCGGCCAGCTCAGCGCAGCAGGTAGAACCGGAAGAAGGCGAAGCCTTCGATCGGAAGCACGCTGACCTGCGTGAAACCCGCCTGCTTCGCGTAGGAGCGCAGCACCGACTCCCGCATGACCGTGCCGGTGCCCGCGCTCGGCGGGGACGACATGGCGTCCGGCAGGCACAGGAACAGGCTGTAGCCGTACATCACCCGTTCCACCTCGTCCCCGTCCGGCTCGAACTGCGGTGCCACGGCTTCGTCCATGACGACGAGAAACCCTCCTGGGGCGAGCGAGCGGCGCACTGCGGCAAGCAGCTCGACGGGTCTCGGGACGTCGTGCAGGCACTCGAAGGCGAAGGCGACGGCGTACCCGCCCTCCTCGAGGTGCGCGGCATCGGCCGCGACGAAGCTCACCCGGTCGGCCAGCCCTGCGGTCTCCGCATGGGCTCTGGCCATCGTGACGGACGGCTCATCGATGTCGATGCCGTCGACCCGCAGCTGCGGGTAGGCCCTGGCGAGCGCGATGCTCGACCACCCGGCGCCGCAACCCACATCGGCGACGCGGGCACCGTCCGCGCTCAGCGCCTGGTGCACATCGGTGACGCCAAACAGTGCTCCAGCCAGCTCGCGCTCGAACCAGGGGCGGTTGATGTCGGCCTGGGCCTCTCGGACCTCGGACCCGAACTGCTCCCAGCTCACGCCGCCCCCCGACCGGTAGGCGCCGAGGAGGGCGGGCAGCTGGACACTCACCCCGGCCAGCATCCTGGCGAGGGGGGCGAGATAGCCAAGACTCGTGGTGTCGGTGAAGACCTCGACCGCAGCCGGTGAGATGGAGAAGCGCCGCGAGCTGCCGCGGTCCCACTCCGGGTCGTGCGCCGCGACACCAGGGTCGGCAGGGTCGTCCTGCGCCGTGAGGAGTCCGGCGACGGCCTGCTGCTCCAGCCACTCGCGGACGTAGCGAGGGTGAGTGCCGGTGGCAGCGGCCAGCCGGTCCGCCGTCATGGGGCCCGCCTCGGCCAGACAGCGGTACCACCCCAGCTTGTCCCCGACATAGATCGAGAGCGTGTCGAGCATCCCCAGCGCTGCGGTGAAGACGCGCTCTCCGAGCTCGTCGGCAGTGGCGGGCGCCGTGGAGGTCGGGCTTGACGCTGTGCTCATGACCGTCCTTTCCGATCTGCGACGTGATGAAGCCGAGATCGTCGCCCACCACTATCCGCCGGTCGACGAGCCCACACACCCACATCGGCAAAACATCGACAGAGGTGACTGCTCCCGGATCTGGGAGCACACTGGGCTGGTGGGTACGTGGCTCGTCCTTCTCGCGCTCGGTGCCGGGGTGCTCGGCGCCATCCGGCTGCGTCGGCCGCAGCCGTCCGGCGCCTTCAAGGCGGCGCCAGCGGGCCAGGCGCCCGCCGCCCAGGCGCGGGTGGTGGAAGACCTCGACGACGCGTTCGAGCGGGTCTGCGCGGCGCACGGTCACGAGGTCGGGATCCTGCTCGGTGCCAGGTTGCACCAGCTCGTCCTGCGCGGGGTGCCCGTCCGAGCCATTCGACGGGCGCCGGGCGAGCGGGCGGTGCGAGTCTGCTTCGCCGACGGGACCGTCGTGCTCGCCCGAGGACAGGTCCCCGGTGACTTCGCCCGGATCGCCTGGGCCATGCACGGGCAGTCCGTACGGCTGGCGCAGTTCCATAGCGCCGAGCAGGGACTTCAGCTCGACTTCAGGTGGGCGCCCGACCAGCGCCTTGCCGCGATAGCCGTGGGCCTAGACCAACCGGACTGAGCCGCCGCGCTAGGCAGGAACGAGCCCGCGCTGCAGCTCACCCGCGGTGACGCCCGACGCGCCTGCCGTGATGCGCCGCGAGCATCATCCAGCAGCCGAGGACGAGGGCGGCCACGCCTGCGGCGACCGGTCCACCTACGGTGCTGCCGGTGCTGGGGAGACCGGGGACCGAGCTCGACGTACTGCGTTCGGGGGTCCCGCCGCCCAGCCGCGGCCGCACCGGCGCGTTCGCCGCTCCGTCCGAGGTGGGGGCCGGTGTCGTCGTGCCCGAGCCAGACGAGGTGCCTTGGCCGAGAGCGGCGCCGGACAGGGTGTCCGTGCCTGCTGCGGTGGTTGAACCAGAGGAGGTGGTCGTGCCCGAAGACGTCGTGCTGCTCGAAGACGTCGTGCTGCTCGAAGACGTGGTGCTGCTCGAAGACGTGGTGCTGCTCGAGCTCGGCGTGGCGTTCGCCGAGGCCGGGACGCACCCGGGCCGGGTGATGACGTTGCTGTCGAGCGTGACCTCCCCGGTGCGTGCCAGCAACCTGCCTTCGATGGTCGCATCCGTCTGGGCGCTGATCGACGTCAACGCCATCGCCGTCCCGACGAAGGTCGAGGTCGTCCCGAGGGTGATCGAGCTTCCGACCCGCCAGAAGACGTTGCACCATTTGGCGCCGTTGGTGAGGGCGACGACGCTGGAGCTGCCGGTGACGAGGGTGCTCTGCGACTCGAAGATGAAGACCGCGTTGGGGTCGTTCTCCGCATCGAGCGTCACCGTGCCGGTCAGTCCGAGGGTCGCGCCGGCATACACGCCGGCGGTGAGCTGTTGCCCGCTGAGGTCGGCGGTGACCACGCTGACCGGTATGCGCCCTGCCGCGTCCACATAGGCAGTGGTGAGATGCACCTGGGCTTGCAGCGCTACGGCGTCGGCTGCGTGGATCGTGCCGTTGGTCACCAGACCCGGGGGGAAGCCTGTGATGGCCGTCCCGGGCGAGACCCCGACGCTCCCGCTGATCACGGAGGGACCGGTGTTGGTGACGGTCGCGGCGGCGAGGACGGCGAAGCTCTCGGCCGTCCCCAGGCCCACCGGCGGCTGGGCGGCGGCTGCCGGCCCGACACCCACGACGAGGATGGACAGGGTGCACGCGGTCAGCACTCCCGTTGCGCCGGCCAGCCTTCGGGAACGTGAGCGGGGGGAAACGAGGCGGGTGCTGAGCATCAGGGGGCGCCCTATCAAGCGAAGGTTTGCGAGAGGGAATGCCACGGGGGCGCTCTCGCTGGACCCTCCACGTCGTGCTCCACTCACTATCACCCCGAGGGACGAAGCCGGTCCATGGGACAGTTGTCCCGTTATGGGGACAAATGACCCCTGGGTTCCTCTATGCCCGGTATGTGGTTGGTCAAGGGCATCACTGCCGGACGGTGACGAGACGCAACCCGAGGGCGGCGTAGGCCGACCCGATCTCGGCAGGGCGGCGGCTGATCGCGGGCGAGTACCAGCGCGCGACGTCGATGCAGAGCGACATGAGGGCCAACGCGGTGTCGGGGACGTCGTCGACGGCAAGCTGACCGCTGTCGACGCCCTCCTGGATGACATCGCGCACCGTGGCGTCGATCTCCTTGCGCAGCGCGAGCACCTCCTCGCGGTGCGCCGCGGTGAGATGGGGGAACTCGTACTGCACCACTCGAGCGACCTCGTAGTGCTCGGCGTGCCAGGCGGAGAAGCTGGACATGATGCGCGACAGGCGTTGCGCGGGGTCGCCGGGTGGAGCCGCGGCCGCCTTGACCAGCTGCAGCGCCGCCTCGTGACCGCTGCGGCTCAGGGCGTGCAGCAGGTCCTCCTTGGAGGAGAAGTGGACGTAGACCCCGGCCGGGGAGAGCCCCGCGCGCGAGGCGATGTCGCGGGTCGTCGTCGCGTGGAAACCCTTGTCGGCGAAGGCGCCGGCCGCCGCCACGAGCAGGCGGTCGACCGTCTGGGCTCCCGAGGCGGTTGTCGTGGCACTCACGTTGACAGCATGCCGCAGGTCGGCGAAACTAAGCAAGCGCTTAGTTACCTGGAGGTAGGTCGCATGCCACGCAACGTCTACGACGAGGACCACGAGTCATTCCGCAGCACCGTGCGGGAGTTCGTCGACCGCACGCTGAAGCCCCGAGCGGAGGAGATGATCGAGGGCCGCACGATCCCCCGGGACATCTGGACGGAGGCCGGCAAGCAGGGGCTCTTCGGCCTGGACATCCCTGAGGAGTTCGGCGGTGCCGGAGCGGGGGACTACCGGTTCAACGCCATCTCCGCCGAGGAGATCGCGAAGTTCAGTGCCTCCGCCTCGTCCTGCTTCGGCATCCATGCCGATGTCTGCCCGCCCTACCTCGTGGACCTCGGCACCGAGGAGCAGAAGCAGCGGTGGCTCCCCGGTATGGCGGCCGGCGACCTCATCTGCGCGATCGCGATGACCGAGCCCTCCGGCGGCTCCGACCTGGCCGCGCTGAAGACGACGGCGGTTCGCACGGATGACGGCAGCGGCGACTGGGTCATCAACGGCAGCAAGACGTTCATCACCAACGGCTTCCAAGCCGACCTCGTCATCGTGGCTACCAGGACCGACCCGAGCAAGGGCGCGAAGGGCATCACGTTGTTCATGCTCGAGGACGGGATGGCGGGGTTCACTCGGGGTCGCAAGCTCGACAAGGTCGGCCAGGTCGAGGCGGACACCGCCGAGCTGTTCTTCGAGAACGTCCGCGTCTCCGACGGCAACCGCATCGGCGAGGAGGGTCGCGGTTTCATCGCGATGATGGAGCGCCTCCCGCAGGAGCGGGTCGGGGCCGCGGTCGCCAACACCGCGCACGCGGCGCAGATCCTCACCGAGACCATCGAGTACACCAAGGAGCGCAAGGCGTTCGGCCAGCCGATCGGGTCGTTCCAGCACAACAAGTTCAAGATCGCCGAGCTCGTCACGAAGATCGAGGTCACCCAGGCCTACGTCGACGACTGCGTCGCCGCCCACGCGAAGCGCGAGCTGACCGCTGTCGATGCCGCCAAGGCCAAGTGGTGGAGCGCGCAGGTGCAGAACGACGTGCTCGACGAGTGCGTCCAGCTCTACGGCGGCTACGGCTACATGAACGAGTACCGCGTGGCCCGAGCCTGGCGTGACGCACGTGTCACGAAGATCTGGGCCGGCTCGAACGAGATCATGAAGGAGCTCATCGGCCGCGACCTCGGCCTCTGACGTCCCGCGGCGGTTCCGCGCCCCCGCGGCTTCAGCAGCCTGGGCACCTTCAGCCGGACCTTCCGCGAGGTCCTGGGGGAGTCGCCCACGGCCTACCGCCGGGCACCGGTCGTGGCGCTGCCCTCGTGCGCGGCGATGGCGCGGCTGAGAGCGAGACCTCAAGATCAGCGGCATCCATGGGGACCCAGACCGCGAGATCATGCTCGACATGCCCGGGCCTCCTGTCGTGGATGACGCAGCTGCCGCGACCGCGCGGTCCCTCGTGACGAAGGGCGGCCGGGTGGCTGATCTTCTCGACGGACGACGTCGACCAGGCGCACGCCGAGCTGAAAGCGAAGGGAGTCGAGCTCCCCGAGGAGCCCATCGAGCAGCCCTATGGGGTCGACTTCGGCCTCCGCGACCCGTTCGGCACCGCGATCCGGATCGGCAAGACCAGCTGAACCCCCTGCCGGAGCTGAAGCCAGTGTGTTGGCTGAACCCCGTGCCGTATCTGGACCCGGTGCCGTCCGGACCGCGACCGGCTGTTCGCCTCGTCAGTCCTGCGGGCCCCCGGCGACATAGATGACCTGCCCGCTGACGAAGCCGGCTTCGTCGCTGGTGAGGAACGACACGGTCGCAGCGATGTCGTCCGGCTGGCCCACCCGCTGCACGGGGATCTCCTTGGCAGAGTGGGCGATGAAGTCCTCGAAGGACACTCCCAGCCGGTCAGCCGTGGCCTTGGTCATCTCCGTCTGGATGAAGCCGGGGGCGACGGCGTTGGCGGTGACGCCGAACCGGCCGAGCTCGATCGCCAGGGTCTTGGTGAAGCCCTGGAGCCCCGCCTTGGCGGCCGAGTAGTTCACCTGGCCGCGGTTGCCCAGTGCCGAGGTCGACGAGAGGTTCACGATCCGGCCGAACTTCTCCGTCGTCATGTGGGCCTGGACGGCCTTGGTCATGAGGAACGAGCCGCGCAGGTGGACGTTGATCACGGCGTCCCAGTCCTCCTCCGACATCTTGAAGATGAGGTTGTCCCGCGTGATGCCGGCGTTGTTGACGAGGATGGTCGGCACTCCGAGCTCCCCCACGACCCGCTGGACGGCGGCGGAGACCTGGTCGGCCCGGGCGACGTCGACACCGACCGCGAGTGCGCGGCCTCCGGCGTCGGTGATCGCCGAGACCGTGTCCGCGCATGCCGACTCGTCGAGGTCGAGCACCGCGACAGCATGTCCGTCGGCGCCGAGCCGTTTCGCGGTCGCTGCGCCGATGCCGCGGGCGGCTCCGGTGACGATGGCGGTCCGGGGGGTCGTGGTCACGAGGGTGGCTCCTCAGCATGGGGGACGGCGGTGCCGCCCGAGTCTACTGAGCGCACGCTTACCTCGTCACGCGCAGGTCAACCGGTGTCGTCCGCCCCACTGCCCCACCGCCCCACTGCCCCCGTGCGTCCGGGTCGAGACGGGTCCCGACCCGCCCGGACCCGGACGCACCGGGTGTCGCTGGGCCCCGGTGTCGTCGGCCCTGGTCCCGCTCACGGCTGCTTCAGCCGGAGCATGCCCTCCTGGGCGACCGAGGCGACGAGGCGGCCGTCGGCGGAGAACATCCGGCCCGCGGCCAGCCCTCGCCCGCCCTGGGCGGAGGGCGAGTGCTGGGTGTAGAGGATCCACTCGTCCGCGCGGGCGGGGCGGTGGAACCACATCGCATGGTCCAGGCTGGCCGGCCGGAGCCGTCGGTCGGACCAGGCGATGCCGTGCCGTCGCAGCACGGGCTCAAGCAGCGAGTAGTCGGACGCGTAGGCGAGCACCGCCGCGTGCAGCAGCGGGTCGTCGGGCAGCGAGCCGATGGCCCGGAGCCAGACGCTCTGCCGGGCGGCCTGCTGCTGCCCGGGCTTGAAGTAGAGGTTGCCCTCGACGTGCCGCAGGTCGATCGGGCGCCCTTCGGCGAAGGCCTGCGCGACCGGGTTGTCCATCCGTTCGAGCAGCTCACGGGCACTGGGCAGCAACTCGGGCTCGGGGGCCGCTGGCATGGAGTCCTGGTGGTCCATCCCCTCCGCCTCGGCCTGGAACGACGCGATCATCGACAGGATCGGCTTGCCGTACTGGATGGCGTGAACCCGCCGCGTGGAGAAGGAGTTGCCGTCGCGGATCCGCTCGACCGCGAAGCGGATGGGGTGGTTGTCGTCACCGGGGCGGACGAAGTAGCCGTGCAGGGAGTGGATATGCCGGGGTCGGGCCGGGTCCACGTCGACCACGGTGCGCCCGGCCGCGATGATCGACTGGGCAAGGACCTGGCCGCCGAAGACGCGTCCGTGCGGCTGCCGCTGGCTCTGTCCGACGAACACCGACGCATCCGACTCGCCCAGCTCCGACTCGGTGTCCCCGGCTGCGCCACGGACCGCGATGTGGGCGTCGCCGAGCCGCTCAAGGTCGAGGACCTCGAGAAGCTCGGCCAGCGCGGACGGTGTCTCGGTGCTCTCGCGGCTCTCGGTCAGTGCAGACTCGGTGGGACGGACGGGTCGCGGCGGCTCGTCAGGGGTCACACCCGGACCTTACCGACTGTGGATGCCGCCCGGCGGTGCTAGGCGATGAGGCTCACGCGGGGCCGCTGCGGCGAGTGTCCCTGCTCGGCGAGCTCCCACGCCCGGGCGATCCGGCCGACCGCGTCGGTGAGGACCTCCGGTGTGAGTGCGAACGGGATGCGCAGGAAGGACTCCAGGCCGCCCTCGACGCCGAAGGCGGAGCCGGGCGCCAGCCGCACCCCGAGCCCGGCAGCGGCATCGCACACGGCGCTCGAGCGGGGCCCCGGGAGCTCGCACCAGACGCTCAGGCCACCGGCGGGGACGACGAAGCGCCAGTCCGGCAGCTGGCCGCGCAACGCCGACACCAGGGCGTCGCGCGAGCTCCGCAGCTGTTCGCGGCGGTGGGCGGGCCCCTGGTCACCCTCGCTCAGCAGGCGACGCAGGACGAGCTGCTCGAGGACCGGGACGCCGAGGTCGAGGCCGAGCCGGGACTGCTCGAAGCGGGGCAGCTCCCGCTCAGGGGCACGCAGCCAGCCGACCCGCAGCCCGCCCCAGTAGGTCTTGCTCGAGCTGCCGATGGTCACTGCGCTGTCGGCGAACGCCGCCATGGGCCGAGGCATCTGCTCCGGCGCGACGTCGATGCCGAGGTCGACCGGAGTCTCGTCGACGACCGCGATGGTTCGCTGGCGTCGCAGCGCCGCCCCCGCCCGCTCTCGCGTCGCGTCGTCGACGAGCAGGCCGGTGGGGTTCTGGAAGTCCGGGATGAGGTAGGCCAGGGTCGCCGAGCTCTGACGCAGCGCGACCTCGAGCGCGTGCGCCTCGAGTCCCTCGGGGTCGAGCGGGAGCCCGACTGTTCGGGCGCCCGAGTCCCGCACTGACGCCAGCGCGTTCGGGTAGGTCGGCGACTCCATGAGGACCCGGTCACCGGGGCCGATGCTGCCGCGCAGGACGACCGACAGGGCTGCCAGGGCTCCCGTCGTGACCATGATCTGGCCCGGGCTGGTCGGCAGCCCGCGCTGCGCGTACCGGTCGGCGAGCACCTCGCGCAGCTCGGGCAGGCCGAACGGGGAGTACCCCGCGCCGCTGAGGTGGTGGGGCAGCTCCTGGACGGCGTCCTCGAAGGCCTCGGCGATCCCGGGAGGCGCGCTGGGGGCCGCGATGGACAGGTCGATGTCGGCATCGGAATTCGCCCCGGGATGCAGCGGTCCGCCTGCCCGGCGGCCGCCCGGCACCGTGACGACACTGCCCGAACCACGTCGCGAGTGCAGGTAGCCGCGGTCGCGCAGCACGGCATACGCACCGGCCACGGTGGTGCGGCTGACACCGAGCGCCGCCGTCAGCTCACGCTCGCTCGGCAGCCGGGTCCCGTCGAGGATGCGCCCGTCCGCGACGAGGCGCCGCAGCCCCTCGGCGAGCTCCTGGTAGGCGGGTCCGCCCGCGGAGGGAACGGCGCCGAGCTGGCCGACGACGCTGCGAGCGGAGACGGTCCGGGGGCGCCGGGACGGGCCTGACATGCAGGCCAGTGAAACACGATTGGCCATGGAATACCAGACCAGTCGGCAGGCATGGTGCTGGGTATGGTGCTCGTCCCGCTCTCCGTCCTCACGCCCCGGGAGCAGCTGCGCGCCGGTCGCCTGCCGCGCCGGCTCTCCCAGCTGGTCCTGGGGCTGACCCTCTACGGCGTCTCCATGGCGATGATGATCCGCAGCCAGCTGGGCCTCGACCCGTGGGACGTGCTGCACTACGGCCTGGCCCACCGGCTGCCGATCACCTTCGGCCAGGTGACCATGGTGGTCGGCGCGCTCGTGCTGCTGCTCTGGCTCCCGCTGCGGCAGTGGCCCGGGGTCGGCACGGTCGCCAACGTCGTCGTCATCGGGCTCGCCACCGACGCGGCTCTGGCCCTGGTCCCCGAGCCGGCGGCGCTGCTGCCACGAGGAGCGCTCCTCGTCGGCGGCATCGTGCTCAACGGGCTCGCGGGCGGCCTCTACATCGGCAGCCAGCTCGGACCGGGCCCGCGGGACGGGCTGATGACAGGCTTCGCGCGCCGATCCGGGTGGAGCCTTCGGCTGGTGCGCACCGGGATCGAGGTGACCGTGCTCAGCGTCGGCTGGCTGCTGGGCGGGGTCGTCGGCGTCGGCACTGTCGCCTACGCGTTGCTCATCGGTCCGCTCGTCCAGTACTTCCTGCCCCGCGTGACCGTGCGCCTCGACGAGCTCTCCCCCGGGGACCCGTCCTGCGGCGAGGCATCCACCGTGGTGGTTATGCCGTGACCGAGCCGCCGCTGGTCGTCGTCCAGCTGAGCGACCTGCACCTCGACGGCGCGCCGCGGGCCGCCGCCAGGGCAGGTCGCGTCGTCGAGCACGTCCTCGCGATGGACCCGCCGCCCGACGTCGTCGTGGTGACGGGCGACCTCGCGGACCACGGCCTGCCGCAGGAGTATGCCGAGGTCGGACGGCTGCTGGGACGTCTGGCCCCCGTGCCGGTCCTCGTCTGCCCCGGTAACCACGACCGCCGGGAGCCGATGACGACGCAGCTGCTCGGCGGACGCGTCGGCCTCACCGGCGCCGGCGAACCGGGTCCGGTGAACCAGGCCTTCGACATCGGCGGCGTGCGGTTCCTGATGTGCGACTCGAGCATCCCGGGCCGCGACGAGGGCCTTCTCGACGACACCACCCTCGACTGGCTCGAGGAGCAGCTGGCCGGTGCTGCGGGGACACCGAGCTTCGTGTGCTTCCACCACCCGCCCGTGTCGCTGCACGTGCCGTCCATCGACGCGCTGCGCCTCCTCGAGCCGGAGCGGCTGGCCTCCGTCCTGCGGCGGCACGAGCAGGTCGTTGCCGTCCTGTGCGGTCACGCGCACACCGCAGCGGCGTCGACGTTCGCGGGCCGTCCGGTGCTCGTCGCGCCCGGCGTGGTGTCCACGCTCGTCCTTGCGAGCGAGTCGGCGATGGTCGCGGACGGCGCCGTCATCGACCCGGCTCTGCCGCCGGCCTTCACCGTGCATGTCTGGGCGGACCAGCGGCTCACCAGTCATGTCCGTGCCCTGTCGATGGGCTGAGCTCGAGGGGCTGAGCTCGATGGGCTGAGCTCAGCCGGCGGTGGCGAGGGCGAAGGGCAGCACGGCGTCGGCGCCGGCCGCTCGAACCGCCTGCCCGCACACCGTCATGGTCCAGCGAGAGTCGACGAGGTCGTCGACCAGCAGCACTGGACCGGAGGAGGCGGCGAGCGTCGACGCGAGCTCCGGGGGCACCGCGATCCGGCCCCAGACCCCGGCGAGCCGGAAGGCGCTGTTCCCGCCAGCCTCCCCGGTCGGGCCGTCCTCGACGAGGTCGAGCGTCCCGAGGAACGGCAGCCGGCCGATCTCCGAGAGCCCCCGGGCGAGCGAGTCGACGAGCTCCGGACGCGACCGCGACGGCACGGCGACCACCCCGGTCGGGCGCTGCGACCAGCCCCAGTCGCGCAGGACGCCGACGCAGGCGCGGAGCAGCTCCGGAGACACCGGAGCGTCCGCCCGGAGCAGCTCGCGCAGCCGCTGGCCCCAGCCGAGGTCGGTCAGCCGGGCCAGAGCGCGGCCGGCCGACACGGCCTCGTTCGCGGCGATCTTGCCGGAGAGCGGGACCCCCAGGCGCGCCATACCGCTCGGCCACTGCCCCCGTGGCTCGAGGTCGACCCCGACCCGCTGCAGCTGCCCACGGGCGGTGAGCAGGGCCGCGTCGGGGACGGTGTCGGCGAACCACACGCCAGCGCACTGGTCGCACCGCCCGCACGGGGCAGCGGTGTCGTCGTCGAGGGACCGCTGCAAGAACTCCATTCGGCAGCCCGTGCCGCTCTCGTAGTCGAGCATCAGCTGCTGCTCGCGGTCGCGGGCCTGGGCCACTCGCTCATACCGCTCGGCGTCATAGCTCCACGGCGTCCCGGTCGAGGTCCACCCGCCGGGCACCTTGGCGACGGCTCCGTCCACGTCCAGGACCTTGAGGAGCAGCTCGAGCCGGGTGCGTCGGATGTCGACGATGGTCTCCAGGGCCGGTGTGGACAGCGGCTTCGGCGACTCGGCGAGGGCCGTGAGCACCGCGTCGGCCTGCTCCTGCCTCGGCATCGACGCCGACGCGAAGTAGCGCCAGATGTCCTTGTCCTCGGGCCCGGGCAGCAGCAGGACGTCGGCGCTGCTCGTCGCACGTCCGGCACGTCCGACCTGCTGGTAGTAAGCGACCGGCGAGGACGGCGCACCGAGATGGAGGACGAACCCGAGGTCGGGCTTGTCGAACCCCATGCCCAAGGCGCTGGTCGCGACCAGCGCCTTGACCCGGTTGTCCCGTAGGGCCGCCTCAAGGCTCTCGCGGTCTGCCGGGTCGGTGCGGCCGGTGTAGGAGCGCACCTCATGTCCGGCCTCACGCAGGGTGGCCGCGACGTCGTCCGCGCCCGACACCGTCAGCGTGTAGATGATCCCGCTGCCCGGCAGCTCGTCGAGGTGGGCGAGCAGCCAGGCGACCCGCTGCTCCGGCGCGGCGAGCGGCAGCACGCCGAGTCGCAGCGACTCCCGAGCCAGGCCACCCCGGAGGGTGAGCACGTCGTGACCGCCGGCTCCCAGCTGCTCGGCGACATCGGTGACGACCCGGGCGTTGGCCGTCGCGGTCGTCGCGAGGACAGGGGTGTCGGACGGCAGGGTGGTCAGCAGGTCGCGGATCCGGCGGTAGTCCGGCCGGAAGTCGTGCCCCCAGTCGCTGACGCAGTGCGCCTCGTCGACGACGAGCAGCCCGCACCGGCGCGCGAGGTCGGGCAGCTGCTCCTCACGGAAGCGCGGGTTGTTGAGCCGTTCCGGGCTGACCAGAAGGACGTCGACCTCGTCGCGAGCCAGAGCCGCGGCGATGTCGCCCCACTCCTGCGCGTTCGCCGAGTTCATCGAGACGGCACGGATGCCGGCCCGCTCGGCGGCGGCGATCTGGTCGCGCATGAGGGCGAGCAGCGGGGAGATGATGATGCTCGGACCGGCGCCGGCCGCCCGTCGCAGCGCTGTCGAGACGAAGTACACCGCCGACTTGCCCCACCCGGTGCGCTGGACCACGAGGACCCGCTGCCGGCCACCGACGAGCGCTTCGATCGCCGAGAGCTGCCCGTCGCGGAACTCGACGTCGTCGCGGCCCACGAGGCGACCCAGTGCTGTCGTGGCGTCAGCCGCGAGGTTGTCAGCAGGCTCGGTGGCCGGAGGAGCACTCATCCGGCCACCGTACGGGGCGGGCCGGACAAGGGTGATCGGGCGTCGTCCCTGGTCGGCCGGACAGAGCAGCGGGGTAGGCGGCCCCCCAGGGGTCGGGCCTGCCAAGATGGGGTATGCCGTCCTCGCACTACCGCGTGAGTGTCCCGCTGCGCTGGTCCGACATGGACGCCTACGGGCACGTCAACAACGTCCAGTTCCTCCGCCTGCTCGAGGACGCCCGGGTCACCGGGTTCGAGCAGTGGTTCGGTCGGGACAAGGCCCTGCTCGACGAGGGCGTCCTCGTCACCCGGCACGAGATCGAGTACATCGCGCCACTGACCTTCCGGCACGCCCCGATCGCGGTCGACATGTGGTGCACGAAGGTCGGCGGCGCGGGGTTCGACCTCGGCTACGACGTCCGCGACCCGGACGGGGTCGGCGCAGGGCACTACGCCCGCGCCGAGACGGGCCTGGTGGTCTACGACTTCCCCGCGTCGAGCCCGCGACGGATCCGTCCCGACGAGCGCGAGATCCTGCAGGCTCACCTGGGCGAGCCGGTGCCGTTCCGCTGGCGCAGCCGATGAGCGGGCTCGTCCTCGACGACGAGCAGGGGTATGCCGACCTCGCCACCTTCGTCGGGCGAGCGCGCACCGTCGACCCGGAGGGCGCCATACACCTGACCGCGTTCGGGACGACCCTGACGGCCCAGGTGGGGGTGCTCCCCGGCCGCGGGCTGCTCGGTGAGGGCACGGTGACGGGGATGCGGGTCATGACGCTCGGCGAGCCGTCAGACGTCGACGTCGTCGTCTCGCTCGCCAGTCTGGCCGACCGCTTCGCACGCCAGCCGGTCGGGTATGAGCTCGCGGTGCCGCCGGTCACGGTGACGGCGGTGTGGGCGTCCCTGGCTCCGAGCCGCAGTGGGTGGGAGCCGGTCGGCGAGCTGGCCCATGCCGAGCTCGAGCTCGCCGCCCGGACGGGCATCGCCGAGGTGGCGCAGGGGTCGCCTCCCTCATCCGGGGGTCCCGCGGTGGCGATGCTGCGACAGTCCGTGTGGGGACGCCTGACCGAGACCACGCCGCCGGTGCCTGCGGGCGCCGCGTTCGCGGCATACGTCCTGGGGTTCCTTGAGCCGGACGGTGTGGCCCGCGTCCTCACGCATGGGCGCTGGGTCCGCGTGGCGATGCGGCGCGGTCACGTCCTCGTGCGGTGACGTCGGTCGTCAGCCCCGCGGCGCGCAGCGCCGGCCACCGACGACGACCAGGGCGGCGACGGCGGCCAGCAGGCCCCAGATGACGACGTAGGTGCTGCTGTCGCCACCGGTCACGTGGAGGGAGGCGAAGATGGCGCTCGCCGCCGCGATGCCGATGACGCTGCCGAGGACGTCGGACAGCTGCAACGAGGCGGAGGCGTTGCCGAACTCGCCGACAGCGGCGAGGTCGAGCACGAGGACCGAGAGGGAGGTCGAGGCCAGCCCCATGCCGACGCCGGCCAGCACCATGGCCAGCCCGAAGTACCAGACCGACACACCGCTCCACGCGATGAGAGCGAGGGAGGCGCAGCCGGAGGCGAGAAACATCCCACCGAGGGAGACGAGGTCGGCGCGGCGCCCGGCCATCGAGCGCAGGCCCTGGATCCATGAGCCGGCCGTCCAGCCGAGCGAGCCGACGGCGAGGACGGCTCCGGCGAACGACAGGGGAGCGCCTCGGATCTGGGTGAGCATCAGCGGGATGAAGGTGATCGAGCCGTTGAAGGCGGTGTTGAGCAGGAACCGGCTGAGGATGACCGACGGCATCCCGCGGGCCATCCGAGCCGTCCCCGCAGGAAGCAGCCGGGGGGTCACGACGACCAGGCCGGCCACCCCGACGACGGCAGCCACGCTCTGCCACGAGAGCAACGGGAACCGCTCATGCGTCCCGAGCTGGACGAGCCCGGCCGCGAGCGCGACGAGGACCCCGAGCTGGGCGGTGCGCCGGTGACGGGACCGCTCCGCGGCACCGTGCTCGGCCCGGTCGTCCCGGCCGCGGATCGCCGCGGACTGCCTGCGGACGATCGCCAGGGTCGCCAGGGCGGGCGGGACGACCACCCAGAACACCAGCCGCCAGGTGAAGGCCGAGGCGAGCCAGCCCGCGAGCGGTGCCCCGACGAGCGACGGCAGCACCCACGCCGCGGACACGTAGCTGAACACCCGCGGTCGGACCGCTGCCGGGTAGACCTGGCCGACGACGACGTAGAGGACCACGACGACGATGCCCGAGCCCAGGCCGGTGATGACACGGCCCACGAGCAGCATCGGGAAGGAGGTGGCCAGGCCGCAGGTCGCCGCCCCCAGGATGAAGAGCAGCTGCCCGGTGTAGAGGCCCGGCATCGGTCCCGACCGGTCGGCCCAGACCCCGGCCACGACGATGCCGAGCAGCTCCGCGGTGAGCATGACGGAGAAGGCGAGGCCGTAGCTGCGGACGGCGTCGAGCTCGACGGCGGCGCTCGGCATCGCTGTGGCGATCGCCATGAACTCGAAGGCGATGATCGTCACCAGCGCCACGAGGGCGACGGTGATCAGCCGGTATGCCGGGGCGAACGGGCCAGCCGCGGCCTCACCCGTGACGGTGGCCTCGCTGCTCAGGTCCCCGGTGCTCACTGGGTGGAGTCTACGGTCGGGCGGGGAGGCCCGACGACCGGGTTTCCGTCAGTGCCACTGCCCCCGGGCGACGAGGACGTCGCGCAGGACCTCGATCCGGTCGCTGACGATCCCGTCGACGCCGAGGTCGAGCAGACGCTCCATCTCGGGCGCCTCGTCGACGGTCCAGACATGGACCTGCTTGCCCAGTCGGTGCGCGGTGCGGAGCAGCTGGGGGGTGACGACCGGTCGGGTCAGCCCCCACAGCGACACGGACGCCGGGACCTGCAGGGCCTGAGCCGGCGAGTGCAGCCAGGTCGAGACCCAGTCGGGGGCGAAGCGCAGAGCCGCCGTCCCGAGCACCCCGGCCGCGGTGGCCACCCGAGGTCCGCTGAGCCGGCGAAACGCCGCCAGCCGACGGTTGGAGAACGACCCGACGCAGACCCGGTCCTCGGCGCCGTGCTCTCGGATCACCCGCCACAGCGGTCCGATGGCCCCGGGTGCCTTGATGTCGACGTTGACCCGCATGCCGGGGAACGTCTCGAGCACCTCGCTCAGCTCCGGGATCGGCTCCACGCCGCGAACCCGGGCCGACTGCACGGTCCGCCAAGGCAGCTGGGCGATGAGGCCCTGCCCGTCGGTCACCCGGTCCAGCCGGTCGTCGTGGAAGACGACGAGGTGCCCGTCCCGGGTGGCGTGCACGTCGGTCTCGAGATAGCGGTAGCCCAGCTCCACTGCGGACCGGAACGCCGCCATGGTGTTCCCGAGGCCGCGGGTGGGCGGGTGGCCGTCGCCACCCTGATGGGCCAGCGCCACAGGGGGAGCGTCGAAGTACGGGTGCTGCGACGCGGTCCTCACCCCCTCACCCTGGCACGTGGTGACGGCGGATGCCGCCACCCTTGCGAGGATGGGTCCATGGACCGACCGACCCGCGCGCTGGCGATCTCCGCGTGCCTGTCCGAGTGCGCGTGGGACGCGACCGGCGACGAGCTCGACGGGGAGCGGCTCTTCGCCTGCCGCTCCTGCGGCAGCGAGTGGGTCCGCTCGCAGTCCTGGACCCCGGCCGACTGGGAGGGGCAGGTGCCCGACGCGGTCCGGCGGGAACGGGAGGACGGCGAGCCCACCCGGTAGGCGTCGCGCCGGCTACGAGGGGTGGCGAGGGACCTGGGTCAGGGCCTGGGCGGCGCCGGCCTCGATGCCGGCCCGGATCCGCGCCGGCACCTCGTCGTAGACCGACAGCGCCAGGTCGCGGCGCCAGTCGTTGAACGAGCGCAGCTCGGCGGTCTGCAGCTCGGTCTCCGGCCGCGGACGCCCGTCGGCGCCCCAGAACGGCGTGACGTGGCGGGTCGTGCCGGCCGCCCAGGTCTGGGGTGACTGGGCCGCGGACCACGGGGCGGCTTCGCTGACCACCGTCCGGCCGGCGGCGGTGGCGTCGTCGCCGATCCTGCCCAGCGTCGCGGCGGTGGCCGCACGCTGGGTCGACTCCGCATCGGTCGGCAGCAGCTCGGCCACGACCCCGGCCGCCGCGTGCCGGGCGAGCGCAGCCCCGACCTTGCCCAGCTGGTGCGGCAGCGGCATGTCGTCGACGACCAGGTCGGCGACGGCCGTCATCGCCGTGTGCTCCGCGTCCTGCGTCGCCCGGACAACGGCCAGGGTCTCGCCGCCGCTCGCCACGGTGAAGCCGACCGTGCTGCCGACCCGGCGAGCGGCCGCGTCGAGTGCATGGGGGTCACCGGCCCCGTCGCGTGCCACCGCCGACAGGAGGTCTGGTTGCTGGCGTTCCGCCAGGGACTCGACGACGTGCACGAGAGCGGGCGCACGGGTCGGCCCGTCGGACGCGGAGGCGCCGTCGACCCGGTCGAGGGCCAGCTCACCGAGGGCCGCCGCTGCCGTCCGCCGGTCGGCCCAGACGATGTCGGACGTGCCGGGTTCGCGTCCCTGGCGCACCAGCCGCTCGACCGAGTCGAGCTGCTGGGCGTCGACCCCTTGCTGGGTCGTCCCGTCGAGGAGGTCGCAGAGGGCATCCGGATGGGAGCCGATGACGGTCGCGAGAGGGTAGAGGGCCGGGGCGAGGGCACGGCGGAACCGGGGCAGGTCCTGCGCACTCGCGGCCGTGGCCCCGACGTCGTTGACGAACCGGGCCGCGAGATGTGTCGACTTCATGTCTCGGGGGTCCGAACCCGCCTCGACGACCAGCTCGCCCAGTGCGGCCAGCGAGGCGGCGGCCTGCTCGTCCGGCAGCAGCCGGAAGCGGTCACCGACGAGGTGGTCGACGACGAGCACGTCACGCTCCGCAGGCACCGGGCCCAGCAGGAACGCCCGGCTCGACTCGGGATCGGCGCGCAGGGACTGTTCGAGCGCGAGGATCCCGTCCTCCAACCCCGGCCCGAACACGCTGATGCGACCTCCGGTGGTCCCCGTGAAGTGCATCCCCTCGCCCGAGCCGGCACGGCGGACCACCGCCCGCTCGAGGCCGACCATCGCCATGCCGACGCTCGCGGCGTAGAGCGGGCCGGGGCTGTGGCCGGGGCCCTCGCGGGCCGCGCCCGCAAGGAGCTGCCCCTGCACCCAGCCACCGCCGACCGTCGACCCGTCGGGACGATGCACGGACTGGCCCACCGACGCCGACAGCCTCGGGAGCCACCCGGCGCGCCAGCGGTCGATCCGGCCGGCGGTGGCGGGGTCGAGCGCCCTGGTGCGGCGAGGGTCGGCGGCAGTCGTCATCGCGACGCCGAGCCCCGATACGAGGGCGGCGCTACGCGCTGCGAGCCAGGTCGGGTCCACGGCCCAGGACTCGGGACCCCGGACCGCGCAGGCGGCGACGACCGCGCCGAGCTGTGCTGGGCTCATCGACGCCATCACCGCCGTGGCGAAGATCGGGTCGGCGCCGCGGCCGGACAGCAGCCGGGCTGCGTCGTCCACCGCCTCCACCCGCCCCCGCGCCACGCTGTCGAGCAGTCCCTGCAGCTCCACCGCGTCCGCCTCGGCCCGCAGCGTCGCCAGTCGGCCCGTCACCACGTCCAGCCCGGCGAGGGCGGCGGAGCGAGCGTTCTGCGACGGCGTCTCTGCCGCCGCTGACCCCCCAGCCCCGGCCGGCACGACGCGCTGAGTTGCCCGATCCGCCAGCGAGAGCAGAGCCTGGGTCGCTCGGCCGGCGGCAGTGTCGAGCTCCGCCAGGCAGTCGGCGTAATGACGGGTCAGCTCGGCGCACGCCGCACGTCGCGCTGTCTCGGCGGTGTGGCCGACCGATCCTCCGTCCGGAGTGCCGGCGAAGGGCAGGTCTGTCAGCGTCGTGACGGCGGCGCGGTGGGCGGCGTCCCAGGCGCGCTGCAGCACCAGCACCCGACGCTGGGCGAGGTCCAGGGCGTCTCCGAAGCCGGCGAGGGCCGCGGCCGCGTCGCCCAGCCGCTCACCCTGCCCGGTGATCCGCTCGGCCGTCCGGGCCGCATCCTGACGGGCCGCGTCGAAGGCGGCTCCGGCCCACGTCCGGGCGAGGAAGAACGCCTGGCCGCCCTGGGTCGCCAGGGGGCCGGCGCCGGCCTGGCTGGCGACGCTCGTGAGCAGGCCGGCCGAACGCCAGAGCGACCCAGGCGCCCCGGGGGGCAGGGGTAGCTCGAGGCTGCCATCGGCCACGGCCGGCCGGACACCGAGGCCGTCCCCCTGGCCGTCATCGCGGCCGGTACGGACACTCACGACCCACCGCCCGGACGCATCATCGCGGCGGCGCGGATCTCCGCGTCCCGGTAGTCCTCGGCGGCTCCGGCGAAGCCGGCCGTGAGGATCTCGGCGGCGTCGGCCAGGGCGAGCAGCACGGCGCTCTCCACCCGACCCAGCTCGCCCACCGCCTGCGCGAGCCGCGGATGGCTCACCCCCACTCCGGTGCGCCCCTCGGAGGTGGCTGCATCCAGGGTGGGGGCGAGCCCCCGCAGCAGCTCCGCGTCGCGGCGGACCTGCCCGGCCGCTACCTCGAGGTCGTCGGGTGACGAGGTGTACCTGGCCATGGCCTGAGGCTAGGGCGGCCCCGGCGACCTTGGCCGCCGTCGTCCACAGGCCCACCCGGCGACCCGAGGTATGCCGTGACGACGGTCAGCCGGGCAGCTGCACCCAGGCCGTGGTGTCGGTCGGCAGGGCCCCGTCCTGGAGGTCGGCCGAGGCGAGGAGCACCCGCGCTCCCGACGGCAGCTCGAGCGGAGCCGCTCCGAGGTTGGTGACGACCCCGATCGAGCGTCCGGTCGCCCGGTCGTTGGCGAACGCCACGACGTCCGGGTGCCCGGCATACTCCTCGAGCCAGCGCAGCGACCCCTCGCCGAGGCGCTGCTCGCTGCGGAGGGCGAGCATCGAGCGGTAGAGCTCGAGCGTGGACCCCTCCCTCCCGGCCTGCTGGTCCACGGCGTAGTCGGCGTAGCTCGCCGGCTGCGGCAGCCAGGTCGCGGGGCCCGGCCCGAAGCCCAGCGAGGGCGCATCTTTGGTCCACGGCATGGGCACCCGGCAGCCGTCGCGACCGAGCTCGGCGCCGTTGCTGCGCAGGAAGGTCGGGTCCTGACGGAACTCGTCCGGCATGTCTGTGGAGTCGGGGAGCCCGAGCTCCTCGCCCTGGTAGATGTACGCCGCCCCGGGCAGGGCCAGCATCAGGGCGGTCGCCGCTCGAGCCCGGCGCAGGCCGAGCTCACCGTCGGGCTGCACGTCGCCCGGACCGATCCCGTTGGGCCGGCGCCGGTCCTGACGCAGTCCCAGCCGGGAGGCGTGCCGGACCACGTCGTGGTTGGACAGCACCCAGGTGCTCGGGGCGCCTACCGATTCTGCTGCCGACAGCGAGTGGTCGATCACCGTGACGAGCCGGGCCGCGTCCCAGCCGCACTCCAGGAAGTCGAAGTTGAACGCCTGGTGCATCTCAGTCGGGCGGACGTAGCGGACCGCGCGCTCCACGGGCTCGACCCAGGCCTCGGCACAGAGGATCCGGTCGGGGCTCCCGTAGGAGTTGAGGATCTCGCGCCAGGCCTCGTAGATCTCGTGGACGCCGTCCTGGTCCCACATCGGCGGCCGTGGCCGGCCTTCCCGCTCGTCGGCGTCGATGGACAGGTGCTCGCCGGATGTCGCGCCGAGGTCCCCGATGCCCCCGAGGATCTTCTGCTCCTCGTCCCAGTCCGGCAAGCCGGCCTCCTTGACCAGCCCGTGGGCGACGTCGACGCGGAAGCCGTCGACTCCGCGGTCGAGCCAGAAGCGCAGCACGGCCTCGAACTCCGCGCGTACCTCGGGGTTGTCCCAGTTGAAGTCGGGCTGCTTGCGGTCGAAGAGGTGCAGGTACCACTGGCCCGGTCCGTCCGGGGCGGGGACCCGGGTCCAGCCGGGCCCTCCGAACACGGACTTCCAGTTGTTCGGGGGCAGCTCGCCGTCCGGGCCGAGCCCGTCGCGGAAGATGTAGCGCTCCCGCTCGGGAGACCCGGGCGCTGCCGCCAGAGCCTGCTGGAACCAGGCGTGCTCGTCCGAGGAGTGGTTCGGGACGAGGTCGATGATGACCTTGATGCCCAGGTCGTGGGCGGTCTCGATGAGGAGGTCGGCGTCCTCGAGGTCCCCGAAGCGGGGGTCGACGGCACGGTAGTCCGCGACGTCGTAGCCCGCGTCAGCCTGCGGTGAGGTGAAGAACGGGGAGAGCCAGACCGCGTCGACCCCGAGGTCCTTGAGGTATCCCAGCCGGGCCGTGATCCCGGGCAGGTCACCGACACCGTCGCCGTCGCTGTCGGCCCAGGAGCGCGGGTAGATCTGGTAGATCACGGCGTGTCGCCACCAGGCACTCGCGTCGAGGGGGGGGAGTGCGGCCACGGCAGGGGCGGTGGAGGTCTGAGTCACGCGACCAAGGGTGGTGGTTCCGGAAATCTGGTGCAAATCCGTTCCACCCCGGGATGCGAGGATGGCAGGGTGACGTTCTTCGACGAGGTGGGTGGACACCCGGTATTCGCCAAGCTGGTTCACGAGTTCTACGTCGGGGTGGCTGGGGACCCGCAGCTGCGGGCGCTCTACCCGGACGAGGACCTCGGTCCGGCGGAGGACCGGCTGCGCGGCTTCCTCGAGCAGTACTGGGGCGGTCCGACGACCTACTCGCAGGAGCGAGGGCACCCCCGGCTGCGGATGCGCCACCACCCGTTCGCGGTGACGCCCACCCAGCGGGACCGCTGGCTGACCCACATGCTCGCGGCCGTCGACTCGCTCGGCCTCGACGCCGCGCACGACGAGGCGCTGCGGGACTACCTCACTCGCGCTGCATACTCGCTGGTGAACCAGCTCGAGGAGGAGCCGGCGCCTTGACCGGCTCGTGGGGTGGTGCTCAGGCGGGCGGGCCAGCGACCGTGGGGCCACCGCTGTATGGCGGCATGGGCGGGAGCAGCGGCACGACGATCCCGGCCTCGTCGAAGGCCGCCTTGACCCGCTCGCGGATCTCGCGCTGCACGCCGAAGTTCTCGTTCGCCACGCACTTGACGCGCACGCGGAGCGTGACGTAGCCGCCGGACATCGACTCGATCCCGACCACCGAGGCCGGCTCGAGGACGACGGCGCGCCACTGCTCGCTCGCGCCGATCGAGGTGACGACGTCGGTGAGCAGGCGGGTCACCCGCGGGACGTCCTCGCCGAAGCCCACCTGGATGTCGACCTGGGCCACCGACCATCCCTGCGACTTGTTGCCGATCCGCAGGATCTCGCCGTTGCGCACGTACCAGACCACGCCGTTGGCGTCGCGCACCTTGGTGATCCGCAACGTCACGTCCTCGACGGTGCCGGTGGCCGATCCGGTGTCGACGACGTCGCCGACGCCGTACTGGTCCTCGATGATCATGAAGACGCCCGAGAGGAAGTCCTTGACGAGCGACTGGGCACCGAACCCGAGGGCGACCCCGCCGACGCCGGCAGAGGCCAGCAGTGGGCCGAGCGGGAGGCCGATGATCGACATCACGGTGAGGGCGGCGATGCCGAAGACGACGAAGGTGGTGATGCTGCGCAGGATGGCGCCCATCGTCGTCGTCCGCTGGACGTGCCGGGCGTGGGCCAGCCCGGTCACGTCGGCCAGCACCCGCCCAGCCCGGTTCGGGGTCTGGGCCAGCCGGGCATCGCTGCGGGCCGTCGCCGTGGCGATCATCCGAGAGATGAGCCGGTTGGCCAGCCAGCGCAGGACGACCGCCCCGAGCAGGGTGAGGGCGATGAGGATGACGGCGCCGCCGGCCGTGTCCCACGCCTCCCGGACGACGTCCCACACCACGCGCAGCGCCGGAAGCCCCGGGAGCGCCGACGCGGTCGGCGCAGCACGAGCGACGAGGTCAGTCACGCTTGGCGTCTACCTCCTGCGCCCGGACGCCGGTCCGGACCGTGTCCAGGTGCTCGCCGACGAGCCGCCGCAGCGCGGTGGGGGCGTCCGGGTTCGCGTCCAGCCACTGCTCCGTGGCGGCCGCGAGCTCCGGCCCGACGAGGCTGAAGGGTAGAAGTACTTGACGAACCGCTCTCGGATGGCGGCGGACCTCGTCTGCCAGATCGGCACGAGGGCGTCATGCCACTTCGCCACATAGTCCGAGAGCAGCGCCTGAGGGTCGTGCGCCCGGTTGAAGCCGTTCCCGAGGGCCACGACGACGGAGTTGGGCTGCCCCTCCTCCTCGACGGCCAGCCGCCAGGCCTCCGCCTTGGCCTCGGCCGTCGGACGAGCCGCCATGGCCAAGAAGGCGTGCTCGCGGCCGTTCGTCGTGTTGTCCCGCTCCAGCTCCGCGTCGATCTCCGCCGCCCCGGCTGCTCCTGCCGCGGCGAGGGAGGTCAGCAGATGCCAGCGCAGGTCCTGGTCGACCTCCAGCCCCGGGTAGGGCTGGGATCCGTCGAAGGCGGCCCGGATGCGGGCGACGTCGGCCTCGCTGTGCGCGACCTTGGCGAAGGCGCCGACCAGCTGGAACTGCCGGTCCGTGCCGGGCTCAGCCGACTCGGCCATCGCGCCGAGGCGCTCGGCCACCACCCGCAGCGTTGCGGCCCGGTGCTGCGGAGCGCAGTACGCCGCCGCCGCGGTGCCCAGCTGGGCGGGGATCTGCTTCGTCGTGGTGAGGATCGTGCGCAGCACCGTCGAGTGGTGCTCGACCTCGGCGCAGTCCAGCAGCAGGGGGATGAAGTCCCTGGCGGCGAGGTCACCGTCGCGGACCATCTCCCAGAACGCCCCGAGGACGAGCGACCGGGGGAGGCTCTCGGCGAAGGCCGGAGCATGCGCGAGCGCGGTGGCGAGCGACCGCTCGTCGAAGCGCAGCTTGGCGTAGGTGAGGTCGTCGTCGTTGGCCAGGAGCAGGTCAGGCCGCGGGAGCCCGACCAGCTCGGTCACCTCGGTGCGCTCGCCGACGAGGTCCAGCTCGTGGCGCCCGGTGCGCACGAGCCGCCCATCGCGAAGGTCGTAGCGCCCGACGGCGAGGCGGTGCGGCCGCAGGGTGGGGTAGGCGGTGGTCGCCGTCTGGACGACGGTCGCGGCGGTGATGACGTCCTGCTCGTCGGTCTCGACCTCGATCTCGATCGTGTTGACGCCGGCGGTCTTGAGCCAGACCTGTGACCACGTCGACAGGTCGCGGCCGGAGCTCGCCTCGAACTCGGCCAGCAGGTCGGCGAACCGCGTGTTGCCCCAGGCGTACTTCCGGAAGTACGAACGCAGCCCGTCCACGAACGCCTCGCGGCCGACGTAGGCCACGAGCTGCTTGAGGATCGAGCCGCCCTTGGCGTAGGTGATCCCGTCGAAGTTGATGAGGACGTCCTCGAGGTCCTGGATGTCCGCGTAGACCGGGTGGGTCGAGGGGAGCTGGTCCTGCTGGTAGGCCCACGTCTTCTCGTGGCTCTGGAACGTCGTCCAGGCGTCGGTCCACTGGGTCGCCTCGGACTGCGCCACGGTCGAGGCCCACTCGGCGAACGACTCGTTGAGCCAGAGGTCGTCCCACCAGGTCATCGTCACGAGGTCGCCGAACCACATGTGCGCGATCTCGTGGAGGATGGTCAGCGCGCGGCGCTCGACGATGGTGTCGGTGACCTTGCTGCGGAAGACGTAGATCTCGGTGATGGTCACCAGCCCCGCGTTCTCCATCGCCCCAGCGTTGTACTCCGGCGTGAACACCTGGTCGTACTTCGCGAACGGGTAGGCGCAGTCGAACTCCTCCTCGAAGAAGGTGAACCCGCGCTTGGTGACGTCGAAGATGTTCTCCGCGTCGACATGCTCGATCAGCGACTTGCGCGCATAGATCCCCAGCGGCAGCGAGCCGTTGCGGGTCGCCACCTCGTCGTGGACGCCCACGTAGGGCCCCGCGACGAGAGCGGTGATGTACGAGCTCATCCGTGGCGTCGGCTCGAACGCCCACGTCCGGGTCCGGATGCCGTTCCGCTCCTCGGCCTCGGTCGGCTCCGGAGACGGCTGGTTGGACAGCACGGTCCAGTGCTCGGGCACCGTGAGGGTGAAGGCGAAGGTGGCCTTGAGGTCGGGCTGCTCGAAGACGGCATACACCCGCCGCGAGTCCGGGACCTCGAACTGGCTGTAGAGGTAGACCTCTTCGTCGACCGGGTCGACGAAGCGGTGCATGCCCTCGCCGGTGTTCGTGTAGAGGCCGGTGGCCTCGACGACGAGCTCGTTGTCCGTGGCCAGGCCGGGCAGCGAGATGCGGGAGTCGTGCCAGTGCGCAGCCGGGTCGAGCCGCTGGCCGTTGAGGGTGATGGAGCGCACCTCGTCCCCGATGAAGTCGATGAAGCTCTCCGCGCCCGGCGTCGTCGAGTTGAAGCGCACCGTGGTGCTGGTGTCGAAGGTCCGATCGCCGGTGGTGAGGTCGAGGACGACGTCGTAGCTGGAGACGGACAGCGACGCAGCGCGCGTGGTGGCCTCGTCGAGGGTCAGGTTGGTGCCGGGCACAGGCTTCACTCCTGGGGGGTGTCGGGGTGGACGCCCGCCATGATCGCACGCATAGCCGAAAGGAACCCACCGCGCGAGGGCCACCCGCGCCGGTGAGAGGATGCCGGGCATGAGGCCCGCGCACCGTCTCGACGTACGCGCGCCGAGCCCGACACCCGCTGCCGCGGTGGCCGGTCTCCTCGGGCTGCAGCCGGGCCGCACCGAACGTCCGACCTTCGCCTGACCACTTCGAGGAGCACACCCATGCGCGTCCACATCGGCGGCGACCACGCGGCATACGAGCTGCAGGTGGCGCTCATCGCCCACCTCGAGCAGTCCGGACACGAGGTGACCAACCACGGTCCCCACCGCTACGACGCCGAGGACGACTACCCCGTGGCGGTGCTCCGGGCGGCGCACGCCGTGTCGCAGGACCCCGAGTCACGCGGCGTCGTGCTCGGCGGCTCGGGCAACGGCGAGCAGATGGCGGCCAACAAGGTGACCGGCATCCGCGCCGCGCTCGCTGGCTCTCCTGAGCTCGCCCGGCTCGCGAGGGAGCACAACGACGCGCAGGTCGTCTCGATCGGCGGCCGCTTCACCTCGGCGGACGACGCGCGGGCGATCGTCGACGTCTTCCTCGAGACACCCTTCAGCGGCGAGGAGCGGCACGCCCGCCGGCTGGCCATGGTCACGCAGTACGAGGCGAACGGAACGCTGCCGGACCCCCGCTGAGGACGACGAGACGGACCCCACGGCTGTCAGGTCTTCGTCAAATGGCAGCCCGGGAGCCCGCACCACGGCATAGGGTTCCAGGGATGCGGACGTCAAGCAGTCGCCGACGACAGCGGCCCGCGAGCCTGCTGCCCCGCGCACTGCGGGGCAGCCGGGCCCGGCGCTGGTACGTCTCCCTGCCGGTGCGGGCGGCGGGGCTCGTCGTGCTGGGGGTGGCTCTCTTCGCCGCCCTCGCCTACGCCCCCGGATGGGTGCCTCCGTGCGCCTACGCGCCACTGATCCTGCTGGCGGGTCTCTTCCTGACCCCGCGCTGGCTGATCCTCGTCAGCGCGACCTACTTCATCGAGCTGTCGGTCGACACGTTCCAGCGGATCAACACCCCGGCCTCCTGGCTCGCCTTCACGGCGATCGGCCTCGTCGCGTTCATCATGCTGTCGACGGCCCGCTCGCGGGCCAGGCTGGGCGTCCAAGGCCATAGCGGCGAGTCGATGTTCGTCGACCTGCGCGACCGGCTGCGGGCGTTCGGTGAGCTGCCCGAGCTGCCCCCTCGGTGGCATGTGGAGGCGTCCGTCGAGTCCGCCTACGGACAGTCCTTCTCCGGGGACTTCGTCGTGGCGACCCGGTCCGGATGTGAGCGGTGGTTCGAGGTCGTCCTGGTGGATGTCTCGGGCAAGGGCCTCCAGGCGGGGACGCGTTCCCTCCTGTTGTCGGGTGCTCTCGGTGGCCTGCTCGGTGAGACGACACCGGAGCGCTTTCTCGGAGCAGCGAACTCCTATCTCGTGCGGCAGAACTGGGCCGAAGGGTTCGCCACCGCGGTGCACCTGTCCATCGACCTGGTGACCGGTGAGTTCACCTTCGGCAACGCCGGACACCCGTCACCGGCGCAGTACTTCGGCGGGTCGGGCAGCTGGCTCCTGCTCAGCGAGAGCTCCGGACCGCTGCTCGGCGTCATCCCCGACGCGGCATACCTCCGCGGCACAGGGCAGCTCGACCGGGGGGACGCGCTGATCCTCTACACGGACGGGGTGATCGAGACGCGCGACCGTGACCTGACCGCCGGGGTGGACCGGATGCTCGGGGCGGCTGAGCGCCTCGTGCCGAAGGGGTTCACCGGGGGCGCCAAGCGGCTGTCCGCGACCGCCATCGACGGCGAGAGCGACGACCGGGCGGTCGTCATGCTCTGGCGCGACTGACCGGCGCGCTCGACGCTGCCCGGATGGTGAGATATCGGCGCGGCGGGGAATGATGTGGCCGTGCCCGAGTGCTGTACCCCACATGAGCCGCTTCCCGCGGGTCGTCGACGACGTCTCAGTGCGTCTGATCGCGGCCGTCGTTCTCGTTCTCACCACCGTCGCGCTGGCGTCCGGCTCCTGGTGGCTCTACCTCGTCCTGCTGGCCGACTTCACCCTCCGGGCGGGCGTCGGGCCGCAGGTGAGCCCGATCGCCCTCACGGTCACCCGGTGGGTGCGCCCGCGCGTGCCAGCGGCCACCCGTCCCACCGCGGGACCGCCCAAGCGGTTCGCCGCGACGATCGGACTCGTCATGAGTGCCGCCATCGTGGCCCTCTGGGTCACCGGGGCCGCCTACCCGCTGATGGTCGGGCTGGGCGTCGTCATGGTGGTCTTCCCCGCGCTCGAGTCGCTGCTCGGCATCTGCGCGGGCTGTCTCATGTTCTCCGCGCTCATGCGCCTGGGGCTGGTGCCCGAGGAGGTCTGCGTCGAGTGCGCAGACATCAGCCTTCGCCAGCGCAGGATCGCGGGTTCGCAGGCCTGACCAGGCGATCTGGGCCCGGAGCGAACGGTTCATGACCTCCCACGACCTGGGGCACCCCAGCCTCGTGCGCACGTTCTCCGCGCGGCGGGGTCGGGTGGGGCCGGTCAACCGGGCTCGGTTGGACACCCTGGGACCGGAGCGCGCCGTCCCGCCGGGACGCCTCGACCCGATGCGGACGTTCGGGCGGACTGCGCCGCTGGTCCTCGAGATCGGCTGCGGGCACGGCGAGGCCGCGATCGCGTATGCCGTGAGCCATCCGGGGCACGACGTCGTCGCGATCGACGTGCATACGCCCGGCATCGCCCGGATGCTCGCCGCTGCCGGCGCGGCGCGGGTGGCGAACCTGCGGATCGAGCACACGGACGCCGTGCTGTTCCTCGCCGAGCGGCTCGGGCCAGCCAGCCTCGACGCGGTCCACCTGTTCTTCCCGGACCCGTGGCCGAAGGTCAAGCACGCGAAACGTCGTTTCGTCAGCGCCCACACGCTCGACCTGCTCGCTCTCAGGCTGTCGGCCACCGGGCACCTGCTCCTCGCCACCGACCAGGCCGGCTACGCGGCCCACGTACGCCAGCAGGTCCTGGCGCATGGGGCATTCACCGTCCGCGAGGTCGAGCGTCCGCCCTGGCGACCGGTCGCGGGCTTCGAGGCGAAGGCGCGCGCCGCCGGGCGGCCGGTGGCGGAGCTGCGGGTCGAGCGCGCCGAGTGACCCGGGCATACCTCGCATAGCCGTTAAAGCCCGCATCTGGAACCTTTGGGACAAACCGCCGCAAACTCAGTCGACCATACGTGAACGCCGGTAAACAATCTGACAACTGGCTACCGTGAAGGAGTGCGCTCCCCTCACGCTCAGCACGAACAGGTCGGGAACAGCGTGGCGCCGGTCACCACGCAGGCCCCCGCCTCGCCTGTGCCGGGCCCCAGGCGGCCGTGATGACGCACGCCAGCTACGAGCCGGCTTACCCGGGTGACGGCCTGCGCGCCGGCGAGGGGTACGGCCTCCCGGAGTACCTCAGCGTCGGAGCGGTGGCCGCCCTGCTGCGCGTGGCGCCAGCCACGCTGCGCAGCTGGGGACGTCGGTATGGCATCGTGCCCGCCGCCAGGACGGGGGGCGGACATCGGCGCTACGCCCCGGACGAGGTGGCCCGCCTGCGGACCATGCAGGCCCTGGTCGATGCGGGGATAACCCCCTCTGAGGCAGCCCGTCGGGTGCTCGGGGGGCACGCCGACTCCGCGGTCGACGGCTCTCCAGCCGAGCTCACCCAGATGGGCCGGCCACGCGCTGTCCCCGGGCCCAGACCCGCTGGCACGTCCGGCGGTCGGTCGGCGGCCCGCGGGCTGGACCGGTCGGTCGTCCGGCTCGACGCCGACGGGACGAGCGGGCAGATCAGCGACCTGCTGCTGCGCCGCGGCGCCGAGGAGACGTGGTTCGGGGTCGTGGCGCCTCTGCTGCAGTCGATCGGTCAGCGGGGGACGACCGACCAGGACGGCCTCGAGGTCGAGCACGTCCTGACCGAGGCGATGATCGAGGCCATCCGGGGTTACTGCGGCTTCCTGCCGACGCCGGAGCGACGCCGACCGGTGCTGCTCGCGTGTGCGCCGGGCGAGGCGCACACGTTGCCGCTGCAGATCCTGCGCGCGGTGCTCACCGAGCGGCGGATCGGCTCCATCGTCGTCGGCAACCAGGTGCCCGTCGGAGCCCTGCCGACGGCCGCCCGTCGGATGGGCGCCCGGATGGTCTTCATCTGGCGGCAGAGTGCCGACGCGGCCGCACCGGCCGGATCGTCCTGGTCGCACAGGGTGGAGGGCGGCTCCCTCACCCCGGGCAGCTGGCTCGTTCCCGACGGGATGCTGGCTCCGTCCGTCGTCGGCGGGGACGGGTGGGCCCGGGTGGCGCTGCCTCCGAACGTGCGCTGGGCTCCGGACCTGCGTTGCGCGATCCGGCTCCTCACCGCCTGAGCCGGCCCGCTCTTCCCCAGGTCGACTGGGGCGCGGTCGCCGGCCGGATGCGCGCGTCCGGGGCCGATGGAAGGATCGAGGCAGAGAGGAGGCGATCGTGTCCGACTACCCGCAGCTGCTGCACGTCGCCATCGACACGGTGGACGCCCGGGCGCTCGCCGAGTTCTACCGAGAGCTCCTCGGCCTGCAGTACCGGCCGGGCGACGAAACGCCGCCGCAGGGGACGCCCGACGAGGCGGACTGGCTCGTGCTGGTCGACGCCGGGGGTGCGCGCAAGCTCGCCTTCCAGCAGGTGGACCGCCTGGAGCGCACAACCTGGCCCGCCCACGACGTCCCGATGCAGATGCACCTCGACTTCACGGTCTCGAGTCTCGACGACCTGAAGCGCCAGCGGCGGCGCGCGGAAGCGCTCGGGGCGGTGCTGCTGCTGGACCGCACGGACGAGGAGGACGAGCCGCTCTACGTCCTCGCGGACCCGTCCGGGCATCCGTTCTGCATCTTCGTCGGCTGAGCAGATGGACGAGGGGGAAGGCGTGGAGCGGGCGACGAGAATCGAACTCGCGTAGCCAGTTTGGAAGACTGGGGCTCTACCATTGAGCTACGCCCGCGGGCGACCCGGATAGGACCGGCTCGTCCGGGGCGTTAGCCTAATGCCCGCACTGGCGGCGACCCAACCCGGCCCCTTGACGGACCGGTATGCCGTGAGGGCACGTAACGGGGTATGGCGCAGCTTGGTAGCGCGTCCGCTTTGGGAGCGGAAGGCCGCAGGTTCGAATCCTGTTACCCCGACCGGTGCGGCTCAGCGACCGTCCCAGCCCAGCACCGCCCCGAGCCCCGTCACGGCGCCGCCAGACTCGAGACGGGTGACCACCTGCTCGCCGGTGGACCGCGAGGGCCAGACGTGCAGTGCGAGGAGCAGGAGCGAGAGCGCGGCGCCGAGCGCGACAAGGAACCAGGACCGGGCGGGTGTGACGAACGCCAGCACCATGGCGACGAGCACCACGCTCTCGGACATCGCCATGCGGAGCATCAGCAGGGACCGGAAGACCCGCATCGCCTGGGCGGAGGCCACCTCGGGAGCAGCCTGCCGCGGCACCGGAGACGCCCGGTAGCCGACGGCCCGGGCCACGAGGTGGACGGCGAGGCCGAGGGCCAGCAGACCGGCCACGGCCACCATCGGGGGTGGGCTGAAGGTGAGGATGAATGCGAGGGCGAGCGCCATGACCGCGATGCCGCCTGCCACGCCCCCAACGAGGACCCTCAGCGACTGCAGGACCGGGGTGACGGCGCCGGGACCGGGCGCGTCCATGGGCGACGGCTGCTCGCGAGGGGTCATGGCTCCCAACCTAGCCACGCATTCGGCCTCAGCACGCCGAGCGGCTAACATGGATCCTTGGGGCGGCTGGATGCGGGGTGCGCGACACCCGCACGTTCTTCGCCGCGCGAACCCCGCTCGTCATCCCACCTCACCATGTTCGGAGAACCCGCAGTGAAGAGTGCCCTCGAGACCCTCAACCCGACCCGGGTCAAGATGACCGTCGAGGTCCCCTACGAGGAGCTCAAGCCGAGCCTCGACACGGCCTACACGACGATCGGCCAGCAGATCCAGGTGCCCGGCTTCCGCAAGGGCAAGGTGCCGTCCCGCATCATCGACCAGCGGGTGGGCCGCGGTGCGGTGCTCCAGGAGGCCGTCAACGAGGCCCTGCCACGTTTCTACGGCCAGGCCATCGACGAGTTCAAGGTCCGCCCGCTCGGCCAGCCCGAGATCGACGTGACCGAGGTCCCCGGCGAGGAGGGCCAGGACCTCAAGTTCACCGTCGAGGTCGACGTCCGCCCGGAGATCACCCTGCCGGACTACGCCGGCATCCGGGTCGAGGTCGACGCGGTCACCGCCACGGACGAGGACATCGAGGAGCGCCTCACCGCGCTGCGGCAGCGCTTCGGCACGCTGAAGGGCGTGGACCGAGCCGCTCAGGACGGCGACTTCGTCTCGATCGACCTGCGGGCCACCATCGGCGACGAGGAGATCGACTCGGTCACCGGCGTCTCCTACGAGGTCGGCAGCAAGAACATGCTCGAGGGCCTGGACGAGGCCCTGGTCGGCCTCAGCGCCGAGGAGACCACCACCTTCACCGCCCCCCTCGCCGGCGGCGACAAGGAGGGTGAGGACGCCGAATGCGTCGTCACCGTCCAGTCGGTCAAGGAGCGAGAGCTGCCCGATCTCGACGACGACTTCGCCCAGCTCGCCTCGGAGTTCGACACCCTTGAGGAGCTGCGCGCCGACGTCGTCAAGCAGGCGCAGCAGGCCAAGCGGTTCGAGCAGGGGGTGCAGGCCCGCGACCGGATCCTCGAGCACCTGATGGACTCCGTCGAGATCCCCGTGCCGGACAGCATCGTCGAGGCCGAGGTCACCTCCCACCTCGAAGGCGAGAGCCGGGTCGAGGACGACGAGCACCGCGCCGAGGTCGACGCGAGCACCCGCAAGGCGCTGAAGGCCCAGTTCCTGCTCGACGCGATCGTCGAGAAGGAAGAGATCCAGGTCGAGCAGCCCGAGCTCATCGAGTACATCGTCATGTCGGCCCAGCAGTACGGCATGGACCCGAACCAGTTCGCCCAGGCGATCGACAGCCAGGGCCAGGTGCCGGCGATGGTGGCCGAGGTCGGCCGCCGCAAGGCGCTGGCACACGTCCTCGAGCTCGCCAAGGTCGTCGACACGGACGGCGCTGAGATCGACCTCAACGAGGTCGACGCGCAGGACACCGAGCAGGACACCCAGCAGGACGGAGCGGACGAGCGCGTCGAGTCCGACGAGCCCGCTCCGGCCTGACCTCGTACCACCGGCCGCAGCCCCCGACCCTTCGGGAGCTGCGGCCCTGTTACTGGACCGCTATCCGGTTCCGCTGTCGCCCCTCGCGTCCCCCCCGTAACATGGGGAGTTCGCTGTTGAGCCGACGACGCCTGAGAGGTGGGACGAGATGCCAGAGGCCCTGCGCCGGGGACGACGCCTTCGCGGCCTGCTGGCTGCAGCCGTCCTGGCGACGGTCGCCGGGGTCGGCATGCTCTCTCCGGCCCTCGCGGCGACCCCTCCCGGTGGCGCGCCGTACGCCGTCCCGGCTGCCGGCACCTACTACCCGACCGAGGTCCAGCGGCTGCTCGGCTCCGGGGCCGGCTACCCCCTCTCGGCAGACACCGACGTCACCGTCCCCGTCGTGGGCCAAGGTGCGCTGCCGTCCAGCGGCATCTCGGCGGCCGTGGTCAACGTCACGGCCGGCGCGGGCCCGTCCGGGGCGATGCTCGGTGCCGGCGGGACGCCGTCTGCGTCGCAGACGCCGATGGTCACCGTGCCGCCCGGCGCCACGGTCTCGACCCTGCTCACGCTCCCCCTGGGCACCACCGGCTCGTTCGACCTGCGCGCCGTCGGCGGCCCCGTCGCCGTCACCGCGGACCTCGTCGGGTTCTATGCCTCGGACGACACGATCGTCGCCAGCAGAGGGGTCAGCGGCGGCTACCAGCCAGCCGACCCCGTGCGGCTCTACGACAGCCAGCCAGCGGCCCAGGGCTCCGTCTTCGACCTGTCCGCCGGTCCGGCTGACGGTCCGTTGGCAGCGCCGACAGCCGGTCCGGTCCCCCCCACCGGTCAGACCAGCCTGCGCGTGGACCTCGGCCGCGGCGTCGCCGCCCACGTGGTGGCGCTCGCCCTGCGCGTCTCCGCGGTGGCCCCGAGCGCGGCCGGAGCGCTGACGGTATGGGGCGATGGGGCCCGCCCTCCGCTCTCCACCGTCTCGTACTCCACCGATCGCCCCGCGACGAACCTCGCTGTGGTGCCGGTCCAGGCCGGACCGGACGGCGGGCTCGATGTCGAGCTGGCCAACTCTGGGAGCGCGGCAGTCGACGTGACCGTCGACCTCGTGGGCTTCTACGACGACGGAGGACTCGGCCCGAACCTGCGGTTCCGCCCACTGACCCCGACCAGGGTGGTGGACTCGCCCAGCCGCCTCGGCACCGCTGCCCTGGTCACTGACACGCCGGCGACCCTCCAGGCGCCGTCCGGCGTCGCCGGCGACAGCACCGTGGCGCTCGTCGGAGTGCTCACCGCGGTCAGCCCGACGTCAGCCACCGAGGTGACGCTGTGGCCGCACGACGCGGTCCAGCCGGAGATCGCTGACCTCCAGGCCCCGGCCGGCGTGACCACGTCGGTCGCGGTGCAGCCGGAGCTCGGCCCGACCAACGCTCTCGACCTGGCGACGACCACCGGCCCGACCCAGCTGCGGTTCGACGTGACGGGCTCGTTCGAGGCCTTCCCGCCGGTGACGAACCCGGCCCTCAAGGGCTGGGTCCACGTGCTGTCGAGCTGGCAGGTCAGCGCCGTCGCCCGTTGAGGCTGGCCGGCTCCAGCCATCGACCTCGGCTCAGGACGGGCTGGAGGCAGGCACGTCGGCGGGGGCGCTGTGCGCTCAGGGCGAACACCGCCGTTTTGGGGATTCCTGCGTCGCGGGCGGACGTTAGGGTCATTGACAGCAGCAGGCTCAACCTATTGACGATGGAGACCAAGGTGGCCCACAGGACCGAGATCGTCGCCGCCGGTGAAGGCATGGCCGGCGGCCTGGACGACCACATCTACAACCGCTTGCTCAAGGAGCGGATCATCTTCCTCGGCTCCGAGGTGCGCGACGACAACGCCAACGCGATCTGTGCCCAGATGCTGCTTCTCGCGGCAGAGGACGCGGACAAGGACATCTGGCTCTACATCAACAGCCCGGGCGGCTCGGTGACTGCGGGGATGGCGATCTTCGACACGATGCAGTGGGTGCCGAACGACGTCGCGACCGTGGCGATGGGCATGGCCGCGTCGATGGGCCAGTTCCTGCTCAGCGCCGGGACCCCCGGCAAGCGGTATGCGACGCCGCACGCCCGCGTGATGATGCACCAGCCGTCCGGCGGCATCGGCGGCACGGCCAGCGACATCAAGATCCAGGCGGAGCAGATGCTGCACATCAAGAAGCAGATGGCCGAGCTGATCGCCGAGCACACGGGGCAGACTGTCGCGCAGATCGAGAAGGACTCCGACCGCGACCGCTGGTTCGCCGCCGAGGAGGCCAAGCAGTACGGCTTCGTCGACCACGTGTTCACCCGGGCAGAGCAGGCGGAGCGCACCACCTCGAAGCGCGACTCGCCCCTGACCGGCGACAAGGCAGACGAGGCGGCCGGCGAGACGCCGGCCGGCTCGTGACGGCAGCAGACCGGACTATTGGAGAAGCCATGACAGTGAACCCGTTCGGTGCCACCGCCGGTGGTCTGCGCGTGCCGCAGCCGTCGAGCCGTTACATCCTGCCGCAGTTCGAGGAGCGCACCTCGTACGGCATGAAGCGGCTTGACCCCTACACGAAGATGTTCGAGGACCGGATCATCTTCCTCGGGGTCCAGGTCGACGACGCCTCGGCTGACGACATCATCGCTCAGCTCATCGTGCTCGAGTCCCAGGACCCGGACCGCGACATCATCCTCTACATCAACAGCCCCGGCGGCTCCTTCACCGCCATGACGGCGATCTACGACACGATGCAGTACATCCGCCCGGACGTGCAGACCTTCGTCGTGGGTCAGGCCGCCTCGGCGGCTGCCGTGCTCACCGCCGCGGGAGCCCCTGGCAAGCGGTTCGCGCTGCCCAACGCCCGGATCCTCATCCACCAGCCCGCGCTCGCCGGTGGGGACTTCGGCCAGGCCTCCGACCTGGAGATCCAGGCCAACGAGGTGCTGCGGATGCGGACCTGGCTCGAGGAGACCCTGGCCGGGCACACCGGCAGGACCCCGGAGCAGGTCAACGAGGACATCGAGCGCGACAAGATCCTCTCGGCCGCCGAGGCCAAGGCCTACGGCCTCATCGACGAGGTGCTGCTCTCGCGGAAGACCTCGTTCGCGACGTAGCCCGGCTGCGGCCCGACAGTGTGGTTCGGCCGGTCACCCGTCCTCGGGCGGCTGGCCGTTCCGCGTCAGAGGTCACCGGCGCCGCGGCCCGGCCGGTCCACCACCCAGGGATTTGTCAGCCGACAGCGGAACGCACCCTTCAGCGGGTGCGGCGCGCCGGGCGTCCGCGTGTAATAGGGGGCATAGCCCGCCCTGGACAGGTACCGTCGCACCAGCAAACGCGCCAACCGCAGCACAGCAACAGGAGGCACCACGTGGCACGCATCGGAGACGGTGGCGACCTGCTCAAGTGCTCGTTCTGCGGCAAGTCGCAGAAGCAGGTCAAGAAGCTGATCGCCGGGCCGGGTGTCTACATCTGCGACGAGTGCATCGACCTCTGCAACGAGATCATCGAGGAGGAGCTCGCGGAGTCGTCCGAGCTCGGCCTCGACGAGCTGCCCAAGCCGCGCGAGATCTTCGACTTCCTCGAGAACTACGTCATCGGCCAGGACGTCGCCAAGCGGGCTCTCGCCGTCGCGGTCTACAACCACTACAAGCGGATCCAGGCGGGCGAGGGCGGCCCGGCGAAGAAGGACGCCGACCACGTCGACATCAGCAAGTCCAACATCCTGCTCATCGGCCCGACCGGCTGCGGCAAGACCTACCTGGCGCAGACGTTGGCCCGGATGCTCAACGTGCCGTTCGCCATCGCCGACGCCACCGCGCTCACCGAAGCGGGCTATGTCGGTGAGGACGTCGAGAACATCCTGCTCAAGCTCATCCAGGCGGCCGACTACGACGTCAAGAAGGCCGAGACGGGCATCATCTACATCGACGAGGTCGACAAGATCGCCCGCAAGAGCGAGAACCCGTCGATCACCCGCGACGTGTCCGGCGAGGGCGTGCAGCAGGCCCTGCTGAAGATCCTCGAGGGGACCACGGCCTCGGTGCCGCCGCAGGGCGGACGCAAGCACCCGCACCAGGAGTTCATCCAGATCGACACGACGAACGTGCTCTTCATCGTCGGGGGTGCCTTCGCCGGGCTGGAGAAGCTGATCGAGTCGCGCAACGGCAAGAAGGGCCTCGGCTTCGGCTCCGAGCTGCACACCCCGAAGGACCTCGCCGAGTCGATCCACGAGGTCATGCCCGAGGACCTGATGAAGTTCGGGCTCATCCCCGAGTTCATCGGCCGGCTCCCGGTCATCACCACCGTGAGCCCGCTCGACCAGGCGGCTCTCGTGCAGATCCTCACCGAGCCGCGCAACGCGCTGGTGAAGCAGTACCAGAAGATGTTCGACATCGACGGCGTCGAGCTCGAGTTCACCCAGGAGGCCATCGAGGCCGTCGCCGACCAGGCGCTGCTGCGCGGGATCGGCGCTCGGGGGCTGCGCGCGATCATGGAGGAGGTGCTCCTCCCGGTGATGTTCGACGTGCCCAGCCAGGACGACATCGCCCGCGTCGTGGTGACCCGCGAGGTGGTCCTCGACAACGTCAACCCGACGATCGTCCGCCGTGAGGTCCCCGCCCGGGCGAAGCGCACCCAGCGCAAGGAGAGTGCCTGACGGTCGCGCGCTCCCGGCATACGGGGGTATGCCGTGCGGCCTGGCCGCTATGCCGTGGCGGGTGCCCTCGGGGTGACCCAGAGCCGGATGACGCCCTCGGCCGCGACCAGGCCGTCGGTGCGCACCGCCCGCACCCGGACGGGCACGTCAGGGTCAGTGCCGGCCCACTGCTGCGGGTCGGTCTCGGCGATGCTCGAGCCTGCGGTAGAGCGCGAGGGTGTCCATGGCTCGAAGGTTACCCGTGAGTAGCATCCGGCCTGGGCGGGCCGCCGCGTGACAATGGCCTCATGGCCCAGCCGTTCCGGATCCAGGTGGGCGACCACCTGCCGGTGCAGCACAGCGCGTTCACCTGCGGGTCGTCGTCGCTGACCGTCGCCCGGATGCTCGCCGACCCGACCTTCGCGGGGTGGGTGAGCGAGGGGACGAGCGAGGATCAGACGCTGCCGGCCGGATCGACCCCGGACGAGCGGCTGGCGGCGGTGGAGGAGCAGGTGCTGGCTCGGACGACCGCCCTGGTCGGCCCGGGACGCCGGCTCCAGCTGCCCTGGCCCCGCCGGCTCGGCACGCCGCCCTGGGGTGCCCGGGCCGAGCTCGAGAACGGCGCCGCCCCGGCTGGGACCCGGTATGAGGTCCGCTGGTGCCGGTGGGGGAGCGAGCAGGGGCTGCGTGAGCGGGTCGGACAGGTCCGGGACCGGGTGGGGCAGGATCTGCCGGCGCTGCTCTACCTCGGCAGCTCGACGCTGCCGCGCCATGTCACCCTGCTCGTCGCCAGCGAGACCGGGCCGGGCCTCGAGGTCTACGACCCGTCCGCCGGCAGCGTTCAGGCGCTGGACGTCGACGCGTTCGCCACCCGCCGTCTCGCGGTCGCCGGCTGGCCGGTCCCCTGGTGCGTCGTCCAGCCGCGGGCGCAGTGACGACGCAGGTGCGGCCAAGCCGGGTCAGCCGCGCTGCCGCGGCTCCGGCGGGACGATCTCGGCGTCGCTGACCCCCAGCGCCTCACCGGCGGCGTACTCCAGCGTCGTGATCCGGCCGGCGGCCTTGAGGTCCGCCTCGGCAGCGCGCACGTGCGCGAGCTGGGTCTCGGTGCCGCTGAGCGTCATCGAGGCGACCTCGGCGCGCATCCCGACCTTGGCCTCGGACTTGACCCGGCGGACTCCGGCAAGCACCTCACCGACCGACGCGAGCAGGGCGGCCTGCTCCGGCTCCACGTCGGCGAGCTCGGTCCGGTCCGGCCACGGGGCGCGGTGGACCGATCCGGGGTTGAACCAGGACCAGACCTCCTCGGTGGCGTAGACGACGACCGGGGCGAGCAGCCGCAGCTGGACGCTCAGAGCCAGGCGCAGGGCGGCCCGGGCGGAGGCGGCAGCCTGCTCGCTGACGGGCACGTCGCGCCCGCCGTAGGCCCGGTCCTTGACCAGCTCGAGGTAGTCGTCGCAGAAGGTCCAGAAGAAGGTCTCACTGACCTCGAGCGCCTTCGCGTAGTCCATCGACTCGTAGGCGCGGGAGGCCTGCTCGACGACGTCACCGAGCGCCGCCAGCATGGCGCGGTCCAGCGGCTCGCTGACGAGCGACGCGAGGTCGGTTGACGGGTCCACGTCACCGAAGGACAGGGCGAACTTGCTGGCGTTGAGGATCTTGATGGCGAGCCGGCGGCCGACCTTCATCTGCGCGGTGTCCAGCGCCGCGTCGATGCCGAGCCGGGCCGAGGCAGCCCAGTAGCGGATGGCGTCGGTGCCGTGCTCGACGAGCATGTCGATCGGTGTCGTCGCGTTCCCCTTCGACTTGCTCATCTTCTTGCGGTCCGGGTCGAGGATGAACCCGTTCAGCGTCGCGTGCCGCCACGGGAGCGTGCCGTGCTCGTAGTGCGCCCGGACCACCGTGCCGAACAGCCAGGTGCGGATGATGTCGTGCCCCTGGGGGCGATGGTCCATCGGGAACACCGCCGCGAACAGCTCCGGGTCGTCCAGCCACCCGGCGGCGATCTGCGGCGAGACCGAGGAGGTGGCCCACGTGTCCATCACGTCGGGGTCGCCGGTGAAGCCGCCCGGCTGGTCGCGCTGCGACTCGAGGTAGCCCGCTGGCGCCTCGGCCACCGGGTCCACCGGCAGGTCCGCGCGGTCCGGGACGATCGGGTGGTCGTGGTCCACCTCGCCGGTGTCCGTCACGGGGTACCAGACCGGGATCGGGACCCCGAAGAACCGCTGCCGGCTGATCAGCCAGTCGCCGTTGAGGCCGCCGACCCAGTTCTCGTAGCGGGTGCGCATGAAGGACGGGTGGAAGTCCAGCTCCCGGCCCCGGGCGATCATCGCGGCGCGGACCGTCTCGTCGCGCCCCCCGTTGCTGATGTACCACTGCCGCGAGGTGACGATCTCGAGCGGCTTGTCGCCGCGCTCGTAGAAGTTGGCCTTGCGCTGGGTCGCCGTGGGCTCGCCGTCGAGGTCTCCTGACTCGCGCAGGGCCTCGACCACGGCGGCACGCGCCGAGAACGTCGTCTTGGTCGCCATCTGGGCGAACACGTCCCGGCCGCGCTCGGCAGCGATCCACGACGGGGTCTCCGCCTGGACCCGGCCGTCGCGGGTGACCACCGAGCGGGTCGGCAGCTGCAGCTCACGCCACCACAGCACGTCGGTGAGGTCGCCGAAGGTGCAGCACATGGCGATGCCGGCGCCCTTGTCCATCTCGGCCAGGTGGTGCGCCACCACCGGGACCTCGACGCCGAACAGCGGTGAGGTCACCGTGCTGCCGAACAGCCCGGCATACCGCTGGTCGTCGGGGTGGGCGATCAGCGCCACGCAGGCCGGGAGCAGCTCGGGTCGGGTGGTCTCGATGTGGACCGGGGAGCCGTCCGGCTGGTGGAAGGCCACCCGGTGGTAGGCGCCCGGGTAGTCGCGGGCCTCGAGCTCGGCCTGGGCGACCGCGGTCTGGAAGGTGACGTCCCACAGGCCCGGGGCCTCGGCCTGGTAGGCCTCCCCGCGCTCGAGGTTGCCGAGGAACATCGCCTGCGAGGTCTGGCGCGAGCGGTCGTCGATCGTCCGGTAGGTGATGTCCCAGTCGACCGACAGGCCGAGCCGGCGGAAGGTGTCCTCGAAGGTCACCTCGTCCCGGACGGTGAGGATGTCGCACAGCTCGATGAAGTTGCGCCGGCTGATCGGCTGCTGGTCGGCGGCCCTGGCGGACCTGCCCTCCCCGCCCTCCTGGGCCGGCGCGAAGTCCGGGTCGTAGGGCAGCGTCGCATCGCCGCGCACGCCGTAGAAGTTCTGCACCCGCTTCTCCGTCGGCAGGCCGTTGTCGTCCCAGCCGATCGGGTAGAAGACCTCGAGGCCGGTCATCCGCTTGTAGCGGGCGATGCAGTCGGCCTGGGTGTAGCCGAAGACGTGACCGATGTGCAGCGACCCGCTCGCCGTGGGCGGTGGGGTGTCGATCGCCCAGATGCCCTCGCGGCTGCCGGCGAGCGCCCGCTCACGGTCGAAGGTGTAGGTGCCCTGCTCGCGCCATACCTGCGCCCACTTCTCCTCGAGGCCGTCGACGGACGGCTTCTCCGGGATCTGTGTGGAGCGGATGGGGGAGTCAGTGGTCATGCCGGTGATCTTCCCAGACCCGCGGGGCTGCTCTCCAACCCGTTCCGTATGCCGTGGCTCACCGGACCGGGCCACTGGCGGCCGTCGTCGTGGGCAGCGTCCCGTAGGTTGTCGTCATGGAGCCGGTGTACTCGTCCGTCGTCAGCCTCGCCCGCGGCGTGTTCGCCGTGCAGGGCCTGAAGTTCACCATGCGCGGCACGGAGAACATCCCCCGGTCCGGGGGAGCCGTGCTGGTCATCAACCACACCGGCTACATGGACTTCACCTACGCCGGGCTCGCTGCCGTGCCGTCGAAGCGGCTGGTCCGGTTCATGGCCAAGGAGTCCGTCTTCCGACACCGGGTCAGTGGTCCGCTGATGCGCGGGATGAAGCACATCCCCGTCGACCGCGCAGCCGGCGGCGCGTCATACCTGCACGCCGTGCGCGACCTGCGGGCGGGGGAGATCGTCGGGGTCTTCCCCGAGGCGACCATCTCGCGCTCCTTCGAGCTCAAGGAGTTCAAGAACGGAGCCGCCCGGATGGCGCGAGAGGCCGGGGTGCCGATGATCCCGACCGTCATCTGGGGCTCGCAGCGGGTCTGGACCAAGGGCCACCCCAAGCGGCTCGGGCGCACCAACGTGCCGATCCACATCGCCGTCGGGGCGCCGATCCCCGTGGGGCCCGACGAGAGCATCGACGAGGCGACGAGCCGGATCCACGCGGTGATGGAGACCATGCTGCACACCCTCCAGGACGGCTACGAGCCGATGACGGGCGAGGACCTGAAGTACCTGCCGGCCCGCCTCGGCGGGTCGGCGCCGACTCTCGAGGAGGCCACCAAGGCCGACGACGACGAGCGACGCGAGCAGATCCGGCGCGCCAGCGCCGAGCGCAAGGCCAACCGCCCGCCGCAGGCGTAGACCGGTCATGGCCAGACGGACGCCAGAGGGCCCCGCCCCCGACCCGGCGGTGCAGAAGCTGCGGGTGCGCTATGCCAAACGGGGACGGCTGCGCTTCTCCTCCACCCGTGACTTCCAGCGTGCCCTCGAGCGGGCGCTGCGGCGGGCCGATGTGCCGATGGCCTTCAGCGCCGGCTTCCACCCTCACCCCAAGATCTCGTATGCGAACGCCGCGCCCACGGGGACGGCGAGCGAGAGCGAGTACTTCGAGATCTCGGTGACCGCCCGGGTCGACCCGCTCGCGGTGCGCGTGGCGCTCGACGCAGCCCTCCCCGACGGTCTCGACGTGCTGGAGGTCGTCGAGGCACAGCCGGGCGCGCTGGCCGACAGGCTCCAGGCCAGCGACTGGGTGCTGGCGTTCCGGGAGGTCCCTCTCGAGCGGCTCGAGGCGGCTGCGGCCGTCTTCCTCGGTCATCAGGCCATCGAGGTCTCGCGGATGTTCAAGACCGGGCTGCGAACCTTCGATGTCCGCTCGGCGGTGGTCTCGATGGAGGCGGCCTCGTCGGACACCGTGGTGGGCGCCGCGCCGGGCGTCCTTCCGGCGGGCACAGAGGGGTGTGCGATACTGAGGGTGGTCGTACGGCACACCACACCGGCCGTTCGCCCCGACGACATTCTCACCGCGCTGCGTGCAGTTGCCGAGCTGGAGCCGCCGACACCGCCCCTGGTGACCCGGCTGGCCCAAGGTCCGCTGCAGGACGCAACCGCGAGGGTGGTTGATCCACTGGCCACCGACGAGGGCGCCGACGGCAGCTGAGCTGGTGCCGCGCACACACCGCGAGCCGACTCTTCTGTAGCAAGACGACTTCCGCCGCGACCGCGGCGTGACGACTGCTTACCGCACACGCGGGTTGATGGACCGAGATGGTCCGGTGTGGGTCGACACGCGTGGAGACGGAGAGGGACGCCAGATGGCTTCCACCAACGACACGAGCACCACCCAGACCGACGAGCGGACGCAGTCCACCGTCGAGGGGGACGCGACGGCGCCGGAGAAGGCGCCACGCAAGACCGCCAAGAAGGCCACCCGCAAGCGGGCCACGAGCAAGGCCGGCGCCGCCGCCCCAGCAGCGGCACCAGAGACGGCGTCGCTGCCTCTTCCTGCCGAGGAGGCCACGGCCACGCCGGAGACGGACCCTGCCGGGGCCGACCTGCCGGCCGCCGCCCCGGCCAAGAAGGCCGCCCGCAAGCGGGCCAGCCGCAAGACCGCCGCGCCCAGCGCCGCTGCGGCGCAGACCTCCGCCGAGCCCGGCACACCGGCCGACGAGCCCGCGCCGCCGGTGCCTGCCCAGGACGACTCGAGCCTGCCCGCGGACGCGCCCGGCGACCCGGACAGCGAGAGCGCTCCGGCTCCGCGGCGCCGCCGCGGTCGGGCGAGCGCCAAGGTCGCCACCCCGGCGCCCGCGGAGCCGGCGGTCAGCAACCCCAGTGGCGAGGACACCACCGCGACCGACGCCCAGGCCAGCAAGCCCGACACCGAGTCCGACGTCACCGAGTCGGACCAGCCGGGGTCCTTCGGCGTCCTCTTCCAGGCGCCGGCCCCGACGCGGTCCCGCCGGCGCGCGACGTCACCGAGCGCGCAGCCCCCGGTGTCCGACGCGTCCGCTCCTGACGATGCGGCCGGGCTCAGCGAGCAGGACGCGCCCAACGACGACGAGGCGCCCTCGACGCGCGAGGACTCCCCATCCGACGATGACGACTCCGGCGACGGCCCGCGTCGGCGCCGGCGGCGCGGGGGCAAGGGCCGCCGGGGCCGTGGCGGCGACACCGACTCCGCCGAGGAGACCGAGACCGCTGACCAGCCCCCCGCCCGCCGGGGCCGCCGCGGCGCGGCCGCCGCATCCGCCGCATCCGCCGCATCCGCCGCATCCACCGCATCCACCGACGACACTGAGGACGCCGCCGACCAGGCGGAGGGGTCCGGCCGCAGCCGCGACGACGAGGCGGACGACGCCGAGGGCTCCGGTGGCGGAAGCCGGCGGCGCACCCGTCGCCGTCGCCGCAGCGGTTCCTCCGGAGACGGCGACGACGCCCCGGGCGTGGTCACCCGCGTCCGCGAGCCGCGCCGCGAGCGCGACCGCGACGAGGTCACCAGCCTGAAGGGCTCCACCCGGCTGGAGGCCAAGAAGCAGCGTCGCCGCGAGGGCCGCGAGGCCGGCCGGCGCCGCACGATCATCACCGAGGCCGAGTTCCTGTCCCGTCGCGAGAGCGTCGAGCGGGTCATGGTGGTCCGCAACAAGGACGACCGCACCCAGATCGCCGTCCTCGAGGACGACGTGCTCGTCGAGCACTACATCTCCCGCGAGACGAACGTGTCCATGGCCGGCAACATCTACCTCGGGCGCGTGCAGAACGTGCTGCCCTCGATGGAGGCCGCCTTCGTCGACATCGGCAAGGGTCGCAACGCCGTCCTGTACGCCGGTGAGGTCAACTGGGACGCCGCCGGGATGGAGGCCAACCAGCCGAAGCGCATCGAGAACGCGCTCTCCTCGGGTGAGAGCGTCCTCGTCCAGGTGACCAAGGACCCGATCGGGCACAAGGGCGCCCGGCTCACCTCCCAGATCTCGCTGCCGGGGCGCTACCTGGTCTACGTCCCCAACAGCTCGATGACCGGCATCTCCCGCAAGCTGCCGGACACCGAGCGGACCCGACTCAAGAAGATCCTCAAGGAGGTCGTCCCCGACTCGGCCGGCGTCATCGTGCGCACCGCCGCTGAAGGCGCCTCGGAGGCCGAGCTGCGCGCCGACGTCGAGCGGCTCACGGCGACGTGGGAGGACATCAGCGCCAAGGCCGACCGCGCCGGCAAGGGCAAGGGCAAGGGGAGCGGCAGTGCCCCGATGCTGCTGCACGGGGAGCCTGACCTCACGGTCCGGGTCATCCGTGACGTCTTCAACGAGGACTTCGCCTCGCTCGTCGTCGCCGGGCAGCAGGCCTGGGACGAGGTGTCCGACTACGTCTCCTCGGTCGCGCCCGACCTGGCCGAGCGAGTCACCCGCTGGACCTCCGAGGAGGACCTGTTCACCCACTTCCGCATCGACGAGCAGATCGCCAAGGCGATGGACCGCAAGGTCTGGCTCCCGTCGGGCGGCTCCCTGGTCATCGACCGCACCGAGGCGATGACCGTCGTCGACGTCAACACCGGCAAGTTCATCGGCGCCGGCGGAAACCTCGAGGAGACGGTCACCAAGAACAACATCGAGGCGGCTGAGGAGATCGTCCGACAGCTTCGGCTGCGCGACATCGGCGGCATCATCGTCGTCGACTTCATCGACATGGTCCTCGAGGCCAACCGCGACCTCGTCGTCCGGCGGCTGCTCGAGTGCCTGGGCCGCGACCGCACCAAGCACCAGGTCGCCGAGGTGACCTCCCTCGGACTCGTCCAGATGACGCGTAAGCGCGTCGGGTCGGGCCTCATCGAGGTCTTCGGCGAGACGTGCGAGCACTGCAACGGCCGCGGGATCATCGTGCACGCCGACCCGGTCGACCGCGGCACCGGCGAGCAGAGCGGCGGCTCCGGCGGTTCCAACGGCTCCCAGCAGAGCGGAGGCTCGGCTGCCTCCGGTCGTGGCGGCACCCGAGGGCGCCGCGGCAAGGCGACCACGGCCGAGCAGCCGGCAGCCCCTTCGCGCCCGGCCGGTCCCACACCCGCCCAGATCGCCGCCGCCGCGCACGCGGCCGCCCTCAAGAGCGGCGAGCCGACCACCGTGGCCGCCCTCGTCACCGACGAGGCACAGGAGCGGGCCGAGACGGAGCAGCACGAGGCGGAGGAGGACGGACGGGTCACCCAGGAGGAGGCCGTGGTCCTATCGGACGCCCAGCCCCGCACGGAGGACCTGTCGCAGGGCCAGTCGCAGAACCAGTCGCAGGACCGGGCCGACGCCGGGTCGGACCGGACCGAGCCGGCTGCCCAGCCGCAGAAGCAGCCGGAGCAGGATGTGGAGCCGGTGGCCGCGCCCCGCAGCCGGCGCCGGCGCGGCCGCGTCGTCGCTCCGGCAGGTCCCCCCGGTGGGGGAGCCGCGCCGCATACCGAGGAGTGAGGCGCTCCGGTTTGGTTCCGCTGGGCCCGAGCCGGTACCCTTGATCCTCGGTGCGCCCACCGATCTGTGCCCTGGGACACGACAGCAGCAATGCAGTCGTTCAGAGCCTGGGAGACTACGTGACGGTCACTGAGAGTGCGCACCAACCCGTGATGGACAGTAGAGAGTGAGCTTGACGTGTACGCGATTGTTCGCGCTGGCGGTCGCCAGGAGAAGGTGTCCGTTGGGGACGTCCTCATCATCGACAAGGTGAAGGGCGCAGTCGGCGACAGCATCGACCTGACGCCCCTCCTCGTCGTCGACGGCACGACCGTGACCAGCGAGGCTGCCAAGCTCGCCAAGGTCAAGGTCACCGCCGAGGTCGTCAAGGCCGCCAAGGGCCCCAAGATCACCATCATGAAGTTCAAGAACAAGACCGGCTACCGCAAGCGCCAGGGCCACCGTCAGCACCTGACCCAGATCAAGGTCACGGCCATCGAGGCCTGACCGAGATCTCCCGACTTCGGACAACAGACAGAGAAGGCAGGCACTGACATGGCACACAAGAAGGGTGCGTCCTCGACCCGCAACGGTCGCGACTCCAACGCACAGTTCCTCGGCGTCAAGCGCTTCGGCGGCCAGCGCGTCAACGCGGGCGAGATCCTCGTGCGCCAGCGCGGCACCCACTTCCACCCGGGGGAGGGTGTGGGGCGTGGAGGCGACGACACGCTCTTCGCCCTTGTGGCGGGTGCCGTGAAGTTCGGGAAGAAGCGCGGACGCAAGACCGTGAACATCGAGCAGCCCGAAGCGGCGCAGGTCGACGCCTGAGCCTGCTGGACAGCTGACGAGAGGGGTGGGCCGTACGGCCTGCCCCTTCTCGCGTTGAGAGACCGCACACCCGACCCCGGCATACCGAGGGTCACCGACGAGAGGAGCGAGCATGGCGACGACATTCGTCGACCGCGCGCCGCTGCACGTCGCCGGTGGGGCCGGGGGCCACGGCGTCGCGTCGGTCAAGCGGGAGAAGTTCAAGCCGCTCGGTGGCCCCGACGGCGGCAACGGCGGCAAGGGTGGCTCGGTCATCGTCCGCGTCGACCCGCAGGCGACGACGCTGCTGGACTTCCACCACCACCCGCACCGTCACGCGCCGAACGGCAAGCCGGGAGCCGGAGACGAGCGCAACGGCGCCGACGGCGACGACCTGATCCTCAACGTCCCCGAGGGGACGGTCGTCAAGGACGCTCAGGGCCGGATCATCGTCGACCTCGTCGGCAAGGGCACCGAGTTCGTCATCGCCCGAGGGGGTCGCGGAGGTCTGGGCAACAAGGCCCTCGCGTCGGCCCGGCGCAAGGCCCCCGGCTTCGCCCTGCTCGGCGAGCCGGGTGACGCGCTCGACGTCGTCCTGGAGCTGAAGTCCCTCGCGGACGTCGCCCTCATCGGCTTCCCGTCGGCCGGCAAGTCGTCGCTGGTCTCCGTGCTCTCGGCGGCCCGTCCCAAGATCGCCGACTACCCGTTCACCACACTGGTCCCCAACCTCGGCGTCGTCAGCGCCGGAGACGTGCGCTACACGATCGCGGACGTGCCCGGGCTGATCCCTGGCGCCCACGAGGGCAAGGGACTCGGCCTGGAGTTCCTGCGCCACGTGGAGCGGTGCTCGGTTTTGGCCCACGTCATCGACTGCGCGACCCTCGAGCCCGGGCGCGACCCGATGACCGACCTCGACGTGATCGAGCAGGAGCTCGCGCTCTACGTGCCGGACGCCGACCTCGGTGGCCGGCCGCTGGCCGAGCGCACGCGGATCGTCGTGCTCAACAAGGCCGACGTGCCGGAAGCGCTCGACCTGGCCGAGCTGGTCAAGGAGGACCTCGAGGCCCGCGGGCTGGACGTGTTCATCGTGTCGGCGGTGGCTCGGACCGGGCTCAGGGAGCTGTCGTTCGCCCTGGCGGCCCACGTGGCGCAGGCACGCCGGCTCATCGAGGACATCGCCCCGCCACGGGTGGTCCTGCGCCCCCGCTCCGTCGACGACTCGGGCTTCGAGATCCGCAAGGAGAACACCTCGGACGGTGTCGTCTACCGCATCGTCGGCGAGCGACCGACCCGGTGGATCCACCAGACCGACTTCAGCAACGACGAGGCGATCGGCTACCTCGCGGACCGCCTGGGCCGGCTCGGCGTGGAGGCGGCGCTCTACAAGGCCGGCGCGGTCGCCGGGGACACGGTGCTCATCGGGACGGCTGACGACGCCGTCGTCTTCGACTGGGAGCCGACGATGACTGCCGGGGCCGAGCTGCTCGGTCAGCGCGGCACGGACCTGCGGCTGGACCAGCCGACCCGCCCGTCTCGGGACGAGAAGCGCGAGTCCGCCCGGGACCGCTACGTCGCCCGGCAGGCCACCCAGGCCGAGCTCGACGCCGAGCGGCGCGCTGGGCACTGGGCCACGGCGAAGAGCAGCGAGCCCGACGAAGGCTGATCCTCACCTGGTCCGCCTCCGGCGCAAGACCGGCCGCCGCGGCGGCCAGACCTGTCCGGACAGGCGGGGATGTCCGGCTCAGAGCAGGACGAGGTCGTCGCGGTGGATGACCTCCCGCTCGTACTGCGGGCCGAGCTCGCGGGCCAGGTCCTTGGTTGAGCGCCCGAGCAGTCCGGGCAGCTCGTCGGACGAGTAGTTCACCAGCCCTCGGGCGACCACCCTGCCGTCGGCGGCACAGAGGTCCACCGGGTCCCCGTCGCTGAACTGGCCCTCGACGGCCGTGATGCCCGCGGGCAGCAGCGAGGTGCGCCGGTCGACGACTGCCGTCACGGCGCCGTCGTCGAGGATGACCCGACCCCGGGCGGTGGTCGCATGGGCGAGCCACAGCAACCGCGAAGCCCGGCGTGACCCGGTGGGCAGGAAGAGCGTCCCGACCTCGTCGCCGTCGAGCGCCGCCTGCGCCTGGCCGGCCGAGGTGACCAGCGCGGTGATGCCGGCGGCGTTGGCGATCGCGGCCGCCTCGATCTTGGTGGACATCCCTCCGGTCCCGACGAGCGACCGCGACCCCTTGACCACGACGCCGGACAGGTCGTCCGGGTGCCCGACAACGGGTATGCGCGAGGTGCCGGGACGAGACGGCGGCCCGTCATAGAGCCCGTCGACGTCGGAGAGCAGGACGAGCGCGTCCGCGTGGACGAGGTGCGCGACGAGGGCGGCGAGCCGGTCGTTGTCGCCGAACCGGATCTCGTGCGTGGCGACGGTGTCGTTCTCGTTGACGACCGGCACGATGCCGAGGTCGATGAGGCGGTCCAGGGTGCGGCGGGCGTTGGCGTAGTGGGAGCGCCGAGTCACGTCGTCGGCGGTGAGCAGCACCTGCCCGACGGTGAGCCCGTGGACACCGAACGCCTGCTGGTATGCCGCGACCAGGGCTCCCTGCCCGACGCTCGCGGCAGCCTGCTGGGTGGCCAGGTCGCGGGGACGGCGCGGCAGGTTCAGCGGACCCAGCCCGGCGGCGATCGCTCCGGACGAGACGAGGACCACGGCATCGCCGCGCAGGTGTCGGGCCGCGATGACGTCGACCAGCGCCTGCAGGTGGGCGGCGTCGATGCGTCCGTCGGGTCCGGTCAGGGACGAGGACCCGACCTTGACCACCAGACGGCGCGCGGCAGCGATCACGGACCTGGACACGACGGCGAGTCTAGGGGCGCTCCAGTGGCGCCGGTGGACCTGTCCATGAGCGCCAGGACGGTGTCTGCAGTCGGCTAGCGCCAACGCCGGAGGGCCGCGCGCTCACCCACGACCCAGACGGCCGCCGCGACGAGCAGGTACGCGCCATACCGCCTGCGCACCGTGGCCGGGAAGAGCGCGGCGGCGGTGGTGCCGGCCACCCCCATGCCGACGATCCGAGCGGTCCGGGCAGCGGCGGTGGCCAGGGTCAGCTCGCCGAGCGGCAGACCCATCCGGCCCGCCTGCGCGGCGTAGACCTTGACGGGTATGCCGCTGAACGCCTGCCGGCGGATGCCCCATGCCCCTTCGCGCAGGTGTCCGGCCGCAGCGACCCGCATCCGCCGTGTGGTCAACGGCGCCGGGAGGGTCACGCCGTGGCGGCTCAGTGCGGCGTTGACGGCGACTCCGGTCACCGACCCCGCCGCGAGCGCCACGGCGCAGGGCAGCACACGGCGAGGACGCGTCGCCGCGAAGAAGGCGAGATACATCTCGGCGATCACCGGCCAGCTGGTCGCCTCCGCCGCGCCCCAGGCGAAGGCGCCGAGGAGCCCGGCCGGACCGTCGACACGACGGACGGTGCGGTCCCAGAGCGGGGAGCTGGGGTCGGCCGGCTCTCCGGTGCCGAGCAGTCGGATCACGGTGTGCCGCAGCCGGTCCGAGGCCGCCGCAGCACGATGCGGATCCGCGCCCAGCCCCTCGGAGTCGAACGGCGGTCCGAACCGCACCTCCACGGCCGCGGGCCGGAAGCGGCCGTTCTTCGGCAGGACGTCCCGGGTGCCGAGCACCGCCGCGGGGACGAGGTCGACGCCAAGGTCGTCGGCGAGGCGAACCGCTCCCGGGTGGAACTCGCCCACCTCGCCGGTGGTCGTCCGGGTCCCCTCGGGGTAGACGATGACGATGCCGCCGCGGGCGAGCACCTCGGCGCTGGCGGCGAGCAGGGCGGCATACGCGCCCTGCTCGTCGCGGTGGACGGGCACGGCGGCGGCGAGGCTGGTGACGAGCAGCCGGCGGACCGGTCGATCGAACCAGTAGTCGGCGGCCGCGGCGAAGACCGGCTTGCTGCGGCCGGGGATGGCCGCGAGCAGCGCCGCGGTGTCCGCGTGGGAGGAGTGGTTCGCGACGAGGATCGCCGCCCCGCGCGGCCGGGGACCGGTGACGGTCAGGCCACCGGTGAGACTGAGGACGGCACGCCAGAGGCCCTGACGCAGGATCGCCCCGACCGGGGAGGCGCCGGACGACGGCGTGCCTCGGGGGCTCTTCCCCGTCGTCACGCGAGCACCGCGGCGAGGGGTAGGACCAGCAGCAGCGAGTCGACGCGGTCCAGCAGGCCGCCGAACCCCGGCAGCCACCGCCCGGCGTCCTTGACGCCGGCCTGGCGCTTGACCATCGACTCCAGCAGGTCACCGGCGATCCCCCCGACCGCGACGGCGACGACCAGCCCGAGGGAGATCGTGCCCAGCAGGAGCAGCACGACGACGGTCCCGACGAGCGCGCCCACCAGGCCGCCGAGGGTCTTGTTGGGCGACAGCGGCGACAGCGGCCGCCGTGCCCAGCCGAGACGGCGCAGGCCACGGCCACCGGACCAGGCCGCCACGTCCGCCGCGGCGGCGGCGAAGCAGACGAGGAAGGCGTCGTCCCAGAGGATCACCAGGTGCGCCAGAGACCAGCAGAGCCACACCGAGCCGAACGCCGTGAAGGTGGCGCGCCGGATGCCGTGCTCGAGGTCACCGGCGAGCAACGCCGGCACCGCGCACAGCAGGGCGATGACCGGGGCCAGCCCGAGCGCCTGGGGCGCGAGCCAGGCCGCAGCCGGGTAGCCGACGGCCAGGACGAGGAGGATGGCGCGCTCCGGACGCGGAAGGTCGACGAGCCGGGCGAACTCGCGGACCGCCTGGACGGCCAGCGCCGCCGCGAGCAGGGCGGTCGGCCCCGCACCCAGCCAGATCGGGATGCCGACGACGGGGGCGATGAGGGCCCAGGTCACCCAGCGGCGGCGCAGCTCGGCCTGGCGTGAGAGGGCCACAGCGATCCCCGCGACGCTCAGCAGCCCGACGGTCACCCACATGAAGAAGACCGCTCGCCCCTCGGCGTGGAGGTGGACCGGCCCGAGGCGCAGGTCGAGGACCAGACCGGTCCGGTCGTCGCCGAGCAGTCGGATCCATAGCTGGGTCAGCGTGTCGTTCACTCGCATCCTTCCGTCTCGGCCAGCTCGCGGTGCGCACCGTGCAGCCGCACGGCGACGGTCAGCACCGAGCCGATCGCCATGACGGCGCAGATCCCGGGGATCCATGCCGGGACGCCGGCCGCGACGACCGCGAGTGCGCAGCGTTCGGTCTTGCCCAGCGGCCCTCCGTTGCGTCGCGTCCCGCCGGCGCCGGCGGCGGCCAGTGACGCGAAGGTCGGCAGCGAGGCAGCCGTCGCGGCGGCCAGCACCCAGAGGAGCCCACCGTCGGTCCAGCTGCCGCCGACGCGGGCGGCCAGCAGCGCCAGCCCGGCATACATGAGCAGGTCGCTGGTCCGGTCGCCGATCTCGTTGAGCACGAAGCCCCAGGGGCGCGCGACGTCCCGGGCCCGGGCGACGGCGCCGTCGAGGTTGGCACCCGCGAGCCGGGCGCCGAGCAGGACGAGGGTGGGCAGCCACCAGCCGCGCCAGATGGTCGCGGCCGCACCGGCAGCGGCGAGGACCCCGAGGGCGGTGAACAGGTCGGGCGACCAGCCCCGGCGAACGGCGGACGCGACGACGACGGCGAGCCGGCGGGAGTACCACGGCTTGAGTGCATAGAGACCGTTCACTGCCCTGCCCCCTGTCCAGTCGGCGCCACAGTGTGTCAGGCCGGGACGGGCTCCGGCGCCGAGGTGCGCGTCAGCATACGCAGCGGGCGGCGGCTCGCACCCCATCCGGCGAGCAGGACCATGGCGCCGCCGAAGACAGCACAGGCCATCGTCACCGAGGTGGCGTGGGCGAGCCATCCGAGCAGGGGCATCATCGCCGGCATGAGGGTGAGGTCGCCCAGCTGGATCATCGACGACGCGCGGCCGAGGTATGCCGGGTCGAGACTGCGCTGCAGGGCGCCGGCGATGAGGACCGACGCCATCCCGGCCGTGAGGCCGATGACGGCCGCCGAGAGCGCGACGACGGAGCGATGTGGCACACCGAGCCCGCCGATGGCCAGTCCTTGAGGGACCAGGGCGACGAAGCCCCAGTAGGCGTCCCGGTGCGGGCGCCACCGGATGGTCGCCGCCGCGCCGACTGCGGCCCCGGCGCCGACGCAGGCCTCGACGAGGCCGAGTGTCCCTGCGCCCCAACCTGACTCGGACACTCGCAGAGCGACCCCCACGGCCAGTGCAGGACCGATGAAGAGGTTGAGGCCGCTCGTCGCGATGACGAAGGTGCGGGCGACCTCGTCGCCGTGGACATAGCGCAGGCCCTCACGGATGCCGAGCAGCATCGAGACGGGCGGGGTCCTCGGCAGCCGGAACCGGGGCCGGACGACGACGCCCAACGCGACGCCCACGACGGCGAAGCTGGCCGCGTCGACGAGCATTGCGACGCCGAGACCGAAGGATCCGGCCAGCCACCCGCCGACTCCCGCACCGGCGAAGGTCGCCAGCCGCCGCGAGACCTGGAACATGCCCGACACGCGGCCCAGGTCATCGGCCCTGACCATCTGCCGGGGCAGTGTGGCGTTGGCCGGGTTGTAGATCGCGTCGGTGATGCCGAAGGCGGTGGCCACCGCGACCATGAGCGGGACCCGTGGTGCGCCGGACTGCCACGCCACCGCCCCCGTGACGAGCACGAGGATCCGCACGGCGTTGGCCGACAGCACCATCCGACGGGTGTCCAGCCGGTCGGCCAGCGCACCGCCGAAGAGCATGACGAGAGCCTGGGGCAGGGTGCCGATGCCGATGAGCAGGCCGGCCAGCGCCGGCGCCGCCTCGTGGACCGCGGCCCAGGCGAAGCCGATGAGGAAGACGCTGTCGCCGGCGAACGACACGAAGCTCGCTCCAACCCAGGTCTGGACCGCCCGGTCCCGAGCCAGGGGCGGCACGGCAGGGGCGACCTCGGTCGCGCTCTGGTCGCTCATGGCTGGACCGGCACGGCATACAGCGCGATGAGCGCCGGGGCGCTGTCCTTCGGCGAGGAGGCCTCGGCCTCGTCGGCGCAGCGCCTGCGCCAGACGTCCACCACGGCGACCAGCTCGGCTGACAGGTCGGCGAGCTGCTGCGGCGTCGCTCGCACGAGCGTGTCGCTGATCATCGCGGCGCGCTCCCATTCGGGATCCTGCCTCCGTCGCAGGTCCAGGCTCGTCCGGATCAGCTGGATGTGACGCTCGACGTTGACCCGCTCGGCGACCTCCGCGACCTCGCGGCCGCTGGTCCCCTCCGCGTAGTCCAGGCGCGACCAGCTCAGCCGCACCGGGATGGAGCGCCACCAGCTCTCCCGGGTGTCGCGTGCCAGGTCAGGGGCGGGCTCGATGAAGCCGTTGGCATGCAAGGTCTTGACGTGGTGGCTGACGCTTCCCACGGCGACGTCCAGCCGGTCGGCGAGCATGCCCACCGACGCCGCGCCGTCGACCCGCAGGACGTCGAGCAGCCGACGCCGCAGCGGGTGGGACATCGCGACCAGGGCCTCGACCGAGGGGAGAGGGGACCGGCTTCCCGGCGGGGAGGCGCTCGAGGGTGGTGCGGAGTCCCGGTGACGTTCGACGGCGGGGCGGCGGGGCATGTGACCGACGGTAGGAGCGGCCGGCGATATCCACAAGGGATCTTGTATAAGTCGGGCCACGGGACGGAACAGGCGCCCGCTGGTCGGCACGCGCGTCGTACCCTGAGGGTATGCCCACCGAGATCGACCCCACCGTCGTCGCCCAGGTCGGCGACGTCGCCCGCCGGGCCGGCGCCGCCGCCCGGCAGCTGGCCCTGCTGTCCCGCACCCCCAAGGACGACGCCCTCCTGGCCATCGCGGACGCGCTCGAGGCGGGCACGGAGGCGATCCTCGAGGCCAACCGCGAGGACCAGGAGCGCGGTCGCGCGCGCGGGCTGGCCGACGGTCTGCTGGACCGGCTGCTGCTGGACGGGCCCCGGGTCGCCGCGATCGCCCAGGCCGTGCGGGACATCGCCGCCCTCCCCGACCCCGTCGGTGAGGTCGTCCGCGGCACCACCTTGGCGAACGGCCTCGAGATCCGGCAGGTGCGGGTCCCGATGGGGGTCGTCGGGATGATCTACGAGGCCCGGCCCAACGTGACGGTCGACGCGGCGGCGCTCACCCTCAAGAGTGGCAACGCCGTGATCCTGCGGGGCGGCTCGGCCGCCGGCGCGACCAACCGGGCGCTGGTGACCATCATGCGCACGTCCTTGGAGCGACAGGGGATCTCCGCCGACTCGATCAGCCTGCTCGACGGCGGAGGCCATGACGCGGCCCGCGCCCTGATGACCGCCCGGGGCCTGGTCGACCTGGTGATCCCGCGAGGGGGAGCCGACCTGATCCGGACCGTCGTCACCGAGTCGACCGTGCCGGTCATCGAGACGGGCGTCGGGGTCAACCACGTGTATGTCGACCGCGCCGCCGACCTGGACAAGGCGCTCGCCGTGGTCCTCAACGCCAAGACCCACCGCCCGAGCGTCTGCAACGCCGCCGAGTCCCTGCTCGTCCACACGGACGTCGCCTCAGGCTTCCTGCCCAAGGTCCTCGCCGACCTCGGGGCGGCGGGGGTGCGGCTGCACACCTCGCCGGAGGTGGGCGTGCACGCCGAGGCTGCCGGTGCGGCATACACCGAGGCGACCGAGGACGACTTCGCCACCGAGTGGAACGCGTTGGAGATGAGCGTGCGAACCGTCGACAGCCTCGACGAGGCGCTCGAGCACATCCGCACCTACGGGAGCCAGCACACCGAGGTCATCCTCACGGAGGACCGCGCTGCCGCACGCCGGTTCACCGCGGAGGTGGATGCGGCGGTCGTGGTCGTCAACGCGTCGAGCCGGTTTACCGACGGCGGCGAGTTCGGGTTCGGGGCGGAGATCGGCATCTCCACCCAGAAGCTGCACGCCCGGGGGCCGATGGCGCTCCCGGAGCTGACGACGACGAAGTGGGTCGTCGACGGCGACGGGCAGATCCGCACCTGATTCGTTCGGTGGCCCTCCGCACTGGCATGATGACCGACCGTGGAAGGCACCGAGGTACGCAAGCTGGCCGAGCTCGAGGACACCCATTGGTGGTACCGCGAGCGGCGGCACCTGCTGGCCAAGGCCCTGAGCGGGGTGCAACCCGGTGACGCGCTGGACGTCGGCGCGGCCGGCGGGGGCAACACCCGCGTGCTGCGCGACCTCGGCTGGCGCCCGGTGGCCCTGGAGTACGGCATCGAGGGCGCTGAGGTGGCGCACGAGCGCGGCCTGCAGACGCTGCGCGCCGACGCCACCCGGATCCCGCTGGCCGACGGGTCACTCGACCTCGTCGTGGCCTTCGACATCCTCGAGCACATCGAGGACGACGAGCTGGCGGTCCGCGAGGTGCGCCGCCTGCTGCGCCCGGACGGCACCTACCTCATCGCCGTGCCGGCCGACCCCCGGCTGTGGTCCGCGCACGACGTGGCCGTGGACCACGTCCGCCGCTACACCCGCGAGACGCTGTCGAGCGTGCTCCACCGCGGCGGGTTCGACGTTGCCGAGATGACGTCCTGGAACGTCCTGCTCCGACCGCTGGTCGCCCTGCGCCGCAGGCAGACCTCGGGCAGCGACCTCGACGACCTGCACCCGCTGGTCAACACCGGCCTGCGGGCGCTCATCACCGCGGAACGCTACCTCCCGGTGAAGCAGCTGCCCGGAGTCAGCCTGCTCGTCACCGCCCGGCCACGTCGCTGACGCGAGCCGGCTCGGGAGTCGCTGACCGCACGGGGCCCGGGGTCGGCTGGACGGGCGTCCCCTTGACCGGGGTGGCCGCGGCCTGCTCCACCGTCCGGGCCCGGGGGTCCGGCGGCGGCAGGGGAGTGTCGGTCGGCCCGTGCCGGCCGACCGCGGCGGTCAGCGAGTCGTAGGCGATGAAGTAGGTCGGTCGTCCCTGCATCTGGGTGTACATCCGTCCGATGTACTCCCCGAGCAGCCCGAGGCAGAGCAGCTGGGCGGCGCCGACCGCGGAGACGATGAGCACCGTGGAGGTCCAGCCGGCGACCGTATGCCCGCTGGCGCCGAGGACGATCGCGTAGAGCCCGAGGAGCAGGGCGAGCACCCCGCCACCGATCCCGAGGACCGTCGCCAGGCGCAGTGGCGCCATCGAGAAGCCGGTGACCGAGTCCAGAGACAGCTTGAGCATCTTGAGGAAGGGGTACTTCGAGGCGCCTGCTGCACGCTCGTCGCGGCGGTACTCGACGGTGTCCGAGGGGAAGCCGAGTGCCGGCACGATGAAGCGCAGCACCCGGTTGTGCTCGGGCAGCTCGTTGACGGCGTCCACCGTGGCCCGTGACATGAGGCGGAAGTCGCCGGCGTCGCTGAGGGCGGTCGTGCCGGAGATCCGCTCGGATCAGCGAGTAGAAGCCGCGGGCGGTGACCCGCTTGAAGACGGAGTCGCTCGAGCGGTCGTTCCGGATGCCGTAGACGACGTCGACGCCCTCGCCTCGGGCCTTGGCCAGCATCTCGGCGATGACCTCGGGTGGGTCCTGCAGGTCGGCGTCGATGGTGATCACGTAGTCGCCCTGGGCGCAGAGCAGGCCGGCCGAGATGGCCGCCTGGTGCCCGGCGTTGGCCCGCAGCCGGACGACCCGGAACTGGTCCCACTCCCGGTGCAGGCGCTGCAGGAGGGCCGCCGTGAGGTCGGTGCTGCCGTCGTCGACCGCGAGCACCTCATACGTCGTCCCGATGCCGTCGAGGAGCGGACGCAGCCGCTCCACCAGGAGGGGCAGCACATCCTCCTCGTTGTACATCGGGATGACGACGGACAGCTCGGGGGTCATGCCATCCAGAGTACGGCGTGCGGAAGGGGGTTCCTGTGCGTGAGGTATGCCCGGGATGTGAAGCGTTACCGATACGTTGGCGGTATGTCGCACCCCCCACCTCCCTGCCCGGTCGGGGACCTCGTGGCGGTCCGCTTCACCAAGTGGGGCGAGCGCCCGCACTGGGAGCTGGACCTGCGGTATCTCGGCGCCGACGAGCACGGCCACTGGCTGGGCGCCCCGCGCGGGTTCCACATGCACCGGCCGGGGATGGCGCTCGACAGCCGGACCGACGTGGCCATGCTCATCCCGGCCGGCCAGGCGTGGATGGCGAGGTTCAACGGGCCTGGCCACGACGCCTGCGACATCTACGTCGACGTGACCACCGGGCCGGACTGGGACGGCGCGACGGTCAGGGCGGTGGACCTCGACCTGGACGTCTACCGGGCGCTGGACGGCAGCGTCCTCGTGGACGACGAGCACGAGTTCGCCGAGCACCAGGTCCGCTATGGCTACCCACCCGACCTCGTCGCCCTCGCCGAGCGCAGCTGCGCAGAGCTCACGGTCGCGATCGCGTCGGGCGAGGAGCCCTGGGCCAGTGTCGGGCATCGCTGGGTCGAGGTGGCGTCTCGGGCGCTCCCGGTGGGACACCAGGCGCCTGCTGAGCGGTAGTCTGTGCTCATGTCAGCCAGCGTCCTGCCCGTCCTCGTCCGCGCCGAGGAGGCCCAACGGCAGCTCCCGATGCCCCCCATCGCCTTCGCGGCGATCGCCTTCGGCCTGTTCCTCGCCGGGCTCGGGGTGCTGTGGACCTTCCGCAACAGCGGCCAGAAGGTCGGCGACCGGCACGAGTCGGCCAGCCAGGGGCACCCCTGAGCGAGCGGCTCGGGGTGATGGGCGGCACGTTCGACCCCATCCACCACGGGCACCTCGTCGCGGCCAGCGAGGTGCAGGCGCGCTTCGACCTCGACGAGGTCGTCTTCGTGCCGACCGGGGAGCCGTGGCAGAAGGAGCGGCGGCAGGTCAGCCCGGCGGAGCACCGCTACCTGATGACCGTCATCGCGACCGCGTCCAACCCGCACTTCACGGTCAGCCGGGTCGACATCGACCGGCCCGGCAAGACCTACACCGGGGACACCCTGCGCGACCTGCATGCGGAGCGACCTGACGCCGAGCTGTTCTTCATCACCGGTGCGGACGCGCTGGCCCAGATCCTCACCTGGAAGGACGTCGACGAGCTGTGGGGCCTGGCCCACTTCGTCGGGGTCACCCGGCCCGGGCATCTGCTCAGCACCGACGGCCTGCCGACCAGCGGGGTCGACCTGCTCGAGGTGCCCGCCATGGCGATCAGCTCGAGCGACTGCCGGGCTCGGGTGGCAGGGGGTCAGCCGGTCTGGTACCTCGTCCCCGACGGGGTCGTCCAGTACATCAACAAGTACAGCCTGTATGCCGCGAACGCGGCGCTTGCAGTCCCTCGCACCTAGGAGAACCGTGCCCGCCACATCCCGCGCCCTGACGCTCGCCAAGGTGGCCGCCCTGGCCGCCGAGGACAAGATCGCCCAGGACGTCCTGGCCATCGACGTCAGCGACCAGCTCGCCCTCACCGACATCTTCGTCATCGCCTCGGCGAGCAACGAGCGGCAGGTCGCCGCGATCGTCGACGAGATCGAGGACAAGCTGCGTGAGTTCGGCTGCAAGCCGATCCGCCGCGAAGGCCAGCGGGAGGGTCGCTGGGTGCTCATCGACTTCGGGGACATCGTCGTGCACGTGCAGCACGCCGACGAGCGCGAGTTCTACCAGCTGGAGCGGCTCTGGAAGGACTGCCCGGAGGTCGACCTCGCGTCCGTCTCGGCCCCGTGAGCCCGGCCACTGCTGGCGCGAGAGCGCAGGAGCCGCGACGGGTCGTCGTGCTGCGCCATGGAGAGACCGAGGACAACGCTGCCGGAGTCTGGCAGGGCCACCGCGACTCGGCCCTGTCCGAGGTCGGACGGGCGCAGGCTGAACGGGTGGCCCCGGTCCTGGCCGCGCTCGACCCCCAGCTGGTGGTCAGCTCGGACCTGCAGCGGGCGGCGGAGACGGCGGGCGCCGTCGCTGACGTCCTCGGGATGACGGTCGACCTCGACGAGCGGCTGCGCGAGGTGGATGTGGGGCAGTGGCAGGGCCGCACGTCGGCGCACGTGCGGGAGCATGACGCGCAGCTGCTGGCTGCCCTGGGGCGCGGCGAGGACGTCCGGCGTGGGCATACGGGGGAGACCGTGACCGAGCTGGCCCTGCGCGCCCGGGCCGCGCTCGATGACGTCGTCGCGCGGCTGGAGCCGGGCCGAGTCGCTCTGGTGGTGTGTCATGGAGGGACAAGCCGCGCGGCGGTGGCCTCCCTGGTCGGGCTCGACCAGATGCTCGCCGGACGCGTCCTCTGGGGTCTGGACAACTGCCACTGGGCGACCGTCGCCGAGGCCCGGCAGGTGGGCGGGGCCGAGGTCGGGCCCACCTGGCGGATCGACCACTGGAACGTCGGTGTCCGCGACGCCCCGGGCCGGACCGCCCCAGGGCACTGACGGCGCCTGCCCCGTCGTCGTCGCCAGCGGGCGATTTGGGGAGGGGGTGCCCGAGTGGCTAAACTTCCGCAGTCCCCTCCGGGGGACGCCGGCGAGAGATCGCTCGGGGCTGTGGCGCAGCTGGTAGCGCACCTCCATGGCATGGAGGGGGTCAGGGGTTCGAGTCCCCTCAGCTCCACATCAGGGACGAGACCCCGGACCATCTGGTCCGGGGTCTCGTCGTCCCGAGGACGCCCGCGTCCCCGATCGCCCGTCCAGCCCGCCATACCCTGAGCCCATGACCCTCGTGGCGACCGTGCTCGTCGTGCTCGTCGCCCTGCTCCACGTGTCCTTCGCGCTGCTCGAGATGGTGCTGTGGACCACGCCCCGCGGCCGAGCGACGTTCGGGCTGGACAGGGACTTCGCCCGCGAGTCGAGGTCGCTCGCGGCCAACCAGGGCCTGTACAACCTCTTCCTCGTCGCCGGGCTGGTGTGGGGGCTGCTCGCCGGTCCGGACCTGCGGACGCCGCTGCTGCTGTTCTTCCTCGGCTGCGTCATCGTGGCGGGGCTGTTCGGCGCCGCGACCGTGAACCGGCGGATCGTCTACGTCCAGGCGGCGCCGGCCGTGGTGGCGCTCCTGGTCGTGCTGCTCAGCCGCTGAGGCTCACCGGCGACCGCGCCGCGCGCACCCTGGGCCCGGCACGGGTATGCCGTGCGGTGCGCGTGGCGCGCCGACGGTGCGCGCACCGCGGTCGGGTCGGTCAGGATGCACTGGGCTGGGGTTCGCAGCCGAACCGGCGCAGGAAGCGCTCGCGGTCGACCACGGCCCGGTGGATCTCGGCGGTCGCCACCGTCTCGCCGGACTCGTCGAGGACGGTGATGTGGAAGATCAGGCGTCGCCCGTCGCTGACCGGCTTGGAGCAGGAGACCGTCACCGTCGCGCCGACCGGCGTGCCCTTGATGTGCTCGACCTTGACATGGGTGCCGACCGTCGTCTGCGCCTCGGACAGGCCCTCGGAGGCTGCGGCGAAGGCGGCCCGCTCCAGCCAGTTGATCAGCCGCGGGGTGGCCAGCACCGGCAGGTCGCCGCTGCCGAGACGCTCGGCGGTGTCGGCGTCGGTAACGGTGCGCTCGAAGGACAGCATCATCCGAGCGTAGCCCTCCGCAGAGGCACCTCCTAGCGCGCGCCGGGCAGGCGGCGGGCCCACCGCTTGGCGGTGCGACGCAGATCACGGCGGCCGGGCGTGGGGTGTCGGACGACGCGTGGGCGGCAGCGGGGCGGGACAGTGGTCGGGTGAACATCTTCGGCTGGGTCCTGCTGGCTGCGCTGGCCGCGGTCGCGCTGGCCGACTGGGTCGCGGTGGCCCGGGCGGACCGGGCGGCCGAGCGGCTCGCCAAGCCGGCGTTCATGGTGCTCCTGCTCGCGTTCGCCTGGCTGCTCCACGCCGACGAGGTGCCCCAGGGACGCTGGCTGCTGGCCGGGCTGGCCCTGTGCCTGGTCGGCGACGTGCTGCTGCTGGACAGCGAGGTGGAGCGCCGGTTCCGGCTCGGGCTGACCGTCTTTCTCCTCGCCCACGTCGCCTATCTCGTCGCCCTCGTCGAGATGCCCCATGCGTCGCCGCTGTGGCCCGGCGTCGTCCTGGTCGGCCTCGTGCTGGTGCTCGCCCTCGCCGGAGGTCTGGTGCCTCTGGCCCGCCGGGACCCCGCAACCGGCGGACCGCCCACGGCATACGGGGTGGTGCTGGCCGGCTTCGCGGGGTATGCCTGGTTCAGCGGCCACCTGCTGCTCGGCATCGGGGCGAGCCTCTTCGTGGTGAGCGACGCCCTCATCGGGTTCACCCGGTTCGTCCGGGACTTCGCGCGCAGCCATGTCGTCGTGATGGTGACCTACCACGTGGCCCAGCTGCTCATCGTCGTCGGAGTGCTGCGCCCGGACGTCGCCGGCCTCGGCTGAGCCGCCTGCGGTAACCTTGCCGCGTGGCTCCGCAGCTCCTTCTTCTTCGGTCGCCGCGCTGACCGGACGGACCTCAGCGCGGCATCCCCTCCTGAGCGAGGGGATTTTGTCTGTCCCGGTCCGGGGAGCGCACCGCCACCAGCGAACGTCAAGTGAGGACACGATGAGCGACGAGACCCCCTATCGCTACACGGCGGCGATGGCCGACCGGATCGAGACCGGCTGGCAGGACCGCTGGGAGGAGCAGGGCACCTTCGACGCCCCGAACCCCGCGGGCCCGTGGGCCGAGCCGGAGAAGGTCGCGCAGCTCGGCGAGAAGCTCGTCGTCCTCGACATGTTCCCCTACCCGAGCGGGGCGGGGCTGCACGTCGGCCACCCGCTCGGCTACATCGCGACGGACGTCTACTCCCGCTTCCACCGGATGCTGGGCCGCAACGTCCTGCACTGCCTGGGATTCGACGCGTTCGGGCTGCCGGCGGAGCAGTATGCCGTGCGCACCGGCCAGCACCCGCGCAAGACCACCGAGGAGAACATGGTGGTCATGCGCCGGCAGCTGCGCCGGCTCGGTCTCGGCTTCGACAACCGGCGCAGCTACGCGACGATCGACGAGGACTACTACCGCTGGACGCAGTGGATCTTCCTCCAGATCTACAGCTCGTGGTACGACCCGGCCGCGGTGCGCGCCGACGGCTCGACCGGTGCGGCCCGACCGATCGCCGAGCTGGTCGAGGAGTTCGCCTCGGGGGAGCGGGCGCTGCCCGCCGGCCATGCCGGACGGTCCTGGGCCGACCTCGACGTCGCCGAGCGCGAAGCCGTGCTGGCCGACCACCGGCTGGCCTACACCTCCGAGGCGCCGGTCAACTGGTGCCCCGGGCTCGGCACGGTGCTGTCCAACGAGGAGATCACCAACGAGGGCCGCTCCGAGCGGGGGAACTTCCCCGTCTACCGCCGCAACCTGCGGCAGTGGATGATGCGGATCACGGCGTATGCCGACCGGCTGGCTGACGACCTCGACCGGGTCGACTGGCCGGAGAAGGTCAAAGCCATGCAGCGCAACTGGATCGGCCGGTCCAACGGTGCGCGGCTGACCTTCCCGGCGACGGCCGCCAGCGGCGCCGACGCCGGCATCGAGGTCTTCACCACCCGCCCGGACACGATCTTCGGCGCGACGTTCATGGTGCTCGCGCCGGAGCACCCACTGGTGGACGAGCTCGTCCCGGACGGAGCGTGGCCGGACGGCACGAAGGACGTCTGGAAGGGCGACGACCCGGCGGCGACCGCCTCCCCAGGCGATGCCGTCACGGCATACCGGCTGGCCGCCTCGCGCAAGAGCGAGGTGGAGCGCCAGATGGACGACAAGGCGAAGACCGGTGTCTTCATCGGAGCGTTCGCCACGAATCCGGTGACGGGACAGCAGATCCCGGTCTTCATCGCGGACTACGTCCTGATGGGCTACGGCACGGGCGCAATCATGGCGGTGCCCGGGCAGGACGAGCGGGACTGGGCCTTCGCGCTGACCTACGACCTGCCGATCGTCCGCACGGTCCAGCCCGGCGAGGGCCACCCGCAGGACGAGGCCTTCACCGGCGACGGCGCCGCGGTCAACTCCTCGAGCGACGACATCTCGCTCGACGGGCTGGGGGTCGCCGAGGCGAAGGCGCGGATCATCGAGCACGTCGAGGCGCGCGGGTTCGGGCACGGCACGGTGAACTACCGGCTGCGCGACTGGCTGTTCAGCCGCCAGCGCTACTGGGGCGAGCCCTTCCCCATCGTCTTCGACGAGGACGGGACGCCGCACCCGCTGCCCGAGTCTGCCCTGCCCGTCGCGCTTCCCGAGGTGCCCGACTACTCCCCGAAGACGTTCGACCCAGAGGACTCGCAGAGCTCGCCGGAGCCCCCGCTGTCCCGGGTGCCGGAGTGGGTGGAGGTCGAGCTCGACCTCGGCGACGGGCGCGGCCTGCGCCGCTACCGGCGCGAGACGAACACGATGCCCAACTGGGCCGGGTCGTGCTGGTACTACCTGCGCTACCTCGACCCGGCCAACCACGAGACGTTCGTCGACCCCGAGAACGAGCGCTACTGGATGGCCAAGCACGACCAGCCGGTGGCCGGAGCATCGGCCGGCGTCAGCGACCCCGGCGGGGTGGACCTCTACATCGGCGGGGTCGAGCACGCGGTGCTGCACCTGCTCTACGCCCGGTTCTGGCACAAGGTGCTCTTCGACCTGGGCCACGTCTCCAGCGAGGAGCCGTTCCGGAAGTACTTCTCCCAGGGGATGATCCAGGCCTACGCCTACACCGACGCGCGGGGGCAGTACGTCGAGGCGTCCGAGGTCGAGGAGCAGCCGGGCGACCACACCCACGAGGCGACCTACACCTTCCACGGGGAGCCCGTGGCGCGCGAGTACGGCAAGATCGGCAAGTCGCTGCGCAACGCGGTCAGCCCCGACGAGATGTATGAGGCCTTCGGCGCCGACACCTTCCGGGTCTACGAGATGTCCATGGGACCGCTCGAGCTCGGCCGGCCGTGGGAGACCCGGGCAGTCGTCGGGAGCCAGCGGTTCCTGCAACGGCTCTGGCGCAACGTCGTCGACGAGGAGACGGGCGGGCTGCGGGTCGGTCAGGACCGCGCCGACGACGCCACGGCACGCGCCGTCCACCGGACCATCGCCGGCGTCCGCCAGGACTACGAGGCCCTGCGGTTCAACACGGCGATCGCCAAGCTGATCGAGCTGAACAACGCCCTGACCAAGCTCGACGTCGTCCCTCGCGACGCCGTCGAGGCTCTGGTCCTGATGCTGGCGCCGGTGGCGCCGCACATCGCCGAGGAGCTCTGGAGCCGGCTCGGCCACGAGGGGGGAGTCTCGTTCGTGCCGTTCCCCGTCGCCGACCCGGCCCTGCTCGTCGAGGACGTGGTCACCTGCGTCATCCAGGTCAAGGGCAAGGTCCGCGACCGCGTCGAGGTCGCCGCGGACATCGGCGAGGACGAGCTGCGAGAGCTGGTGCTCGCTCGGGAGAAGGTCGTCGCCGCCACGTCCGCGGGCATCCGGACGGTCATCGTGCGGGCGCCCGGGCTGGTCAACGTCGTCCCGCTGTGACCGGCGGAGCGGTCGCCCCGACGACGGGGTGGGCGACCCGCTAGCGTTCGCGGGGTGAGCGTCGCCATTGTCACCGACTCCACGGCATACCTGCCGGAGGGGATGGTGACCGGTGCGCCGGTGCCGATCACCGTCATCCCGCTGCACGTGGTGATCGGTGGCACCGAGCACCGCGAGGGCGTCGACATCAGCACCGACGACCTGTCCGCCGCACTACGCAGGTTCGTCCCGGTGAGCACCTCGCGGCCCGCACCTCAGGTCTTCCTCGACGCCTACGAGGCCGCCGCGGCGGCGGGTGCCACGAGCATCGTGTCGATCCATCTCTCCGCCGACATGTCCGGCACGTGCCAGTCGGCCCAGCTGGCCGCTCAGCAGTCCCCCGTCCCGGTCGAGGTGGTCGACTCGCGCTCCCTCGGCATGGCGATGGGGTATGCCGTGCTGTCGGCGGCGCAGGCCTCCGCCGACGGGCTCGATGCGCGGGCCGTCGCGGCCGTGGCGCTCACCCGGTCGACGGGCGCCACGGTGGCGTTCTACGTCGACACCCTCGAGCATCTGCGCCGCGGAGGGCGGATCGGCGCGGCCGCTGCGCTCGTCGGGTCGGCCCTTGCGATCAAGCCGCTCCTCTGCCTGGCGGACGGGAGCATCCGTCCGCTGGAGCGGGTCCGCACCTCCAGCAGAGCGCTGGCCCGGCTGGTGGAGCTGGCGGTCGCCGCGGCCGAGTCGAGCTCGACGGTGGTCGACATCGCCGTGCAGCACCTCGACTCCGAGCAGCGTGCGCAGTCGTTGGCCGACCAGCTGCGCGAGCGCATCGGGAACCTCGGGGAGCTCGTCGTGGGAGAGCTCGGCGCCGTGGTCGGGGCCCACGTCGGCCCGGGCACCCTGGCCGTGGCCGTGTCACCGCGCCCGTCATGACCCTCACCCTGGTGGCGCTGGTCGTCGCAGCAGCGCTGGTGGGCTTCCTCGTCGGCGCGGTCAACCCGGCGACGATCTTCGCCCGGCTGCTGCGAGTGGACCTGACCCACTCCGGTTCGGGCAACCCCGGTGCCACCAACGCCGGAAGGGTCCTCGGCGTGAGGTGGGGGATCGTCGTCGCGGTGCTGGACGTCCTCAAGGGGCTGGTGCCCGCCTACCTCGTCCTGCGCGCGGTCGGGGAGGTCCCGGCCTACGTCGTCGGCATCGCGGCCGTGCTCGGGCACGTCTTCTCCCCGTTCCTGGGAGGCCGTGGCGGAAAGGGCGTCGCGACCACCTTGGGGGCGGTCCTCGCGGTCCAGCCGTGGTTCGGCCTGGTGATGCTCGTCGTCTTCGGCGCCGTCCTCGCCGCCGGCCGATGGATCGCCGGAGCGTCGCTGGCGGCGTGCACCGTCCTGGTCCTGCTCGGGCTGGGCTCCGGGACCGGGCTCCTGCCCGGCTCGTGGGCGACCACCGCCTGGGCCGTGGTGCTGGCCGGGATCGTCGGGCTGCGCCACCAGGTCAACGTCCGGGCCTGGCTGCGCGCACGGGCGCAGCGCTGAGGGGAGGCAGCTGCGGTCGGAGGGCTCCGCCTGAGCGGGCCGGCAGCACGCTGACGTCCACATCCCCTCGCCTGAGGGACCACGGTCCACAGCGGCCGTGCCGGGGGGCTGACCCGCCGGCCGGCCCTCCATACCGTCGAGCGCATGCTCCGTCGTCCCGCCCCCGCCGAGGTCAGCCCCCGGGTGCTGGCGCTGCTCGCTCCGGATCCTCCTGCGGAGACCGGGTGGCTCCCCGAGCCGCCCTGGGACGAGGACCATGGGCCTGTCGGGAGTCGTGGGCCTGTCGGGAGTCGTGGGCCTGTCGGGAGTCGTGGGCCCGTCGACGAGGCGTCGCCCTTGAGCCGGCCCACCGAGCCGACGGACCCGGGTGGGCCAGCCGAGCCAGCCGACCCGACCGACGCGGCGGCTGTGGTCCGTTCCGGGCGGCACCGTCGGCCACGCCGGGTGCGGCCGACCCCGCCGGCGATCCTCACCACTCCCGTGAGCGTGCGCGCGGCGCGCTACCACGTGTCATGGCGAGCGGTGACGGCCCTGGCCGTCGTCCTCATCGTGGCGCTGCTCGTGTTCACGGTGCGGGTGGCGCGCGCTGAGCAGACGGCGACCCCGAGCCCGGTGCCGGGGTCGACCCCGGCGGCCCTGGCCGGGCGCAGTATGCCGTCGGCGTTCGCCTCGGGAGGGTCCGCTGGGGACACCCGAGGCGCTCGCTCGAGTGCCACCTCGGCCGGCCCGGACGCCACCGGCGCGGGAGGAGCGGCGCGAGGACCTGTCGTGGTGCACGTCGTCGGACAGGTGGCGCGTCCCGGAGTCGTCACCGTCGCTCCGGGCGGCCGGGTCGTGGATGCCATCGGGTCTGCGGGGGGCCCGCTCCCGGGTGCTGACCTCCAGCGCGTCAACCTCGCCCGGGTCGTCGCCGACGGCGAGCAGATCTTCGTCCCGAGGCCGGGGGAGGAGATCCCGCCCGCCGCTGCCCGGACCGGGGTCGGCGGACCCTCGGGCGACCCGTCCGGAGGCACGGCGGGTCCGGTCGTCGACCTCAACACCGCCGACCTCGCCGCCCTGGACTCGTTGCCCGGAGTGGGACCGGTGCTGGGCCAGCGCATCCTCGACTGGCGCTCCGACCACGGCCGGTTCAGCTCGGTGGACGAGCTCGGAGAGGTCAGCGGCATCGGGCAGAAGCTGCTCAGCCAGATCCGGGTCAGGGTCCGGGTGTGACGCTCGGGCCTCGCCGGACATCGGGAGCGCCGTCGCCGGACCAACCCCGGGAGAGCGTCCCGCGCGCAGACCTGCGGCTGCTCGTCCCGGCTCTCCTGACCTGGTCCGTCGTCGCGGCCTCGCTCGCCCTGTCTGCTGGTGCGGTCCTCGTCCTCGCCGGCGCGCTGGTTGTGGGCGGCGCCACCGGCGGCGTGCTCGCGTGGCGGGGCGCGCCGGGAGGTGGACCGTTGCGGCTGGTCGCACTGACCGGCGTGGCCGCGGCCCTCACGCTCACCTGTCTGGCCACCCACGTCGCGGTCCGGGAGGCGGGGCCGGTTCGAGATCTCGCGGCCGGCCGGGCGAGCGTGACGGTCGACGCGGTGGTCGTCGACGAGCCCCGGCTCGTGCCAGCGGCCCCAGGCCACCCCGAGGCCGAGCCGGTCGTGGTCCTGAGGCTGGACATCGACACGGTGACCGGCCGTGGTCTGCGCTCGTCGGTGCACAGCCCGGTGCTGGTCCTCGCGGACCCGACCTGGCTGCGCGTGCGGTGGCACGAGCGCATCCGGGTGTCCGGTCGGCTGGGCCCGGCCCGGGACCCGGGTGACGACGTCGTGGCCGTGCTCACCCCCGTCCGTCCGGCCGAGTCGCTCGAGCCTCCTGGGCCTCTGGAACGGCTGGCCGAGGTCGTGCGAGCCCGCTTCCGGCTGGCGACGGACGGGCTGTCGGACGACGCGCGGGGCCTGCTGCCGGGGCTGGTCATCGGGGACACCAGTGCCACCCCGACCGACCTCACCGCCGCGATGCTGGCCACGGGGATGACCCACCTGTCCGCGGTGAGCGGCTCGAACGTCGCGATCATCCTCGCCTCGGGGCTGGGCCTGTGCCGGGTGCTCGGCCTGCGCCGACGCTGGCGCCCGCTCGCGGCGCTCGTGCTGCTCGGCGCCTTCGTCGTGCTTGTGCGGCCCGAGCCGAGCGTCGTGCGGGCCGCAGCCATGGGCGGCGTCGCGCTGCTCGGGATGAGCACCTCGCGCCGCAGGGCAGGGCTGCCGGCGCTGGGTGCGGCCATCATCGCCCTGCTCTGCTGGGATCCCTGGCTCGCCCGCTCGTTCGGCTTCGCGCTCTCGTCGCTCGCCACGCTCGGGCTGCTCCTCTTCGCCGCCTCGTGGGGTGAGGTCATCGGCCGGTGGCTACCCGGACCGACCAGGCGGTGGGGGCCGGCCCTGGCGATCCCCGCTGCCGCCCAGCTGATGTGCGCCCCGGTCGTCGTCCTCCTGCAGGGCTCGGTCACCGTGGTCGGCGTCCTCGCCAACCTGCTCGCCGCCCCGTTCGTCGCGCCGGCGACCGTCCTCGGGGTCGCAACGGCGCTGGTGTCGGTCCTCTGGACGGCCGGCGCGGCGATTCTCGCGCAGGTGGCGGCGCTGCCTACCCTCGCCATCGCCTGGGTGGCGCGGACCTGCTCGCACGTCCCGATGGCGTCGGTGCCCTGGCCGCAGGGCGCCTTCGGTGCCGTCCTGCTGACCGTCCTGAGCGTGCTCGCCGTCGTCACCGGGCCGTGGTTGCTCCATCACGGGGGCAGGCAGCCGCTCGCGGTGCTGGGGGCTGCCGCCCTCACGGTTGCGGTGGCCCTGCCCACCCGCCTGGTCACCTGGCCGGACCCCCGCTGGCGGTTCGTCGTCTGTGACGTCGGTCAGGGAGACGGGCTGGTCCTGCGCAGCGGCCCCGGCACGGCCGTCGTCGTCGACGTGGGACCGGACCCCGACGCGATCGACGGCTGTCTCAGCCGGTTGGGGGTGCAGGTCATCGCCGCCGTCATCCTCACCCACTTCCACGCCGACCATGTCGACGGCCTGCCCGGCGCGCTGCGAGGGCGGCAGGTGCGCCAGATCCTCACGACCCCGGTCGAGGAGCCGCCCTTCCAGGCGCAGGAGGTGCACCGGTGGGCGAGCGCTGCCGCCGTCCCGATGTCCCCGGTGTATGCCGGGGACGACCTCTCGTGGGGAGGGATCCACGCCCACGCCTGGTGGCCCGAGCGGGTGATCCGGGAGGGGTCGGTTCCCAACAACTCCTCCGTCGTGCTCACCGCGGACGTGGACGGCCTGCGCGTCGCCCTGCTGGGGGATGTCGAACGCGAGGCAGCCCACCAGGTGCTGCTGGCGCTGCGCCGGGACCCGGCGGTGCTGGAGGCTGGCGTCGACGTGCTCAAGGTCGCCCATCACGGCTCGGCGAACCGCGACGACGAGCTGCTGGAGGCACTGCGCGCCCCGCTCGCCGTGATCAGTGTGGGCGAGGGCAACGACTACGGCCATCCGGCGCCGTCCACCCTGCACGCGCTGCAGGGGGACGGGTTCCAGGTGGCACGCACCGACCTGGACGGCGACCTCGCCGTCGCCAAGGTCGACGGCTCCGTTCTCGTCGCGGGCGGGAGGTGATGAGGTCACGGTTGTCATCCCCGGCGGCCGCTCACTCGTCCTCAGTCGAGGAGATGTGGTGGCGGAAGGGGGGACAGCGGTCAGCCCGGGACGAAGGTCTGCCGCTGGGCGCTCTCGCAGAGGGCGTCGAGGGTCGCCTTGACGGCAGGGACGCGCTGCAGGTCTTCGGTCGTCACGGCGTGGATCTGCCGACGCGAGGCCGGCAGCAGAGGCAGCGTGACGACATCGGTGTTGTGCGCAGCGGCGAGGATGAGGTCGGGCACCAGGGCGACCCCGAGGCCCTCGCTGACCAGCCCGAGCACGGCGACATAGTCCTCCGTCTCGAACGCCACGTTCGGTGTGAACCCGCTCTGCCGGGCCAGCGAGACGAGATGCCCACGGCACCGGGGACACCCGGCGATCCAGGACTCGTGCGCGAAGTCGGCGAGGTCGGCGTGGCCCCGCGTGGCCAGGGGGTGGTCGGGTGGGACCGCCAGGCGAACCTCGTCGTCGAGGAGCTTGTAGGTCACGAAGACGTCCAGGTCCTCGCCTCGGGCGATCTCGCCGCCCTCGTAGGCGAAGGCCACCGCGATGTCGCAGTCACCCGCCCGCAAAGCGGCGAGCGACTCCGGGGGCTCGCCCTCGCTGAAGGTGACCCGCACATCCGGGTAGCGCTTCTTGACCAGCGAGAGCGCCCGCGGCACGAGTGAGGCGGACGAGGAGGGAAAGGCCATCAACCGGACGCGGCCGGAGCGCAGGCCGGCGATCGCCGCGACCTCCTCCTCAGCGGCGTCGAGGGCGGCGAGGACGCCGACCGCGTGTCGCGCGAGAACCTGGCCGGCCTCGGTGAGCCGGACGTTGCGACCGACCCGCTCGACGAGCACCGTCCCACTGCGCTCCTCGAGACGCCGCACCATCTGCGAGATGGCCGGCTGGGAGTAGCCCAGCGAGGTGGCCGCTCCGGTGAAGCTGCCCTCGTCGGCGATGGCACGCATCACGCGGAGCCCGGCGGCGTCGATCATGCGGCCATCCTATAACGCGTGGTTATCGAAATCGCAGACTGTTGACCCGCATGTGATCTCGGCCCGCGGCCCCACCGGGCGGCGGGTGTCGTCGATCTGTGTTTGGCTCACGCCATGTCCCGTCCCGCCGCGCCCGCATCGACCTCGGCAGTCGACAGCGCCCTGACCACGGCTCGGGCCACCGCGCCGATGGACCAGCCACGCGGCCCGCGACGACACGGCACCGGACTCTGCCTCTCCGGCGGCGGCTACCGTGCGGCACTGTTCCACCTCGGCGCGGTCCGCCGCCTCGACGAGCTCGGCATCCTCGGGTCGCTTCGGACCGTCAGTGGGGTCTCCGGCGGGTCGATCGTCGCGAACCTCCTGAGCGACCCCGGGCTGCGCTGGCCTGCCCAGAGGGGGGCCGCACCCGGCCGGGTCGAGGGCTTCGACGAGCTCGTCGCCGAGCCCCTCCTGCGGCTGACCCGGCAGAACGTCCGCACCCCCGCGCTGTTCGGCGCGCTGCTGCCGCAGCGCTGGTTCGTCCGCGACGCCGCGGTCCGCGCGCTGGCCGACGGGTTCGCCCGGCACCTGCCCAGGTGGTCGACGCCGTTGCGGGACAGCGGCGCTGACGGTCCGGCGGTCGTCGTGAGCGCCACCGAGATCGGCTATGGCGTCGACTGGGTCTTCATGGACCCGAACGCCTCCCGCCCGCACGGCCGGCTCGGCGACTACCGGGTGGGGTATGCGGTGCCGCCCGCCCCGGTGCGCCTCGCCGACACGGTGGCCGCGTCCTGCGCCTTCCCGCCGTTCTTCGCTCCCATGCGGTTCGGGCGTGAGCTCGGTCTCCGGGGCGGCCACGCCGGGCCGGAGACGGCCGAGTCGCGGGCGGCCGTCCTCGACGACATCCAGCTGACCGACGGCGGCGTCTACGACAACCTCGGCCTCGAGCCGGTGTGGAAGGACCATGCGGCGGTGCTCGTCTCGGACGGGGGTGGGGTGTTCCAGGCGGCGAGCCAGCGCACCGTCTACGGCCGGCTGCTGCAGACCATGGCCATCGCTGCGGCGGGAGGGGGCGCCACCCGGATGCGCTGGCTGCTGGCCAGCATGCGCCGGGGCGTGCTCGACGGCGCCATGTGGGCGCTCGACACCGTGACGGACGCGAGCTACCCGTCGCTGGTCGGCGCGCGCATCACCGTCATCCGCACTGACCTCGACGCCTTCTCGCCGGACGAGCAGAAGATCCTCGAGCGGCACGGCTACCTCGTCGCGGATGCGATGGTCCGGGCACACGCGCCTGCGCTGGTCCTCCTCGACGCTCCGCTCACGCCACCGCATGAGGAGGTCGCCGACCCGGCATACGCGTTGCGGGCACTACGGGACTCGCACCGCCGGACCCTCCTCGGGCGCTTCTGAGGCGCCCGTCCGTCGCGCGGTCGCGCACCGCATACTGGGTCGATGACCTCGAACGCGCCAGCGGCCGCAGGGTCGACGCGTGAGCCGGCCCAGGAGCACGCGCGACTGGTCGACCTGGTGGGCCGCGGCGACGTGGTGGTCCTGTCCGGAGCGGGGCTGTCGACCGACTCCGGCATCCCCGACTATCGCGGGCCTGACGGGACGCGCCGGGTGACCCCGATGCAGTATGCGGAGTTCACCGGCTCGTCGGCTGCGCGGCAGCGGTACTGGGCGCGCAGCTTCATCGGCTGGCAGCGCTTCTCCCGGGCCGCGCCGAACAGCGGCCACCGGAGCGTGGCGCGGTTGCAGCAGCTCGGCCTGCTCGCCGGGATCGTCACCCAGAACGTCGACCGGCTGCACCAGGGGGCGGGGGCGCGCGATGTCATCGAGCTGCACGGGAACCTCGACGACGTCGTCTGTCTCACCTGCGACGACCGCAGCACCCGGCGCGACCTGCACGAGCGGATGGACGTGGGCAACCCCGGCTTCGCCGACCGGGTGCGGGCCCTCGCGCAGGACGGGTCACGGGTGTCCAGCCAGATCCGTCCCGACGGCGACATCGTCCTGGACGAGCAGGTCGTGGCGACCTTCCGGATGCCGCACTGCCTGGTCTGTGCGGCCGACACCCTCAAGCCGGACGTCGTGTTCTTCGGCGAGTCGGTGCCCAAGCCCAAGGTGGAGCAGTCCTTCGCGCTCGTCGAGCGGGCGGCGACGCTGCTGGTGCTCGGCTCCTCGCTGGCCGTGATGAGCGGCTACCGGTTCGTACGCCGGGCGGCCCGCGACGGCATCCCGGTCGCCATCGTCACCGCGAGCCCGAGCCGGGGGGACGGTGAGGCGTCCGTGCGCCTGCACACGCCGCTCGGGGAGACGCTGAGCGACCTCGTCGACCGGCTGTCCGGCGACGACAGGCAGATCGACCTGGCGTCCGCCTCGGCGCGGCGCTGACCTCGGCGCTGACCTCGGCGCTGGCCTCGATGCGGACCTAGACGCGACGCAGGACGGCGGTGACCTTGCCGAGGATCGACGCGTCGTCGCCGTCGATGGGGGAGTAGTCGACGTTGTGCGGCATCAGCCACACCTTGCCGTCCTTACGCTTGAACGTCTTGACCGTCGCCTCATGGTCGAGCATGGCAGCGACGATGTCCCCGTTCTCCGCGGTCGGCTGCTGCTTCACGACGACCCAGTCGCCGTCGCAGATCGCCGCGTCGACCATCGAGTCACCGACGACCTTGAGCAGGAACAGCGACCCCTCACCGACGAGCTGTCGGGGCAGCGGGAAGACCTCCTCGACCACCTCGTCGGCCAGGATCGGCCCGCCGGCCGCGATCCGCCCGACGACCGGGACGTAGATGGCCTCGGGTCGATGGTCGCCCGAGCCGGTGTCCAGGTCAGCCTGTCCGCCGACGTCGCCTTCGGGGGCGGGGTACGCGTCGCTGTCGCCGGACCGGTAGCCGCGCTCCCCGAGCACGATGTCGGGGGAGACGACCTCGATGGCCCGAGGGCGGTTGGGGTCGCGCCGCAGGTAGCCCTTGCGCTCGAGCGAGGAGAGCTGGTGGGCCACGCTGCTCGGGCTGGTCAGCCCGACCGCCTCGCCGATCTCGCGCAGGCTGGGGGGGTAGCCGCGGCGGTCCACCGCGTTGCGGATGACCTCGAGGACACGCCGCTGGCGCACGGTGAGACCGTCGCCCTGGCCACGCTCGGGCATCTCGTGGACGTCCGCCATCTGTCCCAACCCCTTCTCCGGTGCCGACTTCTCTGCTGCCGACCGTCGTGGCGCCAGCTGGTGCCTAGCGACGTATGCGCAGGTCAGCGGGCCTGTCACACCCCGGTGCTGGACTACCTGGCATGCGGACAGCGTACGGGTTTCGAACGTCAGTGCCAAACACCTGTTCGACGCGTGTCTCGACTTTTTCGAACACCCGTGCTACAAATCACCCAGACGTTCTTTCGCACACCCGTTCGAGGGAACGCCGACCAGCCCGGCCCTGCCGGACCGGAGGAACCAGCACCGCCCCCCTCGCCGGGGTCGCTGAGACGGAGGACATCATGAGCGCAGCGCTTGCGTGGGACGTGGCCCCAGCAGACGTGGCCTTCGCGGACGTCGGCTCGGTCGAGACCTTCGCTGTCGACGGGCAGCAGACCTGGACGGGGCGACCTGTGTTGCGGCTCGTCCCCACCGGCCCCCAGGTCGGGTCGACCACCGGTTCGGCCCGACCGGCCGTGCGGCTCAGCCGGTTCGGCCGGCTGGTCCTCACCCTCGTCGCCGTGGCGCTGCTCGCGGCGTTCGCGGGCGCCCTGTTCGGTGTCGGGGCGGCGGACGCCACGATCGACCACCGCGTCGTCGTCCACTCGGGACAGACCCTGTCCCAGATCGCGGCCCTCGAGCTGCCTCAGCTGTCCGTCGCCGAGGGGGTGGCGCAGATCCAGCTCGCCAACAGGATGAACACCACCCAGGTCCACGCGGGCCAGGAGCTGGCCATCCCCACCGTGGGCTGACCGGTCCGTCGGGAAGGCCCCCCGGCTGACCGTGGCCGGGCGTCGCGCCCGGCTCCCCAGACGGCGTCCAGGCCTCGACCCCCTGGTTGCCGACCTCGCAAGAGGAGCGCCGTCCACCGACGTGGTGGACGGCGCTTTGCCGTGCCAGCACGCGGCTGCATCGGACCATCGTGGGCGGTGCGCGCTCGATGGGTGCTCGGTGTGGATAACCGCGGGAGGTCGGCGCCCGTGCTGCCTAGTCTCGGCAGACCAACGTCACGCCGGCCCGCACCTCGGCCGGCCAGCAGGGGGGACTGTGCCGGACAGCAGCATCCGCCTCGCGGTGGACCCCGACCGGGTCGAGGCCGCCGCGCTGGCGTCCCGCGCTGCGGCGGAGCTCGTCGCGGGATGGGACCTGGCAGCGGACCTCGGCCCGTTGACCGTCGCCCTGCCGGACTCTGCTGCCGCGGCTGTCGCGGCGAGCGTGGGGCAGGCCTGGGCCGAGCGGTTGCGCGGCGTGCGGACCGCAGCGCTCGCCGAGTCGGCACGGCTGGTCGACGCGGGTGGCACCTATCGCTGGGCTGAGGAGGCCACGAGTGCGGACCTCGGCGCCCTGAGGTGTGTCGCATCCTGGTGCGCCGCATCCCGGTATGCCGCATCCGGGTATACCGCATCCGGGCTGCCACCACCGTCCGGGCAGGGACCCGACCGGGGCGGGCCGCGAGGGTGAGTGCCCAGCTCGGTCAGCTCGCCCAGCTCCGGCGCTGGCGACCTGATCTCCTTGCTGCCGTCGCCGACACGGTCGAGGCCCGACACGCCGGCCTCGACGCGATGGGTGTGCGATGGCAGCAGGCCGCAGACCTCTGGGTCGGTGAGCTCCAGAACGGTGAGCTCGGGGCCGGTGTGCTCGGGACCGGTGACCTCGGGACCGCTGGCTGGGCCGGTGCCGCAGCGGCCCTCGCGAGCGCCCGGCATACCGAGGCTGACGCGGAGCGCCGACACCTGGCTGAGTCGCTGAGTGCAGCGGCCCGTGCCCTGCGGCGAGCCGCCGACGAGGTGGTGGTCGTGGCCCGGCTCGCCGAGCACGTCACCCAGGTCTCGGACCAGCACGGCTTGTTGGTCACCGCCGACGCCCGGGTCGTGCTCGTCCCGGGGTGGCACCTCCTGGCCGATCCCGCAGCGGCACAGGCGGTTTCGCTGGTCCGCGAACGAGCCGCGGAGCAGGTGCGTGGTCTCGTCGACGCACTGCTGGCCCACGCGGCGCAGGTGGACAGCGAGCTGGCCAGCGCTCTCGGGGCCTCTGCTCTGCGAGCCACGGTCGGCATCGGTGGTCACGTCGACCCGGCGGCGTCCGTCCCGGGAGCTGACCCCCCGTCAGGTCTAGGCAGCCCGGGATGGACCGCACGCGACACCGCGGCGTGGTGGAGCCGGCTGGCGCCGTCCGACCGCGAGCGCCTCGTCGCGGAGCACCCCGACGCCATCGGGGCCGCCGACGGGCTACCCGCTGCGGTGCGGGACCGCGCCAACCGCGCCCGGCTCGACCAGGCGGAGCGAGACGTGATGGCGGAGCGCGACCGCCTCCACGCGCCGTGGTCGCCCTTCCTGCCGCTGCCGCTCGCGGACGAGCGATGGGTCGCAGCCTCTCGCCGGGTCCTTGACCAGCTCGCCTCCCTCCGGGCGCTGCGGGCCGTGCTCGCGCAGCCGGACGGGCGCACCCGCCAGCTGCTGTGCCTCGACCTGTCCGGGCGGCTGACCCGGGCAGCTGTCTCCGTCGGCGACGTCGACCGGGCCGGCCACGTCGCGGTGTTCGTCGGCGGGCTCAGCACCACCGTCAACGGCGACGTGCAGCGGTATGACGCGCGGCTTGGCGAGCTCACCGACCTCGCAGAGCGTCAGGCGCGCGAGCACGGAGACGGTCGCCCGGTGGCGGCCGTCACCTGGATGGGCTACGAGGCGCCGCAGTGGGACGACCTCCTCGACCCTCGGCGGTCGGTGCTCACGACCTCCGCGGCACTGACCGGAGCGCCCGCGCTCGCGCGCTTTCTCAGCGGTCTCGACAGCGCCGACCCGGCTGGTGGGAGCCCCCACCTCAGCGTCTGGGCCCACTCCTACGGGTCGACGACGGCGGGCCTCGCCCTCTCCGGTGCGGAGACCGGGGTCGACGACGTCGTCGTCCTCGGGTCGCCCGGTCTCGGTGTCCGCACGGTGGCGCAGCTCCACCTCGCGCCAGGCCATCTGCACGTGCTCGAGAACGCCGACGACGTCATCGCCGATCTCGGTGTCTTCGGAGCCGACCCCGACCAGCTGTTCGGGGCCGACGTCCTCTCCACGTCGAGCGCGACGCTGCCCGACGGGGGCGCCGGAGCAGCGTCGGCCGGCCACAGCGGCTACCTCTCGGCGGGCTCCACGAGCGCCTGGAACCTCGCGGCCGTCGCAGCAGGCACCCCGCAGCTCCTGGTCCGAGACGTCGTCAGCCGGACTCCGCGATCCGCTTGATCGCCGCGAGCGTCGCCGGTATGCCGTGCAGTGCGGCCTGCGTGCGCTCGGCGATCTGGGTGTCGGCGTCGTCGCCGTACTTCGCGTGGAACATGGCGATGCCCTCTGGCAGAAACTCCCACGACTCGGTCAGCCGCGTGCCCCCGGCCGTGGCGTCGAACGCATACGCCCACCGCACGAACGACCCTCCGACGACGAAGGCGAACTCCCGGCCGCGCTCGGCGGTGACCACCAGCGAACGGGTCTCCCAGGTGCGCTCGGGCGTCTCGTTGCGTCCCGTGAACCAGTCGCCGACCTGCGGCCGCCCGTGGAGGGCTGCCCCCTCGTCCCACCAGCAGGCAGTACAGATGGGGCTCCACTCTCCGCTGCGCGTGACGTCGGAGACGAGGTCGTAGAGCTCGTCGGCGGAACGGGAGATCGTGACTGACTCGGCGTGGGTGCGAGGCTCCATGCGGCCGAGTATCACAGTCCGGCCGCGCTGCTGCGCGGCGGGGCCCGGCCAATGGGTGGCGCTGCCGGGAAGTGGGGGACTGGGCGCTCGCGCCTACTTCTTCAGCCGCCGGCTGCCGCCGTGCCAGTCCTCCTGGACGCCGGCCGCGTCGCGGGAGACGCCGAGGCCGAGCAGCTGCGGTTTCTCACGGAGGCTGCGCTTGAGCTCGGCGAACCCGGGGAACTGCGCGAGTCCGATGACGTGGTCCCACAGCCGGACGGCGTCCTCCTGCGCGGGCAGGCGGCTGATGACCGGCCCGAAGAAGGCCACCCCCTGCGGGGGCTGGAAGTGGATGATCGGGGTGCCGACGTCCTTGCCGGTCAGGGCGAGCGCCTCGTCGGTCTCGGCTCGGATCTGCAGGTCGACGGTGTCGTCGTCGAGGGCGGTCACCAGGTTGGCCGGCAGCCCCGCCTCGACGAGGATCGGCTCGACGAACTCCCGGGTGCCCCGGTGCTCGCGGACCTCGGGGGTGTCCGCGCCGGCCCGCGGAGTGTCGAAGATGTGTCGTCCCATGGCGGCGTAGAGCGGCCCCACGGCCTCGCGGCCGTGCTCGGCCCGGGCGTTCGCCGCGACACGGAGGAGCCGGAGCCCGGCCGTGTGCCCCACCTCGTACTCCGGGGGGAACTGGCTGTCGTAGTCGACCCGGGCGTTCACCATCCGCAGCGAGATGAACCGCCAGTCCACGCGGTAGTCCCGTTGCGCCATGACCTGCCGCACCCACTTGCTGGTCATCCAGGCGAACGGGCACACCGGGTCGAAGTAGAAGTTGATGTCAGCGTCGCTCATCGTCCGACCCTAGCTCGGGGGTCTGAGAGCGGCTCGTCTGCACCGGTTCAGGCTCGTGGACCGTTGTCGTCCACCAGGTGTCGGGGTCTCGCGTGGCGGGTGGGACCGACAGTGACGAAGAGCATCAGCACCGCGGAGAGGAAGAGGCCGACCGCCATGAAGGTGTATGCGGCGCCGTCCCCGATGCCGCCTTGGAGCCACCCGACGACGTAGGCCCCGACGAAACCGCCCACCGCACCGGCGCTGTTGATCAGGGCCATCGCCGCTCCGGAGACGTCCTGCGGCAGGAACTCGGGGATGATCGCGAAGTAGGGGCCGTAGGGCGCATACATGCACGCTCCGGCAACGATCAGCACGGCGTACGACACCCAGTAGTGCCCGGCGCCGAGGACGACGGAGACGCTGAACAATGCGGTGGCTGCGAGGAGGAACGGCCAGACGAACTCGCGGCGCCTGCCGGTGCGGTCCGAGTAGTGGGAGGTGACGAGCATGGCGACGGCGGCGAGGGCATACGGAGCCGCGGAGAGCAGCCCGACGAGGCCGATCCCGTTGTGCTCGGCGGTCTTGAGGATGCTGGGCAGCCAGAACACGAAGCCGTAGACGCCGATGCTCCAGAGGGCGTACTGCGCCGCCAGGAGGACCACGTTCCGGGAGCGGAACGCCTCGCGGTAGCCGCCCGGAACGGGGTCGAGCTCGGCCTGCTCGGCGGCGAGACGGTCCTCGATCTCGGCTCGCTCCGGTGCGTTCAGCCACGCAGCGTCACGGGGGTGGTCCGCGACGAGCGCTCGGAAGATGAAGGCCCAGGCGATCGCGGGAGCGCCCTCGATGACGAACATCCACTGCCAGCTCGTCGCCGCGATGAGATATCCGGACACCGCCGACAGCCACATCACGGTGACAGGGTTGCCGAGGATGAGGAAGGTGTTCGCGCGGCCCCGTTCGTTCCTGCTGAACCAGTGCGTGAGGAAGATGAGCATTGCCGGGATGATCGCCGCCTCGGTGATGCCGAGCGCGAAGCGGTCGACCATCAGCAGCCAGAGCCACGGGATGACGCCCTGCGCACTGGCGAAGACGCCCCAGAGCAGCACCGCCCAGAAGATCAGCTTGGCGACGCTGCGATGCTCCGCGTAGTGGGCTGCAGGGATCTGGAAGGCGAAGTAGCCGAGGAAGAACACGGCCCCCAGCAGTGCGGACCAGCCGGGAGTGAGCCCGAGGTCCTCCTTGAGACCGCCGGCCACCCCGATCGAGTAGTTCGACCGGTCGAGGTAGGCCAGGCTGTAGGTCACGAAGACCAGCGGGACGAGCCGTCTCCAGCGTTGGCTGCTTCGCGGGGCCGAGATGGTCATGGCGCTCATCGGTAGTGCTCCTGTCGGATCGGTGGCGAATGCAGCTGAACCACGGTTCGTCGGGTACCCATCAGTCCACTCGGTACTCGCTGATGTCCTGGGTGCGGACACTCAGGCCGTTCCCCGGTGCGTCCGGATCGGGGGTCAGCATTCCCCCGCGGGGGTCCAGAGTGCCGTCGAAGAACATCGACTCCAGGCGCACGTGGTCGTGGAACCACTCCAGGTGTCGCAGGTTCGGTGTCGCTGCGGCCGCGTGCACATGGAGATGCGGCGCGCAGTGACCCGACACCTCGAGCCCGAACGCGGCAGCCACCGCGGCGGCCCGCACCCACTCGGTGATCCCTCCGCACCGCGAGAGGTCGACCTGGAGACAGTCGACCGCCCCGCTCTCACACATCCGGCGGAAGTAGACCAGGTCGTTGCCGTACTCGCCCGCGGTCACGTCTGCGCGCACGGCGTCACGCACCACACGGAGGCCGGCCAGGTCATCCGAGGAGACGGGCTCCTCGAACCATCGGACGTCCAGATCCTCGGCGGAGCGCATGGTCCGGATCGCCTGCTTGCGCGAGTACGCACCGTTGGCATCGACGAAGAGCTCGGCCTGCTCCCCGATCACGTGACGCGCCTGACGCATCCGCCCGAGGTCCCGGTCGACCGCAGTGCCCCACGACTCGCCGATCTTGATCTTGACCCGGGGGATCTGCTGGTCCATCCATCCGGTCAGCTGGCGGGTGAGCTGTGCGGTGTCATAGGTGGTGAACCCCCCACTGCCGTAGATCGGCACCCCGGTGCGGACGGCACCGAGCAGCCGATGCAGCGGCAGCTCCAGCAGCCGTGCCTTGAGGTCCCACAAGGCGACGTCCACGGCGCCGATCGCGTACGACGCCAGCCCCGGTCGGCCGGCGTTGCGCACCCCCTTGACCATGGCGTCGAAGGCTGCTTGCACGTCCATCGGATCCCGCCCGCACACGGCTGGCGCCAGCAGCTCACGGATGAGCCGGGCGCAGGCATCGGGCGCATACGTCCAACCCAGCCCGGTCTGGCCAGAAGCTCGCGCCCGGACCAGAACCAGGGTCGTGGAGTCCCACGCGAGCGTGCCGTCGGCCTCCGGGCTGCTCGTGGGGACGCGATAGGTGGCGACCTCGACGGAGTCGACCTCGGCGTCCATGGTTCACCGCCCCGAATGGGGAAGGTACTCCTGCGCCTTGGTCTTGACGCCCTCCTTGATCACCTGCCACCGGTCCGGGTCGCCGCGGAGCATCGACTTCGTGGTGGCCATGGCCTGTTCGAGCGTGGCATGCGGCGGGATGGGGGGGATGTTCGGGTCGCAGTGCACGTCGAGAAGCGTCGGCCGGTCGCCTCCCAGAGCACGGTCCCAGGCCGGACCGATCTCCTCCGGGCTTCTCACCGTGATGGCGTCGAGCCCGATACCGGCAGCGAAGTCCGCGTAGGAGATGTCGGGCAGGCTTTGCGACTCGACGAACTTGGGAGCGCCCTCCATCGCCCGCAGCTCCCAGGTGACCTGGTTGAGGTCGTTGTTGTGCAGGACGGCGATGACCAGCCGTGGGTCGGCCCACTCCTGCCAGTAGCGCTTCACCGTGATCAGCTCCGCCAGCCCGTTCATCTGCATGGCCCCGTCTCCGGCGAAGACGACGACGGGGCGGTCGGGGCACCCGAACTTGGCGCCGATGCCGTATGGGACGCCCGGCCCCATCGTCGCCAGCGTGCCGCTCAGCGAGCCGCGCATCCGGCCGCGGAACTTCAGCTGTCGCGCGTACCAGTTGGCCGAGGAGCCGGAGTCGGCGGTGACGATCACGTCGTCGGGGAGCCGGGGCGAGAGCTCGGCGAACAACCGCATCGGGTTGACCGGCTCAGCGTCGACCATCGCCTCCATGTGCATCGTCTCCCACCACCTCGACACGCTCGACTCGATCTCGTCTCGCCAGGTGCGGTCGTCCTTGCGCTTCAGCAGGGGGATGAGGGCGCGCAACGTCGCGGCAGCGTCCCCGACGAGGTTGACTTCATAGGGATAGCGCATCCCGATCATCTTCGGGTCGATGTCGATCTGGACCGCCCGTGCCTGGTCGAAGTCGGGCATGAACTGCGTGTACGGGAAGCTCGACCCGACCGTGAGCAAGGTGTCGCACTCGGACATCAGCTGGTAGCTGGGGCGGGTGCCGAGCAGGCCGATGGAGCCGGTGACGTACGGCAGCTCGTCGGAGAGGACGTCCTTGCCCAGCAGCGCCTTGGCGACTCCCGCTCCGAGGAGCTCAGCGATCGCCTCGACCTCCTCCCGGGCCCCTCGGGCCCCGTTGCCGACGAGTATGGCGACCTGGGAGCCGGCGTTGAGCACCTCAGCCGCTCGGCGGATCGCCGTGTCGTCCGGGGCGACCTGTGGCCACTCGACACCCACGCTGGACGGCACCATCTTGAAGGCGTGCGGTGGCGGGGTGTACTCCAGCTCCTGCACATCCGACGGGATCACCACCGCGGTCGGCGCGCGCTCTGACATGGCGATACGGATGGCTCTGTCGATGACGTTGGGCAGCTGCTCGGGGACGGTCACCATCTGGAGGTACTCGCTGGCGACGTCCTTGAAGAGCGAGAGCAGGTCCACCTCCTGTTGGTATGACCCCCCCATCGCGCTGCGGGCCGTCTGGCCGACGATCGCCACCACCGGCACGTGGTCGAGCTTGGCGTCATAGAGGCCGTTGAGCAGGTGGATGGCGCCGGGGCCAGAGGTCGCCATGCATACCCCCACGCGGCCGGTGAACTTCGCGTAGCCCACGGCCTCGAAGGCGCTCATCTCCTCATGGCGCGACTGGATGAACTTCGGCTGGTTCGACGCTCGCCCGAAGGCGGCGACGATACCGTTGATGCCGTCGCCGGGGAAGGCGAACACGTGGTCCACCCCCCACTCGCCGAGTCGGGTCAGCAGGTGGTCCGCCACGGTAGGGCTGGTCATCTCTCCTCCTTGGGTCGGGCGCGGTGGCGCCAGCGGTCGTCCTCGTCGAGTCCGCCCTGTCGGGCCAGGTGGGCCATCCGGTCAGCCGCCCGGGCGGCGACGGCCATGATCGTCAGGGCCGGGTTGGCGCTGCCCTGGGTGGGCAGCACGCTCCCGTCCGTGATGAAGAGGTTCGGGACGGCGAAGGTCCGGCAGTCGGCGTCCACGACGGCGGTCTCCTCGCTGCTGCCCATCCGGGCACCACCGACGAGGTGGGCGAACCGCTGGATGGTGATGACCTCGTCGGCCCCGGCCGCCGTGAGAATGGACTCCATGACCTCCTGAGCGGCCGAGACGAGCTGCTTGTCGTTCTCCCCCTGGGAGTAGGAGAACTTCGCGACCGGCATCCCGTGACGGTCACGCTCGTCGGCAAGCGTGACGCGGTTGTCGGCTCGGGGGAGGAACTCGCACAGGGCACCCAGACAGGCCCAGTGCACATAGTCGCTCATGTACTCGCGCAGCGAGGCGCCCCAATGCCCCTGGGCGGCGACGTGCTCGGCCCAGGTGATCGGCAGGGGGGAGACGGTCTGGATCGAGAACCCTCGCTTGTATGCCTTGGCGGGATCGGTCTCGTAGAACTGCTCTGTGCTGACTTCGGGAGGCGGAGCCTTGTGCATCCGGATCTCCTGGTCGAAGCGGCCTGCGGTCTGAGGCGCTCCCTGGACCATGAGGTAGCGGCCCACCTGGTCGAAGTCGTTGCACAGCCCGTGCGGGAAGCGGTCGGAGGTCGAGTGGAGCAGCAGCCGTGGCGTCTCGATGGAGTATCCGGCCACCGCGACGGCGCGGGCTCGCTGGAATCTCTCGACGCCGCGGTGCACGTAGGTGACACCGACCGCGCGTCCCGTCCGTGGGTCGACCTCGATCCTGGTCACCATCGAGTCCGCACGGACTTCGGCGCCGTGCGCCAACGCGTCCGGGATATGCGTGATCAGGGGCGAGGCCTTCGCATTGACCTTGCAGCCCTGAAGGCAGAAGCCGCGGTAGATGCAGTGCGGCCGGTTGCCGAACCGGCCGTTCGCGATGGCCACCGGACCGACCTTGGTGGTGATCCCGAGCTTGAGTGCCCCACGCTGGAACACCTCGCCGTTGCCGGAGACGGGGTGCGGACTGTGGGGGTAGCGGTGCGGGTCACCCCAGGGCCACTCCTCGCCGGAGACCGGCAGCTCGCCCTCGAGGTCCTGGTAGTAGGGACGCAGGTCCTGATAGCTGATCGGCCAGTCCGCCCCCACCCCGTCCTGGCTCAGGGTGCGGAAGTCACTGGGGTGGAACCGGGGGGTGTAGCCGGCGTAGTGGACCATCGAGCCCCCGACACCCCGGCCGGAGTTGTTCGACCCGAGTGGCACCGGGTCGTCACCGCAGATCACCCTCGGCTCGGTCCAGTAGAGGTGGTGAGAGCCGGCCTCGTCGCTGACCCAGTCCCGCTCGGGGTCCCAGAACGGGCCGGCATCCATCGCCACCACCCGCCATCCCTGCCTCGCCAGCCGCTGGGTCAGCGTGGAGCCGCCCGCTCCGCAGCCGACGACCACCAGGTCGACCTCGTCCGTGTCGTCGAACCGGCGCATCTCAGACCTCAGCGCGTGGTTCGACCCCGGCCGTGGCGGGAGGAGCCAGGCCGACTCGTTCCGCTGACGGACCGAGGTCACGATGACTCTCGAAGCGGGTCGAGCGGTCGCGCGTCGGCGACCTCGAACGGCTCTCGGCGGTCCACGCCGATGTTCTTGTACCCCCGTGGGTATGCTGGTCCGGCGAAGCCGATCTCGTTCCAGGCCGAGGGGTGCGAGTAGAAGGCGGTGCACGCATACCGGGTCCACAGGCTCCAGATCTGCGACGCGACGAAACCGTGCCACTGGCCGTCGGCCCGCTGGACGGCGTCGAGGATCGCGGCCTGGTCCGCGTCGTCGGCAGCTGCGAAGGTCCGGCCGCAGCGGGTCATGGCGTCCTCGTCCAGCCCCGCCAGGCTGTCCCGCCACGCCTGGCCGTCGGGCGGCATGTCCGCGTAGTGCCACCCGTCGGTCTGTCGTTCCGCAAGCCGGGTGTCGACCATCTGGAGGACCGGGACCCGCGGCTCCTCGCGCTGGTCGAGGAGCTGGTCGAACAAGGCCGCCGCCGTGGCCTCCTCGGGGGGCGTGAAGAACCGAAGGGCCGCGAGCTGCCCGAGCCTGCCAACGACGACCGCGGTGGTGGCTGGATCCCAGTGCGGCAGCTGCCCCAGGACGTCGAAGCCGGGAAACCGCCCACCGCCATGCTCGACCGACAAGGGCAGGCGAGGTGAGCCTTCACCAGGGGTGGTCATGTCTCCCTCCGCAGGATCGCGGCGAGCAGACCCATCCCTCCGACCATCGTGACGAGCAAGGGCGCCAGCAGCGGGGGGCCCATCTCCATGTTGTACCGCCAGTTGGACCAGCCTCCGGGCTTCTGAGCGATACCCCGGGCATGCAGCACGACGCCCTGGATCCCGTTGGCGACGATGGCTGCCGAGGCGATCGGCAGGGCCGTCTTGGCTGCCCGGTGGCTGACCACGCCGGCGATCCCGGCGGCCGCTCCCACCGGGCCGAGAGCGACCGGCAGCCACATCAGACGGTTGCCGAAGCTGGCCTTGTCGTGCTCGAAGTAGATCTCCGCAGCGGTGACGACGGCCCCGGCTGCGGTCAGAGCGGCCAGGCTCCGCTCGAAGTGGCCGGTGCGGATGTTACGGACGAGCCGGTCGATCCCGTGCTCATCCACGAGAGAGGTCCTGCCGGGTGAGGAGCGAAACACGACGACCTCCTGCTGTCAGAACGAGACCGTGCCGCGTCAGGTCAGTTGCACCGCGTCAGAGTTGCCCCGCGATAGTTGCGGTCTCGCAAGCATTGCTGGAGCCTCTATCGTAACAAATAGTTGCGGGTGCGCAAGGGTTAGTAGGCCGCAATGCGTGCGATACTGCACAACATGGCCAGAGAGAGTCAGCCGGACGTCGAGGTGGAGCGCCAGGTGGATGCGGTGATGCGCGCATCTCGGGTGCTGTTCTCGGTCGTGACGCGATCGATGCAGGCCGTGGAGGCCGTCCTCACCCCACCACAGTTCCGGATCCTGGTGATCATCGCCAGCCGGGGCTCGGTCAACCTCGGCGAGGTGGCCGAGGCGCTCGGAGTGCATGCCTCCAACGCCACCCGGTCCGTCGACCGCCTGGTCACGGCAGGGTTCGTCGAGCGGGCAGACAACCCCGACGACCGTCGCTACCTCGTGCTCAAGCTGGCGCCCAAGGGCCATGACCTCGTGGAGCGGGTGATGGCCTATCGGCGGTCGAGCTTCACCGAGATCATGCAGCAGATGTCGCCGGCGCGCCGCCGGTCGCTCGCGCAGGTCCTCGAAGCCTTCGCGGAGGCAGCGAACGAGCCGGTTGACGGGGAAGAGGACTTCCTCCTGGGAGTACATGCCTAGGTTTGGTGTGCGCACAGCTGGCAGTGCATGCCCAGAACCGGGCCACGTCGTCGTCAGTCAGGCCCCGTCCCGGGTCCGGCGTGCGCCTCGACCGCCATGGCGCCACCGAGCGTGAACAGGCTGGCCACCACGGCATCCGCCGCCGCGACCCGGCGCCGACGAGGGTCGAGCACTGCCAGGGCCACCATGCTGGCGGCGTGGAGCAGGTCGACCGCCGGCCAGAGGCGGCCGAGCTGAGGACCGCTGTGGCTGGTGACCAGCGCCTGCCCCACGTGCCGGGCGCCGAGGATGCGCGCGACCAGCCGGTCCCGACCGTCCAACCTCCCCGCGCCGACGGCCCGGGCCACGGCATCGGGGGAGGAGAGCAGAAGAGCGCCGTAGGCCAGCCGGGTCATCTCGAGTCGCCTCATGGCCGCCTCATCGACGCCGGGCGCGGGCCACGCCGACGAGGAGCCCGACGGCGCCGGCTGCGGCAGCCGCGACGACGCCGTGGTGGTGTGAGGCCCACAGCTGGGGGTCGTTCGACGACGAGCGCTCGTCGAACCGGCCGTGCATACCGAAGTCCTGGCGCTCGTCGGCCGGTTCCCAGAGGTTCACCGGGGCGTCGGGCGGCGAGGGCTCAGCAGTCTGCTGGGACTGGAACCCGGTGCGGCCGAGGTAGCGGTCCAGCAAGCCGGGAGCCACCGCGTTGGCGATCAGCGTCAGCGCCGTGCTGGTCCCGGCCCAGTACTCGCGGCGCTCGGGGTGGTCCGCGGCATACACGACGGCCCGGGCGGCCACCTCGGGCTGGTAGATCGGGGGCACCGGCTGTGGACGGTGCGGCAGCCGTGAGAGCACCCAGGAGAACTGCGGGGTGTTGACGGCAGGCATCTGCACCATGGTCACCCGCACCGGGCTCTTCTCGTGCAGCAGCTCACAGCGCAGCGACTCGTGGAACCCCTGGATCGCGTGCTTCGCGCCGCAGTATGCCGTCTGGAGCGGGATGCCGCGGTAGGCCAGGGCCGACCCCACATGGACGATGGTTCCTCGACCTCTGGCCTTCATCCGGGGGAGCACCGCCATCGTGGCGTAGACGTAGCCGAGATAGCTGACGTCCGTCGCGCGCTTGTACTCGGCCGGCGTGATCTCGTCGAACCGGCTGAACACCGAGACGAACGCGACGTTGACCCAGACGTCGACCGGTCCGAGGCTCTCCTCGACCTGGGCGACGACCCGCTCGACCTGGTCGGGGTCCGCCACGTCCGCGGGCAGGACGAGAGCGGTGCCCCCGGCGGCCTCGACCTCGTCGGCAGCCGCGCGCAGGCCGGCCTCTCCGCGGGCGACCAGGGCGACCGCTGCCCCGCGGGCGCCGAACGCCACGGCGGTCGCTCGGCCGATGCCTCCGCTCGCTCCGGTGACGACGACCACCTGGTGATCTGATGCTGAGCTCATCTGGGCTGTCTTCCCTTCTGTCGAGCCCCCGACCGCAATGCGGGGGACTAGGTCATCGGTTCGCCGGAGGGGCCGGCGAGCCGGCTGGCGGACTCCACCAGGAGGGCATGGACGAACGCCTGCGGGATGTTGCCGCGCAGCTGCCGCTGCTCGATGTCGTACTCCTCGGTGAACAGGCCTGGAGAGCCGCACGCGGCGCGCCCTCGTTCGAACCACTGGATCGCTTCGGTATGCGCACCCTGCTGGTGCACCGCCATGGCGAGGTGGAAGCCACTGAGCAGGAAGGCGCCCTCGGCCCTGCTGAGTGGTTGCCCGTCGTGTCGGTAGCGGTAGACGTACCCGTTGCGACCCAGGTCCACACGCACCGCGTCGACGGTCGCGACGCTGCGGGGGTCGTCGGAGGGCAGGGCTCCGCGAATCGCGGCGAGGAGCAGGCTGGAGTCAACCCGGCTGTCCTGCGGTGTCCGCTGCCACGAACCCCGTGGGTGCACCGCGACGCGACCCGTGTCGGCGACGATGACATCCGCCAGTGAGCTCCATTGCGACGCCGGGCCGGGCGGTGCGACGCCGGCGAATGCTCGCAGGCCGGCAGCGCAGGTGAGGCGCGAGTGGGTCCAGTGTCTCGGTTCGAGCTCCCAGATCCCGGCGTCTGGTTCGGTCCATCGCCTGGCGATCGCGTCGACGGCGACCTGGCCGGCTCGCCACTGCTCCGGCGCCAGCCGGTCGTGCTTCGCCGCCGCGGCGAGCAGCAGGAGGATCTCCCCGAAGTTGTCGAGCTGGAACTGGTCCCGGACCCAGTTCCCTGCCTTGTTGCGACCGCCGGGGTAGCCCGGCAGGTCGATCTGCCGCTCCTCGGGAACCGGCTCGCCGGTGACCGTGTAGGCCGGCATCAGGTCGTCGCCGTCGGCCAGCAGGCGCTCCGAGACGAAACGCACGGCGTCGTCGAGCAGCGGCAGGGCGCCGGCCGAGGCCATGGCCTGTCCGGCATAGCACTGGTCCCGGATCCAGGCGTAGCGGTAGTCGTAGTTCCGATCGGCTTCCACGCGTTCGGGCAGCGCCATCGTCGCCGCAGCCACCATCGCCCCGCTCTGGCTGGTCAGGCCGCGCATCACGGCATACGACTGCCGTGCGTCGTCGGCGGCGATCGTCGTCTCCAGGCTGGGGACCTCGCGCGCCCAGGCGGACTCGGTGCTGGACCACGTGGTGTCCGGGTCGGGCGGCTCCCCTTCGAGGTGCTCCGAGACCTCGAGGACGAGGTCGTGATGTGCGCCCTCGGGGATCCGCAGCTCGAGCTCGAACCCGTGACGAGGCTGGAAGCGGGCCCCGTCGGCGCCGCTCCAGCGCAGGGAGAGCGGGCCTGAGCTCGCTCTCCAGACTCCGTCGTGTTGGCTGACCTTGGAGATCCGGTACTGGTCGAAGCCCGCCCCCGGTGCGAGAGAGACCGCCACGTGGGCCTGCCCGGAGACGGCGATGATCCTGCGCAGGATGACCGCGCGGTCCGGGTCTCCGGGGAACGCCAGGGCGTCACGGCACTCGATGATGCCTGTGGTGGTCACCCATCGACCGCGCCAGATCAGCGTCCCGTCCTCGTACCGTCCACCCCAGACCGATCGCGGCTCTGCCGGGGTCACGGCGTACCCGCTGCGACCCCCCAGCAGGCTGGAGAACAGCGCGTCGTCATGCCAGCGCGGCGCGCACATCCAGACGAGGTCGCCACGCGGCCCGACGAGCGCGCCGCGCTCGCCGTCAGCGATGAAGGCGTAGTCCCTCAGAACGTGCGGAGGGAACATCGAGGACATGTCGATCGGCATATCGGCCCGTACACACCACCTTCGCAATCATTGCGTTCGCACAATTACTATCAGATCTCGCTGAAGGTCGGCTGGGAGAGCCGGGGCTGGCCATCCCCTGGCGTCTACCGCCTGGGGCTCCGGTCTGCGCGCCCGGGTAACGTTTGCCGGATGAGCGATGAGTCCCGTGGCGTGCTGGTGACCGGCTCGTCGAGGGGAGTGGGCGCGGCGACGGCGAGGTGCTTCGCCGAACGCGGGGACCGGGTGGCGGTGCACTTCCGTGCTGGGCAGGCCGACGCCGAGGAGGTGCTGGGCACCCTCACCGGGTCGGGCCATGCACTGCTCCAGGCGGACCTGTCCGACCCGGCCGAGGTGCGACGCCTGGCTGACGAGGCGGTCGACGCGCTCGGCCGGGTGGACGTGCTCGTCAACAACGCGGCGATGTTCCTCGACCCCGCCTCCGTCGCAGCCTCAGGCGGAGGCAGCAGGCGTGGAGACCACCGGGTCACCGACGTCGACTACGACGCGTGGGTGCGGGCCTGGCAGACCACGGTGGCGACGAACCTCCTCGGACCGGCCAACCTCACCTGGTGCATCGCGCGGCACATGGTCGACACGCCACCGCCGGACGGCATGCCGCGCGGCCGGATCGTCAACGTCGGCTCGCGGGGGGCCTTCCGCGGCGAACCGGACGTCCCGGCATACGGCGCGAGCAAGGCGGGGCTGCACGCGTTCGGCCAGTCGATGGCGGTCGCGCTGGCACCGCAGGGGATCTCGGTGGTGAGCATCGCCCCCGGCTTCATCGCCACCGAGATGGCAGCCGAGCTGCTCGACGGGCCGGCCGGTGACGGCATCAGGGCGCAGAGTCCCTTCGGCCGGGTGGCGAGCGCAGACGAGGTGGCGGGAGCCATCGTGGCTCTTGCCGAGCCGGGTGCCGAGTGGGCGTCCGGGGGCGTCGTCGACTTCAACGGCGCCAGCTACCTGCGCTGACCCGGGGAGTGTCGGGCGCCTGACCGACACGGTGGTCATCCGATGTCAACGAGTTACCTGGATCGCTGTCCCCGCGAAGGTTGTAGGCGATAGCCTCCCGCGGTGACCCGTCGTGAGCGCTTGGCCCCCATCGCCCTGGTTTGCCTGGCCCTCGCGGGATGCGCCATGCCGCTCGAGGGTCATGCCCCGGGGACGGCGGCGCCGACCCCTGCTTCAACGGCGCCCACCTCGGCCACGTCTGCTCCGCCCGAGACGATCAGCCGCAACGACGCCACCCTGAAGTCGGCGCTGCTCGTCGTTGGCGAGCTGCCGGTCGGCTTCGACATCGACCCTGCCGCGGTGCTGCCGGACGCGGTGATGTTCTCGTCGACCGACCCACAGTGTGGTGATCTCGTGGCACGCCTGTCACATCCTTCGCCCGGCTACTCGGCCTGGGCGGGAATAGCCTTCTCAGCCGGACAGAGCGGCCCACTGGGCACGGAGACACTTGCGGCTGTCGGCAGTGTGGACGGGGTGGCCAAGGCTCTGGCGAAGTTCAAAGAGTCCATCGTCAAGTGTCCCAACATCTCCCTGTCCCCTGAAGGGGGTGGGTCCTTCACGATGGCGGTCCGCCCATTGAGCCCTCCGATCACCGGGACAGGTCCGGTGGGGCTGCGCCTCCTCCCCGCCGATCCGACCCGGTCTCGGGTAGATTTCTCCTGGGTGCAGACGGGGGTCGGCGACTCGGTCCTGCAGATGACCTTCATTGGTGTCAGCCCCAGCGAGATGGACCGACTCATGCACCTGGCAACGGACAAGGCGAGCAAGGGCCTTGGTGTCAGTGGCCCAGCCGCTGGGGTCTGACGGTCACACCACAGGGCGGCCGTGCCGGTAGCCTCCGCGAGTGACCCCCTTCCGTTCGGTGATGTGCACTGCGGCAGCCGCAGGGCTCCTCGCCGGATGCTCCACCTCGTCCTTCACCCAGCCTTCTGCGTCGACATCGAGCGCCGCGGTGGTCGCACCGACGGCGGCGGCCACCCCGTCCCCCGTGTCGACGACGGCCACCGCGACACGGACGGCTCCGGCGAACCGGACCGCAGCGGTCCTACGGTCGGCCCTCATCCCGTTCAATGAGGGGAACACCTACTGGACGGCCGTACCGGACGTCGAGGCCCAGAGCCCCGCGCCCGACCCGACGTGCGCGACGCTGGTGAGCCTCGTCGGCCGCGCGGTCCCGAATGCGCTGTCCTCAGCGCGGGTCCGCTTCTCGGGAGGGAAGGGCGAGGCCTTCCTCACCGAGCAGCTCGCCACCCTCGAGAGCGCCCAGGAGGTGGACGCCCTGATGGAGCGGCTGCAGAGCTCTGTCGACGCGTGCCGCACGGCGACCATCGACGTCCCCGGGAAGAAGGGGGTGGCCATGGTGGTCACTGACGGCGCGGTCAAGGGCGGCTACCCGCCGCTGAAGGGCGTGGTGGACGTGTTGTTCACGCCGAGCGGCTCGCAACTGCCGGGCGAGACCTACTACTGGAGCGCCACGGCATACGGAGACACAGTGCAGATCCTCGGCATCGTCGGCCTCGACGACTTCGAGGTCGTCGACGACGCGGCCCAGCAGGCCGACGCCACGACAAGCCAGGTGCTGGGCGTGCCCAGGCCGACGGCCGGCTGATCACGATCGACGGCAAGGGCGCCGAGCTCGCTCAGCTGCTTGCGGCGGACCGGGCAGTGCAGTCCGCGGGAGAAGACTCCCAGGCTGAACCGTCAGTCAGCGCCGGTGCCGGGCTCGAGGGGTGGGATAACCGGCACCGCCAGGTATGCGGGCTCGCCGGCCCGAGAGGCGTCAGTCGCCCCCGGTCAGGCGCCCCAGGACGCCTGGGTGCCGCCGACCCGCTCGGCGCTGACCCGGTCGAGGTAGCCGGACGCGATGAAGGCGGCCACCGGGTCACGCGGCAGCCCGCGCTCCTCCCGCGAGTCGGCGAGCAGCCCTCGCACGTCGGTGTTGTAGGCGTCCATGAGGACGGCGTTCGCCCCGAGCACGTCGCCCGCCTGCTGGGCGGCGAGCAGCTCCTCGCGGTTGACGATCAAAGCCTTGGCCAGGGCCTCCTCGACGTTGAGGACCGAGCGCAGCTGGCCTTGGACCTTCGGCTCGATGTTGTGGCACTGGTCGAGCATGAAGTTCACCCCGGACGCCGGACGGTGCGCGTCCTGGCTGACGATCTCGTGCAGGATCCGGAAGAGCTGGAACGGGTCGGCCGCGCCGACCATGAGGTCGTCGTCGGCGTAGAAGCGGGAGTTGAAGTCGAACGCGCCGAGGCGCCCGGCCCGCAGCAGCATCGCGACGATGAACTCGATGTTCGTGCCCGGCGCGTGGTGCCCGGTGTCGAGGACCACCTGGGCCTGGTCGCCGAGGGCGAGGCAGTGGCTCAGTGCCGTGCCCCAGTCGGGGATGTCCATCGAGTAGAAGGCCGGCTCGAAGAGCTTGTACTCGACGAGCAGCCGGTGTCCCGGGTCGAGCAGCGCGTAGACCTGCTGCAGCGAGTCGGCGAGCCGGTCCTGCCGGGCGCGGAGGGAGTCCTGGCCGGGGTAGTTCGTGCCGTCCGGCAGCCACAGCTTGAGGTCGGTCGAGCCGGTCGCTCGCATGACGTCGACGCACTGGGCGTGGTGGGCGACCGCCTTGTCGCGCACCGCCTTGTCGTGGTGGGCCAGCGAGCCGAGCCGGTAGTCGTCGTCCTGAAAGAGGTTGGAGTTGACCGCACCGATCGCCACTCCCTCGGCGTCGGCGTGCTTCTTCAGCCGGTCGAAGTCCTCGACGAGGTCCCACGGGATGTGCAGCGACACCCGGGGGGCTCGCCCGGTCAGCCGGTGGACCTGGGCGGCGTCAGAGATCTTCTCGAAGGGGTCGCGGGGCACCCCGGGGGAGGAAAACACCTTGAAGCGGGTGCCTGCGTTGCCGAAGGCCCACGAGGGCAGCTCGATGCTGAAGTCGTCGAGCTCGGTGAGCCGGGTGGTCGTGGTCATGTCGTGCTCCGTTCACGAGCCGTAGTGGGTGCGGATGAACTCGCGGGCGTCGCGGGCGAGCTGCATGCTGTCGGTCCAGGTGTTGCGCCAGATGGCCAGGTTGGAGGACAGCGTCGGGTGCACCACCTCCGACGAGAAGGACTCGAAGGTCAGCACACCCTGGTAGTCGACCTCGTGCAGGGCGGCGAAGAACTCCGCAAACGGCACCGAGCCGGTGCCGAGGGCGCCGCGGTGCGACTCACCGAGGTGCACGTAGCCGAGCTTGCCTGCGGCGGCAGCCGCGTGGACGGCGCCGGAGAACGAGACCTCCTCGATGTTCATGTGGTAGACGTCGAGGTGGGCCACGACGTTGGGGCGGCCCACGTCCTCGATGAACGCGAGGGTCTGCTCGGTCGTGTTGAGGACGTTGGTCTCGTAGCGGTTGCAGAACTCCAGGCCGAGGGTGATGTCGCTGGCGGCGGCCTTGTCGGCGAGCCAGGCGATCGACTCGACCGAGCTCGCCCGGCCGCGCTCGGTGACCGGCGCGGCATACCGCCCCAGCTTGGAGAAGATCACCCCACCGAGGTATGGCGCGCCGGTGTCACGCACGAGCGACAGGACGTCGGACAGGAACGCCCGGCCGCGGGCCACGCACTCCGGGTCGTCGCTGGAGATGTCCGTCTCGGGGCTGAGCCCGAGCGAGAAGGCGGAGCCGAGCTCGTACTCCTGCAGGAGCTTCGCCGTCAGGTCGGCGTCGAAGGTCTCGTCGGGCATGGTCAGCTCGATGAGGTCGTAGCCAGCCTCCTTGGTCGAGGAGATGGCGAACCGTGCCTGCTCAGGGCTCCAGCCGCCCACCCAGACGAGGGCGTGGACACCGATCGGGTTGCTCATGACATGCCTTTCTGCGTCGGGTGGAGCCTCATCGGACGAACGCCTGGGGGACACCGGAGTCGACCGGCACGATGAGACCGGTGGTCACCGGCAGCGAGCCGTTGGTCAGGGTGAGCACGGCCATGGCGACGTGCTCCGGCAGCACCTCCTCCTTGAGGACGGTGCGCTGGGCGTAGTACTTGCCGAGGTCCTCCTCGGCCACCCCGTAGGTCTGCGCGCGGGATGCGCCCCAGCCGCCGGCGAAGATGCCCGAGCCCTTGACGATGCCGTCGGGGTTGATCCCGTTGACCCGGACCCCGATGTCGCCGAGCTCGGCGGCGAGCAGCCGAACCATGTGCGCCTGCGCGGCCTTGGCCGAGGAGTAGGCCACGTTGTTGGGGCCCGCGAAGACGGCGTTCTTCGAGCAGATGTTGACGATGTCGCCGCCGAGCTGCTGGGCGCGCAGCACCGGCTCGACCGCCTTGGCCACGGCGAAGGAGCCGCGCGGCATGATCTGGTACTGCAGGTCCCAGTCCTCGAAGCTCGTGTCGCTGAGCGACCCCGCGCGGGTGATCCCGGCGTTGTTGACCACGAGGTCGACCCCGCCGAAGGCGAGCACGGCCTCGGCCACCGCGGCCGCGACGGCCAGCTCGTCGGTGACGTCCATCGTCACGCCCACCGCCCGGTCGGGTCCACCCAGCTCGGTCGCCACGTCGGCCACCTTCGCCGCGTCGAGGTCGGCGACGACGACGTTGGCGCCCTCGCCCGCCAGCGCAGTGGCCGTCGCGAGTCCGATGCCCGAGGCACCTCCGGTGACGAGCGCGATCCGGCCGGCGTGCGGCTTGGGCTGCGGCCGGCGCTGGAGCTTCAGCTCCTCGAGGATCCAGTACTCCACGGCGAACTTCTCCGCCTCGTCGACGGGCGAATACGTGGACACGCCCTCAGCGCCGCGCATGACGTTGATCGCGTTGACGTAGAACTCCCCGGCGACCCGGGCGGTCTGCTTGTCGGCCCCGAACGAGAACATCCCGACGCCGGGCACGAGGACCACGGCAGGAGCCGCGCCGCGCATCGCCGGGGAGTCGCTCGTGCGGTACCGCTCGTAGTAGGCGGTGTACTCCGCGCGGTACTCCTGCTCGAGCTCGGCCAGCCTGGCGACCACCGTGTCGAGGGGGGCGTCGGGAGCGGTGTCGAGCAGCAGCGGCCGCACCTTGGTGCGCAGGAAGTGGTCGGGGCAGCTCGTGCCGAGATGCACGAGGTCGTGCGTCTTCTCCCGGGCGAGGAAGTCGAGCACGACCTCGCTGTCGGTGAAGTGCCCGACCGCCCGGCTGTCCCGCGAGGCGACGGCGCGCAGGTGCGGGAAGAGCTCGGCGGCTCGGCGCCGTCGGTTGGTGTCGTCGAGCGGAGCCCGGCCGTCGACGAGCGCACCGAACGGCTCGGGCTGAGAGTGGGTGTCGAGGTATGCCGTCGCCTCGCGGATGATCCGCAGGCTCCGCTCCTCGACCTCGTCGCTGGTCGTGCCCCAGGCCGTCAGGCCGTGGCCACCGAGCACGGCCCCGATGACGCCCTCCCGGGCGGCCAGGTCGCGCATCGTGCGGCCGAGCTCCCAGCCGGGCCGCTTCCACGGGACCCAGGCGACGGCTCCGCCCCAGATCTCCTCGACCAGCCGCTCACCGTCGGCCGCGCAGGCCAGCGCGATGACCGCGTCGGGGTGCAGGTGGTCGACATGTGCCTGCTCGACCAGGCCGTGCATCGGGGTGTCGATCGACGGGGCCGCCCCACCGGCGCCGTGGGCGCAGAACGCGAAGAGGCCGACCATCTCGTCCTCGTGCTCGACGCCGCGGTAGACGCCGTCCAGCGCCACGAGCCGTTCGCGCTCCAGGACGGCCAGGCCTCCCTCGCGCAGGGTGCCGAGGTCGCCGCCGGACCCCTTGACGTAGAGCAGCCGCACCGGCTCGCCGCTGGCCGGATTGTCGACGGTGACCTTGGCGGAGGTGTTGCCCCCGCCGTAGTTGGTCACGGCCCTGTCTGACCCGAGTCGGTTGCTGCGGGCGATCAGGTCGCGCACGGCGTCGGGCAGGGGGCGCTCCTGCGGCGAGCTGCCGGAGGTGGCGTCAGACATGGTGGGATCTCCATTCAGGGGACGGTGCGGGGACAGCGGATATGGCGGGTGCGGGCGGGGTCCGGGCAGCGAGGAGGGAGCGGAACCGGCCATACGACTCCTCGAGCCGGCCGGCCTCGGCGTGGTCGGCCGGGACCGGGGCAGGCGTCGGGACGAGCCGGGTGACGGTGTCCGCCAAGGACGCTCGGTCGCCGGCGGCCTCACGGTCGAGGGCGTATGCCGCGAGGACGGCCGCGCCGCTCGCGCTGCTGGCGCCGCGGGCCTGGACCACCTCCGGGACGACCGGGCCGAGCACGGTGGACCGGATCGTGTTCCAGACGGCGCTGCGGGCGGCGCCGCCGGCCAGGGCATGCCGTCGGTGGGTCACACCGGACCGGCCGAGCGTCTCGAGGCCGAGCCGCTCGACGAACGCCACCCCGTCGAGCACGGCCCGGTAGGCGTCGATGTCGTCCACCGGCTCGCCGCTGCTGAGCGAGGCCAGGCCGGGGTCGGCGACGGGGAAGCGCTCGCCTGGTCGGGACAGCGGATAGCGCACGATGCTGCTCGGCCCGCGCTCGGCGGCCGCCCGGTCCAGCTCAGCCAGGTGGCGGCGGGGGAACTGCGCGTCGAGCACGCCCGCCCCGCTGTTCGACGCACCGCCCGGCCAGTAGTCGCCGGCGGGGGACAGGTGGGAGTAGAGGCCCTCGCCGGGTGCGGAAAGGTTGGCCGTGCTGACCGCCTTGAGGACCAGTGTGGTGCCGAGCACCCCGAGGCTGTCGCCCGGGCGGACGGCCCCCGCCCCGAGCTGCGCGGTGCAGCCATCGGTCATGCCGGCCACGACGCGCACGCCCGCGGGCAGCCCGATGCCAGACGCGACGGCGGGGCTCACGACGCCGAGGACCGCTCCTGGCGGCACCAGGTCGGGCAGCTGGTCCGTCGGGAGGCCGAGCTGCGTCATCGCCGCCGTCGGCCAGCGCCGCCACTCCAGGTCGATCCCGGCCTTGAGGTGGTGCGAGGTGTCCGCCGCGACGACCGCGCCGACGAGCGAGGCGGCGACGACGTCCGCCGTCGACAGCAGCTGGGCGGGCTGCAGCTCGCGGTGCAGGCTGAGCATCCGGGCGAGGCTCGGCGCGAGGGCCAGGTCGAGCTCGGCCACGTCCGCGGCCGCCGACGTGTCGTCATAGAGCCGCGCGTCACCGATGGCCGTCCCGTCGACTCCGCAGGGCACCACGGTGCCCGACGTGCCGGTGACCGAGAGGGCGGCGACGCCCTGCGCGGCCGAGCCGAGCACCCGGCATACCTGGGCGAGGAGGGAGTGCGCGACGGCGGCGTAGGTGGAGCGCTGCCGGGAGACGCCGCCCGAGGTGCGCACCGGCTGCGGCAGCGGCTCCTCGGCGCTCGCCAGCAGGGCACCGGTCTCGGTGTCGAGGGCGACGCACCGGGCGCTCGCGGTGGCGAGGTCGAGGCCGAGGGTGATGGTCACGCCGCGACCCGACGCAGGAGGTGGTCGGCGACGCCGGTCAGGTCGCTCACGGTGAGGTCGGCCTCGAGCACCTGCTCGGGGGTCGGCACCTGCGGTGCCTCACCGCGGACGACCCAGACCGTGCCCATGCCGAGGGCCCGGGCGGGGCGCACGTCGGTGTCGAGCCGGTTGCCGATGTGCACGGCGTGCTTGGCGCTCGTCCCGGCCTGTTCGAGCGCCCAGCCGAAGAGCTCGGGGCTGGGCTTCTCCAGGCCGACGAGGGCGGAGATGCCCCAGATGGTGATGAGGTCGCCGAAGCCGTCGCGCGTGAGGGCGTCGACCGTGGCCGCCTCCTGGTTGGCGACCACTCCGAGCTGCACCCGCCCGTGCAGCTGCTGGAAGAGCCGCAGCGCGTCGGGGTATGCCGTGCCCGGCGGGTGCGTCCAGTGCGCGCCGGTGCGGCGGTGCAGCTCGTCCTTGAGCGACGCGTCGCCGAGCAGCTCTCTGGCGAGCGTCGTACGCAGGCCGCCGGACTGGCGGTCGCACACGTCGGCGTAGATCGCGTCGAACTGGGAAGGGTCGACGGGCGGGCCCCCCTGGATGGCCCGAATCTCGTCGAGGGCCAGGCGCACCGCCGAGGTGAAGTTGTCGTCGGTGTAGATGGGGCCGCCGACGTCGCAGAGGACGAGGTCGATCCGTTCGGGAAGGGTCACGGCAGTCACCGCCCCCGTGCCAGGTTGGCTCGGCGCTCGTCGATGTCGTCCCTGGCGAAGAACTTCGTCACCTGCTCGTCGGTCAGCGGGGCCAGCCCGCCGACCGCGTAGGCCGTGGCGCGCACCCGGGCGCCCTTGACCGCCATCGTCGACACGGCCTCGACCCCGGCCGTCGTCGGCGCGATCGCGACGATGCCGTGGTTGGCGAGCAGGACGAGCTGCGGCAGGGCGCCGTGCCGGTCGGCGTGCTCGCGCAGGGCAGCGACGTAGATCCGGCCCAGGTCGATGCCTGGGGTGGCATACGGCACGAAGAGCGGCCGGCCGATGACGACTGCCTCGTCCGAGTAGACGATGCTCGACCAGGCCTGCGCGGCATGGACGCTCGCGAGGAGCCCGACGACGTCGGTTGGGTGCGTGTGCCCGACGAACCGCGCAGCGGCCCTGGCCCCGTGGCTGCCACTCCCCTCCAGCCGGTCGGCGACCTGCTGCACCGCGGCGTGGACGACCGTCTCGATCGACCCTCGCCGCGGGCCGCCGTCCGGGCGGCTCGACCCGGGGACGACGAGCGCCGCGGTGAGGTCATCCTGGGTCGTCAGGGGGTCGTCGACGATCGCCATCACCTCGGCCGGGTCGACGACGACGAAGTCGTCCACGGTGGCCGACGCGAGGTTCGCCCCCGACGCCTTGACGACGAGGCGTCCGTCGTCGAGCCGCTGCGAGGTGTTCCCCTCGGCGAGCACGGCGAGGTCCCGGTGCGGCTCCCCGAGCAGGTGGGTCAACGCCACCAGCTCCGCCGAGGTGAGACGGGGGTCCCAGCTGGTGGGCATCAGCGACTCCCTCCGTAGCGGCGGGTGGTCAGCCCGTTGAGCAGGGCGGCGAAGATGAGCACCGAGCCCAGCGCGAGGAGCTGGAACTGCGTGCCGTTGTTGCCGGTGAAGGCGAGCAGGATGCCGGCGTCGAGCCAGGTGATGAGGATCGTGGCGAGGACCACCCCGGCGACCCGGCCGATGCCGCCGGTGATCGCGACGCCGCCGAGGACGGCGACGGTGATCGCCGGCAGGGCCAGCCCGTTGCCGCTCGTGCCGGCGTCGGGGCGGGCGGAGGCGAACTGGCCGGTGATGTAGACCGCGACCAGGCCGGCCACGAGCCCGGCGATGACATAGGCGGTGAAGCGGGTGCGACGCACGTCGAGGCCGGACCACTCGGCGGCGACGTCGTTCGTGCCGATGGCGAACAGCCGCCGTCCGAAGGTCGTCCGGGCCGCGAGCAGCCAGACGACCACCGCCGTCGGGAGCAGGAAGGTGAAGATCCCGAGCGGCACGTTGGGCAGTCCGCCTCCGACGAGGGGGATCTCGACCGCGCTGGTGATCGAGTAGAGCTCACCGATCCGCTGGTCCGAGATCGGCGTCGAGTTCGTGATGACCAGGGCGAGCGACTTGTAGGCGTAGTAGCTGGCCAGGGTGGCGATGAGTGCGGGGAAGCGCAGGTAGGCGACGAGCAGCCCGTTCACAGCGCCCAGCGCGGCGCCGACGAGGGCCGCCACCAGGACGGACGCCCACAGGCTCCACCCCCAGCGCCCGTAGGCGAAGCCGAAGACCATGCTCGTCAGCGAGACGATCGCGCCGATGGACAGGTCGATCCCGCCCCGTCCCGAGACGATGACGACGAGCTCACCGAGCGCCAGCATGCAGAGCGGCACCGCGTCGACGAGTGCCGAGGCGAGGTAGTCGGAGTCGTAGGCGCCGGTGAGGTAGCCGCCCTGGTCGAGCAGGGTCATCCAGAGCACGACGATGACGAGCAGCGCGCCGAGCAGCACGATCCGCTGGGTGAGCAGCGCCCGCATGGCCCGCGCGGCGAGCGAGGGTCGTCGGTCGGCCTCCCGCTCGGTCTCGGGGGCGGGGCGGGGCGGGGTGGCTGTCTGGCTCATCGCTGCTCCCTCGTGCGCTGGCGGACCAGGTCGGCTCCGACGGCGATGGCGATGGCCACGCCGACGAAGAAGTCGGACAGCTGGCTCGGCCAGCCGAGCTGGGTCACCCCGGAGGCGACGATCTGCACGAGCAGCGCCCCGAGGACGGTGCCGAGCACCGAGCCCCGGCCGCCGGTGATCGACGTGCCGCCGATGACGACGGCCGCGATGACGGCGAGCTCGCGACCCGAGCCGATGCTCTGGTCGAGGGTCGAGGTGCCCGACGCGACGGTGAACACGGCGGCGACCCCGACGAGCAGGCCGGTGAACGTGTAGGTGAGGAAGGTCAGCCGCTGCACCCGGATGCCGGCGAGACGGGCGGCGACCGGGTCGCCGCCGATCGCGTAGAGGTGCCGCCCGCTGCGCACGTGCCGCAGGTAGACCCAGGCGAGCGCCGCGACGACGAGGGTGAGCAGGAAGCTGTGCGGTATGCCGAGGGTCCGGCCGGTGCCGCCGCGGCCGAAGAACTCGAGCGTGCCGGGAATGCCGTTGACGGTCTGGCTGCCGAAGATCTGGCGTCCGACGAACTGGAAGAGGTTGGCCGTGCCGAAGGTGATGATGATGGCGTGCACGTGGCCATAGGCGATGAGCAGGCCGTTGACCAGGCCGAGCAGCGCGCCGAGGGCCATCGAGCAGAGCAGGGCGACCGGCAGGGAGACCCCCTGGTCGACAAGCAGCTTGGCCGTGGTCACGCCGGTGACCATGATCGCGCCGCCGACGGAGACGTCGATGCCGCCGGTGATGATGATCATCGTCATGCCGACGCCCATCAGCGCGATCGGCGCGACGGACGACAGCAACGGCTGCCAGGAGCCGGCCGTCGCGAACGCCGGCGTGGTAAACGAGAGCACCACCCAGAGCAGGACGATGATCGCGACGAGCACGCCCTCCTGACCGGTGACCGGTGCTGGCAGGATGCGGCGCGCGACCCGGGTCGCGTGGGTGCGCGGCTCGGGTGGCCGCGGGGTCTCGACCTGGGTCGTCATGCCATCGCCTCCTCGTCCGCGCCGGCTGCGGCGGCCAGGACGTCTGCCTGGCTCGCCCCCGGAGCGAACTCCCTGGTCGTGGTGCCGGCCCGCACGATGTGCAGCCGGTCGGAGATGCGCAGGGCCTCCGCGAGGTCGGAGGTCGCCACGAGGACGGCGGTGCCCTCGTCGGCCAGGGCGGTGATAATCCGGTGGATCTCCTCCTTGGCGCCGACGTCGACGCCCTGGGTCGGCTCGGCGAGGACGAGCACCTGGGGGCGCTCGACGAGCTGCCGGGCGAGCACCACCTTCTGCGCGTTGCCGCCGGACATCGCCGAGACCGGCTGCTTCTCGCTCGGCGTCTTGATCGACAGCCGGGTGATCATCTCCTTGGCCACGCTGGTCTCCCGGGCGCGGTCCATCCACAGCCGGGCCCGGGACATGAGCGGCAGGTGGCCGACGGAGATGTTGAACGCGATCGGCTGGAAGGAGAACATCCCCTGCGCCTTGCGGTTTGCTGGCAGCAGCGCGATGCCGAGCTTCTGGGCGGCGCGCGGGTGCCTCGGGGAGACCGGCTGGCCGTCGAGCAGCATCCGGCCCCCGGTGGCGTGCCGCATGCCGTAGACGACCTCGGCGATCTCCGCGACGCCGGAGCCGACCAGCCCGTAGAGCCCGACGATCTCGCCCGGCCGGATGGAGACGTTGACGTCCTCGAAGTGGCCCTTGGCCGCGAGGTTCTCCAGCACGAGCCGCGGTGGTGCGTCGGCGATCTCGCGCTCCTCGCCGTGGTCCTCGATGGCGCCGCCGACCATCAGCTCGACGATCCGGCGCACCGTGAGGTCCTTGATCGGCCAGCTGCCGATCGTCTCGCCGTCGCGCATCACCGTCACCTCGTGGCAGATCCGGAAGAGCTCGTCGATCCGGTGCGAGATGTAGATGACCGAGACGCCCGAGTCGGTGAGCCGGCGCACGACCCCGAAGAGGACCTCGATCTCCGAGTCGGTGAGGATCGCCGACGGCTCGTCGAGGATGAGCACCTTGGCGTTCCCCGCGAGCGCCTTGGCGATGGAGACCTGCTGCTGCTCGGCGATGGACAGGTCGCCCACCGCCCGGGTCGCGTAGTCCTGCGGCAGGCCGAGCAGGTCGAGCAGCTCGAGCACCCGCTCGTGCTGGCCGGCCCAGTCGACCCGGCCGCCGGAGACGACCTCCCGGCCGATGAAGATGTTCTCCGAGACGGTCAGCTCGGCGAACAGCTGCGGCTCCTGGTAGACCGTCTGGATGCCGTGCGCCATCGCCTCCTGAGCCGACGAGAGGCGCATCGGGGCGCCCTCGAAGGTCATCGTGCCGGTGTCGCTCGCCTCGGCACCGGCGACGATCTTGATCAGCGTGGACTTCCCCGCACCGTTCTCGCCGACGATGGCGTGGACGGTGCCCGGCTTGACCGAGAGGTCGGCATGACGGATGGCGCGCACTCCGCCATACCTCTTGGTGATGTCCTTCAGCTCAAGCCGGGCTTCCACGGGTGTCCTCCGTCGCGGTGGTGGGTCGGGTCGGTCAGTAGTCGAACTTGCTGACGTTGTCCTTGGTGATGACCAGCGGCGGACCGAGCAGCAGGATCTTCGTGGAGGGGTCGTAGGTGACGGCCGGCATCTTGTCGTTGACCTTGTTGGTCGCCGAGAAGGGCTTGCCCAGCGCGGCCTGGAGACCGGCCCACGCGGTGAGGTAGCCCAGGTTCTGCACGTCCCAGAGGATCGAGGCCGTCGACGAGCCGTCGGCGAGGTAGGGAGCCATCGACTTCGGCGTGCCCAGCCCGACGGTGAAGACCTTGCCGATCTTGCCCGCGTCCTTGACCGCCTGGGCCACACCGGGGGCCGACGAGGTGCACTCGCCGACGAGGCCCGTGAGGTCGGGGTGGGCGTTCATCAGGTCGGTCGCCATCTGGGTGGCCTTGTTCTGGTCCTCACCGGCGTAGACGACGCTGACGATGGACATGTCCTTGTACTTGTCGGCCGTGACCTTCTTCTGCACGTCGATCCACCCGTTGAGGTTCTGGGCGGTCTCGCCGCACGACACGATGGCGTACTTGCCCTTGCTGCCCATCGGCTTGGCGAGCTCGTCGACGAGTGCGGTACCGATGCCCTGCGTCGAGGCCTGCGAGACGAAAGCCTCCCGCACGGAGTCGGGGGCGTCGGTGTCGGAGGTGAGCACGTGGATGCCGGCGTCCTTGGCCTGCTGGAGGACCGGCGCCATCGAGTTCGGGTCGTTGGGGGCGACGATGAGCGTGTCGACCTTCTGCTGGATGTAGGACCGGACGATCTGCGCCTGCGCGGCGGCGTCGGCCTGGGTGGGGCCCTGGTAGAGCCACTCGATGCCGAGGTCGGCCGCGGCAGCCTTGCCGCCGGCGTTCATCGCCTCGAAGTACGGGATCCCCTGCAGCTTGGGGACGAAGGCGATCTTCTTCTTCGCACCTCCGGCCGCGGTCGAGCCGCCGGTGCTGTCACCGCCCGCCGCGGGGGCGTCGTTCTTCTTGGTGCAGCCGGTCAGGGCGAGGGCCGCGACGAGGGTCACGACCCCGACGGTCTTTCGTGTGGCGCGGACGTTCATGGTGGAGCTCCTTCACGGGTGGATATGTGCGTTGGCTGGTGATGTGGGTATGCGGGTCAGTCCACGGGGAGCCCGTGGCGCTCGCGGTCTCGCGCGACGAGCCGCGTGAACTGTGTGTATGCCGTGTCCCACCCCTCTCGCTCTCGGGGCAGATAGGTCTGCACCTGCGCGGTCGCGGCGACCACCCTGCGGATGTCGCTGAGGCCGCTGAGCTCGCCGAGGGACACCAGCTGCGTCGCGGCGTTGCCGAGGGCGGTCGCCTCGACCGGGCCGCAGTGCACCGGCACCCCCACGGCGTCCGCGGTGAGCTGGGACAGCAGCGCGTTGTTGGCACCGCCGCCGACGATGTTGATGCTCGGCACGCGGTGTCCGGTGACCTCGTGCAGGTCCTCGACGACGTGGCGGTAGCTCAGGGCCAGCGAGTCGAGCACGCACCTGACCACCTCGGCCGGGGTCTGCGGCACAGCGGACCCGGTGCGAGCGCAGTAGTCCTGGATCCGCAGTGGCGCATCGCGGCCGTCGAGGAACTCCGGTGCGTCGGGGTTGACGATGCTGCGCAGCCCGGTCGCGGTGGACGCCAGCTCGACGAGCTCCGGGTAGGTGTGCTCGCTGCCGTGCTGGGTCCAATAGCGCCGGCAGGCCTGCAGCAGCCACAGGCCGGTGACGTTGCGCAGCAGCCGGATCGTCCCGGCATACCCGCCCTCGTTGGTGATGTTGGCCGCCTGCGTGCGCTCGGTGATCACGGGAGCGGGGACCTCGACGCCGACGAGCGACCAGGTCCCAGAAGAGATGTAGAGCCCCCGCGGGTCGTTCAGCGGCGTGCCGACGACAGCGCTGGCGGTGTCGTGACCGGGCGGGACGATGACGCGGGCACCGGCGAGCCGCCCCCGGGCGAGGTCGGGCAGCAGCGGGCCGACGTCGGTGCCGGGCTGGACGACCTGGGGGAGCAGGTGGGTGGGCACGCCGAGGTCGTCGAGCAGGTCGCTCGCCCACGCGCCGCGGGCCATGTCATAGAACCCGGTGGTGGAGGCGGCGGTGTACTCCGTGACCAGGGAGCCGGACAGCAGGTGGTGGAAGACGTCCGGCAGCATGACGAGGGTGGCGGCGTCGCGCAGCCGCTCGGGGTGCTGGCGTGCATCGGAGGAGACGGCGAAGAGGGTGTTGATCGCCATGATCTGCACGCCGGTCGCGCCGTAGATCCGGCTGGCTCCCAGCTGCTCGAGCGCCGCCTCGAGGGCGACCGGCTGGCGCGGGTCGCGGTAGCAGGTCGGCTCGTCGAGCAGGGCGCCGTCGGCGTCGAGCAGGCCGTAGTCCACGCCCCAGGTGTCCACGCCGACGGAGGCGACGGGCTTCTCGCCGTCGGCGAGCGCGTCCAGCCCCTGCCGCACCCCGGACCACAGGGCGTCCATGTCCCAGCGCAGGACGTCCTCCACCTGGCGAGGGGTATGCGTGAAGCGGTGGACGACGTCGAGGTCGAGCCGGGTGCCGTCGAAGGTCACCGCGGCGACCCGGCCGCTCTCCGCGCCGAGGTCGACCGCCGCCACGGTCGTGGTGTTCCGTGTGCTGGGGTTCCGGGTGGTCCTGCTCACGACGACCTGCTCGCCGAGGTGGTCGCGTCGGCGGGCTCGTCGCGCTCCGGCGACACGAGGTCCCAGGTCACCCCGGCGTCGGTCCAGGTGCGGTGCACCTCGGGGCTCACGCCGGTGTCCGAGATGAGCCGGGTGACCTGGTCGAGCGCGACGAACGGGTGGGTCCCGAACCGCTCGACCTTGGTCGCGTCGAAGAGGGCGTAGACCTGTCGGCAGGCGCCGGCGAGGGTCTGCTTGGCGTGCGCCTCCTCGGGGGTGATGTCCAGCAGGCCGCGCTCGAGGCTCAGGCCGACGAGGCCGAAGAAGCCCTTGTCCACCCGGCCGCGGCCGGTCAGCACGTCGCTGAGGAAGCCGACCATCGACTCGGACGCGCGGCGCAGGATGCCGCCCGGCATGATCACCGTGGCCCGCGAGCTCGACAGCAGCAGCTGCGAGCTGCGCAGCCCGTTGGTGATCACCGTGAGGGGCTCGACGTCGACGAGCTCCTCGGCGAGGTAGTAGCACGTGGTCGAGGAGTCGAGCACGATGACGTCGCCGGGCCGCACGAAGGTCGCGGCGTGCCGGGCGATGGCCCGCTTCGCCCGGGCGGCGACCCGCTGGCGGAACTCGAATGCGCCCTCGTCCGAGCGGGGCGCGACCAGGGCACCGCCGCGGATCCGCCGCAGCATGGCGCGCCGCTCGAGGCTCTCGAGGTCCTTGCGGACGGTCACGGTGGAGACGCCGAACCGGCTGGCCAGCGCGCTGACCTCGACCCGGCCCTGCTCGTCCAGCTCGACGAGGATGGCCTGCTCACGGTCGAACTCACCGAGTGACGCCACCAGACCTCCTCGCCCGACATCCGTCGTTGGATGATTCCCGGAGCGTAAGGCTGCGAAAGTGAAGTGGCAATGAAAACAACCGAAGTGAAAGCGGTCGGCCTTCCAACGGGCGGCCCGGACTTGCGCTTGAGCGTGGGCAGCCGTCGAGTGTTCAGCCGTCGAGCAGGGCGAGGTCCGCCTGGAGCAGCCCGTCGACCCGGGCGGCGACCATCTGCTCGATGATCCCGCCGAGCAGCGGGATCGGCACGGCGATCTCCACGGCGACCTCGATGACGCTGCCGTCCTCCCGGGGCGTCAGGCTGCCGGTGCCGACCGCCGTGGCGTCCACCCCGGGCAGGTCGAAGTCGAGGATGCCGTTCGCCAGCTCGTCCGCGGCGAGGTCCCACCGCTCGGTGCGGACCACCGCGAGCTCGCCGCCGATCCGGCCCCGCACGGCCGAGGGCAGCCAGTCGAGCGGCACGGTGCTGCGGGTCGTCGCCTGCACGGACCGGGGGGTGCACGCGAAGTCGGCGAGGGTCGTCGAGAGCGACGCGGCGGCCTGGACCCGTGCCTGCCAGTGCGGCTTGTCGGCGAGCCGGGCGAAGACCTCGGCCACGGAGCCGTCGAGCTCGCGGCGCACCCGGACCGTGACGGACATGGGCCCCAGCCTCCGGGGGATGGCCGCGCGGCACAAGGGGCTGAGGTCCAAACCTTGCGCACCTGCCGTATGCCGCGAGCGCGCAGGGTAGCGTCTGTGTCAGGAGTGACGACCGGCCCGCGAGCCGATCCGGGCTCGTTTCGTGACCCGCAGCTGACCCGCTTCGAGCCCGAGGAGATGGTGTGACCAGCCTGACGGACGCGGTGACCGGGAGCCTGGACGAGTCGTCCTCGACCCTTGCTCACGTCGACGCCCTGCTGGCGCTCGTCTGCGACGGCCTCGAGAGCGGGTGGCTCGACCGCACGAGCGAGCCGCCGGACGTCCTCGTCGACGACCTGCCCACGATGCTGCGCTCTCGGCTGCTGCCCGGTGCCGGCAAGCGCCTGCGCCCGGTGATGTGCCATTGGGGCTGGGTCGCCGCGGGCGGCGCGGAGCGGCATACCGGACGGGACGGGGACGGGGGGCATGCCGAGCTCGTCGCCAGCGCCGCGGCCCTCGAGCTGGTCCACCTCTTCGCGCTCGTCCACGACGACGTCATGGACCGCTCGGAGGAGCGGCGCGGGTTGCCCGCTGCCCACGTCGAGGCGCGCGAGGCCCATGGCAAGGCCGGAGCGCTTGGCGACGCCGACCTCTTCGGCGACAGCGTCGCGGTGCTGCTCGGCGACCTCGCTCTCAGCGAGGCCGGCCACCTCATCGCGAGCACCGGCCCACGAGCGCGCGCGCTGTGGCGCGAGATCCTCCGCGAGCTCGTCCACGGCCAGCTGCTCGACATCAGCGGTGCTGCAGCCCGGCGCCGCGACGTCGCGTTCGGCCGGCGGGTGGCCCGGCTGAAGTCCGGCGCCTACACGATCCAGCGGCCGCTGCTGCTCGGCGCGGCGGCGGCCGGCGCAGACCCCAGGACGACGGCTGCCCTGTCGGCGTACGGCGAGCACCTCGGCGAGGCGTTCGCGCTGCGCGACGACCTGCTCGGGGTCTGGGGCGACCCGATGGTCACGGGCAAGCCCGCCGGCGACGACCTGCTGTCGGGCAAGGCCACCGTCCTGCTGGCCCTCGGACGGCAGCGGCTGCCGGCCGACGAGAGCGAGCGGCTGCTCGGTCCCCAGGCCTCGCTCGGCCCCCGCGACGTGCCGCGGCTGCAGGAGCTGCTCGTCGACTGCGGCGTGCGCGACGAGGTCGAGCAGCGGATCGCCGACGAGGGCCGGGCCGCGGTGGCCGCCCTGCGGTCCGCACCGCTGGACCTCCGAGGGCTGGACGAGCTGACCGCGATGGTCGACGTCGTCTCCTGGCGGGCAGCATGAGCCCCGTCGTCGTCATCGGAGCCGGGCTCGCAGGCCTCTCCGCAGCCTGCCACCTCGTCGGCCAGGGGCGTGAGGTCGTGCTGCTCGAGCGCCATGACGGTCCGGGCGGCCGCGGGCTGCGCCGGTCGCAGGACGGGTTCCACTTCGACACCGGCCCGACCGTGATGACCATGCCCGACCTCGTCGACGACGCCCTGCGGGCGGCCGGGAGCAGCATCGAGGAGCTGCTGCCGATGCGGCGCCTCGACCCGGCATACCGGGCCTGCTTCGCGGACGGCAGCACGATCATGGTCCGGCACGGCGTCGAGGCGATGCGCGAAGAGATCGCAGCCACCTGCGGCAGCGTCGACGCCGCGGCGTTCGTCGACTTCGTCGACTGGCTGCGCACGCTGTACCGCACCGAGATGCGCCACTTCATCGACGTCAACTTCGACAGCCCGCTCGACCTGTTGTCCTCTCCCGCGGCCGTCGCCCGGCTGGTCCGGCTCGGCGGCTTCCGGCGGCTCGGCCCGGTCATCCGCGAGTGGTTCCAGGACGAGCGGCTGCAGCGCCTGTTCAGCTTCCAGGCGATGTATGCCGGGCTGCCACCCGAGCGTGCGCTGGCGATCTACGCCGTCATCACCTACATGGACTCCATCGAGGGGGTGTGGTTCCCCGAGGGCGGGATGGCCGCGATCCCGGTCGCGCTGGCGACCGCCGCGGAGAAGGGCGGCGCCGAGATCCGTTATGGGACAACGGTGCAGCGCCTCCTGCTGGACCGGGGCGGTGCCGTGGCCGGGGTCGAGCTCGAGGGCGGCGAGAAGGTCACCGCGGACGCGGTCGTCTGCACGGTCGACTTGCCCGTGGCCTACGACCGGCTGCTGCCGCAGCTCAGACCGCCGCGCGCGGTGCGGCACGGGGAGTACTCCCCGTCGGCCGTCGTCTGGCACGTCGGCGCCAAGGGCAGCCCCGCGCCGGAGACCACTCACCACAACATCCACTTCGGTCAGGAGTGGAACAGCGCCTTCGACGCGCTGATGTCGGACAAGCAGCTGATGCCGGACCCGTCCCGGCTGGTCACCGTGCCGACACTGAGCGACTCCGGGCTCGCGCCTCCCGGCCACTCGACGCTCTACGTCCTCGAGCCGGTGCCCAACCTCTCCGGCGACATCGACTGGGACGTCGAGCGGCACCCGATGCGCGAGCGGCTGCACGCCTTCCTCGAGCGCAGCGGCTATCCCACCGACGTCGTCAGTGAGCACCTCATGACGCCGCTGGAGTGGCAGCAGCTCGGGATGCACGAGGGCACGCCCTTCGCCCTGGCGCACACCTTCGCCCAGACCGGCCCCTTCCGGCCGGGCAACCTCGACAAGCGGGTGCCCGGCCTGGTCTTCGCCGGCTCGGGCACCATCCCGGGCGTCGGGGTGCCGATGGTGCTGATCAGCGGCAAGCTCGCCGCGAAGCGGTGCGCCGACTACCTGCCGCCGGTGACCCGACCCCGTCGACCCGGCGGGCGCTGAGCCGTGGCGACCTCGGAGCAGTCCAGGGGTGACGACCTGGCGCAGGGCTACCGCGAGTGCGCCCGGCTGACCCGCGAGCACGGCACGACCTACCACTGGGGGGCGATGCTGCTGCCGAAGGAGCGGCGGCGCCACGTCCACGCGGTGTATGCCCTCTGCCGCCTCGCCGACGACATCGTCGACGCACCCGAGGCGACCCGCACGGCATACGTCGTCGACACGGAGCGGCGGCTGACCGCGTTCGCGGACGAGTTCCGCGCCACCCTCGCCGGAGCCCCGCCACGCGGCCCGGTGATGGCGGCCGTCGTCCACACCGTGCGCGAGTGTGCGATCGACCCGGAGTGCTTCGACCGGTTCTTCGGTGCGATGGCGCAGGACCTCACGACGACGACCTACGAGACGTGGGGTGACCTGCTCGACTACATGGAGGGCTCGGCCGCGGTCATCGGCGAGATGATGCTGCCGGTGCTGGAGCCGAGCTCGCCGGCCGCCGTCGAGCCGGCGCGGGCGCTGGGGCTGGCCTTCCAGCTGACCAACTTCCTGCGCGACATCGGCGAGGACCTCGACCGGGGCCGGGTCTACGTGCCGCAGGAGGACCTGCGCCGGTTCGGCGCCGACGTGCACGCACGCGAGGTGACGGCGCAGTGGCGCGAGCTGATGCGCTTCGAGATCGCCCGCAACCGTGAGCTCTACGAGCAGGCCGACGCGGGCATCGCGCTGCTGCCGGCCGCCTCGGCGCGCTGCGTCGGCTCCGCGCGGGTGCTCTATGCCGGGATCCTCGGCCGGATCGAGGCGAACGACTACGACGTGTTCACCACCCGGGCCCGCGTGCCAGCATGGAGGAAGGCGGGCGTCACCGCCCGGGTCCTCGCCCTCGGGGCACCGCAACGAAAGGCCGCGCTGACATGACCCTGCGCACCTCACCCGCGTCGATCCGCTCACGCATCCCCATCGCCCGCATCCCGGCCGAGCCGCGCGACCGGCTCGAGGGGACCTGGCGTCTGGCCCACCCCCCGCGGATCCGGGCGGCGTTCGAGGCCTCCCAGCGCCGCGCGACCGGCGGCTGGTATGTCGTCGGGTCGAGCCGCGAGCTGCGCACCGACCGGTCGCTCGTGCGCACCGTCGGAGGCCGCGAGGTGGCCCTCTGGCGGGGCGAGCACGGGCGGCTGCTCGCCGGCCCGGGCTCGTGCCCGCACCTGGGCGCGCTGCTCGACGACTGCGAGGTCATGCGCGGCCAGGTCTACTGCCGCTGGCACGGGATGGCGCTCGGCGAGGGCGGCCAGGCCGGGTGGCGGCCGTTCCCGGCCTACGACGACGGGGTGCTGCTCTGGGTGCAGCTGGTGGCGGCGGGGGAGGACGCGACCGACCGGCCGGTGCTGCCCGCGCGGCCCGACCCCCACGAGTCAATCGCGACGGTCATCTCCGTCCGCGGCCGGTGCGCGCCGCAGGACATCGTCGCCAACCGGCTCGACCCGTGGCACGGCACCTGGTACCACCCCTACGCGTTCAGCCACCTCGTCGTCGACGACGCGGCCTCGACCGACGACTGCCTCACCGTCGACGTGACCTTCCGGCTCTCGCGCGGCTGGGGAGTGCCGGTGCGCGTCGAGTTCACCTGTCCCGACGCGCGGTCCATCGTCATGACGATCACCGACGGTGAAGGCGTCGGCAGCGTCGTCGAGACCCACGCCACCCCCCTCGGCGCCGACGACCGGGGCCAGGAGTGGACGGTGATGACCGAGGCCACGATCGCCCACTCGCACCGGCCGGGCTTCGCCGTGGCACGCCGGGTCGCCGGGCTGGTCCGGCCCGCGGTCGCCTCGACCGCCGCCCGGCTCTGGGTGGACGACATGGCGTATGCCGAGCGCCGCTGGCTGCTGCGCTCGCGCGGCGAGTCGTTCGGCTGAGCGACCTCGCCCCGCGCGCGACGCTCTCGCGGGCGGCTCAGGTCGAGCTCGACCGGACCGAGCGCAGTGACCGCAGCCCGCGGCGAAGCAGCCGCACGGCTCGGGAGTGGCGGCCTCGGGTCGGCACGGTCCAGAGGCCGTGGCCGGGCAGACCGTAGCGGCTGAGCAGGGCGTTGGCGGCCAGGAACCCCGTCGTGGCGGCACGCTCCATCAGCGCGACCGGGTAGTCGCAGCGGATGCCGTCTCCGGCGAGGACGACGCGCGGGTCGGGGGTCGCGACCCCAGGCCGGTCGGCCCACGGGTCGGTGCCGAGCATCGGGCAGTCGTCCGAGACGACCCACTCCTCGCCCAGGCAGGTCGCGCCGCGCAGCTCGGGGTGGATGCGGTGCAGCTGGCGCAGCAGCTCCGCCTGCAGCTTCGCGGTGGTGGTCTGGTCCAGGGGGGCTGATGAGGGCAGGGCAGACGAGCGCAGGGCAGACGAGCGCAGCGCATACGCGTGCAGCTCGACGACGCAACCGCCGCTCTGGCGCGCCCAGGTGGCCGCGCTCGCCTCCAGCTGGTCGACGAACGAGACGTTGTCGAGCGGTCCGTAGCCGCTCGTGCCGAGGAACGGCGCCGTCCCCTCGCGCGGGCGGCGGTCGAGCCAGCGGCGCCACACCGCGAACGGGGGAGCGGCCTCCTGCCCGGCCAGCCGGCGACGCCACTGCTCGTCGCCGAGCCAGCTGGCCCCGGCGACGAGCCGCTGGAGGCCGGCCCGGTCGGTGGCGAGGACGAGCGAGTCGGCTGCCAGGGTCTGCTCGCCGCCTTCGGTCCGGATCGTCACGCGGAGGTGCTCGTCCTCCTCGTCGAGACCCACGACCGTGGCGGAGGTGAGGATCCGAGCGCCGCGGCCGCTCAGGTGCCTGCCCAACGGCGCCCACAGCGCGGTGTCGTAGTCGTCGTCGGGGACGTCGAAGAGCAGCCCCTCCGCCGACCCGGTGAAGTAGGCGTGGAACATCGCGAGCAGCTCGCCGGCGGAGAACTCCTTGGGGTCGGCGAAGAAGCTGCGGGCGAAGACCTCGAGGGCCAGGTGCCGGGCCTGGTCAGGGAAGCGCAGCCGGTCGAGGAAGTCGGCCGCGCTCATCCCGTCGAGGTCGGTATAGGTCGCGGGGAAGTCGACGTCGAGCAGCCCGAGCGCCGCGTCGAGGTCCACCCGGCGCAGCGCGCTGAGGGGGAAGCTCGGGCTGCGGGCGACGAAGGCCGCGATGCTGAGCGGGGGAGTGCGGGGGATGGCGGCGAACGAGTCGGTCGGCCCGTCGGCGAGCCGCAGGGGGTAGTCCTCGACGGGGCGCAGCCGGCCGAGGGCGGGGTCGGCCCGGCGCAGCAGCGCGCGCAGGTTGTAGTACTGCCGGAAGAAGGCGTGGAAGCCGCGGCTCATCACCGTGCTCGTGCCGTCCGGCAGCTCGACGTCCCAGGACCGCACCCGGCCGCCGAGGCTGGGGTGCTGCTCGACGAGGGTGACCGGCACGCCGCGCTCCACGAGGGCGGTGGCCGCGGCCAGGCCGGCGATGCCGCCGCCGACGATGACCACGCCGTGGCTCGGGATGACGGTGCCGTGTCTGCGCGCCGGCTCCGGGGCGTGGTGGACGGCGCGTCGGTCGCGTCCGGGACGCCAGGTCGCACTCATCGCTGGGCGGACGGGCGCCGGCTCACTCGGGCCGCCACGCGCGGAAGGTGTGGATGATGCCCTGCTGCCAGCCGCGGACCGACCGGGTGCCGACGTCCTCGAACCCGGCGGTGAGCAGCCGCTGCATGAGGACCTCGGTCGAGTCCATCTGCATGACGCTCTGCCACAGGTAGCGGTAGAGCCGGGTCCGGCGTGAGGTGAGGTAGCCGAGCGGGACGACGACGCCACGGCATACCGCGGTCCAGACGGCCTCGGCCCGGCGGTTGCCGGCGACCGAGTACTCGTGGATGACGAGCGCCCCACCGGGGGTGAGCAGGTCGTGCAGGGTGCGGAGCAGCTCGTCGCGCGCGGTGACGTTGCGCACGAGGTATGCCGCGAAGATGCCGTCGATCGGGCCGCTGCGGGTGACGTCGTCGCGGGTGGCCAGCTCCTCGGCGCGGGCGTGCACGAAGCGGACGTGACCCGGCCAGATCTTGGCCTGCGCCTCACGCAGCATCCCGGCCGAGCCGTCGACGCCGACCAGCTCGTAGCGCAGCGACCGGTCGTCGAGGGCGGCGACGAGGGCCCGGGTCGACGCACCGGACCCGCAGCCGAGGTCGACGACCCGGTAGGGGCCGGCCCGGTTGGGGTCGAGATGGGCGAGCGCGTCGGCGAGGGCGTCGGCCGAGGCCCGCAGGTGGGCGTGGTAGCCGGGGTTCATCGCCACCATGAGGTCGTAGCGGTCGGCCACCTCGTCGAAGGCCTCCGGCACCTCACCGAGGTGGACGTCGTTCATCACGTCGGGAGTGGGGCTCGTCGTCACGCGTCGTCCTTCGCTCGGGATGAGGACACATTCGCACATCACGGCGGGGTGCGCGGTGGCTGCCTCAGTTGGCGCGGCTCTCCACGCCGGTCGGCGCGGCGACCGAACAGATGATGTGGGGGACCGCGTCGGGGGCCTACCGTCGCTGGTGTGCAGACCCGGCTGGGCTATCTCGACGGCGTGCGCGGAGTGGCGATCCTCCTCGTGCTGCTCGCCCACACCTTCCCTGACTCACTCACCGTGGCGGGGCCGCTCGGCGTGCAGATCTTCTTCGTCCTGTCGGGATACCTGATCACGACGCTGCTCGTGTCCGAGGTCGAGCGCCGCGGAGGGATCGACCTGCCGCGGTTCTTCGTCCGCCGGGCCCTGCGGCTGCTGCCCGCTCTCGTCGTGACGGTCGTGCTGTACGTGCTCGTCATCGCGCTGCTGGGCGACCCGGAGCGGCTGCGCCAGGCGGTGCTCGGTGCGGTGACCGGGCTGGTGTACCTCACGGACTTCGCCCTGGCGGTGCATGCCGACGTCCCGCAGGAGCTCGGACATCTGTGGTCGCTCGCGGTCGAGGAGCACTTCTACATCGTCTGGCCGCTGCTCGTGGGACTGACGATGCGCCGGTGGGGCTCGCCGGGGTTGCGCCGGGTGCTGGGGATCGCGTTCGCTGCGAGCCTGCCGCTCGGGCTGGCGTATGCGCTGATCCCGTTCATCCACCGGCTCGACTCGGTGGACTTCTACTTCCTGCCCTCGGCGTGGGTCGGGAGCCTGGTGGCCGGCGCCTTCCTCGCGGTGGCCATCCCGCGCTGGCGTGACCGCCGGGTGCCTCAGGTGCTGTCGGCCGTCCCGCTCACCTTGGCCGGGATGGCCCTCGCGGTCTATCTGTGCGTGGAGCAGGTCTGGATCGGCCCGGTGCTGCTCCTGCTGGGCATCCCCCTGAGCGGACTCGTCATGACCGGGGTGCTCGCCCGGGTGATCCTCGTGCCGTCCTCGGTGCTGCGCCGGGTCCTGGAGTGGCACGCCCTGGTGCGGCTCGGCCAGATCTCCTATGGCGTCTACCTGCTGAACCGGCCGGTCATCCTGCTTGCCGAGGAGTGGTTCGCGCCGGGGCTGGGCGTGCGCGTGGTCGCCGCGGCAGTGTCGGTGGGGCTGGCCTGGGCGATGTTCCGCTGGGTGGAGCGGCCGGTCCTCGAGCTGAAGGCCCGCTGGGCGCCCCGGCCGGCGTTGGCGCTCTAGCGCCGCTGCTCTAGCCCTCTGTTGTTCTATCCCTTTGGGCGCAGTCGGCAGCTAGGTGTTGGGGACCAGCCGGGCCTGCGCGGTGCGGACGGTGACGGTGGTGGGTGGCCCGGGGACGGTGACGGTGTCGGGGATGGGTGCCCAGGCGCCGCCGTTGATCCGGAACTCGGCGCCGAAGGTCGTGTCGACCCGGGCGGGGTAGTCGCCGGCGTGCTGGTACTGGTGGGTGATCCCGCCGCTCGGGTAGGGACCGCCGGCGTTGTCGGTCGGGCCGAAGTCCTGGCCGTCGCCGAAGACGTAGGTGAAGTGGTCGAGGCTCGGGCGGATCTCGACCTGGAAGCCGAGCATCGTCACGGGGTCGACCTCGCCCGGCTGGTAGCCGTTCGCCGACCAGCTGACCTGGTAGTAGGTGTCGAGGCCGACGAGGGTGACGTTGCCGTGAGGCTCGGTGCTGACCTGCGGCTGCGCCCACGGGGTGGTGCGGAAGGCGTTGAGGATCATCGGCATGGTGACCACCGGGCTCGCGCCGGGCACCTGGTCGCCGAAGCAGGTCGTCGCGATGAACTGCCACGCGTCGCTCGACCCGAGCGGGCGGCGCAGCACCTCGTACATCAGCCCGATGCCCTGGGCCGCGGTGTTTCCCAGGCAGCCCTGGGCCGCCTTGTAGCAGGCGGCCGCCGGGTCACCGCCCACCGCGGCGTTCTGGCAGGCCAGCCGGGTCGAGTACTCGTACGGCGTGGTCACCGCTGAGCCGTCGAGGTTCTTGCCCTCTTGCAGGAGCCCGATCGTCTCCGTGCTGGCGCCGACGTCCGCTGCCGTTTCCGTCTCGTGCGAGTTACCAGTCAATCCGTCTCCGCCGTCCGCCGCCGCCGTGCTCGACAGGGGCAGTGACCATAGACACGCCGAGCGACCATGACGATGCAGCCACGCTCCGGATCTCATTGCTGACGCCTCATCGAAGTCACCTTCACCGACGTGACCGCTCCACTTCAGTTCCCAACCAGTCACGCCACGAGATCCTCTTTGATGTCCTCGACGCTGCTTGCCAGTCTGGCCATCACTACGTGACGCCGAGCTGGTGGTTAACACGACATCGATTGTCTGCTGAGGGCCCGGCGTTGCCGGACCGTGGCTGCGAAACCTCCTGCACTTCAACGGGCGTGCGGTCGTATCGCGCCTTGCGCATCCACGTACTCGCGCGGCGTTGTTCTCCAAGTTCTGACACGTGCAGACACGCGGGCGTGAAGTGAGGAGTGCATCAACCCGGCCTGCGGCTTCGTCCACGCCTGGTTCACCAGGGTGAAGAAGTAGCTGGTGAACGCGACGGCGCCTTCGGGGGTCTGCGCTGTGGCGGCAGCGGGGACGCCGGGGTCGGTGGTTGTGGCCGAGCCGGTCGCCGCGGGGGTTGTCGCCACCGAGGTGGCCGGTGCGGTGGCAGCCGCACCGGTCCCCCCGGGGGGTGCTGGGGGAGCGCCGCTGCTACATCCGGCCAGAGCCACCATGGCCGCCCCGGCCATCCCGGCGGCATACCGCGCCCCTGCCATCCGCATCGATCGTCCCCTCTCGCGCACGCACCTGCCCCTACTGCGCACAAACGGTCGTTTCAGCATGCCACGGGCCTATGGACCTCGCGATTTCTCGTCCACAGGCCCTGACCTGCGGCGATGCGCGAGCGACCCGAGTGGCTCGTGGGATCCGACACGCCGGGGGACGAAACAACCCGGAAGGACCTTGCGGCGCAGGTCACATGTGCCTACAGTTACCCCTACATCTAGTAGTTACATGCGTGTAAGACGTCCACATGTAGTCCCCAGGGTCGTCCACAGGGGAAGACGGCTTACCCACACGTTGTTCACAGAGTTGTCCCCAGAAGCCCGAGAACCGGCGCTTCACCGGCTCCAGCCACAGCCCCCGAGGAGGTCCCCGCGATGCACTGCCCGTTCTGCCGGCACACCGACTCCCGGGTCATCGACTCGCGCACCGCCGACGACGGCACCGCCATCCGGCGCCGCCGCCAGTGCCCGGAGTGCAACCGCCGCTTCACGACCGTCGAGAGCGCGAGCCTCAGCGTCGTCAAGCGGTCGGGCGCCAGCGAGCCGTTCAGCCGGAGCAAGGTCCTCGTCGGGGTGCGCAAGGCCTGCCAGGGCCGGCCGGTCACCGAGGACGACCTCGCGGTGCTGGCCCAGCGGGTCGAGGAGACCATCCGGGCCCAGGGCAGCGCCGAGGTCGAGGCCCACGAGGTCGGCCTGGCCGTGCTCGAGCCGCTGCGTGAGCTCGACGAGGTCGCCTACCTGCGGTTCGCGAGCGTCTACCAGGCGTTCGACAGCCTGGAGGACTTCGAGTCGGCGATCACCCTGCTGCGGGCCGAGCAGGACGCCACCGGCGAGGAGCCCGTGCGGGCCCGCTCACGGCATACCGAATAACGCGCTGACCTCACCCCGGACCGCCAGGTCGCGGGCCATGGGCTGTCAGACCCGGCAACAAGAATCAGTAGTCACATTCCTTCAGTAGTCACATTCAGAGCAGGACTGGTCGGAGAGGGCCAACGAACATGACAGAGACCGCGAACCGCGCCGGAGCACGCAAGGGTGCCCGGGGCAAAGGCGTGAAGATCGAGCGCATCTACACCACGCCCGGCGTGCACCCGTATGACGAGGTGACCTGGCAGAAGCGCGACGTCGTCCAGCAGAACTGGAAGACCGGCGAGACGATCTTCGAGCAGCGCGGCGTCGAGTTCCCCGACTTCTGGTCGATCAACGCGAGCACCATCGTCACGACCAAGTACTTCCGCGGCGCGCTCGGCACCGAGGCCCGCGAGACCGGGCTCAAGCAGCTCATCGACCGCGTCGTGCTGACCTACACCAAGGCCGGGCGCGAGCACGGCTACTTCGCCACCGAGGAGGACGCGACCCTCTTCGAGCACGAGCTGACGTATGCCCTCCTGCACCAGGTCTTCTCGTTCAACTCCCCGGTGTGGTTCAACGTCGGCACCAAGTCGCCGCAGCAGGTCAGCGCCTGCTTCATCCTCTCCGTCGACGACTCGATGTCCTCGATCCTCAACTGGTACAAGGAAGAGGGCTTCATCTTCAAGGGCGGCTCCGGCGCCGGCCTCAACCTCTCCCGGATCCGCTCGTCCAAGGAGCTGCTCTCCTCCGGCGGCACCGCCTCCGGCCCGGTCTCCTTCATGCGCGGCGCCGACGCGTCCGCGGGGACGATCAAGTCCGGTGGCGCGACCCGCCGGGCGGCCAAGATGGTCGTCCTGGACGTCGACCACCCCGACATCGTCGAGTTCGTCGAGACCAAGGCGCGCGAGGAGGACAAGATCCGTGCGCTGCGCGACGCCGGCTTCGACATGGACCTCGGCGGCAAGGACATCGTGTCCGTGCAGTACCAGAACGCCAACAACTCGGTCCGGGTCAACGACGAGTTCATGAAGGCGGTCGAGGACGGCACCGAGTTCGGGCTGCGCGCCCGCGGCACCGGCGAGGTGATCGAGACCATCGACGCCCGCGAGCTGTTCGAGAAGATCTCCAAGGCGGCCTGGGAGTGCGCCGACCCCGGCATCCAGTACGACGACACGATCAACGACTGGCACACCAACCCGGAGACCGGCCGGATCACGGCGAGCAACCCGTGCTCGGAGTACATGTCGCTGGACAACTCCTCGTGCAACCTCGCCTCGCTCAACCTGCTGAAGTTCCTGCGCGACGACGACACCTTCGACGCCGAGACCTTCCAGAAGGTCGCCGAGCTCGTCATCACCGCGATGGACATCTCGATCTGCTTCGCCGACTTCCCGACCGAGCCGATCGCGCAGACCACCCGGGACTACCGCCAGCTCGGCATCGGCTACGCCAACCTCGGCGCGCTGCTGATGGCCACCGGCCACGGCTACGACTCCGAGGGCGGCCGCTCGCTGGCCGCCGCGATCACCTCGCTGCTGACCGGCGCGGCATACAAGCGCTCGGCGGAGATCGCCGGCGTCGTCGGCCCGTATGCCGGGTACGCCCGCAACGCGGACGCCCACAAGCGGGTGATGCGCAAGCACCAGGCCGCGAACGACCAGATCAAGCCGCTCGACTCGATGGACCGTGGCGTGCACCAGCTCGCGACCAAGGCGTGGGACGACGTCGTCAAGCTCGGCGAGAAGTACGGCTACCGCAACGCGCAGGCGTCGGTGCTCGCGCCGACCGGGACCATCGGCTTCATGATGGACTGCGACACGACCGGCATCGAGCCGGACTTCTCGCTGGTCAAGTTCAAGAAGCTCGTCGGCGGCGGCTCGATGCAGATCGTCAACCTCACCATCCCGCGGGCCCTGAAGAAGATGGGCTACACGGGGGAGACCATCGAGGCGATCGTCGAGTACATCGCCGACAAGGGCCACGTCATCGACGCGCCCGGCCTGAAGCCGGAGCACTACGAGGTCTTCGACACGGCGATGGGCGCCCGCTCGATCTCCGCGATGGGCCACGTCAAGATGATGGCGGCGACCCAGCCGTTCCTGTCCGGGGCGATCTCCAAGACGGTCAACCTGCCCGAGGACGCCACGGTCGAGGAGATCGAGGACGTCTACATGCAGGGCTGGAAGCTCGGCCTCAAGGCGCTCGCGATCTACCGCGACTCCTGCAAGGTCGGCCAGCCGCTGTCCGACGGCGGCTCGACCGCCAAGGACGCGGCCGCGGACAAGGCTGCCGCGGGCGAGGCCAAGGTCGAGAAGGTCATCGAGTACCGGCCGGTCCGGCGTCGGCTGCCCAAGCGGCGCACCTCGCAGACCACGTCGTTCTCCGTCGGCGGGGCCGAGGGCTACCTCACCGCCGGCGCCTACAGCGACGGCGAGCTCGGCGAGATCTTCCTCAAGTTCGGCAAGCAGGGCTCGACCCTGGCCGGAGTGATGGACGCGTTCTCGATCGCCGTCTCGATCGGCCTGCAGTACGGCGTGCCGCTGGAGACCTTCGTCGAGAAGTTCACCAACCTGCGCTTCGAGCCGGCCGGGCTGACCGACGACCCGGACGTGCGGATGGCGCAGTCGATCATGGACTACGTGTTCCGCCGCCTGGCCCTGGACCACCTCGACTTCGAGACCCGCGGCTACATGGGCATCCACACCGCCGGCGAGCGGGCCCGCCAGCTCGAGACCGGGTCCTACGTCGCCGACGAGACCAACGCCGAGGATCTCGAGGACGAGCTGGAGTCGTACTCCCAGTCGGTCCAGGTCGACAAGAAGACCGAGCCGAAGGTGGAGGAGAAGGCCGTCGAGGCCGCCTCCGGCGCCGACAGCGCGGCGGTCGTCGACTCCGGGTCGGGGGCGGCGTCAGCCCGTGAGGCCAGCGCCGACGTGCACTCCTCGGCCGAGCTGATGGAGAAGTTCGCCGGCAAGTCCGCCGACGCCCCGATGTGCATGACCTGCGGGACGAAGATGCGCCCGGCCGGGTCCTGCTACGTCTGCGAAGGATGCGGCAGCACCAGCGGCTGCAGCTGATGTGGTCGGTCAGGCAATGACACGCTGAGCTGGTCAGCAATGTCCTGAGTTTGGTCAGCAATGTCCCGACATTGTTCAGGATGACATTGCCAAACCTGAAGGGCGCTCCGAGATCCTCTTGGAGCGCCCTTCAGCACGTCCTGCTGCCCACGATGTCCTCTCAGCGGACGAGTCAGCGCTGCTGAGTGATTTGGCCCCGGCCAGGGCTGACAAGAGGTTGCGTGGCCTAGCCGAGCGACGGGCAAGGGGTTCGGCGTCCGAATCACTCGCGGCGAGTGGGGGCACCTTGCTAAACGTCCGACTCGCGGCATGAGCGTGCATCTGTGTCGGTGTGGGCGCCCATTGGCCACCCGTTCTGGTGGGTGCTGTCAGGTCAGTGCTTGCGCGATGTTGAAGTTGCCGCCGCAGGTGGGGCATCTTGCCTGGCCGAGGATGTAGAGGAGCCTCGCGGCCACTTCTGTCTGGCCGTGCTGCAGGGCCAGAGAATGCATCCGAGCTCCTCGGTCGCTGAGCCCCGCCGGGGCAGCCGGGAAGATCTGCGTGCCGGGGACCGCATCGTCGTCGCAGTTCGCGGTGAACTCAGAGCCGGTCAGTGTCAGGTAGATGTACGCGCCGCAAGCCGGGCAGTCCATCGTCAACTCTTCGTCAGCCAGACCGTGGAGGTTCTGCCCCCAAACTGGGATGCCTTCGAACGCCATGAGCGCCTGGAGCGCATAGACGAACTCGCCGAATCCGTCGGCTAGCGCGAGGTTGCGTTCGGCCATGTCACGTAGGGCGCTCAACTCGGCCGGGTACCGCCGTCGGACGGCGGCGACGTCCTCCGGGCCGTCATTCGACGCGATGATCGAGGCGGCCAGATGAAGGGGCTCGACGTATCCGGCCGGGCCACACCCCGCCGCGATCGCGGCCAGAGACGGTAGCGCCGCGTAGCTGGCACTGTAGACGGTGTCCTGATGGCACAACCGACCCCACAGGTCATCCCACACGCCTCGCTCATCCCCCCGCCCCGCCTCAACAACGGCGAGCAGATCCGGGACGTCGCTCGCCGGCCCATACGCGTCCTGCAACAACGCCCAATCAACCATGTCTGTGATCCAAGCAGACACCTACCAGGACCGCACACGGTCCGCGGCAGATGCGGGCGGCTCACTCAGATGACCAAGGCCCGTTCAGCAGTCTCCGTGCCTCTTCGACGATCAACCGCCGATAGTGGTCTCGTTCCACGTCCCAGGACGGGCTCCAGTCGTCCCACTCGCTTACCCAGCCGACCATGGGCTGAAGCGCCGCGGGGTAGTCCAGTTCGTTCCAACCCTGGTACCAGATCAATCGTCCACCGACCTCAGGCTCGACACTCCCGTCGGCGATGGTCTCGCAGAGCCAACGGACCAGGTTCCACCGCTCTGCTCGGGTGTCCAGCGGCGTCGGTGGCGCTATGCCCAGTTCGGAGATGACCGCGCGGAACAGGTCGTGGGCTTCGCCCTCTTCCCGACGCGACAGCCCCGCGAGTAGCGCAAGCGAGGGCGACTCCACGCCCTCCAGGAGTGCCCGCAGCGCCGCGTCAATCAGCTTGTCCGCACCCACGATCTCGTCGAGTGCCTCGCGGATTGCGTACATCCGGAGGTCTCTCAACGCGTCCATGCTTCGAGTCTTGCAGAGTCAGGCCAGTCACCCGCACCTCGGCGGAAGCGCGCCATCTGCGGCATGTGAGCGCGTTGCCATCAGACGACCGAGGACCTATCGACCTGCCAATACTTCAGGCCGACCTCGTCGAACCGCGACTCCAGTGCCTCCACCCCGGACGCCACCTTGAGTGCTCTCTCGGCCTCGGTGATCGGGAGCAGCCACAGGAACTCAACGTGACGATCGCCAACGTGGCACGTTTGCAGTTCCGGGCCGAAGGCGTAGGGGAGGCTGACCAGTAGGTGCTCGCACCTTGAACCCGGCAGCCACGCCTCGCCGATCGGTAGCGTGTGGCCGAGGTCGAGTTTTCCGCCCCGGTTGTAGAACACGGTCATCGCGAGCAGTTCGACGGCGCGGTCTGCGGCGACTGCGGTGCTGATCAGGAACTCCAGGCCGAAGTGGCCGTCCGTGGCGGCCCAGCCGCCCACCGAAACGTAGGTCCAGACGTCCGCGTTGTTTTCCGGAGCAACGCGAAGAACCCGGAAGTGTGGATTCTGGTCGCGGATCGGGCCAGTGGGCCAGGTGAAGGCGTCGATCGTGCGGTCCGCGAAGAAGCGTCGGACGTGCTCGTCCAGAGCACCGCATACGTCATCGCACGGCGGGAAGTCTGGCATCGGACGAGTGTATTGGGATCCGGG
>CAWGWN010000002.1:0-96207 GCA_963826375.1 uncultured Actinomycetota bacterium | reverse complement strand
CGACAGCCTGAGCAGGTCGGCTGCGGCTCCGCGGGGGCGCTGACTGGGATTCCAGACGGCACGCAGGGTGCGCGGCATGGCGAGGTCACGCACCGGGACGCGGACGAGCCGGCCGGTGGCAAGGTCGCTCTCCACCGCCAGGGTGGACAGGATCGTGGGCACGCCCATCGCCCGCACGGCGTCACGCACGGCTGAGGTCGAGTGCAGCGTGTGCAGCGGCGGGGCGTGACCAGGCAGGGTCTGCTCGACATGGACCCTGGTCCCCGAGCCCTCCTCCCGCAGGATCAGGCGCGTGCCCGACAGCTCCTCCCGGTCGATGCCCCGGCGCCGCTTCGCCCACGGGTGGTCCGGCGCCACCACGACGACGAGCTCGTCGTGCGCGACCGCCTTGGAGCGCAGGGCGCGAGGGATGCGCGGCGTCTCGACGTACCCCAGGTGCACTTCACCCGCTGCCACGGCGTCGAGGACCATCCGGGAGTTGCCCGGCGCCACCTCGAGAGCGATGTCCGGATGCTCCTGGCGCAGCTGGCTCGCCCACAGCGGCAGGAGCGCCTCCGAGATGGTGTTGCTGGCCGCGACGACGATACGCCGACCCGCCACCCGCAGGCCCTGGATGCCGTCCTCCAGCTCGCGCGCGGCGTCGAGGATGCGCTCGGCCCACGCCAGCACCAGCTGCCCCTGCCCGGTCGGCCGGACGCCACCGGTCGAGCGTTCCAGCACCGCGAACCCGACCAGGGTCTCGGCCACCGTGATCCGCGCACTGACGGCCTGCTGGCTGATCCCCAGCTGCTGAGCGGCGGCGCCCATGCTGCCGTGAGCGGCTGCGGTCGTCAGGGCCGACAGCTGCTCGAGCGACGGGACGTGCGACAAGGTGGGCACCTCCACAGCCTACCGGGGTCACAACGGTTCCTTGTGAGCAGACACCGACGAGAGGGGTACAGAGGGACGCCCTGCCCCGCGAGGCTGAGCCGCATGACCACAGAGACCGCTGCACCACCCAGCCGGACGGCGACCCGCGAAGCACCCCGATCGGCGAGGTCAGCCCTGCCGCCAGCGGGCCCGGTGTGGTTCTCCTCGGTGATGGGCACCGGCATCCTGGCCACTCTGCTGGGCCGCGAGGCGCCGCATACGACAGCGGTGCTCGTCCCTGCCGCGGCGCTGACCGTGCTGGGCGTCGTGCTGCTGGTCGGCCTGACCGCCGCTTTCGGTCTGCGCGTCGCCCGTGACCGCAAGGCGTTCGCCAGCACCATCCGGGACGCAGCCGTCCTCCCCACCTGGGGCACCGTGTCGATGGGCGTCCTGTCCATCGGCTCGGCCGCGCTGACGGTGCTGCCGCAGCTCGGCGCCCACGGCACCGGCACCGCCGTGGGCGACCCGGCAGCGTGGGTCGTCGCCGTGGACGCGACCTGCTGGGTGCTGGGCACCGGGCTCGGCCTGGTGACCGCTTTCGGCTTCGTTGCGGTCCTCCTTCGGCGAGACGTCGGCAACCCGGTGCCAGCGTGGGGGTTGCCGATAGTGCCCCCCATGGTCTCGGCGACAACCGGCGCGGCTCTCGTCCCGCACCTGGGCTCCGCTGCCGCCCAGGTGTCCCTGATCGTCGCGATCGTGGGCTGCTTCGTCCTCTCGCTCGCGGTCGGCGGCGTGGTCTTCGCGCTGGCCTACCACCATCACTGGCGCCGGTCGCCGCTGCCCATCGCGGCCTCCGCCTCGGCCTGGATCCCCCTGGGGGTGGTCGGCCAGTCGATGGCCGCCGCTCAGGTCGTCGCCGCCCAGAGCGTGCCGCTGCTGGCTCCGGACGCGCGGGCCGGAGCCCAGGCGCTGGCCGACGCGTATGGCTACCTGATGCTGGCGGTCAGCGTGCCGGTCATCGCGTGGGCCGTGCGGATGACCGCGCGCGGGTTCCTCGCCCGGATGCCGTTCAGCCCCGGATGGTGGGCGCTGACCTTCCCGATCGGCACACTGGCGCTCGGCACCCGCCTGCTCGGCGACGCCACCGCCAACCCAGCCATCAGTGACGTGGGCCTGGTCGCGATCGGGACCCTGTGCGGCACCTGGCTGCTCTGCGCGACGGCCACCGTCTCAGCTGCACGACGCCAGGTCTCGCCATGAGCCCAGGTCCCGTCGTGAGCTCGCGAGCCGGCATCAGCACACCCGTCACGAGGTGTGCATGTCCGCCAGCGGGACCGAGGCGTCCCCCAGGCGCGACGGGTCGACCGTCGTCCCGACGAGCCCGCGGATCGCGTCGGTGGCGTCCCAGTCGTTGACCTGCATACCCGCGCGCACCGTGTCGCCGTCCAGCCAGAAGGCGGTGAGCACCCGCTGCGCGGCATCTCCCCGGATGACGACCTGGCTGTGACCGCCGGGGGCGACGTGGCCGACATACTCCGCGCCGAGGTCGTACTGGTCGGTGAAGAAGTACGGCATCCGGTCGTAGGAGACGGGCAGGCCGAGCATGCTGCGCGCCGCGGCGCGGCCCTGCTCGATCGCGTTGTCCCAGTGCTCGACCCGCAGGTGGTCGCCCAGCACGGGGTGGGCGGCGTTCGCCACGTCGCCGGCGGCGAAGACGTCGGGGGCGGACGCGCGCAGCTGGGCGTCGACGACGACGCCGTTGTCGACCTCCAGCCCAGCCGCCTCGGCCAGGTCGACGTTGGGTGCGACCCCCACCCCGACGACGAGCAGGTCGGCCGTGACGACGTCACCGTCCTCGAGCCGGACGACCGCGGCATCTCCCTCCGCGCTCACCTGCGTCACGGAGACCGAGGTGCGCAGGTCGACGCCGTGCTCGCGGTGGAGGTCCGCGAAGACCTGCGCCACCTCGGGGCCGAGCACCCGCAGCAGGGGCAGCTCCAGGCTCTCGAGCACGGTGACGTCGCAGCCGGCCATCCGCGCGGCGGCAGCCACCTCGAGTCCGATCCAGCCCCCGCCGATGATGGCGAGCCGGCTACCGGCCTCGGTGGCTCGCTTGATCCGGTCGCTCTCCTCGATCGTGCGCAGGTAGGTGGCCGGCGCCCCGCTGTCGTCGGCCAGCGCCAGCCGTCGAGGGCTGGCGCCGGTCACGAGGAGGAGCTTCGCGTAGGGCTGCACCCCTCCCGCCGCGGTCACCGTGTGGGCGGCCGGGTCGATCGCGGTCACCGCTGTGCCGGGCCGCAGCTCGACCTGCTGGTCGGCATACCACTGCGCGTCGTGGGGGAACGCCGACTCGATCGGGTCGTTGCCGAGCAAGTAGCCCTTGGACAGCGGCGGACGTTCGTAGGGCAGGTGGTCCTCACTGCCGAACACGATGACCGCACCGTCGATACCCGGCGCTGCGCAGCTCCTCGACGGCCATCGCGGCGCTCAGGCCCGCTCCGACGATGACGTAGGGGTCGGTCATGACGTCTCCTCACCGGCCCAGGCAGGCCACCCTCTTGAGTCTGCTGCCGTCCGGCCGGGAAGTCGACCGTCGCGCGGCGTCCGGTGAGCAGACGACACGTCAGAACGGCACCTGCTCGGCCAGCAGCCCGGTCGCGGACCTCCGGCCGGCCAGTGCCCGGCAGAACTCGAAGGCGTCCATCGTGATCTGCTCACCCGCGCCGTCCCCCCAGCTGCCGCCCGCCGGGCCGGTCAGCTCCAGCCCGAACGGCTGACCGTGCCGCTGTGCCCACTCGCGGACGATGTCGTCGACGAGAACCCCTTCGTGGTCGGAGTCGGCCCGCATCGCGACGCCGGTGACCTCGGCGATGTCGAGGCGGTGCATGAAGGGGTCGCGGGTCAGGACAGTGTCGAAGAGGAAGCCGAAGGTCCACGGCTCCCGCCGGTCGCCGACGACCTGTGGCTCCGGCAGCCGGGCGCCCCGGACGAGTGCCGGCGCGCGCCGACGCCCGCGCACCGCGCGCGGCCCGACGTGCCGCATCGCCGCGACGAGGTCCTCAGGGCTGAGCGACGCGTTCCGCTCGACCTGGTATGCCGTGAGCGCGTCGAGGCTCGACGCGCCACTCCTCTTCGCGGAGAGCCCCGACGCCACCTGCTGGCGGACCAGCTCGGGCACGGTGGTGACCATCTGCGCCATACCGAGCAGGTGGCCGGCCATCGCGCGGACGTCCCAGCCGGGGCAGCTCGTGGGCGTGCTCCACTGCTCGGGCGTGAGGCCCTCGAACAGCTCGACGACCCGGTCGTACTCCGTCGAGGCGAGAGCCATGGCCGCCTCGTGGTCGAAGGCGGATCTGCGTGCGCCCTGGGTGGGTCGGGCCTGCTGGTCGGTGGCCATGGTGTCTCCTTCGTGACGGGCTAGTCGCCCAGGCTGTGGTCGAACATGTCGACCGCGCGGGTGACCAGCCGTCGCCAGCGGTCACCCCCGGGGTCGTTGGCGAGCTGTGCGTCGATGAGGCCGCCGACGATGGCCACGTAGAGGTCGATGTCCCGCTGCCGGGTGATGCCGTGCGTGGCGCAGATCGCCTGGAAGCGCTCGAGGAAGGCGACGGCGCCTGCATACGACTGCGGGCTGGGCTCGAAGCCGACGATGGTGCGCTGGTTCATCAGCTGGTAGCGCGCCAGGTCACGGACCGAGAAGTCGAAGAAGGCCAGCGCGTAGCGGCGCAGCGCGGCCCGACGTCCGCGGGCATCGGCTACCGCGCTCATCTCCTCGAAGCACTGCTGCCAGGCCTGGGCGAACATCGCGTCGTAGATGGCGTTCTTCGACGCGAAGTGGGAGTAGAGGGACGGCGCCTGCATCCCGACGCGGCGGGCCAGGTCGCGCAGGGTGATCTGGGTGAGACCGCTCTCGCGAGCCATCTCCCAGGCAGCATCGAGGATCTCCTGCCGCGTTGCCGAACGGCGTTCCGCTACTCGATCTCTGGTAGGCGTTCCTAACATAGTTAGGAGAATGCTCGACACCGAGCCACGTGTCAAGAGGGCCGCGCGACGGACGCCTCAGTGGTGCACCACCGGCCGTGGTAGAAACTCTCCGTGTCCGCTGACTCCCGCACCGAGCTCGCCCGCGACATCGACGACGTATGCCGCCTCACCGGCAGCTTCACCGTCCGGTCCGGGCAGACCGTGACCGAGTACTTCGACAAGTACCTGTTCGAGTCCGACCCTCAGCTGCTGCGGCGGGTCGCCGAGGCCATGCGGCCTCTGGTGCCGGACGAGACCGAGCTGCTCGGGGGGCTGGAGCTGGGCGGCATCCCGATCGTCACGATGCTGAGCAGCCTCACCGGCCTGCCGGCGTTGTTCGTGCGGAAGACGGCCAAGGAGTACGGCACCCGCCGGCTCGCCGAGGGTGCCGACGTCGCCGGCCGACGGGTCACCCTGGTCGAGGACGTCGTCACCACCGGTGGCGCCGTGCGCGACGCGACGCGTGCGCTGCGAGAGGCCGGGGCCAGCGTCGAGACGGTGGTCTGCGCCATCGACCGCAGCCCGACGCCCGGCGAGGCCTTGGCTGACGTCGGACTCGCCACCCGGGCCCTCTTCACCCGCGCCGACCTCGACACCGCGAAGGCGCTGCTCGAGCGTCGCTGACCCAGCTCAGGCGGCCCGTCGGAACAGTGCCATCTGAAGGAAGTCGTGGGTGAACGCCGGCTCGGTGACCTCGTGCTGGCTCGGCATCGGCCGGGCGTCGAGCGGCTCCAGCCACGCGAACATCTCCCGCAGCTCGTCCAGCGTGTAGCCGACGCCGCCGTCGAGACTGCCCTGCCGCAGCAGGTCCGCGTCGGAGGCGGTCGTCCCCATCCGGCCGGCGGCGAACGTGCAGATCCCGAAGCGACCTCCGGGGGCAAGCGCCGCCCCCAGCGCCTCCATGTAGGAGATCCGCCGGTGCGGTGCGAGATGGTGCAGGCATCCTGAGTCGTAGACGAGGTCGTAGGCCTCGCCGACCCTGTCGTGCAGGACGTCACGCACGGCATACCGGATGTCCTGGCCGGCCGAGCGGCGCGTCGCCTCGTCGACCGCGTAGGGCGACAGGTCGATCCCCATCACCTCGAAGCCGTATGCCGCGAGCCATCGGCTGTTGCGCCCCAGGCCGCAGCCGACATCGAGGGCCCGGCGCCCGGCAGGCTCGCCGAGCAGGCCGTCGTCGGCCCACGCGAGGAGCCCGGCGTCCGGCAGGTCGGAGCTCAGCGGGTGGTCCGGCTGGCGGAACAGCTCGTCCCAGAACTGCGCCGAGTCCGCACTCCACTTGTCCTGGCCGCCGGCATACAGCCCGTCGAGCAGGTCCATCAGCTGGTCGTACGTCGTGACCCGCACTGGCTCCCCTATCGCGTCGCCCTCAGCGCAAATACTGTCATCCCATGGCCCGCATCGACCCCACCGCCTGGGTGGCTCCCTCTGCCGTGGTGACCGGCGACGTCACCATCGGTCCGGGCTCGCGAGTCCTCCACGGCGCGGTGCTGAACGGCGACCTCGGCCCGGTCGTCATCGGCGCCGACGTCCTCGTCATGGAGCAGGCCGTGCTGCGCGGCCGCGCCGACCACCCGCTGACGATCGGGCACGCCGTCCTCGTCGGACCCCACGCCCATCTCAACGGCACGACCGTCGACGACGAGGTCTTCATCGCCACGGGCGCCTCGCTGTTCCCCGGGTCGCGCGCGGCGGTCCAGGAGCCGCTGGACTTCTCGGGCACGGTGTATGGCGTGGCCCGCGGCACCTCGATGCGCGAGATCATGCGCGGCCAGTGCGCGGCATACGGGCCAGGGGCGTGACGCGGATGACGAGAACGATCAAGCGGGCCGACCACGGCCACCGGCACGATGGGTCCATGAGCGCGCAGCACATGAGCACCCAGCCCAAAAACGACCAGCGACGGAGCGAGCAGCAACGCAATACACCGCTGCGCCAAGGGCGAGGACAGGTGAGCGAGGTCTGCGTCGTGCACGAGGTCCGCCCCGGCTGGTACCACCAGACCGCGATCGACAAGCGCCCCGTCGACGGCACGGTGCGGGTCACCCAGGTCGGCGTCGACGGCGACCGCCAGATCGACCGCAGCCACGGCGGGCGCGACGCCGCGGTCTACGTCTACGCGGCCGAGGACGCCGAGCACTTCGCCGCCTCGCTCGGTCGGGACCTGCCGGCCGGGACGTTCGGCGAGAACCTGCGCACCACCGGACTGGACGTCACGGGCGCCCGGCTCGGCGAGCGCTGGCAGATCGGCGACGTGCTCCTCGAGGTGCGCAAGCCGCGGACCCCCTGCCTCAACCTCTCGAAGCGCATCGGCGTCGACGGCTTCCACCTCGAGTTCAACAGCAGTGGCCGGGTGGGCGCGATGTGCGCGGTGCTGGCGACCGGCGAGATCACGGCTGGCGACGGCATCCGGGTGGTCCACCGGCCCGACCATCCCGTGACGGTTGGCTCGTATGCGGTGGGCATCGACCCCGGCGCCGCAGCCGCCCTGCTGGAGTCCGGCGAGTCGCTGCCCCGCTCGGTGCGCGAGAAGGCCAAGCGGGCGACCCGCAGGCGCTAGGGGACGCCACCGCCTATCGTCGGCGCCATGGATCTCGCCGACCGCTTCAGGGCTGTCGACCGGGACACCCTGTGGCAGCTGACCGACCGGCTCCGGCTGGACTTCCCGAGCTTCCACCCGCAGGGCCTGGCCATCACTGCGGACCGGATCTTCCTGTCCTCCGTCGAGGTCCGCGAGCCGCGCCGGCCGCTCCCGCGGCGGACGGCCCACGACCGCACACCCGGCTCTGGCCACGTGCCGCGCCGCTGACCGCGGTCACCGGATCGGCGTGAGGATCGCCATCGGCACCTGCCGCTTCACCTTCGCCTGGTAGTCGGCGAAGAACGGCGCCAGCTCCAAGAGCCGGCCCCACAGCACCTGGTGCTCCTGCGGCCCGGCGATGGACACGGAGACGTCCATCCGTTGCCGGCCGACCTCGACCACTGCGCGTTCCGACTTCCTCAGGTTCTTGAACCACTGCGGGTCGGAAGGAGCCCCGCCGGCCGACCCGGTCACGACGAAGCGGTCGCCGTCCTCGAAGTAGCCGACCGCGGACGTGTGGGCGACTCCCGACGTGCGACCAGGCACGGTCAGCAGCAGCACCGGCACGCCCCGCATACTGCCCATGACCCGGCCGCCCGACAGCCGGTAGACCTGGATGTTCATCGCCCCGCCCGTGCGCATGACCGCCTTCATGAAACCGTTCATCGCGACCTCCGTGTCCGCTCCATTGTCCCTCCACCGGAGGCGGAAACCACGCAGAAGCCCGGACGCCGGCTATCCCTCGAGCTGCACGTCCTGGTGCCAGGACTCGGTCCGGTATGCCGTCTCCCAGCCCATCGCGCGGTAGAGCCCGTCCGCCCCGGTCGGCGAGTCGGCATCCACCTCGAGGCTGACCCGGTTGCGACCCCGACCCGCGGCGTCGACGATCACCGTCCGCAGCAGCGCCTTCGCCACCCCCCGGCCGCGCGCCCGGCGGTGCACGCCGATGTAGTCGACATAGGTGCCCTCCGCACCTGCCTCGTCGGCGGGCAGCACCGAGCTGACGATGGCCCCACCAGGCAGAACCAGCCCGTCGTCCTCGAGCTCGGCGATCCACCAGTGGTCCCACCGGTGCCCGGGGTCCTCGCGCAGCCGCTGGACGAACTCGGGGAAGCTCTCGCGGTAGGAGTTGAAGTGGTCCGCGAACGACTCCTCCAGCATCTGGTGCACCGTGTGCAGGTCACCGGCGACTGGCAGGCCGTTGTCATGGGTGGCCACGCGGCGCACCACCAGCCCCGACCTCGGCTCCGGGAAGGCACCATGCGCGCCGTCGGCCGCGGTCACCGGACGGCTCATCTGCAGCCAGGTCCGCACCTTCGCGTACCCCGCTGCCGCGAGCCACCGGCCCTGCCGCTCCTCGTCGGCATAACAGCCGGAGTCGAGCTGTGTCCCCTGGAGGTTGCGCTGCGCGGCGACCTGCAGCGCCGTGCGCTCCGCCCAGGCGAAGAGGTATGCCGCGGCACGGTCGGCCGCGACGCTGTCCGGGTCGACGGTGACCTCGACGACGCTTCGGCCGGCGGCGCGGTCGTGCACCCGGCCCCACGCCTGCACCCGGCCGTCCGAGTCCTCGAGGAGGAGCTGGCGCCGGGTCCAGGACGCATACCCGGTGACCTCGAGGGCGACCGCCTCCCGGGTGACACTGGCCGACCCTCGGACCGCCCGCTGGCGGCGCTCGACCACCCCGACGAGCGCGGGGACGTCACCGGCCAGCGGCAGCCTCGCCGCCCATGCCGCCGGGAGGTCAGCCGGCTGCGGTCCGGGCGGGGGTTCGGTCACCGCCACATGATGTCAGCCGGACAGCGGGGTCGGAGTGCGGCTGCCCGACGGACTCAGCCAGTACCGGTTCGTCGGTGGCGGCGCGGTAGCCAGCACCTGCCTCACCTTCTCGAGGTGCTGCTTCTTCCAGCGGCTGTAGGTGTCGAACTCGGAAGCGTGCGCGGTGATGGATCCCTGCTCGAAGGCGTCGCGGACGGCCATCACGGTGTCGACCTGGCGGGTCTGCATCTTGCACTTCACGTCGGCAACCGCGGTCCGGACCTCCTCGGGGGTGGGGTTGCCGGCCGCGCCCTGGTATTGGTCGACGGCAGCGACCGACGAGGGGTAGTCGAAGCCCTGTTCCCGCATGCAGGCCGCCCATGCCGAAAGCGCACCCGCCCATCGGGGATCCTCACCCGCCGACTCGAATGCCTCGGCAGCGATCCGCACTGCCTCCGCAGGCCGAGCACCGCCGAGTGCCTCCTCCACCCGACGGTGACAACCACCTTCGGGCACCCTTTGCCCAGCCACGGCACGCCCGTCCTCGGTCCCGTACAGCACTCCACCCGGGGTGGCAGAGCCGTCCCAGTTGGGGCTAGCCGGGACATCGCTGCGAAAGGCTGCCGGGTCGTGGTAACCCAGCCTTTGGACCACGGCAGGATCCACCGGACCATAGGGCTGGACGAAGTCGAAGAACTGCTGTCGGGGGGAGTAGTGGTCGTCCGGCACGAACGGGTAGCCGAACGACCGCGTGCACTCGTCCATGAGCCGTTCGTATGCGTCGCGCTCGGCAAACAGCTCGGGTGCGGTCTCAAAGAAGGAGGCGAACGGCGAGACGGCAGAGGCCGATCCGGAGTTCACTGATCCTCGCGTCGTGACGGGGGGGGCTTCGCGCGGTGATGGCACCGGCTGCCCACAGCTGCTCAAGAGCATGGCTACGACGACCAGCAGCAGGCCACGCGAGGCCTCAGCGCAACGAGACGGCACAGGCACGTGTCTTGCCCTTCTTCCGGCACTGGGCCCCGCGACACGCTCAGCGCGTGCCGCGGGACTGTCAGCGGTTGATCGTGCAGGTCAGGCGAAGGACTTCTTCTCGGCCGAACAGCCGTAGTCCACCCCGGTGGTGAAGTTCTTCAGGCATGCCCGGTAGTACACCGCGGTCCCCTCCACCTCGTTGGTGTTCAGGCTCTCCCAGCCGCTGTTGGCAAGTCGGGGGTACCACAGCTTCTCGTGGTCGTGGTCGTGCGCCAGCCCGTCGGTGGCGCGGTAGATCATGCCCGCCTTGATGCCGTCCGAGTGGCTGTCGATGTACCAGAACCAGTCGCCGTCGGTCTCGAAGCAGACGATGGATCCGGTGTATCCGTCAGGGGAGTCCAGGAAGGCCCTGTTGCCGCTCCCGTTCGGGCACGGCGGGTTCTCCGCACTGGCGGGCATCGCCCCTCCGACGAGACCGACCGCGCTCGCCATGAGTGCCCCTGCCGCCCAAGCAACTGCTCGCTTCATGTGCTTTCCCCTTCATCACGATGTGCCGTGCGGATGCATGGCGGGACTTTTCTACCATGTCAGACATGAACGTGTCGGTATCTGACACACCCGCGGTGAACGACCTCCACCACGAGCGGTTGAGGCGGATTGCCTTTCGCCGTACACACCTCGATGACGACCCGCACCAGGCAGCGCCATCGGCATCGAGCCTGGTCAAGGGCGCGCGATCTCCCGAATCGCCTGACCCGGCTGGACTATTGCCGCGGACTAGTCAGACGGAGAAGGGTGGGGAGGGACGGTGGCGCCGTCGGGGCGCCGCCCCGAGCGAAGGAACCCCTCGTGTATGCACGCACCAGCACCATTCAGGCAGACCTGGACAAGATCGACGCGGGTATCACGTATGTCCGTGACCAGGTCGTTCCTACCGTCACCAAGACCGATGGCTGCATCGGGATGTCGATGCTCGCGGACCGTGAGTCCGGCCGCTGCATCGCGACGACCGCCTGGCAGTCAGAGTCAGCCCTCCAGGACAGCGCCGACCAGGTCCGGCCCCTGCGTGACCAGGCCGCCGAGACCCTGGGAGGCACCACCACCGAGGTCGACACGTGGGAGATCGCCGTGGTCCATCGCGAGCACACCACCCCGGACGGGGCGTTCGCCCGCGTCACCTGGCTCAGCGGCGACACGGACATCATGGACCGCGCCATCGACGTCTTCCGGATGGCCGTCCTGCCCAAGGTCGAGCAGTTCGACGGCTTCTGCAGCGCAAGCTTCCTGGTCAGCCGAGACTCAGGACGGGCGGTCTCGACGGTGACCTTCGCCAGCCGGGAGCAGCTCGAGGCCAGCCGGGAGGCTGCCAGCGGGATCCGGGCGGCGGCCAGCGCCGACGCCGGCGCGAAGATCGACGATGTCGCCGAGATGGAGGTCGCGTTCGCGCACCTGCACGTCCCCGAGATGGCCTGACCACTACCACCGTCAGCGCCCCGCCGGCGGACCCGGTGGGGCGCTGGCCGCGTTGCGCGGCGACCTTCAGGAACGCAGGGACGACTCGGTGAGGGCCGCCTCGAGCTCCTGTGCGCCTCATACACTTGACGCATGGCTGTCCGGCGCATCAAGCCCAACATCCGCTCCGACCGGTTCGACGAGAGCCGCGCTTTCTATACGAGGGTGATCGGGCTCGAGGAGAGTGGCGGGCTCGACTGGATCCTGTTCTTCGGCACGGATGACCGCGCGGTCCAGCTCAGCGTGATGAGGGAGGACATCCAGGCGCACGTCCACCCTGACGTGTCCATCGAGGTCGACGACGTCGACGCCGCGCACGAGCGGGCTGTGGCTGCCGGCGCTGAGATCGTCTATCCGGTCACCGACGAGGAGTGGGGCTTGCGCCGCTTCTTCGTCCGGGATCCGAACGGCGCCGTCCTCAACATCACGCAGCACCAGGACTGAGCCCCCAGAGGTTGCCGGGGACCCTGCAAGGCCCGGGTCTCGTCGAAGGCTGGGCCGGGTCTCGTGGGAGGCTGGGTGTGGTCAGCACCAGGCTCCACATCGCTGGAGGAGGACGCACGTGACGGCTCGTCGTCAGCGTCGGTACGACGAGCGTCTGCGGATCTCCGGACTGCGGCGCTCTCCAGGACTGCTGCGGTGGCTGCGGTGGCTGGGCCTGAGCGAGGTGACCCGACCGGCGCTGACCAACATCACCCGCCTGACCATCGCCGGCGTCATCGCCTACCTCTTCACACTCTGGCTGACCCCGGGACCAGCCGACCTCACCGGCGCGCTGACCGCCCTGCTCGTGGTGCAGGCGTCGGCCTACTCGACCCTCCGGATGAGCCTGGTCCGGGTCGGCGCGGTGCTGACCGGCGTCCTCGTCGCCGTCGCCCTGTCGTCCTGGGTCGGCCTGACCTGGTGGAGCCTCGGCGCCGCGATCGCCGCGTCGCTGCTGCTGGCAACGGTCCTGCGGCTGCGCGAACAGGCTCTCGAGACCCCGATCAGCGCGATGCTCATCCTCGCGGTCGGAGGCCAGGACATCGCGGCCGAGACGCGGGTGGCTACCACCTTGATCGGCGCGGCGGTCGGGGTGGCCCTGAACCTGCTCCTGCCTCCCCCGGTGCCCACCCGCACCGCCATCGCCGCCGTCCGCTCGGTCGCCTCGCGCCAGGCGGACACCCTGCTCGGCGCCAGTGCGGCGATGGCCGAGCGCCCCATCACCCGGCAGATGGTCAGCGACTGGCTCGACGGGGCCCGGGACGCGGCGGCGGTGGCGGAGCGCGCCGCGACGTCGGTCGGCGCACTCAAGGACCTGCGACGTCTCAACACCCGGGCCATCGGCACGACCGACGCCGAGCCCGCCCTGCATGAGGGCCTGGACGCGCTGGACCACTCGCTCCTCGCCGTGCGGGCGCTGTTCCTGCTCATGGTCAGGGAGGCGCCCGAGCACGAGACCCCCGACGACGGCTACGGCGACGAGGTGCGGGCGGCCTTCTCCGTCGTGCTCGCGAACGTCGCCGACTGCCTCGACGCGTTCGGTGCGCTGGTCCAGGCCGAGGCGGGCGGGGACGAGGCCGACGTGGGGCTGCGCCTCACGGCCAGCCTGGAGGTGGCCCGCGAGGCCCGCGCGATCCTCACCGAGCTGCTCTTCGTCGACGCCCGGGCGGAGACCACCCTGTGGCTGCTGCGTGGCTCGATCCTCGCCGCCGTCGAGCAGATCCTCACGCCGCTCAACCTGGAGGACCGGGCTCGCCGACGGGAGGCCCGGATGCGTCGGCACGGGCCTCGGCTGCTCACCTCGGCAGCCCCGCTGCTGCGTGACATGCTGCCGACCCCTTGGGTCGAGCGGCTCCGGACGGTCGCCAGGCCGAGCCGACGTGGCCGGGCGGACGGCGAGAGCGCCGACGACAGCTCCCCGTCGGGCTAGCGGTGACGGCCCGGCTAGCGGCGATGTCGGCTGGCCGTGATGTCCGGCTAGCTCTGCCGCCAGCTCTCGATCCGGTTGTGGTCGGGGATGAACCCGTGCTTGACGCCCCACAGGACGGCCTGCGACCGGCTGGTGGCGCCGATCTTGCGGTAGAGGGTCCGGATGTAGGACTTGACGGTGTTGGGGCTGAGGTAGGTGAGCTCCGCGATCTCCTGGTTGCTCTTGCCCTGGGTGATCAGCGCGAGGATCTCCGCCTCACGGTCGGTCAGCCCCTCCGTCCGGCCCGGCCAGTCCAGGCCGCTCGCGCTGCGCGCGCGAGGCGGCGGGTCGCTCACCACCACCTCCCCCGCATGCACGGCCTCGAGGGCGTCGACGAGGTCTCGGGCGGTGAGCGTCTTCGAGAGGTAGCCGTGGGCACCCCGCTCCCGGGCGCTGCGGATCAGGTCGGGGTGGAAGTTCCAGGTGTAGACCACCACCCGGCGAGCGCGGGCGTCGTTGACCAGGACGCTGATCTCGTCGTGGTCCGACTCCGGCTGCGCGAACGAGTCGTAGAGCGCGATGTCGACCACGGTGTCGACCGGCTCGTTCGCGTCGACCTCGGCCACGGCGACCCGGTCGGAGTAGGGCTCGAGCATCCGCGCGACGCCGGCCAGGACGACGTCGTAGTCGTCGACCAGGGCGACGGTGATCGGGGGACGGGTGCGCGCCATACCGGCAACTCTACCCCTAGGGGTGTACTGCTGTGGCCCTAGGGGTGGTGTTGTAGGAGGACAGACCACCGCGCCGGCACCCCGGCGCACCGGTCCAGCACGGTGAGCGAGGCAGCGATGAACGTCGTGAAATCCTTGTGGGCGTCGGTTCAGGGCGACCCGGTCTTCCTGCGCCGGGTCAACGGCTGGCTGACGATCTTCTGGGTGGCCATGATCCCGATCTCGATGATGATGGGGTGGCTCAACAGCGTCGTCTATGTGTCGGCGCTCTCCCTGTGGGCGCTCGTCTCCGGCCACTGGTCGGCCTGGCAGGCCGCGCGGGTCGAGGTGAAGCAGGAGGTGGCCGCCGAGGAGGCGACCAACCAGGACGTCGCCCAGGAGGTCGTAGAGAAGCTCACCGAGACCCAGGCCGTGCCGTCACGGTAGGTTCCCGGGGTGCCTGTGCCGCTTCAGCTGTCCGACGCCCAGCAGGCGGTGCTCCGCCAGTGGCTGCCGGGCCTGCAGGTGGTCACCGACCACAGCTGGGGGCTGGTCGACACCCGGGTCCTGCACGTGCGACACGACGGGCGTGACCTCGTCGTCAAGGCGGCCGGACCGGACAACCACCACATCGGCCGGGAGATCGCCGCCCACCGCCAGTGGGTCGGCTGCCTCGCCGGGGTCGGCCGGGCGGCGCGGCTCGTGGAGGCTGACGAGCGCGCCAACATCCTCGTCACCGAGTACCTGCCCGGCGAGCTCGTCGAGGGCACCGAGGTCGAGTGGCACGAGGACACCTACGCCCAGGCGGGCCGGCTGCTGGCCCGCTTCCACCGGGAGGCCTCGCGGCTGGAGCCGGACTACGAGCAACGGCTCAACGCGCGGGCGACCCGCTGGCTGGACGGCGCGCACGCCATCGCCCCCGAGACGCAGGCCAGGCTCCGCGCCGAGATCGCCGCCTTCCCCGTCCCGGCCAGGACGGTGGTCCCCACGCACGGCGACTACCAGCCGCGGAACTGGCTGCACCACGGCGGCGCCATCGCGGTGATCGACTTCGGGCGGGCGGAGCTGCGGGCGCCGGAGACCGACTTCGCGCGCCTGGCGAGCCAGCAGCTCCTCGGGCGACCCGAGCTCGAGCGCGCCTTTCTCGACGGGTATGGCGCCGACCCCCGCGAGCCAGGGGCCTGGCGACGCACCCGGCTGCGCGAGGCGATCGGCACTGCCTGCTGGTCCTACCAGGTCGGCGACGCCGGCTTCGAGGCCCAGGGCCACCGGATGATCGCCGACCTCCTCGGGGAGTGAGACCGCGGCCCCTCGCGGATCCATATCGACGAACGACGATATAGGCTGAGGCGCGGCCCGCGGCTCGACCGCGACCCCCCGAGCGTGCCCACACGGGCCAGAGCGACAGGAACCCACTGGTGAGCACTGTCCAGGAGCACCCCACCGAGCACGTCCAGGTGGTCGCCCGCCTGTCGACCCTCGACCGGTTCCTGCCGGCCTGGATCGGGCTGGCCATGCTCGCCGGGCTGCTGCTCGGCCGGCTCGTGCCGGGTGCCGGATCCGCGATCCAGGCCGTCGAGGTCGACGGCATCTCGCTGCCGATCGCCCTCGGCCTGCTCGTGATGATGTATCCCGTCCTGGCCAAGGTCCGCTACGACCGGCTCGACTCGGTGACCGGTGACCGGCGTCTGCTGGTCAGCTCGCTGCTGCTGAACTGGGTCCTCGGACCGGCGCTGATGTTCACCCTGGCCTGGACCTTCCTGCCCGACCTCCCCGCATACCGGACCGGCCTGATCATCGTCGGCCTGGCCCGGTGCATCGCCATGGTCATCATCTGGAACGACCTGGCCTGCGGTGACCGCGAAGCCGCAGCCGTCCTCGTGGCGATCAACTCGGTCTTCCAGGTCGTCGCGTTCGCCCTGCTCGGCTGGTTCTACCTCTCCGTGCTGCCCGGCTGGCTCGGCCTGGCGCAGACCGGCATCGACGCCTCGACGTGGGACATCGCCCGGTCGGTGCTGGTCTTCCTCGGCGTCCCGCTGCTGGCCGGCTTCCTCTCCCGCCGTCTCGGCGAACGCAGCCGCGGACGGCAGTGGTACGAGGAGCGCTTCCTGCCGCGGGTCGGCCCGTGGGCGCTCTACGGCCTGCTGTTCACCATCGTCGTGCTCTTCGCGCTGCAGGGCGACGCGATCCTCTCCCGGCCCTGGGACGTCGCCCGGATCGCCCTGCCGCTGCTCGCCTACTTCGCGTTGATGTGGGGCGGCGGCTACGGCCTCGGCGCCGCCATCGGCCTGGGCTACGAGCGGACCACCACCTTGGCCTTCACCGCCGCCGGCAACAACTTCGAGCTCGCGATCGCCGTCGCCGTGGCCACCTTCGGCGCCACGTCCGGGCAGGCCCTCGCCGGGGTGGTCGGCCCCCTGATCGAGGTGCCGATCCTCGTCGCCCTGGTCTATGTCAGCCTCGCCCTGCGCCGCCGCTTCCGCCCGCCCACGGCCACGCCGACGGGCCTGGTCGCATGACCGGCTCGCGGCCTAGCGTCCTGTTCGTCTGCGTACACAACGCCGGCCGGTCCCAGATGGCGGCCGCCTACCTCGCCCACCTCTCGGCCGGTGCGGTCGAGGTCCGCTCAGCAGGCTCGGCCCCCGCTGCCGACGTCAACCCGGCCGCGGTGGCGGCCATGCTCGAGGTGGGCATCGACATCGCCGCCGAGCAGCCCAAGGTCCTCACCACCGAGGCGGTCCAGGCGTCCGACGTCGTCATCACGATGGGCTGCGGCGACACCTGCCCGATCTTCCCGGGCACGCGGTATGAGGACTGGGTCATCGACGACCCGGCAGGTCAGGGTGTCGAGGCCGTCCGCCCGATCCGAGACGAGATCAAGGCCCGCGTGCTCGCCCTGCTCGACGAGCTAGGCGTGCGCCGGCTGGCCGGCTCCTAGCTGGATCACGGCCGACACCGGCGTGCAGCAGCCGCCATCGGCCGAGGCGCCCGCGGCCGAGTCGTCGAACAGCCCTGACCCACCGCATACCCCGGTCTCCGGCAGGGTGAGCTCGACCCGGGCCGCCGCCTCGTGGTCGCCGGCGAGAGCTGCCGCGACCGACCTGACCTGCTCGTAGCCGGTCATCGCCAGGAAGGTCGGGGCCCGGCCATAGCTCTTCATCCCGACGATGAAGAACCCCTCCTCGCCCTGCGCCAGCTCGGCCGCGCCGTGCGGGGCGACCGAGCCGCAGGAGTGGACGTTCGGGTCGATCAGGGGAGCCAGCCCGCGAGCAGCCCCGAGGCGCTCATCGAGTGAGAGCCGCAGCTCGGCAGCCACCGAGTGGTCCGGCCGGAAGCCGGTGAGCGCGACGACCTCGTCGACGCCGTCGATGCGCCTGCCGTCGTCGCTGCCGATCACCAGCGTCGCGCCCTCGCGGTGCAGCGACTCGGTCCGGAACCCGCGCACGACCTCGACCTGCCCCTGGGCGACCGCGTCCCGGGCGGCCAGGCCCAGCGCTCCGCGGGCCGGCAGCTCGTCAGCGGCGCCTCCCCCGAAGGCGGCGTCCACCGCGCCGCGGCGCAGCACCCACACCACCGACGTGCCCGGAGCGGTCCGGGCGAGGTCGGCCAGGCCCAGCAGGGCGGTCAGGGCCGAGTGGCCGGAGCCCACGACGGCGGTGCGCCGGCCGGCATACCGCTGCCGTCCCTGCGCGGTGGTGAGGTCGGGGATGCGGTAGCAGACCTGGTCGGCGTGCTGGGCCTCTCCGTCGGCCGGGTAGCCGTCAGCACCAACGGGACTCGGCATGGAGAAAGTGCCCGACGCGTCGAGGACGGACTGCGCCTGCAGGCGTGTCTGGGTGCCGTCCGCCGACCGGAGGTGCACCGTGAAGGGCTGCTCGGCACGACCGGAGTCGACGACGCGGTCGCGACCGCGCCGGGCCAGACCGGTGACCGTGGTCCCGTACCGGACGCGGTCCCCGAGGGCGTCTGCCAGCGGCTGGAGATACCGCTCGGCCCACTCCCCGCCGGTGGGATAACCATCGGCGGGTGGGGCGAGCCAGCCGCTCGCCTCGAGGAGCCGGGCAGCGGCCGGGTCGACCAGCTCGCCCCAGCCGGAGAACAGCCGCACGTGACCCCAGGAGCGGACGGCCTCAGCGGCTCGCGGCCCCGCCTCGACGACCAGCGGCGAGAGACCTCGCTCCATCAGGTGGGCCGCGGCGGCGAGGCCGACCGGGCCGGCGCCGATCACCAGGGTGGGCAGGTTCTGCTCGGACGGGTGGGTCACCGGGGCTCCTCATCTGATCTGATTCGATGTTTGTCGATATGGCATTCTTGCGCACTGATTCGATGAATGTCAACATAGAGGGGTGACCGACCTGCTCGCCGCCCCCCTGACCTTCGACACCGGCATGCCCTGCTGCCCCCCGCTGAGCGCGCCGGGACTGAGCGAGCACGACGCCCAGCAGATGGCGACGATCTTCAAGGCGCTCGGCGACCCCGTACGGGTGCGGCTGTTCTCCAACATCGCCTCGGCGACCGGCGGCGAGGCCTGCGTCTGCGACATCCAGGACGTCGGGGTGTCCCAGCCGACCGTGTCGCACCACCTGAAGAAGCTGCGCGAGGCCGGTCTGCTCACCAGTGAGCGCCGCGGCACCTGGGTCTACTACCGGGTCGCCCCCGGGGTGCTCACGGCGATGGCCCAGATGCTGGCTCCCCCGGACTGACCATGGCGAGCTACGACGTCAACCCGGAGGCGGTGGCCCACCTGCGCGCCCTGGTGGACACGAGGCAGGACGCCCTCTCGGACGTGACCAAGGCGGGCTACGCCTTCGCGGCCGGCGACGTGCGCCGGGTGCAGCGCACCGACTGAGCGGGCCTTACGGATGCCTGACGCGGACGGCGTCGAGGTTGACGCTGGTAGGCGGGAGGGCAACGGTGGGGGCATGCCATCACCACGCGCGGAGCGGTCCACCGCGCCCGGGTCTCGTCGCGCGGCCGTACACGGCTGGCTGACGAGGGACCACCCGCGCAGCGGACCGCTGCTCATGGCCGCAGTCCGGGTGACGCTCGGTCTGATGTGGCTGTCCAACCTCGGCTGGAAGATCCCGCCCACCTTCGGCAAGGGCAGCGACGGGGGGCTCTACACCTACGTCACCGACGCGGTCAGCCATCCGGTGTTCCCGCCATACAGCTGGCTGGTCGAGCACCTCATCGTCCCGAGCTTCACGCTCTTCGGGGTCGGCGTCCTCGCCGCGGAGACGCTGCTGGCCGCCCTCCTGCTGACGGGCACCTTCACCCGCGCCGCCGCGGCGGTGGGCATCGTCCAGTCCCTCGCGATCGGCCTGTCCGTCGCCGCCGCGCCGGGCGAGTGGCCGTGGAGCTACGTGCTCATGGTCGCGGGACACGTGGCGGTCCTCGCCGCCTCGCCGTTGCGGGTGCCCGGCGTCGACGCCGTGCTCCTCGCCCGCGAGGAGGGCGGATGGCCCCGTCCCCGACGGCTCCTGCTCGCCTGGGGCGTCGTGGCAGCCGTGATCGGCCTCTGGGCCGCGGCCGGCTCCCTCGGCGACCCGCTCGGCGCGGGGTCGGGCGCCGGCCTGGCCGTGCTGGAGCTCAGCCTCGGGCAGTTCAACGTCCTCGGCGGGCTGCTGATGGTGCTCATCGGCGTCGCCCTGGCGATGGCCGGGGTGCGGCACGACCCGAGGCTGGCCCAGGTGGCCGGCGGGGTCGCCGCGGTGGCGGCTCTCTCGGTCGTCGTGCGGTGGGGGTTCGGGCCGGTCCTGATCGGCGGCAACGGCACGAGCACCGGGCTGCTGCTCGCCGTCGCCCTCGTCGGTGTCCTGCTCGGCCGCAGCATGGCGGCGACAGCCCTCAGACCGGGTCGCCAGCCGAGCGCAGCAGGTCGGTGAAGACCTCGACGGGCTGGGCACCGCTGACCGCTGCCCGGCCGTTCGCGATGACGAAGGGCACCGACGTGACCCCGAGGGTGCGCGCCTCCTCCTCGTCCGCCCTGACCTCGTCGGCGTAGCTGTCCTCGGCGAGCACGGCCGCCACCCGCCGCTCGTCCAGCCCCGCCTCGGCACAGCAGCGCAGCAAGACGGTGTGGTCGTCGATCGCCAGGCCCTCGGCGAAGTGGGCCGAGAAGAGCCGCTCGAGCACGGCCTCGGCCTGGGCTGGGCCGCCCGCCGCGAGACCGAGCGCGATGAGCCGATGGGCGTCGAAGGTGTTGGCCTTCACCGCGCGGGTGAAGTCGATGCGCAGGCCGGTCGAAGCGGCCACGCTGGCGATCCGGTTGGTCATCGCCACCCCGGCCTCGTCGCCGCCGCCGTACTTGCGCCCGAGGTATGCCGCGACCGGCACCCGCTCGGCGAGCCCCGGGTCGAGCTCGAACGCCCGATGGCGCAGGAGCACCTCGTGGGGCCGCTCCCAGCCGTCGATCGCGGCGCGCAGGCGGGTCTTGGCGATGTAGCACCAGGGGCAGGTGACGTCGCTCCACATGTCGAGGACGATGGCCGGCTCGGGTGCGGCACCTGGCTGGGCCTGGTCAGCAGTCATCGGGCCCATCCTGCCACCCCCGCTCGAGGTCGGCACGGACGGCCGGGTCGCCATGGGACGCGGCAGCGGTCCCCCGCCCGAAGGCGAGGGACCGCTGCGCGAGAGGCTCGCAGACGTGCCGCGACGGCTCAGACGCGGCCGTAGCTGACGTTCTTCGAGGTCCAGATCGAGTGCAGGCCGCTGTAGCTGCCCGTCCGCGGGGAGTCATACAGCTTGCCGGGGCCGGCGTAGATGCCGACGTGGTAGGCCGGGTAGCCGAAGAAGACCAGATCTCCGGGCTCCGGGTTGCTGACCGGGGTGGCCGCCTGGCGCTGGGCCTCAGCGGTCCGCGGGAGGGACTTCCCGGCCTGGCCGAACACGTACCCGGTGTAGCCGGAGCAGTCGAAGCCGGACGGGGTGGTGCCGCCGTAGCGGTACGGGATCCCGGAGAACTGCTGGGCGATGCCGAGGATGCCGCCGGTCGGTGCCGGAGCGTCAGCGGCCGGGGCCGGGGCGCTGCGCGTCGCGGTGCGCGATGCGCGGGCCGGAGCGGCGGGCTGGACCCGCTTGATCTCCAGCACGGCCTCGGCCGGCTTGTCGGCAGCCTTGCCCGAGAAGCCCACGAGGCCGAACGCCGGCGCGGCGGCCGGGTCGACTGCCGGGGCGGCGACCGCGAGGCTCCCGTTCGACGCGACCAGCGCGGCGTTCGCGGCCGAACCGGCGGCGGCCAGCGTCGTGCTGCTGTCACCGTTCGGTGCTGCGGAGGCCGGCATCGCGAAGGCGGCGACGAGACCACCAGAAGCCACGGCCACGGCCGAGACCTTCATGGCGGGCTGAGCGCTCTTCGCGGCGATGTCGCCGATCTCGTTGAAGGGGTTGTAACCAGGGGCGCGGTGACGCCCGGGGGCGCGGTGGCGCCCGATGTTGTTGCGAGCCACGTAACAGACCTCTCAAGCGCCTACGAGGTGAGCTGTCGGGTTCGGGTGGGAGGTTCTGCTTGTTCACCCGGCTCCGGGGCCAGATCACGACCTGGCCGACCGGAACTTCACCCCAAGGACGTCTCTCGACGCCCGGAATTGGTTCCCCCGCTCCTGTCAAGCGTGTCGTGTGCGTTCCTGACCCCAGATGACAGGACTAGGCGATCCTGGGGCGGACCTCGCTCCGGGAGGGAGCAAGTGCGGCATACGCTACACAGCGCTGGAGCAAATGTCACGCCGCGGTCACGGAAGTCCCAAGAAACTCAAATTCTGTGCTCAGACTGCGGCGGCGAACACGTGCACGGCCACGTCATCCGGAAGCGAGACGCCGCTGGCCTCAGGAGCGCCCTCACGCACCGCGATGATCCGGTTCTCCACCCGTCTGACCTCGACGTTCTCCCCAGGAAGCAGGCCGGCCAGGGTGAGCAGGGTGAGCGCCTCGTGGTCGACCTGGACCGGCTCCCCGATGCGGCGCACCGTGACGAGGGTCGGCTCGGCGACGGCGAGCTCCGTGAGGCTCGTCACCCCGGCGCGGAACGTCTCACCGGGCTGCTCCCCCAGCTCGTCGAGCCCCGGGATGGGGTTGCCGTAGGGCGAGTCGTGGCGCCCCTTCAGCATCGCGAGGATCTTGCGCTCGACCCGCTCGCTCATGACGTGCTCCCAGCGGCAGGCCTCGTCGTGCACGAACTCCCACTCGAGGCCGATGACGTCGACGAGCAGCCGTTCGGCCAGCCGGTGCTTGCGCATCACCCGCGTGGCGAGCTGGCGGCCGATGTCGGTGAACTGGAGCTGGCGGTCGGCGCCGAGCCGGATCAGCCCGTCGCGCTCCATCCGGGCGACGGTCTGCGAGACGGTCGGGCCCGAGTGCCCCAGCCGCTCGGCGATCCGGGCACGCAGCGGGACGATGCCCTCCTCGTCGAGCTCGAAGATGGTCTTGAGATACATCTCCGTGGTATCGATCAGATCCGTCACACCACGCAGTCTCTCACCCTCGCCGGACATCGGTGCCGGAGCGGGAGAGCGGGTCGAAGCGAGGCACCCACACGCGCAGCCAGCCCGCCCCGAGGACGGCGGCGCCGCCCATGATGAGCGCCGCGCCGGCCAGCGGGATGACGACGGTCAGCGCGGCGACGACGGCAGGGCCCGCAGCGTTGCCCGTGTCGGCCATCAGCCGCCAGCCCCCGAGGAACTGCGCTCGCGCGTCGACCGGGGAGGCGTCCGCACCGAGGGTCATCACGAGCCCCGACCCGATCCCGTTGCCGATCCCGAGGACCAGGGCCACCGCAGTCAGCGCCGCGAAGGTGTGGGTCAGCGGCAGGAGCGCTGTCCCGACGCCGAGCAGGACCATGCTCGGCACCGCCACCCAGATGCGGCCGAACCGGTCCATCACGCCGCCGGCCGGATAGAACAGGAGCATGTCGACCGCCCCGGCGATGCCGAAGACGAGGCTGGTCCGGGCCGCGTCGAGCCCGATCGCCTCCGCCCAGAGCGGCACGAGCGCGGTGCGGCTGCCGCGGGCGGCCGAGATGAGCATCGCGCCGACCCCCAGAGTGGCCAGGGTGCGCCGATGCTCCAGGAGGACACCCGACACGCTCCGCCGAGGCAAGGCGCGTTGCTCGATCCGGTGCTCCGCGGTGATGTCCGGAGCGAGCAGCACGACGGCGAGCGCCGCGGTCGCGGCCAGCACCCCGATGACGTATGCCGCGGCGATGCCCCAGCGGGCGACCACCACAGCGCCGAGGAAGGGGCCGAAGAACATCCCGATCCGGTTGACGCCACCCAGGGTCGACAATGCCCTGGCCCGCAGCGTGACCGGCACGGCGTCGGTCAGGTAGGCCTGGCGGGCCAGCCCGAAGACGGAGCCCGAGATGCCGATGAGCAGGACTCCTGCGGCCAGCACGGCGACCGACGACGCCAGCGCGCAGCACGCCATACCGAGCGCCTCGAGGCCGCAGGCGAGGGCCAGCGCGGGCCGCTCGCCGATCCGCGCGGTCAGCGCGCCCGCCGGCAGGTCACCGGCCAGCTGACCGATCCCGATCAGCGCGATCATCAGCGCCGCGACATGCACCGACGCGCCCAGCTCGCGCGCCGACAGGACGACGACGGGCAGCACCGCCCCCGCGCCGACCGCGCTGAGCGCCGTGGGTCCGAACGCGGGGAGCGCGATCTCGCGCAGGTGCCGCGTCGGCTCAGGCATGCCGCCAACTCTATGCAGGCCGGATAACCCCCTTGCGAGTGCTGCGGGCCCGACCTACCGTCTGAGGTACACAAGAAGGGAGGTGGTCAGATAGTGAGTTCCTATCGGACATGTGAGGTGACTGCGCCGTAAGCGCAGCCGTTCCGCTGACCGCCTCGTGGTCAGCTCAGGACGCGCGATCGCAATCCACCGCAGTCGCTGCAGCCCGTGGGTATGCACGAATCGTCCAGCGTGCAGCCGGCTCTTCCTTCGGAACCCGGCAGCCCACGGGTTGTCCGTGCCCGGACGCCCGGCTCAGGGCTGCAGCCGGGTGACCGTCCACCCGTCGGCATCGTCGAGCAGCGGCGGGTCGGCCGGGTCGACGGCGGTGAACACCAGCCGGTCGTGCAGCCGGTTGCGCCGCCCGGCCCAGAACTCGACCTCGCTCGCCAGCACCCGGAACCCACCCCACGACTCCGGGACCGGCACGTCGGCGGGGTCGCCGTGGTCCGGGAACTGCACGGCATACCGGTCGTAACTGCGCTCGAGCTCGGCCCGGTCGGCGGCGGGCCGGGACTGCTGAGATGCCCACGCGCTGATCCGCGAGGCCCACGGGCGCGAGGACCAGTAGGCCCGGACCTCGTCGAGCCCGAGCTGCTCCGCCGTGCCGCGGAACCGGATCGCCCGGAACATCGCCGGCCAGGTCAGCGCGGCGGCCACCCGGGCGTCGGCGAGCAGCTCGACGCCCTTCGTCGAGCCGAGGCTGGTGACGAAGCCGGGACCACGCTCGTCGAAGAAGCGCATCAGCACGGTGCGGACGTTCGGCGCGCCGGACCGGTCCACCGTCGCGACGGACAGGGCACGCGGCTCGGGCACGTCGTCGCCGTCGGCGCCCCGCCGGTCGGCCTCCGCGACCCAGGCCGCCGCCTGCTGCCAGGGCGTCGGCGCGAGCTCGGCCTCGCTGAGGCCCTCCCCGGGGTAGTCGCGGCGGTCGACGGTGCTCACGGTGACTCCTTCGGACGCGGTGGTCGGCTAGGCCCAAGGTTAGGCTGGCGGGAACCTGGGCAGTGGCCGGGGATCCCGGACCGGAGGTGGGTATGGCGCTCGGCAGGCTGGTGGTCAACGGCGTGCGGTACGGCATCAAGTACGGCCCGCATGTGAAGGTGCTCTTCGACCAGGTCAAGGAGCCGGCCGGTGACTACGCCCGCGCCCGGATCGCGTCGCAGCGCGGCCGCCGGATCGCGGTGGGCAAGGCTCGCACGCTCCAGGACGGCAGCGTGCTCCGCGTGATCCACGGCGAGCAGCCCGTCTGGGTCGTCTTCAGCGGCGAGGACGCGGTCTCCGCCCACCCCGACCCGGCTGTGCCGCTCACCCAGCTGCTCGACCATGCCGACCTCACCCAGCGTCGGGGTCCCGACGAGCTGCCGACCGCGAAGGACCGCGCCACGGCCGTGCGGGACAAGGCGGTCGGCAGCGTCCGACGCCGCAAGCCCTGACGACCCGGGCGCGAACACCCCTGACGATGCTGGACTCGACGAGGGTCTGACGAGGCGCCTCAGCCGCGGACGGTGATGCCGAGCTGGTCGGCGAACGCGTCCGCCAGCTCGAGCAGCTGGACCCGGCTGACCGTCGCCCCGCGCAGGCTGGTCAGCCCTTTCGGCTCGACGAGCCGGGCATCGGACAGGTCCACGCTCGTCAGCGTGGCCCCGCGGAACTGCGGCCCGACGAGAGTGCTGCCGGAGAAGCTCACGTCACGCAGGGTGGCGTCGCCGAAGTCGGGCTCGACGAGCAGGCAGTCCTCGAAGCGCACCTCGCGCAGGGTGGCGCCGCGCAGGTTGAGGAACTCGATCTTGCCGCCGCAGACGGTGACCCGGCGCCAGGTCGACCCGTATGCCGCGACCGCGCCGAGCCGCGCGTCCGTCACCTCGACGTCGAGCAGGCTGGCGTCGGACAGCTCGGTGCCCACCCCGCGCACCCGCAGGAGAGACGAGTCGGTCCAGCGGGACCCAGCGAGCTGGGCGCCGCTGAGGTCGCACTCCTCGACGGTGCAGTCGAGGAACCGGCTGCTCGTCGCCCGGGCGGAGGCGAGGTCGAGCCCCCGGAAGGACAGACCGTCGTAGTCCTCCTCCGGGGACAGGACCCCCGTGAACGACGTGGTGGCATCCGGCATCCGCCGAGTCTGCCAGCGCCGCCCGCCAGCCGCACGACCACCGCCCGACACCCGCCCTGCCACGCCGGCCACCTGGGCTTAGAGGGTGGGGCTCAGCGGGCGGGACTCAGAGGGTCGGGCCCTCGCCGCGGAGCTTGTCGACCTCGGCCATCGCGTCACGCAGGCCCTGGAGCCACTCGTCGGTGTGCTGGCCGACCAAAGTGACGGCCCAGCCGAGCGCCTCGGAGCGCGAGCGGGCGACGCCGGCGTCGACGAGCGTGTCGAGCACCTGCCGCTGCGGCTGGCGCAGCCGGGTCATGACCGGCACGGACAGGTGGGTGAAGAGCGCCGACTCCTCGCCGATCCGGGCCCCCCAGCTGACCTTGCGGCCATACCGCGACTCGGCCTCCAGGGCGATAGCGATCCGCTCGTCGCGGGTCTCCTCTCGGAACCGGCTGATCCGGCCCTGGGCCGCCGCTGCCGAGGACTCGCCGGCCGCGCTGTCGACGGGCGGCAGCTCGCCGGTGACGATGATCTCCTCCCGGTCCACGCTCACGGTGGGCGCGCCGGTGAACCAGCCGCTGGGCAGTCGCCCGGCGAACCAGTCGGCTACGTCGTGCGCCGCGGGCAGGTCGGCCTGCTGCCATCCGCCGGGACGTCCGAAGCCGCGGCGGCCGCGGCCGCCGCCATGGGGAAAGGTGCCTCTCATGGGAATCCTCCTTACAGGATTACAGGATTACAAGCATACCAACGCGCGGTGGCAGCTGATCATTCCCCGCCACCTGCCAGCGCCCGCCCGGCCTCAGGGGGCCGTGATCCCCAGCACACGGCGGCGCCCCAGGCGTCCATCTGCTGGACCCGGCGCGGGGCGCGGGCGCACGCTTTGGTTACATGCAGGTGACACCGGTGTCACTGCCTTGTATGCCGTGCCTGGCGCGGCTCCCATCCCGCCGCCTAGCGGCCCATCACCTCGAGGTGACCGCCCGTGACCGACGCTCCGCTGACCATTCCCGCCGACCTGCTTCCCCTGGACGGCCGGTTCGGCTCCGGACCGAGCAAGGTACGTCCCGAGCAGGTCGCGTACCTCAGCTCGCTCAGCCGCACGGTCCTCGGGACCTCCCACCGGCAGGCGCCGGTGAAGAACCTCGTCGCCGACGTGCGCAGCGGGCTGGCCGAGCTGTTCAGCCTGCCCGCGGGCTACGAGATCGTCCTCGGCAACGGCGGGTCCACCGCGTTCTGGGACATCGCGGCGTTCGGCCTGGTCCGCGACCGGGCCCAGCACCTCAGCTTCGGCGAGTTCTCGGCCAAGTTCGGGTCGGTCACCCAGAACGCCCCCTTCCTCGGGGAGTCGACGATCATCACCGCCCCGGCCGGCTCGCTCGCCTCGGCCAAGGCCGAGGTCGGGGTCGACGTCTACGCATGGCCGCACAACGAGACCTCGACCGGGGTGATGGCTCCCATCCAGCGGGTCGAGGGGGCCGACGACGACGCCCTCGTCCTCATCGACGCGACCTCCGGCGCCGGTGGCCTGCCGGTGGACATCAGCCAGACCGACGTCTACTACTTCGGCCCGCAGAAGTGCTTCGCCGCCGACGGAGGCCTGTGGTTGGCCGCCTTCTCCCCCGCCGCGCTGGCCCGCGTGGACGAGATCGCCGCGAGCGGGCGCTGGGTGCCGGACTTCTTCAGCCTCCCGACCGCGGTGAGCAACAGCCGGCTCAACCAGACCTACAACACGCCCGCTGTCAGCACGCTCGCCCTGCTCAGCTCCCAGATCGGCTGGATCACCGAGCAGGGCGGCCTGGACTGGGCCGTGGCCCGGACCGCCGACTCGAGCGGCCGGCTGTATGACTGGGCCGAGCGCACGGCATACACCTCGCCGTTCGTCAGCGAGCCCGGTGCGCGCAGCCAGGTCGTCGGGACCATCGACTTCGACGAGGCCGTCGACGCCGCCGCCGTGGCGAAGGTGCTGCGCGCCAACGGCGTGGTCGACGTCGAGCCCTACCGCAAGCTCGGGCGCAACCAGCTGCGGGTGGCGATGTTCCCGGCCGTCGACCCGGACGACGTCTCGCGCCTCATCGCCTGCATCGAGCACGTCGTCGAGGCCACGCGCTAGCGTCCGTGTCCCGTGAGTACGCCGACGCGGCGCAGCCCACCCGCATGGTGGCTCGCGCCGGGTCCTGACGCTCGGTAGGGTCAACCGACTCGCCGGAGCGTGCACCCGTCGTGCACCCCCCTGCGACGACCGACGACCTGCCTGCGGTCCCGTAACTCGGGAGTAGCTTGCTCGTTGACTAGGTACTCGGTGTGGCAGGCACCGAGACACAGAGCCGAGGGAGCCTCATGGTTGACGTCCGTCCGGTCCGCAGCGTGCGGGTGCCTTGGCGCAAGGTCGGCGTGGCCCTGCCCGCGATCGCGCTCATCGCCTCCGGCACCGCCCTCGCGGCGACGAGCAGCCAGAGCGACGCCAACGGCCAGCTCAGCGCGGCCAAGGGCGGACGCATCGAGGTCCCCGCCTACCCGGTGCACGAGCAGGCCACCTTCCTCCAGTCCGCGATCGGCGCGCCCCTTCCCGCTCTCGCGCTCCCGGTCGGGATGAACGCCCTGCCGGCGTTCGGCTCCGTCGAGGGCTACACCTCCCCCAAGGTCGTCCTCGACCGCAGCGGCATCCCCGCCCCGGCGCTCGCGGCATACCGCACGGCCGAGCAGCTGCTCGCCGGCGCCGCTCCCGCGTGTGGCCTCGACTGGGCCCTCGTCGCCGCGATCGGCCGCGTCGAGAGCAACCATGCCCGGTTCGGCGGCAACACCCTCGACAGCCAGGGCGTGGCCCGCCCAGGGATCATCGGGATCCCGCTCGACGGCACGAACGGCACCGCTCGGATCAGCGACACCGACCAGGGCGCGTGGGACCGGGACACCTCCTTCGACCGCGCGGTCGGCCCGATGCAGTTCATCCCTGGCTCGTGGCGCGCGATCGGCCGCGACGCCGACGGTGACGGCGTCGCCAACCCGCAGGACATGAACGACGCCGCGACGTCCACCGGCGTCTACCTCTGCTCCGGCAACAGCAACGTCCGCACGCAGGACGGGCTCTACAACGCGATCTTCCGCTACAACCACTCGGACAGCTACGTCAAGACCGTCATCAACATCGCCGCGGCCTACCGCAACGGCGTGACCGAGCTGCCCGTCTCCTCGCTCCCCGCCGCCACGACGTCCTCCTCCGGCGGAGACACCAACTCCGGGTTCGCCCCGGCCGGTGGCTCCGACCAGGCCGCGGGCCAGCCGCAGGGCAGCCAGACCCAGGGCGAGCAGCCGCCGGCCCAGGCCGCCCCGACGACGGCCCCCGCGCCGCCCAAGCCGGGCGACCCCAACCCCGCCCCGCCCACGATGCGCTCGCCCGCCCTGCCCCAGGCCGTGCCCAGCGTGGTCGCCTCGGCCGCGTCGGCCGCCGCCTCGGCCGCGTCGTCAGCCGCATCGTCGGCGGCACCGCGACGCTGACGCAGATCCCGATCCCCTTGCGCCCAGATCGTCGGCGGTGCAGTTCTTCCCGCTCCGCTACCGAGCCCTCCCGCCGACCTGCAGACGGTCTTCAGGTCGAATGCTCCTGCGACTCTCGGACTGTGCTTCGTCAAGGGCCCGGTCGTGCCGCTCACCAACCTTCAGCTGTATAGCCAGGTGGCCTGCCCGCCGAACACGAACTAGCCGTCCCTCCCCGGACATGGGTCCGGGACCTGCGCCCACCAGCGCAGTAGGCGAGTCAGCGCAGCAGGGCGGCGACGACCGCGAGGGCGATGAGCAGCAACAACGCGGCGAGGGTGACCCGCTGCCGGAAGCGGACGCTCATCGGGCCAGCTCGGGCGTCGTGGCCTCGTCCGGCAGGCTCGCGCTGCTCCATGGTGACCCGAAGGCGGGGCCGGCGCGACGGTCGGTAGCTCACCCGGAGATTCTCCCGCTCCCGGAAGAAGATGGCTACCGCCACGAGGGACAGCCCGACCGCCACGGTGCCGACCCCGATCGTCCAGCGCGCGCCGGCGACGTCTCCGAGCCAGCCGATGACCGGCGAGCCGAGGGGTGTCCCGCCGAGGAAGATCGCCATGTAGAGAGCCATCACCCGCCCGCGCATGACCGGCTCGACGGACAGCTGGACCATGGTGTTCGCGGCGGTGAGCGCGGTCATCGTGCACAGGCCGATCGGGATGAGGACGAGGGCGAAGACGACGTAGCCCGGCGCCAGGGCGGCCAGCCCGCTGAACAGCGTGAAGCCGGCCAGCGCGACGAGCAGCACCCGCAGGCGCAGGTTCTTGCGACGGGCGGCCAGCAGCGCGGCCACGAGCGAGCCGATCGCGAGCACCGACCCGAGCAGGCCGTACTCCGTCGCCCCCTTGTGGAACTCCTTGGTGGCCATCAGCGCGGTGGTCAGCTGGAAGTTCATGCCGAACGTCCCGAGCACGAACACCAGGGCCATGATCAGCATGAGGTCGGGCCGGCCCCGGACGTAGGCGAGCCCCTCACGGACCTGTCTGCGCCCACGGGAGCGTGGTGCCGCCGTCAGGTCACGGGTGCGCACGAGGACGAGCGAGGCGATGACGAAGAAGAACGACAGGCCGTTGAGCAGCAGCGCGTAGCCGGTGCCGAAGCCGGCGATGAGCAGGCCTGCCACGCCGGGGCCGACCAGCCGCCCGGCGTTGAACGACGCGCTGTTGAGCGCCACGGCGTTGCCGAGCTGGCTGAGGGGCACCATCTCGGAGACGAAGGTCTGCCGGGCGGGGTTGTCGACGGCCGTCGCGATCCCGGAGAGCAGGGCGAAGACGTAGACGTGCCAGAGCGCGACCACGCCGGTCAGGGTCATGACGGCCAGGACGAGGGTCGAGACCGCGAGGAAGCTCTGGGTGCAGATGAGGATCGTGCGCTTGCTGAACCGGTCGGCGATCATGCCGGTCACCGGCGCGAGGAGCAGGAACGGGAGGAACTGCAGCCCCGTCACGAGGCCGAGCGCGCTCGAGGAGTGCTGGGTCAGCTGGGTGAGCACGAGCCAGTCCTGGGCCACCCGGCCCATCCAGGTGCCGACGTTCGACAGCAGCGAGCCGGTGGCGTAGATGCGGTAGTTGCGGATCTTCAGGGAGGAGAAGGTCGGGCTCATTCCCCGGCCACCCGGGTGAGGATCTCGGTGGCGCGCGCGAGGACTGCCTGCTCCTCCGGGGACAGCAGCAGGATCCGGCTGGACATCCAGGCGTCGCGCTTTCGCCGGGTGGCCTGCATGGTGCGCCGGCCCTCCTCGGTGAGGGCGACGATGACCTGCCGGCCGTCGCTGGGGTCGTCCTGCCGCGAGACGAGGTCACGCTCGGCGAGGGCCGCGACGGTGCGCGACATACTCGGCTTGGCGACGCGCTCGATCTCGGCGAGCTCACCCGGGGTCAGCGGGGCGTGCTCGAGCCGGCAGAGCACGGAGAACTGGTGCGGGGCGACGTCGTGGCTGGACTCGAAGCGGACCCGCCGGCTGATCCGCATGCAGGCGAGCCGCAGGTCGCTGGCGAGGCGGGCCAGCTGCTGAGGCGGCTTGGCCACGGGGGCTGGGGTGGAGGTGCTCGGTGTCATCGATAGTTAGCATAACTCATTACCTGTGCTAACGACCAACCGGTGTCGCGGAGTGAGACGAGCCCAGAGACGACGATGCCGGGTGCCCGCGTCGGCGGGCACCCGGCATCGGCAGGCAGCAGGGATCGGCAGGCAGCAGCTCAGGAGATGTGCAGCAGCGCCTTGATCGGGTCGATCGCGAAGTAGATGACGAAGAGCGCGGCGACCAGCCACATGAGCGGGTGGATCATCGCCGACTTGCCGCGGACCAGCTTGATGAAGACGTAGGTCACGAAACCGGCGCCGATGCCGACGGTGATCGAGTAGGTGAACGGCATGAGCACGATGGTGAGGAAGGCCGGGATGGCGATCTCGAGGTCGTCCCACTCGATCCCCTTGACCTGCTGCATCATGAGGAAGCCGACCACGACGAGCGCCGGCGTGGCCGCCTCGTAGGGCACGATCGCCACGAGGGGCGCCAGGAACGTCGCGAAGAGGAAGAGCACTCCGGTGACCACCGAGGCCAGACCGGTGCGCGCGCCCTCGCCCACCCCCGACGCGGACTCGATGTATGCCGTGTTGCTGCTGACGCTCGCCGCGCCGCCCGCGATCGCGGCGACCGAGTCGACCACGAGGATGCGCTCGGAGTTCGGCGGGTTGCCCTCCTCGTCGAGCAGCCCGGCCTCGGCGCCGATGGCGACCATCGTGCCCATCGTGTCGAAGAAGTCGGCGAGCATGAGGGTGAAGACGAGCAGCAGCGCGGCGACGATCCCGATCTTGCTGAACGACCCGAGCAGGCTGAACTGGCCGAGCAGCCCGAAGTTCGGGACGTCGACGATCTGGGAGGGCAACGTCGGCACGTTGAGGCCCCAGCCGGCCGGGTTCACGAGCTTGCCCGCGGCGTCGAACTGGCTGCCGACCTTGAGCAGCGCCTCGAGGACGATGGCCAGGACGGTGCCGCCGATGATGCCGTAGAGGATGGCGCCCTTCACCTTGAGCACGGTCATGCCGATGATGGCGAGCAGGCCGAGCAGGAAGACCAGGGTCGGCCAGCCGGTGAGGAACCCGCCGATGCCGAGCTCGACCGGGACCGGGCCGGCCGGCTTGCGGACGATGCCCGCGTCGACGAGACCGATGATGGTGATGAACAGGCCGATGCCGACGGAGATGGCCGTCTTGAGCTGCGGTGGCACGGCACGCAGCACGGCGGTCCGGAAGCCGGTGAGGACGAGGACGGTGATGACGATGCCCTCGAGGACGACCAGTCCCATCGCGTCGGCCCAGGTCATCGCGGGCAGCTTGGCGATGCCGAAGGCCACGAAGGCGTTGAGACCAAGCCCCGTGGCGAGCGCGAGCGGGTAGTTGGCCACCAGCCCCATGGTGATGGTCATCACGCCGGCGACGAGGGCGGTCGCGGCAGCCACCATGAGCTTGGCCTTGCCGATGTCTCCGCCGCCGAGGAAGCCGCCGGTGCTGTCGGCCTGGGTGCCGATGATCAACGGGTTGAGGACGACGATGTAGGCCATCGTGAAGAAGGTGACGAACCCACCGCGGACCTCGCGGCCGACCGACGAGCCGCGCCGGCTGATGAGGAAGAAACGGTCCAGCGTGCCGCCCGAGGCCGGAGCGGGAGCGGTAGAGGTTTTCGACATGGCGCGAGGCTAGCGTCCGGGCTGTCGCCGGATCAGCCGATTGCCCCGCGACACCCGTGACACCCGTGACACCCGTGACACCCTCGACGCCCGTGACACCGGGCACGCACCCCCTAGGCTGACGTCCGTGACCGACGACGGGGCAGGCGCGGATCCTGGCGGGCGACCGGAACCGCAGGAGGTCGAGGCCTTGTCGCTGCCGATGCTGCGCATCGTCGAGTGGGGCGTCGGCGCCTGGAGCGTGGCGTTGGTGCTCACGCTGCTCATCCCCGTGCTGCGCGAGGGACCCCGCTCGTGGTGGCCCTGGTGCTGCGTCGCGGGCATGGTTCTCGGCGCCGTCGGGTGGGTCTACCTGCGCCGTGGCCGCGGGAACGCCGCCGAGGCCTGAGCCTCCAGACCCGCCGAGCCGTGCGCAGACCTGACCGGGCTCAGGTCAGGACGTCCACCGCGAACTCGTCGACGAGCGGGGTGCCGATGTCCTCCGGCGGGATCGGCTCGAGGTGTGTCTCGCTGTGCGCCCCGCAGCCGTGGTCCAGGCTGACCACGCTGCCGTCGGACGGGGACCACTCGTTGGCGCAGACTCCGAAGACCGGCCGCAGGGCGCCGGCCATCGGCACGAAGTAGCCGCAGCTCGAGCACGGGTCCGACGCCTTCTCGGCCACCTCGGCGTGCGGACCGTGCCCGCCGTCGTACCATCGCTGGGCGGCGGCGTCGCGGCCCTCGGCGGACAGGACACGCTGGCGGCCCAGCCCGAGCTCGATGATCGCCATCTGGTCGACGTCCTCGTCACCGGTCGCCTCGAAGCCGGGCTCCAGCAGCGCGTCCTCGTCCTTGTAGGGCAGCACGTCGCCGGGGCTGAGGTCACCGGGAGCAAGCCGCTCGGCATACGGGAGCCACTCGGGGGACAGGATCGCCGAGGTGCCCGGGACGAGGTTGGTCTCGCAGACCGTCGCGACCATCTGGCGGGGAGCGCGCGCCACCGACGCCGCCCAGCGCCAGCCGCCGTAGCCAAGCGACCGGCACTCGAAGTAGTGCGTCGCGAGGCGCTCGGCGTCCATGACCATCTCGAGGTGGTCGCCGACCGCGCCCGGCTCGGCGATGTCGACCAGCGCCGCGCGCGCGAGGTCGACCGCGGCCAACAGCGTCGGGTCCGTCTTCGGTTCGGGAGCCATCAGCCCTCCAGGTCGGCGGCGACGGCCTTGAGGACCTGCGAGACCTTGGCGGCCGCGGTCTTGTCCGGGTAGCGCCCGCGGCGCAGGCCGTTGGAGATGTTGTCGAGCAGCTTGATGACGTCCTCGACGATGACGACCATGTCCTCTGCCGGCTTGCGATGGGCGGCGCGCTGGTTGGCGGCGACCGACGGGGCCGGCTCGAGGACGCGCACGGACAGGGCCTGGGCGCCGCGGCGGCCCTCGACGACGCCGAACTCGACGCGGGTGCCCCCCTTGAGGGTCGTCACACCCTCGGGCATCGCGTTGGCGTGCAGGAACACGTCCGCGCCCTCGTCGTCGGAGAGGAAGCCGAAGCCCTTCTCCGCGTCGTACCACTTGACCTTGCCTGTCGGCACAGCCCACCTCTTGATCTCGAGTCCAGCCGGGGCACGACTAGATGGCGCTCGTTGCGCTTCTGCACCAGCCTAACCGCCCGGGGCAAACCCTTTCGCCCCAGCGGCGCGATGCCCGGTCAGGCCGGTCGGATCCCCCAGGTGCCGGTGTGGGCCTGCCCCGTCTCGATGACGAGCAGGTCCTCGCCCGAGTTGAACGCGTCCGGGGGGCACGTCATCGGCTCGACGGCGATGCCGTTGCTGCCCTCCGTGGTCCCGTCGATCCGCCCGGTGTAGACCTGCAGCCACGGGTAGGCGGCGTCGCCCCACAGCGTCGCGCCCCGCGGTCCGGCGTCATCCAGGCCCCGCAGCGTGACCTCCCACCTGCCGTCAGGGCCGCGCTCCAGGTCGGTGAAGGCCGTGTCGAGAGCCGCTCCGCCGACGTGGCGCCCGCCCCGGAAGTCGTATGCGGTGCCCGCCACGTCGTGGGTCGCCACGGGAAGCAGCCGGTCGGGGTCGACCTCGAGGTAGCGGCTCGCCGGCAGAGCCAGCTCGACCTCGGCCGGGTCCGCATCCCGGACGGACAGGTAGGGGTGCGCGGCGTAGCCGTAGGGAGCGTGGCCGACGCCGACGTTGCGGGCGGTCGCCGTGACGGTGAGGCCGTCGTCGCCGAGCCCGTAGCGCAGCGTGAGGTCGAGCACCCAGGACCAGCCGGGCTGCGGGTGCAGCCGGTGGGTCAGCGTCACGCTCTGCTCGCTCTGCTCCGCCAGGGTCCAGGTGGTCCAGCGCACCAGACCGTGGATGGCGTTGTGGGTCTCGGGCTCGCTGAGCGCCAGCTGGAGCTCGGTCCCGTCGAAGACATAGCGCCCGTCCCGGAGCCGGTTCGGCCACGGCATGAGCTGCTGGCCCCGCCCGGCGACCGCCCGCTCGTCGAGCCGGTAGCCGGCGACCACGTCGAGCCCGCCCTTGGTGTAGCGCCGCAGCCCCGCGCCGACCTCGACGACGACCGCCTCCTCGTCACCGTGCCGGATGGTCCACTGCCGGCCGGTGGGCGCGGAAGGCAGGTCGCTGCCGTGAGTCACGTCATCCAACCTAGGGCGAGCCGAGCTCCGACGCCGGACGGCGCTCCGAAGCGCGACCAGGCGACCGAGGCGACCGAGCCACCCCGGCTGGCGCTTACGGTTGACCCATGCCCCCCCGACCACGCCGGACCGCGCCGGCGCCCGTCGCCGCGCGGAGCCTGGCCGACGAGATCAGGGCACGGACCGACGACGAGCTCACCGCGCTCATCCTCGGCCGACCCGACCTGGCCCGGCCGGCCCCCGCCGACCTCACCTCGCTCGCCGCGCGGGCGAGCACGAGGGCCAGCATCCAGCGCTGCATCGAGACCCTCGACCGCGCCCAGATCCAGGTCCTCGAGGCCGTCCTGCTGGCCGGCGACGGCGCCGCCCCGGCCTCCGTCGCCCGGCTGCTCGGGACGGACGCCGACGTGCAGCCCCACCTCGACCGGCTCTGGGAGCTCGGACTGCTCTGGCGGGCCGCCGACGGGCTGCATCTGGTCCGGACCGTCCCCGAGGTGCTCGGCGCCCACCCCGCCGGGCTCGGCCCCTCGCTGGCCGAGCTGCGCGGCAGCGTCCCCGAGGCGATGACCGACCCGGAGGCCGTGCGCCGGCTCGTCGACGCCGCGCCGGCCGGCGCGCGCGCCATCCTCGACAGCCTGGCCTGGGGGCCTCCCGTCGGCGTGCTCAACCCCGAGGGGCCCGGCGCGGTGGCCGCGCGCTGGCTGCTGGAGCGGCAGCTCATCGCGCCGCTGTCGGCCGAGCGCGTCGTGCTGCCACGTGAGGTCGGTCTCGCCCTGCGCGGTGGTCGGATCCACCGCGAGACGACGCTGAGCGCCCCCGAGGCCGCCACGACCGATGTCGGCGCCGCGGTCGTCGACTCCGTCGCCGGCGGCCAGGCCAGCGACCTGCTCGTCCTCGTCGAGGAGGTCGCAGCCCGGTGGGGTCCGGAGCCGCCGCGCGTGCTGCGTACCGGAGGACTGTCGGTACGGGACCTGCGCCGGGTCACCGAGGCGCTCGACCTCGAGCCGGACCGGGCGGCCTACCTGCTCGAGCTGGTCCATGCCGCCGGCCTCGTCGCCGACGACGGCGAGCTGGTGCCCGTCTGGGCGCCGACCGCCGCCTTCGACGAGTGGCTCGGCCATGAGGCGGGGGCTCGCTGGGCGCTGCTCGCCAGCGCCTGGCGCACCTCGACCCGAGCGGCCCACCTCGTCGGCACCAAGCCGTCGGGTGGCACCTCGCCCGCCAACGCCCTCGGGCCGGACATCCACTGGCCCCCGATCCGGGCGATCCGGGCCGAGGTCCTCGCCGAGCTGGCACGGCTCGGCCCGGGCCAGGCCCCGACGACCGCGTCGCTCGTCGAGCGGCTGCTCTGGCGACGGCCGCTGCGCAACGCCCGGCTGCTGACCGAGGCGGCGACGGGCGTGCTGCGCGAGGCCGAGTGGCTGGGCGTCACCGGCCGGGGCGCCCTCTCGAGCGCCGGTCAGGCGCTGCTCGACGGCGCCGAGGGTGCCGAGCTGGCCCGGTCGATGTCGACCTGCCTCCCGCCGCCGGTGGACCACATCCTGCTGCAGGCCGACCTCACCGCCATCGCGCCCGGACCGCTCGAGGGGAGCCTGGCCCAGCTGATGCGGCTCAGCGCCGAGGTCGAGTCCCGAGGAGGCGCGACGGTCTACCGGCTCACCCCGCACTCGGTCCGCCGGGCGCTGGACACCGGGTGGACCGCGGACGAGCTCGTCGAGTCGCTGCGCCGGTCCAGCCGCACGGGGGTCCCGCAGCCGGTCGAGTACCTCGTGCGCGACGTCGCCCGCCGCCACGGCCAGACCCGGATCGGCGGCGCCACGGCATACATCCGCAGCGACGACGAGGCGGTCCTCGAGACGATGCTGGCCGACCGGTCCCTCTCCACCGTCCAGCTGCGCAAGGTGGCGCCGACCGTGCTCATCTCACCGGCCGACCCCCGCGTCCTGATCGAGGTGCTGCGCGAGGCGGGCTATGCGCCCGTCCAGGAAGGTCCCGACGGCTCAGTGGTCATCTCCATGACGGCCCAGCGCCGGGCAGCCGGGCGACGGTCTGCCCCCGCCCCCGCCGTCGCAGCGGTCGACGTGTCCTTCACCTCGGCGCTGGTCGAGGGGCTGCGCGCCGCCGAGGACTCAGCCGACTACCTGCGGGCGCAGACCGACGCGTCCCAGCCGCGGCTGCTCGCGACGGACCCGACGGTGACCCTCGCGGCCCTGCGCGAGGCCGCCGCCGACCGGCGGGGCGTGTGGATCGGGTATGCCGACCCCACCGGACGCACGACCAAGCACCTGTTCTACCCGGTGCGGGTCGAAGGGGGACGCGCCTTCGGGACGCTCGTCGACAGCACCGAGGAGCGCGCGTTCTCCATCCACCGGGTCACCGGCGTCGCGCCATCCTGACCAGGCGGCCGGCTCAGTCGGCCCCGGCCATCGCCCGGACCACCCGGGACGGCGACGGGCGGCCGAGCAGGCCGGACATCCAGACACTCGTCGCGACGAGCGCCTCGAGGTCCACCCCGGTCTCGACGCCGGCCCCCCGCAGGGCCCAGACGAGGTCCTCCGTCGCGAGGTTGCCCGTGGCGCTCCTGGCGTAGGGGCAGCCACCGAGGCCGCCGGTCGAGGCATCCACGACGCTGACCCCGTCGGCGAGCGCGGCCATGGTGTTGGCGAGCGCCTGCCCATAGGTGTCATGGAAGTGGACGCCGATCACCGAGGGGTCGATCCCCTTGCCTCCCAACGTATCCAGCAACCGGTGCACATGCCCTGTGGTGCCGGTGCCGATCGTGTCCCCGATGCTGAGCTGGTCGCAGCCGAGGTCCATGAGCCGCGCGCAGACGTCCGCGACCTGGTCGACCGGCACCTCGCCCTCCCAGGGGTCCCCGAAGCACATCGAGACGTAGCCGCGGACCCAGATGCCGGAGTCCTTGGCGCGGCGCACCACGGGGGCGAACATCGCCAGCGACTCCGCGACGCTGCGGTTGAGGTTGCGCTGCGCGAAGGTCTCGGTCGCGCTGCCGAACACGGCGACCGCGCGAGCGCCCGACTCCACGGCCCGGTCCAGCCCGCGCTCGTTCGGCACGAGGACCGGGCGGTCCGCGCCGACCCCCTCCGGCCCGAGAGCCGCGAGCACCTCGGCAGCGTCTCCGAGCTGCGGCACCCATGCGGTCGGGACGAAGGAGGTCGTCTCGATCACTGGCAGCCCCGCCGCGGCGAGCCGCCGGATGAACTCCACCTTGTCCGCAGCGGGCACGACCGTCTTCTCGTTCTGCAGACCGTCGCGCGGTCCGACCTCGTAGATCGTCACGCTCGCCGGCATCCCGCCCGCCGGCTCCACCTGGGGTGTCCTCATCACAGCCTCCTGCGCCCATCCTCGCAGGCGCCCTGCAGGAAGTTGCCAGCCCGTCGGTGGCGTCGCACGGACCAGGGGTAGGGGAACCGATATGTTCCGTCACGGACGGCGCGCGCGCTGGCCGGGAGACCACCCAACTGCCGCTGAGGGGAACACGACGATGAGCAACTGGACGGACCCGACCGGGGACGACTACGAGAAGTACACGGGCGACGAGCGCCCCTCCGCCCCCCAGGACGGCGGAGACCAGCGTCCAGCCGCACCGGCCAGCCCCGAGCCGGGGTTCGCTCCTCCTGCGCCGCAGCCGCCGCAGCCGGGGTCGACCCCGCCGCCGCCCCAGCCCGGCCAGGCCTACCCCTCATACGGCAGCGGCCAGCAGACGCCCGGCATCCCGCAGGGCGGCGCCCCCGTCCCGCCGCCGCCCGGGTATGGCATGCCGCCTCAGTACGGTGCGCCGTACGCGGCTCCGGTCACGACGCCCACCTCCACCATCGTGCTGCTCATCGTCTCGATCCTGTTCACCCTGGGCGCCTGCGGCCTCGGCATCCCGAGCCTGGTCCTCGCGATCATCGCCATGACCAAGCGCAGCCAGGACCTCGCCGCGACGAAGCGGCTGACCCGGATCGGCTGGATCGTCTTCGCCGTCCTGGCGGTCATCTCGCTCGTCGCCCTGGTCGCCCTGGTCGCACTCGGCGTGATGTCCGGCAACGGCTCGAGCACCGTCACCTACTGAGCCCCTGGCTCGGGCCTGAGACGGGATACGTTGGAGGCCCGAGCCCCGGCTCTGCATCACCGCGAGGCCAGCACCACCGAAAGGTCCTGTGTCCATGAACGACCCCGAGCCGTCGACCCCCGACCCGGACAACCGGCAGCACCCCGGCGAGACCGGCGACCTGGGCAGGACGGACGGGCCGTTCGGGCCGCCACCAGGACACGGGGCGCAGACGTTCAACCCCCAGCCGTACGGCAGCTACCCACCGCCGGCCGCGGCCGCGGCGTACCCGCCGACCGCCGGGTATGCCGCCTACGCGCCCCCCGTGACGCGCTTCCCCGGCAGCATTGCCACCCTGCTGGCCGTCTCGGCGGTGCTCGCCCTCGCGACCGGCGTGATCGGTATCCCCAGCGCGGTCGTCGCCGCCTTCGCGTGGCGCCAGCACACCCGTGACGCCGTCGCGGCCGCCCGGCGGACCACGACGGGGTGGATCGTCCTGGCCGTCAACTTCGCCGTGGGCGCCCCGCTGCTCGTCGCCTTCTACATCTGGGCGTCGAACAGCCAGTGACGGACGAGGCACGCCGCGGCGGATGCCCGGCGGAACAAACGGTCCCGGTCATCCCGTTGACCCCACATCATGACTGACGGCCCCCTCATCGTTCAGAGCGACAAGACCCTGCTGCTCGAGATCGACCACCCCGGCGCCGAGAGCGCCCGGCGCGACATCGCCCCCTTCGCCGAGCTGGAGCGGGCGCCGGAGCACGTGCACACCTACCGGATCACCCCGCTGGGGCTCTGGAACGCCCGCGCCGCCGGCCACGACGCCGAGCAGGTGGTCAACGCCCTGCTCAACCACTCGCGGTACGCCGTGCCGCAGGCGCTGCTCATCGACATAGCCGACACGATGGACCGCTACGGGCGGCTCTCGCTGGAGAAGCACCCGTCCCACGGCCTGACCCTGCACACGACCGACCGACCCGTGCTCGAGGAGGTCCTGCGGCACCGCCGGATCCAGCCGCTGCTCGGGGCCAGGGTCGACGACTTCACCGTCGTAGTGCATCCGTCGGAGCGTGGCCACCTCAAGCAGGAGCTGCTCAAGGTGGGCTGGCCGGCCGAGGACCTCGCGGGCTATGTGAACGGCGAGGCGCACCCCATCGAGCTCGACCTGACGGGATGGTCCCTGCGGCCCTACCAGCAGCAGGCCATCGACGGGTTCTGGTACGGCGGCTCCGGAGTGATCGTGCTGCCCTGCGGCGCGGGCAAGACGCTCGTCGGCGCGGGCGCGATGGCCGCCGCCAAGGCCACGACGCTGATCCTCGTCACCAACACCGTCTCGGCCCGGCAGTGGAAGGACGAGCTCCTGCGGCGCACCTCGCTGACCGAGGACGAGATCGGCGAGTACTCCGGGTCCCGCAAGGAGATCCGCCCCGTGACCATCGCGACCTACCAGGTGCTGACGACGAAGCGCAAGGGCGCCTACATCCACCTCGACCTGCTCGACGCCCGGGACTGGGGCCTCGTGCTGTACGACGAGGTCCACCTGCTCCCCGCCCCGATCTTCCGGATGACGGCCGACCTGCAGGCCCGGCGCCGGCTCGGGCTGACCGCCACCCTGGTCCGCGAGGACGGCAAGGAGGGCGACGTCTTCTCCCTCATCGGGCCGAAGCGCTACGACGCCCCGTGGAAGGACATCGAGGCTCAGGGCTACATCGCCCCCGCGGACTGCGTCGAGGTGCGGGTGTCGCTGCCCGAGGGGCAGCGGATGACGTATGCGATGGCCGAGCCGGAGGAGCGCTACCGGCTCGCGTCGTGCAGCGAGGTCAAGGACGCCGTCGTCGAGCGCCTCGTCGAGAAGCATCGCGGCGAGCCCACCCTCGTCATCGGGCAGTACCTCGACCAGCTCGAGGGGCTCGCCCAGCGGCTCGACGCCGACCTGATCACCGGTGAGACCTCGGTCGCCGAGCGGCAGAAGCTCTACCAGGCCTTCCGGGTCGGCGAGATCAAGCTGCTCGTCGTCAGCAAGGTGGCCAACTTCTCGATCGACCTTCCCGAGGCGAGCGTCGCCATCCAGGTCTCGGGCACCTTCGGCTCCCGCCAGGAGGAGGCGCAGCGCCTCGGGCGGGTGCTGCGGCCCAAGGGGGACGGGCGGACCGCCCACTTCTACACCGTCGTGGCCCGCGACACGGTCGACGCCGACTTCGCCATGCACCGGCAGCGCTTCCTCGCCGAGCAGGGCTACGCCTACCGGATCGTCGACGCCGAGGACCTGCCCGTCTGAGCTCTGGACGAGCGCATTCGGACGCCGCGTCGACGTGACGTCGGCAAGCGCGATCAAGCCTTGGGACGAGACCGCCCGGCACGATAGGGCCATGACCGCGACCACCGACACCTTCGCCGCCTTCGTCGAGGTGCTGGCCGACAGCCTCGACGACCACGGGGCGACCGCTGCCGACCTCGCCGCGCGGCTCTACCTCTCGCGCTTCCACGCCGACCGGCTGGTCAGTGCGAGCGCCGGCGAGCCCCCCGCGACGATGCGCCGGCGGGTCCTGCTCGAGCGCGCGGCATACCGGCTCGTCACGACGAAGGCGACCGTCCTCGACATCGCCGTCGAGGCGGGCTACGGCTCGCACGAGGCCTTCACGAGGGCCTTCACCAAGGCGTATGCCGTGCCGCCGCGCGCGTTCCGCGCCCAGCCCGGACAGATCCGCCTCACCTGCCCGAACGACGTCCACTTCCACCCACCCGGCGGGCTGCGTCTGCCTTCCCACAGAAAGGTGACCACGATGGACCTCATCCTGAAGATGGTCGAGCACCACATCTGGCTGACCGGCGAGATGATCGAGCGGGCCGGCCGGCTCACCGATGCGCAGCTCGACGAGCCGATCGAGATCTCGGTCGACGAGGACGAGCAGACCCTGCGCTCGATCCTGTCCCGCCTCGTCGGGCAGCTCGACATGTGGAACTGCGCCATGGCGGCCCGGGAGTACGACTGGAGCGTCGAGACCGACGAGCCGGTCGGCGACATGCGCTCGCGGCTGCGGCGCGTCGGACCCGTCTACCTCGACCATGTGCGCGAGGTCGCGGCGAACGGCAGGCTCGACGACGTCTTCGTCGACGCGCTCTGCGAGCCCGCCGAGGTCTTCACCTACGGGGGGATGATCGCCCACGTGCTGACCTTCGCGGCCCACCGGCGCTCCCTCGTCGCGCTGGCGCTGGACCACCACGGGGTCACCGACCTCGGCTGGGGTGACCCGATGCGCTGGGTGGCCGAGGGCCAGGCCAGCTGACGGTGCAGGCTCCGTCGGCGGTGCGCCCGTCGGTCGGAATCCCATCACCTCCATCCAGCCAGTTCCCAGCAGACTCACAGACTCGGCGCGCATCCTGGTCAGGTGACCGACACCTTGACGCCGCCCGAAGCATCCCTGCTCGTCGTCGAGGACGAGCCCAACATCCGTGAGCTGCTGGCGACCTCGCTGCGGTTCGCCGGGTTCGAGGTCTCCGTGGCCAGCGACGGCCAGAGCGCCATCGCCAGCGCCTCGGTGCACAACCCCGACCTCGTCGTGCTCGACGTGATGCTCCCCGACATGGACGGCTTCGAGGTGACCCGCCGGCTGCGTGAGTCCGGTCGGCAGCTGCCCATCGTCTTCGTCACCGCCCGCGACTCGGTCGACGACAAGATCACCGGCCTGACCGTCGGCGGCGACGACTACGTCACCAAGCCGTTCAGCCTGGAGGAGGTCGTCGCCCGGATCCGGGCCGTCCTGCGCCGCACCCGCGGCGACGAGGAGAGCGGCGCCACCTTGACCTACCACGACCTCGAGCTCGACGACGACAGCCACGAGGTCCGCCGGGCCGGGCGGGTCATCGAGGTCTCGCCGACGGAGTTCAAGCTCCTGCGCTACCTGATGCTCAACCCGAACCGGGTGCTCTCCAAGGCGCAGATCCTCGACCACGTCTGGGACTACGACTTCCGCGGCGAGTCTGGCATTGTCGAGTCCTACATCTCGTACCTGCGCCGGAAGGTGGACACCGTCGATCCGCCACTGATCCACACCAAGCGGGGCGTGGGCTACGTGCTCCGGCTGCCCCCGGGCAGTCCCGCGACGTGAGCGACCTCGCGCGCCTTCCCGGCGGGGCGCGCGACCGGCTCCAGGCCATCCCCCTGCGGGCCCGACTGATCGCCGTAGTCGTCCTGCTGCTGGCCGCCGCGCTCGCGGCGTCGGGGCTCATCGTCAACATCCTGCTCAGCAAGTACCTGCTCGAGCGCACCGACGACGAGCTGCGCACGTATGGCGGCATCGCCGCGGAGGTCGCCTACGGCACGTATGGCGCGCAGACCATCCAGCCGAACTTCACGGTCCGGCTCTACCTGCCCGACGGGACCCACGGCATCACGCTGGCCGATGCGGCGACGGAGGCGGACGCCGAGCCGGTGATGCCGCAGCTCAGCATGACCAACCCGGACGTCGTCTACTCGCGCCCGTTCACCGTGCCCTCCGTCGGCGCGGACGACCTCGAATGGCGGGTCATCGCCGGGGTCAACCAGAGCCGCGACGCGGTGTATGCCGTGGCGGTGCCGCTGCGTCAGATGCACGACACCCAGCGCAACGTGCTCGGCTACGAGGGTCTCATCGGCCTCGGCGTGCTCGGCGCAAGCGTGGCGATCGGCTGGTTCGCCGTGCGTAGGGCCTTCCGGCCGCTGACCCGGATCGAGGACACCGCGGCCGCCATCGCGGCGGGCGACCTGTCCCAGCGCGTGCCGGAGCGGCAGAGCGCTGACGAGGTGGCCTCGCTGTCCCGGTCGCTCAACGCGATGCTGAGCCAGATCGAGCAGTCCTTCGCCGTGCGCGAGGCCTCCGAGCAGCGGATGCGCCAGTTCGTCGCCGACGCCTCCCACGAGCTGCGGACGCCGCTGGCGACGGTCCGCGGCTACGCGGAGCTCTACCGTCAGGGCGCGGTGAGCGAGCAGGAGCACGTCGCCGGGGCCTTCGCCCGGATCGAGAGCGAGGCCGCGCGGATGGGCGGCCTCGTGGAGGACCTGCTCGTCCTGGCCCGCCTCGACGGGGAGCGGCCCCTCGCCGTCGAGGACGTCGACCTCGCGGTGCTGGCCGGGGACGCGACGCAGGATGCCCGGGTGCTGGCCCCAGAGCGGCACGTCCGCCTGGTCGGGCTCGGCGCCCCGCTCGGACCGGTGCACGTCACCGGCGACGAGCAGCGGCTGCGCCAGGTCCTGAGCAACCTCGTGACCAACGCGCTCAACCACACCCCAGCGGGCACCTCGGTGGAGATCGCGGTGGGCCACCGTGACGGTATGGCGTGCATCGAGGTCCGCGACCACGGGCAGGGGATCGACCCGGCCAAGGCCCGACAGGTCTTCGAGCGGTTCTACCGGGCCGACCCCTCCCGCAGCCGCTCGACCGGAGGCGGGGGCGGCAGCGGGCTGGGGCTGGCCATCGTCGCGGCCATCGTCAGCGCCCACCATGGCCGCGTCGGGGTCGTGCAGACCCCGGGCGGGGGCGCGACCTTCGTCCTCGAGCTCCCACAGCGGGCTCACAGCGAGGGGCTAGCCTCGTTTGACGCTTCCCCGGTCTAGTTGGAGTCATACACCAGCAGACACCAGAGACACCTGGGGAAGAGAGATCGTCATGACCCAGCAGGAGACCCACCCGACCGGCACCGACCACGGCTCGACGCCGGAGCCGACCGCTCCGCAGTGGTACGGCGAGCCCTCACCGTTCTCGCGGGAGGAGGGGCACCAGCCGGCAGCCACGGGTCCATACGCCACCCCGGGGCACGCCTCCGGCGAGGCGCCGGCCGAGCACGCCGGGGGTGGCCCCTACTACTACGGGTTCCCCGACGGAACCGGTGGACCGGGTGGGCCCGGTGGACCGACCGGCGCCCCACCCAGCTACGCGCCGGCTCCCACGCCGGGCAGCCGCCCGGGTCGCCGGATCGCGGAGCTGTCCGCCGTCGCGGTGCTCGCGGCCGTGCTGGCCAGCGGCGGGACCTTCGCGGCGACGAAGTACGGCTCCCCCACCCCCGTCGCGGGAGCCACCTCCGTCGCCGGGAGCCAGTCGCCGGCGGCGCCCGTCATCCAGGCCGACCCGAGCAACCCGGACTGGACCGCCACCGCGAAGTCGGTCACCCCCAGCGTCGTGTCGATCAGCGTCACCAGCCGGCAGGCCCAGGGACAGGGCTCCGGGGTGGTCATCGACAAGGCCGGGCACATCCTCACCAACAACCACGTGGCCACCGGAGCCGGTGCGGGCGCGGCGATCGCCGTGACGCTCAGCGACGGGCGCACGTACGACGCGAAGGTCGTCGGCACCGACCCGAGCACCGACCTCGCCGTGCTCTCGCTGGCGAACCCGCCGTCCGACCTCACGCCGATCTCCATCGGCGACTCGTCCAAGCTCACCGTCGGCCAGCCGGTGATGGCCGTGGGCAACCCCCTGGGGCTCGCCGGCACGGTCACCACAGGCATCGTCAGCGCCCTCAACCGCCCGGTCACGACCAGCGCTGCCGACACGCGAGGCTCCGCTGCCAACCCGGTCGTGACCAACGCGATCCAGACGTCGGCGGCGATCAACCCCGGCAACTCCGGTGGTGCGCTCGTCACGTCGAACGGGCAGCTCATCGGGATCAACTCCTCGATCGCGTCCCTGGGCTCGTCTCAGGGCGGTCAGAGCGGCAACATCGGCATCGGCTTCGCCATCCCCGTCAACGAGGCGAAGACCATCGCCGACCAGCTGATCAGCACCGGCACGGCCCAGCACGCCTTCCTCGGCGTCAGCTCGAGTGACACCACGGTCACCGATAACGGGTCCAAGCGGGGCGCGGCGCTGGTCCAGGCGGTCAGCCCGAACACCCCTGCGGCCACGGCCGGGCTCCAGCAGAACGACGCCGTCATCGCGATCAACGGGCAGTCCATCGACAGCTCGGAGGCCCTGGTCGCGGCCGTGCACGAGCACACGGTCGGCGACGCGGTGACGGTCACCGTCATCCGCAACGGCGCCCGGACCGACCTCAAGGTCACCCTCGGGGCGGTGCCGAACCAGGCCAACCAGGGGTAGGCCGGTCAGGGCGGGGCCGTCCCGCACCGGGTCGCCGGAGATATCGGCTACCCCTCGGGGCCTTCCACTGGGTAGGGTGCTGCGCTTCCCCCTTGTCGCGCCCCTCCCCGTGGAAGGCCCCTCTCGTCATGTCCGTGGCTCCTGAGCTGCAGCGAGAGCAGGACTACCTCCGCCAGGCTCGGGAGGCGCTCGCGCGGATGCGGGAGAAGGCCCTCGGGATGCGCGCGGCCGGGGGCGACCGGGTCTCGGACGAGTTCCTCGCGGGCGCGTTGCAGCGCCGCGCTGCGTCACTCGTGGACGACCCGGCATCCGCGCTGTTCTTCGGCCGCCTCGACCTGGACCAGCCGGAGCATGGCCAGGAGCGCTGGTACATCGGGCGTCGGCACGTCAACGACGACCAGGGAGACCCTCTCGTCATCGACTGGCGCGCCGACCTCTCCGGCGCCTTCTACCGGGCCTCGCGTGCCGAGCCGATGGGAGTCCGGCTGCGCAGGAGGTTCGGCATCGACCGCGGCCACCTCACGGCATACGAGGACGAGCGGCTGAGCGAGGGCGACGAGATGGCGACCCGCAGCCAGATCCTCATCGAGGAGATCGAGCGTCCGCGCGTGGGCCCGATGCGCGACATCGTCGCGACGATCCAGCCGGAGCAGGACCGGATCGTCCGGGCCGACGCGGCGACGACCGTCTGCGTCCAGGGCGCTCCCGGCACCGGGAAGACCGCCGTCGGTCTGCACCGGGCCGCGTGGCTGCTCTATGCGTTCCGCGACAGGCTGTCGCGCAGCGGCGTCCTCGTCGTCGGCCCGAACCGGGCCTTCCTCGACCACATCGGAGCGGTGCTGCCCGCTCTCGGGGAGGTCGAGGTGCGGCACACGACCGCCGAGGAGCTCGTGGCCAGCGTCCCCGTCCGCGGCAGGGACACGACGGCCGCAGCGGTGCTCAAGGGGGACCCGCGGCTGGCCGAGGTGCTGCGCCGCGCAGTCTGGTCGCACGTCGTGCCGGCGACGACGGGGTTGGCCGTCCCCCGGGGCGCGCACCGGTGGCGCGTGCCGGCCTCCGCGGTCAACGAGATCCTCGACGAGCTGCGGGAGCGAAGCGTGCGCTACGACGCGGCTCGCCGGATCCTGCCGCACCGGCTCGCCCACCATGTGCTGCTCGACATGGAGCGCAGCGGGGACTCCCCCGACGACCGGGTGCAGGACTCTGTGGCGCGCAGCGCTGCCGTGCGGACCTATGCCGGCGGCATCTGGCCCGCGCTCGACCCGCGCGCGGTGCTTTTCGAGCTCTGGCGCGACCCGGCATACCTCGCCGCCCACGCCGACGGGGTGCTCACTCCCGACGAGCAACGAGTTCTCCTGTGGGACAAGCCGGTCCGGTCCAAGGGGGCCGCCCGCTGGACCTCGGCGGACGCGGTGCTGCTCGACGAGCTCGCCGACCTCTGCGAACGCACGCCCAGCCTCGGCCATGTCGTCCTCGACGAGGCCCAGGACCTCTCGCCCATGCAGCTGCGAGCTGTGGGGCGGCGCTGCTCGACCGGGTCGGCGACCGTCCTCGGCGACATCGCGCAGGGGACGACGCCCTGGGCGACCGGTTCCTGGGCCGAGTCGCTCGAGCACCTCGGCAAGCCGGGCAGCCACGTCGAGATCCTCGACCGGGGGTTCCGGGTGCCCGCGCTCGTGATCGACTACGCCGCGCGGCTGCTGCCCCACATGGCTCCCGGGCTCGGCGCGCCGGTCTCGGTCCGCGACAACGCCGGCCGGCTCGACATCATCCAGGTCGATGCGGCCCAGGTGGCCGATCGGGTCGCCGCCGTCACCGCCGCGCTGGCCGTCGAGCCCGGGTCGATCGGGGTCATCGCGTCACCGGCGATGCTGGGGGCGCTCGGACGCGCCCTCGCTGCAGCCGGAGTCGAGCACGGCACCCTCGGGTCGGACCACGGCGACATCGAGCACCAGGTCGACCTCGTGCCGGCCCAGGTGGCCAAAGGACTGGAGTTCGACCGGGTCGTCGTCGTCGAGCCGGCGATGATCGCCGCCGACGAGCCGGACGAGCGCACCGGCCTGCGCCGGCTCTACGTCGTCCTCACCCGCGCCGTCTCCGCCCTGACCGTGATCCACTCCAGCGACCTGCCTGCAGCCCTCGAGTCGGCGGCCCCACCGGACGCCATCTGAAAGACTCGGCCCATGCCCGCGCTGATCAGCTGGTGGACCGAGGACCTCGCCGACCTGAGCCCCGGCTCGGACCCCGCCGCCGTCGCTGCCGTCGGGGCCGACCTGCTGCGCCGGTGGAGCGAACCGCACCGCCGCTACCACTCGACCCGGCACCTCGTCGAGCTCTTCTGGTCGCTCGAGGAGCTGGAGGAAGCCGGCGAGCTCACCGGGCACGAGGCCTGCGTCGGCCGGCTCGCGGCCTGGCTGCACGATGCGGTCTACGACCCCACGGCGAGACACGGCGCCAACGAGTCCGCCAGTGCTGAGCTCGCGGGCAGCTCGCTCGCCCGGCTCGGCCTGCCCGACCGGGTCACGGCCACGGTCAAGGACCTGGTCAGGATGACCGACGGTCACGACCGCGACGACGCCACGGCGCTGGGCCACGGGTTCCACGACGCCGACCTGTGGATCCTCTCGGCCAAGCCCGAGCGCTTCGACGAGTACTGCGCCCAGGTGCGGGAGGAGTACGCCCACGTGCCGGACGACGTCTTCCGGCCGGCGCGCGCGACCATCCTCGGGGACTTCATCCGCCGCGACCGGCTCTACCTCACGGCATACGGGCAGCGGGAGTGGGACGAGCCGGCGCGGGCGAACCTGCGGCGCGAGCTCGACCGGCTCGGCTAGACCTTCGCGCCCAGGTCCTCGCCGGACAGGTCCGCCCCGAACAGGTGCGGCACCAGGGGCCACCAGAACTGCGACCCGCAGAGCCGTTCGAACGCGAGACGGTCGACCCATCGCGCCTCGTCGACGTCGTCGAGCGCGGTCGTCAGCGCCGGGCGGTCGGCAGGCAGCGACGCGCTGAAGACCTGGAGGCAGCTGCGACCAGGCCGCAGCCGGGAGCCGGGCTCGACGGTGACGTCGAACCGCTCGTAGGCGCACGGAGTCAGCTCGCCGCAGCTCAGCCGGATCCCCGTCTCCTCGGCCACCTCGCGCACCGCGCCCTCGGCTGGCCCCTCACCCGCCTCCAGCCAGCCGCCGGGCGACCCCCAGGCTTCGCGCTGCGGGCTATGAACGACGGCGAAGCGACCGGACGCGTCCCGCAGGAACGCCATCGCGGCGAAGACCGGCTCTCTGTCGATGAGCCGCGGCGAGGCGATGAGGTCGACGTCCGCTCGGCTGCCGTCCGGGAACGACACCCCGGTCACCCGGGCGACGGGACGGTCGCCCTTGCGCTTGCGCAGCCGCAGCCCGCTCCCGACGAGCAGCCGGACGAGGTCGGCCCCCGGGACGCTCGTGGCCCCGGCAGCCAGCACCGCGGCATACCGCTCGAGAGGGACGTCGTAGTGGTCGCCCTCGAACGCCCGCACCGGCAGTCCGGCGGCGTGGGCGAAGTCGTGCAGCTCGGCCAGCGACACGTCGCTGACCAGGTGGGCGAACACCGTCCCGTGGCGGGGCCAGATCGGCTGGTCGATCCAGATCGTCATCGGCCCTCACGCTAGTCCTGTGGACAACTTCGCCGCCGCTCGGCCCGGCTTTCCTACCGTCGAGCCAGGGCGAGACCGTCGCCCGGACCACCCCTGACGAAGGAGCACCCATGTCTTTCACCGTCGACACCGAGCGGATCCAGGCCGCCTCCAGCGACATGTCCACCATCGCCGGCGAGATCGAGTCGTCCGTCGGCGCCATGCACGCCCGGCTCACCGGCCTCCAGGGGGCGTGGACCGGCACGGCCGCCGCCGAGTTCCAGTCGGTCGTCAGCGAGTGGAGCACCCTGCAGCAGCGTGTGCGGGGCGACCTCGCGCACATCGCCGAGCTCACGGCTCGCGCCGGCGGGACCTACCAGAGCACGGAGGACGACGTGCGAGGCATGTTCGCCCGCTGAGCGCCGGCACGGCAGAGGGCGGCTCCCCCGTGGGGGAACCGCCCTCAGGCGTTGCCAGGGTGGCGCAGGCTCAGAAGCCCATGCCGCCCATGTCGTCGCCGCCGCCACCGGGCATGCCCGCGGGGGCCTTCTCCGGCTTGTCGGCGATGACGGCCTCAGTCGTGAGGAAGAGCGCGGCGATGCTCGCGGCGTTCTGCAGCGCGGACCGGGTGACCTTCACCGGGTCGTTGATGCCGGCCTTGAGCATGTCGACGTACTCGCCCGTCGCGGCGTTGAGGCCGTGACCCTTCTCGAGGTTGCGGACCTTCTCGGCCACGACCCCACCCTCGAGACCGGCGTTGATGGCGATCTGCTTCAGCGGAGCCTCGGCCGCGACGCGGACGATGTTCGCACCGGTGGCCTCGTCACCCTCGAGGTCGAGCTTCTCGAAGACGGTCTTGACGGCCTGGATGAGCGCCACGCCACCACCGGCGACGATGCCCTCCTCGACGGCAGCCTTCGCGTTGCGGACGGCGTCCTCGATACGGTGCTTGCGCTCCTTGAGCTCAACCTCCGTGGCCGCGCCGGCCTTGATGACGGCGACGCCACCGGCGAGCTTGGCCAGCCGCTCCTGCAGCTTCTCCCGGTCGTAGTCCGAGTCCGACTTCTCGATCTCGGCCTTGATCTGGGCGATGCGGCCGTCGATCGCGCTCCGGTCGTCCTGGTCCTCGACGATGGTCGTGTCGTCCTTCGTGACGACGACCTTGCGAGCGCGGCCGAGCAGGTCGAGGTCGGCGCTGTCGAGCTTGAGCCCGACCTCCTCCGAGATGACCTGGCCACCGGTGAGGATGGCGATGTCGGCCAGCATGGCCTTGCGACGGTCACCGAAGCCCGGAGCCTTGACGGCGACGGACTTGAAGGTGCCCCGGATCTTGTTGACGACCAGGGTGGCCAGCGCCTCGCCGTCGACGTCCTCGGCGATGATGAGCAGCGGCTTGCCCGACTGCATGACCTTCTCCAGCACGGGCAGCAGGTCCTTGACGTTGCTGATCTTGCCGTTGACCACCAGCACGTAGGCGTCGTCGAGGACGGTCTCCATGCGCTCGGTGTCGGTCACGAAGTAGTGCGAGATGTAGCCCTTGTCGAAGCGCATACCCTCGGTGAGCTCGAGCTCCAGACCCATGGTGTTGGAGTCCTCGACGGTGATGACGCCTTCCTTGCCGACCTTGTCCATCGCCTCGGCGATGAGCTCGCCGATCTGGTCGTCCGCAGCGGAGATCGACGCCGTGGCGGCGATCTGGGCCTTGGTCTCGATCTCCGTCGCGCTCGCGAGGAGCTCGTCGGCGACGGCCTGGACGGCCTTCTCGATGCCCCGCTTGAGGGCCATCGGGTTGGCGCCGGCTGCGACGTTGCGCAGGCCCTCGCGCACCATCGCCTGGGCGATGACGGTTGCCGTCGTCGTGCCGTCACCGGCGACGTCGTCGGTCTTCTTGGCAACTTCCTTGACCAGCTCTGCGCCGATCTTCTCGTACGGGTCCTCGAGCTCGATCTCCTTGGCGATGGACACGCCATCGTTGGTGATCGTGGGTGCACCCCACTTCTTCTCGAGAACGACGTTGCGGCCCTTCGGGCCGAGCGTCACCTTGACGGCATCGGCGAGGATGTTCATCCCTCGCTCGAGACCGCGGCGAGCCTCTTCATCGAATGCGATGATCTTGGCCATGCGGGTGGTTCCTCCCACGCGAAACGTATGTGGAATAACCACGAGGCGCCCGCGACGGACGATCCGGTTCCCAGCACGCTCACGTCGCGCGCGTTCGCCGGACCTCGCCAAGTGGTCGAGTTGTCACTCTCGGGTCGAGAGTGCCAGCCCCATTATTGGCACTCTCCAGGGGAGAGTGCAAACGGCAGCGACTCAGGGTGGGCCAGGACGGCGCTGCGGTGGGCGTGGTGCGACGGAGCCTGTCTCCCTCCGCGCCAGGTCCTCCATCCCCGCCGCCAGCGCCGTGAGCAGGAGCCCCTGCCCCCACGGCTGCGGCCGGTCGTCCCGGATCACCGAGTAGCCGAACGGGACGAGCTGCAGCACCGTCCCGGCGCTCACCCGGGTCAGCAGGCCGTCCGGGCCGAGGTAGGCCAGCACGCCGGCGAGCGCACGCCAGCCGGCGGCGGTGAGGCCGGGGTCGCCGAGCAGGGGCCCGGCTCGGAGCAGGGCCGCGCCGAGGCCGGCCGTGGCCGAGCACTCGAGCAGGCCGGCGTTCTCGACCTGCGAGTCCACCAGAACGTCCCACACCCCGTGCTCCGGCTGGAGGTCGACCAGGGCGGACAGCTGCCGACCGAGCCGGTCCCGGACCGGGTCGTGGGCCGCCCCCACCACGGGCCCGGCGTCGAGCACCTCGACCATGGCGAGTGCCGCCCACGCGTTCGCCCGTCCCCAGTAGCAGGGGATGACCTCACCTCGGTGTGACCCGTGCACGAACAGCCCGTTGCCGGCCTGGAGGATCTCGGCATGGGCGAGCACCTGCCCGGCGCCGCGCTCGGCCAGCTCGGCGTCCCTGGTCACGGCCCCCAGTCGGACGAGGAAGGTGCCCACCATGGTCATCGTGTCGGCCCAGACCCCGCCGGGCCAGTGCTCGATGGCGCCGTTGGGAGCGGTGCTCACGCCGGGGCCACTCGTCCAGTCCGCGAGCCGCCGCAGCTCGGGCAGGTATGCCGTTCGCCCGGCATGCGCCACCAGGTCCACCGCTGCGGCCCCGGGCGCCACCTCGTTGACGTGGTCCAGCCCCCCACTTGGCGGCGTGCCGCCGAGCAGGTGGGCGTCGTACCAGTCGAGCACCGCCTCCGGCACGACCCCGTGAGCGGCCAGCCCCGACTGGACGAGGCCGGTCAGGCACACCCCCTCCCCCCAGAACCACCGCCGCAGGCCGAGCCGCCAGGTCGCCGCCGCCACCGCGTCGGCCAGCTCACCGAGACGGCTGGCGGTCAGCTGCTCGGCCGGCACGGGGGGCAGGGGGGGCGGGCCGAGCCGAGCGTTGTCGGTGTCCTCGGACGCCACGTCACGCCGGCCCGCGCGTCGGGTGCAGACCCACGCCTGCAGGCTGGTCGACCCCGCTCGGCGGCTCCAGCCGCCGTCCGGCGACTGGGTCGAGCCGCATCGCGTGACCGCCCCAAGCCACCTCGACGAGGTCGCCGGGCTCGGCGACGGCGCACGCGGGGTTCACCAGGTGGGCGGGTCGGACCGGGAGACCGCCCTGAAGCCCCAGCGGCACCCCGTCCACCAGCAGCGGGCCGTCCCAGTCCAGCGAGAGGGACACGCCGCCCGGCTGCCTGACCTCGACGCCGGGCGCCGTCGCGTCCCACGACACCTGCGGCAGGCTCGCTCGCAGCGCCGCGAGGTCGGGAGTCGACCTGGTGTCCCCGTGCCGGGCGACCAGCGGTCCGGCAACGCCCGGCTGCCAGCGCTGCCAGGCCTCGTCACCGACGCGGTCCGGCTCCCAGCCACCGGGTGCGGCGACGGCCACCAGTCCGGACCCCTTGCGACCGAGCAGCCAGTCGCCGTGCTGCTCCCACTCGTCGAGCCGGTCGACGGGGAACCACAGGTGCAGGGTGTGCGGGCCGGGAGCGAAGCGGTGCAGGGCAATGACGGTCCGGTGGTGCTGCCGGACCCGCGGGAGGACCCGGTGGCCCACCCAGGCGCTGGGTCTCGTATGGGAACCGTGGTTCGTCGCGGCCGGGTTGGTCGCCCAGACCTGGACCTGGTCAGGCAGGGTGATACCCCAGACATGCTCCTGGAGCCCCGGCAGCCCGACTCGGTAGTCCTGCACGGACGAGACCATCCCGCCCGGCCCGCGATGCACGAGGACGTGCGACGCGTAGGGCCGCACGAGCAGGTCGCGCTCGAACGCATACTCCCCTTCGTAGGACTGGCTGCCGGCCCAGTCCTCGTCGGTCGTGGCGCCGATCGCGCGCACCACCTCCGGCACCCGGTATGCCGTGGAGGTCGCCAGCGCGGTCGCCGGAAGGGTGGCCTCGTTGAGGGCTCCCATCCCCCAGGCGAACCACATGATCGGTGCGGTCTCCTCGAGGCAGGCGGCCCGCAGGGTGGGCGTGTAGGAGCGGCCGTGGGCCGAGCCGTGCACCCCGCGCCAGGAGTTGGCGGCCAGCGTCAGCAGGATCTTGTCCAGCAGCGCCTCCGCGGAACGGCGCAGTCCCTCGTCCGCGGCGTGGTCCACCAGCGCGACCAGCGCGAGGGCGTCGATGGCGAGGTAGGCGTTGGAGTCGAACTCGCTGAACCCGGAGGTGAGCTTGCGCCGGACCCAGGCCTGCGCCATCTCGCGGCCGTGCGCGGCGTGCCGCGCCCCGGTCCAGCCCGAGTTGGTGAAGACCTCGTCGGCGAACGCCTCCCCCACCAGGGTCTCGGCGGTATGCCAGACCATCTGGTGGTTCTCGGTGAAGTAGCACATGGCGTCGCACCCGGGCTGGTCGATCCAGTACTTGAAGCCGAGCAGGGCCGCTCTCACCGCGGTCCGCGCCTGCGGTTCCCACCGCAGCTCCGGCACGCGGTGCCAGAGGAGCATCAGGCCGACCGCCTCGAAGTCCGCGCAGTCGCATCGGGCCTCGATGAACCGCAGCGGCACCTCGAGGGCTGCCCGGGTGACGACGACGGCGCCACCACCGGGGTCGAGCGCGTGCGCGCTGAGGCAGCGCGCCGACCCGGTCCGGCCGGCTGCGTGCTCGAGCAGCTCGCGGCGCCAGTCGGCCGGCGCCCCCTGCCGCGTCTGCCGGGTCTGCCATGGCAGGTGCCCGACGAGCAGCGTCCGGCTCGACGGGCAGGCGTCGTCGTCGACCCGAACCCGCACGGCGACCTCTCCGGTGGCCAGCATCGATGCCTGCTCGTGGTCCGCCTGCGCGGCGACGAGGGGCACCGCGGCCCGTCCCGTCTCGTCGAAGGTGACCGGACCCACGGGCACGTCACCCGCCGATGCCCGGATGCGCAGTCCCGGCGGTCCGTGGAGCACGGCCTGCCCGTCCGTGGCCTCCCACTGCCGCACGGCCACTGCCGCGAGCAGCCGCTGCGCCTCGGCGTCGCGCTGCTCGTCGGCGCCTGGTGCGGGAAGGGTGACGCGCAGCGGCAGCCCGACGACCCGGACGGTCAGGGTCTGGCGCACCTCACGCAGCGCAAGGTTCCACGACGCGACGACCAGGTCGGTCGCGCCCGACGGGAGCAGCACCTCGACCCCCCGCGTCCACGGCTGCATGTAGCCGAAGTCGCTGTGCTGGAGGACGAGCCGCCCGCCCAGCCAAACCTGCACCGGGCCGGTGCTGCTCACCTCGACCAGGCGCACCTCGGGCTGGTCCACCTCGAGCTGCGTCCCGGCGACGAACATCCGGTAGGTGGGCGTGTAGCAGAAGGTGCTCCGCTCGACCACGCCGTCGCCGGCCGTGTGGTGCCGGGTCCAGGCCCCGGCCAGGCTGCCCCCACCCGGGAACGGCGACGGCCACTCCACCGGTCCGCCCTCGACGAGCGTGCCAGACCCGGGCACCTGCGCGAGCGGGTGACGGGCATACAGCGCGGCCTTGACCACTGCCGCATCCGGGCCCTGGGTCAGCCGCCATCGTCCCGGTCGTCCGTCCATGTCCCAGGGGCTGCCGTCGGCGGCGACCACGTCCTCCAGCTCGGCGCAGGGGTGCTCCCAGACGGGCGAGACGAGCCAGTCCTGGATGGCGCCGTTCCTGCCGAGGGCGTGGACGGTGCGCGGGCCCGGCGGCTGCGGGAGGGCGGGCAGTTCCGCGGTCAGGTCAGTGCCGGTCATCTCTGCCCCTTCACTTCAGCCCCGTCGAGGCGATGCCGGTGAGGATGTGGCGCTGGACGAGCAGGAAGATGATGACCACCGGGAGGATCGAGAGCACGGACACGGCGAGGACGAGGTTGAACGGGACGACCTGCTGCCCGCTGAACCGCGCCAGGGCGACGGGCAGGGTGTAGATCCGCTCGTCCTGGGCGACGATGAGCGGCCAGAGGAAGTCGTTCCACCGCCAGATGACGGAGAAGATCGTCACGACCGCGAGTGCGGGCCGACAGAGCGGCAGGACGATCCGCCAGAAGATCCGCCACTCCGAGGCTCCGTCTATCCGGGCCGCCTCGAGCAGGTCGTCGGGGATGGTCAGCATGTACTGCCGCAGCAGGAACACCCCGGTCGGCGTGGCCGCCGGCGGGATGATCAGGCCCCAGAGGGAGTTGACCAGGCCGAGGCTCGAGACGACCTGGTAGACCGGCAGCAGGATCACCTGGAGCGGGATCATGATCGTCGCAAGGGTCACCAGGAAGAGCGCGTCCCGGCCGCGGAAGTTGTACTTCGCCAGGGCGAAGGCTGCCATCGAGTTGATGGTCAGCGTGAGCGCCGTGGCCGCGACGGTGACGACCAGGCTGTTCTTGAAGTAGCTGAGGACGTTGAAGCTGGTCAGCGACTCGGTGTAGTTCGAGAGGGTCGGGTCGGTGGGGATGATCGTCGGCGGACGCAGGGCGAGCTCGGTCTGGTCCTTGAACGACGAGAGCACGGCCCACACCACCGGCACGAGCATGAGGATGGCCCCTGCTGTCAGCAGGGTGGCCCGGACGACCGCCCCGGTCGTGGGGGGCTTGCGCACCCCCGTCGGCGCCCGTCCCGGCCGCAGGCGTGCGGCCGGTGCGCTGACGGTGGTCATACCGCCTCCTGGCGTCGGCCCACGAGGTAGTTGAGGACGGTGATCGAGAAGACGGTGAGGAAGAGGACGACTCCCGCGGCGCTGGCCAGGCCGTAGCGGATCGGGGACATGAATGCCTTCTCGTAGATGAACTGGACGATGAGAGTGGTCGTGCCCGTCGGGCCGCCGCCGGTGAGCGTGTAGATGAAGTCGAACGCCTGGAAGCCGGTGATCGTCGCGAGGATGAGGACGACGAGAAGGGTGGGACGCAGCAGCGGGAGCGTCAGGAGCTGGATCTGCTGGCGCGTGCTGGCTCCGTCGAGCCGGCCGGCCTCGTAGACGTTGCCGTCGATGCCCTGAAGCCCCGACAGCACGATGAGGGCGTAGAAGCCGAGGTGCGTCCAGACCCCTACGAGAATGGTGCAGAGCATCGCGAGGTTGGGCTCGATGAGCCAGCCGGGCTGCCCCAGCCCGAGGGCGTCGGTCACGGTGTTGACCAGACCCACCCGGCGCTCGAGCGCCCAGCCCCAGATCAGACCCACGACGACCGGCGAGAGCAGGACGGGCAGGAAGTAGGCGGCCCGTAGCGCCCCCCGTCCTCGCTGCTGGGCGTTCAGCAGCAGGGCGAGAGCGGTCGACAGCACCATCGTCGTGAGGACGAACCCCACCACGAACACCCCGGTGTGCCGCACGACGGTCCAGAACTCCTCGTCGCTGAAGATCTCGCGGTAGTTCCCCGTGCCCACCGGCCGGAACGTCCGCCCGTTGCTGCTGTCGAAGAACGAGATGTTGAAGCCGTTGATCGCCGGCCAGATCGTGAACACGAGGAACACGACCATGTTGGGAGCGACGAAGAGGTAGGGGACCAACCGTCGCCGCCCACGGGCGGCGACGCTCACTTGCGCATCCCGCTGAGGATCTTCTCGCCCTCGGTCTTGGAGCTCGTCACCACGGCGGCGGCGTCCTCCTGCCCGGCGACGCCCTTGGAGAACTCCTTGAGGAACGCCGTGCCGTAGCCGCTGAAGCCCGCCGACGCCACCGCGTCATATGTGTCGGCCGGGGTCTTATCGATGTCCGAGATGAAGACCTTCATGTCGGCGCTCCGTGACGGGTACTGCACGCCGGCCTTGACCAGGTCGGTACGCGTCGGGAGCCACATCGACTGCTGGTCCATCTTCTCCTGGGACTCCTTGGAGTTGAGGAACTGCACGAGCGCAGCAGCCATCGCCGGTTCCTTGCTCTTGTTGAAGGCGACGGTGAACTTGCCACCGGGGAAGCCGCCGCAGCGCTCGGCGCAGGGGTTGGGCACGGCGGCCCAGGTGAACTTCGCCGCCTTGTCGAACTGTGCCACCTGCCAGTTGCCGGAGATGTAGACCGGAGTCTGGCCGGCGAGGAACATGTCGTTGGCGCCCTTGTACTTGCTGCCCGACTCGATCCAGAAGTCCTTGGTCATCGTCTTGTCGGCGACGAGCCCCAGGAGCATGCTGATCGCCGCGGTCCCCTTCGGGACGTCAAAGGTGTCCTTCAGGTCGGCGCCGACGTAGGTCGTGCCGTACTGGCTGAGCACCGTCGAGAGGCGGTGCGGCGACTTGTCGATGGCGATCCCGGCCTCGGTTCCGTTCGCCGCCTGCACCTTCTTGGCTGCGGCGATGAGCTCGTCCCAGGTCCACTTCGTCGGGACCGGCACGCCGGCCTTGGCGAACTGGTCGACGTTGATGAACGGCCCGTTCATGGTCAGGTCGTTGGGCACTCCGAGCAGCTTGCCATCGCGCAGGACCGCCTTGACCGGGCCCGGCAGGAACTCCTGCTCGTAGGTCTTGCCGAGATATCCGTGCAGGTCCATCAGGTCGCCCGCGAAGGGGCTGACATCGGCGAGCCGAGCGACGTCCGGCGCGTTGCCTCCGGAGAGGCGGGCCTGCAGCGACTGCTGGAGGTCGGCATACGGGACGATCTGCAGGTCGACCTTGCCGCCGGACTTGGCCTCGAACTCCTGGAGCAACCCGCGGGTGGCGGCCTCGTCCGGGCCGTCGGTGAAGTACAGGTAGGTGATCGTCTTTCCCTTGAAGGTCGAGTAGTCGATGGTGCCTGCCGGCGCCGGGACTGAAGCACCCGAGCCCTCGACCTGGCCGGGCGAGCAGGCAGCCACGGCGGAGATCATTGCGATGGCCGCTCCGGCCGTGAACATCCTGCGCATTGCGGCACTCCTGCTCTCGAGGGAGCCGGGGGCCACGTCGTGGGCCGGCTCTGGCGGCGTCGGTGCCGTTGCTGCATAGTGTTCCCAGGCTTCCTGCTCGAAGGGAAGCCTCTTCCCGCCAGACGGAAAGAGGAGACACATGGAGACCACGGACGCGGACGTCCGGATCGGGACCCACCCGGACGAGTTCGTCCACCTGACACCGGAACAGCTGCGCGAACGCTTCCTCGTGGACGGCCTGTTCGAGAGCGGGAGGCTGAGCTGGATGCTGTCGCAGAGCGACCGGATCCTGCTCGGCGGTGCGGTGCCCGACGGCGCCACCATCGAGCTCACCCCGCCCCACGAGGTCCGTGCCACCGAACTGTGCGACCGGCGGGAGGTCGGGGTGGTCTGCCTCTCCGGAGCAGGCAGGGTCAGTGCCAACGGCGAGGAGTATGCCGTGGAGGCCGAGGACATCGTCTACGTGGGGAGCGGCAGCACGGGGCTCAGCGTCGGTGGCGACGCCGTCTTCTACCTGGTCAGCGCCCCGGCCCATCAGGCCCACCCGACGACCCTCATCCGTCGGGACGACGCGCAGAGCGCGGTCATCGGCGACCAGGACTCGGCCAGCCGGCGCACCCTGCGCAAGTACGTCCACGACCAGGGCGTCCGCTCGTGTGAGCTCGCACTGGGCATCACGACCATCGAGCCGGGCAGCGTCTGGAACACCATGCCCTGCCACACCCACGACCGGCGGACCGAGTGCTATCTCTACTTCGGGCTACCCGAGAGCGAGCGCGTCGTGCACCTCGCTGGCCACCCGGAGCACACTCGCAGCATCATCGTGGCCGACCAGCAGGCGGTGATCAGCCCTCCCTGGTCCGTCCACTTCGGCGCCGGCACGACTTCCTACAAGTTCGTGTGGTCGACGGCCGGGGAGAACCTCGCCTACGACGACATGGACCCCGTCCCGACCCAGCAGCTGCGATGACCGCCGACCCAGCTCTCGGCGAAAGCCGATGGCTACGTGAGCAGTTCGGCCTCGATGGCCGGACCGCTCTGGTCACGGGAGCGCGCAGCGGCATCGGCAGAGCGAGCGCCCTGGCGCTGGCCGCAGCCGGCGCGGACGTCATCGCCTGGGGACGGCGCGACGGCGACGGGGACGAGGTCGGCGAGCAGGTGGAGCGCCTTGGCCGGTCGGCGTGGACGGTCACGGGCGACCTAGCGGACCGCGACGCGGTCCAGCAGGTGGCGGCCTCGGTCGTCGGTGACCACGAGGTGGACATCCTCGTCAACAACGGCGGCACCATCCGCCGGGCCCCGGCAACCGAGACGAGCACCGAGGACTGGGACGCGGTGCTTCGCGTCAACCTGGACGCCGTCTTCCTGCTCAGCCAGGTCGTCGGCCGCTCCATGCTCGCGCGCGGACGAGGCTCAGTAGTGAACGTCGCCTCGCTGCTGTCCTTCCAGGGCGGCGTCAACGTCGCCGCCTACACCGCGTCGAAGCACGCGGTCGCCGGGCTCACCCGCGCGCTCGCCAACGAGTGGGCCGCCCAGGGAGTCAACGTCAACGCGGTCGCCCCCGGCTACGTCGAGACCGACAACACGGCGGCGTTGCGTGGCGACCCGGAGCGACGCGACGAGATCACGACGCGCATCCCCGCGGGGAGGTGGGCCACCGCCACCGACATCGCCGGTGCCGTGGTATTCCTCGCGTCGCCGGCCGCTGCCTACGTGCACGGACACGTGCTGGCCGTTGACGGCGGCTGGATGGGGCGATGACGGGCGGACGAGGAGGATGACATGGTGACCCCGCCCTCCCCCCACCGCTCCGCGCTCGAAAAGACCGTGTCGGTGGTGGAGGCCCTTGCCCACGGTGGCCGGCTCAGCGACATCGCGCGGCAGACCGATCTGCCCGTCTCGACCGCGCACCGGATCCTCCAAGAGCTGCTCGCCGTCGGGTGGGCCAGGGAGGGTTCGAGCCGGTCGTACTCCCTCGGCGCCCGGCTGCTGTCGCTCCCAGCCCGCTCGGGCGGCTCGGACGACCTCGTCCGGCTGGCCCACCCGGTCCTGCGCGAGCTCGCGGCGAAGACCGGACGCACCATCCACCTGGGGATGATCGACGGAGACCAGCTGGTCTATCTCGACAAGATCGAGGGACGACGGGCATACACGATGAAGTCGCGCATCGGGGGCTCGATCCCGCTGCACTGCACGGCGATCGGTAAGGCGGTCCTCTCGGTAATGCACGACGACGAGGTGCGCGGCGTCGCCGAGCGCACCGGCCTGCCTGCGCAGACGGCGCAGACTCTCAGCGACCCGGCCGAGCTGGTCCGACATCTTCGCGAGGTCCGGGCACGCAGGTATGCCGTGGACGACAGGGAGACCCAGGACGAGATCCGCTGCGTCGGCGCCGTGGTGGTGGACCAGCACGGCGAGCCGATCGGCGGGGTCAGCGTCTCCTCCCTCGTCTACGACCTCAGTGCCCCGCAGGTCCGCCAGCTGGCCCCGCTCGTCATCGCGTCCGCAGACCGCATATCGCAGGCCATCTCGGGCGAGCACGAGGCGGCTAGCCCCTCCTGACGCGGCAGGGCTACCGGCTCGGAGGGGGCTTCAGGGCGGCGGCGAGCCGCGCGGCATACCCAGCAGCGTCCTGCTCGTCGGCATACCTGGTGCGGGGCCAGAAGAACCCGCGCAGGCCGTCGCCCTTCGTGCGCGGCACGACATGCAGGTGCAGATGGGGCACCGACTGGCTGACGACGTTGTTCGTCGCGACGAAGCTGCCTTGGGCGCCGAGCCCGTCGACGGCGGCAGCTGCGAGCCGCTGTGCCGCCTCGAGCAAGGGGTCGCGCAGCGCGGCGGGCAGCTCGAGCAGGGTGGGTATGTGCGCGCGGGGGACGAGCAGGACGTGTCCCTTGAAGACCGGTCGGACATCGAGGAACCCCAACAGGTCGGGCTCGTCGAGAACGACCTGGGCCGGCTGCTCGCCGGCGACGATGTCGCAGAAGAGGCAGCTCACGTCGGCAGCTGTGAGCGCAGTGACCCGTCCGCGTCGGAGGACACGGGGTCGGCGAGGTCACCGACGAAGACGACCACCGCCGTGCGAGCCGGGTTGGACTCGAGCTCGGCAAGGATGCCGCGCCAGGCCAGCAGGTTCGGGTGGTCGACCTCGGTGCAGGCCTCGGCGGGGGCCAGCCCGTCGAGCGCATGGCGCAGCTCGTGGCTGGTCAGCTCGTGCGTGAGCGTGCCGTTCGCATACCCGATGGTCTTGGCCATGACGACGGCAGGCAGCAGACCCTCGCCGACGTTGACGACCGGGAACTCCGTCTCCGCCGAGGACGTGGCGGAGGAGAGGCCGACCGCGAAGGCGGCAGGAGGCTGCCAGCCCTCGATCGAGGCGGCGATCGTCTCCCGCGCGAGGGCGAGCTCCTCAGGTGTGCTCCACGTCGCGTTCATCAGGCCAGCCTCGCACGTCATGGCGCCCGTCCGCCCGTCGACCGGCGGTCGAGCCGAACGGTCAGCCGCGGCAGAGGATCTCGCCGTGCAGGACGGCGAACCACCCGTCGCGCTCGTCGGCCCATGCGCGCCACGCGTCCGCCAGCGCCTGGAGCTGCTGGAGGGATGCCAACCCCTGTGTCAGGGCCTGCTGGGCGACCGCGGAGTGGGTCACCCGGTCGGCCCACAGCTCGCCCCACCAGCGCCGGTCGTCGGGGCTCGCATAGCACCAGACATCCGCAGAGGCGGTGACCTCGTCGAAGCCCGCCGCGTGGGCCCAGCTCACGAGCCGTCGCCCGGCATCGGGCTCGGCGCCGTTGCCGTGGGCGACCCGGCGGTAGAGAGCCAGCCAGTCATCCATCCCGGCGCTGGCGGGGTGCCAGGCCATCGCCGCGTAGTCGGCGTCGCGGGCTGCGACCAGACCCCCGGGGCGGCAGACGCGGCGCATCTCCCGCAGCGCGGCAACCGGGTCGGTCAGGTGCTGGAGCACCTGGTGAGCGTGCACGACGTCGAACGAGTCGTCAGCCAGGTCGAGCGCATAGATGTCTCCCACCGCGAACCTCGTCGCCTCGTCCCCAGCCGCTGCTGCCGCCGCCCGGGCGCTCCCCAGGACCTGCGGCTCGCGGTCGACGCCCAGGACCTGACCCGGTGCGACCGCGCCCGCGAGCCCGAGGGTGATCGTGCCGGGACCACACCCGATGTCGAGCAGGTCGAGCCCGGGTGAGAGGTGCGGCAGGAGGTATCGGGCGGAGTTCTCCGCCGTGCGCCAGCGGTGCGAGCGCAGCACCGACTCATGGTGGCCGTGCGTGTAGACGTCGCGCGGTGGGCCGGCCGAGCCCAGGCCCTCAGCCACGGACGGCAGTGGGGAAGGCGTCCCGCCACGAGCGCATCGCCACTCCCCCGCCCGCAGTGCGGTCGACGGACTCGGCCGCGAGCAGGCCGTGCCCGATCGCCCGGGTGACGCAGTCCGCGGCGGCCGCCATCAGGGCGAAGAGCTCCTCGAGCCCCGGCGCCGGACGGGTGCCGGTGGCCATCGCGAAGAGGGTGTCGCCGTCGAAGAGCGTGTGCACCGGGTTGATCGCCCGCGCCATCCCGTCGTGGCCGATGCCGGCGACCTTCTGGCACTGCGCCTTGGTCAGCATCGCGTCGGTGGCGATGACCCCGATCGTCGTCGCCATCGCCGGCCGGCGCCCGGGCTCCCCGGCGGTCTCGGCGGACGCCCTCGAGGCGGCGACGTCAGCGTCACTCGGGCGGCCGACGCCGTCGAACTCTCCCGATATGCCGTGCCGCACGGCATACAGCTCGCCGGTCCGGGGGTCGACCGGCGAGCCGACGGAGTTGACCACGACGAGCGCGGCGACCGTCGTCCCGGAGGGGAGGACGGCGCTGGCCGAGCCGACGCCACCCTTGAACCCCCCGGCGCGGGCTCCGGTGCCCGCGCCGACCCCACCCAGCTGGACGGGTTCCCCCGGGCCACTGTCCCGGGCCGACTCATAGGCCGCCGCCCCCTCCGCCGGCCCCGGGTGGTGTCCGAAGGTGCCGCCGCGGCCGAGGTCGAAGACGACGGCGCCGGGCACGATCGGGACGACCTGCCCGGGCACGCCCATCGGCCAGCCCCGACCAGCGGCATACAGCGCCTGGACGACACCGTCCGCGGCGGCCAGCCCAAAGGCGCTGCCGCCCCCGAGGAGCACCGCATCCACCCGGTCGACGAGGTTGCGCGGGTCGAGCAGGTCGGTCTCGCGGGTGCCCGGCCCACCGCCGCGGACGTCCACGCCGCACGCGGCTCCCCCGTCAGGAGCCAGCACCACGGTCGAGCCGGTGAGCCAGCCGGCCTCGGCCCGGGTCGCGTGGCCCACCCGGATCCCGGCGACATCGGTCAGGCTGTTGGTCGGGCCGGGAGTCACGGTCAGCTCGGCTCTGGTCAGCTCAGACGTTGATGCCGAGCCGGCGGGCGCTGCGGGCACGCTGCCGGGAGGCACGGAGGCGGCGGAGGCGCTTGACCAGCATCGGGTCGGCCTCGAGCGCCTGGTCGGTGTCGATCAGCGCGTTGAGCACCTGGTAGTAGCGGGTGGCGCTCATGTCGAAGAGCTCCTTGATGGCCTGCTCCTTGGCGCCGGCGTACTTCCACCACTGTCGCTCGAACGCGAGGATCTCGCGGTCCCGGGAGCCGAGCTCGGCCTCGGCCGACCGCTGGGGACCGTCTCGGTGTTCCGCGTTCATGTTCGACCTGTGTCCGTCCCGTGGAGTGCGCTTCGGTCGTCACTATATGGCCAAATGACAGGCATGTCATTCGTCTCCGGAGGCGGTGACCGACAGTGTCGCCCCCTGTGTCACGCCAGTCACAGCAGACCCGTGAGCACCGGGACGACGAGGCCGGGCTACCCCGGGACAGAGCGCTCAGGCCATCGTGTCGAGGATGGCCGCGATGTCGGCCTCGGAGGTGAGCGGGTTGACGATGGCGAACCGGGTCACCGTCTCGCCGTCGTGCGAGGTCGGCACGACGAACGCGAACTCCTCGGCGAGGAGCCGGTCGGACCACGCCTGGTAGTCGGCCGGCTGCCAGCCGAGCCGGCGGAAGACGACCACCGACAGGTCCCGCTCACGCAGCGCCTCGACGTAGGGCCGCCGGGCGATCTCGGCCTCGGCGAAGCGGGCCACCTCGAGGGTGCGCTCGACCGCGTCGGAGTAGGCCTGTGTGCCGTGGACCGCGAGCGAGAACCACAACGGCAGCCCGCGAGCGCGGCGGGTCAGCCCGATGGAGTAGTCCGTCGGGTTCCACTCGGCCGCCTCGTTGAGGACGTCGAGGTAGGACGCGTGCTGGGTGTGGGCGGCGCGGGCCAGAGCCGGCTCGCGGTAGATCAGCGCACAGCAGTCGAACGGCGCGAAGAGCCACTTGTGCGGGTCCACGATGAAGGAGTCGGCCTGCTCGACGCCGGCGAACCGGTCCCGCACCGACGGGGCGGCGAGCGCCGCACCCCCGTAGGCGCCGTCGACGTGGAACCAGATGCCGTACTCACGGCACACCTGCGCCACCGAAGCAAGGTCGTCGATGATCCCGAAGTTCGTCGTTCCCGAGGTCGCGACCACCGCGAAGAAGGTGTCGGGACCCTTCTCCTGCAGCGTCCGACGCAGGTTCTCGGCACTCAGCCGCCACCGCTCGTCGGCCTCCACCGTGACGAGCTCGGCGTCCATCACGTCGCACGCGGACTGGATCGAGGAGTGCGCGCCATACGTCGCTGCGACCCGCCACGGCCGCACCTCGGACCCGCGCTCGGACTGCTTCAGCCGAGCCGTATGCCGGGCTGCCACGAGGGCGGACAGGTTGCCGATCGTGCCGCCGTTGACGAAGACCCCACCCGCCTCGGGGGGGAGCCCGGCGAGGTCAGCGATCCAGCGCAGGGCCTCGTTCTCCGCGTGGACCGCCCCAGCCCCCTCGAGCCACGACCCGGCGTAGATCGAGGACGCGCCGACGACGACGTCGAACGCCGCGGCCTCCTTGGTCGGGGCGCACGGGATGAAGGAGAGGTAACGGGGGTGGTCGGTCGACAGGCAGGCGGGCGCGAGGACGTCCGCGAAGACGTCCAGGGCCCGCTGGGCGCCGAGCCCCTCGGGGGTGACCGTCGGTCCAGCGGCCTCGGTCAGCTCCTCCGGGAGGAGCGGCCCGTCGAGGGGCACCGGGTCGAGTCGCAGCCGCTCGGCTGCATACGCGAGGACGGAGTCGATGACGGACGGGCTGGCCTGCAGGTCGAAGTGGTGCACGTGGCGGAGTCTAGGTGCCCGCCTCGGCCGACATGGCCCGTCCGTCGGTGGCTGGCAGCAGGGCGGCGAGCAGACCCTCGACCGACTCGACGAGGACGTCCGGCCTGGCCTCGACGAGGCCGTCGCGAGCCCCCGCACCCCAGGTCACCGCCACGGCGGCCATCCCCGCGTTGCGGGCGGCCTGCACGTCGACCACGGCGTCGCCGACGTAGGCCGCCTCCGAGGGCGAGGCGCCGAGCCGGTCGAGCGCAAGCAGCAGCGGCGCCGGGTCGGGCTTGTGCTGCTTGGTGTCCTCCATGGTGACCAGGGTGGTGACCTGGCCCGCGAGCCCGGTCAGCCGGATGGCCTCCTCGGCAGGGCCCCTCAGCTTGGACGTCGCGGCGGCGACGCGGACGCCCGCCGCCGCGAGCTCGGCCAGCAGGCCGTCGACGCCGGCATACCGACGGATCAGCCGTTCGGTGTTCGCGTGGTTCCAGGCGAGGTAGGTCTCGTAGAGCACCTCGGCGTGCTGCGGCGAGACCGCCCGCAGGCCCCTGATCAGTGGCTGCCCGATCCACCCTCGGATGCGGTCCTCGTCCTCCGCCGCTCCGAGGACCGTGGTGAAGGCGTGCTGGTAGGACGCGACGATGAGGCCGATCGTGTCGACCAGCGTGCCGTCGAGGTCGAAGACCACCACGGGCCAGCGCGGACTGAGCTCAGGCATGTGGCGGACTGTATCTGCTGCGAGATGACCCGTGGATCGCCCGGTCGCTGCCGTTCGCAACATTCTGTTTGACCAATTTCGGAGAATCTCTTTACTTCCCCTTTACCTTTGCTATCTTCATCACACGGTCTTCGGAACTGGGGGCGGGGGAAGTTGAACCCCCAGTCAGCCGAGGACCAGCGCACCATCCCGGGGGGGACGCGTCGTGTCACACGACGTGGGTGACGGCTTTCGGGGGAGAGCCGTCACCGGGATGGGCGCACACACACTGTGCGCCCATCCCACGGGATGGGGCTGCGGCCGATGGGGCCAGGTCCCATCGATGGCTGCCAGGCGGGCAGATAGGTTGCGATCATGACCGCGCGGCCACTGGACACCCTCGTCCACACCTCTTGGCTTCCCGCCCTGGCGCCGGTCAGCGACGCGATTGCGGCGATGGGCGACTTCCTGCGCGAGGAGGCCGGCTCCGGGCGGGGTTACCTGCCGGCCGGCGAGCACGTGCTGCGAGCGTTCGCCCAGCCCTTCGACGAGGTGCGGGTGCTCCTCGTCGGGCAGGACCCGTACCCGACACCGGGACACCCGGTGGGGCTGAGCTTCTCTGTCGCTCCCGACGTGCGCCCGATCCCGCGGAGCCTGCAGAACATCTATCTGGAGCTGACCAGCGACCTGGGGGTCCCCGTGCCGGCGAACGGCGACCTCAGCCCGTGGGCGTCCCGAGGAGTGCTGCTCCTGAACAGGGTGCTTACGGTGCGCCCCGGCGCCTCAGGCAGCCACCAGGGCCGAGGGTGGGAGACGGTCACCGGGCAGGCGATCTCGGCACTCGTCGCTCGCGGCGGCCCGCTCGTCGCCATCCTCTGGGGACGTCAGGCGCAGACCCTGAGGTCGGCCCTCGGCCGGGTGCCGCGGATCGAGAGTGCACACCCCTCCCCGTTGTCGGCCCGGTCGGGGTTCTTCGGCTCGCGGCCCTTCAGCCGAGCCAGTGCGCTGCTGGTCGACCAGGGCGGCGCGCCCGTGGACTGGAGCCTGGCATGAGGAGGAAGCGATGACCGTCCCGCCGACGCCGCGCCTGTGGACGCGGTACGTCGCCCTCGGTGACTCGTTCACCGAGGGGATGTCCGATGCGGACCCGGACCAGCCGGGTCGGTACGTCGGCTGGGCCGACCGCCTCGCCGCGCACCTCGCCGAGAAGGCCTTCCAGGAGGGGGAGGACTTCGGCTACGCCAACCTCGCCGTCCGCGGCCGGTTGCTCCGAGATGTCGTCGGGCCCCAGCTGGACTCGGCGCTCGAGCTGGCTCCGGACCTGGTCAGCATCGTCGGAGGCGGCAACGACATCCTCCGTCCTCGAGCCGACATCGACGCGCTGGCGGCCACCCTCGAGGCGGCGGTCGTCCGGCTCCGCGCGATCGGCGCCGACGTCCTCATGGTGACGGCCGTCGACCCCGCCGACGCCCCGGTGGTCAAGGCCACCCGCGGACGGGTCGCCGCATACACCGCGTTCATCTGGGGGATCGCCCAGCGCCACGGCTGCATGGTTCTCGACCAGTGGAGCCTGACCGCCCTGCGCGACTGGCGGCTGTGGTCTCCCGACCGGATCCACATGACGAGCGAGGGCCATCGACGGGTGGCGCTGGCGGCGATGTACTCGCTCGGCCACGAGACCGACGAGTCCGACTGGCGCACACCGTTGCCCGCGGGGCCGGTGACGGGCAGGCGCGACGCTGCCGCCGCCAACGCCAGGTGGGCTCGCGAGTACCTCGCGCCCTGGGTGCAGCGGCGGCTGCGCGGCCAGTCCTCCGGCGACCTCGTCGAGCCGAAACGCCCGCAGATCATCCCCCTGGAACGGAAGAGCAGCTGATGGACACCTTCGAGCTCTACGCCATCGACGCCCTGCTCACCGAGGACGAGCGCGACATCCGTGACACCGTGCGGGCGTTCGGCGAGAAGCAGCTGCGCCCGCACCTCGCGACGTGGTTCGACGAGGCGAGGCTGCCGGCCCGCGAGATCGCCCGCGAGCTCGGCAGCCTCGGGCTGCTCGGGATGCACCTCGAGGGCTACGGGTGCGCCGGCACCAACGCGGTGTCCTACGGGCTGGCCTGCCTGGAGATGGAGGCCGTGGACTCCGGCCTGCGCTCGCTCGTCTCCGTGCAGGGCTCGCTGGCGATGTATGCGATCCACGAGTTCGGCAGCGACGCGCAGAAGCAGCAGTGGCTGCCGTCGATGGCCGCGGGCGAGAAGATCGGCTGCTTCGGCCTGACCGAGCCCGACTTCGGGTCCAACCCGGCCGGGATGCGCACCACAGCGCGCCGCGACGGTGACGACTGGGTGCTCAACGGCAGCAAGATGTGGATCACCAACGGGTCGATCGCCGACGTCGCCGTGGTCTGGGCCCGCACGGACGACCGGATCCGCGGTTTCGTCGTCCCCACCGACAGCCCTGGCTTCACCGCGACGGAGATCCATCAGAAGCTGTCCCTGCGCGCCAGCGTGACCAGCGAGCTGGCGTTGACGGACGTGCGGCTCCCGGCGAGCGCGGTGCTGCCCGGCGCGGCGGGACTGGCCGGACCGCTGAGGTGCTTGGACGAGGCGCGGTTCGGGATCGTCTTCGGCTCGCTGGGCGCTGCCATGGACAGCCTCGCGGTCGCGGTCGACTACGCCGGCAACCGGGACGTCTTCGACCGGCCGCTGACGAGCTTCCAGCTGACCCAGAAGAAGATCGCCGACATGGCCGTCGAGCTCGGCAACGGCATGCTGCTCGCCCTGCATCTGGGCCGGCTCAAGGACGCCGGCTCGCTGTCGTCCGAGCAGGTCAGCGTCGGCAAGCTCAACAACGTCCGCAAGAGCCTCGAGATCGCCCGGGAGTGCCGGACGATCCTCGGTGCCAACGGGATCTCCTTGGAGTACAGCCCGATCCGGCACGCCGCGAACCTGGAGTCCGTGCTCACCTATGAGGGCACCACCGAGGTGCACACCCTGGTCGTGGGCAAGGCGCTGACCGGGGTGGCCGCCTTCAGCTGATCCCTCGGGTCAGAGACACCGTCAGTCTCGCTGGTTGAGGAACCATCGGTGCTGGTACGGGTCCCGGAAGACCGCGACGCGGCCCACTGCGGTCGACTCAGGTCCTCGGTCGAGCGCGATGCCGGCCTCGGTCACCCGTGCCACCAGGGCATCGACGTCCTCGACCTCCAGGTGCAGCGTGACCGCGTTGCCGCGGTGCGGGTCGGGGCTCTCGACGCCGATCTCCGGATGAGGGTCCGACATCATGAAGGAGCCACCGGCGACCGACAGCTCCACATGACCGACCCGGTTGTCGGGCATGACGATCGGGTCGAAGGTCACCTCTGCGCCGAGGACCCGGGTGTACCAGTCCATGGCGGCGCAGGCATCGGACACGCAGAGATACGGGGTCAGCTCACCCATGACCCCGACGGTAGTGGCACCGACCGGTGCGCGCAGCGGGAACGGGAGCACAGCCGCAGCCGTTCACCGGTGAGGCACCCGCACGGCACCCACCACCAAGGAGACTCCATGTCCTTCATGGACCGGATGAAGCAGAAGGCCGACGAGCTCGACCTCGAGGAAAAGGCGGAACAGCTCACCGAGGCCGCCATGAAGGCCGCCCAGCAGGCCAAGGAGACGGCGGCGAAGCTGGCCGACGAGAACCGGGACAAGGTGGGGGCCGCCCTCGACCGAGCGGAGGCGGCCATCGACAAGCGGACCGAGGGCAAGTACGCCGAACACGTCGCCAAGGCCAAGGAAAAGGTCGTCAAGGGTGTCGACAAGCTGGCGGAGCAGCACACCCGCCCCCGCGACGAGGAGCCTCCCCAGGACGCCCCACCCGCACCCAGCGTGGGCTGACTGCCCCACATCGCCCGGAGCCCAGGCGTCCACCATGTGGACATGACCCGTACAGTTCGGCTATGCCCGCCGAGCGCCTGATGCCCTCCGACGACGCCCAGGACCTCATCGACCTCACCCGGGAGATCTGCGCCAAGGAGCTCGCTCCGCGCGTCGACGAGGCCGAGCGCGCCAGCGAGTTCCCCCGCGAGACCTACCGGCTGCTCGGGCGCGCCGGGCTGCTCACCCTGGCCCACCCCGAGGAGTACGGCGGCGGCGGCCAGCCGTATGAGGTGTATCTCCAGGTCGTCGAGGAGATCGCGACGGCCTGGCTGAGCGTCGCCGTCGGCGTCAGCGTCCACTCGCTCACCTGCTACCCCGTGACCACCTTCGGCACCGAGGCCCAGAAGCATGCGCTGCTGCCGGCGATGCTCAGCGGGGACCAGCTCGGGGCCTACTGCCTGTCGGAGCCGACCTCGGGGTCCGACGTCGCCTCGATGACGACGCGGGCGACCCCGCTGGCCGATGGCTACGCCCTCAAGGGGACCAAGGCGTGGATCTCGCACGCCGGCCACGCCGACTACTACACGACGTTCGCCCGGACCTCCGACGACGGCAGCCGGGGGCTGTCCTGCTTCGTCATCCCGGCCGACAGCGCGGGGATCGACTTCGCCCCGCCGGAGCGCAAGATGGGGCTCAACAGCGACACCGTGCGCCAGGTGATGTTCGACGGCACCCCGGTGGAGGCCGGCCGGCGGATCGGCGACGAGGGCCAGGGCATGGCGATCGCCCTGTCGGCACTGGACTCCGGCCGGCTCGGAATCGCCGCTGCCGCAACGGGACTGGCCCAAGCGGCGCTCGACGCCGCCACGGCATACGCGAAGGAGCGGCAGCAGTTCGGCCGCTCCATCTCCCACTTCCAGGGGCTGGCCTTCATGCTCGCCGACATGGAAGCCGCCGTGACCAGCTCGCGCGCGACCTACCTCCACGCGGCCCGGCTGCACGACGCAGGGCGGCCGTTCTCCAAGCAGGCTGCCGTCGCCAAGCTCATCTGCACCGATGCGGCGATGAAGGTCACCATCGACGCCGTCCAGGTGCTCGGAGGGGCCGGCTACACCGAGGACTTCCCCCTCGAGCGCTACCTTCGCGAGGCCAAGGTGACCCAGATCTTCGAGGGCACCAACCAGATCCAGCGACTCGTCATCTCCCGACAGCTGCTCACGTCCGGCTGAGCGCTCCCGCCAGGAAAGGCTCCATCCCGTGCAGATCACCGACACCACCGTCGCCCTCGTCACCGGGGGTGCCTCCGGCCTCGGCGGCGCGACCTCCGAACGGCTTGTCGCCGATGGCGCGAAGGTCGTCATCCTCGACCTCCCGTCGTCGCCGGGCGGGGACCTGGCTGCACGGCTCGGCAACGCTGCCCGGTTCGTCCCGGCGGACGTCCGCGACGAGGCTCAGGTGCAGACGGCGGTCGACGTGGCCCACGAGCTCGGCGAGCTGCGCATCGTCGTCACCTGCGCGGGGGTCGGCACCCCGGGACGCGTCGTGGGGCGCTCGGGGCCGCACTCGCTCGCGGCCTTCCAGAACGTCATCGACATCAACCTCGTCGGCTCGTTCAACGTGCTGAGGCTGGCCGCCGCGGCGATGCTGGCCAACGATCCGGTCGACACGGACCGGGGCGTCGTCGTCATGACGGCGAGCATCGCGGCATACGACGGCCAGGTCGGGCAGGCCGCCTATGCCGCGAGCAAGGGCGGCATCGTCGGGCTCACCCTCTCGGCGGCGCGCGACCTGGCGGACAAGGGGATCCGGGTGATGACCATCGCACCCGGGACCTTCGAGACACCGATGCTCGCCGGGCTGCCGCCGGAGGCCACCGCGGCGCTCGAGGCCCAGGTGCCGCACCCGTCCCGGCTCGGCAGGCCGGCCGAGTATGCCGCGCTGGTGCGGCACATCGTCGACAACGGGATGCTCAACGGCGAGGTCATCCGGCTCGACGGCGCCCTGCGGATGCCACCGCGCTGAGCCGCCCTCCGGTCCGCAACAACCCAGACATGTCAGCCCCGTTGCGGACGGATCGGCCGTTCCCGCGGCTCAGCCGCCGGGGAGCATGGAGCGGAGCGTCTGGATCGTGTCGGCGTCGGCAGGCCCCTTGTCGAGACGGTAGTGCCTGACCCTGGCGAAGCGCAGGGCCAGGCCGCCCGGGTAGCGGCTGGAGCGCTGGACGCCGTCGATGGCGATCTCGACCACGGTGACCGGCTCGACGAAGACCACGTGCTGGGTCCGGCGCACCTCGATCCGGGGGAACTGCTCGGTCTGCCACCGCAGCAGGTCGTCGGTCAGTCCCTTGAACGTCTTGCCGACCATGACGAACGCCCCCGGAGCGGCGAACTCGCCAACGGGGTCCAGGGCACCGAGATGGAGGTTCGACAGCTGTCCCGTGCGCCGCCCCGACCCCCACTCGCAGGCGAGCACGACGAGGTCGAGGGTATGCACGGGCTTGACCTTGACCCAGCTCTTGCCGCGCCGCCCGGCGGCGTAGACGGAGTCCATGGACTTGACGACGACGCCCTCGTGCCCGGCGGCGAGGGCATCGGCGGACACCCGCTCGGCGACCTCCGCCTCATCGGTGACCTCTCCCGGCATGAGGAACCCGGCGGCCACTCTCGCGAGGACGTTCCGCCGCTCGGACAGCGGAAGGTCGATGAGGTCGTCGCCGTCCACGTGCAGGACGTCGAAGAACCACGGCTGGAGCGTGATGGTGCGCCGGGCGTCTGCGCCGAACCGCGACATGGTGTCCTGGAACGGCCGGGGCGCACCGTCCTCGTCGAGCGAGAGCGTCTCGCCGTCGAGGATGACGTCCCGCACCGGCAGGCCGAGCACCACCTCGACGACCTCCGGGACGCGATGGGTGACGTCGGCGAGGTTGCGGGTGAAGACACGCACCTCGGAGCCTCGACGGTGCACCTGGATCCGCGCCCCGTCGAGCTTGTACTCCACGGACGCGGGACCGGTCACCGCCAGCGCCGCAGCCGGGTCGGCGGCGGTCGAGGCCAGCATGGGCTGCACCGGAGTGCCGACCTGCAGACCGACGCCGGACAGCTCCTCGACCGACCCGGTCAGGGCCAGGCGCGCCGTCTCCCCCAGGTCACCGGAGAGCATCACAGCGCGGCGGACCAGCGCGGCCGGAGCGGTGGTGGCCGCCGCCAGGGCCTCGACGACCACGCCCTCGAGCGCTCCAGTTCGCATCTCTCCCAGCAGCACTCGTCCGATGAAGTCCTGCTCGGCGACGGTCGCCCGCGAGGTCACGTCGCGCAGCTCGCCAGTGCGCCCAGCAGCCGATCCGGTGCCTGTCAGAGCCAGCAGCCGGGTGAGCAGCTCGTCGACGTCACCCACGGTCAGTGACGGTTCGGCCGCGGGCTCTCCCATCACGGCAGAGACCCCGCGCCACCCCACGCCGACGCGTCCCTGACGGGGTCTGCCGACGAGGAAGCCGACTGCGGGTGCGACCTCCTCGGAGTCCAGCCGGCCGAACACCTCGGCCAGGATCGCGACCTTGGCCAGCCGCGACCTCGTGGCGGCAAGTGCGGAGGCGGCGTCGACCAGCTCCGTCAGCAGCACGGCGTCAGCTCCGACGACACAGCATCAGCAGACACAGCGTCATTGTGGCACCGACGGCGCGGGCGTCGACGTGCCGCCGGCCACCACGCCCGGCCCGGCGCCGTCCAGCGACCGGAAACCCAGTCCCAGGGCCGAGATCCGCGGTAGGTGCTGCCCCAGGCGCCCGATGAAGTTCTCGTAGGACGTGCGCGGGGAGCCCCAGGCCCGCTCGGCGAAGGCGCACATCCGGGGGAACAGCATGTAGGCGAGGTGGTCGGGGGTGGGGATGTACTCCGTCCAGACCTGACACTGCGCACCGACGACGCGGGCCTGCTCCTCGGCGCTCCAGCCGACCGGCCGCACCTCGGCGTCGAAGACCGTCCGCAACGGCGTCTCGGCGTCGAACGCCAGCGGCTCCTGCGACTGCGGACCCTGGTAGTAGTCGAAGTAGAACGCCTCCCTGGATGCCATCACCACGTCGTAGCCGCTCGCCGCCGCTGCCCGCGCGTGGACCGCCGACTGCCAGGCCATGATGACCGCGTCCGGCGGGCACCCTCGCTCGGCTGCCTCGTCCCAGGCCACCAGCCTTCGGCCCGCGTCGTCGAGCACGCTGGCCACCTGGGCCGTGAACCAGCCCTGCAGCTGGTCGACGTCGCTCAGCCCGAGCTCGTCCATCCGACGCCGCGCCGCCGCAGACACGCTCCACTGGGTGGTCGGGCACTCGTCGCCACCGAGATGCACGAAATCACCCGGGAAGACCTCCATCACCTCTCGAAGGACGGTCCGGACGAACTCCACGGTCGCATCCTCGACGTTGAGCACGTCGTCGCTGATGCCCCACTCCTCGCGGACCGGCACGGAGGCATCCGGCCGGTTCCCGAGCGCCGGGTATGCCGCAACCGCCGCCTGCATGTGACCGGGCAGGTCGATCTCGGGCACGACCGTGACACCTCGCCCGGCGGCGTACGCGACGAGGTCACGCAGCTCGGCCTTGGTGTAGAAGCCGCCGTGCCGATCCTCGTCGTACTCGACGGCGTGCTCGTCGAGCGGACCAGGGGCCTTGCGCCCCCGCATCGTCCGCTCGCGCCACGCACCGACCTCGGTCAGCCGGGGGTAGGCGTCGATCTCGACCCGCCAGCCCTGGTCGTCGGTGAGGTGCAGGTGCAGCACGTTGAGCCGGTGCAGCTCCATCGCGTCGACGAGCTGGAGCAGGAACGACATGGGCATGACATGCCGGGCCACGTCGACCATCAGCCCCCGCCAGGCGTACTCGGGCCGGTCCTCGATCTCGACGCACGGCATATCGTCCTCGGCGCAGGTGGCCAGCTGCCCGAGGGTCTGTCGCGCCCAGGCGAGTGCCTGCAGCGACCCACCCGTCAGGGCGGCCCCCGAGGTCGTCACGCTGACCCGGTAGGTGTCGGCCGGCAGGAGGGGGTCCAGCTCGGCGGTCGCCTCCCCCCGGGGGTCGGACGTGCGCCACACCCCCTCGGTGCGACGCACCTGCTGGGGAAGCGGGATGAGGGACAGCGTCTGCATGAAGGTGGCACCCCTGAGTCTGTGGTCCGGTGGCTCATGACGTCGGCTCGTGCTGGTCTGCTCGCAGCCGACGACGAGCAGTCTTCCCGACACCGGCCTCCGCGGCCATGGCGAGCGCCCCCGACTGTGGGCGGCGTGGCACGATCGAGGCCATGCGCGTGACCCAGCTGCGGATCTACCCGGTCAAGTCGCTGGGCGGCGTCGAGGTGGACGAGGCCGAGGTGGAGCCGTGGGGGCTCGAGGGAGACCGCCGATGGGCGCTGGTGGACGAGGCGGGTATGCCGGTGACCGCCCGCGAGGTGCATGCTCTCCTCGGTCTGAGGGCCGAGCCCGTCGACCCGGACACGATCCGGATCGTCGACGCCGGCGGGGCGGGCATCCTCGTCGACACCCCGTTGGGCCTCGGACCGGTCCCGGTCGGCCACTCCCGGCAGGGGTTCGCCGCCCCCGCGGACGAGGACGTCAACCGCTGGGTCAGCGAGCGGGTCGGCGCACGCGTCCGGCTCGTCTGGCAGGAGGACCCGCGGGTCCGTCCGATCTCGGGGGCCCGGGGAGGTATGCCGGGCGAGACGCTCTCGCTGGCGGACGCGGGGCCGCTGCTGCTCACCACCGAGAGCTCGCTCGAGCAGCTGAACACCTGGGTCGCCGAGGAGGCCGCCGAGCCGGACGTGCCGGGGCTCGACCCGGAGGATCTCAGCGGGACCGACGCCGCCACGTCAGAGCCGTTGAGCATGCTGCGTTTCCGGCCGAACGTCGTCATCGACGGCGAGACACCCTTCGCCGAGGACGGGTGGGACAGCGTGCAGATCGGCGCGGCGGAGTTCCGAACCACCATGCTCTGCGACAGGTGCGTCATGACGACGATCGACCCGGTGACCTTGGCCGGCGGCAAGGAGCCGATCCGGACCCTGGCCCGCCACCGCCGGTGGGATGGGAAGACGTGGTTCGGCATCCGGCTGGTCGCCCTCGGGGCAGGCACCCTGCGGGTCGGGGACGACGTCACCGCCTAGACGTCGGCATGTCATGGCGACACGCCGACGCCCGGGAGGAGCCGGAAGGAAATCCTGGACCTGCCTCTTGCGGAGCCAACCCGGCTGGGCGTAGAACTCTCCTACGCACTCCCGCAAGGAAGTGCCGCCGGACAGCAAACGAGGTCCCCAGCCGGGCGGAGCGATCCCCCGGACCCGCCGGACGGTCGGGAGGATCGGGCGCGCTGACCAGCGTCCAGGAGCCGTCTTCGCCTGGACAAACAGAGACCCGGCCAACTCATACTTGGCCGGGTCTCGCCTTGCGGGGCATGCCATTTCTACCTCAGCCCGTCACGCCGGGAGGCGAGCGACACGCGTCGGGCAGGTGAACACCTGCCGACGGCCGAAAGCCTCCCGCACGCAGGCCCCTCCCCGATAGCGTCGGACCTCCCGCCCAGTGAAGCAGGAGCGCAGCGATGACCGACTCCACCAAGCACCTCATCGGGCTGCTGCTCGGCGCTGAGGAGGACTGGCCCCAGGCCTTCGAGGAGATCCTTCGCCGGGTCGGCCCCGTGACCGACGCCGCCGGGACGCGGCACGAGGTGAGCTCCGAGCGGCTGACCATCGAGCCGTTCGAGCTGACCGACCCGGTCCGGCCGGGGCTGGTCATCGACCGGCTCGCCTACTGGTACTACCACCCGCGCGAATGGCTGAAGAAGGCCGCGCTGATGAATGGCACCTACCTGCTCAACAGCCCGTTCACCTTCCAGGCCATGGAGAAGCACAGTGCCTACTGCGCCATGGTCCGCCTCGGCCTGAAGATCCCCCGCACCGTTCTCGTGCCGTACAAGAACCCCGTTGACAACGTCCGGTGGGCCTACACCGCCGAGAAGTACAACCAGGAGTTCGACCTGCGCGCCATCGCGGCGGACCTCGGGTACCCGCTCTACATGAAGCCGTTCGACGGCGGCGGGTGGCGCGGGGTCTCGCGCATCGACGACGAGAGCGACCTTCAGCGAGCCTATGACGAGTCCGGCGAGATGCTCATGCACCTGCAGGCGACGGTGGACTACGAGAAGTTCGCCCGCGCGCTGTCGATCGGGCCCGAGACGATGGTGATGGACTTCCGGCCGGAGCAGCCGATGCACAACCGGTATGCCGTGTCGCACGGTTTCCTCTCCGCGAAGGCGGGCGAGGAGTGCGCCGCGGTCAGCCGGATCATCAACGCGTTCTTCGGCTGGGAGTTCAACTCCGCCGAGATGCTCGTCACCGGCGACGAGGTCTACCCCATCGACTACGCGAACGCCTGCCCGGACGTCGCCGTGACGTCGCTGCACTACTACTTCCCTTGGGCCATCACCGCGCTCGTCCGATGGTCCGTCTACTGCCTGGTCACCGGGCGGCGGACGAGCATCGACCTGCGCACCGACCGGTACTTCGAGATCGCGGACGACGCGTCGCTGTCCTATGACGCCAAGATCACGGCCTATCTCGCGCTGGCCAACGAGCACTTCGAGACCGACCGCTACTGGCAGTGGTGCGACGAGCACCTCGCCGACCTCCCCGGCCGGGTGCACGACTGGGTGTCCGGGCCGGACTTCGACCGCCTGCTCACCGAGACCGTGCAGCTGACCTACCCCGCCCACGAGCAGGACAGGTTCATGGCGCACTTCCGCGGACTGGTCGGCCTGTGGCTGCAGGACGATCGGCCTCGCTAGTCCCGGGGAGACGGCTACGAGACGGGAAGCCCGTCCGAGACGCCGGCACTCTCGAAGGTCGCGACCTCACGCAGCAGGCGGGCTGCGGCCTGCACCAACGGCACCGCGAGGGCCGCCCCCGAGCCCTCCCCGAGCCGCAGCCCCAGGTCCACCAGGGGGGTCAGGCCGAGCGCCGCCATCGCCACGCCCGCGCCGCTCTCCTGCGACCGGTGCCCCGCGATGAGGTATGCCGTGACCGCCGGGCAGAGCGCCTGCGCCACGAGGGCCGACGCACACGCGATGACGCCGTCCAGGACGACCGGGACCCGTCGACTCGCCGCTGCGAGAAGGAAACCCGTCAGGGCCGCGTGCTCGAGGCCGCCGACCTCGGCCAGCGCGTCGAGCGGCCGCCGGTCAGCCTCCCCGAGGCGCCCCAGCCCCGCGCGGACGACCTCGACCTTGTGCGCCAGCATCGCGTCGTCGCTCCCGGCGCCGCGACCGGTGACGTCGGCCGCATCGCGTCCGGTGAAGGCGGCCACCAGAGCAGCCGACGGCGTGGTGTTCGCGATGCCGAGGTCACCGGTGACGAGCAGCCGGTGACCGGAGTCGACCAGCCCGAGCGCCGACTCGATCCCGACCCCGATGGCGGCGAGCGTCTGCTCGCGGGTCATCGCGGGGCCGGTGCTGAGGTCCTGGGTCCCTGCCGCGACCTTGCGGTCGACCACCCCCGGCAGCGACGGCAGGTCGGCGGCCACGCCGACGTCCACCACCGTCACCGTGGCGCCGACCTGGCGGGCGAGCGCGTTGATCACGGCACCACCCGAGCTGACGTTGGAGACCATCTGGGCGGTGACGGCCTGGGGCCAGGGAGACACGCCCTGGGCGTGGACGCCGTGGTCCCCGGCGAAGACCACCACGGCCACCGGGTCGGGGAACGGTGGCGGGCACACGGCATACATCCCGCAGAGGCGGATGCCCAGCTCCTCGAGGGCGCCCATCGAGCCGCTCGGCTTGGTCAGCTGCTCCTGCCTCACCCTTGCCGCGGCGAGGGCCTCTGGGTCGAGCGGCTGGATGCGGCCGATGATCGTGGCCAGGTCGGGTGACGTCACGGCAGGCCACTGTACGGGTGGCGGTCCAGGCGGCCCAGCGCCCTATCCTGGGCGGGCCGCACGCACCGTTGCGGCCCGGGGAGGTTCGATGGCTGTCACGCTCGTGACCGGCGGCGCCCGCAGCGGCAAGAGCCGGCACGCCGAGCGGCTGCTGGCCGACGCCGGTCCGGTGCTCTTCGTGGCCACCGGTCAGCCGCCCGACGACGGTGACGCGGAGTGGTCCGCCCGGGTGGAGCGTCACCGCGGCAGGCGCCCCGCGAGCTGGCAGACCCTCGAGACGCTCGACTTGGCGGACGTCATCCGCACCGCCGACCGGCCGCTGCTCGTCGACTGCCTCGGCACCTGGCTGACCGGGCTCGTCGACCGCGCCGGCGCGTGGCAGGACCTCAATCATGCCGCCGGGATGGTCGAGGATGCCACGGCGTCGCTCGTCCAGTCCTTGCGCGAGACGGCCGTCGACGTCGTCGTCGTGACGAACGAGGTCGGGATGTCGCTGGTCCCGCCGACACCGTCCGGACGGTTCTTCCAGGACCAGCTCGGCATCGTCAACGCCGCCGTGTCGTCCATGGCCGACCGGGTCCACGTCGTCGTGTCCGGCCGGGTGCTCGACCTGTCCGCGGCACCGGTGGTCCCGTGACCCGTGCCCTGCGGCTCGCGTTCGGCACCCTGAGCGCCATCCCCATGCGTCCGCCGGGTCGCGTCGACGCGGCGACCGCCCGCCGGGCGATGGTCCTCGCCCCGGTCACGGTGCTCCCGCTCGCCCTCGTCTGGGCTGTGGGGCACCTGCTGGCAGGCCACACGTCAGCGCCCGTGCTGCTCATCGCCCTCGTCGTCGTCGCCGTCACGGCGCTCTACTCCCGCGGGCTGCACCTCGACGGCCTCGCCGACACCGCCGACGGGCTGGCCGCCAGCCACGACCGCGAGCGCGCGCTGGCGGTCATGAAGACCGGCGACGTCGGACCGAACGGCGCGGCCGCCCTCGTCCTCGTGCTGCTCATCCAGGCGGTCGCTCTGGGGTCTCTCCTCGGCAGCGACGCCGGCACGGTCCTCGCCCTCGTCGCGCTGGTGACCAGCCGGCAGACCCTCGCACTCGGATGCTGGGTGCACGTCCCGGCGGCGCGGACGTCGGGGCTGGGGGCCACCGTCGCGCGGACGGTCCCCACCGGCTGGCTGGCCGTCGTGGTCGGCTGTCGTCGTCGCGCTCGCCGCGGGGCTCGGCCGGCTCGGCGGGGCGGGCTGGTATGCGGGACCGACGGTGGTGCTCGCCGGCCTGCTGGCGGTGGCCGTCGTCCTGCGCATCGCTGCGCGGCGCCTCGGGGGGATGACGGGGGACGTCCTCGGGGCCGGCGTCGAGATCTCGCTCGCCGGCTCGTTGCTCGTCGCCGCTCTCGTCATCGCGTGACGGAGGCGGCGGGCGTCAGAGCAGGTGGATCTGCGTCAGAGCAGGTGGATCTTGGGGCTACGAATGTCGACGTCGATGAGGACCTCGCCGAACTTCACGTCCATCCGGTCACCCTTGAGCCGGATGACGCGGCCGAGGCCGTGACGGTCGTGAGTCACCCGGCTGTCCACCTCGAACGTGTCGTAGACAGGGGCCGGCTGGTCGCGGAACGGACTGGTCGACAGGCGCGATCTTTTGGCTGTGGAGCGAGAGGGCATGACTCCAGTGTCCACCTCTTTGGAGATCTTGAACACTCCTGGCAGGGTGAGTCGGGACACGACACCCCTCAGATTGCCTTGTCTGAGCGTGGGATTCGCCGGGGACCCGGGCGCAAAAATTGTCGAGGTCGTGACGCAGAACGCGTTGCGGAGGCGCCGTGGCGCAGCAGAGCGCCGCTGACCGGTAAGGTGGAGCACAGCGATCCGCTCCGTTCTGCCTCGGATCTGCTTCTTCATGCGATGCCCCTGCGCCGCGACCACTGACGGTTCGCGCCGGGCAGAACGCCCACCCACATTTTTGGAGTACCCACCTGTGTCCATCGACACGACTTTCCCTGCCCTCGGCGTGCCCGCCGAGCTGGCCACCATCCTCGCCGGCCTCGGCATCGTCACCCCGACCCCGATCCAGGCCGCCACGCTGCCGGACTCGCTCGCTGGGCGTGACGTCCTCGGGCGGGGTCGGACCGGTTCCGGCAAGACCTACGCCTTCCTCATCCCGCTGATGACGCGGCTGGCGACCAGCACGGCGCCGCGCACTGCACGCCGTCCGCGGGCGCTCATCCTCGCTCCGACCCGCGAGCTGGTCACCCAGATCGACACCGCCATGGCCCCGCTGGCCAAGGCGCTCGGCCTGCGCAGCGTGACGATCTTCGGTGGGGTCGGACAGAACCCCCAGGTGTCCGCGCTCCGGTCCGGCGTCGACGTCGTCGTGGCGTGCCCCGGCCGCCTCGAGGACCTCATCGGCCAGCGTCACGTCGACCTCAGCGCCGTCGAGGTGACCATCCTCGACGAGGCCGACCACATGGCCGACCTCGGCTTCCTGCCTGGCGTCCGCCGGATCATGGACGCCACCCCCCGCGACGGTCAGCGGCTGCTGTTCTCCGCCACGCTCGACGCCGGGATCAACGTCATCGTCAAGCGGTTCCTCACCAACCCGGTCACCCACTCGGCCGACTCGGCCCAGAGCCCGGTGTCGACGATGTCCCACCACGTGCTGCACGTCAGCCACGAGGCGCGGCTCGCGGTGCTGCTCGACCTCACCGCAGCGCCCGGACGCAAGCTGGTCTTCACCCGGACCAAGCACGGCGCGAAGAAGCTGACCAAGCAGCTCAACGCCTCCGGGGTCCCGGCCGTCGAGCTGCACGGCAACCTCAGCCAGAACGCCCGGACCCGCAACATGGACCAGTTCCACAGTGGCGTTGCCAAGACGCTCGTGGCGACCGACATCGCGGCGCGAGGGATCCACGTCGACGACATCGAGATCGTCATCCACGCCGACCCGCCCGTGGAGCACAAGGCATACCTGCACCGCTCCGGTCGGACCGCCCGCGCGGGCGCTGAAGGCACCGTCGTCACCCTGATGACCGACGACCAGGTGCGGGACGTGCGCGACCTGACGCGCAAGGCGGGGATCAACGCCACGACGACCCGGATCACCGCGACCCATCCCCTGCTCCAGCAGCTGGCCCCCGGCGAGCGGAGCTTCAGCGGCGGCCTCGCACCGTCCGTGCCGGATGCCGGTGACCGCCGCTCGCGCACGGGCGGCGGCCGGCCTTCGGGCCAGGGCAGGCCCCCGCGTAGCACCTCCGCCCGCGGGGGCGCCCCTCGCACGGGCTCAGGTCGTGGCGGCTCCGGTCGTGGCGGCTCGGGGTCAGGAGTCAACGGTGCACCGGGCACCGGGGCGGCCAAGGGCAGCGGTGGACCGCGTCGTGGCGGTGCCGGGCGCGGAGCAGGCTCGGCCTCGGTCTACAGCACGTCCTCGGGGAGCGGCGGCGGCGCCGCCGGCTTCTCCTCCAGCACGCGGGCCGGCTCGCGCGGGCGATAGCCCGATCCTCAGGGCCCGCGGCTCAACCCGCGCGGTCGGGTGGCGCCTCCAGGGTGGCTGGTCGGGCTGGTGTCTCGACGTGACGTCGCAACCGGCAGGCGGTCAGCGTCCGGCGGTGTAGTGCGTGGTGACCTGTGCGGTGCTGAGGGCCACGGTGTAGACCGTGGCGTTGTCGACGGCGCCGGCGAACGCGGTCGTGGCCGGAGGGCTGGGCCAGCCCGTCGGGATCGCATCGGCGCCCACCCGCCAGTAGCCCGCACCAGACCGGGTGCCGGCGACGACGACCGTGCCCACCGAAGCCTTGTCTACGTACAGGGTCATCGTCGTGCCGGCGAAGGTCATGACGACGTGGTGCCAGGATCCGTCGTTGTAGCTGGACGCGCTGGTGATCGCCAGTGCACCGAGAGTGGAGCGGTAGACCCCGGCGACGATCTTGCCGCCGTCCGTCATGTAGAGCTGGCGATCGGGGGATGACGAGGTGCCGGTCTGCGAGCTCCCGAAGCCCATCAGCCGCCCACCCGTGCCGCCCTTGGTTGCCGTCTTGACCCAGATCTCCATCGACATGGTGGTCGGGGCTGCGCTCACCGACGAGGGGGTCGACACGAACCCGCTCGTGAGGTCCAGGGACGGGCTGTCGTTCTGGGCGCAGGAGCCGCTCACCCGGGTCGCGCCGCCGTTCAGCGTGCCGTTGCGAGCGTTCGTCGAGCTGTCGGTGACCGTGCCGGAGAGCTCGGTGAAGCGGTACTGGAGGTATGGCGAGTCCAGGGCCGTCCCGGCAAGACAGGGGTAGGTCGCGGCGGCCGCCAACGAGTTGCTCCCGTTCGTGTTGTGCCCGGCGAACGCCGCCCACGCGGACGTCTGCACCGCGCGGAAACCGAACACCGCAGCGACGGCGAGACCCACGACGAGGGTGACCGTCGCGCCGGCCCGCAGACGCCGGTGGTCGCGGGTTGGCGCGGACGGTGCCGCAGGCGTCTTCCCGGTCTGGCGGCCGAGGCCCCGGTCGAGCCGCATCATGCCGAGCAGCAGGACCAGCCCGGCGAGCAGGGCGACGAGGTTGGTCCGCAGCCCTTCAGCGGCCCAGAGGACCGGCGTGCCGACGAGCGGCACCATGATGAAGCCGACACCGTGCACGGCGCTGACGGGCACCGGGGAGGAGTCGTCAGCCTGGTTGGCGTCGCCGCGCAGCACCAGCAGCCCCCCAGGGGTGGCACTGACCAGCCGGTGCAGGCGCAGGCGGCCGGCGTGGTCGGGGTCGTCGACGAGGAGCACCTGGCCGACGGTCAGCTCGGCGGCCGAGACCGGTCGGGCGACGACGACGTCTCCCGGGTGGATCCTCGGCTCCATGGAGCCGGTCATCACCGTGGTGACCGACCATCCGGCTGCCGCCGGGGCCGCGGCCCAGAAGAGCATCGCGGCGAAGGTCGCCAGCAGCACCCGCGCCACGGTCGCTCCGCCGATCCGCGCGTAGGGAGCGCCCGGGGTGCGCTCCATGCGGTGCTTGGCGGACGCGCCGCGGACCGCCACAGCAACTGCGCCGCGCGGCGGCTGCGCAGGAGTGCTGTGGCGGTCCATGGGTACCTTCAATGTGGACGGGGGCGGTCAGGGTGCTGGCGTGGCGTGAGCCGGGTCAGCTGTTCTGGGCTTCCCAGGTGAAGCCGACCGCCGCGGTGCCGCCCTGCGTCGTGTTGGGAGCGGACGAGCTGACCGTGTACTGGATCTGGAAGCTGCGGGACTCGGTGGCGGTCCCCGTGGGGGCCCAGGTGCCCAGCCCGGTCGCGAAGCTGGTGGCCGAGGTGCCGAAGTTGGCGAGGGTGCCGCTGTAGACGCTGGAGCCCGTGGCCAGCGGGGTGAAGCCGCTGCCGGAGCCGAAGCTGCCACCCGTGCCCTGGGTGATGACGAGGGTGATGTAGGCGCTCAGGCCGTTCGTCGTGGCGGGGTTCGTGCCGTAGAGCTTGACCGTCGAGGCGAGCGAGCCGGTCGAGCTCACGACGATCACCTTGCTGCCCGAGTCGCCCGGCTTGAGGTTGGTGGCCGTGAAGGCCGCGGTGTTGCTGTCGTCGTCCGAGAGGGCCACCGTGCCCGCAGTCCAGTTGTTCGTCGGGTTGACGGTCGTCGCGCTGAAGGCGGCGTACGAGGAGTGAGCGACGACCGCGCCGCTCAGGGCGAGGGCCGCCGGGATGGCGACCCACTTGGCGAGCTGGGCGGTACGAGCGGTGCGGACGGACATCGGGTGCTCCTTGGCAAGTTCAGCAGGTCAGTCGCCCCTGTTGGGCTGACCTCATGAGTAGAAGTTAATACGTCAATCACTCGGTTGTCAAGATGTCTGGATTTCGAGTGACTTGTGTCCCTAGTCACTTTCCATGTCCCATAGGTCGCTTATCTCGTGCTCACAGCCCGGAAAGATCGCCCGGCCGTAGAAATTTAGCTCGGTGACAGGTATAGTTGAGGCAGCAATCACTTGGATATGGAGCATTCATGACACCCGCCACCGCCCTCCCGATCGAGTCGGTTCTGACCTCGATGCGCTCGGCGTTCCTCGCCAGCAACCGGCTCAGCGCCGCGTTGGGGGCCCAGCTCGGGGTCAACACCACCGAGCTCTCGGCGCTCGGGCACGTCGCCCAGGAGCCCGGCCTGACCCCCAAGCACCTCTCCGAGCTGCTCGGCATCACGACCGGGTCCACCACCGGCACCGCCGACCGCCTGGCCAAGGCCGGCTTCCTCCTGCGTGAGCCTCATCCGCAGGACCGGCGCAGCGTGCTGCTCAAGCTGACCCCGGCCGGGATGCATGCGGTGCAGTGGGTGTTCGAGCAGTACGGCGCGGCGCTCACCGCCGCCATCGCCCGCCGAGCGGACCTCAGCCCGGAGGACATCGCCGGGTTCTTCCAGGCCCTGGCCGAGTCCCTCGAGGCCGCGGCGAGCCAGCCCGCCGAGGCGTCCCAGGGCTGACGTGACGCGCAGGAGCAGACCCCCCGTCAGGACCGCGACAAGATCCGCCGCTGCGGCATCAAGAACGCGTTAAGACGGGGCGGGACCGCTGCCGTCGTCCCGCAGGCTGAGGGACATGTCCGGAGCCACCGACTCGCTCAAGCGGGTCATCATCGGTCGCGCGTTGGCCAGCAACCGTCTCGGCGAGACGCTACTGCCGAAGCGTCTCGCCCTCCCGGTCTTCTGCTCTGATCCCATCTCGTCGGTGGCCTACGCCACCGAGCAGATCCTCCTCGTCCTCGGCGCAGCGGGGATCGCGTCCTACCTCGACCTCGCGCTCCCCGTAGCGGTAGCGGTCGCCGCGCTCCTCGCCGTCGTCGTCGCGTCCTACCGACAGACCTGTCACGCCTACCCCAGTGGTGGCGGCGCATACGTGGTGAGCAAGGAGAACCTCGGCCAGAACGCGTCCCTGACCGCGGCGGCCGCCCTGCTCGTCGACTATGTGATGACGGTGGCCGTCTCGGTGGTGTCAGGTGTCGTCGCGGTCACCTCCGCCCTGCCCGCGCTCGCACCGTATGCCGTGGAGCTCTCAGTGGGCTTCGTGGTCCTGCTGACGGTGGTCAACCTGCGGGGCGTCAAGGAGTCGGGGACCGCCTTCGCCTTCCCGACCTACGCGTTCGTCGGCCTGACCTTCGCCCTGCTCGCGACCGGCGCCTACCGGTCCCTCACCGGCGGGATCCCACAGGCCGCGAGCGCCACCCTCCCGCTCGAGCAGACCGCGCACGTGGGTGGTGTCCTGACCCTGCTGCTCTGCCTGCGCGCCTTCGCATCCGGCTGCACCGCCCTGACCGGCGTCGAGGCGATCAGCAACGGCGTCCCGTCGTTCCGCACGCCGAAGAGCACGAACGCCGCCACCACGCTGCTGGTCATGGGCGGCCTCGCCATCACCATGTTCGGTGGCATCACCACCCTCGCCCTGGCCACCCACGCCCGGGCCTATCCGGACGGCAACCCCTCCGTGATCAGCCAGATCGCGGAGACGGTATGGGGGCGGGGCATCCTCTTCTACACCTTCCAGGCCGCAACGGCCGCCATCCTCGTCCTCGCCGCAAACACCGCCTTCAACGGCTTCCCCACCCTGGCGTCGATCCTCGCGCAGGACCGGTTCCTCCCGCACCAGCTGCACAACCGGGGCGACCGGCTGGCGTTCAGCAACGGCATCCTGCTGCTCGGTGGGGTCTCCGTGGTGCTCATCATCGGGTTCGACGCCAACATCGAGAAGCTCATCCACCTCTACATCGTCGGGGTATTCACCTCGTTCACCCTGTCGCAGTTCGGGATGGTCCGGCACTGGCGGACGGAGCTCGCGCGGACCACCGAACCGGCACGACGGCGATCCATGCGCCGGTCGCAGACCATCAACGCGACGGGCGCCTCGGTGACGGCGTTGGTGCTCCTCATCATCCTGCGCTACAAGTTCCTGGAGGGTGCCTACCTCGCGATCGGCGCCATGGTCGTCATCTTCTTCCTCATGCAAGGCGTTCGTCGGCACTACGACGCGGTCGCCGTGGAGCTGGAGCCGGCGCCCGGTGGGGTCACGCTGCCCAGCCGCAACCACGGGGTCGTCCTCGTCTCCAAGCTCCACGCGCCGACCCTGCGCGCCCTGGCCTACGCCAAGGCCACTCGTCCCTCGGATCTCATCGCCCTCACCGTGTCCACGAACGAGGCCGACGACGCGGCGCTGCGGGCCGAGTGGGACGCTCGCGGCATCTCGGTCCCCCTCGTCGTCCTCGCCTCCCCCTACCGGGAGGTCACCCGGCCGATCCTCGACTACATCCATCGCATCCGCCGGGACGGCCCGCGGGACGTCGTTACCGTCTTCATCCCGGAGTATGTCGTCGGCCACTGGTGGGAGCAGCTGCTGCACAACCAGAGCGCGCTGCGGCTGAAGGGCCGCCTGCTCTACCAGCCGGGAGTGATGGTCACCTCGGTGCCCTATCAACTACGGTCCTTCCATGAGAGCGAGTCGGGCCTTCTCGAGGGCGCGCCAGCGCTGCGGGAACCAGAACAGGTGAAGTAGGCGAGCGTGACGCACCCGGCCCGAACGTGCCGAGCACGGTCGTGAGGCCGGTCGACGTGGGGGCACACCCGGCCGCTCTCCCCGTGGGCACCGGCGGGATCTCGGCCCGGCGACGATGGCTGGCCGCTGTCGTGCTCGTCGTCGGGCTGCCCCTGCTGACATCCGCCCTGCTCGACTACCGCCGGGACATGTCGTATGCGACCCCGGTGCTCATCGTGCTCATCCTCGTCGTCGTGGTGGCCCTCATCGGTGGCCTGCGGGTCGCCCTGCCGGCGGCGCTCGCCGGCGGCCTGGTCCTCAACTGGTTCTTCACCCCACCGTTCGACACCCTGGCGGTCGAGCGCAGCGACCAGCTGCTGGCCCTCGTGGTCTACCTCGGCATCGCCGTCTCGATCAGCGCCATCGTCGACCACGCCGCGCGCCGGACGGCGCAGGCACGGCGGGCCCGCGCCGAGGCCCGCGAGCTGAGCTCGCTGGCCGGTGCGACCCTCGCCGGAGCGCAGACCCTGGACGACCTGCTCGAGCGCGCGCGGGCCACCTTCAGGATGCGAGAGGTCAGCCTCCTTGAACGGGTGGACGGGCGGTGGGTCACGGTCGCCACCGTCGCGCAGGGCGAGCCCGAGTCCGGCGAGAGCGAGCTGCGCGTCGACGCCGGTGAGGGGATCGCCCTGCGTGCTGTGGGGCCCCCGCTCTTCGCCGAGGACCGTCAGGTGCTCAGCGCGTTCGCCGAGGCCGCCGCAACGGCCATGGAGCGGCGTCGGCTCTCGGAGCAGGCTCAGGTCAGCGCCGAGCTCGAGGCCGCCAACCGGATGCGCACCGCTCTGCTCGCCGCCGTCGGACACGACCTGCGCACCCCGCTCGCCGGGATCAAGGCCGCGGTCTCGAGCCTGCGCCAAGCGGACGTCGAGTTCACCGCCGACGAGCGAGACGAGCTCCTGGAGACCGTGGAGACCTCCGCCGACCGGCTGCAGGCGCTCGTCGCGAACCTGCTGGACGCCTCCCGGCTCCAGGCTGGGGTGCTGTCAGCTCAGGCGGAGCCGACGAGCGTGGAGGAGGTCGCGGGGCGCGTCGTCGTGGCGCTCAGCCCTGCTGACCGGGAGCGGGTCATCCTCGACATCCCCGCCGACCTGCCGGATGCGACGGCCGACGCTGGCCTGCTCGAGCGGGTGCTCGCCAACCTCGTCGACAACGCGCTGCGGCACTCGCCACCCGGACCGACCGTCGCCGTCCGGGCCCGGAGCGCGCGGAGCACCATCGTCTGCGAGGTCGTCGACCACGGCCCGGGAGTGGACCCGTCCCATCGCGAGCAGATGTTCGAGCCCTTCCAGCGCCTGAGCGACCGCTCGCCGGGAGGGGTCGGGCTCGGCCTGGCCGTCGCTCGCGGCTTCGCTGACTCCATGCACGGCACCCTGACCCCGGTCGAGCGGCCCGGCTCCGGCCTGACCATGCGGCTGACGCTGCCCGTGGCCGGCGGTGCACCGTCGCGCGCCTCCGGCTCGGCAGCGGAGGGCCGGCGATGACCCGCGTGCTGGTCGTCGACGACGACGCCGCCCTGGCTCGTGCCCTCAGCATCAACCTGCGGGCCCGGCATTACGACGTCGACACAGCGGTCTCCGGCGCCGACGCGCTCCGGATGGCCGCTCGGTATCCCCCGGACGTGGTCATCCTCGACCTCGGCCTGCCCGACATGGAGGGGACCGAGGTCATCGCCGGTCTCGCCGGGTGGAGCTCGGCCCCGATCATCGTGCTGTCGGCGAGGGACGGCCAGTCAGAGAAGGTCGCGACCCTCGACGCCGGAGCGGTGGACTTCGTCGTCAAGCCCTTTGGCATGGACGAGCTGCTCGCCCGGATGCGGGCAGCGCTGCGCCGCAACGGAAGTGCCGCCGGCACGCCGGTGATCCAGACCCCTGACTTCACCATCGACCTGGCGGCCAAGCGGGTGACGCGGGCGGGGCGCGACATCCGGCTCACCCCCACCGAGTGGCATCTGCTCGAGGTGCTCGCCCAGACGCCGGGGCGGCTCGTCGGACATCAGAAGCTGCTGCGGGAGGTCTGGGGACCGGCCTACGAGGGTCAGACGAACTACCTACGGGTGTATGTCGCGGCGTTGCGGCGCAAGCTGGAACCCAACCCCGCAGCGCCGGTCTACCTGCGCACCGAGCCCGGCATCGGCTACCGCCTCGAGCTGTAGCCGGGCCGTGGCCGAGACGGTGTCCGTCAGGCGCCCGCTGCGACGAGGATGCCGTCCGTGAGGAAGCCGAGCAGCAGGCCACCGACGATGCACCAGGTCGTCAGCTCCTTGAGCGCGACCCGACGCGCGACGGCGAGCAGCTCGACGACGACGTAGAGCACGGACCCGGCGGCCAGCCCAAGGAAGAGGACGGAGACCGTGTCGTTGACGACGCTCTGGCCGATCAGCGTGCCGACGAACGTCGGACCGCCTGCGATCAGCCCGAGCAGCCCCAGCCGGCCCCAGGTCGGCCGGACCGGCGCGCCGGCAAGGGGCGCCACGATGCCGAAGCCTTCGGTGGCGTTGTGCAGCGCGAAGCCGATGACGAGCAGCAGGGCGAGGGACAGCTCGCCACTGGCAGCCGAGCTCCCGATGGCGAGCCCTTCAGCGAAGTTGTGCAGACCGATGCCCACCGCGATCATCAGGGCCAGGTCGGCCGCGGCCCGGCCCGCATCCGGGACGGCACCCGGCTGCGTCGCCGTCGCCACAGGTCCGGAAGCGCCGAGGGCTGCGGTAGCCGGCACGGACGTCGCCGACGACCGGCTGCGGCGGGCCGCCATCGCCTTGTCGTAGTAGACCAGGCCGACCATCCCGGCGACCAGCCCGACAGCGAGGACCGCGCCGCTGGACGCCGCGGCACCCCACCGGTGCTCGGCCAGGGCGGAGTCGGTCGGCTCCCACGCGTGCGTGAGGATGTCCCAGACGAGAAAGACCAGGACGCCGATGGCGACGCCGTTGAGCCCGGCCTTGAGCGCCAGCGCCGGCTGGCGCAGCCGGCCGACGGGCAGGCCGATGAAGATGGTGACCCCGGCGATGGCGCCGAGGAGGGCGATCTGGCTGGCTGACATCACGATGCTCCTGGTCGAGATCTGTGGTCCTGGTCGAGATCCGGCGCTCGACGGGACTTAGGTGAGCCTAACTATCCAAGCAGGTTCGCCTGGCGTGTCACCAGCCGGGGTCGCCAGCGGCGACGAATCCCCCGGCGAGGGAGCCGGCGTCGGGTCTTCGGCGGGTCCTGCGGATCGTGGTGCCCTACCCGACAACCGCGCGTACCGTAGGCAGGACCAGGGGACAACGCATGGCCCGGGACCCCGGCACGTGCCAGCCAGCACCACGGCGCACGAGAGTCGGGATCCCATGAACATCGCCACGACGACGAGCCATCCCGCATGGAACGGGACGGTGGTCCGCGTCACCGGGGACGTCGACCTGCTGACGGCGGACCTGCTGCACGACCGGCTTCTGCGTGCGATACGCCTCGGCGGACTGCTCCTCGTCGACCTGTCGGAGGTGGCGTTCATGGACTGCGCCGGGCTGGGCGTCCTCGTGCGGTGTCGCGCCCAGGCAGGTGGCAGGCTGCACCTCTACCGGCCGCCTCGCTCCCTGACCCGGATCCAGGAGCTCACCGGGATGGAGCAGGCGTTCACGGTGGTGGAGCTGCAGCCGGGCAGGCTGGGTTCGGCGGCTGGAGCCTGACCCGGTCCAACGGCGCCTGTGCCGATGCTTGCCCGCCCATATCGGTTGTCCTATGGTGTCCCCCAACGATCACGGTGCTCATCCGGGGCAGCGAGTTCCAGGGGGGATGTGTCGTGCTACATCCACATCTTCTTCCTCACGCTCGCACCGACCGGCTCCTCGTTCCTGCTCGCGACCATGACGCACGCCGGCTGGGCGCACCGCGGGCTGAGCACGTCGGACGCCGAGACCTTGCTGGACGGCCGACCACTGCTGCCGAGTGCGTGGGAGCGCTTCAGCCTCGTCGCCGGCGTCCTCGCCCTCGTGGTCTTCGCCTTGGGCTCGTCGCTCCTACGACACCGGTAGAGCATCGCGGGATGACCAAGGCCTGTTCGACTGGGTCAACCCCCTCCTACCCGAGGACCTGCACTTCCTGCGCGCGGACGGTTCCGTGACTCTCGGCACTGTCGCCGCCAACGTCGTCCATGACGCCTTTGCTAGCCCGTGATCCGCATTCGTATCGTCGGAGTGTTGGACGCGTTGCGGGCTCGTATCAGCGGCACGTGTGCAGAATGGCCTTCGCGACATCTTTGGAGGACATCATGAGCCACGAGCGACCCGCGCCTCGCAGCAGCCCCCTTCCGCGCCGGACAGCCCACAAGATCATGATGCGCTACCAGCCGGGAGATGCAGATCTCCTGACACCGCCGCCGTCGCTCGACGTGGAAGGAGTACACGTGCTGTTGCAATGTCGAGACGCGACAACGGGCGAGCGAGTAACGGTATTTCAATCGGACCGTGAGTTCACGTGGCAGGAACTGGCGCCCACCGTGGAAGACATAGCGATGATCTTGAGGCGCGGGCCGGTTCGAAGCTACCTGCACGAAGAAGTCACGAAGGACTTGTGAAATGTGGTCGAACAGACTGAAGTCGTAGCGCGCCTACCCCGAGGATGATCACGGTATGGCAGGACCACCCGCAGCCACCAGGCAGATCAACAGGGTTGCCGTGCGCCTGGCCGGGCACCGGTGGCTGCCCGTCTGGGCGGTGCTGTGGCATCGGGGCCGCAAGAGCGGCAAGGAGTACGCCGTTCCGATCTCGGTGATCCCGACTGACACCACCTTCGTCATTGCCCTGCCGTGGGGGCGACGAACGGACTGGGTGCGCAACGTGCGGGCTACAGGCCGCTGCACGATCCGGTGGAAGGGCGCGGTCTATGACTGCACCGAGCCGACCTTCGTCGACCGCGAGGTCGCCCTGTCGGCAGCGGGCGGCATGACCCGACGCATCCTGCAACGCGGAGCCTTCCCGCATGGCTTCTTGCAGCTCCACCGTCGGGTCGTCGCCGATCTCCCGTGACCCGGAGGGGCGCTGACCCGACGGTGGACCTCGGGGCGTGCTGCCGCCTGACACTGGAGTGGTGCGGGCGGGGAGGACGATGGCAGACATGAAGCTCAAGCTCGACCTGCACGACATCTACAACCGAGGTGGTGACATAGATCGCGCGCTGCGGGCGATCATCGATGAGGCCGTTGTCAAACGTGCGCCGCTGGTGGAGATCATCCCCGGCAAGGGCTCAGGCGCGCTGAAGAAGCGGGTGCTCCGCTTCCTCGACCAACCGGAGATCAAGGCTCAGTACCACCGCGTCGAGAAGGACTCCAAGAACTTCGGTCGGGTCTTCGTGCACTTCCGCTGGAAGTGAGCGGTGCTTTCCTCACAGGCCGCGCTCCCGACCAGGCGGCTCGCCGAATGCGCGCCGTACCTGAGAGCCGAGCCGGCGGCGGGACTCGAACCCGCAATTCCTTGTTTACGAGGTGCCTCCGCGCGCCCTCCGGACCCGCGGTTCGTTGCCGCTTCCGCCCGGACATCCGCAAGCACCGTCAGCCGCGCGTCGCCGTCAGTCAGCGAGTGCAGCGGCCTACGTTGTGGTGAATGGAGGCGGACGACATCGACGATCTGGCGGGCCCGAGTGAGACTCCGCCCCCGGGCGGCTATAGGCGTCGAGGACGGCGCACCAGCCCGCTCCTCGGCGGCGCGGTGCTGGTTGATGTCGGTGAATCACACCTGGTCCCAGTCGGTAGCGGTTAAGTCCTGCTCAGCCAGGTCCCCGTGTGTGGTCGGTGCGTGAATGTCCCTCGAACGCGAGTTCTCCAGCTGGTGCAAGAGCGGATCTCGACTCCTTCCAAGGCGATCATCGCCTCAGGTCAGGTGTCCGGGAAGGCGGGTCAGGCTCCCCCAGTGGCGGCCCGTGAGCGCACCCCGCCTGGTCGCTCTTGTCCGAGCCGGCTCAGGTCACCCCGCACGTCCCTGACGGGCTTGGGCGCCAACGCCATTCTCGCCCACGCACGGTCGCCGACCTTGAACCGCCAGGGGCTGGGGAACGTCCTCAGTTGCCGCGATGTGCATCCCATTATGGTATTGTTTTGGTATGAGCACACAGATCGCCATCCGCCTGCCCGATGACCTCGTCGACTTCGTCGACGACCTGGTCAGCCATGGCGACGCCCCGAGCCGTGCCGCAGTAGTGTCTCGAGCCCTCGAAAGGGAGCGTCGTCGCAAGGTCGCTGAACGAGACGCGGCGATCCTCGTTCTCGCCGGCACGGACACCGACCTGGACAGGCTCGCCAAGTACGCGGCCACGACGTCGATGGATGACCTCGACTGATGCGACCCATTCATTCTGCGCGCCTGGACAAGACGCGACCGGTGCTGATTCTCACCCGCGAGGTCGTGCGCCCCCACCTCAGCCGGGTCACAGTCGCGCCCATCACCAGCACCATCCGTGGCCTGTCGACGGAGGTCCCGGTAGGTCCGGCCAACGGGCTCGAACACGACAGCGTGGTCAGCTGCGACAACATCGTTACGGTGCCTGCGAGTGTGCTTGGACGCCAGCTGGGCTTCTTGCTGACGGGACAGGAAACCGCACTCGCGGAGGCGATCCGGGCCGCGTTCGACCTCGACTGATCGGGCCACATCACCTAGCTCGGTACGTCCGCCATTGCCGCATTCCGTGCGCACTCACGCTCCGGCCGGGAGTGCGCGCCGGTGCGGTCGGGCTCGCGAGAGGTGGCGCAAGGTGGTGGCGATGCCGGCAACCTGGGGCCGGCCGGTCGCGGAGGTGGTGGTGTTCTCGAACGACTTCGCCAGTCGCCAGGACCGGCCGCGGCGTCCGTGCACCCAGAAATTGGACACACCCAGTTCGAAGAAGTCTTGCGCGTCCTCGGGTTTGGCCGGAAGCGGCGCCGATGTCGCATGCGTGCTTGCCCGGCCCGTTGATGCTGGTGTTGTGCAGAATGAAGCTAGACATCCAGGTCGGTGGGGGAGCGGTCGTCGGCGGAGCGGTCGTCGACCCGCATCGTTGGCCGCACCACC
>CAWGWN010000001.1:0-377150 GCA_963826375.1 uncultured Actinomycetota bacterium | reverse complement strand
AGCACCCGGCTCTGACAGCAGCGTGCTGGCGTCGGCCGCTCCGGCGAGCCGTGCGGGCCCGGGCTGGCGGTCGGCGGTCAGGAATTTACAACGATGTCAACCGGCGGTATAACTGACCGCATGCCCACCTCGACGCGCAGCGAGCGCGTGCGCCGCACCGAGGTGCAGATCTGGATGTTCCTCCTGCCGACGCTCGTCCTCTATGGCCTGTACACGCTCTACCCGCTGCTCGCGAGCTACTGGTACTCGCTGCTGGACTGGAACGGCTTCGACACGGCGCCGACGTTCGTGGGGCTGTCCAACTACGCAGAGGTGTTCGCCGACCCGCTCTTCTGGAGCTCCTTCCGGATCACCGGGCTGTTCGCCCTCGTCACGGTCCCAGCCCGGGTCGGGCTGGCCCTGCTCGTCGCGTTGCTGCTCAACGCCCGGCTGATGCCGCTGCGGTCGGTCTTCCGGACCGCGCTCTTCCTCCCGGTGGTCACGACGACCGCGGTCGTGGGGGTCGTCATGCAGCTCGTCTTCGACCCGGTGAGCGGCCCGGTCAACCTGCTGCTCACCAAGGCCGGCCTCATCGACGAGGGCGTGAACTTCCTCGGGCAGTCGAGCACCGCGCTGTGGACGGTCATGGGGGTCTATGTCTGGAAGTGGTTCGGCGTGACGCTCATCTACTGGCTCGCCGCCCTGCAGACCGTCCCGCCGGAGCTGCAGGAGGCGGCCCGCGTGGACGGAGCCGGCCCGGCCAAGACCTTCTGGTTCGTCACCCTGCCGCTGCTGCGCCCGTTCCTCGTCATCATCTCGCTGCTGACCGTCGTCGACACGTTGCAGGTCTTCGACCTCATGCTCACCATGACCAACGGCGGCCCGCTCTACTCCACCGAGGTGGTCGAGATCTACATCTACCGGTGGGCGTTCACCGCCTCGATCCCGCGGCTGGGCTACGCCTCGGCTGCCGCCGTCATCTTCGGGCTGCTGTGCACGCTCGTCGCGGCCGGCCAGCTCGGCGCGATGCGGGCCACCCGGCGGGAGCGCGCGGCATGAGCCGGGTCCTGTCCCGAGGGGGCGACCCGGCGGCGGCCGCCGCCACCCCGCCCGGCGCCCGCACCCCGCGGCCTGACGCTGGTGGTGGCCGAGCGGCATACCGGTTGACGCCGGCCATGGTGCGCCGGCGGCTGCCGTGGTGGCTCGCGGCCCTCGTGCTCGCCCTGGTCTGCGCCGCCTGGGTCTACCCCTTCGTGTGGATGGTGTCCGCGTCCGTCAAGGACCCGATGGAGGTGTTCACCGCGGGCCTGCGGGTGCTCCCCGAGGTGTTCCGCTTCGACAACTACCAGCGGGCCTGGTCGGACGCGCACTTCGGCACCTACCTGCTCAACACCGTCATCGTCACGGTCGCGACCGTCGTCCTGGTCGTCGTGCGGTGCGCGATGGCGGGCTACGTCATCGCCCGCTACAGCTTCCTCGGCCGCCGGCTCGTCGTCGGTGTCCTCGTCGCCACGTTGTTCGTCCCCACCGGGTACACGATCATCCCGGTCGTCGAGATCTCGCAGCGGCTCGGCCTGCTCAACTCGCTCGGGGGGATGGTCGTGGCGCTGAGCGGCACCGCCCACGTCGCGTCGATCCTCATCTACGCCGGCTACTTCCGCAGCATCCCCAACGAGCTCGAGGAGGCGGCCATCCTCGACGGTGCCGGGTTCTGGACCATCTTCCGCCGGATCATGCTGCCGCTGGCCAAGCCGGTCACGGCCACCGTGACGCTGCTGACCTTCCTGTCGACCTGGAACGCGTTCTTCCTGCCCCTGGTCTTCACCTTCAGCCGGCCGGAGCTGCGCACGGTCAGCGTCGGCATGCTCGCGTTCGTGGGGGAGAACAGCGTCGACTGGTCCGGGATGGCGGCGGCGGCGACGCTGTCCCTGCTGCCGGTCGTCCTCCTCTTCGTCTTCCTCCAGCGGTTCTTCGTCGAGGGCATTGCCGGAGCGGTGAAGTCATGAGCGCGCGACCCAACATCCTGCTGCTCTGCACGGACCAGCAGCGGTTCAGTGCGCTGGGCGCGTCCGGCAACACGGAGATCGAGACGCCCCACCTCGACCGGCTGGCGGCCCAGGGGGTGCGATTCGACAGCTGCTATGTCCAGAACCCCGTCTGCTCGCCGTCGCGGGCCAGCCTGATGACGGGCCAGTACGTCCACTCACATGGCCTGTGGGCCAACGGCGTCGGCCTGCCCCAGGGCGCCCGGCTCTTCTCCAAAGACCTCGCGGACGCCGGTTACGACTGCGGTCTGGTCGGCAAGTTCCACCTGGACGCCTGTTTCGGTGGGCGGCTCGAGGAGCGCCATGACGACGGCTTCCGGGTCTTCCGCTGGGCGCACGACCCCTACGTCGGGTCGTCGGAGAACCACTACCACCGGTGGCTGCGCGCGGCCTACCCCGACCTGTATGCCGCAGCCCGCGCCGACGATGGTGAGCTGACCTGGGACACCATGCCGACCGAGGCGCACTACAGCCGGTGGATCGCCAACGAGACGATCGACTTCGTCGAGAGCTCGCGTCAGCTGGACCGACCCTTCTTCTTCGTCGCGAACTTCTTCGACCCGCACCACGGCTTCGGCGCCCCGGCGGAGTACCTCGCGCGGTACAGCCCGGAGGCACTGAGCCGGCCAGTGACCCGCGACGACGAGCTGGCCGACAAGCCTGCCGTCCAGTCCGAGGCCTCCAAGGAGTCGTACGCCGGCCACGCCCGCGGCTACACGACGTACTCCCCCGAGGAGCTCCAGGAGACCAAGGCGGCCTACTACGCGATGGTCAGCCTCGTCGACGACGAGGTGGGCCGGGTCCTCGACGCCCTCGATGCCGCCGGGCTGGCCGACGACACCCTCGTCATCTTCACCAGCGACCACGGTGAGATGCTCGGCGACCACCAGCTCATGCTCAAGGGCCCGATGATGTACGACCCCGCCGTCCGGGTGCCGCTGGTGATGCGGTGGCCGGCCGGGCTCCCGGCCGGCCGGACGGTCACGGACGCGGTCCAGTGGATCGACATCGCCTCCACCGCGCTCGAGGCAGCGCAGGTGTCGGGGGCGGCGCGCACCCAGGGCCAGTCGCTGCTGCCGCTGGGGCGCGGGGACGGCGACGCACAGGCACGAGGCTGGGCGCTCTGCGAGTACCGCAACAGCGGTCACCCGTATGACGACCCGGCTCACCTCACCATGCTGCGCACCGGCCGGTGGAAGGTCGTCGTGCACCATGGACCGCCCGCCACCGGACGGCGTCGGGACGGCGAGCTGTATGACCTCGAGGCCGACCCCGACGAGCTGCACAACCTCTGGCACGACGCCGCGCATCGAGAGGTGCGCGTCGAGCTCGAGGAGCGGCTGCTCGACGTGCTCGTGGCGACCGAGGACCGGACAGAACCCCGCAAGGCCTTCTGGTGACGACGGACTCGCGGCACCCCAACCCGATGCTGCGCCGCGACGGCTGGGTCGACCTGTGCGGCCCGTGGGCGTTCGCCTACGACGACCACGACGTGGGGATGGCGCAGGGCTGGGCGGCCGACCCCTCGCGGCTCCGCGGCAAGATCACCGTGCCCTTTCCGCCGGAGTCTGCTGCGTCGGGCGTCGGCGACCCGGCATACCACCGGGTGGTCTGGTACCACCGGACCTTCGAGGCGGCCGCTGGCTCGGACGAGCGGGTGGTGCTGCACTTCGGCGCCGTCGACTACCGCGCAACGGTGTGGGTCGACGGCCAGCACGTGGGTGACCACGAGGGCGGCCACACCTCCTTCTGGCTGGATGTCACCGCGGCCCTGTCCTCCGCCGGCGGGCACGACCTCGTGGTGCGCGCCGAGGACGACCCCCACGACGCCTCCCAGCCGCGCGGCAAGCAGGACTGGCAGCCCGAGCCGCACGGCATCTGGTACGACCGGACGACCGGCATCTGGCAGCCCGTCTGGCTCGAGACCGTGCCGGCCGTCCACCTGCGCCGGGCGACGTGGACGACCGACCTCGCGGGCGCGTCGGTCCATGGCGACATCGTGCTGTCCGACGCCGGCGAGGACACATGGGTGCACGTCGTCCTCCGGCTCGGCGACGAGCTGCTGGCCGAGGGCCAGGTCCGCGCGACCCATCCGGAGCTGCGACTCGACCTCCCCATCCCGGCGCTCGGGAACGGGCAGGACCACGGGCGGCTGCTCTGGACGCCGGAGTCGCCGACGCTCGTCGACGTGACGGTCACGGTCCGCTCCGGGGCCACCCAGGACCAGGCACGGAGCTATCTGGGCCTGCGGACGACCGGCTTCCGGGACGGCCGCTTCCTGCTCAACGGCAGGCCCTACTACCTGCGGATGGTGCTCGAGCAGGGCTACTGGCCACAGTCGCACCTCGCGGCACCGGACGACGACGCGCTACGGCGCGAAGTGAGGCTGATCAAGGACCTCGGCTTCAACGGCGCTCGCCTCCACCAGAAGGTCGAGGACCCGCGCTTCCTGGAGTGGTGCGACCGCCTGGGCCTGCTCGTCTGGGGAGAGATGGCCGCGGCATACGCGTTCTCCACCACGGCGATGGAGCGCACGACGCGGGAGTGGCTCGAGGTCGTCCGGCGCGACCGAGGACACCCCTGCATCGTGACCTGGGTGCCACTCAACGAGAGCTGGGGCGTGCCGGGCATCGCCACCGACCCGGCCCAGCAGGCGTTCGCCACCGCGCTCTACCACCTGACCCGGGCCCTGGACCCGAGCCGTCCGGTGATCTCCAACGACGGCTGGGAGCACACCGTCAGCGACATCTGGGGGGTGCACGACTACGCGCCGAAGGGCGAGAGCCTGCGGGCGCGGTTCGGCAGCCGGGACGCGCTGCAGGACACCCTGCGCGGCTCGGGCCCGGGACGGCGCAGGGTCCTGCTGCTCGCCGGGGACGACCGCGGCCAGCCGGTGGTGGTGACCGAGTTCGGCGGGTTGTCGTTCGCGCCCCGCGCCGGTGAGAAGTGGTTCGGCTACGGCACCGTGGAGAGCACTGAGGAGCTGCTCGAGGCCTTCGCCGACCTCGTCGGCGCGCTGCTCGACTGCGAGGACGTCGCCGGCTTCTGCTACACCCAGCTGACCGACACCCTCCAGGAGCGCAACGGGCTGCTCACCCAGGACCGCGAGCCGAAGCTGCCGCTGGACGCCGTGCGAGAGATCGTCACCCGGCCGAGCCGGGCGATCCCGTCGGAGGAGGTCGACGCCCACCGCCGCCGCCCGCGGGGAGCCGGGTGACCATCACGCCTTCTTGGTCGTGTAGTCAGTGCCGGCCTTCCAGTCCGGGAACTTCCAGTCGTCCAGGCTGACCTTCGCCCCCTTCGCCGTGGCTGCCGTGATGGCCGCGTCCCGGGCGGCGTTCGAGTCGCTGGAGAGCTTGCGGAGTGCGCCCTTCCAGTCCGCGATCTCGCCAGAGACCGCGCCGGCGACGATGTCGCCGAGGTTCGGCGTGACCGGCTTGGTCTCCGAGGCCACCTTGGTGACGTCGGGGTTGCGGACCTCGAGGATGGGTCCGAGGAAGACGGACTTGTCGAAGAGCTCGACGGCCTTGGTGTAGGTCGGGTGGACCTTGGCGTGTGCCAGGGCCGAGCTGATCAGGGGTGGCTGGTCCATCGCCTCGGCGATCCCCACCTGGGTTGCGTCCTCGAGGAACTTGGCGATGAGCGTCGTTGCCTTGGCGCGGTTCTGGCTCGTGGGTGACAGCCAGAGGGAGACTGACGAGTTCGCGGGGCCCGAGGTGATGGTGCCCGGGCTGGACTCTTGCGGCACGGGGATGTCGGCGACGCCGAGCTTGTCGAGGAAGGGCTTCATCGAGCCGTTGATGACACCGACGTTGTAGGACCCGTCGAAGAAGAAGCCCGCAGCGCCCGTCGCCCACCGTGCCCGGGCGGTGCGCGCGTCGAGGCCCGTCGACGCAGCGAACATCGACCCGTCGGTCTTCATGGCGAGCCAGAACTCGATGGCGTCGACGACCTGGTCGGCCTCGTACTGGTACTCGCCGGTGGAGAGGTTGAGCCCATTGCGGCCGGGGAAGCCGGCAGCCATCGACATCTGCAGGATCTGGCTCTGCAGGCGGCTGGTCAGCTTGAGGGGCGCGACCCACCCGGCGACGCCGTCGCCGCCGGCGTTCTTGATCTTCAGAGCCGCCTGGCGGATGCCGTCATAGGTGCGCGGCGGCTTGGCCGGGTCGAGGCCGGCCTTGGCAAGCAGGTCGGTGTTGAACCAGGTGAGGGTGTCGTGGGACCGGAAGGTGAAGATCGGGAACGCGTACGGCTTGCCGCCGAACATGTTCAGGCCCTCGACGAAGGTCCCCTTGGGGACGAGCTTGAGATGGGCGTCGTCGAGGTCCAGTGGGGCCACCCACCCGGCGTCCTTGAGCTGCGGTGTCGGCAGGTCGATGCCGGCGAGGGTGAAGACGTCGGGCATCTGCTTGCTCTGAAAGGCCAGCTGCAGTGCCTTGCCCATGTTCTCCGGGTTCTGCGTCGTGTACTCGACGCTGACGCCGTTGGCCTTGCCGAAGTCGGCGAACAGCGACTTCTCGAAGGCGGCAATGGGCTGGAACTGGTCCCACCAGGTGATCCGCCCGCTGCCGCCCGAGCCGGTCGCACTGGCCCCGCCGGGTCCGCTGCTGCAGGCGCCGAGGGCTGTGCCCCCGGTCAGGGCCGCCACGAGCTGAAGCAGCTGACGCCGGTCAAGGGTGGGCATGGGTGGTCCTTTCGTCCGAGGGTGCGGCCGACTCCGCGAGCCGTGCACCCTGTGTTTGTACTCGGTTCTCACAACGTTGTAAAGAGCTGCCGCCCGGTCGTGGCGTTCCCGGCGTCTCGCCTTGCCCCTCACCCGACGTGAGGCGCCATGCTGGAGGACATGAGCACGAATGCGGGCGAGACAAGGGCGCGGACAGCTGCGCAGGCTGAGGTGCTGACCGTCGGTCAGGTGGCCGCCGACCTCGGCGTGACGGTGCGCACCCTGCACCACTACGACGAGATCGGGCTGGTGCGCCCGAGCGGACGCAGCAGGTCCGGCTACCGGCTCTACACGCAGTCCGATCTCGAGCGCCTGGAGGCGGTCGTGGTCTATCGGCGGCTGGGGTTCCAGCTCGGGGAGATCACGGCGCTGGTCGAGGCGACCGGCGCCGACCGGGCAGGACACCTGCGGCGGCAGCGAGCGGCGGTCTCGGCCCGGCTCGAGGAGATGCATGACCTGGTGAAAGCGCTAGACCGAGCACTGGAGAAGGAGATGACCGGAGTGAGACTGACCAAGCAGGAGCAGCGCGAGCTGTTCGGGGAGAGCTACTCGGAGGAGTACGCCCAGGAGGCGCAGGAGCGCTGGGGCGACAGCGACGCGTGGAAGCAGTCGCAGCGACGCACCGAGAGCTACACCAAGGACGACTGGCTCGAGATCAGGACCGAAGGCGACTCGACCAACGCGGCCTTCGTCTCAGCGATGCGGGCCGGACAGCCGGCGACCAGCGAGTCGGCGATGGACGCCGCGGAGGCGCACCGCCGGCACATCGAGCGGTGGTTCTACGACCTCACGCCACAGTTCCACCGTGGCCTGGCGGACACGTACGTCAGCGACCCGCGGTTCACCAAGACCTACGAGGACCTCGCTCCGGGACTGGCCCGGTATGTGCGGGACGCCATCCATGCCAACGTGGACCGTCAGGAGGCCACGGCGGGGGACTGAGCTGACCGCATACCTCTCAGGGCGCTCAGGCCCGGGTCGCCGTCACCGTCTCCGTCGCGAGCCGGTCGACGGAGGTGCGGGGGTGTCCTGCTCCTGGCCTAGGCTCCCCTCGTGACCTCCCGCGTTGACCCCGCCCCTCGGATGCCGGGCGTGTTCATCGCGTTCGAGGGCGGCGACGGGGCTGGCAAGTCGACCCAGGTGGGCCTGCTCGTGGCGGCGCTGGAGCGGGCCGGGCGGGTGGTGCTCGTCACCCGGCAGCCGGGCGGGACGCCGCTCGGGTCGCAGATCCGCACCCTGGTGCTGCACGGCGACCACGTCTCGCCGCGCGCCGAGGCGCTCCTGTATGCCGCGGACAAGGCGCATCACGTCGACACGATGATCGTGCCGGCCCTCGAGGGGGGGCAGGTCGTCGTGACCGACCGCTATGTCGACTCGGCGATCGCCTACCAGGGTGCCGGGCGGGACCTCGGCGCCGACGAGATCGCCCAGCTGCAGGGTTGGGCGGTCCATGGCCTGCTCCCGGACCTGACCATCGTCCTCGACGTCTCGCCGGAGGTGGGCCGCTCCCGCCGGGGGGACGTGCACGACCGGCTGGAGGCGGAGGGCGACGACTTCCACGCCGCCGTCCGGGAGCACTTCCTCGTCCTCGCCCGCGCCGCCCCCGAGCGCTACCTCGTCGTCGATGCCGGGCTGGCGCCAGATGAGATCCACGCGGCGGTCGCCGACCGGCTCCGCTCGGACGGGGTGCTGCCGTGAGCGTCTGGGATGACGTCATCGGCCAGCCGGACGCTGTCGAGACCCTCTCGCGAGCGGTCACCGACCCGGCCGCGATGACGCACGGGTGGCTGTTCACCGGGCCTCCCGGCTCCGGTCGCTCGGTCGCGGCGCGCGCGTTCGCGGCGGCGCTGCAGTGCGGACAGGGCGGCTGCGGGACGTGCCGCGAGTGCCGGACCGCGCTCGACGGCACGCACGCCGATGTCACGGTGGTCGCGACGGAGGGCCTGTCGATCAAGGTCGAGGACACCCGGGCGCTGGTGCAGGAGTCGGCGCTGCGCCCGTCGGTGGGCACCTGGCGCGTCATCATCATCGAGGACGCCGACCGGCTCACCGAGCGGGCTGCCGACGCGCTGCTCAAGGCGCTTGAGGAGCCGACCCCGCGCACGGTGTGGATGCTCTGCGCGCCGTCCCTGGAGGACGTCATCATCACCATCCGGTCGAGGTCTCGGCACGTGCGCTTGCGGACCCCCCCGGTCGAGGCGGTCGCCGACCTGCTGGTGCGGCGCGACGGCGTCAACCCCGGCATGGCCCTGTATGCCGCGCGAGCCGCTCAGTCGCACGTCGGCCTGGCCCGGCGGCTGGCCCGCGACGAGGGGGCCCGGATCCGGCGCCGCGACGTCATCGCGATGCCCGGCAGGATCCGGACCATCGGCGACGCCATCGGGGCCGCCGCCGACCTGGCGACGATCGCCGACGAGGAGTCGAGCGCGTCGTCCGGCGAGCGCGACGCCGCCGAGCGCGCCAAGCTGCTGGAGACCCTGGGCGGTGACCCTGCCGCCCGGACCCAGCCGCCGCACATCCGCTCCCAGCTCACCGCGCTGGAGAAGGAGCAGAAGAGCCGCGCCACCCGCTTCGGCCGGGACGTCGTCGACCGGTCGCTGATCGACCTGCTCTCGATCCACCGGGACGCCCTCGTGCTGCGGCTCGGCGCCGAGGTCGACCTGGTCAACCAGGACAGCATCGACCTGGTCCGGGCGCTCGCGGCCGGCCGGGCGCCCGAGGAGCTGCTCCAGGCCATGGACGCCATCGGCGAGGCGCGCGAGCGGATCAACGCCAACGTGCCCCCCTTGCTGGCGCTCGAGGCGATGACGGTCAGGCTTCGGCAGCCGCACTGACTTCAGCAGCCGGACTGGCCGCCGCTGAGCGGAGCCGGAAGGTGGTTCCGTCGAGCCCGGGGGCTCCAGCGTCGCGGACAGGTTTTCGAGATAGCGTGCCAGCAGGACGCGCGGGCCGAGCATCGCCGAGCACCCGGCTGCGCGCGGGGATCGCACTTCGAGGAGCAACCATGACCCATCCGGGCCACCGCCGACGCCGACGGACTGTCCGCGCCGCCGCGCTGCTGTCGGCTGCCGTGGCAGCGAGCCTCAGTCTCTCGTCGTGCCTCGTGCTCCCCTTCGTCCCGCAGGACAAGGGGGCGGGCGCGGGGTCCGGGCCGACCGCCGGTGGCGGCGCTCCGTCGGTCACGACGCCGCAGACACCGCCCTCGGGGACGGCCGGGCTCGACGCCTTCTACGGGCAGAAGCTCGACTGGGCGGCCTGCACCGGCGGCGAGTGCGCCAAGCTCAAGGTGCCGATCGACTACGCGAACCCCGCCGGTGGAAGCATCGAGCTGGCCCTGTTGAAGGTTCCGGCGCGCAGTGGCGGGTCCCGGGTGGGGTCGCTCGTCGTCAACCCGGGGGGCCCGGGGGGCTCCGGCGTCGACTACGCGAAGTACGCGAACCAGATCGTTGGGGCCGACGTGCGTCGCAGCTTCGACATCGTCGGCTTCGACCCGCGTGGGGTGGGCAAGTCGGCGCCGATCGACTGCCTCGACGACGCCGCTCTCGACGGCTTCCTCGGAGGCGACCCGACGCCGGACACCCCGGACGAGGAGACGGCATACATCGCCGCGTCGAAGCAGCTGGCGGACGCGTGCGCGGCGAAGAACCCGCAGCTCATCGCGCACGTCTCCACCGTCGACGCCGCCAAGGACATGGACGTCCTGCGGGCGGCGTTGGGGGAGCAGAAGCTCAACTTCCTCGGCAAGTCCTACGGCACCTACCTCGGCGCGACCTATGCGGACCTCTTCCCGAAGCTCGTCGGCCGGATGGTGCTCGACGGCGTGGTCGCCCCCGACCTGACCTCCCAGGAGATCAGCCTCGGCCAGGCCAAGGGGTTCGAGCTGGCCACCCGGCAGTACGTCGGGGACTGCGTCAAGAGCTCGTCCTGCCCGCTCGGCCGCTCGGTCGACGAGGGGATGAAGTGGATCCAGGACTTCCTCGCCGGCCTGGACGCCCAGCCGATCCCGGTCACCGACGACCAGCGGGTCACCAAGCTCACCGAGGGGTGGGGCTCGATGGGGATCGCCGCGGCGATGTACGACCAGGGCGCCTGGCCCAAGCTGACCACCGCTCTGCGGGCGGCCAAGAACGGTGACGGCAACGCGCTGATGCGCCTGGCGGACAGCTACGCCGACCGCACTCCGGGAGGGCAGTACACGAACAACATCATGGAGGTCATCTACGCGGTCAACTGCCTGGACAAGCCCGACACCGCCGACCCCAAGCAGGTCGAGGCCAACGCCGTCGAGGCGGAGAAGGTCGCTCCGACCTGGGGCAAGTTCCTCGCCTGGGGGTCGGTGCCGTGTGGGGTCTGGCCGGTCAAGCCGGCGACGCAGGTGCACAAGGTGACCGCGCCCGGCTCGGGCCCGATCGTCGTCGTGGGGACCACCCGCGACCCGGCCACGATCTACGAGTGGTCGGTCCGGTTGCGCCAGCAGCTGTCCAACGCCGTCCTCATCACGTACGACGGGGACGGGCACACGGCATACACCCGCTCGAACGCGTGCGTGGACAAGCCGATCGACGCGTACTTCGTCAAGGGGACCGTGCCGCAGGACGGGCTGAAGTGCTGACGACCGTGGCGGGTTCGGGCCCTTGGGTGAGCGGGTTTCGGAGAACTGACCCCTCTTCCGTATACTCGTGCACCGCGCCTCCGGGCGCACGCCGCCTTAGCTCAGTCGGCCAGAGCGATTCACTCGTAATGAATAGGTCATCGGTTCGATTCCGATAGGCGGCTCCACCAACGCCCCCGACCCCGGTCGGGGGCGTTCCCGCAGGTCAGAGGCCCTTTCGGTGAGTCGACAATCGGTCGGGACCAGGACCCTACAGTTCCATCACAGACCATGACGATGGCCTCTGGGCCATATTTGGGCCATACGCCGCACGGCTCGCCCCTCATTTTGGTCCCCTGGAGTTGCCCCTGAGCGCGTCCATCGCGGCCGCGATTGTGTCCAGCTCGTCGTCGTAGAGGTGGGCGTAGATCCGCGCAGTGGTTGTGATCGACTCGTGGCCCATCGCTTTCTGGATGAAGCGTAGATCTGCCCCGGCCATGCGAGCTAGCCTTTGACCAGCCAGCGCCGCTCCGGTGTTGCGTGTTGGCGGGAAACAGGCAGCGGGAGGGATGTCGGTGGTGGAGGTTGACCGCAGGGGGATCGCGCGGACGGCGAAGAAGCTTGGCGGCGAGGGCACGAACGTGCTTTTGTTGCGCACGTCGACGCCGTATGAGGTGAGCGTGCTGGACGCGGCGCTGCCGGAGGACCACGGTGACAGCCCGGCCAATGGGGGCTGGTCTGCTGGGCCGAAGGGCTGGATGCTGCTGGTCGAGGGTTTGGATGAGCAGGTCGACCCGTGGATCGAGGAGCTCGCGCGGGCGCTAACCGATGCCGGGGTCGAGGGCAGCCTGACTGGCGCGCCTGCCGTGGGTCCGCCGCGGTGGGCGCAGGTGTTGAGCCGAGATGCACGGTGGCTGTCCGCCTCGATCGGGTTCCGGACGGTTGGACCGGGCCCGCACCGTGGTTGGGCCGCCGGTGCGGCCGCGCGCGAGGCGGTCGTTGCGGTGGGCATGCGGTGGCTGACCGCTCACGGTGGCGACCTGATGGCCTCGACCGGGCAGGGGGCCAACTTCTGGGTTGACCCGGCGACGGCGTCTGCCATGTTCGAGAACGACATCATCCAGGGCGGGAGCGCCGTCAGCGGAAGCTATGACCGGGCGCGGCAGGACATCCGCCACGTGAACACGAAACTGCCCTCGGCGATGACGCTGACGTCTAAGACGTCCGATCTTCCGTGGCAACAGACCGTCGAGGAGCTGTGCGCGGCGCTGCTGACGGCACCCTTGGACCTGGTCTCGGTGGGCATGATCGGGTACCGACAACTGGGCACCTACCTCGCCAGCTCACCCCGCACAGTGGCTTACGACCCCAGGGCGTACGAACGCCACCCGGAGCGGTGGGACGAGTTCGTCCTCGAGCCGAGTGGCATCCAGATCCTGACCGACCGTCACCTGGCGCATGCGCACGACCTGTCCGGGTGGAGCACGACCCGCCTCGATGGCGACCACGTCCTAGTCGAGGCCCACGACCTAGAACCGTGGTACGCGACCCCCCTTCGACAGCACGAGTCACCCGACCCGGAGCTGCTCGAGCACGCACGCCGCGACTTCGGCGACATGATCCTGACCCCCGAACGGGCCCAGCAGCTCGGCCTCTGACGATCATCGGCGGAGCCGCCTTCAAGCCAGTTGACACGCCGGCCAACGAGGTTAGGAACGTCGCGCGCTGGTCGCGCCCAGCAAGACGGGGGCCCGGGCCGTATTTTGGCCATACGTCGGCTTAAAGCGAGCAGCACGGCCGCCCAGAGATTCGTTGCATTCAAACGGTTTTCGCCGTTGACGCCGAGGCCAAACGGGGGCGGAAATGCCTCGTAATGAATAGGTCATCGGTTCGATTCCGATAGGCGGCTCCACCAACGCCCCCGACTCCGGTCGGGGGCGTTCGAGCTCGCCGACCTCGAGATGCGCGTGGATCCCCGCCGTGGTTGTGATGGACTCAGGTCCCTTGCTGTCTGGATGCACAGGTCAGCGCCAGCACGACGCGCCAGGCTTCCTAGGTTCGGCGAAGATCCTGAGGGTTCGGTCAGACCGCCTGTCGCTTGTCGACAGGAGAACGTCAAGGCTCAGGGAGGGCCTCATGAAGCTGCTTCTCACGTCGGCGGGTGTCAAGAACCCGAGCATCCGCGACGCGCTGGTCGATCTGCTGGGCAAGCCGATCGCAGAGTCCACTGCTCTCTGTATCCCCACTGCGGGGTACGGACACCCGCAGGGCAGTCCTGCTGGGGCCTGGCGTTTCATCACGGGCCAGGCCTCCACACCCATGTGCGAGCTGGGGTGGGAGTCCGTGGGAGTGCTGGAGCTCACCGCGCTGCCCAGCATCGACGAAGACCGCTGGGTCTCCTGGGTCCGCGAGGCTGACGTGCTGCTGGTCAATGGCGGCGACGCCCTGTACCTCGACCACTGGATGCGTCAATCGGGGCTGGCAGATCTGCTGCCGTCGCTCAGCGAGACCGTGTGGGTGGGGCTGAGCGCGGGGAGCATGGTGATGACCCCCCGTATCGGGAAGGACTTCGTCGGGTGGCAACCGCCAGCGGGGGGCGACAGGACCCTGGGCATCGTCGACTTCGCGATCTTCCCGCACCTGGATCACGAGCTGCTGCCCGAGAACACCATGGCCGATGCCGAGCGATGGGCGGCCGAGATCGCAGGTCCGGCCTACGCGATCGACGACGAGACCGCCATCAGGGTGGTGGACGACGCCGTCGACATCGTCTCCGAAGGGCACTGGAAGCTGTTCAGCTCCCAGCCGCTACTCCCGTAGGCACAGGACCCGGTCAGGCGGCCCCAGGCCCGGTTCGGCCGGACGCAGCGCCTCAGCGCACCGAGGCCGCCGGTTCCGGTGTCCGCACCGCAGCCGAAGGTCGGCGCAGGCGCCGGCGGCGTCCTCTGACCGCCAGGAGGACGATGCCGCCGAGGAGCAGCACCGCAACGGCGATGATCACCCAGAGCTCGATGACGAACACCTGCTTGCTGAAAGCCACCTCTGTCGTCGTTGACCCCGTCTCGGACGGGTAGACGATCTGCCCCTGCACCGTGACGAAGCCTACCGGCCAGTCCGGTCTTGCCGTGACCGGGATGGTCCGTGTCGTCGACACCGGCGCCAGGGACGTGTCGAGGCGTTGTTGGTCAGGTGCGGCCCCACCGGGCCACGAGCTCGCGTCGTTCTCGCCCCAGAAGCGGACCGCCGAGGTCCCGATGTTGGCGACCTGGAGGCTGCCTTGCGCCTCGCGGGCGATCGTGAAGCTGGGAATCGTGAGCGTGGCCGCCAGCCGTGCCTGGCGCGGGCCGGGCACGTCCAGGGTCACGAAGGACCCGATCTGGTTGATGACCGTCACCTGTCCCGCGGCGTTGGCGACCGGGGTCACGAGGAACCCGACGAAATGCAGGTCTGAGCCGATGCCCGCTGGCACCTGCACGACGAGGTCGACGTTGGCGAACTGGCGGGCTCCCACGGACGCGGTGGGGGGCGCGAACGTCACCAGGCTGCCCCACTGCGGGTCGGCAGCGGCACCGATGCTCACGCTGCCGTTGTCACCGAGCAGAACGGCGCGTTGGGCGATGGTGAAAGTCACCGGCTCAGTGCCCGGGTTGACGACCCGGATGGGGATCCGCACCGTCGTCCCCTTCGGCGCTGGTGTCGGCTCCGCAGGGATCGAGACGGCCAGTCCTCGGGGCGAGTCAGCTGTCGTCGCCGCCATGACAAGGGCGGGGGCGGCGGTCATCATCGCGAGCGATGCCACGGCGGTCACCGCAGCTCGCCAGCCTCGGCGTGCCCAGGCGACGGACGTGGTGCCGATCCCAGTGATCACGGCTGATTGAACCATGGAGCACGGCCTGTCAGGCGTAGTTGGGCGTCAGGGTGTAGGTCACCGTGTCGGTGAAGTCGCCTGTCGGGGATGAGTAGTCGATGGCAACCCGGTTGACGATGCTGATCGTGTCGGCGGTGCCGCCGGTCGGACCCGGTCGGCTGGCGATCTGCTCGCCACCGGTGACGTAGCCCGCATACTTCGTGCCGCTGAAGGCAGTGTCGATGGTGGCGCCAGTGCCGGTCACCGTGTAGCCGAACCTGTTGGCGCCCGGCCAAACCACCGACGTGCCCTTGCCGGTCGAGGCGGCCGGGATGACGGGGTTCCCCGCCGACGCGCCCCGCAGACCCGTGGAGTCGCCGACGGTCAGGGTGTAGCCGGAGTTGGCGTTGGTCAGCACGCTGAGACCGACGGCCTGGCTCTGGTCAGCCAGGGCAGGCAGCGAGGGGTCCAGCGCAAGGGTGAAGGCGGTGGTGTCGACCGTGAAGGTCGTGCTCTTCGCCACCGTCGCGGAGATCGCGGTGTTGGTCGCCGCCATCGTCACCGCGTTGGAGACCGTCGGCCCGTCGATGGTCGCTGCCACCGAGTCCTTCGTGGTGATTGAGGTGGTGTAGGACGCTGCGACGGAAGGGTTGGTCAGGCCGGCGAACTCAAGGTAGATCGAGACGCCGGCCGTCACGGTCGTCGGCGTCGTGACGGTGTAGGTGATCGTCTGCCCGGAGATCCCCACCGAACCGGCGCCGATGCCGTAGTTCTTGGAGATGGTCGGCGTCCCACCTAGTCCGGCCCCCGACACGGCGAAGGTGATCGTCTTGACCAGGCCGGTAGTGGCTGGCTTGAAGGAGTACGCGTAGGTGACGGCCGTCTTGGCGACCTGGTTGTTCGAGACCGTCCAGCTCACGCTCGTCAGGGTGGCTGCGCTCGCGGTGGTCGCCGTGAGCCCGGAGATGCCGATGGCCAGTGCTGCCGCGCTGAGAACGGCGGCGGCGCGCCCGAAACGCCCGTGGGGCCGGCTTCTGGAGCCGCCGGCTTCCGCGTTCCTGTTCACCTTCGTGAGGCGCATGTCTTTTCCCTTCATACCAACCCTGAGCACGGTTTCGCCTCTGCCCTCTTCAGGGTGGTGGCGACAGGGTCGACTCCGCTTGAGCCCCCGTTCGGGAGCATCCGCCCTAATAGTGACCAAACCGGCCGGTCCGCGCCTCATCCGTTCGGCCACCGCTGGGACACCGTTCGTGCGCATCCGAAACGGTCCCTCTGGCGGGCGACACGGGTCTGGTCGAGCCACAGCCCGTTATGGTTGCTCGGTGTCTGACCTGGGACCGACCGATGGCGACGTCGTTGCCGACCGCGCGGCCATCCGCGACGTCGTCCAGACGTTCTTCGACGCATTCATCTCCGGCCCCGACGCGGCGGCCACTCTTGACGCGCTCTCGGCGGTGTTCCTGCCCGAGACGGTGATCGTGCGGACCTGTGGCGACGAGCCGGTCGTCTACGGGGTCGACGGGTTCATCGCCCCTCGGCGGGAGCTGCTCCTGGGTGGCGCCGTGACGGGCTTCCGTGAGTGGGAGCTGTCGGGTCGCACCGAGGTGTTCGGCGACATCGCGCAGTACTTCGGCAGCTACGCCAAGACGTGGGACCAGGACGGCAGAACGTACGAGGCCCGCGGGATGAAGACCCTGCAGCTCGTCCGGACCTCGGCCGGATGGCGGATCAGCGCCGTCGCGTGGGATGACGAGCGGGAAGGACTGACCATCGGGTCGAGCTCGCCGTCCGCCAGCCACGGATGAGAAGTTCTGCTGCCCGCTCGGAACCTTCCTGCCGCCGCGCGCTCTCCTACAGCGGTCCGGAGACCGGCTGAAGAGCGCGGGCCGCGCGCGCCCGGTTGACGATCTCCAGGACGAAGGTGCCCTTCGCGTCCGTGTAGTCCTCGCCCCAGGTGCCCTCGGCGACCAGTCCGCCCTTGAGCGCCGCATACCGGGCGCGGTCCTCCTCATGGGTGCGCAGCCAGTCGGCGAACAGGCGCACGTGCGCCACCGGCCACTGCTCCGACGTGAAGAGGTGCGCGATGGCCTCCCGAACCGAGCCGGCGAGGAGGAAGGCGGCCGAATGGTCACCGAGCGCCCTGGGCTCAGTCCAGCCCGTCTGGAGGAAGGCCGCCCCGGTCTCGGGCAGGCGGGTCCCCTCGGGGATGCGCAGGGCGAGGTCGATGACGGGTTTGGCCAGCAGGCCCGGGACCGAGGTGGAGCCGACGTGCTCGGTCAGCCACCCAGGTCCGAGCATCTCGCGCAGGCGGGTCGAGGTCTCGACATAGCGCTGCGTCCACCCGACGTCGTAGGGCACGAGTCGATCCGCTGGGTATCTGTCCGCCCATCGCACCCGGCGACGCTATGCCCGGCCGCCGACAAGGGCCGTCACGTGACCCAGAGCTGGGACAGGATCGCCCCGGTCCCAGGCTGTGCCTGGTAGTTCCCGACACGTTCGGACACGACCTGGGTCCCGCCGTGGTTCCCCAGGGCGACGAAGGCAGCGTCATCCGTGAGCATGCGGTCGACGGCCGTCCAGGCAGCCAGCGACGCGCTGGGGTCGGTGTCCTGGAGGGTGGAGGCCTTGACCGCGGCGGCGTCGATCGCCTTGTTGCAGTAGACGTTCTCCGGTGCTTCGCACCGTGAGACCGCCGAGTACATGGACGATGCGACGGGGTAGTCAGCCAGCCACCCGGACTGCGTGAACAGCTGGTAGGTGCCGTATGGCGCGCCCATGAAGGACGCGTCGACGGCGTCCGGGGGGATGTCCTCGATCCTCGTGACGTAGCCCAGGTCACGCAGGACGGAGGCGAGGTAGCCGGGGAACGCCGCGTAGATGCCTGGACCCGGCAGCGCATGGATGACGACCGGGGCGCCTGACGTCCCGGACTGCTTGACGAGCTCGCGCGCCTTCGGCAGGTCCGGCCCGAGGTACGGACCGTCGGCCGGACCAGTCTGATAAGGACAGTAGCGGCGGTACGACGGGAAGCCAGGCGGGATCATCTGGCAGGTGAGCGTCGCGAAACCCTCCCCCTGACCGTAGAGGCGGAGGAGCTCACGATGGTCGACGGCGTAGTTGAGGGCCTGGCGCACCCGCAGGTCGTCGAAGGGCGCCACGTGGTTGTTGAGGTAGAGGAAGTCGGTGTTTCTCTTGTCGAAGTGATGGGTCTGCGCCGGGTGGGTGACCGCCACGTCGGAGCCGAGGACGTTGACGACGTCCGCCCTGCCGGCGAGCACGTCTGCTTCGGCTTCGGCGTTGGTCGACCGGGTCCGGCGGACGATGACGTCAGGGTAGCCCCTCGGTTGGGCCGGGAAGGACCACTGCACGAAGTGCGGGTTCCGGGCCAGGGTGAGGTCGCCGTTGGGCGCCACCGCCGCGACCATGTAGGGGCCGGTGCTCGGCAGGGGGGTGAGGCTCTGGTCTGTCATCGGTGTGCCGGGTGGGGTGGCTACGACGAAGAGCGTCAGCTTGTAGAGGAACTCCGGATCCGCGTGCACGAGGTGGAAGGTCACGGTGCCGGATGAGTCGTCCGCCACGACGCCGCGGGACAGGTCGCACAGGTTGGGGAACGCTGGGTTGTCGATGCACGCCCTGGCTCCCACGATCCCCGCGAACGTCTCGGCGGATCCCCGCGACCTCAGCAGGGCACGCCGGGTGCCGAGGACGAAGTCCGACGCCCGCACGGGCCGCCCGTCTGAGTAGCGGATCCCTTGTCGCACGGTGAAGACATACGTCCTGCCCCCGTCGGAGGGGCGCGGTAGCGCCGTGGCCAGGTCCGGGACGAGTGTCTGGGAGGCCGAGCCGACCGCCCGGAACGCCACGAGCCCGTCATAGACCGGTCGGAGGAGCTCCACGATGAACGGCCAGTTCAGGTCGGCCGGGTCCATGGTCTCGCCCGCGCTGATGCCACCCGGGCCGGTTGCCACGGTCATCGTGCCGCCGACGTGCTCCGTGGCAGCGAACGCGCCCGAGGCCGCCCACACCTCGCTCCCCACCCGCGCCAGTGCCCGTGGTGAGCTCCCCACCATCAGCCGGGTGACCGAACCCGACTCGGGGTCGATGCGCGACACCGACCCGGCATACGTCTCACTCACCCACACCGCGCCGTCGGCCACGACCACGGACGACGGTCCGTCGTCGAGGCCGATTCGCGCGACCTTCCCGGTCTGGCGACTGACCCGGGACACCGACTGCGACAGCTGGTTCGTCACCCACACGTCGGTGGGCGTGACTGCGATGCCGCTCGGGCCGGAGTCGACATAGATGTCCGCTGTCGCCCGATCCTTGGTCCTCGTGTCGATCTGGGTGAGGGACCCGCTGCGCCCGTTGGCCACCCACAACGTGCTCCCGTCCAGCGCGAGGCCGTCCGGCCCGTCGCCCACCGGGATGGCCGGGTCGGCCCGTCCGGTCCCCGGGTCGACGTGCTGCACGGTGTTGTCGCCGCTGTTCGCCACCCAGACGTCGTCCGCCGTCGCAATGACCGCCGCAGGCAGGATGCCGACGGGGATCTTCGCGACCACCTTGTTCTCTGCGACGTTGATACGGGTGAGGAAGCCGTCGTTCGCCGCAGCGACCCACAGGTCCTTGCCCGAGGAGGCGATGGCCTCTGGGCTCTGGCCGACGTCATGGACCGTCTGGATGATGCGGCGGTTCTGCGGGTCGATGCGGACGACCGACTGCTGGGTCTGGTTGACGACCCAGACCGACCCCCCGGCCTCAGTCAGGGCCACCGGGCTCGCGCCCATCTGGACGGCATCCCCGCCCAAGCCTGCGAGAGTGAGGGCGCCGACGCTGTTGGGCGGCAGGGGTGTCACAGTGCCGGACGAGGCGACTCGGTAGGTCCCGGCACCGATGAGACCGACGGCGAGGGCCACCACCCCGAGGACGGCCACCCGAGCCCGGCCGCGTCGGTGCCACCGCGGCAGGACGGGACGCCGTCTGGCGGGGGTGGCCGGAGCGGAGCCTTTCGGCCCGGCAGCGGCCTCGGCTGCCACCTCGGCAGCCGCGTTCGTCGGGCGGCCCTGGATGGCTTGACGGACGTCCGTAGGCCGTGGGGCCAGGTCGGGGTCCTGGCGCAGCATCCGCTCGTGCAGGGTCTGCAGCGTCGGCCCCGGCTCCACGCCAAGCTCCCCGTCGAGCAGCGCCCGGGTCTCGCGGTAGGCCGCCAACGCCTCCGCCTGGCGGCTGGAGCGGTAGAGGGCGAGCATCCGCTGGCCCTGCAGCCGCTCCCGCAGCGGGTGGCGTCGCGCGAGCCGCTCCACCTCGGGCACGACCGTTGCGTGGCGCCCGCGCGCCAGCTCCGCGTCGACCCAGTCCTCGGTCGCGGCGAGGCGCACCTCAGCGAGCCGGCGAGAGGCGGCGTCGGCGACGGCGAGCTCTGGAAGGTCAGAGAGCACCTCGCCGCGCCACAGCGCGAGCGCCTCTGCCAGGAGGCGGGAGGCGTCCTCGACCTCCGCTGCGTCGAGGGCCGTCCTCCCACGCGCCACGAGGTCCTCGAACCGGGACGCGTCCACGGCCTCCCGGGGCACGTCCAGCCGATAGCCGCCTCCGGGGACGGTCACCAGCACCCGACCCGGCGCCCCTTTGCGGCGCGTCGGCTCGAGGAGCTCGCGGAGGTGGAAGACGTAGGTCTGAAGGGTCGTCAGGTAGGCGGCCGGTAGGCGCTCAGGCCAGAGGGCGTCGGCCAGCCGGTCGACGGTGACCGCGCTGCCACCCTCGAGGAGCAGGCAGGCGAGAATGGCGCGCTGCTGGCGACCGCCCAGCGGCACGGGGGTCCCGGCAGAGCGCACCTCCAGCGGACCGAGAATCCCGAACCGGAGGCCGCCGTCGTCGTTCGGTGTGGGCATCGTGACCGCCCGTCCTCTCGTGTGCCCACGCTACTCGCGCCCCGGTGCTGGCACCGGCAAACGACGATCCCGGCGGGGGCTCCAAGCGCCCTGCCCGTGCCTCTCCAAGCGACCTCCGAGCGGTTTCCGAGGCGGGTCCGGTCCCATGGGCTGATCACCACCACAACCACTCCGGCCGCGGCCGGGACAGCCAAGGAGTAGTCATGTCGCATCACCGCTGGACACGCCCGATCTTCGTCGCGCTCGTCCTCGTCGCCAGCTGGTTCGTCGTCGGCACATCCACCGCCCAGGCGGCCAAGGCCCCGGAACCGGAGTCGGGGGGCGGCATCCCGCTGGCCCCGGCCGGAGTCGTGCCCGACGGCACTCCCGTCTGGCAGTTCGTCCTCATCGCCGCGCTGGCCTGCCTGGTCACCGTTCTGGCCACGCTCTCCATCCAGGCGATCCAGCGCCACGCGCATGGTCACGGGTCGGGCATGGTCAGGGCCTGACCAGGGCAGGCCGCCTGCCGAAGACCTGGGGAGGTGTATCCAGGGCGTCAGTCGCCCGGATACACCTCCACCTGCGCCTGCCCCAACGTCCGGTCGGCGCGGGGTCTGCGGCTCGTCCATGACGTCACTGGTCCATGACGTCACTCGTCCATGAACTCACTGCTCACCGGTTGCGGGGACCGGGTCTCGGCTGCCGCCTTGAGGCGTGGTCGGCTGACGGTGAACGCGATGCTCGCGGTGACGAACCACAGCGTGATCACGCCCATGGGCAGGACGGGGTTCGCGAGCATCAGCAGCGCCGCCGGGATGCCGACGATGGCGAGCCACCGCGGGAGGGCGCGGGTGCGCAGCGCCGTCACGCTCACCGTGAGAGCGACGAGGGCGGCGGCGAACGCACTAAACATCACGAGCACTCCGTAGGACGCGCCCAGCAGATACCGCGACACGGCGGCGGTCGGGGCTGGCGAGCTGGTAAAGGTCATGGTTGCGGGGACGGCGGCATACAAGCCGGCGCCGACGAGGATGGTGACCGCGAACGCGATGCCAGATCCGAGAAGGATGTCGCAGGCGATGGTGCCTGCGCCGGCCCTGCGCAGCCGGTCACGGACGACCGTGACGAACGCGAGGACCAGCGGCGCGCCGAGGGCGAGCAGATACGCCGACACGAACCAGCCGGCGAGACCGTGTGTGGCGTACCAGTCCTCGACGCGTGCGTCGGGCCAGCTTGAGGTGGGGGCCTGGTCGGCCGCCAGGCCGGCGACGACGAAGAGGATCCCGGCCAACCCGGTCAGCGGTGCCAGCCGCGAGGCGCGGCTCGTCCGGATGGTGGGTGGCCGGTGCTCGAGTGGTGTGGGCATGGTTCCTCCGTGGCTGGGCGGTAGTCGGCGGCGGTCCGCCTCCTGGATCGCGCTGACGCTAGGCGCGGCCGGCGGTCTGGGGCGTCCACCGCCAGATGGGTTGCGACGGCGCGAGTCCACCGCTGGATGGATGCCGCTGTGGGTTGGGTCGGGCTACCGTCACGGGTATGGATCGGCTGCGTGGTCACGGCCTGGACGCCTTCCTGGTCGCCCTTGCGGTCGCCCAGGCCGTTGCTCTCACCGTTGGCATCAATGGCAGCACTGGCGTCGGCGGCCGCTACGTCGCGGCCGGGCTCGCCGCGGCCGCCCCGCTCGCGCTGCTGTTCCGCAGCCGGTGGCCGCTAGGCGTCAGCGTGCTCGCGTTCGGGCTGCTGGCCGGCAGTCTCGGCGCTGAGCCCCAGAGCCCGAATGTGCAGTTCTTTGGGCTGATGACGACGTTCGCCGTGGTCGCGGCGATCAACACCACCCGCAACGGCGTCATCGCGTGGTTCGCCGGCGCACTGCTGATCGGCGCCGCCGCCGGGAGGACGGAGAGTGGCAACGCGCCGGCAGACATCATCCTGACCCTGGCGTTCTGCACCGTGATGTGGGTGGCGGGATGGCTGGTCAGCCGGCACACGCGGCGCGCGGACGTCATGGCGCTGCGTGCCACTGCGGCGGAGCAGGAGCAGGTCATCGCGCTGCGCGACGAGCGTGCGCGGATCGCGCGCGAGCTCCATGACGTCGTGAGCCACGGTCTGTCGGTGGTCGTGCTGCAGACCCTCGCCGCCCGGACCGCTCTCGAGGACGGACATGGCGCCGAGATCCGCCGACACCTCGACGCGGTGGAGTCCACCGCTCGGGATGCCCTCACCGAGATGCGCCGGATGCTCGGGCTGCTCCAGGTCGAGGACCTCGACGAGGCGGAGCCGGCGGCGCCGAGCCCTGGACTGCGGCACCTTCCCACGCTCATCGAGCGAGCCCGTGCCGCGGGGCTCGAGATCGACGACTCGAGCCTCGACACCGCCGGCGTGCTGTCCTCGGGCCTGGAGCTGACGCTGTATCGCGTCGTGCAGGAGGCGCTGACCAACGCGGCCAAACACGCGCCTGGCGCGCACGTGCAGGTCCGGCTGCACCTCGACGCGGCCCACGCCGTCGTCACGGTGGTCGACGATGGCGGCCCGGGCGGCGAGTGTCGCCTCAAGGGTGCCGGACGTGGCCTCGTCGGGATGCGTGAGCGGGTGGCTCTCTACAACGGCACGGTGCACGCCGCGCCGACGGCGACCGGCGGATTCGCGGTGCACGCCACCCTGCCGACCGACCCGGCGAGCGCGCCCTCGAGCCTGGGGGTGCCGAGGTGATCTCGGTGCTCGTGGCGGACGACCAGGCCCTGGTGCGCGACGGCTTTCGCTCGCTGATCAACCACGAACCAGACCTGCGCGTCGTCGCCGAAGCCGTCGACGGCGTCGAAGCAGTCGCCCTGGCCCGCGAGCACCAGCCCGATGTGGTGCTCATGGACATCCGGATGCCGCGCATCGACGGGCTGGCAGCGACCCGGCGGGTGTTGGCCATGCCGGCGCCGCCGCGGGTGCTCGTCCTCACCACGTTCGATCGGAACGAGTGGGTGTACGAGGCGCTGCGCGCCGGGGCCAGCGGCTTCCTGCTCAAGGATGTGCGGGCGAGCCAGCTCACCGACGCCATCCGCACCGTCGCGGCCGGTGAGTCCCTGCTGTCCCCGACCATCACGACCCGCCTGATCGAGGACTTCGTCAGGACACGAACGCCGGCGATGTCCTGGCACCCGCCAGCGACCCTCACCGATCGCGAGGTCGAGGTCTTGCGGCTGGTGGCCGCGGGCCTCTCGAACGCGGAGATCGCCCAACGGCTCGTCATCGGACATGCGACCGTGAAGACCCACGTCAACCGGCTGCTCACCAAGCTCGAGCTGCGCGACCGGACACAGGCTGTCGTCTATGCCTACGAGAACGGCCTCGTCGAGCCGCGTGGCCGCCAGCCGGGACGGGCATCGGACGCCACCGGGCGACCTGCTTAGACAGCGAGGTCTGGTGCCGTGGCGTTCGAGGTCACTCCGACGCCGAGGTCGCCGCTGAGCTGTTTCTGAGCGAGGCGACTGTCAAGACGTATGTCTCCCACCTCTTGACGAAGGTGGGCCTCCGGGACCGGGTTCAGCTGACCGTGCTCGCCTATCAATGCGGCCTGGTCTCCGCCGGACCGGACTGATGCCCAGATCCTCGCCCGCCGGTCCCTGAGGTCATCGGGCCGGGGGAGCCGTCAGGAGGTCGACGCGGGGTGTCGAGGGCCCTGACCGAGAGGAGGGTGGCTCCGAGGTCGCGCACCTTGGCGAGCAGACCGTGCAGCTGCGCCTGGTCGGTGATCGGTCCGCGCAGGATGCTCGTGCCGTCGGCTGCGTGGGTGAGCCTCAGGCCACCGAGCCAGGCCCCCCAGTGCTCGTCGAGGTGACCGTCGACGCGGACCTCGTAGGTGACCGTTCCCCCGGCTGGCCGTCGTGCTGTCATGGCGAACCGGCCAGCGCTGCGTGAGTGCGAGGCCTGCGCCTCAGGGGCCTGGTGGCGCGACGGAGGAGGAGCTCGGCGACGGCGAGGTTGATGACCCAGCCGGCGCCCATCATGAGGTCGGTGCGGACCACGCCCGAGCCGACGAAGGCCTGGCCGAACCCCACGGTGAGCGTCTGGGTGCCGGCGCCCAGCCCGAGAGCGTAGGCGCGCGTCATCCACGCCCGGTGCCGCGCGACGTCGCGGTTCCGGATGGCCGCGAGTCCGAGCACGATGCTGGCGCCCATCCCGGCCCCGAACACCAGCCGGAATGCGAAGAGCAGGTCACTCGTGCCTGCCTTGCGGGGGAAGGCCAGGGTCATCCACAGCGCCGATACCGCGGCCGTGAGACCCAGGGCGACGAGCAGGCGTCCGGCTCGGCGATGCCATCCGGGGTGACGTCGTCGGATCCCTGCCGAGAACTGGAAGGCACCGAGGAGGGCATAGCTGACCGCTGTCACGATGTGGATGATCACCGGGACGGGCGTGGCCGCGAAACGTAAGTCCGTCGGGATGAGCTGCGGGCCGCCCGACATCTCGACGAGCCGCGCAGTGCCGGCTAGGGCGGGGATCAGCGTGAGGGCGACCAGCCCGACCGGCACCCACCGAGCCGTGCGGCGGCTCACTCCGCACCCGCGGCGGCGAGCACCGGGGTGTCGACAGCAGACGAGCGGGTCGGCAGGTCGGCGCGTGCGTTCAGCCAGAGTGACCAACCGAGGCCGATGAGGGCGATGGCGTTCGGGAGAGCCAGCAGCCGATAGAAGGCGTCCGGCATCACCGAGAGCGCCGCCGTGACGACCCCGCCGATGGCGAGGAGCACAGTCGCCCAGCGAGCGAGGACGCGCGCGCGGAACATCGCGATGCCGAAGACCAGACCGGCAGTCAGGAAGAGGATGCTCTCAGCCAGGAAGACGGTATGCAGCAGACCGATGTCTCCGACCGCTTGTCCGCCGGAAGCCGCCGCCAGGACGTCGTTGACGTAGCCGGGGTTTGCGCCGGCGATCGACGGGAGGATGGCCGCGGCGACGAAGGACGTGCACATGATGACGAGGTAGTTGGCTGCGAACAACAGGTACCCGATGAGCCCGAGCACGCCGATCTGCTTCACCTGGCGCAGGTACATACCGGTGATGCCGGCCAGCGCCAGGGCGGCCATCAGCACCTTCAGCGAGCTTCGGACGGCCAGCTCGGCCGTCGTGATGGACGTGGCGTCGAGGTGCGGGTGGTTGACCTGGACTCCGATGAAGATGAGCCCCGCGGCGACGGCGGAGGCGGCTGCCGCCCGGGTGAGCGTGATGGGGGTGAGGGACATGGTCGGTTCCTGTTCTTGACGGTCCGCGACGAGGGCCGCGGCATGACTGGAACCTAGGAGCCGGCAGGGTGAGCCAGCGTCACCATATGGGGTGACTGACGTGGTGACGTCGTCGCTCGCCCGGGCTTGCTGCGGCGCGCTAGAGAAGCCCGCGCTCGCGGGCACGGCGCACGGCGGCCGTCCGGGTCTGGGCGTCGAGCTTGGTGAAGATGTGCTTCGTGTGCGTGCGCAGCGTGTTGACGGTGACGTAGAGCTGACGAGCGATCTCGGGCCCGGTCAGCTCGCTGTCGAGCAGCCGCAGCACCTCGAGCTCGCGCCGGCTCAACGGGTCTAGGGCTTGTCCAGGCGATGTCGGACTTCCGGCACGGCTCACGTCACTCACCGTGTCGTGCCGCCGGGCTCGCTCGAGGAGGCGTCGGGCCGGAGCCTGGGTCATCTCCTGCAGGGCGACCGCGTGAAGCAATGCCTCCATCGGGGCGCCCTCGTCCAGAAACACCCGCACGTTGTGCTCCGGCTCCGGCGCCTCGACCAGGGCGCGGCTCAGTGCGGCCAGTGCCTGGGGGAGGTCACCGAGGGTGCGGTGCGCGAGCGCCTGCAGCACCTCGATCTCGGTCGCGCTCCCGCGGCGCCCGGCCTCCAGTGCCGCGCCGTGCAACCGGCCCAGGAGGGCGACAACGGAGGTGGCCGCGGAGGCATCCCCGTGGGCGAGCAGGAGACGCGCGAGAGTCAGGTGCTCGTACTCACGCAGGAAGTCCGCGTCGTCGCTGGCCCTCAGCCTGCTGGCATCAGCCCAGGCATCCGCCGACGCCAGGTCACCTGCGGCGATCTGCACGCGCGCTCTCATGGCCGCGATGGGGCGCACATCGGGGTAGAAGCCGCGCAGGTAGACCTCGGCTCCCTGGTCGAGCAGCCGCGTCGCGGCGGCGTAGTCCCCCGACGCAGACCGCACTTGCGCCATGGCCACGAACCACCGGTGCCGGTTCTCCGTGATGTAGGCGCGCTCGCCCAGGACTCGGGCCGTCTCCAGATGGGCTTCGGCACTGACGAGGTCATCGAGCTCACGGTCGAGCTCGGCCAGCGCGACGTGCAGGTCGGCGGTGGCGCGCGCATGCGGGATTCCACCGGTGGCGGCCGTTCCCAGAGCCTGCTCGCACAGGATGCGGGCTCGGCTGGGATGGCCCGAGACGACGCACAGGTCTGCCAGCACCACTGTGCTGTCGAGCTCATCGACGAGGTTCCCGGCGGCGTGCAGGCTGCGGACCGCCTCAGAGAACGTGGCCAGGGCCTCCTCGACGTCGCCCGCGGCCCAGGCGGCAAGACCGAGGAAACCGCCGCTGGCTCCCCGCACGAAGTGGTCGTCCGGGCCGGCCAGCCCCAGCGCGTGCTGGGCATGGCGCCGCGTACCCGCGACGTCGCCTCGTGCCTGCGCCAGCGATGCCCGGTAGACAGAGATGGTCGCGGGCGCCGTGCGCAGGTCTTCGGTGTCTGCCCAGGCTGCCGCCAGGTGCCCGTCCGCGGCGGCGACGGCCAACGCCGCGTCGGCATCGTCGAGCCGGGACTCGAGGCCGTCGAGGTCTCCGGCCACCAGCAGCGACCAGCCGGACAGGATGCTGAGGACGGGGCTGCGGTGGACGACCGAGTCCGGCAACGACCGCACCCAGGACAGCATGAGGGCGTCCTGTCGAGTACGCCGCAGCTCCGGCAACCCCTCCTCGACCAGGAGTCCGGCCCGCTCGAAGTCCCGGGCGGCAAGAGCGTGGCGGACCGCGTCCGGCACCAGGTCTTGCGACGCGAACCAGACACTGGCCCGCCCGTGGAGGGCGCGGATCTGGTCGGGCGCCTCGGCGAGCAGACGCGCCTGCAGCACGTCGGCGAACAGGTGGTGGTACCGGTACCAGGAGCGCTCCGTGTCGAGCGGGACCAGGAAGAGGTTGGCGCGGTCGAGATGCTCCAGCATCCGAGCGCCGTCGGCGCGGCCGGTGAGCGCGTCGCAGAGCGAGCCGGTGAGTCGGTCTAGGACAGCGGTAGCCAGCAGGAAGTCTCGGACGTTGTCCGGCTGACGGGCCAGCACCTCGTCGGCCAGGTAGTCGATGACGAAACGGTTGCTGCCAGCGAACTGCTTGATGAAACCAGCGATCTCACCCCGGTCAGGGAGGCCGCGCAGTGACAGCGCAGCGAGCTGGAGCCCGGCGATCCAGCCCTCGGTGCGTTCCTCGAGCGCCTCGACGTCGCTCCCGGTCAGAGTCAGCCCCATCGTGCTGCTCAAGAAGTCGTGTGCCTCCTCGGCGGTGAAGCGAAGGTCGGCGGCTCGTATCTCGGACAGCTGGCCGCGAGAGCGCAGCCGAGCCAGGGGCAGCGGCGGATCGGTGCGGCTGGCCACGACCAGGTGCAGCTGGTCCGGGAGGTGGTCGAGGAGGAACACCAACGCCTCGTGCACGTCGGCAGAACTGATGGAGTGGTAGTCGTCGAGCACGAGGACCCACTGCTGGCCCGCCGCGCTCGCACCGGCGCGGCGGAGCTCGTTGACGAGCACAGTCAGGACAGCCGGGGTCGAGGAGCCGGGCATGGCCTCCAGAACGGTCGGAGCGATGTCGATGCCGACGCGACCAAGGGCCGCCACGAGATGCGTCAGCAGACGCGTCAGGTCGTCGTCGTCCCCGTCGAGAGACAGCCACGCGACCCGCGGCGGTGGGCGGCGGCCAGCAAGGTCGGCGATCCAGTCGGTGAGGACTGTGGTCTTCCCGAACCCGGCTGGCGCGGCGACCAGGGTGAGCCGGTGACCGGCCTCCAGGGTGATGTCGAGCTGCCGGGTGAGCCGCGGGCGGGCGACGAGCTTCGCGCGCCGGGTCGGCGCGAACAGCTTGGTCTCCAGGACCGGGCTCGACACCCACCGAGCATAGGAGCAACGGTCAGTATCCGGCCCTTCTTTCATTCGCCAGATAGGGGGCATCCTCCGGCCTCAAGGACACCTCCAGGCCTCACACCGCCCCGCACCTCCCGGGCGCCTTCGCTGCAACCACCTGCCTGGCCCTGGCCTGGACCGCGGTGGCTGCGGCTGATGACCACGTCCACGCTCCCCGGCACGTTCTCTAGCTGTCGGGCGACGCCCGTAGCAAAGTGACCTCGGACGTACGTGCGCGCCCACCCCGGTCGGCACTGGCGACCTTGGCTGACCACGCCTGCTGTACCCGACAGCAGCACGTGGCTCGCGACGTCGAGCCCGAAGCGATCTAACGGCTGGCCCGGCTGGGGGACGTCGGTTCCCCGCGCTAGTTTCGCGTCATGGAATCTGCTCGGTTTCCGACCGACCACGAGCCGACGATCGAGGTGCGGTCCGCGACGGGTCGCTTCGACGACTTCGCCGCGATCGTCGGCACGCAGCGACCCGGTGCTCGGGGCTGCTGGTGCATGGCCTACCGAGACAGCCGGGTTCCGCCCGACGAGCGGGCTGAGTGGATGCGCACGGAGTGCGACACGGAGCCGGGGCCGGGTGTGCTCCTCTACGTGGACGACGTCGTGGCCGGCTGGTGCTCCATCGCGCCGCGGGCGAGCTACCGGCGCCTGCTCAACTCCCGAACCATCCCGGTCCTGGAGGACAGTGACGCCTGGGTCGCGGTCTGCTTCGTCGTCCGCGGCGGGTACCGCAAGCACGGGCTGATGCACCACCTGCTCGCCGGCGCCGTCGAGCACGCGCAGGCCCACGGCGCGCAGGTCGTCGAGGGCTACCCCGTGGACGCCGCCGACGGACGCGTCGACGTCATCTCCGGCTATGTCGGCAGTGTCCAGCTCTTCGAGCAAGCCGGCTTCGAGCGCGCTGCGCCCACGACCGGCCGCAGCGGCGGCAGGTCGCGGTGGGTGATGCGCAGGTCGCTGCGCTGAGCGCCTCCGGAGATGAGCCGCGCCGAGAGCGCCCGGTTGTCAGGGGCCTGTCCGGAGTCGGGGTCCGACACCTGCCCACTGGCTCACGCCACGGGAAACCAGGCCGCGAGGTGATCGCGGATGTCGGTCACGGCGGCGTCCGTGAGCGGTCCCGGCCGACGCAGGCTTTCGGCTGCCTTCTTGGGCCAGAGAACGTCCACGCCAGAGATGACGAAGGACCCTCCGAAGAGTGGCCAGTCGGCGTCGATGAAGCAGAGCACCCCGCGGACCACTGCCTCCGGGTGCGGTCCCCCTTGGAGTGCGAGTCTGACGAGCTCGACCTGGTGATGAACACCGTCGACGACCTTCGTGCAGTCCCGACGCCCAACCATGAGCTTCTCCACGCGCGGCGTGAAGATGCCTCCCTGGCTGTGCAGTCTCGGCCGACCTCGGTATCTCTTCGCGTCGATGACCACCACGCCGGTGGGACAGATCACTACGTGGTCGATGTTCGCTCGGGTCTTCGGGATTCGCCGATCGTGCAGGACGCCAAGCTGAGGTGATGTCAGGCCGTCGAGCAGGGCCCCAAGCTTCTCCTCGCCGACGGCCCCCTTCTCCCACGCAGTCGTCGACTGCGGCTCGTCAGTCACCGCCAGGATGAGACGTCCCAGGCGCGGATGGGCCGAACGGATCGCCTCCTCACGTCTGGTCCGGCGCCGCTCGTGCTCTCGTCGGGCGGACTGCCCCGCGGTGCCGCGTTCTGGCTCCTGGGAATGAGCCTCCGCAGAGGCGACCGGAGGGGGCGAAGCCGGCTCACTCGCCACCACGTCGAGGCAGCTCACACAGCGAACCGTCTTCGTCGTGGCATCGTGCTCAGCTCTCGTGCCCGGCTCGAGCTGCACCCCGCACTGCCGGCACGTCCCGCCATACCGCAGACGAATCACCCGGCCCATCTGCTCCGTCGCCATCCATCCCCCGTCGTCTCGTCATCGCTCAGCCCGCATCCAGAGGGTGGGCTCGGCAGCCACCCGATGTGGGCGGTCCCAGCATGACCCGGCTGGAGTCGTCCCACCCGGCAATTCGACGAAATCGGGCATCTCCGGCGATAACGACCTTCGCCGACCCGGCGTTCGGCAGGACCCCGGAGTCAGGCCGGGTCGACGGTCCGGGTGACCACCCAGCGGTGCGGGGAGATCGGCCTCGTGCGGTTGAAGCCGTGGCTCTCGAAGGCGGCCATCGGGCCGGTATGCAGGAACGACCCGGACACGGAGCGGTCGTCGGTCTCCTCGGGGTAGCCCTCAACCACGCCACCGCCGTGCCGGGCGATCTCGGCCAATGCTCCGCCGAGGGCTGCGTCGGCGACGCCGCGACGGCGCAGTCCCTTGCCGGTGAAGAAGCAGGTGATGCGCCAGTCCGGCAGAGCGGTGAGGTCCTTCTCGTAGCGTCGGCGGCTCTTCACCTCAGGCAGCTCCTCTGGGGACCCGAACTGGCACCAGCCCAGGCACTCCTCGCCCTCGAGGACGAGCGCCGCGTGCGTGCGACCCTGCCGGACGCGCTCCTCCTTCTCCGCCCGGTTCTGCTCCGCCGTGCGTCCCCCGCCCAGCTTGACGTGGAAGCCCATGCACCAGCAGCCGCCCCAGACGCCGTTGTTCGCCTCGACCAGCCGGGCGAACGCGGGCCAGGTCGAGGCGTCCAGGGGGCGCACGGTATGCGGCTGCGACCGGCTCGAGTCGTCCTTGGGCACCCCGTCAGTATGCCCACGACTTCGATCAGCCTCCTAGCTGTCGGAGGGTCCCAGTCGAGCGGGGGGAGCACCGGCGGGTGCCGGCTCCTTCAGCTCGACGAAGATCGAATGCGTCTCGGTGTCACCGACGTTACTGCCGCTGTGTTCCTGCGCGTCGAGCCAGCGGACCTGTCCGGCGTCGAGCTCGACGCCCACCTCGCGTCCGCTCGACTGCAGGCGCCGGCTGAAAGAGGAGAGCGTGACCATCACGCTGTCGGGGTGGGAGTGGGAATGCGTGCAGTCGCCGGGCTGGTCCCGATACTCCAGCACGCGGACCCGGTCGTTCTCGAAGACAACCCGGTAGAGGCCAGGGTCGGTACCGATGGGATCCGTCATGGCACTACGCTAGCATGAAGGCATGGCTGTGTCATATGAATCCGCAGGGCGGACGAACCAGAAGAGGCGCACCCGCGACGCCCTCGTCGAGGCCGCCCAGGCGTTGCTTGTGACGGGGACGACCCCGACGGTGGAGCAGGTCGCCGAGGCCTCGGGCGTCTCGCGCCGGACGGCATACCGCTACTTCCCCAGCCAGCGAGCCCTGGTCATGGCCGCGGTTCCCCAGCTCGAGCAGTCCTCGCTCCTCGGCGCCGACCCGCCAGGGGACGCCGCCGAGCGACTCGATCTGGTGGTGGCCGGGCAGGTCCGGGTGCTGCGTGACTACGAGCCGCAGCTGCGCGCAGCGCTGCGCTTTTCCCTCGAGCCCGCTGCCGGGCCAGACGGCGGGTCCGGTGGGGCGTCTGAGTTCCGCACGGGACGCGCCGTCGACTGGTTCGCCGAGGCGCTAACACCACTCGCGTCCACCCATCCCACGATCGACAGACGCCGGCTCGCGCTCGCCATCCGATCGTGCTGCGGCATCGAGGCACTGGTCTGGCTGGTCGACGTCGGCGGGGTGACGCGCGCCGAGGCCTTCCGGATCATGACGCGATCCGCCCGGTCGCTGCTCGCGGCGGAGACGGCGGCCGCTGGTCCCGAGCGGGGCTGACGCGCGCGCTGTCGTGCGTCTGGACGTGAGGGACCCCCCTGGGAGACCAGACCCTCGCGCTGATCGCCCCGAACGTGACCAGGCCGAGGATCACGTAGCCGTTGGTCGTGAGGACCACCGCGAGGTTGACGGCGACGTTGTGGTGGTCGCCGCTTCGCGTCCACCACAATCGTCGGCGCGTAGCACGCCGCCGCCCACGCCATCGCGAGCCACCAGCTGCTGGCAGAGGAGAGAAGGTGGTGCGCCCCTCGTCGGCCCGCGAGTCCCCAGCAGCGGGCGGAGCAGCAAGCCGATGACGGGCACGAGCCACACCCAGTGGTGGCTCCAGGAGATCGGCGAGACGAGCAGGCCGGCCAGCGCGGCGAGCACCACAGCGGTCAACCGGTCGGCGGCGCGTCCCATGCGCAGCAGCGTGGCCACCAGGACGACGAGGACGGTGAGCGAGAGTGCAGCGGTCAGAGCCGTGTTGTCGGCTCCGGTCAGCCGCCAGACCGACCCGGTCAGGGACTGGTTGGCCTGGTAGGCAAGGTCGCCCACGCGCTCGGCGTTGGTGATGGTCGACGTCCAGTAGGTCATCGACGAGTGGGGGAGGACCGCGAAACCGACGGCGATGGTGGCCCCCATCGTCAGGGTCGCCCGCGCCAGCCCCGCCCAGTCCCGACGGCAGGCCAGCACGACGAGGAAGATCGCCGGCGTCAGCTTGACGCCGGCGGCCAGACCGACCAGGACCCCACCCCATCGGGTGGACCGTGGCCCGACGAGGTCGAGCATCACCATCATCACGAGGATGAGGTTGACCTGGCCGAAGGACAGGGTCGCTGCGACCGGCTCGAGCAGGACGGCCGCGACGAGGGCCACGGCAAGCCGGACCCCGTCCGACGCGATGGCGGGCACGGCCTGGCGGAGGACGACATACAGAGCAGCCAGCGACGCCAGTGCCATCGTCGGCGCCAGAGCCCAGCTCGGAAGAAGCTCGACCACGACGAAGAGCCACGCCGCAAAGGGCGGGTAGGTGAAGGGCAGCCCGCCCGTGGGCACATAGAGGTCGTCGGAGCCGGTGAGCAGCACGGCGGCGCCCTGGCGGTAGACCTCGAGGTCGAGCGAGTGACCGCCGCGCAGGTCGAGCACGGTGAGCGTGAGGACGGTCAGCGCAGCCAGCCCCATGACGAGCCGCCGGTGCGGCGGGCACGCCGCCCCGACATGCGGCAGGACCATCAAGGTGCCCCTCGGCTCAGGAGTTGACGTGTGCCGTGAGCGTAGTCGCGCTGGGGGCGCGGTCGAGGTTGCACAGCGGTTACGTCTCCGGCCGGGGCGACACCGATTTGGCCCGGGCCGTCGGGGCTGAGCAGGATGGAGGGCATGAGGAAGCGAACCGCCCCGGACATGTGGGTCGACCCTGAGGACGACCCGCGCGAGACGGGAGAGGGCGGTGTGGGGGAGAAGGACACGCTCTGGGAGTACCTGAGGCGGTACCGGATCACGCTGGAGATGAAGTGCGCCGACCTCACAGCCGAGCAGCTCGCCCGCCGCTCCGTCCCGCCGTCGACCATGTCGCTGCTCGGGATGGTGCGCCATCTCGCCCAGGTGGAGCACCACTGGTTCCAGCGGGCGCTGCAGGGCCGGGACGTCCCCCGGCTGTACCGCTCCGCGACCGGCGGCAACGACGACTTCGACGGCGCCGTGGCGGACCAGGGCATGGTCGACGAGGCGTGGGCCACCTGGCGCCGCGAGGTGCAGGCTGCCGACGCGTGGCTCGCCGGCGATGTGTCGATGGACGCCGACGTCCGCCTGCCATACGGCGACACCGTGGCCGTGCGCGACGTCCTCGTGCACATGGTGGAGGAGTACGCGCGTCACCTCGGGCACGTAGACCTGCTGCGCGAGTGCATCGACGGTCGCACAGGTCAGTAGCCGGCCGGTCACCGGCAGCGGATCAGCGTCCGCGCAGCCGGTCGAGAGCACCTGTCTGGGCCAGCAGGGCGAACCGGTCGGGGACCCCCCAGTGCTCGACCAGACGTCCGTCGACGGCACGGGCGACGTCGATGACGGTGATCGCCACCGGGCGTCCGCTCGGGGGTCCGAAGAACGGGCCGACGGCTGTTCCGCTCACGCGCACCCGGACCCACCCGGTGTCGCCGGACTGGACCGTGTCCTCGATCCGGAAGGTGAGGTCGGGGATCGACCTGTGGACGTCCTCGATGGCCCTCTTGAGGTTGTCGATCGCGGCCCGCCCCGTGCCGGCCAGGCCGAACTGGTGCTCCACGAACTCCGGGTGGCAGACCTCGTCCACCACATCGGTCCGCCCGGTGGCGAAGCCTTCCGCGAAGAGCCGCTCGATGAGCGCGACCGCGGGCTGGGCGGCGAGGTCGAGGGTGGAGGTCGACGGGTCGATGAACATGGCGGGTCTCCTTTTGACAACAGTCAGACTGCATTAGTTGCAGTAGCACTGCACTATCTGCAGTGATAGTGTCCCCACATGGCTGCAGGTGTCAAGGGGACGGCTCCGACCTACCGTCAGGAGCAGGCCGAGGCGACGCGCATCCGGATCGCCGACGCCGCCCGGTCCCTCTTCGGTGAGCGGGGCTATGGCGCGACGAGCATGGAGAGCATCGCCGAGCAGGCCGGGGTCGCGGTCCGGACCGTGTACTCCGCGTTCGGGGCCAAGCGCGAGATCCTCTCGCTCATCTGCGAACGATGGCTGACTGAGGCGAACGCGCGGGAACGCGCCGAGGCGGTCCTCACCGAGCCGGATCCCAGCCGGCGGCTGCACGGCGCCGCGGCCTGGTTGACGAACCTCTACACGGTCGGTTTCGACGTGGCGGTGATCTTCGAGGCGGCAACCGACGAGAGCCCGCAGACGCGGGCGATGCTGCGAGCCAAGCTCGCCGGCCGCAACGAGGTGATGAACCAGATGGTCGCCTCGCTCGAGCCCCGTCTCCGGGTGCCGGCAGCAGAGGCTCAAGCGGTGTTCCGGGCGCTCGCTGCGCCGGGCGTCTACCAGGAGCTGGTGGCCGAGTCGGGGTGGAGCGCGGAGCAGTTCACCGGGTGGGTCGCCGAGTCGTTGGAGCGGCACATCTTCTGACCCCTCCTCCTGCGTCCGGCTCGAGACGGGTTCGAACCCTTCTCGACCCGGACGCAACGAGGTGGTCCAGGCCGACCGTGAGGGCAGCTCCTGCAGCTGCTGGTCAGTGGTTGCGCAGGGCCTCGATCAGCTCTGACTTGTTCATTGACGACCGGCCGGAGATGCCGATCTCGCGGGCCCGGGCGACGAGGTCGTCCTTCGTCCAGTCCTCGTAGTCGGGGGCGTTGCCGCCCTTGCGCCCCACGGCCGTGCGGGAGGTCGCCGCGGCGGCGTTGGCGATGCGGGCCGCCTTCTCCTTGCTGGCGCCGTCGGCGCGGACGGCTTCATACACCTCCTTGTCCTTGACGGATGGTCCTGGGTCGCGTCGCTGTGGCATGACCTCACCTCTTGGCCGGTTTTGTGGGTGCCTCCGCCCCTACCCATGCGGTATGGGCGCATGCGTGATGCGGCCGCGACGGGCCGGCTCAGTCGTCGGCGTTGCGCAGCAGCCGAAGGACCGCCCTCTCCACGGCCGCCCGGGAGGCCGGCTTGGTCAGGTCCGGCGAGCGCAGGGCGTCGACCGCCGCCTGGACCGTCCTGCCCAGGGTGTACTGGTCGATGACCGTCGGGTCGACGTATGAGCGTCGCGCCACCGCGGGGGTGTTGCCGAGCTGCTCGGCGACCACGGCCACCGCCTCGCGCACCGCCTTGTCCGCGGTGCGCTTGGTGACCGGCTGGGGGGCCTGCGCGAGCGCGAGCGCCGCGGAGACAGTGGCGGCCCAGGTGCGCAGGTCCTTGACCGTGTAGGCCTCGCCTGCCAGCTCCTTGAACCGGTCGTTGACGTCGTCGGCACGGACCTCGTGCCAGCCGTCGGGCGCGCGGTAGCAGAGCAGGCGGTCGAAGCCCGTCCGGCTGCGCTTGAGCGACCGCACGACCCGAGCGATCGCCGGGTCGACCACCGTGGCCTCGCGCAGCACGCCCGACTTGGCGGGGAAGCGGAACGCGAGCTCGTCCTTGCTCACGACGACGTGCTCCCGCAACAAGGTGGAGACTCCGTGCGAGCCGTGCTCCTGCTCGTACTCCTCGCCGCCGGTGCGGAACAGGCCCGCGTCGAGCAGCCGGAGGGCGACGGCCAGCACGCGCTCCCGGTCGAGCGAGCTGCGGCGCAGGTCGCGGGTGAGCTGCTCCCGCACCCGAGGCAGTCGGACGGCGAGCTCGCGGATCCGGTCGTGCTTCTGTGCGGACCGGGTCGCCGTCCACTGCTCGTGGTAGAGGTACTGACGGCGTCCGGCGTCGTCCGTCCCCACGGCCTGGATGTGCCCGTTCGGGAAGGGACACAGCCAGACGTCCTGCCAGGCCGGGGGGACGACCAGCGCGCGCAGCCGTTCGCGGGTCTCGGCATCGACCGGCGCCCCGTCGGCGTCGACGAAGGAGAACCCCTTGCCCCGGCGGACCCGCCGCATCCCGGTGCTCGTCGGGTCGCTTCGCCGTAGCCGCATGACTTCCCCCTGGTGTCGGACCTGAGCCTCCGGAACGTGTGACGCAGGTCATACCCCGCGGGTGCGATCGCGAACCCTGCGCCGCAGGTAATCCCCTGGGGTCATTCAAAATTCAACCCCCGGCGTGTCGCGAATCCTTGCCCCTTCGTTTGGTATGCGGTTGGTCTAGGGTTCATCTAGAGCGACATATGTCGGAATTGTCGGGACTAGTTTCGGGGGCATGAACATGGATCTCGGTCTTGGTGACCTTCTCGACGAAGCACTGCGCGAGGAGATCGAGCTGATCGGGGAGCTCGTGGTTGCGGCGTCGGCCTGTTCCGACCGCATGGGGGCGGCAGAGCTCGACTCCATCCTCGGCGTCTGCCGCTGAGTCACGCACCTCGCACGCCTCTCGACCCACTCGCCGCTGAACGCCGCCGCGGCCTGACCGTCGGCGGCTGCCGCCGGTGCGCCACACTGGTGCCCTGCCGTGAGGACCGGCGGGTCGACACCAGGAGCGAAGGGACATGACCGTGACCTTGAGCGGAGCGGGGTTCGCCGAGCTGGCTGGCCGGAAGATCGACGAGGTCGCCCGGAGCCAGGCCGGTGGGGTCGCCGAAGCCGCGGCACTCCTCTCGACCTCGTTGCAGGCGGGAGGGGTGGTCCAGGCCTTCGGGACCGGGCACTCCGAGGCCTTCGCCATGGAGATCGCGGGGCGCGCGGGCGGCCTCATCCCGACTAACCGGCTCAGCCTGCGAGACGTCATCCTGCTCGGCGGGATGGACCGCGAAGGCCTCTCCAACCAGTTCCTGGAGCGCGACCCGGGCACCGGCCGCCGGATCTACGAGCTGGCTCCGGTGTCAGCCGGCGACGTGTTCATCATCGCGTCCAACTCCGGAGGAAACGGCAGCGTCGTCGAGCTCGCCATGGTGGTCAAGGAGAACGGACACCCCCTCATCGCCGTGACCTCGATGGCCCACACGCTGGGAGTCGAGTCGCGCCACCCCAGCGGCAAGCGCCTCTTCGAGCTCGCCGACGTCGTGCTGGACAACGGGGCCCCCTTCGGTGACGCGGTCCTGCCGCTGCCCGGTGGCGGCGCGGCCTGCGGCATCTCGTCGATCACGGCTGCCCTGCTGGCTCAGATGGTCATCGCCGAGGTGCTGCGAGACCTCATCGACCACGGCGTGACCCCACCGGTCTACCTGTCGGCCAACGTCCCCGGCGGGGACGAGCACAACCGCGCGCTCGAGGCGAGCTACGAGGGCCGGCTGCGCCGGATGATCTGAGCGGCGATGCTCGTGCTCGGCATGGATGTGGGCGGTACCCGCGCCCGGACGTTGGTGGCCGACCTCGAAGGCCGCCGATGCGGCATCGGGGAGGCGGGCGGCGGCAACCCGACCTCGCACGGCACGGCCGCGGCCATGAGCCAGATCCGGTCCTCCCTCGAGCAGGGCCTACGCGAGGTGGACGCGGCGAGCATCGGCGCTGCGGTCATCGGGATCGCCGGCTTCGCGGACCGGGCAGAGGCGCTGACAGCCTTCCTGGCCATGTGGTCCGGGCTCGGCATCGGCTGCCCTCCGCAGATCGTCCACGACCCCCTGGTCGGGTTCGCGGCCGGCACGCCCGAGGCCTCGGGCACGGTCATCATCAGTGGGACCGGCGCGGCGGCGATGGAGGTGTCAAACGGGCGCGAGGGCCGCGTCGCCGACGGGAGCGGGTGGCTCCTCGGCGACGAGGGGTCGGGCTTCTGGGTCGGCCGCGAGGCCGTGCGCCACGCCATCCGCCTCGATGCGCTCGGCCTGCCGCCGGACCGCCTCGCCGCAGCCGTCGCCGCGCACATCCTGGGTGGCCCTGGAGACCGCACCGACCTGGTCACCGCCGTGTATGCCGAGCCTCCCGTCGCGCTGGCTCGGCTCGCCCCGCTTGTGGCGCGAGCGGCCGACGAAGGGGAGCCCGTCGCCCGGCGGGTCCTCGCCGCGGCGGCCGAGCGGCTCGAGGAGTCGGCGGTCTCGGTCCGGGCTCCGGGGTCGAGCTCTCCCATCGTCCTGTGCGGTGGCATGTTCGGCGCGCACCACCTGACCAGCGCCCTGACCGATCGGCTCGCCGCCAGATGGCCGGGGGCGCCGATCACCCGGGCCGGCTATGGCGCCGGCGGCGCCGCCTGGCTGGCCGCTCGTTCCCTGCGGACGAGCCTGCCGGACTCGCTCCACACCGCCCTCGTCGGCGAGGTTTAGCCCTCCTGCGCGGGGGTACGGGTCCCGAGATTTCCGCCGTGGAAATTTTCGTCGGCTGTCCGATCTTGTGTGGTTGTTTCGTGCTGTCTGCCACAGCCAGTGCGGCACGGGGGGAGCGTCGATGCCGCCGCTGCGACTGACCACCTCCTCCACCCGAGTCCCTCTCGACACCAGCGCGGAGTCCGCGCCCCAGAACGGAGCATCATCATGAGCGACGCAGACCTCACCCCCCTGTCCGCCGAGGAGCTGGCCGCAGAAGGGGCCACGGCACTTCCGGACAAGGAGGTCATCAGCCTCCTGGACCTCAACGCCGACCTCAACCTGGGCCTCGACGTCGCGGCGCCGATCGACCTGGCGGTTGCCGCGAACGCGAACGTCGCCGCCCCGATCGACGCCTCAGTCGGCGCGAACGTCCTCTCCGTCGGCTCGGACGCGCAGGCGCTTGCCGACCAGGGCACACTGATCGACCAGGGGATCACCGGTGACGCCACGGCCTCCGGCACCCAGGACAGCGTCCTCCACCAGGCGCCGGCAGCAGGCGACAGCGCGGCCGCCCCGGCCCCCGTTCCGGCGGGGAGTGCCCCGGCTCCGGCCGTCGGCGCCGACGGGAACCTGCTCAACGTCAACGTCAACCTCGCCTCCGACCTCAAGCTCGCCGCGCCGATCACGGGGGCCGTCGCCGCCAACGCCAACGTCGCCGCCCCCATCGACGCGTCGGTGGCGGCCAACGTCGGGTCGATCGACTCCTCCGCCACGGCCATCGCGCACCAGGACGCGATCATCCACCAGGACATCCACGGCAGCTCCACCGCCACGACCGACCAGACGTCCGACATCCAGCAGTAGCGGACCAGGGCCGACGACACCGTGAGCGTTCTCTCAGACGCCGGGGCTCCGCCCGGACGTGATGCCGGCGACCCGTCGTCGAGCGTGCCCGTCCGGGCGGATGGTCTCGAGCTCATCGGCGAGCTGCCGGGCTCGGGCTACCGTGAGCCGCCGTCGCTGGTGCGCCGTGGGGACGGCCAGACGATCCAGCTCACGAAGCTGCTCTATCTCGTCCTGTCCGCCGTGGACGGGCGGCGGACGGACGAGGAGATCGCCGCTGTCGTCAGCGCGCAGTTCGGGCGTCTGGTCCGTGCAGCGGATGTGCAGCAGCTCTGCGACGGCAAGCTGCGCACGCTCGGCCTGCTGCGGCTGGCTGACGGCTCAGACCCCGAGCTCAAGCGGTCCAACCCGCTGCTGGCACTGAGGTTCAAGTACGTCGTGTCGGACCCGGCGGTCACCCGACGGATCACCGCTCCCTTCTCCGTACTGTTCGCCCCCGCCGTCGTGACCGTTGTCCTGCTCGCCTTCCTCGTCGTCTGCGCCTGGGTCTTCGTCACCAAGGGCCTCGCATCGGCCACGCACCAGGCCTTCGAGCAGCCGGGCCTGCTTCTCGCGGTCTTCGCGCTGACCGTCCTCTCCGCCGGCTTCCACGAGTTCGGCCACGCGGCGGCGGCGCGGTATGGCGGCGCCACACCGGGAGCGATGGGGACCGGCCTCTACCTCGTGTGGCCGGCGTTCTACACGGATGTCACCGACAGCTACCGGCTCGGCAAGGCCGGCCGGGTGCGCACCGACCTCGGCGGCCTGTACTTCAACGCCATCGTCGCCGTCCTGATGTTCGGCGTGTGGTGGGTGACCCGCTACGACGCTGTGCTGCTCATCATCGGCACGCAGGTGCTCCAGATGCTCCGCCAGCTCGCGCCGCTGGTGCGCTTCGACGGCTACCACGTCCTCGCCGACCTGACGGGGGTGCCCGACCTCTACCACCGGATCAAGCCCACCCTGCTCGGGCTGCTGCCGAACCGCTGGAGCTCGCCGGAGGCGCGGGTCCTCAAGCCCTGGGCACGGACGGTCGTCTCCGTCTGGGTGCTCGTCGTCGTGCCGATCCTGCTCGGCTCGCTGGCGGTCATGATCCTGACCCTTCCTCGCGTCGCCGGGACGGCGCTGGCTGCCCTCGGCCGGCAGTGGCGGATGCTCAGCGACCAGCTGGCCGCCGGCGACATCCTCGGGGTGCTGGTCCGGCTGCTCTCCGTGCTCGCCATCGCCCTCCCGGTGCTGGGAGTCGTCTACATCGTCAGCAGGGTCGTGCGCCAGGTCGTGACCCAGACCCTGCAGTCCACCCGCGACCGGCCCGTGCGCCGCGGCCTGGCCGGCGTCGTCGCAGCCGCCATCGTCGCCGCCCTGGTCTGGGCGTGGTGGCCCGACCCCGGTGCATACCGGCCGATCCAGCCCTACGAGCGAGGCACCATCCAGGACGCCGTGCCGAGCTTCTTCAGCAGCGCGGGCCCGGTCCGGCTCCAGGAGGGCAGGCAGGCGACCGCCCGGACGCTGCTGCCCAAGGGCACCACCCTCCCGGGCCCGGACCGACCCCAGCTCGCGATGGTGCTGGTCCCCCGAGCCGAGGCCGCTTCCACCGCGCCGACCTGGGTCTTCCCCTTCAACCGGCCCGAGGCGCCGGCTCCCGGGGACAACCAGGCCCTGGCCGTCAACACCACGAACGGGTCCACCGTCTACGACGTCGCGTTCGCCCTGGTCTGGGCCGACGGCAGCACGGTGGCCAACACCAACGAGGCGTATGCGTTCGCCAGCTGCACGGCCTGCCAGACCGTGGCAGTGGCCTTCCAGGTGATCCTCATCGTGGGGCACGCCGACGTCATCGTGCCCCAGAACCTCTCGGGCGCTGTGAACTACTCGTGCCGTGAGTGCCTGACCGAGGCGCTCGCGACGCAGCTCGTGCTCACGCTCAACGGTCCACTCACCGAGCAGAGCATGGCCCAGCTCAACGCGGTGTGGGCCGAGATCGCCAGCTTCGGAGCCACCCTGCAGGGGTTGCCGCTGACCGAGCTGCAGGGCCGGATCGCGGACTACGAGAAGCGCATCCTCGCCATCGTCCAGGCCGACCCGTCAGCCACGCCCGCCACCGGGAACGCGGCCACCGGCACCGCCACCTCCACAGCCACGGCGACGCCGGTGCCGTCTGGGGGCGCGACCTCGAGCACGCCGACGCGCGGGGGTTCGGCCACGGCTCCCGGTTCGCCGGCGACCTCCACGGCGGCCGTCACGTCAGGCCCGACGTCGACGGCGGCCACCACGGGTCCGTCCGTCAGCTCACCGTCGGCCGGCCCGACCGCCAGCGCGAGCCCGACCGCGACCTCAGCACCCTCGACCTCGGGTCCCTGAGGCCCAACGGCCACGCCGCGCCGGTGCCGCCATGCCGCCGCGGCGGCCGGGTGACAGGATTGCGCCCATGGAGAGCGACCAGGACGACCAGAGCGCCGCGCAGGTGGACGCATCCCGCGAGCAGACGATCCAGCGGGCGCGCGCCACGACGGGTTCCTACTCGATCACCGTCCGGGTCCACACCGGCACCGACCCGGCCGTCATCGGCGAGCTCGCCACCGCCGTGTCGAACTCCGGCGGCATCACGACTGCCCTGGACATCGTCGAGTCCCGGCACGACCGGCTCGTCATCGACCTCACCTGCTCCGCGTCCAACGGCGACCACGCCAACGAGGTCGTCGACGCGATCCGCGAGGTCCCGGGAGCGAACGTCCACAAGGTCTCCGACCGGACCTTCCTGCTGCACATCGGCGGCAAGATCAGTGTCGAGCCGACGGTCGCCCTGCGCACCCGCGACGACCTCTCCATGGCCTACACGCCCGGAGTCGGACGGGTCAGCATGGCCATCGCCGAGCATCCGGAGGACGTCTCCCGGCTGACCGTCAAGGGCAACTGCGTCGCGGTGGTGACAGACGGCAGCGCCGTCCTCGGGCTCGGCAACATCGGTCCCGCAGCGGCCCTACCGGTGATGGAGGGAAAGGCGGCTCTCTTCAAGAGGTTCGCCGGCATCGACGCGTGGCCGATCTGCCTGGACACGCAGGACGTCGACGAGATCGTCCGGACCGTCCAGATCATCTCTCCCGGTTTCGGCGGGATCAACCTGGAGGACATCGCCGCCCCGCGGTGCTTCGAGATCGAGGCGAAGCTGCGCGAGCTGCTGACCATCCCCGTCTTCCACGACGACCAGCACGGGACCGCCATTGTCGTCCTGGCGGCGCTGCGGAACGCGTTGAAGTGCATCAGCCAAAGCATCGAAGAGGCGCGGATCGTCGTCTCCGGGGCAGGGGCGGCAGGCTCGGCCATCGTCCATCTGCTGCTGGCCGCCGGCGCGCACGACGTCGTCGTCTGGGACCGTGAGGGCATCCTCAACCGCGACGACCTGGACCTTCCCGCAGCAAAGCTCTCCCTCGCTCAGCGCACGAACCCCCGCGGGCTGACGGGCACACTGCGCGACGCGATCCAGGGCGCGGACGTCTTCATCGGCGTGAGCGCGCCGAATGTCCTTCTGCCGCAATGGATCGACGAGATGGCACCAGAACGGATCGTCTTCGCTCTCGCCAACCCGGACCCCGAGGTCGACATCGCCGAGGCGTCCAAGCGGGCGACGGTGGTCGCGTCGGGTCGCTCGGACTACCCGAACCAGATCAACAACGTACTCGCCTTCCCGGGGGTCTTCCGCGGGCTGCTGGACTCCCGAGCCACCCAGGTCACCACGGACATGCTGCTCCGCGCGGCAGACGCGATCGCCTCGGTCGTCACCGCCGAGCAGCTCAACCCGAACTACGTCATCCCCAGCGTCTTCGACCCCGACATCGCGAAGACGGTGGCCGCAGCGATCGTCGGTCCCAAGGATCGGCCCGGTCCCGCCGACGGCTGACCACGCCGCACGGCATACCGGACAAAGGCCCACAATCCCGTTCAGAGGTCCGTAGAGCGGTTTTGTTACCAACCCGTGATGGATGTTGGACAGATGAACGAATCCGTCCGCTGACCTGCGAAAAAACAGCCGTGTCATTCGGCGTATCCCATGGGTGTAATTCGCGAATCCGCCCTATTTGCAATGGGATTCGAGTGATTTTTGTTTCCCGTGGGACGAATGAGCCCTAATCTCAGCGGCACGCCTCGTCGCTCTGACGTGATGAGGCGACGCGCCGTGTCGAGTGACCAAGGGGAAACCGTGTCAGAGCAGCTGGGTGAGAAGCGCCGCGTCGCGCGGATCGCCGTCACGACCCTGTCCGGCGTCGCCCTGCTGGCGTCTCTCGTCACCACCTCAGCCCGGGCGGACCAGCCCAACCCGGTCTACCCGTCCGCCCAGCAGGTCGCCGGCGCCAAGGCCGCGGCCCAGAGCGCGGAGGGTCAGGCTGCGGCCATCGACCAGCAGCTCGCCGGCTCGCGGGCCCAGGTCGACTCCCTGCAGCAGCACGCGGCCGACGCCGGTGAGGCGGCCAACGGAGCCAACCTCGCCCTCGACGAGGCCACGGCGGCATCGACCGACGCGGCCGGCAAGGCAGCCGACGCCCAGAGCAGGTCCGACGAGGCGACGCTGACGCTGTCGCGGTATGCCGCGGAGATCTACCAGGGCGGCGGAGGCACCAGCCAGCTCGACGTCTTCTTCGGTGGCGGCGGTCCGCAGGACGTCCTCGACCGCGCAGCCGGAGTGGACGCTGTCGGTGGGGAGCGGGCGCGGATGGTCCGCGAGGCCGAGTCGGCCAAGCTCCTCGCCCAGTCGCTGAGGACCGAGGCCGCCGAGGCTGAGGCACGCCGGAAGGAAGCAGCCGCCGCGGCCCAGGCCGCTGCTGAGCAGGCCAAGCAGGCCGCGGACAACGCGGTCGTCCAGGTGGCGCAGCTCGAGTCCCAGCAGCAGGCCCTCACCGCTCAGGTGGCCGCCCTGCGCAACACCTCGGTCCAGCTCGAGCAGCAGCGCCAGTCGGGTCTCGCCGCCGAGGAGCAGCGTCGCCGCGAGGAGGCCAACCGGCTCGCCGCCCAGGCGGCTGCCGCCGCCGCAGCCCAACAGGCCGCAGCCCAGCAGGCCGCGGCCCGGGCAGCAGCAGACCAGGCCGCCGCGAACGCCAAGACCGCTCGCGAGAAGGCGGCTGCGGAGGCAGCCCGGCAGGCCGCGCAGAATGCGCCCGCGCCCCCCGCGCCGCCGTCCTCGTCCGGCGGTGGCTCGTCGACGCCCCCGCCCCCGCCTGCCCCATCGGGTGGCGTGGCAGCGGTGATCGCCTTCGCTCGCGCCCAGCTCGGGGAGCCGTACGTGTGGGGCGCTGCGGGTCCCAGCTCCTGGGACTGCTCGGGCCTGACCCTGATGGCCTGGCGCCAGGCGGGCGTGTCGCTGTCGCACTACACCGGCTCCCAGTGGAACCAGACCAACCGGGTGCCGCTGAGCGACCTGCAGCCGGGCGACCTGGTGTTCTACGGGTCCAGCGGGCCGACCAGCCACCACGTCGGGCTCTACATCGGGAACGGGCAGATGATCCACGCGCCCAACCCCAGCACCGTCGTCAAGATCGCCTCGATCTACTCCATGTCCGACCTGCTGCCCTACGGCGGCCGTCCCTGACCTGGGGTCGTCCCTGACCTGTAGCTCTGCTCGGCCGTCCCTGACCTCGCGGTCAGTGCTGTCCGGGCATCCGCCAGCGGTCGGTGGTGACCCCGGCCTCGGTGGCCCGGTCGATCGCCTCGAGGACGCAGTTCTCAGCGCCCTCGCGGCCCGCCCAGTGAGCGCCTTCGACGCTCTTGCCCGGCTCGAGCACCTTGTAGGTCTCGAAGAAGTGCTGGATCTCCAGCCGGTCGAACTCGTTGATGTGCTCGAGCTCGGTGATGTGCGCCTGCCGGGGGTCGTTCGCGGGGACGCAGAGGATCTTGTCGTCGCCACCTGCCTCGTCGCGCATGTGGAACATCCCGATCGGGCGGGCCAGGACCTGGCAGCCCGGGAACGTCGGCTCGTCGAGCAGGACGAGAGCGTCGAGCGGGTCGCTGTCCTCGCCCAGGCTGTTCTCGACGTAGCCGTAGTCGGCGGGGTAGCTCATCGAGGTGAACAGCAGCCGGTCGAGGCGGATGCGGCCCGTCTCGTGGTCGACCTCGTACTTGTTGCGAGCGCCCTTGGGAATCTCGATGGTGACGTAGAACTCCACTGCTGACCCCTTGGATGGTGGGTGGACGACTCGAACCGCGTCGTCGCGATGACCTAGTCTCGGTGCCCAGTCTCTCGCATGATCCGTCCCGCACGACGCCACCACGACGACAGGGGGTCCGATGCGCCGTCTCGCGGTCGCCCTGAGCCTGGTGCTGGCCCTGGTGGGGTATGCCGTGCTGGACGTCTACGACGTCGTCCCTGGCGTGCTGACGCTGGCGCCCGCGCCGGACCCGGTCTCGCCGGCGGCGACGGCGACCCCGACCACCGTGCCCGTGGGTGCTCCGCGCCTGGCCGCTTCAGGGATGCCGTTGCCCACAGCCGGCGCCGAGGAGCCAGTCCCGACCACGGCCGGGCTGACCGCGAGCCTGGCGGCGCCGCTCGCCGGCAGCCGGCTCGGCGGGGCCGTCGCGGTGGCGATCCGCGACGCGGCGACCGGTGCCCACCTGTTCGACCTGCGCGCCGACGAGGCACGCACACCGGCATCGGTGCTCAAGCTGCTGTCTGCAGCCGCCGTCGACGCCACCTTCCCCCCCGGAGCGACGCTGACGACCAAGGTGGTCCAGGGCTCCGCACCTGACCAGGTCGTCCTCGTCGCGGGAGGCGACACCCTGCTCAGCCCGTCCGCCGGCGACGCGGGAGTCGTCGCGGGCCGGGCCGGACTGGGCGACCTCGTCGCGGCGACGGTCAGCGCCCTGCGCGCCCGAGGGGTCGGCAAGGTGTCCGTGGGCCTGGACCTCGGGTACGCGCCGGGCCCCCTCACCGCACCGACCTGGTCCGCGGCCTTCCAGCCCAACGGGATCACCGGCGCGGTCGCCGCGTTGGGACTGGTCACCGAGCGGGCCACCCCGGGCCACCCCGGCCCGGCGGACCCGGCAGCGTCCGTGGCCGCGGCGTTCGTGGCCGGGCTGAAGGCTCAGGGGGTGGACGCGACCTTGTCGAGGGGCGTCTCGGCCCAGCCCGGGGCGGCGCTGCTCGCCTCGGTGACCTCGGCTCCCGTGGCCGACCAGCTCGCCCTCGCGCTCGACGAGTCGGACAACGCCCTGACCGAGTCCCTCACGCGGCAGGCGGCCTTCCTCAAGGGCACGCCCCCGGGCTTCGCGGAGTCGGCGGCCTTCGTGCGGCGCACCCTGAGCGACCTGGGCATCGACGTCTCGGGTGTCTCGACGGTCGATGCCAGCGGCCTGTCGCGGGAGAACGCCGTCCCGGCGCGGGTCCTCGCCGACGTCCTCGCCCTCGGGACGAACCTCGTCGTGCCCGGTATGCGGGAGACGGTGCGGCGCCTGCCGGTCGCCGGCCTGAGCGGCACCCTGGCGGCGCGCTTCGACGGCGGCGGGTCGCACGAGGCGGCCGGGCTGGCCCGAGCCAAGACGGGGACCCTGACCGGGGTCAGCTCCGTGGCCGGCACCGTCGTGACGGCCGACGGACGGCTGTTGACCTTCACCGTGCTGGCCAACGGGGTGCCCCCCGGCGCGGGAACGCTCGCCGCCCGGGACGCGTTGGACCAGTTCGTAGCGGCGCTGGCAGGCTGCGGCTGCCGCACCTGATCAAGAACGCGCTCTCCGCGGATGCCGCGGCGGACGCCCCCGGCACCACCAGGACCACGTCCCCGACGACCACCATCCGACTACGACCACCCGAGCACAGCAGCTCGACCACAGGCTCGATGACGGAGAGAGGCCCGCAGATGGCAGAGTCGACCGGAGCGGCCCCAGGCGGCTCCTCTCGCGGCCCCAAACCGCAGTACGTCGACTGGGAGTTCGCCAAGGCGACCGGCCGGCGTCTGGTGAACCCCGGGCCGACGGTCAGCAGCCGGGAGGCCGCCGAGGCGGTCGCGTCCCTGCGTGCGGTCGCCACCGCCGCCCGCGAGCCGATCGCCGCGACCACCCGGCTGCACAGTCCCGAGGGCGCCGGCCCGGTGTTCATCGTCGACCGGCCCGGGTGGATCGACGCCAACGTCGACTCGATGCGCTCGCTGCTCGCGCCGGTGATCCAGAACGTCGCCTCCGGCTCAGCGCTGCAGAGCTCAGCGGTCACCGCCATCGGGGGCAAGGTCACGGGAGCAGAGGCCGGCGCGCTGCTCTCGTTCCTCGCGAGCAAGGTCCTCGGGCAGTACGACCTCGCCCCTCAGGGCACCCCGCGGCTGCTGCTCGTCGCGCCCAACATCGTCCAGGTCGAGCGCGAGCTCGACGTGGACCCTCACGACTTCCGCCTCTGGGTCGCCATGCACGAGGAGACCCACCGGGTGCAGTTCACGGCCGTCCCCTGGCTGCGTGAGCACCTCGTCGACCGCACCCAGGACCTGGGCACTGACCTCGCCCCCAACGCCGGTGAGCTGGCCAGCCGTCTCCAGGAGATCGCCCGCCGCCTTCCGGAGGCGTTCCAGCCAGGCAGCCAGGGCGTCAGCGAGATCTTCCTCACGGCCGGTCAGCGCGACAAGGTCGCCCGGATCACGGCGGTGATGTCGCTCCTCGAGGGACACGCCGACGTGATGATGGACGAGGTCGGTCCGGCGGTCATCCCGAGCGTCGCCGAGATCCGTCGCCGGTTCCAGAAACGCCGCGGGGGCACCGGCAGCGTCGACCGGTTCATCCGACGGGCGCTCGGGCTGGAGGCCAAGATGCGGCAGTACCAGGACGGCGCGACCTTCGTCCGAGCGGTGGTCGACCGGGTCGGTCTGGACGACTTCAACGCCGTATGGACCTCGCCCGAGACGCTGCCCACCCCGGACGAGATGGCCCGTCCCGAGCGGTGGGTCGAGCGGGTGCACGGACGCTGATGACCGGACCGAGCCCCGCCGTGGCCGCGACCCGACTCGCGGTCCGCAGCGAGCTGGCCACCCTGCCGGAGGGCAGCGTCGTCCTGGTGGGGTGCAGCGGTGGGCCGGACTCGCTGGCCCTCGCCGGGGCGGTGGGTTTCGAGGCACCCAAGTGGGGGATCAAGGCCGCGGGGCTCGTCGTCGACCACGACCTGCAGCCGGGCTCGCGGGAGGTGGCTGACCGGGCGGCCGAGCACTGCCGCACTCTCGGGCTGGACCCTGTCGAGGTCCAGACCGTGCAGGTGGGAGTCAGGGGCCAGGGGCCCGAGAGTGCGGCCCGCTCGGCGCGGTACGCCGCGCTGGAGGCCACCGCGGAACGGCTCGGCGCGGCTGCCGTGCTGATCGGTCACACCCGAGACGACCAGGCGGAGCAGGTGCTCCTGGGCCTGGCGCGCGGGTCCGGCTCGCGTTCGCTGTCCGGTATGCCGCGCCGCAGGGGGTTGTTCGTCCGTCCGTTCATCGGGCTGACCAGAGCCGAGACCGAGGGAGCCTGCACGGCATACGGCATCGAGCCGTGGCTGGACCCGCACAACGAGGACGCGACGTTCGCCCGGGTGCGCGCGCGGACGTTCCTCAAGGCCCTGGAGGACCAGCTCGGGCCCGGCATCGCCGGCGCCCTGGCCCGCAGCGCGGAGATGCTCCGGGAGGACGCGGACTACCTCGAGGAGGCCGCCCGGGGGCTGCGCCCCGACCTCGGGCCCAGCCCCTGGCCGGTCCGAACCCTGATCGAGCTGCCCCGGGCGCTGCGGACGCGGGTCTGGCGGCTGCTCGCCGTCGAGGCGGGCGCGGGTGCGGGACGGCTCACGGCTGCGCACATCGAGTCGCTCGACGCGCTGCTCACCTCGTGGCACGGTCAAGGCCCGCTCAACCTGCCCGGCCACGTCCTCGCGGCACGCTCGGGGGACCAGATCGCCATGACCGGCGCCCGTCGGGTTGAATAGGCCGCCGGACGTCCTACCGGTCGCCTGACCCGCCGACCCGAGGAGATCACCGTGGATGCCGCCGACATGGCAGGCGAGCTGGAGAAGGTCCTCCTCACCGAGAAGGAGATCCTCACCAAGCTCGACGAGCTCGGAGCCCAGATCTGGGCGGACTACGAGGGCAAGGACCTGCTGCTCGTGGGCGTGCTCAAGGGCGCGGTCATGGTGATGGCCGATCTCATGCGGGCCCTGCCGGGGACGGCCCCGATGGACTGGATGGCCGTCTCCTCCTACGGCTCGGGCACCAAGTCATCGGGTGTGGTGCGGATCATCAAGGACCTCGACGTGGACATCACCGGGCGGCACGTCCTCATCGTGGAGGACATCATCGACTCCGGGCTGACGCTCTCCTGGATCCGGTCCAACCTCGAGTCCCGCAGCCCGGCGTCGGTCGAGATCTGCGCCCTGCTGCGCAAGCCCGAGGTGGCCAAGGTGGACATCGACGTGAAGTACGTCGGCTTCGACATCCCCAACGAGTTCGTCGTGGGCTACGGCCTGGACTACGCGGAGCGCTACCGAAACCTGCGCTGCGTCGGTACCCTGGCGCCGTCCGTCTACGCCTGAGCCGGCTGCGCCGCATCCTCGTGCGGAACACCCGCCCGTAGCCGGTCGTTCACCTGCGAGAATGTGACCGGCGGCCCCGTCTGGTCGCGATCGACCACCGAGCAGGAGGGTCGGGGCTCTTCCCCGCACATACATGCCAGACTTCAAGCGCATCCTTCGCACTCCGATGGTGTGGATCCTTGTCCTCATCGGGGCCACGATCCTTGCCCTCTCCCTGTCCGACAGCGGCGGCCCGACCCGCATCGACACGTCGAAGGCCGTCGAGCTGATCAACACCAACCAGGTGGAGTCGGCGAAGCTGCTCAACAACGAGCGCATCGAGCTGACCCTCAAGGCCCCGGGCTACTCCGACGGCGACAAGATCAAGAACGCCACGAACGTCTATGCCTACTACGTGTCGGCCCGTGGCCCGAAGATCGTGGACGCGCTGGACGCGCACATCCCGCCGAAGAACTACACGGACCAGATCGACCAGCCCAGCTGGTTCGGGTCGGTGCTGTTCAGCATCCTGCCGATCATCATCGTGCTGGGCCTCTTCTGGTTCCTCATGGGCCAGATGCAAGGTGGCGGCTCGCGTGTCATGCAGTTCGGCAAGTCCCGGGCCAAGCTGGCGACCAAGGACACCCCGAAGGTCACCTTCGCCGACGTCGCCGGGTGTGACGAGGCGGTCGAGGAGCTCTACGAGATCAAGGAGTTCCTCCAGGAGCCAGCGAAGTTCCTCGCCGTCGGGGCCAAGATCCCCAAGGGCGTGCTGCTCTACGGCCAGCCGGGGACCGGCAAGACGCTGCTCGCTCGCGCCGTGGCCGGCGAGGCCGGGGTGCCGTTCTACTCGATCTCCGGCTCCGACTTCGTCGAGATGTTCGTCGGTGTCGGCGCCTCCCGGGTCCGTGACCTCTTCGAGCAGGCCAAGGCGAACGCCCCGGCCATCGTCTTCGTCGACGAGATCGACGCCGTCGGACGGCACCGCGGTGCCGGGCTCGGCGGCGGGCACGACGAGCGCGAGCAGACCCTCAACCAGCTCCTCGTCGAGATGGACGGCTTCGACGTCAAGACCAACGTCATCCTCATCGCCGCCACCAACCGCCCGGACATCCTGGACCCCGCGCTGCTGCGTCCGGGTCGCTTCGACCGGCAGATCGCCGTCGAGGCTCCGGACATGCTCGGGCGCAACCGGATCCTCCAGGTCCATGCCCAGGGCAAGCCGATGGCGGCAGACGTCGACCTGCTCGCCGTCGCCCGTCGCACGCCCGGGTTCACCGGAGCCGACCTGGCCAACGTCCTCAACGAGGCGGCGCTGCTCACCGCCCGGACGAACAAGAAGCTCATCGACGACCACGCCCTCGACGAGGCCATCGACCGCGTCATCGCCGGGCCGCAGAAGAAGACCCGGATCATGTCCGCGCACGAGCGCAAGATGACGGCCTACCACGAGGGTGGGCACGCCATCGTGGCCGCGTCGATGAACCACACCGACCCCGTCACCAAGGTGACGATCCTGCCCCGAGGTCGGGCGCTCGGCTACACCATGGTCATGCCACGGGACGACAAGTACTCCACCACCCGCAACGAGATCCTCGACCAGCTCGCCTACGCCCTCGGCGGCCGGGTCGCCGAGGAGATGGTCTTCCACGACCCGACGACCGGTGCCGCCAACGACATCGAGAAGGCCACGGCGATGGCCCGCAAGATGGTCACCGAGTGGGGCATGTCCGAGCGGGTGGGCGCGATCAAGCTCGGCCAGTCCAACGGCGAGGTGTTCCTCGGCCGGGACATGGGCCATCAGCGCGACTACAGCGAGGAGATCGCGGGAGTCGTCGACGAGGAGGTGCGCAAGCTCATCGAGAACGCGCACGACGAGGCCTGGCATGTCATCAACGACAACCGCGACGTCCTCGACCACCTCGTCCTCGAGCTGCTCGAGCGGGAGACGCTGAACGCCGCCGACCTCGCGAAGATGTTCGAGAACGTCGTCAAGCGACCGCTGCGCCCGACCTGGCTCTCCAGTGAGGCCCGGCTGCTCAGCGACCGGCCTCCGGTGCTGACACCCGCCGAGCGGGCGGCGATGTCCAACGGCAGCAACGGGCACTCGGAGCCTCCGCAGGACGCCAGCGGAGACCGCAACCTCGGCCAGAAGATCGACGACGCCGCCAACGCCGGAGCGCATCCGCTCGCGGAGGAGGAGCCCATCACCCAGGTCATCGAGGTTCCTGACGGGGGTCGCATAGACCCGACCGAGGGCCACTGAGCCGATGTCGGTCGACCACGAGCGAGCGGCAGCAGCCGTCCGCGAGTTGCTGATCGCCATCGGAGAGGACCCGGAGCGCGAAGGTCTGCGGGAGACCCCGCAGCGGGTGGCGCGGGCCTACAGCGAGATGTTCGCGGGAATGGACCAACGCCCGGAGGACATCCTCGGCAGGACCTTCGACATCGCCCACGACGAGCTGGTCATCGTGCGCGACATCGAGGTCTACAGCACCTGCGAGCACCACCTGGTCCCCTTCCACGGGGTGGCCCACGTGGGCTACATCCCGCACCTCGACGGGCGGGTGACCGGGCTGTCCAAGATCGCGCGCCTGGTCGACCTCTTCGCCAAGCGGCCCCAGGTTCAGGAACGGCTGACCACCCAGATCGCCGACGCCCTGGTGGAGCACCTCACTGTGCAGGGCGTCATCGTCGTCATCGAGTGCGAACATCTGTGCATGTCCATGCGGGGAGTTCACAAGCCGGGCTCCCGGACGATCACCTCGACCGTGCGCGGCCAGCTGCGAGATCCCGCGACCCGCGCCGAGGCGATGGCGCTGCTGCTCGGGGGCAAGCGCTGAGTACGCGCCTTCCCGCCAGACCGGAGCGAGGCGCCGAGCCCGCCTCCCGGGGTCGGCACAGCGCCCGGACCCCCCGGATCGTCGGTGCCGTGACCTACCTCGTCGGCACGTTCGACATCCTGTCCGGGCTCTTCCGCGTCCGGAACCTGCGCCTCTCCCCCCTCATGCAGGTCCTGCCGGGGGCCGTGACCGCGTCGTTCGCCGCGTCGATCATCACCGGCGTGCTGCTCATCCCGCTCGCCCACGGCCTGCGGCGGCGCAAGCAGCGGGCCTGGCGGGTGGCCGTCGTCCTGCTCGCCGTCAGCACGGCGGCGGCGTTGCTGCGGTTCGAGATCCTGCACCCGCTGCTCGCGGGCGGTCTCCTCCTCGCCCTCATCCTCACCAGAGCGCAGTTCCAGGCTCTCGGCGATCCGACGACGCGATGGCGGGCAGTCCGGGTCTTCGTCATCCTCGCCGCCGTGGATGTGCTCGTCGGACTCGCCGTGGTCCACTCCGCCCGGCACTCGATGCTTCCAGGCAGCCCGTCCATCTCCGTCTATCTGCAGCAGGTCCTCGTCGGGCTGGTCGGGCTCGACGGGCCCATCGCGTTCTCCTCGGCCCGGGTCGGCGACATCGTCGGGATGGCGCTCGGGGGGCTGGGACTGACGACCGGCCTCGTCACGGCATACTTCGCCCTGCGCGCTCCCGAGCCGCGCGGCGAGCTCACGACCGAGGACGAGGTGCGGCTGCGCCAGCTGCTCGGTGGCTCACCCGACTCGCTCGGGTACTTCAACCTCCGCCGGGACAAGAGCGTGATCTGGTCGGACACGGGCAAGGCCGCGGTCGCCTACCGGGTGGTCGGTGGCGTCATGCTGGCGAGCGGAGACCCGGTGGGTGACCCGGAGGCCTGGCCCGGCGCGATCCGTGCGTTCCTCGACGAGGCCCGACGACACGCCTGGACCCCGGCCGTCATCGGATGCTCGGAACGCGCCGGCACGGCGTGGACCAAGATGGGCGACCTCACCGCGATGGAGATCGGGGACGAGGCGGTGCTGGAGACGGCGACCTTCTCGATGCACGGGCGCCCGATGCGCAACGTGCGGCAGATGGTCTCCCGGATCCGCCGGGCGGGCTACGAGACGGATGTGCGCCGGGTGCGCGACCTGGCCCCCGAGACGCGGCAGACCGTCCTTGCGGACGCGGCGACGTGGCGCAGCAGCGAGACAGAGCGGGGCTTCTCCATGGCGCTCGGCCGCACCGCGGACCCGGCCGACCCGGACGCGGTGCTCGTCACCGCACGGCAGGACGGCGTCGTGCGGGGACTCCTGCAGTTCGTGCCGTGGGGGAGCGACGGGATGTCGCTCGACCTGATGCGGCGGGACTCGGCCGCCGACGCCGGCATCAACGAGCTGCTCATCACCGCGGCCATGGATGCGGCCCCGGGCCTCGGGGTGGGGCGGGTGTCGCTGAACTTCGCGGCCTTCCGCGAGGTCTTCGAACGGGGAGAGAAGCTCGGCGCCGGGCCGTTCGTGCGCGCGTTCCGGGCGATGTTGCTCTTCGCCTCGCGATGGTTCCAGCTCGAGAGCCTCTACCGCTTCAACGCCAAGTTCAACCCCACCTGGCAGCCTCGCTACCTCATCTACCCGGGCACTGCCGACCTGCCGCGGGTCGGCGTCGCAGTTCTCGAAGCCGAGGCGTTCATCGTGTGGCCGACCTTCCGCCGCTTCCAGGAGGCCCAGTGACGGACGGTGTCGAGGCCGTGGCCGCGGCCCGCCAAGAGCTGCCCACCGGCCTGCTACCGCGCGCCACGGGGCGCCCACTCATCGTGGGTGTGGTCAACGTGACCCCTGACTCGTTCAGCGACGGCGGGTCCTGGTTCGAGCCGTCGGCAGCGGTGGAGCACGGCCGGTTGCTGGTCACCCAGGGCGCCGACCTCGTCGACGTCGGCGGTGAGTCGACCCGCCCCGGTGCCGAGCGACCGTCGCTCGCGGAGGAGCTGCGCCGGGTGGTCCCCGTCATCGAGACCCTGGCAGCCGAGGGGGTGGCCGTGTCGGTGGACACCATGCGCGCGGAGGTGGCCCGCCAGGCCCTCGCCGCGGGCGCGCGGATCGTCAACGACGTCAGTGGCGGCCTCGCCGACCCCGACATGGCTTCCGTCGTCGTCGCGGCCGAGGTCCCGTTCATCGCCATGCACTGGCGCGGGCACAGTGCCGACATGCAGACCCGTGCGCGCTACGACGACGTCGTGAGCCAGGTATGCGCCGAGCTCGCCGAGCGGCGCGACGCCCTGCTCGAGGCCGGCGTCGCTCCCGAGCGCCTGGTCCTCGACCCCGGGCTCGGCTTCGCCAAGCTCGCCGAGCACAACTGGGCGATCCTGGCCCGTCTCGACGCGCTCCTGCGCCTCGGGCACCCCATCCTGGTGGGCGCATCCCGCAAGGCCTTCCTCGGCGGCATCGGCAGCGTCCCCGGCGATGCGCCGCGGCCCCCGGCGGAGCGCGACGCGGCGACCGCTGCGACGAGCGTGCTCGCCGCTCTCGCGGGAGTATGGGGCGTGCGCGTCCACGATGTCCCGTCCACCCGCGACGCCCTGGCCGTCGTGGCGGCCGTAGGGGAGCACTCGTGAGCTCTGCTCCGGACCTGATCCGACTCCTGGGCGTGGAGGCCGCCGGCCACCACGGCGTGCTCGAGGTCGAGAAGCTGACCGGTCAGCCCTTCGTCGTCGACGTCGTCCTCGAGCTCGACCTGTCACGGGCGGGCCGCACCGACGACCTGGCCGACACCGTCTCCTACGCCGAGATCGCCGGCGACGTCATGGCCCGCATCACCGGCCCGCCGTTCGACCTCATCGAGCGGCTCGCGGAGGTGATCGCCGACGATGTGCTGGCGCGACCACTCGTCGACGCCGTCGAGGTGACGGTCCACAAGCCGCAGGCGCCTGTCGGGCATCCCTTCCGCGACGTCCAGGTGCAGGTGCGGCGGGAGCGCGGGGTGCCGGTCGTGGTCGCGGTCGGGGCCAACCTCGGCGACGCGGCCACGACGCTGAGCGAGGCGGTGGCCGATCTCGCGGCGACCCCCGGAGTCCGGGTGACCGCGGTCGGTCCGCTCGTCGAGACCGACCCGGTCGGCGGGCCTGACCAGCCGGCCTACCTCAACAGCGTCGTGCTGGCCCACACCACCCTGCGGCCCGCTCGCCTGCTCGAGATCCTGCACGGCATCGAGGCCCGCTACGGGCGGACCCGCGAGGTGCGGTGGGGCGCGCGGACCCTCGACCTCGACCTCATCCAGGTCGGCACGCCGTCGACGCCGCAGGAGGTGCGCTCGCAGGACCCGGCGCTGTCGCTGCCGCATCCGAGGGCCCACGAGCGGGCGTTCGTCCTCGCCCCGTGGAGCCGGGTGCAGCCTGACGCCGTGCTGCGCACCGGGACCTCGGTCGAAGCCGAGATCCGTCTGGTCCGTGACGTCCTCGACGACCTTGACGCGTCCGGCGTTCGCCCCGGGCCGGAGTGGAGCCCGACATGGTGAGTCACCCGCACGGCATACGGCTGCGCCTGCTGGGCGGGGTCGCGCTCCTGTCGGTGGCCCTGTCGTGGATCGCCCTGAAGCTGTGGACCAACGGCGGGCACCTCCTGCCGGCTGTCACCTGGGCGGCACTGCCGGTGCTGCTCGCCATCGCCGCCGGCCTCTACGCCGCCGGTCGCCCGGTGCGCCGCCTGGTCGCGGGGCGAGCCACGACGCCGGTGAGCCCGCTGTATGCCGCGCGGGTGCTCGCCCTGGCCCAGGCGGCTGCGCTCGCGGGGGCCGCGGCGGTCGGGTGGTATGTCGGGCAGGTCCTCCTGCTGCTGCCGGATGCGGACATCGACTCGCAGCAGCACCGGATGGTGACCCTCGGGGGGCTAGCGCTCGGGGCGGTGGTGCTCTCCGCGGCGGGAATGCTCGTGCAGCGGATGTGCCGGGTCGACGACCGGAACCGCCGGGACGAGCAGGACGAGGACGAGGACCAGCGCCCTCCGCACTCCCGGCACTAGCCCGCGGCGTCGTCGGGTCGTGGCATCGCCCGCCACCGCCGTCAGCCGAGGGCGAGGACGAACTCGTTGCCGTCGGGATCCGCCAGCTCGACTCCGACGTCAGCGATGTCGCGGAGCAGTGTCGCACCCAGGGCGGCTAGTCGGTGGACCTCGGCTGTCAGGTCGCCCTCGGTGAGCTCGAGGTCGAAGCGCTGCCGGTTCTTGCCGGACTCGGCGTCACCGGCGGACCACCCCACGCGATCTTGGTGCCCCCGTGGGGCGACTGCACCGCGGTCTCCTCGTCCTGGTCCCACACCAGGGGCCAGCCGAGCGCAGCGGCCCAGAAGCGGCCGACCTGCCGAGTGCCGTCGCACGCGATCTCTCCGAGGAAGCCGCAACCGTCCAGGAAGGAGCTGCCTGGCTCGATCACGCAGAACTCGTTGCCCTCGGGGTCGGCCAGGACGACATGCCCCTCAGCGGGCAGCTGCCCGACGTCGAGATGGCCGGCGCCGAGCCTCAGAGCCGCTGCGACGACGCGGTGCTGGTCGGCGGGGCTGGTGCTGGTCAGGTGGAGGTGCATCCGGTTCGGACCTGACCGCCCGGTTCCGCCTGGCACGAACCGCAGCCCGACCGAGGTGGCCCCCCCGGGCAGCAGTGCGCCCCGGCGGTCGCGCAGGATCTCCCGTCCGAGGAGGTGACCCCAGAAGCCGGCGAGCAGCCCAGGGTCGCGGGCGTCGAAGGCCAGCGCCACCAGTCGGCAGGGCACGCGCGCCAGGCTACGCCAACGGCAGAACCCGAGTCGCACCGAGGATCGAGGCCCCGTTCCCTGGGCGCGGACGAGCGGGCGACTCTAGGCTGAGCGCATGGATGACCGAGGCAGCCTCGCCAGGGCCGCAGTGGCCACGGACGACGCCCCCGCAGCGCTCGGCCCATACAGCCAGGCGATCGTCGCCGGGGGCTTCGCCTTCTGCTCTGGAACGGTCGGCATCGACCCTCAGACGGGTCTGGTGGCCGAGGGCATCGAGGCACAGACCGAGCAGGCGCTGCGAAACCTGTCCGCCATCCTCGACGCCGCAGGCTCGTCACTGGCCGACCTGGTGAAGACCACGATCTTCTACGCCGACGTGGACGACTTCGCGACGCTGAACGAGGTGTATGCGCGGTTCATGCCCGACCCTCCTCCCGCCCGCTCGGCGCCCGCGAACGTCAGGCTGCCGCGCGGACTGCTCGTCTCGATCGACGCCATCGCGCTCCTGCCGGTCCTGCCGGTCCTGCCCACGAGTGACCACCTCTAGACCGACGTCGTGCTGACCTACTCGATGGGTGTCTGGGTGGATGGCTTCATCGCGGACCGTGCTGGCGCGTTCGGGTGGTCGCCGACGAGGAGCAGTTCCGCTTCCACCTCGAACAGACCCGCGAGCTCGGCGTCCATCTGTGCGGCCGCCGGCTCTACGAGACGATGCTGGTGTGGGAGACCGACCCGTCGATGCGCGAGAACGAGCTCGAGGCGGCGTTCGCCGACGTATGGTGCGCACTCCCGAAGGTCGTGTTCAGCCGGACGCTCGACACCGTCCAGGGCAACGCCCGGCTCGCCCAGGGGTCAGTCGCCGAGGAGGTCGCTGCCGCTCTCGAAGCGACCAGCAAGGATGTCGCGATCGGGGGCGCCGGGCTGGCGGCGGTAGCGGTGGAGCTCGGCCTGGTCGACGAGCTGCGCATGTTCCGGAACCCGGTGGTCGTGGGTGGCGGCACGCGGTTCCTGCCGCCGGTCACCAGAGAGTGGCAGCTGGATTTGCTGGAGACCAGGACGTTCAGCTCGCGGGTGGTCTACGAGCGTTACGCATCCCGGGCACCGATGACGTCGACCAGCTCGTCCCGCGTCGGGCCGGGTGCATACGCAGGCCGCCAGCCGCTCTGGTACGCCGCCCGGGCGAGGTGCTCGGCCGGCCCGAGGGTCTGGGGGAGGGCGGTCATCGCGAAATAGCCTGCGGCATATGGGCCTATCCGTGGGTCGGCCTCGACAGCGGCGGCAATGAGGTCGGAGGTGAGCGGTGCGCTGAGGTCGAGGTCGTCACCCTGCCAGCGCCTGACCATCCCGCCGTCGATCGCGATGTGGTCAGCCACCCAGGGTTCGATGGCGTCGTCACACCAGGCTCCGAACGGCTCAGCCACGGTGACTGGGTCGGCGCCCTCGTCGAGGAGAGCCAGCAGGGCGGTGACCTGCATACAGGCCATCGCGATCCCGCGCCCTCGGGTCGGCGTCGTGGTCGCCACCGAGTCCCCCACGGCGACCAGTCCCGGCGTGCCGACCTGACGTCGATAGACGTTGCGCAGCGCCCCGCCGACCAGCACCGCCGAGGTGGGCTGTGCCCGGTCCGGGTCGGTCCACTCGGCGAGGGCGGGGATCGCTCGGCAGGCGGCCTCGAAGGCGGCCTCGACGCGCAGCGCCTTGAGTGCCGCGTCAGCGGTCGGGCGCACGAGCACCACCGAGAAGTGGCCCGCCTCGTGCAGGAACACGAGGCACTGGTACCCGTCGAAGTCGGCCGTGTATGCAATCGGGCTGGCCATGGGCCCGGGGTGCGCCCCCGGCGCCAGCCGGTAGGTGCGGTCGACGTACGCGAGGCCGCAGTCGCCGTCGAGGCTCGGGTCGCTGCCGTGTCCGCTCGACCTCCCCACCCGCCCGGCTCGACCTGAGGCGTCCACCACGAGGTCGGCCTCGACGACGGATCCGTCGACGCGAGCCCCGATGACGTGTCCGCGCTCGACGACGAGTCCGTCGACGTGACCCGTCCGCACAGTGAGGCCGGGCTGCTCCTGCGCGCTGTGGCGAAGCGCTCGTTCGAAAGTCGACCGACGCGAGAGCACGCCCAGCAGGCGGGGAGCCCCGCCCGCGCTCGACGCCTCGACGGGGTGGCCTCCCAGCTTCCGCCAGCTGTCGAAGGCGTCCGGCCACTGCGCCTGGAGGGTCGTCGGCACCTGGGGCCGGAACCCGTGGGCGTGCTCGAACTGCATGACGCCGCGGCGCACCCACCCGTCCCCCGCCGGGCCGGGGTCTCGGTCCACCGAGACGACCTGATGCCCGCGGCGGGCGAGGCAGGCGCCGAGCAGCAGGCCCGTCGGTCCGGCTCCCACGACCACTGTCCTCATCGCTGCCCTCCTCCGGTATACTCATGATGATTCGATTACACTGATAGTCACTCCAAATCAGGTGAGTTGTCAAGATGCCCCCAGCACGCCGTACCTACCGGTCGGCCCTCCGCGAGAACCAGGCGCGCGCGACCCGACGATCGGTCGTCACCGCAGCCCGCGATCTCTTCGTGGAGCTCGGGTGGTCAGGCACGACCATCGACGCCGTCGCCGCCCGTGCCGGGGTCAGCCGCAGGACGGTGTTCACCGCGGTCGGAGGCAAGGCGGCACTTCTCCAGCTCGCCCTGGACTGGGCCCTGGTGGGTGACGACGAACCGGTTCCGCTGTCCGAGCGGAAGAGCTTCTCGTTGCTGGGACAGCTGACCGAGCCACGTGAGCTGGTGGCCCGCTGGGCCCAGTTCGTGGCCGAGCTGGAGGAACGGGCCGCACCGCTGGCCGAGGTGCTCGTCGTGGCTGCGGACGGCGACCCGGACGCTGCTGAGGCGCATGCCGTCTCCGAGCGCAACCGGCTCAGCGGCGCTGAGTTCATCGTCGCCCGCCTCACGGCGACCGACGGCCTGCGTCCAGGACTGACCACCGAGCGCGCCGTGGCCGCCGCTCTGGTGCTCATGGACCCGGCCGTCCACCGCACCCTGGTCCGCGAGCACGGCTGGACGCGCGCCGACTACGCCGACTGGATCGAGCGGACGGCCGTGGCCGAGCTGCTCCCGGCAGAGCTCCCCGACGGCACGACGGGGCAGCGCGCACGAGCCGAGTGACCTCGCCGCGACGTGGTGCGACGGGTCAGCTGTCGTTCTCGGGTCGTGGCCGTCTCCGTGCCGCGGATGCGCACGCGACAGCCCCCAGCCCCACAAGCGCCATACCGATCGTGGCCCAGCCCGACCCAGCGATGCCGCTCGACGCGAGCCGGACCTCGGGTGTCCGGAGCTCGGGTGAACGGCTCAGGCCCGCCGACGCCACCCAGGTGATGGTGACCGGGCTGCTGTCGGCTGAGCTGGCACCCCAATCCACGGCGGCGGTGCGGACCACGTCCGCGCCGCTGGTGGTGACCAACGAGCCGATGCAGCCGATCGTCGCCCCGGGGGGACGGCGCCGGTCGGGGAACAGGTCAGGCTGACCCCGTCGATGGTCACCGAGTCAGGCTGGTGCGCCTGGTTCCCGGTGTTGGTGACGGTGGCGGTGTAGGTGATGGGCGTGCCGACCGTGTCGAAGTCGGCGATATCGGCGGCAAGCCCTACCGTGAAACCGCGCCGGGCCACCCAGGTGATGGTGACCGGGTTGCTGTCGGCTGAGCTGGCACCCCAGGCCACGGCGGCGGTGCGGACCACGTCCGCGCCGCTGGTGGTGACCAACGTGCCGATGCAGCCGATCGTCGCCCCGGGGGGGACGGCGCCGGTCGGGGAACAGGTCAGGCTGACCCCGTCGATGGTCACCGAGTCAGGCTGGTGCGCCTGGTTCCCGGTGTTGGTGACGGTGGCGGTGTAGGTGATGGGCGTGCCGACCGTGTCGAAGTCGGCGATATCGGCGGCAAGCGCCACCGAGAATGTGGTGGCCCGGACGAGGGGCACGCGTCTGGTGTCGGTGGCAGCAGCCGTCAGTCCCGTCCAGTCGCCCTGAACCGTCACCGTGAGGTCGAAGCCGCCGGCATCGAGCTCGGGCTGGGTCACGGTGTGCTGCACGGTGCACGGCTGGGTTGCTCCCGCAGCGATCGTGCTGGTGCCACAGTTCGCCCCAGCAAGGGACGACACCATGACCTCGCCGGGGTTGGTCACCGACAAGGGCACCCCGATGACCGTGCCGGCGGTTACCGGTCCGAGCGCTGCCGTGCCGATCGCCAGCGCGAGCCGCGGCGTGGCGTCGACGGGATTGGCGCCGACGAAACCCATGCCCTCGTCCAGCGCGGTGCCGAGAGCGTCCTCGTCGCCGACGATGACGACCATCGAGCTGGCCAGCACACCGGTGAACCCGACCCAGCGGGTCGAGTTGTTGCCGCAGCCAGCGCTCAGGTTCGAACACAGCGACTGCGTCGCGCCGACGGGCTCCACCACGAACTCGTCGACGAGGACTCCGTTGTCATCAAGCAGCCTGACGATCGCGGGCACCCCGAGCCCGTCCGTGCGGGTCTCCACGTCACCGAACCAGGCCCCGAACGCCCACACCGGGCGGCTGAAGGTGAAGCTCACCCCGTCGCGGGTGGTCGACTCCCCGATGCCGCCGGACTCGGTGTAGACGGTGCCGCTGCCGTTCGCGCAGGCCGGGTTGCCGTTGAGGCTGGCAGGACGAGGGGCGCTACCCTGCATCGACAGCCCCGAGTTCGTGCAGGCCGCCGTCCCCGGGTTGGGCGAGGCCGAGACGAACACGGGGGCGGTCGCGCTCGCCGAGTACCGCGTCCGCTCGACGCTCACCGTCGTGCCGACCGCTGTCGTCCCGATCACTCCCGTCACTGCTGACCCGGCGGGGGTGCTCAGCACCATCGGGCTGGGGGCCGTGTAGCCACCTGCGGCGACGTCCGTCACCCAGCTCGTGCGGAGCGCATCCACGGCAGTGCGCGCGGCGGCAGAGTTGCCGGAGACCTCACCCGAAACAGACGTCGCGGCGTGCGCCGACGGCGGCGCCACGGCGACGAGGAGGAGGGCGGCCAGCGCGGTCCACGACAGCGTGCGGGTTGGTCGCACAGTCAACCTCCGATGGGGTTGGTCGACAGTACCAACCCCCCGCTCGGATGCCGCGCGACTCGCACTGGCGGCTACTTGTAGATCTCGCCGCCGACCGTGCCCATCGTGGGGCTGATCGTGCCGCCGGCCACCCAGTTCGCGCCGGCCCGGACGTACTTCGTCTGTGCCATCGCCGCCTTCACCGCCGCGAGCTTCTCCTCCGGCGTCGCGACATACCAGAGGTAGAGCGCCTCGTCATCCGCCAGCCGGCTCGCGCAGACGACCGAGACCGGGACGACCGTGGGCGTCGGCGTGCCGCCCACGGTGGACGCCGGGATGGTGATCGGGCTGACCGCGGTCGGGCAGCCGAACGCGCTGGCCAGGTCGGCTGCCGAGTGGAGCCGAGTGCTGTCCACCGCCGACGGCAGGGTCGACGTGACCGCGGGCATGCCGGGCAGGGGAGCGGCCGTCGTGCTGGTGGCGGACGTCTTCGGCTTGACCGCCGTGGCCGCGGAGGTCGACGTGGTCGGAGCTGGCGCCACCGGCTCAGGGTCACGGTTCGCGCACCCGGTCAGGCCCGCGGAGACGGCGAGCAGGGTGGTCGCGGCCGTCATGCCGACAGCAGCCCGGCCGCGTCGTGGGGGTGGGGCCGCGCTCACTTGTCGATGTCTCCCACGACGAAGAACATCGAGCCGAGGATGGCCACCATGTCGCCGATCACCTGCCCGGGAAGCATCTCCGCCAGGACGGCGACGTTGTTGAAGGACGCGGACCGCAGCTTCAGCCGCCAGGGCGTCTTCTCGCCGCGGGAGACGAGGTAGTAGCCGTTCAGTCCGAGCGGGTTCTCCGTCGCCGTGTAGAGCTGGCCCTCCGGCACCTTGAGCACCTTCGGCAGCTTGACGTTGATCGGCCCGCGCGGCAGGCCGTGCATCCGCTCGACGCAGGCCTCGACGAGGTCGAGACTCACGTCGACCTGCTCGAGGAGCACCTGGAAGCGAGCGAGGCAGTCGCCCTCGGTGCGGGTGACGACGCGGCCGGCGCCACCAGGTGCGAACAGCTCGCCGTAGGCGAGGTATGGCGCGTCGCGGCGCAGGTCGATGTCGACGCCGCTGGCCCTGGCGATCGGCCCCGAGACGCCGTATGCGTGGATGACCTCGGGAGTGAGCACTCCGACCCCACGGGTGCGGGCGTTGAGGATCTCGTTGCCCACCAACATGTTTCGTAGGTCGGGCAACCGGCGCCGCACCGCCGCCACAGCCTGCTCGACGCGGCCGAGCCAGCCTGCCGGCAGGTCCTCCTTGAGGCCGCCCACCCGGTTGAACATGTAGTGCATCCGGCCGCCGGACGCCTCCTCCATGACCGCTTGCAGCTCTTCGCGCTCGCGGAAGGCGTAGAAGATGGGCGTGATCGCGCCGAGCTCGATCGGGTAGGAGCCGAGGAACATCAGGTGGTTGAGCACCCGGTTGAGCTCGGCCAGCAGGGTCCTGGCCCAGACCGCCCGCAGCGGCACCTCCAGCCCGAGCAGCTGCTCCACGCCGAGGACGACTCCCAGCTCGTTGGCGAAGGCGGAGAGCCAGTCGTGGCGGTTCGCCAGGACGATGATCTGCCGGTAGTCGCGGACCTCGAAGAGCTTCTCCGCTCCTCGGTGCATGTAGCCCACGATCGGCTCGGCCGTGACGATCCGCTCGCCGTCGAGGACCACGCGCAGTCGCAGCACTCCGTGGGTCGCCGGGTGCTGAGGGCCGATGTTGAGCACCATGTCGCTCGTGGCCAGACCGCCCGCGCCGACTCCGACGGTCAGCTCGCGCTGGCCCGTGCCCGCTGCTGACCCCGTCATGACGGTCAGTCTGCCGTACCGGCTCCGTCGTCGTCAGGGTCGGCGCCTGTAGCGTGGGCCGAGTGAGCGACGACGGGGGCCGGTGGAGCACCGAGGACAGCCGATCGGGCGCGTCCCTCTCTCCCTGGTGGCTGCTTGCCGCCGGGACGGTGGTGGTGCTCGTCGTGGCTACGGCGCTCATCGGCATCTTCGTGGTCAAGCGCGACGGCCGCGACGCTCGGACCGCCTCGCCCGTGCGGTCGCTGACCGCGCCCCCCACGCGCGCTCAGCCGCGCACCACGCCCGCCCCTGGGCCGACGGCCAGTGCACCGACACCGAGCAGCACACCGTCCCTGCCCTCGGTCCCACCGGTCGTCCCCGGCTGGAGCGCGGTCGCGAGCCGAGAGCGCGTCGCGTATGACGTGCCGCCGGAGTGGAAGGTCGAGTCACCGACCCTGCTCACCGGCTTCGAGACCTCGGGCGGCGCCCACGAGGTCGTCACCATGCACAACGCCGCCACCTTCAAGCCCGGCGCGTGCACCGGCACCCCCACGTCATACCGGGCGCGAGCGGGTCTCGTCTCGCCCAAGGGGCAGCGCGCGGAGAGCGCTGCCGCCGAGATCTCCCGGCAGTGGGCCACCGTGGCCGGCGTCCACACGGACGGCTCGGCGTCACCCATCAGCGAGACGAGCGTCTCGCCGGTCAAGATCGCCGGCGGGACGCTCGACGCGACGATGGCGACGACCACGCTCACCGTGACCGAGCCGGACAGCGCCTGCCCCGCGCCCACGATGACGTTCACCGCGGTCTCGTTCGTGCGCGACGGCGCGCTCGTGGTGTTCATGCTGTACGCCGACCAGGGCGTGCCGGATGCGCTGCCCCTGGACGTGGCCACCAAGGTCGTCGGCTCGCTGCGCCCGGTCGGACCCTGACCCGTGGCGGCGCTGGATGCTGCGGGTCTGCTGGACCTGAGCGACCGCGAGGTCGTGGCGGACCCGTATCCCCACCTCGCCCGGCTCCGTTCGCTCGCCCCCGTCGCGTGGCACTCCACCCTCGGGATGTGGGTCGCGACGAGCCATGCCGCCTGCAGCCAGGTCCTGCGCGAGCGGGCGCTGGGCCGGATCTTCCAGCCGCGGCGGCCGGTGGACGACTGGGCGACCTTCAACTGGCTGCACGCCGACTCGATCCTCGACAGCGAGCCGCCGAAGCACACTCGGCTGCGCCGTCTCGTGCAGAGCGCGTTCAGCCGAGGTCACGTCGCGCGGCTCCAGCCCCGGGTCGCCGAGATCGCCGACCGGCTGCTCGACCGATGTGACCAGCGGCTGGCCGACTCCGGCACCTTCGACGTCATCGCCGACTACGCCGAGCCGCTCCCGGTGCTCGTCATCGCCGAGCTGCTCGGGTGGCCTGAGGAGGACCAGCACCTGCTCCGCCCCTGGTCGCAGGCCATCGTGCGGATGTACGAGCTCGACCGCACGGCCGTCGACGAGGAGGCAGCACGGACGGCGTGCGACGCGTTCGCGGCATACGTCGACGACCTGGCGGAGCAGCGGCACAGCCGGCCGGGGGAGGATCTGCTGACGGACCTCGTGGCCGTGCGCGACGGAGGCGACCGGCTGTCGGCGCACGAGCTGGTGGCCACCGTCGTGCTCCTGCTGAACGCGGGACATGAGGCGAGCGTCAACGGCTTCGGCAACGGGCTCGCCTCGCTCATCGGGTCCCAGAGGTCGCCGTCCGCGCCCGCGCCGCTCGTCGAGGAGATGCTCCGCCACGACTCCCCGCTGCATCTCTTCGAGCGGACCGCCACGAGCGATGTCGTCATCGAGGGCGTCACGCTCGCCCGAGGCGAGCGGGTCGCCGCGCTGCTCGGGGCCGCCAACCGCGACCCCGCGGTGTTCGAGGCCCCGGACGAGTTCCGGCCGGACCGCGAGCCGAACCCGCACCTCGCCTTCGGTGTGGGCATCCACTTCTGCATCGGGGCCCCGCTGGCCCGGCTGGAGCTCGAGACGAGTGTCTCCGCGCTGCTGGAGCGGCACCCACGGCTCGAGGTCGTCGAGGCGGTTCGTCGGCCGACCTTCGTGCTGCGTGGCTACGAGCGGCTGCTCGTCGCGCCCGGCGGCGGGTAGCTCGGCGACGAGCCCGCTCAGCTCACGGTGTCGCGACGCCGACGACCGACGAGCACGAGGCCGGCGCCGAGGAGCATGGTCGAGGCTCCGAGCGCTCCGAGCAGCTCGACCGCTCCGCCGGTCTGGGGAAGCTGCTCGCCGGCGTAGGCCGCGCCGACCCGGGGGACGGCGCTGAGGGACTGGTAGGCGGCCAGCACACCCTGGCTGGGCGGGGTCAGCGGCGACGGGGCAGGGGCGGGGTTCTCGTCCAGCTTGACGGGGATCGGGTCGGAGACGACCTCGAGGACGACTCCAGCGCGGGCGACACCCGACCCGCCGCCGATCGCGACCGCGGTGACCTGGCCGGAGCTGCCGGACTTGGCTGTCGAGGTCGCGAGGCAGGACAGCAGCACCGACTCGCTGGTCCCGCCGGCCGCGGTTCCCGACAGCCAGCAGACGGCCAGCGCCGTGGCCGTGCCGGTGTCGCCGCTCGTCGCCCGGGTCAGCGCGGAGCCGCCGTCGCCGCTCACGGCATACAGGTCGCTCCCGGTGGCCGTGCTCGCGAGCTCGCTGAGCGCCTTGGCGGGCGGCGTGGAGATCAGGGGACTGCCCGCGGTGACCGTCACGAGTCCCGCGCCGCCCGGGATCGCCGAGCTCGTCCTGTCGCAGAGCTGGGTGAAGCCGCCGAGGATCTGGACGTCCGTCAGGGCGACGTACCACCCGCAGGTCGCCGTCGCCGAGACGGCTCCGGTGCCGCCGGGTAGGGCGTTGACCAGGCCGGACCCGGCCCCGTCGGCGAGCTTGCCCGGCACCGAGCCGGACGGGTCCTGACCCGGTGAGCCGAGCAGGCCGCCGACTGACGCGGTGCCGAGCGGCCCGGTCGTCGCGCCGACCGTGACGGCTCCGGACTCACCAGAGGTGGCCAGGGCCTGGACGACGCACTGCAGCAACAGCTGTCCCTGGATGACGACGCGGGTGAGGAAGACGTTGAACATGCAGCTCGACGTCGCAACCGCCGGACCGGTGGTGCCGCTCAGCCCACTCGCCGCGGCGCTGCCTCCGGCGCCCACGGTGGCGACGGCGTTCGACCCGGCGGAGACCGCCGCCGACGAGCCGGGGCCGCCGGCATACGCGTTCCCCGAGCCACCGCCCTGAGCCGTGCCCAGAACAGCTCCCGACGACCCGCTCTGCGCGAGGGCCAGGGCGTAGCACGCGAGGATGAGGTCGCCGTGGATGACCAGGTCCTGGGCCCGGAAGGTGACCAGGCACTGCGAGGTCGCCGTGGCCGCGCCGGTCGCCCCGCTGACTGCCGACGCTGACGCGGCCCCTCCGTTGCCGCTCACTGCGGAGCTGGACGGGGCGGGTGCTCCGGATCCCGGCTGGACGACCTTCACCGACGTGGCGTCGCCAGAGCTGCCGCCCTGGGAGGTCCCCATGACCGATCCGGAGTCGCCGGACGTCGCCGCCACCTCCGTCGAGCAGGTGCTCGACCCGCTGGTGGCCTCGGCGCCGCTCGTCGGCACGGTCACCGTGCACGTGGGGGTCTGCTCCTGCGTCGCGACGACCCCGGCGGTGGTGGCGTCGCTCGGTGGTCCTTCCATGGAGGGCGGAGCGCCGGTGGTCGTCGCCGCCGGTGTCGCCTCCGCAGGGGTGCTGCCGGTCGGCGTCGTAGCCGCGGCCGGAGGGTCCGAGGGCGGCGGTGTCTGGGAGCCGTCAGGGGAGCTCGTGACGACGGTGTTGGCGCTGGTGTTCGCCCCGGTGCCCTCGCCCGCAGGTGGGGGCGTGCTGGCTGAGGAGGACGAGCCGGCGCCACTCGAGCCGGTCCCGCTCGGGGCGGTTCCGGTCGGGCTCGGCTCGGTGGCGGAGCTGGTATCGCTCGGCGGCGCCGACGGTGCGGGCTCGTTCGCAGGAGCTGAGGCGGACGTGGTAGGGCTCGACTCCGGCGCCCCCGGAGTGGATGACCCGGCCAGCGCCGCGGCAGCGACCAGTCCGTAGAACGCGTCTAGCACCAGCGGTTCCCCTTACCTTGCGCTGCCCCGCGTGGCCAAAGACCTCGACGACCCCGACACCTGGGTTGGCTGAGACACCCGGCGGATACTGCTCCCCGCCGCCGGGGCGTATCGCGAGTTTAGGGTGGGCGGAGCACCTGAAGTTGTGCATTGGGAAAACCCGTAGCCGGTTGCAGCACAACGACGTTGGCCCCGTGGAACCGGGTCCAAAGGGGCATTACGGGCGGGCGACGACCCACCAGAAACCGCCGAAGCCGCCGGGGTCGAGCAGGCTCGCGGCGGCGCTGGTCGAGGCGAGCGCGGAGAGATAGCCGGCCGGGTCCGTCGCGGCGTGGCGATGGTCGGGGACTCCCGCCTCGACCCCGACCCGGCGCAAGGCCGCACGCTGGCTGAGCAGCTCGTCGTGTCGCAGCGAGTCGACGGCCACGTGGGCGGTGAGGTCGCAGCGGCCGTCCGGAACCGGCGCCACCTGCAGGCCGGCCCGGTATGCCGTGAGCGTCCCGTGGGGGGGCCGGGCGCCGGCCGTGTGTCCGTAGTCGACGGCGATCGCGGCGCCCCCGGACATCCGGTCGAGAAGGCTCAGCCAGGCGGAGTCCCGCTGCCGGCCGACCTCGACTCGTCCGGCGGGCTGGGACTCGAGCTCGGAGTCGTCTGCACCGGCGTCGTCGTCGGCGGCGGCGTGACCGGAGGGGGGCCAGTGCCGGTGACACCACTGCAGGTCCATGTCGTCGAGCTCGCCGCCCAGCGTCTCGGCGCCGGTGCGGGGGTCGACGAGCACCTCGCGGAGGGAGCCGTCGCCGGTGCGCTCGGCGACGGTGCAGGGCACGACGTCGAGCCACTCGTGCGCCACGACGAGAGCGTTCGCCGGGGCGAGCTCGTCCGGCAGCTGCGCGCCTCCGGGTGCCTGGAGCCACCCGATGTCTGACCGCATGCCCGGCGGCCTGGGGACCACGTCGACTGCGGTCACCGGTCGGTCGGGCGCGAGCTGCCGCAGCTGGTCGACCAGCTCACCGCGGCCGGCACCCACATCGACGACCCCGTCCAGCCCGAGCAGGTCGGCCCAGGCCCAGAGCGCCTGGGCGAGCAACCGGCCTGAGGGTCCGTGCGTGGCCGTGGTGAAGTGGGCGGACGGCCCCGCCGGCGCACGGTAGAACCCGTGTGAGCCGTACAACGCCTCCTGCCAGGCCTGCCGCCAGGGGACCGCGCCTGAGGGCGGGGCGCCCCGCTGCTGGACCATCCCGTGAATCTAGCCAACGCCGGCGACCCGGACGCCGGCGCGACCGGCGCCGCAGCGCCCGCACGGTAGGTTCAGCCAGGTGAGCGATCCCTCGTCGCAACCTGCCCGGTTCACGGTCGGCGTCGTCGGCGCCGGCCGCGTCGGAGCTGTCATCGGAGCCGCGCTGCATCGGGCCGGACACCGGGTCGTCGGGGTGTCGGCGGTGAGCGAGGCGTCCCTGGAGCGGGCGCGGGCGCTGCTGCCCGGCATACCGGTTCTCGAGGTGCCGGACGTCGTCGCCGCGGCTGACCTCGTCCTCCTGGCGGTTCCCGACGACGCCCTGCGTGGGCTGGTCGGGGGTCTCGCCGCCACCGGGGCGTTCCGGCCCGGTCAGGTCGTCATCCACACGAGCGGACGTCACGGCGTGGCCGTGTTCGAGGACGCGGCGGGCAGCGACATCCTGCCGCTCGCCATCCACCCGGCCATGACCTTCACGGGCACCTCGGTCGACCTCGACCGGCTGACCGACTGCTGCTTCGGTGTGACGACACTCAAGGAGCTCAGGCCGCTGGGCGAGGCCCTCGTCATCGAGATGGGAGGGGAGCCGGTGTGGGTCGAGGAGGAGGACCGGCCGCTCTACCACGCGGCCCTCGCCCACGGCGCGAACCATCTCGTCACCCTGGTGGCCCAGGCCATGGAGCTCCTGGAGGACGCCGGCGTGGACCGTCCGGGGCGGGTCCTCGCGCCCCTGCTGTCTGCGGCCCTCGACAACGTCCTGCGCTCGGGGGACCAGGCGCTGACCGGGCCGGTGTCCCGCGGCGACGCCGGCACCCTCGCCGACCACCTGTCGGAGCTGGCAGCCGTCCCGGAGATCAGGTCGACCTACGTCTGCCTGGCACGCGCTACGGTTCAGCGGGCCGTGCAGCACGGCCGCCTTCGACCTGCGCTGGCGGACTCCGTCCTCGCGGTCCTCGACGAAGAGGGGCAAGGGAGCTAGGTGCCTGACCACAGCGCCACCGTCGGGACGCCCGTCGTCGCCCGCACCCGGGCCGAGCTGAGTGAGGCCCGAGCCGCGCTGACCGGCGGCGGCGTGGCCGTGGTCATGACGATGGGGGCGCTGCACCACGGCCACGCGACGCTGATCCAGGCCGCGCGCGACGCCGACCGGCACGTGGTCGTGACGATCTTCCTCAACCCCCTGCAGTTCGGGCCGAAGGAGGACCTCTCGCGCTACCCACGCACCTTCGACTCCGACCTCGAGATCTGCGCGGCGGCGGGCGTCGACGTGGTCTTCGCGCCGACCCCGGACGTCGTCTACCCGGAGGGCGACCCGGGCGTCACCGTGTCCCCAGGTCCGCTGGGCACCGTGCTGGAGGGCCAGTCGCGGGCCGGGCACTTCGACGGGGTCCTGACCGTCGTCGGCAAGCTGCTGCACCTCACTGGCGCCGACCGGGCGTACTTCGGGCAGAAGGACGCCCAGCAGCTGCTTCTCATCCGGAGGATGGCGCGCGACCTGGACTTCCCGGTCGAGGTGATCGCCGTGCCAACCGTCCGAGAGGCGGACGGGCTGGCCATGTCGAGCCGGAACGCCTACCTCACGGAGTCGGACCGGGAGACCGCTCTCTGCCTCTCGCGAGCGCTGCAGGCAGGCGCGGCAGCCGCCGGCGAGGGGCCGTCCGCGGTCCGCCGCGCAGCCCGCGCCGTCGTCGTGACCGAGCCCCTCGCCCTCATCGACTACCTGGTCCTCGTCCACCCGGAGACCCTGGAGGAGGTGCCGGAGTGGTACCAGGGCGAGGCGCTTCTCGCCGTCGCCGGCAAGGTCGGCACGACGCGCCTCATCGACAACCAGCCGCTGCTGCTCGGGCCCGGTGGAGGGCCGCTCGGCGTCCTCACCTCGACGGAGCAGCGGTGAGCGACGCAGCGGTGAGGTATGCAGCGGTGAGGTATGCAGCGGTGAGGTATGCAGCGGGTGGCCATGGCTGACCGGGTGGCCGTCCCGCGCTGGCTCTCCGCGCCCGAGCCCGGCTGGACCACCTCCGCGGACGTCATCGTGGTCGGGTCCGGTATCGCCGGGCTCACGGCTGCTCTGCGGCTGCGCGAGCAGGTCGACACCGTGCTGCTCGTGACGAAGACGGTGCTCAGCGAGGGCTCGACCGCCTGGGCCCAGGGCGGCATCGCCGCAGCGATGGACCCGGCGGACTCGCCGCAGGAGCACCTGCACGACACGTTGCTGGCCGGTGCAGGCATCTGTGACGTCGCGGCGGTGACGGCCCTGGTCAACGAGGGACCGACCCGCGTGCGGGAGCTCGTCGCGCTGGGAGCCGAGTTCGACCGCGGCACGGACGGGGAGATCCTGCTGACCCGAGAGGGGGGCCACCGCCGTGACCGGATCGCCCACGCGGGGGGCGACGCCACGGGCAAGGAGATCAGCCGGGCGCTCATCGAGGCGCTGCACCGGGTGCGGGCCGACCCCCGGATCGAGGTCATCGAGCACGCTCTCGTCGTCGACCTGCTCCAGGATGCGGACCAGCGGGTGTGCGGCGTCACCGTCCACGTGATCGGAGAGGGGCAGGTCGACGGGGTCGGGGCGGCCCACGCGCGGGCCGTGGTCCTCGCGACGGGTGGCCTCGGCCAGATCTACTCCTCGACGACCAACCCGTCCGTGTCGACCGGTGACGGGATGGCGATCGCCCTGCGTGCCGGGGCGGTGATGGCCGACGTCGAGTTCGTCCAGTTCCACCCGACCGTGCTGTGGCTCGGCGAGGGCGCCGGGGGCCAGCAGCCCTTGATCTCGGAAGCGGTGCGGGGCGAGGGTGCGGTGCTCGTCGACGCGGACGGCGTGGCCTTCATGACCGGGGTGCATGAGCTCGCCGACCTGGCACCGCGTGACGTCGTGTCCCGCGCCATCGTCGCCCGGATGGCGGCCACCGGGACCGACCACGTGTTCCTCGACGCGCGACGGCTGGGCGGCGAGTTCCTCGAGCGCCGGTTCCCCTCCATCGTCGCCACCTGCCGTGAGCACGGCATCGACCCGGTCACCGAGCTGGTGCCGGTGGCTCCCGCCCAGCACTACGCGAGTGGCGGCATCCGGACCGACCTGCTCGGCCGCTCGTCGCTGGACGGGCTCTACGCGTGCGGTGAGGTCTCCTGCACCGGCGTGCACGGCGCGAACCGGCTCGCGTCCAACTCGCTGCTGGAAGGGCTGGTCTTCGCCCACCGCATCGCCGACGACATCACGAGCCGGTTCGCGGCGGGCGAGCTGCGGCCTACCATCCCGAGCGGGCCGGGCGCCGACACGACGCTGGTCGCCCCCCGCCACCGGACCGACATCCAGCGGGCCATGACAGCCGGTTCGGGTGTGGTCCGGTCGGCGCGGTCGATGGCCGGCACGGCCGCAGCGCTGGCGGACCTGGCCCGGACCCCGGACGCCGAGGAGGGCGGCCCGCGGTCGTGGGAGACCACGAACCTCCTCCACCTCGGACAGCTGCTGACCCTGGTCGCCGCGATGCGCACCGAGTCGCGAGGCGGGCACGTCCGCTCCGACTTCACCGAGCGCGACGACGCCCACTGGCGGGGGCACATCCGCGCCCGGCGCGGTCCTGACGGCGTGCTCACCGCCGAGCTCCATCCGTCGGCACCCGCCGAGCCAGCCACGGCGAGCCGGCCCGGTGCGCCGGCCGGGGGGTCGCAGGGATGACCGACCCACCGCTTCCCGACCTGTCGTTCCCCGCCTCGGCCGCGATGGCGCTGGTGCGGACCGCCCTCGAGGAGGACCTCGGGCCGCAGCATCGCGACGTCACCACGCTCGCGACCATCCCGGCCGAGCAGGTCCGGGCCGCGCAGGTGGTCGCCCGGGCCGACGGGGTGCTGGCCGGATCGCCGGTCGTCGGGCTCGTCCTCGCCGAGGTCGCCCGGCTCGTCGATGTCCCGGCGCCCGTCGTCGAGGTCGCGCTCGCGGACGGAACCCGGGTCAGTCGGGGCGACGTCATCGCCCGCGTCAGCGGGGCCGTCCGCGCGGTGCTCATCGGCGAGCGGACCCTGCTCAACATCCTCTCGCGGCTCTCCGGCGTCGCCACGCATACCCGGCAGTGGGCGGACGCTCTGGAGGGCACTGGCGCGACCGTGCTCGACACCCGCAAGACCACGCCGGGGATGCGTCAGCTCGAGAAGTACGCCGTGCGAGCCGGTGGCGGGACCAACAAGCGGATGGGTCTCTTCGACGTCGCGATGATCAAGGACAACCACAAGCTCGCGGCCGGGTCGGTGGGGGCGGCCTATCACGCCGTCCGCACGGCATACCCCGAGGTGAGGGTGGAGGTTGAGGTGACGACCGTCGCCGAGGCGCGCGAGGCGTATGCCGCAGGCTCGCGGTTCATCATGTGCGACAACATGGCGCTCCCGACGCTGCGCGAGACCGTCGAGGTCATGCGCGCCCTGGCGGAGCCGGTCGAGATCGAGGCCACCGGGGGGCTGACCCTCGAGCGGGCCCGGGAGTACGCGCTGACCGGGGTCGACTACCTCAGTGTGGGCGGGCTCACCCACTCCTCGCCGATCCTCGACATCGCCCTGGACCTCGACCCCGCCCACCTGTGACGACGAGAATGCCCTGGCCGCCCCGACCCAGCCGCGCCCAGGGCACATCGCCTGCGGCAGCGATGTGGTCGCTGGGTACGGTTGGCGCGTGACCGCGCACCCCGAAGCACCCGACGCCTCCAGGGCGGACCCTGCCGCCGACCTCCCGGAGCAGATGCGGGTTCGCCGGGAGAAGCGGGAGCGGCTGCTCGCGGGCGGGCGCGAGGCCTATCCCGTGTGGGTCGCACGCACGCATACCCTCGCCGAGGTCCGGGAGCGGTGGGGCCACCTAAAGACGGGCGAGGAGACGGACGACGTCGTCGGTGTCGCCGGCCGGGTCGTGTTCATCCGCAACAGCGGCAAGCTCTGCTTCGCCACCCTGCAGGAGGGCATCGGCACCCGGCTGCAGGTCATGCTCAGCCTCGCCGAGGTCGGTGACGACGAGCTCGCGGACTGGAAGCACCTCGTCGACCTCGGCGACCACGTGCTGGTGACCGGCCGGGTGGTCTCGAGCCGGCGAGGCGAGCTGTCCGTCATGGCCACCGGGTGGCAGATGGCGTCCAAGGCGCTGCGTCCGCTGCCGACCCTGCACCACGAGCTGTCCGAGGAGCGGCGGGTGCGGCAGCGGTATGCCGACCTCATCGTCCGGCAGGAGGCCCGCGACATGGTGCGCACCCGGGCGACGGTCACCCGGGCCATCCGGGAGACCCTCGACGAGCAGGGCTACGTCGAGATCGAGACGCCCGTCCTGCAGCTGGTCCACGGTGGCGCCGCCGCGCGACCCTTCGTGACCCGGATGAACGCCTTCGACCAGGAGATGACGCTGCGGATCGCGCTCGAGCTGAACCTCAAGAAGGCCGTTGTCGGAGGGGTCGACCGCGTCTACGAGATGGGCCGGATCTTCCGCAACGAAGGCGTCGACGCGACGCACAGCCCCGAGTTCACCATGCTCGAGGCCTACCAGGCCTACGGCGACCAGACCACCATCGCGCGGCTGACCCAGGACCTCTATCTCGCCGTCGCGGACCGCCTCGGCTCGCGCCAGGTGGAGACGGCGCGAGGCGTGGTCGACCTCGACGGCGAATGGCGCTGGCTGCCGGTCTACGAGGGGATCAGCGAGGCCGTCGGCGAGCAGGTCACGCCCGGGACGTCGGTCGAGAGCCTCCGCGAGCATGCCGGTCGGCACGGGGTCGCCGTCGACCCGGCCTGGGGAGCCGAGAAGGTCGCGCTCGAGCTGCTCGGCGAGCTGGTCGAGCCGCGACTCATCCAGCCGACCTTCCTGTGCGACTACCCGCCGTCGGCGCAGCCGCTCGCCCGCCCGCACCGCTCGCAACCGGGCCTGATCGAGGCGTGGGACCTCATCATCGGCGGGGTCGAGCGCGGCACCGGCTTCTCCGAGCTGGTCGACCCGGTCGTCCAGCGCCAGGTGCTCGCCGCCCAGTCCCGGCTGGCCGCGGCCGGCGACGACGAGGCGATGCAGCTCGACGAGGACTTCCTCCGGGCGCTGGAGTATGGCGCGCCGCCGATGGGCGGCCTCGGTGTCGGGATCGACCGGATGGTGATGCTCTTCACCGGGGTCAACATCCGCGAGACCATTCTCTTTCCGCTGCTGAAGCCCGAGGACTGACATGTGGGAGACGGTGTTTCCGTATCTTGCGGCGCTATTGCCCACCGTCGCCGTGGGAGTGCTCTTCTTCTTCATCATCCGCTACATCGTCGAGGGCGACCGCAGAGAAAGGCTCGCGCAGTCGAAATGGGAGGCCCAGGACAAGCCGGAAAAGCTTCCCGATCCTGGAAAGGGTAATTCTCCGGACGGGTAGCTTTGCTAGTCTTTCGATAGCGAGATCACCATTTTGCTATTCGTCATCGAAAGAGGGACTCACCATGGCACAGCGCGTCCAGATCGTGCTCGAGGACGACCTCGACGGCGGGGATGCCGCAGAGACGGTGACCTTCGGGCTCGACGGTGTCACCTACGAGATCGACCTCAACGAGAAGAACGCCGCGAAGCTGCGGGACAACCTCGCGAGCTGGGTCGGGCACGCTCGCCGCTCCGGGGGCCGCCGGGCCGGCGCCCGTCGCTCCGGGTCGGCTCCGGCCGGCCGGCGCACCGACCTGTCGGCGGTACGGGAGTGGGCCCGCAAGAACGGCCATCAGGTCAGCGACCGGGGTCGGGTCTCGGCCGTGGTGCAGCAGGCGTATGACAATGCTCATGGCTGAGCCGAGGAATTAGCTTCGCGACAGCCGGCGGCACAGAAAGGCGCTTTTCCGACGAGGATTTCCGCAGGCGCCTTCTGTGCTTTACCTCGCAGGAACTGTCGTAATGGTCCGGCGACATATGGCGGCCCTGCGAGCTGATCGGCACTCAGCCGAGCAGGGGCGCGGCGAGGTCTCCCTGCTCGTCCAGCCGGGCGAGCACGTCCTCAAGCAGCAGCTGGCTGAGCGCGCCGTCGCGGGCAGCGCCGCGCTCGACCTCGTCCCAGGTCCGTGGAGCGGCGACGTAGGGCGCTGCCTTCCCCCGGAGCGAGTACGGGCAGATGGTCGTCTTCGCGGCAGTGTTCTGGCTCCAGTCCAGGAACACCTTCCCGGGCCGCAGCGACTTGGTCATCTTCCAGACGACGAGCTCCGGGTGGGCCTTGGTCAGGTCCTGGGCGAGATGCTGGGCCAGCGAGCGGATGTCGTCGGCCGAGTGCTGGCCCGGCAGGGCGGCATACAGCTGCATCCCCTTGCTGCCGCTCGTGACCGGAACGGTCGTGCTCAGGCCCATCGCCGCGAGCTGGGGGCGCACCCACAGGGCCACCTGGGCGCACTCGCGCAACCCCGTCCCGGAGCCGGGGTCGAGGTCGATGACGAGGCGGTCGGGGTGGAGCGGGAGCCCGTCGTCGTCGACCTGCCACTGGTGGACGTGCAGCTCCAGGGAGGCGAGGTTGACCAGGTAGGTCAGGTCGGCGAGGTCCAGCACGAGCGGGTAGACGACGCGGTCGCGCTCCGGGTGGACGTCAGGGTCGCGTCCGTGCGAGGACACGGTGACGGTGGGCAGCCAGGACGGGACCCCGGAGGGGACGTTCTTCTCGAAGAAGCTCGGGCCCTCGACGCCGTGCGGCCAGCGCACCCGGGTCACCGGCCGTCGCCCCAGGTGCCGCAGCATCGTCGGCCCGACGCGCGCGTAGTAGTTGAGCACCTCGCCCTTGGTCGTCTCGGTGGCGGGGTACATGATCTTGTCGAGGTTGCTGACAGCCAGCCGGCGGCCCGCGACCTCGACGGTCAGCCGGGACTGCTCAGGCATCGACCGCACCGGCGGGCAGCTGGCCCAGGTCGATGTCGCCGGGGCTGAGGTCGGGGCGCAGGCCGCGGTAGGCCGGTTGGCGCAGCCGGTGCTGCGACGTCAGCCCCAGCGCCTGGACCTCGCAGACGAGGACGGGATGCACCCAGGTGGCCCCGGCGGCGTCCACCCGGGGGACGGGGTCGACGAACGGGGACTGCGGGGTGGCCAACGGGGCGAGGTCGGCCGCGAGCGCCGCGCCGGCCTTGCCCGCGATGCCGCTGCCGACCCGGCCGAGGTAGCGCAGGCCACCCGGCGCCGGGACCCCGACGAGGACGGCGCCGAGCCGGGCCGAGTCGGTCTCCGGCCGCCAGCCGCCGATGACGACCGACAGCGAGGTGCGGTGGGGTGACTTGCGCCAGTCCTCGCTCCGGGTGCCGGGCAGGTAGCGGGAGGACAGGCGCTTGCTGACGATCCCCTCGAGGCCCTGTTCGCGGGTCGCCTCGTGCAGCAGCGGGCCGTCGGTGAACGTCGGCGGCACCTGCCAGTGCGTCCCGGCGAGCTCGAGCCGCTCGAGGGTCGCCCGGCGGTCGGCGAAGGAGCGGGCCGTCAGGTCGACGCCGTAGAGCCGCAGCAGGTCGAACACCATGAAGGTCACCGGGTTGGTCGCGGCCAACGCGGCAGCCCGGCGGGCGTTCGTCACGTGGAAGCGCTCAGCGAGGGCCTGGAAGGAGGGCACGCCCTCCTTCAGGGCGACCACCTCGCCGTCGAGGAGCATGTCGTCGAACGTGTCGACGAGCCCGGCGAGCTCCGGGAAGGCCACCGTGACGTCCCGCTCGGTGCGGCTCCACAGCCGCAGCCCGGTGCTCCGGACGTCGGCGAGGATCCGCATACCGTCCCACTTGACCTCGTGCGCCCAGCCGTCACCGGTCGGGACCGCCGCGGCGGGCGACGCGAGCATCGGGCGCATACCCCCATCCTGTCCCACGCGGGGCAAAGATGGTCACCGGACGGTGTCCTCTCGGGGCCTCGCCGTTCGTGGACTGTATGAGGGGCAGCCATCGGGGCGCCCCGCCGGCCGGACCACCCGGCCAAGCGAAGGAGGACGACATGACCCAGTACCTGCTCTCCGTGCACGGCACCGAGGCCGACGCCTACCCGTCCGACGAGGAGAGGGAGCAGGCCTACGCCCGCACCGGCGTCTTCAACGAGGAGCTGAAGAAGTCCGGCTCGTGGGTGTTCGCCGGCGGTCTGCACCCCGCATCGACCGCCAGCGTCGTCGACGCCACCGGTAGCGGTGACCCGGTGGTCACCGACGGCCCCTACCTCGAGACCAAGGAGCACCTCGGGGGCTTCTGGATCGTCGAGGCGGCCGACCTCGACGCCGCCCTCGAGCTGGCCAAGCGAGGTTCCGCCGCCTGCGCCGGAGCCGTCGAGGTCCGCCCGTTCCAGGGCGACTGAGCCGCTGACCACTCGTGTCCGTATCCGGCCGCACCGACCTCGACCGTGTCTTCCGCGAGGAGCATGGTCGGGTCGTCGCCATCCTGGCCCGCCACTTCGGCGACATCGACGTCGCCGAGGAGGCGGCCCAGGAGGCGTACGTCATCGCCCTTCAGCGCTGGCCCGCGTCGGGCCTGCCGCCCAACCCGGGCGGCTGGCTGGTGACGACGGCCCGCAACCGGGCGATCGACCGGATCCGGCGCGAGTCGACCCGCGACTCCCGACACGCCCAGGCTGCCATGCTCAGCGCCGACGCCCCCGACGACCGCGCCGTCTCGTCCGTGGTGGACGACCGGCTGCGGCTGATGTTCACCTGCTGCCACCCGGCTCTCGCCCCGAGCTCGCAGGTGGCCCTGACGCTGCGCCTGCTCGGCGGCCTGACCGTCGCCGAGATCGCCAGCGCGTACCTCGTCGACGAGGCGGCGATGGCCAAGCGCCTGACCCGGTCGAAGCAGAAGATCAAGGCGGCCCGGATCCCCTACCGCGTGCCGCCGGACCGGGAGCTGCCGGACCGCGTCCGCGGGGTCCTCGCCACGCTGTTCCTCGTCTTCAACGAGGGCTACCTCGCCTCTGCCGGTTCGGACCCCATCCGCACCGACCTGTGCGCGGAGGCGATCCGGCTGGCCCGGCTGCTGGTCGGGCTCATGCCGGACGAGCCGGAGGCGCTGGGACTGCTCGCGCTGATGCTCCTGACCGATGCCAGGCGGCCGGCGCGGGTCGTCGACGGCGAGCTCGTCCTGCTCGCCGACCAGGACCGCAGCCGCTGGGACCAGGGCCTCGTCGCCGAGGGCCATGACCTTGTGCGTGCGTGTCTGCGCCGCGGTCGGCCCGGCCGGTACCAGATCCTCGCCGCGGTCAACGCGGTGCACACCGACGCGGCCACCGCGGACGACACCGACTGGCGTCAGGTCCTCGCCCTCTACGACCAGCTGTATGCCGTGGACCGGACGCCCGTCGTCGCGCTCAACCGGGCGGTGGCGCTCGCCGAGGTCGACGGGCCGGCCGCTGCGCTCGCCCTGCTCGACACGCTCGACCTCGATGGCTACCACGCCTTCCATGCGACCCGGGCGGACCTGCTCCGGCGCACCGGTGACCTGGAGGCCGCGCTCACGGCATACGAGCGGGCGGCGGCGTTGGCGGCGAACCCGGCCGAGCAGGCGTTCCTACGGGCCCGGGTGGAGGACCTGCGTGCCTGACCCTGCCGACCGCGACCCCCTCCTTGCGTCCGGGTCGAGCGGGGTCCGGACCCGTCCCGACCCGGACGCAACGGGAGACGCAACGGGAGAGTGGGGGGCGTCCTCGGGGCCCGTCGGTCGGGCGTGTTGTGGCAGGTCAGGCGGGTAGGGGATGCTGAGCACAGGGAAGTTCCGGCGTGACCCGTGAGAGGTGAGTCCTGATGCGTGCCATGTGGAAGGGAGCGGTCTCCTTCGGCCTCGTCAACGTGCCGGTGAAGCTCTACTCGGCCACCGAGGACCACGACATCTCGTTCCGGCAGGTGCACCGCGAGGACGGCGGCCAGATCCGCTACAAGCGGGTCTGCTCGATCGACGGTGAGGAGGTGTCGTACGACGACATCGCCAAGGGCTACCAGACCGAGGACGGACAGATGGTCGTCATCACGGACGAGGACCTGAAGTCCCTGCCGAGCCAGGCCAGCAAGGAGATCGCGGTCGAGAAGTTCGTCCCGACAGAGCAGATCGACCCCCTGCTGCTGGACCGTCCCTACTACCTCGAGCCCGAGAAGGGCGCGGGCAAGGCCTATGCGCTGCTGCGCGACTCGCTCGAGGCCGCCGACCGGATGGCGCTGGTGACCGTGTCGATCCGCACCCGGATGAACATGGCCGTGCTCCGCGTCCGCGACGGCGTCATCGTCCTGCAGACCATGCTGTGGCCCGACGAGATCCGGTCGGCGGAGTTCGCCAACCTCAGCGACGTGCCGAGCGCCACCGAGCGAGAGCTGTCCATGGCCAACCTGCTCATCGAGTCGCTGGCCGGGGACTACGACCCGGAGGAGTTCGAGGACGACTACGCCCAGGCCGTCGAGTCGCTCGTCCAGGCCAAGCTCGAGGGTGGCGAGGTCAAGGCCGCGCCGGTCGCCAAGGACGGCTCGGGCGAGGTGGTGGACCTGCTCGAGGCCCTGCAGCGCTCGGTCGACAAGGCGAAGGCGTCCCGCGGCGAGCCGGTGCCGAAGCGGCCCGCGTCCACCACGCCGGTGTCTGACGCTGAGGACACTGCCGAGGAGGACCTCGCGCCGGAGAAGCCCGTCAAGAAGGCGGCGGCCAAGAAGGCGGCCAAGAAGACGGCCAAGAAGACCACCGCGAAGACCACCGCGAAGAAGACCACCGCTCGCAAGAAGGCCAGCTGAGTGCCCGAGGGTCATACGCTGCATCGCCTCGCCCGGGCGCTGGACGAGGCGTTCGCCGGCACCGTCCCGGCAGTCTCCTCGCCCCAGGGCCGCTTCACCGAGGGAGCTGCGCGCCTCTCCGGGCACCCGGTGGTCGAGGCGTCCGCCTACGGCAAGCACCTCTTCGTGGAGTTCTCGGGCGACCTGTGGCTCAACGTGCACCTCGGGCTGATCGGCAAGTTCTCGGTCGAGAGCTACAGCGCGTATGCCGGGCCGCCACCCGTCTGGGGCCAGGTGCGGCTGCGGCTGCTCACCGCCGACCACGTGGCCGACCTGCGGGGCGCGACGGTCTGCCAGCTGGTGACACCCGAGGAGGTGGACGCCACCCTCGCCCGCCTCGGGCCCGATCCGCTGCGGCCGGAACAGGATCCGGAGCGCGCCTGGGCGCGGCTGACCAGGTCGGGGCGGCCGGTCGCCGAGCTGCTCATGGACCAGTCGATCCTGGCCGGCGTCGGCAACGTGTACCGCTCCGAGGTGCTGTTCCGCCACCGGGTGGACCCGTTCCGCCCCGGGTCCCAGATCCGCCGCACCACGTGGCAGGCGCTGTGGGACGACCTCGTCGTCCTCATGCCGCTCGGCGTGGCCTTCAACCAGATCATCACCATGCAGGACCAGGTCGACGAGGCCCTCCAGCTGAAGCAGGACGGTCTGGAGCCGGCCCTCACGTCGGTCTACACCGACTCCGCGCGGCGGGCCGCTCCAGGTCCGGCCGGTGTCCTCGCCGTGACCGGCGAGCTGGCGACGGTCGGCGACGGACCTGGAGCCCGGTCGGGCGAGCTCGAGCGGCGGTACTACGTCTACCGCCGGCAGGGGGAGGCGTGCCGTGTCTGCGGCTCGAAGGTGCGCACCCGGGTCGTCGCGGGCCGCAACCTGTTCTGGTGCGGGCGCTGCCAGCGGCGTCGGTGACGCCCCCGGCAACGTACACAGCGAAAAGCTGTACCGCTTCCGCCGTCGGCGAACATGAGCCGACTCGGCTCAATGACGGGAACAGCCCGGCAGACCCGGTCGTTGCACCCATCGCACGACCTGCACCGTGTCTCTCAGCCGTGATGTCTGTGCACGCGGATGCTGACAGGCGCGACAGTTACCATGTGGGTCTCGACAGGTAGGGAGCAACGGCGATGTTCGAAAGATTCACAGATCGGGCCCGACGGGTTGTGGTGCTGGCGCAGGAAGAGGCGCGCATGCTCAACCACAACTACATCGGCACCGAGCACATCCTGCTGGGGCTCATCCACGAGGGCGAGGGGCTCGCCGCCAAGGCGCTCGAGAACCTCGACATCTCCCTCGCAGCGGTCCGCGAGCAGGTCCAGGAGATCATCGGCCAGGGCCAGCAGGCCCCCACCGGCCACATCCCCTTCACCCCCCGGGCGAAGAAGGTCCTGGAGTACTCCCTGCGCGAGGGCCTGCAGCTCGGGCACACCTACATCGGCACGGAGCACATCCTGCTCGGGCTCATCCGCGAGGGTGAGGGCGTCGCCGCCCAGGTCCTGGTCAAGCTCGGCGCCGACCTGAACAAGGTGCGCCAGCAGGTGATCCAGCTGCTCGCCGGCTACCAGGGCGGCCAGGGTGAGAAGGCCGGCGCCGGCGTCGGACAGGGTCAGCAGGCCGAGGGCACCCCCGCCGGCTCGCTCGTGCTCGACCAGTTCGGCCGCAACCTGACGCAGGCCGCCCGGGAGGGCAAGCTCGACCCGGTGATCGGGCGCGAGAAGGAGATCGAGCGTGTCATGCAGGTCCTGTCGCGCCGGACGAAGAACAACCCTGTCCTCATCGGCGAGCCCGGCGTCGGCAAGACGGCGGTCGTCGAGGGGCTGGCGCAGGACATCGTCCGTGGCCAGATCCCGGAGACGCTCAAGGACAAGCAGCTCTACACCCTCGACCTCGGCGCCCTGGTCGCCGGCAGCCGTTACCGCGGTGACTTCGAGGAGCGGCTCAAGAAGGTCCTCAAGGAGATCCGCACCCGCGGCGACATCATCATCTTCATCGACGAGATCCACACGCTCGTCGGTGCCGGTGCCGCCGAGGGCGCCATCGACGCCGCCAGCATCCTCAAGCCGATGCTGGCCCGCGGTGAGCTCCAGACCATCGGGGCGACCACCCTCGACGAGTACCGCAAGCACATCGAGAAGGACTCCGCCCTCGAGCGCCGGTTCCAGCCGATCCAGGTGGCCGAGCCCACGCTGGCGCACACCATCGAGATCCTCAAGGGGCTGCGCGACCGGTATGAGGCGCACCACCGGGTGTCCATCACCGACGGGGCGCTGGTCAGCGCCGCGAACCTCGCCGACCGTTACGTCAACGACCGGTTCCTGCCGGACAAGGCGATCGACCTGATCGACGAGGCCGGGGCCCGGCTGCGCATCCGCCGGATGACGGCGCCGCCAGACCTGCGCGAGTTCGACGAGAAGATCGCGAACGTGCGCCGCCAGAAGGAGGCCGCCATCGACGGCCAGGACTTCGAGAAGGCCGCCAGCCTGCGTGACGACGAGAAGACCCTCGTCGGCCAGCGCAGCGCCCGCGAGGCCCAGTGGAAGTCCGGCGACATGGACGTCGTCGCCGAGGTCGACGAGGAGCTCATCGCCGAGGTGCTTGCGGCCTCGACGGGGATCCCGGTCTTCAAGCTGACCGAGGAGGAGTCCAGCCGGCTGCTCAACATGGAGGGCGAGCTGCACAAGCGGATCGTCGGCATGAACGACGCCATCAAGGCGCTCTCCCAGGCCATCCGGCGCACCCGGGCCGGCCTGAAGGACCCGCGCCGTCCCGGTGGCTCGTTCATCTTCGCCGGGCCGACGGGTGTCGGCAAGACCGAGCTGGCCAAGACGCTGGCCGAGTTCCTCTTCGGCGACGAGGACAGCCTGATCCAGCTCGACATGTCGGAGTACTCCGAGAAGCACACCGTCTCGCGGCTGTTCGGCTCTCCTCCCGGCTACGTCGGCTACGAGGAGGGCGGGCAGCTCACCGAGAAGGTGCGTCGCAAGCCGTTCTCCGTGGTGCTGTTCGACGAGGTGGAGAAGGCTCACCCGGACATCTTCAACACGCTGCTGCAGGTGCTCGAGGACGGCCGGCTCACCGACTCCCAGGGCCGGATGGTCGACTTCAAGAACACGGTCATCATCATGACGACGAACCTCGGTACCCGGGACATCACCAAGGGCAGCCTCGGCTTCTCGGCCGGCCCGGACACCCAGTCCGAGTACGAGCGGATGAAGAACAAGGTCCAGGACGAGCTCAAGCAGCACTTCCGCCCCGAGTTCCTCAACCGGGTGGACGACATCATCGTCTTCCCCCAGCTCAGCCAGGCCGAGATCGTCCAGATCGTCGACCTCGAGATCGCCAAGCTCGACGCGCGGCTCAAGGACAAGGACATGGGCATGGAGCTCACGACCCTGGCCAAGGCGCTGCTGGCGAAGAAGGGGTACGACCCCGTGCTCGGTGCGCGCCCGCTGCGGCGAACCATCCAGCGCGAGATCGAGGACACGCTGTCGGAGAAGATCCTCTACGGCGAGCTGAAGGCCGGGGAGTTCGTCCTCGTCGACGCCACGGGGGAGGACAAGGACTCCACCTTCACCTTCACCGGGTCCCGGCGCGAGGACACCCTCCCCGAGATCCCCGACACCCCGCCGGTGGAGGACACCGTCGCCGGGACCGGGCCGCAGGACGCCAGCGGATCGGCCGGCTGAACGGGGGCGACTGCAGACTCGACGAGTCTGAGGCACAGCACGGACACAGGACGGCGCCGGAACCAGGAACTGGTTCCGGCGCCGCCCTGGTGTCACCCGGGGGGTCACTCGGGGGCGCGTAGACCCTTGACCGGGCTTGTGGCGGACCAGTGCTCGTAGACAGACGCGTGCCTGGGGGCAGCTCGCGTCATCGACCGTCGCACAGCGACCGGAGCTGTTCCTCCGACAACGCCTCCTGGCCGGTGTCGACCAGCTCCTCGGCCACCTCGCGCAGCTTCCGGTTGAGGTGCTGGCTGGTGACCCTGAGGCGAGTGAAGGCCTGCTCGGCCGTCAGATGGTGACGCTCCATGAGGATGCCCTGGGCCCGCCCGACCACCGTCCGGCTGACGACGGCCTGCTCGAGCTCCAGAAGCAGCTCGACGTTGGAGTCGTGGTCTCGCTGACCGTCCCTCGGCTGATCGGCTCGGCGGGCGGCGGAGGGGCTCCCAGCCGGGGTCCCATCCCCGTAGTGGGGCCCCGAACCGGGAAGCGGTGTCCGGCTGGCGTAGGCGGGAACGCCGTCCGTCTCCCGACGAACCGGCTGGTCTGTGCTGCTGCTCATGGTGGTCCTTCGGCGTCCCGGCCCAACCCTCGGACGGGACGCATGATCGCCGGGTCTGGGGCAACCTGCTTCGAGCGCGACAGTACTCCAGAAACCCGGGATCACACGGGGAGGGCGACAGAAAACTCGCGTGGGTGGCCTGCACCCAGCAGCTCTCAGGAGGCTCCGGGCGCCGCTGCCGGGTGCCGAGGTGGCGGCAGCTCAGCGGCGGCCGGACTCCTCGGCAGCCCGTCTGATCCCGGCGAGGGTCTCGTCGAGGCTGGAGTCGATGGAGGCACCGTCGGCACGCTGGGTGTGCAGGCGGACCGTGAGCAGAGAGCGCTCGTCGCCGTCCGGGTCGACGTCGAGCTCGCCCCGGTAGTCGTGCGGGCCTGCGGCGCCCCACTCGAGCGTCTTTCCCTCGGTCCGGACGCGCAGCCACGCCTCGCCCGTGACGTCCCGCTCCGGACCGTCAGGCGGGTCGATGTGCGCGGTCACCTCCACGGTGCCGTCCTCGAGCGGGGAGGGCAAACGCCCGGTGCCGCACGTCCAGAGGGTCACGGCGTCTGGGGACGGGTCGGCCCGAGCAGCAGCTCGCTGACGATGTTGCGCGGCGCGTGGACCGCAGCCCCGTCCTCCACGAAGACCTCACCGCCGGCCCACTGGGGGTCCGTCGGCAGCGGTCCCAGCGGGTCGGACGAGCCGTCTGGGTCGGGGGAACGGCGCAGCGCTCGGGTGATCGCCTCGTGTGCTCCTGTCATCTCGTATCCCGCCGGGAGCAGGTCTGCCCTGAAGTCCTCGTCGGAACACACCATGTCGTGACGCAGACTCTGGACCAGCGCCTCGACGGTGGCCGACGGGACGTCAGTCAGCTGTCCCGCAAGCCACCCCACCAGCTCGGTAGGCAGCAGCGGCACGCTGACCTGGGGACGGACCAGACCGGCGACCTGCGCGTAGACGTCGAGCAGCCCCGCATACGGCATCCGGTCCGGGCCGCCGATGTCGTAGCTGCGCGTGGTGGCCGGGACCTCGAGAGCGCGGGCCAGCAGCTCCAGCACGTCGGTGACCGCGACCGGCTGGACCTGCGACGACATCCAGGTGGGCACGGTCTGGACCGGCATGCGCTCGCAGACCTGCCTGAGGATCTCGAACGAGGTGGACCCGCTGCCGAGGATGATCGCGGCCCGCAACGTGATGGTGGGCACGCCGGAGGCTCCGAGGACGCGTTCCACCTCGAAGCGCGACGCGATGTGCTCGGACAGCTCGGTCTCGGGCACGGGTGGCACGATGCCCGACAGGTAGACGAGCCGGCCGACCTCGTTCTCGATCGCCGCGTGTGCGAGGTGGTGGGCAGCCTGGGCGTCTTGCTCGGCGAAGTCGGAGCCGCCCATCGCGTGGACCAGGTAGCAGACCGCGTCGACCCCCTGGGTGATGTCGGTGACCCGGTCAGCGTCCTGAACGTCCATGTCGGCCAGCCGAGCCCGTTCACCCCATGGGAAACGGTCGGGTGGGCACGGCCGGCTGAACGTCGCGGTGACCTCATGACCGCGCTCGAGCAGCAGCGGCACGAGCCTGCTGCCGACGTAGCCACCGGCCCCGGCCACGAGTACGTGCATGACCGACCTCCTCCTCGACGAGCCGTCATCGTGACAGACGCCCGGACTCTGCGCCGAAAGGTTGTGCAGGCCCGACTCGGCGGCCCCGCGTGCTCTGAGGCGTCACATGGACGTAGACTGGGACACGACGCTCCGGACACGGTCGCCGCACGACGCTCGCCGGACGAGCGCGGCGGGCCGACCGGGCAAGGCCACGGGGCGTCGTGCCGCCCACGTCGTCGGGCGACCGGAGCCCCAGCGCCGGACAACCGACGGCCAGGTTATGCGATGTCATCACGGTCGTCGATGTCATCAGGTTCTGCGATGTCATGACGTTGGGGGACGGCGGCGTCCCGCCCGGGACGCCGGTACGTCGACAACGCCTCGTTACCAGGAGGAGCATGCCGCCCACTGTGCGCCGTCGGACGTCGGGTCGATCCGGCCCGCGGAAGAACCTGCTGCGCCCCGACGACCCGGCGCCCGTGATCCCCGTGCTCGCCAAGCGTGTCCGCGAGGTGGAGTCGAAGGCCGAGAAGGGCAAGGTCGGACCGACGAACCGGACGAAGTTCCAGGTCATCGCCCTGCTGGTGCGCCAGGAGCGCGCCCGGATCCGGGCGAACAGCGCCCTGACCAGCGCGACGCGCGCCGAGCTGCTCAAGAGGCTGGACGGCGTCGCCACGATCCTTGCGCGCATCGCCGCCCGCGACACCAGCCTGCTCACCCTGCTCGACGAGAACGCCACTGTGGGACCAGCGGGGCAGCGCATCCGCCGGGACTGGCTGCTCGAGTCCGGAGCCGAGCTGGCGCCGGAGGAGCTGGTGATCGACACTCCCCCCGCCAGCCGCCCGCAGATCCCGGCGGAGCTCGCCGCGAAGCAGGTCGTGCCCGCCTCCGTACCGTCCCGGGTGATGGCGAACCCCTTCCTGGCGCCAGACCTCGAGCGCGCCCGGGCACAGGAGTACGAGCCTGGCCGGCTCGCCGGCTGGGACCTCATGGAGCCGCTCTACCGCGCGTTCGAGCAGGGCGCAGGCGGAACCGCCGCGTCGATGCGGCTGCCGGACCCGCCGCTGTTCGACCGGTTCTCGCCTCCCGGGTCGACCGTGATGGTTCACCAGGCGCGGATGCTTGAGAAGGTCCGCGAGGGACACCGCACGTTCCTGCTCGCCGACGAGCCTGGCCTCGGCAAGACGGCCCAGTCGGTCATCGCCGCCTCAGTGGCTCACGCCTACCCGATGCTGGCCATCGTCCCCAACGTCGTGAAGATCAACTGGGCCCGCGAAGTCCAGCGGTGGACGCCTCAGCGCCGGGTGACCGTGATCCATGGCGACGGCCGGGACGTCGACGCCTTCGCCGACGTCTTCGTCGTCAACTACACGGTGCTGGACCGGCATCTGTCCTGGCTGTCGACGCTCGGGTTCCGCTCGATGGTCGTGGACGAGGCCCACTTCATCAAGAACCTCAGCTCGCAGCGGTCCCAGCACGTCCTGGCTCTCGCCGACCGGATCCGCGAGAACACCCCTGGGGGGAACCCGCTGCTCATGGCGCTGACCGGCACGCCCTTGATCAACGACGTCGAGGACTTCCACGCCATCTGGCGCTTCCTCGGCTGGGTCAAGGGGGACAAGCCGGGTCCCGCGATCGTCAGGGCGCTGGAGGCATCCGGCTACACGCCAGCCGACCGGGGGTTCTACCCGGCCGCGCGACAGGCCGTCATCGACATGGGCATCGTGCGGCGCCGCAAGGCCGACGTCGCCAAGGACCTGCCCGACAAGCGGATCGCGGACCTGCCGGTGGAGCTGGACGACGAGCTCGGACGCTCGATCCGGCAGGCGGAGCACGACCTCGGGCAGCGGCTGCTGGCGAAGTACCGCAAGCTGCTCGAGGGTCGCGAGCTGGTGCAGGACGACGGAGAGCCGGATCTGCAGCTGATGCGACGGGTCGCGCTGGCAGAGCTGGAGTCGTCGACGTCGAGCAGCGGCACCGAGAACGTCTTCACGATGGTGCGGAAGATCGGGCAGGCCAAGGCGGGGCTTGCCGCCGACTACACCGCACAGCTGGCTCGGTCCGTCGGCAAGGTGGTGTTCTTCGCGAAGCACATCGACGTGATGGACACCGCTGAACGGATGCTCGCCGCCGCCGGGCTGCGGACGGTCTCGGTTCGAGGCGACCAGACGACCGCGCAGCGGCAGCTGGCCATCGACGCCTTCCAGAACGACCCCGAGGTCGCGGTTGCGGTCTGCTCGCTGACCGCTGCGGGCGTGGGGCTGAACCTGCATGCGGCGTCCAACGTCGTGCTCGCGGAGCTGTCGTGGACTGCAGCCGAGCAGGGTCAGGCGATCGACCGGGTGCACCGCATCGGCCAGGACGAGCCGGTCACCGCGTGGCGGATCCTCGCCGCCGGCACGATCGACTCGCGGATCGCCGAGCTCATCGATGCGAAGCAGGGCCTGGCCGCCCGGGCCCTCGACGGCAGCGACGTCGAGGTCTCGTCCGGAGACTCGCTGCAGGTCGACGCCCTCATCCACCTCCTGCGGTCGGCCATCGACGGAAGCCGTTCGTGAGCCTCGGTATTCGCAGGGCGCGGACCCCTGATGTGCGCGCCATCCGCGGGCTCGTCCAACCGCTCACGGCCACCCGAACGCTGATCGCCAAGGACGCCGTCGCCTACTACGAGTCGGTGCACGAGTTCCGGGTAGCCGAGCTCGACGGCGCGGTCGTCGGCTGCGGCGCGCTGCACGTCATGTGGGAGGACCTCGCCGAGATCAGGACCCTCGCCGTCGACGAGGCGCACCAGGGCCATGGCGTCGGGGCGGCGCTGCTGCAGGCGCTGCTCGACGACGCGGCAGACCTCGGCGTGCGCCGGATCTTCTGCCTGACCTTCGAGACCGCCTTCTTCGCCCGCCACGGCTTCGAGGTGATCGACGGCCAAGCCGTCGAGCCGCAGGTCTACGCCGAGATGCTCCGCTCCTACGACGAGGGTGTCGCCGAGTTCCTCGACCTCGAGCGGGTCAAGCCCAACACCCTGGGCAACACCCGCATGCTGCGCACGCTCTAGCTGCGCCCGCTCCCGCCCATCCTCGGGCCGCTTCAGCGGCGGAAGCGTCGCTCCGGCTCCTGGGTGGCTCCCACGTGGGAGGTGAGCCACTCGCCCAGCGGGCGGATGGCCTGCCAGTCGGCGCGCACCTTCTCCAGCGCAGTGGGCCGGCTCAGCCAGGACGGCACCCCGTGGTCCCGCCAGGCGACCAGGCTCTTGTGGCGCAGCAGCTCCAGGCGGGGGTGGTCGTCGGGGACCCCCTTGGGCCGGGTCTTGAGCTGGTCGCCGCCGATCTGGAAACCGCCGTCCCGCAAGCCGTCCACGACCTGCTCCAGCTCCTCGCCACTGACGTCGTCGTCGACCGCGGCCCGGTATCGGGACAGCTGGTCGCTGGCGTGGTGGTGGTAGCCACCGCCGGTGGTCAACCCCTCTGGACCGATCTGGACGTAGAACCCCATCCCGTCCGCGAGCTCCGCGATGGCTCCCTGCCGGTCCTTGTACGGCGTCTTGTCCGGGGAGAAACGCACATCGCGGTGAGGGCGGAAGACCTTGGCCGGGCCGAACTCCTCGGCCAGCGCCTCGGTGAGCTCGACGAGCGGCATCCGCACGCTGTTCTCGTAACGGTCCCTGTTGGCAGCCCACCACTCCCGGGTGTTGTGGTCGGCGAGCTCGGCATAGAACGCGACAGCGTCAGCCGGGATCCCGCTGAATCCGCTCATGGTCCGATGCTACGTCCCGCAGCAGGTCTGGGACCGCGCTCCGCGATCCTGGAGGGCCGCCAGCCGGGCGAGCTCGTCTCGCTAGGGTGCAGCCATGACCGATGTGGACCTCGTAGTCGTCATGGGTGTGTCCGGGTCGGGCAAGACCACGCTCGCCAGGGGCATCGCCCAGGCGATGGGCTGGGCCTTCGCGGAGGGCGACGACTTCCACCCGGAGGCCAACGTCGCGAAGATGCACAGCGGCATACCGCTCACCGACGAGGACCGCTGGCCGTGGCTCGCGCTGATCGGTGAGTGGCTGACCCGCCAGGAGCAGCAAGGCCGTTCGGCCGCCATCACCTGCTCGGCGCTGCGCCGCGCCTACCGGGATGTGCTGCGCCGTGACCGTCCGGAGGTCCGGTTCTGCCACGTGACCGCCGCGCCCCAGCTCATCCAGGACCGGGTGGAGCACCGGGCGGGGCACTACATGCCGCCGTCGCTGCTGCCCAGCCAGATCGCGACCCTCGAGCCGTTGCAGGAGGACGAGCCGGGCGTGGTCGTCGACGGCGCCGGGGACGAGGATGTCGTGCTGGCCACCGCTCTGCGCGCACTGGGGCTGACGCCGCCGCGGTGAGTCCTCGCCTGGTGGCCGGCTCAGGCGGGCAACCGGAACCGCCCGTGCGGCAGCGGCTCGACCAGGCCGTCGGCGACGAGCGAGTCCAGGCAGCGCCGTCGCTGTGGCTCGTCGGGCCAGGCCCGCTCGACCTCGGTGGCGGTGACCGGCTCCGCCGACCCGCGAAGCGCGGCGAGCAGGGCCCCCCGTGCCTGGCGGTCTGTGCCGTGCCACGCCTGACCACGGCGCGGCGGACCGGCATACGCCGGCCGGCCGGCGAGGTTCCAGGCGCAGAGGTCGGCCACCGGGCAGTCGCCGCAACGGGGTCTGCGTGCGGTGCAGACCAGGGCGCCGAGCTCCATTGCCGCGACGTTCCAGACGTTCGCGTCGTCGGAGCCCGGCGGCATGGCGGCGGCGGCCAGGTCGCGCTCCGCCCGGGTGAGGGAGGCCGCGGCGGAGGCCTCGCCGGTGAGGACCCGGACGAGGACCCGGCGGACGTTCGTGTCGACGACGGGAGTGGGGATGCCGAAGGCGAAGCACGCGACGGCGGCCGCCGTGTAGCCGCCGACCCCCGGCAGGGCCAGCAGCTCCTCGACCGTGGCGGGGACCTGGCCACCGTGCCGGTCCACCATCGCGCGAGCCGCCTCGTGCAGGCGCAGCGCTCGGCGCGGGTAGCCGAGCCGCCCCCAAGCCCGCACCGCCTCGCCGGGCGCTGCCGCCGCGAGGTCCGCCGGGGTGGGCCAGCGAGCCAGCCACTCGTGCCAGACCGGCTCCACCCGGGCGACCGGGGTCTGCTGGGCCATCACCTCGGACAGGAAGATCCCCCAGGCGGTGGTATGCCGCAGCCGCCACGGCAGCGCGCGCGCCTGCACGGCATACCAGTCGTTGAGCCGGCGGTGCAGCGTCGGCAGGTCGGGGGCGAGCGGGTGGCTCACGCTCAGACGTAGCGCTCGAGGATGCTCGACTCGGCGAGCCGCGACAGGCCCTCGCGGACAGCGCGGGCCCGGCCCTCGCCGACACCGTCCACGTCCATGAGGTCCTCGAGGTTGGCCGCGAGCAGCCGCTGCAGCGAGTCGAAGTGGTCCACCAGGCGGTCGACGATCGCACCGGGCAGGCGAGGCACCTTGGTGAGGAGGCGGTAGCCACGCGGGCTCACCGCGCTGTCGAGGCCCTCGCCGACGACGGTGAAGCCGATCGCCCTGGCGCCGGCACTGAGATCCAGCAGCTCGGTGCCGGACAGGGCCATCAGGCTCTCCAGCGCGTCCTCGACCGTGCTCGTCGACTTCGTCGCGGGCAGGTAGTCACGGATCACCAGCTCGCGGTCGTTGCCGAGGCCCCCGGTCAGCTCCTCGAGCTGCAGGCCGAGCAGGCGCCCGTCCGTGCCGAGCTCGACTGCGTAGTCGGAGATCTCGTCGCTGATCCGGCGGACCATCTCCAGGCGCTGGATGACGCTGGCCACGTCGCGGACCGTCACGAGGTCCTCGATCTCGAGGGCGGAGAGCGTGCCGGTGACCTCGTCGAGACGCGACTTGTAGCGCTCGAGCGTCTGCAGCGCCTGGTTCGCCTTGGACAGGATGGAGGCGCTGCCCTCGACGACGTGGCGCCTGCCGCCCACATAGAGCGCGATGATCCGCATCGACTGGCTGACCGACACGACGGGGAACCCGGTCTGGATCGCGACCCGCTCGGCCGTGCGGTGGCGGGTGCCTGACTCCTGGGTCTCGATCCTCGAGTCGGGCACGAGCTGGGTGTTGGCGCGCAGGATGCGGGTGCCCTCGCGGTCGAGGATGATCGCCCCGTCCATCTTCGACAGCTCACGCAGCCGGGTCGCGGAGAACTCGATGTCGAGCGGGAACCCGCCGGTGCTGATCGTCTCGACGAGCTTGTCGTTCCCCAGGACGATGAGGGCGCCGGTCCGTCCGCGCAGGATGCGCTCGAGGCCGTCACGCAGGTCGGTCCCCGGAGCGACGGCCGCGAGGGTTGCCCGCAGCAGGTCGTCGTCGGTGCGTTCCACGGGGCGTCGCTTTCGCTGCAGAGGGGGCGTTGGCTGGTGACTGGCGGTGCTGACGGTCGGCCGTTGGCTGGCCGGTCGACTAGGCGGTTGCGGGGAGTCTAACGGCGCGACGGGTCGAGCGCCGCGCGCACGCCGCTGGCGAGGTCGCGGACCTCGACGACCTCTATCGTCTCCGGCACCGGGCCACCGCCGACGGACCCCTGCGGGACGAACGCGATGCGGAACCCGAGGCGGGCGGCCTCCGCCAGCCGGCGGGGTACTCCGGTCACCGGGCGGATCTCGCCGGCCAGGCCGACCTCGCCGAACGCGACGGAGCCACGGGGCAGGGGCTGGTCGAGCACCGAGCTGGCGATGGCGAACGCGACGGCAAGGTCGGCGGCCGGCTCGGTCAGCCGCACCCCACCGACGGTGGCGACGTAGGCGTCGCTGGCGCCGATCGGGGCCTTGGCGCGGCGCTCGAGGACGGCGATGATCATCGCGACCCGCGACGCGTCCAGGCCATGGGTCGCCCGTCGCGGCGACGGCAGCTTGCTCTCGGCGATGAGCGACTGCACCTCTGCCACGAGCGGCCGGCGTCCTTCGAGGGCCACAGTGACGCAGGTGCCGGCGACCGCCTCGTCGCGGTTGGAGAGGAAGAGCCCGCTCGGGTCGGTGAGTCCCACGATGCCGACGTCGGAGAGGTCGAAGCAGCCGACCTCGTCGGTCGGACCGTAGCGGTTCTTCACCGCCCGCACGAGGCGCAGGCGGGAGTGCCGGTCGCCCTCGAACTGGATGACGACGTCGACGAGGTGCTCGAGGACCCGCGGTCCGGCGATCGACCCGTCCTTGGTCACGTGGCCGACGAGCAGCACCGCGATGCCCTGGCTCTTGGCGGTCTGGATCAGGCTGGCCGCCACCTCGCGCACCTGAGCCACGTTGCCCGCGGAGCCCTCGACCTCGCCGCTGGAGACGGTCTGGACCGAGTCGACGACGACGAGCGCGGGCTGCAGGGTCTGGATCTGCCCCAGGACGGTGGCGAGGTCCGTCTCGGCGGCGATGAACAGCGACGCCGCCATCGCCTCGATCCGCTCGGCCCGCATGCGCACCTGGGCCGCGGACTCCTCGCCGCTGACGTAGAGGACGTCCTGGCCCTCGCGCGCCGCCCGCGCCGCCACGTCGAGCAGCAGTGTGGACTTGCCGATGCCCGGCTCGCCGGCCACCAGCACGACGGCTCCCGGCACGAGCCCGCCGCCCAGCACCCGGTCGAACTCGCTCACACCGGTGGAGCGGGCAGCGGCCCGCTGGATGTCCACCTGGCCGATCCGCACCGCGGGCGTCCCCACGACCCCGGCAGCGGTCGTGCGCACGGTCGCCGCCCCGACCTCCGCGACCGCGCCCCAGGCCTGGCACTCGCCGCACCGGCCGACCCACTTGACCGACGTCCATCCGCACTCCGCGCACCGGAACCCGCTCGAGCGCACTGCTGCCTTCGACGCCATGCCAGCACCGTAGGCGGTGGCACCGACAGCAGCGGTATGCCGCGCGGTCAGGCGTCGAGGAACCAGCCCTCGACCATGCCCGCCGGCCGGCCCGGCTCGAGGTAGTGCTCGGCGCCGAAGACGATGGCGTAGATCTCATCCGGCATGGCCAGCATCATCCCGATGTCGGTGACCTGGCTGGCGTGCGCCCGCATCGAGGCGCGCCGTTGCTCGAGGTAGTCCGTGACGTCGACCCGCCAGTGGATCTCCGCCTCGGGCGTCCCCATGGGGTTGCCGTCGTCCATCGGCTGGTCCGGGTCCCACTCGGCCTCCTGGCCGGAGGCCAGCGCCAGCTGCCGCATGGCTCGCATGGCGTCGCGGTTCATCGTGGCCTCGAGGAGCCGGGGCCGGCGCTGGGCGAGGTCGGCCGCCCGATGGGCGACGTGGTGGACCTTGACGTGGTCGGGGTGGCCGTAGCCGCCATGCCAGTCGTAGCCGACGAGCACGTCGGCGTCCTCCTCGTCGAGGACGGCGGCGAGCCGGGCTGCGGCCTCGTCGAGGTCCGCCTGGTGGAACGAGCCAGGAGCCGAGTTCTGCTCCCAGCCGGTCATCCCGGAGTCGGCGTAGCCGAGCCAGACGATGCGGGCCGCGCCGGTCGCGGCTGCTGAGGCCTCGGCCTCGGCCCGGCGCCGGTCCACGAGGGTCTCGCCGGGCGCGAGGTCGTCGGGCACCTCGCCGTGGTCGCCGTTCGTCCCGTAGACGACCACGACTCGGTGTCCGGCCGCGGAGGCCCGGGCCATCGACCCCGACGTCTGCGAGCTCTCGTCGTCGGGATGGGCGTGGAGGAAGACGATGGTGGGCACCGGCCCATGATGCCGTACCGCGCGGCCGTGGCCTGTGGTCAGTAGCGGCGCCACCAGAGGTCGACGGCATAGTCCACTCCGGTGCGCTCGGGGTCCTCGGCGAGGATCAGCGCGGCCCGGTCGGGGGCGAACTCGATGCGGACGACCGACTCGAAGTCGGCCCGCGAGTCGAACGCCCAGGCGATGTCGAGGCGCTCGCGGCTCCACCCCTGCCGCGTCCAGAAGCGCACAACCGCCTCCGGGTCGTAGGCGGGTAGCGCTGCGCGGAACCACCGGCCGAAGGTCGACCGGGTCGCGTCGTTGTCGATGACGAACGCGGCGCCGCCCGGACGGATGACCCGGTCCAGCTCGCGCAGCCCCGGCTCGCACCCGGGCCCGAAGAAGTAGGCCCACCGGGCGTGCGCCACGTCGACGCTCGCGTCGGCGAGCCCGGTCGCCTCGGCGCCGGCGCGACATACGCGTGCGGTGGGGATGGTGGCCACCCGGGCGGCCGCCCGCTCGGCGAGGAGACCGTGCGGCTCGATCCCCACCACGGCGGCCGCCTCGGCGGCGAACCGGGGCAGGTGGACGCCGGAGCCGCAGCCCAGGTCGGCGACCATGAGACCGGCCCAGCCCTGGATGGACCACATGGCCGACTCGATGACGCCGGCGCGGTCGGCGCCCTCGCACTCCAGCTCGTAGACGTCCGGGGCACCCCAGATGTTGGGGCTCGGAATGGCGCGCGTCACCCCGGCGCCGCGGCGGCGCGTCTCTCGGCCGCCGCCCGGCCGTCCGCCTCGGCCTTGGCTGCGTCCTGGGCAGCAAGGGTGGCCGGATGCACGAGCAGTGGCAGCATCTTGCGGTTGCCGGCCCGCCTGGCTGCGGTGACGGCGCGCAGGTGCGCCTCGCAGCGCAGGACGAGCTGGTCGTAGGCGGGCTGGCCCATCAGCTCGACGAGCTCCGCCTCGTTGGAGCGGTAGACCGGCTCGCGGCCGACGTGGGCCTCGGGGTTGCCCGAGCAGTACCAGTCGAGGTCGTGGCCACCGGGCCCCCAGCCGCGGCGGTCGTACTCCGTGATGGTGACCTCGAGGTAGCTGTTGCCGTCCGGCTGTGCGACGGTGCGGTAGGTGCGCCGCATCGGCAGCTGCCAGCAGACCTCGGGCTTGAGCATCGTGGGGGCCAGGCCCTTGACCACGGCGTGCTGGTGCAGCGAGCACCCTGCCCCGGCCGGGAAGCCGGGCCGGTTGAGGAAGATGCACGCCCCGTCGACGACCTTCGTCTTACGCACGCCGTCCTCGAGCTCCGTCCAGTCGTCCTTGTGCATCCGGCCGTCGCGCGTGCCGACGTCGTGGTACTGCCACTCGTCGGGGCCGAGCTCGGCGGCGACGGCCTTGACCCGCCGGTAGTCGGCCTTCTCGGTGAAGTGCGCGCCGAGGGTGCAGCACCCGTCGTCGGGCCGGTCGGCGTAGATGCCCTGGCACCCGCTGCCGAAGATGCACACCCAGCTCGACGTTAGCCAGGTCAGGTCGCAGCGGAAGCGCTGCCCGGCATCGCCGGGGTCGGGGAACTCGACCCAGAGCCGGGGCATGTCGAGGGGAACTTCGGGCACGCGCCCACCCTATGCGCAGCGTCCGGGTCCCGACGGCACCGAACCCCCCTCGACGCGGACGCTGGGAACGGGGATCTGCGTCGCCGCGCCGATACGGTGGGGCGCATGCGCCTCGGGGTCATCGACATCGGCTCCAACACCGTCCACCTCCTCGTGGTGGACGCGTACTCCGGCGCGCACCCGCTGCCGGCGCACTCGCACAAGATCGAGCTGCGGCTGTCGGAGGGTATGGAGCCGGACGGCTCGATCAACGCCGGACAGGCGGAGCGGCTGGTCGACTTCGTCCGTGAGTGCCTCGTCCTCGCCGACGAGCAGGGGGTCGAGGACCTGGTGGCGTTCGCGACCTCGGCGATCCGCGAGGCACCGAACGGCGACGAGGTCCTCGACCGGGTCCGCACCGAGACCGGGGTGGACCTCGAGGTGCTGTCCGGGCACGACGAGGCCCGGCTGACCTTCCTCGCCGTCCGCAGGTGGTTCGGGTGGTCGAGTGGACGGCTGCTGGTGGTCGACATCGGCGGCGGCTCCCTCGAGCTCGCGACGGGGCTCGACGAGGAGCCCGACGCCGCGATCAGCCTGCCGCTCGGCGCGGGCCGAGTCACCCGCGACCATCTCGACGGCAGCCCGCCGCCGACCGCTCTCGTCTCGCAGGCTCGCACCATGGTCCGCGCCGAGCTCGCCCGCGAGCTGCGGCCGCTGGTGACCGGTGGCACGCCCGACCGGGTCGTCGGCACCTCCAAGACGCTGCGCTCCCTGGCCCGGATCTGCGGCGCCGCGCCGCGCGACGACGGCCCGTATGTCGCTCGGTCGCTGACTCGGCCTGACGTCGCCGCACTCGTCGGACGGCTCTCCTCGATGGAGGCATCCCGGATCGCGCGGCTGCCTGGGGTCTCGCCGAGCCGCGCTCCCCAGCTGCTGGCCGGGGCGATCGTCGCTGAGGCGGCGCTCGACCTGCTTCGGGTGGACCGGCTCGACATCTGCCCCTGGGCCCTGCGCGAGGGGATCATCCTCCGGCGGCTGGACCACCTCGCCACGTAGTGGTGCGGCCCGGTGCAGCGGTAGAGGTGGCGGCGAGCCCATCCCTGGACCGTGCGGCCCCCTGCCCCGGGCCCGTCGGTCGGGAGAGCAGAAGGTCCCCGCATCCCGTCGCCGGGAGACGTGCCGGAGAATGGCGCGCATGAGCACGCGCATCGGGCTGTCGACCTCGTCGATGTACCCCGCGAACTGCGCTGCCGCCTTCGCCCTGGCGGACCGGCTCGGCTACGACGGCGTCGAGGTGATGGTGTGGACCGACCCGGTCTCGCAGGAGGCCGGAGCGCTGGGGGCGCTGAGCGAGCTGCACGGCATACCGGTCCTGTCCGTGCATGCCCCGACCCTGCTGCTGACCCAGCGGGTGTGGGGCCCGGAGCCGTGGGACAAGGTCGACAACTCGATCGCCCTAGCCCAGCAGCTCGGCGCGGGGACGGTCGTGCTGCACCCGCCGTTCCGCTGGCAGCGTGAGTATGCGGAGGAGTTCGTCGACGGGGTGGCGATCCGTGAGAACGACACAGGGATCCGGCTGGCCGTCGAGAACATGTTTCCCTGGCGGGCCCGAGGAAGGGAGCTCCTGGCGTACCTGCCCGGGTGGGACCCGGTGGAGCAGGCCTACGACAACGTGACGCTCGACCTGTCGCACACGGCCACCGCCGGCTCGGACGCGATGGCGATGGCGGCGGCACTCGGCCCCCGGCTCGCGCACGTCCACCTGGCCGACGGGACCGGCTCCGCCCGGGACGAGCACCTGGTCCCGGGACGCGGGACGCAGCCCTGCGGGGAGCTGCTGCAGCACCTTGCCGACACCGGTTTCGGCGGCGACATCGTCGTCGAGGTCAACACCCGGCGGCTCGGCGAGGACGAGCGGGAGTCCGACCTGGCCCAGTCGCTCGCCTTCGCCCGGCTGCACTTCGAACGCGCCCACCGCAGCCCGGCCTCGTGACCCGCTTCGCTACCTGCTGTGGAACCTGGCTCGCGGCATCCGGCCCAGGACGTCACCAGCTGACGGCCATGTGCCGCCGCCAGTCGGCGAGCAGGTCCGGCCCGCTGCTCTCGATCTCGTCTCCCCGGTTCCACAGCCCGAGGTAGAGCTGCGCCGCCGTCCCGGTCAGCACCGTGGCCCCCTCCGGTCGGGGCGCACTGTCGCCGGGAGCGTGCGCCGTGGTGACGACCGGCGCCTCGCTGATCTGCAGGGTCCATGAGTGACCGGTGTCGCTCGCCTCGACGACCACGGTCCGGGGGCTGGCCGAGCGGAGCTGCTCGCGGCGGCGCGGGACGAAGCCGCAGAGCAGCTCGTCCACCCCGTCTGCGGCCAGGGCGGCGTCCACCCAGGTCTCGCGCGCGGTCGGCGTCCGGCCGAGCGAGGCGCTCATGGCGTCGACGGCGTGCATCGTCGTCTCGTGGCACTGCCGACGGGCCCAGGCCGGCTTCGTCGCCGGCGCATCCTTGAGGAAGAAGGGCCCGTCGAGGTCGTCCGGCGCGAAGGCCAGCGCGCTGAGCAGCGCCGTGACGCCCTCGTCGAGCCAGCCGAGGATGTCGCCGCTGCGCCGGCCCTCCTGCTCGACCGCCGCGGTGTCGCCGGGCTCGTCGCCGCGCACCACCCAGGCGGCCCATCGGTGCACCATGCCCTGGTGGGCCACCAGGTCGCGCACCACCCAGCCGGGGCAGGTCGGCACCTCGGCGCCCAGACCCGCCCGGGCCGCATGCTCGCGCAGCACCGTCCACGCAGCCCCGATCCCGGCGCCGCACTGCTCGAACGAGAGGCTCATCGGCATCCCGGCAGCCTAGGAGGCGCCTTGCGGTGGTTGCCAGCGCCCTCCCCGCTCCCTAGGCTTCAACACATGATGAGTGCCGGGGACGAGCCCGCCATCGTCGTCGCCGGTCTGCACGTTGTCCGGGGCGGACGCGAGGTGCTGCCCGACCTCAGCGTGACCATCCCGCGCGGCGAGCTGGTCGGGCTGCTGGGGCCGTCCGGCTCGGGCAAGTCGACGCTGATCCGGACCGTCGTGGGCGTCCAGGTCGTCGCCGGGGGCACCGTCACCGTGCTCGGCCACCCGGCCGGGTCGCCGCGGCTGCGACGCTCCGTCGGCTACCTCACCCAGGCCCCGAGCGTCTACCCGGACCTCACCGTGCGCGAGAACGTCCGGTACTTCGCCCGTCTGGTCGGAGCGGGCTCGGAGGCCGCTGACCGCGCCCTCGAGGAGGTCGACCTGACCAGCCACGCGGGCGACCTCGCGCGCAACCTGTCCGGCGGCCAGCTCTCCCGGGCGTCGCTCGCCTGCTCCCTTGCCGGCGACCCCGAGGTCCTCGTCCTCGACGAGCCGACCGTCGGCCTCGACCCCGTGCTGCGCCGAGACCTCTGGCAGCTGTTCAACCGGCTGGCGGCCGACGGCCGGTGCCTGCTCGTGTCCAGCCATGTCATGGACGAGGCCACCCGGTGCAGCCGGCTGATCCTCCTGCGCGAGGGACGGATCCTCGCCGACACCACGCCGACCCAGCTCCTCGAGGAGACCGGCACCCCGGATGCCGAGGCGGCCTTCCTCCACCTCATCGACACGGCGGCCGCGTCATGAGCCTGGGGCTGTCCCTGCTGACTGCCGGACGCGTCCTGCGCCAGCTGCGTGAGGACCACCGCACCATCGCCATGCTCCTGCTCGTGCCCTGCGTCCTGATCGGGCTGCTGGCCTGGATCTACCAGGGCACACCAGTGTTCAACCAGATCGGGCCGGCGCTCCTCGGGGTCTTCCCGTTCGTCGTGATGTTCCTCGTGACGAGCATCGCGACGTTGCGCGAGCGCACCTCCGGCACTCTCGAGCGGCTGCTGACCACTCCGCTCGGCAAGGGCGACTTCATGCTCGGCTACGCGGTCGCCTTCGCCCTCATCGCGGTCGTCCAGGCCGTGATCGCGGTCGCCTTCGCGGTGTACGTATGCGGTCTCGAGATCCGCGGGCCGCTGTGGCAGCTGGTCGCCGTGGCGGTCTTCGACGCGGTCCTCGGGTCGGCCCTCGGGCTGCTGGCCAGCGGGTTCGCTCGTACCGAGTTCCAGGCCGTGCAGTTCATGCCGGCGTTCGTCCTGCCCCAGTTCCTCCTCTGCGGACTGCTCACGCCGCGCGACAGCCTGCCGAGCGTGCTCAGCTGGCTCTCCGACATCCTGCCCCTGTCGTATGCCGTGGACGCCATGAAGGCGGTCCAGGCGTCGGCGGACCCCGGGGGCGAGGTGCTGCGCAACCTCGGCATCATCCTCGGCTTCGTCGTCGTCGCCCTGCTGCTCGGGTCGCTGACGCTTCGCCGGCGTACCCCCTGACGCCCGGCCAACGGGACCACCGAGACCTCGCCCGGCGGGCGGCCGCGCAGCCGGGCGCTAGATTGAGCCCTGCCGGGGAGGTCCCGGCTCGAGCCCACCGCCGGAGGACGACAGCCCCGTGGAAGCCAGTGCCCTGCTGCGCAACAGCCTGCTCCAGCTCGCGAAGTCGACGACGATCCGCGACGCCGTCGAGAAGGCTCCCGTCAGCCGCGGTGTCGTGCGCCGGTTCGTCCCCGGCGCCGGCACGGCCGACGCCGTCCGGGCAGTCGGCCAGCTCCAGGTGACCCACCGGATGGCGACGATCGACTACCTCGGCGAGGACACCACCGACCTCTCCCAGGCCCAGCACACCCGTGACGCCTACCTCGACCTGCTCGCCGACCTCCGCGAGCACGGGTACGCCGCCGACGGCCGGGCCGAGGTCTCGCTCAAGCTCAGCGCCCTCGGTCAGGCGCTGCCCGGCGACGGTCACAAGATCGCCCTGGAGCACGCCCGGGAGATCTGCCAGGCGGCCTCGAACGCGGGCACGACGGTGACGCTGGACATGGAGGACCACACGACGACCGACGGCACCCTGGAGTCCCTCATCGAGCTGCGGCAGGACTTCCCGAGCGTCGGCGCGGTGCTCCAGGCCTACCTGAGGCGGACCGAGGGCGACTGCCGCGACCTCGCCTACGCCGGCAGCCGGGTGCGGCTGTGCAAGGGGGCGTACCGGGAGCCGGAGTCGGTGGCCTACGAGGGACCCGAGGTCGACCGGGCCTACGTGCGCTGCCTGAAGATCCTCATGGCGGGCGAGGGCTACCCGATGGTCGCGAGCCACGACCCGCGGCTCGTCGAGATCGCCGGCGCGCTCGCGGCCAAGCACGGGCGCGACCCGAGGTCGTTCGAGTACCAGATGCTCTACGGCATCCGGCCCGACGAGCAGCAGCGGATCGCCGACCGCGGTGACCAGATGCGCGTATACATCCCCTACGGCGAGCAGTGGTACGGCTACCTCATGCGCCGGATGGCCGAGAAGCCGGCCAACCTGATGTTCTTCCTGCGCGGGGTCGCCACCAAGGGCTGAGAGCCGCCCCCGAACGCCGGCTGCCCGCCGACATACTGGACTCACCGCGAGCGCGCCGTCACCGGCGAGAAAGGCAGGGCCTGCCATGGCGACCACCGCGATCTTCGGCGCCGGGGTGATGGGGGAGACCCTGCTCTCCGGGCTCATCCGCTCCGGCCGCGCCGTGGACGACCTGCTCATCACCGAGCGCCGGGTCGAGCACGCCCGGCACCTCAATGACAAGTACGGCGTCCGGGTGGTCGAGAACCGCGAGGGGGCCGCGGCCGCCGACGTGCTCGTGCTCGTCGTCAAGCCGCAGGACATGGACGGGCTGCTGAGCGAGATCCGCGACCAGGTCAGCCCCGGCAACGTCGTCGTGTCGCTCGCTGCGGGCATCACCACGGAGTTCCTCGAGTCGCGCCTCCCCGAGGGGGCCTCCGTGGTGCGGGTCATGCCCAACACCCCGGCGCTCGTCGACCAGGGGATGGCAGCGATCTCGCCCGGGCGGCACTGCACGAGCGCCCACCTCGCCGAGGCCGAGGCGCTGCTGAGCTCGTGCGGCAAGGTCGTCCACCTCGACGAGAAGCACCAGGACGCGGTCACGGCCATCTCCGGTAGTGGCCCCGCATACATCTTCTACGTCGTGGAGGCGATGATCGAGGCGGGCGTGGTGCTCGGACTGCCCCGCGGCACCTCGACGGAGCTGGTCGTGCAGACCCTCTTCGGGGCGGCGACGATGCTCAAGGAGACAGGCGAGCACCCGACCGTGCTGCGCGAGCGCGTGTCCTCGCCGGGGGGCACCACCGTGGCGGCGCTGCGCCAGCTGGACGACCACAAGGTCCGCGCCGCGTTCATCACCGCCATGGAGGCCGCCGCCCGGCGCTCGCACGAGCTGGCCACCGGACACGGCTGAGGCCGGGCGGGCGCCGGCTCGAGGGGCGCCCCCATCGCGACACCGGGCGTGGGCGTGCGACGCTGGTAGGTATGAGCGAGATCGTGGTGCGCCCCCTGGGCGAAGCGGACTGGCAGGAATTCAAGACGATCCGCCTGGCGGCGCTGGCCGACTCGCCCGACGCCTTCGTCGCCAGTGCCGTCGAGGAGGGGGAGTTCACCGAGGAGCTCTGGCGCGAGCGGATGCGTCGCTCCACCCGGCTCGTGGCCGAGCGGGACGGCGATGCGGTGGGCGTGCTGGCCGTGGGGCGTGGCAAGGGCCCCAGCGGGACCGTCGCGGAGATCTTCGGCCTGTGGGTGCACCCCGACGCCCGCGGCACCGGCGTGGCCACCAAGCTGGTCGAGGCGGGCGCAGCGCAGGCCCGGTCCGAGGGGCACAGCCATGTCGCCTACTGGGTCGGCACCGAGAACGGCCGGGCGGTCGCCTTCGCGAGCGGGATCGGCTTCCGTCCCACCGACTTCCGCCGCCCGATGCGGGTGGTCAACGACGACGACGGGGAAGAGGAGATCGCCATGGTCCTCCCGCTCGGCGAGGACCGCGGCTGGAGCGTCAACCTCTAGCCGTCTCGACAGGCGGGAGGGCTGAGCAGCACTCGCGCACGGCGCAGTCCACATGGTGGGACACCTGTTCGCTGTCGGCGGATCGGTTTGCGTCGCCGGGCCCACCACGACACCGTCGAGAGGGTCCTGCACGCCATCGGAAACGGAGACAGAGCCATGCTCACCCTCACCGAGAACGCCAGCACGATCGTCAAGACCATCACCGAGCAAGCGTCCGAGTCCGACTCTGCCGGGCTGCGGTTCAGCCAGGCCGACCCCGAGGCCGGAGGGCTCGGTGTCGCTCCCGTCGAGCAGCCCGAGCCCGGCGACCAGGTCGTCGAAGAGGGCGGCGCCCGCGTCTACCTCGAGGAGCAGGCGGCCGCCGTGCTCGACGACCAGGTGCTCGACGCCGTCGTCGACCAGGGTGGGTCGGTGCAGTTCACCATCGCCCCTCAGGCCCAGGTCTGACCCCAGCACGCCTGCCGCCCGGTTCCCCATACGGGGGCACCGGGCGGTTCTGCGTGTCGGGCCGCTACAAGCCAGGTATGTCTGCCCGGTTGCGGGTCGGGCGGGTCCGTCAGACCCCGGGGGGCTGGAGTGCCGCCACGGCAAGCAGGACCAACGATGCGGTCCAGCCGAGGGGAGCGACGGCGGCAGGTGACCCGTCATGGAGCACCTTCTCCGGCAGCGAGCCCGCCGACGTGCGGTGGTCGGCGAGCCAGCCGAGGATCCGCTCGGCTGCCGCCCGGTCACCCGTATGGGCGTGTGCCAGCGCGAACAGGGCCGTCTCGGGAGTCCAGCTGATGCCGTCGTCCTTCCAGCCGGCCCCGGGAGCCAGGCCTCCGCCGGGTCGCTCGAGACGACGCTCTGCCAGACCGAGTGCCGTGCTCACCTGCTCGGTGGCCGAGGCCGCATACGGGGGCGCGAGGAAGGCCACCGCGGCGTCCGGCTGGTCGCCGCCGAGGTGCCGCGGGTACGCGCCCGCTCCGAAGCCCTGCTCGACGACGGACCGCAGCTCGGCCGCCGCGAGCCCGGCGGCCCTGCTGGCGCCGTCGTCGCCGAGAAGTCCGTAGGCCCAGGCGCCGCTCTCCAACCCGGCGGCCAGGGGGGCGACGGTCCCGAGCGTGAGCTTCTGCTCCGCGACCTCCCAGTAGTCGGGAGACGGCGCCGGAAGTCCGGCGGGGTTGTCCACAAGGGTCCGGATCAGCCCCACCGACCGGTCGAGCATCGGGCGAAGCTCCGTCACCAGCCGGCGGGCCGCGTCCGGCGGCATCGCCTGCGCGACCTGCTGGGTGGCCCACATCGCCCATCCGGTCCCGTCCAGCTGCCGGGTCCTGCCATCGGGCGGCCCGGACCCGTCCGGCAGGTAGCGCGCCTCGAACCAGCCGGACGGGTCCTGCACCCGGCTGAGGAAGCGCAGCGCCGGCAGCGCCTCGTCCGCGTGACCGCTCACGGCGAGCGCCGCCGCGTGGTGGGCGGCGTCCCGGGGCCAGACGTAGCGCCAGCCGGTGGACCACCCCGCGACCGGTATGCCGTCCGGCAGGGTCAGGGCGCGCAGGTCGAGAAGCGCGTCGCGGGCCAGCGTCGACCACGACCCGGCTGTCGTCCAGGACGCACCGGTGGCCAGCCACGCACGTTCCTGCGCCACGAGGTCGGCGACGTCCCGGGCCGAACGGAGCACCCGGGTGCCGTCGACGACGTCGGCGGCACGTCCAGGAGCCACGAGCACGCTCCGGCCAGGACCCTCGAGGGCGACGGTCTCTGAGTAGAGCGGCACGTCGACGTGACGGGAGCGATAGAGCGTCAGACCGCCGAAACCCGTTCCGGCAGCGAGGATGACGGCGCCACCCGAGCCGAGCAGGGTGCGTCGGGTCAGCAGTGGCGCGGGCGCGGTGGGTTCGTCCATCTCAGCCCTCAGGGGCGTGCGGCCAGCCGCTCGATGAGCTGGGTCGGGCCGCTGACGATGAGCTCGTGGTGCGCTGAGATCTTCGTCTCGGGCACGGCATACGTGAAGTCCTCGCCGGGAGCCTTGACCCCGACGATCGTCACGCCGTACTTGCCGCGCAGCTGGCTCTGGGCAAGGGTGAACCCGATCGCCTCGGTGGGCGGCTTCATCCGGACCAGGGCGAACCCGTCGTCGAACTCGATGTAGTCCAGCATCCGCCCGTTGACGAGGTGCGCGACCCGGCGCCCCGACTCCGCCTCCGGTGAGATGACGTGGTGAACGCCGATCCGGCTGAGGATCCGCGCGTGCTCGGGGGTGAGGGCCTTGGCCCAGATCGACTCGACGCCGGCGTCGACGAGGTTCGCCGCCGCGAGGATCGAGGCCTCGATCGAGGAGCCGATGGCGACGACCGCGATCTTGATCCCCGACGCCTTGGCGGCCTCGATCACGCTGGGGTGCGCCGCATCCGCCTGGACGATCCGGTCGAACTGGCCGACGAACCGCTCGGCCACCTCGCCGTCCTTCTCGACCGCGGTGACCTTGTGCCCGAGCTGCGCGAGCTCGACGGCGCAGGCCTTGCCGAAGCGTCCGAGACCGACGACGATCACGCTCTCGTCGAAGATGCGGTTCCTCGCCATGCTTGCCTCTCGTGTCACCGAAGTGGGGGTGACGCCGGACACGTCACCCGCCCAGTATCCCGGCCGACGGGCACGCCACCTGCGACCGGACGGTAGCGTCACCATCATGCCAACGCAGGCGATGGTGGTCTGGGACCCGACCTTCACGAAGTATGACTTCGGCCCGACCCATCCCATGTCACCACTGCGTCTCGATCTGACGGCCCGGCTCTGCGAGGCGTTCGGGCTCTTCGACCACCCGGACGTCCGCGTGCTGAGCCCCGACCTGGCCTCCGACGACCTGCTCGCGAGCGTGCACGACCGGGACTACATCGCGGCGGTGCGGCTCGGCTCGGACCGACCCGAGCTGGCCGACTACCGGTGGGGCATCGGGACGGAGGACGACCCGGCCTTCGTCGGTATGCACGACGCCAGTGCCCGGATCGCCGCAGGCACCCGCGAGCTGTGCGAGCGCGTCTGGAGCGGCGAGGTCCAGCACGGCGTGAACTTCTGCGGGGGTCTGCACCACGCGATGCCGGCGAGTGCGTCCGGCTTCTGCATCTACAACGACGTGGCGGTCGGTATCCGCTGGCTGCTCGACCACGGGGTCGAGCGGGTGGCCTACGTCGACGTCGACGTCCACCACGGCGACGGGGTGGAACGGATCTTCTGGGACGACCCTCGGGTGCTGACCGTCTCGATCCACGAGACCGGACGGGCGCTCTTCCCCGGCACGGGATGGGCGAGCGACATCGGCGGCACGGACGCCATCGGTGGCGCGGTCAACGTGTCCCTGCCGCCCGGCGTCGGGGACGCCGGATGGCTGCGTGCCTTCCACGCCGCCGCCCTCCCGGTGGTCAGGGCGTTCGCCCCGCAGGTCCTCGTCACCCAGCACGGCTGCGACACGCACGCGCAGGACCCGCTGGCGCACCTCGCCCTGACGGTGGACGCCCAGCGGGCCGCCGCGCAGGCGCTGCACCAGCTGAGCCACGAGCTGTGTGACGGGAGGTGGGTGGCCCTCGGCGGCGGTGGCTACGAGATCGTCGACGTCGTGCCGCGGACCTGGACCCACCTGACGGCGATCGCGGCGCATCACCCCATCGACGTCACGGCCGAGGTGCCGCAGGGCTGGCGCGAGTATGTGCAGACCCTCACCGGACGCCCGGCTCCCCGCCGGATGGGGGACCGGTCGGCAGATGCCGGCCCGCTGTGGTGGCGTAGCTGGGACCTCGGCTACGACCCCGAGGACCTGGTCGACCAGGCGATCATGGCCACCCGCAAGGCCGTCTTCCCCCTGCACGGGCTCGACGTCTGGTTCGACTGAGCGGATCTGGACCTGCGCGCGCGGCGTGTCGGCTTTACAATCCAGGATCTGTTTCGTCCAGCCGCTTCCCAACGGCCACACCTGCCCCTAGAGTGACACCTGCACGCCTGTGGTCGTTCGCCGGAGGGGAAGCCGGCGCTACGCGCGTGCAGAGATTGAGGTGGACATGTCCAAAGAGCGCCAGCTCGCCGAGGTGCGGTTTCTGACCGTCGCCGAGGTCGCCTCGATCATGCGCGTGTCGAAGATGACGGTCTACCGTCTCGTTCACTCCGGCGAGTTGTCGGCGGTTCGGGTGGGTCGTTCGTTCCGGGTTCCCGAAGACGTGGTTCACACGTACCTTCGTACGTCCTTCGTCGACACCGCGTGACAGCAGGCAGTTTTCGCTGAACGCGTCTGACGAAGGGCGGGCCGGGATTCCCCGGTCCGCCTTTCGTCAGACGTGGTTTGGGGGGTGCCTGCGCAGACGGTAGGCTGCGCTCAACAGTTCGGCGTGGTGCCACAACCGTGTCGACATCGACGACACCGGTTTGACACCAACGCGAGGACGTTCCATGGGTTCAGTGATCAAGAAGCGCCGCAAGCGGATGGCGAAGAAGAAGCACCGCAAGCTGCTGCGCAAGACGCGTCACCAGCGCCGCAACAAGAAGTAGCGCCGGGCACGCAGCCGCTCACGCACTCAACCTCTCGCGCACTCGACCCCGCGCGGCAGGGTCGCAGCGGCGAGCACCGTCAGACAGCGCTCGCCGCCAACCGCGGGCTGTTGCCAGATGACGACGGGATGACCGCTGATTGACCGCGTGCGGGCGGCTCAGTAGCGTCACGAGCACAACGCCCTGCCCTCCCGTGGAGTAGACGTGCCGTCACGACCCCGGGGCCCTTGGCGTCCGTGGCCGGTCGGCGGGGGTGGCGCCACGCGGCGTCGACTCGCCCCCGCACTCTGGACCCTGCTCGTCGGCGCCGCCCTCGCGGTGCCCGTCTGGGCCCTGATGGCGGCCCCCGAGGAGCTCCACCAGGGGACCTTGCGGGTCGTCTCGCTGGTTGCCGCGCTCGGAGCCGGCTCGCTTCTCGTGCTGACCTTCGTGCTGCCCAGCCGCTTCCGGACTCTCACGGGCTACCTCGGGGTCGAGCGCCTGCTGCGCAGCCACCGGGCGCTCGCCGTCGTCGCCGTGACCCTCGTCCTCGCCCACGTCGGTGCCGTGTTGCTGCGCCCCGAGATCGGGCCGGCCGTGCTGGACCTGCGCGACGCTCCGCCTCGGGTATGGGCCGGAGCCGTCGCCACCGTCGCCCTGCTCGCGATCGCCGCCCTCGGGATCAGCCGTCGACGGCGACGGCACCGCTACGAGGGGTGGCGGCTCGCCCACGTGCTGTTGGCCAACACCGTGCTGCTGGCGACGGCACTGCACGTGCTGTGGCTGCAGGACCTCACCCGCTTCACCGAAGCGCGGTTCTGGTTCCTGCTCCTCGTCCTCGCGATCCTCGCGGCGCTGGCGCACCGGTGGGTGTGGCGACCGCTGCGCTCCTATCGCAGCCGCTACGTCGTCGACGAGGTGCGGCGCGCGTCCCCGACCGCGGTCACCCTCGTGCTGCACGCCTCGGGGCACCGGGGGGTCGCGTTCCGGCCGGGGCAGTTCGCGTGGCTGAAGATCGGGACCTCGCCGTTCGTCTTCGAGGAGCATCCCTTCACCATCGCCTCCTCCGCGAGCGAACCCTGGCGAAAGGAGTTCACCATCAAGGGGATCGGCGACTTCAGCGAGCTCGTTGCCGGCCTCAAGCCGGGCCGGAGCGTCTTCCTCGACGGACCGCACGGGTCCTTCACGCTAGACGGCCTGCGGTCGGACCGCTTCGTCTTCATCGCCGGCGGCGTCGGGATCACCCCGATGCTCAGCATGCTGCGGACGATGGCCGACCGCGCCGACGCGCGGCCCGTCCTGCTCATCGTGGCGGGCCGCACGGCCGATGACATGCTGCACCGCGCCGACGACGAGCACCTGGAGGAGCGGCTCGACCTGCACCTCGTCGAGATCCTCGAGGAGCCTCCTGAGGAATGGGACGGAGAGGTCGGCCGGTTCACCCGCGAGATCCTGGAGACCGCTCTGCCGCGCCGCCGCGGCGCCCGGACGGTCGACTACTTCATCTGCGGCCCGGGACCGATGGTCGCGGCAGCCACGCGCATCATCTCTGACCGAGGAGTCCCCTCACGGCGCCTCCACACCGAGCTCTTCGACGTCGTCTGACCGCCCTGACTGCTCGCGCGCACGGCGCGAGCCGCGGCGCCTACGGGGCCGGCGTCGCGCTCCCGCGGAGGGAGCTCGCCCGGGCTCTGGGTAGGATCGACCCGAAGCCCAATCCCACGCCCTGGAGGTGTCTCGTGGCCTCGGTCGTGCTTGTGACGGGAGTCTCCCGGTACCTCGGGGGACGGTTCGCCCAAGCCCTGAGCGAGACCGACGGCATCGAGCGGATCATCGGCGTCGACGTCGTCCCACCGCCCCACTCGATCGGCCGGGCGGAGTTCGTGCGCGCGGACATCCGCAACCCGATGATCGGCAAGATCATCGCCCAGGCCGAGGTCGACACGGTGGTGCACCTGAACGTCATCGCCACCCCCAACTCGGCTGGGGGGCGGGCCTCGCAGAAGGAGATCAACGTCATCGGCACGATGCAGCTGCTCGCTGCCTGCCAGAAGGCGCCGAGCCTGACAAGGCTGGTGGTCAAGTCGTCCGCGGCTGTGTACGGGTCGTCGCCTCGCGACCCGGCGATGTTCACCGAGGACATGAGCGCGAAGTCCCTCCCGCGGGCCGGGTTCGGCAAGGACTCGGTCGAGGTCGAGGGCTACGTGAGGGGATTCTCGCGCCGTCGCCCCGAGGTGGGGATCTCCATGCTGCGCTTCGCCAACATCATCGGCCCAGGGATCCGGACGTCGCTGACCGACTACTTCTCCCTTCCGGTGGTGCCTGTCCCGTTCGGCTTCGACGCCCGCCTCCAGTTCGTCCATGAGGCAGATGCGACCGGCGCGCTGCTGGCGTCCACCCGGTCGGAGCACGCCGTCGGGATCGTCAACATCGCCGGCGACGGTGTCGTCACGGTCGCCCAGGCGGCTGCGCTGGTCGGCCGGCCGGTGATGCCGGTCCCGTTTCCCGCCGCCGGGCTGCTCGGCACGATCGTCAGACGCTCCGGGCTGGCGGACTTCACCAGCGACCAGATGCAGTTCCTCGCCCACGGGCGCGGGCTGGACACGACCCGGATGCGGACCGCCCTGGGGTTCCAGCCCGCCTTCACCACCCTCGAGGCCTTCGTGGACTTCGCCCGGCAGGTCCGAGCACCCCTACCGGGTGCCGGGGCCGTCGGCAGCGCCGTCCAGAGCGCAGCCGGCACCGCCGCCTCCGCTCTCGCCCACGTCTGGCCTGCCGGGAGGACCAGCTGATGACGCCCGACGAACCAGGGACGAAGCGCTCGACGAGGACGGTCCGTTCGGCGAAGGCCGGCGGGGCGAGCTCAGCGCTCAAGCCCGGGCCTGCGGCCGCCCGCGGGCCCGCCCCCACCCAGTCCGCGTCTGAGAAGGCTGTCCCCGAGAAGGCTGCTCCTGCGAAGACTGCGCCCGGAAGGACTGCGCCCGGAAGGACTGCGCCGGTGAAGGCGGCGACGACGCGGAGCAGCCGACCGGCGTCAAGCCGGGACGTCCTGGCTGCCGGGGCGGCTCGAGCGTCCGGCGAGCGGGCCAGACGGGTCAGGACCCCGCTGCTCGGGGTTATGCCCGAGGCTCCCGACCCTCCCGTCGAGGCCCTCGTGTCGCGGACCGAGGTCACGGCGCAGCCGCGGCCGCCGGCGCCGCGTCCGGACACGGCGAAGCACCGGCCCCAGCCGACGCCCCGCGTGGGCGCCCCATCGGCGCGAGCCGTCGCCCACTCGGGGACCCGTGCCCCGAGCGCCGAGCGGGTGCGCGCCACCACCAACCGGCAGGGCCCTCGCAGGACCCGCCCACCGGCCGGGGACCGGTCGGGCCAGAGCGGGGTGGCCCGCACGCTCACCTCGGTCCCCGACCTCGGCACCACGCCGGTGTCAGGCCGCACGGTGGACAAGCGCGGGATGCTCCATCCCGGGATGGAGGATCTCGTCCAGGCCGCCGTGGCCGCGCTGCGCACCGTGGCCGCCTCGGCGGGCATCGCACCGGAGGACGTCGAGGTGCAGGTGGCTCGCACTCTCGCCTTCCTGCGCCGGCGCCTCACCGGTGACTTCCACGTCGACGAGTTCGGCTTCGACGAGGACTTCACGACCAACGCCTATCTCCCGCTGCTGCGTCCCCTCTACCGCAAGTGGTTCCGGGTCGAGGTGCGTGGGATGGAGAACATCCCCGCCGACGGCGGCGGCCTCATCGTCGCCAACCACTCCGGCACGGTGGCGATGGACTCGCTGATGACCCAGGTCGCGGTGTATGACGAGCACCCGGCACACCGGCACCTGCGCATGCTGGGGGCAGACCTCGTCTTCCAGACACCCGTGGTCGGACAGGTCGCTCGCAAGTCCGGGTCGACGCTGGCCGGCAACGCCGACGCGGAGCGGCTGCTGGCTGGGGGAGACATCGTCGGCGTCTGGCCGGAGGGTTTCAAGGGGGTCGGCAAGCCGTTCACCGAGCGATACAAGCTCCAGCGGTTCGGCCGCGGCGGCTTCGTCTCCGCGGCCATCCGGACGGGCGTGCCGATCATCCCGTGCTCCATCGTGGGCGCTGAGGAGATCTATCCCATCCTCGGCAACATGAAGACCGTCGCGCGGCTCGTCGGGGCACCCTACGCGCCGGTGACCCCGACCTGGCCGCTGCTCGGGGTGCTCGGACTGATCCCCCTGCCGAGCAAGTGGATCATCGAGTTCGGCGTGCCGGTCGAGACCGCCGAGCTCACCCCCGCCGGCGCGGACGACCCGATGCTGGTCTTCGACCTCACCGACCAGATCCGCGAGACGATCCAGCAGACCCTCTACTCACTGCTCATGCAGCGGCGCTCGGTCTTCTTCTAGGCTCGGTCCTCGTCTTGGCTCGATGTTCTGCCAGCCCGGCCCTCCGACCTGGCTCCTGCGCACGGACGGCTCAGGGGAGGCAGATGTTGACGATGACGCAGGTCTTGCTGGGTGAGCTGCCAGACGGAAGGCCGAGCGCCGGAGTGGTCACCGTGATGGGCGGCAGGCTCGTCACGGGCGGGATCACGACGACCGGGCTGCCGCTGGCGCCGGGCAGCGGCACACCAGGCACCGTCACGGTTGCCCCGCCGGGGCCGACACTCGCGAGAGGGGGCGTCACGATCGGCGCGACGACCGGCGCCGACGGCTGGGTGACGCCGGATCCGCCTGGGGCTGGTGGGGCGGTGGCCCCGCCGGCGCCAGGAGAACCGGCCGTGCCGCCGCCGGTCGCCGTCCCGGTGGCAGCGCCGGTCTCGAGGACCGGGAGCGCACCGGGGTCGGCCGTCGGCGACTGGCGCTGGAGCTGGCGCGCCGACTCCGCGGCACTGCCGCACGTCTGGCAGCTGGCGAGCTGTTGAACGGCGTTCGTCGACACCGAGCCGAGCAGCGACCTCAGGGTCGCGAGGAGGGGCAGCGACCCTGAGGGGAGGCGGGTGCGGAGCGCCTCGACCTGGGGGATGGCGCGGGTGGAGAAGTCCTGGATCGCGAGGAGGGCCTGCGGGTTGCCGGTCTCGGTGAACGAGGTCCGCAGCTGCTCCTGCGCCTGCGTGACGTCGACGATGGCGGCCTCGAGGGCGAGGTTGACGTCGGTGGCCGACGTCGAGCTCGTGCCGGAGAGCTGGCTGGCCTCGCTGATGTGGTCCTGGGCCTGGCTGAGCAGCGTCGAGCCCTTGTCGAAGCTCGACCCGGCCAGCGTGACCGCCGCCGTGTCGAGGATCTGCTTGACCGGGTAGAGCGCCTGTCCCGGCAGTGCGGAGCGGGAGGCCGCACCGACGACGCCACCGAGCGCCAGGGCCGAGGCGGCGATGCCCGCCAGCGCGCGCGGGAGACCGCGCCCGACGAGCAGGACGAGAGGCTGAGGGGTGCGGCGCTGCCGGTGAGCTCCCGGTGAGGACTGCTGCCGTGGGACCGTGGCCCGCACGGGGAGCGCTGCCGCCTCGGCCTGGAGCCGGAGGCCGAGGTCGCGGACGAAGTCGGGGTCCGGCCCGTAGCCGATGGACACCGAACGCAGCGCGGTGGTCGTCGCGACGAGGTCGCGGACCCGTGAGTGGGCGGTCTCGCCCTCGATCGCCTGCTGGAGCAGGTCGGCAGTGCGCGTCATGATGGCCATGCCGTAACCCCCCCTGCCCGGTTGTCGACCACGGCATCTCTGTGGTCCTCACGCTGAGAACGAGGGGAGGCGGCGAAGGTTACGTTCTCGCCACGCCGGGCGGCGAGCTCAGAGCGCCTCATCGCCGAGCTCCCTTCGGAGTGCGCGGACAGCTCGCAGCTGCAGCTGCTTCACCGCGCCCTCGGACTTGCCGAGGACCTCGGCGCACTCGGCGAGCGACAGCCCGTGGAAGAACCGCAGGACGACGCACTCGCTCTGCTCCGGTTTGAGCGTCCGGACGGCCGCGACCAGCCTCGTGTCTCGCATCCGGTCCAGCACCTCCGTGTCCGGGGCATCCACGGTGCCGTCGGCGTCGAACATGTCGGCGGTGGTGACCTCGAGCCGGAACCGCGAGGACTTGGCGTTGTCGGTGATGAGGTTGCGCGCGATCGTGATGAACCACGCGACGATGTCGCGTCCCTGCCACGAGAAGGTCTCGATCCGCCGTAGAGCGCGGATGAAGGTCTCGGCGGTGAGGTCCTCGGCGGTCTGCTTCGAACCCACCCGGAGGTAGACGTAGCGGTAGACGGTGTCGACGTACCGCTCGTAGAGCATCCCGAAGGCCTCGGCGTCGCCCTTCTGGGCCAGCTCGACGAGGGCCGCGATGCGGTCGAGGTCCTCCGGAGCCGACCCGGCGGCAAAGCTCGACCGGGCATCCGGGGGGCCGGAGGCTGGGTGCTGGTCAGCGACGCTGAGCACCAGGCGCAGGTCGGAGAGGAACTGCTGGGTCGCCGGCCCCAGGCCGTGACCGCCGGGGGCAAGCCGAGCCCCGCCCGGCCCGGCTGCGACCAGCAGGCCGCCCGTCGAGGCAGCACCCATCGCCGCAGCGGCCGGACGGCCTGCGAGGGCGAGCGAGGGGCGGAAAGCGGACATTGCCGTCAGTCTCCCGTACCGCATCCCCGCTTGTCAGCCGCGTGAGGATACAAATCGGGTCCTATCGTGCACGCCCGCTGTCCCTCCCAGGGCTTCCCGGAGGACAATGGGGCGATGCCCAGCCCCCGGATCACCCTGATCGGCCGTCCCGGGTGCCATCTGTGCGACGAGGCCCGTGCGGTGATCGTCCGCGTCGCGAACGACCTTGGAATCGACTGGGAGGAGCGCTCACTCGACGACGACGAGGTGCTGCGCGAGCAGTATGCCGAGCAGATCCCGGTCACCCTCGTGGATGGGCGCCAGCACGACTTCTGGCGGGTGTCCGAGCCGCGGCTGCGGGCAGCCCTCGGCACGGCACCGTCGCCCCGCCTGTGAGCGTTATCACGTGGGGTCTGGGCGCCTGACGGCGGCTCCCCGCTGGGGTGCCGGCGGAGGTCTGCGGCGCAACTTTGTGCCCGCGTTCACAAACACATACGCTGATGTCATTCCACGCGCTCCAGCCCGCCCGGACGGCGTACTTCGCGTTCGAGGGCCAAAGGTGAAAGGAGCCGGTGAGCGAACGTGTCCGCCGACCCCGCGATTCGTCGAGAGATCCCCGACGCGACGGTTGCTCGGCTGCCGGAGTACTACCGGGCCCTTGCCGACATCGCCGAGCGCGGCATCTCCTCGGTCTCCTCCGAGGAGCTCGCCGCCGCCGCCGGGGTGCGCTCGACCCAGCTGCGCAAGGACCTCAGCCACCTCGGCTCGTACGGCGTCCGGGGTGTCGGCTACGAGGTCGAGCACCTCGCCCTCGAGATCTCCCGCGCGCTGGGCCTCACCCAGGACTGGCCCGTCGCGATCGTCGGCATGGGCAACCTGGGGCGGGCGCTCGCGGCCTACTCCGGCTTTGCCACGGGTGGCTTCCACGTGGCGGCGCTCTTCGACGAGGACCCCGCCCTGAGCGGGGAGCGGGTCGGTGACGTGGTGATCTCGCACATGAGTGAGCTCGAGTGCCGGGGACTGCCGCACCGGCTGGCGATCGGCGTCATCGCGACGCCCGCCGCGTCGGCGCAGCAGGTCTGTGACGCCCTCACCGATGTCGGCATCCGCTCCATCCTCAACTTCGCCCCCGTCGTGCTTGCGGTGCCCTCGAACGTCAACGTCCGGCGGGTCGACCTCGCGACCGAGCTGCACGTCCTCGCGTTCCACGAGCAGCGAAGGGCCCTCGCCGACGGACTGGGGGTGGCGAGGTGAGCGTCCTGGTCATCGGTCTGTCCCACCACACGGCCCCCATGACGCTGCTCGAGGCGGCGGCCGCACCCAGCAGCACAGAGCTGGCGGCGCGGGTCCGCACCTCGGACGCGGTCAGCGAGGTCGTGGTCCTCGCGACCTGCAACCGGCTGGAGGTGTATGCCGAGGCAGTCACCTTCCACGGCGCCGTCGCCGCCATCGGCGAGTCGCTGGCCGCTGCCTCAGGAGTCGCGCTCGGGGAGCTGAGCGGGCACCTCTACGTGCACTACGAGGACCGGGCGGTCGCGCACGCCTTCTCGGTCGCCTGCGGGCTCGACTCGATGGCCGTCGGCGAGACCCAGGTCCTCGGCCAGCTCCGTGACGCGCTGCGCGTCGCCCAGCGCACCGGCACCGTCGGCGAGTCGCTCAACTCCCTCTTCCAGCAGGCCCTGCGGGTCGGCAAGCGGGCCCACGCCGAGACGGCGATCGACAGCGTGAGCCACTCCCTCGTCGAGGCCGGCCTCGACTGGGCCCGGGACACAGTCGGCGACCTGTCGCGCGTCCACGTCCTCGTGGTCGGGGCCGGGGGGATGAGCAGCCTGGCGGCCACCACCACCGCCCGCCGCGGAGCCGGGCGCCTCACCATCGTCAACCGGACCGCGGTCAAGGCGCAGCGGCTCGCCGAGGCCACCAGCGGCAGCCCCCGTCCGATCGCGGAGCTCGAGTCAGCGCTGAGCGAGGCGGACGTCGTCATCACCTCCACCGGGGCCCTCGGCCACCTCATCACCGCCGAGCAGGTCGCCCGTGCCCGGGCTGGTGCCCGTGGCCGGCCGCAGGTCTTCCTCGACCTGGGCCTGCCGCGGGACGTCGACCCCGAGGCCGCGCGCCTGCCCGGGGTGCGGGTGGTCAGCCTGGGCGACCTCGGCGAGCGGCTCGCGGCACAGTCGTCGACGACGACCCTGCCCGAGGTGCAGGCAGTCTGCGACCTCGTCACCGCGGAGGTGGCGGGATATCTCACCGACCGGATGGCCAAGGCCGTCGGGCCGACGGTCGCCGCCCTGCGCAGCCGGGCTGCGGAGCTCGTCGAGGTCGAGATGGCGCGGCTCGACCAGAAGCTGCCCGGCCTCGACCCGGAGACGCGCGCCGAGCTGCAGCGCACCGTGCACCGGGTGGTCGAGAAGCTGCTGCACACTCCCACCGTCCGGATCAAGCGGCTGAGCAGCGAGGGCGACGGCGGCGACTACGCCGCGGTGCTGCGCGACCTCTTCGACCTCGACCCGCACGACGTCGCGGCCGTCAGCGTCCCACCCGACCCGACCGTCCTGCCCGGCGCCGAGCGAGGAGGCCCCGCATGAGCGCCCTCCGGCTCGGAACGCGCCGCAGCGCGCTGGCGACCACCCAGGCCACCTGGGTGGCGCAGCGCCTGCGTGCCGCGGGCCACGAGGTCGAGCTCGTCGAGATCACCACCGAGGGTGACGTCTCCACGGCCCACCTGACCTCCATCGGTGGCACCGGCGTGTTCGCGGCCGCCATCCGCCGGGCGCTGCTGGACGGTGAGGTCGACCTCGCCGTCCACTCCCTCAAGGACCTTCCGGTCGTCCCCGAGCCGGGGCTCGTCGTCGCTGCCCTCCCCGCTCGGGAGGACCCGCGGGACGCCCTCGTGGCCCGGGACGGGCTGACCCTGGGCGAGCTGCCCGAGGGCGCCCTCGTCGGGACGGGATCACCCCGGCGCACCGCCCAGCTGAACGCTCTCGGACTCGGCCTGCAGGTCGAGCCGGTCCGCGGCAACGTGGACACCCGTATCGCCCTCGTGCGCTCGGGCAGGTGCGACGCCGTGGTGCTGGCCCGCGCGGGGCTGAGCCGGCTCGGTCGGCTCGACGAGGTCACCGAGACCCTCGACCCGCTGCAGATGCTGCCCGCCCCCGGCCAGGGTGCGCTCGCAGTGGAGTGCCGGGTGGACCGCGAGGACGTCGTCCGGCTTCTCGCCGTACTTGACGACGCGGACACTCGGGCCTGCGTCACGGCGGAGCGGTCGCTGCTCGCCGTCCTCGAGGCGGGCTGCTCGGCGCCCATCGGGGCGCTCGCCGAGGTCGTCGAGGGCGAAGCGGGCCTCGAGCTGTCGCTGCGGGCGTTCATCGGCGCCGAGGACGGCAGCTCCGAGCTGCGCCGGTCCATCGTCGCCCCGGTCGACGACCCGTCCGATGCCGGACGCCGGCTCGCCGAGATCCTCCTCGAGGACGGCGCCGAACACCTCGTGGGCCATCCACCCTCACCCCCGGACGGCATACCCAGACGCCGTCCCAACCCCATCCCCGCATCCATCCCTCACCCCACGGAGCAGGTCTCGTGAGCCCCATCACTGCCAAGAGCAAGACCGCCGGCAAGCCAGCCGGACGGGTCGCCTTCGTCGGCGCCGGACCGGGGGACCCCGGACTGGTGACGTTGCGCGCCCGCGACTACCTCGCCACGGCGGATGTCGTGGTGATCGACCAGGTGAACCGCGACGACGTCGTGGCCCGGCACTGTCGGCCCGACGTCGAGATCATCGACGCCGGCCACGGTGAGCACGGAGAGGAGCTGACCCGCGCCTCGCGGGCCAAGCTGCTCGTCCGCGCGGCCCGCACCCTCGGCGAGAGCGGTCTGGTCGTGCGCCTGATGGACGGTGACCCGGCGATGTTCAACGGCTTCGCCGAGGAGGCGGTCGCGCTGCACAAGGCCGGCATCCGCTTCGACGTCGTGCCCGGCGTGAGCGCGGTGACCGCGGTGCCGACGTATGCCGGGGTGCCGCTCACGTCCAAGAGCGCCAGTGCGGTGCACGTCGTCAGCGCAGGCGACCGCAAGCACGACTGGGCACCGGCCGTCCCCGCCCACGTCACGGTCGTCATCCTCGGCGTCCCCGAGACGCTGGCCGACGCGCTGGCCGACCTCAGGGCGGCCGGCCGGGCCGACGAGACGCCGGTGGCCCTCACCGAGCGAGGCACGACCACCCGGCAGGTGACCCACACGACGACCCTCGGCGAGGTGGCCAAGCTGCTGCGCTCGACGACGGTGCACTTCCCGTCGCTGGCCGTCGTCAGCCCCAACGTCGCCCTCCGGGACCAGCTGTCGTGGTTCGAGACCAAGCCGCTCTTCGGCTGGAACGTCCTCATCCCCCGGACCAAGGACCAGGCGGGCGCGACGATCGACCGGCTGGCGTCCTACGGCGCCACGGCAGATGTCGTCCCGACGATCTCGGTCGAGCCTCCGCGCACGCCGCAGCAGATGGAGCGGGCGATCAAGGGCCTGGTCACCGGCCGCTACGAGTGGATCGGGTTCACCTCGGTCAACGCCGTGCGCGCGGTTCGGGAGAAGTTCGACGAGTTCGGGCTGGACGCGCGGGCGTTCGCGGGCCTGAAGATCGCAGCGGTCGGCGGGGTCACCGCCCAGTCGCTGCTGGACTGGGGCATCGTCGCCGACCTCGTGCCCGCTGAGGAGCAGTCGGCGGCCGGCCTGCTCGCCGAGTGGCCGGAGTTCGACCCGGTGCTCGACCCCATCAACCGGGTCTTTCTTCCCCGGGCGGACATCGCCACGGACACCCTGGTGGCCGGGCTGGTCGAGATGGGCTGGGAGGTCGACGACGTCACGGCATACCGGACCGTCCGTGCGGCGCCCCCGTCGGTGGAGGTGCGTGACGCGATCAAGTCCGGCGCGTTCGACGCCGTCGTCTTCACGTCGAGCTCGACGGTGCGCAACCTCGTCGGCATCGCCGGCAAGCCGCACCCGTCGACGGTGGTCGCGGTCATCGGTCCGGCCACGGCGAAGACGGCGGAGGAGCACGGCCTGCGGGTGGATGTCCTGGCGCCAGAGCCGTCCTCCGCTGCCCTGGTCGACGCCCTGGCCGCGCACGGGCTCGGCCTCGCGGTGGCTGCTGCCGAGGCCGGCGAGGACGTCCGCCGGCCCAGCGAGAAGCGGCCGTCGTCGCGGCGCCGGGCGAAGTAGTGGCTGACCGCACCCAGCCGCGGGGGCCGTCCGTCCGGCCCCGGCGGCTGCGTCAGTCCGCCGCGCTGCGTGCGCTCGTCGCGCAGACCCGCCTGCATCCGCGCGACCTCGTCCTGCCGGTGTTCGTCAAGGAGGGCGCGCAGGCGCCGGCGCCGATCGGCAGCATGCCCGGCGTGGTCCAGCACTCGCTCGACTCCCTCGTCGCGGTGGCGAAGGAGTGCGTCGCCGCACAGCTCGGCGCCCTGATGATCTTCGGGGTGCCCGTGGAGAAGGACGCGGTGGGCTCCGGGGCCGACGACCCGGAGGGCATCCTCAACGTGGCGCTGCGGCGGGTGCGGGAAGCCGTCGGTGACGACCTGGTCGTCATGGCGGACCTGTGTCTGGACGAGTTCACCGACCATGGGCACTGCGGCGTCCTCACCGACGACGGGGCGGTCGACAACGACGCCACCCTGGAGCGGTACGCCGCCATGGCGCTGGCCCAGGCGCGAGCAGGGGCACACGTCGTCGGCCTGAGCGGGATGATGGACGGACAGGTCGCCGTCGTCCGCTCCGCGCTGGATGAGGCCGGTTTCGAGGACATCGTCATCCTCGCGTATGCCGCGAAGTACGCCTCGGGCTTCTACGGCCCGTTCCGCGAGGCGGTCGAGTCCTCGCTCGAGGGGAACCGCTCGACCTACCAGCAGGACCCGTCGAACCTCACGGAGGCCGTCCGCGAGATCCAGCTCGACCTCGACCAGGGCGCCGACATCGTCATGGTCAAGCCGGCGCTGCCCTATCTCGATGTCATCGCCGCCGCGGCCCGGATCTCGACGGTGCCCGTCGCGGCATACCAGGTGTCCGGCGAGTACTCCATGATCGAGGCAGCGGCGGCGCAGGGCTGGGTCGACCGCGAGCGGTGTGCGCTCGAGGCGCTGACCTCGATCCGCCGGGCCGGGGCTCAGGTCATCCTCACGTACTACGCCCTCGAGGCCGCGAGCTGGCTGCGCTCCTGAGCGCTCATCTCGGGCTGCCAGGCCGTTCTCCGGAGACGTTTCGTTCAGTAGACTGACGAATCGCGTCGGCTGTCCCGGGGGGCGGGTTCGACGGCACACGACAGACATCCAGGCTCGGGGCGCAGGCCATCCGGGCCCCGACAGGGTAGAGACGACAATGACGGTCCCGACCGAGCCGAGGTGGCTGAGCGACGCCGAGCAGGACTCCTGGCGCGCTTACCTGAGGGGCAGCCGGCTCCTGGAGGAGGCGCTCGACCGCGACCTCCAGGCCCACGGCCTGCAACTGACCGAGTACGAGATCATCTCGATGCTCTCCGAGACCCCGTCCGGGCGCCTGCGGATGTCCGAGCTGGCAGCCCTCGTCGTCCAGTCCCGCAGCCGGCTCACGCACACGGCCACCCGGCTGGAGAAGCGGGGCTGGGTCACCCGCGAGCCGTGCGAGGAGGACCGACGCGGGGTCGAGCTCGTCCTCACCAAGGAGGGCGCCAGGCGGGTGGAGCTCGCGTCGATCGAGCACGTCGAGAGCGTGCGGCGGAACATCGTGGACCTCATGACTCCGGAGCAGTTCGCCGGGCTCGGGGTGGCCATGCACCTCGTGAGGGACGCCCTCACCCCGGCCCAGAGCACCAGCGACGCGGGGTTCGCGCAGGCGGAGAGCGCGTAGGAAGCACTCAGGGCGCGCTGCGACAATGAGGGTATGAGCGTCACCACCTACCCGTTCGCCGCGCCCGCCTCGGCCGCCTTGTTCGAGCGCGCCCTCGACGTCACTCCCGGCGGGGTCAACTCACCCGTGCGCGCCTTCCGGGCGGTGGGGGGCACGGCACGGTTCATCCGGGAGGCCCGGGGGCCGTGGCTCACCGACGTCGACGGTCGCCGCTACGTCGACCTGATCTGCTCGTGGGGCCCGATGATCCTCGGCCACGCGCATCCCGAGGTCGTCGCCGCCGTGCAGCAGGCAGCCGAGCGCGGCTTCAGCTTCGGCACGCCGTCGGAGAACGAGGTGCTGCTCGCCGAGGAGATCGTCTCCCGCGTCGCCCCCGTCGAGCAGGTGCGCCTGGTCAACAGCGGCACCGAGGCGACGATGAGCGCGATCCGGCTGGCCCGGGGCTTCACCGGGCGGTCCGTCGTGGTGAAGTTCGCGGGGTGCTACCACGGCCACGTCGACTCGCTGCTCGCCTCTGCCGGGTCGGGGGTGGCGACCTTCGGGCTTCCGGACTCGGCAGGCGTCTCGGCCGCCGCCGCGGCGGAGACGATCGTGCTGCCGTACAACGACCTGGGCGCCGTCGAGGCTGCCTTCGCCGAGCGCGGCGCCCAGATCGCAGCCGTCATCACCGAGGCGGCCGCGGGCAACATGGGCGTCGTGCCGCCGGAACCCGGCTTCACTGAGGGACTGCGCCGGATCACCCATGCGCACGGGGCGCTGCTCATCACCGACGAGGTGATGACCGGCTTCCGCTGCTCCCCCTCAGGCTGGTACGGCCTGGAGGGCCCGTATGCCGCGGGGCCGCCGGATCTCTTCACCTTCGGCAAGGTCATGGGCGGGGGGTTCCCGGCTGCGGCGTTCGGGGGGCGCGCCGACGTCATGGCCCTGCTGTCTCCGGTCGGGCCGGTCTACCAGGCGGGCACCCTCTCGGGGAACCCGGTCGCCACCGCTGCCGGGCTGGCCACGCTGCGCGCCTGCACCGACGAGGTCTACGCCCGGCTCGACGTCGTCTCACGGACGATCGCCGACGCGGTCGCCCTCGAGCTCAGTACGGCGGGCGTCCCGCACACCATCCAGTGGGCGGGGTCGATGTTCAGCGTCTTCTTCCGCGATGCGCCGGTGGTGAGCTATGGCGACGCGAAAGCGCAGTCGACAGAAGCCTTCCGGGCGTTCTTCCACTCGATGCTCAGCCAGGGCGTGCATCTGCCGCCCAGCGCCTTCGAGGCGTGGTTCGTCAGCGCCTCCCACGATGACGAGGCCGTGGCGACCGTGCTGCGAGCCCTCCCCGAGGCGGCCAGGGCCGCCGGCGACGCATTTGAGACAATCGCGGTATGACCGCCCCCGAGCGCACCATCGTTCACCTCATGCGCCACGGGGAGGTGGACAACCCGACGGGCGTCCTCTACGGCAGGCTCCCGAACTTCCACCTCTCCGAGCTCGGGCTCTCGATGGCGCAGCTCGTCGCCGACCATCTCGCGGACCACGACGTCGTGCGCGTCGTCGCGTCGTCGCTCGAACGGGCGCAGGAGACCGCCGCTCCGATCGCGGCGGAACACGGGGTGCCGGTCACCACCGACGACCGGGTCATCGAGGCGGGGAACCACTTCGAGGGCAAGACCTTCGGGGTGGGGGACGGCGCCCTGACCCGGCCGCAGCACTGGGCCAAGCTGGTCAACCCGTTCAAGCCGAGCTGGGGCGAGCCCTACGCCGAGATCGCGGCGCGGATGGAGTATGCGATCGCGGACGCCCGGGTGAACGCCCGTGGGCACGAGGCGGTCATCGTCTCCCACCAGCTGCCCGTCTGGACCGTCCGCAGCCACCTCGAGGGCAGGCACCTCTGGCACGACCCGCGCAGGCGGGAGTGCTCATTGGCCTCCCTCACCTCGTTGGAGTACCTCGACGACGAGCTGCAGTCGATCACCTACAGCGAGCCCGCGATGACGCTGCTCGAGCACGCGGCGAAGAAGGCAGGCGCGTGACCGCTCGGATCGCTCGCCGACCGGCGGGAGCGTCGTCCCCCCTGCGGATGCGACGGTCCCGACGCGCCCGGCTGCTCGGTGCCGGGGTACTGCTCGGAGTCCTCACCACCGTCGGGGCGTGCTCGAAGGACGCGAACTCCATTGCGGAGCAGGCCAAGGCGGGGGACGGCAAGGGCTACGTCGCCGGCGACGGGACGGTCCAGCAGGTCCCTCCGGCCCAGCGTGGGGAGCCGGTCGTCCTGGCGGGCACGACCGTCGACGGCGGGTCGTGGTCGACCGGCGCGGACGGCGCGGGCAAGGTCGTCGTGGTGAACGTCTGGGGGTCGTGGTGCCCGCCCTGCGTGGAGGAGCAGCCCCGGCTGCAGGAGGTCTGGTCGACGCTCTCCGCAGCGCAGAAGCCGGTCGCCTTCATCGGCGTCGACACCAAGGAGAGTGCCGCCACCGGTGCGGCCTTCCTGCGGGCCAACGCGGTGACCTACCCCTCGATCAGCAACGACGCCTCGACCGGCCAGCCGATGCTCGCGTTGCAGGGCAAGGCCGCCGCCACCCCCTCGACGCTGGTCCTCGACCGGCAGCACCGGATCGCCGCACGTGTGCTGGGCGCGACCACCGCCGCCACCTTGTCCGGCCTCGTCGACGACGTCCTCTCCGAGCCGTCCTGACCATGCTCCTCACGCTCACGCAGGACTCGACGATCGCCGCCGCGGCCCTCCCGGTCGCGGTACTGGTCGCGCTGGCGGCCGGCGTCGTCTCGTTCGCCTCCCCATGCGTCCTTCCCCTCGTGCCCGGCTTCCTCGGCTACGTCACCGGGCTGTCGGAGGTGGCGGTGGAGCAGCGCCGGCGGGCCCGCCTGGTCAGCGGCGCCCTGCTCTTCGTCCTCGGGTTCTCGGTCGTGTTCACGGCCACGATCGTCACCGCCTCGGCGCTCAGCCTGACCCTGCGCGAGCACCAGGACACCCTGGTGCGCGCCGGCGGCGCGGTCGTCATCCTGCTGGCCCTCGTCTTCCTCGGGGTCGGTGGCCGTTTCGGGTCGCAACGCGAGCTCAAGACCAGGTGGAAGCCGGCCTCCGGACTGGCCGGAGCACCGATGCTCGGCGCGGTGTTCGCCTTCGGGTGGGCCCCGTGCACCGGTCCCACCCTCGGGGCCATCCTCGCCCTCACCGCGCCGCTCGGCGGCGACGGCGCGATCGGGCGCGGTGTCGCCCTGGCGCTGGCCTACTGCCTCGGGCTCGGGCTGCCGTTCGTCCTCGTCGCGGCCGGATGGTCGCGGGCCACGACGGCCAGCGGCTGGCTGCGACGGCATACCCGTGGGGTCCAGGTCTTCGGCGGCGTCCTGCTCCTCACCGTCGGCGTCCTCATGGTGAGCGGACTCTGGGTCACGTGGACGGCCTGGGTCCAGGCGCATCTCGTCACCGGCTTCGAGACGGTGCTCTGATGGCCACCGGCACGCGGGAGCGGATCGTCCAGCCGAAGCTCGGCCCGGTCGGGTGGGCCCGGTGGGCCTGGCGCAACCTCACCTCGATGCGCACGGCACTGTTCCTCCTGCTGCTCCTCTCCGTCGCCGCGGTTCCGGGGTCGATCTTCCCGCAGCGCTCCATCGACGCCGGGCGGGTCGCCGACTACCTCGCCTCGCACGGGAGCATCGGGGTGTGGATGGACCGGGTCGGGCTGTTCGACGTCTATGCCTCGGTCTGGTTCTCGGCGATCTACCTGCTCCTCGTCGTCTCGCTCATCGGGTGCATCGTCCCCCGCAGCCGGATCCACTGGCACACCATCCGCGCCAAGCCGCCGCGGGCGCCGCAGCGGCTTGAGCGCCTCGAGCACCACCTCGAGCTGCCGTATGCCGGCACGCCCTCCGAGGCGATCGAGGCGGCACGAAAAGCCTTGCGGCGCAGGCGGTTCCGGGTGGCCTCGCACGACGACACCTCGATCAGCGCCGAGAACGGCTACCTGCGCGAGACCGGCAACCTCGTCTTCCACATGGCCATCTGCGTCATCGTCGTGGGGGTGGCCGTAGGGCATCTCTTCGGGTGGCGCGGTGACGTCATCCTCCCGGCCGGCGGGAGCTTCTCGTCGACCCTGACGACCTACGACAGCTTCAACCCCGGCCCTCTCAGCAACCCCGAGAACCTGCCGCCGTTCACCATTCAGCTCGACAGGATGGACGTCCGGTTCGAGGACAAGGTCGGCGGGTCCCAGCTCGGCGCCCCCCGCAGCTTCACGGCATACGTGACGACGACGGAGCGCCCCGGGGCGACCCCGGAGAAGCACGTCGTCAGCCCCAACAACCCCGTGACGCTGGGCGGCGCGGACGTCTTCCTGCTCGGCAACGGGTATGCCCCGGTCGTCACCTTCAAGGACGCGAACGGCCAGGTGCTCTACCACCAGGCCACGCCGTTCCTCGCCCAGGACAACAACTACACGTCCGTCGGGGCCATCAAGGTGGGCGCGGCCAAGCCCGACGGCCTCGCGTTCAGCGGGGTCTTCCTGCCGACCGCGGAGCCGTCGTACCAGAACGGGCCGGTCTCGATGTTCCCGGACCTGGAGAACCCGGAGCTCGCCCTGTCGATCTGGCAGGGCGACCTCTACCCGGGCGGCCGACCGCAGTCGGTCTACACGCTCAACACCTCCCAGCTCACTCAGGTGACCAAGGACGACGGGAAGCCGCTGCTCATCCGGCTCAAGCCCGGCCAGAGCTACGAGCTGCCGGGTGGGCGCGGGACGCTGACCTTCGACTCGGTCGAGCGGTTCGCCGGCCTGTCGGCACGGGTCGACCCGGGCAAGGAGCTCACCCTGGCCGCCGCGCTGGCGGCCCTGCTCGGCCTGGTGGCCTCGCTGCTGGTCCGTCGCCGCCGCGTCTTCGTCCGGGTCGCTCCCGCATCGGCGGGGCAGGCCGCTTCCGGCTCGGGGGAGCCGCCGCGTACCGTGGTCACGATCGGTGGCCTCGCCAAGAATGCTGATCCCGGTCTCGCCACGCTGCTGGAGCAGCTGCGGGACGAGCTGACCTAAAGGACGGACCCAGATGTCATCGACCACCCTCGTGGGCTACTCCAACCTCGCGCTGTACTCCGCCATGGCGGTCTACACCATCGCGATGCTCACGTTCGCGTTCCACCTGGCCTCCCTCGGGCCGGTGACGGTGGACCGCTCCGTGCGGCGCCGTGAGCTGGTCGGCGCGAGCGCGTCATCCTCCGCGGCCGGTGTGGGTGCGGCGGACGCAGCAGCCCCAGCGGGGCGCGACAGCGTCGAGTCGCAGGACGACGCCGAGGCGGCCGACATCGGCCTCGAGGCCTCCCCGCGGGCCCAGAAGCTGGGTGGCGTCGGTCTGTCCCTCTCCTGGCTCGGCACCATCGTGCTCATCGCCTCGGTCGTCATGCGCGGCCTGGCCGTGATGCGCCCGCCATGGGGCAACATGTTCGAGTTCGCCTGCGCGGGAGCGGCCGCGGCGGCCCTCGCCTACTGCGTGCTGGCCCGTCGCAACAACTGGCAGTGGCTCGGCATCTTCGTGATCGGCCCGGTGCTGCTCACCCTGGGCCTGGCCCTCTTCGCGTTCTACACCGAGGCCGCCGAGCTGATGCCGGCGCTGAAGAGCGTCTGGCTCGTCATCCATGTGACGGTCGCCATCCTCGCCGTCGGCATCTTCACCATCGCCTTCTCGATCGGCATCGTCTACCTGCTGAAGAAGAAGCGCGAGGAGAACCCTCCCGAGCGGCGGAACTTCATGGAGACGCTGCCGTCGTCCGCACGGCTGGAGCGCACGGCGTACGGGCTCAACATGGTGGGCTTCATCCTCTGGACCTTCACTCTCGTCGCCGGAGCGATCTGGGCGCAGAAGGCGTGGAGCGCCTACTGGACCTGGGACCCCAAGGAGGTCTGGACGTTCGTGGTCTGGACCGTGTATGCGGCGTACATGCACGCCCGGGCCACAGCCGGCTGGGAGCCGCGCAAGGCGATGATGATCGCGCTCGGCGGTTATGCCTGCATCCTCATCAACTTCCTCGTCGTCAACGTCTACTTCGTCGGCCTGCACAGCTACTCCGGGCTGAAGTAGGCCGGCCATGGTGCGCTACACCCTCCTGCGGCTGCTGATCTTCTTCGGCTGCCTCAGCGCGTTCTGGCTCCTCGGCCTGCGCAGCCAGGACCAGCAGGTCTACCTGCTGCTCGCGTCCGCGCTGACCTCCGTCGTCCTGTCGTTCTTCCTGCTGCGCCGGGAGCGGAGCCAGTTCGCCGAGCGGGTGGCCGCGCGGCTCGAACGGCGGGCCGACGTGCGCCGCTCGGCCGACGGGGTCGACGAGCTGGCGGAGGACGCCGAGCTCGACGAGCCGGACGCCCACGAGGCCGACGCGGTGGATGACGACGAGGCCGTGGGCGGCCACGACGTGCGGCCCCCGCGCGACGGGCGCGTCTGACCCGCTGGCCCTGACCCTGCTGGCCCATGACCCTGCTGTCCTGACCGGCTCGTCCCTCTCCTCAGTGCGGGAGCGCCGCCGCGCCGATGCCGAACGCCAGCAGGAGCGACCAGGCCAGCTGGAACCGTCCGGTGCCGGCGAGCACCGGGACGAGCGCGGCCCCGGCCGCGCCGGACCGGATGACCCGGACGGAGGGCTCGACGAGCACGTACGCGGCGAGGGCGAGCAGCGCCGGCCGGCTGAAGACCGCGCAGCCGGCCACCGCCAGCGCAGACGCGAGGACCAGGCCCAGGTAGAGGTGCCGGGTGCGCCCGTCGCCGAGCCGCACGGCCAGAGTCTGCTTGCCGTGGACGACGTCGGTCGGGATGTCTCGCAGGTTGTTGGCCACGAGGATCGCCGCGGCCAGCGCTCCCGCTCCGACGGCTCCGACCAGGCCGGCCCAGGTCAGGCGCAGCGCCTGGGAGTACTCGGTGCCCAAGGTGGCGACCAGGCCGAAGAAGACGAAGACGAAGGCCTCCCCGAGGCCGCGGTAGCCGTATGGCGTGCTGCCGCCGGTGTAGTACCAGGCGGCCGCGATGCTCGCGATCCCGAGCGGCAGCAGCCACCACGCCTGGCTCAGGGCGACCAGGCCGAGCCCGCACAGGCCCGCCATGAAGAAGCTGGCCATCGCGGCAAGCTTGACGTTGCCCGGGTTCGCGATGCCCTGGCCGACCAGCCGGACCGGACCGCTGCGTTCCTGGTCGGTGCCCCGGATGCCGTCCGAGTAGTCGTTGGCGTAGTTCACCCCGACCTGCAGGGACAGCGAGATGACGAGCGCGAGGAGCGCGTAGCCCCACGTGACGCGGCCCTGGGCGGCATACGCGGCGCCGGTCCCGATGGCGACGGGAGAGACGGCGACGGGCAGCGTGCGCGGGCGAGCGCCCGCGACCCACTGGGACAGGGTGGCCAATGCGGAACTTTCCGGGGGTCGAACGCCTCGGCGAACAGCCGGGCGCGGGGGTACGGGTGGTCCTCAGAGGTTACGCAGGAAGTCCGGGTCGTCCTCGGGACCACGCGGGCCGGACAGCCGCCTTTTGCCGGGCGGTAGCGGCCGCCGGCTCCCGGCGACGAGCCAGGTGATCGGCCCGACCCAGGGCAGGAGCACGAGGAGCACGACCCAGACGAGCTTGGGCAGGTAGCGGACCCGGTCGTCCTCGGTCTGCACGCAGTCAACCAGCGCGTAGATCGTCAGGCCGAGGCTGGCCACGGTCATCAGGACCCGAAGCATCAGGTCCTCCTTCCCTCGGTCGTCTCCAGTGTCTCACCGAAGGCGGCGACGAGGGCCCGCCGGTCGGGCTTGCCCGGGCCCCGCACCGGGATCTCGTCGAGGACGAGCAGCCGTTGCGGCAGCGCGTGGTCGGGCACGATCCCGCGTAGCGCCGCGCGGACGTCGCCCACGGTCAGCCTGGCGGTGCCGGGCCGCAGGGTCACCGCTGCCGAGACGGCCTGGCCCCAGCGCGGGTGGGCGCTCCCGACGACGACCGCCTCGCGGACGCCGGCCACATAGCGGGTGATCGCGTCCTCGACCGATCCGGGCGCGACCTTCAGGCCGCCGGTGTTGATGAGGTCGTCCGCGCGGCCGGTGATGCGGAGCAGTCCCGCATCGTCGAGCAGGCCGAGGTCGTCGGTCCGGAACCACCGCCCCCCGTCGGCGTCCACCGTGAAGGCGTCCTCCCCGGGTCGGGTGCCGCCGAGGTAGCCGTGCGCCACCGTCGCGCCGCCGAGGACGACGTGGTGGTCGTTGTCGATGTGGACCTGGCTCACGGCCAGGGGGGAGCCGTCGTAGACGCAGCCACCCGCCGTCTCGCTCATGCCATAGGTCAGCACCAGCCGCACCCCGGCCGACCTGGCGGCGGTGAGCATGCGGCTCGGCGCGGGCGCACCGCCGACGAGGATGGCGGCGTACTCGCGCATCGCAGACAGCCCCTCCTCGGCCTCGAGCAGCCGGGTGACCTGGGCCGGGACGAGTGCGGTGTAGAGCGGGCCGGGGCCCTGGCTGACGATCGTGCGGGTGGCCGCTGCGAAGGCGACCGGCGCGAAGCCCGCGGCCAGGTCGAGGATCGCCGGTTCCGTGCCGGCGACGACCGACCGGACGAGCACCTGCAGGCCGGCGACATGGTGGGCCGGCATCGCGAGCAGCCAGCGGCCGGTGCCTCCGAGCCGCTCGTGGGTGGAGGTCGCGGAGGCCACGAGGTTGTCGGCTGTGAGCAGGGCACGCTTCACGACGCCGGTCGACCCCGAGGTGCCCACCGCGAGGGCCAGCCGGTCCGGGAGCTCGCCCAGACGCTCGGGCAGGTCGGGCGCGGGGGCGCCGGCGGCATACGGCAGGAGGGCGGGACCGTCGCTGAGCGCGGCCTCGATGGTGCGAAGCAGATCGGCGGCAGCCGCGCTGGCCGGCACGGGGAACGGCCGCAACGTCGTCATGGTGCGCCGCCCCTAGGGCCGACGCGTCATGGACAGGACGTCGAGAGCGGCGTCGAGCTGCTCCTCGGTGAGCTTGCCCTGCTCGACGAAGCCCTCGCCGATGACGACGTCGCGGATCGTTCTGCCCTCCTTGAGGGCCTTCTTGGCGACGGCGGCGGCGTTCTCGTAGCCGAGGTATCGGTTGAGCGGCGTGACGATGCTCGGGGAGGACTCGGCGAGAGTGCGGGCGTGGTCCTCGTGGGCCGTGATCCCGTCGACGCAGCGGTCGGCCAGCAGCCGGCTGCAGGCGCCGAGCAGTCGCACCGACTCGAGGACACCGCGGGCCATGACCGGCATCATGACGTTGAGCTCGAAGCTGCCCGCTGCCCCGGCGAAGCCGATCGCGGCGTCGTTGCCGATCACCTGGGCGCAGGCCATGACCGTCGCCTCGCAGATGACGGGGTTGACCTTGCCGGGCATGATCGAGGAGCCGGGCTGCAGGTCGGGGATGGCGATCTCGCCGAGCCCCGCCCGTGGCCCGGAGCCCATCCAGCGCAGGTCGTTGCAGATCTTGACCAGGCCCACCGCGATGGTGCGGAGCACCCCCGAGGCCTCGACCAGGCCGTCGCGCGAGCCCTGGGCCTCGAAGTGGTTGCGGGCCTCGGTCAGCGGCAGGCCGGTCTCGCGCGCGAGCAGCCCGATCACGGCGGCGGCGAAGCCCGGGGGCGTGTTGATGCCCGTGCCGACCGCGGTCCCGCCGAGCGGCAGCTCCGCGACGCGGGGGAGGGCCGACTCGACCCGCTCCACGGCATACCGCAGCTGGGCGGCGTAGCCGCCGAACTCCTGGCCCAGGGTCACCGGCGTCGCGTCCATCAGATGGGTGCGGCCGGCCTTGACGACCGTGTCGAACTCGGCGGCCTTGCGCTCCAGCGACTCCGCGAGGTGGGTGAGGGCCGGCACGAGGTCGCCGACGAGAGCCGCCGTCGTGGCCAGGTGGATCGCGGTCGGGAAGACGTCGTTGCTGCTCTGCGAGGCGTTGACGTGGTCGTTCGGGTGCACCGTCCGGCCGAGCGCCCGGGTGGCGAGCGTGGCGATGACCTCGTTCGCGTTCATGTTGCTCGAGGTGCCCGAGCCGGTCTGGAAGGTGTCGATGGGGAACTCAGCGTCATGCCGGCCCTCGGTGACCTCGGTCGCCGCCGTGGCGATCGCCTCTGCGAGGTCGGTGTCGAGGACCCCGAGCTGCTGGTTGGCCCGTGCAGCGGCCCCCTTGACCCGGCCGAGTGCCGAGATCAACGCCGGCTCGATGGGGGTGCCGGAGATCGGGAAGTTCTCGACGGCCCGCTGGGTCTGTGCCTGCCAGAGGGCCTCCAGCGGGACGCGCACCTCGCCCATGGTGTCGTGCTCGACGCGGTATGCCGGGTCGCCGCCGTTGGCGCGCTCGTCCTCGAAGCTCATGGGCACAGTGTCCCCTATGGGCTCCGGCGACTGCGGGCACGGTCTAGCCGAACTGGGGTGTTGTGCCGGCTCAGGGCTTGGCCGGCCGGTCGGTCACCGGGCGCGCCGCGCCAGCTCGAAGGGGAGGCGGTCGAAGATGATCCGCATCTCGCGGATCCGGCCGCCGACGACGTGGTGCCACTCGGCGCCGGGTGCGTCGGCGACGACGGGGGTCGAGGTGTCGTAGACGAGCAGGGCGGTCTCCTCGTCGCCCAAGGCCGCGACGAGGACGGCCGACCGGACCATGCCCGCGAAGGGACCCATGAAGGCCCGGAAGGCCTCAGCCCCGAAGACCGGCCCGGCGGGAGCGTGACAGGTGATGTCCGGGTCCACGAAGGCCATGGCCCGGTCGAAGTCACCCCCGCTCCAGGCCTCGAAGTAGCGACGGGCGATGTCCAGCGCTGCGGGGACGGCGGTGTCCGCTCCGGTGGTGGTCGTGTGGTGGGTGCTCATACGCATACAGACACCGCGCCCCACGGGATCGGAACGTTTGGCAGCATGGCTTTCATGACGACGGCGGCCCGCCCGGTGGATCAGGGTGCCTTCCAGGCGCTCGTCGACCCGCACGTCGACGAGCTCCATCGGCACTGCTACCGGATGCTCGGGTCGGTCGACGACGCGGACGAGATCCTCCAGGAGACCCTGCTCGCCGCCTGGCAGGGGCTGCCCGGCTTCGAGGGGCGCGCGTCACTGCGGACCTGGCTCTACCGGATCGCGACCAACCGGTGCCTCAACGCCATCCGCGACGGCGGGCGCCGTCCCCCCGCCGTGCCGGTGCCTCCCGTTCGAGCCGCCGCCGCCCACCGAGCAGCACCGCGCCACCTGGGTCCAGCCCTACGTGACGTCGCAGGACCCTGCGCAGCGCCTCGACCGGCGCGAGCACATCGAGCTGGCGTTCGTCACGGCGCTGCAGCTGCTGCCGCCGCGACAGACTGCGGCCCTGCTTCTCGTCGACGTCCTCGGGTTCTCCCTGGCCGAGACGGCGGAGCTGCTCGGCTTCGGGACGACCGCGGTCAAGGGACTGCTCCAGCGGGCGCGGGCGGCCGTCGACGCGCGCCGCGAGGAGCCGCAGCGACCGCCCCCGCACGCGCAGCGGGTCATCGCGGACCGCTTCGCCACCGCCTTCGCCGACGACGACATCGACGGCGTGCTGTCCCTGCTGACCGACCAGGCCTGGCTGGCGATGCCGCCTGCTCCGCACCTCTACCGTGGCCGGGCCGCGATCGGGTCCTTCCTCGCGGCGAGCACGAGCTGGCGCCGGGGACGGCAGTCGCCTCGCCTCACGCCGCTCTGGGCCAACGACGCACCCGGGTATGCCGTGCAGCTGTCCGACGCCGACGGCTGGCTGTCCGCCGGTGTCATCGTCCTCGACATCACCGCCGACGGGATCGACGGCGTGACGCGGTTCCTGGGCGGGGCGGGTCGGTAGCGGGCCTGGCCAGGGTCGGCTGCTCCGGTCAGAAGTACCAGGGGAACGGCGACCAGTCGGGGTCGCGCTTCTCGAGGAACTGGTCGCGGCCCTCGACCGCCTCGTCCGTCATGTAGGCCAGCCTGGTCGCCTCGCCGGCGAAGACCTGCTGGCCCATCAGGCCGTCGTCGACGAGGTTGAAGGCGAACTTGAGCATCCGCTGCGCCTGCGGCGACTTGCCCATGATCTCGCGCGCCATCTGCAGGGCCTCGACCTCGAGGGCGGCGTGGTCGGCGACGACGTTGACCGCGCCCATCCGGTGCATGTCGTCGGCGGTGTAGGTGCGGCCGAGGTGGAAGATCTCCCGGGCGAACTTCTGGCCCACCATCTTGGCGAGGTAGGCCGAGCCGTAGCCGCCGTCGAACGAGCCGACGTCGGCGTCGGTCTGCTTGAACCGGGCGTGCTCGCGCGACGCGACGGTCAGGTCGCAGACGACGTGCAGCGAGTGCCCGCCGCCGGCCGCCCAGCCCGGCACGACCGCGATGACGACCTTGGGCATGGTCCGGATCAGCCGCTGGACCTCGAGGATGTGCAGCCGCCCGCCCTGGGCCCGGACCCGTGCGGCGTCAACGGTGTCCGCGGTCTCGCCCTCGGCATACTGGTAGCCGGACCGGCCCCGGATCCGCTGGTCGCCGCCCGAGCAGAACGCCCACTTGCCGTCCTTGGGGGACGGGCCGTTGCCGGTGAGCAGCACGCAGCCGACGTCGGGGCTCATCCGGGCGTGGTCGAGCACCCGGTAGAGCTCGTCGACCGTGTGCGGCCGGAACGCGTTCAGCACCTCCGGTCGGTTGAAGGCGACCCGGACGGCGCCGAGGCCGCGGGCCCGGTGGTACGTGAGGTCGGTGAGGTGGAACCCCGGGACGGCGTCCCATGCCTGAGGGTCGAAGATCTCGGACACCATCGGCTCGGTCTGCTCGTCGCTCACCCTCGCGAGGATAGTGCCGGGCGAGGCAGGCCGACGGCTGGCTCTCGTAGGGTCGCGGGGTGACTCAGGACAGGAGAGCCTGGATGTTCGCGCCCACCCGTTCCTTCCCCCCGAGGAGGTGGGCGAGCAGGTCATCAGGCGGCTGGCCGCCGTGTTTGCCGCGGCGAGCACCTTCGACTGCACCGTTGCCTCGTGTGGGTGGTTCGGGGAGGAGGTCCTGTGGCTCGCACCGGCGCCCGATGGGCCATTCCGCAACCTCACCCGCGGGGTCGCTGAGCAGTTCCCCGGCTATCCGCCGTACGGCGGTGAGTTCGACGACGTCATCCCGCACCTCACCGTGGGCGAGTCGAGCAGGGGCACACCGGACGAGCTCAGACGTGTCGAGATCGAGGTGAGCCGGGCGCTGCCCATCACCGCCCGCATCGAGCAGGCCCTGCTCATCGCCGGGACGGACCAGCCGAGCTCATGGCACACGGTGGCGACGTTGCCGCTCGGCTCGAGCTCCCGCTGACGCACCCACGAGAGCGAGCTCAGCCCTCGACGAGATCGGTGGGCGCACCGTGGACGGCAGGGATGCGGCCCATCCGACCGCCCTGGAAGTCCTCGAACGCCTGCATGACCTCTGCCTTGGTGTTCATGACGAACGGGCCCGCCCAGGCGACGGGCTCACGGATCGGGCGGCCGCCGAGCACGAGGACCTCGAGGCCGGGGGTGTTGCCCTGCTGGCTGCGGGCCGCCTCGAGCGTGACGAAGTCGCCCGCGCCGAGGACGGCGAGGTTGCCGGTGCGCACCGGGGTGGCCTTCGGGCCGACGGTGCCGGCGCCGGAGAGCACGTAGACCAGCGCGTTGAAGTCCGTGCGCCACGGCAGCTCGAGCCGGGCCGTCGGCGAGACGCTCGCGTGGACCAGCGCCATCGGCGTGTGGGTCGAGCCTGGGCCCGCCTGGCCGGCGACGTCGCCGGCGATGACCCGCACGAGAGTGCCTCCGTCCGCGGTGGTGGCCAGCCCGACCTGCCCGGCGCGGATGTCCTGGTAGCGCGGGGTCGCGAGCTTCTGGCTGCGAGGCAGGTTGACCCACAGCTGGATCCCGTGGAAGAGCCCGCCCTGGGTGACCAGCCACTCCGGAGGCGCCTCGATGTGGAGCAGCCCCGAGCCCGCGGTCATCCACTGGGTGTCACCGTCGGTGATCGTCCCGCCGCCACCGTTGCTGTCCTGGTGGTCGAAGACGCCGTCCATGATGTAGGTGACCGTCTCGAAGCCGCGGTGCGGGTGCCACGGGGTGCCCTTGGGCTCACCCGGTGCGTAGTCCACCTCGCCCATCTGGTCCATGTGGATGAACGGGTCGAGCAGGGCGAGGTCGACGCCGGCGAAGGCCCGGCGCACGGGGAACCCCTCACCCTCGAAGCCGCTGGGCGCGTCGATGGTCTGCACCACGCCGCGCGGCTGGTCGGTGAGCGCGGGCACGGTGACCCGAGGCAGCACGGTGACGTCGTCGACAGTGATGGCAGGCATGCGGGTCTCTCCTAGGCAGATCGAGTACCTGTTCCAACGGTACTTGAAGGTTAAACATTCCACGAGGGGTGGGCTCCGGCGAGCGCCCGGACGGGTGGCGGGGCCGAGGTCGTAGGGTCGACCCATGCCGATCCCTGACTTCGTCGTGGCCCTGCGCGAGCGGATCGGGACGATGTCGCTGTGGCTCCCGGGAGTCACCGCGGTGGTGCTGCGAGACGGAGAGGTCCTGCTGGTCAAGCGGGCCGACAACGGGCAGTGGACGCCGGTGACGGGGATCATCGACCCGGGCGAGGAGCCTGCGGTGGCGGCGGTGCGCGAGGTGCTCGAGGAGACCTGCGTGGTCGCTGCCGCCGAGCGGCTCGTGTGGGTGAGCGCCGGGCCGACCATCGTCCACGAGAACGGCGACCGGGGGCAGTACCTCGACCACACCTTCCGGTGCACCTGGGTCAGTGGCGAGCCGGCGGTCGGCGACGACGAGTCCGTCGACGTGCGGTGGTTCCCCCTCGAGGACCTGCCCGAGATGACCCCCCGCAACAGCCAGCGGATCGCCTACGCCGTGGAGAACCGGCCCGAAGCGCACTTCGTCCGATGACGTCCCCTGACCTCGACGAGATCCTCGCCGGGCTGCGGGTCGTCAGCATCCCGATGCGGGTGCGCTTCCGCGGGGTCGACCATCGCGAGGTGGCCCTGCTGCGTGGCCCGGTGGGCTGGGGCGAGTTCTCGCCCTTCCTGGAGTACTCCGATGAGGAGTCGGCGCCCTGGCTGGCCGCCGCCGTCGAGGCCGCCTGGGTCGGCTGGCCGGCGGCGCTGCGTGACCGGGTCCCGGTCAACGCGACCGTCCCGGCGGTTGCCCCGGAGCAGGTCGCGGGCGTGCTGGGAAGGTACGACGGCTGCACGACCGCCAAGGTCAAGGTGGCCGAGCCGGGGCAGTCGCTCACAGACGACCTCGACCGGGTGGCGGCCGTCCGCGACGTCATGGGGCCGGGTGGCCGGATCCGGGTGGACGCGAACGGTGGGTGGTCCGTCGAGGAGGCCAGCGACGCGCTCGCCGCGCTCACGGCATACGGGCTGGAGTATGCGGAGCAGCCGTGCGCAGGCGTGCCGGAGCTCGCGGCGCTGCGCGTCTCGTTGGCGCGCCGTCATCTCGACCTGCTCGTGGCCGCGGACGAGTCGATCCGCAAGGCCGACGACCCGTTCCGGGTGGTGCGCGAACACGCTGCCGACATCATCGTCGTCAAGGTCGCGCCGCTCGGTGGCGTCCGGCGGGCGCTCGCGGTGGCGCAGGAGTGTGGGCTGCCCACCGTCGTCTCGTCGGCGCTCGACACGTCCGTGGGGATCGCCGCGGGCGCCGCCCTCGCCGCTGCCCTGCCGGAGCTGGAGTATGCGTGTGGTCTGGGCACGGTGGAGCTGCTCGGTCGGGACGTGGCCACGCCGTCGGTGGTGCCGGTCGGCGGGTCGATCGGGGTCGGCGCAGCCATGGTCGACCTCGACGAGGTCGACCGGCTCGCCGCCTCAGCGGACCGGGTCCGGTGGTGGCGGGAGCGGGTGGCCGCGGTTTATCGGGTCACCCGATAGACGTCCCGGGCCCACCCGATCACCCCCCAGGCGGGCAGGCAAGAATGAGGCGTGCTCAAGGTCTGCCTCAACGGTGCCCGCCCCGTGCGGGACCGGGTGCCGGTCACGCCGGCCCAGCTCGGCGAGGCGGCCCGTGCCTGCGTCGAGGCGGGCGCGTCGGCGGTGCACGCCCACCCGCGAGGCGACCTCGGCCGGGAGTCGCTGGACGGCGACCTGGTCCGGGTGACGGTCGCGGCGATCCGCGCCGCAGCCCCGCACGTGCCGGTCGGGGTGAGCACCCATGCCGGCATCTGCCCCGACCCGCGTGAACGGCTGGCCCTGGTGCGCGCCTGGCCCTCCCCGGAGGACGGCGGACCCGACTTCGCCAGCGTCAACTGGCACGAGCCCGGCGCCGTCGACGTGGCACGGGCCCTGCGTTCCCGCGGGATCGGGGTCGAAGCGGGGATCTGGACGCCCACCGCTGCGGCGCGGCTCATCGGCACGCAGTGGCCGTGGCAGGTGGAGCGTGTCCTCGTCGAGGCCATCCCGGGGCTGACTCCGGGCAGTGACGGGGTCTGGGCCGTCGAACGGATCCTCACTGCTCTCGGCCGCCAGCCCGCACCGGTCCTCGTGCACGGCGAGGAGCGGTGGGCCTGGCCGGTCCTGCGCTGGGCGCAGCAGCACGGCTACGCCACCCGGATCGGCCTCGAGGACACGCTCGTCGACGAGGAGGGCCTGCGAGTGCGGAGCAACGCCGAGCTGGTGAGGGCGGCACTGGCCGTCCGGCACCCCTGACGGCCCCCTTGCCGGGTCGGAGGCAGTGGGGTTGGGTGGGGCGATGACCACCAGGACCCTGCCCGAGCTCGTGACGCCGTATGCCGTGCCGCCCGAGGCCGTGTCCGCGTTCGACCGCGACGGCCACGTGCTGCTGCGCGGGCTGGCTGACCCGGGTGAGGTGGCGGCATACCTCGAGGTGCTGCGCGGGGCTGCGTCGCAGGCGAGCACCGAGTCGCGGCCGTTGGCCGAGCGGGACACCTACGGGCGGGCGTTCCTCCAGGCCACCAACCTGTGGCAGTCGGACGCCGAGGTCGCCAGGTTCGTCCTGTCACCGCGGTTCGCCGGTGTCGCGGCGCAGCTGCTCGGCGTCGCCGCGGTGCGCCTCTACCACGACCAGGCGCTGTTCAAGGAGCCCGGCGGGGGCCACACGCCGTGGCACCAGGACGCGTTGTACTGGCCGCTGGAGGGCCGGCGGTGCGTGACGATGTGGATGCCGCTGGTGGACCTCGACGAGAGCATGGGGACCCTGAGCTTCGCCAGCGGGAGCAACAACGTCGGACCGCTCAGCGACGAGAGCATCTCGGACGCGTCCGACAACCACTTCGAGATGCTCCTGGCCCGCGGGGAGTACCCGATCTGGGCTGCGGGGGCCGACCAGCGGATGGCAGCCGGGGACGCGACCTTCCACGGCGGCTGGACCGTCCACCGGGCTCACCCCAACACGTCCGAGCGGATGCGCGAGGTGATGACGGTGATCTGGTTCGCCGACGGGCTCAGTGCTCTCGAGCCGTCAAACCCCATGCAGGAGAACGACCTTGCCACCTGGCTGCCTGGCGTCGCTCCGGGTGGCGAGGCGGCCTCCGCGCTCAACCCTCTGCTCGGGCGCTGACGGGCAACCCTGTCGGCAGCGGCAGGCTGCGCGCGAACAGCCGGCCCGTCCTGGTTGGATGGGATCATGTCCCGAGGCAGCCACCGACTCGCGAGCGCAGCCGAGCATGCGGCGGCCACTCGGCAGGCCGTGGCCCAGCTGCGCAGCATCCCCGACGGGACCCCGGTGCGGCTGGCCAAACGCACGTCGAACCTCTTCCGGGCGCGGGTCCCCTCCGTGGGTCCCCGGCTCGACGTCTCGGCGTTCTCGCGTCCCATCGACGTCGACCCCGTCTCGCTGACCGCGACGGTCCAGGGCATGACGACGTATGAGGACCTGGTCGACGCGACGCTCGCTCAGGGCTGCATGCCCCTCGTCGTGCCTCAGCTGCGCACCATCACGTTGGGCGGGGCCGTCACGGGGCTGGGCATCGAGGCGTCGTCATTCCGCAGCGGGCTGCCGCACGAGTCGGTCATCGAGGTCGAGATCCTTACCGGCAACGGCGAGGTCGTGCTCGCCCGGCCCGACGGCGAGCACGCCGCGCTCTTCCACGCCTTCCCGAACTCGTACGGCTCGCTCGGCTACGCGCTCAGTCTCACGATCGAGCTCGAGCGGGTCCATCCGTATGTCGCGCTGCGCCACGTCCGCTTCGACACGCTCGAGGCGGCGACGGCGGCCATCGGGCGGATCATGGCGGAGCGGACCTGGGAGGGGGAGCCGGTCGACTTCCTGGACGGGGTGGTGTTCAGCGCCACCGAGACCTACCTGAGCCTCGGGACCTGGGCGGACACGCTGGGTGACCGGCGACGAGCCAGCGACTACACGGGCCAGCAGATCTACTACCGCTCGGTCCAGACCCGGGACCGCGACATCCTCACCATCCGCGACTACCTGTGGCGCTGGGACACCGACTGGTTCTGGTGCTCCAGGGCCTTCGGGGCCCAGCACCCCGTCGTCCGCCGGGTCTGGCCCCGCCGCATGCTGCGCAGCGACGTCTACTGGAAGATCGTCGCCTTCGAGAACCGGCATCAGGTGATGGCCCGGCTCGACGCGCGGCGCGGACACCTCCCACGGGAGCGGGTCGTCCAGGACGTCGAGATCCCCCTCGCCGAGACGGCCGACTTCGTCGAGTGGTTCCTGCGGGAGGTGCCGATCGAGCCGATCTGGCTGTGCCCGGTCCAGCTGCGCCCGAGCGAGCCGGGCGGCACGGCGGAACCGACCGCGGCGACGGATGACCAGCGCGCCCGGGCCCCCTGGCCGCTCTACCCCATGCGGCGGGGTGAGCCGTACGTCAACGTGGGGTTCTGGTCGACGGTGCCGATCGAGCCGGGGCGCGCTGACGGGGACACCAACCGGGCGGTTGAGCGCCAGGTCAGCCGGGTAGGGGGACACAAGTCCCTCTACTCAGACTCCTTCTACGACGAGGCGACCTTCGACCGGCTCTACGACGGAGCGGCATACGACCTCGTGAAGAAGCAGTACGACTCCGGGGGGCGGTTGCCCACTCTCTACGAGAAGGCGGTGCGTGGACGATGACCATGACGGTGGCAGAGGCGTTCGGCCGGGTGTTCGGGACGAGCGCCCCGGTGCGGTTCACCGCCTACGACGGGTCGTCGGCGGGGACCGACGAGGCACCCGTCCGGATGGAGCTGCGGACCAAGCGCGGGCTGGACTACGTGATCACCGCTCCCGGCAGCCTGGGGCTGGCCCGGGCCTACCTGCAGGGCGACCTCGTCATCGACCCGATGAACGAGGCCGACCCCTACGAGGTCCTGAAGTTCCTCGAGGACGAGCTGCGCCCACAACGGCCGGGGATCGACATGGTCGCGGACATCGCCCGGTTCGTCCGCGACCACCGCCCCGCCATCCCCGAGCTCCCGCCGCAGGAGACCCCGGGACAGCTGCGTCGGCTGGCCAGCGGGCTGCGGCACGCCCGGGGGCGCGACGCCCAGGCGATCAGCCACCACTACGACGTGTCGAACCGGTTCTACGAGATGCTCCTCGGCGAGTCGATGGCCTACACCTGCGCGGTCTACCCCGAGGAGCGCTCGACCCTCGAGGAGGCCCAGGCCGAGAAGTTCGACCTCGTCTGCCGCAAGCTCGGGCTCGCGCCCGGTATGCGGTTGCTCGACGTCGGCTGCGGCTGGGGCGGCATGGTGCGCCATGCCGTCCAGAACTACGGCGTCTCGGCGCTCGGCGTGACGCTGTCCAGCGCGCAGGCTGACTGGGGACGGGCGCGGCTGGCGGCCGAGGGGCTGTCCGCGGCTGCCGAGATCCGGCACGGCGACTACCGCGACGTCACCGAGCGCGGGTTCGACGCGGTCTCGTCCATCGGCCTTACCGAGCACATCGGGGTCGCCAACTACCCGGCATACTTCCGGTTCCTGCGCGAACGCCTGCGGGACGGCGGCCGGCTGCTCAACCACTGCATCACCCGTCCCGACAACGAGCACCCCGGCATCCCCTCACGGGGCTTCATCAACCGCTACGTCTTCCCGGACGGCAGTCTCACCGGGTCGGGCGACATCGTGCGCGTCATGGAGGACGAGGGGTTCGAGGTGCGCCACCAGGAGAACCTGCGCGAGCACTACGCGATGACGACCCGGGACTGGTGCGACAACCTCTCCAAGCACTGGGAGGGGGCGGTCGAGGAGGTCGGGCTCGGCGTCGCCCGGGTGTGGGGGCTCTACCTCGCTGGGTCGCGGCTCTCGTTCGAGCGCAACCGGATCCAGCTGCACCAGGTGCTCGCGTCCCGCACCGACAGCGCCGGTGAGTCGGGCTTCGCACTCCGGCCGACCTGGGGGAGCTGACCCCCCGGCCCGTCCTCGCATCCTCCGGCGCAGGCCGGCCCGAAGCCCGGCCGCAGCCCGGCACACGAGCCGGGGTCGATGGGTCGCGTGAGTGGGTGGGTGCCCTGGGCGTGGCCCGGCACCCGGGACGCCGTCAGTGCCGGGCCGCGGCCTGCCGGAGCAGCTCGGCCTTGGCGAGAGCGTTGCGGTGGACCTCGTCGGGGCCGTCGGCGAACCGCAGCGAGCGGATGCCGGCGAACGCAGCGGCCAGCGGGAAGTCCTGGCTCAGCCCGGCGGCGCCGTGAGCCTGGATCGCCTTGTCGAGGATCCACTCGACCGTGCGCGGCGTCGCGATCTTGATCGCCTGGATCTCGGTATGCGCGCCCTTGTTTCCGACGGTGTCCATCAGCCACGCAGTCTTGAGGACGAGCAGACGCAGCTGCTCGATGCGCAGTCGCGACTCCGCGATCCACTCCCGGACGACGCCCTGCTCGGCGAGCGGACGGCCGAAGGCGGTGCGGTCGCTCACCCGCTGGCACATCAGCTCGATCGCTCGCTCGGCCACCCCGATCGAGCGCATGCAGTGGTGGATCCGGCCAGGCCCGAGCCGCGCCTGGGCGATCGCGAAGCCGTCGCCCTCGCCGGCGATGATGTTGCTCGCCGGCACGCGGACGCCATGGAGCTCGAGCTCGGCGTGACCGCCGTGGTCGCGGTCGTCGTAACCGAGGACGGTCATCCCTCGACGGATCTCGAGCCCCTCGGCGTCCCGCGGCACGAGGATCATGCTCTGCTGACGGTGCCGCTCGGCCGACGGGTCGGACTTGCCCATCACGATGAACACGGCGGCGTCGGGGTTCATCGCGCCGGTGATCCACCACTTGCGGCCGGTGACCACGAAGTCGTCGCCGTCGCGCTCGATCCGGGTGGCGATGTTGGTCGCGTCCGACGAGGCGACGTCGGGCTCGGTCATCGCGAAGCACGACCGAATCTCGCCGCGGAGCAGCGGATGCAGCCAGCGCTCCTGCTGCTCGGGCGTCCCGAAGGCCTCGAGGACCTCCATGTTGCCTGTGTCGGGCGCGGCGCAGTTCAAGGCGGCCGGAGCGAGCGAGATGCTCCGGCCGGTGATCTCGGCCAGCGGCGCATACTGCAGGTTGGTCAGCCCGGCGCCATGCGGTCCGGGGGAGAAGGCGTTCCAGAGGCCGAGGTTGCGGGCCCGCTCGCGCAGCTCCTGCAGAACGGGCGTCCGGCTCCAGGCCCACCTGTCGTCGAGCCCGTCGAGCTGGTGGGCGAAGACCGGCTCGGCGGGGTGGACGTGCTCGTCCATGAAGCCGAGCAGCGTCTCGCGCAGCTCCTGGGTGCGGGGGTCGAATCCGAAGTCCATCAGTGGTCCTCCATCGATGCGAGGCCGAGCGCGAGCAGGGGCTCGACCATCGAGCCGATCTGTGCGAACCCCTCCCCGACGGTCTGGCCGGAGACGTGCCGGTAGTGGATGCCCTCGAGGACGACCGCCAGCTTGAAGCAGGCGAGCCCCTCGTAGAAGCCGAGCTGGGAGACGTCCCGGCCGCTGCGGGCGGCGTAGCGGGCGACGACCTCGTCGGGTCTGACGAACCCGGGCGCCGTGGCCGCCGTGGAGACGGCCGCACCGAAGCCGAGATCGGCGACGCGCTGGTAGGTGAGCAGCAGGGCCACGTCGGTCAAGGGGTCTCCGAGAGTGGCCATCTCCCAGTCGACGACCGCGCCGATCTGGTCGTCGGGACGCACGAGCAGGTTGTCGAGCCGGTAGTCGCCGTGCACGATGGCCGGTGCCGGGCTCTCGGGCTGGCCCGCGCGCAGCTGCGCAAGCAGGGCGTCCGCCCCGGCCAGGTTGCGGCTGCGCGAGCTCTCGAGCTGGGTGCCCCAGCGGCGCACCTGCCTTTCGAGGAAGCCCTGGGGCCGCCCGAAGTCGGCGAGCCCGACCGACTGCGGCGCCACGTCGTGCAGGTCCGCCAGTGTGTCGACCATCCGCTCGCTGATCGACCGGGTACGTCCGGCTCCCAGTGCCTCCAGCTCCTCGCGGGTCCGGTACGGCACCCCGTGGATGAGCTCCATGACGTAGAACGGGGCACCGACCACCGCGTCGTCGGGACACACGGCATACATCCTCGGGACGGGGACGGGGGTGTCGGCGAGCGCAGCCATGACCCGGTGCTCTCGGACCATGTCGTGCGCAGTGGCGAGCACGTGCCCGAGCGGGGGACGCCGGACGATGACCGAACGGGTCCCGTCGCCGACGACGTAGGTGAGGTTGGACTTGCCTCCGGCGATGACCGTCCCGGTGAGGCGGCCCTCGAGCAGGCCCGGAGCGGCGCCGTCGAGCCAGCTGCGGAACGCCTCGAGGTCGAGCCCGGGCGGGTTGGCGCCAGGCGCGGCTGCGGGTGCGGCTCGGGGGGTCATCCCGTCACCCCACGTCCGCGGTATGCCGGGCGGCGAGCGTCGCGACGTAGGCGACCCGGCCGGTCGTCGTACCGTCCGCGAGCCGCTGGACACCCGCGGGCAGGTCGGCGAGAGAGAGGCGTTCGGTGACCAGCGGCGAGATGGCGCCCTCGTCGACGAGCCGGGTGAGCGCGGCGTGGCAGTCGCGGACGGCCCCGGGGTCGACGCTGGTGTAGAGCCCCCAGTGCAGGCCCACGACGGAGTAGTTCTTGACCAGGGCGTGGCTGAGTGCCGGCGCCTGGATCGTGCCCCCGGCGAAGCCGACGACGAGGATCCGGCCCTCGAACGCGATGCATTTGGTGGACCGGTCATAGGTCGCTCCGCCGACCGGGTCGTAGACGACGTCGGCGCCCCGGCCGCCCGTCGCCTCCTTGACCACGGCGACGAAGTCCTCGGTGTGCCGGTCGACGACGACATCGGCGCCGAGGGCCCGGGCGACGGCCGCCTTGTCTGCCCCGCCGACCACCCCGATCACGGTGGCGCCGGCCGCCTTGCCGAGCTGGACGGCGGCGCTGCCGACCCCGCCGGCCGCCGCGTGCACGAGGAGCGTCTCGCCCGGCTGCAGCTGGGCGCGCCGGTGCAGCCCGAACCAGCCGGTCTGGTAGCCGATGAGGAAGCCGCTCGCCTGCGCGTCGTCGAGTCCCTTCGGTGCGGTGAACGTGGTCGGGGCTTGGAGGATCGCCTCCTCGGCGAAGCCGCCGTGCGGCAGGACGCTCGCGCCGACGACGCGGTCTCCGACGGCGATACCGGCGATGCCTCGGTCGTCAGCGCCGTCCCGCTCGACGCCGGGACCCAGCTCGAGCACCTCGCCGCAGACCTCGACGCCCGGGGTGAAGGGCAGCTCGGGCCGCACCTGGTAGAGGCCACGACAGAGCAGCGCATCGGGGAAGTTGGCGGCGCTGGCGCGCACCCGCACACGCACCTGGCCGGGGCCGGGGGTGGGCTCGCGGACCTCAGTCAGCTCGAGCACGTCGCGTGGCTCGCCGAGCCGGGTCACCTGGTAGGCCTTCACGACACGCTCCTGGTCTCCGCGTCGGCTCCGGCTGGCGCGACCGCGGTGTCGAGCTTGGCCTGCAGGCGCTGCATACCGGCGAGCCACGCGTCCGGATGTGCCGCCCGCTGGGCGAAGTACCCGGCGACCTGCGGGTGCGGCAGGACGTAGAACCGGTCGTCGGCGAGGGCCGACCAGAGTGTGTCGGCGACCTGCTGGGGCTCCAGGGCGCCGTCGCGGGAGAGCAGGTCCACGAGCGGTCCGGCGGTGTCGAGCATCCGGGTGCGGACGCCCTGCGGGCAGATGGCCTGCACGACGACCCCGCGGTGCCCGTAGGTGGCCCGCAGCCACTCCGCGAACGCGACCGCCCCATGCTTCGAGACGGAGTATGGCGCGCTGCCCAGCATCGTCAGCAGCCCCGCGGCGGAGGCGGTGACGACGAAGCGACCGTGGCCGCGCTCCAGCCAGTCCGGCACGAGGAGCCGCGCCGCCCGGACGTGGGCCATGACGTTGACCTCATGGGACAGGGCCCAGTCGGACTCGGGTGAGTCCAGTCCTCGACCGGCCTCGACGCCGGCGTTCGCGACGTAGATGTCGACCGGCCCCAGGCGTTCGTGAGCGGACTGGACCAGAGCCGTGACCCCCTCCTCGCTGGCGCAGTCCCCGACGAAGCCTTCGCCACCGAGCTCGCGGGCGACCTCGGTCACGGCAACGTCCACGTCCGCCAGGAGCACCCGGAACCCTTCTCGCACAAGACGTTCCGCGATGGCACGTCCGATGCCGCGAGCGGCTCCGGTGACGACGGCGGTCGAGCCCACGGCATACGGGGTCCCGGAGGCCGGGGTGTCGGTGGTCGGCTCGGGGGTCGTGGGAGAGGTCATCTCAGACGCCCCCGGTGAGGGTGAGACCGCCGTCGACGACGATGGTCTGCCCGGTCAGCCAGCCGGCGTCGTCGGAGAGCAGGAACGCGACGACGCTGCCGATGTCCTCGGGCACCCCGAGCCGCTTGAGCGGGTAGGCCGCGGACACCTGCTCCTCGCGGCCCTCATACAGAGCGGTGGCGAAGACCGTCTTGACGACAGCGGGGGCGACCGCGTTGACGCGCACCGTCGGGCCGAGCTCGACCGCGAGCTCCTCGGTGAGGTGGATGAGCATGGCCTTGCTCGCGCCGTAGAACCCGATGCCCGGGGCCGGCTTGAGCCCGGCGACCGACGCGACGTTGACGACCGCGCCTCCGTGCTCGCCGAGCCACGCGGCATACGCCTGCTGCGCCCAGGAGAGCGCGGCGATGCAGTTGACCTCGACGATCTTGCGCGCTGCGTCGAGGTCGAGCTGCATCAGCGGCCCGTAGGCCGGGTTGATGCCGGTGTTGTTGACGAGCAGGTCGAGCGAGCCGAACGTCTCGATGGTGCGGGCGATGGCGTCGCGCTGGTGGGACTCGTCGTCGGCGCGTCCGCGCACCGCGATGGCGTGCTCGGGACCCCCGAGCTGCTCGACGGCTGCGGCGAGGGCCTCCTCGTTCCGTGCGGTGACACAGACCCGGGCGCCGTCGTCGACGAGGCGCTGGGCGATCGCCAGCCCGATGCCGCGGCTGGCTCCCGTGACGATGGCGCTCTTGCCGTCCAACCGTGCCATGGGCTCTCCTCGTCGACCGCGCCCGCTCGACTAAGCGCTCGCTTACCTGGGGTTCTGCCTACCCTGACGCACCGGGCGGGCCGCGTCAACCGTCCGGCCCCGGCCGTCGCGGCGGGTCAGGGGCGCAGGCGGCTGCTGATCCGGTGGGGCAGTCGGGCCAGCACCGGGTCGAGCAGGCTCCACACCTCCGGGATGCGCAGCACGGCTGCCATCAGCAGGTAGGCCACGCCGAAGACGCCACCGGCGACGACGAGGGTCACCAACGCCCCGACCCGGCCCTCGACGAGTCCTGAGAAGCCGAGCACGACCGGCCAGGCGATCGCCCCAGCGACCAGAGACGCCGACCCGATGCGCAGGTAGGACCGCAGGATGGCCCGTCCCCCGAGATGGCCGAGCCGACGGCGCACGAGCCGCATCCCGAACGCCGAGCTGAGGATGTTGCTCAGGACGATGCCGAGACCGATGACGGCCACCGTGTTCTCGGGCCGCAGCGCCAGCGTGGCCAGGGTGACCGCTGTCGCCGACCCGGTGAGCACGAGCTGCTCCCAGAACGCCTTGCGCCCGTCGTCGTGCGCATAGAAGAACCGCTGGTTGAGCACGTCGATGCCGAACGGCACCACACCGATCGCCATCGCGGCGAGCACCTGAGCCGTGGCCGGGATCTCGGCCGGGTCGCGCGAGCTGAAGAGCAGGACTGACACCGGCACCGCGAAGGCGAGCAGCGCGACCGATGCCGGGAGGGTCACTGCGGTCGGCACGGTCAGGCCCCGGACGTACTCGCGGCGCAGGACCCCGAGGTCGTTGCTGTGGGCCGCCGCCGAGATCCGGGGGTAGAGCGCGGTGATGATCGACAGGGCGATGAGCGAGTGGGGGACCATGAAGACGAAGAGGGCGTTGGCGTAGACCGCGATCCCGGGGATGAACCGGCGGAGCTCGCGGGACTGGTCGGAGGCGTGCCACATGACGTTGGACGCCACGAGGTAGCCGAGCTGGGAGAGGACGAGGGCCGAGAAGGCCCACCCCGCGACCTTCGAGGTCTGAGCCAGGCCCACGCCACGGACCCCGAAGCGCGGCGTCCACCGGAACCCGGCCCGCCACAGCGGTACCAGCAGGAACAGCGCCTGGACGACGATGCTCAGCGTCGCCGTCCCCGCGAAGACCCAGACCATCGGCGCCGTCCAGCGGCCGGGGTTGACGTGGCCGTCGAAGAGGCCCATGAAGGCCACCAGCCCGATGATCTGGACGACGTTGGCCAGGGCCGGCGCCCAGCCGAACGCCGCGAACTGGCCACGCGCGTTGAGGACCTGGCCGAGCACGGAGTACATCCCGTAGAAGAAGATCTGCGGGATCGTGACGAAGGCGAAGAACGTCGCGAGGGACATCGCGTCGGGCTCGAGCTGCGTGGCGTAGAGCCGGATGAGGACGCCGGCGCCCAGGGTGCAGACCACCGTGACGACGAGGAACCCGGCGCCGGCGAGGGTGAGGATCCGGTCGGTGTAGTCCCGTCCGCCGTCGGCGTTCTTGGCGGCCTTGACCAGCTGGGGCACGAGGACCGAGTTGAGCACCCCGCCCGCGATGACCATATAGATGATGTTGGGCAGCGTGTTCGCGGTGGTGAACGCGTTGCCGGTCAGCCCCTGGCCGATCGCGAGGACGATGAGGGACTGCCGGACGATGCCGAGGATCCGCGAGGCGACCGAGCCACCGGCCATCGCCAGGCTGGAGCGGGCGATGCTCGGCGTCGTCACAGGGTCAATCCTTCACCAGGGAGGCGATGGCGGCCGCATCGGCGCGTCGGTCGGCGCGGCTGACCCGCGCCTCGAGCACCCGGATACCTCGCACCGGCGTCGCCAGCTCACGCCGCAGGTCTGCCACCGACGTCACCTGCCGGTATGCCGTGTTGCTGGCCCGGCAGAGCGCCTCGACGTCGACCCCGTGCGGCGTGCCGAACACCCGCTCGAACGCCGGCGCGTAGTCGGGAGCCCCCTGCTCGAGGCTGCTGAAGATCGAGCCGCCGTCGTCATTGACCACGACGAGGGTCAGGTCCGGGCGCGGCTCGTCGGGCCCGAGCAGCAGGCCGGTGCTGTCGTGCAGGAAGGTGACGTCGCCGACGAGCGCGACGGAGCGCGATGCGTGTGGCCGCCCGAGAGCCACGCCGACCGCGGTCGAGACCATCCCGTCGATCCCGGCCAGTCCCCGGTTGCCGACGACGAAGCGGTGCTCGTGGCGGGGGTAGCCGGGCATCATCAGGTCGAGGTCGCGGACGGGGTTCGACGAGCCGACGACGAGCGTGGCGTGGGCCGTGACCGCCGCCGCCACCTCGCGTGCGACGTGCAGCGCGTCGAGCCGGTGCCGCTGGTCGAGCCACGTGTCGAGCCGGGCGGAGACGAGGTGGTCGGCGTCGAGCCAGTCCCGCAGCCAGGCCAGGTCGGCGGCCGAGGGTCCGTCGCCGTCGGCGACCTGCGGGACTCCGGACAGGTGCCGGGCCACCCGCGCGGGGTCGGTGACGACGCCGCCCGGTCCGGGCGCGGCGAGCACCTCGAGGTCGGCTCGTGAGAGCAGGTCGGTCACCGGGCGCGACAGCGTCGGGTGACCGAGGACGACGACCCGCTCCACCTGGCTGAGCAGGCTCCCCGGCGACCGGTCGGCCAGCAGCAGCCGGTAGGTCCGCAGGGCGTTCGAGCCGACTCGGGCGCCCGACGTCGGCTCGGCGAAGAGCGGCCAGCCACCGCGCTCGGCCAGCACCCTCGCGGCGGATCCCGCATCGTCGCCGGCGACGACCACCGTGCGCGGGCCGCGGTCGATGACGGGTCCGTTCTCTCTCGCGCCCCGCCCTCGAGGTGGTCGCTCCTCCTCCTGCGCCCGGCTCGACGGCCACCAGATTGCCGGATCATGGCCCGAACCCCTTGGCAGCAAAGGCGGTTCGAGCTGAAGGTTGAGCTGGCTCGGACCCGTCCTCCCGGCCGCAGCAGTCGCTGCCGCCTCGATCTGGTCGGGCGAGGCGTCCACCGCGAGGTCGACGCAGGGTGCGAAGTGCCCGAAGATCGCCGCCTGCTCCGTCGTCTGGTTGGCGCCGGTCCCGCGCAGCGCCTCCGGCCGGTCGGCGGAGACGACGACGACCTGGCGACCGCTGTGGTGGGCCTCCATGACGGCGGGAAGCAGGTTGCCGACCGCGGTCCCCGAGGTCGTCACGACGACGACAGGGCGGCGTGAGCCGACCGACAGCCCCAGCGCCAGGAAGCCCGCCGTCCGCTCGTCGACCCGCACGTGCAGGCGCAGGTCCCCGGCGGCGTCCGCGGCATACAGCGGCAGCGCCAGCGGCGCCGACCGCGAACCCGGCGCGAGGACGACCTCGCGCACGCCGGCCGCCACGAGCGCGGTGAGCAGGTGCAGCGCACGCTCGGGAGAGTTCACAACGTCCGAGTATGCCGTGCGGCCGGGGCCCACCTGTCGCGTCGGCGTCCGTCTCGGCAGGGGAGCAGTGGGTGGCAGGCCACCTCCGTGCGTGCGAAAGTCGCTGGATGGAGCTGCGAATCTTCACCGAGCCCCAGCAGGGCGCGAGCTACGACGACCTGCTGGCCGTCGCGCGGCGGACCGAGGACTGCGGGTTTGCCGCGTTCTTCCGCTCGGACCACCTGCTGGCGATGGGTGACGGTGACGGCCTTCCCGGACCCACCGACTCGTGGGTGACTCTCGGCGCGCTCGCCCGGGAGACCTCCAGGATCCGCCTCGGGACCCTCGTCACGTCGGCGACCTTCCGTCACCCCGGCCCACTCGCGATCGCGGTGGCACAGGTGGACCAGATGAGCGGCGGCCGGGTCGACTTCGGCCTCGGGGCGGGGTGGTTCGAGTCCGAGCACACGGCCTACGGGCTGGGCTTCCCGGACACCCCGACGCGGTTCGACATCCTCGAGGAGCAGCTCGCCGTCATCACCGGCCTCTGGCGCACCGCCGCTGGGGAGACGTTCTCGTACTCGGGCAAGCACTACACCGTGAGCGAGTCGCCGGGGCTCCCGAAGCCGGTCACCCCGCACGGTCCGCCGGTCGTCATCGGCGGCATGGGCAAGCGGCGCACTCCTGAGCTCGCCGTGAGGTTTGCCGACGAGTTCAACGTCGCCTTCGCCGAGGAGGACGTCATCAGCGCCCAGTTCGCCCGCGTGCGGGCCGCCTGCGCCGCGGCCGGGCGCCCCGCCGACGACCTCACCTACTCGGTCGGCATCACCGTCTGCTGCGGCCGGGACGACACCGAGGTGGGCCGCCGGGCCGACGCCATCGGCAAAGGGCTGCACGGCCTCGGGAGCGCCGACCTGCTCGGGTCCCCGGCCCAGTGCGTCGAGAAGCTCGGCCGGCTGGCGGAGCTCGGCTGCGAGCGGGCCTACCTCCAGGTGCTCGACCTCGCCGACCTCGACCACCTCGACCTGGTCGCGGCCGAGGTCATGCCGCAGGTGTCCTAGCCGCAGCCGCAGCTCCCCTGGGTCAGGTCCGCGCGGTGGAGGAGGACGAGCTGGGAAGCGTCGGCAGGCTTGCCTGGGCCGCGCGACAGGTCTCGGCGTCCGTCTGGAGCGTCGCCTGCGCCGCCTGGATCTGACGTACGAGGTCGCTGAGCTTCGCCGCGTCGAGGTCGCGAGCCGCGGTCACCGACTGGTTGACCAGGTCGACGACGGCCCGGGAGTCGTCGGCGACCTTGAGGCACTGCGCCGGCACGCTGAGTGTCGCAGCCGGAGCGCTGGTCGTGCTGCTGGTGGCGCCGGACGTCGTGGTCGAGGTCGTCGGGGTCACCGACTGGCCCGCCGACGGGGTCCGGCTCGAGCTCGTGCCGACCCACAGGACGAGGGCGCCGAGGGCCACCCCGACCAGGAAGGTCAGCGCCGGGAGCAGCCACCAGCGAGGTCCGCGAACGCCGCCATCCCCCTCGGGGGCGGTCGTGGCTCGTGGCTGCGTGGCATCCGGCATGGCGACCCTCCGTTGGCTGGCCTTCAACCGTACTACGGTGGCGAGTGTTGCGACGGACCGACGACCTGCGACGGAGGCACGGATGCGAGTCACCAGCTGGGACGCCGACATCGGCACGATGCGTCTCTGGGACGGCGTCGCGGCCTTCTGGGTCGTGCTGTGGCTGGTCGTCGGGGGCTGGGCCGGCTTCTACATCTGGCAGCTGACCGGGCTCAGCGCCAGCACGGTGGATGCCGGACAGGCCCTCGGGATGGCCGGCAAGGCACTCCAGGACCTCGGCGGCATCCCCCTCATCGGTGAGCGGACCGGGCAGCTCGGTGACCAGGTGGCGACCACGGGGAGCGGCATCATGGCGAGCGGACAGAGCGCCGACCAGAGCATCCGCGCGCTCGCGGTGCTCGTCGGCCTGGCTCTCGCCATCGGGCCGGCCGGCCCGGTGCTGCTGCTCTACCTGCCCCGCCGCAGGGCCCGCGGCCTCGAGATCGCCGACGTGGCGGCCGCGCTGCGCGAGCACGGTCCCAGCCCCGCGGTCATGGTCCACCTCGCCAACCGCGCAGTCGGCAGCCTCCCCCTTCGCGAGCTGATGAGCGTGACGTCCGACCCCGCCGGCGACCTGGCCGCCGGACGGTATGACGCGCTGGCCCAGGCCGAGCTGCGCCGGCTCGGACTGCGCCTTCCTCCCCGGCCGACTCGGTAGGCCGGGACCGTCGATGAGCCGACCCAGCCCATGAGCACCGGAGGGCCCGGTCGCGCCTGGGGACAGGTGAAGGCCCTGCGCCTGCGTCCGAGGCCACGCGAGGGCTGGGCCTCGAGGTACGGCAGATGGGCCGTCCGCTGGCGGTGGGGGGTCGTCGCCGGCTGGGCCCTCGGTCTCGTCGTGCTCGTCGTCGTGCCCCCGGTCGCGAGCGGGGGTGACGAGCTGGCCAGCATCATCCCGCTGGACAGCCCAGCCATCCAGGCAGAGCTGCGGTCGGTGGAGGCCTTCGGGTTCCCGCTGTCCAGCCGCACCGCGGTCATCCAGCACGACCCCGCAGGCCTGTCCATCTACACCCAGGCCGAGTCCGTCCTCGACGCCCTGGCTCTCGACCAGCGGACCGACCTGCGATACCCCCTCCTGGGGGCGATCCCGGTCACCAACGCGGCCCGGCTCGCCCGGGGCTCGGGGGAGTCGAACACCGCAGTGCTCACCTACCTCTTCATGGACCCCGGCAGCAGCTTCGCCGACCAGAGCTCCGCGGCCCAGCGCTACATCGACGAGTACCTCAACCGGCCCGAGGACCACGTCGTCGGGATCACCGGCTCGGTGCCCGCCCGGGCGCAGCAGGCCTACCTCGTCGCGGAGAGCCTGCCACGCCTGGAACAGCTGACCGTGCTGGCGATCCTCGTGCTCGTCGGGCTGACCTTTCGGTCCCTCGTCGCGCCCGTCATCGCTCTCGGCGCCTCGGGCATCGCGTTCCTCGTCACGCTCCATCTCTCGCACATCGTCGGAGGACTGTTCGGCCTGGCCACGCCGGCGGAGCTCGAGCCGCTGCTCGTCGCCCTGCTGCTCGGTGTCGTGACCGACTACACCATCTTCTACGTGACCGCGCTTCAGGTCCGGCTCCCGGGAGCGCAGACCGAGCGGCACGCGGTCGCGGATGCCGTCGCCGCATACACCCCCATCGTGGTCGCCGCCGGCCTGACCGTCGCCGCCGGGACCGCGGCCCTGCTCGCCGCGACCTCGCCGTTCTACCGCGGGTTCGGGCCCGCCATGGCACTCGCCGTGCTCGTCGGCCTGGCCGTCTCGGTCACCCTCGTCCCGGCCCTGATGGCGATCCTCGGCTCGAAGGTCCTCTGGCCCGGTCTCATCCTGCGCCGACGCTCCTGGGCCGGGAGCCGGCTCGCGGCGGCGGTGGGACGGCGCGTCGCCAGCCTCCACATCATGGAGCGACTGACCCAGCGCAGGGTCGCTGCCGGCGTCGCGCTCGCGAGCCTCGCGCTCCTCGGGGTGGCCTCCCTTCCCCTGGCCCACATCAACCTCGGCGTCGGGTTCACGAGCTCGCTTCCCCCGGACAACACCGTCGCCCGGGCCGCCAAGGCGGCGTCTCAGGCCTTCGCCCCTGGCATCACGTCCACCACCACCTTGCTGATCGAGGGGCCGCGGGTCACCGACCGCCTCGCCGAGCTCTCCCAGCTGCAGCGACGCGTGGAATCCGAACCCGGCGTCGCCGGGGTCATCGGCCCTGCCCAGAACTTCACCCAGCGCAGCTTCAACGTCGTCCTCTCCAAGGACGGCGGCGCGGCCCGGATGCTCGTCGTCCTCGACCATGACCCCCTCGACGCGGTCGCGATCGACAGCTTCGGCCAGCTGCGTGAGCGCCTTCCGCTGCTCGCCACCGAGAGCGGGCTCGCCGACGCGCGGATCAGCGCGGGCGGCGACACCGCGCTCGCCGAGGGGCTGGTCAGCTCGACCGGCACCGACCTCTACCGCATCGCCCTCGCCGGCATCGTCGTCAACCTGCTGCTGCTCGTGATCTTCCTGCGGGCGCTGGTCGCACCGCTCTACCTGCTCGCCTCGAGCATCCTCGCGCTGACCGCATCCCTCGGGCTGACCGTCTGGACGTCGATGGACCTCGGCGGCAGTGAGGGCCTGACGTTCTACGTGCCGTTCGCCGTCGCGGTGCTGCTCGTGTCCCTGGGCTCGGACTACAACATCTTCGGCGTGGGCCGGATCTGGGAGGAGGCGCGCCACCGCCCGCTGAACGCGGCCATCGTCAAGGCCGTCCCCGAGTCGGCGCGGGCGATCACCGCTGCGGGGCTGACCCTGGCCGTGAGCTTCGGGATGCTCGCGACCATCCCCCTGTCGCCGTTCCGCGAGCTGGGGTTCGCCATGACCTGCGGCATCCTCATCGACGCCTTCCTCGTGCGGTCGCTGCTGATGCCGAGCCTGCTCGTGCTCGTCGGCCCGGCCAGCGGCTGGCCGGGTCCGCACCTGCGCCGGGCCCGGACGGTCCGCCGCCCCCCATGGGGCCAGCCCAGGCCGCCACCGGCCGACCCCGCCACCGAGCCCGCGTAGGCGCCGCCGTCGCCGGCCGCTGGCGTCAGCGCCCGGCGAGGGCGTCGCGCATCGGGACGAACTTCGCGTCCGACTCCGCGACCTCCGAGTCGGGGTCGGAGCCGGCCACGATCCCGCAGCCGGCGAAGAGGCGCAGCACGGCCGGACGGCCCGGCTCGAAGCGGCCACAGCGCAGCGCGATGGCCCACTCGCCGTCACCGGTGCCGTCCATCCAGCCGACCGGTCCGGCGTAGCGGCCGCGGTCCATCCCTTCGAGCTCGGCGATCAGCGCGACGGCCTCCGGGGTCGGTGTCCCGCCCACGGCCGCCGACGGGTGCAGCGAGGCGGCCAGGGCGAGCGAGGTGGCGTCGTCGGCGCTCACGCCGGCGACGTCCGTCGCGAGATGCATGACGTTGCTGAGGTGCAGGACGAACGGCGCCTCGGGCACGTTCATCGAGGAGCAGTGGGGGGCGAGGGCCTCCGCCACGGACCGCACGGCGTACTCGTGCTCCTCGAGGTCCTTGCTCGACCGGGCCAGCGAGCCGGCCAGTGCCAGGTCGTTCGCGTCGTCACCGGTGCGGCGGATGGTGCCGGCCAGCACGCGCGAGGTGACCAGGCCCTGGTCCCTGCGGACGAGCAGCTCCGGCGTGGCTCCCACGAGACCCCCCACCAAGAACGTCCAGGTGTTGTCGTAGCGCTCGGCGAGCTGCTGCAGCACCCAGCGCACGTCGATCGGTACTGCCGCCTCGACCTGCAGGTCGCGGGCGAGGACGACCTTGTCGAGGTCGCCGCGGGCGATCCGGCGCACGGCCTCGGCCACCCTGGCTGCCCAGGCCGCTGGCGAGAGGGCGCCGTCGGCGAAGGCGACGTCCTGGGGCGGTTCCGGCGCCGTGGTGGGCGTGACCACTGGTAGGGGGTGCAGCTGCGGCTCACGTCCGATGGTGGTCAGCCACCACCGGTCGCCGCGGTGTCCGACGACCACCTCCGGCACGGTGAAGGTGGCGGCGTCCTCGGAGTCGTCCGCGAAGGGGAGGGAGCCGAAGACCACGGGGCCGGTGCCGGGAAGCCCCACGTCGTCGCGGACCACCGCACGGGACGCGATGCGCGACCACCACTGCTCCGCATCGGCGAACCGCGTCGGGCCGTGCGTCTCGAACCGTGCGGCGCAGCCCCATCCGACCAGGCCCTCGCCGCGGCGCACCCAGGAGAGCACCTCGTCGGGGGCGCGCCCGTCGGGCAGCAGGGCCAGCAGCGGACCGGGGTCGTCGCAGCCCACCGTGCGCACGACGAGGGGTCCGCTGGCCGGGTCACCGGCGGCCTCGGTCACACGGTGCGGGAGGGTGGACATCGCGCTCATGCTACGACCGACCCGGCCTCGCCCCGTCGGCGGACGGTGGGTGAGGATGGGGCCATGACCCGAGCGCACCTGGACAAGGCCCCGTCGGACGTCGCCCAGATGTTCGACGGTGTCGCGGCGCGCTACGACCTGACCAACGACGTCCTCTCCCTGGGCCAGGACCGGCGGTGGCGCCGGGCGACCGTCGACGCGGTGGGCGCCGCTGCGGGGGACGTCGTCCTCGACATCGCCGCGGGGACGGGGACCAGCTCGGAGCCGTTCGCGGACCGCGGGGTCCAGGTGGTGCCCGCGGACTTCTCGCTCGGCATGCTCGGGGTCGGCAAGCAGCGGCGGTCCGACCTCGGCTTCACGGCGGCGGACGCGATGCGGCTGCCCTTCGCCGACGCCTCCTTCGACGCGGTGACGATGTCGTTCGGGCTGCGCAACGTCGCTGACCCCGCCGCGGCGCTCTCCGAGTTCCACCGGGTGACCCGTCCCGGGGGGCGGCTCGTCGTCTGCGAGTTCAGCCGCCCGGTGAACGGCGCGTTCCGGGGCGCCTACCTCAACTACCTCATGCGAGCCCTGCCCGCGGTCGCCCGGCGGGTCTCGTCCAACCCGGAGTCCTATGTCTACCTTGCCGAGTCGATCCGCGAGTGGCCCGACCAGCGCGCGCTCGCTCGCAGCGTCGCCGCGGCGGGCTGGCAGGAGGTGAGCTGGCGCAACCTCAGTGGGGGGATCGTCGCGCTGCACCGGGCGGTGAAAGGTTAGGCGGACCTCATCTGACAAGGACGAGGACCAGGAATAGACTGACGAAGTTCGTGAACGCCTTCACAAGCAGCAGTCGTCCCCCACGCAGAGGCTGAAGCAGACCATGGAGAGCAGCACCGCTCCCGGCACCCCCGGCGAGACCGCATCCGACGGCGGCCTCGACCTCGGCATCCGCGGTGAGAGCGCCGACGTCATCGTCGTCGGCGCCGGACCCGGCGGGGCCGCGACCGCGGCATACCTGGCGATGAGCGGCCTCGACGTCCTGCTCCTGGAGAAGACCCGCTTCCCCCGCGAGAAGGTCTGTGGCGACGGGCTGACCCCACGAGCCGTCCGCGAGCTGGTCACCCTCGGGATCCCCACTCCCGAGGACGACGGCTGGATCAAGAACCACGGCCTGCGGATCATCGGCGGGGGACACCGGCTGCAGCTCGACTGGCCGGACAACTCCGACTTCCCGCCGTACGGCCTGGTCCGGACCCGGATGGACTTCGACCAGATCCTGGCCCAGCACGCGGTCAAGCACGGGGCCCGTCTGCGCGAGGCCACCAACGTCGTCGGCCCGCTTCTCGGGTCGAGCGGCTCCATCATCGGCGTGCGCGCCAAGGCCGTCGACGAGAGCGGTCGGGCGGGGGGACCTGAGATCAGCTTCCATGCTCCGCTGGTCGTCGCCGCCGACGGCAACTCCTCCCGCCTCTCCCTCGCCATGGGCCGCGAGAAGCGCGACGACCGGCCGATGGGCGTGGCCGTCCGCACCTACTACACCTCGCCGCGACACGACGACGACTACCTTGAGTCCTGGCTGGAGCTGTGGTCCAAGCCGGATCACGGCCCCGAGGTCCTCCTGCCCGGGTACGGCTGGATCTTCGGCGTCGGGGACGGCACGTCCAACGTCGGGCTGGGGATCCTCAACACGTCGAAGGCGTTCGGCACCGTGGACTACAAAGACGTCATGCGGCGCTGGGTGGCGACGATGCCGCCGGAGTGGACCTACAGCGACGAGACGATGACCATGCCGATCCGGGGTGCCGCGCTGCCGATGGGCTTCAACCGGCAGCCGCACTACGACCGCGGCCTGCTGCTCGTCGGCGACGCCGGCGGGATGGTCAACCCGTTCAACGGCGAGGGCATCGCCTACGCGATGGAGTCCGGCCGGCTCGCCGCCGAGGTCGTCGCCCAGGCCTTCGCCCGGCAGGACGACGCGGGCCGCGAGCGGGTGCTGCAGTCCTATCCGAAGGTGATGAAGGACGCGCTCGGCGGCTACTACACGATGGGACGCTGGTTCGCGAAGGCGATCGGCAACCCCGAGGTGATGCGGCTCGCGACGAAGTACGGCCTGCCCCGGACGACCCTGATGAAGTTCCTGCTCAAGGTGATGGCCAACCTCCCGGAGCAGCACGGCGGACGCGCCGACGACCGCCTCATCAACGCCCTCTCGACGATGGTGCCCGACGCGTGACGACGACAGCCATGGCCCCCCCTAGGATGGGCCTTTCCGTGACCGAGAGCCGAAAGGGGATCCGCGGATGACGAACCCGTATGTCCCGTTGCTGTTCCTCCTGGCCCTGGGGGCGGGCTTCGCTCTGCTCTCGGTCGGCACGAGCCTCGTCGTCGGACCGAAGCGGTACAACCGGGCCAAGATGGAGGCCTACGAGTGCGGCGTGCAGCCCACTCCGCACGCGATCGGCGGCGGCCGGGTGCCGATCAAGTACTACCTGACGGCGATGCTGTTCATCGTGTTCGACGTGGAGAGCATCTTCCTCTATCCGTTCGCCGTGGCGTTCAACCAGCTGGGACTGTTCGCTCTCGTCGAGATGGTCCTGTTCATCCTCACCGTCTTCGTCGCATACGCCTATGTCTGGCGCCGCGGCGGGCTCGACTGGGACTAGGAGAGGGTCGCACCTACATGGGCATCGAAGAGAAGCTCCCGTCCGGCTTCCTGCTCTCGACGATCGAGGGCCTGGCCGGATACATGCGCAAGAGCTCGATGTGGCCAGCCACCTTCGGTCTGGCCTGCTGCGCCATCGAGATGATGGCCGTCGGCACGCCCGACTACGACATCGCCCGGTTCGGTATGGAGCGGTTCTCCGCCACGCCCCGGCAGGCCGACCTGATGATCGTCGCCGGCCGGGTCAGCCAGAAGATGGCTCCCATCGTCCGGCAGGTCTACGACCAGATGCCGAACCCCAAGTGGGTCATCTCGATGGGCGTCTGCGCCAGCTCCGGGGGGATGTTCAACAACTACGCGATCGTCCAGGGGGTCGACCACATCATCCCGGTGGACATCTACCTACCCGGGTGCCCTCCCCGCCCCGAGATGCTGCTCAACGCGATCATCACCCTGCACGAGCAGATCCAGGCGGAGCCGCTCGGCGTCAACCGGGAGGCCGCTGCTCGCGCGGCCGAGACGGCGGCGCTCGCCGCGACGCCGACCCACGCGATGAAGGGACTGCTTGCGTGAGTGACGAGACCACCCCCGCCGCGACCGGCCACGCGGTGGGTCAGGAGGCCGCCGAGGAGCATGCCCCGCTCCTCCCGGCGCCGCCCGGCACGAACCCCGACCCCGTCATGGTGGGGGAGCGTTCGGGCATGTTCGGAGCCAGCCAGGGCGGCGACACCTCCGGCTTCGGCGGGCTGCAGTCCCCGATCCTCTTCCCCGGCGCGACCCCCCGCCCCTACGGCGGCTACTTCGACGACGTCGCCGACCAGCTCGAGCGGGCCCTCGTGGGGGGCCCGGCCTCCTGGAGCGAGGCGGTCGAGCGGGTGACCATCGACCGGGGCGAGATGACGGTCTTCATCCGTCGCGAGCACCTGCCGACCGTGGCCCAGACGCTTCGCGACGACCCCAACCTGCGCTTCGAGATCTGCACCGGCGTCTCGGGAGTGCACTACCTGGCCGACACCGGCCGCGAGCTGCACGCCGTCTACCACTTCCTCTCGATCACCCACGGCAGCCGCCGGGTCCGCGTCGAGGTCACCTGTCCCGACAGCGACCCGCACATCCCGTCGATCGTGGGGACCTACCCCGCGAACGACTGGCACGAGCGGGAGACGTGGGACATGTTCGGCATCCAGTTCGACGGTCACCCCGCGCTGACCCGGATTCTCATGCCGGACGACTGGCCCGGGCACCCGCAGCGCAAGGACTACCCGCTCGGCGGCATCCCGGTCGAGTACAAGGGCGCCACCATCCCACCGCCGGACCAGCGGAGGTCCTACTCCTGATGAGCAGCCAGCGCACCACCTCAGACCCCTATGCCACCTCCGGCGCGGACCAGGCGTATGCCGAGGGCGCGCACGTCTTCAACGCCTCCGGCGGCGACTGGGACGACCTCGTCGACGAGGCCACCTCGCTCAACGAGGAGCGGATCGTCGTCAACATGGGCCCTCAGCACCCGTCCACCCATGGCGTGCTGCGGCTGATTCTCGAGCTCGACGGCGAGACGGTGACCGAGACGCGGGCGGGAATCGGCTACCTGCACACCGGCATCGAGAAGAACATGGAGTTCCGCACCTGGACCCAGGGCGTGACGTTCTGCACCCGGATGGACTACCTCACCCCGATGTTCCAGGAGACGGCGTTCTGTCTCGCGGTCGAGAGGCTGCTCGGCATCACCGACCAGGTTCCCGAGCGAGCGACGATTATCCGGGTGCTGATGATGGAGCTCACCCGGATCAGCTCGCACCTGGTCGCCCTGGGCACCGGCGGGATGGAGATGGGCGCCACCACGGTGATGACCGTCGGCTTCCGCGAGCGCGAGCGGATCCTGTCGATCATCGAGATGATCACCGGGCTGCGGATGAACAACGCCTACATCCGGCCGGGCGGCGTCGCCCAGGACCTCCCGCGCGGGGTCTTCGACAAGATCCGCGACACGATGCCGCAGCTGCGCCGGGGCATCAAGGAGCTCGAGATGCTCCTCGTCGAGAACCCGCTCCTCAAGGGACGCACCGTCGACGTCGGCTACCTCGACCTCACCGGCTGTATGGCGCTCGGCGTCACCGGCCCGATCCTGCGGTCGGCGGGGCTGCCCTACGACCTGCGCAAGGCCGCGCCGTACTGCGGCTACGAGACGTACGACTTCGAGGTGCCCACCCGCGACTCGTGTGACGCCTACGGGCGGCTTCGGGTCCGCCTCGAGGAGATGCACCAGTCCCTGCGGATCATCGAGCAGGCCTGCGAGAAGCTGCAGGACGCCGACGGCCCGGTCATGGTGCAGGACAAGAAGATCGCCTGGCCCGCCCAGCTCGCGATCGGTGGCGACGGCATGGGCAACAGCCTCGACCACATCCGCACCATCATGGGCGAGTCCATGGAAGCCCTCATCCACCACTTCAAGCTGGTCACCGAGGGCTTCCGGGTCCCTCCGGGGCAGGTCTACGTGGCGGTGGAGAGCGCCAAGGGCGAGCTGGGCTGCCACGCCGTGTCCGACGGGGGCACACGTCCCTACCGTGCCCACTTCCGGGACCCGTCGTTCAACAACCTGCAGGCGGCCGCGGCGATGTGCGAGGGCGGCCAGATCGCCGACGTCATCGTCGCCGTCGCATCGATCGACCCCGTCATGGGAGGTGTGGACCGCTAGTGAACGCCCCTGGTTCATCGAGTACGCCGACCCCGTCCGGGCACCTCACGGTCAGTCCCGACAGCTTGGCGCCCTACCCCGCAGACGTCCTCGCGACGCTGCGCGAGGAGGCGGCCCTCGTCGTCCGCCGGTACCCCCAGAAGCGCTCCGCGCTGCTGCCGTTGCTGCACCTCGTCCAAAGCGTCGACGGCTACGTCTCCGGCCGGGGGATCGCCCTCTGCGCTGAGCTGCTCGACCTCGAGACCGCCGAGGTGAGCGGGGTCGCGACCTTCTACACGCAGTACAAGCGCCACCCCAACGGCGAGTTCACCGTCGGTGTCTGCACCAACACGCTCTGCGCCATCATGGGCGGTGACCAGATCTGGGAGGCGGTCAGCGACCACCTCGGCGTCGGCCACGACGAGACGACCCCGGACGGCAAGATCACCCTCGAGCGCGTCGAGTGCAACGCCGCCTGCGACTACGCCCCCGTCGTCATGGCCAACTGGGAGTTCTTCGACAACCAGACGATCGACTCGACCAAGGAGCTGGTGGACGCCTTGCGCGGCGGCCGGCCGGTCACGCCGACCCGTGGCGCCAGCACGGTCTGCACCTTCAAGCAGGTCTCCCGGGTGCTCGCCGGCTTCAGCGACGGCCGCGCCGACGAGGGCGTCGGTGCCGGCGGTCCGTCGACGGAGGGCTTGAGAGTCGCCAGGAAGCGCGGCTGGATGTCGAACGGCGCCGAGGGCGACGACCATGCTGACGGCGGCGACCCCACCGACAGCACCGACACCACTGATGCCGCCGACACCACGCAGCCGGCGGCCTCGGGCCGCCGATCGGGCGGGCTGGCCCGCGGCAGGCACTCCTCGACCGACTCCCCGACGAACGAGCCCGACGAGCTGCCGGGGCTGGAGAAGCCCCGCGACGGCGCGGACCGGAAGGGTGACCTGACATGACCACGCAGCTGACCCCCATCCTCACGAAGTTCTGGGACCACCCGCAGTCCTGGACCCTCGCGACCTACGAGGACAACGAGGGCTACCAGGCGCTGACGAAAGCCCTGGCCATGAGCCAGGAGGACCTGGTCGCGATGACCAAGGACTCCGGTCTGCGTGGGCGCGGCGGCGCCGGCTTCCCCACCGGCATGAAGTGGGGCTTCCTGCCGCCGCCGGACGGTGGACCGCGCTACCTCGTCGTCAACGCCGACGAGTCCGAGCCGGGCACGTGCAAGGACATCCCGCTGATGATGGCGGCGCCGCACTTCCTCATCGAGGGCGTGGTCATCACCTCGTTCGCGATCGGCTGCAACCACGCCTTCATCTACGTCCGCGGAGAGGTCGTCCACGTCTACCGCCGGCTGCTGCGCGCGGTCGAGGAGGCGTACGCCGCGGGTCACCTCGGCAAGGACATCCACGGCTCCGGGTTCGACCTCGACGTCACCGTCCATGCCGGCGCCGGCGCCTACATCTGCGGCGAGGAGACGGCGCTGCTCGACTCGCTCGAGGGGCGCCGTGGCCAACCGCGACTGAAGCCGCCGTTCCCCGCGGTCGCCGGCCTCTACGCGCGGCCGACCGTCGTGAACAACGTCGAGTCCATCGCCTCGGTGCCGCCGATCCTGCTGCACGGGTCCGACTGGTTCAAGGCGATGGGCACCGAGAAGTCGTCCGGGTTCGGCATCTTCAGCCTGTCCGGCCACGTCCGGCGCCCGGGTCAGTACGAGGCACCCCTCGGCATCACCCTGCGCGAGCTGCTCGAGATGGCCGGCGGGATGATCGACCCGAAGAAGAAGCTGAAGTTCTGGACGCCGGGTGGCTCGTCGACGCCGCTGTTCACCGACGCCCACCTCGACGTGCCGCTCGACTTCGAGTCGGTCGGTGCGGCGGGCTCGATGCTCGGCACCCGGGCCCTGCAGATCTTCGACGAGACGACCTGTGTCGTCCGGGCGGTCGAGCGGTGGACCGACTTCTACAAGCACGAGTCCTGCGGCAAGTGCACCCCGTGCCGGGAGGGCACCTGGTGGCTCGCCCAGATCCTCGAGCGCCTCGAGCACGGCCAGGGCAGCGAGGCCGACCTCGACAAGCTCCTCGACATCTGTGACAACATCCTCGGGCGCTCGTTCTGCGCGCTCGGCGACGGGGCGACGTCACCCATCACGAGCAGCATCCAGTACTTCCGGGACGAGTACATCGCCCACCTGACCCATGGCGGGTGCCCGTTCGACCGGGAAGAGTCCTCGCTCTTCGCCAAGGACAAGGAGACGGCGTCGGCATGACGACCTCACCCACCACGACGAGCCCGAGCGCCGGCGGCAACGCCGTGTCCTCGGGAGGCGACGCCGCGCTGCCGACCCGGCGTCCCGACGACGTCAGCCTCACCATCGACGGGGTGGAGGTGGCGGTCCCCAAGGGCACCCTGGTCATCCGCGCAGCCGAGCAGATCGGTGTCCAGATCCCGCGGTTCTGCGACCACCCGCTGCTCGAGCCGGTCGGCGCGTGCCGCCAGTGCCTCGTCGACATCGCCACACCCGGCCCGGACGGGTCGCTGCGGGCGATGCCCAAGCCGCAGGCCTCGTGCACCATCACCGTCACGGAGGGGATGGAGGTCAAGACGCAGCACACCTCCGCCGTCGCCGACAAGGCGCAGCACGGCGTCATGGAGCTGTTGCTCATCAACCATCCGCTCGACTGCCCGGTGTGCGACAAGGGCGGCGAGTGCCCCCTGCAGAACCAGGCGATGAGCAACGGCCGCGCCACCTCGCGGTTCGAGGACGTCAAGCGCACCTTCCCCAAGCCGATCAACATCTCCAGCCAGGTGCTGCTCGACCGCGAGCGCTGCGTGCTCTGCGCCCGGTGCACGCGCTTCTCCGACCAGATCGCCGGTGACCCGTTCATCGCGCTGGTCGAGCGCGGCGCGCTCCAGCAGGTCGGGATCTACCAGGAGCAGCCGTTCGAGTCCTACTTCTCGGGCAACACCGTGCAGATCTGCCCGGTCGGCGCGCTGACCGGCGCGGCATACCGCTTCCGCTCGCGTCCGTTCGACCTCGTGTCGACGCCGAGCGTCTGCGAGCACTGCGCGTCGGGGTGCTCGATGCGCACGGACCACCGCCGCGGCGTCGTGCTGCGCCGGATGGCCGGCAACGACCCGGCGGTGAACGAGGAGTGGAACTGCGACAAGGGTCGCTGGGCCTTCCAGTCGCCGACCCTGCCGGACCGGCTCACCGTGCCGCTTGTCCGCGGCGACGACGGCGAGCTGCGTGCGGCGAGCTGGCCGGAGGCCCTGGAGGCCGCCGCGGCGGGCCTGCGCGGCGCCCGGGCCGGCGTGCTCGTCGGTGGCCGGGTCTCGGTCGAGGATGCCTACGCCTACGGCAAGTTCGCCCGAGTCGCCTTGAGCACCAACGACATCGACTTCCGTGCCCGGCCGCACTCGGTCGAGGAGCTCGACTTCCTCGCAGCCCACGTCGTCGGCAGGTCCCCGGACGGCTCGAGTCCGGGCGGGGTCAGCTACGCCGACCTCGAGCGGGCCTCTGCCGTGCTGCTCGTCGGGTTCGAGCCGGAGGACGAGTCGCCCATCGTCTTCCTGCGGCTGCGCAAGGGGGTCCGGCGCCGGGGCACCGCCGTGTATTCCGTGGCGCCCTTCTCCAGCCGCGGGCTCACGAAGCTCTCCGGAACCCTCGTCCCGACCGCCCCCGGGGCGGAAGCCGCGACCCTGCGCGACCTGGCCGCCAGCGGAGTGGGCGCTCAGGCCCTGCTCGCCGGGCTCGGCGACGGAGGCCTGATCCTGGTCGGTGAGCGGCTCGCCTGCGTTCCCGGCGCGTTCGCTGCGGCGCTCGACCTCAGTGAGCAGACCGGGGCCCGGCTGGCGTGGGTTCCCCGCCGAGCCGGCGAGCGTGGGGCCCTCGACGCCGGTGCCGTCGGCGCCCTCCTTCCCGGCGGACGGCCGACCGCGAGCGCCGAGGCGCGAGCCGAGGTCGCCGACGTCTGGGACGTCGTCGGGCTCCCGGACACCCCTGGCCGCGACGGCTCCGCCATCATCGACGCCGCGTGCTCCGGAGAGGTCGACGCGCTGGTCGTCGGCGGGGTGGACCCGGCCGACCTGGCCCACCACCGGGTCGAGGAGGCACTGGCCAAGACCTTTGTCGTGTCGCTCGAGGTCCGCCAGTCCGCCGTCACGGCGGTGGCCGATGTCGTGCTGCCCGTCGCCCCCCACGCGGAGAAGTCCGGCTCCTTCGTCAACTGGGAGGGTCGCAGCAGGCGCTTCGAGATGGCTGTCGACACGGTCAGCATGAGCGACCACCGCGTCCTCGACATGGTGGCGGACGAGCTCGGTGCCTTTCTCGAGACCCGCACCGAGCAGCAGATCCACGCTCAGCTCGCGCAGCTCGGCACCTGGCGTGGTGAGCGGGCCCCGGCTGCCGCCGCTCCCGCCCTCGAGCCGGCTACCGCACCCGCCGCCGGGCCGGACCAGGGACACGGGACGTTCGCCCTCGCGACCTGGCCGACGCTGCTCGATGCCGGCCGGCTGCAGGACGGTGAGCCGTTCCTCGCCGGGACGGCCCCGGTCGCGACCCTCAAGGTCAACGCCGACGGCGCCGCACGCATCGGTGCCGAGGAGGGCGAGATCGTCCGGGTGTCCACGGCATACGGGTCGGTGACCGTGCCCCTGACGGTCGTCGAGGACATGGTCGACGGGACGGTATGGCTCCCGACGAACTCGGTGGGCTGCGCGGTCCGCACCACCCTCGGTGTGAAAGCCGGCGCCCCGGTCGTCGTGACCACGGAAGGAGCCCGCTGATGTCCGCGACCCTGCTGGCCCTCACGCCGATGCTGGACAACCCTCGCGCCGACTTCTCGGCGACACCCTGGTGGCTGTCCCTGGTCAAGGCGCTCATCATCTTCGTCTATCTGCTGATCAGCACACTGCTCGTGATCTGGTTCGAGCGGCGGGTGATCGGCCGGATGCAGCAGCGTCCGGGGCCGAACCGCACCGGCAAGTTCGGGCTGCTGCAGACCCTTGCGGACGGCATGAAGTCGATGCTCAAGGAGGACGTCACCCCTGCGGCGGCGGACAAGTTCATCTTCACCCTCGCCCCGCTGCTCGCCGCCTCGATGGCTTTCGTGTCGTTCTCGATCATCCCGATGGGCGACAAGGCGTCGATGTTCGGGCACGTGACGCCGCTGCAGCTGACCGACTTCCCGGTCGCGGTGCTGCTGGTGCTGGCGGTGGCCTCGGTCGGCGTCTACGGCATCGTCCTGGCGGGATGGTCCTCGGGCTCGACCTACCCGCTGCTCGGTGGTCTGCGCTCGACGGCGCAGGTGATCTCCTACGAGATCGCCATGGGGCTCTCGCTGGTCGCCGTGTTCATCTACAGCGGCTCGATGTCGACCTCGCAGATCGTCTACTCGCAGGCACAGCTCTGGTACATGATCCCGGCGTTCTTCTCCTTCGCCGTCTACATGGTCACGATGGTCGGCGAGACCAACCGGCTGCCCTTCGACCTCGCCGAGGGCGAGGGTGAGCTGACTGGCGGCTTCCACACCGAGTACGGCTCGATGCGCTTTGCGATGTTCTACCTCGGTGAGTACATCAACATGTTCACCGTCTCCGCGCTGGCCACGACGATGTTCCTCGGTGGCTGGCAGGCACCCCCCGGCATCGCCGCGATCAACGACGGGATGTTCAACACCGCCTGGTGGGGCGTCCTGTGGTTCACCGCCAAGCTGTGGATCTTCATGTTCGTCTTCGTCTGGCTCCGCGGCTCGCTGCCCCGGGTGCGGTACGACCAGTTCATGCGCTTCGGCTGGAAGTTCCTCATCCCGGTGACCCTGTTGTGGGTGGTGGCGGTCGCTTTCATCCGCGGCGCCCAGAACGGCTTCTTCGGCAACTCGGTCGTCACGGTGGTCGGCAGGCAGATCCCCACCGCGACCCTCGCGGCGGTCAGCGTCATCGCCGTCGTGGCCCTCGCCGGCTCGTGGGTGTGGGACAACAAACGGGCCGACAAGGAAGAGGCCGCGGCGCTCGCGTCCCGGCCACCGAAGGAGGTCGACCCGTTCGCGGGCGGCTACCCCGTGCCACCGCTGCCGGGCCAGACCCGGCGCGAGCCGGTGCCGGTGGCTGTCCCCGTCGGCTCCGGTTCAGCTGCCGACCCGCAGAGCGCCGCCCCGCTGAGCGTCACGACGTCGACCGGCGGCACGTCGACCCCGAGCACCACGACAGGCAAGGAGGAACGACGTGGCTGACAGCCCCGACAGCCCCGCCTCGCAGCCCCCGACCGCCGGACCGCCCGAGGCGGCGCCGCCCGCACGGGCGCCGAAGAAGGTCCCCCCGCGGACGGCTCCGGCCAAGGCCGCCGACTCGACACAGACCCGCGAGGGATCCAGTGGGGGTGGGCTGGGCGACCTGTTCGCCCCGATCGCCGGCTTCGGGGTCACCTTCGCCACGATGTTCCGCAAGGTGGCCACCGAGGAGTACCCCGAGCAGAAGCGTCCGACCGAGGCGAGATACCACGGCCGCCACCAGCTCAACCGTCACCCGGACGGCTTGGAGAAGTGCATCGGCTGCGAGCTGTGCGCCTGGGCATGCCCGGCGGACGCGATCCTCGTCGAAGGCGCGGACAACGACGACCTCGAAGGCGGGAGCGGCAGGTACTCTCCTGGCGAGCGGTTCGGCCGGGTCTACCAGATCAACTACCTGCGCTGCATCTTCTGCGGCCTGTGCATCGAGGCGTGCCCGACCCGCGCGCTGACGATGACGAACGAGTACGAGATGGCCGACAACAACCGGGCCGACCTCATCTTCACCAAGGAGCAGCTGCTCGCTCCGATCCAGGAGGGCATGCTCCCGGCACCGCACCCGATGGTGGCCGGCATGGAGGAGCGGGACTACTACCAGGGCAAGGTCGCGCGCTCGACCGCCGAGCAGCAGGCCTGGGTCGAACGCCACGCGGTCGGCGAGGACTGGGCCCCCGGTGACAACCTGGTCGTCGACACCGGACAGACCGTCCACACGACATCGGAAGGACTGATCCGATGACCTCGACCGGTGAGGCGGTGATCTTCTGGGTCCTCGCCCCCCTCATGGTGCTCGCCGCGCTCGGCCTGCTCTTCGCCCGCAAGGCGGTCCACGCCGCCCTGTGCACGGCCTTCGTCATGGTCAACCTCGGCGTCCTCTACATCGTGCAGAACGCCGAGTTCCTCGGCATCGTGCAGATCTTCGTCTACACCGGCGCCGTGATGATGCTCTTCCTCTTCGTCCTCATGCTCGTCGGGGTCGACTCGGCCGACTCGCTCGTGGAGACGATCAAGGGGCAGAAGGTGGCCGCCCTCGTCCTGTGCCTGGGCCTGGCCGGGGTGATCTTCTTCGCGCTCGGCTCGCTCACCCTCCCCGCTCCCGTCGGTGTCACGACGGTCAACGAGGACGTCGGCAACGTCAGCGGCGTGGCCAACCTCGTCTTCGGCAAGTACGTCTGGGCGTTCGAGATCACGTCCGCCCTGCTCATCACGGCAGCCATCGGCGCCATGGTGCTCACCCATCGGGAGCGACTCGGCGAGAAGCTCACGCAGCGCGACTGGTCCGAGCGCCGGGTCCGCGAGAACACCTACGTCGCAGGGCTGCCGGCACCCGGGGTCTATGCCCGGCACAACGCCGTCGACACGCCGGCACTGCTGCCCGACGGCACGCCGAGCGACCTGTCGGTGTCGCGGGTGCTCCGGTCGCGTGACCAGGTCGTCGCCCCCGGCCAGTACCACGCCGCCGAGCAGGCGATCGAAGCCGAGATCGACGAGGGGTCGACCCCATGAGCCTGAGCCACTACCTGTTCCTGTCGGCGGCGCTCTTCTCCGTGGGCACCGCCGCGGTGCTCCTGCGACGCAACGCGATCATCGTCTTCATGGGTGTCGAGCTGATGCTCAACGCGACGAACCTCGCCTTCGTGACCTTCGCCCGCATCCACGGCACCCTCGACGGGCAGGTCATCGCCCTCTTCGTCATGGTCGTGGCGGCCGCCGAGGTCGTCGTCGGCCTCGCCATCATCATGGCCATCTTCCGTGCCCGTCGTTCGGCCTCGGTCGACTCTGCCAACCTGCTGAAGCTTTAAGGAGCGACAGGCGTGCAACTACTCACCGACATGCTCGGCACGTATGCCGGGCCGGTCTCCCTCGCCGGGACTCCCCAGGCGGATGCGGGGGCGGCCCACGCGGCCACCGGCGTCACGGCGTACGCCTGGCTGCTCGTGGCCCTCCCCCTGCTCGGCGCGGTGCTGCTGCTCGTCGGCGGCCGCCGCACCGACCGGTTCGGGCCCCTGCTCGCGACGCTGCTCTCCTGGGGCTCGTTCGTCGTGGGCCTGGTCGTCATCATCGCCATGATGAGCCGCGGCGACGCCGACCGCGCCGTGCAGCTGCACCTGTTCAGCTGGCTGCCCGTGGGTCAGTTCAACCTCGAGGCCGGGCTGCTGCTGGACCCGCTGTCGCTGGCCTTCGTCATGCTCATCACCTTCGTCGGGTCGCTCATCCACGTCTACTCCATCGGGTACATGGAGCACGACCCCGACAAGCGGCGCTTCTTCGCCTACCTCAACCTCTTCGTCGCGTCGATGCTGCTGCTCGTGCTCGCCGACTCCTACCTGCTGCTCTACGTCGGCTGGGAGGGCGTCGGCCTCGCCTCCTGGCTGCTCATCGGCTTCTGGAACCACAACCCCGCCTACGCCACCGCCGCGAACAAGGCCTTCGTGGCGAACCGGGTCGGTGACCTCGGCCTCTCGGTCGCGATCATGATCATGTTCTTCCAGTTCGGCAAGGTCGACTTCGCGTCGGTGAACGCCGGTGTGGCGCAGGCCAACCAGGGCGCCCTGACGGCCATAGGGCTCTTCCTGCTGCTCGGTGCCTGTGGCAAGTCCGCGCAGTTCCCGCTGCAGAGCTGGCTCGGGGACGCGATGGCCGGCCCGACGCCGGTGTCCGCCCTCATCCACGCCGCGACGATGGTGACGGCCGGGGTCTACCTCGTCGTGCGCAGCCACGCGATCTTCGAGGGCGCGCCCAACGCCCAGCTGGCGGTCGTCGTCGTCGGAGCGATCACGCTGCTCTTCGGAGCCGTGGTCGGCTGCGCCAAGGACGACCTCAAGAAGGCGCTGGCGGCCTCGACGATGAGCCAGATCGGCTACATGATGCTCGCGGCCGGGCTGGGGCCGGTCGGCTACGTCTTCGCCATCTTCCATCTGCTCACCCACGGGTTCTTCAAGGCGGGGATGTTCCTCGGGGCAGGGTCGGTCATGCACGGGATGAACGACCAGGTGAACATGCGCCGGTTCGGCGGTGTCTCGACGGTCATGAAGATCACCTGGGTCACCTTCGGCCTCGGGTGGCTGGCCATCCTCGGTGTCCCGCCGTTCTCCGGCTTCTGGAGCAAGGACAAGATCATCGAAGCGGCCTTCATCGGGGACGGCTGGCGGCCCTGGGTGTTCGGTCTCGCCGCGCTCATCGGAGCCGGCATCACGGCGTTCTACATGTCCCGCCTGTTCTTCATGACCTTCCACGGCAAGCGGCGCTGGACCGACGACGTGCACCCGCACGAGTCGCCGCTGACCATGACGGTGCCGATGATGGTGCTCGCGGTCGGCTCCGCCGGTCTCGGGCTGGTCCTCGGCGTGGGCCAGACGAGCCTGCTGCAGAGCTGGCTCGACCCGGTCTTCGGCCCGCATGCGGGCGTGGAGCACGAGCCGGTCATCCCGGCCCTGCCACTCATGCTGCTCACCCTGGTCCTCGTCGCCGGTGGCGTCGGCCTCGCCTGGATGCGCTACTGGCGCGACGAGGTGCCGGTCCTCGCTCCGGCGGGCAGCCTGGCGACCCAGGCCGCGCGCAACGACCTCTACCAGGACCAGGTCAACGAGGGGCTGCTGATGCGGCCCGGCCTGCATCTGACCCGCTCCCTCGTCTTCGCGGACAGCCGCGGGATCGACGGCGGTGCCAGCGGGATCGCCGCGCTGATCGGCGGGGCCTCCGCCAGGTTGCGCAGGCTACAGAACGGCTATGCCCGGTCCTACGCCCTGACGATGCTCGCGGGCATCGTCGTGATCCTCGGCACGCTGTGGGTGATCCAGTGATGAACCAGTTCCCCTGGCTGACCATGATCGGCCTGGTGCCGCTCGTCGGTGCCCTCGTCGTCTGGCTGCTGCCGGCCGGGCTGGCTCACCGCGCCAAGCATGTCGCGGTGGGGTTCAGCGTCCTCGCCCTCCTGGTGTCGCTCGGTGCGGCGCTGGCCTACAAGACGTCGTCGACCCAGCAGTTCCAGCTCGTCGAGCAGCACCAGTGGATCCCGCAGTTCGGAGTCACCTATGCCCTTGGGGTGGACGGCATCGCCCTGGTGCTCATCGTCATGTCGACGATCCTCACGCCGATCTGCCTGCTCGCCGCCTGGCGCGACCTGTCTGTCGAGGAGGGCTCGACCGGACGCGAGAAGAACTACTTCGCCCTGATGCTCGTGCTCGAGACCTTCATGGTCGGGGTGTTCGCCGCGACCGACGTCTTCTTGTTCTACGTCTTCTTCGAGGCGATGCTCATCCCGGTCTACTTCCTCATCGGTCACTACGGCGGCCCGCGCCGTCAGTACGCCGCGATGAAGTTCCTGCTCTTCTCCCTGCTCGGCGGACTGGTCATGCTGGCCGCCGTCATCGGCCTCTACGTCCAGGGCCCCGGAGGTGCGGACGGCTTCCTGATCTCGAAGCTCACCGGACTGTCGATGGACGTGACGACAGGACGGCTGCTGTTCGTCGGCTTCTTCTTCGCGTTCGCGGTCAAGGCCCCGATGTTCCCGTTCCACACCTGGCTGCCGGACGCGGTGACCGAGTCGCGGCCGGCGACGGCGACGCTCCTCGTCGGTGTCCTCGACAAGGTGGGCACCTATGGGATGATCCGGTTCTGCCTGCAGCTCTTCCCGGAGGCGAGCTCGTGGGCCACGCCGGTGGTGATCACCCTCGCCGTCGTGTCGGTGGTCTACGGCGCCCTGCTTGCCATCGGGCAGACCGACATCATGCGCCTGATCTCCTACACGTCGATCAGCCACTTCGGCTTCATCGTCCTCGGGATCTTCGCGATGACGACGACCGGTGGAGCGGGCGCGACCTTCTACATGGTCAACCACGGCTTCACGACAGCTGCCCTCTTCCTGTTCGCCGGCATGCTGATCAGCCGTCGGGGGAGCAAGCGGATCGCGGACTTCGGCGGGTGGCAACGGGTCACCCCGGGGCTCGCCGGCGTGTTCCTCGTGGCCGGCCTGTCCGGGTTGGGACTCCCGGGGCTCGGAGCATTCAACGCCGAGTTCCTCACGCTCGTGGGCAGCTTCCAGCGCTACCAGGTGGCGTCCGTCATCGCGACCACAGGCATCATCCTCGCCGCGCTCTACATCCTGCTCATGTACAAGCGGATGATGACCGGTCCCGTCCCGGAGGCGGCGGTAGGGACCCCTGACCTCGGGGTCCGGGAGAAGTGGGTCGTCGTGCCGCTGATCGCGCTGTTCATCGGGCTCGGGGTCTACCCGAAGCCGGTCCTCGACGTGATCAACCCGGCCATCTCGAAGACGCTCAGCTATGTCGGAGTCACCGACCCGGCCCCCGTCGTGCCCGTCGCGGACGCCCAAGGAGGCACCAAGTGACCGCCCTGTCGAGCGAGTTCACCGCGGCGACGCTGGACTACGGCGCGCTCTCGCCGCTGCTCATCGTCCTCGGAGCGGCCATCGTCGGCGTACTCGTGGAGGCGTTCGTCCCTCGTGGCCGGCGGTATGTCGTGCAGGTGGGGCTGACCCTCGTCGGTCTCGTCGGCGCGTTCCTCTTCCTCGTCCTCGTGGCGATCAACCACCAGACCCAGACCGCGGGCCTGCCGTCGAGTGGTGGGGCCATCCTGGGTGCCATCGTCATCGACAAACCCGCCCTGTTCCTCCAGGGGACCGTGCTCGCGTTCGCGATGCTCGGCGTCCTCACGATGGGGGAGCGGCTCGGCGGGGTCGGAGCGGACGCCTTCACGCCGATGGGCGCGGCGACGCCCGGCTCCGGCCAGGAGGCCCTCGCGTTGCGTGCCGGCGCGATGACCTCAGAGGTGTTCCCCCTCATCCTCTTCTCGGTCGCCGGGATGATGCTCTTCCCGGCAGCCGGTGACCTGCTGACCATGTTCATCGCGCTGGAGGTCCTCTCCCTGCCGCTCTACATCCTCACCGGCCTGGCCAGACGTCGGCGGCTGCTGTCGCAGGAGGCGTCGCTCAAGTACTTCCTCCTCGGTGCCTTCTCCTCGGCCTTCTTCCTCTTCGGGACGGCGCTGCTGTTCGGTTACTCGGGCTCGGTCTACCTGGGCGACATCGCGGCGGCCATCCCGGTCGGCGGGTCGGCCATGCAGGGCCTGCTGGTGCCCGGGGTGCTCCTCGTCGCGTCCGGCCTGCTCTTCAAGATCGGCGCCGTGCCCTTCCACTCCTGGACTCCGGACGTCTACCAGGGGGCTCCCACCACGGTGACCGGTTTCATGGCCGCCGCCACGAAGCTGGCCGCCTTCGGGGCCATCCTGCGACTGGTCTACGTCGGCATCGAGGCCGACCGCTGGGACTGGGCGCCGGCGGTGGCCGGTGTCGCCATCCTCACCATGGTCGTCGGTGCGGTGCTGTCGGTCACCCAGACCGACATGAAGCGCCTGCTCGCCTACTCCTCCATCGCCCATGCCGGGTTCGTCCTCGTGGGTGTGCTGGCGTTCGACCGGGCCGGCGTCAGCGGCGTCATGTTCTACCTCGTCTGCTACGGCCTGACCACCATCGCCGCCTTCGCGATCGTCGGCCTGGTGCGCGACGGCGGCTCCGAGGCGACCCACCTCTCGCAGTGGGCCGGCCTCGGCCGACGGCACCCGCTCACCGCGGGGGTCTTCGCCTTCCTCCTGCTGGCCTTCGCCGGCATACCCCTCACGTCGGGCTTCACCGCGAAGTTCGCGGTGTTCGAGCCGGCGCTGCGCTCGGGGGGGACGGGGACGCTGATGGTCGTGATCGGCCTGCTCAGCAGTGCCATCACCGTCTTCGTCTACGTCCGGGTCATCGTCCTGATGTACTTCACCGAGGCCCCTGACGCGGCGGTCGCGGTGGTCACACCCTCGTGGATGACCAAGAGCGCCATCGGTGTCGGTGCGGTGTTCACCCTTGTGCTGGGCGTCGCGCCCTCTGCTCTCCTCGAGCTGGCGGGGAACGCCTCGCAGTTCCTTCGATGAGCTCAGGGCCGCCTGTCCTCGCCCTGCCGGGGGTGACTCCGGCGCTCGCCGGACGGCTGCAGGCGGGGCTTGACCGGGTCGATGACCTGATCCTGGACACGGTCGACCATGACGACCCGCTGGTCAGCGCGGCCTCGGCTCACCTCACCGAGGCGGGGGGCAAGCGGTTCAGGCCGTTGCTCACCCTCCTCTCGGCCGAGCTGGGCAGCGGCGTGGACGACCGGGTGGTCGCCGCGGCCGCCGGGGTCGAGCTGACCCATCTGGCCTCGCTGTACCACGACGACGTCATGGACGAGGCCCAGGTGCGCCGGGGGGTGCCGAGCGTCAACGCAGCCTACGGAAACTCCACGGCGATCCTCATCGGCGACCTCCTCTTCGGCAAGGCGTCCGAGCTGATCGCGGGGCTCGGTCCGGACGCGGTGCTCATCCAGGCCCGGACGTTCGTGCAGCTGTGCGCCGGGCAGATCCGGGATGACCAGCCATGTCCCGCGGGCGTGGACCCGGTCGAGTACTACCTCGGGGTTCTCGCCGACAAGACCGGGGTCCTCGTCGGCACTGCCGCGCGGTACGGCGCGATGTTCAGCGGTGGCTCGCCGGCCCAGGTGGAGATGATGAGGGCGTATGGCGAGCGGCTGGGGATCGCCTTCCAGCTCGCCGATGACCTCATCGACATCACCTCCGAGGCCGCGGAGACCGGCAAGACGCCGGGAACGGACCTGCGCGAGGGCGTGGACACCCTGGGGGTGCTCTATGCCCGGCAGTCGGCCGACCCCGCGGACGCCCGGCTCCTCGAGCTGCTCGGGCGCGACCTGCACGACGAGCGGCTGCACCACGAGGCGCTCGGCCTGCTGCGTGAGAACGCCGCGATGGAGCGGGTCCGCGCGACGACCCGGGCGGTGGGCCGGCAGGCGAGCGAGGTGCTGGCCCCGCTGCCCGACAGCGATGCCAAGGCCGCCCTGCTCGCGTTGGCGACCTCGGTGGTCGACCGGGTGGGCTGAGCCATGCCCCACCTGCTCACGGTCAACCTCGGTGCTCTGCGTCCGCCGGCCAGCCCGTTCGGCCGGCGCACCAGACCCACGGGTATCGACAAGCGACCGGTGAGCCGTCGTGTCGAGGTGCGGGCTCCCGGCTCGAAGGCGCACGGCTTGGGCAGCGGCCTGGTCGGCGACGAGATCGGGGACCACCGCCATCACGGCGGTGACGGCCAGGCGGTCTACGCCTACTCCCGCGAGGAGCTCGACGACTGGCAGGTCGGCCTGGGACGCGGGCTGGCCAACGGCGCCTTCGGCGAGAACCTCACCACCTCCGGGCTGGTCGTCAGCGACGCCGTCATCGGTGAGCGCTGGCGCGTGGGTCCGCAGGTCGAGCTGAGGGTCACCGGCCCCCGCATCCCCTGCCGGACGTTCCGGGCGCACATCGCCGAGCGCGGCTGGCTCAGGACCTTCACCGCGGCCGCCCGGTCGGGTGCCTACCTCGCCGTCGTCCAGCCGGGCACGGTCGGCGCCGGAGACGAGATCACGGTGGTCCACCGGCCCGAGCACGGCGTGCTGGCCTCCACCGCCTTCCGCGCGCTCACTACCGAGCCGGCCCTGCTCCCAAGCCTCCTGCGGGCCGGTGCGGACCTCGACGACGAGCTCCGCACCATGGCCACGCAGGGCCGCACCTACTCGATCGGCTGAACGATGCAGGGGCGCTAGGGGGCCGGTTCGCACACCACGGACTCGGCGGCCGGCTCCGTGTCCGCCCGACGGCCCGCCCGGCGCGCGAGGCGGGCGGGCCGGTTCAGCAGCGAGTCGAGCGAGAGCAGGGCCAGGGCGACCCAGACGACGGCGAAGCCGAGCCACCGGGCGCCGCTCATGTGCTCGCCGAGCAGCCAGACGCCACAGAGCAGCTGGAGCACGGGGGTGACGAACTGCAGCAGCCCGATCGTGGTCAGCGGCACCCGTCGCGCGGCCGCAGCGAAGAGCAGCAGCGGCACCGCCGTGATGACTCCGGAGAGCACCAGCAGGGCGGGGTGCCAGGGCGCCCCCGACGTGAACGTCTGCTGCCCGGTGACCGCGAGCCAGCCGACTACGCCGAGGGCGACGGGGGCCAGCACGACGGTCTCGACCGTCAGCCCGTGAAGGGCCTGAAGGCTGGCCCCGAGCTTCTTCTTGGTGAGGCCGTACAGGGCGAAAGACACCGCCAGCGTCAGGGCGATCCACGGCACCCGTCCCCCGACGACGGAGAGGTAGACGCCCGCGACGCAGCCGACGCCGACGGCGACCCACTGCAGGCGCCGCAGCCGCTCACCGAGCACGACGACCCCGAGGCCGACCGTGACGATGGGGTTGAGGAAGTAGCCGAGGGAGGCCTCGGTGACCTGACCGGTGACCACGGCCGAGACGTAGACCACCCAGTTCACCGCGATGAGCGCCGCCGCGACGGCGATGCCGAGGAGCATCCGTGGCCGTCTCAGCAAGGGGACGACCCAGGACAGGTCGCGCCGGACGAGCAGGATGGCCAGGCACAGCACGAGGGTCCAGGCGATCCGATGAGCGAGGATCTCCCACGCACCTGCGGGCGCCAGGGCGTGGAAGTAGAGCGGAAAGAGCCCCCAGATCGCGTAGGCGCCGAGCCCCGCGAGGGCTCCCCGCGAGGCCTCGGAGGGGTCGACTCCTCCGGTCGGGGCGGCGGTGGGTCGCGGCCCGGTCGGGGGAGTGGAGGTCGCGGTCACGCGACCACGGCGCTGGAGCGCATAGCCATGATCACCATTCGTCGTGCCGGCGGCCGGCAGCGCGGCCCTGCGTCCGATCGTATGCCGCGCACCGACGGCCCGGCCGCCCGGTCCGTGACCCGGACGCCGTAGCCCCCGGCTAGTCCTCGAGGACCGGGACGTCCTCGCCAGCCGCCTCGTCGCGCGACGCCCACTCGAGCAGCTCGTCGAGCCGGAATGCCGTGTCGTCGATGCCGGCGTGCAGGTCTCCTTTCGCGGCATACCGGGCCGGCACGGTGGCCAGCGTGAGCTCCCGGGGCTCGACGTCGTCGACCTCCTCCCAGGCGATCGGGGTGGACACCGTGCCGTCGGGGACCCCCCGCACCGAGTAGGCGCTGGCGATGGTGTGGTCCCGGGCGTTCTGGTTGTAGTCGACGAAGACCGCCGTGGGGTCGCGGTCCTTGCGCCACCAGGTCGTCGTCGCGTCGCCACCGGCCCGCCGCTCCACCTCTCGGGCGAAGGCGAGGGCAGCCCGCCGGACGTCGGCGAAACCCCAGTCCGGCTCGATCCTGACGTAGATGTGCAGGCCGGCGCCGCCGGAGGTCTTGGGGAACCCCGTCGCGCCGAGCACGTCGAGGACCTCACGGGCGACGTGCGCCACCCGCCGGACGGTGGCGAAGTCGCAGTCGGGCATCGGGTCGAGGTCGATCCGCCACTCGTCCGGAGACTCGGTGTCCGCCCGCCGTGAGTTCCACGGGTGGAACTCGACCGTCGACATCTGCACCGCCCAGATCACCGACCCGAGCTCGGTGACGCACAGCTCGTCGGCGGTCCGGTGGTACCGGGGGAAGGTGACCTGGACCGTCTCCAGCCAGGGGGGAGCGCCATGCGGAACCCGCTTCTGGTGCACCTTGTCGCCGGCGAGCCCGTCGGGGAAGCGGTGCAGCATGCAGGGGCGCTCGCGCAGCGCGCGGACGATCCCGTCGCCGACGCTGAGGTAGTAACGCGCCAGGTCGAGCTTGGTCCAGCCGTGCTCGGGGAAGTAGACCCGCTCGGGGTTGCTGAGCCGCACCGTCCGGTCTCCGACCTCAAGCTCGACGGCGGGGGAGGTGGCCTTGGCTGCCATGAGCTCAACCTAGTGCCGGTGCAGGCGGCCCGGACGGCTGCCGCACCGGGCAGCGCAGCGCCCCGGCCGCCCCGGCACCGGCGAGAACCCCGGTCGCTACAGTGGGCCCATGTCGGGATACGTCGTGGTCGCCGCCGTGGTCGTGGCCGGGATACTCCTGGTCGCCGCCGCCGGCCTCGCTCGCCGAATGCTGGCTCCCCGAGCGGCAACCCACGCCAAGCTGACCACCTACGAGTCCGGCGTCGACCCGGTGGGCGTGGACTGGGCGCAGACCAACGTGCGGTACTTCGTCTACGCCTTCCTCTACGTCATCTTCGCTGTCGACGCGGTCTATCTCTTCCCGTGGGCAACCGTCATCCGCGATCCAGGCCTCGGCACGACCTCGCTCGTCGAGATGGGCATCTTCATCCTCGTGGTCATCGTCGGCCTCGGGCACGCCGCCCGGCGCGGCCTGCTGCGGTGGATGTGACCCCGTGAGCGTCGACCTCCCCACGCCGACCATCGGTCCGCTGACCCAGCACGCGCCCACCCCGATCAAGGTGGTCCTCAACTGGGGCCGTCGCTACAGCCTCTGGGTCTTCAACTTCGGCCTGGCGTGCTGCGCGATCGAGTTCATCGCCGCCTCCATGGCGCGCCACGACTTCATCCGGCTCGGGGTCATCCCCTTCGCGCCCGGCCCGCGGCAGGCCGACCTCATGGTCGTGTCGGGCACGGTCACGGACAAGATGGCCCCGGCGGTCCGCCGCCTCTACGACCAGATGCCCGAGCCGAAGTACGTCATCTCCTTCGGGGCGTGCTCGAACTCCGGCGGCCCCTACTGGGACTCCTACTGCGTCATGAAGGGCGTCGACACGATCATCCCCGTCGACGTCTACGTCCCCGGCTGCCCGCCGCGGCCCGAGGCCCTGCTCCAGGGCATCATCAAGCTCCAGGAGAAGATCGCCGGCGAGACCCTGTCCGGCCAGGCAATCTCCCGCAGGTATGCCGGTGGGCGGCGGGCGACCGCGGCCGAGGTCACCCGGGGCCTGGTCACTCCCGCCAGCGACGGCGTGCCCGGTCGGGGCGACCCCCTGACCGTCCGTCCGGGCAGTCATCACCCTCCGGACCAGGAACGATGACGACTCCCGCGGTCCTCGACGAGCAGCCCTGTGACGACGTCCCGGCCGGCGACTGGGTGGCCGCCGCGACCGCGCTTCGCGCAGCGGGCTTCACCTTCTTCGACTGGCTCACCGCCGTGGACCAGACCGACGACGGGGAGGCTGCCGGGTTCGACATCGTCCTGCATCTCTACGACCCGTCGACGCGTGGTGCGATCCGCGAGCAGCTGCTGCGGACCCGGCTGCCCGCAGGTCAGGCGCTCGCCAGCCTGACGGCGCTCTTCCGGGGAGCGGCCTGGCACGAGCGGGAGCTGCACGAGATGTTCGGCATCGACGTCACGGGCTTCGACGACGGGACGGGCCTGGGGCTGCGGCCACTGCTCCTGCCGGACGGGTTCGAGGGCCATCCCCTGCTCAAGTCGTTCATGCTCAGCGCCCGCGCCTCCAAGCCCTGGCCGGGCGCCAAGGAGCCGGGCGAGGGCAAGGAGGGACCCGAACCCACCGGCAGCAGGTCAACGGCTCGGCGCCGGGTCCAGGCACCGGGCGTCCCGCCGCCCGAGTGGGGTCCACGATGAGCCTGCTCGAGGTCGTGCTGCGGGCCGTGGTCACCCTCGCGGCGTTCCTCGTCCTCCCGCTGCTGGTCGGGCAGACGGAGCACAAGGTCATGGCCCACATGCAGGGTCGCCTCGGACCCATGTATGCCGGGGGCTTCCACGGCTGGGCCCAGCTGGTCGCCGACGGGGTGAAGTTCGTCCAGAAGGAGGACATCGTCCCGGCCCGGGCCGACAGCTGGGTGTTCCGGCTCGCTCCCGGCGTCGCCCTCGTGCCCTATCTGGTCGCTCTCTGCGTCATCCCGCTCGCCCCGGGCGTCGCTGCTGCCGACGTCGACGCGGGAGCGCTCTTCGTCCTGGCGGCCGTCGGGGTGGGGGTCCTCGGCACGCTGATGGCCGGCTGGGCGAGCGCCAACAAGTACTCCCTGCTCGGGGCCATGCGCTCCGGTGCCCAGCTGCTCAGCTACGAGCTGCCCCTGGTGCTCTCTGTCGCGTCCGTCGCCCTCGCGGCCGGGACGCTGTCCCTCGGCGGCATCGTCACCGAGTGGCAGCCCTGGTGGCTCATCTGGCAGCTCCCCGGCGCGGTGTGCTTCCTCGTCGCCGCCCTGGCCGAGCTGCAACGGCCACCCTTCGACATGCCGGTGGCCGACTCGGAGATCGTCTTCGGCGCCTACACGGAGTACACCGGGCTGCGGTTCGCCCTGTTCCTCCTGGCGGAGTATGCCGGCATCGTCGTCATGTCGTTCCTGTTCGCGGTGCTCTTCCTCGGCGGCTGGCAGGGCCCGTTCCCCGAGGTCCTGGGCGTCGTGTGGACTGTGCTCAAGGCGTTCCTCGTGGCCGTCGTCATCATCTGGCTGCGGGTCTCCTGGCCCCGGATGCGCGAGGACCAGCTGCAACGTCTCGCCTGGGTCTGGCTGGTCCCGCTCGCGCTCGTCCAGCTCGCCCTGACCGGAGTGGGAGTGGTGGTCATGCGATGACCGAGTCCGAGCCGACGCCAGAGCTGCAGCCTCGAGATCAGCACGAGGGGCAGGAGCACGCCCGGCACGACCACGCCGGGCACGACCACGCCAGCGGCCACCAGCACGGTCCGAGCCCGTCGACCGGGGTGACCCCTCCAGCGGCCCGGCCCCCCCGCTCGGGTGGGTTGCTCCCGGGCCTGGTCAAGGGCCTCGCCACGACCGCCCGGACCTTGGCCACCCGGAGTCATACCGCGGAGTACCCGGACGTCGCGCCGACCCTGCCCCCGAGGTCCCATGGTGTCATCGCGTTGACCGAGGAGAACTGCACGTCGTGCATGCTCTGCGCGCGGGAGTGTCCCGACTGGTGCATCTACATCGACTCCCACAAGGAGACGCTGCCCGCCACCACCGAGGGCGGCCGGGAGCGGCAGCGCAACGTCCTCGACCGTTTCGCCATCGACTTCTCGCTCTGCATGTACTGCAGCATCTGCATCGAGGTCTGCCCCTTCGACGCGCTGCACTGGAGCCCCGAGTTCGAGTACGCCGAGACGGACATCCTCGACCTGCTCCATGAGAAGGACCGGCTCGGGCAGTGGATGCAGACCGTGCCACCGCCTCCGGCCCTCGACCCGGCCTCGGCCGAGCCGGCCGAGGTCGCTGCCGCGAACAAGCCGCCCCGCGTGGCTCGCGAGCCGGCTCCACGTCGGCCCATCACCCAGCCGCCGCTGCCGGCGCCGCAGGAGCAGCCCGCGCACCCGCCCCTTCCCCGTCGTCGAGGAGCCGGACCAGGGAGGCACCGCGTGACGACGCGCGACATCGTCTTCGCGGTCATCGGCGTGATCGCCGCCGCGAGTGGCACCCTCGCCGTGTGGACCACCCAGCTGGTCCACGCGGCATTGTGGCTGGTCGTCTGCCTCGGCACCCTGGCGGGCTGCTACGTCGTCCTCGGCGCCGAGCTCGTCGCCCTCGTCCAGCTGCTCATCTACGTCGGCGCGGTCGTCGTGCTCGTCCTGTTCGCCCTCATGCTCACCCGGGCCCCCATCGGCCGCAACCGGCACCTCGGCACCCCGGTGGTGCAACGTGTCGCCGCGGCGATCCTCGGCGCCGCCATCACGGCCCTGCTCGCCGCGATGCTCATCCCGCTGGTCGGCGAGCAGCCGGTCACCCCGGCCAACGGGGACACCCATGCGGTCGCCACCGCGATCTTCGGCTCGTGGGTCTGGCCCTTCGAGCTCCTCTCGCTGCTGCTGCTCGCCGCCCTGATCGGGGCCTTCGCGATCTCCCGGGTTGTCGGCGCGACCCCCGCCTCGACGCGCGCGGCGACCCCCGAACGGGTGCCGGAGGTCCGTCAGTGATCCACCTGTGGCTCCCGATGGTGCTCGCCTCCGTGCTCGCCGGGGTGGGCACCTACGGTGTGCTGGCCCGGCGCAACGCGGTACTGGTCCTCATCGGGGTCGAGCTGATCCTCAACGCCGCCAACCTCATCCTCGTGGCGCTCGGAGCCGCCGACCAGTCGCCGCTGCAGACCGGCCAGGTGCTCACCCTCTTCATCATCACCATCGCGGCCGCCGAGATCTGCGTCGCGCTCGCGGTCGTCCTCGCGATGTTCCGGTTGAACGGGCACGTCGACCTGACCGTGCGCCCGGAGCGAGATGAGGCCACCGACCTGCTCGCCGCCGGCGAGAGCATCCCGAGCGAGGCCGGTCGATGACGGCGCTCACCGTCGTGCTCAGCGTCGCCCTCCCGGCTCTGGCCGCCCTGGCCGGACTGCTGCTGCGGCGCTCACGCCCCATCTCAGGTCTGGTCGCGGTAGCGACCGGCGCAGTGGTGCTGGTGCTCACCGTCGTCCAGCTCGCCCTGACCGACACGACGGCGGGCTCGGTAGCGACCTTCGGGCCCCTGTCGACCGGCGAGCTGGCGCTGCCGCTCAACCTGCTGGCCGACCGGACCTCGGCCGTCATCGCGCTGGCCGTGGCGCTGGTCGGCCTCGCCGTCCAGGTGTTCTCGGTGTGGTACCTCCAGGACGACGTGCGCTACCCGGTGTTCGCTTCCACCGTCTCGCTGTTCGTCGCCGCGATGCTGCTCGTCGTCCAGTCCGGCGACCTCGTGCTCACCCTTGTCGGGTGGGAGGTGATGGGCTGGTGCTCCTACCTGCTCATCGGGCACGTCAGCGAGCGGGAGTCGGCTCGCCGGGCGGCGCACAAGGCGTTCCTCGTGACCCGGGTCGCCGACATCGGCTTCATCCTCGGCCTCGTCGTGCTCGCTGTCGGTGCGCGCTCGACCGACATCAGTGCGGTCGTCGCCTACTGGACCGGCACCCAGCCGGTCGGCGGCTCGGGCGCTCCGGCGAGCTCGGCGCTGCTCACCCTCGCGCTCGTCGGCATCGTGGTCGGCGTCGCGGGCAAGTCCGGCCTGGTGCCCTTCCACGACTGGCTCCCCGATGCGATGGAGGGCCCCACCCCGGCCTCGGCGCTCATCCATGCGGCCACCATGGTCGCTGCGGGGACCTACGTGATCGCCCGGCTCCACCCGATGTATGCCGTGGACGGCGGCTCGCGCGCCCTGCTGGGCGTGCTCGCTGCCCTCACCATGCTGTGGGCAGCGTTGCTCGCCTTCGCCCAGTCCGACGTCAAACGGATGCTCGCCTACTCGACGCTCAGCCAGGTCGCCATTATGGCGTCGGCGCTGGCGTTCGCGGGACTGGCTCCGGGCAGTGCGGACGCCGGCGCAGACCCGTCCGCCGTCGGTCTGGCCCACCTGTTCTCGCATGCGTTGTTCAAGTCCCTGCTCTTCCTCGCCATCGGGTGGCTCTCGGTGATGGGCGGGGGCACCGCTCTCGTCGCCCTGCGCGGCCGGGCGCACGGTCGTGGCGTCCTGCCGTGGTCCATCGCGGTCGGCCTCGGCGCGCTGGCCGGCGTCCCCCCGCTCGTCGGGTTCTTCAGCAAGGAAGGCGTCCTCACCCTCGCGCTCGAGCAGCGGGCCGGCACCCAGCCTGCCCTGGCGTGGCTGGTCACCGTCGCGCTGGTCGTGACGGTCGTGCTCACCGCCGCCTACTGCACCCGGGCCTGGCTGCTGCTCACGACCACCCCGGGAGGCGGCTCCTTCGAGGTGACCGGCGCTGCGCCGGACGCCGAGCTCGCCGAGGAGCTGGAGCTGGCGCGGGTCGAGGCCGAGTCCGGGCAGCTCGAGAGCGGGCAGGCGGCCGCCTCGGCGGGCGACGACCAGGCCACTGCCGCGCACGGCCCGCGCCCGGTCGGGCGCGCCGTGGAGGTCGCCGTCTCCGGGCTGGCCGTGCTGACGGTCGTCGGGGCCGTGTTCCTCGTGCCCCTCACCGGCTCGCTGCACGTGGGGCTCCCCGTCGCCCTGGTGACGCTTGCCGCGGTGGCCCTGACGTTCGTCATCGTCCGGGCCGCCGCGCGCGATGCGGCGGACCCGGCCTCCCGCCTCGGCTCGCGGTGGCAGGTCGGAAGCGACCGCGGCTTCGGCGCCGACGGGGCCTACGTCGCCGTGGGTCGCGCCGTGCTGGCGCTGGCCCGGCTGGTGGTGACCCTCGACCGTGACGTCGTCGACGCCTACCCGCGAGGCGCAGCCGGGCTCACCGTGATGATCGGCCGGGCAGGGGAGCGAGCCCATCGGGCGACGCCGTCGGCCGGGCTCGTCGCCGTCGTCGTGGGCGTCGTCGTGGTCGCCGTTCTCGGGGTGACCGCATGGCACTGATCCTGGCGCTCCTCGTGCCACTCGTCGCCGGGCTATGGCTGCTCGGCGCCGCGCGGACCGTGCGCGCCTTCACGGCGAACCGGGTCGCCGTCGTCGCCTCGGGCGTGACCTTCGCCCTCGTCGTCGTCGCCGCCGTCCTTCGGCCCGAGGTGAACGCGGCGTGGGTGCCCGCCCTCGGTCTGCGCTGGCACTTCGCCGTGGACGGCATCAGCGTGCCCCTGGTACTGCTCACCGCCGCCCTCGGGGTGGGCGTGGTGCTGCACTCCGGTGGACGCGAACCAGGGGGCGTCCGTCCCGACGGTGGCTCGCCGGGCACCTACTACGCGTGCCTGCTGCTTGTCGAGTTCGCAGCCCTGACAACCTTCCTCACCCGTGACGCGGTCGCGTTCTTCATCGCCTTCGAGCTCGTCCTCATCCCGATGTGGGTGCTGATAAGCCGGTTCGGCGACGACCACGCCTCCGCGGCGGTCCGGGCGGACGCCTCCAGCCGGTTCGTGTTCTTCACCGTTCTCGGGTCGACGCTGATGCTGCTCGGCATCCTGCTGCTCGTCTCGCGCAGCGGCACCTCCGACCTCAGCGTCCTCGCGGCCCGCCACGGCTCCGGGCTCGACGGCAGCACCCAGCTGACCGTCGCGGCGCTGCTCGTCGCGGGGCTCGGGATCAAGGTGCCGCTCTGGCCGGTCCACACCTGGCTGCCTCCCGCCCACACGGTCGCCCCGACGGCCGGGTCCGTGCTGCTCGCGGCGGTCCTGCTCAAGATGGGCACCTACGGCATCATCCGGGTGGCCATGCCGACCGTCCCGGAGGGCTTTGCGACGGTGTCTCCCTACCTGGCCGGGTGCGGCGCCGTCGGCATCCTCTGGGGAGGGCTGGCCTGTCTCGTCGAGCGCGACCTCAAGCGGCTCGTGGCCTACTCCTCCGTCGCCCACATGGGCTTCATCGCCCTCGGCCTGGCCTCGGGCACCGAGACCGGGCTGCAGGCGGCGCTCTTCGCCAACATCGGCCACGGCCTCGTCTCGGCCCTGCTCTTCTTCGTCGTGGGCGGCCTCAAGGAGCGGTGGGGCAGCGCCGACCTGGCCGTCGCGAGAGCGGCACTGCGCGACACCGCCCCGCGGATGGGCTACGCCCTCGTCGTCGGGTTCGCCGCCGCGCTCGGTCTGCCCGGGCTGGTCGGGTTCTGGGGTGAGTTCCTCGCCGTGTATGCCGCGTGGTCCCCGGCCGCAGACCGTCCCACCGTGCTGTTCCGGCTGTGCTCCGTGGCCGGCGTCGTCGGGATCGCCCTGGCCGCGGGCTATGCCCTGCGCGTGCTCCGGCTGGCCTGGGCCGGCCGTCCCGAAGCGGCGACCGCACCGGCTCCCCATACGGCCATGCCGCAGGGGGCTTCCGCCGACGCCCGTGGCCGCGAGTGGGGCGTCATCGCCGTGCTGGTGACGGCGGTCGTCGCCCTCGGGGTGATGCCGAGACCACTGCTCGCCGTCACCGCACCGGAGACGACGGCGGTCATCACCGGCGCCGTACCCGGAGCGAGAGTCGCCACCACCGGGACCACCGTGGAGGCGAGGCGCTGATGGTCACCGTCGACCCCGCGGTCCTGCTGCCGGTGCTCTCCCCGGCCATCGGGGCGGTCCTCGTCCTCGTCCTCGACATCGCGGTCCCGTCCGTCCGCCGGCTGCACTACGCCGTGGCGTTCGGCAGCCTCGTCATCGGGGCGTTCGGCGATGTCGGCTCGCTCGGTGCCGGCAGCGGCGAGGCGGCGCGGACCCTCTGCCTGGCGGACCGGGTCACCTGCTTCTACACGGTGACCGGCGTCACCGCCTCGCTCCAGCTCGCGGCGCTGCTCGCGGCCGTGGTGACCCTGCTCCTCGCCTGGCCGCGCGAGCACGGCGACGAGCCGGGGCGCGCCGCCGTGTCGGTGGCCCTGCTGCTCGCGGCCACGAGCGGGGCCGTGGGTGTCGCGGCGGCGCGGGACCTCGGCTCGTGGCTGGTCACCCTCGAGCTGGCGACCCTGCCCGTGGTGGCTCTCGTCGCCCTGCCCGGCACCCGTCGCGCGATCGCCGGGGCCGTCCAGCTGCTCACCACCTCCCTCGTGTCGTTCGCGATGCTCGCGCTCGCCGCAGCGTGCTGGTTCGCGGCCACCGGCAGCCCGTCCCTGCTCTCCGGGGCAGCTGCCGTGGCGACGACGACACCCCAGCGCGGCCTGCTCGCGCTGTCGGTGGTCCTCGTACTCGGCGGCGTCGGCTTCAAGCTCTCGCTCGTCCCCTTCCACGCGTGGACGCCGACCGCCTACGTCGGGGCCCCGTTGCCGGTCGCGGCCTTCCTCGCCGGAGTGTCGAAGGTCGGCGCCCTCGGAGCACTGCTCGTGGTGCTCGGCGCGCTGACGCGGCTGGGTGGCCCGGCGCTCGGCGCCACGGCGGCGCTGGCCGTGGCGAGCATGACCCTGGGCAACGTCATGGCGCTGCGTCAGGACGACGTGGTGCGGCTGCTCGCCTGGTCGACGGTGGCGCAGGCAGGCTGGGTCGTCCTTCCGCTCGTGAGCATCTCCAGCCTCGGGATCCGCGGTGCAGGCGCCTACCTCGTCAGCTACCTCGTTGCGACGCTCGTCGCATTCACGGTCGTCGCGATGACCAAGCGGCCCGGCCTGCCAGGCCTGCGGCCGCGAGCGGCCCGGAGGCTCACGGCATACCGCGGCCTGCTGCGGACCGCGCCGCTCACCGGCGCGGCACTGGTCCTGGCCCTCACCTCGCTCGCCGGAATCCCGCCCGGGCTGCTTGGACTCATCGGCAAGGTCGTCGCGCTGCGCCCCGTGCTGGCCGAGGGGTGGTGGGTGGTCGGCGTGCTGGCGGCACTCAACGCGGTGCTGGGGGTGGCCGTCTACCTCAGGTGGCTCCGGGTCCTGCTCGAGCCCGCTGAGCCGGCGGGCGACGTCGAGCCGGCGCCCAGGCCACACGTGAGCCACACGTTGGCGCTGGCGCTGGGGGTCCTGGCCCTCGTCGCCCTCTCGGTGCAGCCACAGCTGTTCCTCGGTCCGCTCGGCTGACCCTCGCCCGGAGCAGGGAACGCCACGGCGGACCTCCGCGTTTCCCTGACATGCACCACCATTTCAACGGACTCAAGACCGCGGCCCTCTTCGGCGCGATCTGGGCCCTGCTCCTCGGCGTCGGCGCGGTGGTCGCGGGCGGCCGGTTCATCTGGCTCTTCGCACTGGTCGGCATCGCGACGACGTTCTACGGCTACTGGAACAGCGACAAGCTGGCCATCCGCGCGATGCACGCCTACCCGGTCAGCGAGACGCAGGCCCCGCAGATGTACCGCATCGTCCGCGAGCTCTCCACGCGGGCGAACCAGCCGATGCCGCGGCTCTACATCTCACCCACCGAGGCCCCGAACGCCTTTGCCACCGGCCGGAACCCGCAGAACTCCGCGGTGTGCTGCACCGAGGGCATCCTGCAGCTGCTCGACGAGCGGGAGCTGCGCGGGGTCCTCGGGCACGAGCTCCAGCACGTCTACAACCGCGACATCCTCACCGGGTCTGTTGCGGCCGCGGTCGCCGGGATCGTCACGTCGATCGCCCAGATGGCGATGTTCGCCGGGATGTTCGGGGGTTTCGGCGGGGACGACGAGGACCGCCCGAACCCCTTCGCGCTGCTGCTGATGGCGCTCCTCGCGCCGATGGCGGCCACGGTGATCCAGCTGGCCATCAGCCGCACCAGGGAGTATGACGCGGACGAGGACGGTGCCCGGCTGACCGGTGACCCGCTGGCCCTCGCCTCGGCCCTGCGCAAGCTCGAGGACGGGGTCGCCAGGGCTCCCCTGCAGCCCCAGCAGCCGATCGTCAACGCGAGCCACATGATGATCGCCAACCCCTTCCGCCAGCAGGACGTCTCCCAGCTGTTCTCGACCCACCCGCCGATGGCCCAGCGGATCGCCCGGCTGGAGGCCATGGCGTCGGGTCGGGAGGGTCGCTGACCTCAGCCGTGGGCGGTGGGCGGGATCTCGCCGGAACCGCGGGCCAGCAGTGTGGGCGCCAGGACCAGGTGCTGCGTCGGCGACGTGTCGCCGTCGATCCGGGAGAAGAGCAGGTCCGCGGCCAGGCGCCCCACACCAGTGACGTCCTGCTGGACCACGGTCATCGGGGGCTCGACCAGGTCAGCGAGCGGCAGGTCGTCGAAGCCGACCAGGGCGACCTGGTGGGACAGGCCCAGGCGTCGCAGCACCCGGACGGCGCCGATGCTGAGGGTGTTCCGCGAGGCGAACACCGCTGTCGGGGGCCGGCTGCCGGTCAGCATCCGGGTCAGCGCGACCTCTGCGGCCTCAGCCGTCCGCAGACCCGCCGCCACGATGCTGGGGTCGAGCTCGATGCCCGCGGCGCGTAGCGCCTCCTCGTAGCCGGTCATCCGCTCGGAGGCCGTCTCGATGGTGAGCAGGTCGCTGAGCAGGGCGATCCGGCGATGGCCGTAGGCGACCAGATGAGCGGTCGCCTCGGCCGCTCCGCTGCGGTTGTCGACCAGGACGCTGTCCGCATCTACCCCTCGTGGGGCGCGGTCGACGAAGACGGTGGGCAGCCCCGCGCGGATCTCCGAGGCGAGATGGCCATGGTGCTGCGTGGCCGGCATGAGGATGAGGCCGTCGACCCGCCGGCTGACCAGGTCGGTGAGCAGGGCGTGCTCGCGCTCCGTCTCCTCGTCGAGGCTCGCCGCGAGAACCACCCCGTGACGGGCGCGGGTGGCATCCTCCAGGGTCCGCAGCAGGCTGGACGAGAAGCTGTTGCTGACGTCCTGGAGCAGGGCCCCGATGACCCCGGTCCGCCCGTGGCTGCGCCGGAGGTTGCTCGCGGTGAGGTTGTGGCGGTAGTCGAGCCGGGCCACGGCGAGGTCGACCTTCTGCCGCAGCTCCTCGGAGACCCCTTGCTCCCGGTTGACCACCCGTGACACGCTCTTCAGGCTCACTCCGGCCAACGCCGCCACGTCACGCATGGTGGCCCGCCCGAGCTTGTCGGCGCCATCGTCGGACGGTGACATCGTTGTCATCCGCATGGTGGCAATATAGCCACATCCGTTGACGGATGCGCAAGAGCGGTCTATAAAGGTGAACTGACAACGTTGTCTTATGGCCTGGAGGTCCACATGCGCACATCCCTCTCCCCGTCGCGACGAGCCCGCACGGTGGTCCTGGCGTCAGCCGCCACCGTCGCCTTGGCCCTCGGGGCCTGCAGCAGCAGCGGCTCGTCCGGTGGCGGCAGCACCGGCGGCGGCGGGAGCAAGATCGGCGTCTCGCTCATCACCAAGGACTCGTCGAACCCGTTCTTCGTGGCCATGCAGAACGGCGCGAAGGAGGAGGCCACCAAGGCGGGCAACGTCGACCTCACCATCGCCTCCGGCAAGCAGGAGGGTGACGACCAGGGCCAGATCCAGGCAATCGAGAACGCGATCGCCAAGGGCGACAAGGGGATCCTCATCACCCCGATGTCCACCGGCGTGAACGCGGCCATGAAGAAGGCCCGAGACGCCGGGATCTACGTCATCGCGCTCGACACCCCGCCGGACCCGCCGAGCACGGTCGACATCACCTTCGCCACCGACAACTTCAAGGCCGGCACCCTGATCGGCCAGTGGGCGGAGAAGCAGATGGCCGGCAAGCCCGCCACCATCGCGCTGCTCGACCTGTTCAGCGACAAGATCGTCTCGGTCGACTACAACCGTGACCAGGGGTTCCTCACCGGCATGGGCATCCCCACGAAGGACAAGACCAAGAACGGCGACGAGGACAAGACCGGCAGCTACAAGTCCGGCACCTACACCATCGTCTGCAACGAGGCGGGAAACGGCGCCGAGGACGGCGGTCGGTCGGCGATGGAGCGCTGCCTGACCAAGAACCCCAACATCAACCTCGTCTACACGATCAACGAGCCGACAGCGGTCGGCGCCAGTGCCGCCCTCAAAGCCCAGGGCAAGACCGCGCTCATCGTCTCGGTCGACGGCGGCTGCGCCGGGGTGGCGTCTGTCAAGGACGGCACGATCGGGGCTACCGCCCAGCAGTACCCTCTGAAGATGGCCCAGCTCGGTGTGCAGGCGATCTCGCAGATCGCCAAGGGCGGAGCCAAGCCCACGACGTCTCCCGGGCTTGGACTTCTTCGACACCGGCGTCGCGCTGGTGACCGACAAGAAGGTCGACGGGGTCGACAGCATCACCAGCGACGCGGGAGCGAAGATCTGCTGGGGCGGAAAGTGACATGAGCTCGACCACCTCGGCCGACACGGCGAGCGCCGGCGCGGGGGCAGCACAGCTGTCCGCGCGCCGGCAGAGCCCCGCTCAGCGGCTGCAGCACCTGCTGCACGGGCACCCGTCGATCAGCCCCGCGCTGATCCTCATCCTGACCTTCGCGGTCTTCACCTACCTCAACCCCCGGTTCGCCGCGCCCAACGCGCTGTCGCTGCTGGTCCAGCAGACGGCGATCATCGCGGCGCTGGCGATCGGGCAGACCCTGATCATCCTCACCGCCGGGATCGACCTGTCGGTGGGCGCGATCGCAATTCTGTCGGCGATGGTCATGGCGACCCTCGCCGCCAACGGGACGCTGCCGGGCTGGCTCGCCCTCATCGTCGGCGTCCTGCTCGGGCTCGGCGCGGGCTGGCTCAACGGCCTGCTCGTCACGCGGATCAACCTGCCACCGTTCATCGTGACGCTCGGGACCCTGAGCATCTTCACGGCCATAGCCCTGCTCTACTCCGGTGGCTCGAGCATCCAGAACAACCGCCTGCCGGAGATCATCAATTGGACAGGAGAGGGCTTCTCCATCGGGGACTTCCGGGTCACGACCGGGATCGTCATCGTCGCCGTGATGTACCTCGTCGTCGGCTTCGCGCTGAGCCAGACCGCCTGGGGGCGGCATGTGTATGCCGTCGGCGACGACCCGGAGTCGGCCCGCCTCAGCGGCATCGCAAGCAAGCGCGTGCTGCTGTCGGTCTACACCGTCGCGGGCCTGATCTACGGCATCGCCGCCTGGGTGCTCATCGGCCGAGCCGGGGCGGCGACTCCGAACGCCATCACCGACGGCAACCTCCAGAGCATCACCGCCGTCGTCATCGGCGGCACCAGCCTCTTCGGAGGCCGCGGTGGCGTCCTCGGGACGCTGCTCGGAGCTCTCATCGTCCAGAGCTTCACGGTGGGCCTCGCACTGGCTGGCGTCGACCAGCAGATCCGGGTGCTGGCCATCGGCATCCTCGTCATCGCCGCCGTCTCCGTGGACCAGTGGATCAGGAAGGTCAAGGCATGAGCACCGTTGAGACGGGACCCGCACCCGAGGTGGAGCGGGCCAGCGCGGGCGCCACCCCGCAGGATGGTCGTACGCCCGTGCTGAGCGGCCGGGGCCTGGTCAAGACGTTCGGCCGGGTCGTCGGGCTCGACGGGGTGGACCTGGACCTCTACCCGGGCGAGGTCCTGGCCATCATCGGCGACAACGGAGCCGGCAAGTCGACGCTGATCAAGTGCCTGTCCGGGGCCTACACCCTCGATGCCGGCGAGCTGACGCTCGACGGCGAGAAGGTGACCTTTCGCGTCCCGCAGGACGCACGTGAGGCCGGCATCGAGACCGTCTACCAGACCCTGGCCGTCATCCCGGCTCTCGACATCGCGAGCAACCTCTACCTCGCGAGGGAGGAGCGCCGGCCGGGCTTCCTCGGTTCGGTGCTGCGCATGCTCGACAAGAAGGGGATGCGCGAGCGAGCCAGCAGCTCTGTCCAGGGCCTCGGCATCCAGACGATCCAGAACATGGGCCAGGCGGTCGAGACGCTCTCCGGTGGACAGCGCCAGGCGGTCGCGGTGGCGCGCGCGGCAGCCTTCGGCAGCAAGGTGGTGATCCTCGACGAGCCGACTGCGGCCCTCGGCGTGAAGGAGAGCGCCGCCGTGCTCGAGATGATCAAGCAGCTGCGCGACAAGGGGCTGCCGGTCATCCTCATCAGCCACAACATGCCGCACGTGTGGGAGGTCGCGGACCGGATCCACGTGCAGCGGCTCGCCCGGCGGGCCGCGGTGATCACGCCGCAGTCACACACGATGAACGAGGGTGTGGCGATCATGACCGGTGCGATGACCGTGGACAGCACCGACGCCAACGGCGCCGGAGGAGCGGCACCGTGACGATCGTGGTCGGGTACATCCCTACCGCGGAGGGCTCCGCCGCGGTGGACGTGGCGATGGCCGAGGCGGCCCTCAAAGGCTCACGGCTCGTGGTGGTGAACACCGGCCACTACGGGGACTTCTCCCACCCCAGCTTCGCCACGGCTGAGGACATGGACGCGTTGGACCAGCAGCTCGACGCGGCGGGAGTGAGCCACGAGATCCGCCGGCCCACCGGTGGCGAGGCGCCTGCGGAGGTCATCCTCGCGGTGGCGCAGGAGACGGGTGCCGAGCTGATCGTCATCGGCGTCCGCCGTCGCTCGCCCGTGGGAAAGGTCCTGACGGGCAGCACCGCCCAGCAGGTGCTGCTGGATGCGAACTGCCCGGTCCTCGCGGTGAAGCCGAGGCCGCGACCGGGCGACTGACCCCCGTCGGTGCGGCTCGGTTCATGGGCCGCACCGACGGTGTTTTCAGCGCCGGTTGGTGTACTGCAGAGCCGTGTCGAGGTCGGCGCCGTTGAGCAGCTGCTGCACGGCCTGCAGGTCGTCGCGGGACTTGCTGGTCACCCGCAGCTCGTCCCCCTGGATCTGCGCCTTGACGGACTTCGGGCCCTCGTCGCGGATGAGCTTGGTGATCTTCTTCGCCACCTCCTGCGAGATGCCCTCCTTGAGGCCGACCTCGAGCCGGTACTCCTTGCCCGACAGCTTCGGCGTCGGGGTGTCCCCGCCGTAGTCGAGGTGCTTGAGCGACACCTTGCGCTTGATCAGCCAGGTCTGGAAGACGTCCAGGACGGCGAGCGCCCGCTCCTCGGAGTTGGCCTTGATCAGCACCTTCTCGTCGCCCGAGAACTCGATCGAGGCGCCGACGTTCTTGAAGTCGTAGCGGGTTGCCACCTCCTTGGAGGCGGTGTTGAGGGCGTTGGCGACCTCCTGCTTGTCGATCTTGCTCACGATGTCGAACGACGAGTCGGCCATGGGCGATCTCCTTCGGTGAGGGTGTCGGGTCGGTGCCGGGTGGAGGGGCCGGAGCCCACACAGGGGGATTTCAGCAGCCCGGTGGTTGGTTGCTATCCTTCCATGCGCACCACGGCAGGTTGCCCGAGCGGCCAATGGGAGTGGACTGTAAATCCATCGCGAAAGCTTCGAAGGTTCGAATCCTTCACCTGCCACCCAGTGCACGAGGGGCCTGCCCGGCGCGGACGACGCGCGGCGCAGGCCCCTTCGCGTCGGGCGGCATGCTGTGACGCGCGGAGTGGACCACCGACCCTGCGCGCGCAACACGGGATGTGACGTCCAGACAACCTTGTCACCCCGCCACTCCGTTCTGATAACAACCGGCTGACCTGTCCCCAGATGAGGAAGTTCCCTTGTGCTGACCCTGCGAGATGACGAGTTCGCCACCTGGGTCGTGGCTCGACGGCCCATGTTGGTGCGCCGGGCAACGATGTTGTGCGGCGACCCTCATCTTGCCGAGGACCTCGTGCAGGGTGTCCTCGCCAAGGCCTACGCCGACTGGACGCGAATCTCCAGAATGGAGTCCCTGGACGCTTACGTGAGGCGGGCCCTCATCAACGCCCATATCGACCTGACTCGACGGCCGTGGTGGCGTCTGGAGCGGCTCGCCCCGAATGCCGAGCTCACCCCAGAGGCCCAGCCCGCGCTGGGGATGTCGGGTGGATCTCTCGAGGACCGGGATGCCATCGTCTCGGCGGTGTTGACCCTTCCGCCCGGGATGCGACGGGTGGTCGTGCTGAGGTTCCTGTGGGACCTCAGCGTCGAACAGACGGCGAACGAGCTCGACTGCACGACCGGCACCGTCAAGAGCCAGACGTCCAAAGCCTTGGCACGCCTAGCGAGCGTGCTGTCCCCAGCATTTCTGAGCGAGAGAGGTTGACCATGATGGACGAGACCCAGCTGCGGGAGCTGCTACACCGCGCCGACCGCGGGCCGGTGCCCGGCTTCAGCGTCGCGGATGACGTCCGGCGGGGCCGTCGACGGTTGCGCCGTCGACAGGCGGGGCAGGCGTCAGCTGCTGTGGCGAGCGGGCTCGTGGTGGCGGGCATCGTCGGCCTGAGCATCTCTGGCAGAGCTGCTCAGACGTCGCCCTCGAGCGATGCAGCCACGGCTGTCGCTGCGGGCCGCCCGGACGGCTCGGCCGTAACCCCCACCCCGGGTGCCTCCCCGTCCGGCGCGATCTTCACCCTGAACGGCAAACCGCTCAGCGGGGAGCAGGTGCGCCAGGCCTACCAACCGGCCACCACGATGGCCGACCCCGAGAAGGCATACGCCGACTGCGTCGCCCTCGTCCGCGAGCAGGCCCAGCGCAGCGGCCTGACCGCGCCCGAGGGTGTCTCAGGCCGCGTCGCCGCCAGCAACGGTGTCGTCACGACCGTCGTCGTCGCCAACGACCAGAAGGCGTGGACGTGCAACGTCGCTCCAGACTCGTCCGTCTCCAACCCATCCTCCGCGACGCCACAGCCATCCGCGGCCGTGGCGAACTACGTCGTCGCGCTCAACGCAGCCCAGAACTACGGTCAGCCCGCGGATGCAGCGGCCGGCTGCGCCCCCGGGTCCGCGGTCGCCCCGCCCTCCACGACGCTGCCCCAGGTCACGACGTCGACGACCGCTCCGCACAGCCTCTGCAAGCGGCCGTCTGGTCCATGGAGCGGGCAGCTGCTCTGGGCAGGCGGGCGCCTGCCGGTGGGAGTGACCGGGCTCGGCTATACCCTGCCCGACGGACGGACGGTGCCGGCGGTCGTGGCCGACGGATACTGGGTCCTGCAGGACCTGTCGGAGACCGACTGGACCGCGGGGGTCGCCGAGGGCCTCGTGATCACCGTCCACCTCTCGGATGGCCGCACGGTCAGCGTGCCACTGGGTCCCGACACCATGTGCAACCAGACGACCCACGGCTGCTGATCCACCGCGCCGGTTCGCCTGCGAGGTGAGGTGCCGAGCCTCGAGCGCTTGCGCACGCGCAGGGTCGAGGTGACCGCATCCCAGGTCCGGCGGCCCCGTCCCCGCCGCCTCCGGGCGTCCGGACGGTGTCAGCCCGGGGCCGGATCCAGCCGCAGGGCGAGGTGGGGGCAAGCCGTGACGGCCTCCCTCGCCAGCTGCACGAGGCTCTCGTCGATGTCCTTGGTGACCACGGGATATCCCCATTCGTCGATCAGCACCACCTCGGGCAACAGCTCTGCACACAGGCCCCTGGCCTTGCACGCCGGCCAGTCGACCCTCAGCCGCTGGGCGCTCATGCGACCTGTCCCGGCTCGGCCCGCAGGCACCGGCCAGTGAGGTGGTTGCGCACCTCGTCGTCGCAGTGCTCGAGCAGCGACCGCACCAGCCGCGCCGTGCCGTCGGGGTGGGCGCAGGCGCCGCGGCGCTCGACCGTGGCGGCCACGGCGGACATCCGTGCCACGGCAGCCTCGGGGCTGCGCCCCTCGGCGAGACTGGTCACCGCGTCGCTCAGGGCGGGCAGGCCGTTGAGGCAGGGGCCGCAGCGCCTCGCGGACGACGACGCGAGGTAGGCGCAGATGGAGGCCGTCAGCCGCACCGGGCACTGGCGGTGGCCGGGGGCGATGACGACTCCTGCGCCGAGAGCGAGGCCCAGGTCGGCCATCTCGCCCCGGCCCACCAGGGCGGTGGCGAGCTGGCCCGGAGCCGACCAGGTGCCGTGGTAGCCGCCGGTGAGGACGGGTCGGGACAGCTCGTCGGCGGTGAGCAGCCACGACCACGGGGTGCCGGCCGCGACCTCGACCACGCGACGGTGTCCGTCGCGGGTGACCGTGAGGAGCGCGGTGCCGGGCTCGTCAGGAAGGCCGAGCGCGGCATACCCCTCGGCGCCCAGCCGGACCAGCTCACCGAGCTGGGCGAAGGTCTCGGCATTGGACAGCAGAGTGGGGCGGCGACGGTAGCCGCTCACGGCTTCGGGCTCCCAGGCGGTGACGGGCAGGTTCGGACGACCGGACATCAGCTCGATGACGGCGCGCGCCTGACCGCTGACGAACCCGGGGTCGGCGGCGTGCAGCGTCCACCGGATCTTCTCCCGGGAACCACGCCGCTCGCTGACGGCGGCAGCGACGGCCTCGCCGACGGCGGGTCGGTCCGAGGGGGTCACGACGTGCACCTCGGGAGTGGCCAGGGCCCGGGCGGCCAGCACGGCGCCGTCGAGCACACGGTGAGGCGCCAGGACCATGAGGGCCGTGTCCTTGCCACTTGCGGGCTCGCCCTCGGCGGCGTTCACCACGACGAGTGGACGACGCCGACGGGCGGCCGTGGCGAGCTTGACCGCAAGCGGGAACCCCGCCCCGCCGCGCCCCTTGAGCGAGACGCTCCTGGCCTCCGCCAGCAGGTCCGCCAGGGTCATCGCGGCGAGGGGGCCGCTCCTCGCCCGGTGCTCCTCGAGCCCCGGTCCGTCATCGAGGTGGGCGAGCAGGCGTGGCCCGTCCGCCACCTCGATGGCGGGCAGCAACGGCCCCAGGGCGGGCTCGGGGGCGGTCGCGTCGGGGTGCGCGGCCAGGGCGGTCATGCCGGGCTCGCGTTGCGCTGGAGCGCCACGAGCCGTGCGGTCCCGCCCACCACCACGAGGGCCACGCACGACACGACGACGGAACGGCCCAGGAGGTCTCCGGCGTCCGTCCCGATGCCCAGGGTGTGGACCACCGCCACCCCCCATGCGGCGTACGACGTGAGGTGCACGGCCCGCCAGGCGTTCTCGGACAGCCGGTGGCGCAGCAGGCTGGTGACCCCGACGGCGACCGTGAGGTCGAGCGCCAGCGTGCCGAGGCTGAGGTAGAGCGGCCGGTACGTCGCACCGAACGGCACCAGCGCCTGCCACCAGCGGATGTCGACGTAGTCGTCTGTCACGGCCGTCAGGACATGGGCCAGGAGCAGGATCGTGGAGACCAGGCTGAGGCCGCGGTGCACTCCCTGGGTGACGAACCGCGGCCAGATCCGTCCGCCGCGACCTGCGGAGAGGATGCCGACGAGCACGGTGAGCGTGAAGACGGCCAGGAGGACCAGGCCGGTGCCCCGGTTGAGGTACCACAGGATGGGACTGGTCACCGCGAGGGTCCATCGGGGTCGACCTCGGTGGTCCAGCGCTCGGTGGCGTGTCGGCGCCCGTCCCCGTCCACCAGCACCGCGGCCACCTCGTGCTCGGCCAGCCACCCGGGTGCGGCGGCGCCGAGGACCATAGCCGCAGTGGTGGCGGTGTTGGCTGCACTGCACGTGTGGCCCAGGGCCGTGACCGAGCGCCATGGACCGCTGACGGGCAGGCCGGTGCGAGGGTCCAGAAGGTGGTGCCAGTCGCGGCCCCCTCGGCGCCACCGACGGGCGCGCACGCTCGAGGTGGCGAGCCCTCCGGCCGTGAGCTCCACGGTGATGGTGTCCTCGGGGTGCTCGGTGAGGTCGGTCCGGGTCTCGGCCACGGCGACCGGCCAGGCATGGGGTGCGCATCCCGGGGGTCGCGACACGGCGACATCTCCACCGACGCTGATGACGCTCGGGCAACCGAGCCGCTCGGCGAGGTCGGCGACCACGAGGTCCACGGCGAAGGCCTTGCCGGTGGCGCCGAGGTCCAGCCGCACCCCGTGCGGCACCAGCAGCGCATCTTCGCGCACCTCGATCTCTCGCCAGGCGCCGGGGCGCAGCGTGGCCGGGAGGCCGGTCGGCTCGTGTGAGGCGGAGGCGAGCAGCTCGAACGTCCGGTCATAGCCGGCGGCCTCGAGCGCACTGCCCAGCGTCGGGTCGACCCGGCCCCCGGTGTTCTGCGCCGCCTCGAGGGCCACGGTCACCGCTGCGACCAGCACGGGAGAGACGCTCGTCCACCGCCCCGGTCGCGCGTTGGCGCGCGCCAGGTCGGAGTCCGGCCGGAACCGGCTGCAGGCCTCGTCGACCTCGTCGAGCAGGTCGCGGGCGCGAGCCGCTGCCCAGCCGAGCTCGCCGGCCTCCCGCACCTGGAGCTCGACGTCCGTGCCGAGCGCACGCCACGTGGTGCGATCGGATCTGGTCGCCGTGGTCACCATCGTGGCTCCGCGACCGTCAGGATCCCGCGCTCACCACAGGGGGCGGCGGGGAAGGAGGAGGCGGCACAGCCGTGGGGGGTGGCTGTGCCGCCGTTCGTGGGGCGGCTGCGGCGGCCGGCGCCGGCTGGGCCGCTGGGGTGCCTGCCGAGGGCTGCTGGACCCGTGCGGTGCCGCCGCCGACCGTGGCCGACCCTGCCCTCGAGGCGGCGCTGACGGAGCGGCTCGTGACGACGGTGCGGGTCGGGCGGGGGACGACGACGGTGCCCGGTCCCTGCGCGTCGACCACCGCCTGCTGCTGGGCCCGGACCGCCTGCTCGTATGCGGCGCGGGCCTCGGCGGCTGCTGCAGCCGTGGTGGCCCGCTGCGCGGACTGCTTCGCCTCCGTGCTGTGCGCGGCCGCCCCGGACGCGAGCCCCACGGCCGCAACGGCGGCCGCAGCGGTGGCACCGGTGAGGACGGTGACGACGTTGCGGTAGCGGTCGCGGTCGCGGGGTTCCAGAGGGCGGCGGTTCATCGGCTTCCTCGGTGACGGGGGCGTCGTGGGTGGGGCAGGGGGTGGGGCGTCGTGGGGTCCAGCGTCGGGGGTCGAGCCCCAAGGAGTCCTCAGGGGAGTCCTAAGAGAACCTCATGTCGGGAGCCTCGTGTCGGCGAACCTCAGGTCGATGACGGGGCACGGCCTCGCCTTAGGGTCGTCTTAACGCGCACACGAGTCCCCCTTGACGCGGACCGCTCCATCATGGCGAGCACGCCGGGACCGTACGAGGTCCTGGACATCCCCCGGAGGAGTCAGCATGGTTCTCAACCGATCCGTCATCGTCGGCATGGGCGTCGCGGCCGGCGCAGCAACGGCGGTCGCGCTCTATGCCACGGCTGCAGCCGCACCGGCACCGGCGCCGGTGAAGCCGGTCACCTCCCAGCTCGCCTCGGACGTGCAGCCGACGACGCCCGAGCCCACCGTGTCCTACGCGCCGTGCACGCCTCCGGCTGAGCTGGAGGAGGGCGTCTGCGTGAAGCACGAGGTCGTCACCACCACCGAGCCCCCGACCACGGCGGCGCGCAGCGACGCCCAGGAGCGCGTCACCCCCAGCGCGTCGCCGAGCCAGCCCGCTCGTCAGGCCGACAGCACCCGGACCGCCAGCACCCCGCGAGCGAGCACCCCGACCACCACGCACCACGAGGACGATGGAACCAAGGGCAGCGATCACCAGGACGCCACCGACGACGACGCCACTCCCGAGGTCGAGCACACCGACGCCTCGGGTGCGAAACCTCAGGACCACTGAGGTCAGTGAGCCTCGCCCAGCACGACCGTGACGAGGGCGCCGCCGGTCTCGGAGGTGCCGAGGGTGGCCTCCCCGCCCGAGGCGCGGGCGATGCGACGGACGATGTCCAGGCCCAGCCCCGTCGAGCCGCTGCCGCTGCGCCCGCGTTCGGCGATCTCGGCGTGGTCCGGGAAGCCGGGCCCCTCGTCCGCAACGGTGACGATGACGGTGGAGACCGCCGCCTCGCCTCCGGAGGGGTGGGGAACGGTTGGCGCTCCCCGCCGCACGGCCACCTCGATCGCGGTCCCCTCGGGGGTGTGGGTGAAGACGTTGTCCAGCAGGTTGTCCAGCAGGTCGCGCAGGTCGACGGCGGCGAGCGCGACGTCGAGCGGGCGATCGGGCACCGACAGCGTGATCAGGCGCTCCTGGTCCTCTGCCAGGGGACCCCAGAAGCGCACCCGCTCCGAGGTCACGACCACCGCGTCGCACCGCCCAGCCATGGTCGAGCGCACCGGTCGCCTGGCCTCCTCGACCACGGCGTCCACGACGCGCTGCAGCTGGTCGACGTGCTGACGCAGCCGCTCGCCGGTCTCGGGCTCGGTGACGGCCTCGCTGTCGAGGCGCAGGGCGGTCATCGGAGTTCGCAGCCGGTGCGACAGGTCTGCCACGGACTCCCGTTCGGCCGTGAGCAGGTCGCCGATGCGGTCGGCCAGCAGGTTGAAGGCCGTGGCCACCTCGCGGACCTCCTCGGGACCGGCCGGCACGGCGCGCGCGTCGACATCGCCCGAGCGCAGGCGATGGGCCACCTTGGCGAGGTCGGAAACGGGTGTGGCGATCCGCCCGGCGAGCTGGCGGGCGATGAGCAGCGCCCCCAGGAGCAGGACCAGCCCGAGCCCGACGATGCTGGCCCACGCGACCGCGACCCCCTCGTGCATGCTCTCGGTCGAGACGCTGGTGCGGACGACGGCCGTCCCCGTGGCGAGAGCGATGGGCACGAGGACTGCCGCTCCGTCAGCTCCGAACGCGGTGAAGGCCGCGCCGCGCTCGCGCGCACGGCGCACGTCCGGGTCGTCGGCCAGAGCAGCGAACGGCATCCCCACGACCCGTCCGTCGGGGAGGACGACGCTCGTGGCGATGCCCTGCTGCTGACCCACCTGACGGACCGCCTGAGCGATGTCGTCGGGGTTGGCGACGCTGGAGACGATGACCGCCACTCCCTGGGCCTGCTGCTGCGCGGCAGCGGTGACGCGGTCCTCCGCAAGGGTCTGGACGAGCAGGGACATCGGGATGACGAAGGTCAGGATGATGGCCGAGCTGGTGGCCGCGACGAGCAGGCTGATCCGCCTGCGCATCAGGGCTGCTGGTCTGGCGCGGCCAGGCGCAGGCCGACCCCCCGCACGCTGCGCAGGTACACCGGATGAGCGGCCGTCTCACCCAGCTTGCGCCGCAGCCACGACAGGTGGACGTCGAGGGTGCGGTCGCCTCCGCCGTACGCCTGCTGCCACACCTCGCTGAGGATCTCGCGCCGGCTCACCACCTCGCCGGTGTGCTGAGCGAGGAGCAGCAGCAGGTCGAACTCCTTGCGGGACAGGTCCAGCGGGTCGCCGGACAGGGTGGCCTGCCTGGTCGTGGCATCGACGACGAGCTCCCCGACCGCGATCGGTCCGGCAGCCGGTTCGGCACCCGCGGCCCGGCGCAGGACCGCACGGATGCGGGCATCGAGCTGGTCAGAGCCGAAGGGCTTCGTGACGTAGTCGTCGGCGCCGGCGTCGAGGGCGCGCACGATGGCCTGGTCCTCGTCCCTCGCCGTGACGACGATGACCGGCACCCGGCTGACTCCACGCAGCATGGACAGCACCGTGAGGCCGTCCACGTCGGGCAGGCCGAGGTCCAGGACGACGAGGTCCGGTCGCTCATCCAGGGCCAGCTGCAGACCCGCCATCCCGCTGGGGCTGCTCGTGACGGCGTGACCCCGTTCGTGGAGCGCGCGCACCAAGGCGGTGCGGATGCCCCCGTCGTCCTCGACAACCAGGATCCGTGGCACGGCGGTAACGTTACTCCCGCCGGCCCCGCCCCAGGGCCGCCACGGCTGCTCACGGCGTCGCGCGAGGACCCCGAGTCCGGGAGGGAGACCCGATGAGCCGCCGCACCCGCACGGTTCTGGCTGGCGTGGCTCTCTGGATGCTCATCGTGGCGGGCACGTCGACGGCCGCCTGGCTCATCATCGACCGGGCTGGACGCGAGGTGTTCACCACCGACGCGGCCGGGCCGCCGGAGCCCGCTGGGGTGGCCGCCGGGGTCGTCCCGCCCGTGTCCACCGGCACGCCTACGTCCGCGACGACCACTCCCGCGCCCTCCATCAGCGCGGCCACCCCCTCGTCGACGCACCCGGTCCCCCGGCCGACGACCCCGGGCAGCCCGAACCGCACGACGAGCACGTCGAGCACCCCGCTCGACACCACGAGCACGACGCAGCCGCCCGCCCCACCTCCGTCGGCCGACGTGAGCGACTCGGTGACGGTCAGCGGCGGCACGGTGGGCGTCAGCTGCGCAGGCTCGACGATCTCGCTGCGCTACGTGACTCCTCGCAACGGCTGGTCATACGAGATCGACAGCAGCAGCCACAGCATCGAGGTCAAGTTCCACCGGCTGGGCGCGCAGGACGAGTCAGAGGTCCACGCGACCTGCTCGGGCGGTCGCCCGGTCTTCGAGCAGAGCTCCGGAGGTGCACAGCGCTCGCCGGACCCGAGCGCCACCACCGAGCCGAGATAGCGCCACCACCGCGGGTTGAGCCCTACGTCTTCTCCCGCCAGGCTCGTTCGAACGGCAGCCGCCAGGCGTGGGGCGCGATGAGCTGGTGGATGGCGTTAGGCCCCCAGCTCCCCGGCGCATACGGCTTCGCGGCCGGCGGGTCGTCGAGCACCGGCTGGGAGCGGTCCCAGAGCGACTCGATGCCGGCGGCGGTGGTGAACAGAGTGTGGTCACCGAGCATGGCGTCGAGCAGAAGCCGCTCGTACGCCTCCAGGACGTCCCCGGCGTGGTCCGTCTCCTGGGTGGAGAACTGCAGGGACAGCTTGTCGAGGCGAAAGCCAGGGCCGGGACGCTTGCCGTAGAACGACAGGGAGACCTTCGGCTCGTCCGCCAGGTCGAAGGTGAGGTGGTCAGGGCCCTGCTTGCCGACGCCGGAGTTCGCCGGGAACATCGACTTGGGGGCCTCCTTGAACGCGATCGAGACGATGCGCTGGCCCTCCGCGAGGCGCTTGCCGGTCCGCAGGTAGAACGGCACGCCGGCCCAGCGCCAGTTGTCGATGCTGCACTTCAGGGCGATGAACGTCTCGGTGTCGCTGTCCGCGGACACCCCGTCCTCTGACCGGTACCCGGTGTACTGGCCGCGCACGACGTGCTCCGGCAGCACGGGCTGCAGCGAGCGGAAGACCTTGTTCTTCTCCTCGCTGATGGCGTGCGGCTCCAGGGCCGTGGGCGGCTCCATCGCGACGAAGGCGAGCACCTGGAACAGGTGCGTCACCACCATGTCCTTGTAGGCGCCGGTCGCCTCGTAGAAGGAGGCTCGCTGGTCCAGCCCGAGCGTCTCGGGGATGTCGACCTGCACGTGGTCGATGAAGTTGCGGTTCCAGATCGGCTCGAACAGCCCGTTGGCGAAGCGGAACGCGAGGATGTTCTGGGCCGCCTCCTTGCCGAGGAAGTGGTCGATCCGGAAGACCTGGCTCTCGTCGAACGTCTCGTGCACCTGGTCGTTGAGCAGGATCGCGCTCTCGAGATCCGTGCCGAACGGCTTCTCCATGATCACCCGCGAGTCGGCGACCAGGCCCGCCTCGCGGATGCTCGAGATGACGCTGGGCGCAGCCGCGGGAGGCACGCTCAGGTAGTGGATCCGTCGCACCCCGGACCCGAGCTGCGCCTCGGCGGCAAGGACGGCGGAGCGCAGGCCGTCGGCGCCGAGCGCCTGGGGGACGTAGTGCAGCCGGGTGGCGAACAGGTCCCACTGCTCCGGGGTCATCCGGTCGCTGTTGAACTCGTTGACCGCCTGCTTGGCGAAGGCACGGAACGACTCGTCGTCGTGGGCCTCCAGCGAGGTCCCCACCACCTGGAGGTCCGGGGCGAGGGCGGAGACGACGAGGTGGGCCATACCCGGCAGCAGCTTGCGCCTGGCCAGGTCTCCGGTGGCGCCGAAGAGCACGATGACGTGTGGCTCGAGCCGGGCATTGCCCTCCGCACGCGGGTGCGCGCCGGGGGAGGGGTAGGCGATGGTCGGATGGTCCTCGGGCTCAGCCACTCGCTGACCCTGTCACGGGTGTCGCCGGCCGGGGGCGACACCCGCGGGACGTCAGGCCAGGGCGGCGTCGAGCGTGATCTCGACGCCGGTGAGCGCCTTGCTCACCGGGCAGGTCTCCTTGGCGTTCTGCGCAGCGGCGAGGAACCCCTGCTCGTCCATCCCTTCGACGGTGCCGCGGACGACGAGCTCGATGCCCGTGAGCCGAAGACCACCGGCCGGGTCCGGCCCGAGCGAGACGTTGGCGGTGATCTCCAGTCCCTTCGGCGTCCCGCCGTTCGCGGCGATCACCCCGGAGAGCTGCATCGCGTAGCACGAGGCGTGGGCTGCGCCGACGAGCTCCTCGGGGCTGGTGGTGCCGTCGGCCGCGTCGGCCGTCCGCTTCGGGAAGGACACGGCGAAGGTCCCGACTCCGGAGCTGCGCAGCTCGACCGTGCCGGAGCCGTCGTTCAGGCCGCCGGTCCAGGACGTGTGTGCGGTGCGGGTTGCCATGGTGGTGCTCCTTGGGGGGTCGGGTGCAGGTGGGCATGACGATATGTCGGTCGGCCACGAGGGATTCGAGGCGGGTCCGGCCGGGGATTGCTCAGCCGGCCAGGGAACCGCCGAAGATCTGCCAGGCGAGGACCGACTTCGCGACGAGGCTGAGCACGAGGTAGGCCTTCTCGCCGAACGCATAGTCGCTCCAGCGCCCGACTCCGCGGTACTGCAGCCACTGGTTGAGGCCGAAGCTGAAGAAGAACACCAGCTGGGCGACGACGATGCCGTAGACGAAACCGGGGACCGCCTCCGCAGACAGGGTGTTGACGGCGATGGCGACCCAGGGGGCGATCCCCACGAGCGTCCCGAACCAGAAGGGCAGCATGGTCGTGCTCGTGCGACCAGGGGGGTTCATCCGCTCCTGGAGCCACCCGAAGAGGATCATGCCGACGTTGGCGCCGGCGACGGCGATCGCGGCGCTGATGCCGGTGATCCCCGAGTAGAAACCGATCAGCAGGATCATCAGCGTGGCACTGACCGAGTACTCCACCCACCGGAACCGGTTGATGCCCCGGCGCAGGTCACTCTCGTAGGTCTCGCGCGCCACCGTCGCAGTGATGAGGTGGTCCAGGGCGGCCAGACCGAGGAAGAGGGCCACCGCCCAGCCGATCCGCACGTCGACGAGGGCGGCGGGCGCCGGGACGGGGGTCCCCGGAGGTCCCTGGGGCAGGGAAGTCGTCACGGTGATGGCGAAGGTGCCTGCGAGCAGGAGGATCCCGACCGCCTGGAGCAGGTGCAGCGCGGTCAGCCCGAGGTTCCACCGGCGCAGGTTGGCCAGCCGTTCGTCGGTCACTCCGGTGGCGAGCTGGCTGCCTGGGTTCGCGCTCATGGGCTGCTCCTCTTCGATGAGCGGGTTCTCAGTGCGTCGATGCTGCGTCCGGCTGTCTGCTCCGCCCCGAACCCTAGCCGCCGGGCGGCTCAGCCGAGCTGCGGTTCGACCACCGCCTTGATGGTCCGCGAGCTTGCGACGGCCTCGAGCGCCGCCGGGAAGCTGCCGAGCCCGAACCGGTCGGTGACGATGCCGTCCGTCCGCACCCGGCCGGTGCGCAGCTCGAGCAGTGCGCGGTCGAAGCAGTGGATCTGCGCGAAGGACCCCTGGACGCGCAGCTCACGGGAGAAGATCTCGTATGGCGAGAACGGTACCGTCGCCTGCTCGTCGGCCATGCCGTAGACCATGACCGTGCCGCCCGTACGGGTCAGCGACGGGCACAGGGCGAGGACCGACGGGGCGCCCGTCGCCTCGATGACCGCGTCGAACCCCGACGGGGCCAGGTCGCGCAGCCGAGCCGCCGCGGAAGCCGAGTCGGTCCGGTCGAGCGGCACCGTCTCGTCGACGCCGAGGCTGCGGGCCACCGCGAGCTTGTGCTCGCTGGGGGCGGCGACGGTGACGCGGGCCGCCCCTCCGTGCAGCAGGAGCTGGGCGAGCAGCAGCCCGGTGGGGCCGGCCCCGAAGAGCAGGACGTCGGAGCCTGGCCGCAGCGCCAGCACGTCCGCCCCGTGCACGGCGCAGGCCAGCGGCTCGGTCATTACGGCGACGTCGGGGTCGAGGCCGTCCAGCGGGAAGCACTTCGCAGCCGGCGCGGTCATCAGCTCGGCGAAGCCGCCCGGCGCGTTGCAGCCCAGGGACCGGAAGCTCGCGCAGTACAGCGGCTGGCCCCGGCGGCAGGCCTCGCAGGCACGGCATACCTCCGTGTTGTCCACGGCTACGAGGTCGCCCACGGCGAGCGAGTGCTCGCCGTCCCCGAGCGCCTCCACCTCGCCGACGACCTCGTGTCCGGGCACCAGGGGGAACCGGGCCATGAACCCACCCGCGAGCAGGTGCCGGTCCGTCCCGCAGACCCCGGTGACCAGGGGGCGCACCCGCACCTCACCGGGACCGGGGTCGGGGTCGGGCAGGTGACGCACCGACACGGAACCGGGTCCGTCGAACACCACAGCGCGCATCGGGGCCTCCAGGTCAGCGGGATGGTCAGTGCGAGCTGGTCAGTGGTTCGGCTGGACGACGGACTTCAGCGCCGTCGGGTCGGTGCGGGCGGCGGTGAGCGCCGCCTCGGCGTCGGCCAGCCCGAAGTGGCCGGTGACGAGAGGAGCGAGGTCGACCTGCCCCGACGCGACGAGCGCGATCGCCGTGGGCCAGGTGTTGGCGTAGCGGAAGGTGCCGGTGACGGTGAGCTCCCGCTCCTGGATCCGGGAGACCGGCAGTGCCACCTCGTCGGCTCCCATCCCGACCAGGACTGCGCGTCCAGCCGGTGCCAGTGCCAGCAGCCCGGCCACGACCGCCGCGGGGTGGCCCGAGCAGTCGATGAGCACGGTCGGCTCCGAGCCGGGCGCGTCAGCCTCAGGGCCCGTGGCGCGCGAGTCGACGACGCGGGTCGCTCCGAGGGCCGTCGCCACGGCGAGCCGGTGCGGGTTGACGTCGGTGACGGTGACCTCCACCGCCCCGACGGCGCGCGCGACCTGCAGGGCGATGAGGCCGACCGGTCCGGCTCCCGTCACGAGGACACGGTCGCCGGCGGTCACGCCGGCTTTGCGACATGCCCAGACCGCGACGGAGACCGGTTCGAGCAGCGCCGCGCGGTCCAGATCCATGGTGTCGGGCACCGGGTGGACGAACGACTCGTGGCTGAGCACCAGCTCGGCGAAGGCCCCGTCGACCGGCGGGGTGGCGTAGAACCGCATAGCGGGGCAGAGGTTGTAGCGCCCGGCCAGACACTGCTCGCAGGTGAGATCCGGTATGCCGGGTTCGAGGGAGACCCGGTCGCCGACCCGGACTCGGGTGACACCAGGCCCGACGCCGGCGACGACGCCCGCGGCCTCGTGGCCCAGCACCATCGGCTGCTCGACGACGTGGCTCCCCACCCGTCCGTGCTCGTAGTAGTGGACGTCGGAGCCGCAGACGCCGACCGACTCCACCCGGACCATGACCTGGGCCGGCCCGGGGACGGGGTCGGCCCGCTCCTCCAGCCGGACGTCACCGACACCGTGCAGCACCGAGACCCGCATCTGGTCCTCCTGTCGTGGAGCGGCGTGCCCGGCACCCCGCTGCCCTGCATTCTCGCCGACGCCATCCGCCACCCATCCTCACCCATCATCCGCCGTGATGGGTCGAAGTGACGCCGTGCCCGACGGCAGGGGTTCAGCCGAGGACCACGCGGGTCGGCATCTGGGCGTGGGCGTGGGCGTGCCGGGCCGGGCCGCCGCCCGCGGAGATGGTGCCGAGCACCCGGAGACCGGACGCGCCGGTGCAGCTCGGCACGTTGCCGGGCAGCGCGTGCGCGGAGAGGTAGCCGATGAGCGCGAAGGCGATCGCCTCCTTGACGTCGGAGGGGGCGCCGAGCTCGTCGGTCGTCCGGAGCAGCACTCCCTGACTGGCTGCGGCGATCCGCGCCATGAGCGCGGGGTTGGCGACGCCGCCGCCCGAGGCGATGACCTCCTGAGCACCCGCCTTCGCGAGGTCGGCCGCCACCACCACGGCGGTCAGCTCGGTCACGGTCGCGACGACGTCGAGCGCGGCGACGTCCCGTCCGGTCAGCCGCTCGTCGAGGTATGCCGCGTGGAAGTGTTCCTTGCCGGTCGACTTCGGGTGGGGCAGCTCGTAGTACGAGTCTCCCAGCAGCTCGGCGAGCAGCGCCGCGTCGACGTGACCCTGCGCGGCATACCGGCCGTCGCGGTCGTAGCTCTCGCGCCCCCCGGTGAGCCGCAGCACGGCCGCGTCGATGAGCGCGTTGGCCGGACCGAGGTCGTAGGCGTAGGGGCTCGCCCCCACGGGCAGCACGGTCATGTTCGCGATGCCGCCGAGGTTGAGGGCGGCGACGGTGACGTCCCGACCACCCATGAGCAGGGTGTCGAGAATCGGGACCAGCGGGGCGCCGTGCCCCCCCGCGGCGATGTCGGCCGCCCGCACATCGCCGAGCACGGGGACGCCGGTCCGTTCCGCGACCCAGGCGTGCTGCCCGAGCTGGAGGGTGCCGAGGGCGCGCGGTCCCTCCACCCAGTGGAACACCGTCTGCCCGTGCGAGCAGATGAGGTCGACCGGGTGGCGGTCGGTCAGGTCCGCCGCCACCTCGGCGAAGTGCTGCCCGATGAAGGTGTCGAGCGCGCACACCTCGGCCATCGGGACCCGCGCGGGCGGGAGCGCCTCGACGAGCCGCCGGCGCAGGGTGGCGGGGTAGGGCACCGCCGTGTGCTCGACGACCCGGCCGTGCAGGGTCTCGCCGTCGGGGACGAAGTCGACGACGCAGGCGTCGACCGCGTCGTGGGAGGTGCCCGAGATCAGGCCGAGGACCATCATGAGCGGGCGTCACCTCGTCGGTCGAGTGGGGGTCGCGACGATAGTGTCCAACCTGACCGGCCATGTCAATGGAGTGCGCCAGCACAGCCATGTAGGGAACTGACAAACCACCGGTTGTCCCGGCCACTACGGTCCGCAACACTGACGGGCATGACGAGACGGAGATCTCCGGCGCTGGCGCCGAGCCACCTGCTGGTGACCATCCGAGCGCAGTACCCGGCCCTGCGGCCCGCCGAGAGGCGGGTCGCGAACGCGGTGCTCGACGACCCCGTCGGCGTCTCCGGCACGTCCATCTCCGTGCTCGCCCGGGAGTGCGACACCTCCGAGACCACCGTGGTCCGCTTCTGCCGCGCTGTGGGGGTGAGCGGCTACGCCGCGCTCCGGATGACCCTCGCCCGCGAGTCCAGCCCAGCCGACGGTGGGCCCGGCGGCCCGGTCCTCTCCGGCGACATCGCGGCCGACGAGCCGCTCGCGCAGGTCATCGCCAAGATCGGTGCTGCGGATGCCCGGGCGATCGAGGACACGGTGACCAACCTCGACGTGGACACCCTCCGCGCTGCCGTGGGGCTCGTCGCGGACGCCCGCCGGGTCGACATCGTCGGCATCGGCGCGAGCGGGTTCGTCGCGGCTGACCTCGCCCAGAAGCTGCATCGCATCGGCCGGACCGCGATCGCCTGGATGGACCCGCACGCCGCCCTGACCTCGGCCTCCCTGCTCGGGAGGGGAGACGTGGTCATCGGCATCTCGCACACCGGGAGCACCATGGAGGCGGTCGAGCCGCTGGCCCTGGCTCGAGGCGCCGGATGCTCGACGATCGCCATCACCAACACCCCCGGCTCGCCGATCGCAGCCGAGGCCGACCTCGTCCTGACGACGGTGGCCCACGAGACGACGTTCCGCTCCGGAGCGATGGCCAGCCGGATCGCCCAGCTGTCCCTCGTTGACTGCCTGTTCGTCGGCGTCGCCCAGCGCTCGTACGACGACACGGTCACCGCCTTGGAGAAGACCTACGCAGCGGTGCACCACCGCCGACGGCGTGGCCGCCCGTGACGCCCCAGCGGCACGGCGAGATGGTGCTGACCCCCGACCAGGTGCTGCACGACGGCCTGCGCCAGGGCCGGTATGCCGGGGCCGCCGCGCGGGTGAGCGTGGGGGACACGGTCCACCACGAGGCCGTCGTCGGCGACGCGCTGCGGACCCCGGACGGGTCGGTGCCGCTCTGGGCCGGCGCGCGCTTCGACATCGCGTCGCTGACCAAGGTCGTCGCGACGACGGCGGCCCTGATGGCTCTGGTCACCCGAGGGGAGCTGCGGGTCGACGACCTCGTGGCGAGGTACCGGCCCGGCCCCCACCCGGACCTGACCCTGCGCCACCTGCTGACCCATCGCGGCGGCCTCGCCGAGTGGCAGCCGCTCTACCTCGCGTCGACCGGCCGCGACGAGGCGATGTCGCTCGCCGGCGGGCTGCCGCTGCGCTACGAGCTGGGTCAGGCGCGCCACTACACCGACCTCGGCATGGTTCTGCTCGGGTCGGTCGTCGAGGAGGTCACCGGCCTGCGCCTGGACCGGGCGGTGAGGGCCCTGGTGACCGGCCCGCTGGGACTGGAGCACACGGCATTCGGGCCGGTGGCGCCGGAGGACGCCGTCGCCTGCGGCCACGGCGACGACATCGAGCGGGCGATGGTCCGGGAGGGGGTGCCCTACCCCGTCACCGTCGAGGTGACGCGTCCGCCAGCCTGGCGCTCGGGTATCGTCCGCGGAGAGGTCAGCGACGGCAACGCCTTCCATGCGATGGAGGGGGTCAGCGGGCACGCGGGGCTGTTCTCGACGGTCGATGACCTGACCCGCTTCGGCGCTGCTCTCTGCGCGGAGTCCCCGGTCGCGTCGCAGGTCGTCCTCGACGAGTTCCTCACCCCCGGCCCCGACGGCCAGGCTCTCGGGTTCTGGTGGCGCGAGGTCAGCGGCGGACCGGCCTACGTCCACTCGGGGTTCACCGGGTGCCGGCTGCTCGTCGATCCCCGCCGTCGCCTGGTCGCGGTCCTGCTGGCCAACCGCCTCCATGTCATGGAGCCTGGAGCCCGGGTCGGTCCGGACCTCGAACCCGCTTGGGAGAGCTATCTCGCGGCCACCGGCGTGGTGGGATGAGCGTCGTGCGTCCGTTCCACTTCCTTGCTGCCGCCAGCGACGTCGTCCCCGGTGCCGAGCTCGCCGAGCGGGCTCGCCGGGCCGAGGCGATGGGATACCACGCCCTTGTCGTCCCCGACCATCTCCTGGAGCAGCTCTCCCCGCTCGTCGCGATGACGGCGGTCGCGTGCGCGACCACGAGCCTGCGCGTCTCGGCGTTCGTCCTCAACAACGACCTGCGACACCCGGCCGTGCTCGCCCAGGACCTGGCCAGCATCGACGTGCTTTCTGGTGGCCGGCTCGACATCGCCGTCGGCGCCGGCTGGAACCAGCCCGAGTATTCCGCGATCGGGCTGCCGTTCGACCCGACTCCGGTGCGTCAGGGGCGGCTGGCCGAGGCGGTCACCGTGCTCAAGGGGTGCCTGACGGGGGAGGCGTTCAGCTTCGCCGGCGAGCACTACACGCTCACCGGCCACCGGGCGCTGTCCGCCGTCCAGCGTCCCCACCCGCCGTTCTTCATCGGCGGGGGCGGACGGCGCACCCTCGCCCTGGCCGGACGGGAGGCGGACATCGTCGGGCTGGCCCCGCGGGTCCGGCCAGGTCCTGCCGTCGAGGCGTGGTCGATGACGTGGGAGGCGACCCGGGAGAAGGTCGGGTGGGTGCGTGAGGCGGCCGGCGAGCGGTTCGACGCACTCGAGCTCAACGTCTACCCGTCAGCCTGGCCGGTCGTCGTCACGGACGACCTGCACGGCGAGGTCCAACGGTGCGTCACGGGTCTGCGCACCCGGGGCGTCGACCTCACCGAGCAGGACGTCCTCGACTCGCCCCATCTGTTCCTCGGGTCGGTCGACCGGCTGGTGGAGAAGCTCGAGCAGCTGCGTGAGGAGCTGGGGATCAGCAACATCATGGTGGGGGACCTCGACGACCTCGCTCCCGTGGTGCACCGCCTCGCCGGCACCTGAGCACGGCCGTCAGCGGAAGGAGCGCAGCCGCAGGCTGTTGGTCACCACGAAGACCGACGAGAACGCCATCGCGGCACCGGCGAGCATCGGGTTGAGCAGGCCGAGGGCGGCGAGGGGCAGCGCCGCGAGGTTGTAGGCGAACGCCCAGAAGAGGTTGCCCTTGATGACGGCCAGGGTGCGCCGCGCCAGCCGGATCGCGTCCGGGGCGACCCGCAGGTCCCCGCGGACGAGGGTCAGGTCACTGGCCAGGATGGCGACGTCGCTGCCCGTCCCCATCGCGATGCCGAGGTCCGCCTGGGCGAGGGCGGCCGCGTCGTTGACGCCGTCACCGACCATCGCGACCCGGCGTCCCTCGGCCTGGAGCCGCTGCACGACGGCGACCTTCTCCTGCGGGAGGACGTCGGCGATGACCTCGTCGATCCCGACCTGGGCGGCCACCGCGTCGGCGACCGCCTCGTGGTCGCCGGTGAGCAGGACCGGAGTGAGGCCGATCGCTCGCAGCATCTGGACCGCCTCTGCCGAGCTGGGCTTGACGGTGTCCGAGACGGCGAGCACCCCGCGCACTGCGCCGTCCCAGCCGACGACGACGGCCGTGTGGCCGAGGCCGCGGGCCGCGTCCAGAGCTGCTGACAGCTCCCCAGAAACCGAGAGGGACCACTGCTCGAGCAGCTGGGGGCGGCCGACGACCACGGCCCGCCCCTCGACGACTCCGCTGACCCCGAGTCCCTCGGCGTTGGTGAACCCCTCGACCGGAGGCAGGCTCCCCAGCTGGTTCGCGGCGGCGGTGGCCACGGCCCGGGCGATGGGGTGCTCGGAGCCCGACTCGAGGGCGCCGGCGACGCGCAGCACCTCGTCCCTCGACTCGCCGTCGGCGACGACCACGTCGGCGAGCGACATGGTCCCGGTGGTGACGGTCCCGGTCTTGTCGAGCAGGACGGTGTCGACCTGCCGGGTCGACTCCAGGACCTCCGGGCCCCGGATGAGGATGCCGAGCTGGGCGCCGCGACCCGTGCCGACCATCAGGGCGGTCGGCGTCGCGAGCCCCAGCGCGCACGGGCAGGCGATGATGAGGACGGTGACGGCAGCCGTCACCGCCGCGGCCGTCCCGCCCCCGATGGCGAGCCAGACGGCGAACGTGGCGACGGCCAGGGTGATGACCACGGGCACGAAGATGGCCGAGACCCGGTCGGCGAGCCGCTGGACCTGGGCCTTGCCGTTCTGCGCGTCCTCGACCAGCCGGGCCATCTGGGCGAGCTGGGTGTCGGCGCCGACGCGGGTCGCCCGCACCACGAGCCGCCCGCTGGCGTTGACAGTCGAGCCGGTGACCGGGTCGCCCGGACCCACGTCGACCGGCACGGACTCACCGGAGACCATCGAGGCGTCGACCGCCGAGCGGCCGTCCTCGACCTCGCCGTCGGTCGCGATGCGCTCGCCGGGTCGGACGACGAACCGCTCACCGACCGCGAGCTGGCTCACCGGGACTCGCTCCTCGACCTCACCGACCGGCCCGGCACGCAGGACGGCGACGTCCTTGGCTCCGAGCTCGGCGAGGGCCCGCAACGCCGCGCCCGACTGGCGCCGGGACCGCGCCTCGACGAACCGGCCGGCGAGCAGGAACGTGGTGACCCCAGCGGCCGCCTCGAGGTAGATGTTCCCCGCGCCGTCCGTCCGCTCGATGGTGAGCCGGAAGGCGTGCGTCATGCCCGGCATACCGGCCGTCCCGAGGAACAGCGCGTAGAGCGAGTAGCCGAACGCCGACAGCGTGCCCAGCGAGATCAGCGTGTCCATCGTCGACGATCCATGCCGCAGGGTGGTCCACGCCGCCTTGTGGAACGGCCAGGCGCCCCAGACGACGACCGGCGCAGCCAGGACCAGGGATGCCCACTGCCAGTAGCGGAACTGCAGTGCCGGTGCCATCGCCATGGCGATCACCGGCACCGTGAGCAGGGTCGAGATGAGCAGCCGCTCGCGCAGCGCCGAGGTGGGGTCGTCCGGCTCGGACGCCGATGCCGCATCGTCGCGCACCGGCGCCGGCAGGGCCGCGCGGTAGCCGGTCGCGCTGACCGTGTCGATGAGGTCCTGGGTCGAGACGGTGGGCGGGAAGTCGACGCGCGCCTTCTCGGTCGCGTAGTTGACCGTCGCCGTGACGCCGTCGATCTTGTTGAGCTTCTTCTCGATCCGCGCGGCGCACGAGGCGCAGGTCATCCCGCTGATCTCGAGCTCCACCCGCTCCCCGGTCCGAGGCGTGGCGGTGGGAGTCGACAGCTGCTGCGTGCTCATGGCGGTCCTTCCGTCGTCGGCCAATATACCCATATGGGGTATGCCTCACGCAGGCGGCAACTCCCGGAGACGCTCCGGCATTCCCGTCGGGGCCTCTGGTCCGGACCCGACCTGGCTGGGAGCTGGCCCGCTCATCGAGCCCGGGGTCGCCAGGCCCGGGTGCGCGCGGCCGTGGCGAGTGCGTCGGCGACGTCGTCGGCGCGCGCCACGGGCACCAGTCCCGCGGTGACCCGGACGTGGTGGGCCGCGGAGGGCAGCAGGGTGAAGGCCGTGCCCGGGGCGACCCCGATGCCCTCGCTGGCCAGCCGGACCATCGCGGCCCCCTCGTCGTGCACGGGCAGCCAGACGTTCAACCCGTCGGTGCCACCCACCGGCACCTGCCGGTCGGCCAGGGCGCGGGTCAGCGCGGACCTGCGCCGGGCATACTCCTGCCGAGCGTTCGCGACCTGCGCGATGGCGGCGGGGTCGGTGAGCAGGGTGAGCAGGATGCGCTGGAGGAGCCGGCTGCTCCAGCCCTGTCCGACGTGCCGTCGGGTGTCGACCGCAGCCAGGACCTCGGCCGGTCCGGTCAGCGCGGCGAGCCGCAGGTCGGGACCGTGCGACTTCGAGAAGCTGCGCACGTGCACGGTCTGGGCGGGAAGCCAGCGGCCCAGGCTGACTGGCGGGGTGAGCGCGATGTCACCGGCCGAGTCGTCCTCGACGACGAGGACGTCGGTGTCGGCGAGCAGCCTCGCGATGTCCTGGGCGCGGCTGCTCGTCATCGTCACACCGGTCGGGTTGTGAGCCCGCGGCTGCAGGAACACCGCCACGACGCCGCTGGTCACAGCGGTGCGCAGGGCATCCATGGCCAAGCCCTCGCCGTCCAGCGGCACCGGGCAGAGCTCCACCCCGATGGACTCCAGCAGGTCCACCAGCGGAGGGAACGTCGGGTGCTCGACGACGACCCGGTCGCCGTAGCGCAGCATGGTGCGCGCCACGAGGTCGAGACCGTCCATGGCGCCGTCGACCACCGTGAGCTCCGACCCCGGGCAGGGCCAGCCGTCGAGCAGGACGTCGCGAAGGCCCGGGAGGACCGGCTCCTCGAGGTAGCTGCCCGGGGTGCCGGCCGTGGTGAGCAGCTCGAGGGCGGCCTGCAGGCTGGGCAGCAGACCGGCGTCGGGCACGCCGGTGGACAGGTCCAGCTGCATCTCGGTCTGGTGCTCGAGGGCGGCGCGGTAGCGGCTGGCGCCCGGCAAAGAGGTGTCGACGACCGTGGTGCCCCGGCGCCCGTCGGTGCGCACCGACCCGGCTCGGGCGAGCAGGGCCCAGCCCGAGCTGACCGTGGTGGGAGAGAGCGCCAGCTCGGCGGCCACCGTGCGGATCGGAGGGAGCCGGACGCCGGCAGGCAGGGCTCCGTCGCGGATCGCGGCTCCGACGGCCTGGGCCAGCCCGCGGGCCGTGGGCTCGGCGAGCCGCTGCTCGATGTGCGAGATCAGGGTGCGCCCCTCGGTTCCGGCGGGGTCGGGGACAGCGGTCATGCTTTGTAACATAGCAAAGCAGGGATTGTCACGGTCAGGCTGCGCTTCTAGGCTGGGGTCATGGCAACGCGAATCACCCACTGGGTCAACGGACAGCCGACATCGGGCACCTCGGGACGCACGTCGCCCGTCTACAACCCGGCCACCGGAGAGGTCTCCGGCGAGGTCGAGCTGGCCACCGCCGCTGAGGTCGACGGCGTCGTGCGCAGCGCGCTCACGGCCCAGCGGGAGTGGCGCCAGTCCTCCCTCTCCCGACGAGCCGCGGTGCTGTTCGCCTTCCGCGAGCTGCTCCACGACCGCTCGGACGAGCTGGCCGAGATCATCACCTCGGAGCACGGCAAGGTGCTCAGCGACGCGGCCGGTGAGATCGCCCGCGGTCTCGAGAACGTCGAGTTCGCCACGGCCGTCCCCACCCTGCTCAAGGGTGGCTTCTCCGAGCAGGCGGCGTCCGGCGTCGACGTCTACAGCATCCGCCAGCCGCTCGGAGTGGTCGCCGGCATCACGCCGTTCAACTTCCCCGCCATGGTGCCGCTGTGGATGTGCGCCAACGCCATCGCCTGCGGGAACGCGTTCATCCTCAAGCCGAGCGAGAAGGACCCGTCGTCGTCGCTCTTCCTGGCCCGGCTGTGGCAGGAGGCAGGACTGCCGGACGGCGTCTTCTCCGTCGTGCAGGGGGACAAGGAGGCGGTCGACGCGATCCTCGCCCACCCCGACATCCAGGCTGTGAGCTTCGTCGGCTCCACCCCGATCGCCAAGTACATCTACGAGACCGGCACCGCTGCCGGCAAGCGCGTCCAGGCGCTGGGCGGGGCGAAGAACCACGCCCTCGTGCTGCCGGACGCCGATGTGGACATGGCCGCCGACGCGGTCGTCGGCGCGGCATACGGCTCGGCCGGGGAGCGGTGTATGGCGCTGTCCGTCGCCGTCGCGGTCGGGGCGATCGCCGACCCCCTGGTCGACGCGATCTCCGCGCGGCTGCCCAAGCTGACCGTCGGCCCCGGCACCGACCCCGACTCCGACATGGGGCCGCTGATCACCCGTGAGCACCGCGACAAGGTCCGCGGCTACATCGACGAGGGGGAGCAGGCGGGCGCGACCCTCGTGGTGGACGGCCGCACGGGCGAGCATCCCTCGGACGGCTTCTTCCTCGGCACGACGCTGATCGACCACGTCACCCCGGACATGAGCGTCTACCGCGACGAGATCTTCGGGCCCGTGCTGTCCGTCGTTCGCGTCGACACCTACGAGGAGGGCCTGGCCCTGATCAACAGCAACACCTACGCCAACGGCGTCGCGATCTTCACCCGCGACGGTGGTGCCGCGCGGCAGTTCCAGTTCGACGTCGAGGTCGGCATGGTCGGCATCAACGTGCCCATCCCTGTGCCGGTGTCCTACTACTCCTTCGGCGGGTGGAAGTCCTCGCTCTTCGGTGACACCCACATGTACGGCCCGGAGGGCATCAGCTTCTACACCCGCGGCAAGGTCGTGACCTCCCGCTGGCCCGACCCGGCCACCTCCAGCGTCGACCTCGGCTTCCCCCGCACCCGCTGACCGACCCACACATCGCACCGGACAGGAGCACCGTGACCCAGCTCGCCGACGCCGGAGCGTCAACCTCCGCGACCTCCGCCATCCCCAGGGACGAGGAGGCGGTCCGGCGCAGCGACCGGACCCATGTCTTCCACTCGTGGTCGGCGCAGGCGGCGATCGACCCGCTGCCGATCTCCCGGGCCGAGGGATCCTGCTTCTGGGACTACGCGGGCAAGCGCTACCTCGACTTCTCCTCGCAGCTGGTCAACGTCAACATCGGCTACCAGCACCCGAAGCTCGTCGCCGCGATCCAGGAGCAGGCGGGCCGGCTGCTGACCGTGGCGCCGACCTTCGCCAACGACGCCCGGTCGGAGGCGGCCCGGCTGATCGCCGAGCTCGCGCCCGGCGACCTCAACATGGTCTTCTTCACCAACGGGGGAGCCGAGGCCAACGAGAACGCGATCCGGCTGGCCCGGCTGCACACCGGGCGGCACAAGATCCTCGCGGCCTACCGCAGCTATCACGGGGCGACCGCGGGGGCCGTCGCGCTGACCGGCGACCCCCGCCGGTGGCCGTCCGAGCCCGGTATGCCAGGTGTGGTGCGGCACTGGGGTCCCTACGCCTACCGCTCGGCGTTCCACTCGGAGAGCGAGGAGCAGGAGTGCGAGCGCGCCCTCCAGCACCTGCGCGAGACGATCATGGTGGAGGGGGCCGGGACGATCGCCGCGATCATCCTCGAGCCGGTGGTCGGCACCAACGGCGTCCTCGTCCCCCCCGACGGCTACCTCGCGGGCGTCCGACAGCTCTGCGACGAGCACGGCATCCTGCTCATCGCCGACGAGGTGATGTCCGGGTTCGGCCGGTGCGGTGAGTGGTTCGCGGTCGACCACTGGGGGGTCACGCCTGACCTCATCACGTTCGCCAAGGGGGTCAACTCCGGCTACGTGCCGCTCGGCGGCGTGGTCATCTCCGACCGGGTCGCGGCGACCTTCCAGGACCGCGTCTACCCGGGCGGCCTCACCTACTCGGGACACCCCCTCGCGTGCGCCTCCGCGGTCGCGTCGATCGGCATCTTCCGCGAGGAGGGGATCATCGAGCACGCCCGGGCGCTCGGCGCCGACGTCATCGGGCCGCAGCTGCGGGCGCTCGCCGAGCGGCACCCGTCCGTGGGCGAGGTGCGCGGGCTGGGGGTCTTCTGGGCCCTCGAGCTGGTGCGCGACCGGCAGACCCGCGAGCCGCTGGTGCCGTTCAACGCCTCCGGCCCCGACGTCGTCCCCATGGTGGAGCTCGCCGCGGCGTGCAAGGCCGAAGGACTGTGGCCGTTCGTCCACTTCAACCGGACCCACGTCGTGCCGCCGTGCACGACGAGCGCCGAGGAGATCCGCGAGGGCGTCGCCATCCTCGACCGCGCCCTCGAGGTGGCAGACCGGTACTACACGGGGTCGTGACGTCGGGGATGGCTCTGCCGCTGCAGAGGTGAGGACTGGGAACCATCCGGCGCGGGTAGGGTCTGCGCGTGACCCCCGACCCCTGGACTTCCCACGACTCGAGCACCGATAACCCGAGCACCGATAACCCGAGCTCCGAGAACCCGAGCTCCGAGAACCCGAGCTCCGACCACGGCGACTCTGCCGGTTCCCCTCCCGCCGCCTCGTCGAGCTCCGGCCCGGGACGCCGAGTGGCTGTCGTCGTCAACCCGACGAAGTTCACAGACCTCGACCAGGTGCGGGCCCAGCTCACCGAGGTGTGCACCTCAGCCGGGTGGGCCGCGCCGATGTGGTTCGAGACTACCGCGGAGGACCCCGGGGTGGGGCAGGCCAAGGAGGCGGTCGAGGCCGGGGTGGACATCGTCTGCCCCCTCGGGGGAGATGGAACCGTCCGGGCCGTGGCGACGTCGCTGGTCGGCACAGATGTCCCGTTGGGCCTGCTGCCTGGAGGCACCGGCAACCTGCTCGCTCGCAACCTCGACCTGCCCGTCGACGACCTCGGGGCGGCCCTGGAGCTCGTCCTCACCGGCAGCAACCGGCGGATCGACGTCGGGCTGGCCCGGTTGTTCCCCGACTCCGCGTCGCCGGACGCGCTCAAGGGCGAGGACGGGGACGACGACCCCCGCCGTGATGACGAGGAGGTGTTCCTCGTCATGACGGGCATCGGCGTCGACGCCGAGGTGATGGCCAACACCAACGAGAAGGTCAAGGGCGTCATCGGCTGGCCGGCGTACGTCCTGTCCGGTATCGGCCGGCTCTGGGCCCGCGGGTTCCGGGTCCGGGTGACCGAGAACGGCAGCGCTCCTCGGGTCCAGCGCGCCCGCAGCGTCGTCGTCGGCAACTGCGGCACGCTCCAGGGCAATGTGCATCTGATGCCCGACGCCCAGCTGGACGACGGACGACTGGACGTGGTGGTCATGGCGGCAACCGGACCGTTCGGCTGGGCGGCGGTCGCGGTCGACCTGGCTAGCAGGCATCGACGGGGCCACGGGCAGGTCACTCGGCTGACCGTGCGCGGCCTGCGCGTCACGACGGACCACCCGGTCGAGGCGCAGATCGACGGCGACCCCATGGGTGAGCAGCACGGCATGGCGGTGCGGGTCCTGCCCGCTGCCCTCGTGGTGCGGGTGCGATGAGCACGGTCCCCGGCCCCCTGACCCGAGCTGCGTCGTTGGTCGCCCGAGCCGACGAGCGCGCGGCCCAGGCTGCGTCGCGCCTGACCCGGTCGCGGCCCCGTCTCGCCTGGCTCCTTGTCGGCTGGCAGGAGCTGGCCCAGCCCCGGTGGGTCTACCTCGCCGCGACCGGCGTGTGTGTCGACCTCGGATGGCGTCACGGCCTGCGGCGGCGCGCGTTGTGGGGCTTCGGGACGATGATGGCCGTCTGGAACATCGCGCTCGACCTGAAGGTCCTCACCCGCCGTCCGCGGCCGGTCGTCCCCGACCCGGTCTCGCCGGCTCCGGGGTACAGCTTCCCGTCGGGGCACGCCGCGAACGCCGCGGCGGCCGCGACAGTCGTCACCCTGCTGGTGCGCCCGGTGCTCCCGTCCACGGGTGCCAGGTACGCCGTGGCGGCCGGGGCGCTGGTCGTTGTCGGGCTCACGGCTGCCGACCGGGTCCTGCTCGCTGCGCACTATCCGACCGACGTCGTCGCCGGTACGGTGCTCGGCTCCGGCTTGGCTGTGGCCTCGTACGCCAGGTACCGCAGCCGGGTCGCCCATCGAGATCTAGCGGAGGTCTGAGCCATGATCGGTCTTGCCCGGTATGTCGAGGACGAGTCTCGCCCGACCGTGGGGTCTGCCCTGCGCGACCTCGCCGTGCGGGTGCTGGCCCCGGCCGTCGCGCTCTGGGTCGTCATCGTCGGTCTGGGCGCCCTCATCGAGGGCCCCCTGGGCGGCCTCAGCGGCGAGAACACCGTCAACGCGGACCTGCAGCGCGGCCGTACCCCCCTCTGGGACTCGGTCACCTTCTTCTGGTCGCATATCGGCAACACCGAGATCGTCATCGGCGTCTGCGTGGTCATGGTCGCGGTCATCTGGTGGCGCACCCGGCAGTGGTGGGTCGCGATCGTGCCCGGTATCGCCATCGCGGTCCAGGCCACGGTCTTCGTGCTCGCCACCGCGGTGATCGGCCGTCAGCGACCGGACGTCGCCCACCTGGACCCGGCCCCTCCGACGTCCTCCTACCCCAGCGGCCACGTCGGCGCCGCGACCGCGCTGTACGTCACCCTGGCCGCCCTTGCTCAGCGGATCGGGAACCCGTTGCTGCGCCGAGTCGTGACGGCGGTGTGCCTCGTCATCCCCTTCCTCGTCGCCTACGCGCGGGTCTACCGGGGTATGCACCACGTCAGCGACGTGGTGGTCGGGTTCCTCAACGGTCTCGTCTGCGCGGCGCTCGCCTGGGTCTACCTCCGCCGGCACCCGCGCACCTCGGCCGCCTCGGCGCAGAGCGGCAGTCAGCCGGAGTAGGTGGCCTGCTTGACCGAGAACACGTTGCGGTGGCCCACTCCCTCCTGGAGGGTCCACAGCAGGTCCGCCGCGGTGGTGTCCTCCCAGTAGGAGATGCTCTCGCCTCCGCCGACCCAGGGGTAGCTCGATGCGCCGGCCGCCGGCGTCCAGTAGTACAGCGTCTTCGAGGACGACGAGTTGAACCACCACCGCCCGTTGTGGGAGGCCACTCCGTTGAGGCCGTACCAGGGCAGCTGGAGCGCCTCGGTCGCGGTGGTCGTGGCCGCGAAGGCCGTCGACCCGGACGCGAAGGGGAAGCGCACTGCCCGAGGGGCGCGGTTGGGGTAGGTCGCGCAGGACTGGCAGGTGAACTCCGTCATGACGATGGACTTCGTCACCCGGTCGAGCGAGATCGACGACCAGGACAGGGCCGTGCCCGACGTCGTGCTGGCTGTGACCGTGCCGACCTGGGGCAGGACGTAGGCGTAGTTGTGCGCGTAGTAGGTGCCGTTCGGCTGGCGCCCGATGTCGTCACTCGTCCCACCGGTGTTCGTCCTGAGGATCGTGGTCATGTCGAAGACCCGCATCCCCTTCCCGGTGTCGGCGACGTAGAGGCGGTCGCCGTACCAGGAGACGCCCCCGGCGTGGATGGGGATGTCCTTGAAGCTCGGCGTGGCACTCGTGCCGGTCGGCTCGACGAGCAGGATCTTGCGGTACATGTTCGGGTAGGTCGCATCCCAGTCGACCAGAGTGATCCGGCTGCGCTCCTGGGCGCCCCCACAGGCATCCTTGGTGTACCAGCTGACGAGGACGAGCTGGTGCCCGTCGTAGTTGCCGCTGTTCGCCGTGCCGACCGCGTCCCGGCTGGTGGTGATCCCCTGGGGGTAGCTCTTGCAGTCGGAGCTGTCGCCGGAGTCGAAGGCGAACCCACTCGAGTACCCCGGCAGGGCCTTGGTGTCCGCGTCGCTGATCGTCCCCCGGGTGTGGTTGGCGTTGTCCATCACGGTGTGCACGGCGGCAGTCCCGAGCTTGGTGACGAGCGACGCGTTCAAGGCGTCGAACTGGTGGTAGTTCGAGCTCAGGGTGAACTGGCCTGCCGGCAGGGATGTCGGGCCACTCGCCGCCTCCGCCGCTGGTGCGGAGAGCGCCATCCCCACAGCGAGGACCACCCCCGCGACGCCGGCCGCAACTCGTCTGCGATCCACCATGACTGCCCCCTGATGCTGCTGACCATGGCCCCCTGCCTCGGTCGATGTCGTCCGAACGTAGCGGCCGAGACCCCGACCCGCGACTCGACCTGCCCGCAGCTCGGCTGTCAGCCGTCAGGCCTCATACCTTGGCGTACCGGGCGCGGGCGAAGGAGTATGCGCCGTAGGCCGCGAAGCCGAGCGCCACGGCTGCGAGCAGCACGCGGCCGTATGGCGCCTCGAGCAGTGTGCGGAGGGCTCCGTCCAGCCCCGTCGCCCGGTCCGGGGCCTCGCGGACTCCCGCGACGACGAAGAGGATTCCGACCAGGCCGAGCGCGACGCCCTTGGCGACATAGCCGAACCGACCGGCTCGCTGGACGACTGGTCCCGGGTGACGGCGCAGGTCCTCGAGGAACGTCCGCCTCCAGCCCTTGCGGAGGTGGAAGATGCCGACTCCGACGATGCCGAGACCCACGGCCACGACGAGGAACCGGCCGGCCGGCTTAGCCATCACCGTTGCGGTGAAGTCGACGCTCTGCGACTGCCCGGACGCGCCGCCGTTGCCCCGGGCGTAGCTGAAGCTGCTGACGGCCAGGAAGAGGTAGACCAGCGCCTTGGCCGCGGACTTCAGCCGGTCACTGACCTTCTGGTAGCGCAGGACGCTCTCGGTCAGCTGCCACAGCCCGAGCCCGAGGAAGCCGACGACGGCCAGCCACAGGACGAGCCGGCCGAGCGTCGTCGTGGCCAGGGCCTGGAGAGCTCCCGACTGGTCGGCGGCCTCACCTCCCGTGCCGAGGGCCAGCTGCAGGCCCAGCCAGGCGATGACGAGGTGCATCACACCGTTGACGGCGTAGCCGAGCCGGGCCGCATGCTCGATGGCGGGATGGTCCCCGGCCTGACGTGCAGCGCTGCGAACGTCGTTGGTGTCCATCAGCGAATCATGGCGCACAGGCAGCCGTTGCCGGAACCACCCCGACGGGCGGATCGTCGGTGTCGCGTCCAGCGAGGTGATGGAGCGCCGGTGAGGCAGGATGGGGCGGTGTCCACCGAGCCTGCGACCGTGGAGGTCGTCGAACCGCCGATCCCCGAGCGGGTGCGCCGGCCTGTGGATGCCCTGCGGCTCGGCCTCGTGCTGCTCGTCCTGGTCGTCTCGGTCGCCGTGGCCGACGTGGCGGTCGGCACGACGGGAGCGCTGGAGCACGACCTCGCGCTGGCCACCGACGGCCTGCCCCGGCTGCTGCTGAAGCTCGTCAGCTGGCTCGGCGGCATCGGCGCGGTGGTGCTGCCTCTCGCCGTCGGCGCCGACCTCGCCGTGCGCGGCCGGGCCTGGCAGCTGGTGCAGGCGCTGAGTGCGGCGGGCGTGGGGGCCCTCATCGTCGTCGGCCTGCGCAGCGCGATCCTCGACGGCTACCTCGGGGTAGTCCTCGGCGCGCTGACCCGGCCCCTGTCGGACGGCCGCACCGCGCCCCTCGACCCCGTCATCGTCGCGCTCGTCGCACTGCTCACCGTGGCCGACGTCGTGGGACGCAAGTGGATCTCCCCGCTGGCCATCGTCGTCGTGGTCTCCGCCTCGGTGACGGCCTTCCTCTCGGGCGCGAACACCTCGCTGGCTGTGACCTGCTCGCTGCTGCTCGGCTGGCTCGTCGGGCTCGCCTTCCGGTATGGCTTCGGTGCCATGTCGACCCGCCCTCCCGGCACCGACGTGGCAAAGGTGCTCGTCGCGGCCGGTATCCCACTGCGCCGGCTGGAGCTCGTCGACCCCGATGACGCCGGCGACCGTCGTTATGTCGGCCACACCGACTCGGTCTGCGTCGACGTGCACGTCATCGACCGTGACACGTTCGGCCTGGCCTCCGGGCGGCGGCTGCTGCGCCTGCTGCGGCTGCGTAGCGCGTCGACCCGGACCCCGTCGCTCACCCTGCGGGCCGAGCTCGAGCACCGCAGCCTGATGGGTCTCGTGCTCGCCCAGGCACGCATACCCGCACCCCGCCCCGTGGCCGTCTGCGAGGTCGGCCCCTACTCCGCCGTGATGGCCTACGTGTCTCCTCAGGGCCGGCCGCTCTCGGAGGTGGGCGCGGAGCTCACCGGCGAGCAGCTCGCCGCCGTGTGGTCGATGCTCGGAACGCTGCATCGCCGCCGGGTCGCGCATCGCGGACTCGCCCCGGACACGGTCATCATCGCCGAGGACGGACGGGCCGGTCTCACCCGCAGCGGGGGCGGCGACATCGCCGCGGACGACCTGGCCCTGCGGATCGACACGGCCCAGCTGCTCACCACCGTGGCGCTCGCGGTCGGACCGGAGCGGGCCGTGGAAAGCGCCCGGGCCGCGCTCGGTGACAGCGAGGTGGCTCGCTCGATGCCGCTGCTGCAGCCGATCGCGATGAGCCGCTCCACCCGGCAGGCCCTGAAGCAGAACGGCGACCTCCTGGGAGCCCTGCGTGAGCGGCTCCTCGCGCTCCAGCCTGGTGAGGAGCTGGCCGAGCCGGTCGAGCTGCGACGGGTGAGCCGGCGTGGTCTGGTCACCGTGGTCGGCGGGGGCGTCGCGGCCTACCTGCTGTTGACCCAGCTGGCCCAGGTCAACTTCGGACAGGTGGTCGGGAACGCCCGCTGGGGCTGGGCCGCGGCGACCGTGGGCTTTGCCGCACTGACCTTCGCGGGCGCGTCGGTCGCGCTCAGCGGGTCGGTGAGCGCCCGGCTCTCGTTCCACCGGACCTACATGACGCAGCTGGCCGTCGCCTTCAGCGGACTCGTCGCTCCCGCCGCGATCGGCAACATCGCCCTCAACACGCGCTACCTGCAGAAGACCGGCCTGCCTCCGGCGGTGGCCGGCGCCAGCGTCGGGGTGGCCCAGCTCGCCCAGTTCTGCTCGTACTTCGTGCTGCTGGTCGTCTCGGGCGTGCTCGCCGGCACCGGCCCGCGAGCCTCGTTCACGCCGCCGCCCGTGCTCGTGGCAGCCATCCCCATCGTCGTGGTCATCGTCCTCGGACTGCTGGCCGTGCCGAAGGTCCGCGCGCTGATCAGCGGCCGCGTCCTGCCCCAGATCCGCAGCGTCGTGCCCCAGGTGCTCAGCGTCATCCAGCATCCGACCAAGCTGGTCCGGCTGCTCGGCGGCGCTCTCCTGCTCGACATGGCGTTCGTCGCGGCGATGGTGGCGGCGACCCAGGCTTTCGGGGCCCAGGCGCCGATCGCCGCCATCGCGGTGGTCTACTTCGCCGGGGCGATCATCGGCTCGGCCGTCCCGACGCCCGGCGGCCTGGGTGGGATCGAGGCCGCGATGTCGGCCGGCCTCATCGCCATCGGGATCGACGGAGGCACGGCCGTGTCATCGGTGCTGCTCTACCGCCTGGCCACCTACTGGCTGCCGATCCCGTTCGGGTGGTTGTCGCTCAACCATCTCCAGAAGGTCCAGGCCATCTGAGGGGCTGCCTCACGGCAGGGGAGGCGTCGAGTCACAGCCGGGCCGCGACCTGGGTGCGCAGGTCGGGCAGCCGTCCCTCCAGTCGTCCCGGGCACTGGGTGCTCTTGAAGTCCTGGTGGCCGAAGATCTGGGTGGGGTCGATCGCAAACTGCTGGCAGATGAACGCGCACAGGCCGATCAGGCTCTGGTACAACGCGTCCGGCGGGTCGACGCTGACGTAGTTGCCTTCGTTCTCGATCCCGATCGCCACGTCGTTCTGCCCGGTGCAGTGCGCGCCCTGGACCATGGTGTGGCCGTGCATGAGGGAGGAGAGGCTGCCGTGCCGGCCCTCGGTCACCCACCCTCCACGGGTGTTGGTGAAGTGCTGCCCGCTGTCCAGCCAGCCGTTCTGGTCCATGTGCAGGTTCTGGATCTCCCGGGCCACGTCGTACGAGTGCGCCTGCGAGTAGTCGGTCGAGTTCGCGAGAGCGGTGTGGTGGACGATGATCTTCACGGGGCGCTGCTGGAGGACGGTGACCGCTGTCGAGGGCGGGCGGGCTCCCCACTGGCCACAGCTGGCGATCTCGGGCTCATAGACCTGCGCTCGGGCGCGCGGCGCGAGGCGGGCGCCGAGCCCAGCGGTCAGGCCGACGACCGCTCCGGCGCGCAGCACCGTGCGCCGGTCGACGGCGGGCCGGTTCTCGTGCATGGTTTCCCCCTTGGGTGCGGCTGACGGGAGTTTTTCCCATCGTGGCACAGCACACCACCTCCCCACCGGTCCGTCCACTCGAACGCCACCGCCGACGGCAACGCCCGCCGCGGCCGGACGGGGTCAGAGGGTGCGGGTGACCTTGGACAGGCCGCGCGGGTGGTCGGGGTCGTAGCCGCGAGAGACGGCCATCGCCCGGGCGAGCTGCTGGAGCGGGATGATCTGGACGATCGGCGCGACCCGCTCGTCCATGCCGCCGGGCAGTGGGATGTGCAGGTTCGCGCCAGGTGTCGAGGCAGGTCCGACGACGCACAGGTCGGCGCCGCGCTCGGTGAGGCGCTCGACGACCGGCGTCAGCGCCTGGCCGCCGCGGCCCTCCGGAAGGATGACGACGACCGGTCGGTCCTCGTCGACCATGGCCAGCGGGCCGTGCAGCAGGTCTGCCCCCGAGAAGGCATGGGCCGACAGGTAGCAGGTCTCCATCAGCTTCAGAGCCCCCTCGCGCGCCGTGGGGTAGGCATAGCCGCGCGAGGTGGTGACCAGCTTGTCGACGAACCGGTACCGCGACGCGGTCTGCGTCACCTCCGGCAGGTCGAGAGCACGGGCGGCGAGGTCGGGCACGTCGTCGGCGCAGGCATACCCGACCTCGCGCCAGGCCTCGACGAGCAGCAGGAGGGTGAGCAGCGTCGCCGTGTAGGTCTTCGTCGCCGCTACGGACAGCTCGTCCCCGGCGCGGATGTCGAGCTCGAGCTGGCAGGCCTGGTTGAGCTGGGAGCCGGGGGCGTTGGTGACGGCGAGGGTGAGTGCCCCCGCCTCTCGGGCGCGCGCCGTCGACTCGGCCAGGTCTGGCGAGCCGCCGGACTGGCTCACGGCGACCCACAGCACGCCGTGCAGTCGCGGCGACTGCTGGTATGCCGTGTAGGTGGACGTGGACACCAGCCCGGCCGGGATGTGCAGGGTGGTCTCGATGAGGTACTTCGCGTAGAGGGCGGCGTGGTCGCTCGTTCCCCGCGCGACGAGCAGGACGAAGCGGATGTCCGCCTGCCGGATGGCCGCGGCCACCGCCCGGACCTGGGCGGGCGCCTCGTCGATGATCCGCTGCAGCACAGCCGGCTGTTCCGCGATCTCCGCTGCCATGAGGGCGCCGGGTCCTTCACGGTCGGTGGGCTCCGGGGTGGTGGTCACGGAGAGGGTGCCTTTCGCTGGAGGTGCGGGAGCTGGACGCGGAGCCCGGCGCGACGGCGTGCCGGGCCCTGCCGGGACCATTGTGGCGAACCCCGGCCGGGTCCGCCGGACGGCTCGCATGCCGGGCATCGCCGCCCGCCGGCACGCGTTGCTATCCGACGGGCTGGGTGGAGGGCGACGAGGTCGGCTCGGGAGCGTCGAGCGGTGGCGGGAGCGGCTCGATCGCAGGGGGGGCGACGAAGCCGGGAGCGACGAGCGCGAGATAGTCGGCCTGCTGCAGCGGGCGGGAGGACAGGTCACCGACCGGGGGCGCCGGGACGCTGACCGGGCTGCCGTCCAGGACGAACCGGACCTGTTCGACCCCGATCACCGATGTGGCCGTCAGGACGATCTGGCCGATGGCCACCGGAAGGTTGCGCGGACCGGGGTCCTGCGCCGACGTCCGCAGCTCGATGGTGGCCAGGCCAGAGCTCACCGACTGGAGAGTCAGGGTCGACCCCTGACCGAGGTCGGTCTGCAGACCTCGCGAGCGGGCCGGCTCGGCCGGCCCGAGGGACAGCCGTGCCAGGAGCGACTGGACGAGAGGCACCAGGCTCTCCTGCGGGACGTGGACCGACATGGGCACGAGGCGCTGCTGCGTGTCGACGAAGTACACGGTGCCGGTCATCACCGCGCGCGTCGGGCTGGTCGTCGTCGGAGACGGGGTGGGTGTGGTGAGCAGTCCGTAGGGCACCTCGGCGGGTGGCACCCGCTGGGCGGTGCCCCCGTCCGGCAGCCCGCAGGCGCCGCACAGGGCGAGCAGGACGGCTGCCGCTGCGACGGGGCCGCGTCTGCGCCTGCGCCGCGTCACGGCGCGACCGCACCCGGTCGGAGGGACGGCCGGACCCGGGCGCGGGCGGGCAGCTCGAGGCTGAACCGGGCGCCCCCGCCGGGCGCCTCCTCGCACCACACCCGACCGCCGTGTCCCTGGACGGTCTCGGCGACGATACTCAGGCCGAGCCCGCTGCCCGGGAGCGAGCCCCGGGAGCCGCCTCGGACGAAGCGCTCGAAGATCCGGTCCCGCTCACTCTCCTGCACCCCCGGCCCCCTGTCGTCGACGTCGATCCGCACATGGCCTCGGATCCGGCGCACGTGGACACGCACGACGCCGCCGCCGTGCCGGTCCGCGTTGTCGAGGAGGTTGACCAGGCTGCGGCTCAGCTGCTGGCGGTCGACATGGATCCTCAGGTCGCTGCCCTGGGTGGTCAGCAGCTCCACGGGGCGGTGGCTCTCGCTCAGTGTCATCCTCACCAGCTCCGACGCGTCGACGTCCGTGAGCACCTGGCCCCGCACCCCCGCGTCGAGACGGCCGAGCTCGAGCAGGTCCTCGAGAGTCCGGTGGAAGCGGTCGAGCTCGACCGAGACGAGGTCGACGGCACGCTGGATGCGCTCCGGCAGCTCGGCCCGGCGCCCCTGGATGACCTGGACGCTGGCGACGAGGGTGGTGAGGGGGGAGCGCAGCTCGTGCCCGAGGTCGGCCGCGAAGCGGGCGTCCCGCTGGATCCGCTCCTCCAGCGCCTCCACCATGCTGTTGAACGAACCGACGATGGTCGCAAGGTCAGGGTCCTCGGTGGGGGGGAGGCGGGTGTGCAGCCCCCCGGCGCCGATCCGGGCCGCCGCGCTCGCCACATCGTCCAACGGGGTCATCAGCCGCCGTGAGGCCAGCCGGCCGAGGCCCGCTCCGGCCGCCGTGCTGAGCAGCGCGAACGAGCCGAGCACGATGGCCAGGGTCGAGAGGGTCGAGCTCAGCTCGCTGGTCACGGCCACCTCGTAGAACTGCCCGTCCACGGCCGGCAGCGGCACCCCGACGGCGATGGCGGGCTCGCCCTTGGCGCGGGTCCACACGTAGGTCACCGAGCCTTCGTCGACCCCCGCGGTCACCGTCGACGGCAGTGCGCGCGGCTCCTGGGTCAGGGCGGAGGAGTACCACCGCGACCCGAGCCGGACGATGAGCTCGAAGTCGGCCGGGGCGTTGACCGAGCCGAGGATCTCGGGCACCTTCGAGCCCGGCGTGAGCAGACCGTCCGCAACGTAGGACGCGTCCGCGTAGCTCTGGCGCAGCGCGGTGTTCTGACGCTGTTCGATGAGGTAGTGCCGGGCGGCGAGATACGTGCCGACGGACAGCAGCGCCGAGACGAGGAGGGCGCCGAGCGCGAAGAAGGCCGTGACCGTGCCCCGGAGCCCGAGCCGCTCCCACGGGCTGGTCACCCGAGGTCCAGCCGGTAGCCCTGGCCGCGGACGGTGACGACGAGGCTCGGGGCACTCGCGCTCGGCTCGACCTTGGTCCGCAGGCGCCGGACGTGGACGTCGACGATGCGCTCGTCACCGAAGAAGCCCCGGTCCCAGACCCTTTCGAGGAGTGCGCGGCGGCTGAGCACCCGCCCGGGAGGGGAGGCCAGCTCGCAGAGGAGGCGGTACTCGGTGACGGTCAGATGGATGTCCTGCCCGCCACGCCGGACCACCCCGGCGTTGAAGTCGAGAGAGAGTGGGCCGTGTTCCGCGTCGAGCATGAGCGTCCCGGGGGCGTCCTCGGTGGGCGCATCCGGCACCGCGGCCCGCCGGCGCATCGCCCGCAGCCGGGCTCCGATCTCGGTCACCTGGAACGGTTTGGTCACGTAGTCGTCGGCGCCCGACTCGAGCGCCGAGACGATGTCTTCGATGTCGGTGCGCGCGCTCAGCACGATGATCGGCGCCTGGCTGAACGGGCGCACCTCGCGGATGAAGGTGAAGCCGTCCATCCCCCCGAGGTTGAGGTCGACGAGCATGAGGTCGGGAGGAGTGCGGCCGACCAGGACCAGCGCCGACTCCGCGCTCGACGCCTCGAGGACCTCATACCCCTCGTCCTCCATGGCCAGGCAGAGCGCAGCCCGGATCCCGTCGTCGTCCTCGAGGACCAAGAGCTTCAGCGACACAGGGCTCATCCTGCACCAGCAGCGGGCGCCCGACCGACTCCATGCTCGCGGTCGTGGGCCTGATCGGCTCACTCGTCATCAAACCGCAAAGAAACGGGCGGATCACCTCAACATCCGAACGGCAGGATTGGCGTGGTCCGCACAGGGACACGAGGGTGGAGCCGGGGATGGGAGGGACGGGACGATGACGGGACTGACAGTGCTCAGCCGGGAGGAGCAGACTGTCCGTGTCGCGCTGGAGGACCGACAGCTCGCTCAAGGGCTGGGAGACCTCCGCTGGCGCCTACCGCGACTGGTGGCGGGAGGCGCGGACACGCTCGTCATCGACCTGTCCGGCATCGACCGGCTGTCCTCGGGCAGCATCGCCACCCTCCTCTGGGTGAAGCGCACCTGCGCCGCCCGCCGGATCAGGGTGGTGCTCAGCAGGCCCAGCGCCCGCACCCTCGACCTGCTCACCCGCACCGGACTGACCAACGTCCTCGAGATCGAGAGCCGAGTGTCATGACTACGACCATCACCTCCGTCCCCATCGCCCGTGAGCCTCGCCGGGTCGTCGCAGCCGGCTTCCGGGCCGTGCTCCACGAGGGCCTGGCGCGCGCGGCGCGCGCCGTCCCCAGCGCCGAGCGGCTCTGCGTCATCGTCGCCGATGCCCACGCCGCGTCGCCGATGGCGCTGGACCTGCCGGGCGCCTTCCCGTCGTCGTCGACCTCCGTCTGGTGTCACGCCGACGGCTCGGTCCGGGTCCGGGCGACCTGGGCTCCGCCGACCCTGCTCATCCGGCCGGGCCGCACGGTCATGGTCCCGGAGAGCCCCGGCCAGCCCGGCTCCGCCCATCTGGAGGTCGGCGAGCGCCTGCTCGTGCTGTCGGCCGCTGCCTTCGAGGCCGCGCCCGAGGCGATGGTTCGCCTCCTGCACGAGAAGCCGGAGCGGCTGCTGGCCGCAGACCCGGTCGAGCTGCTCGACGAGCTGTTCCGCGAGGCCCCCAACGGCGGCGGGGCCGTCGTCACCCGGATGGAGGGCTGACCAGATGTCGACCCTCTCGAGCCGCGCCTTCCTCGACGAGATCCGCACGCAGCAGCAGGCAGCGCTCCTCGAGCGGGCCGAGGCGGCCCGTGCCGGGGATGAGCTCGGCGTGGCGTCGGCCACCGGCCGGCTGCGCGACCTCGAGGAGCTCGCGCGACGCAACGACGCCTGGCCGGGGCTGGAGCAGGTCACCGCCTGACCACACCCGAGGGTGGTATGCCGTGGCCCCACCCGTGCGGGGTCACCCCTGCTGCGCGGCGACCTCGTCCGGGGTGGCCTGTCGGACGACGATCCGGGTCCAGGCCCCGACGTAGATCCGGTCGTCGTCGTCGAGCTCGGTCCGGGGACCGACCGCGATGGGCTCCTCGGGAAGCGGACCGGAGGCCGGCCCGACGAAGGTGCCGTTGGAGGACCCGAGGTCCTCGACGAACCAGCGGCGCCCGTCCGTCGTGAGCTGGGCGTGCCGCCTGCTGACGCCGGTGTCCGTCGTGCAGTCGATGTCTGGGGTGATGTTGAGGCTGGCCGAGACGCGTCCGATGAGGTTGCTCCGGTTGCCCAGCACGACGACCGCGGGCAGGCCCGGCGACGGGATCGGCTCCTCGGCGTCCTGACCCTCGTACCAGTCCGGGTCGACCCACACCTCGGCCACCCAGGCGGAGGACAGCGGCGCCGACACGTTCCCCTCCGCCCCGACCGGTGCGGCCCCCCGGGGCAGTGCCCCAGTCGTGAAGTCGTAGCCGCAGGCCTCGCAGAACAGGGCGTCCGCGGAGTTGGCCGTCGCGCAGTTCGGGCACGCCTGCTGTGCCGGGGCCGCCTCGGGCTCCCCGGGGGGCTGGCCCTCCGGCTCCGGGCCAGGCGCCGCTGGCGACGAGGCGGGGGTCACCGCATCCGGGTCGATCTTGGCCCCGCACGTGTCGCAGAAGTCCTCTGCCTCGGAGTCGTGGCCGTTCGGACAGGTGGCGCTCACTTGCGCACCCGGGTCGTCTTGGTCGAGGCGGTGTCGAGGGCCATCTCGTCGAGCTTCTCGACCCCCTTGCGCAGCCGCACGGTGCCGGTCTCGGCGTTCTCGACGTCGACCACCTTGCGCAGCCGTGATGTCATCTCCTGGTCGCCGGCCGCGTTGGCGAGCTGGACGGCGCGGCCGAGCTTGGCCGTGGCGTCGGCGTCGCGGCCGGCTGCCTTCGCCGCCAGGCCGTCCTGGATGACCTGGGCGAGCTCGGCCCGCCCGGTGTAGCGCGCGACCTGGTCGTCGATCCGCGTGGTCAGCGACTCGTCGTTGGACCAGGTGGCCTTGACCAGCGCCTGGGTCTGCATCGCCTCGCCGAGGACGACCTGCGCCCGGGCCGCGAGCTGCTCCTGGCCGAGTGACTTGGCCGGGAGACGCACCGCAACGTGGTAGTCCCGGCTCTCGTCGGCCCACGCTCCGGTCGGGTAGCTGGCGGTGAGCGGGTTGACCTGGGTCCGGCGCGAGGTCAGGTCCTCCAGAGTCGGGGCCACCTGCTTGACGAAGAGGGTCTGGGCACCCTGAGGGGTCCAGACGCGCAGGTCGATGTTCGAGACCCCCCGGGACATCGAACGGCGGATGAGGCTCTGGAACTCGGCCGCCAGGTCCTGCGGCGCGGGGATGAGGTCGACGGTCCCCAGCAGGGCCGAGGCGATGCGACGCACCTCCTCGACCTGCCAGCGGTCCCCGAGCCCCCGGCAGTCGCACTGGAACTGGCCGGTGGCGTCCTCGATGGCCCGGCTCAGCTGCTCGGGCGTCTCGTGTTCGTTGGCCCCGTCGGTGAGGAGGATGGCGTGCCGCTGGCCAGCCTGCGGCACGCTCTGGAACACCTCGGCCGCGGTGGTCAGCCAGGTGCCCATGGCGGTGCCCCCGTCCGCGCGGAACTGCGCCATGGCGCCGACGGCGGCCTGTCGCGACGCGGCGTCCATCCGGGCCATCTTCTGCGCCCCTCCGCGGGGCGGGTAGACCAGCGTGCCCACGTGGTTGCCGGCGATGACCGCGAACCACGTGCCGTCGGTGATCTCGCCGAGAGCCGCCGTGGCGGCGTTGCGGCCCTGGGCGATGCCCGCCGCGCCCATCGAGCCGGAGGTGTCGACGATGATGATCTCGGCCGCGTCCGTCACGCTGCTCTGGCCGGCCTGCCCCGCATCGCGACAGGTCACCCGCACGATGGCGTGGACGTCCGTCCCGCCGTCGGGCAGGAACTCGTTCTGGAAGACCTCGGCGGTGAACTGCGCCATCAGCGGGTGTCCTTGTCGGTGAGAGGGTGCGGGGCGGCTTCGCGGTCGGTGTGGGTGGCTGGGCCGGTGGGGGCTGGGCCGGTGGGGGCTGGCGGGGCCAGGGTCTCATTGTCGCCGTGGTCGCCGACGCGAGCGAGGGAGACGGTGATGTTGTCCATCCCGCCGCTGGACAGGGCGAAGTCGGTCAGGGCCTGGGCGAGCGCGGCCGGGCGGTGTCCGTCGGCGCCCAGGCGGGACACGCACGAGTGCACGAGGTCCCGCAGGTCGCCGGCCTCGGAGCAGTAGTTCCAGAGCCCGTCGCTCACCACGAGCAGCCAGCCGTCCTCGTCGAGGTCGAGGTCGGCCGTATGGGGCACGAGGTCGTCGGGGGAGTCGGCGCCGAGCCACCTGGTGATCGCGTGGGCCCCGAACCCCGTCTCCGCCTGCCGGCGCGGTATGCCGGCCCGGATCTGCTCGTCGGCGAACGAGTCGTCGGTGCTGAGCTGGCGTGGCTCGCTCGTCGGGGAGTCGGGGACCCAGTAGGCGCGGCTGTCGCCGACGTTGCCCACCACCGCGGTGCCGCGGTCGATGACAGCGGCGACGAACGTGCAGCTCGGCGGGCTGTCCACCTCGCGGTCCTGGGTCGTCTCGACGACGGCCTGCTGAGCCGCGCGGACCGCGGCGGCCAGTCGCTGCTCGATGGCGCCGACGACCGCGGTCCGGGTGCCCAGGCCCCGGGGGACGGGGTCGTCGAGCACGTCCCGGGCGGCCCGGCTCGCCGCCAGGCTGGCGATGTGCGAGTCCGTGGAGTTGGAGACGCCGTCACAGACGACGAGGACGGCGAAGGAGAGTGGCTCCGCGGCGGCATACAGCGCCATGGCGTCCTCGTTGCGGCGATGCCGGGAGCCGATGTCGCACACGCCCGCCACCCAGGGCTGCGGCTGCTCCGTGTAGTGGTCGCGCGGGTCGCGCTGCTTCGCGCCGCAGTGGTCGCAGTAGCCGTCGGCGTAGGCGCCCTGCCCGCACTCGGTGCACACCGTCCGGTCGGACGGTGAGCGGTCTGCCGCGGGGACGTCCGGCGCCACCGCTCCGGTCCATCCGACGTCGAGCGGGGACTCCGTGCCCGGTGCCGCGGTGACCGGGGTGGCGGGCGCCGTGCCGCCGGCGGTGGCCGGCGCGCCGAAGAGGCGTCCGGTGGTCGCGAGCTCGCTCGTCGCCCGTCCACCCGTGAAGTCGTAGGCGCACTCCTCGCAGAAGAGGGCGTCGAGCTGGTGGCCGGCTCCGCAGTTCGGACACCTGCCCGCCTCCGCCGGTGAGACGCTCGTCGTCGGTCCGCTCATCGCAGCGTCCACGGGCGGACGGCGTTGGCCTCGTCGACCAGGGCGACCCGTTCGGCCTGCCCCGGCGTGAGGCGGGCCAGCCGCCGCAGCGCCGTGTCGAGGGCCTCGCGGATCCCCCGGCTGGTGGCCGGATGACCGCCCACCCGCAGTCCCTGCTGCTCGCCGTGCCGAGCCACCTCGGCCAGCCCGCTCCGGTAGATGTGCACCTCGAGCCGGGCTCGGTCGAGCGGGTCCATCAGCACCTGCTCGACCGCCTGATGCGCGCGGGCGAGCGCGGGAAGGCCGGCACCGGAGGCGGCGAGCAGGTCGGCCTGAGCCTGCCGGGCCAGAACGAACGCCCGCGAGGTGGAGGCGACGAGGTCGAGGGCGGCGACGGCGCCGTCGACGTCGGACCGCTCGCGCCGGACGCGGGCCATCCCGAAGGCCGCGGCCGGGGTGTAGTTGCTGTCGGTCCGGGCGCACACGGCATACAGGTTCTCGGCGACGTCGAGCTCGCCGCTGCGCTCGCAGGCGTAGGCCAGCGCCAGCTTGGGCGCGAGCTCGCCCGGCACCTGGCCGTAGACGGCGTTGAACGCGCTCTGAGCTGCGTGGGGGTCGCCCTGCTGGAGGGCGGTCAGGCCCTGCATCCACGCGGCCCGCCACTCCCAGGGGTCCGCCCGGAGCATCGCGTTCACGGTGTCGTCGACGAGGTCGGCGCGCCCGGCAGCGAGCGCCGTGCGGCAGATCTCGAGCTGGACCTCGGGAGAGAGGTCCGGGGCCGCGGCGAGCGCGGTGAGGCGCTCCTTCGGCGTCTCGCCGGCGACGCCGTGCAGCCAGCTCGCCTGCGGGTCGCTGGGGTCGGCGCGCAGCGACGGAAGGGTCTGCCAGTCGAGCGAGTCGGTGGCGATGGCCGGCTCCTCGAAGAGCACCGAGGAGGCGGAGCTGACGGCCGGTCCGCCGGCGTGGCGGTCCTGGGCGACCACCTCGCGCAGCACCCCGAGCATCTGCACCCTCAGCTCGTCGGCGGAGGCGAACCGGTCGTCGGGAGACACCGCGCACGCCTTGAGGAGGAGGCGGTAGAGCGAGTCGTAACGCTGGAACAGCGGGGTGTCCTCCATCGCCGGCAGGGAGTGCAGGTAGGTCGACTGGTAGCCGCGGAACTCGGTCATCAGCACGACGAGGGTCCGGCCGATCGTGTAGATGTCGGAGGCGACCGTCGTCCCCTGCTCGGCGACCTCCGGTGCCTGGTAGCCGAGCGTCCCGAAGATCGCCGAGTCGTCGTCGTCGATCCGCCGCACGCCGCCGAGGTCGATGAGCTTGAGGTTGTCGCCGACCTGGATGAGGTTGTCCGGCTTGAAGTCGCAGTAGACCAGCCCGAGGTCGTGGAGGTACTGGAACGCCGGGAGGACCTCGATGATGTAGGCGAGGGCCTGGTCGGCCGGGACGGGGTCGTAGCGGTGGGCGCGCCGCATCCGTTGCTTGAGCAGCGCCTTGAGGGACGTCCCCCCGACATACTCCATGACGATGTAGCCCGCGTCGTCGTGCGTGACGAAGTTGTAGATCTCGACGATGTGCGGGTGGGAGACCTGGGCGAGGAAGCGCTGCTCGGCGATCGCGGCGGCGAGGGCGTCGGGGTCGCCGGAGTTGAGCAGCCCCTTGAGGACCACCCAGCGACCGGAGACGTTCTGGTCCCTGGCGAGGTAGATCCAGCCCAGCCCACCGTGCGCGAGGCAGCCGGCCACGTCGTACTGCCCGGCGACGAGGTCACCCGTGCGCAGCTTGGGGTCGAACGAGAACGCCTGCCTGCATCGCGCGCAGAAGCCCGTGGTGCGCCCGGGCTGGCCGTCGTGCCCGCGCCCGACGGCGTTGCCGCAGCTCGAGCAGAAGCGCTTGTCCTCTGGGACGACGGGGTTCTCCATGACCGCCGTCGAGGCGTCGATGGCCGGCATCGGGGGGATCGTGGTCAGACCCGCCCCCAGCCGGGCGCTGCGCAGCCGCACCGAGCCGCTTCCCACCCGCCTCGTCGCCTTGCTGCCGGTCTGGCTGGCCCGGACCGAGCCGAGGGCGGTGGAGGACAGCCGGTGGCTGGCTCGTGAGGCCGTCGACACCGATCCGGCCAGACCGGCGGGCACGGTTGCTGCAGAGACGGGCCCGTCGGACTCACCGGACGCGCCGCAGACGTCGCAGTAGCCGTCCAGGAGGTGCCCGGCGCACCCTGGCTGCCGACAGGCCGTGCCGTCCGGGATGCGTGACCCGATCTGCTGCTGGACGGCGGGTGGCAGCCCACTGCCGTCGTCGCCCGAGCCGACGGCCGCTGGGGTCGGGGTCGTGCTCCCCCGTGGCCCTGGGCTCCCGCACACGTCGCAGTAGCCGTCGAGCAGGTGCCCGGGGCAGCCGGGCTGGCCGCAGGCGATGGTCGGGCTCGTCGTCGTCATCAGGACGTCCTCGGGGTGCTGAGGGACCGGTGGTATGCCTGGAAGGCGGCCAGCAGGGCCCGGACCCGGGGGATGTCGGTGGGCGTGGCGGCGAGCTCGGCTTCGACCCGGGCGCCGAGCTCGAGCAGGTCGGCGTTCGGAGACCCGTCGGCTCGCGCCTGGGCGCCCAGGGCACCGAAGAGCCCCGCCAGCTCGTCGCGCTCGGCCAGTGCGGCGGCATACGTGGACTCGGCACGGTCGAGCGCCCTGGAGACGGCGTCGAGCCGGTGCAGGTAGCCGTCGAGCTGCGTGTCATCGGCAGGCACCGCACCCAGCGCGGTGACGTCGGGGATGGCCAGGCGAGGGGCGGGCTGCACCGCGGTGACGCACCTCTGCTCCAAGACGCGCACGGCGCTCCCGCGGGCGACGAGCTCCGCTCGCAGCCGCTGCGCCCGCTCGCCATCCTGAGCCGCGTGCAGCCGGCGCCCCGCGCCGACGATGAGGTCGCGCTCCCGCGTGGAGGCGTCGTACTCCAGCGGACCGAGGAGGCCGCCGACGTCGGCGCCCCGCCTGGCCCGGTCGGTGATCTCGAGGAGTCGCTGCTCGAGGCGCTGCAGCTCGGCTCGGGCGGTGTCGCGCTCGGCTCCGGCGGGGACCAGCCCCACCTGGTCGCGGATCCGCTCGACCGTCTCCCGGACGTCCTTGAGCCGGGTGCCCACCTCGGCCCCCGACGGCTCCAGGGAGAGGCGGGCCCGCAGCGACGCGGTCATGGCGTCGGACAGCCGGCAGGCCTCGGGCAGGGACAGGGCCAGGGCTCCGGCTGTCGAGGGTGCCAGCTGTCCGGCGGCCGAGCCGGGAGCGACGTCGAGGCGACCCCAGATCAGGGCAGAGATCCGCTCCGACTCGGCTGGGCCCACCCGGCCGCTGTCGAAGGCCACCTCGAGCAGGCCGTACCGGTCGGAGATCGCCTTCCACAGGGCCATCGACACGAGCATGTCCCGGCTGAAGGAGTCGCGGTCGCTGGAGGCCAGCGCCACCGAGTCGAGCGAGTCCAGCTCGGCGCGTCGCCGGTCCCGCCAGACCCCGAGGTCCCTCAGGTAGGCGAACGCGTCGGCCGGGCTGACGGTCGAGCCGAGGCGGCCGGGCGCTTCGGGGGCGGCGCCGGTGCTCGGAGGCGTGGGTGGGGTGAGCTCGAGGGACATGGCCGCCTACCTGCGCCCGTAGACGGAGACCGGCGGAGCGGGGGCGGGGCCGAGCGGGCCGGCGAGCCACCGGTCGTACGCGGCCTTCCACCGGCCGTCCGCCTTGACCGCGTCCAGCACCGTGTTGACATAGGCGACGAGGTCCTTCTGGTCGGCGTTGATGCCGAGGCCGTAGGGCTCCGCGGTCAGCGGGGCGATGGTCGGGACGTAGGCGTAGGGGTCCTGGGCAGCCAGTCCTGCGAGGACGGTGTCGTCGCCGGCGATCGCCGACACCACCCCCTGCTGGAAGAGCACGAGGCACCCGGTGTGGGTCGTCGCGCCCACCGGCTCGATCCCGGAGACCGCCCGGATGGCGTCCATGGTCGAGGTGCCCACCGGCGCGCAGACCTTCTCGCCCTTGAGGTCGTCGAGGCTCTTCGCGGTGGACCCCTTGCGCACGAGGATCTTCAGCCCGGAGTGGTAGTACTCGGCCGAGAACGCGATCTGGGTCCACCGGTCGCAGGTCATCGTCATGTTGCGGGCGACGAGGTCGACTCGCTTGTCGCGCAGCACCGGGATGCGGTCGCCAGAGGTGATGACGACCAGCTGCACCTTGTCGGGACTGCCGAGAAGGGCGCTCGCCACGGCCTTGACCATGTCGATGTCGAAACCCTCGATCTGCCCGGTCAGCGGGTTGCGCGAGCCGAGCAGCAGCGAGTCCGCCGACACACCGGCGATGAGATAGCCGCGCTTCTTGATGGCGTCCATCGTCGTGCCGGTGAGGTCGGTCGGCAGCGTCGGCAGCGTCGGCAGCGCGGCATACGACTGCGTGGGGTTGGTGCAGGTCGCCGGCGCCGGAGCGGCGGCCGGCGATGGCGTGGTGGCCGCAGGGGTGGGGATCACCGTGTCGGCGTAGCGACCGCCCGACGTGCAGGCGGCGCTCCCGACCAGGACCGCGACGAGCAGGGCGGCCGCCCGCCACCGTCTGCCGCGCGCCGAGGCCCGCGGGGTCATCGGTACTCCTGGAGCCGCTGGGCGACGCCTCGCACGGCCAGCCCGGCGGCCGAAAGACAGATCACGAGCAGCGCCCAGCCGATCATGGTGGTCCGGGTACGTGGCTCATCCAGGCGTGCCTGCGTCTCGGAGCTGGAGGTGTCCAGCGCCCGGCCGGCGCTCGTCGTGAACGCGGTGAACAGCGCGTTCGCCGAGCCGTTGTCGGTCCTGGTGGCCGCAGCGACGGCCTGCTCCCACTGACCCCCGTCGTCGAGCTGGCGGATCGCCTGGTGCTGGGCGACGTAGGCGTCCCACTGACGGGTCAGGTCGGCGGCGGTCGTCGATGACGCCGGCTGGGCCGACGCCAGCTTCTTCAGGTTCTCGAGGACGGCGTCCGACGGGCGCTTCCAGCTCGCCTCGCTCGTGTTGCCTGCCCGGGCGATGAGGGTGAGGCTCTCCTGCGACTTCGCGTCGAAGGCGGCCGAGCGCGCGCTCGCCAGCGACACCGTGCTCTGGTATGCCGTGCCCCGGACGGCCGCGATGTGGGTCGAGACCGACCCGAGCGTCGTCGCGCCGAGCCCGAGGGCGAGCAGGAGCAGCGCCGTGGCCGCGGCCAGCGGGGCGTTGAGGTAGCGGTGGGTGCGCCGCGCCAGCCAGACCATGGCCGCGACCATCGCGAGCAGAGCCACGGCCCCGGCGAGGGTGAGACCCACGGCGTTGCTGCTGGCCGCGAACTCCTGCTCGGCCCGGCCGGCGTTGGCCTGGGCGACCGCGTCGACCAGCGGCAGCGTCGTACTGCGCAGTCCCGTGCTGGCGTTGTTGAGGTACTGCGCGCCGAGGGGCAGGCCCTGACGGTTGTACACCCGCGCCTGCTCGACCGTGGCGGCATACGTCTGCACGCTGGCGTTGAGCGCCCCGAGGGCGGTTCCGTCGGCCGGCTGTGCCGTGGCGGCAGCGGTGACCGCGCGGGCGACACTACCCATCGCCGCGTCGTAGTCGGCGCGTTGTGCAGGGTTCTCGAGACCGCCGACGAGGAAGGCGTTCGTCGCCGCGGCGTCGGCACGCAGCAGGTCCGCGTAGATGCCCTGCACCCGCACGACCTGGCTCGCGTTGTGGTCGGCCCGCTCGAGAGACGCGGCCGAGGACCACAACGCGGTGGCTCCGACGAGCCCGAACACGGCGGCCACCAGCGCCGCCCCCGCGGCCACGAGCCGCATCCGGCCCGGGGTGCCCTCGACAGCCGGGCCGAGCAGGGCCCGGGCCCGGGTCAGCAGCGAGCCGGTGTCGACGCCGAGCCGTGACGACGGCACGGCAGGCGGTGCCGAGGCCGTGGCCTGGGCCGAGGGCCCGGGACGACCCGGGGTCCGCACGGGAGTCTGGCTCATCCCGCCTGACCCTCGGGCGTGTGGTCGGCCGTGTCGTCGGCCGGCTCCGACATGGCGTCGGCGCTGGTCTCGGAGCTGGGCTGGGTGCTGGTCTCGGCGCCGGGGCGGAAGTCCTCTGCGTGCAGGTGGCGCAGCTGCTCGGCGGACGGCTCGTCGATGTCCTGCACCCGCCACGCGTGCCGGCCGATGGCCTCCTCGAGCAGGTTGCGGGCGAAGCGCCCGTTGCCGAACGACTGGTTGCGGGGCGTCGCCTCGAGGATCGAGCGGAACTCCTCGCGCGCCTGCGGGCTGACGTCGTAGTCGGCGGCGGCGGCGAGCTTGTCGAGGATCGTGACGATCTCGTCGTCGGTGTAGTCGGCGAAGTCGATCGTCGTCTTGAACCGGCTGGCGAGCCCCGGGTTCTGGGTGATGAAGACGACCATCGGGTCGGGGTAGCCCGCGACGATGACGACGAGGTCGTCCCGCCGGTCCTCCATCTCCTTGACGAGGGTGTTGACCGCCTCGGAGCCGTACTGGTCGCCGCCGAGCGCGTACGCCTCGTCGATGAAGAGGACCCCTCCTGCGGCCCGCTCGCAGACCTCGGCGGTCTTGAGGGCGGTCTGCCCGAGGTAGCCCGCGACGAGCTCGGAGCGGTCGACCTCGACGAGGTGTCCCTTCTCGAGCAGCCCGAGCGCGTGGTAGATCCCGGCGACCATCCGGGCCACGGTCGTCTTGCCGGTGCCGGGGTTGCCGACGAAGACGAGGTGCCGCGTCACGTCCGGGTTCCTCAGCCCGGCGGCGGTGCGCTTCTGCACCACCTTGAGCATGGCGACCTGCTGGTGGACCTCGCGCTTGACCCGGTCCAGCCCGACCATCGCGTCGAGGTCGTTGAGCAGCTCCTCGACAGACCGGGTCGGCGGCGCGGGTGCCTCGACGGTGGCCGTCGCCGTCCCGAGGCCGCGGCCGGAGCCGGAGCCGGAGCCGGAGCCGGAGCCGGAGCCGGAGCCGCGGGCATCTCGGCGCCGGTGCCGTCCCGCTGGGCCTCGATGGCCCGTCGGATGTTCTCCGCGACCTGGGCGTTGGTCGTCCCGAGCGTCGCGGCCGCCTCGAGGACCTGGGCCAGCGCGTCGACGTACTCACGGGCATCGCCGCCTGTGGTCCGCAGATGGCTCACCAGCGCGCTCGGGCTGGCGCGCCACCGACGGCCCGACGAGGCCGAGTCGATGAAGGCGCCGTTGGCGGCGGCGAGGTCCTGGGCGTCGGCCATGCCGGTGGCTCGCGCCCAGTCGCGCGCGGCGAGATAGGTCGGCGCGGCCGGCTCCGCGACGGTGGCCGCCAGGACCACCCCCTCGCGGCGGGCCTCGTGGGCATCCAGCCCGAGCCTGCGGGCCACCGCTGCCAGGGCGTCGAGCGCCGTCTCGAGCTCGGGCATCACGGCTGCCTTCCCGTGGGCGGCGCCAGCGGAGAGGGTATGCCGGCGGGCCCTGCGGGCGGTGAGCTCGGCGGGGTCGAGGACGGCGTCGGACCGAGCCGCAGGTCCCCGCCACCTGCGCCGGACCCGAACTTCTCCTCGAGGAAGCGGCCGTGCACGACGAGCGCCTCGGCGTCCGCACGGCATACCGCGTCGAAGACCTTGTCCATCGTCGCGCCGAGCAGGTCGAGCTGGTCGATGAGGATCATCAACGAGGACCTGCCCCGGTCCACCGGTCGGCTGTCGGCCCAGTCCCGAGGCAGCCGCAGGTAGCCGCCGATCGCGTCGGGGAGGTAGTTCGTGGCCGTCGCCATGACGTTGTAGGCCTGCGGGCTGCCGTGGCCCAGGGTGCTGAGCCGGGGGACGGTGTCGCGCACGACCCGGGCGACGCGCCCCAGCCGGGACTGGACCATCGCTGGTGCGTTGCCCTCGCGGGCCAGCCGTTCGACCTCGTCGACCGCGCGCAGCAGGTCCTCGTTCGTGGGCATGCGGGAGACGGCGACGCTGTCGTCGCCGGATTGCTTCCGCGTCCCGAGGCCGAACCAGGAGCCGATACCCATGTGCCGATCTCTCCCCAGGAGCCGCTCAGGTGTGATGGTGCGGTGGACGGGCGGTCATCATGCGGCTGCCACCTAGCGGTCCAGGTCGAGCGAGCCCGTGACGACCCGCTGGTTCTGCCGGTTGACGCGTTCGAGGTAGGCCTGTGACTTGGTCACCTCGGTCTCGAGGGTGCCGATGGTCGCGGCCATGTTGTCGAGGGCCTGCACCTTGAACGTGTCGATGGCATCCATCGTCTGGTAGATGTTCTGGAAGGCCGCCTGCAGCTGGGGGAGCCCGATCGTCGCGGCGGCGGCCTGCTCCTGGATCTTCACCGAGTTGTCCCGGAGCATCTCCGAGGTGGACTGGATGAGGTTCGACGTCGTCGTGTTGAGCGCGGTGATCTGGTCGAGGACGAGCTTCTGGTTGCCCAGCGCCTGCGCCACGATGACGGCCGTGCGCAGGGCCGAGACGGTGGTCGTCGACGCCCGGTCCACCCCCTTGATCAGCTCGAGGTTGTTGCGGATGACGATGTCGATCGCCAGGTAGTTCTGGATCGAGACGGCCAGCTGGGTCAGCAGGTCCTGGTGCTTCTGCCGGACGTAGAACAGCACGTCCTGCTTGAGGGAGGTGGCCTTCTCCGGGTCGGTCGCCTCGAGGGTGGCGATCTGCGCCGTGAGCCGCGCGTCGAGCCGCTCGGCGACGTAGACGTACTGGTTGAGCCGGCCCATCGAGTCCCAGAGGTTCTGCTTCTCGAGGTTGAGGGCCACGTTGTCGCGCTGCAGCTCGTCCTGCCCGCTCTGGAGGGCGTGGAGGATGCCGTCGAGGTGGGTCTGGGCGGACTGGTACTTGCGGAAGTAGTCGGTGATCTTGTCCCCGAACGGGATCATGCCCAGGACCCGCCTGGTGCCCTTGGCCTGGCCCGGGTCGAGGTCCTCGACGGTCCGGCGCAGGTCGAGGAGGGTCTTCGAGACCTTCGACCCCTCGTGGAGACCGCCCTCCTGCAGAGCCTTGACCGGCGCGCGCAGCAGCCGGTTGCTGCTCTCCGCGGCACGGCGGATGTCCTCGTCGCCCATCGTCCGCACGTCGGCCGCCTTGGCCTCGAAGGTGGGCGACTTCGTCTCAGCCGCCACGAGCGCCTGGAGGTAGCCGTCCACCTTGGCGTCGAGGCCGGGGATGGCCGCCTCCGGGACCTGCGGCGCCATCTTCGGTGCGGCGGTCTCGCTCACCGGGCGGATCGCGGCGGGAGGCTCGAGGGTGAGCGTCGCGGACGCCGCGGGGGCAGGTGCGAGCTGGGACGGGGCGGCGTCGGCCGGCGGAGCGGCGGCGGCCGCGCCGGTGGGAGCCGGCGTACCTGGCTGCTCGGTCATCTCAGGTCCTCTTCCGCCTCGGGTCGGGCGCTCGGCACGGGGTGCCGGGCGGCCGGTGGTGCGCTGTCCGTCGTGCTCGCCTGTCTCTTGCAGACGTCTGGCCAATCTACGCGGTTCCCCACACGGGCCACACCCTGGTTACGCCCTGAGCGGATGGGGGCCGACGGGTCCACTACCGTCGCGGTATGCACTCCGTCGCGGGGTACCCGTACGCCCAGGTCGTGCCGACCCGGTGGAACGACAACGACGTCTACGGGCACGTCAACAACACGGTCCACTACCTCGCGATGGACACCGTGATCAACGCGTGGCTCATCGAGCGGGCGGGCCTCGACATCGCCGGCGGACCGTCCATCGGGCTGTGCGTGGAGTCCGGGTGTCGCTACCTGGCCCCGGTCGCCTACCCGGATGCCATGGTCGTCGGGCTGCGCGTGGGGCGGCTGGGCACGTCGAGCGTCAGCTGGGCCGTGGCCATCGACCGGGCGAGCGACGGTGCGCGGGTCGCCGAGGGCAGCTTCGTCCATGTCTTCGTCGACCGCTCCTCCCGTCGGCCGACCCCGCTGCCGGGGGCCGCTCGCACTGCTCTCGAGACGCTGATCGCGCCCGGCTGAGCGTGGGCTGGGGCGCGGCGCCGAGAAGGGTGGGCGTCAGCCATTGACCCGCCGGGTGCGCTGGGGCAGGATAATGGAATAGGAAGTTAGTTTCCGCAATACGGAAAAGTCGGCTGCCGCACGTCAAGCGCCGCCCGTGCCGCGGAACCTGGCTCCCGACGGCCCGCGCGCGGGCCGTGCCGACCTGAGCCGACCCGATGGAGACCCCATGCCCGTGCCCGAAGGAGTCCAGGTCAGCGGTCCGGACGGACCGCGCTTCGACGAGGTGCTGACCGACGACGCCCTCGCCTTCCTCGCCGGGCTGCACCGCGCCTTCGACGCGCGGCGGCGCGAGCTGCTCACGGCGCGCGAGGAGCGGTATGCCGCCCTCGCCGCCGGAGGCACCCTGGGGTTCCTGCCCGAGACGAAGGACGTCCGGGACGGGGACTGGCGGGTGGCCGACCCGGCCCCCGGCCTGGTCGACCGGCGCGCAGAGATGACCGGGCCGGTGGACCGGAAGATGACGATCAACGCGCTGAACTCGGGCGCGAAGGTCTGGCTGGCCGACTTCGAGGACGCGTCGACGCCCACGTGGGAGAACGCGGTCAACGGACAGCTCAACCTCATCGACGCGCTCGACGGCACGATCGACTTCACGTCCGAGCAGGGCAAGGCCTACGCGCTCACGGCGGACATCGCCGAGCTGGCCACGGTGGTCGTCCGCCCGCGTGGCTGGCACCTCAGCGAGAAGCACGTCACGGTCGACGGCGAGCGGATGGCAGGAGCCCTGGTCGACTTCGGCCTCTACTTCTTCCACTGTGCGCGGCGCCAGCTCGACAAGGGCAAGGGACCGTACTTCTACCTGCCCAAGATGGAGAGCCACCTCGAGTCCCGGCTGTGGAACGAGGTCTTCGTACACGCCCAGGACGCGCTCGGCATCCCTCAGGGCACGGTCCGGGCCACCTGCCTCATCGAGACGTACCCGGCGGCCTTCGAGATGGACGAGATCCTCTACGAGCTGCGCGAGCACTCGGCTGGGCTCAACGCCGGGCGATGGGACTACATCTTCAGCGTCATCAAGAAGTTCCGGACCCGGGGCAAGGACTTCATGCTCCCGGACCGGGTGCAGGTGACAATGACCGTGCCGTTCATGCGCGCGTACACCGAGCTGCTCGTGAGCACCTGCCACCGGCGGGGGGCCCACGCGATCGGCGGCATGGCTGCAGTCATCCCCAGCAAGGACCCGGCGGTCAACGAGGTGGCGTTCCAGAAGGTCCGTGAGGACAAGACCCGCGAGGCCGGCGACGGGTTCGACGGCTCGTGGGTCGCCCACCCGGGGATGGTCCAGCTCTGCACCGAGGTCTTCACCGACGTCCTGGGCGAGCGGCCGAACCAGCTCGACCGGCTGCGCGACGACGTCCACGTCACCGCCGAGCAGCTGCTCGACGTCTCGTCCACGCCCGGGTCCGTCACGGAGGCCGGCCTGCGCAGCAACATCAGCGTGGGCATCCAGTACCTCCACGCCTGGCTGCGCGGCCAGGGCGCCGTCGGCATCAACAACCTCATGGAGGACGCCGCCACCGCGGAGATCTCCCGCTCGCAGGTATGGCAGTGGATCAGCTGCGGCGCCGAGCTCGACACCGGCACGGTGGTGACCCGTGACCTCGTGGAGCGCCTCGTCGACGAGGAGCTGGCCAAGCTGCCGGGGAGCCCGGCCGACTACGCCGCCGCCACCTCCACCTTCCTCGCGGTCGCCGTGGCCGACGACTTCGAGGAGTTCCTCACCCTCCCGGCATACGAGCAGATGGCCTGAAGGCCGGAGGCGACATGGACGCGCGAGGGCTGGCGACGACGCTGGCGCCGATGCTGCCGCCGGACGCGGTGATCACCGACCGGCAGCGACTGCGCACCTACGAGTGCGACGGGCTGGCGCAGTACAAGGTGATCCCGTCCCTCGTCGTGCTGCCCGAGACGGCGGAGCAGGTCGCGGCGGTCGTCCGTGAATGCGCCCGGCACCGGATCCCGTTCGTCGCACGGGGCTCCGGCACCGGGTTGTCCGGCGGGGCGCTCCCGCACGCCGACGGGGTGCTCATCGTCATGTCGAAGATGCGGACCATCCTCGAGGTCGACGTCCCCAACCAGCGTGCCGTCGTCGAGCCGGGCGTGATCAACCTCCAGCTGACCCGGGTCACCCAGCCGGACGGCTACTACTACGCCCCGGACCCCTCCAGCCAGCAGGTCTGCTCGATCGGCGGCAACGTCGCGGAGAACTCCGGCGGGGCGCACTGCCTCAAGTACGGCTTCACCACCGGCCACGTGACCGGGCTCGAGCTCGTCACCCCGGCCGGGGACCTCGTCGAGATCGGCGCCAAGGCGCCGGACCAGCCCGGCTACGACCTGCTCGGCGCCATCGTGGGCTCCGAGGGGACCCTCGGCATCGCGACCAAGGTCACCGTCCGGCTCACCCGCACCCCGGAGTCGGTCAAGACCCTGCTCGCCGCCTTCCCCGACCCCGACACGGCGGGGCAGGCGGTGTCCTCGATCATCGGCGCGGGGGTCATCCCGGCCGCCATCGAGATGATGGACGCGCTGGCCATCGAGGCCGCGGAGGCGGCCGTTGCCTGCGGCTACCCCGAGGGAGCCGGTGCGGTGCTCATCGTCGAGCTCGACGGTGCCGCGGCCGAGGTCGAGCACCAGTTCGACGCCATCAGCGAGCACTGCACGGCGGCAGGCGCCTTCGAGATCCGGATCGCTGCCGACGACGTCGAGCGCGCGCTGTTCTGGAAGGGACGCAAGTCCGCCTTCGCCGCGGTGGGCCGGATCAGCCCGGACTACATCGTCCAGGACGGCGTGATCCCGCGCACCGCCCTGCCGGAGGTGCTCCGGCGCATCTCGGCGCTCGCGGCGGCGGACGGTGTCCGGGTGGCCAACGTCTTCCACGCCGGGGACGGCAACCTCCATCCCCTGGTCCTCTTCGACGACGCGGTCCCTGGCGAGGCCGAGAAGGCCGAGGACGTCTCCGGCGCGATCATCGACCTCTGCATCGAGTTCGGCGGCTCGATCACCGGCGAGCACGGGGTCGGCTCCGACAAGGCGAAGTACATGCCGAAGATGTTCACCGACGACGACCTCGACACCATGCAGATGGTGCGGTGTGCCTTCGACCCCGACGCGATCTCCAACCCCGGCAAGATCTTCCCGACGCCCCGGCTCTGTGGCGAGGTCCCCGGCCGGAACCGCGGCCCGCACCCCCTCGTCGAGGCCGGCACGGCGGAGCTCTTCTGATGACGACGGTCGACACCGCCAAGGTGCTGGGGTCGCTCACCGACGCCGCCGAGGGTGGCGTGCGCGACGGGGGCGACGGCGACAGCGTCCTCGGTATGCCGTGCCGCTGGGTCGTCCGGCCGCAAAACACCGCCCAGGTCGCCGCCGTGCTGCGTGTGGCGCACCAGTCGGGGCTGGCCGTGGTGCCGAAGGGCGCCGGGACGAAGCTCGGCTGGGGGGCGCCGCCCGAGCGGTGCGACGTGCTGCTGGACCTCGGTGGTTTGGACCGGCTCGTCGAGCACGCCGCAGGCGACCTCATCGCGATCGTGGGCGCCGGGCGGCTGGTCGACGACCTGCAGAGCGACCTCGCGGCGTCAGGTCAGTGGCTCGCCGTCGAGCCGAGCCGGCCGGGCACGGTCGGGGGACTCGTGGCCACCGCCTCGACCGGGCCGACCCGGCTGCTCCATGGCCCGGTCCGCGACCTCGTCATCGGCGCGACGATGGTCCGTGCCGACGGCGTGGTGGCGAAGTCCGGTGGCAAGGTGGTCAAGAACGTCGCCGGCTACGACCTCGGCAAGCTGCTCACCGGCTCGTTCGGCACCCTGGGAGTGCTCACCGAGGTGGCCTTCCGGCTGCACCCGGTCGCCGAGGCCAGCGGCTGGGTGAGCGTGCCGGTGCCGTCGGCTCGGCAGGCCGGCACCCTCGTGCAGGCCGTCGTGCACTCGCACCTCGTGGCGACCGCCTGCGAGCTGGACCAGCCCGCCGAGGGCCCGGCCAGCCTGGCGATCCGGCTCGACGGCATCCCGCCTGGCGTCGCGTCGCGGACCCGTGACGCGGTGGAGCTCCTCGGCGCCGGCGCGCAGCCGCTGGACGCCGCACCCGCATGGTGGGGGGCGGAGCCGGGCGACGAGGCTCCCGCGCTGCTCCTCAAGCTGACCCACGAGACCGCCTCCCTGGGGCAGGTCCTCGACGCCGTGCGCGAAGCCGGGTCGAGCGCAGGGGTGGCGCTGGATGTCCGGGGGAGCGCGGCCGTGGGCACGCTGCTCGCCGCCTCGCGGGGGGCGGTCGACGCGGGGTCCGCCGTGGCCGTGGTCGAGCGGCTACGCGCCGCCTCCGCGGGTTTCGGGGGGACGGTCGTCGTCCTCGAGGCCGCCCCGCAGGCCGTGGCCGCGCTCGACGTCTGGGGGCCGGTCCGCGGGCTCGACCTCATGCGCCGGGTCAAGGAGCAGTTCGACCCTGACCGGGTGCTCAGCCCGGGCCGTTTCGTGGGAGGGATCTGACGTGGATGAGCGGGCGATGGCCGGAGGTGGCGCGGCGAGCGGTCCGCCGGGACAGGATGCGTCGACTCGGCAGAGTGCCCCCCCGGGCGACGGCGGTCCCGTCTCTGCGCCGAGCGGCACCTTGGGCACGGATGCCCCGCTGCGGCTCGGCGCCCCTCCGGCAGGCCCCGGGGCCTTCGACGACCATCGTCCGCCGTCGGCGGAGCTGGTGGCCGACTGCGTGCACTGCGGCTTCTGCCTGCCGACCTGCCCCACCTACCTGCTCTGGGGTGAGGAGATGGACTCCCCGCGGGGGCGCATCTACCTCATGAACGAGGGTCTGAACGGCGAGCCGATGAGCGACTCGATGGTGGGTCACATCGACGCGTGCCTCGGCTGCATGGCGTGCGTCACGGCCTGCCCGTCCGGGGTGCAGTACGACCGCCTCATCGAGGCGACCCGGGCCCAGGTCGAGCGGCGCCACCACCGGTCCGCGCCCGACCGGGCGCTGCGTGAGGCGATCTTCGCCCTCTTCCCCTATCCGCGCCGGTTGCATCTCATGCGCGGGCCGCTGCGCCTCTACCAGCGCAGCGGGCTGGCCGCCCGGCTACGCAAGTCCGCCCTGCTGCAACGGATCTCACCGACTCTGGCCGCGATGGAGTCGCTGGCCCCGACCCTGGGCAAGGCTGAGAGCGTCCCCGAGCGCACCCCAGCGCAGGGCAAGCGGCGCGGGACGGTCGGGATGCTGCTCGGCTGCGTGCAGCGGGAGTTCTTCCCCGGCGTCAACGCCGCCACGGCGCGGGTGCTCAGCGCCGAGGGGTTCGACGTCATCGCCCCCAAGGGGCAGGCCTGCTGCGGTGCCCTCTCGTCGCACAACGGCCGCGAGGAGGAGGCGCAGAAGTTCGCCCGGGCCCTCATCGCCGACTTCGAGCAGGCCGGCGTCGAGCATCTCGTGGTCAACTCCGCCGGCTGCGGCTCCGCGATGAAGGACTACGTCCATCTGCTGTCCGACGACCCGCAGTGGGCCGAGCGTGCCGAGGCGATGAGCGCCAAGGTCCGCGACGTCTCGGAGATCCTCGCCGAGGCCGGTCCGGTGGCGCTGCGGCATCCGGTCGAGGTCACCATCGCCTACCACGACGCGTGCCACCTCGGGCATGCCCAGGGAGTGCGCGCCCAGCCGCGCGAGCTGCTGCGCGGCATACCGGGGCTGACCCTGCGCGAGATCGCGGACGCGGACATCTGCTGCGGTTCGGCCGGCATCTACAACATCCTCAACCCCGTCCCGGCGCGGGAGCTCGGCGACCGCAAGGCGGCGAACGTGCTCGCCACCGGAGCCGAGCTGCTCGTGACCGCCAACCCCGGCTGCCTCATGCAGGTGGCCTCCTCCATCGAGCGCGCCGGAGGGAAGGTCGCGCTCGCCCACACCGTCGAGGTGCTCGATGCCTCGATCCGAGGGCTGTCTCCCGCCAGCCTCGGCGTCTCACCCGCCTGACCCACTCCTGCGCTTCACCGAACCCAACGAGGTGTTCATGTACCAGCCGATACTCGACGCGGTGGGCGGCTCCCTGCTGCTCACAGCGCTCGTCGCGATGCTCCCGCTCATCACCCTCTTCGTCCTGCTCGGCGCCCTGCGGATCACGGCCTGGAAGGCGGCCCTCGCGTCCCTCGTGGTCGCCATCCTCGTCGCGGTGGTGGGCTACCGGATGCCGGTCGGCCAGGCGCTGCTCTCCGGCACCGAGGGCGCGGCCTTCGGGTTCTTCCCGATCCTGTGGATCGTCATCAACGCGATCTGGGTCTACAACATGACCGTGGTGACCGGGCACTTCGACGTGCTGCGCCGCTCGTTCGCCAAGGTCAGCGACGACCAGCGGATCCAGGCCGTCATCATCGCCTTCTGCTTCGGCGCCCTCCTCGAGGCCCTCGCCGGCTTCGGCACACCCGTCGCGATCACCAGCGTCATGCTCATCGCACTCGGTTTCCGCCCCCTCAAGGCGGCGGTCGTGGCGCTGGTCGCGAACACCGCGCCGGTCGCGTTCGGGGCACTGGCCGTGCCGATCACGACCCTCGCGACGGTGAGCGGCCAGTCGGAGCACGCGCTCTCCCAGATGGTCGGCCGCCAGACACCGCTGCTCGGGATCTTCGTCCCGATGGCGCTCGTGTTTATCATCGACCGGGGCAAGGGCGTGCGAGAGACGCTGCCGGCCACGTTGACGTGTGGCATCTCCTTCGGCATCGCCCAGTTCGTCACCTCGAACTTCATCTCCACGCAGCTCACGGACATCGTGGCGGCCCTCGTCGGCGCGCTCTCGGTGGTGCTGCTGCTGCGGGTGTGGCAGCCGAAGGGCACCTACATCGAGTCCGAGACCGACGTCCTCATGGGTCACGCCGAGACGCCGGAGGCCGGTGTCGGCTCGACCCGGCGAGGCGCGTCCGTCACGGACTCCACCCTCACCGGTGCGGTCAGCGGGGGCGCCAGCGGTGGTGACCACCCGGTGGGCCAGGGAGTCGGCACGCTGGGCGAGCTCGCCGAGCGGGACCGGGCCGCACACGACACCAGCGGCGATGTGGTCAAGGCGTATGCGCCATACCTCATCATCGTGGCGCTGTTCGTCGTCGCCCAGCTCCCGGGGATCAAGGACTTCTTCAACCTCAAGGCGGCCAACCCGAGCTTCACCTGGCCGGGCCTCGACCTGCTGACGTCTGACGGCAAGCCGTCGACGATCCCGACGTTCAAGCTCAACGTCCTGTCGGCAGCCGGGACCCTGATGGTCATCGCCGGGCTCATCACGATCCCGGTGATCGGGATCTCCCCGGCCAAGGCCCTCAGGGCGTATGGCGCGACCTACCGCCAGCTCGCGACCGCCATCGTCACCGTGATGGCCGTGCTCGGGCTCGCCTACGTGATGAACGCGTCAGGCGAGACCGCCACGCTGGGCAAGTGGCTGGCCGCCTCCGGCAGCCTCTTCGCCATCATCTCCCCGATCCTCGGCTGGCTCGGGGTGGCCGTCACCGGCTCTGACACCTCGTCGAACTCGCTGTTCGGCGCGCTGCAGGTGCAGGCCGCCAAGGCGACCGGCCTGCCCGCCCTGCTCATGGCGGCGTCGAACTCCTCCGGCGGGGTGCTCGGCAAGATGATCTCGCCGCAGAACCTCGCCATCGCCGCGGCCGCGGTCGGGATGTCGGGCAGGGAGGGCGACATCTTCCGCAAGGTGCTCGGCTGGTCGCTCGCGTTCCTCGCGTTCATGTGCGTGCTGGTCTACCTCCAGTCCACGCCCGTGCTCGGCTGGATGGTGCCCTAGCCGGGCCCCGTGACGTAGCGTCAGGTCCACCCCGAGAGGAAGGCTGCGCCGGTGAGGGTCGCCCTCATGCTGACCTGCATCAACGACACCTTGTTCCCGGAGACGGGCAAGGCGGTCGTCCGGCTGCTGCGCCGGCTCGGGGTGGACGTGGTCTTCCCGCAGGCTCAGACCTGCTGCGGCCAGCCAATGATCAACACGGGCTACCTCGACGAGGCGGTTCCCGTGGTGCGGCAGTTCGTCGCGGCGTTCGACGGCTATGACGCCGTCGTCGTCCCCTCCGGCTCGTGCGCCGGGTCGGCGCGCCACCAGCACGACATGGTGGCCCGCCGCTCCGGCGACCCGGCCCTGGTCGACGCGGTCGCCCGCACCGGGCCGCGCACCTACGAGCTGAGCGAGTTCCTCGTCGACGTGCTCGGCGTCGAGGACGTGGGTGCCTACTTCCCCCACCGGGTGACCTACCACCCGACCTGCCACTCGCTGCGGCTGCTCGGGGTCGGCGACCGGCCGACTCGGCTGCTGCAGGCCGTGCGCGGTCTGACCCTGCTCGACCTGCCGGCTGCGGAGGAGTGCTGCGGCTTCGGGGGCACCTTCGCCCTCAAGAACGCCGAGACGTCCGTCGCGATGGGGGCCGACAAGGTCCGGCACGCCCGCGAGACCGGCGCGGAGGTCCTCGTGGCCGGTGACAACTCGTGCCTGATGCACATGGGCGGCATCCTGTCGAGACAGCAGAGTGGGATGCGAGTCATGCACCTCGCCGAGATCCTCGCCCAGACGGAGGACGACTGATGCGTATGCCCTGCGGCCCAGGCCGACCCGCGTCCCAGCGCTCGTGCGGGGGCCACCGCTGATGGCCGCCACCTTCGTCGGGATGCCGCCCTTCCCCAAGGCGGCGCACACCGCGCTGGCCGACACCCAGCTGCGCACCAACCTGGCTCACGCCACGTCGACGATCCGCGACAAGCGCGCCCGTGTGGTCGCCGAGGTCGATGACTGGGAGGAGCTGCGGGTGGCGGCCGCCGCCATCAAGGACGACATGCTCGTCCACCTCGACGAGCACCTGCTGACCCTCGAGGCCTCGCTCACCGCAGCAGGCGCGAGCGTGCACTGGGCTCGTGACGCAGCCGAGGCCTGCCAGATCGTCGGTGACATCGCGGCATCCCACCAGGTCGACGAGGTGGTCAAGGTCAAGTCGATGGCGACCCAGGAGATCGAGCTGAACGAGTCCCTGGCGAAGCGTGGCATCTCCGCGTGGGAGACGGACCTCGCCGAGCTCATCGTCCAGCTCGGCGACGACCTGCCCTCCCACATCCTCGTCCCGGCGATCCACCGCAACCGCAGCGAGATCCGCGAGATCTTCCGCACCAGGATGGCGTCGGCGGGCCGGCCGGCCCCCGAGGGGCTGACCGACGTGCCGGCCGAGCTGGCCGGGGCGGCCCGGCTGCACCTGCGCGAGAAGTTCCTGCGAGCCAAGGTCGCCGTCTCCGGCGCGAACTTCGCCATCGCCGAGACCGGGACGCTGGTCGTGGTCGAGTCCGAGGGCAACGGGCGGATGTGCCTCACCCTGCCGGACGTCCTCGTCAGCGTGGTCGGGATCGAGAAGGTGCTGCCCCGCTTCGCCGACCTCGACGTCTTCCTCCAGCTGCTCCCGCGCTCCAGCACCGGTGAGCGGATGAACCCGTACACCTCGATGTGGACCGGTGTCACCCCAGGTGACGGGCCGCAGGAGGTGCACGTCGTCCTGCTCGACAACGGCCGGACCAACGTCCTCGCCGACGAGGTCGGCCGCCAGGCGCTGCGCTGCATCCGCTGCTCGGCCTGCCTCAACGTCTGCCCGGTCTACGAGCGCACCGGGGGCCACGCCTACGGGTCGGTCTACCCCGGACCGATCGGCGCCATCCTCAACCCCCTGCTCAAGGGGGTCGGGCACGACGAGCAGGTCGACTCCTTGCCGTATGCGTCGAGCCTCTGCGGCCGCTGCTACGAGGTGTGCCCGGTGATGATCGACATCCCGGAGGTGCTCGTCCACCTGCGGGCCAAGGTCGTCGACGCCCGCCGCGACGGACGACCCGGCGGGCAGGACCTCGCCATGAGGGCGACCTCGATGCTCTTCTCCAGCGCGTCGAGGATGGGGCTCGCCGTCAAGGCCGGAGGGCTGGCGAACCGGGTCGTCGCGACCTTCGGACACCGCACCCTGCCCGGAGGCAGGCTGGCCCTCGGGCGCCTCCCCGGGCCCGGCGCAGCCTGGACCGACGCGCGGGACCTGCCGGCCCCTCCGGCCCAGTCGTTCCGCTCATGGTGGAAGAGCACCGACGGCGGCCGGAACGACTCGCCGACCACCGGCAGCGGGACTGGCGCCCGGTGACCGCCCGCGACGACATCCTCGGCCGGGTCCGCGCCGCGGTGGCGGGCGCCTCGGGGCCAGACGTCTCGCCGCGTCGGGTGGCCGAGCCCGGCCCCTCGGTCGAGCCGCTGCTCGCGCTGTTCGTCGAGCGCGTGGCCGACTACCGCGCCGTCGTCGTGCGCTGTGGCCCGGAGGAGGTGGCCGAGGCCGTGCGCGCCGGGCTCGGCGAAGCCGCGAGCGTTGTGGTGCCGCAGGGCTTTCCCGCTGCATACCTGGCCCTGCCGGACGGCGCGCGGCGGGTCGAGGACGACGCCCTGGATGCGGCAGCCCTGGACGCCGTGGACGCCGTGGTGACGACGGCGACCGTCGGCGTCGCGACGACCGGCACCATCGTCCTCGACCACGGGCCGGGCCAGGGGCGGCGTGCGCTCAGCCTCGTGCCCGACCGGCACGTCTGCGTGGTCACGGCCGAGCAGGTGGTCGCCGGTGTGGGGGAGGCCGTGGCCCGGCTTGACCCGACCCGCCCGCTGACCTGGATCAGCGGGCCGAGCGCGACGAGCGACATCGAGCTGGACCGGGTCGAAGGGGTCCATGGCCCCCGCAACCTGCACGTCGTCGTCGTCGGCTGACCCGGAACGACAGCCGGCCCCACTCCCGCACGACCGCCCTGGTGCGGACAGTAGGTTCTAGGCATGGCTGACACCGCGCCCCCGACCCCTGCCACCCTGTCGCCTGACGAGCGCTCCTGGCTGGAGCTCCAGACCTCGTCACTGGTGCGGTTCGCCCGGGCGAGTGCCCACCCCGACGGTGGCTTCGCGTGGCTTGATGACGACGGTCGCCCCCAGCTCGACCGTCCCGTCGAGCTGTGGCTGACCTGCCGGATGACCCACGTCTTCGCCCTCGCCGAACTGCGTGGGGACGCCAGCGCCAGACCCCTCGTCGAGCACGGCCTGCGGGCCCTGCGTGGCCGCCTGCATGACGAGGCCCACGGCGGCTGGTTCGCCGCGGTCGGCAGATCCGGGCCACACGACGACACCAAGCAGGCGTATGCCCATGGCTTCGTCATCCTCGCAGCGGCCAGCGCCGCGGCGGCCGGCCACGCAGCCGCCCCGGCCCTACTCGACCAGGCCCTCGAGGTCTTCGACGAGCACTTCTGGCAGGAGGGTGACGGCCTGGTGGCCGACGTCTGGGACCGGGCCTTCTCGAGGCTCGACCCCTACCGCGGCGTCAACGCCAACATGCACACCGTCGAGGCGCTCCTCGCGGCGCACGACGTGACCGGCGACGAGGTGCACCTCAGCCGGGCGACGAGCATCCTCGCCCGGGTCGTCCACGAGTTCGCCGCTGGCAACGGCTACCGGCTTCCCGAGCACTACGACGAGCAGTGGCAGGTCCAGCTCGACTACAACCGCGACCACCCAGCCGACCAGTTTCGGCCCTACGGCGTGACGATCGGCCACCTGATGGAGTGGGCGCGGCTCGCCCTTCATCTGCGCACCGCCCTGGGGGAGCAGGCGCCGGCGTGGCTGCTCGACGACGCGCGCACCCTCTTCGACACCGCGGTCCGGGACGGCTGGTCGGTCGACGGGGCAGAGGGGTTCGTCTACACGACCGACTTCGACGGGATGCCTGTCGTGCGGGACCGGCTGCACTGGGTGGTCACCGAGGCGATCGCCACCGCCTGGACCCTCGCGCTGCTCACGGGGGAGCCGACCTACCGCGAGTGGTACGACCGCTGGGTCGAGCACGCCACGGTCTTCTTCATCGACGAGGAGCGCGGATCCTGGCGGCACGAGCTCGACCCGCAGAACCGCCCGGCCGCGACGGTCTGGGCAGGGAAGCCCGACGTCTACCACGCATACCAGGCGCTGCTCCTGCCGCTGCTCGGCGAGGTCACCTCGTTCGTCGGCGGGGTCGCGCCGAGCGGTCGGCTGCCCACGTGAGCGAGGCCGCTCCCCAGCAGGCCGCGCCCAATTTCATCAGCGGCCGGACTGCCGTGTAGTCTCTCCGACGCACGACCGGGCGTGGTCTCAACCCCTCGCCCTGGCCCCAATAGCTCAGACGGCAGAGCGTTTCCATGGTAAGGAAAAGGTCTAGGGTTCGATTCCCTATTGGGGCTCTGGTCCACCCGAAGCGGCGCCTCGCGGCGCTGCCCGCTGGCGGACCATCAGGGCGGGGTAGCTCAGCTGGTTAGAGCGCACGACTCATAATCGTGAGGTCGCGGGATCGAGCCCCGCTCCCGCTACTCCCTGGCCGGCCGGCGACGATTTCTCGGTTGCCGGGCCGGTCGCGTAGTCTCAGATGTCGCCGATCCCCACGTCGCGGGGTCGCCAGCACAGTCGTTGTCCAGCACCACACACCAAACAGTTCGAGAGCAGGTTGTCCCGTGGCCAGCAAGAGCGCCGACGTCCGCCCCAAGATCACCATGGCGTGTGTGGACTGCAAGAACCGGAACTACATCACCAAGAAGAACCGCCGCAACAACCCCGACCGGTTGGAGCTGGCGAAGTTCTGCCCCACCTGCGGCAAGCAGACGGCCCACCGCGAGACGCGCTGACCGCCCCGCCCCGCAGCTCGACCCCCGACCGCTCCCCGGCACCCGCCGGCGGGGCGGTCGTCCGTCTGTCCGCCGAGCGGGTGCTCCCGGGCCGCCTGGCCGGCTGAGCGGGTGCCAGACTCGTCGCCGTGAGTGCGCCTACGGACCCGCCGTTGCGGGATGCTCCCGACCCAGCGGATGCGCCCGAGCAGGCCCGGAGCCTGCGCGGCCTGCTCGGGCGGCATGCCCTCGACACCCGGCCGCTCGCCGTGCCCGCCTACCGGCGGCTGTTCATCGGTCAGGGCACGTCGTTCATCGGCTCGATGCTCACCCAGGTGGCCGTGCCTGTCCAGGTCTGGGTGCTCACCCACTCGAGCCTCTACGTCGGCTTCGTCGGTCTGGCCGGGTTGCTGCCCATCGTCGGCTTCGGGCTGTACGGCGGCGCCATCGCCGATGTCGTCGACCGGCGGGTCCTGTATCTGTGGGCCTCCGTCGGCGGCTGGGTGGTCACCCTCGCCCTGCTGGCCCAGACCCTGCTCGACCTGCGCGACGTCTGGCTGATCCTCGCCCTCGTCGCCGTACAGTCCGCGATGTTCGCCATGGCCTCCTCGGCCCGGGGAGCGATCGTGCCGCGGCTCGTGCCGCTGGACCTCGTCCCCGCCGCCAACACCCTGAGCTTCACCGTCGGCAACGCCGGACAGGTGCTCGGCCCTCTCGTCGCCGGCGTCCTCATCGCGCTCGACCACGGCTTCTCCTACGCGTATGCCGTGGACGGGGTGCTCTTCACCGTGGCCCTCTACTCGGCGTTCCGCCTGCCACCCGTGCCGCCAGACGGCGCGCCCAGCCGGCCGAGCCTGCGCGCCGTCGCGGATGGCTTGCGGTTCATCCTCGTGCGGCCCATCCTGCTGATGAGCTTCGCCGTGGACATCGCCGCCATGGTGCTGGCGATGCCCCGATCGCTCTTCCCGGCCGTCGCCGACCTGCGGTTCGACGGCAACGTCGGGCCGCTCTACGCGGCCATCGCGATCGGCGCCGTCCTCGCCGGGCTCTCCAGCGGCTGGATCGGTCGGGTCCGCCGCCAGGGCCGCGCGCTCGTCGTCGCGATCATGGGCTGGGGCGCAGCGGTGGCGCTGGCCGGGCTGGCTCACCAACTGTGGCTCGTCGTCGCCCTGCTCGCCGTCGCGGGTGCCTGCGACCTGGTGAGCGCGGTCTACCGCCAGACCATCCTCCAGGTCCACGCGCCTGACGAGATGCGCGGACGGATGCAGGGGGTCTTCATCGCCGTCGTCGCCGGAGGCCCTCGGCTCGGGGACGTGCGGGCCGGGGCCACCGCCGCAGTGTCCAGCCCGCAGCTCTCATGGGTGGCCGGTGGGGTGGTCTGCGTCGTCGTCGTCGGGCTCGCCGGCGTGCTGGTGCGCTCCTTCTGGCGCTACGACGCGGGCCGGCTCGTCGAGTCCTAGCGGCAACGGCGGCAGCCGCCGTACTGCCCGGAGCCCGGGTGACGTGGCCGGGTGGTCGTGGCCGGGTAATAGGGTTGCGGGCATGCCGGTCAACGCAGACTTCGTCGGGCGCACCTACCCGCCCACCGCCCCGTATGCCGTGAGCTCGGCCAAGATCCGCGAGTTCGCCGAGGCCGTCGGCTCGAGCGACCCGGTGCACCTGGACCGTGAGGTCGCGACCGCCCGGGGGTACCGCGACGTCATCGCCCCGCCGACCTTCGCCGTCCTCATCGCCCAGCAGTGCGACGCCCAGCTGGTCAGCGACCCGGAGGCCGGCATCGACTACACCCGGGTCGTGCACGGCGAGCAGAAGTTCGTCCACCACCGGCCCATGACGGCTGGCGACGAGATCGTCGGCGTGCTCACCGTCGACGCGGTCAAGCAGGCCGGGGGTCACGCCATGGTGACGACGCGCACCGAGCTGAGCGCCGGCGACGAGCCGGTCTGCACGGCCACGTCGACGATCGTCATCCGAGGGGGGCAGTGATGCCCGGCATCCGCACGGCAGCCGAGGTCGAGGTCGGACAGCAGCTGCCCGGGCGCACCGTGCACATCGAGCGGGCGACGCTGGTGCAGTACGCCGGCGCCTCGCTCGATCGCAACCGGATCCACTGGGACGAGCGCTTCGCGACCTCGGTGGGCCTGCCCGACGTCATCGCGCACGGCATGTTCACCATGGGCTCGGCGGTCACCGTCGTCACCGACTGGGTGGGTGACGCCGGCCGGGTCGTGGAGTACTCCGTGCGCTTCACCAAGCCGGTGGTCGTGCCCTACGAGGGTGGCGCAGACGTCGTCGTCGAGGGCGTCGTCAAGTCCGTCGACCCGGAACAGCGACGGGCCACTGTCGAGCTGGCGGCGACGTGCGGCGGCGACAGGGTCCTCGGCCGGGCGCTGGCCGTCGTCCAGCTCGACTGACGGCGCTCGATGCAGGAGGAGCACGGCACACCCCTCTCGGGTCTGACGACCATGCGGGTCGGGGGCCCGGCCGCCCGGCTGGTCCGGGCGTCGACCACGGATGAGCTCGTCGACGCCGTGCGCGAGGTCGATGACGCGCAGGAGCCGCTGCTCGTCGTCGGCGGCGGCTCCAACCTCGTCATCGCCGACGACGGCTTCGAGGGCACCGTCGTGCGGGTCGAGACGAGCGGTGTCGTCGTCGAGTCGCAGGACAGCTGCGGCGGGGCCACCATCCGGGTCGCCGCGGGAGAGGTATGGGACGACGTCGTGGCCCAGGCGGTGACGCAGGGCTGGGCCGGTGTCGAGGCCCTGTCGGGCATCCCCGGCTCGACCGGGGCCACCCCCATCCAGAACGTCGGCGCCTATGGGCAGGACGTCGCGCAGACGGTCGGCCAGGTGCGCGTCTGGGACCGGCAGCACCAGCAGGTGCGGACGTTCTTCGGGTCGGAGTGCGGCTTCACCTACCGGGACTCACGCTTCAAGGGCGCGGACGGGCGCTACGTCGTGCTCGACGTCCTCTTCCAGCTGCGCGTGGCCGACGTCAGCGAGCCCATCGCCTATGCCGACCTGGCCCGCCAGCTCGGCGTCGACCAGGGCCGGCGCGTGCCACTGGCCGAGGTGCGTGAGGCGGTGCTCGCGCAGCGCCGGCTGCGCGGCATGGTGCTCGACCCGGCCGACCATGACACGTGGAGCTGCGGCTCGTTCTTCACGAACCCGATCCTGTCCGGTCGGGAGCTCGCGAACCTCGAGGCCCGGGTGCTCGCGGCCCTCGGGCCGGCCGGTCCGGACCTGCCGCGCTGGCCGGAGGAGCGCGGCACCAAGACGAGCGCCGCCTGGCTGATCGCCCAGGCCGGCTTCGAGAAGGGCCATGGGCTGCCGGGGCCAGCGGGCCTGTCCACCAAGCACACCCTGGCGGTCACGAACCGGGGGTCGGCGACGGCGCACGAGGTGCTGGCGGTCGCCCGCGAGGTCCGGGACGGCGTCGAGGCGGCGTTCGGCGTCCGGCTCGAGGCCGAGCCCGTCCTCGTCGGCCTGACCCTCTGAGCGAGAAGAGCGGCCGGCGCCGGCCCGGTCAGCCGACGAGCGGGACGGTGAACGTCTTGCTGGCGAAGATCTTGCCGCTGTCGGTCACCTGGGACTTCGGCCGCTCGTAGGTGAGCGCCATCTTCGCGGCGTCCTTGGGGTCGACCTTGAACACGGCATACCCCTGTGCGCTCTGGCCGTTCGGCACCTCGCCCGGCAGCAGCGGCCACCCGGCAGCCTGCAGCGCGGGGTTGACGATGTCGACGGCCCGGTTGGGGAACTGGCTGCCCGTGTCGATGGCGAAGTCCTGCAGCCGGATCGGCGCGGTGTAGGTCGTCCCCGGCGTCCACTTCATCTCGACGGCGACGAGCTCGTAGGCCTCGGCCGACGCCGTGTAGCCGGCGGGCCACGGCAGGTTGCGGACGATCTTGATGACCTGGATCTGGTGACCCATGTCCGGGTCCTTGATCGCCTGGTCGATCGGGATGTCCGTCGTGGGCAGCGCGGACTGGGAGGGCGTCGGAGCCGATGGCTGGACCGACGTGGAGGGGCCGGCTCCGCCGGTCGAGGCGGCGACCGTGGCCCCAGCGGTCCCAGTGGTCGCCCCCACCGAGCCCGGCGCGGAGCTGCCGTCGGCACAGGAGCTGAGCCCGGTCGCCATCGCGAGCGCCAGCAACGGGGCGACCCGCAGCACGGGCCTGGCCAGCACGGGCCTGCTCTGCACGGCCCTCGTCAGCACGGGCCTGCTCGGCACGAGCCTGCTCATCGTGGAACCTCCCTGTGATGGTGGGCCCCACCGACCAGCCGGGCCCCCGTTCGACCCCCCACCTTGCCGTGCGGAACCGCCGTGGACCAACTTCGCGCCGCCTCCGGTGCTCCCCACCGCCTCGTCCCGCCCCCTCGTCCCCCCACTTCCGTGCCCCCACTTCCGTGCCCCCACTTCCGTGCGTCCGGGTGGAGACGGGTCAGGACCCTGCTCGACCCGGACGCAACAAGCGGCCCCCTCCGTGCGTCCGGGTGGAGACGGGTCAGGACCCTGCTCGACCCGGACGCACGGGAGCCGGGCGCACGGGAGCCGGACGCGGCGATGGGAGGGGTGGCGGCGAGGGGAGGGGTGGCGGCGAGGCGAGCGTGCCCGTCAGCCACGTGTCGATGTCGCGCAGGGCAGCCTCGCGGATGTCGCCGGGAGCGCGGCTCGCCCGCACACTGTGCCGGGCCAGCTCGGCGAGGCCGGGGTCGGCAACTCCCATCTCGTCCCGGGCCAGGGCGTACTGGTCCGCCAGCCGGGTGCCGAAGAGCAGGGGGTCGTCCGCGCCGAGCGCGACGGGGACGCCAGCCTCCAGCAGGGTGGTGACGGGCACGAGGTGTGGGGCCGAGAAGACCCCGAGGGCCACGTTGCTGCCCGGACAGACCTCCAGGGTCACCTCCCGCTGCGCGAGGTCGTGGAGGACGTGGGGGTCGTCGACCGCGCTGACCCCGTGCCCGATCCGGTCGGGTCGCAGGACCGTCAGGGTGTCGCGCACCGACGCCGAGCCGAGCAGCTCGCCGCCGTGCGGCACCAGAGCCAGGCCGGCCCGGCGCGCGATCTCGAACGCCGGCGCGAAGTCCGGGAGAGACCCCCGGCGCTCGTCGTTGCTCAGACCGAAGCCGACCACGCCGCCGGGCTCGGCGCCGGCGTACCGAGCAGCCAGCCGGGCGAGCGTCCGCGCATCGAGCGGGTGCCGGATCCGGCTCGCGGCGACGACCACCCCGACGCCGATCCCGAGGTCGTTCAACGCGGCTCGCGCCTCGTCGAGGATGATCTCCAGAGCCGGGGTGATCCCGCCGACGTGAGGTGCGTATGACGTGGGCTCGACCTGGATCTCCAGCCACCGGGAGCCCTCCGCCGCGTCATCCTGCGCGGCCTCCCGCACGATGCGACGCATGTCCGCCTCGCCGCGGACGCAGGAGCGGGCGATGTCGTAGAGCCGCTGGAAGCGGAACCACCCCCGTGCGTCGGTCGCGTGCAGCCGAGGCGGCCAGCTCTCGGTCAGCGCCTCGGGCAGGGGTATGCCGTGCTGACCGGCGAGGTCGGCCAGCGTGGCGATCCGCATCGAGCCGGTGAAGTGCAGGTGCAGATGCGCCTTCGGCAGCGCGACGACATCCCGTCCCGGACCAGCCCCCACCTCGGCTTACCGACCGTCGTCCGGGTCATCCTCCGCCAGCGCGTCGAGGTCCCGGTCGTCGACGACGTGGACGGCAGCCTCCTCGGCCGAGGAGCCGGCGCCGTCGTAGCCGACGTCGTCGGCGACCGACTCCGCGTCCACGTCGTCCCGGGTGCCCTCGTCGGGCGCGACGAGTCGTCCGCTGCGCTGACCGGTGTCACCCAGCACGTCGTCCTCGGCCCGGATCGCGTCCGGGTCGTCCCCGCCGACCATCTCGTCGTCGAGGCGGTCCAGGCCGCTCTCGTTGTCGGGGGCACCGTAGGCGGAGTCGGGGTCCGGCACCTCCTGGAGGATCCGCTGCTCGATCGTCTCGTCGTGGGACTGCTCCCAGGCGGTGGTGCCCCAGGCCGTCGAGCCGCGGGCCGTGTCGGCGGGGGAGTAGCCCTCGTCGAGCACGTCCTCCACCCCCCGGTCCACGAGGGTGTCCTCGGGCTGCAGCTGGTCCTCGAGGTGCTCGTCGGGCCCGCGGTCCTGCTCGTCGGCGGCCCCGTCGTCCCCAGCCCGCCCAGGGTGCTCGCTGCCGGTCTGCTCGGTGCCGTCGTTGCTCATGGACCCACTCTGCCAGAGGGCCCGCTCACCGGGTCGAGGCGAGGTGCTCCGCCGCCGCCAGTGCCACGCAGGTGGCGACGCCCGCCATCGCGGTCTCGACCTCCGCGAGTGCCGGAAAGGTCGGGGCCAGCCGGATGTTCGCGTCCAGCGGGTCGTGACCGAGTGGGAACGACGAGCCCGCGGGGGTCAGCGCGATGCCGGCGTCCTTGGCGAGCGCGACGACCCGCGAGGCCGTCCCCTCGAGGACGTCGAGGTTGACGAAGTAGCCTCCGGCGGGGCGGTTCCAGCGAGCCACGTCGAGGCCGGCCAGGGCGGCCGTGAGCGCGGCGTCGACGGCGGCGAACTTGGGCGCGAGGATCGCCCGGTGCCGGCGCATGTGCTCGCGGACCCCCTCCGCCGAGCCGAAGAACTCCACGTGGCGCAGGTGGTTGACCTTGTCCGGGCCGATCGACCCCATGGCCAGGTGCCGAAGGAACCAGGCCTTGTTCTCCCCCGACGCGGCCAGCACCGCCACACCGGCGCCCGCGAAGGTGATCTTCGACGTCGAGGCGAACATCAGCGGCCGGTGCGGGTGACCAGCGGCGGCGGCGAGGCTGAGCACGTCAGCGCTCTTGGCCTCCTGCTCGGTGAGGTGGTGGAACGCATACGCGTTGTCCCAGAAGATCCGGAAGTCCGGCGCGGCGGTCGGCATGCCGGTGAGCGCGGCGGCCACCTCCTGCGAGCACACCGCACCCGAGGGGTTGGCGTAGGTCGGCACGATCCACATGCCCTTGACGCTGGGGTCGTCCTTGACCATGGCGGCCACGGCGGCGGCGTCCGGGCCGTCGTCGCGCATCGGGACGGTGACCATCTCGATCCCGAAGCTCGCCAGCATGGAGAAGTGGCGGTCGTAGCCAGGCACGGGGCAGACGAACTTGACCCCGCCGTCGCGCAGGTCGTCTACCCAGGGCCGCGGCGAGTCCGGCGCACCGTGCAGAAGCAGGTCGACGAGCGCGTCGTGCATCATCGTCAGGCTGGAGTTGCCCCCGCAGACGACCTGCTCAGGCTCGACCCGGAGCAGCTCCGCGAAGATCTCCCGCAGCTCGGGGAGCCCGTCGAGGCCGCCGTAGTTGCGCACGTCACCCCCAGACCGGTCCTTCGTCGTCGTCGGAAGGCTGAGGAGCCGGTCGGCCAGGTCGAGCTGGGCGGAGGACGGCTTTCCTCGCGTCAGGTCGAGCGCGAGGCCCCGGCCGCGCAGTGCGTCGTACTCCCGGCGCTTGGCGTCCCGGAAGGCGACGAGCTCATCGTCGGACGCGGCGGCGAGGGGGACGGCAGGGACTGAGCCGGGTGATGTAGTCACGTGCTCGATCCTTCCACCCTCGCCGCGTGCCGCGCAGGCCACGTCCGCGTAGCGGTCGCCCCAGCTCCACCGCTGCACCGGTACGGCGTCGTCTCCGTGCTGCGGGCGCAGTGCCGCGGGCGAGTTCGCGTGGGGACAGCGGCGTCACGTATGCTGTCTCCTCGGTGGTTGACGGCTGCCATGCTCACGCCTGCCCGCCGTCCCTCACCCACGGCCCACACCGACCGGGCCGTGTAGGGCAGTGGCTCAATTGGTAGAGCACCGGTCTCCAAAACCGGCGGTTGGGGGTTCGAGTCCCTCCTGCCCTGCGGTATCCGCAGCCCTGCGTCGTCCGACCTGACCGGTGACGCGCCGGCCGTGATGGACAGCAGCGACGGAGATCCCGTCGCCCGGAGGAAGAGGAATCGTGACCGAGACACATGCCGCTCGCGGGTCCGGTCGTGCCGACCGCAAGCGTGGTCGGCAGGGCAACCCGATCAGCCGGCTCGTGCGCTCCCTCGGGCTGTTCGTCAGCCAGATCCTCGACGAGCTGCGCAAGGTCGTGCGGCCGACCTGGCCCGAGCTGCTCAACTACACGTTCGTCGTCATCGTCTTCGTCCTCGTCATCATGGCGATCGTCGCCGGCTTCGACTTCGTGTTCCACCGCCTCGTGCTCCTGGCCCTCGCCGGCTAGCGGTCCGTTCCAGCCCCACCACCGAGGTGCCGCTCCGGCGGCCCACCCAGCACAGCAAGGGAAGTAGGTCCATAGCCGTGTCCGAGCAGGACGCCCTCCGGGGCACCGACCACGAGCACGACCTCGAGCGCGACGAGGCTGCCGCAGGCGACGTCATCGTCGAGACCGCCGAGTCCGACGAGACCTCCGCCGAGTCAGCAGACGCCGCGGCGACGGACGCCGACGAGCTCCCCGAGGAGGCCGACACCGACTCCAGCGCGACCACGGGCTCGGCCGAGCCGGCTGCGGACGGCGAGCCGGCCACGCCGAGCGAGCCGGTCGACCCCGTCGCCGAGTTCATGACGATGCTGCGCGGCAAGCCGGGGGACTGGTATGTCGTCCACTCCTACGCGGGCTACGAGAACCGGGTCAAGACCAACCTCGAGACCCGGATCATCTCGCTCAACATGGAGGACTACATCTTCGAGATCGAGGTGCCCATGGAAGAGGTCACCGAGATCAAGAACGGCCAGAAGAAGCTCGTCAAGCGAGTCCGGATGCCCGGCTACGTCCTGGTCCGGATGGACCTCACCGACGAGAGCTGGGGCGCGGTCCGCCACACGCCAGGCGTGACCGGCTTCGTCGGCAACGCCCACCAGCCGGTGCCGCTCAGCCTCGACGAGGTCTTCACCATGCTCTCCCCGGACCTCGAGACGCCGGAGAGCGCGGCCAGCGGGACCACCGGGGGCAGCAAGCCCAAGGAGGTGCAGGTCGTCGACTTCGCCGTCGGCGAGTCCGTCACCGTCATGGAGGGCCCGTTCGAGACGCTGCCCGCCACCATCTCCGAGATCAACGCCGACACCCAGAAGCTCAAGGTGCTGGTCTCGATCTTCGGCCGGGAGACGCCGGTCGAGCTGTCGTTCGGCCAGGTCGCCAAGATCTGAGAAACTTGACCTGACCGAAGGTCATCGGTCCCTGCTCCGCAGGGGCTCTGCAACCGGGTCATCGCCCACGGCGTAGGCCCACACCACAACAGAAGGTCACCCAAGAACATGCCTCCCAAGTCCAAGAAGATCGCCGGCTTCATCAAGCTCCAGATCCAGGCCGGCCAGGCCACCCCGGCTCCGCCCGTCGGTCCGGCGCTCGGTCAGCACGGCGTCAACATCATGGAGTTCGTCAAGGCGTACAACGCCGCGACGGAGAGCCAGCGCGGCAACGTCATCCCCGTCGAGATCACCGTCTTCGAGGACCGTTCCTTCACCTTCATCACCAAGACCCCGCCGGCCGCCGAGCTGATCAAGAAGGCCGCCGGAGTCCCCAAGGGTTCGGGCGAGCCGCACAAGACCAAGGTCGCGAAGCTGTCGGCTGACCAGGTCCGCGAGATCGCCACGGCCAAGATGGAGGACCTCAACGCCAACGACATCGAGGCAGCCGCCAAGATCATCGCCGGCACCGCCCGCTCCATGGGCATCACCACCGAGGGCTACTGAGCAGGACCGCCCCTCAGCAGGACGCATAACACGGCATACCCCTTCGGTATGCCGTGCGTGGCAGGACCAGCGCTGGTCCGACTGACCACAACTCCACCACTCGAACACGTAGGAGCAGCACATGAAGCGCAGCAAGGCATACCTGGCCGCCGCCGAGAAGATCGAGCCCGGCAAGGTCTACGCCCCCCTCGAGGCCGTGCGCCTCGCCAAGGCGACCACGAGCATCAAGTACGACGCGACCGTCGAGGTCGCCATGCGCCTCGGGGTCGACCCGCGCAAGGCCGACCAGATGGTCCGCGGCACGGTCAACCTGCCGCACGGCACGGGCAAGACCGCCCGGGTCCTCGTCTTCGCCAACGCCGAGAAGGCCGAGGCCGCCCGTGAGGCGGGCGCCGACTTCGTCGGCTCCGACGACCTGCTCGAGAAGGTGGCCGGTGGCTGGCTCGACTTCGACGCCGTCGTCGCGACGCCGGACATGATGGGCAAGGTCGGCCGGCTCGGCAAGGTCCTCGGCCCGCGCGGGCTCATGCCCAACCCGAAGACGGGCACGGTGACCATGGACGTCGCCAAGGCCGTGACGGACATCAAGGGCGGCAAGATCGAGTTCCGCACCGACAAGCACGCGAACCTCCACTTCATCATCGGCAAGGCCTCGTTCGACGAGACCCTGCTCGTGGAGAACTACGGCGCGGCGCTCGAGGAGATCCTGCGGCTCAAGCCCTCCTCCTCCAAGGGGCACTACATCGAGAAGGCGACGATGACGACGACCATGGGTCCCGGCATCCCGCTCGACTTCCGCCGCACCCGCAACCTCCTGGCGGAGGACGAGGCCGTCTGAGCCTCTCTCCCAGCGGCACCGCTTGCTGAGGGCACGACACAGCGCCCGGGACCTTCGTGGTCCCGGGCGCTGTCGTCTGTCCAGCGGGGGGCGAGCCCTCCCGCCTTAGCTGAGCGACGCGCAGAAGGCGGTGGCCTTGGCCGTGACCGAGTCCCACCGGCCTGCGGCGACGTCGTCCGCGGAGACGACGTTGCTCCCTGCGCAGACGACGACCGCCCCCGCGTCGAGGAAGTCGCGGGCGTTCTCGGCCGTGATGCCCCCGGAGGGGACGAACGGCAGGTCGGGGAACGGCCCTCGGAGGTCCGTGAGGTAGCCGGGACCGAACCGGTGGGCCGGGAAGATCTTGACCGCGTCCGCGCCGAGGTGGGCGGCGGTCATCACCTCGGAGGGGGTGAGGGCCCCGAGGACGACCGGCACGTCGGCCTCATGGCCGACCCGCACGACCTCCTCGGCGTCAGGGCCCAGACCCGGGGTGACGAGGAACTGCGCACCGCTGCCGACGGCGAGCCGCGCGTGCTCCGCGGTGAGCACCGTCCCGGCACCGACGACGGCCCCCGTCTCGGCGCTCGTGGCCGCTGCCCGGGCCAGGTGCGAGGCGAGGTCGGGGGTCGTGAAGGTCAGCTCCACCGCCGGTATGCCGCCGCGCACGAGGGAGGCACACAGCTGCGCGGCGTCGGGCAGCTGCTGGGTGCGCACGACAGCCAGCACCCGGCCGCTGGTGATCTGCCTCATGAGGTCTGTCCTGCTCATCGGGCTCCTGCTCATCGAGATGGGTCCTTCGGGCTCGGAGGGAGGTTGGCTCGACCGTAGTCTCAACCTGCGTTCCCCGAGGTGCCGGGCTACCGTCGTGAGATGAGCCTCTCCGCCTCTCGCGCCGCGACAACTCGGACCCGCGCTCCCCGGAACCGGGCCGCCCGAGCGGCGACCCGGGTCGCCGCCGTCACCGCCGCGGCGATGGCCGCCACAGCTCTGGCCCTCGCGCCGCCCGCCGCCTCGCTTAGCGCGCACGACAACGGCGGCAACGGTGGCCAGGACGGTCACGACCGGGGGGGCGACCACCGCGGCGACCTGCCCAAGGTGCCGGTGATGACCGGCAGTGGCGGCGCCGTGTCGTCGGTCGACCGCGACGCCAGCCAGGTCGGCATCGATGTCCTCGCCCGCGGCGGGAACGCCGCAGACGCGGCGGTCGCGACGGCCGCCGCCCTGGGCGTGACCGAGCCCTACAGCGCCGGCATCGGCGGCGGCGGCTTCCTCGTCTACTACGACGCCCGCAGCCACAAGGTGACGACGGTGGACGGCCGCGAGACGGCCCCGCGCACCTTCACCGAGAAGACCTTCACCAACAGCGACGGCTCGCCGATGACCTTCTCGACCGTGGTCAGCTCCGGCCTGTCGGTCGGCGTGCCCGGCACCCCCGCCCTCTGGGCGAAGGCCGCTCGCACGTTCGGAACGATGCGTCTCGGCGACCTGCTCAAGCCGGCCGAGCGGCTCGCCGCGGACGGTTTCATCGTCGACCAGACCTTCCACGACCAGACGGCGGCGAACGCCAAGCGGTTCGCGATGTTCCCGGAGACTGCGAAGGTGTTCCTCCCCGGAGGACAGCCTCCGCAGGTGGGGACGACGTTCCGCAACCCCGACCTCGCGGGGGCCTACCGCGAGCTGCGCACCCACGGTGTCGAGTCCCTGTACTCCGGGCGCCTCGGCTCTGCCGTGGTCGACGAGGCGCGTGCACCGCACACTGCGCCGGGTGTGAGCGTCATGGGAGGCCAGCTGACCATCGGAGACCTCGAGGCATACCAGGCCCTGCTCAAGGACCCGATCCGCTCCGGCTACCACGGGTACGACGTCTACGGCATGCCGGTGCCGAGCTCCGGCGGCATCGCCGTGGCCGAGATCCTCAACCTCATCGAGGCCTACGAGGCGAAGACGGGCACCCGGCTGAAGAACCTCGAGCCAGCCGACTACCTGCACTGGTTCTCGGAGGCGTCCGCCACCGCGTTCGCCGACCGCAACCGCTACGTCGGCGACGTGCCGGGCGTGCCGGTCAAGGAGCTGACCAGCGACGCCTTCGCCGCAGAACGCGCCTGCACCTTCGACCCGGCCACGGCGCAGCCCCGCCCCATCCCCTTCGGCAGCCCGGACGGGTCCTCCTCCCCGTGCGCCCAGGGAGGTGGCCGTCAGAAGCAGCCGTATGAGGGGCAGTCGACGACGCACCTCGTCACGGCCGACCGGTGGGGCAACGTCGCGTCCTACACGCTGACCATCGAGCAGACCGGCGGCTCGGGGATCACTGTCCCGGGTTACGGCTTCCTGCTCAACAACGAGCTGACCGACTTCAACTTCGTGCCGCTGAGCGTCGGAGTGCCCGATCCGAACCTCCCCGGCCCCGGCAAGCGCCCCCGCTCCTCGATGAGCCCCACCATCCTCCTGAAGGACGGCCGGCCGGTGCTCACGGTGGGCTCTCCCGGCGGGGCCACGATCATCACCTCGGTCAGCCAGACGATCCTCGGCTACCTCGACCGCGGCCTGCCTCTCGTCGACGCGATCGCGGCGCCGCGGCTGTCGTCGCGGAACGGCAACGAGGGCGCCGAGCCGGTGATCCTCGACGGACCGGTCGGCGCTCGGCTGACCGCCATGGGCCACCACCTTGTCTCGGCGGGCACGCCCAACGAGATCGGCGCGGTCACGGCGATCCATCCCCGTGGCCGGGAGAGCTTCGAGGCGGCCGCCGAGACGGTCCGGCGCGGCGGTGGCTCGGCGATGGTGGTGCGGCCGGACCGGTGACCCGGGTTGGTAGATTCCGCAGGTGACCACGCCTCGACGACGCCGCCGTCTGCCCCACCCGACTGCCCTCCTCATGGTGGCGGGGCTCACCGCGGTCGGCCTGGTCGCCGGGTGCAGCTCCTCGCCGTCCTCCGCGCCCGCCACCGCGGGCACCGGGTCCGCCACGGCCAGCGCCGGTGCCGTCGACAGCAAGGCCTTCGGCTCCGACCTGGTGGCCGCCATGGTGGCGGCGAGGTCGGGCCGAGCGACGATGTCCCTCGACACCTCCGCAGCCGGTGCCACAGCCGGGCCGGCCGGATCGCTGACCATGGCCATGGACTTCGTGTTCAACGACACGAAACAGATGAACATGCACGCGACCGGCGTCTCGGGGGGCCAGCCGTTCGAGATGGTCGTCATCGACGGGACCTCATACGTCAAGAGCACCCCGCCGGTCGACGGGAAGTCCTGGTTGAAGCTGCCTGCCTCGGGCGAGCTGACCAGCGCCACCGACCCGCTCGCCATGGCCTCCGGGTTCGCTGCCGCCTCCATCAGGAAGGTCGGCACCGAGGGTCCGCTGACGCACTACACCCTCTCGGGCGTGTCTGGTCAGTCGGGCGACATGGACGTCTACCTCGACGACAGCGGCCGGCCGGCGAAGATGGTGATGAACAGCGCGGGGGTCAAGGTCGATGCCGAGTACAAGGACTGGGGAGCCGCGGTAGTGGTCGCAGCCCCGCCCGCCGACCAGGTGGGGGACGCGCCGGCGGCGACGTCGACCGCTCCTGCGACGACGGGCTGAGCCCGTCGGCGCACCTCGTCGTCACTCGTTTTGACCCGGGGCGCCCGGCGCCCGTACTCTTGCTCTCGACCACAGACCGCCGGTTGTCCGGTGCGCGCAACCGCGCGCACCTGACCGAAGGCCCCGCATGACGCGGGCAACCAGCGCAGGCCACTCGAGTTTCTCGGCTGGTCGCCCCAGGGCGACCCGTATGCCGTGCAGCCCCGTGCGCTTGCGCCGGGGCTTTCGTCATGGGTGACCTTCGACCGTGCGGACCGACACGACGGAAGGAGGCCCGATGGCGAACGCTGAGAAGTCAGCAGCCATTGCCGAGCTCGCGGACAACTTCCGCAACTCGGGTGCGGCCGTGCTGACGGAGTACCGCGGGCTGACCGTGAAGCAGCTCTCCCAGCTGCGCAGCACTCTGAACGGGCACGCCACGTACGCCGTGGTGAAGAACACCCTCACCAAGCTCGCTGCGAAGGATGCCGGAGTCACGGCGTTCGACGGGCAGCTGCAGGGGCCCTCCGCGATCGCCTTCGTCACGGGTGACGCGGTCGAGGCGGCCAAGGGCCTGCGGGACTTCGCCAAGGCGAACCCCGCGCTCGTGATCAAGGCCGGTGTGCTTGACGGCAAGGCCATGACCGCTGACGAGATCCGGCAGCTCGCGGACCTCGAGTCCCGCGAGGTGCTGCTCGCCAAGCTGGCGGGTGCCATGGACGCCTCGCTCAGCAAGGCGGTCTACCTGTTCGCCGCGCCCCTGTCGCAGAGCGCGCGTCTCATCGACGCTCTCCGCGCCAAGGTCGAGGCACAGGGCACCGGCGCGGCTCCCGCGGACGCAGCGGCTCCGGCCGATGCCCCGCAGGACGGCGTCGACACGACGCAGGACGACACGACGCAGGACGACACGACGCAGGACGCGCCCGCCGATGCTTCGGCGGACGCTGCACCAACCGAAGACGTCGCCGCAGTGGCGACCGAGGCACCCGCCGAAGGCGGGGAGAGCTGAGCCGGGTCGCCCCGGTTCGGCCAGCCACACTCCACGCCACTCACGGCATGAACAGGAAGGAACGCCACCATGGCGAAGCTCAACACCGACGAGGTCCTCGAGGCCTTCAAGGAAATGACCCTCATCGAGCTCTCTGAGTTCGTCAAGCAGTTCGAGGAGACCTTCGGGGTCACCGCTGCCGCCCCGGTCGCGGTTGCCGCTGCCGCCGGCGCGCCGGGTGCGCCCGCTGCCGAGGCTGCCGAGGAGCAGGACGAGTTCGACGTCGTCCTCGAGGCTGCTGGCGACAAGAAGATCCAGGTCATCAAGGAGGTGCGCGCCCTCACGAGCCTCGGCCTGAAGGAGGCCAAGGACCTCGTCGACGGCGCCCCGAAGCCCGTCCTCGAGAAGGTCGACAAGGCCGCCGCGGACAAGGCCAAGGAGCAGCTCGAGGGCGCAGGCGCGACCGTCACCCTCAAGTGAGCCCGTCCCGGACGCCCTGAGCGACCGGGATAGAACTCCACGGAAGGACCCGACCACGTGTGGTCGGGTCCTTCTGTCGTGAGCCACGGCCAGCACGGCTACGCTCCGGGGCCATGTATGCCAGCCCGGACCCCCATGACCAGGGGATGCTGCCGGTGGGTGACGGCCAGGAGCTCTACTGGGAGGTCTGCGGCAACCCGCACGGCAAGCCGGCCGTGGTCCTGCACGGGGGTCCCGGGTCGGGAGCCACCGCGTGGTGGCGGGGGTTCTTCGACCCCACGCGCTACCGCGTCGTCCTGCTGGACCAACGTGGCGCCGGGCGCAGCCGACCGTCGGTGCAGGACCCGGCGACCGACCTGTCCACCAACACGACGGCGCATCTGGTCGGCGACCTCGAGCTCCTGCGCCGCCATCTCGGGATCGAGAGGTGGCTGGTCCTCGGCGGATCGTGGGGGTCGACCCTCGGTCTGACGTATGCCGTGACGCACCCCGAGCGGGTCAGCGAGCTGGTCCTGTTCGCGGTGACGCTGACCCGGCGCGCCGATGTCGAGTACTTCATCCGGGGAACGGGCCGCTATCTCCCTGAGGCGTACCAGCGACTCCTCGACGGCGTCCCGTCCACCGCGCGGGACGGCGACCTCGCAGCGGCGTACGCCGGGCTGCTCGCCTCGCCCGACGCGGCCGTCCGGGAGGAGGCGTCGGCCCGCTGGTGTGCCTGGGAGGAGGCCATCGTGGCGCTGGAGGATGACCCGGCGCCCAGTGCGAGGTTCGCCGACCCCGGATTTCGCTACGGCTTCGCCAGGGTGGTGACGCACTACTTCAGCCATGGGGGCTTCCAGGCGGACGACGCCGTCGTCGGGCGCCTGGGCCGGCTGCACGGCATACCGGGTGTGCTGGTCCATGGCCGCCTCGACCTGGCCGGACCACCGGACACCGCGTGGCACATCGCGCAGGCGTGGCCCGATGCCCGGCTGGTCGTCGTCGGGGGCGTGGGCCACGCCGGGGCGGAGGCGATGAACCGGGTGGTCGTCGAGGCGACGGACCGCTTCGCTAGGTCGTGACCGCCCCGAGATCTCGCCCCCCGGGAGGTGCCCACCAACCTGAGATAGCATCGGCGCGCCGAGCCGACCAGCCTCCCGTCACCCAGGGTTACTGGCCCGTAACTTCGCGGACAGCAGGTCGTTGACAGTGCACCTCGACGATGAGGTGCTCGCGTGGCCGGGAAGGTTGGATCCAGATGGGCGTTGAGATCACAGTCGAGGGGCTGTCGAAGCGTTTCGGGTCGCAGGTGATCTGGGACGACGTGTCCCTGACCCTTCCCGCGGGAGAGATCTCCGTGATGCTCGGACCGTCGGGCACCGGGAAGTCGGTGTTCCTCAAGACGCTGGTCGGCCTGCTCAAGCCCGACAAGGGCTCGATCTGGATCAACGGCAAGGACCTGGTCACCCTTCGCGAGCACGACCTCTACGAGATCCGCAAGCTCTTCGGCGTGCTCTTCCAGGACGGCGCGCTGTTCGGGTCGATGAGCCTCTACGACAACATCGCCTTCCCGCTGCGAGAGCACACCAAGAAGACCGAGGCCGAGGTCCGGCGGATCGTCAACGAGAAGATCGAGCTCGTCGGCCTGCAGGGCGCCGAGGGCAAGCTGCCTGGAGAGATCTCCGGTGGGATGCGCAAGCGGGCAGGTCTGGCCCGAGCCCTCGTGCTCGACCCCGAGGTGATCCTCTTCGACGAGCCGGACTCGGGTCTCGACCCCGTCCGCACCGCATACATCAACCAGCTCATCGTCGACCTCAACGCGGAGATCGAGGCGACCTTCCTCATCGTCACCCACGACATCAACACCGCCCGGACGGTCCCCGACAACATCGGGCTGCTCTACCACAAGCACCTGGCCATGTTCGGGCCGCGGGAGATGCTGTTCACCTCTCAGGAGCCGGTGGTGCGCCAGTTCCTCAACGCCCAGCGGGTCGGGCCGATCGGCATGTCCGAGGAGAAGGACGCGGAGGAGCTCGCCGCCGAGTCGGGGCAGGAGCTGCCGCCCCTGCCGCCCATCGCACTGCAGCTCGAGACGAGCAACGGCACGCCTCGCGCCACCTCGCGTCCGCCGGGGGAGTGGTGCCGCGAGAACGGCGTCACCCCACCTCCCGGCTCCTTCATGTCGAGCAACGCCGGCGTGCCCGGCGTCGCCCACAACCACTCCGAGACGGTGGGTGCCTGACCGATGGCCAACCCCGTCGAGGGCGCGCTCCGGCAGACTGGCTCGCTGTTCGCTCTCACCATCGATGTGCTGCGGGCGCTGCCGAAGCGTCCGTTCCAGACCAAGGAGTTCATCCAGCAGGCCTGGTTCATCGCGAGTGTGACGATCCTGCCGACCGCCCTGGTCTCCATCCCGTTCGGCGCGGTGATCGCCCTGCAGCTCGGCACCTTGACCCGCCAGCTCGGCGCGCAGTCCTACACGGGCGCGGCCAGCGTCCTGGCCGTCATCCGTGAGGCCTCGCCGATCGTCACCGCCCTGCTGATCGCCGGCGCCGGTGGCTCGGCGATCTGCGCCGACATCGGCTCGCGCAAGATCCGCGAGGAGATCGACGCCATGGAGGTGCTGGGCATCAGCCCCATCCAGCGGCTCGTGGTGCCGCGGGTCCTCGCGTCGATGCTCGTCGCGGTGCTCCTCAACGGCCTCGTGTCCGTCGTCGGAGTCAGCGGCGGCTACTTCTTCAACGTGATCATCCAGGGCGGCACGCCCGGCGCCTACATCGCCTCGTTCACGGCACTGGCGCAGACCGCGGACCTCTGGACGGGTGAGATCAAGGCGCTCATCTTCGGGGCCATGGCTGCCATCGTCGCCTCGTACAAGGGGCTCACCGCAGGCGGCGGGCCGAAGGGCGTCGGCGACGCCGTGAACCAGAGCGTCGTCATCACCTTCATGCTGCTCTTCGTCGTCAACTTCGTGGCCACCGCCGTGTACTTCCAAGTCGTCCCGTCGAAGATCTGAGGTGAGCTGACATGGCCAAGAGCACCTCAGAGATGATCCGGTCGAACCCGGTGATGAAGCGGGTCGCCGGCGCCGCCGCCCGGCCGGGTCAGGGGCTCGACGAGCTCGGCGAGCAGCTGCGGTTCTACGTTCGCTCGGTCGGATGGACACCGCGCACGCTGCGGCGCTACAAGAAGGAGATCATCCGGCTCCTCGCGGAGGTCTCGCTCGGCAGCGGCGCCCTGGCCGTCATCGCCGGGACGGTCGGCGTCATCGCCTTCCTCGCGTTCTTCACCGGCACCGAGGTGGGCCTGCAGGGGTACTCCTCGCTCAACCAGCTCGGCACCGGCGCCTTCACCGGCTTCATCTCGGCCTACCTCAACACCCGCGAGATCGCGCCGCTCGTGGCGGGCCTGGCCCTCGCGGCCACGGTCGGCTGCGGGTTCACGGCCCAGCTCGGAGCGATGCGGATCAGCGAGGAGGTGGATGCGCTCGAGGTGATGGGCATCCCGTCCCTGCCGTTCCTCGTCACCACCCGGATGATCGCGGGCTTCGTCGCCTGCATGCCCCTGTATGTGCTCGGCCTGCTCTCGTCATACGCCGCCACCCGTTTCATCACGACGCAGTACTTCGGGCAGTCCGAGGGCACCTACGACCACTACTTCCATCTGTTCCTCCCACCCATCGACGTGTTCTGGTCGTTCGTCAAGGTGATGGTGTTCGCGATCGTCATCATCCTCATCCACTGCTACTACGGCTACAACGCCTCCGGCGGACCCGCCGGGGTCGGGGTGGCAGTCGGGCGAGCGGTCCGGACGTCCATCGTGGCGATCAACATCGTCGACTTCTTCTTCAGCCTCGCGGTCTGGGGCGCCACGACGACGGTAAGGATCGCCGGTTAGCCATGGCTGAGCGCAAGAGCGGCGTACTCGCCTCCCTGGGCAACAAGGCTCTCGGGGTGGCCTTCCTCGTGGTGCTCGCCCTGTCGGTGGCGTTCTGCATCGCCGTCTTCCAGCAGAGGTTCACCCCCGTGGTGACGGTGACCCTGCTCACCGACCGCATCGGCAGCCAGCTGCAGGAGGCCAGCGACGTCAAGATCCGGGGCCTGAACGTCGGTGCCGTGCGGTCGATCTCGTCGACCGGCAGCGGGGCGACGGTGACCCTCGCGCTGCGCCCCGAGTCCGTCGGCCAGATCCCCCAGAACGTCCACGCCCGGCTGCTCCCGAAGACGCTCTTCGGCGAGCGGTACGTCGACCTCGTCGTGCCGGACGCGCCCTCCAAGGCCTCCATCGGCGAGGGGGACACGATCGACCAGGACCGGACCACGGTGGCGATCGAGCTCGAGAAGGTGTTCGACGACCTCCTTCCCCTGCTGCGGACCGTCCAGCCGGAGAAGCTGTCGGCGACCCTGAATGCCCTGGCGTCCACCCTCGAGGGCCGCGGTACCCAGCTCGGCAAGAACCTCGTCCTCGTGGACAGCTACTTCAAGCAGCTCAACCCGCACATGCCCAACCTCCAGGCCGACATCTCCGGCCTGGCGGACCTGGCGTCCACCTACTCCGAGGCGGCCCCGGAGCTCATCCGCGCGGCCAAGGCGTTCCTCACCACGAACGCGACTCTTGTCGAGAAGCAGAACGAGCTCGCGGGCTTCCTGGCGGGCACCGCCGGCTTCGCGAACACGGCGACCGCCTTCCTCAGTGCGAACGAGGACCGGATCATCCAGGTGGGGCGGATCAACCGTCCGTCGCTGCAGCTCTTCGCCCGCTACTCGCCCGAGTATCCCTGTCTCGCCAAGGGCATGGCGGGCTGGATCCCGCAGATCAACGACGTCTTCTCCAACAGCGCCTTCCACATCACGCTCGAGTTCGTCCCAGCCCGGCCCGGGTACAAGCCCGGCCAGGAGCCGGCCTGGGGCGAGCACCGGGGCCCGGGCTGCATGACCCTGCCCAACCCCGGCACCAGCCAGGCGAACCCCCGGGGCCCGTCCCACTTCAACGACGGCGGTCCGGCGGCGAGCCCCGGCTCGGCATCGGCGATGCCGTCGATGTTCTCCTCCCCGACGGCCTTCGCGATCCCCAGCGTCGACTCGGGGATGGCCGGCACCGCCTCCGAGCAGCAGGTCGTCGCCGCGCTGATGTCCGCCGACGGCAACGGCCCTCCGTCGGCCATCCAGACCCTTCTGTACGGTCCGATCCTGCGCGGAAACGTGGTGAACAACCAGTGAAGACCACCTCGGCGCTCATCAAGCTGATCATCTTCGCGGCCGTGACCATCCTGGCCTTCGGAACGCTCGCCACCACGATCGCCAACGTCGGTGACGGCAACGGCCTGCGCTACTCAGCGGTCTTCACCGACGTCACCGGCGTGGCGCCGGGCCAGGACGTGCGGATCGCCGGTGTCCGGGTCGGTGAGGTCAACGCGGTGCGCGTCAACTCCGACCGCACCACGGCCTTGGTGGAGTTCAGCGTCTCGCGCACCAGCGTGCTCACCCAGGGCACCATCGCCACGGTGAAGTACCGCAACCTCGTGGGCGAGCGGTACCTCGCGCTGACCCAGGGCGTCGGCAATGCGCAGCCGATGCACGAAGGCGACCGGATCGGCCTCGACCGGACGCATCCGGCGCTCGACCTGACCGTCCTCTTCAACGGCTTCAAGCCACTGTTCGCGGCGCTCTCGCCGAAGGACGTCAACGAGCTGTCCGGCCTGATCGTGGACGTCCTGCAGGGCCAGGGCGGCAACATCAACTCGCTCCTCGCGAAGACGGCCTCGCTCACCTCCACCCTCGCCGACCGTGACCAGGTCATCGGTCGCACCATCGACAACCTCACGGCCGTGCTCGGCACCGTCGACGCCCATAACGACATGTTCAAGCAGCTCATCGACCAGCTGCAGCGGTTCATCTCCGGGCTGGCCGCGGACCGGGAGACCATCGGGGCCTCGCTCACGAACATCAACAACCTCACCGCGGAGACCGCCGACCTGCTGGCCAAGGGCCGTCCGGACATCAGCAACGACATCAAGCAGCTCGGCACGTTGGCGACGACGCTCAACAAGCCCGACAACAACGCCGAGCTCGAGAAGTTCCTCTCAGGGAGTGCGACCAAGATCAACACCATCACGCGGACGGCGACCTACGGCTCGTGGTTCAACTTCTACCTCTGCACGTTCGACACCCAGACCCCCATCGCGCCGGGTGCGCCCATCGTCTACAACGTCGGCGGGGCGAGGTGTAAGTAATGGCCATCCCCTTCCGCGAACGCAACCCGGTCCCCATCGGCGCCGCCGGGCTAGCCCTCATCGCCCTGGTGCTCTACCTGGCGTTCAACGCCGCCAGCCTGCCGATCATCGGGGGTGGCACGACCTACCACGCCAACTTCTCCGAGGCGGGGGGCATCAAGGCGGACGACGACGTGCGCATCGCGGGCGTCAAGGTCGGCAAGGTCACCGGCATCGCCCTCGACGGGCCCAAAGTGCGCCTCGACTTCCGGGTGACCGACGGCGACGTCGCCTTCGGCCCGCAGACCGGTGCCTCGATCCGGATGAAGACCGTCCTGGGGCAGAAGTACCTCTCGCTCGAGCCGAAGGGCGACGGTCAGCTCCCCGCGGACGCCACGATCCCGCTGGAGCGCACCGTCTCCTCCTACGACATCGTCAACGCGTTCAGCGACCTCGCCACCACGACCGAGCGGATCGACGTCGCGAAGCTGTCCACCTCGCTCGACACCCTGGCCACGGAGTTCAAGGACAGCCCCGAGGCGGTCAAGGCCTCGCTCGACGGCCTGTCCCGACTGTCTCGGACCATCGCCTCCCGGGACGAGCAGCTGCGTGCCCTGCTCGCCAGCGCGAACAACGTGTCCTCGACGGTGGCCTCGCGCAACGCCGTGTTCGAGCAGCTCATCAAGGACGCGGACGCCCTGATGCTCGAGCTGGCCGCGCGGCGCGACGCGATCCACACCCTGTTCACGAACACCTCGGCCATGGCGCAGCAGATCACCGCCTTGGTCCGCGAGAACCGCGCCCAGCTCGGGCCGGCGCTCGACCAGCTCACGAAGGTGCTCGCTGTGCTGCAGAAGCACGACCAGGACCTGACCAACACGATCCAGGCGATGGCCCCGTTCACGCGGGTCTTCGCCAGCACGCTCGGCAGCGGGCCGTGGTTCGACACCTACGTCGCCAACGTCACCAGCCCGACACCGGCGTTGGGAGGCTGACCCGGATGATCAAGCTCAGCAAGCCCTCCCTGCCACGCCTGAGGCTGCCCGACGCCCCGAGCATCCCGACGGTGCTGCGTGAGCCCCGGGTCCCCGGGCTCGGGCCCACCGCCTCGAGGATCGTCGCCGGGCTGGTCGTCGTCGCCGTCGTCGCGGCCGTGGTGGCCTTCTGGCCGCAGACAGGCAAGACCACGGTCACCGCCGCGTTCACCCGGGCGGTCGGCCTCTACCCGGGCTCCGACGTACGGATCCTCGGCGTCAGCGTCGGCACGGTCCTCGAGGTTCGCCCCGCCGGAGACCACGTCGACGTGGTGTTCGAGTACGACGACACGACCAAGGTGCCGGCCGACGCCAAGGCCGTGGTCGTGGCTCCGTCCCTGGTGAGCGACCGCTACGTCCAGCTCCTCCCGGCATACACCCAGGGCCCGGTCATGCCGACGGGGACGAAGATCCCGATGGACCGCACGGCCGTTCCGGTCGAGCTCGACCGGATCTCCCAGAGCCTCGACGACCTCATGGTCGCCCTCGGTCCCCAGGGCGCCAACAAGGACGGCTCGCTGTCGCGGGTGCTCGCCACGTCGGCCGCCAACATGGACGGGCAGGGTCAGAAGTTCCACGACACCACCCGCGACCTCAGCCTGGCGCTGTCGGCTCTCTCCGGGGGGAAGGACGACTTCTTCGCGACGGTGAAGAACCTGCAGTCCTTCACCTCGATGCTGGCGACGAACAACGACCAGGTACGGCGGCTGAACGTCGACCTCGCCACCGTCGCGCAGCAGCTCGAGGCCGAGCGCGGCGACCTCGGTGCCGCCCTGGCGAACCTCGCCGTGGCCCTGGACGAGATCTCCACCTTCGTCAAGGACAACCGGACTCTCGTCAAGACGAACATCGACCAGCTCACCGCCGTCTCCGGCACCATCGTCAAGAACCGGGACGCCCTCGCCGAGACGATCGAGAACGCGCCAGTGGCCGTCTCCAACCTCCAGCGCGCCTACGAGCCCCGGACCGGGACCCTGGACACCCGGAACAACGCCCCTCAGGGCCACGACCCCGGCCTGCTGGTGTGCGGCATCCTCATCACCGCCCCCAACGGCGATCAGGCGTGCAACACTCTCCGCCAGACCCTCTCGTCCCTCCCGGGCCTCGGGGCGCTGGGGATCGCCGGCGTGGGCTCAGGGCTGCCCGCAAGCCTGACGACCGCGCCCGCGCCCGCGCCCGCCGCTGGCGCCGCGCCGGGCGCCACAGTCGAGATCCGCGGAGCCGACCCGACTCTCGGCGGTCTGCTCCCGACAGGAGGACAGCGATGAGCCGGTGGCTACCTGGGCGACGTCCCAGCAGGACGACCCGGCGGGCGCTCGTCGCCGTCTGCGGCGTCGGGTCCGTGCTCGTCGTGGCGGGGTGCCAGAGCGCCTACGACCTGCCGCTGCCCGGCGGCGCCGCTCGTGGGGGGAACGTCTTCCGGGTGACGGCCGAGTTCGCCGACGTCCTCGACCTCGTGCCGATGTCCTCCGTCAAGGTCAACGAGGTCACCGTCGGCTCGGTCGAGTCGATCGAGGTCAACGGCTGGACCGCGCGGGTGACCCTCCGGCTGCCTGACTCGGTGAAGCTGCCCGACAACGCCGTGGCGGAGATCCGGCAGACCTCCCTGCTCGGGGAGAAGTACGTCCAGCTGGCTCCGCCGACCGAGAACCCCACCGGCCAGCTCTCGAACGGGGACAACATCCCGTTGAACCGGACGGGCCGCAACCCCGAGGTCGAAGAGGTCCTCAGCGCGATGTCGCTGCTGCTCAACGGCGGAGGCGTCGCCCAGCTGAAGATCATCGAGAGCGAGCTGAACAACGCCCTGCGGGGCAACTCGGCGTCGATCAAGGACGTCATCGCGCAGCTGGACACCTTCGTGGGCGGACTCGACCAGCAGAAGGGCGAGATCGTCCGCGCCATCGACAACATCGACAAGCTGGCGGCCAGCCTGGCCGCCCAGAAGGACCAGCTCGGCACGATCATCGACCAGCTGCCGGCCGGCCTGAAGATCCTCGCGGACCAGCGCCAGCAGCTGACGACGATGCTCAAGGCGCTGTCCGACCTCGGCGCCGTCGGCACCAAGGTGATCCAGGAGAGCAAGGCGGACACGCTGGCCGACCTGGCCGCACTCGGGCCGATCCTCACCCAGCTGAACGCCGCGGGGGACAGCTTCCCGAAGTCGCTCCAGCTCCTGCTCACCTACCCCTTCCCGGACTCCGCCGCCACGACCGTCAAGGGCGACTTCACCAACCTGCGCGTGACGCTCGACAGCAACCTCGGCAACGCGCTCGCCAACGCCGAGTCCGGCGGTCTGCCGGCCGCGCCGGCGACACCGGCGCAGCCCGGGCTACCGGGTGGTGGCCTTCCCGGCGTGCCCGGCGTGCCCGGTGTCCCCGGGGGGCTGCCCACGCTTCCAGGACAGCTCCCGACCCCCGGCGCGGCTGCTCAGGCCCCCGCGGCCGGCAACGGCGGGGTCCCGTCCTGGTTGACGCTGTTCGGGGGAGGCACCCCATGATCCGTCGCACGGTCAAGGTCCAGCTCGCGGTGTTCGGCCTGCTCACGCTGCTCACCGTGGCCATCCTCTCGGCCCGGTATGTGGGGCTGACCGACAAGATCCTCGGCGGCACCTATGTGGTCCAGGCCGACTTCCAGGAGTCCGGCGGGATCTTCGTGGGGTCGGAGGTGACCTACCGGGGCGTCACCGTCGGCCGGGTCGAGTCGCTCGAGCTGACCAAGGACGGCGTGCTCGTCCAGGCCCGGATCAACCGCGGCGTCGAGGTCCCCAAGGACACCAAGGCCGTGGTGGAGAACCGCTCGGCCGTGGGCGAGCAGTATCTCGACCTGCAGCCCAACGTGGCCGGAGCCCCGTACCTGGCCGCCGGCGAGACCATCCCCCGCTCCGCGACGTCCTACCCGGTCCGGGTGGACATCCTGCTCCAGCACACGGACAACACGGTCCGCTCGGTCGACCAGAAGGACCTCAGCGTGACCGTCGACGAGTTCGGCAAGGCGTTCGCCACCGGCAGCACCGACCTCAAGCGTCTGCTCGACTCCGGAGACGCCCTGACCGCCTCGGCGACCGCGGCGCTTCCGGAGACGGTCAAGCTCATCGACGACGGGCGCATCGTCCTGGACACCCAGCGGGAGACCTCGTCGCAGATCAAGGTCTCCGCGACCGACTTCGCAAACCTGGCGGAGACCTTCCGGGACCACGACCAGGACCTGCGGCTGATCCTCGACCGCGGGGTGGTGGCCTCTCAGCAGCTCGACGGTCTCATCAAGGACAACCAGAGCTCCCTGAGCCAGCTCTTCGCGAACTTCATCACGATCGGCAACGTCACGACCAGTCGCCTGGGGGCGATCGAGCAGCTCCTCGTCACCTACCCGGACGTGGTCGCCGGCGGGTACACCGTCGTCCCCGGCGACGGGACGGCGCACTTCGGCTTCGTCGCCAACTCCGACGACCCGCCCGCCTGCACCCGAGGCTACGAGGCGACCACGAAGGTCCAGCCCACGACGACGGAGAACCTCCCGCCGCTCAACACCTCGGCCGGCTGCCGGCTGCCCCGCGGTTCGGCGAGCGACGTGCGTGGCGCGCAGAACGCGCCACGACCGAGCTCCGGAGCCGCGTCGTCCTACCCCATGGCGTTCGGGAGCCAGCCGGTCACCCTCGGCTCCAGCGCCGTCGCCGCGAACAACCGGCCGGTCGAGGTCGCCACCCCGATGGCCCCCCCAGGTGCGTCGGGTGTTGACTCGTGGCTGTGGATGATGAAAGCAGCCGCCCAGTGACCGCCGGGGTCGACCAGCGCGCGGCCGAGCCGGTTGAGGCGGCCTCGGGCCCCTCAGGCCCTGTCGAGCCGCGACGACCGCGGTGGCGCCCCGGGCCCCGGTGGGTGTGGGTGGTCGCGGCGCTCGTTCTCGTGGCGGCCCTCGTCCTCGCGGCGACGCTCGGGCGACAGGCCTACCTCGCTGCCCAGCAGCGCGACAGCGACGCCGCCGCCCAGGCGGCGGCCAAGCAGATGGTCGTCAACTTCACCACGCTCGACTACCGCACCTTCGACCAGTACCAGGCGAGGGTCCTCGAGGGGTCCACCGGCACGTTCAAGGACGAATGGACCAAGCAGGCCGACCAGCTCAAGAAGCTGGTCACCGACAACCAGACGGTCAGCACGCCGAGCAGGACCGAGGTCGGCCTGACCTCCTCCGACTCCGACTCCGCCGAGGCGATCGTCGGTGCCGTGGTGCCGACGACGAACAAGAGCGCGCCCGCTGGGGTCGACAAGACCTACCGGATCGCCCTGAAGCTCCAGAAGGTCGACGGAGCATGGAAGGTGAGCACCCTTGAGTTCGTCGGCTAACCGCCCCCCTCGCCGCAAGGTCGCGGGGGAGCGCTCCCGGGTGCGCACGCAGCCTCCCGCCGGTGATCCGCCCGCAGCGGACCAGACGTCCCCCCTCGCCGAGGGCGGCCGGACGTCCCGCTCCCTCCGCCGCCGCTTGAATCGGGCCCCCGGGGGCGCCGTCGCGAGCCTGCCGGAGACGGCTGATTCTGCCGAGGCCCCCGGGGCCGCTGCCGGGGGGCGGGCCCAGGCGCTGCGCCGCTGGTGGCCGTCCGTGACGGCGCTCGTGGCCGTATGCGCGCTGCTCGCGGCGGTCCTCGTCTACGTGGCACGTCAGCCACAGGTCGCCTCGAGCTCGGCCCGGTCGGCTGCGGTCGGGTCCGCCCAGTCCACCCTGGAGACCCTGCTCAGCTACGACTACAAGACGTATGACGCCCATGTCGAGCAGGTCAAGCCCCAGCTCACGGCGCCGTTCCTGGACCAGTTCTCGGCGGTGGCCGGCACAGACCTCAAGACGCTGGCGACGACCAACCAGACCGTCGTCCAGGCGCGCGTCTACAACCTCGGCGTCATGGACACGACGACCGACACGGTGCGGGTCCTGGCGTTCGTCAACCAGGCCACGACGACCAAGGCCAAGCCCGACCCGTCGATCGACCAGAACCGCGTCATCGCGACGATGAAGCAGGTCGACGGACGGTGGCTGGTGTCCTCGCTGGACGCCTTCTGAGCCTGGATCAGCCCGTATCCCTTGACGTGGCGCCCATAAGGGTCCATTCTCATGGCGTCTCGACAGGCTCGTGCGGGCCGGTGCGCCGATCGGCGCCCACCCACGGTGCTTGACTCGATTGGACTTCTATGCCCTGGGGTGGGTAAACTGACGTTTTGCGCTGCCCATGCCCCAGAAACCCACCCCTCAGCCATGGCGCTTTGTCTTGCCCGCGGACTCGTCCCGGGCCGGAACCTGTGCTGCTGAGTGTGGGTCTTGAGCGCGGGTGACGCCGCTTCCCACAACTCAGTAGGCCCGTGGAAGGACCCTCCTTGGCTGCCTCGCGCACCGCGTCCCAGTTTGTGTCCACCGCACGGACGGCTTCAGGCCGTCTGTCATTCGCCCAGATCCGCGAACCGCTCGAGGTCCCAGACCTCCTGGCTCTGCAGACGGAGAGCTTCGACTGGCTGCTCGGCAACGAGCGCTGGCAAGCCCGCGTCGCCGAGGCCAAGAAGTCAGGGCGCACGGACGTGCCCGACCGCTCCGGTCTGGAGGAGATCTTCGAGGAGATCTCCCCGATCGAGGACTTCTCGGGCTCGATGTCCCTGTCGTTCCGGGACCACCGGTTCGAGGAGACCCGCAAGACCATCGAGTCCTGCAAGGAGCGCGACCAGACGTACGACGCTCCGCTCTTCGTCACCGCGGAGTTCATGAACACCAACACCGGTGAGATCAAGAGCCAGACCGTGTTCATGGGCGACTTCCCGCTCATGACCGAGCGCGGCACCTTCATCATCAACGGCACCGAGCGGGTGGTCGTCTCCCAGCTCGTCCGCAGCCCCGGCGTCTACTTCGAGCGCAACGCCGACAAGACGTCCGACAAGGACATCTACCAGGCCCGGGTCATCCCGAGCCGTGGTGCGTGGCTCGAGTTCGAGATCGACAAGCGCGACATGGTCGGTGTCCGCGTCGACCGCAAGCGCAAGCAGTCGGTCACCGTGCTGCTCAAGGCCCTCGGCTGGACCGAGGCGCAGATCCTCGAGGAGTTCGGCGACTTCGAGTCGATGCGCCTGACCCTGGAGAAGGACCACACCCAGGGCCAGGACGACGCGCTGCTCGACATCTACCGCAAGCTGCGTCCGGGCGAACCGCCGACCAAGGAGGCCGCCCAGACCCTGCTGGACAACCTCTACTTCAACCCGAAGCGCTACGACCTCGCGAAGGTCGGCCGCTACAAGATCAACAAGAAGCTCGGCGTCGAGGCCGGTCTCGGTTCCTCGACCCTGTCGATCGACGACATCGTCGCGACGATCCGCTACATCGTCACCCTCCATGCCGGAGAGCAGACGATGAAGGGCCGCCGGGACGGCAAGGACGCCGACATGCGGGTCGAGGTCGACGACATCGACCACTTCGGCAACCGCCGACTGCGCAGCGTCGGCGAGCTCATCCAGAACCAGGTCCGTACCGGCCTGTCCCGGATGGAGCGCGTCGTGCGCGAGCGGATGACGACCCAGGACGTCGAGGCGATCACGCCGCAGACCCTGATCAACATCCGCCCGGTCGTCGCATCGATCCGGGAGTTCTTCGGGACCTCGCAGCTGAGCCAGTTCATGGACCAGAACAACCCCCTGGCCGGGCTGACGCACAAGCGTCGCCTGTCCGCGCTGGGCCCGGGTGGTCTCTCCCGAGACCGCGCCGGTATGGAGGTCCGTGACGTCCACCCGTCGCACTACGGCCGGATGTGCCCGATCGAGACCCCGGAAGGCCCGAACATCGGCCTGATCGGCTCGCTCGCGTCCTACGGGCGGATCAACGCCTTCGGGTTCGTGGAGACGCCGTACCGCAAGGTCGTCAAGGGCAAGGTCACCGACGACGTGGACTACCTGTCCGCGGACGAGGAGGACGAGCACGTCATCGCCCAGGCGAACGCGAAGCTCGCAGCCGACGGCACCTTCGCCGAGGACCGCGTGCTCGTGCGCACCAAGGGCGGCGAGGTCGAGTACATCCCCGGCAACGACGTCGACTACATGGACGTCTCGGCCCGCCAGATGGTGTCCGCGGCGACTGCGCTCATCCCGTTCCTCGAGCACGACGACGCCAACCGCGCGCTGATGGGCTCCAACATGCAGCGCCAGGCGGTGCCGCTCGTCAAGTCCGAGGCGCCGCTCGTCGGCACCGGCATGGAGTTCCGCGCCGCGCTCGACTCCGGTGACGTCGTCGTCGCGGAGAAGGCCGGCGTGGTCACCGAGGTCAGCGCCGACCTGGTCACCGTCGCGAACGACGACGGCACGACGCAGACCTACCGGATCGCCAAGTTCGACCGCTCCAACCAGGGCAACTGCTACAACCAGGTGGTCGTGGTCAACGAGGGCGACAAGCTCAAGGTCGGCTCCGTCATCGCCGACGGCCCGGCGACCGACGGTGGCGAGATGGCCCTCGGGCGGAACCTGCTCGTGGCGTTCATGCCGTGGGAGGGTCACAACTACGAGGACGCGATCATTCTCAGCCAGCGCCTGGTGCAGGACGACGTCCTCTCCTCGATCCACATCGAGGAGCACGAGGTCGACGCCCGCGACACCAAGCTCGGTCCGGAGGAGATCACCCGGGACATCCCGAACGTCTCCGAGGACGTGCTCGCCGACCTCGACGAGCGGGGCATCATCCGGATCGGCGCCGAGGTCCGCGACGGCGACCTGCTCGTCGGCAAGGTCACGCCCAAGGGTGAGACCGAGCTGACCCCGGAGGAGCGCCTGCTGCGCGCCATCTTCGGCGAGAAGGCCCGCGAGGTCCGCGACACCTCCCTGAAGGTCCCGCACGGCGAGACCGGCACGGTCATCGGCGTCAAGGTCTTCGACAAGGAGGAAGGCGACGACCTTCCCCCCGGCGTCAACCAGCTCGTCCGGGTCTACGTCGCCAACAAGCGCAAGATCACCGACGGCGACAAGCTCGCCGGCCGGCACGGGAACAAGGGCGTCATCTCGAAGATCCTCCCCGTCGAGGACATGCCGTTCCTCGAGGACGGCACCCCGGTGGACGTCGTGCTCAACCCGCTCGGTGTGCCGGGCCGGATGAACGTCGGGCAGATCCTCGAGCTGCACCTTGGCTGGGCCGCCTCCCGCGGCTGGAAGATCGAGGGCGAGCCGGACTGGGCGAAGGTCATCCCGGCCGACGCCTACGAGGCACCGGCCGGCAGCCGGGTCGCCAGCCCCGTCTTCGACGGCGCCGGCGAGGACGTCATCACCGGTCTGCTCGACTCGACGCTCAAGACGCGCGACGACGTCCGGCTGATCGACCACACCGGCAAGGCGCTGCTCTTCGACGGCCGCTCCGGCGAGCCGTTCCCGGAGCCGGTCTCGGTGGGGTACATGTACATCCTCAAGCTCCACCACCTCGTCGACGACAAGATCCACGCACGCTCCACGGGTCCCTACTCGATGATCACCCAGCAGCCGCTCGGCGGTAAGGCCCAGTTCGGTGGCCAGCGCTTCGGTGAGATGGAGGTCTGGGCCCTGGAGGCGTACGGCGCCGCCTACACGCTCCAGGAGCTGCTGACGATCAAGTCGGACGACGTTCCCGGCCGGGTGAAGGTCTACGAGGCCATTGTCAAGGGGGAGAACATCCCCGACTCGGGGATCCCCGAGTCCTTCAAGGTCCTCCTCAAGGAGATGCAGTCCCTGTGTCTCAATGTCGAGGTGCTCTCGAGCGATGGCCACGCCATCGAGATGAAGGAATCCGACGACGACGTGTTCCGCGCCGCCGAAGAGCTGGGGATCGACCTGTCACGGCGCGAGCCGAGCAGCGTCGAAGAGGTCTGAGCCGGTGACCCCGTATGCCGGGGGGCCGCCGTCCACGCGACGGTGACCACACGGCATACGGGATCGGCAGGGCTGCCCAGCACCGTCGGATCGGACCGGTCTGACTCCGCATTTGTGATTTACAGAGTTACGAGAGAAGGAACCACGTGCTCGACGTCAACTTCTTCGATGAGTTGCGTATTGGCCTCGCCACTGCTGACGACATCCGCCAGTGGAGCCACGGTGAGGTAAAGAAGCCGGAGACCATCAACTACCGCACGCTCAAGCCCGAGAAGGAGGGCCTGTTCTGCGAGCGCATCTTCGGCCCCACCCGGGACTGGGAGTGCAACTGCGGCAAGTACAAGCGGGTGCGCTTCAAGGGCATCATCTGTGAGCGCTGCGGCGTCGAGGTCACCCGGGCCAAGGTCCGTCGCGAGCGGATGGGCCACATCGAGCTCGCCGCCCCGGTCACCCACATCTGGTACTTCAAGGGCGTCCCGAGCCGGCTCGGCTACCTGCTCGACCTGGCCCCCAAGGACCTCGAGAAGGTCATCTACTTCGCGGCCTACATGATCACGTCCGTCGACGACGAGCAGCGTCATAAGGACCTGCCCTCGCTCGAGGCGCAGATCCAGGTGGAGAAGAAGGAGATCGAGAACCGCCGCGACGTCGACATCGAGGCGCGCGCCAAGATCCTCGAGCGCAACATCGCCGAGCTCGAGGCCGAGGGCGCGAAGGCGGATGCTCGCCGGAAGGTCAAGGAGCAGGCCGAGCGCGAGATGAACAACATCCGCAAGCGCGCGGACCAGCTCGTCGAGCGTCTCGAGCAGGTCTGGGACCGGTTCAAGAACCTCAAGGTCCAGGACCTCGAGGGAGACGAGATCCTCTACCGCGAGATGCGCGACCGCTTCGGCCTCTACTTCGAGGGCGGCATGGGCGCCGCCGCGATCCAGCACCGGCTGCAGACCTTCGACCTCGACGCCGAGATCGAGATCCTGCGCGAGATCATCGCCACGGGCAAGGGCCAGAAGAAGACCCGCGCCCTCAAGCGCCTCAAGGTCGTCACCGCCTTCACGACCACCACCAACAGCCCCACGGGCATGGTGCTGGACTGCGTCCCGGTCATCCCGCCGGACCTGCGCCCGATGGTGCAGCTCGACGGTGGCCGCTTCGCGACCTCCGACCTGAACGACCTCTACCGCCGGGTGATCAACCGGAACAACCGCCTCAAGCGGCTGCTCGACCTCGGCGCACCCGAGATCATCGTCAACAACGAGAAGCGGATGCTCCAGGAGGCCGTCGACTCGCTGTTCGACAACGGCCGTCGTGGCCGCCCCGTGACCGGCCCGGGCAACCGGCCGTTGAAGTCGCTGTCCGACATGCTCAAGGGCAAGCAGGGCCGGTTCCGCCAGAACCTGCTCGGCAAGCGCGTCGACTACTCCGGCCGTTCGGTCATCGTCGTCGGCCCGCAGCTGAAGCTGCACCAGTGCGGCCTGCCGAAGCAGATGGCGCTCGAGCTGTTCAAGCCGTTCGTGATGAAGCGCCTGGTCGACCTCGACCACGCCCAGAACATCAAGTCGGCCAAGCGGATGGTCGAGCGCGCTCGGCCTGTCGTATGGGACGTCCTCGAGGAGGTCATCACCGAGCACCCGGTGCTGCTCAACCGGGCACCGACGCTGCACCGCCTCGGCATCCAGGCCTTCGAGCCGCAGCTCGTCGAGGGCAAGGCCATCCAGATCCACCCCCTCGTCTGCACGGCGTTCAACGCCGACTTCGACGGGGACCAGATGGCGGTCCACGTGCCGCTCAGCGCTGAGGCGCAGGCCGAGGCCCGCATCCTCATGCTCTCGAGCAACAACATCCTCAAGCCGGCCGACGGCCGACCGGTGACCATGCCCACCCAGGACATGATCATCGGCCTGTTCCACCTCACCTCCGAGGTCGAGGACGGCAAGGGCTCGGGTCGCGCCTTCGGCACGCCCGCCGAGGCCAGGATGGCCTTCGACGCGCACGAGATCGAGCTCGGCTCGCGGATCAAGCTGCGGGTCGCCGACGTCGTCCCCCCGGCCGGCTTCGACCTGCCCGAGGGCGTCGAGCCCGGCCCGGACGGGATCGTCCCGGCGCTGCTGCTCTCCACGACCCTGGGGCGTGCCCTCTTCAACGAGGCGCTCCCGCTCGACTACCCGTTCGTCGAGGCGCCGGTCGACAAGAAGCAGCTCTCGACGATCGTCAACGACCTCGCCGAGCGCTACTCCAAGGTGCAGGTCGCCGCGTCCCTGGACGCGCTCAAGGAGGCCGGCTTCCACTGGGCCACCCGGTCCGGCTCGACGGTGGCGATCTCCGATGTCGTCACCCCGCCGCGCAAGACGCAGATCCTCGAGGAGTACGAGGACCGCGCCGCCAAGGTCCAGAAGCTCTACGACCGTGGTGCGATGACGGACAACGAGCGTCGCGAGGACCTCATCGAGATCTGGAACGAGGCCACGAACAAGGTCGCGGAGGAGATGCGGGCCAACATCCCGCCGACCAACACGATCTACAAGATGGTGTCCTCCGGTGCCCGAGGCAACTGGATGCAGCTGCGCCAGATCGCCGGTATGCGAGGGCTGGTGTCGAACCCGAAGGGTGAGATCATCCCCCGTCCGATCCGCGCGAACTTCCGCGAGGGCCTGTCCGTGCTCGAGTTCTTCATCTCGACGCACGGCTCGCGCAAGGGTCTGGCGGACACCGCGCTGCGGACCGCCGACTCGGGCTACCTGACCCGGCGCCTCGTCGACGTCTCCCAGGACGTCATCGTGCGGGAGGACGACTGCGGCACAGAGCGTGGCCTGACCATGCCGATCTCCGACACCGACCCCGCTGGCGTCCGGATCCTCCACGAGGACGTGGAGACCAGCGTCTACGCCCGGAGCCTGGCCGAGGACGTCGTCGTCAACGGCCAGACCCTGGCCGACGCCGGCATCGACCTCGGAGACGTCGTCATCGACGCCCTCTTCGCGGCCGGGGTCGACAAGGTCAAGGTCCGCTCGGTCCTGACCTGCGACAGCAAGGTCGGCACCTGCGCCAAGTGCTACGGCAGGTCGCTCGCCACGGGCAAGCTCGTCGACATCGGCGAGGCCGTCGGCATCATCGCGGCCCAGTCGATCGGTGAGCCGGGCACCCAGCTGACCATGCGGACCTTCCACACCGGTGGTGTGGCGGGTGACGACATCACCCAGGGTCTGCCCCGCGTCGTCGAGCTGTTCGAGGCACGCACTCCCAAGGGTGTCGCCCCGATCGCCGAGGCGACCGGACGAGTCCAGATCGAGGACACCGACAAGACCCGTCGGATCGTCCTCATCCCCGACGACGGCACCGACGAGCACGCCTACCCGGTCAGCAAGCGCTCGCGTCTGCTCATCGCTGACGGCGACCACGTCGAGGTGGGCCACCAGCTGGTCTTCGGCGCGATCGACCCGAAGCAGGTGCTGCGGATCCTCGGACCGCGTGCCGTGCAGACGCACCTCGTCGACGAGGTCCAGCATGTCTACCGCCAGCAGGGCGTGTCGATCCACGACAAGCACATCGAGGTCATCGTCCGGCAGATGCTGCGCCGGGTGACGGTCATCGAGGCGGGCGAGGCGAACCTCATCCCGGGTGACCTCGCCGAGCGGGGTCGCTTCGAGGCGGAGAACCGCCGCGTCGTGTCGGAGGGCGGCAAGCCCGCCTCGGGTCGTCCGGAGCTCATGGGCATCACCAAGGCGTCGCTCGCGACCGAGTCGTGGCTGTCGGCCGCGTCCTTCCAGGAGACGACCCGGGTCCTGACCCAGGCCGCCATGGAGGCCAAGTCCGACCCGCTGCTGGGCCTGAAGGAGAACGTCATCCTCGGCAAGCTCATCCCTGCCGGGACGGGACTGCCGCGTTACCGGAACGTCAAGGTGGAGCCGACCGAGGAGGCCAAGGCGGCGATGTACACCATGCCGAGCTACGACGCCTACGACTACTCGACCTTCGGGGCGGGCAGTGGCGAGGCCGTCCGGCTCGACGACGTCAGCCTCGGGTTCACCGACAGCTGAGCTGACTGACGCCGCACGCACGGGGCGGGTATGCCGGGTCCTCCCGGCATACCCGCCCTTCGCGTTCACCCGCGGTCGGCGCCTGCTCCGACGGGAGCGGCTCGGTGGGTCCCCGGCGAACGAGCCAGGGCCACCCAGCTGGCCCCCATGGCGCCCGTCGCCAGCAGGGCGAGGGCCAGCCAGGGGTACCAGCCCAGCGGCGGGGCCCACTGCGCTGCGCCGACGAAGGCCAGCGGGCCGTGCTCGCCCACCGCATACCGTCGAGCGTTGGTCAGCAGCGCGAAGAGCTGGCCCGCGGGCAGCAGGACCGCCCCGGCCACGGTGGCCCGCTGGAGCCACCGGCGCGGGACGCGGCCGGTCACGACGACTGCCGCGTAGACCGGCAGCAGCGCCAGGAACGGCAGGACGTGGCGGCCCTGGAGGCCGGCGTCGACGGGGTAGAACACGCGGGCGAAGGTGACGACGGCGAGCACCAGGGCCGCCGAGGACATCGTGAGCAGGACGACCCGGTCGCGGCGCTTCCCGACCACCACGGCCAGCCCGACCAGCGCGACGACGACGCCGGCCCAGGGGTAGAGCGTCCAGGCCGGCGGCCGGACGTCCAGCCACCCGAACCAGCCCACCGTCTCCTGGGTCAGCTGGGGGAGCTGAGCGGTGAAGGCGGCCAGGCTGCTGGGGGAGACCCATGGCCCGAGCAGGGCCGGATGGTCGAAGCGCGCCTCCCACCAGGTCACGGCGGCGGCCTCGAGCGCCAGAGCCGCGACGGCGACGGCGACGAGCGGACGGCGCGCGCGCACCTGCTCCCACACGGCGCGGCCCTGGAGGACCAGGAGCATCAGGGCGAGGGCGGCCATCGTCACCAGGCCCAGCTGGCGGCTGAGCAGCAGGGCGCTCCCGCAGGCGAGCAGCACGGCCTGCGTCCCCCGGTCGGCGACCGCCTCGCGATGGCGTGAGGCGACGACGACCACGGCCGCGACGCCGAGGGCTCCGAAGATCTCCAGACCGCTGGTGGTGAGGATGGCCGTGCAGAACACGGCCATCGGAGTCAGGGCCAACGCCACCCCCACCAGAGCGCGACGGCCGAGCCACCGGGTGAGCTGCCAGCAGGCGAGCCAGAGCAGGACGCTCGCCTCGGCCAGGACCACCGCCCGGGCCTGGTAGAAGGCCTGAGCAGGGCTGGACGCTGCGGTGGCGGCGAGCCCGAACGGCGGGTAGGCGAAGGGCGGGTAGGCGCCGAGCGTGGTGGTCGCCTCGACGTCGCCGGTCGCGGCCGGCGCGTTCGGCTGGCAGTCCGGGGTGACCGAAGCCTGGAACTGGAAGCACACGTAGCCCGCGGGGGAGAGCTGCGACGCGATCGTGACGACCCGCGAGATCGAGGCGTTGCGGGTCACCGACCGCGGGGCCGACTCGGGAGCGGGCGGACCGGGGCGGCCGATGTCGAGGCGGGCGACGCCGAGGGCCTTGACCAGGTGCGCGTCCTCGTCCGGCGCCGCTCCGACGGGGTTGGAGCCCAGCCAGGCGAGGCCGAGGAGCAGGTAGGGCAGCACGAAGAGGGTGGCGACCCGGGTGCTGGGCATGGGCCGGCGTGGTGGGGCGACGACCGGTGCCGACGCGGCCCCCCTGGCGGCTCTCGACACGTGCGCTCCGTCCGGCTCGGTGGTCTCGACGCTGCGGGCCCGTGGCTGTGGCGCGCTGCTCGCGGCGGCGAGCGAGGTCCTCGACGGGCGGGGTCGTCTGCCGCATCCTAATGACCCGGCTCAGGGCCACGCCTGCCTGCCGGGCTCCTGGTACGCTCGCGCGCCATGCCTCCCGACGGCCCCGTCCCGGGCTACTTCGACACCCGGCTCGCACACCACCCGAGCCGGGCCGCGGTGTGGCGCCACGTCACGGCATACCTCGCCCGCTGGGTCCCCGAGCAGGCGCGCGTCCTCGAGCTCGGCGCGGGGTGGTGCGACTTCGCCAACAGCGTCCGGGCGGGCGAGGTGGTGGCCATGGACCTCGACCCGACCGTCGAGACTGCCGCCGGCCCGGGCGTCACGGCCGTTGTCGGTGACTGCACCGACCTCGGGCGGTTCGCTGACGACTCGTTCGACGTCGTCTTCGCGTCGAACCTCCTGGAGCACCTCGAGCGGACACCGACCGTGACGCTGCTGGCCGAGACCCGCCGGGTGCTCGCTCCAGGCGGCCGGCTGATCCTTCTGCAGCCGAACTTCCGGCTCAACCCCGGACGCTACTTCGACGACTTCACGCACGTGTCCATCTGGACCGACCAGTCGCTGACCGACTTCCTCCGGTCGGTGGGGTGGCACATCGAGCAGGTGCACCCTCGCTTCCTGCCGCTGACGCTGCGCTCCCGCGGCTCATCCTTGAGCTTCCTCGTGCCGTGGTACCTTCGGTCGCCGGTCAAGCCGATGGCCGGTCAGATGCTGGTCGTCGCGCACTGCTGACGGTATGGCGCAGCGATGGTCGGGCTCGCTGACCAGACCCGCCCTGGGTACGAGGGGAGCCGACATGGCCTGGAGACACAAGTCGCTGAGCGTCGTGCTGCCGACGTACAACGAGAAGGACTCGATCGCCGAGTGCATCCGCGGGTTCGAGCGGATCCTCGAGGTCGACCAGGTCATCGTGGTCAACAACAACGCGGCGGCCGGGACGTCGCAGGAGGTGGCGACGACCGGGGCCCGCGAGGTGTTCGAGCCGGCTCAGGGCTACGGCGCCGCCATCCGCCGCGGGCTGCGCGAGGCCGACACCGACCTCGTCGCCGTGTGTGAGCCGGACGGCACCTTCGAGCCGGAGGACCTGCGCAAGCTGCTCGCCTTCATGCCGGAGTGCGAGTTCGTGATCGGCTCACGCACCGTCGCGACGTTCATCTGGGACGGCGCCAACATGGGCTGGTTCCTGCGCTGGGGCAACTGGGCGGTGGCCAAGCTCGTCGAGGTGCTCTTCAACACCTCCTCGCTGTCGGACGTGGGCTGCACCTTCCGGGTGATGACTCGCGAGCATGCCGAGCGGGTGGTCGCCGAGTCCCACGTGGACGGGTCCGCGGAGGGCCTGGAGATGCTCCTGCTCAGTGCGCTCTGGCGCGCGCCGATGGTCCAGGTGCCGGTGAACTACCGCCCGCGGGTCGGTGTCTCCTCGGTGACCGGGGACCTGTCGACGGCCGTGGCGCTCGGGATCACCATGCTCGGTCAGGTGCTGCGGATGCGATGCCGCCGATCCAGCCCTCGGCGCGAGGCGCCGATCCCCTAGGGTGGCGGCGTGACCGACGCCATCATCATCCTGACCGAGGAGCCGCTGCGGCCGGTCGACGCCCGCAAGATCGTCGCCCTGCACACGGGTCAGCTCGTCGGCTACCGCGTGCTGGTCCCGGCGGACACCGAGCGCAACGTGCTCGCCTCCCTGCTGGACCACCTCAGCCTGTTCGAGATGCGCGAGGCGCTGGAGGTGCTGCGCCCGGTCGACCGCACCGAGGCCCACGCCGATGCCGACCAGGCCCTGGCCGCGTCGCTCGCCGAGCTGGCGTCCGCCGGCGCCGAGGCCACTGGTGTGGTGACGGATGACGACCCGCTGCCCGGACTGCTTGCGGAGGTGGCCCGGCTGGACGCTCGCGAGGTCATCGTCGTCACCGAGCCCCACGCGGTCGAGGACACGTTCCACACCGACTGGGCGAGCAAGGCCCGCGAACAGCTCGGCGTGCCCGTCCTGCACATGTACGCCGGCGACTGGCGCCTCGGCTGACGCGACCCGGCCCGAAGAGCCGGGGCGCGTCACGCCTCGGTCAGCAGCCGCAGGAGTAGTACGTGATGTCCCAGTGGCTGCCCTCGTCGGCGTAGATGTTGCCCGACGCCGCCTTCCACTGCGCGGCGCCGTCGCTGCGGTTACCGATGTGGGTGAAGGTGTTGTGGATGTAGCCGTCGACGCAGCTCCCGTGCGAGATGTCGACCTTGTAGCCGTTGTAGTGGCTGTAGGTGCCCGACGCGTGCCCGACCTCGGTGCCCCCGGTGATGTTGATCGAGCAGCCGCTGGCGCTCTTGAGCGTCTTGACGCCCTGGACCGTCGAGCTGTTGATCTGCTCGAACGACGTGCAGGTCGAGTTGCTACGGGTGGTGCAGTGGCCGCTGGAGGACCAGGTGATCCCGGCCGCGCTGAGCTGGGACGCCGCCTGCGACTGGGTGAGCTTGGCGACGGTGACCTGGGTGCTCGATGCCGGTGCGAGCGTCGGTGTGGCGGCGAATGCCGGGGTGGCACCCGCCAGAGCCGCGGCGGCGGCGGTGGCGACGAGCGCGGACCGGACGAGATGGCGAAGAGTCATCGGTAGAACCTCCTGTGTGAGACGACGTGCTTCCAGAGCCCCTGATGGACGCCTGCAGTCTGTTGGCGGCTGGACGGGAGGGTCAACGGCTGCTGACGACTTGGGAGAGAAAAATGACCAACAGATGACTAAGTCTCGTGAAAAACTTCCGTTCCTGCCCGCCCGGGGAGGAAGGGCCGCCGTCAGGCGGGAGGCCGGCGCACGCTGATTTGGCCGGTTGTCGGCCAGACGGTATCTTTGAGAACTGTGTCTGGGACCTCCCGGACGCCTGAGCATGTCTTGGAGACAACCTCCGGGAGCCTGCTCGCCTCTCTCGCCGGGCAGACCGCCGTGACTGGGAACCGAACGGGGTTCCAGACCAGTCGCGGGGGGAAGTGCAGGGGAGAGCGCCCCGAACGACACGCCCGAGTGCGGGGGTCGGTTGGGGGACACCACCAAGGAGCTCGTCCGGCAGCTGCCGTGCGAGCAGACCATCTCGAGGTACGGAGAACAGCTTGCCTACGATCAACCAGCTGGTGCGCAAGGGGCGCCAAGACAAGGTCAGCAAGACCAAGACCCCTGCGCTCAAGGGATCGCCCCAGCGCCGTGGCGTGTGCACCCGCGTCTACACGACCACCCCCAAGAAGCCGAACTCGGCGCTGCGCAAGGTCGCGCGCGTCAAGCTGACCTCCGGTATCGAGGTCACCGCGTACATCCCCGGTGTCGGCCACAACCTGCAGGAGCACTCCATCGTGCTCGTGCGTGGCGGTCGCGTGAAGGACCTCCCGGGTGTCCGCTACAAGATCGTGCGCGGCTCGCTCGACGCCCAGGGCGTCAAGGGCCGCAAGCAGGCCCGGTCTCGCTACGGCGCCAAGAAGGAGAAGAGCTAATGCCTCGTAAGGGCCCCGCACCGAAGCGGCCGCTGGTCGTCGACCCGGTCCACAACTCCCCGCTGGTCACCCAGCTGGTCAACAAGATCCTCCTCGACGGCAAGAAGTCGATTGCGGAGACGATCGTCTACGGCGCCCTCGAGGGCTGCCAGCAGAAGACCGGCACCGACCCCGTGGTCACCCTCAAGCGCGCGCTGGACAACATCAAGCCCGCGCTCGAGGTCAAGAGCCGTCGCGTCGGCGGGGCGACCTACCAGGTCCCCGTCGAGGTCAAGGGTGGCCGTCCGACCACCCTCGCCCTGCGCTGGCTCGTCGGCTACTCGCGGCAGCGTCGCGAGAAGACGATGACGGAGCGGCTGATGAACGAGATCCTCGACGCCTCCAACGGCCTCGGCGCCGCAGTCAAGCGCCGCGAGGACACCCACAAGATGGCTGAGTCCAACAAGGCCTTCGCGCACTACCGCTGGTGATCGCGAGGTATGCCGGGTGGGCACGCAGCCACCCGGCATACCGGCTGCGGCGTGACGACCTCGTCCACGCCGGGCCTGCCTGCCCAGGGAACGACCAGAGCATCACCCGAACACCCCGACCAGACTGAGATGAGAAGCAGCCCGTGGCACTCGACGTCCTGACGGACCTGACCAAGGTCCGCAACATCGGCATCATGGCGCACATCGACGCCGGCAAGACGACGACGACTGAGCGCATCCTCTTCTACACCGGCATCACCTACAAGATCGGTGAGGTGCACGACGGGGCCGCGACGATGGACTGGATGGAGCAGGAGCAGGAGCGCGGCATCACCATCACGTCCGCCGCGACGACGACCTTCTGGGACAACCACCAGATCAACATCATCGACACCCCGGGCCACGTCGACTTCACCGTCGAGGTGGAGCGCTCGCTGCGCGTCCTCGACGGCGCCGTCGCCGTGTTCGACGGCAAGGAAGGTGTCGAGCCCCAGTCCGAGACGGTGTGGCGCCAGGCCGACAAGTACGGCGTGCCGCGGATCTGCTTCGTCAACAAGATGGACAAGCTCGGTGCCGACTTCTACTTCACGGTCCAGACGATCGTCGACCGGCTCGGTGCGACGCCGCTCGTGCTCCAGCTGCCCATCGGCTCCGAGAGCGAGTTCTCCGGGGTCGTCGACCTCATCGAGATGCGGGCGCTGACCTGGCGCGGCGAGGTCAAGATGGGAGCCGACTACGAGATCGAGGAGATCCCGGCCGAGCTGCTCGAGAAGGCGAAGCAGTACCGCCACGAGCTCGTCGAGCGGGTCGCCGAGTCGAACGACACCCTCATGGAGAAGTACCTCGAGGGCGAGGAGCTGACCGTCGCCGAGCTCAAGGCCGGCATCCGTGCGCTGACCATCGCCGGCGAGGTCAACCCGATCCTGTGTGGCACCGCGTTCAAGAACAAGGGCGTCCAGCCCATGCTCGACGCGGTCGTCGACTTCCTCCCCAGCCCGCTCGACGTCCCGCCGATGATCGGCCACAAGCCGGGCGACGAGTCGGTCGAGATCATCCGCAAGCCGGACACGACGGAGCCCTTCTCGGCGCTGGCCTTCAAGGTCGCGTCGCACCCGTTCTTCGGCAAGCTCACCTACGTGCGGGTGTACTCCGGCGAGGTCCCGACCGGGGCCCAGCTGGTCAACTCCACCAAGGGCAAGAAGGAGCGCGTCGGCAAGTTCTTCCAGATGCACTCCAACAAGGAGAACCCCGTCGACAAGGCCTCCGCGGGCCACATCTACGCGTTCATCGGGCTCAAGGACACCACCACCGGTGACACGCTGTGCGACCCTGCCAACCAGGTCGTCCTCGAGTCGATGTCCTTCCCGGACCCGGTCATCTCGGTGGCCATCGAGCCGAAGACCAAGAGCGACCAGGAGAAGCTGGGCACCGCGATCCAGAAGCTGGCCGAGGAGGACCCGACCTTCCAGGTCCAGCAGGACGACGAGACCGGTCAGACCATCATCAAGGGAATGGGCGAGCTCCACCTCGACATCCTCGTCGACCGGATGCGCCGCGAGTTCAACGTCGAGGCCAACGTCGGCAAGCCCCAGGTGGCCTACCGCGAGACCATCCGCCGCACGGTGGAGAAGCTCGACTACACCCACAAGAAGCAGACGGGTGGCTCGGGCCAGTACGCCAAGGTCCAGGTCACCATCGCGCCTCTCGACACGCACGAGGGCGAGCTCTACGAGTTCGAGAACAAGGTCACCGGCGGGCGCATCCCGCGCGAGTACATCCCCTCGGTCGACCAGGGCATCCAGGACGCCATGCAGTACGGCGTGCTGGCCGGCTACCCCCTCGTAGGGATCAAGGCCACCCTGCTCGACGGTGCCTACCACGACGTCGACTCCTCGGAGATGGCGTTCAAGATCGCCGGGTCCATGGCGCTCAAGGAGGCCGTGCGTCAGGCCGACCCCGTGCTTCTCGAGCCGATGATGGCCGTCGAGGTGCGCACGCCCGAGGACTACATGGGCGACGTCATCGGCGACATCAACTCCCGCCGTGGCCAGATCCAGGCCATGGAGGACATCAGTGGTGCCAAGGTCGTCAAGGGCCTCGTCCCGCTGTCAGAGATGTTCGGGTATGTCGGCGACCTGCGTTCCAAGACGCAGGGTCGTGCGAACTACTCGATGCAGTTCGACTCCTACGCCGAGGTCCCCAAGGCCGTGGCCGAGGAGATCATCAAGAAAACCCGAGGCGAGTGACCTGTCCTACGTCCCGTAGGCTGTCTCTTCGGCGGAACCAGCACCACCAACAAGCAGCGCCACGTCCTGCCCTGGTCGTACGGCGTAACACCAGCAAGTCCTGAGGAGGACCACAGTGGCGAAGGCAAAGTTCGAGCGGACTAAGCCGCACGTCAACATCGGCACCATCGGTCACATCGACCACGGTAAGACGACGCTGACGGCAGCGATTTCCAAGGTTCTGCACGACCAGTACCCCACCCTGAACCCCCAGTTCGCCTTCGACGACATCGACAAGGCGCCCGAGGAGAAGCAGCGCGGGATCACGATCTCGATCGCGCACATCGAGTACCAGACGGAGTCGCGCCACTATGCGCACGTCGACTGCCCCGGTCACGCGGACTACATCAAGAACATGATCACCGGTGCGGCGCAGATGGACGGCGCCATCCTCGTCGTCGCCGCGACCGACGGCCCGATGCCGCAGACGAAGGAGCACGTGCTCCTGGCCCGCCAGGTCGGCGTCCCCTACATCGTCGTCGCCCTGAACAAGGCCGACATGGTGGACGACGAGGAGATCATGGAGCTCGTCGAGATGGAGGTCCGCGAGCTGCTGTCCTCCTACGACTTCCCGGGCGACGACGTCCCGGTCGTCAAGATCTCGGCGCTCAAGGCGCTCGAGGGTGACGAGGAGTGGGGCAAGACCGTCCTCGAGCTCATGGCGACGGTGGACAGCTACATCCCCGAGCCGGAGCGCGACATGGACAAGCCGTTCATGATGCCGGTCGAGGACGTCTTCACCATCACCGGTCGCGGCACGGTCGTCACCGGTCGCATCGAGCGCGGTGTCCTCAAGGTCAACGAGGAGGTCGAGATCGTCGGCATCCACACCGGTCCGCCCGCCAAGACCACGGTCACCGGCATCGAGATGTTCCGCAAGCTCCTCGACGAGGGTCGTGCGGGCGAGAACGTCGGCCTGCTGCTTCGTGGCACCAAGCGCGAGGACGTCGAGCGCGGCCAGGTCGTCTGCAAGCCGGGCTCGATCACGCCGCACACCGAGTTCGAGGCGAACGTCTACATCCTGTCCAAGGACGAGGGTGGCCGGCACACGCCGTTCTACGACAACTACCGCCCCCAGTTCTACTTCCGCACCACGGACGTGACGGGCGTCGTCAGGCTGCCGGAGGGCACCGAGATGGTCATGCCCGGAGACAACACCGAGATGACCGTCGAGCTCATCCAGCCGATCGCCATGGAAGAGGGCCTGAAGTTCAACATCCGTGAAGGTGGCCGCACCGTCGGCGCCGGTCGGGTGACGAAGATCCTCAAGTGACCTGACGCCGCCTCGGCGGCCAGATCACCTCAGCAGGGCCCGGACCTCGGTCCGGGCCCTGCTGCCGTCCGGGTGGGCTGCCCGCGCGCGCCGCATACCCCTAGGGTGTCCGGCGTGCGACTCACTCGGCTGCGCCAGGCAGCGCGCTCCCGGTGGCCACTTGCCTCGGTGTTCCTCGGGCTGCTCGTCTGGTTTCCCGCCGGATGGGCACTGCCGTCCCACCGCGACGCCGGCGCCCTGCCGCAGTTCCAGCTCGTGGACGGGGACCTCGTGGTGTTCGGCTCCTTCGCCGCAGCGCTGGCGGCGTCCCTCGTCGTGTCGGCCGTCGGGTGGCGCCTTGCCGTGGTCGTCGTGGCGGCGTTGTGGCTGTGGTTCGTCCGGCCCTCCGCACCGGACGCGGTCTCGTTCGAGACGACCGCCCTCGCAGCGTTGTTCTTCGGGGCGCAGGCGCTCGGACTGGTGGCGGGGTCGGTGCTGCGCCGCGGACCAGTGGGCGTGGCCGTCGGGTTGGCTCTCGTCGCCGCGAGCTCCACCACCGACCGGTATGCCGGGTGGCTCGTTGCCGCGGCCATCGCCGTCCCGTTCCTCGGGGTCCGCTGGTCCCGACCGCGGACGGCGGCGCGGGCGGCGGCGGGTTCGGTCCTGGCCGTCGCGCTCTGGCTGGTCGCGTCGCTCGTGCACAGGGCGGTGACGTACGGCTGGGCGGACGTGCGACCGGGCTCCGGCATCCCCCGGTCGGCGCCCGCGGCCGCTGCGCGCGTCCTCGCGCCGGCACTCGACTTCGCGAGGACCCAGCTGGTCACCTATCCGGCCATCCTCGTTGGCGAGCGCCAGGTGGGGCTGCTGGCTGGGCTCGCCTGCGCCCTAGTGGTGCTGGGGGCCGCGCTGCTGGTCTCCCGCCGCGTCGTCGGCTCAGCAGCGCCGGTCCCCGTCGTCGAGCCTGACCTGGACCCGCACCGGCCGGTGGTCTGAGACCGCCGTCGGAAGCACCTGCGCGGCGAGGGCCCGGACGTCGGACGAGTGCAGCACGTAGTCGATGCGCTTCGTCGGGGCGGCTGCCGGATAGGTCAGGCCGTCGCCGGCTCCGACCTGCCAGCTGTCCGGCAGCTGGGCGGTGAGGATCCGTGCCGGCTCCTCGGTGGGGGTGGCGTTGAGGTCCCCGGTGAGGACCGCGGGACACGACCGGCTCCGGACCAGGTCGACGACCCGCGACGCCTGAGCCGCCCGGACCGACGGGGTGTTGTGCTGCAGGTGGGTCGTGTAGACGTCCATGGGCCTGCCATGCACGAGCACTCGGGCCCGGAGCAGCCCGCGCTGCTCGAGCCCCTCCTGGTTCGGAAGCAGGACGTTCTCGCTCTCCCGGATGGGGAAGCGGGACAGGATCGCGGTTCCGAACTGCCGTCGTGGCTGGCCGGGCGACGCCGGGTCGAGGTCGAGGTTCGCGCCGAAGGCGACGAACATGTGCAGCCGGTGGGCGAGCCAGGCGGGCTCGTCGACGTCGTCCGAGCGCGGGCCCCAGTGCCGGTCGACCTCCTGGAGCCCGACGACGTCGGCCCCGGAGCGGCGGATCTCGTCGGCGACACCCTCGAGGTCGAGCCGCGCGTCGGGACCGATGCCGGCGTGGATGTTGAAGGTCAGCACCGAGACCGACCGGTCGTGGTCGTGGTCCTGGGCGTCGGCGGGCGCGACGCCGGTCACCACCCCCGCGACCAGCGTGGTGAGCGCCCCGGCGACGACTGCGGTGATGCGTACTGCTGACAGCATGTGTTCCCCCTTGGTCGACGTGTGACCAGTCCACTCTGGTGCCGATGCGCCGATCGCGCGCGTCGGCGGTGGCCTCCGCCCGCCGGACCTAGAGTTGCGGCATGGCTCATCCGTTCGACACCGACACCGAGGCCGCCGGGCTGCTCCGCTTCGTCGACGCCTGCCCGTCGCCGTTCCACGCCGTCGCCGAGGCGGCCGCGATGTTGCGCGGCGCCGGCTTCACCGAGGTGGGGGAGACCGCGGCGTTTCCCGCCCCGGCCGGCCGGCACTACCTCGTCCGCGGGGGCTCCCTCGTCGCATGGAGCACCGACGGGACGCGGAACGCTGCGGGAACGCCGCGGGGGCCAGGCGTGGCGGCGACGCCCTTTCGCGTGGTGGGAGCGCATACGGACAGCCCCAACCTGCGCATCAAGCCGCAGCCCGACGTCTGGCGCGCCGGGTGGCAGCTGCTCGGCGTCGAGGTCTACGGCGGACCGCTGCTCAACTCGTGGCTCGACCGCGACCTGGGGCTGTCCGGGCGGGTGGCCGTCCGTGAGGGCTCCGGAGTGGGCACCCGGCTGTTCACCGTCAGCCGGCCCGTCCTGCGGGTCGCCCAGCTGGCGATCCACCTCGACCGGCAGCAGAACGACGGACTGACCCTCAACCCGCAGCAGCACCTGGCGCCCCTGTGGGGCCAGGACGACGTCCCCGGCGACTTCCGCGGTTTCCTCGCCGAGCAGGTCGAGGTGGCGCCGGCCGACGTCCTGGGCTGGGACGTGATGACCCACGACGTCCAGCCCGCCGCGCGGATCGGCCGGGACGAGGACCTCATCGCCGCCTCGAGGCTGGACAACCTCGCCACCTGCCACGCCGGGGTCCGGGCGCTCGTCGAGGCGGCGGACCGCGCTCCCGAGGCCGTCCCCGTCCTCGTGCTGTTCGACCACGAGGAGGTCGGCAGCCTCTCCGAGCGGGGGGCGATGTCGACCCTCCTGCCCTCGGTGCTCGAACGGGTCGTGCTGGCCGGTGGCGGGGGCCGTGACGACTACTTCCGCGCCTTGGCAGGGTCGGTCATCGCGTCGGGCGACATGGCGCACGCCACCCATCCGAACTACGCCGACCGGCACGAGCCGCAGCACCAGGTCGCGCTCAACGGCGGGCCGGTCCTGAAGGTGAACGCGAAGCTGCGCTACGCCACCGACGGGCTCGGTGCGGCTGCCTTCGCCCTGGCCTGCGAGCAGGCCGGGGTCCCCATGCAGCAGTTCGTCTCGCGGACCGACCTGCCGTGCGGCAGCACCGTCGGGCCGACGACGGCGGCGCTCACCGGGGCGACCACGGTGGACTTCGGTGCTCCGACGCTTTCCATGCACAGCGTCCGGGAGCTCTGCGGCGCGAAGGACCCGGCGATGTATGCCGGGGCGCTCGCGGCGTTCCTCGCGCCCGCCTAGCTTTCGGCCGAGGACCCGGTGAGGTCGCCGGCGTCCTCGGCGTCGGCGGCCCACATCCATGGGGTGACCGCTCGCAGCGTGGCGCCGATGTGGCGACGGACGGCGGGGGCGTGCGGCACGACGGTCTCGATGCCGTCCACTGTGAGGGTCTGGCCCAGCAGCACGTGCAGAGTCCGCATCGTGTGCAGGGTGTTGCTGACGTGCGGTGGCACGGGGCCCGGCTGCCCGTCGGCGAGGAGCCGGCGCACCGGCGTCAGCCACTCGGACGCCTCGGTTCTGGTCATCCGGTGGCCGGCCAGCGCTGTGGCCCTGGCGTAGGCGATCCGGTCGTCCTCCTGGTCCCGCAGCACGTAGAGCGTCGGCCGGACCAGGCGTGCGGTCAACGCGTCGAGCAGGGGGGCCCGGATCGGCATCCGGACGCCGGGCGCAGGCCTGGAAGTAGTCTGCGCCGTGGGCCGCCGCGTGCAGCCAGCCGAGGCGCTCATCGTGGCCCCGCAGGTCCTCCTCCTCGACGTACCACCGCGCGACCTCCGGGACCCAGTCGTGGTACGGCTGCCCAGTCTGGACCAGGACGGCGAGGACGAGCGGAGCGAAGGTGCGGGCCTGGGTCTCGGGGTGGCCCAGCCGGGTCGGCACTGGCCAGGTCGTCGATCAGGGCCCGCAGGCGGTGGTCGCTCATCACGGCGCCTACTCTAGAAGGCGCCCCCTGGGAAGATCGGCACGCAGCCGGGACCGGAGCCGGGGGAGGGACGATTTGATAGTGCGTCGCCCCCTCTGGCACACTAGACCGGTTGCTTGACGCGCGGGATTGACCCATGTCGGTCCCGCCGCCTCTATGAAGACAGTGCCGTTCTCGGTGGTGGCCATAGGGAAGCGCAAGCCCCGGGTTTCCGGGTTTCTGATCCACCTCCCGATCGACACGGCACGTCATGTGCCTGCGGTCGGGCCGCGAAGCGGGTGCGACACACCCGACCTCGGGGGTCGGAGTCCAGAACCAACATGTACAGATGTCCGGCGAGAGAGAGACGTAACGGAGATGGCGGGACAGAAGATCCGCATCCGCTTGAAGTCGTATGACCACGAGGTCATCGACAACTCGGCGCGCAAGATTGTCGACACGGTGACCCGTGCCGGTGCGACGGTCGTCGGCCCGGTGCCGCTGCCGACGGAGAAGAACGTCTTCGTCGTCATCCGGTCGCCCCACAAGTACAAGGACAGCCGGGAGCACTTCGAGATGCGCACGCACAAGCGGCTCATCGACATCATCGACCCGACGCCCAAGGCCGTCGACTCGCTGATGCGCCTGGACCTGCCCGCGGACGTCAACATCGAGATCAAGCTGTAGGACTGATGATGACCAACACGAATGTCAGGAACGTCAAGGGCGTGCTCGGCGAGAAGCTCGGCATGACCCAGGTATGGGATGCCTCCGGGCGCCTCGTCCCCGTCACCGTCATCCAGGCCGGTCCCTGCGTCGTCACCCAGGTGCGCGTCGCGGAGACCGATGGCTACGGCGCGGTCCAGATCGCCTACGGCGACATCGACCCGCGCAAGGTCAACAAGCCGATGAAGGGCCACTTCGAGAAGGCGGGCGTCACGCCGCGCCGGCACCTCGTCGAGCTGCGGACCGGCGACTTCGCCGACTACACCCTCGGCCAGGAGCTCACCGCGGAGACCTTCGAGGCCGGTCAGCAGATCGACGCGACCGGGACGACCAAGGGCAAGGGCTTCGCCGGCGTCATGAAGCGTCACGGCTTCCACGGCGTGAGCTCCTCGCACGGGTCCCACAAGAACCACCGCAAGCCGGGATCCATCGGCGCCTGCGCCACTCCCGGCCGCGTCTTCAAGGGGATGCGCATGGCCGGCCGGATGGGCGGCGTGCGTCAGACCACCCAGAACCTCACGATCCACGCCGTGGACGCCGAGAAGGGCCTGCTGCTCGTCAAGGGTGCCGTCCCCGGCCCCCGCGGCAGCGTCGTCCTGCTCCGCACGGCCGCGAAGGGAGCCTCTGCCTGATGGCTACCAAGACGAAGAGCGCCACCAGCCCGAGCGCCACCAGCAAGAGTGCGGCGAGCACGAGCTCGACGACCACGGTCGACGTCACACTGCCTGCCGAGATCTTCGACGTGCAGACCAACGTGCCGCTGATCCACCAGGTCGTCGTCGCCCAGCTGGCTGCGGCCCGCCAGGGCACGCACTCGACGAAGACTCGCGGCGAGGTCCGTGGTGGTGGCGCCAAGCCGCACCGTCAGAAGGGGACCGGCCGGGCCCGTCAGGGCTCGACCCGTGCGCCGCAGTTCGCCGGCGGTGGCGTCGTCCACGGCCCGACCCCGCGTGACTACAGCCAGCGCACCCCCAAGAAGATGAAGGCCGCCGCTCTGCGCGGTGCCCTCTCCGACCGGGCGCGTCACGACCGGATCCACGTCGTCGAGAACGTCGTCACGGGCGACCTCCCGTCGGCGAAGCAGGCGCTGGCCAGCCTCACCGGGCTGACCGAGCGGGCCAACTTCCTCGTCGTGCTCGCGCGCGGTGACGACGTCGCCTTCAAGAGCGTCCGCAACCTCGAGGGCGTCCACGTGCTCGTGGCCGACCAGCTCAACACCTACGACGTGCTGTGCGCGGACGACATCGTCTTCACGCAGGCCGCGCTGGACGCGTTCGTCGCCGGACCGGTCAAGGCCGAGGCCAAGACCGCCGGTGCCGTGACGACGGCCAAGGAGGACGACAAGTGAGCAGCATCCACATCAAGGACCCGCGCGACATCCTGATCGCACCGGTGGTCTCGGAGAAGTCGTACGGGCTGCTGGACGAGGGCAAGTACACCTTCATCGTCGACCCGCGGGCCAACAAGACCGAGATCAAGATCGCCATCGAGCAGGTCTTCAAGGTCAAGGTCGACAAGGTCCACACACTGAACCGCCAGGGCAAGACGCGTCGGACCCGTTTCGGGACCGGCAAGCGCAAGGACACCAAGCGCGCCATCGTCTCCCTCAAGGAAGGGTCCATCGACATCTTCGGCGCGAGCGCCTGAGCCTGAGACGAACGAGGACTGAGGGAAACACATCATGGGTATTCGTAAGTACAAGCCGACCACCCCGGGCCGTCGCGGCTCGTCGGTCGCCGACTTCGTCGAGATCACACGCACGACGCCGGAGAAGTCGCTGGTCCGCCCGCTCACCAAGAGCGGTGGCCGCAACAACGCCGGACGCATCACGACTCGCCACATCGGTGGCGGTCACAAGCGTGCCTACCGGATCATCGACTTCCGTCGCCACGACAAGGACGGCGTGCCGGCCAAGGTCGCTCACATCGAGTACGACCCGAACCGCACCGCCCGGATCGCGCTGCTGCACTACGCCGACGGGGAGAAGCGCTACATCCTGGCGCCGAACCGCCTGAAGCAGGGTGACAACATCGAGAACGGCCCCGGCGCCGACATCAAGCCCGGCAACAGCCTTCCGCTGCGCAACATCCCGGTCGGCACCGTCGTGCACGCCATCGAGCTCAAGCCCGGCGGTGGCGCGAAGATCGCCCGGTCGGCCGGCTCGAAGGTCCAGCTCGTGGCCAAGGACGGCCCCAACGCCCAGCTGCGTATGCCGTCCGGCGAGATCCGCAACGTCGACCTGCGCTGCCGCGCGACCGTCGGCGAGGTGGGCAACGCCGAGCAGAGCAACATCAACTGGGGCAAGGCCGGCCGGATGCGCTGGAAGGGCAAGCGCCCGACCGTCCGCGGTGTCGCCATGAACCCGGTCGACCACCCGCATGGTGGTGGCGAGGGCAAGACCTCCGGTGGACGTCACCCGGTCAGCCCGTGGGGACAGGCCGAAGGCCGCACCCGTCGCCCCAACAAGGAAAGCGACAAGCTCATTGTTCGTCGCCGCCGTTCTGGCAAGAAGCGCTGATAGGAGCCTGGAAGATGCCTCGTAGCCTGAAGAAGGGCCCCTTCATCGACGACCACCTTCAGAAGAAGGTGGACGTGCAGAACGAAGCGGGCACGAAGAACGTCATCAAGACCTGGTCTCGTCGCTCGGTGATCTCGCCGGACATGCTGGGTCACACCATCGCCGTGCACGACGGCCGCAAGCACGTCCCGGTCTTCGTGACCGAGTCGATGGTCGGTCACAAGCTCGGCGAGTTCGCGGCGACCCGCACGTTCCGGGGTCACGTGAAGGACGACAAGAAGGGGCGTCGTCGCTGATGCCCACCACACCTGACCAGGACACCAAGGACATGGTTCTCGAAGCCAGGGCGCAGGCGCGGCACGTGCGCGTCACCCCCCAGAAGGCTCGCCGCGTGATGGACCTCATCCGCGGCAAGGCGACCGTCGAAGCCGCTGCCGTGCTGCAGTTCGCACCGCAGGCCGCCTCGGAGCCCATCCTCAAGGTGCTCGAGAGCGCCGTTGCCAACGCCCGCGTCAAGGCCGACCGCGCCTCCGAGGCCTTCGACGAGCGCAACCTGTTCATCCAGGCCGCGTTCATCGACGAGGGTCCGACGATGAAGCGGTTCCGTCCCCGCGCACAGGGCCGGGCCAGCCGGATCAACAAGCGGACGAGCCACATCACCGTGGTCGTGGCTCCCAAGCCGACATCCGCGCAGAAGACCTCAGCTAAGGGAGGCACCCGCTAATGGGTCAGAAGGTCAACCCGAACGGTTTCCGTCTCGGCATCACCACCGAGCACAAGAGCCGCTGGTTCGCAGACAGCACCAAAGAGGGCCAGCGCTACCGCGACTACGTCAAGGAAGACGTCGCCATCCGCAAGCTGATGGAGACGGGTATGGAGCGCGCCGGCATCTCCCGCGTGGAGATCGAGCGCACCCGTGACCGCGTGCGCGTCGACATCCACACCGCTCGTCCGGGCATCGTCATCGGCCGCCGCGGCGCCGAGGCCGACCGGATCCGTGGGGAGCTCGAGAAGCTGACCGGCAAGCAGGTCCAGCTGAACATCCTCGAGGTCAAGAACCCCGAGATCGACTCGCAGCTGGTCGCCCAGGGCATCGCCGAGCAGCTCGCTGCCCGCGTCTCGTTCCGGCGCGCCATGCGCAAGGGCATGCAGTCCGCCCTGCGTGGAGGCGCCAAGGGGATCCGGGTGCAGTGCTCCGGTCGTCTCCAGGGCGCCGAGATGTCGCGCTCGGAGTTCTACCGCGAAGGCCGGGTGCCGCTGCACACGCTCCGGGCGAACATCGACTACGGCTTCTACGAGGCCCGGACGACGTTCGGCCGCATCGGCGTCAAGGTGTGGATCTACAAGGGCGACGTGACTGCTCGTGAGCTCGCGCAGCAGCAGGCTGCCGCGCCGCGCGCCCCGCGTGGTCCCCGTCGCGAGGGCGCTGACCGCCCGACCCGGGCCCGCCGCACCGACCGTGACGCACCGGCCGCGGACCAGCCGCGCACGGACGCCGCGCCGGTCGACGCCCCCACCTCCGAGTCCGCTGCCCCGGCCACCGCCGCGGCGAGCACTGAGAATGAGCAGGCCTGACCATGTTGATCCCCCGTCGAGTCAAGCACCGTAAGCAGCACCACCCGGGTCGCTCGGGCGCTGCCAAGGGTGGCACCGCGATCGCCTTCGGCGACTTCGGCATCCAGGCTCTCGAGCCCGCCTACGTCACCAACCGGCAGATCGAGGCCGCCCGTATCGCGATGACGCGGTACATGAAGCGTGGTGGAAAGGTCTGGATCAACATCTACCCGGACCGCCCGCTGACCAAGAAGCCCGCCGAGACCCGCATGGGTTCCGGTAAGGGCTCCCCGGAGTGGTGGATCGCCAACGTCAAGCCCGGCCGCGTGATGTTCGAGCTCTCGGGCGTCCCGGAGCCGGTTGCGCGCGAGGCGCTGCGTCTGGCTATGCACAAGCTCCCCATGAAGTGCCGGTTCATTCGGCGTGAAGGCGGTGACATCTGATGGCAGTCGGAACCAAGGACCTCGCGTCCGAGAGCCTGCGTGGCCTCGACGACGACCGTCTCGTCGACGAGCTGCGCAAGGCCAAGGAGGAGCTGTTCAACCTCCGCTTCCAGTCGGCCACCGGCCAGCTGGACAACCACGGCCGGCTGCGTGCGGTCCGCAAGGACATCGCCCGCATCTACACGGAGATGCGCGAGCGCGAGCTCGGCATCGGGTCACCCCCCGCGGCGGTGGCCACTCCCGCACAGACCGACAAGGCTGTAGAGACCGACAAGGCTGTAGAGACCGACAAGGCTGACAGCAAGAAGTCCAAGAAGAAGTCTGAGGACAAGTCATGACCGACCAGGACAAGGCCGTGCAGCTCGCGGCCGACACCGCGGAGCGCAAGTACCGCAAGACGCGTCAGGGATACGTCGTCAGCGACAAGATGGACAAGACCGTCGTCGTCGAGGTCGAGGACCGCGTCAAGCACGCGCTCTACGGCAAGGTGCTGCGGCGCAACAGCAAGGTCAAGGTTCACGACGAGGCGAACGCTGCCGGCGTCGGCGACCGGGTCCTCATCATGGAGACCCGTCCGCTGTCGGCCACGAAGCGCTGGCGCATCGTGGAGATCCTCGAGAAGGCCAAGTAAGCCTCCCCCCATCCAGAACCACCGTTCGGCAAGGCTCGAGCCGCTCGGCCCCAGGGCCCCGGCCTGAGAACCGGCACGACGACAGGAGATAGACACAGTGATCCAGCAGGAGTCGCGACTTCGCGTCGCCGACAACACCGGTGCAAAGGAAATTCTCTGCATCCGTGTTCTCGGTGGCTCCGGTCGCCGGTATGCCGGCATCGGCGACACCATCGTCGCCACCGTCAAGGACGCGATCCCCGGCGGCAACGTCAAGAAGGGTGACGTCGTCAAGGCGGTCATCGTCCGCACGGTCAAGGAACGTCGTCGCTCGGACGGCTCATACATCAAGTTCGACGAGAACGCGGCCGTGATCCTCAAGGCCGACGGGGACCCTCGCGGGACCCGCATCTTCGGCCCGGTGGGTCGCGAGCTTCGGGAGAAGAAGTTCATGAAGATCATCTCGTTGGCTCCGGAGGTGCTCTGACATGGCGAAGCTCAAGATCAAGAAGGGTGACCTCGTCCAGGTCATCTCCGGGCGCGCGCAGAAGAACGGCGGCGACCGGGGCAAGCAGGGCAAGGTCATCGCGGTGTACCCCGACACGGGGCGCGTCCTCGTCGAGGGCATCAACCGTGTCACCAAGCACGTCAAGGCCGGAGCGACCGCACGCGGGACCCGGACCGGCGGCCTGGTGCACACCGAGGCGCCGATCCACATCAGCAACGTGGCGGTCGTCGACCCCGAGGACAAGAAGCCGACGCGGATCAGAACCCGTGTCGAGACGGTGGAGCGTGACGGTCGCCAGAAGGTGACCCGTACCCGTGTCGCGGTGCGCTCCGGTAAGGACCTGTGATGACGACGACCACCGAGACCTCCGCATCGACCCGGCCGCGCCTCAAGCAGCGCTACCGGGACGAGATCAAGGCGACGCTCCTCGAGCAGTTCGGCCACGGCAACGTCATGCAGGTTCCTGGCGTCGTCAAGGTCGTCGTGAACATGGGCGTCGGCGACGCGGCCAAGGACAGCAAGCTCATCGAGGGCGCCGTCCGTGACCTCAGCGCGATCACCGGCCAGAAGCCGATCGTCACCAAGGCCCGCAAGTCGATCGCCCAGTTCAAGCTGCGTGAGGGGATGCCGATCGGCGCCCACACCACGCTGCGCGGCGACCGGATGTGGGAGTTCCTCGACCGGCTCGTCACGATCGCCCTCCCGCGGATCCGTGACTTCCGCGGCCTGTCACCGAAGCAGTTCGACGGCTCCGGCAACTACACGTTCGGCCTGACCGAGCAGTCCATGTTCCACGAGATCGACCAGGACAAGATCGACCGCGTCCGGGGCATGGACATCACCGTGGTGACCACGGCGAAAAACGACGACGAAGGCCGTGCCCTGCTCAAGGCCCTCGGCTTCCCCTTCAAGGAGAACTGATATGGCCAAGACCGCCCTGGTCAACAAGGCGAACGCCAAGCCGAAGTTCAAGGTCCGCGGCTACACCCGCTGCCAGCGCTGCGGCCGTCCGCACTCCGTCTACCGCAAGTTCGGCCTGTGCCGGATCTGCCTGCGGGAGATGGCCCACCGCGGCGAGCTGCCCGGCGTGACCAAGAGCTCCTGGTAGGACCACGCACCACCCACCGGGGCCGCGCCATCGCGCGGACCCCATCACCGAAACAATGACCTCTTACACCGTAGGTCGGCCTCCGGCACACAGCCCGGCTGAAACCCCGGTGAGGAAGGGCGGATAGCCCCATGACCATGACCGACCCGATTGCGGACATGTTGACCCGCGTCAGGAACGCCAACTCGGCGCACCATGACGACGTCTCCATGCCGTTCTCGAAGCTGAAGTCCCACATCGCTGAGATCCTCCAGGCCGAGGGCTACATCGCCGGCTGGAAGGTCGAGGACGCCGAAGTGGGCCAGACGCTGACCATCGACCTCAAGTACGGCCCCAACCGCGAGCGGTCCATCGCGGGCGTTCGCCGGGTGTCCAAGCCCGGCCTGCGCGTCTACGCCAAGTCGACGAACCTGCCTCGGGTTCTCGGCGGGCTCGGAGTGGCCATCATTTCCACGTCCACCGGCTTGTTGACCGACAAGCAGGCGGCCAAAAAGGGAGTGGGCGGGGAAGTCCTCGCCTACGTCTGGTAAGGGGAGAACGACATGTCGCGTATTGGACGCCTCCCTGTCGCCGTGCCCGCGGGCGTCGACGTCACGATCACGGGCCGGGCCGTCACGGTCAAGGGCCCCAAGGGCGAGCTGGCCCTCACCGTCCCGGAGCCGATCACCGTCGGCACCGGCGACGACGGTGTGGTCGAGGTGGCCCGGCCGAACGACGAGCGGGAGTCCCGCTCGCTGCACGGCCTGACCCGCTCGCTCATCAACAACATGGTCCTCGGTGTCACCGAGGGCTACGAGAAGAAGATGGAGATCCACGGGACCGGCTACCGCGTGGTCGACAAGGGCGGGAACCTCGAGTTCGCGCTCGGCTACAGCCACTCGATCACCATCGAGGCCCCCGAGGGCATCTCGTTCACCGTCGAGAACCCGACCCGGTTCTCGGTCTCGGGGATCGACAAGCAGCAGGTCGGCGAGGTCGCCGCCAAGATCCGCAAGCTGCGCAAGCCCGACCCGTACAAGGGCAAGGGCGTCCGGTATGCGGGCGAGCAGATCCGTCGCAAGGTCGGAAAGGCCGGTAAGTAAGCCATGGCAATGATCATCAAGCGCGGCAGGAGCAAGTCCGCCGCCCGGATCCGCCGTCAGGTGCGCGGTCGCAAGAAGATCGCCGGGACCACCGAGCGTCCGCGTCTGGTCGTCTCGCGCTCCAGCCGGCACCTGTTCGTCCAGGTCGTCGACGACACCGTCGGCAAGACCGTCGCCTCGGCCTCCACCATGGAAGCCGACCTGCGCTCCTTCGAGGGTGACAAGACGGCCAAGGCCAAGCGGGTCGGCGAGCTCGTGGCCGAGCGGGCGAAGCAGGCGGGCGTCGAGTCCGTCGTCTTCGACCGAGGCGGCAACAAGTACCACGGTCGCGTCGCCGCGATCGCGGACGGCGCTCGCGAGGGTGGTCTCGCCCTGTGAGCACCCCAACGACCGCACAGACCATGACCGAGATGAGGAACATCTGATGCCCGGACCACAGCGTCGAGGCACCGGCGCCAGCGCCGGTGGCCCCCCCGAGCGCACCGACCGTCGTGACGGCCGCGGAGGCCGTGACGGACGTGACCGTCGCGACTCGCCGGCCGAGAAGAGCCAGTACATCGAGCGCGTCGTGACCATCAACCGGGTCGCGAAGGTCGTCAAGGGCGGTCGCCGCTTCAGCTTCACGGCGCTCGTCGTCGTCGGAGACGGCGACGGCACCGTCGGCGTCGGCTACGGCAAGGCCAAAGAGGTCCCCGCCGCGATCGCCAAGGGTGTCGAGGAGGCCAAGAAGGAGTTCTTCAAGGTCCCGCGCATCCAGGGCACCATCCCCCACCCGGTGCAGGGTGAGGCCGCGGCCGGCGTCGTCATGCTCCGCCCCGCCGCTCCTGGTACCGGTGTCATCGCCGGCGGCCCGGTGCGTGCGGTGCTCGAGTGCGCCGGCATCCACGACGTCCTCTCGAAGTCCCTCGGCTCGTCCAACGCCATCAACATCGTCCACGCGACGGTGGCGGCGCTGCGCGGCCTCGAGCGCCCCGAGGAGGTCGCGGCCCGCCGTGGCCTGCCCCTCGAGGACGTCGCCCCTGCGGCGATGCTCCGGGCTCAGGCTGCCGGTATCGCCGAGAAGACGGCTTCCCTCAAGGCCGGTGCCTGATGGCGCGGCTCAAGGTGACCCAGACCCGGTCCGAGATCGGCGGCAAGCGCAACCAGCGCGAGACGCTGCGCACCCTCGGGCTCAAGCGCATTGGCGACGTCGTCGTCAAGGAGGACCGTCCCGAGATCCGCGGGATGGTCAAGACGGTGACCCACCTGGTGGCCGTCGAGGAGGTTGACTGACATGGCTGACAAGAAGGAAGCGACGACTCCCCTCGAGGGTGTCTCCACGCTCAAGGTGCACCACCTGCGTCCGGCTCCCGGAGCCAAGACCGCCAAGACCCGCGTGGGTCGCGGACAGGGCTCCAAGGGCAAGACCGCAGGACGAGGCACCAAGGGCACCAAGGCGCGCTACCAGGTTCCGGAGCGTTTCGAGGGCGGTCAGATGCCCCTGCACATGCGGCTGCCGAAGCTGCGTGGCTTCAAGAACCCGTTCCGCACCGTCTACCAGGTCGTCAACCTCGACCGGATCTCGGCGCTCTACCCGGACGGCGGCGACGTCACCGTGGAGAACCTCATCGCCAAGGGTGCCGTGCGCGACGGCTTCCCGGTCAAGGTGCTGGGCACGGGGGAGCTGACCGTCAAGGTCGACGTCACCGTCGACAAGTTCTCGTCGAGCGCCAAGGAGAAGATCGAGGCAGCCGGCGGCTCCGCCTCGACCCTCTGACGACACCGCACGGCATACCAGCGAGCACCCCGGTGACCGGCCCCCTGCCACGGCAGGGTCGGACACGCGGGGTGCTCGCGTGCAAGGTATTCTCTCCGGGTTGACCTCGGGCGTCCCGTCCGTGGCACCATCACGCTCTGCTCAGGTCGCGCGAGCCGCGGCAACAGGAGGATCAGTGCTCTCGGCCTTTGTCCGTGCGTTCAAGACGCCAGACCTGCGCAAGAAGCTGCTGTTCACGCTCTTCATCCTGGCGGTCTACCGGCTCGGCACCGCGGTCCCCACCCCGGGGGTGTCCTACACCAAGGTGCGCGACTGCCTCGACGGCGCCAACCCGACGACCGGCTTCATCGGCCTGGCGAACCTCTTCAGCGGTGGCGCCCTCCTGCAGCTGTCCATCTTCGCGCTGGGGATCATGCCGTACATCACCGCGAGCATCATCGTGCAGCTGCTGACGGTGGTCATCCCGCGGTTCGAGGCCCTCAAGAAGGAGGGCCAGGCCGGTCAGACGAAGATGACGCAGTACACCCGCTACCTGACCATCGGCCTCGCGGTCCTGCAGTCCTCCACGCTGATCACCTTCGCGCGCAACCCTCAGCAGATCTTCGGCCCGACCTGCACCTCGATCATGGACAGCGAGACGATGCCGACCATCGTCATCATGGTGCTGACGCTGACCGCCGGCACCGGCCTGATCATGTGGCTCGGCGAGCTCCTCACGGACCGGGGCATCGGCAACGGCATGTCCGTCCTCATCTTCACCTCGATCGCGTCCGGCTTCCCCAGCTCGCTCTGGGCGATCCAGCAGAAGGACGGCCGGTGGGACGTCTTCGTCGGCATCATCCTGCTGGGGTTCGTCATCATGGCGCTCGTCATCTTCGTCGAGCAGTCGCAGCGGCGGGTCCCCGTGCAGTACGCCAAGCGGCAGGTCGGCCGGCGGATGTACGGCGGCAGCTCGACCTACATCCCGCTCAAGGTCAACATGGCCGGCGTCATCCCCGTCATCTTCGCCAGCTCCCTGCTCTCCCTGCCGGCGCTCGTCGCGCAGTTCAACCGGCCCGCCGACGGCACCGCCGGTCCGGCGTGGTCCCAGTGGGTGTCGGACAACCTCACCCGAGGCGACCACCCCATCTACATGGCGATGTACACGGCCCTCATCCTCTTCTTCACCTTCTTCTATGTCTCGATCACGTTCAACCCGACCGAGGTCTCCGACAACATGAAGAAGTACGGCGGCTTCATCCCCGGGATCCGGGCGGGCCGCCCGACGGCGGAGTACCTCGACTACGTCCTGACGCGGATCACGGTCCCGGGCGCGATCTACCTGGCCGTCATCTCGCTCATCCCGCTCATCGCCCTCGTCGCGGTCGGCGCCAACCAGAACTTCCCGTTCGGCGGGACGTCGATCCTCATCATCGTGGGCGTCGGTCTCGAGACCGTGAAGCAGATCCAGGCACAGCTCCAGCAGCGCAACTACGAAGGGTTCCTGCGATGATGCGCCTGATCATCATGGGGCCGCCCGGTGCCGGCAAGGGCACCCAGTCGTCCCGGATCGCCGAGAAGTACGACATCCCGGCCATCTCGACGGGGGACATCTTCCGGGCCAACATCAAGAACCAGACGGATCTCGGCAAGCAGGTCGAGCAGATCCTCTCCTCGGGCGCCTACGTGCCGGACGAGGTGACCAACGAGATCGTCCGCGACCGCCTGAAGTGGGACGACGCCCGGAACGGCTTCCTCCTCGACGGCTACCCGCGGACCACCGGGCAGGTGACCTTCCTCGACGAGGTCCTCGCCGAGAGCGGGCACCCGCTCGACGCCGTCATCGAGCTGACCGTCGACGAGGACGCCGTGGTCGACCGGCTGCTCAGGCGTGCCGAGGTGGAGGGCCGATCGGACGACGGCGAGTCCGTCATCCGTGAGCGCCAGGCCATCTACCGCGCCGAGACCGCCCCGCTCATCGCGATCTACGAGCAGCACGGCGTGCTGGTACGCGTCGACGGGATGGGTGAGGTCGACGAGGTCACCTCGCGCCTCATCGCCGCCGTCGACGCCCACCACGGCTGATGTTCCGCCGCCGGCACACTCCGGCCAAGACGCCGGAGCAGGTGCTGCTCATGCGCCGGGCCGGCCTGCTCGTGGGGGAGACCCTCGCCCTGCTCGAGCGCGAGGCCCGGGCCGGCATGACCACCCTCGAGCTGGACACGCTGGCCGAGGAGCACATCCGATCGCACGGCGGGGTCCCCAACTTCCAGCTCGTGCCCGGCTACGCCCACACGCTCTGCACGAGCGTCAACGAGCAGATCGTCCACGGCATCCCCTCCGACCGGACGCTGCGGGACGGCGACCTGCTCTCCATCGACTGCGGGGCCCAGGTGGCAGGCTGGAACGGCGACGCGGCGGTGTCCTTCGTCGTGGGAGGCCCCGAAGCCGCCACGGAGGCTGACCTCCAGCTCATCGAGGCGACCGATCAGGCGCTGTGGGCCGGGGTGGCCGCCCTCGAGGTGGGTCAGTCGCTGCACGCCGTGGGGGAGGCCGTCGAGGCGAGCGTCGAGGCCGCGGGGGAGCGGCACCAGCACGCCTACGGGATCGTCGAGGACTACGTCGGGCACGGGATCGGCCGGACCATGCACGAGGACCCGCAGATCCCGAACTATGCGGTTCGCGACCGGGGGCCGACGGTGCGTGACGGCTTCACCGGCGCCATCGAGCCGATGGTGACCTGGGGGTCCGCGGACTCCCACGTCCTGGACGACGGCTGGACCGTGGTCACCCAGGACGGCTCCCGCGCGGCGCACTGGGAGCACTCCGTCGCGGTCACCCAGGCCGGCCTGTGGGTGCTCACCGCCCTCGACGGCGGGCAGGCGCGGCTGGAGGCCGCAGGCGCCGCATACGCCCCTCTCGTGGGCTGAGCGCACGCTCTGCGCGGATTAGGTCGGAGCACGGGCCTGCCGTAAGATCGTCTGTTGGGTGTCGTGCGCTCCGGCGCCCAGCTGAGTGTGCACGAGCAGAAGCGCGGTTTTTCCATGGCACGAGCACCCACTCAACGGATTGACGGAGGATATGGCCAAGAAGGACGGAGTCATCGAGATCGAGGGCACGATCGTCGAAGCTCTCCCGAACGCAATGTTCCGGGTCGAGCTGTCGAACGGTCACAAGGTCCTCGCGCACATCTCGGGCAAGATGCGTCAGCACTACATCCGGATCCTCCCTGAGGACCGCGTGGTGGTGGAGCTCTCGCCATATGACCTCGACCGTGGCCGGATCGTCTTCCGGTACCGCTGAGGCACCACCCCTCCCGATCCCATCCGCACCGCGGTGGACGACGGCCCCAGGCTGCCGCCTCCCGGCGCACGATCTACAGACAAGCAGGCAGATGAAGGTTCAGCCGAGCGTCAAGAAGATCTGCGACAAGTGCAAGGTGATCCGCCGTAACGGGCGGGTCATGGTGATCTGCGAGAACCTGCGCCACAAGCAGCGCCAGGGCTGAGCAGAGCACCACGCACGACGCACAGAGATTCTGCAGCACGCAGCACCACGCAATGCATGGCAGCAGCACCCGGCCCCTGATGTCTGGTCCTCGACCAGCGCAGGATGTCACCCTCGGCACGGAGGCCGAGGACCGAAGCGGGCATCACGCCCTCACCCCCTTGGGGGAGCTCGGAACGGTGTCTGCTTCAGACCTCCGCACATGATCAGGAGAAGGACCCAACATGGCAAGACTTGTTGGTGTGGACCTGCCGCGCGAGAAGCGCGTCGAGGTCGCACTCACCTACATCTTCGGTGTAGGCCGCACCCGCTCACAGGCCGCTCTGGCCGCAACCGGCGTCAGCCCCGACACCCGGGTCAAGGACCTCACCGACGCTGAGCTCGTCCAGCTGCGTGACTTCCTCGAGGGCAGCTACAAGATCGAAGGTGACCTCCGCCGTGAGGTCGCCGCCGACATCCGCCGCAAGGTCGAGATCGGCTCCTACGAGGGCATCCGCCACCGCCGCGGCCTGCCCGTGCGTGGTCAGCGCACGAAGACCAACGCGCGCACCCGCAAGGGCCCGAAGCGCACCGTCGCCGGCAAGAAGAAGGTTGGTAAGTAATGCCTCCGCAGAAGCGAACGGCCGCCGGCGCCAAGAAGGTGCGCCGCAAGGAGAAGAAGAACATCGCCCACGGGCATGCTCACATCAAGAGCACGTTCAACAACACGATCATCTCGATCACCGACCCCGCAGGTGCTGTCATCGCCTGGGCGTCCGCCGGCCAGGTGGGCTTCAAGGGTTCGCGCAAGTCCACGCCGTATGCCGCGCAGATGGCTGCCGAGGCCGCCGCGCGTCGTGCCATGGAGCACGGCATGAAGCGTGTCGATGTCTTCGTCAAGGGACCCGGCTCCGGCCGCGAGACCGCCATCCGCTCCCTGACCGCCACCGGCCTCGAGGTCGGCGCGATCAGTGACGTCACGCCCTCGCCGCACAACGGCGTCCGCCCGCCCAAGCGCCGTCGCGTCTGACGCTGGCTCTGCGAAGATTCTGTGAAGGAAGATCGATAACTTATGGCTCGTTATACCGGCCCCATCACCAAGAAGTCGCGTCGCCTGAAGGTCGACCTCGTCGGCGGCGACAAGAACTTCGACCTGCGTCCCTTCCCGCCCGGCCAGCACGGCCGTCGCCGGATCCAGGAGAAGGAGTACCTCACCCAGCTGCAGGAGAAGCAGAAGGCCCGCTTCACCTATGGCGTCATGGAGAAGCAGTTCGTCCGCTACTACAAGGAAGCGGCGTCCCGCCCCGGCAAGACCGGTGAGACGCTGCTGACCATCCTCGAGTCGCGGCTCGACAACGTCGTCTACCGGGCCGGCCTGGCCCGCACCCGGCGTGCCGCCCGTCAGCTCGTGACCCATGGCCACTTCATGGTCAACGGCCACCGGGTCGACGTGCCGTCCTACCGCGTCGAGCAGTACGACATCATCACCGTGCGTCCGCAGTCCGTGAAGACCTTCCCGCTCGAGCTGGCCCGCCAGACGTTCGGCGAGCGTCCGATCCCGGCGTGGATGCACGTGTCCGAGGGCACCCTGCAGATCCTCATCCACCAGCTGCCCACCCGTGCGCAGATCGACACGATCCTCACGGAACAGCTGATCGTCGAGCTCTACTCGAAGAACTGACCTTCGCCTCCGGTATGCCGGGAGCCTGCGTGGTGCGTTCGCGCGCCGTGGCGAGCTCTGCGGCATACCGGTGACGGAGCCCTGGGCTGGAGCCGAGTACCGAGTCGGCACCAGCCGCCCGACGTCATGGTCGGGCAGCATCACGAGGCGTCATATAGCGGTCGCCCGTGGGAAGGAACAGAACAGTGCTCATCGCACAGCGTCCCGTCCTGTCTGAAGAGGTTGTCAACGACAGCCGATCCAGGTTCACCATCGAGCCCCTCGAGCCCGGCTTCGGCTACACGCTCGGGAACACCCTCCGCCGCACCCTGCTCTCGAGCATCCCGGGCGCGGCCGTCACCTCCATCCGGGTCGACGGGGTCCTCCACGAGTTCCAGACCATCCCGGGCTGCAAGGAGGACGTCACCGAGGTCATCCTCAACCTCAAGTCGCTGGTGGTCTCCTCGGAGCAGGACGAGCCCGTCGTGATGTACCTGCGCAAGCAGGGACCGGGCGTCGTGACCGCCGCCGACATCGCGCCCCCGGCCGGTGTCGAGGTGCACAACCCCGACCTGCACATCGCCACGCTCAACGGCAAGGGCAAGATCGAGATGGAGCTGACCGTCGAGCGCGGTCGGGGCTACGTCTCGGCCGCCCAGAACAAGGCCGGCGACGCCGAGATCGGCCGGATCCCGGTCGACTCCATCTACAGCCCGGTCCTGGCCGTCAAGTACAGCGTCGAGGCCACCCGTGTCGAGCAGCGCACCGACTTCGACAAGCTCATCCTCGACGTCGAGACCAAGAGCTCGATGGCCCCTCGGGACGCCATGGCGTCCTCCGGGAAGACCCTCGTCGAGCTCTTCGGCCTGGTCCGCGAGCTCAACGTCGAGGCCGAGGGCATCGACATGGGCCCGAGCCCGACGGACGCGGCCCTGGCTGCCGACCTAGCGCTGCCCATCGAGGACCTCGACCTCACCGTCCGGTCCTACAACTGCCTCAAGCGCGAGGGCATCCACACCGTGGGCGAGCTCGTCGGGCGCAGCGAGGCCGACCTGCTCGACATCCGCAACTTCGGTGCGAAGTCGATCGACGAGGTCAAGGCGAAGCTCGTCGGCATGGGCCTGGCGCTCAAGGACAGCCCGCCCGGGTTCGACCCGAGCGCGATCGTCGACGACTACGGCGACGACTTCGACGACTTCGACGAGGTGGCCGACGAGGGCCGCGCCCTCGCCGAAGACGAGCAGCTCTGACCACCCAGACCCTGACAGAGGAGAACGAGAATGCCTACCCCCACGAAGGGTCCCCGTCTCGGTGGCGGTCCGGCGCACGAGCGGCTGATGCTGGCGAACCTCGCCACGTCGCTGTTCGAGCACGACCAGATCACCACCACCGAGACCAAGGCCAAGCGGCTCCGTCCGCTGGCCGAGCGGCTCATCACCTTCGCCAAGCGCGGTGACCTGCACTCGCGTCGTCGCGTGCTCACGGTCATCCGGGACAAGGGCGTCGTGCACCGGCTCTTCACCGAGATCGCGCCCGACATGGAGCTCCGCCAGGGTGGCTACACCCGGATCACCAAGATCGGCGCTCGCAAGGGCGACAACGCGCCCATGGCGGTGATCGAGCTCGTCCGCGAGCCGCTGTCGCCCAAGAAGGCGACGGTCAAGGAGGCCGAGGCGGCGACGAAGCGCGCGGCCAGGACGCCGGCGAAGAAGGCGGCTCCGGCCGAGGACGCCGCCGTCGAGGACGCCGCCGTCGAGGACGCAGCCGTCGAGGAGACCTCCTCCGACGAGGCTGCCAGCCCGGCCGAGACCGACACCGAGGCGGCCGCCGCCGAGGAGTCCGCCGAGTCCGAGGGCGAGAAGTAGCACCAGCAGGATCTGACGACGCCCCTCGGTGGGCGCCCCGACACTGGTCGGCGCCGCATACCGGGGGGCGTCGCCATGTCCCGTCCGCGTTGCCTCGTCAGATGTCGGTCGTGCCCCCGGAGCGCCAGTAGCGCCCGTCCCGCCGGTCGAGGAAGCCCTCGTCGACGAGGTAGCGGCGCAGCATCGCGACGTCCGGGTGGAACGGCTCGAGCAGGGCGTTGACCGTGACCTCGGGCCAGGTCTCACCGATCGGGAACGACTGCGCAAGGTAGTCGAGCACCACCAGCCTCTTGGCCAGCTTGACCGGCATCGCGATCAGGCTGCCGTCGTCGGCGACGAACGCCCGCAGCACGGCGTCTCGGTTCTGCAGGGCATCGGCCAGGGTAGGTCGCTCCACCCCTCCACAGTAACCTCGGGGGTATGCAGCCCACTCGCCAGCTCGCCGACGGCTTCGGCCGGGTGCGTGAGCACGTCACGCAGGTCCTCGAGGGTCTGCACCCCGAGGTGCTGACCGCACGGGTCGACCCCGAGGCGAACTCCATCGCCTGGCTGGTCTGGCACCTGACGCGGGTCCAGGACGACCACCTCGCCGCCGCCGCCGAGGCCCTCGGTCACCCGGACGGCGGACGCCAGGTATGGGTCGAGGAGGGCTTCGCGAGCCGGTTCGGGCTGCCGTTCGACGACTCGGCCACCGGGTACGGCCACAGCCCCGCCGAGGTCGCCCAGGTCGTCGTCGAGTCGGGCGCCCTGCTTCGGGACTACCACGAGGCCGTGCACGCCCGGTCGGTGAGCTTCCTCAGCCGGTTGGAGGAGGACGACCTCGACGTGGTCGTGGACCGACGCTGGGACCCGCCGGTCACCCTCGGCGTGCGTCTGGTCAGTGTGCTCGACGACACGACGCAGCACGCGGGGCAGGCGGCCTTCGTGCGGGGAGTACTCGAGCGGCGCGCCGCGGCGATGACCTAGGCTCGCCGACCATGGGCGAGCGCATGCGGATCCGGCTCGACCTCGCCTACGACGGCACCGGCTTCTCCGGCTGGGCCGCTCAGCCGGGGTTGCGCACGGTGGAGGACGAGCTGTCCCGGGCCCTGACCACGATGCTGCGCGCCCCCGACCCGGTGCGCCTCACGGTGGCCGGTCGCACCGACGCCGGCGTCCACGCGCGCGGTCAGGTGGCCCATGCCGACGTCGACGTCGAGCAGTGGACCGGGCTGCCCGGACGGTCGGACCGCCCGGCTGAGACGGCCGCGCAGACCCGGCTGGCCGGCATACTCCCCGGCGACATCGCGGTCCACCGGGTGGGCCGTGCCGCGGACGGCTTCGACGCGCGGTTCTCCGCGACCTCCCGCCGCTACGTCTACCGGATCGCCGACGACGACGCGGTCCGCGACCCGCTGCGCCGGTGGGACACCGTCCGCGTCACGGACCGGCTCGACGTCGCTCGAATGACCGACGCGAGCCGCCAGCTGCTCGGCCTCCGGGACTTCGCGGCGTTCTGCAAGCGGCGCGAGGGCGCCACGACGGTGCGGACCCTGCTCGACTACTCCTGGACGCGCGAGACCGACGGCGTGCTGACCGGCAGGGTCGTCGCCGACGCGTTCTGCCACTCCATGGTGCGCGCACTCGTCGGCGCAGTGGTCCCGGTCGGGCTGGGGCGCCGGCCCCCGGCATGGCCGGCCGAGGTGCTCGCCAGCGGCAGCCGGGACGCCGCCGTGGTGGTGATGCCCGCGCACGGGCTGAGCCTGGAGGAGGTCGGCTATCCGCCGGCCTCCGAGCTGGCGCGGCGGGCTGCAGAGTCCCGCACCAGGCGCTCGCTGCCCTCCTGAGCCGGGTGGCTCACCCCCACCCCGCGCCCTCCACCCCTCGTGCGTCCGGGTGCGGAGGGGTCAGGACCCTGCTCGACCCGGACGCAAGGGGGGAGGGTGGGACGAGATGGGTGGGGAAGGGGACCCCCCGCGGGAAACGGAGTGACCCGGGGCGCGCAGTTTGGGAGAGTGGACCCTCGTGGGCCATGTCGACGTCAACTCAGTCTCCTTCTCGCTCCCTGACGGGCGTCCGCTGCTGGGCGACGTCTCGCTCCGGGTGGGGGAGGGCGCCAAGGTCGCGCTGGTCGGCCCGAACGGCAGCGGCAAGACGACCCTGTCCCGGATCATCGCCGGAGACCTGCCCGCGCACGAGGGCGCGGTCACCCGCAGCGGCGGTCTCGCCGTCATGGCGCAGTTCGTCGGCAAGGTGCGCGACGACTCCACGGTCCGCGACCTGCTGCTCGGCGTCGCTCCGGCGAAGATCCAGGACGCGGCGCGCGAGATCGACCGGACCGAGCTCGCGATGATGGAGCACGACACCGAGCGGGACCAGCTCGACTACGCCCAGGCTCTCGTCGGCTGGGGCGACGTCGGCGGCTACGAGTGGGAGACGCTGTGGGACGTCTGCACCACGGCGGCGCTCGGTATGCCGTTCGAGAAGGCGCAGTGGCGCAAGGTCACCACCTTGTCCGGCGGGGAGCAGAAGCGGCTCGTCCTCGAGGCCCTGCTGCGCGGCCCCGAGGAGGTGCTCCTGCTCGACGAGCCGGACAACTACCTCGACGTCCCGGCAAAGCGCTGGCTCGAGGACCAGCTCATCGCCTCGCCGAAGACGGTGCTCCTGGTCAGCCACGACCGCGAGCTGCTGGGCCGGGTGGCGACCCGCATCGCGACGCTCGAGCCGGGGGCCGCCGGGTCGTCCCTCTGGGTCCACCCTGGGCGGTTCGAGACCTACCGTCAGGCCCGGCTGGACCGGATGGCCCGGCTCGAGGAGCTGCGCCGTCGCTGGGACGAGGAGCACGCCAAGCTGAAAGCGCTCGTGCTGATGTACCGGCAGAAGGCGGCCTACAACTCCGCCATGGCGGCTCGGCTCCAGGCCGCGGAAACCCGGCTGCGGCGGTTCGTCGACGCCGGACCGCCGGAGGCCGTGCCGATCCAGCAGAAGGTGACGATGCGCCTTCGCGGAGGCCGCACCGCCAAGCGGGCGGTCATCTGCGACCGCCTGGAGCTGACCGGGCTGATGCAGCCCTTCGACCTCGAGGTCTGGTACGGCGAGCGGGTCGCGGTCCTCGGCTCGAACGGGTCCGGCAAGTCGCACTTCCTGCGGCTGCTCGCCGCGGGCGGCTCGGACCCCGAGATCGAGCACCGCCCCGTCGGGGACGTCGTGCCGGTGCCGGTGCTCCATACCGGCCGCGCGCGCCTGGGCTCCCGGGTCCGACCCGGGTGGTTCGCCCAGACTCACGAGCATCCGTCCCTCATGGGCCGCAGCCTCCTGGAGGTCCTCCACCGCGGCGACGACCACCGTGCGGGCAAACCGCGTGAGGACGCGGCCCGCGCGCTGGACCGGTATGAGCTGGCCCGGTCCTCGGAGCAGACGTTCGAGTCCCTCTCCGGCGGCCAGCAGGCGCGCTTCCAGATCCTCCTGCTCGAGCTGTCCGGCGCCACCCTGCTGCTGCTCGACGAGCCCACGGACAACCTCGACCTCGACTCGGCCGAGGCGCTGGAAGAGGGCCTGGACGCCTTCGACGGCACGGTCGTGGCCGTGACCCACGACCGGTGGTTCGCCCGGGACTTCGACCGCTATCTCGTCTTCGGTGCGGACGGCCGCGTCTACGAGTCGGACGAGGCCGTCTGGGACGAGGGTCGGGTGGCCCGCGCCCGGTGAGGCCTCCGGCCAGGTTGCAATCTGGGAAACTTCCTCCTCAGGAGGCTGTAATGTCCGAACATACTCACCTAGCATGGTCACCATTCATGGTGGGCCTGCAGTGAGCCGGGCCGCCCCCCAGCCCAAGGGAGTCAATGATGACTGCACTGCATCACCGGGGACGCTTCATCCGAACGGTCGCACCCGCTGTGTCCATCCTCGTCGCCGGTGCGCTGGTGGCCGCGTGTGACAGCGGCTCGAAGGCCACGTCGAACCCGACGCAGAACGCCAGCGCCAAGGACGTCACCCTGACCGTGACGTCGAACGCCATCGCCGGAGGCAAGAACACCGCCGAGGCGACCTGGTACGCCGACTACGTCATCCCGAAGTTCACCGCGGCGGAGAAGGCCAAGGGCATCACGGTCAACCTCAAGTTCCAGCCCTCCGGGGTGGACGACGAGCAGTACAAGGCCAAGATGGCGCTGGACCTGAAGAGCAAGTCGGGCGCCGACGTCATCGCCCTGGACGGCATCTGGGTGGGTGAGTTCGCCGAGGCGGGCTACATCAAGCCGCTCAAGGACGTCGTGGGGCCCACCGTCGACTCGTGGGACGGCTGGGCGCAGATCCCGAAGTCGGTCCAGGCCAACGCAGCCTTCAAGGACCAGCTCTACGGCATCCCCGGTGGGACCGACGGCCGGGTGCTCTACTACAACAAGAAGCTCTTCGCCCAGGCCGGACTTCCCGCCGACTGGCAGCCTGGGAGCTGGCAGGAGATCCTCGACGCCGGAGCCAAGCTGAAGGCGGTCAGCGGGGTCATCCCGCTGCAGATCGACGCCGGCACGGCGATGGGTGAGGCCACGACGATGCAGGGCGCCCTCCCGCTCCTGGTCGGAACCGGAGCCGAGATCTACCAGAACGACAAGTGGCAGGGCAACACCTCCAACGTCCGCGACGTCCTCGGGTTCTACAAGAAGCTGATCGACGACGGGCTGATGGACAAGAACTACCAGCTGGCCGCCAAGGGACGCGACGAGTCCTTCGCGGCGTTCGCGGCGGGCAAGATCGGCATCCTGCTCGAGGGTGACTACTTCTGGCGCTCGGTGATCAACCCGGACAAGGGCTCGGCCCCGATGACCAACCGGGACACCGATGTCGGCTTCGCCATGATCCCCGCGAAGGCCAAGGGCACCGGCGTCAGCGGCCAGGACTTCGTGTCCATGTCCGGCGGGGGAGGCACGTTCATCAACCCCAACAGCAAGTACCCCCAGCAGGCCTGGGACCTGATGACGTTCATGTACAGCCCGGAGGCGATCAAGGCGGCGCTCAACGGCCAGGCCCGGATCACCGCGCGGCAGGACGTCAACAAGGAGGTCCTCGGCAAGGACCCGCTCCTCGGCCTGATCTCGCAGAAGATCCTGCCGCTCACCCGGTTCCGTCCGGGGTTCGCGGTCTACCCGCAGGTCTCTCAGGCGCTGCAGCAGGCCACGGCCGACATCGTCTCGGGCAAGTCGGTCGCCGATGCGGCTGCCGGCTACCAGACCGCTGTCGAGAAGGTCGCCGGCGGAGCAGACAAGGTCGCGTCGTCGTGACCGGAGACGCGTGACGGCTGCTGCGGGTGCGTCCGATGCCGCTGGCCTCGGGCGCACCCGCGCGCTGACCTTCATCACGCCGGCCTTCCTGCTCATCTCGGCGTTCCTGGTCTTCCCCGCCCTCTGGACGATCTACCTCGGGGTCACCGACTACCGGCTGACGGGCACCGCGGCGGCCGACCCCCAGGTCGTCGGGCTGGCCAACTACGCTCAGGCGCTGGGCGACCCGGGGTTTCGAAACTCCCTCGTCCTGACACTCATCTTCGTCCTGGGCTCCGCGATCATCGGGCAGTCCACGATGGGGTTCCTCATCGCCTCGTCGATGCGGTCCGTGCCGAAGGCGGTCAAGACCCTCGTCGAGAGCCTGGTCCTGCTCGCGTGGATCCTGCCGAGCTCGATCGTGGCGTTCCTCTGGGTGGCCTTCCTCAACCGTGACGGCGGCACGTTGAGCACCCTGCTCAACACGCCGGACACCGCGTGGCTGCTCGAGCACCCGATGCTGTCGATCATCGTCTTCAACACCTGGCGGGGGACGGCCTTCTCGATGCTGCTCTTCTCCGCCGCGCTGGGAGCCGTCCCACCGTCCCAGCTGGAGACCGCGCGGCTGGCGGGGGCGAACGCCTGGCAGCAGCTGCGGGATGTGATCTTCCCCCACATCCGTGGCCACGTGCTGACGAACACGCTGCTGATCAGCCTATGGACCTTCAACGACTTCTCGCCCTACCTGCTCACGGCCGGGGGTCCGAACCACGCGACGGAGACACTGCCGGTGTTCATCTACAACCGGGCGCTCTACAGCGGTGAGCTGGGCTACGGCTCGGCGATCTCGTTCCTCATGCTCCTGATCAACCTCATCATCGCGCTCGTCTACATCCGCCTGCTGCGGGAACGGAACCGGGCCAGCGCGGCGACGCCAGCGGAGGAGGCGGTGAAGGTATGACGCCGGCCGCCGTCGTCCGACGGATCGCGTTCTACACCCTGCTCGCCCTGCTGTCCGTGTTCTTCGCGCTGCCCCTGCTGTGGCTCGTGCTGGCTCCGTTCGACGCCGCGCCGACGCTCACGGTCAAGCTCCCGCAGTTCACCCTCGACAACTTCCGCACCCTGGCCGACAACCCGTATGCCCTCTCCTCGCTGCGCAACTCCATCCTCATCTCCGGCGGGGCGATGATCCTCGTCACCGCCTTCTCAGCGCTCGCCGCCTACGCGCTGTCCCGGGTGAAGCTGCCGGGGCGCGACCTGATCCTCTACAGCTTGCTCCTGCTGTCCTCGATCGTCACCGGAACCGCGGCGATGGTCCCGATCTTCCTCCTGATGTTCCAGCTGGGTCTGATCAACGACCGGTCCGGCGTGACCCTGGTGCTGACCGGTGGGCTGCTCCCTGCCGCCATCTTCATCCTCAAGGACTTCATGGATGCCACCCCGAAGTCCTACGAGGAGAGCGCGCGGGTCTTCGGCGCGAGCCCGTTGCAGGTGCTGCGCCACGTGGTCCTGCCGATCGCCCGGCCGGGGCTCGCGACGATCGCCGTCTGGGCCCTGGTCAACTCCTGGGGCGACTTCCTGACGGCCTACATCCTGCTGCGCGACCCGGACAAGATGCCCGCGGGCGTGCTGATGTACACGTTCTACAACGAAGGTGGAGGCGCGAACCTGCCTCTCATCTCAGCGTTCTCACTCATCTATGCCTTCCCGGTCGTGGCGCTCTATCTCTTCGTCAACCGCCGATACGGCTTCCGCTTCCATGGAGGGATCAAGAGCTGATGGCCAGCATCGAACTCGTCGGACTGTCCAAGACGTATGCCGGCGGCGTGAAGGCCGTCGACGAGCTGCACCTCACGATCGCGGACGGGGAGTTCTTTGCCCTCCTCGGTCCGTCGGGCTGCGGCAAGACCACCCTGCTGCGCACCATCGCCGGGCTGGAGGAGGCGACCGCAGGTCACCTGCTGCTCGACGGCACCGACGTCACCACGATGCCCCCGGGCAAGCGGGACGTGGCCATGGTCTTCCAGGACTACGCCCTCTTCCCTCATATGGACGTCACGGACAACATCTCCTACCCCTTGCGCATCCAGAAGATGGCCAAGGCCGAGCGCCGCGCGAAGGCTGAGTCGACCGGTGCCGGTCTCGGCCTCGAGCAGCTGATGGACCGCCGGCCGGGCCAGCTCTCCGGCGGGCAGCAGCAGCGGGTGGCCCTGGCCCGGGCGATCGCCTACCAGCCATCCGTCTTCCTCTTCGACGAGCCATTGTCGAACCTCGACGCCCGGCTGCGGCTCGAGGCCCGCACCTTCCTCAAGCAGCTGCAGCACGAGCTCAGCGTGACGACCGTCTTCGTCACCCATGACCAGGCCGAGGCGCTCGCGATGGCCGACAAGATCGCCGTGATGGAGTCGGGCCACATCCGCCAGCTCGGAACGCCCTCGGAGGTCTTCCACCGGCCGGCCAACGTCTTCGTCGCGAACTTCATCGGCTCGACGCCGATGAACCTCGTGCCGGGGTCAGCGTTCGGCGCCGGTGTCGTGCCTGACGGCGACGACGTCCTGGTCGGGTTCCGTCCCGAGTACACCCGCTTCGACGGGGCCGCGGGCCGCTATGCCCTGCGGGGCACCGTCGCCATCGTCGAGAACCTCGGCGCGACGATGCTCGTCTCGGTGCAGTGCGCCGGGAGGTCGATCCAGGCCCTCGTCCCCGAGGGGGAGGAGCCGCCCGTGGGCACCGAGGTCACCATCACCCCGGAGGAGCGCCGCGTCCTGCTCTACGGCGCCGGTGACGGCGAGCTGATGCCCTCCTCCCCGGCTTACCAGCAGCAGTAGCTCTGTGCGCCTCTTCGAGCAGTCCGGCACATGGCGTCCGGAGGACCGCGCAGAGGGGCAGCTGGTGTCCTTGTCCGTGGAGGTCCCCGCGGGCCTGGAGGCCCTGCGGGTCGAGCTGGACTACGACCGTGCGAACGCGGCCGTGCTCGACCTCGGGTGTGACGGTCCCGAGGGCTGGGTCGGCTGGTCCGGTGGGGCGCGTCGCCACTACCTCGTCAGCGAGCAGTGGTCCACGCCCGGCTACCTGCCGGTGCCGCTCGTCCCGGGGGAGTGGAAGGTGGTGCTGGGGCTGCACCGGGTCCCGGAGGCAGGCGTGGGCTTCCGCGTCCGCGTCGAGGCGGTGTCGGCGTCTGACGTCGCGGCCGAGGCGCAGGCGCAGCCCCCCGCCCCTCCACCCCCGCCACGACCACCGCGGCGGCAGCTGCCGACGTTCGACGGTATGCGCTGGCGGGCTGGCGACTTCCACGCTCACACCCTGCACTCCGACGGGGCGCTCAGTGTGGAGCAGCTCGCGGCGCTGGGGGTCGCCCGCGGGCTCGAGGTGCTCGCCGTCACCGACCACAACACGACCAGCCACCATGCGGAGCTCGCCGCAGCCGGCGCGCGGTACGGCATCCAGCTGGTGCCCGGCCAGGAGGTGACGACCGACCGCGGACACGCGAACGCCTACGGCGACATCGGGTTCGTCGACTTCAGACAGCCCGCGTCGCAGTGGCAGCGGGATGTTGGCCGGCGTGGCGGCCTGCTTTCGGTGAACCACCCGCTGGGAGGCGACTGCGCCTGGCGGATGCCCCTCGAGGAGCCCACCACGGTCGCCGAGGTCTGGCACTCGTCATGGCTGCCGAGGCCGACCTGGGGTGGCCCGCTGGCCTGGTGGCTGTCCTGGGGAGTCGGCACCGTGCCCGTCGGAGGGAGCGACTTCCACCGTCTCGAGGACGGGGACGTGCTGGGGGCCCCGACGACGTGGGTGCTGTGTGAGGACGACGACGTCCTGGGGGCCGTGGCGGCGGGGCGGACGTCCATCGGGTCGGACCCTCAGGGGCCGGTGCTCCTGCGTGAGGGCGACTCGGTCACCGCGATCGGTGCTGACGGGGCGCTGCTGACCGGCTTCGACCACCGCCGCCGGCGCGTCCTCGGTGACCGTGTCACGCTCGCCGTGGAGCCGGGCCCCGCCTGGCTGGAGGACGACCACATGGGCATCCTCGCTCTCACCGGGTAGCAGCCTCGCGGGCCACCCCTCTGGCCGTGGAGACCGAGAGCAGGAGCACAGCCACCGCCGCGACCATGGTGGTCACCAGCACCTGGAGCGCGTTGGCGTCGGCGAAGCCCCCGGCGACGACTATGGCGAGAAAGCCTCCGACGAGCTGCAGGACGGCGACGAAGGACAGCACCCCCACCGCCGGGCTTCGCGGGGTTCGGCCGGCGGCCTCCGACGTCCGGCCGCGCCTGAGGCTGATCACGATCACGGCGACGAGGCAGAGCGCGCCGACGGCCAGCGTCACGATGCTGGCCAGGAGGACGCCATGCCGCGCCGTGGACGTACCCATGGCCGACGCCCAGAGCAGGCAGACGGCCGCGTCGACGAGGATGAACAGGCCCGCGATCAGCGCCCGTGCGCGGGGCGAGAGGCCCCCCTGCGCGCCGGTGTGCTGCGGAGAGGGTGTCGTCACAGGGTCGCCTGTGGCCAGGACCCGCCCGGGTAGCCGGTGTTCTCGGCGAGCCGCTGCTCCAGGAGCGACTTGGCCGCGCGGCACTGGGACTTGAGGTTCTCGCCGGCGCCCCAGAAGGCGGCCCCGAACGCTGCGCCGGCCCCGACGGCGATGAGGATCCCCGCCGGGATCCCGATGATCGTGGCCGACGAGGCGAGGGCGGCGATGATGGCCGCGATCCAGGCTGCGATGGCGACGACCATGGCTCCGAAGAAGAACTGGATCGCGTTGGCGACATCCTTCAGCGCACCGCTGATGCCGTCGGTGAACTGCGTCTTGATGCCCTGCAGGGCGCTCTTCTGCCGGGGGACCTGCTGACCGTACTGGCTTGCGGCGGACCCCTTCCAGGAGTCGTCGACGGCGAGTGCTCCTGGCTCGGCTGTGCCGACCCGGGCACTGACCGGAGCGCCCACCTGGCTGCTCCAGGCGTCGCCAGTGCTGGTCACGGTGGATGGGGAGCCGAGGTTCGACAGGATGAACACGAGCGGCTCGAAGACCTCGGTGATCTTGTCCATCAACGAGTTCCAGGCGTCGTGGATCTTGTCGACGACCCAGCCGAGGCCCCACGGGACCCAGTCCAGTGCGCTGTTGACCTTGTTGCGCAGGTCCTCGACCAGCCCGTTGAACCGGTCGACCAGTGCTGCGATGTCTGCTGCCGTGTCCATGTCTGCTCCCCTTGTCGTGCCGCGTCGGTGGTCTGTGTCCCACTCCGTGTGCGCTACGCCGGCTCCCACAGCCCACGGTAGGAGTCCTGAGCCTGCTGCTCGTTCTCCATGTAGTTGCGGCGCACCGCGATCAGCGTCGAGCTGATGTTCCCGGTCTCCGTGGCGCCCTCGGAGAGCAGCCCCGCGACCTTGGCCTGCAGCGCGGCATACGTCGACGTCAGCCCGACGACCTCGGCGGCCCAGGAGAGGTCGCCGGTGGCGAGGTTCTGCGCCCAGGCGCTCGACGACGCGGTCTGCAGAGCACTGGATGTCTCGTCCCACGTCTTCGCGTCAGTCGTCAGGTCGTCGAGTGCGACTTCGTACGTCATGGTTCTCCCCTGTCTCAGTGGTGGCTCTGCCGGTCAGTCCCTCAGGCGCAGCTCTCGGGCCAGCGCCACGGGGTCCTCCGAGAGGCTCTGCAGCCGGCCGAAGACGCTGCGTCCGACGATGGTCTCGGTGCCTTCCGACGCGATGCGCTGGTATGCCGCGTGGATGGCCTGGGTGGCCTCCCGCCCGATGTTGGTCGGGTGCGCCCGCTCGAGCCAGTCCCGGTCGAGCGTGAGCGTGAGGAGGGTGCCGTTGCCCGCGAGCGTCACGCGGGCGTGCCCGGACGGGCTGCGCGCGGAGTACTCGCGGCTCAGATGTGCGTCCACGTCCTGAGTCACCTGCTCGATGCTCTCGTTGAGCTCGTGCAGCAGGGAGCGCAGGGCCGCCATCGTCTCCTCGGCGGAGCCGCTGCGGTCCTCCTGCACCACGCCCCTGAGGCGCTCGGCGAGGTTCTCGTGGGGGAGGGGGCCGGGCGTCGCCTCGACAGCGGTCTGCGGGTCCGCCGCGGCGGTTCCCCACTGCTCCAGCCGGGTGGCGCCGGCTGTCGTCATGGCCTCGTTGATCCCGGCGGCGAGGGTGTCGGGTGAGTAGCTGTCCGTCCACCGGGAGGCGACGACGACCGAGCTGATCCGGCCGTCCGCGTCGAGAGTCACCGTCACCGCGCCGCTACCGTCCGTCGCCGTCACCGGACGCATCGACCGGCCGGCCTGCTGGAACGCTCCAGCAGAGCGCCCGATCTCGTCGAGGTTTCGGCCGATGTCCTCCATCGGGTCGTACACAGGGCCCCCTGGCGCACTCGGTCGACAACGTCCCCCATACCCTGCCGTGAACCGGCGGTCTGGGCAATGAGGACGGGTACTCAGAGCACATCATGCCCCGAACCTCGGCCCGGCTGCGCCGTGCTCACCAGCGAGTCGTGCTCGCTGGCAGGTCGTCCTCCCCAGCGGATGCTCCGGTCCAGGCGGAACCGCACCCGGTCTCCGGGGCGGACCTGGCCGAGGGGGTCGGTGTCTGAGTCCACCACCACGGCGATGACCGGGTAGCCGCCCGTCGTGGGATGGTCCGCGAAGAAGACGAGCGGCTCGCCGGACGGTGGCACCTGGATGGCGCCGCGCACGACCCCTTCACTCGGCAGCTCGTCGTGGCGAGCCCGCTGGAGCCGTGCTCCGGCGAGCCGGATGCCGACCCGGTCGCTGTCGCTCGTCACCGTCCACGCCGTGCGGGCCAGGGTGGCGAGCGCGGCGGCGGTGAACCAGTCGTCGCGCGGCCCGGGAACCGCGCGCAGGACGAGGTCGTCCGAGGGTGGGCCGACCGGTCCCACCGCATCGGCCCCGGTGGCCGCGGTCACCGGAGCCGATCCTCCGACCTCCAGGTGCGCCCCGACCACGAGAGTCGACGGGCCGAGCCCCGACGTCGGGTCGGTGCTCGCACTGCCGAACAGCCGCTCGACGTCGAGACCCCCACGGACGGCGACGTAGCTGCGCAGGCCCGTGAACGGCATACCGAGAGTCAGCAGGTCGCCGTCGCGCAGGTCCAGCGGCGCGTTCTGCCCCGCCGCGACGTCGCCCACCCGCACCGGAGTCGCGGCGCCCGTCACCACGACGGTCACCGGGCCGGTGGCCCGCAGTGTGAGCCCACCGAGCAGCACCTCGATGGCCGGCGTGCCCTCAGTGTTGCCCGCGAGCCGGTTGGCCAGGCGCAGTGCCCGTCGGTCTGCGGCGCCGCTCGTCGTCACCCCGAGCGCTCCGTAGCCGGGTCGCCCGAGATCCTGCACGGTGGCGAGGGGCCCGACGGCCTCCACGACCAGGGCGCTCATCGGCTCGCCTCCACGAACTGCACGCGGCGCCCGGGGACGAGGAGGGCGGGCGGGTCCCGGTGCACGTCCCACATCACCGCGTCCGTCCGGCCGATGAGCTGCCAACCGCCGGGGGAGGCTCTCGGGTACACGCCGGTGTACGGCCCAGCCAGCCCGACCGCCCCTTGGGGGATCCGGGTCCTCGGCGACTCGCGACGGGGGACGTCGAGCCCCCCGTCGTCACCGACGAGGTAGCCGAACCCCGGTGCGAAGCCGGAGAACTCGACCCGCCACACCTGCCCGGTATGGCGGGTGACCACCTCGGCGCGAGCCACGCCCAGCTGCGCGGCCACCTCGTCGAGGTCCGCGCCGTCGTAGCGGACCTCGACCACCAGCGGCTCGCCCGCCGGGTCCGCGAGCTCATCGAGGGACGGGAGCGGGAGGTCGCGCAGCCGGGCCGCCACCCCCGCCAGCTCGCTGGACGAGGCGACGGTGACGAGGACCGTGCGTGCCGCCGGGACGTGCTCGACGACGCCGGGCAGGGATGCGGACCGCAGCGCGGCGTCGAAACGTCGCCGTTCGTCGCTGTCGTCCAGCTCGACGAGGATGGCGAGGTCGCCACACGGGAGCAGCCGGGCGGTCACGGCGCGAAGGGCGCAATGCCGACGCCGCCGGCCCGCAGCGCGTCCCGGACGGCGCTCGCAAGCTCCACGGCGCCCGGTGAGTCCCCGTGGACGCAGACCGACTCGGCGTCCACGTCGATCTCGGTGCCGTCGACAGCGGTGAGCCGCCGCTCGGTCACGAGCCTGACCACCCGGGCGGCGACGACCTCGATGTCGGTGAGCAGGGCCCCGGGCTCTCGTCGGGGGACGAGCGACCCCGCGGAGGTGTAGGCCCGGTCGGCGAACGCCTCCGCGACAGTGCGCAGTCCGCGGTCCGCAGCGCGCTCGAGCAGTGCGGACCCGGGGAGCCCGAGGAGGGCGAGGTCGGTCGGGTAGTCCAGGACGGCAGCCACGACGGCGGCCGCCTGCTCCCGATGGTGGACGACCGCGTTGTAGAGCGCGCCGTGCGGCTTGACATAGGTGACGGCTCCGCCCACCGACCGGGCGATCCCGTCCAGCGCGCCGACCTGGTAGAGCACGTCGGCATAGAGGTCCTGCGGTTCGACGTCGACGAACCGCCGGCCGAAGCCGGCGAGGTCGCGGTAGCCGACCTGCGCCCCGATGGCGACGGAGTGGGCGACAGCACCCCGGCAGGTGGCGACCAGGGTCGCGGCGTCGCCGGCGTGGAAGCCACAGGCGATGTTGGCGGACGTGACGACCTCGAGCAGGCCGGCGTCGTCACCGAGCGTCCACCGCCCGAACGACTCGCCCATGTCGGCGTTGAGGTCGACGGACGCGACGTGGCTCATGTGTCAAGATTGTTGAACAACGTTCATGCTGTCAAGGTGCCGCCGTCGTCGGCGCACTCTTGGGCCAGAGGAGGTCCGATGTCCCGGTCGGGACCCGAGGCGGTGGTCGACTCGCTGCGGTCCACGATCCTCGACGGGCGGCTGCGTCCAGGAGAGCGCCTCGACGAGACCACCCTCGTGGCGCGCCTCGACATCAGCCGCAACACCCTGCGCGAGGCCTTCCGCGTGCTGGCGCACGAGCACGTCGTCGAACACCGGCTCAACCGGGGCGTCTTCGTCCGCAACCTGACGGTCAAGGAGGCGCAGGACGTCTACCGGACCCGACGCCTGCTCGAGTGCGGCGCGCTTCGCGAGTCAGCACTGCGGTTCGCCCGCGGGATGGCACAGCCGGCTCCAGGACGCGCGGACTTCGAACTGGACTGGCAGCAGAGAGTATCCGCCATCCGGGATGCCGTCGATGCGGGGGAGCGGGCCCGGCGGACGGACGACTGGGAGTCGCTGGGGACGGCCAACGGCCAGTTCCATCTCGCCTTGGCCCGGCTGGCCGACAACGACGTCATCGACCGCACCCTCCGGAGCCTGCTGACCGAGATGCGGCTGCTCTTCCTCGTGGTGGCGGCCCCTCGCGACGTCCACGAGCAGTATCTCGCGGACAACACGCAGATCGTCGGGCTGGTCGAGGCGGGCGAGCTGGTCCGGGCGGCGATCTGCCTCGAGGACTACCTGCTGCGGGCCGAGGAGCACCTGGTCGGGCGGTACGCGTCGAGCCTGGCTCGCTGACGCCCCGGCGCCGGCGCCGGCCGCTGGAGCGGCACTGATGTCCGCGCTCTGAACAATCAGCGGTAACCCTTGCCAGGATTGTTGAACAATGCCTACAGTGCCTGTCGATGGCGCGGTCCCGCGGCATCCCGCCCCACCCAGTGAGGTCGCACCCATGTGGGTCCTGCTCGCCGTTGCCGTCGTCGTTGTCGGCTTCGCCCTCAAGCTCAACTCCATGCTGGTCGTCACGCTCGCGGGGATCGTGGCCGGCCTCATCGCCGGGCTCACCCCGGTCAAGATCGTCGAGGCCTTCGGCACGGGCTTCGCCGGGAGCCGGTCCGTCACCGTCTTCATCGTCGTCCTGCCGGTCATCGGACTGATCGAGCGCTACGGCCTGCAGCACCAGGCGCGGACGCTGATCGCCAGGCTGCGCGGGCTGACCACCGGGCGGCTGCTGGCCACCTATCTGCTCATCCGGCAGGGCACCGCGGCCCTCGGCCTCACCGCCATCGGCGGGCCGGCTCAGGCCGTGCGGCCGATCGTGGCCCCGATGTCGGAGGCGGCCGCCGAACGCGCGCACGGGCCGCTGACCGAGCAGATGCGAGAGAAGGTGCGCTCCTACGCCGCCTCGGCCGACACCGTGGGCCTGTTCTTCGGCGAGGACATCTTCGTCGCGATCGGCTCGATCCTGCTCATCACGGGGTTCGTCGACACGACCTACGGTCTCAAGCTCGAAGCCCTCCAGATCGCTCTCTGGGCCATCCCCACCGCGATCTGCGCCTACCTCATCCATGGCTGGCGGATGCTGCGGCTCGACGCACAGCTGGGCGTGATGGCGCAGGCGCCTCGCGAGACGTCTCGGGTCGGGAGCGAGCCCCGATGATCAAGGTCGAGTGGTTCTACTGGCTCTGCGCGGGGATGTTCCTCGTCATCGCGGGCATCCGGCTCTCGGACCCGACCGACCGCAAGCGTTTCGGGAGTGCCGCATTCTGGGCCGTCCTGTCCTTCGCGTTCGTCTACGGCACGCTCGTCGTCGCCAAGACCGGAAGTGCGCTCATCGAGGGCGTCGCCGTCCTGCTGCTCGCGCTCCTCGCCGGCCTGGGCTTCCCCGGGAAGGGCGCCGGGCAGACCACGACGGACGCCGAGCGCACCTCTCTGGCTGAGCGGTTCGGCAACCTGCTCTTCGTCCCCGCCCTGCTCATCCCGCTGATCGCCGTGATCTTCGGTGCCGCTCTCAAGGACGTGACGGTCGGGTCGGACCTGCTGCTCGAGAAGGGCTCAGCCACGATCATCGGCCTCGGCGTCGCGGCGGTGGTCGCCTTCGTCGTCGGCATGGCGCTCTTTCGCGTCCGCAGCCCGCTGACCCCCTTCCGCGAGGGGGACCGCCTGCTCGGCCACATCGGCTGGGCCGCGATCCTGCCTCAGTTCCTCGCGACGCTCGGACTGCTCTTCAACCAGGCGGGCGTCGGCACGGCGGTCGGCGCGGTGACGAACGCGTTCCTGCCCCACGGCATGCTCTTCCTCGCCATCGTCGTCTACTGCCTCGGCATGGCGCTGTTCACGGTCATCATGGGCAACGCGTTCGCCGCCTTCCCCGTGATGACGGCCGCCGTAGGCTGGCCCATCCTCGTCCAGCAGTTCCACGGCAACCCGCCCGCCGTCTTCGCGGTCGGGATGCTGGCCGGGTTCTGCGGCACCCTCGTCACCCCCATGGCGGCCAACTTCAACCTCGTGCCGGCGGCGCTGCTCGAGCTCAAGGACCAGTACGGCCCGATCAAGGCGCAGATCCCGACCGCGGTTCCGCTATGGGGCGCCAACGTGGCGATCATGTACCTCTTCTGCTTCCCCCACTGAGGGTGACGAACCGATGACCGATCCGGCCGCACGGATGTGGCGCACGGCATACGCCCGCGCGTGGGGGGAGACGATCCACCGCGTGCTGGCGACGGCCTACCCGTATGCCGCACAGCACGTCTCGCTCGGGCCCGGCGACGTCGACGTGACCCCAGACCGGCTCCATCCGGCGTTCCACGGCTGTCTGGACTGGCACTCGTCGGCGCACATGCAGTGGTCCGGGATCCGCCTCCTCACGCTCGCGTCCGACGACCTCGGTGACGAGGCCCGGGCCGGCCTGGTCGCGGTCCTCGACTCCCGTCTCACGGCGGCGAACGGCCGGGTCGAGGCGGACTACCTGCGCGCCCACCCCCGCTACGAGCGGCCCTACGGCTGGGGCTGGGCCGCGCTGCTTGCGCTGGCCGCCCAGGACTGCCCGCTCCCCTCCGCGACCGCGTGGGCGGCGGCGACGCAGCCGGTCTTCGACGTCGTCGCCGACCACGTCGTCGACTGGCTGCCGAGGCTGGCCTACCCGATCCGGCACGGCGAGCACTCGAACCTCGCGTTCGGCCTCTCGCTGGTGCACGAGGCTGCCGGCCCCCTCGGACGGCCGGATGTGGTCGAGGCCATCTCCCAGCACGCGACCCGCTGGTTCGGCGAGGACCGGGACTACCCGGCGCAATGGGAGCCCAGCGGGAGCGACTTCCTGTCGCCGGCCCTCTGCGAGGCGGACCTCATGCGTCGCGTCCTCCCCGCCCAGGAGTATGCCGGGTGGCTGGCGGCGTTCCTGCCCGAGCTCGGCTCAGTCGGGGACCTGTTGCTGGACGTGCCCGAGGTGCTCGACCGCACCGACGGGAAGGCGGTGCACCTCTACGGGCTGGCCCTCTCCCGCGCGTGGCAGCTGCGGCTGCTCGCGCCCGGTCTCGAGCCGTCACGCCGGGACCGCGTGACCGCAGCGACGGCCCGTCAGGTGGAGCGGGTCGAGCGGGAGATCGTCGAGGGGGACTTCATGTCGACCCACTGGCTGGTGTCGTTCGCCCTGCTGGCGGTCACCGTCGCCGAGGGGTGAGCGCGCCCAGCGGCCCGGCCGTCGAGCCGAGGGCGACCCCACCGACCCCGACGCCGCTGATGAGCTGGGTGCCGCCGCGGTAGTAGCCGGTGGAGCGGAAGGCGCCGAGGTCGGACCGCCCCACCTTGCCCAGCGGGACGACCGCGTCGGGGGTGCCGTCGAGCCGGTTGACGTGCCAGGCCTGGAGCGAGCCGGCCTGGGAGCAGTCGGTCTGCTCATAGTCCTCCTCGGTCACCAGGGGGACGTTGCCGTTCGTGACGTCGCGTTTCGCGCTGATCGGCGTCGACCTCGACAGGCGAACCCGGCCGACATCCAGCACGTGAACGTCCGCCCGGTCGACGGCTACGAGCTGGTCGTCACCACGACCGGTCTGGCCGGCCAGGGCAAGAACCCGGACGGCAGCGCCAACGGCTACAACGACTTCATCCACCACAACTCCGTACGGCCCAACGCGGACGCCTTCAAGCAGGACAAGGCGCCGTCGTTCACGACAGAACTTTCCAGGTGCGGGCCCGCCCGCATGTCCCCGTCCCACGGCCTGTGCCCGGTCCACGGGTTCATCCTGCCGCCCGGATGCCGCCTGAGGCGTGGGCCCCAGGACTGCGGTCCCGGCGCCAGGCGGGGAGGTAGAAGAGGGCGCCCAGCACGCTCGCGGCACCGATGACGACCATCGAGGTCGCGACCGAGGTGCGCTCGGCGAGCACTCCGGCTCCGGTGGCCGTGACGCTGAAGGAGAGGAACGCGACCATGGAGTTCATCGACAGCACGGTGGACCTGTTGGTGGCATCGGCCTCGCGGTGCAGCAGGGCGGCGTGCATCGGCCCGGCGGCCCCATGCAGCGTGTAGGTCAGCAGGTAGGCGCCGACGAGCGCCGCCGGACCCGCGACCAGTCCCATGACGACCGCTCCGGCGCCGTTGAGGACGCGGGCCAGGACCGCGGTCGGGACGACGCCGATCCGCCGGCTGGCGACCCCGGACAGCGCCGAGCCCAGAGCGAAGACCGCCCACCCGGCGGACGACACCGGCCCGATCACCGCCCCGGCCTGCGCCTCGCCGCCGAGCAGCTCGCTGAGGCGGATGGGGTTGAGCGTCTCGAAGACCACCATGGCTGCCGACCAGAACAGCTCCACGACCATCAGCCCGGCGAGGACACGGTTGCTCCGGAGCAGCCCGAGGCCGCGCCGGATGACCACCGGGGCCGCTCGGACCGACTCGGCCGCCCGCCGGGTCGAGCCCGGACCCGTCGGGCGGCGCGGCTCCGTCAGCAGGACCGCGACCGCGACGGCGTGGCCGACGCTGAGCGTGATGGCGAGCACCCCTGGCACGAGGAGCGCGCTCTGCGTCGGGACGGGATCCCACCAGACCAGCGCGCCCGAGGCGACCGCGCCCACGGCGATGCCCGAGCCGAGCAGTGTCCCTTGGGCCGAGAGATGACCACCGAGGTCGGCGGCGGGGTCGCTCTCGTGGACGGTGTCGACGAACCAGGCCTCGAGCGGGCCCGAGTCGAGGGCCCGGAAGACGCCGGTCAGCACTGCCGCGGCGGCGAACTGCCACCAGGCGGTGGCCGTGAAGAAGACGGCCAGCGAGACGACACCCATCACGGCGGCCGTCAGGTAGACCGGCCGTCTGCCGAAGGCGTCGGCGAAGCCGCTGGTCGGCAGCTCGAGGGCGAACACGGTGAGCCCCGTCAGCGACATCGCACTCAACGTCTCGGCCACCGTGAGCCCGCGCTCCAGTGGCCAGAGCGTCATGATGCCGACGACGAGACCCACGGGGAACCACCGCGTCACGGTCAGCGTGAGGAAGACCCGTCGCGCGGCCGACGGGGTGAGACCGGCCGGCATGGCCGTCACTCGCCCGGCACCTTGTCGAGGTCGACGGGGTAGGCATAGGTGTAGACCGCTACCCGCTTGGCCTGCGGGTTGCCCTGACCCACGCGGCGGTAGCGCTGCAGGACGTCCTCGAGCTCGGCCCGCATCGACGCCAGCTGCTCCTGGGTGACCAGCGCGACGTTGTCGTTGAGGCCGAGCTGGTCCGCCCACTCGCCGGGCCAGGTGGGGGCGACGTCGAGCCAGCGCTCCGCCTGCCGGGCGAAGTGGCGCACGTAGTCGCGCTCCAGCCAGTTCAGCGCGGTCTCGGCGTCCTCATCCCCGGCGAAGTCGCTCGCCATCCAGGAGTGCTGCTCGCTGGCCGCCTGCCAGAGCCGCTCCTTGCCCCGGCCCTCCCGCGTGTCCACCACGAGGCCGACGGACTCGAGCTTTCGCAGGTGGTAGCTCGTCGCTCCGGAGTTGGTCCCCAGGGCGGCGGCGAGCTCGGTGGCCGAGGCGGGGCCACCACGGCGCAGCTGCGAGAGCAGGCGGGAGCGCAACGGATGAGCGAGCGTCTTGACTGCGACGGCGTCGAGGCGAAGGTTGGTCTGGGTCTCGTCGTGGCCCCAGGATCCGGGGCCGGCAGGAGGCGGTGTCGAGGGCATGTGTGCACAATACCTGTGCACACATGCGTTGCACAAGAACTGTGCTCACCCGATCGGCCGGACATCGGTGCAGGTCAGCGCCCCGTTGGCCGCCGGCACGATGGATTTGGCCGTTCCCTGTCGCCCTCCGTAGACTGGGTGACTGTTGTGCCAGCACCGATGTCCACCGGCCAGGTGGGCCCGGGAGCCGCCTGAGGCGGGCTCACGGCATACACCTCCAAGCCTCTCACCGAGAACGAAAGCTGGACCACTGTGCGCACGTACACCCCCAAGCCGGGCGAGGTCTCTCGCACCTGGCACGTGATCGACGCGACGGACATCGTGCTCGGTCGGCTTGCCAGCCAGACCGCCATCCTTCTGCGGGGCAAGCACAAGCCGACCTTCGCGCCGCACGTCGACACCGGTGACTTCGTCATCATCATCAACGCCGACAAGGTGGCGCTCACCGGCGCCAAGCTCGAGCAGAAGAAGGCCTACACCCACTCGGGCTTCCCCGGCGGTCTGCGCTCGACGACCTACATGCAGCTGCTCGAGAAGCACCCGACGAAAGCCGTCGAGAAGGCCGTCCGCGGCATGCTCCCGAAGAACTCGATCGCCCGGCAGCAGCTGACCAAGCTCAAGGTCTACGCCGGCCCCAAGCACCCTCACGAGGCCCAGAAGCCCGTGCCCTTCGAGCTGACCCAGGTCGCGCAGTAGCTCCGCCTCGCGGACCTGTGCAGAACACGACAAGGAACCACTGTGGCTGAGAACGACATCAACGAGTCCAGCGCCGCCGACACCATCGTCGACGACGAGCCGGAGCTCACCGAGTACACCTCCGAGTCCGAGGGCCCCGTCTCCGGCGAGGCGGCCCCCCGGCCGACCGCGTCGGCACCCGGCGCGGCCACCGGCCGGCGCAAGCAGGCCATCGCCCGCGTGCGCATCGTCCCCGGCACCGGCGAGTGGACGATCAACGGTCGGACCCTCGAGTCCTACTTCCCGAACAAGGTGCACCAGCAGATCGTCAACGAGCCGCTGGCCATCCTCGAGCTGGTCGGTGCGTACGACGTGCTGGTCCGCGTGCACGGCGGCGGCCCCTCGGGCCAGGCCGGTGCGGTCCGTCTGGGCATCGCCCGCTCGCTCAACGGCATCGACGAGGAGCTGAACCGTCCGGCGCTGAAGAAGGCCGGCTTCCTCAAGCGCGACTCGCGCGTGCCGGAGCGCAAGAAGGCCGGGCTCAAGAAGGCCCGTAAGGCTCCGCAGTACAGCAAGCGCTGACCCAGCGCTCACCCAGCGCCATCGGGGGCGGTCAGGGACATCCCTGGCCGCCCTTCGGCGTCCCCCGTAGTAGGTTCAAGCGTCCGGTATGCCGTGCGCACACGCACCCCGGGCACGCGGCCTGGCCGTTGCCCGACTCACGCAAAGGACACCCTGTGGCCCGACTCTTCGGCACGGACGGCGTCCGTGGCCTGGCGAACAAGGACATCACCGCCGAGCTGGCTCTCGACCTGTCCGTCGCGGCAGCCCACGTCCTCGGTGAGCGGGGGGCGTTCGGCGACCGCCGTCCCGTCGCTGTCGTGGGCACCGACGGCCGGGCCTCCGGCGAGTTCCTCGCGGCGGCGGTGACGGCAGGGCTCGCCTCCGCCGGGGTCGACGTCCTCGACGCGGGTTCGCTGCCCACACCGGCCATCGCCTTCCTGACCGCCGACACCGAGGCCGGTCTCGGCGTCGTGCTCTCCGCGTCGCACAACCCCATGCCCGACAACGGGATCAAGTTCTTCGCCAGCGGGGGCCACAAGCTCGCCGACGACGTCGAGGACGCCATCGAAGCCCGGATGGGCGAAGCGTGGGAGCGGCCCACCGGGGCGGGGGTCGGCCGGGTCCGCCCGTTGGTGGATGGTCACGAGCGGTATGTGACGCACCTTCTCTCCCTGCTGCCGCACCGCCTCGACGGGCTGTCGGTGGTCATCGACGCGGCCAACGGGTCGGCGTCCAGGGTCTCCCCGGACGCGTTCCGGCGGGCCGGGGCTGACGTCACGGTCATCGGCGCCGAGCCGGACGGGCTCAACATCAACGACGGCTACGGCTCCACCCACCTCGAGAAGCTCTGCGCGGCCGTCCTCGAGGCCAGCGCCGACCTCGGGATCGCGCACGACGGAGACGCCGACCGGTGCCTGGCCGTCGACGCGGCCGGACAGCCGGTCGACGGCGACCAGATCATGTCGGTCCTCGCCCTGTCGCTGCGCGACCAGGGCCGCCTGGCCCACAACACGGTCGTCGCCACCGTCATGAGCAACCTCGGCATGATCCAGGCGATGCAGCGCGAGGGGATCCTCGTGCGCCAGACCGCGGTGGGCGACCGCTACGTGCTCGAGGAGATGCGGGCCGGGGGCTACTGCCTCGGCGGCGAGCAGTCCGGCCACGTGATCTTCCTCGAGCACGGGACCACCGGCGACGGCACCCTGACCGGGCTGATGCTCGCCTCGCGGGTCGCCGAGACCGGACGCTCACTGGCGGACCTCGCCGGCGTGATGACCCGCCTGCCGCAGGTGCTGATCAATGTCGCCGGCGTCGACACCAGCCGCGTCGACTCGCACGAAGGAGTCCGGGAGCAGGTCGCGGCGGCGACTGCCGAGCTCCACGGCACCGGCCGGGTGCTGCTGCGCAAGTCGGGAACCGAACCGCTGGTCCGGGTCATGGTGGAGGCCGCCGACGAGCGACAGGCGCACGCCGTCGCCGAGCGGCTGGCGGAGTCGGTGCGCGAGCACCTGACCATCTGAGCCGGGGGCGGGGGCAACGCCGTGGCGGCGACGGCATACGTTTGACTGAGTCTCAGCCAGTCCGCCACCCCGTCCCCCAGGAGCACACACCCGATGCCGTTCGAAGCCGTGCAGGACGTCAGCTACACCACCTCGGCCACGGCCACCGGGGGTCGGGGCGGGTCGGTGCGCAGCGGGGACGGCGTCGTGGACCTGCTGCTGGGCAAGCCCGGCAGCGTCGCGAACCCGAAGGCCAACCCCGAGACGCTGTTCGCGGCGGGGTTCGCCGCCTGCTTCTCCAGCGCGCTGAACAGCGTCGCGCGGCGCCAGGGCCTCGACGTCTCCTCGTCGACGGTCACCGCGCAGGTGTCCCTCGGGGCCACGGAGTCCGGCTTCGGGCTGGCCGTGGACGTCGTGGCCGACCTACCCGGCCTGGACCCGCAGGTGGCCCAGCTGCTGGTCGACGCGGCACATGAGATCTGTCCGTACAGCAAGGCCACCCGGGGCAACATCGCGGTCACCGCGATGGCCGCCCACTGACCCTCCTCCGACTCGACGAAAGGTCCTCGGATGCGGCTCGTGATGCTCGGCGGCGGAGGCTTCCGCACCCCGCTGGTGTATGCAGCGCTGTTGGCTCGAGGCGGCGGCGGCGTCACCGAGGTGGTGCTTCAGGACACCAGCCAGTCGCACCTGGACGCCATCTCCCAGGTCCTGGCGCAGACGGCTGCGGACACCCCGCAGGCGCCCCGCGTGAGCGTGACGACCGACCTCGACCGGGCGCTCGAGGGGGCGGACTTCGTCTTCTCGGCGTTGCGGGTGGGCGGTCTCGACGCCCGCGTGGCGGACGAGCGGGTCGCGATCGGTCTCGGCCTGCTGGGCCAGGAGACCACCGGTCCGGGGGGGATCGCCTACGGGCTGCGGACCATCCCGGTCGCGCTGGACATCGCCGAACGCGTCCGGGCGCTGGCTCCGCAGGCCTGGGTCATCAACTTCACCAACCCGGCCGGCATGATCACCGAGGCGATGCAGGCGGTGCTGGGTGAGCGGGTCGTGGGGATCTGCGACACCCCCATCACCATGGCGAAGCGCGTCGGCAGGCTCCTCGGCTTCACGGACGGCGAGCTCGAGCTGGACTACGTCGGGCTGAACCACCTCGGCTGGCTGCGCGCCCTGCGGTATGACGGCGAGGACGTCCTGCCCCGGCTGCTGGGCGACGACGCCCTGCTGGGCGCCACCGAGGAGGGGCAGCTCTTCGGTCTGGACTGGCTCCGCAGCCTCGGCGCGATGCCCAACGAGTACCTCTACTACTACTACTTCACCCGGGAGGCAGTGGCTGCCGTCCACGGCGGTCCGACCCGGGGGGAGTTCCTCCGGGAGCAGCAGGGCCGCTTCTACGACGAGGTCATGGCGAGTCCCACCCAGGCCCGCGCGCTGTGGCAGCGCACCCGCCAGGAGCGCGAGGAGACCTACATGGCCGCCGAGCACGCCGGCAGGCCCCGCGGTGGTGAGCAGGGGGTCGAGGACGTCGGAGGCTACGAGGGCGTGGCGCTCGCCCTGATGCGGGCCATCGCCCTGGACGAGCCGGCGTCGATGATCCTCAACGTGCGCAACGGGTCGACGGTCGCCGCCCTGCCCGAGGACGCGGTGGTCGAGGTGCCGGTGACGGTGAGCAGCGCCGGCCCTGTGGCGGGGCCGGTCAGTGCACCGGACCTGCACCAGCGGGGGCTCATGGAGCAGGTCAAGGCCGTGGAACGGCTGACCATCGAGGCGGCCCGCTCGGGCTCCGTCACGCTGGCGGAGAAGGCGTTCGCGCTGCACCCCCTGGTCGACTCGGCAGCGGTAGCTCGCCGGCTCGTCGCGGCATACCGCGAGAGCATCCCCGAGGTGGCGGCGGTGCTGCGCTGACCGTAGCCCGTCAGCAGAGGTGGTCGAGCAGCCCGGTGTCCACGTCGTAGAGGAAGCCGCCGACGGCGATGGTGTCGGGGATGAGCGGGTGGCTGCGGACGGCGGCGACGTCCTGGTGCAGCGTCGCCACCTGGTCCTCGACGACGTGGAAGGCCTGCCAGGACGCGTCCTGTCCGGCCGACTGGCCGACGGCGACGCGCAGCTCCTCCTCGGTGTGGGTGGCCATCGCGCACTTCGTATGCGGGACGACAAGGATCCGCCGGACGCCGAGCAGGTGCACCCCGAGCACGAGGGCCTCGAGGGCTGCCGCGGAGAGCTGCCCGCCCGGGTTGCGGAAGATCTTGGCGTCGCCGGGCTTGAGTCCCAGCATCCCGAGCGGGTCGATCCGCGAGTCCATGCACGTCACCACGGCGACGCCCGCGTGCGCGACACCGTCGAAGCCGCTGAGCGCGAAGCTGGCGGCGAACCTCCGGTTGGCGTCCAGCAGGTCCTCGAACGCCTCAGCATTGCTCACAGTCCTGGCCTCTTTCCGATCGTCATGGCCGCCGGTCGGGGCGCCGGCGCGAAGAAGTCGTTGCCCTTGTCGTCCACGATGATGAACGCGGGGAAGTCCTCGACCTCGATCTTCCACACGGCCTCCATGCCGAGCTCCGCATACTCCAGCACCTCGACGTGCTTGATGCAGTCCTGGGCCAGCCGGGCGGCCGGTCCGCCGATCGAGCCGAGGTAGAAGCCGCCGTGCGCGCGGCACGCCTCGGTGACCTGCGCCGAACGGTTGCCCTTCGCGAGCATGACCTTGGAGCCCCCGGCAGCCTGGAACTGCGCGACGTACGAGTCCATCCGGCCGGCCGTGGTCGGCCCGAAGGAGCCGCTGGCCATCCCGGTCGGGGTCTTGGCGGGGCCGGCGTAGTAGACCGGGTGGTCTCGCAGATAGGCGGGCATCTCCTCGCCCGCGTCGAGGCGCTCCTTGATCTTCGCGTGGGCCAGGTCACGGGCCACCACGAGGGTCCCGGTGAGCGACAGCCGCGTCTTGACCGGATGCCGCGCCAGCTCTGCGAGCACGTCGGTCATGGGCTGGTCGAGGTCGACCTCGACGACGTCGTCGCCGGAGCCCAGTCCCAGCTGGGCCTCGTCGGGGAGGAACCGCGCCGGGTCGGTCTCCAGCTGTTCGAGGAAGACCCCGTCGGCCGTGATCGTGCCGCGGGCCTGGCGGTCGGCCGAGCAGGAGACGGCGATGGCCACGGGGAGCGAGGCGCCGTGACGCGGCAGCCTGACCACGCGCACGTCGTGGCAGAAGTAGCGGCCGCCGAACTGCGCACCGATCCCGAGGTTGCGGGTCAGCTCGAGGACCTGCTCCTCGAGGCCGGTGTCCCGGAAGCCGCGCGCAGTGCGGGCATCGCCGCTCGTGGGCAGCGTGTCGAGGTACTTGGCGGAGGCGTACTTGGCGGTCTTGAGAGCGAACTCGGCGCTCGTACCGCCGATGACGATGGCCAGGTGGTACGGCGGGCAGGCTGCCGTCCCCAGCGATCGCAGCTTCTCCTCGAGGAAGGTGAGCATCGAGCCCTCGTTGAGGATCGCCTTGGTCTCCTGGTAGAGGAAGGACTTGTTCGCGCTCCCGCCGCCCTTGGCCATGAAGAGGAAGCTGTAGGCCGCCTCGTGCCCGGGCGCCGTGTCGGCATACAGCTCGATCTGGGCCGGGAGGTTGGATCCGGTGTTGACCTCCTGCCACATCGTGACCGGCGCCATCTGGGAGTAACGCAGGTTGAGGCGGGTGTAGGCGTCGAAGACGCCGCGGGAGATCGCCGCCTCGTCGCCGCCCGCGGTGAGGACATGCTGACCGCGCTTGCCCATGACGATGGCCGTGCCGGTGTCCTGGCACATCGGCAGCACCCCGGCGGCGGCGATGTTGGCGTTCTTCAGCAGGTCCAGGGCGACGAACCGGTCGTTGTTGCTCGCCTGCGGGTCGTCGATGACCCGGCGCAGCTGGGCGAGGTGGGCGGGCCGCAGGTAGTGCGCGATGTCGTGCATCGCCGTGTCGGTCAGCAGCCGCAGGGCCTCGGCGTCGACCTCCAGGAAGACCCGGCCACCCGGGCCGTCGACGAGCCGGACACCGTCGGTGCTGAGCAGCCGGTAGGGCGTCTCATCGCTACCGATCGGCAGCAGGTCCTCGTAGTGGAACGCGGTCATCCCGTCTCTCTCTCGGAGGCGCTGAAGGCTGGCTCACGGTCGGTGCTCCCCGGTCATCGCAGGCGCCGGCGTCAGCGCACCACCCAACGTCACAAGTTCGGCACACCTTACCGAGGTCATGGCGCGCAGCATCGGAAGGGTGTTGCATGGCACGTGAGGTACCTCACAGGGTGTCTGGGTAATGCAGGCAACACCACGAGTCGGGGCGGAGACAGTGTTGTAGCGCCGTTGGACGCGACCGGGACGATCCGGTCGAGCGGAGATGCTGCACCGTGTCGCCTCCGAGAAGGAGCGTCATGATTTCTCGCAGGAAGACTTTGACCGGGGTGGTGGCGATCGCCGTCGCCGGTCTCGCATCGGGCTGTCTGTCGTCGAACACGAGCTCCACCGGCGACAGTGCCGCGACGGCGAGCGGCCCAGGCAAGACGACGGTCGAGGTGATGTATGGCCTCGGGGCCGACACCGAGCCCGGGTTCAAGGCCGACGTGCAGAAGTGGGCGTCGGCGAACGGCATCACCGTGAAGTTCACCAAGGCGGCGTCCTGGGACACCGAGATCCGGGCCCGGATGGCCGGCGGCACCCCGCCGGACCTCGGCCTCTTCCCTCAGCCCGGCCTGATGTGCGACCTGGCCAAGCAGAACAAGGTGCAGCCCTTCGATGACGCCACGGTCGCCAAGGACAAGGAGACGCTGGTCCCCGGCTTCGTCGGAGCCGGAACCTGCCCGGACGGCAAGGTCTACGGGCTGCCCAACGAGGTGAGCGTCAAGAGCATCCTGTGGACCGACGCCCCGAGCTTCAGCGCAGCGGGCTTCACCGCGCCACAGACCCTGGACGAGATGCTCGCGCTCAGCGACAAGATCCGGGCCGCAGGCAAGACGCCATGGTGCATCGCCGCAGAGTCAGGCCAGGCAACCGGCTGGCCGATCACCGACTGGATCGAGGACCTCGTCCTGAGGCTGGCCGGTCCGGCGAACTACGACAAGTGGGTCACGGGAGCGCTGAAGTTCAACAGCCCGGAGATCCGGCCCGCCTTCGAGTACTTCCAGAAGATCGCGTTCACCGACGGCAACGTCCGCGGCGGCACCAAGTCGATCATCTCGACGAACTTCCAGACCGGCGGCAACGCGCTGTTCGACCAGCCGCCCGGCTGCTACCTGTTCAAGCAGGCCACCTTCGTCGCCAACAAGGGTGGCTTCCCGGACGCGGTCATCGCCAAGCTGGACACCGAGACGGCGCCGTACGCCTTCCCGCCGAAGACCGTGGGCGACAACCCGGTCCTGACCGCGGGCGACCTGGTGGCTGCGTTCAACAACGACGCGAACGTGCTCAAGCTGCGCAACTTCATCGCCAGCAAGGAGAACGGCACGGAGCAGGCCAAGGCGGGAGCGTTCTCGCCGCACAAGACCGCTGACGTGTCGCTGCTGCCGAACAAGACACTCCAGAAGATCGCCACGGACGTGCTCTACAAGGCGACCGCGGCGCGCTTCGACGGGTCGGACCTCATGCCCGCGAAGGTCGGCGCTGGCACCTTCTGGACCGAGCCGGTCAAGTGGATCAACGGCCAGCAGGACCTGACCCAGGCCCTGGACAACATCGACGCCAGCTTCCCGAAGACCGCCGGGTGACGCCGACGGCGGCCGCGGACGGTCACCACCGCCCGCGGCCGCCGAGCGACCGCTTGGCTCTGCGCCACCCCGGTGGCGGATCACCACCGTGAGAGAGGACTGGTTCGTTGGCCATCAAGATTCTCAACGCCGTGCTGGCCATCGTGGGCGGCATCGGGGGCGCCATGCTGCTGTTCTGGCTCCTCAACAAGCTCGCGGAGTCCCTCAAGGGACGCTGGGAGGACCGCATCAAGCCGTGGATCTTCGCCGGCCCGGCGATCCTCGCGATCGCGGTCTATCTCATCTACCCAGCAGTCGTGACCATCCAGTACAGCTTCGCCAACGAGACGTCGACGGCGTACGTCGGGTTCCAGAACTACCGGGACCTGCTCACGGATGCGTCCTTCCGGGCAGTGCTGTTCAACAACCTGCTGTGGATGATCATCGTCCCGGCCATGGTGGTCATCGTGGGCCTGGGGGTGGCGATCCTCGCCGACCGGCTCAAGGCCCAGGGCGAGAAGGCCGCCAAGACCATCATCTTCGTGCCCATGGCGATCAGCATGGTCGGTGCCTACACGATCTGGCGCACCATCTACGACTTCCAGCCGGCGGGCTCCCCGCAGACGGGGCTGCTCAACGCGATCGCGGGCCTGTTCGGTAAGGGTCCGGTGTTCTGGCTGGGCACGGACACCCTCAAGCTCAACAGCCTGCTGCTCATGGTCATCCTCATCTGGACGCAGGTCGGATATGCCATGGTCCTGCTGTCGGCGGCGATCAAGTCGGTGCCCGAGGACACGGTCGAGGCCGGCCGCATCGACGGGGCGGGCGAGCGGCGGATCTTCTTCAGCATCATCGTCCCGCAGATCTGGCCGACGGTCGTCACCGTGTTCATCACCGTGCTGATCCTCGTGATGAAGGTCTTCGACCTCGTCTACGTCTCCGTCAACGGGGCCTTCGGCACGGACGTCGTGGGACGACGGTTCTTCGCCGAGCTGTTCACCTTCGGCAACGCCGGCTACGCCGCGACCATCGTGGTGCTGCTGCTGCTCGCCGTCATCCCGGTCCTGGTCTACCAAGTCCGCCACTTCAGGGCCGAGGAGGCCAACCGATGACCACCAACATCCAGCCCGGCGTGGGTGTCCCGGCGGAGGATCCGCAGCTGAAGCGGCCGCAGTCCGCCAAGCGGGGGTCGGGCAGCGCCAGCTGGTGGGTCCGGATCGGCCTGCTCGTCCTGTGCGTCGTGTGGCTGGTCCCCGTGCTCGGCCTGCTCATCAACTCGTTCCGCACGCGAGACGCCCAGTTCGACTCCGGCTGGTGGACCGCCATCGCGAACCCGCTCGACTTCTCCCGGTGGACGCTCAGCAACTACTCGCAGGTGCTTGGCGCCGAGAGCGGTATCAACCTGGGGCAGGCCTTCATCAACAGCTTCGTCGTCACGGTGCCGGCCACGGTCATCCCCATCCTCATCGCGGCCTTCGCTGCCTACTCCTTCACGTTCATGCAGTGGCGGGGACGCGACGTCATGTTCGTGGTCATCGTCGGCCTCCTCGTGGTGCCCAACCAGGTCGCCCTGGTCCCGCTGCTCAAGCTCTACAGCCAGCTGGGGATCAACCAGACGTTCCTCGCGGTGTGGCTGGCCCATATCGGTTTCGGGATGCCGCTCGCGGTCTACATCCTGCGCAACTACATGTCGGGGCTCCCGATGGCCATCATCGAGTCGGCGAAGATCGATGGCGCCAGCCACTTCACGACCTTCTGGCGGCTCATCATGCCCATGTCTGCACCGGCGCTCGCGTCGTTCGCGATCTTCCAGTTCCTCTGGGTCTGGAACGACCTGCTCGTCGCCCTGCTCTTCCTCGGCCGGGGAGACAACACGATCCTCACCGTCGCCCTCCAGGGCCTTCAGGGGCAGACCGGTCAGGGACGGGAGCTGATCCCGGCGGCCGGCCTGGTGACGATTCTCGTCCCCCTGATCGTCTTCCTGTCCCTGCAGCGCTACTTCATCCGCGGCATGACCTCGGGCGCGGTCAAGGGCTGAGCCCGCCCCCTGGGCTCTCGTGCCACTCGACGCGCGCCCAGGACGTGCTGAGGACGTCTGACGCCGTATAGCGGTGTCCGCCGTCAAGGGACAGACCACCGGCCCACATCAGGGCCGTGTGGCCCGCAGACAGGGTGAGCATCCGCATGACGTCCAGCAGCTCGCCGGGGGTCGTCACGTCGAGCTGCGCGCAGCAGGTCGTTCAGCCCCTCTGGGGACTGCGGGTAGCCCTCGCTGAGCGCTCGGACGACCTGCTCGGCATCGCTGCGCTGCTGGGCGTCGCGAAGCGACTCGCGCAGCTGATGGTGGGTGTCCATCAGGTGCTTGTGGCGCGGGCGGTCGATGCCGATACGGGACGGGACGGACATAGGGCGCAACTCCTAGCAATGTCGCCGGGACGATCACCGACAAGGTACTTCATACCGGACAGGGCAGCGGGAAATGGCCCGGGGGGAGGCGCTCGACCAGTATTGCCAGGGCCACGCTCCGCGAGCGCCGAACCGCGAAAACCCCTATCAATGCACAACTTTGGGCGACTCTCGCCGTGGGCACTGCGTGGTAAAAACTTAAATCACGTGGTCCAGGTGGGGTACAGGCCGGGCCGTGAATTGCCCTGAACGGGGGGGACCCATCCTCACCGTCGGCATCAGGCGGAAGGTGTGGACATGCCTAGAAGAAGCATCCGGCGAATGATGATCGGGATCGCTCTGGCGGTTCCGGCGGGGGGAATGTTGGTCGTGGGGACCACTGCTCCCGCATACGCTGACGGCACCAGTGGCGGCTCGGGGACGAGCGCGGCCACGACGTCGGCGGGAAGCGGTTCGACGGGGTCGAGCGGTGACTCCGGCTCCTCCACGACGACCGGTAGCAGCACCGGGACGGCCAGCTCGGGATCGAGCTCCAGCTCCTCCAGCTCCTCAGGGGCCTCCTCCGGGTCGAGCGGCGGCGCGACGGCCGGCAACTCGGGCACCTCGCAGAGCGGCACCGGCGGCAGCGCCACCAGCGCGCCGACGTCGGGCGGCACTGGCAACGCGGGCGCCTCGGGAGGAAGCGGCGGCGGTTCCGGCGGGGGGAGCGGTGGCGTGCGCTCCACGACCACCTCAGGCAGCTCGGGGGCGGCGACCGGGTCGTCGACCGGGGGCAGCTCAGGCGCGAGCACGGCGTCTTCGAGCGGCAACGCGACAAGCGGCAGCTCGGGGAACACCTCGTCGAAGTCCAGCGCGACCGGGGGCAACACCGGATCGGCCACCTCGAACCCGTCGGTCACCGGAGTCGCCGGCAGCGGCAACACCGGCAACAGTGGCAACACCGGCGCGGCGTCGGGCAGCAACACGTCCGGCAGCGGGTCGACCGTCGGGACCAGCGGGGGTGGGGTCAGCGGCGGCAGCGGCATGTCCTCTGCGGGCACCAACGGGACGAGCGGCAGCACCGGGTCGAGCGGCAGCTCCGGCAACGCCAACACCTACGGAAGTGCGCAAGGCTCAGCCACCAGCGGCGGAACCTCAGCAACCTCGGTGGCGAAGGCCGGCAAGTCCGGCAACACCGGGTCGGCGAACGCCAGCAACTCGGCCAGCGCCAACAGCGGGGCCGGCGGCCTGGCGGACTCGACTCCGGTCTCCGGCACCACAGGCATGGCTCTCATGCTCATGGGCATGATGGCCAGCAGCGGGGCCACCACCGGCGGCGGGTCGGGCGGGGTGAAGATCATCTCGGTCTCGGGGAACTCCGGGTCGGCGATGGGCAGCTCCACCGGCGGGTCGACCGGTGCAGCAGCCGCGAACGCCACTGGCGACGCGACCTCGGGGGCGAGTGGCCACACCACGGCCTCCTCCTCGGCGACCGGAGGCAACACCGGGGCGTCCATCTCGAGCCCGTCGGTCATGGGAATGGCGGGGAGCGGCAACACGGGCAACAGCGGAAGCACCGGAGCGGCTGCGGCGAGCAACACGTCCGGCAGTGGCGCCAGCGGCAGCCCGTCCACCGACGTGGTCTCGGGAGGGAGCGGCTCCGCGAAGTCGACGACCTCGGCAACCAGTGGTGACACCGGGAACAGCGGCACGTCGGGCGACGCAGCCACGAACGGGTCGGCGAACGGCTCCGCCACCAGCGGCGACAGCTCCACCCGGTCGACGGCCTATGGCGCGGCCTCGGGCAGCAGCGGCGACGCCACGGCGGCGAACTCTGCCTCCGCCTCCAGCGGCAACGGTGGTTCGGCCACGTCCAGCCCGACCTCGGGCAACACCGGCGACGCCTCCGCCTACGGTCACTCCGGCTCGACGACCGGCGGCGGTTCGGGTGGTGTCTCCATCACGGCGACCACCGGCAACAGCGGCGCGGCAACGGCCACGGCGACCGGCGGCAACACCGGCCCGGTGAGCGCCACCTCCTCCGGGGACGCCACCTCTGGCGCGACCGGCGACACGTCCGCGACGTCCTCCGCCGTCGGTGGCAACACCGGCGCGGCGACCTCGAGCCCGATGGTCTCGGGAGCTGCCGGCAGCGGCAACACCGGCAACAGCGGGAGCACCGGCGCGGCGGCGGCAGCCAGCACCACCTCCTCCGGAGCGACGGGCGGGAGCGCGAGCGGTCCCACAACGGGTGGCACCGGCCAGGCGGCCTCGCACACGTCGGCCACGAGCGGCGACACCGGCAACAGCAGCGGCTCCGGGTCGGCGAGCACCAGCGGCTCGGCCTACGGGACGGCGGCGAGCGGCAACAGCTCGGCGAGCTCGACGGCATACGGAGCACGCTCCGGTCACAGCGGCGACGCCACGGCGGCGAACTCTGCCGACGCAACCAGCGGGAACGGCGGCGACGCCACGGCCTCGCCCACCTCCGGCGACACGGGCAACGCCCACGCCTACGGCTACTCGGGCAGCTCGGGAAGCGGCGGCTCCGGCGGGGTGAGCATCACCTCCACGTCCGGCAGCTCAGGCGCGGCCACGGGCACCGCCACGGGTGGCTCGACCGGCGCAGCCTCCAGCACGGCGGGTGGCGACGCTACCTCGGGCACGACCGGCGACACGTCCGCCTCCTCCACGGCGACCGGCGGCAACAGCGGGGCAGCCACCTCCAGCCCAGCAGTCATGGGGATGGCAGGCAGCGGCAACACCGGCAACAGCGGCAGCACGGGCAAGGCCTCAGCGGCCGCCACGACCAGCTCAGGGTCCACCGGCAGCGCCATACCCAGTCTCACGACAGGGGGCAGCGGTGCGGCGAACTCGTCGACATCGGCGACCAGCGGCGACACCGGCCGCAGCGGCGCCTCGGGCGACGCGTCCACGACGGGGCACGCAGCGGGCTACGCCATGAGCGGCGACAGCTCGACCTCCTCGTCGGCGCACGGCGCGGCCTCTGGCAACAGTGGTGACGCCACCGCGGCGAACTCTGCCTCCGCCTCCAGCGGCAACGGTGGATCTGCCACCGTGACGCCGACCTCCGGCAGCACCGGGAACGCCTCGGCAGGCGGCCACTCCGGCGCGACGAGCGGCGGCGGCTCGGGCGGGGTGTCGATCACCGCGACCAGCGGCAACAGTGGCGCGGCCACAGGCACGGCGACGGGCGGCTCCACGGGAGCGGCCGCAGCCACGGCCTCGGGCGACGCCACCTCTGGAGCCACCGGAAGCACGTCCGCGATGTCGTCGGCAGTCGGTGGCAACACCGGCGCGGCGACCTCCAGCCCGATGGTGTCGGGAGTGGCCGGCAGCGGCAACACCGGCAACAGCGGGCACACCGGTTCCGCTTCCGCGGGCAACAACACCGCGTCGGGTGCGACCGGCGTCAGCGCTGACGGACCGACGACGGGTGGGACCGGTTCGGCCCGCTCGACCACCGACGCGACCAGTGGCGACACCGGCCGCAGCGGCAACTCGGGCTCGGCGACGCACCTATGGGAGTGCCGGCGGTCGGGGCCAGGACGAGCAGCTCTCCGGGGCCGTGAGTGGCAACAGCACGACCAGCTCCACGGCATACGGGGCGCGGTCGGGGCAGAGCGGCGACGCCTACGCAGGGAACAGCGCCATCGCTGGCACCGGAGCCGGCGGCAACGCCACGGTCACGCCCACGTCGGGCGACACCGGCAAGGCATCCGCTCACGGCTACTCCGGCAGCTCGGGTGACGGCGGCTCGGGTGCGGTGAGCATCAAGTCCACCACAGGGTCCTCGGGTGCGGCCACGGGCACGGCCACGGGTGGCTCGTCCGGTCCGGCTGCGAGCGCGGCCATGGGCGATGCGACGTCCGGTTCCACCGGCAACACGTCTGCGGACTCGGCGGCCACCGGTGGCAACAGTGGTGCGGCGACGTCGAGCCCGATGGTGTCGGGTGTGGCCGGCAGCGGCAACACCGGCAACAGCGGCAGCACCGGCTCGGCAACCGCGACGAACAGCTCGGGCAGCGGGACGTCCGGCAGCAGCGCCTCCGACTCGGTGTCGGGCGGCAGCGGCTCGTCGCACGCAAGGACGTCGGCCACCAGTGGTGACACCGGAAGGAGTGGCAACTCCGGCGGGGCATCCACGGACGGCTCCGCCTACGGGTGGGCGTCCAGCGGTGACAGCACCACGGCCTCCAAGGCCATGGGCGGAGCCTCTGGTAACAGCGGCGAAGCCAGCGCGGAGAACTTCGCCTGGTCCTGGAGTGGCGATGGCGGCAGCGCCACCTCCACCCCGACGTCCGGTGACACGGGCAAGGCCACGGCGCACGGCTACTCCGGCAGCTCGGATGACGGTGGCACGGGAGGGGCGAGCATCTCGTCCACCTCGGGAGACTCGGGTGCGGCCACGGGGACGGCGACCGGTGGCAGCACCGGCGCGGCCGCGGCGGCTGCGATGGGTGACGGGACCTCTGGCTCCACGGGTGACACCTCGGCGGACTCCTCGGCCACCGGTGGCAGCTCGGGTGCCGCCACGTCCAACCCGCAGGTGACCGGCACCGCCGGCAGCGGCAACACCGGCAACAGCGGCAGCACCGGCGCGGCCGCGGCAAGCAACGCTGGTGGCAGCGGCTCGTCCGGAACGGGCGGTGGCGGATCCGTGTCTGGTGGCACGGGCACCTCGAAGGCCAAGACCTCGGCGACCAGTGGTGACACTGGCAGCAGTGGCAGCTCGGGCGCGGCGTCCACGGACGGCTGGGCATCGGGATCGGCCTCCAGCGGTGACAGCACCACCTCGTCCACGGCCAAGGGTGGAGCCTCTGGTGACAGCGGCGAGGCCAGCGCTGAGAACGTCGCCTGGGCGTGGAGCGGGTATGGCGGCGACGCCACCTCCAGCCCCACCTCGGGTGACACCGGCAAGGCCAAGGCGCACGGCTCCTCAGGTGACAGCTACGGAGACGGCGCTTCGGGTGCGGCGGACGTCTCGTCCACCTCGGGCGACTCGGGTGCAGCGACGGGCACGGCGACCGGTGGCAGCACCGGTGCGGCCGCAGCGGCTGCCTCGGGCGACGGGACCTCGGGCGCCACGGGCGACACCTCGGCCGACTCGTCGGCCACCGGTGGCAACAGCGGGGCGGCGACGTCGAACCCGATGGTGTCGGGAGTGGCCGGCAGCGGCAACACCGGCAACAGCGGCAGCACCGGAGCCGCCTCGGCGTCCGACACCTCGATGAGCGGGGACACCGGGACCGGCGACAGCTCCACCTCCGGTGGCAGTGGCACCTCGAAGGCCAAGACGTCGGCGACCAGTGGCGACACCGGCAGGAGTGGGAACTCGGGTAACGCATGGACCGAGGGCTCGGCTTCCGGCGGAGCCTACAGCGGTGACAGCACCACCTCGTCCACGGCCAAGGGCGGAGCCTCTGGCGACAGCGGCGAGGCGGAGGCGGAGAACTTCGCCTGGGCGTCGAGCGGCGATGGCGGCAGCGCCACCTCCACCCCGACGTCCGGTGACACCGGCAAGGCGAAGGCGCACGGCTACTCCGGCGACACCTACGGAGACGGCGGCTCGGGTGCGGCGAACATCTCGTCCACCTCGGGAGACTCGGGCGCAGCGACAGGCACGGCGACCGGTGGCAGCACCGGAGCAGCCGCCGCGGCCGCGATGGGCGACGGGACCTCCGGGCCCACGGGTGACACCTCGGCCGACTCCTCGGCCACCGGGGGTAACTCGGGCGCCGCGACCTCCAACCCGCACGTGACCGGAACCGCAGGCAGCGGCAACACCGGAAACAGCGGGAACACCGGGAACGCCTCCGCCTCGAACAGCTCGATGAGCGGCGACACCGGCACCGGGGACAGCTCGACCTCCGGTGGCAGTGGCACCTCCAAGGCGAAGACGTCGGCGACCAGTGGTGACACCGGCAACAGTGGCAACTCGGGCTCCGCGAACACGCTGGGCACGGCATCCGCCTGGGCGTACAGCGGTGACAGCACCACGACGTCGAAGGCCAAGGGCGGAGCGTCTGGCGACAGCGGCGAGGCCAGTGCGGAGAACGTCGCCGTCGGCTGGAGCGGGTATGGCGGCGACGCCACCTCGAGCCCCACGTCCGGTGACACCGGGAAGGCCAAGGCGCACGGCTCCTCAGGTGACAGCTACGGAGACGGCGGCACGGGCGCGGCGGACATCTCGTCCACCTCGGGTGACTCGGGTGCAGCGACGGGCACGGCGACCGGTGGCAGCACCGGCGCGGCCTCCGGCGCGGCCTCGGGTGACGGCACCTCTGGCTCAACGGGTGACACCTCGGCCGACTCGATGGCCACGGGCGGCAACTCGGGTTCCGCCACCGCCAACGCGGGCGTCATGGGCACCGCGGGCAGCGGAAACACCGGCAACAGCGGCAGCTCCGGCTCGGCGACAGCCTCGAACTCCTCGACCAGTGGCGACACCGGCCCGGGCTCGGCGGCTGCGGCACCTGCAGCCGCCACGCCGACGGCGTCGAACGCGGCGCCGTTGGGGCTCGCGGGGCTCGCGGCGATGCTGGGCGGCGGTATGGGCAGCATGAGCATCGGTGGGTCGATCGACAACGGTGGCGGCAACGCCAGCGTGGGTGGGTCGCTCAACAACGGCGGCGGCAACGAGAGCGTCGGCGGATCCAACAACAACGGCGGAGACAACGCCAGCGTGGGTGGGTCGCTCAACAACGGCGGCGGCAACGAGAGTGTCGGCGGGTCCAACAACAACGGTGGCGGCAACGCCAGCGTGGGTGGGTCGCTCAACAACGGTGGCGGCAACGTCAGCGTCGGTGGGTCGCTCAACACCGGAGCCGATGCTCCAGTGGTCCCCGCGGTCGTGCCGGTGCTTCCGCCGGCAAGCGGGGTGCTCGACGCCTTCCTGGTCAACGAGGTCCCCTCGGCCGCGTCGCCCCTGTCGGCGACGGCTGCGGCCTCGGCCCTGCCGCACACCGGGTCACCGGTGGACGGGAACCTGGCTGCGGGCGCCGGCCTCCTGGGGCTGGGCATGATGCTCCGCCGGCTCGCCCGTCGGCCGGAGGGCAAGCCTCAGGCCTGACGGCGAGGTGACAGACACCGTCGCCCCCGCTCCATACCGGAGCGGGGGCGACGTGCGTCCCGGTAGCGTGGGAGGTCATCATGACGACGCGACAGCAGTACCTCTGGCTCGCGGCCGCGGCTGCTGCGGGGCTCGTCGTGGGCGCCGCGGGCGGGTTCGCTGCCGGCCGGGCAGGCGCTCCGACAGGCGCAGTGGCCACCCCCACGTCGACCTCCGCGAGTGTGCCCGGGCCACCGACGTCGTCGTCGACCACCGCTTCGACAAGCACCCCTTCCAGCAGCTCACGCTCGACGACCGGCCCGCCAGCTGCGGGGGTTCCGACGACCGCCAGCATCACCGGCGCCCCCGGGCAGAACGTGTTGGCCGCCTCGGGCTCTGGGGCCGCCACGAACCGCTTCACCCCCTCGGCCGGCGGCTGGTCGCTGCATACCTCGTATGCCTGTCCGGAAGGCTCCTCGTTCACTCTCAGCATCCAGTCGGCTGACGGGACCGAGGTGGACCGCCTCTCCGGCTCGGGGAGCGGCGAGGACCGGCGCTCCGTCTCCCCGGCGGGGCCAGTGACCCTGCTCACGAGCGGCCCCTGCCGCTGGGCCCTCGAGGCCAGCGGGTAGCGGGACCGCCCCGCGGCGGCCGCTACAGCTCGTCGCGCGAAGGGTGGTAGGCGCCCGCATGCTCGACCGTGGCGCCGCTCGCGGCCACAGCCCGCTCGACCGCCGGGCGGACCTCGGCAAGCCGGGCGGCCTGGAGCCGCTCCCTGGCAGCGGGGCCCCCGAGAAGCCCGGCGTCGAGCAGACCCGAGATCAGCCCGGCCATGAACGAGTCCCCGGCCCCGACCGTGTCGGCGACCGTCGCCGCCCTCGCCGGACAGGTCGCCACGCCGCCCACGTGGCTTAGCGCGAAGAGGGCGCCCTCGTCACCGCGGGTGATCACGGTCAGCGGGGTGCCCCAGGTGCCCCACAGGCGCAGCACGTCAGGCACGAACTGGTCGGGATAGAGCCAGGCGATGTCCTCGTCGCTCGCCTTGACGACGTCGGACAGTGCGATGAGCTCCTCCACCTGAGGGCGGACCTCATCAGGGGTCCCCATCAGGGTCGGCCGGATGTTGGGGTCGTAGGAGATGGTCGAGGACCCCCGGGCCTGCTGGACCAGGTGCAGGACCTGGGCACCACCCGGCTGCAGAGTGGCGCCGATGCTTCCGGTGTGGAGGTGTCCGAAGGCGGCCGTGTCGTCCACAGGCGGCACCTGCCACGTCAGGTCGAAGTCGTAGCGGGCATGCCCCGCTGCGTCGAGGACGGCACGGGCGACGGAGGTGTGGGCGGCCGCGTCGCTGCCGGAGGCGAGGTCGACGCCGAGCTTCTCGCACCGGTCGGCAATGAGCCGCCCGCGAGGGTCCTGCCCGATCCAGGTGGCGAGGGTGACAGGGTGCTCGAGCGCGCCCAAGCCGAACGCGACGTTGGCGGGGCTGCCGCCGACATACTCTCGCGGTGCGCTCGAGCCGACCTCGACCACGTCGATGAGCGCTTCGCCGATGACGAGGGTGCGGAGTGTCGAGTCCCTCATCGGATCAGCCCACGCCCGGGTGGACGAAGTCGAGGTGGCTGTAGGCCGCGAGCTTGTGGAACTGGTGCTGCGCCTCGATCACGCGGATCGTGCCGCTGCGCGACCGCGCCACCAGGGAGTGCGTGGTCGCCGCCTGGGGGCCGTAGCGGACACCGCGCAGCAGCTGACCGTCGGTGATCCCGGTGGCGACGAAGTAGCACTCGCCGCGGACGAGATCGTTCGTCGACAGCACGGCGTCGAGGTCGTGCCCGGCGTCGAGTGCGCGCTGCCTCTCGTCGTCGTCGCTGGGCCACAGGCGCCCCTGGATGACGCCACCCATGCACTTGATCGCGCACGCCGCGATGATGCCCTCAGGCGTCCCGCCGACCCCGACCAGCAGGTCGATGCCGGTGTCAGGTCGCACCGCCATGACGGCGCCGGCCACGTCACCATCGGAGATGTAGTGCAGTCGCGCTCCGGACGCGCGGATCTGCTCGGCGAGCTCCGCGTGCCGAGGCCGGTCCAGCATCACCACGGTGACGTCTGAGGGCTGCTCCCGCTTGGCCTTGGCGATCCTGCGGATGTTCTCGCCCACCGGGAGCCGGATGTCCACGACGTCGGCCGCGTCGGGGCCGGTCGCGAGCTTGTCCATGTAGAAGACGGCGCTGGGGTCGTACATCGAACCGCGTTCGGCGACGGCCATGACCGACACGGCGTTGCTCATGCCCTTCGCCGTCAGCGTGGTCCCGTCCACCGGGTCGACCGCGACGTCGACCTCGAGCCCGGTGCCGTCCCCCACGAGCTCGCCGTTGTACAGCATGGGGGCGTTGTCCTTCTCGCCCTCGCCGATCACGACGACGCCGTTCATGCTGATGCTGGAGATCAGGTGACGCATGGCCTCGACCGCCGCGCCGTCAGCGCTGTTCTTGTCGCCGCGTCCGACCCACCGGCCGGCCGCCATGGCCGCCGCCTCGGTCACCCGGACCAGCTCGAGGGCGAGGTTGCGGTCCGGCCGGTCAGCGTTCATCGTCGACGTGTCCTCAAGGTGGGGGCAAGGCTTTCGGCCGCCCCACTCTATCGGTGCTCGACGGACGGTCGGACCGCACCGAGCCCCCCTGAGGACGGCCGTGGAGGATCGGGGAGGATAGTCAGGTGAGCACCCCGGACGCAGGAGCACCACGCAAGAGCGCCTACTCGATGGGCTCGACGTCGAACATCCTGCGCTCGCTGCTGGTCATCCTCGGCATGGTGGCGGTTCTCATCGCGGTGGTCCCGCGGGTCACGAAGGTCGAGCAGCCGGCCGTCGACGCTGCCTCGGTGGTCTCCAACGCGGTGCGGGTGTCAGGCCTGCCCTTCGAGGCTCCCGTCGGTCTCCCGGCTGGATGGAAGGCCACCAGCGCACGCTTCGACACCACCACCGACGAGCTGCTGACCTGGCAGGGCGGGTGGACGACGCCAGACGCGGGGTTCGTGGCGATCCGCCAGACCCGGGCGGCAACGCCGAAGTGGCTGATCGCCACGACGAACGCCGGCCAGCCGCGCGGCAGCGTGACGGCGTCCGGGCGCACCTGGCAGGAGCTCTACGACCCGTCCCACAACCAGACGAGCCTGGTCAACCAGCCGGCCGATGCTGGCCTCGGCCTGACGACAGTGGTCACCGCGACCGCGTCGATGGACGAGATCCTCACCTTCACGAACGCTCTGCAGCCGGCCGTGCCTCGGTGATCTCGCGCTGGGCGCCGTCCAGCCACGACGTGCAGTGTGCCGCCAGCGCCTCACCGCGCCGCCACAGGCGCATGCTCTCCTCCAGGGGGACCTGGCCGCCCTCGAGGCTCGCCACGATGGCGGTCAGCTCGTCGCGCGCATCCTCGTAGGACAGGGCGCTCACGTCGGGGAACTCGGGCGTCGCCTCATCGGGGACCTGCGACGGCTCCGGCTCCGTGGCAGGTCTCACTGTGCTGGACGCGGCCTTGCCGGCCGACTTCTTCTCGGTCATCTGCCTATCCACTCCCTCGTCGCTGGCGGTTCACCCTAGCCGTGCGCTCACGCCGGGGCGGTCCGAGTCGGCGCGCCGACCGTTCTGACGCCGAAGTCGCCACGAGCGACCCGCACGCGCAGGAGCAGGCCGGGTTCGAGCTCCCCCTGGTCCATGACGACGCGCCCGTCCGGGTGCTGCACCACGGCATACCCGCGTTCGAGGGTGGACTGCGGGGAGAGCGCCCGGACCTGGGCCGCGAGGTGGCCCACCTGGTCGTGTGCGCGGTGCAGGCGCTGCACGAACCCCTGGGTGGACTGTTCGCGCATCAGCGTGATCTGGGTGCGGTGCTGTCGCACGAGGGCGGTGGGGTCGGCCATGACCGGGCGAGAGCGCTGCCCCGCGATGAGCTGCTGCTCGTACCCCAGCCGTCGCAGGAGGCCGGTCCGCGTCCGCTCAGCGAGGTGCCCGATCCGGCGACGCTCCTCGTCCGCGTCGGGGACGACCTGCTTCCCGGCGTCGGTGGGGGTGGAGGCGCGCCAGTCGGCCACGAAGTCGAGCAGGGGGGTGTCCACGTCGTGCCCGATCGCACTGATCACCGGCGTGACCGTCTCGGAGACCGCCCGCAGCAGGGTCTCGTTGGAGAAGGGCAGCAGCTCCTCCGCCGCGCCCCCGCCGCGGGCGATGATGATGACGTCGACGGACCGGTCGAGGTCGAGCTCGCGCAGGGCCGCCGTGACCTCGATGACCGTGTTGGGGCCCTGGACGGCGACCTCCCGGATCGCGAACTGCACCGACGGCCACCGGCGCCGGGCGTTCTCGACGACGTCCTTCTCCGCCGCGCTGGCTCGACCGGTGATCAGGCCGACGGTGCGGGGGATGAAGGGCAGTGGGCGCTTGCGGTCGGCGTCGAACAGCCCCTCGGCGGCGAGCCGCTGCTTGAGGATCTCGACCCGGGCGAGCAGGTCGCCGACGCCGACCGGCCGGATCTGCCGGGCGTCGAGGGTGAGGGTGCCGCGCCTGGTCCAGAACGACGGTTTGGCCTGCAGGACCACCCGGGCGCCTTCGACGAGCGGCGCGCCCATCGCGGCGATCGCGTGCACCGAGATGCTCGCCGTCAGGGACATGTCCACGTCGGGGTCGCGCAGCACAAGGTATGCCGTCGTGGCACGGCGGTTGATCTGCACCACCTGGCCCTCGACCCAGAGCGCTGACATCTTGTCGACGTAGTCGGAGATCTTCAGGTTGAGCACCCGCACCGGCCAGGGCTGCTCGGCGGTGGTGTCGGCGGCCTTCTCCGGCAGCGGCTGGTGGCTCACGGGTCGAGTATGCCGTCCGCCTGTGACGTGGGCCTCGTGCGCCGCCGGGCGGGACCGGACGGGGGGCGTACCCGGCATACGATGAAGGCATGTCCCAGACCCCCGAGGCTCAGCCCAAGCGTGTGCTCCTGGCCGCGCCGCGGGGGTACTGCGCCGGCGTCGACCGGGCGGTCATCACGGTCGAGAAGGCCCTGGAGCTCTACGGTCCGCCCGTCTACGTGCGCAAGGAGATCGTGCACAACAAGCACGTCGTGACGACGCTGCAGAGACGCGGCGCGATCTTCGTGGAGGAGACCGACGAGGTGCCCGAGGGTGCCACCGTGATCTTCAGCGCGCACGGCGTCGCTCCGGTGGTGCACGAGGAGGCGAAGGCGCTCAACCTCAAGACCATCGACGCGACCTGCCCACTGGTGACGAAGGTCCACCGGGAGGCGGTCCGGTTCGCCGACGAGGACTACGACATCCTCCTCATCGGCCACGAGGGGCACGAGGAGGTCGTGGGCACCGCCGGCGAGGCGCCCGAGCACATCATCGTCGTGGACAGCCCTGCCGACGTGCCCGACGTCGTCGTGCGCGACCCCGAGAAGGTCGTCTGGCTGTCCCAGACCACGCTGTCGGTCGACGAGACGATGGAGACGGTCCGGCGGCTGCGCGAGCGGTTCCCCAAGCTGCAGGACCCCCCGAGCGACGACATCTGCTACGCCACCCAGAACCGCCAGCTCGCCGTGAAGCAGATGGCGCCCGACTGCGACCTGATGATCGTGGTCGGCTCGCTGAACTCGTCCAACTCGGTCCGCCTGGTCGAGGTGGCGCTCGAGCACGGGTCTCGGGCCGGTCATCTGGTCGACTACGCCGACGAGATCGACGCGTCGTGGCTGGAGGGCGTCAGCACCGTCGGGGTCACCTCAGGGGCCAGCGTGCCCGAGCTGCTCGTGCGCGACGTGCTGGGTTTCCTGGCCGAACGGGGCTACGACGACGTGCAGAGCGTGGTGGCCGCCGAGGAGTCCGTGCTGTTCTCCCTCCCCAAGGAGCTGCGCCGGGATCTCAAGGCCCGCTCCGGCGCCGAGCCGGAGAAGCTGCGCCACGACCCGGCTGCGGTCGACACCCTGCACTAAGGAGCTCGGGTGACCCGATAAAGATCCCGACCACCCGACCACCCGACCGACCGACCGACCGGCGGAGCGAACGACCGACCGAACGACTGAGCGAGCGAGCCACGAGCGCCCGCCCGAGGTGGGGTGCGGTTGGTCAGGCGCGGCGCTGGGCGTCGGGACGGGGAGCGACCGGAGCGTCGACCACCAGCTGAGGGCGAGCCACGTCGGGCTCGAGCGAGTCGAGCAGCTCGACGGCGGTCAACGGCCGCTGGGCGCTGGTCAGCGGCTCCGCCTGGGCGAGGGCCCGCTCGACGAGGCCGAGGTCGTGCATCCGCCGGGCCGTGACGAGCACCCGGCTCTCGAGGGAGCCGACGAAGGCGTTGTATGCCTCCACCGACCGATGCAGCGCGGTGCCCATCCGGGCGGCGTGCTGGCCGAGCCCGCTCAGCCGCTCATAGAGCTCCCGGCCGAGGTCGAGCAGCTCCCGCGCGTTCTCGGTCAGCGCGTCCTGCTGCCAGGTGTAGGCGACCGTCCGCAGCAGGGCGAGCAGGGTGCCGGGCGAGGTGAGGATGACGCGGCGGCGCATCGCATGCTCGTGCAGGTCCGGGTCCAGGGCGAGGGCCGAGGTGAGGAAGGCGTCACCCGGGACGAAGCAGACGACCATCTCGGGGCTGACATCCAGTGCGGTCCAGTACGACTTCGCTGCGAGCGCGTCGACGTGCGAGCGCAGCGCCGTGGCGTGCGCCCGCAGGTGGTTGCTGCGCTCGGCGGCGGTGAGCCCCTCCACCTGGGCCGCGAGAAAGGCGGTCATCGGTGCCTTGGCGTCGACCACGAGGTCCTTGCCTCCCGGCAGGTGCACGACGACATCGGGACGGACCACCTGGCCCTGCGCGTTCGTCCCGCTGACCTGCTCGTCGAAGTCGCACTTGGCCAGCATCCCGGCGTGCTCGAGGACCCGGCGCAGCTGCACCTCACCCCACGACCCGCGCACGCTCGACGCGTTCAGTGACCCCACGAGCGACGCAGTCTGGTTGCGCAGCTCGTGCGTCGACGCCTGGACCTGCGTCAGCTCGGAGCTCACCACGGAGAACTGGGCAAGACGATCGCGCTCGAGATCGTGGACCTGGTGGGCGACCCGTTCCAAGCTGGCGTGCAGCGGGGCGATCATCTGCGCCGTCTCGGAGTCGGCGCTCACGGTCGCCTCGAGGTCGATGACGCGCTCGCGCAGCAGGTCGCGCTCTGCGCTCGCCGTGGCGAGGGGCACGGCATACCGGGCCCGCAGGAGCAGCCAGGCCAGCCCGGCGCCGAGACCGAGGCAGGCGAGGCCGATGAGGGTGTCACGGATGAGGTCCATGGGACCACCGTGACAGCCGCCACCGACACCCCACCGCACCGGCGCCGAGGCTGCCCGGCCTCGTCTGGTAGACCACACCCATGCCTAACGAGTTCGACACCGCCCTCGCGCTGGCTCCGGTGGAGGGCGGCGACGACGAACCAGGCCGGTATGCCGGACGGTTCACCGACGCGTGGCTGATCGGCAACGCCGTGCACGGCGGGATCGTCATGGCTCTGGCCGAGCGCGCGCTCGCCCGGGTGCTGGCCGAGCCCACCGACCACCGGGACCTGCTGGCGTTCAGCGGCTACTTCCTCACGCCGTCCGCTCCCGGGGACGTCGTCGTCGAGGCGTCGGTGGCCCGCCGAGGACGCACTCTCAGCACCGGTCAGATGTCGGTCAGCCAGCCCGACGCCGAGGGCCGCCTGGTCGAGCGGATGCGGGCCCTGGCCAGCTTCGGCGACCTCGACGCGTCGGCCGAGGTGATCCGCTCCGCGACCGCGCCGGAGATGACCCCGGTCGAGGAGTGCCCCACGGGTCCGGCTCCTGACTTCCTGCGCGCCTCGACGCTCCTGGACCGGATGGACCTGCGCCTCGACCCGTTGACCGCCGGCTGGGCCGCGGGTATGCCGTCCGGCCGCGGCGAGATGCGTGGCTGGCTGCGTCTGCGGGATGCACGCGAGCCCGACCCGACGATGCTGCTCTTCGCCCTCGACGCCCTGCCACCGGTGGCGTTCGACCTCGGCTACTACGGGTGGACGCCGACCCTGGAGTTCACCGGCCACGTCCGGGGGCGTCCGGCCCCCGGCTGGCTCCAGGTGGCGCTGTCCTGCGAGAACGTCTCGCGCGGGCTGATGGAGGAGGACGCCCGGATCTGGGACAGCACCGGCCGCCTGGTCGCCCAGTCACGCCAGCTCTGCGGGGTGCGGGTGCCCGACGCCGCGAGCGCCGGCTGACCGAGGCCGCTGACCGAGCCCGCTCACCCAGCCGACCGCACGGCATGCGGCGCCGTGGTCCTGGTCCCCGGCAATTCGAACTAAACTCTTGTCCCCGTGGCCCTCAGCATCGGAATCGTCGGACTGCCCAACGTCGGCAAGTCCACCCTCTTCAACGCCCTGACCAAGAACGACGTGCTCGCGGCGAACTACCCTTTCGCGACGATCGAGCCCAATGTCGGGGTGGTCGCCCTGCCGGACAGCCGGCTCGCGACCCTCGCCGAGATCTTCGGCAGCGAGAAGATCCTGCCCGCCACGGTGTCGTTCGTCGACATCGCCGGCATCGTCCGGGGCGCCTCGGAGGGGGAGGGGCTCGGCAACAAGTTCCTCGCCAACATCCGCGAGGCCGACGCGATCTGCCAGGTGATCCGCGCGTTCGAGGACGACGACGTCGTGCACGTCGACGGGAAGGTGTCGCCCCGCTCCGACGTCGAGACGATCAACACCGAGCTCGTCCTGGCCGACCTCCAGACGCTGGAGAAGGCGGTCCCGCGGCTGGAGAAGGAGGCCCGGGTGCAGAAGTCGAACCAGGGCGCCCTCGACAACGCCCGCCTCGCCCAGCAGGTGCTCGAGGCCGGGGACACCCTGTATGCCGCCGGGCCGGCCGCTGGGGTCGACATGGACCTCGTGCGCTCGCTGGGCCTGCTGACCACCAAGCCGTTCATCTACGTCTTCAACCTCGACGAGGGCCAGCTGACCGACGAGGCGCTCAAGGCCGAGCTGACCGAGATGGTCGCGCCGGCCGACTGCGTCTTCCTCGACGCGAAGCTGGAGATGGACCTCGCCGAGCTGGACGCCGCCGAGGCGCTCGAGCTGCTCGAGTCGGTCGGCTCCACCGAGTCCGGGATGGACCAGCTGGCACGGGTCGGGTTCCACACGCTCGGGCTCCAGACCTACCTCACCGCCGGCCCCAAGGAGTCGCGGGCCTGGACGATCGGCAAGGGCTGGACCGCGCCGATGGCCGCGGGCGTCATCCACACCGACTTCCAGCGGGGCTTCATCAAGGCCGAGGTGGTCTCGTTCGACGACCTCGTGGCGGCCGGGTCGATGAACGCGGCCAAGGCAGCCGGTCGGGTCCGCATCGAGGGCAAGGACTACGTGATGGCCGACGGCGACGTCGTGGAGTTCCGCTTCAATGTCTAGCGTCGTCGGGATTCGCTGGTAGGCATCGAGGATTGTTGGTTCTCGCGGTCGAGCTGTTCCGCGACAGTCCGCACGCCCGTCGACGCTCCGGCACATCGGTCAGGCGCTGCTCCGTTCACCCAGTGGCACGCTGGTGTTGTGGCACTTCCCGAGACCGATCTGCACCGCATCCGCCTCTGGGCACGTGAGCGCGTGCCCGAACACCTGTGGGACCAGGTCAAGGTGGAGGCCGACGTCTCCGACCGCCACGTCGACATCGTCGAGGTCCGGCCACCGTGGGACGGTGTGGGTGAGCACACGCGGTTCCCGATCGCGCGGCTGCGCTACACCAAGGCGACGGGCCTGTGGGCGATCTACTGGCGCGACCGCAACCTCAAGTTCCACGAGTACAAGCGCAAGCGCCCGACCAAGAACGTCCAGGAGCTCCTCGACCACATTGAGACCAGCGGAGACCCGATCTTCTGGGGCTAGCGATCGCTCGTTGACTGTCGATATAATGGAGGATAATCTCAGTTATATGAGAACTGAGGCGCCCCTCCTCGCTCCGATCTTCCGGTCGGACGGTCAGGCGCGCCTGCTCTCCACCTTGTTGCTCACCGGCGACGAGCTGAGCGTCACCGACCTGGCCAAGCGGGCCGGCCTGGCGTATCCGACCGCGCACCGCGAGGTCGCGCGTCTGGTGGACGCCGGCATCCTGAGTGAGAGGCAGGTGGGCCGCACGCGGCTGGTCCGCGCCAACGACGAGAGTCCGCTGGTTGGCCCGTTGCGCCAGATCCTCACGGTCGCGACCGGGCCGCTGGTGATCCTGGCCGAGGAGCTTGGTCATATCGACAGGATCGACTCGGTGTTCCTCTACGGCTCCTTCGCCGCGCGGATGCTCGGGGACGCCGGTCCGGCGCCGCACGACATCGACGTCATGGTGCTCGGTGAGCCCGACGTGGACGCGGTCTACGAGGCGTGTACCCGAGTCGAGGCTGCGGTGCACCGTCCGGTGAACCCGACGATTCTCACCCCTGCGGAGTTTGCGGTGTCTTCCGCCTTCTTGGACAACGTCCGCAGCGGTCCGGTGGTCGCCGTGGTCGGGGAGCTGCCGTGGCGCTGACCCCGCTCACCCGCGTCCAGACGGCGACCGTCGTTGAGTTGGTCGAGGCGCGCCGTCTCGATGTCGTGCCCGCAGACCTCGCGCGTGCGACCTCGTTCCTGCGTCAGGCCGAGGAGCGCCTGAACCAGCTGCCGCTCCTCACCAGTGTCGTCGTCAGGTACGGCATCGCCTACGACGCCTGCCACGACACGGGCGAGGCGCTGCTGGCGGCGTACGGCTTCCGGACGACCAACGGGCCCGGCCAGCACGAGGCTCTCGGCCGCTACCTGCGCGCTGTGTTCGACAAGCCTCCGGCAGAGAAGGCAGCGCGAGAGTTCGACCGCCTGCGACGCGCCCGCAACCAGGACCGCTACGAGGCGAAGCCGGTCGGGGCAGCGGCGACCGAGAAGGCCGAACAGGTCGCGCGGATGCTGTTCGACGCCGCCCTCACCAGAGGCCTCTCGACCTGACCGGCGGTCCGCAAACAGTCCGCAAGAAGTCCCGCGGAGACCGTCCGCCGCCAACGACGCCCGACGGCTGGAGCAGCGCATATCCCCAGGTCAGGCGGCATTTTCCGGCTGTCACCGACGACGACCGACGCCGGTCGAGAACACCGGTTTTCGTTCCGCTTCAATGTCTAGCGTCGTCGGGATTCGCTGGTAGGCATCGAGGATTGTTGGTTCTCGCGGTCGAGCTGTTCCGCGACAGTCCGCACGCCCGTCGACGCTCCGGCACATCGGTCAGGCGCTGCTCCGTTCACCCAGTGGCACGCTGGTGTTGTGGCACTTCCCGAGACCGATCTGCACCGCATCCGCCTCTGGGCACGTGAGCGCGTGCCCGAACACCTGTGGGACCAGGTCAAGGTGGAGGCCGACGTCTCCGACCGCCACGTCGACATCGTCGAGGTCCGGCCACCGTGGGACGGTGTGGGTGAGCACACGCGGTTCCCGATCGCGCGGCTGCGCTACACCAAGGCGACGGGCCTGTGGGCGATCTACTGGCGCGATCGCAACCTCAAGTTCCACGAGTACAAGCGCAAGCGCCCGACCAAGAACGTCCAAGCCCTCCTCGACCACATTGAGACCAGCGGCGACCCGGTCTTCTGGGGGTAGCCAGTGGTGCCGGGGGAGGCCAGCTATCCGCCAGCCTCTGCAGGAAGGCTCAGTATTGCCCAGTAAGGTAGGCGCTGGTACTTTGGTACCCGAGAAGGAGGGCAGCGCTATGGCTACCGCTACTGCACCAATCAAGGTCGACGCCGCCACTGACGAGCTCGTGTCGCACGCAGCTCACTTCATGTCCCGTTCGAAGAAGGACATCGTTGACGCTGCCGTGCGCGAGTACATCGACGCCCACCGCGGTGAGATCAACGCCGGGATCAAGGCTGCGCTCGGCCAGCTCAATGGCACCGATGCCGCTGCTGTGTCGCTCATGACCGGCCTCAGCGGCGAAGAACTCGACGACCTCGGCGGCCTGCCAAAGTAACCGACTCATCGCCCTTCCGCTGGACGGGTCGGACCTGGCCGCTAGATTCGCCACATGGTCTCGGAACCGGTCGGCGTGCGCCCAACGAAGCGCTGCCTCGGTGATCTTGTGGTTGAACTGCCAGACCTCGGGGTCCGCCTGGAAGAGATCGATCAGCCGGTCATTGTGAACGCCCAGGCGGTCCCGGAGCAGCGGGACGCAGGCGGCGCGGAGCGCGTCGTCGCGCTCACCGACCGCGTCTGGTTCAAGGTCAAGACCAGCGACTATCGCGCCGCCGTGACCGAGCTCCGCGGCACTGGTCTCCCGGAATGGGTGCGCACGAGCAGAGGGGCCTGGTGGATCGGCGCCGCTGGCCGGCGCCAAGCGGACAGCCCCCAGCGCGACTTCTACGCCGCGCTGCAACGAGAGTGCACGACGGGGAAGACCGTCTCCTCGGATCACCTGCTCCCGGCCGAGTGGGACTGGAAGCGCCTCGCTGCAGAACAGGCCGTCGCGTGGCGGCGCGAGATGAAGAGCATGGTCATCCGGCTCGTCGCGATGTCACTGAAGAGCGGCCATCTCGCCGTAGCCGAGTTCCGGAACCATCGGATCAAGGCGCTCGTCCGGGCAGAGAACGACCACGAGGCCTACCTCGCGATCATTGCCGAAGGAGTGCCGGACCCGCAGATGTTCGCATTGCTTCTTGACTGCGTCCCCGGAGTTGCGCCCGAAGACTGGCAGCCCGAACCGTCGCCCCTGGCGCAGATGAACCCAGGCTCGGGCGAGATCATCTGGTCGACGCTCTTCCCGTCCGAGGTCGCCAACGAGATCC